>CAVUQZ010000011.1:0-10197 GCA_963743795.1 uncultured Chloroflexia bacterium | reverse complement strand
GCGGAGGCAGCGACTACAAGCGGGCAGCTCGCCAGCAGGCTCTCCTGGTAGCTCTCGAGAAGAAGGTAGTCAGCCCCACCGGCCTCGCGAGACTCCCCAGACTGCTCTCGATGGCCGGCAAGGTCATCGAAACCGACTTCCCGCTGAGCACGGCGCGCGACTACGTCACCTACGCTCAGAACGTCTCGAGCATCCAGAATTGCGTGCTCGGTCCGCCCTACAGCGTCCACCCGGATACCTCTACGACGGGCGGCAAGTGGACGACCTACCTCGACATGACCCTGCTAGCCGGCCTGTCGATCGACATGTTCGGCCAGGATAGCCGCTACTACGGGTCAGGGATCCCGCCGGCCCCCTGCCAGAGCTAGCGTTTGCTGCCGAAGGTGTCGGAGCACAGGGCCAAATCGACCCCTTCCCGCGGGGTGTACCCGGCCGGATAATCGGGCCATGGGCATGACTTGGGGGGTTGTTCGCGTCTGCGACAGATCCGTCACCGGGCCGGCGGAGACGTTGAACGTGACCGTCCAGGGCAGTCGCGGTCGCGAGACGACGACCGGCATGCAAACCGGCGCCTGACCGTGCGCGTCTGGAAGCCGGCCGGCCTGGCATTGCCATGGAGGGCCGGCCGCTGGAACGGCCGCCGGCACGGCACAGGCGACGCAAGCCGCAACGGCCTCGCGGCCGGCATCGAAGTGGGGACTGAAACGCAACCGACAGTCGCCGACCTGGACTCCGCCGCTGGCCCGGTCGTGCGCCGTCGCTCGCCGCTGGTCGCGGCCACTCTCTCCTTTCTGTGGCCCGGCCTGGGCCAGCTGTTCCTGGGTCGCCGGGTCCTGGCGGCCGTCTTCGCCCTGCCCACGCTGGCTCTGGCCGTGTGGGTGGTGGAGCAGGCCAGCCACGGGCTGTGGTGGATGGCCGCGAGCATGCTCGACGAGAGCTATGCCCTGACCGTCGCCGTCCTGGTGGTCATTGCGGGCCTGCTGCGTGTCGTGTCCACCGCCCACGCCTTCCTCTCGGCGCCACGGCCCCTGCGCTTCCGCGTCCTGCAGGCAGGCATCGTCGTCGCTCTGCTGGCGGCCACCGTGGGAACCCACGCCTTCGTGGCGGCGGACGCGTGGATCGCTCGTCAGGCGGACCTGGACATCGCCGCCAACAACCAGTTCTTTGCCGCGCAGGTGCTGGCCACCCCCACCGCCGGCCCGACCAGCACGCCCACGCCCGTCCCGACGCCGACCCCGGCAGACACCTCGGAATTCCACCCGGCGGGCGTCGGACCGGGTATGGAAGCCACGGCTGCCCCGACCCCTAACCCCACCCGGATCACGTTCCTGGCCGTGGGGACCGACTTCATGACCGGCCGAGCCCACCTGCTCACGGACACCCTGATGGTGGTCAGCATCGACACCACGACCGGAAAGGTGGCGCTGGTGAGCGTGCCCCGGGACACGGCCAACTTCGACCTCTACTACGGCGGCTACGTGAGCACTGCATTCAAGATCAACGATCTCTACTCGGCCGTGTGCCAGGGGATCGCTCAAGTCTCCCGATCCGCCCATGACCACGCTGGAGAAGGAAATCGGGTTCCTCGTCGGCATTCCGATCGACTATTACGCCGCCGTCGACCTGGAAGGCTTCAGGGACATGGTCGACGCCGTCGGTGGCGTGGACATCGACAACCCGCGAGCCGTCGACGACCCATTCACCGGGACCGAGGTGCCCGCGGGTCCCGTCCATCTGGACGGCCACAACGCGCTCAAGTACGTCCGCTCACGCGAGGGAGCGGGCGATAGCGACTACACGCGCGCCGGCCGCCAGCAGCTCGTCCTCGTGGCCCTGGAGCGGAAGGTGGCGAGTCCGGCCGTCCTGCCCAAGCTTGGCGCTCTGATATCCCAGGCCGGCAAGTCGATCGCCACCGACTTCCCGCTCAAGAACGCTCGCGACTACGTCTCGGTGGCCCAGAACGTCACCTCGATATCCCAATGCGTGCTCGGACCGCCCTACAGCTACCATCCCCCAACCTCGACCACGGGCGGGGCCTGGACCAGCCGGCTGGACCTGGCGCTTGTCGCCAACCTCTCGGTGGCCTTCTTCGGCTCGGACAGCCGCTACTACGGGCTCCCGGGAGTCGTCCCGGCCGGCTGCGGGCAGTAGGGGATCGACCGCCTATTTGTAGGTGACGGCAGTCCCGATGGGCACGCTCTGCATGAAGATCTCACCCCGCACGAGCGGGATCTCCTTGCCGGAGGAGTCGTAGAGACGGGTGAGAGCCGTGTTCGACGTCTTCTTCCAGGTGCCGGCGATGGCCTTGCCCTCCTTGAAGACGATGGCCTTGCCCGAACCGACGTTGCCCACGAACGGCCTCATCTCGTCCAGCCCGGACGCGATCGTGTAGGACTGGAACATGACCACGATGTTGCGGGCGACGACCTGCTGGTTGTTGGCGGCATCGATCTGCAGGCTTCCGTTGATGGACCTCAGATAGGAATCCGTCGCCGGATCGAACTGGTATCCGATAGCACCCGTGCGGTACGGGATCGTGATCGTCTGCGACGCCGGCCGCTCGAGGAGCGGCGTATCGTCGACGAAGGGCCTGACCGGCAGGCTCTGATACGTCGCCGGGTAGCCTCGCTTTGCCGAGCAGCGGATCAGCTCTGACGAGGTCGTGTAGGCGTTGTGGGGCGCGGCGCGGGTGCCTATCCGGCGATACGGACAGGATCCCCCGTTCAGGTCGTCCATGTTGTAGATGTATCTGGACATGGCCGGGATTACCTGGAGGCGCGAGATGGCGTCGCCGCCGAAGTGGCCGAAGAGGGCCTTGTACTCGGCCACCCAATACACGAAGTAAGGCCGGGCGCTCCGCACCGGACCGATATCCGACGCGGTCCACTCCTGGAAGATCATCATGTAGCGATCCTCGCCACCGTCGGCCATGGCTTGATAGACGATCGAGGCCGAGCTGAAGCCCGACTGCGGCCGGGCGACGCTGTTGTCGTCGATCATGATCGCCAGCGGCAGCCTGTGAGCCCGGTCAGGTGGCGCGGCCACGCCGTCCAGGTCGCTGTAGACCCACCCGCTTGGAATGGGGGTCGGGTTCAGGTCGACGGTCGGAGAGGGTGACGGCGTCGGCTCCTCGGTCGGAGAGGCGGTCGGCGACGCTGTGGGCGACGGCGTCGGCGTCGGCGTGGCGGAGGCAGCAGGGGAGGGATCCGCCTGCCCTATGCCGCCAGCCCCGGCCACCATCAAGGCTCCCCCCGCCGCCAGGAGGACGACTATGACGATCGCATTGACGGCCATCACCACGTTCCGGTGGACGGTCCAGATGCGTTGCCCAAGGCGGCCGGTCGAGATGCCCAGTTTCACGACTACGTCTCCGTGCGTCGAGTTCGCCCAGGATAGCCGGGATGGCCGCGTGAGAAAGGAGGCGATGAGTACTGGTAGGCGGCACACAACGGGCAGCGGACAGCATTCTCGCCACGTTGAGCCGAGGAGGCCTGGCCTGGTAGAGTCTGTGCACAGCCCCACAGGATCGTTGAGTTCAGCATTGAGGGCGGAATGACTGCCGAGAAGGTCGCTATGCCCACGCCCTCCGGATCGCCCGAGGTCGACCTCGACCTAGTCGTCCTGGGAGGCGGGGGCCACGTTGGGCTACCGCTGAGCCTGGCTTTTGCCAAGGCCGGTCTTCGAGTTGGCATAGTCGACATCGCCGAGGCGACCCTGGCGCGGATTGGCCGTGGCGAGATGCCGTTCCTGGAAGCCGGCGCCGACGAGCTCCTGGCCGAGCTGCTTCCGACCGGGCGCCTCGAGCTGAGCGCGTCGGCCGAGATGCTCTGTCGCACGCGCCAGGTGATCGTGGTCGTCGGCACGCCGATTGACGAGTTCCTCAACCCGTCCATGACCGTCTTCGAACGGACGATCGATCAGATCTTCCCCGTATCTGCAGCCGGGGACCCTCGTCATGCTCCGAAGCACGGTCTACCCGGGCACCAGCGAGTACATCGAAAGCGAGTTCGGTGCTCGGGCATGTAACGTTGATGTCGCCTTCTGCCCGGAGCGGATCGCCGAGGGCACGCCCTCGAGGAGCTGTCCAGCCTGCCGCAGATAGTGGGATCGGATGACACCACGGCGGGTGATCGTGCCGAGAAGCTGTTCCGGCATTTGACCTCGGACATCATTCGAGTCTCGACCAAGGAGGCCGAGCTCGCCAAGCTATTCACCAACGCCTGGCGCTACATGAAGTTCGCCGTGGCAAACCAGTTCTTCGCCATCGCCCATTCGGCAGGCGTCGACTACGGCAACGTCCAGCACGCGATCCGCACGGACTACCCACGAGCGGCCGACCTGCCGTCGCCGGGACTCGCGGCCGGCCCATGTCTGCTCAAGGACACGATGCAGCTGGCCGCTTTCACGGCCGACCACTTCCCGCTTGGCCAGTCGGCTATGCAGGTGAACGAGGGCCTGCCGGCCTACATGGTCGAGGCAATGGTGAGGCGATACGGCAGCCTGCGCGGCCGGACCGTCGGCCTGCTCGGTATGGCCTTCAAGGCCGAATCGGACGACATCCGCTCGTCGCTCAGCTACAAGCTGCGCAAGCTGCTGGTGTGGTCGGGTGCCCACGTGCTGTGTACCGATCCGTACGTAGAGGATCCACGTCTCGTGCCGCTGGACCAGGTGATCGCCGAGGCGGAGATCCTGGTCGTCGGCGTTCCCCATCGCGCCTATCGCGGCGCCGAACTCGGGGACCGCGAGCTGGTCGACATATGGGGGGCGTTCGGCGGGATCCGCCTCTAGCGCCGTCACAAGGGAGGACACGTGAAGGTTCTCGTAACCGGCGCCGCCGGCTTCATCTGCGGCTATCTCGTCCCGGAGCTTCTCGAAGCGGGCCACGAAGTCGTCGGGCTCGACGATTTCAGCAAGTACGGCCTGACGGCCAAGAGCTACGACAGCCACCCGCGGTACCGGTTCGTCAAGGGCGACGCCAAGGACGAGGCTCTGGTCCGGGAGCTGGCCGCGGACTGCGACCAGGTCGTCGCCGCCGCGGCCATGATCGGCGGCATCAGCTACTTCCACGAGTTCGCCTTCGACCTCCTGGCCGAGAACGAGGGCATCCTGGCCTCCACCTTCCGGGCGGCGATCGACGCCCGCAAGAACGGCCACCTGGAGCGGATCGTTGTGATCTCGTCCTCGATGGTCTTCGAGTCATCGACGGTCTTCCCGACTCCCGAAGGCGCCCAGCTCGACCAGCCCGCCGCCCGTCTCGACCTACGGCTTCCAGAAGCTCGCCTCCGAGTACTTCGCGAAGGGCGCCTGGGAGCAGTACAAGCTGCCGTACACGATCCTGCGACCGTTCAACTGCGTCGGCATCGGCGAGCGCCGGGCCCTGCGCGACGCGGACGTGATGTCCGGCAACGTCAAGCTCGCCATGAGCCACGTCGTGCCCGACCTGGTCGCCAAGGTCCTCAAGGGCCAGGACCCGCTCCACATCCTGGGCGAGGGCAACCAGGTCCGCCACTACACCTACGGCGGCGACCTGGCCCACGGCATCCGCCTCGCGATGGAGAGCCCAAAGGCGCTCAACAACGACTTCAACCTCTCGACCGCCCAGAGCACGACCGTGCTCGAGCTGGCTGAGACGATCTGGCGAAAGATCAACGGCGAGCGGCCGTTCAGCTACGTGACCGACCCGCCGTTCGAGCACGACGTCCAGATGCGCGTCCCGGACGTCCGCAAGGCGCGCGAAGTGCTGGGTTTCGAAGCGACGACCACGCTCGACGCGATGCTCGACGAGGTCATCCCCTGGATCCGCGGCGAGTTCGAGGCCGGACGGATCTAGATGGGTCACCTCGACCGCTGGCGAGCGTAGGCCGAGCGGCATGAACACCGGCGGCAGGCGGGAACTCTCGGCATCCGGATCATCGGATTGCTGGTCAGCGTTGTCGCGCTGTGGGTCGTGGTGCGTCGGTCGACCTGGGTGCCACGGCCGAGCCAACTCTCACGAGCGAATCCGGTTCCCCTCGCTGCTGTGTCTCGCGGTGATCGCGACCCAGGTCCTGCTTCGGTCGTTCCGCTGGCGGGTTGCTGCTGCCGCGCCGCGCACGGAGGGCGTGATTGCCGCTGACGCGGATCGTGCCGGTGCTGCTCGTCGGCTACCTCGGCAACGCGGTCCTGCCGGCTCGGCTCGGCGAGCCGATCCGGGCCTACCTGGTCGCCCGGCGCGAAGACGTCGACGCCGTCGAAGCTTTCGGCTCGGTCGTGCTCGAGCGGATCGTGGACACGGCCACCCTGGCGGTCGTCGCGTTCGTCGCCGCCGTCGGCGTCGACGCGCCCGGACTGGATCGTCCGGGCCACCGCGCGTCGTGGCCGTCGTCGGGTGCGTCGGCACTGCACTGCTGGCCTGTCGTGGTCGGTCTGGGACTGCTCGTGCGGTTCGCCCGGCGGCTCGTCGCAGCCGGACCCCGGTCGCCGCCAGAGCTCGAGCCGATCCTGGTGCGCCTCGACGACTTCGCCAGCGGCATCGACCGGCCCAGCCGGTCCGCGGCCATCGTCGTCGCCGCCATCGTCAGCGCGGTCTGCTGGATGCTGGACGCGACGACGTTCTGGCTGGTGGCCGCGCTCCATCGGCATCTCGGTGAGTCCGGCGGCCGCTCTCCTGATCGCGGCCGTCACGGTGCTGGGGACTGCGCTGCCATCGGCTCCGGGCTACGTCGGGACCTTCGAGCTTGCCGCGGCGGCGACCGCCCAGGCGCTGGGCGTGGCGGCGTCGCCGGCTCTGGCGCTGGCCGTGCTCGCCCACGCGATGACGGTTCTGCCGCTCGCGGCGGCCGGAGCCATCTCGCTGGTCGCCATGGACGCGCGGCTCGGGCGGCTGGCCGAGGACGCGGCCGAGGCCGAACGGATCCGGCGCCCCAGCCGTGGGCTCAGCCATGACTCGGCGAGTGGAATCCCCGAACTCTCGGTCGTCCTGCCCGTCTACAACGAGGGCGAGGCCGTCGCGCCCGTCCTCCGGGCGCTGGCTGCCGGCATTCACGTGTCGCTGCGAGATCCTCGTCGTCTACGACTTCGACGAGGACACAACAGTTCCGGTCGTACGCGCGCTTGCCGCCGAGCTGCCGGCGATCCGGCCGCATGCGCAACGAGATCGGCCGGGGCGTCCTCAACGCCATGAAGGCCGGGATCGCCGCGTCGCGCGGGCAACGTACGTCCTGGTCTCGATGGCCGACGGCTCGGACGAGCCGCAGGTCGTGGACGCGCATGGTGGAGCTGGCCCGTGACGGCGCGGACGTCGTGGCCGGCGAGTCGATACATGCGGGGCGGCCACCAGATCGGCGGGCCGCTCACTCAAGCGGCCTGATGAGCCGCACGGCCGGGCTCAGCCTCCACTGGTTCGCCGGCGTGCCGATCCACGACCCGACCAACAACTTCAAGCTCTACAGCCGCCGGTTCCTCGACTCGGTCACGATCGAAAGCACGGCCGGGCTTCGAGCTGGCGCTCGAGCTGTCGGTCAAGGCGACGCTGGCCGGCCGGCGCCTGGCCGAGGTCCCCACGACCTGGCGCGACCGGACCGCCGGCAAGAGCAACTTCAAGCTGCGCAAGTGGCTGCCCCACTACCTGCACTGGTACTTCGCGGCGTTGCGCGGCCGAGTGGCCGCGGCTCTCTCGGCAGAGGGCCCAAGCCGCGCCGGTGAGCCGAGCCGCGCCGACCGGATGGGCCGTGTAGCATACTTGACACCGGCGACAGCCGTAAGCGTTCGCCGATCGCCATCGTGGCGGCGAGCCTCGTCGATGGGAGATACGAGCGAGGTAGTCCGGACGGATGGAGGTCGCAGCCGACACGGCCGCGGTGATGGTGACCCACAACGGCGAGCGCTTCATCCGTCAGCAGTGCGAGTCGATCTTCCGGCAGAGCCTCCTACCCGCGGTCGTCGTGGTAGTCGACGACGCTTCCACCGACGAGACCAGCGACGATCCTCGGGAGACTCGCTCGCTCGGTCGCCGATCCCCATGGAGATCATCCGCGGTCGACTCGCTCGGCGATCGCCAACCTCAAGACGTCGCGTCGCAGCGAACGTCTCCACGGGGTCTGGCCGCTGTGTCCGAGTACGAGGTCGTCCTGCTGTCAGACCAGGACGACGAGTGGCTCGTGGACAGGCTCGCCAGCCAGCGAGAGATCTTGCGACGCTTCCTCGGCGGACTGCTCGTGGCCGGCGATGGCCTGCTGATCGACGAATGCGGAGACCCGATCGGCGGCCGCCTTCGCGACTCGTTTCCGCCGCCCGAGGATTGGGCTGCCCTGGACGCGGCAGGGCGCATGCGCGCGGCTCTTCGACGACCGTTTGTGACCGGCGCCGCGTCGGCCTTGACCGCTGAGACTGGTCGGCTGATGACCCCCGTCCCGCGAGGCTGGCTTCACGACCGCTGGGCGACTCTGGTGGCGGCGGCCCGCAACGGACTGGTGCTCCAGAACGAGCCGGTGATCAGATATCGCGTCCACGACGGGCAGACTCTTGGGGCACAGGCAGGCTGCAGACCGGGGCGGGCAGACCCCGCTGGAGGCAGGTGCTCGATCGTGGCGCCAGCCCGCTCGAGGCCGCCGCCCGGGCGAGGGACGTCGTCCGACGGCTCAGGCCGATCGCCTCCGATCCGGGCGTCCGTTCCGAACTGTCGTGGCGGGCCGTGCTGAGCTCGGCGCTGGAGCTGGCATGAGCAGTTCTGCGCGACCCCGCGCGTCGATCTGGAGCTACCGATCCCTGATCTGGAACTTCGCGCAGCGCGACCTCAAGTCGCGCTTCAAGGGCACGGCGCTCGGCTGGGCGTGGTCGCTCGATGCTGCCGCTGGCGACGCTGCTCACCTACAGCCTCGTCTTCTCCGTCATCTTCAAGTCGCGCCGCCCGACTTCGGGAACGGCCAGCCCGGGTTCTTCCCGGTCTGGCTGCTGGCGGGGCTCATCCCCTGGTCCTTCTTCCTGATCGCGATCAACGTCGTCGATCCCGACGCTGCTGGCCAACGGGCCGATGCTCCAGAAGGTCTACTTCCCCTCCTACGCCCCGATCCTCGGGGGCGTCGACGGCGATCCTCGTCCAGTCCGCCATCGAGCTGAGCATCCTCGGCCGTTGTCACTCGCTCTTGTTGGGCAACGTCGGGCTCACGTGGCTGCTGTTCCCCCTCTGGGTGGCCCTCTTCGTCACTTTCGTGGCCTCGCGTCGCCGTGTCGCTGGCCATCCTGAACGTCTACTACCGCGACCTGGCGCACCTGGTGAACGTCGCCCTGCAGCTGCTCTTCTTCCTGACGCCGATCATCTACCAGATCGATCTCGTTCCCGAGACCTGGCATCGGCATCCCGCTGCGGACGATCGTGCGCCTCAACCCGACTCGCGGTCTTCGTGGAGTGCTCTGCGCGGGCTCGCCTACGACCTCAAGGTGCCCGCGTCTGGACGTGGCTGGGCTGGTCGGCCTGGGCCGCCGGCGCGGTGGCGGTCGCGCGTCGCTCGTCTACCGGTCGCCGCGGCCTGGACATCGGTGAAGCGATATGACGCGACTTCGCCATCCGGGCCGAGAACCTGTCCAAGCGCTTCTGGCTGCACACGGAGCGGCGCACGGGCCTCAAGGAGCGGTTCGTTCGCGGGCGGGCGCCCAAGGCACGCGAGTTCTGGGCGCTGCGCGACGCCTCGTTCGAGATCGAGCGCGGCACGACGTTCGGCCTGATCGGCCAGAACGGGTCGGGCAAGTCCACGACCCTCAAGGTCCTCGCCGGCATCTACCGGCCGACCAGCGGCCGCGTCGATCGTGAACGGCCGCGTCTCCGCGCTGCTCGAGCTCGGGGCCGGCTTCCACGGCGAGCTGACCGGTCGCGAGAACATCCGGCTCAACGGTGCGATCCTGGGCCTGTCCGGCAAGCAGATCGATGCGGCGATGGACCGCATCATCGACTTCGCCGGGATCGGCGACTTCATCGACTCGCCGGTCAAGATCTACTCGAGCGGCATGTTCGTGCGCCTCGGTTTCGCGGTCGCCGTCTCGCTGGACCCGGAGATCCTGATGGTCGACGAGGTCATCGCCGTCGGCGACGAGGAGTTCCAGCGCAAGTGCTTCGACCACCTCTTCGAGCTGCGCAAGCGGGGATCGACGATCGTCCTCGTGACGCACTCGCTGGGCCTCATCCGAGACATGTGCGACCAGGCGGCCTGGCTGGAGCACGGC
>CAVUQZ010000010.1:0-693760 GCA_963743795.1 uncultured Chloroflexia bacterium | reverse complement strand
GGGCTGACGACTGACGAGATGCGATCGGTCGTCCGGGCCTTCGCAGTCGAGACGACGCTCGCCTGACCCCGTGGTCGGGATCACCGGCCTGTGGCGTAAGCGCGATCGGGTGGCTCCGAATTCCGGCTGCGACAAAGCGGCACCGGTGGGCAGCCGATCGACCAAAGCCGGCGATCAGAATCCGCGGAACGAGGTGCTCGTCCGCTTCGGCAAGCCGCGATGAGGCCGCCGGCGCAGAACGACGTACTCGAGTCCGTGGGCCCGGCAGAAGTCGCGCTTCTCGGGCTGATCGCCGTCCTCGTTGACGACGTAGAAATGCGGGGCGATCGAGGCGATCTCCGGTTCGGCGTCCATCCAGCCCGAGCCCGTCGATATCAACGTCCGATGGACGTCTTTCGCGGCCTGAACCATGTAGCGTCGCTCGTCCTGACCGTGGAGCGGATGGCCGTCGCCCTTGAGGTAGCGGACGTTGCGGTCGCTGCCGACAACCACGTAGAGGTCGCCGAACGCCGCAGCCTCGTGGAAGAACTCCAGGTGACCGGAGTGCAGCCAGTCGAAGCAGCCGGTCACGACGACGCGACGCGCCTTGCGTCCGGGTCCGGCAACTCGCACGGAGGGAAACCGCTCAACGAGCTGGCGTCGGGCACGAAGTACTCGATGCCCAGGCGCGCGCACGCAGCCCGCTGCCCCGGATCGTCCTCGTTGGGGCGCACCACGACGACGTCGGGCCGGACGCCGGCCACGGGGCGGAGGATGGAGCTGCGCGACTGAACGATGCTTACCCCGGCGACGTAGCGAAGCGCCCCGGTGACGAAGCGCCGCTCAGCTTCCGGAAAGACGGGTGGCTTGCCTTGCGTCGACGCCACAAGAGCGTCCGACCACAGACGGAGGTGTACCGGTCCGATCCGGGCAGCCTCCTGGAGGAATCGGACGTCCCCCGATCGAAGATCATCGAAGCTTCCGGACACAACAACGCGCTTGGGCTCGCCGCCCTGTTCACGCTCGTGAATCACGTTGCGCACGCCGCCTAGGCTGTCCGCACCGAGATCGCGAACGAGCCCGGCACCTCGGACTCGGAGGCGACGACCAGATAGCCGCCGCCGCAGCCGGAGTACATCGCTCCTTCGTACGTGGACTGGTACTCCGCGAGCAGCCGCTTCAAGTCGAGCTTGATAGTCGGATGCTCGAGCGTGTCCGGCAGGATTGCATCCCAGGCCAGCGTGCACTCGACCATGGAGCGGCCGAGCGCAGCGGCGTCACGACCCACGATCGCGTCGAAGCAGTCCCGACCGCTCTGGGCGAGCCGCCGTATCCATTCGGGCTCGAGATTCTTCCTGCCGAGCGGGTTGTAGCCCAGTGGTCGCGGCCCAACAGGGATCAGGTGCAGCACGCGTTCGAGCCACCGGACGACTGTGGGATCGGACGTCGACTCGACGTGGCACGGGAAGATGCCCCCGTCGACACGCACGTCGTAGTCGAGTCGGCTGATCCCGGGCACGATCAAGCCCAACATGTCCTGTGAGCCCGAGGGCTCCGCCACGCCCTTGTTTTCGGCTTCGTACAGCTCCCGGACCAGATCGAGCGCATCCCGTTCTGGCAGCGAATCTCCCCAGAGCGCACGTGCCCTCTCCCGGGTCCCGGTTGCCATGCCGGCGCGATCCATGAACCGAACGGTGGGCTGAAGTGATACGACGACCATCGAACCTGGCGGTTCAGGGTTCAGCGCCGAGACGAATGGCTGGTCGATCCAGCCTCCGGAGAGCTGGACACGGTATGGCAAGCCGCCGATCGCCTCGCGGAGGGTTCCCCCGGCCTGCCGCGGGACGCGCCGGCCCGCGGCCGTGCCCGGAAGCGACGGTGGAGACGACTCGGTCACGGCTCAGCCCACCGCCACCGCACGACCGGCCTTTCGAGCCTCGTATTCGCCCTTGATCCACTTGTATGTGGCCGCCATGCCGTTCCGCAGCGGAGTGCGGGGCTCCCAGCCGAGCACGCTCTCGATGAACGTGTTGTCGCTGTTCCGACCGGCGACGCCCTTCGGCGCGTCGAGCTGGTAGTGGCGCTCGAGCTTGATACCGGCGATCTCCTCGACGATCGACACCAGCTCGTTGATCGAGACGAGCTCGCTCGAGCCGAGGTTGATCGGGGTGGCGATCAGCTTCTCGGAGTGCATGATCTTGTCGATGCCGACGACGCAGTCGTCGATGTAGCAGAAGCTCCGCGTCTGCGTCCCGTCGCCCCAGATGTCGATCTCGTGGCGGCCGGTATCGATCGCCTCGATGACCTTCCGGCACATCGCCGCCGGGGCCTTCTCGCGGCCGCCGTCCCAGGTCCCGTTGCGGTCCGTAGATGTTGTGGAACCGCGCGATGTGGGTCTCGAGACCGCGCTCCGCCCAGTACTCCTGGCAGAACATCTCGGAGATCAGCTTCTCCCAGCCGTAGCCGCGCTCGGCCATGGCCGGATAGGCGTCCGATTCCTTGAGGGCCCGGACCTCGGGGCTCTTCTGCAGGTCCGTGTTGTAGGCGCAGGCCGAGGACGAGAAGAAGTAGCGGCGGGCGCCGGCCCGGTAGGCGGCCTCGATCATGTTCGTGTTGATCAGAACGCTGCGCAGGCACTCGACGCGGAACCGCTCGATGAAGCCCATCCCGCCCATGTCCGCGGCGAGGTTGTAGACCTCGGTCGCGCCCTCGACGGCGCGGATGGCGTTCGGCTCCTTGCTCAGGTCCATCGACAGGCACTCGACGCCGGGCACGCGCTGGTACCACTCCGGGAGCGGCTTGCGGTCGATCGCCCGGATCCGCCGGTAGCCGAGGTCGTGGAAGTAGCGGGTCAGCGAACCGGCGATGAAGCCACCGGCGCCGGCGATGACGATGAGGTCGTCGGGTTTGACGTCGCGCTCGATGTCCTTTCCGAGCACCACGTCGCGACCATCGACCATCTTGCTGCCTGCCTTTCAATCCTTCGGGACCGCCCGCGCCGAGCCTCGCTGAGTCGATCCCCGTCTCACAGAGTGTGATATCGTTATCAGTGATACCGTTATCAGGGTAACGCTATCACTGCGCTCCGGGCTGTGTCTAGTCCTCGCGAACGTCTAGCAAGTCCTCGCCGACCGCGGCGCAGAGCGGTCAATTCGTGCGCGGCCGGCTTCGGCCGAGCTACGTACGGCGATGCGTCAGACGGCAGCCCGATCTCCAGGGGAAGACGACTCGATGATCACGATCAGAGACGTTGCTCGTCGTGCGGGCGTCTCAACGATGACCGTCTCGAGAGTCATCAACGCCTCGGGTTACGCCAGCCAGGAGACGCGCAGGCGCGTCGAGGAAGCCGTCGGGGAACTCGGCTACGTGCCGAACGCCGTCGCCAGGCACCTCCGGTCCAGGCGCACCAAGACCATCGCGCTCGTGCTCTCTGACATCACCAACCCGTTCTTCACGACGATTGCTCGGGGCGTCGAAGACGCTGCGGCCCCGCGGGGGTACGCGGTGATGTTCGCGAATACAGACGAGTCCGAGTCGGAGGAGATCCAGTACCTGCGGATGCTGGCGCAGCGTCAGATCGACGGCGTGCTCCTCGTTCCCGCCGGGAGTTCCGGGGAGCCTTTCCGCCTCATGCGGACGCAGAGCATCCCGGTCGTCGTCCTCGACCGCCGGGTGTCGGCTCGCCAGATCGACGAGGTTCGCTGCGATTCCGTGCGGGGTGCCTACCAGCTCGTGAATCATCTGATCGGGCTCGGTCACCGACGCATCGCCATGATCTCCGGCCGGCGAAACATCTCGACGTCGGTAGATCGCGTGGTCGGTTACGAGCGGGCCCTCGCCGAGGCCGGGATCGAGGTCGACCCCAACCTGATCCGGTACGACAGCTTCAGTCTCCGGGCAGGCTACGAGCGGGCCAGAGAGATCCTCGCGATCTCGCCCCGGGCGACGGCCATCTTCGCAGCCAACAACTTCATCGCCTTCGGCGCGCTGCGGGCGCTCCGTGAGAGCGGGCTGCGCGTACCGGACGACATGTCGCTCGTCACGTTCGACGACCTGCCCGACGACTGGCACGACGACCCGCTCCTGACGGTCCTCGCCCAGCCCGCCTACGACGTTGGCCGCCAGGCCGCGGAGCTGCTCCTCGATCGGCTCGAAGGCAAGGACAAGACCAAGCGACGGGTGATCCTGTTGCCCGGGGAGTTGATCGTTCGCCGCTCAAGTGCACCGCCGCAGTGCCCCGTAAGCCAAGGCTGGCCGGGAGGCGTCTCCGAGGCCGTCGCGCATGACGGAGGGGTTACGCCGGCGCGCAAACGGCAGGGGTCTGACGTCCAGCCGGTGCTTCCAGGGGCTGTCCGGCGAGCCACGGCGGGACCGTCCGGGCAGTGCCGGCGCCGCGCGAATGGCGTGCTCGGCCTTGACAAGTAGTATATGTTACCGGTAACCGTCGCCGTATGTTACCGTCATCAGCGTCCGGCTTGCCCAAGCCCAGGGCGCAACGTCCGTCATAGCGAGCTGCAGGAGAGACGCTTTCGTGGCTGAGCCGCTCCTTGAAATGTCGGGCATTGTGAAGGACTTCCCAGGAGTCCACGCGCTCATCGACTGCCACTTCGACCTCTTCCCGGGCGAGGTCCACGCGCTTGTCGGCGAGAACGGCGCCGGCAAGTCGACGTTCATGAACATCCTCGACGGCGTCTACAAGCGCGACGCCGGGGTCATAAGGTTCAAGGGTTCGGAGGTCGAGATCCCGAACACCGCGACCGCGCAGCGCCTCGGCATCAGCATGATCCACCAGGAACTGAACCTGATGCCGCACCTTACGGTCGCCCAGAACATCTTCATCGGGCGGGAGCCGCGGGGGCGAGTTCCTTTCATGCTCGACGATCGCGCTCTCAACGATCAGTGCGGCTGCCCTATTCGAGAAGCTTCGTCTCCACCTCGATCCCCGCAAGCGGGTTTCGGCGCTCAGTGTCGCGCAGCAACAGATGGTGGAGATCGCCAAGGCTCTCTCGTTCAACGCCTCGATCCTGATCATGGACGAGCCGACCGCCGCGCTGACGGACAAGGAGATCGACGAGCTCTTCCGCATCACTCGCCAGCTCCGCAGTGAGGGCGTCGGCATTGTCCACATCTCACACCGACTCCAGGAGCTCAAGCAGATCTCAGACCGCGTGACAGTCATGCGCGATGGTCGCTATCATCGACACCATTCCCACGCCGACGCCACCATCGACAAGATCATCTCGATGATGGTGGGTCGCACCATATTCGAGGCCGCGCCAGAGGTGCCGGAGCACACCAATCCCGAGGTCGTCCTCGAGGTCCGAAACCTCAACCGCGGACGTGCCATACGGGACGTGAGCTTCTCCGTCCATCGCGGCGAGATCGTCGGGATCGCCGGTCTCGTCGGTGCCGGCAGAACGGAAGTCGCGCGAGCGGTATTCGGTGCCGACCCGTCGACTCGGGCGAGATCTTCGTCCACGGCAAGCGGGTCCGCATTCAGAGCCCCACCGACGCAGTTCGCCACGGCATCGGATACCTCTCAGAGGATCGCAAGAGGTACGGCCTGGCCCTGGGTCTGAACGTCGAGACCAACATAGTCCTGGCGTCATTGCGTCGGTTCCTGAGTCCCTTTGGAGTTGTCCGGACGGTGCTCACACGGGCGGCCGCTGAGAGCCAGGTGAAGAGCCTGGCCATCAAGACGCCGAGCCTGAATCAGAAGGCACGCAACCTCTCGGGCGGCACGCAGCAGAAGGTCGTCGTCGGGAAGTGGCTTACCGCCGACACCGAGATCCTGATCTTCGACGAGCCAACGCGTGGCATCGACGTCGGGGCGAAGAGCGAGATCTACCACCTGCTCAACGCGCTGGCGCACGAGGGCAAGGCCATCGTGATGATCTCGTCCGAGCTGCCGGAGATGCTCCGCATGAGCCACCGGATAGTCGTCATGTGTGAGGGCCGCGTCACCGGCGAGCTGACCGCCGAGGAAGCGACTCAAGAGAAGATCATGACCTTCGCGACGCAGCGCGAAGCAGCCGCCTAGAGCAGGAGTTCGATGTGAGTAAGGCTCCAGGGCTACCCATTCCAGCCGGTCGATCCGGATCTCTGGTCAGGGCCGATTTCTTCCAGCGATTCCTGGCGTTCGGCGCGCTGATCGTGCTGATCCTCTTCTTCCAGGTTTGGTGCGTGGCCATCGGGACGAACTTCCTGACCTTCGAGAACTTCGTCAACATCCTCGTCGCGACGGCGGTCGTCGGCATTCTGGCGCTTGGCGAAACGTTCGTGATCATCACGGGCGGCATCGACCTGTCGGTCGGCACGGTCATGACAATCTCGATGGTCATGACGGCCGTGGCCATCACGAGCCAGCATCTGCCCGTGCCGGTCGGCATCCTGGTAGGCGTCCTCACGGGCGGATTGATGGGCTTGGCCAACGGAGTGCTGATCGCCCGCTTCAAGATAGCGCCATTCATCGCGACGCTCGGCATTCTCAACGTGGCGCGCGGACTCTCGCTCGTCATCACCCAGACGCGGCCCATCTACTTCTCGGATAACCCCGAGTTCCAGTCGGGCGTGATGGGCAACCTCTTCGGGCTCAAGTTCTCGGGCGAGTTCGGCATCCCGAACATCGCCATCATCATGTTCGGAGCCGCCATCGTCGCCGCCTTCGTCCTGGGCAAGACGGTCCTCGGTCGGTACACCTTCGCCCTTGGCAGCAACGAGGAGGCGGCACGCCTCTCCGGCGTCAACGTCGCCAACTGGAAGATGCTCGTCTACGTCGTCTGCGGTCTCTTCGCGGGACTCGCGGGCGTCCTGTCCGCCGCACGCTTGGGCTCGGCACAGCCCGCGACGGGCTTCGGCTACGAGCTCAGCGCCATCTCCGCGGTCGTCATCGGCGGGACCTCCCTGAGTGGTGGCGAGGGCACGATCCTGGGCACCATCATCGGCGCATTCATCGTCTACGTGCTCACCTACGGCCTGCAGTTCGTAAACGTTGCCCAGGAATGGCAGATCGTCGTGACAGGCGTCGTGTTGATCGCCGCGGTCTACATCGACAACCTGCGCCGCCGTCAACGGGCGTAGGTCCATTTCCGTCGGCCTTATGGCTGGGCCCAATAAGGGCCCGGCAGGAGGTAGAACCCAGTACAGAGGAGTGAGGTAGGAACTAGATGAAGAGATTGCTCAGCCTAGCGGCCGTGGCAGTGCTCGCGGCCTCCGCGTGCAGTTCCTCCGCCGCAACGCAGGCCACCCACAGCGCGCCTGCCAGCAAGCCGTACATCTCGATCGTCTCGAAGGGCTTCCAGCACCAGTTCTGGCAGGCCGTCAAGAAGGGCGCCGAGGACGAGGCCGCCACGGAAGGCGCGACCGTCAACTTCATGGGCCCGAACACCGAGTCCGACGTTCAGCCCCAGATGGACATGCTGAACGCCGAGCTCGCCAAGAAGCCGGCTGCGCTGTGCTTCGCGGCCCTCGACAGCAAGGCCGCGGGCCCGACGCTCCAGAAGTTCAAGGACGCGAAGATCCCGGTCATCGCCTTCGACTCCGGCGTCGATAGCGACATCCCGCTCACCACCGTCGCCACGGACAACGTCGCGGCCGCCGCGCTCGCCGCCGACAAGATGGGCGAGAAGCATCGGTGGCAAGGGCAAGGTTGGCGTGATCATCCACGACCAGACCAGCCGCACCGGCATCGACCGCGGCACCGGCTTCATCAACGAGATGAAGGCCAAGTACCCGAACATCACAGATCATCGGCCCGCAGTACGGCGGTGGCGACCAGGCCAAGTCGGCCGACCTCGCCAAGTCGATGCTCGCCGCGAACCCCGACATCAATGGCTTCTTCGGCGGCAACGAAGGCTCCATCATCGGCGTCCTCAACGCCGTGACCGAGCTCCACCTCGACCAGACCAAGCTCACGATCATCGGCTACGACTCCGGCCAGAAGCAGATCGACTCGATCAACTCCGGCCTCGAGTACGGCGCCGTTCAGCAGAACCCGATTGGCATCGGCGCCAAGTGCGTCGTCTACGCCATGAAGGCCATCCATGGCGAAACCGGCTTCCCGAAGGTCGTCGACACCGGCTTCCTCTGGGCTGACAAGACGACCATCAACAACGCCGACGTCCAGGCCGTTCTCTACAAGTAACCAGGTACTCACCGGGCAACCGGACCGAAGGGGCTCTCGAGGCATTCGCGAGAGCCCCTTCGTGCAACTTCCGGGAAGGCCGGCGGCGCCGACCTCGACGAGCAGACACGCCGCCTCCACGATGAGCCTGGTCGTTCCAGACGACGTCTCGATGGTCTGCTTCGACGACCATACCCGGAGAATGGTTCGTTTCTGACCTGCATCGAGCAGGTGAGGCACCCGATGACCTGGCCGCCAGCCACCGGTCAAGCGGCCCGCTGGCAGCGACCCAGCCAGACGTCGTCGATCCCCACGTGAGGAGGTCGCAGTGCTCAAGAACCCGTTGCTCCATCCGGAGATTCTTCGTGCGCTTGGCGAAGCCGGGCACGGGGCGCAGATTCTGATCGCCGACGGCAACTACCCGCTGGCCACCAGATCGCACCCCTCGGCGCGCCGCGTCTTCCTGAATCTCGCCCCAGATCTGGTCCAGGTGACCGATGTGGCGCGCGTCCTCGTGCAATCCGTCCCCATCGAGGCTGCGCAAGTGATGATGCCCGAGGTCGGCCCGGAGCCTAAGATCTTCGCGGAATTCCGGCAGCTGCTGCCCGGTGTCGAGCTTCAGCCTCTCGGTCGATTCGAGTTCTATGACGCCGCGCGCGGTCCGGACCTCGCCCTTGCGATCGCAACGGGCGAGCGCAGGGTGTACGCCAATTTGCTGCTCACGATAGGTGTCGTCCCGCCCGATTAGTTCTCGTTCGCCAGCGGGCGCGGGACGCCTCACGGCCGACCAGCCAACCCATCGTCGCCCGAGGGAAGGAGCTCAGGATGTCGTCCATCGACGGAAACACGACGAGCGACGCGAACCGCGGCCGGCCCCGTTTCGCGGGAAGCTGGCCGAAGATCGGCATCAGGCCGGCCATCGACGGGAGGCGGCGAGGGGTTCGAGAATCGCTCGAAGACCAGACGATGGCCATGGCGAAGTCCACGGCGGCGCTGCTCAGTACCAAGCTGCGCTATCCGGACGGTTCGCCCGTGCAATGCGTCATAGCCCCGCATTGCATCGGCGGCGTCGCCGAAGCGGCAGAGGCGGCGCGAGCTCTTCCGCAGCGAAGGCGTCGGCGTCTCCATCACCGTGACCCCGTGCTGGTGCTATGGGTCCGAGACGATGGACATGGACCCGCTCACGCCCAAGGCGGTCTGGGGCTTCAACGGCACGGAGCGACCGGGCGCGGTCTACCTCGCGGCGGTCCTCGCGGCCCATACGCAGAAGGGCCTGCCGGCATTCGGCATCTACGGGCACGATGTCCAGGATGCGTCCGACACCTCGATCCCGCCTGACGTGGAGGAGAAGCTGCTCCGCTTCGCCCGAGCGGGTCTCGGCGTGGCCATCGTGCGCGGCAAGTCGTACCTGAGCATCGGCGGCATGTCGATGGGCATCGCCGGCTCGATCGTCGACCACGCTTTCTTCGAGCGCTATCTGGGGATGCGCGTCGAGAGCGATCGACATGAGCGAGCTGACCCGGCGCATGAACGAGCGCATCTACGACGAGGCCGAGTACTCTCGGGCGCTCGCCTGGACCAAGGCCAACTGCCCCGAAGACGTGGATCGGAACAAGCCCGAGACCCAGCGCAGCCGCGAGCAGAAGGACCGCGACTGGGAGACCGTGGTCAAGATGGCCATGATCGCCCGCGACCTGCTGACCGGTAACCCGCGTCTGGCCGAGATCGGCTATGGCGAAGAGGCGCTCGGCCACAACGCGATCCTGGGCGGCTTCCAGGGTCAGCGCCAGTGGACGGACCACTTCCCGAACGGCGACTTCATGGAGGCGATCCTCAACTCGTCGTTCGACTGGAACGGCATCCGCGCGCCGTACGTCTTCGCCACCGAGAACGACAGCCTCAACGGCGCTGTCGATGCTGCTGGGCTACGTCCTGACGAACCGGCCCCAGATCTTCGCCGACGTGCGGACGTACTGGAGCCCCGAGGCGGTGAAGCGGGTCACGGGCGTCCAGCTGGAGGGCCGTGCTGCGGGCGGCGTGATCCACCTGATCAACAGCGGCGCGGCGACGCTCGACGCCACCGGGCAGATGGAGGACGCTGGCCAGCCGGCGATGAAGCCGTTCTGGGAGATCAGCGAGGCGGAGGCCCAAGCCTGCCTGAAGGCGACAACCTGGTACCCGGCGATCGACCGAGTACTTCCGCGGTGGCGGCTTCTCCTCCCACTTCGTGTCGCGGGGCGGCATGCCCGTCACGATGAGCCGGATCAACCTGGTCGCCGGCGTCGGGCCGGTCCTGCAGCTCGCCGAGGGCTGGACGGTCGAGCTGCC
This sequence comes from uncultured Chloroflexia bacterium, assembly GCA_963743795.1. Lineage (GTDB taxonomy): Bacteria > Chloroflexota > Limnocylindria > Limnocylindrales > CSP1-4 > Fen-1039. The sequence continues at coordinate 683,331 of CAVUQZ010000010.1, read as the reverse complement.
GCCGCACGTCCACCGAACGCTCGACCAGCGCACCGACCCGACCTGGCCGACCCACTGGTTCGTGCCCGAGGTCACCGGGACCGGCGCCTTCCACGACGTCTACTCGGTCATGGCGAACTGGGGCGCGAACCACGGCGCGATCAGCTACGGCCACATCGGTGCCGACCTGATCAGCATCGCCGCCATGCTCCGGATCCCCGTGAACATGCACAACGTTCCCGCCGAGCAGGTCTACCGGCCGAGCGCCTGGAGCTCGTTCGGCACCGCGGATCTTGAAGGCGCCGACTTCCGGGCCTGCGAGACGTTCGGCCCGCTCTACGGCAGGCGCTTGTAGGACCTGGATGGCTCAACGGTTCGCACATCGGTCGGCGCATGCGGAACCGTGGCTCGGCGGGTCCGGCCGCTGAGAGGAGGATTCGATGGCTAGGACGAGGCGCTATCTGGCGGTGGACCTCGGGGCCTCGTCCGGCCGTGTCGTCCTGGGTGAATGGGACGGCTCGCGGTTTGCCCTGAGCGAGATCCACCGCTTCCCCAACGGTCCCGTCCGCATCCAGGACGGGCTCTACTCCGACGTCCTGGGGCTCTGGCGGGAGATCAACGAGGGAATCGCGCGCGCAAGCAGAACCTGCGGGGGTCAGCTGGACGGCGTCGGGCTGGACACCTGGGGCGTCGACTTCGCCCTGCTCGACAAGGACGGCGCTCTCGTCGGGAACCCAAGGCACTATCGCGACCGCCGTACGGACGACATCCTGGAGCACGCCTTCGAGCGAGTGCCGCGAGACGAGATCTTCGAGGCCACCGGCCTTCAGGTGTGGCAGATCAACACGTTGTTCCAGCTCTACTCGATGGTGAGGACGGGCAGTGCCGAGCTGGAGGCGGCCAGAACGCTGCTGCCACTGCCGAATCTCTTCTACTACTGGCTGGGAGCGCCGGCCCTGCGCCGAATACACCGAGGCAAGCTCGACCCAGTGCCTCAACCTCCGGACGCGGGCCTGGTCGACGGACTTGATCGCCCGATTCGGCATCCGCACGGAGCTGTTCCCGTCGCTGGTCGAGCCGGGGACTCGAGATCGGCTCGCTGCGGGGCCGAGCTGGCCTCCGACGCCGGGCTGAGCGGAGCGACTCGCGTCGTGGCCGTAGGGTCGCACGACACCGCGAGCGCGGTCGGGGCCATTCCCGGCCTCGACGAGAAGAGCGCCTTCATCAGCAGCGGCACGTGGAGCGTCATGGGCATGGAGATGCCGCGCCCGGTGGTCAACGTCGCGCGTCCTGGCGACCGGCTTCACCAACGAGGGCGGCCTCGCGGGCAAGACCCTCCTGCTCAAGAACCTGACCGGGCTGTGGCTCCTTCAGGAGTGTCGCCGCCTCTGGAAACGAGACGGACACGACTACGCCTGGGAGGAGCTTCTCGCGCTCGCCGACACGGCGGAGCCTTTCCGATCGCTCATCGATCCCGAAGCCCCCGACTTCCTGAGCCCGGACGACATGCCGGCGGCGATCCGAGCCTTCTGCCTCCGGACGGGGCAGCCGGCGCCCTGAGGGCGTCGGGGCGTCTCGTGCGCTGCTGCCTGGAGAGCCTCGCACTGCGCTATCGGATGACGCTCCGACGAGCTGGAGGAGCTGGCCGGCAGCCAGGTCGACGGCGCTCCGGATCGTCGGCGGTGGCAGCCAGAACCGGCTGCTCTGCCAGCTGGCGGCCGACGCGTGCGGAGTGCCGGTGATCGCCGGGCCCACGGAGGCGACGGCGCTCGGGAACGTCATGGCTCAGGCGATCGCGGCGGGCGAGCTGGCGGGCATCGAGGAGGGTCGCGCGGCCGTGGGCAACTCCGTCGTCATGGCCACGTACGAGCCGCGCACGAGCGATCGCTGGGCCGAGGCGGCCGAACGGGCGCAGGCATGGCGTAGACCACCCGCCGGCTGAGCGGTTGCCGCCCTCGAGCACTGGCGGACGAGCCCGGCTCCGTCGACGGCGAAGGCCACGCCCAGTCGGGCTAGCCTGCGACAGGGACCCTGGCGCCTTCGCGAGTGAAGACCGGGATGCGCTCCAAAGGAGCCACGGCGCTGAGGGTTCTGCCGCCCTCGATCACGTCCCCGGTCCACGCATCGGTCCAACGGCCGGGGGGTAGATGGACGTCGCGCTCACGGGCACCAAGCGAGGTGATGGGAGCCACGAGCAGGTCCGGCCCAAGCATGAACTCGTCTTCGACCGCCCAGGCCTCCGGATCGTCGGGGAAGTCGACGAAGAGCGGTCGCATCGGCGGGATGCCGTCCATGTGGGCGACTTTCATCTGAGCGTCTATGTACGGCCGGATCCGTTCGCGAAGGCTAATCACCGCACAGATGAGCTCGTACGATTCGTCGCCGAAGGACCAAATCTCGTTCGGACCCCCCGTCATGGCGGGCGTGAATGGCTGTCGGGGCAGGCGATCGCCGTGGAGCCGGAACAGCGGGCAGAAGGCCCCGTACTGGAACCAGCGGACGAGCAGCTCGCGATATGACGGATCGGCGGGATCGCCGCCCTGGAAGCCGCCAATGTCGGTCGTCCACCATGGGATGCCCGAAACCGCGATGTTGAGTCCGGCGCGGATCTGATCGGCGAGGGATTGCCAGGTCGCCGGAATGTCACCCGACCACACCGCGGCGCCATAGCGCTGGCTGCCCGCCCACGCCGAGCGGCAAAGCAGGACTACCTCGTCTTCGCCGGCGGCGCGCATGCCCTCGTAGAAGCCTCGCGCGTGCTCTCGCGGAAAGAGGTTGATGACCTCGTCACCCGGTCCGAGACGGAAGCACAGGTTCGAGGGTTCGGTCGGTCGAATCTCGGGCTCGCAGGCGTCGAGCCACCAGACGCCAACGCCCCTGTCCAGGTAGTTCGCCCGGCACTTCGACCAGATGTATTCGCGCGCCTCCGGATTAGTCGCGTCGTACAGGTAGACCGGCACGTTGGACCCGACGCGCTTTTCGGGGAACTCGGTCAGGTACGAGAGACCGCGCTCGGAACTCACCAGCAGGCCGCGCTCCGCCATCTCGGCGCAGTTCTCGCTGTAGCTGGAGACGAGAGGCCAGACGGATACCATGACCCGAGTGCCCATCGCCGCCAGCTCTTCAGTCATTGCTGTCGGATCGGGCCACTCAGCCGGATCGAAGCGCCATTCGCCAAGGGCCGACCAGTGGAAGAAGTCGACCACGATGACCGAGAGCGCGACGCCTCGGCGATGGTATTCGCGACCCACTTCGAGCAGCTCGTCCTGGGTTCGATAGCGACACTTGCTCTGCCAGAAGCCCGTCGCCCATGACGGAAGCTCCGGGACGTGGCCCGTGACGTCCGCGTAGCGGCGAAGGATGTTGAAGGGCGCTCCGGCGGTTATCCAGTAGTCGATCTGGCGAGCCGCGCCCGCGGTCCATCTCGTCCGGTTGACGCCGAGCTCCACGTGGCCGACGGCCGGGTTGTTCCAAAGAAAGCCGTACCCCCGATTGGACAGCACGAAGGGGATCGAGACCTCGGCGTTGCGCTGGATCAGATCGAGGGCCATCCCCTTCTGATCGAGATGCCCGTGGAGACGTTGACCCAGCCCGTAGAGGCGCTCGCCCTCGTACGCGCGGAAATGCTGCTCCAGACGGTACCGGTTCCCGCCGAGAGCCGAGAAGACGCGCGGTCCAGGCCACCAGAAATGGGCTCGCTGCTCGGCCAGCAGCTCCTCGCCTGTGTCCGAGCGGACGAAACGCAGCAGAAGCAAGGAACCCCAATCGTTCGTGTCGGGTGCGATGATCGCCTTGATCGAGCCGTTGGCGATCGAAACGGCGGCATCGGAGGTTTCGATCGACGCCGAACCCGACTCCGGAGCATCGCCAAGGGCACCGGGCAGATCGGGCTCGACGGCTCCACGAGCCGACCGGACCCGCAAGCTGTCGCGACCCCAGGGCTCGATCCGGATGACCTCGTGCCCGACGTACACTTCGACGCCGCCGCCGACTCGCTTGACCTCCAACTTGCACCTCAGTTCGCCGGCCACCTCAGGACGAGCTGACCGTTGGCTTCAACCTGACCGGCCTGGTCTACGCCCCGCCCTTGCGAGGCACAGCCGTGCTGCCGCGAACTTGCAGCTCGGTCCTCAGCAGCACCTGCTCCCCCGGCGGGCGACCCTGGGTCAGCATCTCGAGCAGCATGCGCGCGGCCGCGTGCCCGAGCTCATCGGCGGGGAACGCGATGGTCGTAAGGGGCGGCGTGGCAAGCTCGCTCGGAATCTCGCTCAGCATCGCCACGATGGACAGGTCGTCCGGGATGCGCAGATCGCGCGCCTGGGCCGTCCGAAGGAGCCCGACCGTCGAAACCTCCTGGGGCGTGATGACCGCCGTAACCTCGGGATGGCTCGTCCAGCATCTGCTCGAGCCGTCGCGGCCATCTCGTCGAGGGTGAGCCCGCCAAGGCACGGCAGCTGGCTTCAGGCCGTGGCGCCGGCAGGCACGCTCGAAGGCGTCGAGCGCCCACATCATGAACGCGTACCGCTTGTCCTGGATCACCGGATTGAAGGTGAGGAAGGCGATCGAACGATGGCCCAGCCCGACGAGATGCTCCACCGCGGCGCCGATGGCGTGGTCGAGGTCGAGGTCGACGTAGGTGAAGCCGGTGTTGTCGGTGCGGCGGCCGATCATGACGAACGGATAGCCGTGGTCGCGCAGCAGCTCGGGCCGCCGGTCGTCGGCCAGGACCTCGGAGAAGATCATCCCGTCGACCTCGCGGCCGCGGAAGATCCCGAGGAGGTCGGCGTCGCTCAGGGTGCGGGTGATGATGTTGATCGAGTAGCCCGCGTCCTCGACGCCCAGGGCGGCGGACATGATCATGTGGAGGTTGGGCGGGTTGAACTCCTGGGGCACGTACACGCCGATCAGCCGGCTCCGGCCGGAGCGGATCTGGCGCCAGGCGTTCTGCGGGGCGAAGCCGATCTCGTCCATGACCCGCAGAACCCGCTCGCGCGTCTCGTCCGCGACGTCGGGCTTGTCGTTCAGGATGCGCGAGACGGTCGTGACCGAGACGCCGCTGGCCGCGGCGATGTCGACGATGGTCGTTCTTGCCAGCGCTGCGAGCGCGCTGCCACATCTGATGCTCTCCTCTCCACGCTCGGCCGCGAGGGCCGTCTCCGACGGCCGACTCGCCGGGATCACGACACACTCTAGCGCCGTGCGGAAGTCCCGCCCGGCCTGTCGAGGCCGCGTGTCCGACCGTTGAGCCCGGCAGCTCCGATCGGCCTGTGCACGCGCGGCCACGACGGTCGACCGGCTGCCTCGTCGACAGCGATGCCTGCATCGATCTCGTAGTCGCGTCCGTAGACCCTGACCGTGACGGGCCCGCCGTCGAGCCCCGCAGCACGACCTCGTCCTGCGTCCACACGCACCTCGAGCAGCGCGCCGCGGTAGCGCACCCGGAACCGGTAGGACCGCCATTGCGTCGGCAGCGTGGGCGCGAGGATGAGGACGTCGCCGTCCGTGCGCATGCCGCCGAAGCCGAAGACCATGCTGGCCCACACGCCCGGCGGCGGACGTCACATGGAGCCCCTGCTCGGTGTTGCGGTTGTAGTTGTCCAGGTCCATCCGGGCGCCGTACGAGAAGAACGTGTAGGCCTCCTCGAGCTTGCCGAGCTCCACCGCCAGGATCGCGTGCAGCGAAGGCGACAGCGACGACTCGTGGATCGTCCGCGCCTCGTAGAACTCGTAGTTGGCGCGCTTCTCCTCCAGCGTGTAGTCCTGGCTGAAGAAGTACATCAGGTTCAGCACGTCCGGCTGCTTGACCATGTTGTAGCGGAAGATCTTGACGTAGGCCCAGTTCTTGTAGATCGGGATCTGGTCCGGCGGGAAGTGCTCGAGGTCGACGTGCGGCAGGTCGAAGTAGCCGGCGTGCTGCTCGAAGATGCCCGGTCTGCTCGTCCTTGGGGATGCGCATCTTCGCGGCCATCTCGCGCCCAGCGCTCGGGCTCCTCGGGCGTCGAGCTCGGTCTTCGCCACCGCCTCGCGGTACAGGTCCGGGCGCCTCCGCGCTGCATCTCGTCCAGCACGGCGAGCGTGAACTCGAACGTCTTCTTGCCCAGGACGTTCGTGTAGCAGTTGTGGTTGACCATCATGTGGAACTCGTCCGGACCCATGACGCCGTAGAACCCGAAGTCGCCCTTGGACGGGCTCCAGCCGCCGGCGCTCGCCAGGAAGCGGCAGATCTGGAGCAGCATCTCGATGCCTTCGCGATACAGGAACTCCTTGTCGCGCAGATCACGTCGTGGTGCCAGATGGCGTAGGAGACCGCCAGGTCGGCGTGGATCTCGAGGTCCACGTGCTGCCAGGTGCCGGAGTCCTCGGTCCCGGTGATCGTGGCGAACGGGAAGCGCGCGCCTTCGCAGTCGAGTTGCGCGCGCCCGCTCCATCGCCTGCGCGAGGCGGTGGTAGCGGTACAGGAGCAGGTTCCTGGCGGCGGGCGGGTCGATGAACATCATCAGGCGGTGGGTGTAGATCTCGCTGTCCCAGAACACCCAGCCGAAATAGACCTCGCCGGTCATGCCCTTGCACAGCGCGTTGAGGTCGGCGTTCTCGCCGTGGTACGACTGGTAGGTCTGGAAGCTGGAGAAGCGCAGGCCCTGCAGGACGTCCGGGTCGCCGTCGATCTCGATGTCGAGCACGTCCCAGACCCGCTGCCAGGCGGCGACGTGCTCGGCCAGCAGGCCGTCGAACGTCGCGCCGGCGTGACGCCGCATCAGCTCGAGGCCGCGGTCCCACACCGCGTCGACGTCCGGCGTCCTGGCCCAGTCGTTGACCACGATCCTGTCGACCGTCGTCGGCCACGCCCTGCTTCGACGCTCAGCGCGAAGTCCACGCCGATGAACTTGTCGTCCTCCACGAGGGAGGTCTCGATGGGCTGGTCGGCCTGCAGGCGGAAGCTCGAGAACAGCTGGTGGCCGCTTCGCAGCGTCTCCGCCTGGATGGCCCAGCCGCCGTCGACCGCGCCCTTGCGCCGGCACTGCCAGAAGTTGATGATCCGTCCGCCCGCTGGCGCTCCGCCGCCGCCGGTCTGGTCCCAGCCGGCGCCGATCTCGTAGTGCGTGTTGAAGTCCAGGCCGACGCGGACCTCAACCGTGCCGGAGAAGTCCAGCGGCTCCAGGACGATGCGCTGGCAGCCGAGCGCGGGTCGACTGCATGTCGGTGAAGCGGATGAAGGTCAGCTTGCAGGTGCTTGCCGCTGCGCCGTCTCCCACACGAACTCGCGGGTGAGCACGCCCTCGCGCATGTCGAGCTTGCGCGTGAAGTCGGAGAACGTCGATTTCGCCAGGTCCAGCTGCTCGCCATCCACCCACAGGCGCGTGTACAGCCAGTCCACCGCGTTGATCATGGCCGCGCCCTGCGTGACGAAGCCCTTGAACACCTGGTCGTGGTGGATGTCCATCATCTCGTACAGATGGTTGAAGTAGCTGCCCAGCAGGTGGTCGCCGCTGTAGCCTTCCTCGAAGTAGCCGCGCACGCCCATGAACTCGTTGGCCAGCGAGAAGACGGACTCGGAGACTCGCTGGTAGGCGGGATCGAAGCCCTCCTCGACGATCGTCCAGGGATCGCCGCGGAAGTAGCTGATGGGTGTCTTGGGCATGTGCATGATTTGGCTCCGGCAAGTCAGGACAGTCGAGCGAGCTGGATCGGGGCGCGAGATGTGGCGATGGAATGGCCTAGGGCGAGGCTGCCTTCGCGTTCATCCGCTCCAGCACGTCGGCCAGGGTTCCGTCGAAGGGCCCGGCCTTCTCCATCTTGAGGGAGACGAGCGCGGCCGCGAACCTCAGCGATTCGCTCGGCGTCGTGGTCGAGGCGGCGGGCCATGTAGGCCGCGAAGGTCGTGTCGCCGCGCCCGGTCCGGCCGACCACGCTCCGGTTGGAGAACTGCTCCCAGTACGTCTTGCCGTTCACACGGGCCAGGACCCCGTCGGCCCGCGTGATCACGTACTTCGGGGCAGCCCCACGCTTCGAACGCGATGGCCGCCTGCTCGAGGTCGTCGGTGCCGGTGAGCACCCTGGCCTCGACGACGTCGAGCTTGACCATGTCCAGAAGGCCGACGATCTCCGCCTTGTCGGCGACGTCCCCGAACGAGATCCGGCGCGTGACCGGATCGACCTGGCGCACGAAGCTCTGCATGTCGGCCGACAAGTCGGTAGCCGCGGGCCTTCATGCCGCGGACGAAGTCCAGGTCGAATTCCTGGTCGGTGATGCCGGCCAGGTGCACCTGGCGTACGGCCAGGGCCGGTATGTCCGCCGGAGCGAACAGGCCGGCGTTGGCCAGCTGGTACATCTCGCGTTCGTCGACATCGGCGCTGGGGTGCACGACCCTCATGTAGGTCGTGTCCTCGGCCGGAATCACGTGGACCGCGATCCCGCTCTGCCGCATCGGCTCGAGGATCTCCTCGTCCTTGGGCGCCATCCTGGTCACGACCGCGACCTTCGTGCCGATGCGCGCGGCTGCCAGAGCCCCGCACAGCACGGCGCTGCCGGGCGCCACGCGCGGCGAGCCCCCGAAGGGGATCACCTCGTCGAAGCACACGTGCCCGATGAACGCCAGATCGGCAGTCAGTCGATCAGACGTCATGACAGGCGCACCGTACGGCCAGAGGAAGGCCGCCCGCACGGCAGAGATCTGAGGATCGAATATCAACCCTTGACTCCGCCGGTGAACGCGCCGCTCGTCACGTACCTCATCGAGAAGATGAAGACGATCACGACCGGGACGATCATGAACAAGGCGGCCATCGCGGCGTCGGCCTGTACGAAGGACATCGCTCCAGGCGTGGGATTGAAGCCTGGACGGAGCGCCGACGTCGCCGGCCACGACCGAGTTCAAGCCAACCGGCATGTTGTAGAGCTTGTCGTTGTTCAGCATGACGTAGGGACCGAAGAAGTTGTTCCAGTTGGCGTTGAAGCTGATGAAGGCCAGAAGTCCGAGGAGCGGCCTGGCCAGCGGGAGCGCGAGGTTCCAGAAGACCCTCAGTTCCGAGCAGCCGTCCACGCGGGCGGCGTCGACGAGTTCCCCGGGGAGGCTGGAGCCGTAGTACACGTAGCTGAGATAGACGCCAAAGGGGAAGAACATCGCAGGCAGAACGACCGCCCACTGCGTGTTGATGAGGTGGGCCAGGTTCAGCTCGAGGAACAGCGGCAGCACCATTGCCGACACCGGCAGCAGCATCGTGATCAGGGTGAGCCAGAGGAGCACCTTGCGGCCCGGGAAACGGCCGATTGCCAGGACGTAGCCGGCCGGAATGCAGATCGCGAGGCTGCCGAGTCAGCGATAGCCCGGCATATCGGATGGAGTTGCCCAGCCAGAGGAGCATCTCGCCGTTCTGGTAGGCGATGATGTTCGTCCAGGACGTGACGAGTCGATCGATCGATCCGAACGTGAGCGGGAACCAGTTGCCGTACAGGCTGGTTGGGTCTCTCGTGGTCGCGAACAGCAGCCACACCAGCGGAACCACGAAGTAGACAGCGAAGATCAGCAGGATTGCCAGGCGGATCACATACCCGACGATCCCCAGCTCTCCGACGTATCGTCTCAGTGACATTCTGCCCCGGGCCCTTTCGTTAGTCGCTGTCTGACCGGTCATGACTGTGCCTCGAGCTTGAAGAAGCCGGTCCATCGGATCAGCACATACGCGCCCGCGAGGCCGATGCCGAGCATCAGGAGCGAGAGGGCCGCTGCGGCGCCGAAGTTGCCGACGTCAAACGCGTACGAGTAGGCGAGCTGATTCGGGGCCCACTGGGGCGGCACGTTGGCCTGGACCCAGGTGGAAGTCAGCAGCTGCGGCTCGACGAAGAGCTGCACGTTCAGGGCGAAGATCAGGATCGTCTGGTAGACGATGTACGGGCGCAGGAACGGCAGCTTGATGTAGAGCGCCTTCTGCCAGGCATTGCAGCCGTCGAGCTCGGCCGCCTCGAGGACCTCAGGGGAGATGCCCTGGAGCCCGCCGTGCTGGATGGCGATCCACATTCCAGCGCCGGAGAAGAAGCCCATGATCGTGAACACGAAGGGCAGGCTTCCCGGAAAGACCAGGGCGTCGAAGTTCGTTGCGCCGAGGTAGTTGAAGAGCGGACCGAACGGGCTGATGCCCGGGTCGAGGATGCAGATCACCAGGAGGACCAGCGCCGGCCCGGTGACTGCTCCAGGAATGAAGTACAGCAGACGCAACGTGGACGAGAACCGTCCGGGTCGCATGTCCAGGAGGAGTGCCAGCAGGACCACGAACGCGATGCCCAGCGGCACGGAGACGATCAGGAACTCGAGGAGGTTTCCGAACACCTGGAAGAACCGGGCGTCGCCGTAAGCGAGCTTGTAGTTGTCAAGCCCGGCGGCAAAGTACTGCGGCGTGCCCATGCTGAACTTCGAGAAGCTCATCAGGAGGGCGTACAGAGCCGGCCCGATGCCGAAGATCGCCATGAAGATGATGTAGGGCAGGACGAGCAGGTAGGAGATCCGATGCCGCCGCCAACCGACCCACAGGCGCGAGAGCCGGGAGCGTCGAGTCAACGGCAACGCGGCAGGAGCAATCGGCGCTAACCAATGGAAGGTCCTCTGCTGACGGAGACGAGGAAGGCGACCTCGTGTGGGCCGCCTTCCTCGAAATCACACGCTTGGGTCGATAGAACCCGTAGTTGCCTGAGGAGCCAGTCCTACTGGGTTACGACGTTGTAACCCTGAGCCTCCGCGAGTGGCGTGAGCACCGTGGTGACCTCCGGCAACGTCGCCACCATCGTCTGCTTCTTGCTGTACATGTCCTTGACGACGGTGTTGAGCGGTGCGATCAGGTCGAAGCGCGGCCAGTTGTCGCCCATGGCGGAGATCTGTGTCCCGGCCGTCGCGAAGGCGGCCGTCGGGTCGCTTGCGAAGATCGGGTCGTCCTTGACCGTCGCGTTGAACAACGGCTGGAGCGGCGTGAAGGACGGGAAGTTAGAGGAGCCCTTCCAGAGGTCCGGGTCCTGGGTCGCATACTCGGCGAAGAGCAGCGAGAGTCCCGGGTTCTTGGTGTGCTGAGAGATGACCCAGGCCGCGCCGCCCATGGCCGCGGTCTGAGCGGTGGCATCGGCAGCCCACTTGAGCGGGGCGGCGACGCCGAGCACGTGGCTGGTCTGGCTGGGCGTCGTCTTGTCGGTGTAGTAGGTGCCCTTGAAGGTGCCGAGTGCGGCCCAAATGGGCGCAATGAGCATCAGGAGCTTGTTGTTGTTGGCGATCTGCACCCAGCTGGCGGTGAAGTAGTCAGTGTTCCAGAGGGTCTTGTTGGCGACCATGTGATCGATCAGCTGCGCGGCTCGGGTGCAGTTAGGGTCGCTGACGTTGATCTGGAGGGTTCCGACGTCCTTGACGTTGGCGTACGGGCAGCCGCTCGCCTCGAAGTACGAGAGCCAGGTCCAGCCGTCACCAAGTGTGCCGAGGTAGTAGCCGGGATGGTCCTTGGCGACCTTGTCGCTGAGGGCCTGCATCTCCTCGAACGTCGTGGGAACCGTGTAGCCGAACTTCGTGAAGAGCGGTGCGTTGTAGTACGTCACCATCTGGGCGAGGTCGTTGCGGAGGCAATAGACCTTGCCGTTGAAAGTGCAGTTGGCAGCGCCCGCGTATTGCTTTTGCATGTCGGCCGGAACGAGGCTGGTCAGGTCGAGCGGGAAGTTGTGCGCCGCATCCGAGACGCGGGCGACGAGTCGCGGCTCGGCGAAGACGACGTCAGGCCAGCCGGAGCCGGTGTTGTTGAAGAGCAGGGTCTTGGCCGGCAGCGTCTCGCGGTCGACAACGGTCGAGTTGATCAGGCTCGCGTACTGCGGGTACTTCGCCTTGAAGCCGTCAACGACGGGCTGGCGAGGCTGGTCGATCCAGACAGTGATGGCATCGGTCGTGTCGGTCACCGTGGCGGACTCGATGCCCGCGCTGGCGGCGGCCGCCGCAGCGGACTGCACAGCGGCGGAGGTAGAATGTGATGCAGGGGTCGCCGCCGGCACCGGAGTGGCTGTCGGCGCGGGCGAGGCTGTGGTGCTGGAACAACCAGCGAGGACCACGACCGCCATGAGAATCAGGGCTCGTTTCATCTACTCGATCTCCTCCATCTCCCGATTTGGGTGAGTTGATCGTGACGTCCGTCAACCCGGGGTTCGGTCTTATCGCATACGCTCCTCTACGCGACGGAAGCGGGATCGCTTGCGGGTCCTTGATCCCTCCTGAGGGCGAGCTAGGGCAGGTCGTGTAGACGCCAATCCTGGCAGACCGTCCGCCAATGCCTTCGAGCAGGTCCTCGCCGGCCAGCTCAACCTGGTCAGCGAAAAGCGAGCCGCTTCGCCCAGTCGGGCCTGTCGCGGCCACTTCCGAACCGATCGGACGGCCGTGCGAAGAGGTTCTCAGGCTCTGGGGCGCGGTTGCCAGGGAGACCGTCCGGGCATCGTGCACGCAAAGTTGGCCTTCGTTCCTCCAGTCTCGTGCGTCCGCAACTGACAGGCGTGTTATCAACGTCTGCTGCCGCCTCTCGCTCTCAGGCTAGAAAGCGCCCGCACTCACCGACGCGTGACGGTCCCGCCGCGACGGAGAGGTCGGGCCTCACTCTTCCGCTCTGGTAGCCGAACGCCCGCTGCCTTCGATACCAGGGCGTAATCATTGCCGGTATCATTTCCGGCCCCAAGAGTGTAGCGGGCAAGTCAACACCCTAGATAGGGTTTCTGGCAGACCGGCCGCGCTCCCAGCTGACGCCTTGCGGCGCTAGAGGAACGTCAGGGTCTGGCCCACTCCACAGCGTCGCCGAAGGACCGGCGCATGGCCTCGAACAGGCGGCCGTCCAGCGGCCGCGAGATCGCCGGTTCGCCCGTCGCGCCGTTGCACGTTACGTCCGTGGGCCCCGCTCCGTCGCTCGCACGCAAGCGGATCTGCAAGTTGCCACCGCTCCAGCCGACGTCGCGAAGGTGACAGCGCGGAACCACCGTCAGATCGACGCCGTATCGAGCCGTGTCCAACCAGTCCGGCGGCTCGGCTGCAACCACCAGCTCACGCGGCCCCAGAACGGCCAGACCCGTGGCCGGCCCCTTGCGGGACTGCGTCAGCTCGACCACGCCGCCCACCGCGACCATCTCGTTCGCCGGCGGGTCGATGCGCAGATCGTCACGGTAGGTCAGCAGGTAGGCCCACTTGTACGGCAGCTCGCCATCCGGGCGCTCTTCGCCCGTCGGCCCGATCCAGACGAAGCTGGGCCGGGTGGCGAATTCGGGGCCGGCGATCGTGCGGCGAAGCCAGAGGATGCTCTCGCGTAGCAGGGGTCTCGCCACGGCGTTGTACAGGATGGTCAGCCGGCCGGCCTTTCCGATGAGCAACAGGCGCCCGTGCAGGAGGACGACACGGTCATCGATCGCGAGCAGATCGTCGACCGGAACGCTCTCGACTACGCCGTCGCCTTCATCCTCCGTCCACTGCCCCACGGCGGTTGCGCCGAAGGCGATCACGCGAGCGTGCATCGCCAGCTGACCGCCGATCCACGTGCGCTTCCCGGTCCCGGGGATCACAAGCAGGCGCTCGAGGGAAAGCTCGCCACAGCATCCCTCCAGCCGGGACCAGGCGGCGGCTGGTACCTCGTCGCCTGACGCCGGGCGAAACGGCAGGGGTGTCCGCTCAATCCACTCCCGTTGCCCGAACAGCCGGGTCAGGAGTGGCGCCGCACGCCGAAAAGGACTCGAGATCGCGTCGCTGGTGCCCAAGCGGGCTTCTTCCTCTCCCGAACCGCCATCCCAGACCGCCGGACCCGGCAGTCACCAGACGCTACCGTCCGCCGCCGCCGCTCTGCAGGGCCATTGGTAGTGAAGGTCCGCGTATGGATCGTGGCGAGGTACTTGCGAGCGGAGGACGCTTGACAACCCTGTCCCGCCTGTCTAGCATCAACCCGCCTTTATATAAAGGCTCGTTTGTGGGCTGGAGGTCTGCCCGGAGGTCGCCCACCCGAGGCGCCTGGACAGGCGGCCAAACGACACCATGCAGCAGAGGCCGCACATCTTGCCTTCCCCGGCGCACATCCGCTCGACCGTCGCCGCGATCGTCGATCAGCCCGACGACCTGCGGGAGCTGCGCGTCTTCCACAAGGCCCTCGCGGACGTCAACCGGCTCCGGATCGTCCGGCGGCTCGCCGAGGGCCCGGCCACGGTCGGCGATCTGATAGACACCGTGGGGCTCAGCCAGCCGCTCGTGAGCTGGCACATCTCGCGGCTCAAGGCCGCGGGCGTCGTCGAGACCAAACGCACCGGCCGCGAGGTCTTCTGCCAGCTGCGTCCGAACGTCTTCGACGAGGTGGCCGAGCGCCAGCGGACCCTTCTGGGCATGACCGGGATCCCGGCCGGTCAGATCGAGGCACACTGATGGGCGACCAGTCGTTCGTCTCCCAGCAGACCCGCGCTCGAATTCGCGGCGTCATCACCCCGATCGCGCTCGGCGCCGGCAAGCTCGGCCTGACCCCCAACGCCCTGACCGTGGCCGGCTTCGGCATCTCGGCCGTGGCTGCGGCCACCGCCGCTGCCCAGCTGTGGGTCGCCGCGGCCGCCCTGGTGATCTTCGGCGGCTCCTTCGACATGCTGGACGGCGGCCTCGCCCGCGCCCAGAACCGGGTGACCCGTTTCGGGGCTTTCCTGGACTCCACCCTGGACCGCTGGGGTGAAGGGGTCGTCTACATAGGGATCGTCGCCGGGGCTTCAGCCGCCGGCTTCGTTGCGGGGGCGGTCCTGGCCGCCGCCGCGGCAGTCTCCAGTTTCCAGGTCAGCTACACCCGCGCCAAGGCGGAAAGCCTGAAGTTGCACGGCGAGGTGGGGATCGCTCCTCGCGCCGAGCGACTGGTCGTCCTGACCATCGGCCTCGTCCTGGCCGGCCTCGACGGAGGCGTGGGATCGGGTGCTCGCGGCCAGCTCTGGCTGGGGGCGACGCTCGGCCTGATCTTCGCCGCGGCCAGCATCACGGCAATCCAGCGCACCTGGCACGTTCGTACGCAGCTTCGCAAAGAGGAGCAAGGAGAACAGTGAGCGAGAAGTTGAGCAGCGACGCCGCGAACGCGAGCCACGCAAACGTGGCTGCGGCGCCGGTAAGCGGCAACGGCCGCGCGCCCGAACGGGGCAAGAAGATCCGCGTCGCCATCGTGGGCGTGGGCAACTGCGCGAGCAGCCTCGTCCAGGGTCGCTACTACTACGAGAACGCGGATGAGACCGACTTCATCCCCGGCCTCATGCACGTCAACCTGGGCGGCTACCACATCCGGGACGTCGAGTTCGTGGCCGCCTTCGACATCGACAAGAACAAGGTTGGCAAGGACCTCTCCGAGGCCATCTACACCAAGCCGAATAACACCTTCGTCTTCCACAAGGTCCAGAACCTCGGCGTCAAGGTCGAGCGCGGCATGACCCACGACGGCCTGGGCAAGTACCTTTCCCAGATCATCGAGAAGGCGCCCGGACCGACCGCCGACGTGGTCGGCATCCTCAAGGAGAAGAAGGTCGACGTCGTCGTCAGCTACCTGCCAGTCGGCTCCGAGGAAGCCACCAAGTGGTACGTGGAGCAGGCCCTGCAGGCCGGCGTCGCCTTCGTCAACTGCATCCCGGTCTTCATCGGCCGCGAGCCGTACTGGCAGCGCCGCTTCGCCGAGAAGGGCCTGCCCGTCATCGGCGACGACATCAAGAGCCAGGTCGGGGCGACGATCAGCCATCGCGTCCTGACCCGCCTCTTCATGGACCGCGGCGTTCGACTCGACCGAACCTACCAGCTCAACTTCGGCGGCAACACCGACTTCCTGAACATGCTCGAGCGCGAGCGCCTCGAGTCCAAGAAGATCAGCAAGACCAACGCCGTCACCTCGATGCTCGACTACGACATCGATCCCGACAATGTCCACGTTGGCCCGAGCGACCACGTGCCCTGGCTGCTCGACCGCAAGTACTGCTACATCGTCATGGAGGGCACGACATTCGGCGACGTGCCGCTCAAGGCGGAGCTCAAGCTCGAGGTCTGGGACAGCCCCAACAGCGCGGGCGTCGTGATCGACGCGATTCGCTGCCTGCGCCTGGGACTGGATCGGCATCTGGCCGGCACCCTGGTCGCGCCCGCCAGCTACTTCATGAAGAGCCCGCCGATCCAGATACACGACGACATCGCCTTCAACCGCGTCGAAGCGTTCATTCGCGGAGAGGACAACGAGACCCTCGTCGGCACCGAGACGCTGCCCAAGAAGGTCAAGAAGTCGGCTCCGCTTCGCGGCGGCAAGGCGGCCGTCGAGGTCAAGTGACGCAGGAGCTCACGGACGGCAACGGGGCGGCGCCGACGGGAGGTCGCCCCGAACGGCCGAGGGGGTCCGGATCCGGCAAATCAAACGGTAACGGGGCCACGAAGACGTTCGAGGCTCCGCATCGCCAGAAGAAGGAAACGCTCCTTACCCACGTCGCCGGGCTGACGTTGCTCAGCTTCTGGCGGTCTTCGTCGTGGCTTCTGGGCCACCTTCCCGCCCAGCTGACGTACCGGATCGGCGGCGCACTGGCCATGATCGGTTACGCGGCCAGCCCTACCCGGCGCCGCTGGCTGCGGGCCAACTTCGGCCATGTCCTGGGCGTTTCGCCGAAGTCCCCCGAAGCCGGCCGAATGGCCAGGGCTGCCTACCGCAACTACGCCCGCTACGTCATGGAGCTGATGCGGCTGCCTTGGATGGACCGGGAGCAGGTCGATCAGCTCCTGGAAGTCTCCAGCCTCGACCGCTTCCTCGAGATCTACAGGGAATCCAAAGGCCTGGTTCTGGTGGCCGCCCATCTGGGCAACAACGAGGCCGCCGCCGCAGGGTTCGCCAAACATGGCCTCGAGATCAACGTGGTCGGCGACGATTCCTCCTACCGCGAGCTGTACGAGCTGTTCGAGCGCCAGCGGACGAGCTGGGGGGTCAAGATGATCTCCTGGCGCAACCTCCGCGGCGTCTATGGAGCACTCCGCCGCCACGAGGGTCTGGTCCTGCTCGTGGACTGGGGTTATCGGGCGGACGGCATCCCGGTCAAGATGTTCGGGGCCTGGACGACGCTCCCGGCGGGCCCGGCGCTGCTGGCCGCAAGGCACGGTTCCGCCATCATGCCCTTCTCGATCAACCGCCAGCCCGACGGCACCTTCAAGGCGGCGGCCGACGAGCCGATCCACGTCGCCTCGAGCTCCCCGGCGGACCTGGCGGCCGCCACCCAGAAGATCGCAACCGCCCTCGAGGGCCACATCGCCCCTGCGCCGGAGCAGTGGTACAACTTCAAGCCCATCTGGCCCGAATTGGCGGAGGAGGCGGCGCAGCTGGAAGCCAGAAACCGTGCGGCGATGGCAAACGACGCACGGGGTGCGGCTCCGAACGCGGCCTCGGCCGGCCCTGCCGTGAGCCGGGCCCCGGCGAGCGGCCTGGAAGGCGAGCCGCCCCAACTCGCAGAGCCGTGAGCGGCCAGGCGTCCCCGCGAGTCGACCGGCGATCCGCTCGCCGGCCCGGCCGCTGGCGCCGCCTGTCCGACTGGGTTGTCGCCGTTCTGGTGATCTCGGGCGGGAAGCTGGTCTGCCGCCTGCCGGAGGGCCCGCTGTGGCGCCTGGGGAACCTGGCCGGCACGCTCGAGTACCTTGTTGCGCCATCGCGGCGCGACCATGCCAGGCGCAACCTCCGTCGCATCGTGAAATGGATGGCCACCAGCGCAACCGGAGCGGAGGAATACCGCCGGGCCGCGGCCGACCCGAAGGCCCTGGAGGCGCTCGTCCGTTCGGCCTTCCGCCATCACGCCCACTACTACCTGGAGCTCGCCCGCGCGCCTCGCTTCGACGCCGGCTACGTGGCCGAGCGGCTCCTCGTCGAGACGCCGGACGACGTCGACCGGTGGCTGACGGAGCGGCGCGCCCTGATCGTGCTCGGGCTGCATTTCGGCGCGATCGAGCTGCCCGGCTTCTACGCCGTGAGCCGCCTGGGGCCCATCGTGGCGCCGATGGAAACCATCAGGAATGCCCGGGTCCAGCGCTACCTCTTCAAGACCAGGGCGACTATCGGAGTTCACATCGTGACTCTCGAGGAGGCCGGGCGCGAGCTGATGGCGGCCCTCCGCCGCAACGAGCCCGTGGGCCTGATAGCGGACCGGGACATCACCGGGGCCGGCCTGGACGTCGAGCTATTCGGAGCCGCCACCACGATCCCGGCCGGCCCGGCCTTCCTGGCTTCCGAGACCGGCGCCCCGGCCTACATGTCCACCGTGCGACGGGACGGCCCGGGCCGTTATCGTGGCAGGCTGCGGCTGGTTCCGGCCCCTGAGGGGGCCAACCGGCGAGAACGGGGTCGCGCCATGGCACGGCAGGAAGCAAGGATGTTCGAACAATTCATCGCGGAAGCCCCCGAGCAGTGGCTGGCTCTGTTCCATCCGATCTGGCCGGACCTGGAGCCACCGAAGCCCGGGAATGGAGCGACGGCGTGACTCCGGGCGATCGGTCGGGAGTGGGCCAGGCCGACATGCACATCCATTCGGTCGCCTCGGATGGAACCGCCTCGGCGGCCCATATTCTCGAATACGTGGAGCTCCACACGGACCTCGACGTGATTGCCATCAGCGACCACGAGCGCATCGAGGCCGCGGTGGAGTGCCAGCGCCTGGCCGAGGAGCGCGGCAGCCGGGTGGAGGTGGTCGTGGGCGAGGAGGTCACGACCCGAAGCGGGCATCTGCTCGGCCTCTTCCTGCAGCACCGGCTCAAGCGCAACCAGCGCCTCGAGATAACCGTGGCCGAGATCCACGAACAGGGCGGGCTGGCTATCGTCCCCCATCCCTTCTCGGCCTTCACTCTTGGCATGCGCAAGCACGCCATCATGCGCGTTCACCTGTCGGCCGACCCGCTCGTCTACTGGGATGCCCTCGAGGGCTTCAACCCCTCCACGGCGGGGCGCTACGGGCGAGGGGCGACCGCCCGACTGGCGGCCGAGCTGGAGCTTCCTCTCGTCGGCAACAGCGACGCGCACACGCTCGACACGATCGGCGACGGCCGGACCCACTTCCCGGGGTCGACGGCAGAGGATTACAGACGGGCGATCCTCGGGGGAGCGACGACCGGCAGCTGCGTCGACTGGGGCTTCGTGCGCGAAGCCCGCATCTACTCGCGCCAGGTCCGCAAACAGGCCCGCGACGTCGTGCGCTGGGGGCGGCGCAACCTGCTGCGAGATGACACTCCGCGCGACCTTGGAGTCCCGACCGATCAGCTTCGCATCCAGAGAGACCGCGACGCCGACGACGACGTCAACGGGCGCGCACACGCGAGGACGATGGCCGCCGACGCCGAGCAACGCGAGGCCGAGGAACCGCCGGCGTGAAGATCGGCCTGGTCACGCCCTACGTCTACCCGCTCCCGGGGGGCGTCAACGAGCACGTCCGCTTCCTGTACGAGAACCTCCGGCTGCGCGGCCACGACGTTCGGATACTGACCAGCAGCCACGGTCTGCAGCGCTCGTCGGAGGGCGACATCATCCGCATCGGCAAGGGCTTCAGCGTGCCCAGCAACGGCTCGGTGGGCACGATCACGCTCTCTCCGCGGTACGTGTCGCAGGTCAACGCGATCCTGGCGCGGGAGCGCTTCGACATTCTCCATTTCCACGAGCCGTTCGTGCCTTTCCTGTCCCTGGTGGTCCTCCACCAGTCGACCAGCGTGAACGTAGCCACGTTCCATGCGTACGCGGGCTTCTCGCCGGCGATGGAGCTTGGCAAGCGGACGCTGCAAAGCTACGCCGGCCGCCTCCACGGCCGCATCGCCGTGAGCGCTGCCGCCCGCCACTTCGTCGACCGTTTCTTTCCGGGCGACTACAAGGTGATCCCGAACGGCGTGGACGTGGGCCACTTTCGGCGGGCGGTCCCGATCGCGCGCTGGCAGGACGGGACACCCAATCTCCTCTTCGTGGGCCGCCTGGAAGATCGGAAGGGGCTTCCCCACCTGCTCAAGGCCTTCAGGCTGTTGCGCAAGAGCGGAGTCGAATGCCGCCTCCTGGTGGTCGGCTCCGGGCCGCAGGAGCGAGAGTCGCGCCGCTACGTGATGACCCGCGGCCTGCAGAACGTCGAGTTCCTCGGCCGTGTCAGCGACGCCGAGAAGGCGCAGCTCTTCCGGACGGCCGACGTCTTCGTCTCGCCCGCCACCGGACGCGAATCCTTCGGAATCGTCCTCCTCGAGGCAATGGCCGCCGGCGCGCCCATCGTCTGCAGCGACATCCACGGCTACAAGGGCGTCGTCCAGCGAGGCCGCCAGGGAATCCTGACGCCGCCACACGACGCCAAGGCACTGTCCGCGGGGATCGCCGAGCTACTCGCCAGTCCGGAGCTGCGAGCGCGGATGGGGGCCAGCGGCCAGGAACGCGCCGAGCAATTCAGCTGGGAGCGGGTCACCGCCAAGGTCGAGGAGTACTACCGCTTCGTCATCCGGCGTCTCGACGCTCAGGGCCAGCTTCCGCCGGGCTTTGGGGCGGAGGTTCCGGCTGCGATCCACGCGAGCGGCCCGGAGCCGGGGCAGGAGACGGACCGGGCCTGAGCTCCGACGGTGGCTCAGGGTGCGGGCGGCTCTCCCGACCTATCGCCGGAAGCGTCGCCCGATCCGCCGGCTGACGCGTCGCCGGCAGCGTCGGCCGCGCCCGAACCTCCGGCGGCACCCGCGATTTCGGCAGCACCGACCGTGGACCGCCCGGCCTGCCGGTAGCCCAGAACCACTCGCCGCTCCCACGCCGCCCAGCCCGCGATGACGGCCACCACCAGGGCCAGAACCACGCATGCCAGGCTGGCCAAGGTGATCAGTGGATTCTGGGCCCCCACCTGCTGGTTCACGGAGAACTGGAAGCCGTACAGCCAGGTCGGCAGCAGGCCGTTGTAGACGCCGATGATGTTGATCGGCATCGGCAGGGCCGACAGGTTCGGGTAGAGAGCCAGGAACGCCGCGACCGCCACCGCGCAGACGCCCAGAACGAACCGGCGCGGGTTCTGGGCGCGCAAGGCGATCGCCGCGAGCACCACCAGGATCGGCAGCAGCAACAGGATGATCATGTCGGATGGCAGCGCCGCTCTGAAGAGCAGGTCCTGGGGGGCGTTCTGGCCGAGCCACCACAGCAACGCCCCGGCGATCACGACCGGCACGAAGAGTTGCAGGACCCAGGACCGATCCTCCTCGCCGCGAGCCTGACGTCGCTCGAGGCGCAGCAACACCAGCGCCAGGACCGCCAGCGCAGCGATCAGGACCACGCCGATCAGGAAGATCCGGGTGTCTATCCGGACGTCACCCGTGCTCACTCCGCACGCGGTGTTGCCGAAGTAGTCCGCCGTGCTGACGCGAGCCAGGCCGCACAGCGGGGACCGCAGCGCCCAGACCGCGGTCGGGAAGAGCAGGGCAGCGGCGGCGGCGACTCGGGCCAGCAGCCACGTCCTGCGCGAGGGCCCGTGCCACAGCTCCGCCAGGAAGTAGGCCAGCCCTAACAGGAAGAAGGGCAGCGCGGTGTAGAAATGGTACTGGAACGCCGCCCGGTCTATGCGCGACCACGAAAGCCATTGCCAGAAGAACGCCACCAGGACCAGGGCCAGGCCCAGGCTCCGCCGCTTGAACGCCTGCCAGCAGAGGAAGGCCATGGCGAAGATGGCCATCCACCACACCGCCGGGTTGCCGCCGTCGTAGATCATCGAGCCCTGGTCGTTGGCATAGCTGATGCTCTCGAACCAGACCGGCTTGAGGTCCATCGGCCAGGCCCACCACGGCGACGAGGCGGCGTGCGGGGACCGCAGGTCGTTGTGGTAGTTGTACATGCTGACGGTCAGGTCCATGAGCGTCTGGCCGGTGTGTCCGGCCGGCCAGGCGTTCGCGCACTGTCCGTCCGGATTCGTCTGCCAGCACATCAGTACCGGCAGCGCACCGGTGCTCTCTGTCTGAGGCTGCCATGGCATGGCCCATGGGACGTACAGCGCGATGTAGACCGCAAACGGCAGGACCAGCACGCACAGGCTCATCCACACCGCCGGGAGGCCGCGGCCCGAGCCCAGCCTCAGCCATCCTGTGGGGGCAGGGGCGGGAGGCTCCGCGAACGACGCGGGATCGTCCGGACTCGGCGGGAGGGCCAGCGGCCCGAAGCCCAGCCGGCCGCCCAGCCAGAAGGCCGCGGCTGCCGCCGCGCCGGCGGCAATCGCGAAGGCGCCGGCATCGATGGAATCGAGCGGTCCGGCCTGAACAGCAATCAGCGGATGGCCGCGGACCAACCCCAGCAGCAGCGCCGCCAGACCCAGCACAACCGGGGCCCCGATGCCGAAGTAGAGCTCCTCTCGAGTCCAGGCAATCGGGTGATAGGCGTTGGCGGCCGCGGCCAGAGTCGTGACAACCAGCATGATGATGAAGAACGTGTAGTTGGGTGCTCCGTTCTGGATCGAGCCGGGGGAAAAGGCCAGGGCGCTGCCGAGCAACGAGCGCCGCGATCACGGCCGTGGCCAGGCCCACGAAGACCTTGTCCGGAGTGGTACGCGCCGCGAGGACTCGGGTCGCTCCACCTGCGACCACCGAGCACCCCCAGAAGGAGAAGCAGGATCACGGCTTCCGGATTGCCGGTATCCGGCTGGAAGCTCATCTCGGAGATGGCCTGCCAGCCGAGGATGCCCGTGCCGGCCGCCAGCCCGAGGATGACTATCACGCGGCCCAGGGCGGATCGGATGAGGATCAGGATCCCTATGCTGGCGATGGCGTACAGCCCCACCCATTTCGAGGCGAGGGCGAGGCCCAGGATGACGCCGAGCAACGGCATGCCCAGCCAGAAGGCGAGGCGGCCCTTCCAGACGTTCAGCCAGATCAGGGCGAACAGCAGGTACGCCAGTAACAGGAACCCGCCAACGTAGGTGTCGTTCATGGCGATGCGGGATTGGGCGAACAGCATCCCGTCGACCAGCGAGAAGAGGGCGACCAGCAGCCCGACGCTCCGCCTGCGGAACAGGATCCGGGCCAGCAGGTACAGGCAGATTGCCATCAGCGCCCCGAACAGGACGCCCACGATGCGCCAGGAGAAGGCGAACTGGCCCACGTCGACCGCCGCGATCGAGCCGTCGGGAGAGAACGCGAGCAGCTGCTCGCGGTTCGTGGCGGGCAGCTGGGGGGACGAGTCGAGTCCGATGGCAACCGGCTGGAACGGCAGTCTTGCGTCCGAGAAGACGGCGTTCCCATTCGACTCTATCGAGTAGACCGTCCAGCTCTGGATCGCGTAGACGGTCGAGTTCTGGCCGTCCGGCGCCCGCCCAAGAACCTGGACGATCTTGGTCGCGCTATCGAAGACGACCTTGCTGACCGACCCGGGCATCTTGCGCAGCGACTGGTTGGTGTCGAGCGTCACCGAGCCCGTCGTACCGGTTACGTCGACTCGGATGAGAACGACCGAGCCGCCGGCCGCAACGTAGGAATCCTGGTCCTTGTTCGGGTTGACTGCGATCGAGGTGGCCGGCTGATCTGTCTTGAGAATCGAGTTGACTATCAGGTGTCGGGCGTCCATCAGCCCGATCCCCTTCGAGTAGGCGACCATCACCTGGGGGTTGCTGGCCGTCAGGACGACGCCGGGCAGCTGGCCTGATTGGATCTGGCTCTGAATGGTGGCCACCGCCTGCGAGGAGAGCTTCCCCGCCGGCAGCGGCACCTCCAGCCCGGAGGTGGCGGCCAGCATCGCGCTCTCGATGGCCGCGGCGTCGCCCGCCCCGTCGCTGGCAAGAATCTGCGCCTCGGAGGCCGCGTTGGCGACCTTGCCCGGCACGACGGTGAGCGCCGGCGGTCCAGTCCCCAGGTCGGCGAAATCGGCCGCGCCGGGGATGAGCGCGCTCGCCACGAGTGTGCCGCCGGTCGTGCTCAGGTCGACGGAGGCGACGTTGCCGCTGGCGTCGACGGCCAGGAGGAGCGGCGGCGTGCCGGTATACAGGTGGACGATGTCGAGCCCGGTCTGGACGTCCAGCTCCGCGGCCGGCTTGGCGGCCTGGGCCAGGCCCAGCCTTACGTCGTCGAGCGAGTTGGTGTCGATGCGCCAGATCCGGCCCTGCGCTGTGCCCACGTAGAGGAGACCGGAAGGCCCCACGTCCGACAGCGACGAGGCCCCCGGAATCTTGAATGTCTGGACCAGGGCGCGGCTCTCGAGGTCGTAGACCCGCACATCGGCTCCCGTCGCGACGAAGACGCGATCGCCAAACCGGGCGTCCCGATTCGACCGCGGATCGTTCGGGTTGCTGGCATCCGCCAGCGGCGAGATCGGCAGGCGGGGCTGGACCGCCACGTCCGCGACGGTGACGCCGAGCTTGCTGGTCGAGACCACCTTGTCGTCGGAGAAGACCGCGATTCCGCCGGCGATGGCGTATTTGGCAAGGTGGGGATGAGTCCACTCGTATATGTCGTGGGGAATGTTGTAGCGCCAGTCCTGCAGGAACTCGGTCGCGGTCCGAGCGTGATAGACCTCGTCGAAGTGCATCTGCATGGGCTCGTCCAGGCGATACACACGCAACGAAAGAACGGCCACTGCCAGCGCGACGACTACCCACAGGTCGAGCTTGTCAAGGCGGCCTCGGGGCTCCTTGTCGAGCGAGGCCGACCTGTCGGGATGGCTCGAAGGCCGGTACAGGCGCTGCCAGATGGACATGATCCAGGGGGGTGCCAGGTCCGGCCGGTCGGCTTGGTCGAGGTACTCCTCGTCCGCCCAGTCTTCCGCGCCCTCGAAGTCGTAGGAGCCTCCCTCGGCATGCCGCGGACCCTCGCCGGCCGTCATCGCGGCGGTGGCCACCCCCTTGGCCTTAGCCCGTGCTGCTCCCTTGCCGGCGGCTGCATCGCTCGAGGCTGTGCCCAGGTCCTCTGGGGCCTCGCCGGCGCCGGCAGCCTCGCGGGCCAGCCGCGCGACGCAAACGCCTCGGAGTTGCAGAAGCGCCCAGAGCATGGCAACGCCCGTGACCACGGCCGACAGCCCAATCGGCCAGATGATCCCATCGAACCATCGGGCGGTCTGGAGCCCGGTCCCCCAGTCGATCACGGTCCCGGCGAGCACTCCGTCGCCGGCCGGGATGCCCTTGTATTGGACGAGGACGGCGACCAGGTTCAGCGAGTTCACCGCCGCCAGGGCCACGTAGACCGCGCTCCAGCGCCACGACAGGGCCAGCAGAATCGCGCCCAGGCCGAAGAACGGGAAGAGATAGCGCTCGTGGGCCCGGGTGGGCACCACGAAGAACGCGATCGACAGGATCGTCAGGGCCACCAGCAGAGAGAGCTTGTCGTCGCGCCAGGCCGCCCAGGCGGACACGCCGACCAGGATGGCGATGAGGAACGCGTCTCCGACCACGATCGCGGAGAGCGGCGCGATGAGCTGGCCGCCGACGACGAACGCGATCGACGCGGCGGCCACGGCGCAGGCACCCGCCAGGCCGCGCAATTCGGAGGCCCGGTCGCGAGAATCGGCCGGCTCGGCCGGCTCACCGGCAGCGGCAGCGGCTGCGGCCGAGGCTGGCCCATCTCCCGCCACTGTCGCGCGATCCGCGGCGCGGGCCCGCGTCCACGCCACGACCGCCCCCGCCGCGAGCAGGACAGCCAGTCCGAGCGCGGCCGTCACGAACGTCGCCGAGAACGGACCGAAGACGAAGCCGGGGTCGGTGGCGCCCGTGCGCGGGTCCGTGAACGGCGCGTCGCGGATCCAGCTCAGGCCCCGATCCATGGCCTCGCCGGTGTCGGTCGTGACAAGCGCCCACGGGTTGTAGGCGTTCAGCGTCAGGTATGGATACTCGCCGAAGGTGTTGAGCAGGTGGCTGGCGATTGAGTCGAACACCATCCCGGCGAAGACGACGGCCGTTCCTGCGCCTAGCAGCGCCGAGACCAGCGTCCGCCTGGCCGCGTCGGCCGGGGGCAGGTAACGCCGCGCGAGAGAGAAGACGCCCAGGGCAGTCACCAGCCCGACCGCGATAGTGAGGAGCCCGGCCGCCGAGGAGAGCCGTCCGGCCAGGCCGGCGAAGTCCAGCCCGGTGAATGGCAGGCAGACCGCCGCCCCCGTCACCAGGCCCGCGCCGACCGACGTCAGGACTCTGGCCGGATCGCGGCCGCCCGTTCGTGGCGCCAGCGATCGGCGCAGGACCACGAACCCCACCACGAAACCCAGGATTCCGAGCTGCATCTTGGTCAGGACCGCCAGCACGGCGAGCCCCGAGGCGATCTCGCGCCGGTCCCGCTGCAACTCCCTCAGCCCGAGCAGCAGCAAGATCGAGCCGACGGCGTCGGCCTGGCCCCAGATGGCGCTGTTGAACCAGGTGATCGGGTTGAAGAGGACGATGGCGGCGGTGATCAGGGCGCGGCGACCGGATCCCCCGAGCTCCTGGACCATGACCCAGACGACACCCGCCAGGGCCAGGTCCGCCAGAATCGGCAGGATCTTGACGCCCTCGCCGATGCTCCCGCCTGTCAGCAGGCTGACGACACCCAAGAGCAGCAGGTAGACCGGCGGGTAGTCGATGAAGCTCTGCCGGTCGTAGAACCCGACCGGTCCGTTCCGTGCGATGTCGTTGCCCCAGGCCTGGAATGCGCCCAGGTCGTTGGGGAATCCGGACCCCGGAAAGATGACGTATGCGATGATGAGGCGGAGGGCGAGACCGGCGGCCAGGAGAACGAGGATGGCGGGAATTGCTGTGGCGGCACTCGTTTCGGTCGCCTCGCGTCCCCGTGGGCTGTCCCCTCGCCAGCTCATGCCTGCCAAGCTCTTCGGCCTCCTGGGCGAGCGTTAAAGTGGAGCGGAGTATACCCCAGGTCGGACCCCCGGAAGGACCGCCGGACCTCGGCTCCGGGGCTACACAGACCACGACGGACGGCGCGACCAGTTGGGGGTGGATCTGGCCGGGCGCGGGCCTGGTGGCTCTCTGCCTGGTGCTCTACCTCATCAGCCAGCCGAGTCGCGGAAACCCCTACCTGCACTTCGTACTGCAGGCCCAGTCATGGCTCGACGGCCAGACGTCGATCCCCACGCCGGGCTACCAGGACGTGATGCCGATCCTGGGTGAAGCCGGCCAGGACACGGGACGGGGCATCATTCCGTTCCCGCCTCTCCCGGCTTGGGTCCTCCTGCCGTTCGTGGCGGTGTGGCACATGGCAACCAACGAGCAGTTGCTGGCCGTGGTCTTCGCCGCGGTCGACGTCGGGATCGCCTACTGGATGCTGGGCCACCTGCCCGTCCGGCCGGCGATCCGGTGGCTGACTGCACTGTTCCTGGGCCTCGGATCCGTCCTCTGGTACGCCGCGGCCATCGGGTCGACTTGGTTCTGGGCTCACATCGTAGCCGTCGGGTGCTTGCTCCTGGCTGTGGGATTGGCGCTCTCGGTGGACCGCTATGCGGCCGAGCCCCGGGCTCTGGCCGAAGCGATCCCGGCCGTCCGCAACACGGGGTGGCGAGGCGGCTGGCGATCGGTGGCATTGCTCGGCGCCCTGGCGATCTGCGGCGAGCTGCTCTTCGTCCTGGCGGGTGCGGGCACGCCGGTCGCGGCGCTGGCCGCCCTGGGAGTGGCGATGAGCGGTCTGGCGGCGGCGCTGGCAGTAACCATGGCCGGCCGGACCGGCGTCCTGGCCGCGTTTCGTCGTTCCGGTACTGATCGTGGCCGGCTGGACGGCTCTTCTCATCGCCGCTTCACGGTCGGCCGTGGCCGTCGGAGTTGTCGATGTCGTCCTGGCCGCCATCCTGGCCGTATTCCCGGTCGCGTTGCTGTTGATGTCCAGGCGCCATGGCAGCACGGGCGTCCGGACCCTGGAAGGAATCTGGGGGGCCCTGTCGGCACCCGAGACCGTCCAGGTCGCGGCGGGAATTTTCTTCGGCCTGGCCGTAACGGCCCGCCTTACGATCCTGTTCGGGTTTCCCGTTCCTGGTCCTCGTGGGCGGCGGCGGGACGTGGCTCCGGCGCGGCCTCCTGGCCGGGGCCGGGGCCGCGGTGCCGCTCCTGACCCTGCTGGTGGTCACCTACGCCACGAGCGGCCATCTCTTCAATCCGGCCTACGACTACCTGTACCGCCTCGAGCTCGGCTATCCGCTGGGCTACCACGCCGACTGGTCCATCACGGACCTGCGCTACATCCCGCAGAACGCGATGATCATGCTGTTCCAGGGGCCCCAGATCATGCCCGAGCTCAGAGGCATCCTGCCTGGCCAGGGAGACCCCCTCTGCGTGACCAGCACCGCCCGCGGTCTCTTCGACACCGGCTGCCCTCTGGCCATGCCCAACGCGGTCGGCATGAGCATCATCCTGACGAGCCCGGCTTTCCTTCTGGCGCCGTTCTCATGGCTGCCGGCCAGGCTGCGCAGGCTCGACCGCGCGACCGTCGGAGCGACGATCGCCGTCCTCGGGATCGCCATCGTCAACCTGATGCATTTCAGCCAGGGCTGGGTCCAGTTCGGCTACCGCTTCAGCAACGACTTCGTGCCGTTCGCCCTGATACTCGTGGCTCTGGGAGCGAGCCGGATCGGCCGGCTCTGGCCCTTCGCCCTTCTGGTCGCCGCGTCGGTCGCGATCAATCTCTGGGGCACGGCTTGGGGCGTTGCGCTTGGCTGGTGATGCGTCCCTCGCCCCAGCCGAGGACCCGCGGGCCGGCGCAATGAGCTCCACGGCTGACGTGCCTGACGAAACCCCGCGGCGGGGGCGTTGGCGACCCCCCGGCGTGAGCTTCGACGGCCTGCGGGATCCGGACGTCGTGCTCGCCGTCCTCGCCCCGGTCGCTGCGGCCGTGGTGACTCTCTACCTGGTGATACCGACGCTCCTGCCGGGCGTCGCCAGCTGGGACACAGCCGAGTTCCAGACCGTCGGCCCGCTTCTGGGCACGGCCCACCCGACCGGCTACCCGAGCTACGTCATCCTTGGCTGGGTCGCGTCGATCGTGCTCCAGCCGTTCGGCAACCCGGCGTTTCGGATGAACCTCCTCCAGGCGCTCACGGCGGCCGTGGCCGTGGCCGGAACCGTGGGATTGGTCCAGCTGCTCACGGGCAGGCGCTGGATCGCCCTGGCGACCGGGTTGATGCTCGCCTGCAGCCAGCTCTTCTGGCGCCTCGCCACCCACGCCGACCCGCACATGCTCCATCTGGCCCTGGTCGCGATCCTCTTCACGATCCTTCTGACGTGGGACCGGCGGCGGCGAAGCGAGGACCCGGAGATCGTCCGCCACGCAGATCGGTGGCTCGTCGCCGCGGCGCTTGTCTACGGCGTTGCCGTGGCCAATCACTCGCTGGCATTGTTGCTGCCGCCTGCGATCGGGCTTTTCGTGCTGGCCGTCGACTGGCGCGTCGTGCTGCGGTGGCGCACGGTCCTGGCCTGCGCCGGCGTACTGATGGCGACGGTGGCCGTGTTCTTCCTGGAGCTGCCCATCCGAGCGGCGATGCACGCTCCGCTCGTGTACGGTCATCCGGACACCCTGCGCGGTTTCACCTACGTCGTCCTGGCCGAGCAGTTCCGGGGCAGCCTCGTCGATCCGCTGGGCGATCTGGGCGGTAAGTTGGACACCGTCTTCAACCTGATCTCCGGCTGGCTTGGACCGGTCGGCATCATGGCCGCGATCGGCTTCGGGACCAGCGTGATCCGGCGTCCCCGCTATGCCCTGCTCAGCGGGCTCGCGGTCCTCGTCACCTGCTTCTTCGCAGCTTCGTACGACAACGCCGACATCGAGCGTTACTACCTCGTTCCTCTGTTCCTGGCCTTCACGTGGGTGGGGCTTGGGCTGGCCGACGCACTCGATCTCCTTGTCTGGATGTTGCCGCAGGAGTGGGTCGCGCCCGATCGGCTCGATGATGAAGCGGCGCCCGCCGAGACAGCCCAAACGGCCGAGGAGCCGACCGCCACGGACCCGGACTCGGCTGGCTGGGCCACGGATTCGGCTGGCTCGGCCCCGGCCCCTTCTTGGACCGCCCGCGGGACCCTGCTGCTGGAGTGGATGGTGGCAATCGTGCTGTTGGTCGGCGCTCTGAGCGTGGCGCCGGAGCGGCAGCTGCCGGAAGACCCGCTCCATCCGGGCGCCGTCAGCGAGGCCGCCTCCACGGCCTATGCGACATGGGAGCGGGCATTGCTGGCACCGCCCGACCAGGGCGGTTTGCCGGCCGACGCCGTGTTCGTGAGCTGGTGGAGCGATTCGACGACGCTCTGGTACGGCCAGAAGGTCGAGGGTCTACGTCCGGACGTCTACATCGTCGACGATCGGACGCGCCTGGACGATAACCTTGGGGAGGTCTGGGACGTCGTCGACCGCTTCCTGGGAAAGCGGCCGGTCTTCCTCGACAGGCTCTCCTTCAACCCGGACGGTATCTTGGCGTTGAGCCAGACATACGATCTCAAGGATTACGCGCTGGCGCCGGACGGGCGAATGATCGAACAGGTCGTGAGCAGGAAAGGGACGCAGTGACCTCGAGCGAGCGCGGGCGCAGAGCCGCGACGGCCACGACAGCCGCCGCGGCCACGGGAACCGCCACGGCAGCGGCCGTGGCGAGAATCGCCGAGCTGTCCTTCTTCTTTCCGGCCCACAACGAGGAGGCCAACCTCGAGGCTCTCGTGGAGGAGGCGCTCAGCTCCCTGCCGTCCCTGGCCGAGCGGTTCGAGATCATCGCCGTCGACGACGGCTCGCGCGATCGAACTCCGGCCATCGCTGACGCCCTGGCGAAGCGGCATCCCGACCTGTTCCGTGTTGTGCACCACCCCACCAACCTGGGGTACGGCGCCGCCCTGCGCTCCGGTTTCCGGGCAGCCCGGTTCGACCTGATCGCCTTCATCGACGGCGACCGCCAGTTCAAGGTGGCGGACGTTGGCCGCCTGACCGAACGACTGGCCGCACCCGACGCGCCGGACGTCGTGGTGGGCTATCGACTCAAACGCGCAGACCCGCCGATCCGACGCTGGTACGCCCGCATATACCGCCTGGCCAATCGGATCTTCTTCGGCGTCCGCGTCCGCGACATCGACTGCGCCTGCAAGCTCTTCCGGCGGGATGCCCTCGTCCCGATTCGAGTCGCCTCGGGCGGCGCTTTTTTCACCGCCGAGCTCCTGGTCAAGCTTCGGTTCGAGGGTCGCAGGCTGGCCGAGGTAGGGGTGCCACACTACGCGCGCACCGCGGGTTCTCCGACCGGTGCCCGGCCGAGCGTCGTCTTCCGCGCCATGCGCGACTTCTGGTCACTGCGGCTGCGCCTGTGGTTTGGGCGGACGAGGGCGATGAAGCGCGGCGAGCCGATACTCGGTTGATCCGCCCGACTTCTCTCCGGTCCTGACGGCCGCTACTCGCGCGGGGGCTCAGACGTGCCGGGGCCCTCGCGGTGGCCCTCTTCGAGATCCACGTCGAGCGAGTTGACGAACTCGCGGAAGACCTCGAGCTTCTCGTCCTGATGCATCTCGGGCTCGACGCCGGCCCGATCCAGCACCTCGGTGGAGGCGAAGATGCGGACGCCGGTCCGCACGGCCAGGGCCAACGCGTCGGACGGCCGGGCATCGATGGGGTAGAGACGACCGTTCAGCTCCAGCTCGACGGTGGCGTGAAATGTCTCCTCGGCCAGGCTCGAGACGATCACTCGCTGGACCTTCACCCCGAGTTCGGAGAGGGCGGCAGCGAAGAGGTCATGGGTGAGCGGCCGCTCGGGCGTCACGCCCTGGAGCCGCGTGGCAATGGCGTTGGCCTCCCACGGGCCGATCCAGATCGGGAGGTATCGCTCGCGCTCCGTCTCCTTGAGCAAGACGACATGCTGGCTCGAGAGCATATGGACGCGAACGCTCTCGACGACGACCTCGGCGAGCGACTCTGCCATTGCCGGATTATCGCCCCGAACGTCGGGGACTGCAGCCCGGCCGAGACCCTCGCCCGATCATGGCTTCTTGCTGGGACCGGCGCTCGGGGATTGCCCGGAAGAGGCCGAAGAGCGATGGCCGCAAGCTCGCGGACGGCAGGCTCGTGGGTGCGCTCGACGGGTTCAGCGAGGCGCTCATCAACTTGCTGCTCTCGATCCAGTAGAGCGTTGGGTTCGTTCCATTCGCCCCCGTCGTCACGAAGAGGCCCTTCAACGCCGACAGCCACGGCATGGTGGCCGGAACCATGTACTGCCCGACGAACGTGCCGCCGCTCTTCGTGAAGGCGACGATCCGCCTGTTCAGGCCGTCGTAGGCATAGAACGTCCCCTGATCCTGGGTGGCGTTGTCGGCGGTCAGGCGCGTGTAGACGGGGCCGTTCGGCCGCAGGAGGATGTCGCCCTTCTTCTCGCCCGTTCGGCTGCCCGGTGGATCCGGCGACCAGCCGGTGATCTTCTGACCCTGAGACCATTGGGTGATCTGGCCCTTGTCCACCAGGTAGATCTTGCCGTCGATGTACATGTCGTCGATGGTGGAGACGTCCTGGGCCACGCTCAGGTAAGGGGTCCGTCCCGCGACGGGGAACTTGCTCCCGTCCGAGGCCGGCACGTACCTGAGGATCTGGCTCGCGCTGGGAACGACGATGTAGAGGTTGTACTGGGCCACCTGCGGGTTGGTGACGAAGGTTCCCAACGCCCGGGCGCCCCGGCCCCAGGTTGTGTTGTCAGGGATGTTGAGCTTGATCGGGGTACCCCGACCGGAAGTACTTCCTGCCGCCGGCCGCCAGCGCCAGACCGAGTTGAAGTCATCCAGGATCAGAACGTCCGGTCCGCCTGTGGTCAGCACGCGCGGGTTGCCCACGATGCCGCCGCCGGGGTCCTGACCCGCCTTGAGGATCGGCAGCTGGACGCCGGTCTGGAGGTCCACACGGTACACGGTCGACACAGTGGAGTCGATCAGGTAGGCGGCGCCGTCCGACCCCAACACCAGCCCCTCGAGATCGTCCGTGGTGAATGAGGCGACCACCTTGGGTTGGAGCATGGTCACGCCGTAGTAGCTATTCAGGCCTGCCACGACCTGAGCCTGCTTGCTGGCCAGCAGGTCGGGCGAGTACTTCTCCCCTGCGATCTTGAGTTGCTTGTAGGCGTCCTTTAGAAAATCGGCGGCCTTCTGCGGGTCGGTTTCCGTGAGGTTGGGAAAGGCGCCGTAGACCTGCTTCAGGTCCGACTGGACATCGGCGTACGCCTGCTGGGCGCGCTGCATTGCGTCTATCCCCTCGGACTTGTTGGCGCCCGCCAGGAACCACATGCTCGTTCCGACGACGGCGACGACCGTCAGCAGGCCGATGACCGCGAGCGCAGCTCGCTGCTGGCGTTCGCGATGGACTGTCATAGGCGTTACCCGGCCGCGCGACATCGCTCTCTGCGGCATCCGGTCGAAGAGACTGTAGGCTCCTCGCCGCAGCCAGCCATCGGCCGTGGCCTGGACATGGCGGGCCGAGCCCTGGACCGCGACCATACCCCCGACGACCGTGTCCGCCAGCGGAATCGGCGATCGCTCCGGCGCCCCCGCGCGAGACTCGCTTGGCCAGACCGGCTTGAGCGGCTGGGCCCGGTGCGTGGAGGCGACCTCTGTGGCTTCGACGACGATCAGGCCGTCTCCGCCGGTGCTTCCGAGACTGCCCGACCCGAACTGGCGATGGATCTCGTCTACGGCGCCCTGTGGGTGAAGCTGGCCCACGGTGTCCTGGATGGGCCCCAGCCCGATGCGGTTGGTCACGTTCGGGGAGATGAGGATCAGGCAGTCTCCCATCGTGATCTCGCCGTGCCAGACTTCGGGCCCGTCGACTTCCTCGGCCGGAAGCCCGCGCTCCGGGCCTGCATCGGGAAGGGTGAGAAGCCTGGCCTGCCGGATGAGATACGCCTCCGCGGGACCCATGGTCGCCACGTAAAGCTCGTTCCCTCTGACCACGGCCAGGGCAAGGCCGATTGGGGGCGCCTCACCCTCGAGCTGCGCGGGGCGCTCCGGCGAGTGGAGCAGGACGTTGTTGGCGTTGCGGACGGCCTTTCGCAGGCACACAGAGATGCCCGCCGACAGGTCGTAGTAGTAGTCGTCCCGAATGCGCTCGGCGATGACCTTGGTTGCCTCGCGGAGCTTCCGCCCACCGGCCCCCGTTACGAGCAGGAAGAGGCTTCCTTTGGTGCGAGACGTCGATCCGATGATCGGCTCGACCGCTATGACCGTGTCTGCAGAGTCGGGTAATCGTTGTGCCTCGGCGACAAGGCCGAGGTTCATTTGAAGACGGACTGCCATTTGCGCTGCTAGCGGCGGGACTTGTTGCGCCCGTTCGTATCCGGCCGCATCCCAGGCGGCCGGACCGGCGTTCGCAGGTGGGGATTATACGTGGCGCGTGGTCAACTGGAGCTGAAGGACGGGGGTCCTCACGGCCGAGCGGAGGGCGGCGAGGAGTTGCGGCGACCGCAGGCGGATCTCCTGGGCCACGATCGGCATGTCGATCTCGATCGTCGCGACGCCATGTCGCAAGCCCACGAGACGGCACGCTCCGACAGCGGCCGGGACTCGCTCGGCCACGATCCGTTCCCATGCGGCGGCCGCGCGGGCCTGGTCCAATTGGTCTTCCAGACCGTACTCTCGGGCCGCCCGCGGCAGCAGATCGGCGAGCCGCTCCAGGCCCCGTGATGAGTCGTGGCGCCGTCGGATGGCCGGGGGTTCGGCCCCTCGCCGGTCCGGCCCGCCGACGCCGTCGCGCGCGGCGGCCCCCTCGCGTCCGGCGTCTTCCTTGCCGGCGTGGGGCCCCCGCCGGCCACGGCCGGGCTCGCGCTCCCGGTCGCGTCCCGTGCTCATCGCTCCACTTCCACGACTTGAGCGCCGGCCTCCCCGGCCGTAACCCGCCACGGCCGCGCGCGCCGGCGCAGCTCCGGGTCGATGTCAGCCGGATCGGTGGTGGTGATGAGAGCCTGGGGCAACTCGGCGATACGGCGGACGAGATGACGGCGCCGGTCGGGATCGAGCTCGCTGAAGACGTCGTCCAGGAGGAGCAAAGGCGGCCGTCCGTCGAGCGCGGTGAGGAGGTCGAGCTCGGCCAGCTTGAACGCCAGGATCGCGGTGCGCTGCTGGCCGCGCGAGGCGAACGTAGCCAGGTCGCGACCGGCCAGGCCGAAGACCAGGTCGTCGCGGTGCGGCCCTACGAGGGTGGTCCCGTTCCAGGCCTCCTTCTCCGCCGTCTCATCGAGCCGTCTGGCCAGCGCGTCGCGCGGCGCCTCTCCGGGGAGCAGCGGCGCGTTCGTCGAGTAGCTCACCGTCAGCCGTTCTTCGGCTGGCGCGATCTCGTTGTGGGCGGCCGCGAGCGGCTCCGCCAGCAGGTCCAGGAGCCGCAGCCGAGCGGCCACGATCGCCGCGCCGGCGGTCACGAATGGCTCGTCCCAGAGTCGCAGCTGGTCCCGATCGGCCTCGCCCTCCCGGATCGAGCGCAGGAGGCTGTTGCGCTGCTGCAGAGCCCGTGTGTACGTGGCCATGTTCGAGGCATAGCTCGGGTCGTGCGGCGCTGTCAGCCCGTCTAGGGACGCGCGGCGAAGGCTGGGCGGCCCGATGACGAGCATCATCTCTTCAGGCGCGAAGAGCACCGCCCGAAGATGCTCCGCCATTGCGGCCGGACGGCGCGGAACGCCGTTGATCTGGATTCTCTTCCGGCCGCCTCCCGCCTGGAGCGCGAATTCGAGTGCCACTCCCTGCTGGGTTGGACCGGGCTCGCCTGAGAGGACGCCGCCGTCCCTCTCGGGTCCGGCGCCGGCGCCCGCCAGAGCCGCCGCCGCCTCTTCGGCCCCGGCCGAAGGCGGATCGCCCGCTTGCACCATGACCCCTTCGACCCGGAGGTAGTCGGCGCCCCAGCGGATCAACTCGGAGTCCGTCGTCGTTCGGTGCGAGCGGCCCAGCCCGAGCAGGACGATCGCCTCGAGCAGAGTCGTCTTGCCGGCAGCGTTCGGGCCCCACACGAGCTGCGGGCCCGGGCCGAGCTGCAGGTCCAGCGCGGCATAGCCCCGCAGGTTCCGGATGATCAGCGAACGTAGGAGCGTCGGCGGCCTGCGGCGAGCCGCGACCGGGTGGGCTTCGGAGATCTGCTGCTCCCTAGGAAGTCGTCTTGACCGGCATGACGACGTGCACGTATTGCCCGTCGCCGACCGGCCGGAAGACGCCCGGCGAAAGGGGCCCGTTCAGCTCTACGGAGAACTGCTCGGCATCCACATTGGTGAGGACGTCGAGGAGGTAGCGCGCATTGAACGCGATCGTCGTGCCATCGCCCTCTACCGCCGCCTCGACCTCGCTGCGGTTGTCCCCGACGTCGGCCGCCGCGCTGACAGTCAGTCCGATCTCGGCTTCCTTGCCAACCTGGATCTTCACGATGTTCGCCGAGGAGCTCGCTATGAGGCTGGCCAGGCGAACCGCCTTGAGCAGCTGGTCCCGATCGACTGTCGCCTTGGTGGTGAATCCCTTCGGCAGAACCTGCTGGTAATTGGGGAATTGCCCGTCGATCAAGCGGCTAACGAGATCGATGCCCTCCAGGTGGAACAAGATCTGGTTGCGGCTCGGCGAGAGGATGAGGTCCACTGGCTCGTCCGTGTCGGACAGGATGCGTGACAGCTCATGCAGGGAACGGGCCGGCACGACCACGCTCGTCTCCTCCACGGGATCGAGCACCGTGATCGTCTTGACGGCAATCCGGTAGTTGTCGGCGGCCGCGAGCGTGAGCCTATCCCCCTCGAAGCGGGCCAGAACGCCGGTCAGGATCGGCCTGGCTTCATCCGTCGCCGCGGCGAAGGTCACCTCGCCCAGGGCCACCCGCAGGACGTTCTGCGGCACGCGGGTGGTCGGCCGCTCCCCCGCTGCCGGGATGGCCGGGAACTCCTCCGCGTCGATGCCTTTGACGCGAGTCTCGAATCTACCCGCCTTGATGTGGAGCGTCTCCTGGGCTTGGAGCTCTACGTCCACTCGCTCGTTGGCCGGCAGGCCGGCCACGATGTCGGCCAGCAGGCGGGCGGGAACCGTGACTGCGCCTGCGGTGTCGATCTTGCCGGGCACCCAGTACGTGATCCCGATCTCGAGGTTCGTAGCGGTCAGCTTGAGGCCACCGTCTTCGGTACGGAGCAGGACGTTATTGAGGACAGGCAGAGTGCTCCGGGTGGAGACGGCGCGGCTGACGACCTGGAGACCGCGAGCCAGGTTCTCCTGCATGACCGAGAGTTTCACTTCGGCTTCACTCCCCTGATCGGGCGACGCGTGCGGACCGTAAGGGTGGTCGCTGGGTGACGGGCGATGATCCTACTCCAGATGGATTGTCCATCTATCTTCTCTTCCCGTCATCATCGTAATAATGGTGTGGAGAGTGTGGGTCCGCCGCGTGCTCGTGCTTGCTTGCGTGGTGGAGTAGTAGGGGGCCGGCGTGGAGCGTTCCCGAGGAATCGGGGATCGCGCGGTGGATCTTCCCGTGTGCACCCGAATGCGTCAGGCTCTGGCGCCGGCGGCCGCGGAACGGGGCCGTATTCGGGCCACGGTGCGAGCCCATTTCTCCACATGGGTAGCCTGTTATCCACCGGAATGGGCAGGTTATCCACCTAGCGAGGGCGGAGGACCCGCCGCCGCCGGATTCGGGGAGCGGTCGGGGCAGGGAGGCTAGTCCGCGTAGATCAGCTCGCGGACAGCGGCCAGCTCACGCCGCAGCTCGTCGTTGATGCCCATCTCGCGGTTGATCTTGTCGCAGGCGTGGAGGACCGTCGAGTGGTCGCGGCCACCCAACTCGGCGCCGATGCGCAGCAAGGAGACGTCCGTCTCTTCCCGCATGAGGAACATCGCGATCTGGCGCGGCACCACGATCGCCTTGTCGCGCTTCTGGCCCTTCAGCGCGTCGATCTGAACGCCGTAGTAGTCGGCCACGGCGCGGGTGATGCGCTCGGGCGTGACCTGGCGCTTCTTTGGGTTGTACAGGACGTTCGAGAGGACTGCCTGCGCCAGCTCGATCGTGATCGGCACTGCGCCCATGCTGGCGTAAGCCACGATTCGGTTGAGGGCGCCTTCGAGTTCCCGGATGTTGCTGACGACCTTGCGGGCGATGAACTCGAGCACGTCCGAGCTGACCGGGACGGCCTGCTCTTCAGCCTTGGCCCGAAGGATCGCTATACGCGTCTCCAGGTCCGGCGCCGTCAAGTCCGCGATCAGGCCCCATTCGAACCGGCTTCGGAGTCGCTCCTCCAGCGTCAGGATCGCCTTGGGCGGCCGATCGGACGAAAGCACGATTTGCTTGCCGTCGTCATGGATGGCGTTGAACGTGTGGAAGAACTCCTCCTGGGTCCGCTCCTTGTCGGCGATGAACTGGATGTCGTCGATCAGGAGCAGGTCGATGCGGCGGTAGCGCGTCCGGAACTCGTCGATCTTGCCCTGCTGAATGCTGGTGATGAACTCGTTGGTGAACTTCTCGCTGGTGGCGTAGACGACACGCTTTCGGGGAAAGCGGGCGATGACCGCGTTGCCGATGGCGTGCATCAGGTGCGTCTTGCCCAACCCCACGCCGCCATAGAGGAACAGCGGGTTATAGGCGTGACCGGGCCGCTCGGCGACCGACAGGCTGGCGGCATGCGCGAGGCGGTTGGCCGAGCCCACGATGAAGTTGGCGAAGGTGTATCTCTGGTTGATGTTGGTCGAGGCGCCCTCGGGCGCGCCCACCCGCGTCGGTTCGAGCCGGACGGCCTGGGAGGCGGGCTGGGCTCCCGAGGCGGGACCGCCGATGCCATTCACTTCGCCGGCCGGCCGGACCATGAACTCGACCTGGACGCTGTAGCCGACGATCCGGGCCAGCGTCTGCGAGATGAGGGATCGGTACCTGGTCTCCAGCCAATCCTTGGCGAAACCGTTGGGCACCGCGATCTTGAACTTGTTGTCGTCGACATCGACGAGCGACGTGTCGCGCAGCCATGTTTCGAAGTTCGCGGCGGACAGGGAGATCTGGAGTTCTCCCAGTGCCGAGCGCCAGACTTGTTTCGCGTCCATCGAGGCAGGCTCAGTCCTGATCGAGATCGAGTTGGATAGCCAGAATCGTGACGGGCACCTGGTCCACTAATCGCCTTCCCGGCGCTTGAGCTACCGACGGTCCAGTCTCTCCTCCGGAGCAGCCTGGCGGTTCTCGCGGTCCCTCTGGGCCGACGCCCTGGTTGGTCTGGCGCCTCGGGCCGACGAAGAATAGCACCGCCCTTGCGCCAGGGGCAAGGCTCAGGAAGGTAGCGAATCGCATACTCCTAGGGAGTATCGGTCGACTGGTTCGGGCGGCTCCTCCACGCGGGCCCCTCGAGCTCGCGACGTTTGACACCCCGAGTCGGCCATACATATAATCCGCCGGCAGACGCGCCAAAGCGCTTACGGGCGCCAGGCGCGTTCGTGTGCCTTTCGGGGTATCCTGACCCCGAGGCCGAATGGAGAGAAACACACCGTCCGATGAAGCAGACCTTCCAGCCCAAGAAGCGGCATCGCGCCAAAGAACACGGCTTCCGCTCCCGGATGAAGACCGCCGGGGGACGCCGCGTGTTGGCCGCTCGCCGCGCTCACGGACGCAAGAAGCTGACGGTCTGACCGCGGACCGCGGCCACAACTCGCCGCGCCTGGTAACGCTCTCCAAGCCGGAGGACTTCGCCGCGTTGCAGGGTGAGGGAACCGTGAGGTCCCACCCTCTGCTCGTGATCCGGATCCGACGGACCGACCTCGAGGTGACGCGCTTCGGGCTTTCGACCGGACGCAAGCTCGGCGGAGCGGTCGTTCGGAACCGAGTGCGCAGGCGGCTCCGTGAGGCGCTAAGGGTGATGGCGCCCTCGTTCCAGCCCGGCTGGGACGTTCTGATCATCGCCCGGCCGCCTGTCATAGCGGCGGACTACCATACGCTGGCGGGCGCACTACAGAGCCTTCTCCGTCGGGGAGGCGTCCTCGGAGGGCGGACCGTCACGTGAAAGCGGTCGGCATCGGGCTCATCAAGCTCTATCGCCGGCTATTCGCCTGGCGACCTTCGGTCTGTCGTTACGAGCCGACCTGCTCGGTTTACACCGAGCAGGCGATACGGAAGTACGGGTTTCTTCGAGGGAGCTGGATGGGAATACGTCGGATCGCTCGGTGCCACCCATGGAGTCGCGGTGGCTACGACCCCGTTCGCTAGCATGAACCCCCTCGGGAAGACCCCCTCGCCTCGCCTCAGGCGCCGCGCGCGCTGGGTCGCGATCGGCCTTTTCCTGGGTCTGGTGGCTCTGGCCATCGTCGCGTGCGGTACGGCCCGGGCGGCCGACCCGACGGCCGGCGGACAGGTCGGCGCCGTGGCGTCCTCGCCGGTGGCTACCGCTTCGGCCTCCCCGGCAACGTCCCCCTCGCCCAGTGCGTCGCCCGAGCCCCAACCGCTGGAGCCGGCCAAGGTCGGGGCGGACCCGCTGAGCCTGCTGGCCTTCGCGTTCACGCCCATATTCATGGGACTGTTCATCCTCCTGGCCGAGCTCTACGCCCTGACCGGCAACGTCGTCATCGCGATCATGCTGATGACGGTGCTGATTCGTCTGGTAACGATCCGGTTGTCCGCCCGCCAGATCATTTCGCAGAAGCGGATGCAGATCCTGGCGCCGGAGCTCAAAGACCTGACCAAGGAGCTCCAGCGCCGGCACAAGGGCGACCGGCAGGCCGTGTACACGGCCACGCAGGCCTTCTACAAGGAACGGGGCGTCAGCCCCACCGCGGGATGCCTGCCGTCGATTCTCCAGATGGGCCTGCTCTTCCCGATGTACTGGGTCATCCGCGACGGCCTGACCAGCTACGACCCCAGCGGCATGCTCAAGGTGTTCGGCGTCAATCTGGTCCCGTCCCTCAGCTGTCCCCATTACGTCGCGGGCGTCGTCGACAAGGCCAAACCGTGCATCGACACGGTGGTGGCCGGGATCAACGTCGGTCAGCCCCAGGTCCTGTTCGACCTGTCGATCGTGGGCTTCACCCTTGGCGTGAGCGCGATGGCCCTCGCCTCCGCGTTCCTGCAGTTCATCCAGAGCCGAATGCTCATGCCGCCCGCGGCCGAGAACGACCCTTCGGCCAGCAGCCAGCGCAGCATGATGGTCCTGTTCCCCTTCATTTCGATCCTGTACGGCGGCTTCCTTCCCGCGGGACTGTTCGTCTACTGGATCACCACCTCGGCGTTCTCGATCGTTCAGCAGTTCCTGATCGTCGGCTGGGGCTCGATGTTCCCGCTCTTCGGCTGGACTCCTCCCTTTGCCCGAAATCACACTCCACGGTTCCCGGTCGCGATGCCCGAGCCAGTGAACGCCGGCAAGTCGCTGGCGGCTACCCGGTTCAAGCCGGAGGAGCGCTGGGCATCGGCGGCCTCAACGGTCCGACCCAACACGCACAGACGAGCGGGTCGGCGAGGGAGACGACGCTGACATGACTGCCTATCGCGACGCATACCGCGAGTTCACCGGAAAGACGGTCGAGGAAGCCCTGCGCGGAGCTCGAGAGGAGTTCGGCGTGGGCCTCGACGAGCTCGATTTCGAGATCCTCACCCCCGGCAGTCGGGGCGTGCTGGGGATGGGCGCCGAACCGGCCAGGGTCCTGGCGGCGCCTCGCTCGGCATTGGGCGGAGCCACTCCCA
Organism: uncultured Chloroflexia bacterium; assembly: GCA_963743795.1. Lineage (GTDB taxonomy): Bacteria > Chloroflexota > Limnocylindria > Limnocylindrales > CSP1-4 > Fen-1039. Next base: position 641,824 of record CAVUQZ010000010.1, on the reverse strand, counting down.
AGCGCGAAGCGGCAGCCCAGATTCCGCTCCCGCCCCCGAGCCGCGACCGCGAGGAGAGGCCCGGCCGGGATCGCGACTTCGGGCGCGACCGCGGCCCGCGTCCTGCCTGGCGCGACGACCGTGGACCTGACCGAGGCCCGGACCGGGGACCTGACCGAGTACCTGAGCGAGGCCCGGATCGCGACCGCGGCCCGCGTCCCTCCGGCGGTCGTCCCGAAGGCGAGCGCACCGGCAGTGGGTCGGCTCGACCCGCCGGCCCGCGTCCCGACCGAGCTCCCGGGGCCGGCCGCTTCGATCGCGACCGCGGTCGCAGGCCCGTGGATGCCGGTCGAGGTCCCCGGCCTGGCGCCCCACGTCCGGCCGGACAGGTCGCGTTGACCGCGACCGAGCTCGCCGAGGTTGCGGCGGCCCGCGTCTCCCCGCACGCGGAGCGCCCCGAGTCGGCCGAAGTCACACCCGAGGCGATGGCTGCTGCCAAGGAGATCCTCGAGCACATCATGGCGCAGCTCGATTTCGACGTCCGCGTCGAGATCACGGCGGGCGAGACAAATCGGCTCAACGTGGTCGGCGAAGGCGAGGAGAAGGAATCCCTGGGGGCGCTGATCGGCCGCAAGGGCGAGCGCCTCTCCGCCCTCCAGCACCTCGTCAACCTGCTGCTTTCCAAGCGTGTCGGCGAGTGGACCCGGATACTCGTCGACGTCGAGGACTACCGTGGCCGTCGAGAGCGACAGCTGCGCGACCTGGCGAATCGTGCCGCCGAGCGCGTCCTGGAGACCGGCAAGATGCTTCAGCTGGAGCCGATGCCCGCCCTGGAGCGGCGCTGGATCCATCTGGCGCTCCGCGACCACGAGCGCGTCGCGACACAGTCAATCGGTGAGGAGCCCAACCGGCGTGTTGTGGTCCTGCCGCGAGAGATCTGACCAGATGTGCGGGAGCCCGCGCTCCACGCGGTCTGCGGGAGGGTGGTAGATCGTCCAAGGACGGGCGACGAAAGTCTCCCAGTCTGCTTAACTATCCGGTACACGGCGTAACGTGGCATTGTGGCGACGCGTCTATCGCCCGTCTGGAGACGACGATCCGGCGCAAAACGCCCATGCGATCTCGTGTTCGAGCGACGATTCGTCGATCGACACGGTAGAAGGAACAAAGATGACAACGGATGAGCTCGACCCGTTCGAGCCCAAGGAACAGTTGAAGGGCGCCCCGCAGAAGCCGTCCGCTACTCAATCGGCTTCCCTCGCCCTGGGCGGCTCGGCGCCGGCCTCTACGGTGAGCGCCTCCGCGGCCCCGCGCAAGAAGGGATCCAAGGCTCGCTCCCCGCGGACGCGGACCAGTTTCCACATGCATGTGGACCCGCGCCGGGCAGGGTTTGCCATCGCCTTCGGGATTGGCGCGGTGGGGTTCCTGTTCCTGGTCACGGCCGTGGCCCTGGGGCTTTCCAGCATGTACTCGAACCGGGTCCTGCCCGGCGTCCGCATCGGTTCGATCGACGTCTCGGGCATGAGCCGCGCCGAAGTCATCGCCAAACTCGACAGCACTTACGCCTACCTTGGCCAGGGCCAGGTCACCGTTACGACACCTGTCGGCGCTTCGACCATCACGTATCAGCAGGCCGGCCGCGGACCCGACGTGGAAGCCATGGCCGACGCGGCCATGTCGATCGGCCACACCGGCAATCCGATCGGGGACACGGCCTCCATAGTCCGATCCGCCCTTGCCGGCCAGTCGATCCCAGTGGTCGTCCACGTCGACCCGATGGCTCTGGCGACCCGCGTCCATCAGCTCGTAGGCTCGAGCCAGGTGCCGCCGCAGGATGCACAGGTCACGATCTCGAGTGGAACCTTCACCTTCTCGCCGTCGGCCAGCGGGCAGGGGATAGACGAGAAGGCGATCTCGAGCGCGATCATCGAGCGGCTCACGCAGCCGGACGCACCGGCTGATCTGCAGGCGGGCGGCAAGTACGTGGCACTCGACCCGCAGGTGAGCGACAAGGACGCGCAGGACGCCATCGCGGCGGCCCAGAAGATGATCATCGACGTGAAGCTCGTATGGAACGGGCCCCCTCCCCAGGCCCCCGACCCATCGGCGTCCCCGACACCCATCCAATCCGCGACGCCGCCCAAGACGTTCACCATCGACGCCGCGACGGTTCGCGGCTGGATCGTCTTCGGCACCAGGACCGACGGCACATACGGTCCGGCAGCGGACCCGGCCCAGGTTCAGGCGTATCTTGCGACGCTCTCACCTAAGGTCGACATAGCGCCACGAGAGCCAAAGGTCACCTACGACCCCTCTGGCAAGCCAGTCAGCCTGATCGCAGGCAAGGATGGCGCCGGCATCGACATGGCCGCGACCTCGCAGGCCATCGAGGCCTATCTCGACAGCCTGGTCACGGGCGGGAGCCCGAACCCCGGATCCACCATCGCCATGGTCACGACGCCGATCCCCCCGCGGGTCACCATTGGTTCGCTGAGCGGGATGGTCAAGATCGGCGGCTGGACGACCACGTTCTACCCGGACCTTAGCAACGGCAACGGTGTGAACATCCGCATCCCGGCGGCAAACCTCAACGGACAGGTCGTGGGGGCGGGCCAGCAGTTCAGCTTCCTGGCGGCCGTCGGGCCGATTGACGCTGCCCACGGGTTCGCCATGGGCGGAGTCATCCTGAAAGGCAGGAGCGATCATACCGGCGCGATGGGCGGCGGCATCTGCTCGGCCTCCACGACGATGTTCAACGCCGCCGCCCGGGCGGGGCTCCAGATAGACGAGCGCCACGCCCACGCCTACTACATCAGCCGCTATCCGCTCGGGCTCGACGCCACCGTGTACTCGAACGGCTTCACGACCTACGACCTCCGGTGGACCAACGACACCCCATTCCCCATCCTGATCCGCGGCTACTCGACCAAGGGGTCCAGGAGCACGGTCACCATGGAGCTGTGGAGCATGCCGATAAACCGGACTGTCTCGTTCTCCCCCGACTTCAAGGCGAACATCGTCAAGGCCACGACCGGAGCCGTGCAGTACAACATCGGCACGCTCAAGCCCGGCCAGACAACGGTCGCCGAATACCCGGATGACGGCTTCGACACATCCAAGACGCGGACGGTGACGGACGTAAACGGCACCGTGCTCCACACGGACACGTGGGCTTCGAAATACGAAAAGGTGGACGGGTTGATACTCGTCGGAGGCTCCGCGCCCCCGTCCCAGACTCCGACCCCGACGCCTGGTGCGCCGACCCCCACGCCTACCCCTGGTGCGCCGACCCCGACCCCGGCGCCGGCCACTCCGACCCCGACCCCGACCCCGACCCCGACCCCGCGGCGCCGCAAGGTGCGGTAACCAATACCTCGATCAACGGCGAAGAGCCGGCGCGCTGCGCCGGCTCTTCCATTTCCGGGGGATGGGGCCGGGGTCGTCAGCCGTACGTGCCTTCTGACTCCAGGGAGGCCAGCGTCGCCTCGTCCGTCAGCTCGAAGTCGAGGAGCCGCGGGAACTTGCGGAGCACGACGAGCAACCCGGCGAGGCACAGAACGCCGCCCGAGACCACCGAGAACTGCGGTCCGGCCAGGGCGGCAACCGCGGCGGCCTCCGCGTCGCCGATCCGGGGCCCGCTCGTTACGACCAGAGTGTGGATGGACATGAGCCGGCCGCGCAGCCGGTCCGGCGTCTCGAGCTGAATGATCGAGCCGCGCAGAACGGCGCTGATGACGTCGGCGCCCCCGGCGATGGCCAGGCACAGGAGCGCCAGGGGGAAGCTCCAGGTCAACAAGCCGAAAGCGACGATGGCGCCGCCCCAGCCCGCCACGGCGACCACCACTCCCCGGCCGGGCCGCCGGACGTGACCGACCCAACCGCTCAGTGCCGCGCCGACCAGTGCTCCCACGGCCGGGGCGGCGTTCAGGAGGCCGTAGCCGGCGGCCCCGGCGTTGAAGACGGTGAGCGCGAGCTGCGGGAAGAGCGAGCTCGGCATGCCGAAGATCATCGCGTCGAGATCGATCACGAAGGTGGCCATGACGATGCGCCGGGCGCCGGCGAAACGCAGGCCCTCGACCACCGCCCGCAAGCCTGGACGGGCCGCGCTCGGATGGGGCGGCATGGGCGCGATCAGCAGCAAGGCGGCCAAGCTGGCGAGGAACGTCACGACGTCGAAGGCGAACGCCGTGGCGACGCCGGACAGCTGGATCAACACGCCGGCAAAGGCCGGCCCCACTACGCTGACCGCCTGGTAGCTGAGCGAGTTGACGGCTATTGCCGCCGGCAACCGTTCACGTGGGACAAGCCGTGGAAGGGCCGACGAGCGGGCGGGCTGGTCCACGGCGCCCACGCCGGCGGCCACGAAAGCGATGACGTAGAAGGCCCAGATGGGCGGGCTCTGCTCCGCGGCGAGCAGCGCCAGGGAAAGGCTTGTCGCGGCCAGGAGCAGCTGCGTCACGATGAGGAGCCGCCTTCGATCGACCGCGTCGGCGATCGCGCCGCCACCGAGGGCGAAGACCAGGATCGGGACGAGCTGGACGATTGCCAACAAACCGATCGACAAGGAGCTGTGAGTGAGCTGCCAGAGCTCGAACGGCAGGGCCACGACCGTGACTTGCCGGCCGACGCCGCTTATCAGCTGGCCGAACCACAGCAACCGGAAGTCGCGGTCCAGCCGCACGGGCGCCAGGTCTACGAGCAGGCCGCGGAGGCCGCGGCGGCGGACGGGCGCCGGCTGGGACATGGAGGCAAGAATATGCGAAGGGGGCCGGTCGGATCACACGGGCCACGGGCCGTGTCGTGGGCGACAGACTTTCCGGCCAGCGCCACTGCCGTAGCCCGCGGGAGTCACGGCCGGCCGGTCCTACCGATGGGAGACCGGTTGTCCTCGAAACCCCCTCGAGACCATACTCAGCAAACGCCGGAGGCCACGCGTCCGTACCACTGGTCCGAGGGTGACTCCGGCAGGAGGTGAAGCATGGCTGGTCCAACTGGCCCCAACGCAGGCCGCGGGATCTCCGCCGGCAAACGCACCGCGGCGGCCTCGCGGCCCGGCGCAACTCCGCCCCTGGCTCCCGCGGCTCCCGCCACGGCCCGCTCGAGCGCGGAGAAGCAGCCGGCCACGGCTCCCGCGCCGCTGGCGGCGCCCGTGACGGCCGTCTCCGCCGCGGCGGCGCCCGTGGGGGTGGCACCTGCGCCCCCTGTGAAACCGCAGGCGGCCGCTCCCCTGACGGCGGTTCCGCGCGAGAACCTCCAGATCATCTACGGGCTGATCGTGGTGGTCTCGGGCTTCGTCGCCATCCTGATTGGCTTGTGGCTGGTGGTGATCAACTACAAGACGGCATCGGACGCCACGGCGATCCTGGGCATCATCACGACCGCAATAGCCGGACTGGGCGGCGCCTTCTTCGGTGTAGCCATAGGCCAGCAGGGCACGGCAACCGCCAACAAGGAGCGAACCGCCGCCGAGGCGGGGAAGGACGAGGCGCAGATGCGAGCCTTGAGGTTCGCCGCCAACATGGATCCTGTGGTCGCGCGACGCCTGGTGGAGTAGCCGGTTCGCGAGCTCGCCAGGTGCCCCGCGTCGGCCCCAACGGCAGGGGCCATCGTTGCCGGCGCGCACCGATGGCTACCTGTCTGGGGTCGCCAAGCGCCTGTGCTAAGCACATTGGACCGTGGAAGGGACGAATGGGCCATATGCGGTTGATGGGTTCGTTTGAGATACCACGCGTGCTTGTCGCAACCTCGCCCACGGGCTACCCGGCTTGGGCTATCAGCGAAAGGTTGGGATAATCCAGGCCCCGTCCACGGGGGGTGTAACCGTGTTTCTATTCGGCGGCCGACTCACACGTTCTCTCGTCATCCCGGCCCTCCTTTTCGGGTGGTCGCTGGCCGTGGCCTCTCCGGTCCGGGCCGGGGACGGGGCCGCTTACGTGCCGTTCGGCCCCACCAGGTTCGTTGACTCGCGGATCGGCCTGGGCATTGGCGGCACCCTCGCCGCCTTCAGCCCGGCCACGTTCCCGGTGGCCGGAACCCAGGGCGTACCAGCCGACGCCGTTGCCGTCACCGGCAATCTGACCGTCACAAACGAGGCGGGCACGGGGTACCTATGCTTGACCACGACCCCCAGCGCGCACCCGGGCACGTCAACGCTCAACTTCCCGCAGGGCGACACTCGGGCCAATGGAGTCTTTGCCGCACTCGGCCCCGGTGGCTCGCTGTCGATGACCGCCTCGACCCGTGCGGACGTCGTGTTCGACGTCACCGGCTACTTCGTCAACGGATCCGGAGCCACGTACTTCGCCATCGCGCCGGGACGCTTCCTCGACACGCGCCGCGGCACCGGGCTCTCCGGTCGGTTCGTATCCAACGTCCCCCGAGCGCTCCAGATCGCCGGAGTCGGAGGCATTCCCGGCGGGGCGATCGCCATCACGGGGAACGCCGTGGTGGACGCCCCGAACACAGGTGGCCACGTCGCTGTCACCCGATATCCGGTGGCCGCGCCGACCACGTCGACGCTCAACTTTCCGGCCGGCGACGTCAGGGCCAACAACTTCACTGTTCCGCTTGCCCCCGACGGATCCATCGGCATTACTTTCGTAGGCTATTCCCCGGGAGTGACCACCGACGTCGTCCTCGACGTCACGGGCTACTTCGTACCTGGCGACGCGGGTGCCCGCTACATCCCGATCGCGCCGGTTCGCTCTGCCGATTCCCGGTATGACAATGGTCTCAATGGCCCGATCTCCTCTGGCAGCCCGGTCACCCTGCAGGTAGGCGGGCGCGTTGGAGTGCCCGACGGAGTCCAGGCCATCACGGCCAACCTCACCGCGGTAGCGGGAGCTTTCGCTGGCTACGCGGCCATAACCCCGATCGCCACGTCCACTCCGTCGACGTCGTCCCTCAACTTCCCGGCGCACGACATCAGGCCGAACGGGTTCGTCTCGCCGCTGTCGTCAGCCGGGACATTGGGGCTCGCCTTCAATGGATCCGGCACGGCAGACTTCGTCGTGGACGTAACGGGCTACTTTGTCGGTGGGAGCGTCCCCGCCACGGTGGGTCCACCGCCCTTCTCGGGCATGTCTCTCTATCGTTACTCGGCTTGGAGCCGCCAGGCGACGAGTACCTGGTGCATCGGGGCGTCCACCCAGATGATGCTCAACATCGTCACCGGGGCATCGGACCATAGCGGTGCCAGCCAGAGCACGTACATGAGCTTCGCGTTCAGTAACAGTCGATATGTCGCCCGCGTGGGCGCCGAAGTCGACGGCTGGGCAGCCGCGCTGACCTACTTCGGGGCTGGGGCGTACGGAGCTGCCGGATATGGCACGGCGTATGCGGCAGTCAAAGCGGCGGTCACCAGGATGCGCGTTACAGGAAAGCCGGTAGGGCTGGTGGTCATGGAAGGGCACCACGCGTGGGTCATGGCGGGCTTCACCTCGGTGGGGGACGATCCCTCGGTGTCGCAGAACTTCACCGTGACTTCGGTGACAGCCATGGCTCCCCTGTACCCGTCGATGGCGTATGACCCGGCTCCCGGTTCGGTCGAGTCGATGGAGTACATGGCGGCCCGGCTCACGCCCTACACCGACGACTACCCGACCATCTGGGACGGCCAGTACGTGATCATTCAGCCGTAGCCGCCGGTCCCACGTCACCCCGCGGGCAAAGAAATGGTGGAGATGGGGGAGAGTCGAACTCCCCGTCCAGAAACCTTCTCCGGAGACCACTACGAGCGTGTCCGGTGATTTATCGTCGATCGCCCGGCCGACCATCGGCAGCCTGCCGGGCGCTCCAGTCACGTCCCCTTTCGGGCTTTGATTCCGGCTACGCGACGCTACCCGGGATCGCACCCCCGCTCAATGACGCTTCCGCAGCCCACGGGGGTGAGGCTGTTTCCACGTTCACCTTACTGCCTAAGCAGCGAGGGCGAAAGCAGACTGGTTGTTGCCAGTTACTTCGTTTGGGCTCCTTTTAACGAGGCCTGGAGTCCAACCTCGGCTCGCGTTCTCCGATCACCGGCCCCTGTCGAAACCACGCATCCCCACAGAGTCGGCGCACGCCTGCGCAACATGATTCTACCGCGGAAAGCGCGACGTCCTTGCGGAACGATCCCATCCATTCGCGGGCCGTCACTCAGGTCCGGTGTTCGTCGAGGACCACGCTGCCGATGTAGACGAAGGCCGGGACCAGCAGGGCGATGACGAGGTAGTTCCAGAGGCCGTCGCCCTCGAGCGCCGGAAGATCTCCGATCGATGCGAACGACGTCCACATCAGGCCGCCATACACGAGGAATGCCGACATCCAGTAGGCGCGCTGGCCGGCGCGCCGCCGGATCAGGACGCCCCGCTCGTCGCGCTCCTCGACCATCAGGCGTCGGGCAACCTCGTCATTCGATATCGCCGGCCGATACCGCAGAACCATCGCGGCCCCGATCCCGCCGAGGACGATGCCCACACCTCCGAGGATGCGCAAGTTCCACGGAAAGTCCGGGTTCGCGCGCGCCAGGACCAGCGATGCCGCGAGCACCGCGATTCCGCAAGCCACGAGCAGCCATCCGGCGCGGACCCGTGTCCGCAGCCAGGTCGTTCGGTCAGCCATCTTCGCCCTCCTCGTACAGGAAAAGATCCTCGATGTGGGTGTCCAAAAGACGGGCGAGCCGAAACGCCAGCAGGATCGACGGGTTGTACCGGCCGCGCTCGAGCGAAATGATGGTCTGCCTGGAGACCTCGACGCGATCGGCCAGCTCTTGCTGTGTCCAGCCCCGCGTCGTTCGATGCTCTTCCAGCCGGTTCTTCATTCGCCTGCTTCAATGTAAAGCTCGCTTGACGTCGTCCATTGTAAAGCGCGCTTTACATCTGTCAAGGGGCGCGTGTGGACGGCAGTCGGACCGTCGAGGTTCAGCTCGGAGTGTCGAGCACGCGCCTCGACACAGGGTGGCGAGCTACCGAACCCGCTCGCGACCTCGACCCGCGTCCGCCATCTCACGCTCCATCTCGCGCCGCGAGTCGCGGGCCGCGATGTCGTTGCGGCGGTCGTGCTGCTGCTTGCCGCGGCCCAGGCCGATCTCCAGCTTGGCCCGGCCGCGAGTGTTGATGTACATCTTGAGCGGCACCAGAGTGAGTCCCTTGGCCTTGGTCTTGGTCTGCAGGGCCAGGATCTCGTCGCGATGGAGCAGGAGCTTGCGTTGGCGCTTGGGCTCGTGGTTGTAGCGGTTGCCGGTATCCCAGGGAGCTATGTTCGCGCCGATCAGCCATGCTTCCCCGCGCTCGATGCGCGCGTAGGCGTCGGCCAGCGTTACCTTGCCGGCGCGGATCGATTTGATCTCCGTGCCGGTGAGGGCGATGCCGGCCTCGAACGAGTCCTCGATCGAGTACTCGTGACGGGCTTTTCGGTTTTGGGCGACTGTCTTCTCTTCGCCCATGGGGCTCCTTGGGGCGGGCTCCGGCGAGCGATCGGCCGGACTATCGCAGGTTAGCGGACGTGGATTGCCCGTGAGGCGGTCGAATGGAGGCGAAGCGGTCGAACCGAGCCGGCGCAATCGAATGACAGCCGCGAGCCGGCGCAGAACGAGCACGAACATGCGGCAGGCGCACGAATGCCGGTCCCGAAGGACCGGCATTCGGTTTGCTGTCGATCACCACCCGCGGTGAGCGGTCTCTAGAGGCCGGCTCCTCGCGAGGTGGTGCAGCGCATCGGTAACGACACTGCACATCACCTCCTTTCGTTCTCGGGCATGGTATCGGCAGTAGTCCAAAGGCGCAACCATCGGCTGCGGAAGGATCAGGTGGCGCTGGGCGCGGGTGTCAAAGTGGGGCCCGGCGCTGGGAGGAGGCTCGCGCTGGGGCTGGTGCTCGGGCTGGCTCCACCGCCCGGCGATGGGCTGGCAGACGCGCCCGACTCCGGCGCGAAGCCGAGCTTCTGGAGGCCGGCGTCGAGTACCGGATCCGTGCCGGCGCGGGCCCCATCGGTGCTGACGGCGATGTCCGGCTGGAGGCCCTTGCCCTGGATCCAGACCTTGTCCGGAGTGAGCCAGCGGGCGATGGTCAGGTGGATGCCCCCGAAGTTGTTGGGCAGCGGCAGCCACTCCTGGACCACGCCCTTGCCGTACGTCTTTGCCCCGATCAACTCGGCTCGCCCGCGGGACTGAAGCGCCCCGGCCAGGATCTCAGCCGCGGAAGCGGTGTTCCCGTCGACCAGGACGACCAGGTGGACGGAGGGGTCGGTAGCCATGCCGTTCGGGTCCGCGCCGATCTCCTTTTGCGTGCCGACCGCGTCCTGCTGGTAGACGATGGGCCCCGAGCCGATGAACTGGCTGGCCATGTGGACCGCGTCCTGGACGTAGCCGCCGAGATTGCCGCGGAGATCCAGGATGATGTTCTTCTGGCCCGCGGCGATCGCCTTGGCGAGCGCATCGTGGAATTGCGACCATGCCGGGTCGTTGACGCCGTTGACGTCGATGTACGCCACCGCGCCGTTGGCCAGCGTGCGGGAGTCGACTTCGGGCCGGTCGTAGACATTGCGCACGATCTTGATCTCGAGGGACGTTCCGCTCCTGTCCAGGCCGAGTGTCACTGTCGTGCCCTTGGGTCCTTTGATGAGCGCCGTCGTCTGATCGATGGTCATGCCGTCAAGCGACTTGCCGTCCACCGAAACGATCACGTCGCCTGGCTTGACCCCGGCCGCTTCCGCCGGCGAGCCCGGGATCGGCGCGTTGATGGCCAGCTCGCAACCGCCGCCGACCTTGGTGCAGCTCGTGCTGGCGTTCGGATCTACCGGTTGGAGCTGGACCTGGACGCCGATCCCCAGCGCCTGGCCGCCGACGTCCAGCAAGGAGTTCTGGAAGTCCGTCGGACCCTGGTAGTAGGACCACGGATCGTTGAGGCTCTGCATCATGCCGTTGATCGCGGCCTTGACGAGCTGGTCCTGGTCGGGACGAGGGGATCCGGCGTACTCGCTCTGGATCAGCGAGTAGACATCCCAGAACGGCCCGAAGCGCGTCTCCTGGTCCGCCGGGGTACCTGGCGTGGTGGCCACGTGCGCGCCGAGCGTGAAGCCGCCCATGAAAAGGCCGCCGCCGGCCAGGACCGCGACCAGGACCAAGCTCACGCGCGAAGGCGCCACCCGGCGCCTGCGAGGGCTGGCTGTTGTTGCGGCCAGCGCCGCCATCTCGACCGGCGCGTCGTTTCCGGCCCAGGCCGCGTCTTCGACCGTAGATGCAGGACCGAGCTCGACCTCGGGCGACGAGCCCGGCTCGTCCGGCCGATCCGGATTGTGAGTGGATGGATTCGGGAACATCGATTCTGGACCTCAGGCAGCGGTTGGGCTGTGCTGACCGCCATGGCGATCAGCGGATCAGGTAGCTCCGGATGGACAGGTATGAGCCGAGGACGCCGATGCCGACCCCGGTGCCGAGGACGACCAGGGACACGTCGCGGCCGACGGTGGCGCTGGCCTGGACCGGCAAAACCTTGAAGTAGTCGGCCATGAAGGTTGTGATCGGGCCCTGGCCCAACCACAGCAGGCCGATCGTGATCAGGGCGGCGAAGAGCCCCACGATCGCCCCCTCGAAGATAAAGGGCCAGCGTATGAACGCGTCTGAAGCACCGACGAGACGCATGATTTCGATCTCGTCGGCTCGGGAGACGACCGCGAGCCGAATGGTGTTGACGATGATGAAGAGCACGATCAGGCCGACAACGGCGAGAATGGCGATCCCGCCCGCCCGCAGGACGCCGATGATCGTGACCATGTCGTCGACGGTCTGCTTGATGTTGAGCACTCGATCGACGGTCGATTGGGTTCGCAGATAGTTGGCCACGTCGAGATAGTCGTTAGGGTCGCGCAGGTTTATCTGGAGCGATGCCGGCAGCGGGTTCGTGGGCAGCGAGCCGATGATCTCCACCTCGTCGGGGTGGCGGGCGAGGAAGTCCTTGAGCGCCTGTTCCTTGGATACGTAGCTGACCTCCGTCACCTGCGGCATCTGGCCCACCGCCGTCTCCAGGAGACCGACATCCTGGGGGGCCGCCGCATCCTTCAGGTAGGCGACCACCTGGACCTCCTGTTCGACGTACTTGAGGGTCGCGTCGAGGCCGGTCAGCAGGATGATCAGGCCCGACAGCAGGGCCAGCATCAGGACCATTGTGGCCGTGGCCGCCACACTCATCAGGCCGTTGTGCCAAAGACCCTGCCAGGCGCGACGCAGACTGAAGGCGACGAACGCGATCATTCAGTCCTCGCGGTGGTAGGCGGCATCGGTCTGGTCCCGCACGACGCGGCCCTCCTCAAGGGCCACAACTCGCTTGCGAAGGGCTGTCACGACCTCCGCGTTATGAGTGGCCATCAGAACCGTCACGCCGAGCTCGTTGATCCTCAAAAGGAGCTGGATGATCTCCCAGCTGATCAGCGGGTCCAGGTTGCCGGTCGGCTCGTCGGCGATGAAGAGGCGCGGGTTGTGAACGAGGGCGCGAGCGATTGCGGTCCGCTGCTGCTCGCCGCCCGAGAGCTGGGCTGGAAGCTGGTCCGCCTGCCCGGTCAGGCCCACGACCCGCAGGACGCGGTCCACGGCCGGCCCGATCTCGCCGCGCGGCGCTCCGGTGACCTCCAGCGCAAAGGCTACGTTCTCTCGAACCGACTTGTGGGGCAGGAGCTTGAAATCCTGGAAGACGATGCCGATCTTGCGGCGAACCCGGGGAACGTCCTTGCGCTTGAGGCGGGCCAGGTCGCGGCCGTCCAGAAGGACTACGCCTTTGGTGGCCATCTCGTCCCGGATCAGGAGCTTGATGATCGTGGACTTGCCGGCTCCGGACGGGCCGACGAGGAAGACGAAGTCACCCTCCGGGATCACCAGATTGACTCCGCGGAGCGCGACCTTGCCGTTCGGATACGACTTGGTGACCCCCTCCATGGCCAGCACCACGCGAGGGCGAACCGGCGGCTCGGTACGCTTGCTCCGAAGGCCGGGCAGGCGAGTCTGGCTGGGCTTGGAATCGGACGACGCCGCGCTCACCATGGCAATGAGGCTAGCACCGATCCGGGGCTCCGGCTGGAGGTGGGCGTCGCCCTACAGGTCGCTCCCTCTACCGCTCGGCGGCCCTAAAGCAGGGCCAGGCTCGCCGGAAGGTATCTATCGAAGGCGGCGAAGGGCCGGGTCCAGCACAGCTGGGCCGGGAAGCCCTCGATCCGCAGGCCCGCCCGCAGCAGGGCGACCATGGCTCTGTCGTTGGCTCCGGGGACCCATACGCTCGTGGCGCCGCGTGGCTCTATCGAACCCATCAGGTGGCCGATGACCGCGGCGGTCAGTGTCTCGTCGAGCAGGGCAACAGGCCCGAAGCGACCGACCTCGGAGCTGTAGCCGTAGCCGACCGCCTCGCCGGACGACATCACGTACACGAAGCCGGTTCGACCCATCGCCCGAAGGTGGGCGTGGTCGGCGGAGTGGGCGTAGCCGAGGGTCGCGCGGTCGATCGAGTCGATCGTGCGATCGATCGAGTCCACTACCGGGACCGGCGCCGGTCGATCCGGCGGAGATGTCCCAAGCCAGCTGGACGTGGCTCGAGCGGACGCAACCCGGGCTGCGCGCGGGCCCTGGCGATCCATCGCCACGGCCTGGATCCCGGCCGGCAGGGCCGGAAGCGGCGGCGAATTGCCCGGAGTGCCGACCAGATTGAAGACGGGGACCCGGGGCACGATCCCGTATCGGGCGTACAGGCCGTTGGATGCAGGCTGGACCGAGTCCGTGCAGGTGGCCATGACCCCGTCGTGCCGCGCAACCCGGTCGGAGGTCTCGGCGGGCGCTGCCTCCGCGTCCGGCCTTGGCGCCTGCTCTATCGAGGGCATGATCTGGGTCAAGATCGCCCGGCCGATACCGTGGCGTTGCTCGCCCGGCAGGACGTAGAGCTGGCTGAGGAACCAGACGTGCTCGCGCTGAACGGCTATCCCGAAGCCGACTATGCGCTCGCGGTCGCCCGCCACTCCCGGCGCCGGCCGTCTGACGGCCACGACGAAGCGCTCCGGGTCCGTGCCGAGAAGGTGCTCAAGCAGAGCCAGAAGCGGGTCGAGGTAGGGTGGCGGCAACGGCCGATTGAGGCGGGCCATGTAGTCGTCGACGGCGGAGTACCAGATCAGGGCGCAGTCTGCCAGTTCGCCCTGGCGGGGCGGTCGGTAGGTGATCGGCTCTGTCAACCGGCTACCGGCTCCGGTCCGTCGGTGCCCAAGGTCGCTCCGGTGGCTTCGCGCTCCAGTTCGGCCTGCATGAACGCGTCCAGGTCCCCATCGAGGACCGCCGCGGTGTTGCCGGTCTCGAGCTCGGTGCGGTGGTCTTTGACCATCTGGTAAGGATGCAGGACGTAGCTCCTGATCTGGTTGCCCCAGCCCGCCTCGACGTGCTCGCCTCGAAGCCTGCGGAGCTCCGCCTCGTGCTCTTCCACGGCCCGCTCGAGCAGCCGAGCCTGGAGGATCTTGGCCGCGGTCTCTTTGTTCTGGGTTTGCGACCGCTCGTTCTGGCTTTGGGCGACGATGCCGGTGGGGTTGTGGGTCAGGCGGACCGCAGAATCCGTCTTGTTCACGTGCTGGCCGCCGGCCCCCGTTGCGCGGAACGTATCGATGCGGATCTCGTCCCAGTTCAGCTCCACCTCGACGTCGCTTTCCACCTCCGGCAGGACTTCCACCAGGGCGAAGGTCGTGTGCCGCCGCTTCTGCGAGTCGAATGGGCTGATCCGTACCAGCCGGTGGACTCCACGCTCGGCCTTGAGATAGCCGTAGGCCGCCCGCCCGTCTATGGCCACGGTCACGCTCTTGACCCCCGTCTCCTCGCCCTCGGTGCGATCGAGGATCTCGGTCCCGAAGCGGTGGCGCTCGGCCCAACGAAGGTACATTCGGAGAAGCATCTCCGCCCAATCGGTGGCCTCCGTGCCGCCCGCACCGGCGCTGATCGTCAGCAGGCCGTTGCGCTGGTCGTACTCGCCCCCGAAGAGCAGCTCTCGGCGGGTCCGTTCGTACTCGCGGGCGAGCTCTTCGGCCTCCTTGGCGATGTCCGCGAGGAGCGCCTGGTCGTCGTCGGATTGCGCTATGTCCAGGAGTTCGACGGTCGACTGGGCTCGCGCCAGGAGTCCGCGCCACAGCGCCAGCTCTTCTCGCAGACCCTCGGCCTCGCGAAGCATCTTCTTGGCCGCCCGCTGATCGTCCCAGAAGCCGGGCGTGCCAACCCGCGCGTCCAGATCGCCTAGACGCCGTTCCTTGGCTGAGAGGTCAAAGACGCCCCGATGTCGCCTGGATCCTGAGCACCAGGTCGCGGATCTCGGCCGGCTCCACTAAGAGCGGCCTCTCACGTCCTGGAGGAGGATCGGTCGGAGCTCGATCAAGCGCAGGGCGCTCTTGCTCCGGGCGACGACGGGGTTCACGCAGGGACAGTAGATGTTGTGGGGGCAGACGCCGCAGTTGCCATCGCAGTCGAGCGCAGCCGCATAACTGCAGTTGCGGCAATCACGCTCACAGGCGATGAGATCTATGAAGGCCGCTTCCTCTGCCTGCTTCACAAGTCTCCTCAAGTGACGGCACAAAGCCCCTCAACAGAGCCGCGACCGCGTGGCGGGGCGCCGGTACAGCGGATGTTGGGCCGAGTATACGGTTCCAATTCGGCTTAGCCAAGGGGTTAATTAGGCGCGACGGCTGGAAATCGGGTCGTGATGGACCTGGGGCCTCGCATTCCACGCGACCGCGGCCGCTGAACGGCACGGCGCGGCCCGGTTCTGCCTCGAATTAGGACTCTCCTGCCTAGGCTGCCCAGTGAGAGGCCCCGGATCTCGTCCACGCGGAGCTCTGGCCAGATGACGTCGCCGTAGGAAGTGCCGCCGGCGGCGGGTCGGGCAGGTCGGAGTCCTGCTTGATGAACAGATAGAGAGCGGTGGCGCCGAGCTCGTGCAGGATCGCCCGGAACATCGCGGCTCCCCGATCGTCCGGGCTCGTGTCGGTTGGTGAAGACCAACCTTCGATGCCCTGATCCTGGGCCAGTCGAAGCACGCGCAGCATGTGGCTACGGTCCGAGACGAACAGGGCGGTGCGAAAGCCGTGGGCGTCCATGATTGCTCGCACGTTCTGCATCGACTCCAGGGTGGAGCGGCCCGTGGTTTCCATCAAGATCGCGGAATTGGGGACGCCACGGGCGATCGCGTACTTGCGTCCCACCTCGGCCTCGGTGGTCCAGTCACCGGGCAGCTTGCCGCCCGTGGTGATCAGGTAGGGTGCGTCGCCGTCGTGGTAGAGGGCTATTGCATGGTCCAGACGGGCGGCGAGTGGAGCCGACGGACGGCCGTTGAACTGGGCGGTCCCGAGAACCACGATGGCGTCGGCATGGTGTCGACTGTCCTGTCCGCCGACCTGCCAGATGCGGAAAGCCGTGTAGCCCACGAGCGCTGTTGCACCCAGGAGGAAAGCCAGCCCGACCAGGACCAGGTCCCGCAGCCGTTCGCCCCGGGTGAGCCGCGGCCGGGTCACCGACGTCCCTTCCGCAGGCCCCACGAACAAGGATGCATTGCCGCGCCCGTGGCCCCCGGCCGCGTCCCCAGCCACGCGGCGGGACCAGTCAACGGCCGTGGCACTTCTTGTACTTGAGCCCGGATCCGCACCAGCACTGGTCGTTGCGACCCATGCGCACTCCCGCCGGCGAGTAGCCCGGTCGGATGGCCCCGTTGCCTCCGGTAGCTCCTCCCGTGGCGCGGCCGGCGGGGAGTGGCTTTGGCAGCGGCTTCCCGCCGAATGCGGTCCCGGGAGCGGAGCCACCAGGCTGGATCGGCGCGCCGCTCGTCTGTCCGCCACTGGTCGGTCCGCTGCCCGATGCGCTCGCGATCCCGCCCGAGGCGTCGGTTGCGGAGCCTGAGGTGGAAGTCTCGCCGTGGCCTTCCGTGCCCTGCGGCGCGACTGGCTGGCGCACGATGGAAACGCGGAAGATCGTCGTTGCCACCTGGTGGCGGATGAGGGCGCTCATCTCCTCGTAGAGGGCGAAGGCTTCCTTTTTGAAAGCGTTGATCGGGTCTTCCTGAGCGAAGCCGCGCAGGCCGATCCCCTGGCGCAGCTCGTCGATCTCGGTCAGGTGCTCGATCCAGATCGAGTCGATCGTGCGCAGCAGGACCAGGCGTTCGATCAGAGACCACTCTTCAAGGTTGTCCTGCTCCTTCTGCTCGAGCTTCTCCGCGGCAAGGTCCTTCAGTCGAACGGCGATCGCGTCCCGGTTGTGGTGATCCCAGAGCGCGTCTTCGGTCGTTTCCGGACCGGCCATTCCCATTGCCTCGATGGCAGCCGCGAGGGCGGCCATGTTCCACTCCTCCATCGCGAGCTCGGAGGGCAGGTGCAGATCGACCAGCGTGTCGATCTCCTGATCCAGGAAGGCCTGGACCGTGTCGGTGAGATCCTCGTTGCGCAGTACCTTGTCGCGTTCTTCGTAGATGGTCTCGCGCTGCTTGTTGATGACGTCGTCGTACTCGACGACGCGCTTGCGGATGTCGAAGTTGTAGCCCTCGACTCGGGACTGGGCGCTCTCGATCGTCTTGGAGACCAGGCGCGACTCGATCGCCATGTCCTCGTCCAGGCCGAGCCGTTCCATCAGGCCGGCAACGCGATCCGAGGCGAACCTCTTCATGAGGTCGTCCTCGAGCGACAGGTAGAAGCGCGATGAGCCCGGATCTCCCTGGCGACCGGCCCGGCCGCGCAGCTGGTTGTCGATGCGACGTGAATCGTGGCGCTCGGTGCCGATGATGTGGAGGCCGCCGACGGCCACGACCCGTTCGTGCTCCTCGTCGCAGATGCTCTTGGCTTCGGCCAGCGCGGCGGCATAGGTCTCCTTCTCGACCTCGGCCGGGTTCAGGCCCTTGCGGTGGAGCATCTCGGAGGCAAGGCCGGCGGGGTTGCCGCCCAGGAGGATGTCGGTGCCGCGACCGGCCATGTTGGTCGCGATCGTGACCGCGCCCATACGGCCTGCCTGGGCCACGATCGGTGCCTCCTTCTCGTGGAACTTGGCGTTGAGGACTTCGTGTTTGATGCCGCGGCGCTTGAGCATCTCCGCGAGGTGCTCGGACTTCTCGACCGAGACGGTGCCGACCAGGACCGGGCGCCCATCTTCGTGCATCTCGACGATCTCATCGATGAGGGCCTGGAACTTGCCCTGCTCGTTCCGGAAGACGAGGTCCGCACCGTCCTCGCGGATCATCGGCCGGTGGGTCGGCACGGCCACCACTTCCAGCTTGTAGATCTTGTGCAGCTCCTCGGCCTCCGTCATGGCTGTGCCCGTCATGCCGGCCAGCTTGGTGTAGAGGCGGAAGTAGTTCTGGAAGGTGATCGTCGCCAGCGTGACGCTCTCGCGCTGGACCCGCAGTCCCTCCTTGGCCTCGATGGCCTGGTGGAGCCCCTCGCTCCAGCGGCGTCCCGGCATCTGGCGGCCGGTGAACTCGTCGACGATGACGATCTCCCCGTCCTTGACGATGTAGTCGCGGTCGCGCTTGTAGAGGGCGTGCGCCTTCAGCGCCGACTCGAAGTAGCGGGCGAGCGTGGGATCGGAGTCGTAGATGTTCTTGACCCCGAGGAGGCGCTCCATCTTGGTGATGCCTTCCTCGGTGGGCGAGACGGCCTTCTCCTTGAGGTCGATGAAGTAGTCGCCGCCCTCCTCGGCGCCTTCCGGACGGGGGATCATCCGCGGCACCAGCCGGGCGAAGAGGAAGTACTTGTCGGCCGACTCCTCAGCCTGGCCGCTGATGATCAGAGGGGTGCGGGCCTCGTCGATGAGGATGTTGTCGACCTCGTCGACGATGCCGAAGTAGCGCTCGCGCTGAACGCGCTGGTCCAGCTCTACGACCATGTTGTCGCGCAGGTAGTCGAACCCGAACTCGTTGTTCGTGCCGTAGGTGATGTCGGCCGCGTACGCCTCGCGCCGCGACACCGGCCGCAGGTTGATCAGGCGCTCGTCTGTTGTGGGATAGCCGGGCTCGAAGACGTATGACGTGTCGTGGGTGATGATGCCGACCGAGAGCCCGAGGAAATGGTAGATAGGGCCCATCCATTGGGCGTCTCGACGGGCCAGGTAGTCGTTGACCGTGACGATGTGCACACCGTGGCCGGTCAGGCCGTTGAGGGCTGCCGCCAGAGGCGCGACGAGAGTCTTGCCCTCGCCGGTGCGCATCTCGGCGATCTTGCCCTGGTGCAGCACGATGCCGCCTGTCAGCTGGACGTCGAAATGGCGCATCCCGAGGGTTCGTTGCATGGCTTCGCGTGCGGCGGCGAAGACCTCCGGCAGGACCTCGTCCATCGCCTCCTGCAGGCGGCGATGCTCGCGCTCTCGCCGCTCGCGGGCAAGCTCGCGGCGTCGCTCCAGCTCGGGATGGTGGCGCTCGTCATCGGACGGCTCCTCGGCCGTGGCCGCGTCGAGGAGGTCTTCGCGCAGCTCGTCCACGAACGCACGGATTTCCGCGTCGGAACGCGCCTGCATCTCGGGCTCCAGCTCGTTGATTCGATCCACGAGGGGATCGAGCCGGCGGAGCTCCCGGTCATTCGAGTCGACGAAACGGCTCAGGAAGCCAAGCATTGGGACTCACGATAGCGTGTGGCTCGGGCTGCGAGCCAGTTGTCTGTGCTTCGACCGAGGCGGCGGCGCCCCTCGGCGGCGGCCGATACAGCTCCCCGGCGCGCCGGGGGTTGGGCCGAAAGTATAGGCCAGCCGGCCGAGCCGGCTCTCGCCGCCAGTGGCTCCGGCCGGAGCCACCTGCCGTTGTGAGCGGATGCGGCTGGGCCTCCAGCGGCGGCGCCCGCCCTCCCGCCGACGGCTGTCGTCAGTGCCAGAACTGCGTCCCGTAACCCCATACGAGCAGTACGAATGTGAGCGCGGCCAGGCCTCCCCAGAAGACGACCGCCACTACCGTGGAAGCTGGGTTCATCTCCGAGTTCCGGAGGGCGGCCGCGCGCCAGCGGGGCGACTTCAGGCCGCTTCGCCAGTCGTCGCCGGGGCCTGGGCGCCTGCCCGGCGGAGGCGTCGGGACTAGGCCTCCGCTGCCGTCGGGTCGATGGAGTTGGAGTGTCATGGCCGGTATGTCTCCTCGATCGCGACCGGCGTCGATCCGATTTCGGACGGATTCGCCGCCTGGCTCAACTCTCCTTGCTCTCGATTGCGGACGGGGAGTCGGATTCCGCGAGCTCGCCCTCGGTTGCGGCCCGGCTCGCGGGCCGTCCGTTGCCGCCGCTAGTCGGTTGCTCGCCCCGGCCCTCTACGTCCCACAGGAGCATCTCCTGGACGGACTGAACCTCGCTGGTGAACAACGCGCCAACGGACTGGCCTCGGTGGATCCGGACGATGGCTTCCGCGATCAGCGGAGCAAGCGAGATCACCTTGATCTTGGGGCTGCGCTTCCCTTCCGGGATCGGGATCGAATCGGTGACGGCCACCTCTCGCAACGACGATGCGGCAATCCGCTCAACCGAGTCCCCGGAGAGCACTGCGTGGGTGGCGCAGGCATACATGTCGGTTACGCCTTCGCGCTGGAGAGCATTGACAATCTCAATGAGCGTGCCTGCGGTGTCGATCTCGTCGTCGACGATGATCGCCCTCCGCCCGCGGACGTCGCCGATGACGTTGAGGACCTCGGCTCGGTCCTGGTTGCCGATGCGCCGCTTCTCGACGATGGCCAGGGGCGCCTCCAGAAGCTCGGCAAAGGTGCGGGCGCGCTTGGCGAAGCCCAGATCGGTGACCACCACCAGGTTGTCGAGCTGCTTCTGGAGGAAATGGCCGGACAGCAGGTGTACTGCCGTCAGCTCGTCCACCGGTATGTTGAAGAAGCCCTGGATCTGGCCCTGGTGGAGGTCGACGGTCAGAAGACGATTGGCTCCGGCCACGGTCAGCATGTCCGCGATGAGACGAGCCGTGATGGGGACGCGCGGCTGGTCCTTCTTGTCGGACCGGCCGTAGCCGTAGTAGGGAACCACCGCGGTGATACGCCCAGCGCTGGCGCGCTTGAAGGCGTCGATCATGATGAGCAGCTCCATGATCGAGTTGTTGACCGGCCGCGACGTGGGCTGGATCAGGAAGACGTCCTTCTCCCGGGCGTTGTCGATGATCCGGACGAAGATGTTCTCGTTGGAGAACTCGAAGACCTCCGCACGGCCCAGATCGATGCCCAGATACCGGCAGATGTTCTTGGCGAGCGCCCGGTTGGCGTTCCCGGTGTAGACATCGAAATGGTCCGCTGGCAAGGCCATCTCCAGGCTTTCGCTGTCCGTCACTTGGCCGACCCGTCACCAGGGGCTGGGGCGCCTTCGGGTCCATTGTCCGCCAAGCCACCCCGTTGTGCCAGCCCGGCGCGGAAAGCCGCTATTCCAACGACCCTGTCGCCCGCGTTGAGGCGCATCACGATCACGCCTCGAGCCTGTGACGAGTAGCGGTTGATCGTGTTCGTCTCGGTCCGGACCACCTGCCCACCGGCACTGATGAGGAGCAGCTCCTCGTCGAGCTCCGTGACCTGCTGGACCGCAGCCACGTCTCCGGTCTTCTTTCCTTCCAGCGAGATGAGCCGCACGCCCTGCGAGCCGCGGTGCATGGGCCGGAACTCCGTCAGCGCGACGCGCTTGCCGTAACCGGTCTCGGTCAGGACGAGCATGTCGGCGGTGGGCTGGACGACGCTCATTCCCACGACGTGGTCGGTGGGGCTGGCCAGGCGAATGCCGATCACGCCGGCTGCCGGGCGACCCATCGGCCGGACCTCGTCCTCGGGGAAGCGGGCGATCTTGCCCTGGGCGGTCGCGACGATGACGTCGTCCTTGCCCGTGGCCACGTCGACCCAGGCCAGCTCGTCGTCCGGGGCAATGGTGATGGCAATGATGCCGCTGGACCGGACTTTCTCGAACTGCTCGAGGGGCGTCTTCTTGACGATCCCGTTTCGGGTGGCCATTACCAGGTACTTCCCGGCCTCGAAATCCGGCAGGGTGATCGTGGCCATGGGAACCTCGCCCGGCTCGACCTGGACGCCCGGAAGGTTGATGATCGCGATCCCCTTGGCCTGGCGGCTCGCGTCCACGATGGTGTGGACCTTGGCCGAGAAGACGCGGCCGCGGTTCGTGAAGAACAGCGCCCAGTCGTGGGTGTTGGCCACGAGGAGATGCTCCACCGCGTCCTCTTCTCGGGTCACGTGGCCGATGATTCCCTTGCCGCCCCGAGCCTGGCGGCGGTAAGTGGCAACGGGCTGGCGCTTGATGTAGCCGCGTCCGCTGATGGTGATGACCACGTCCTCGTCGGCGATCAGGTCCTCGTCGGTCATCTCACGGCTGGAGTCGTCGGCGATCCTGGTCCGGCGCACTCCGGCGTACTTGGTCTTGAGGGCGGTCAGCTCGTCCTTGATGACCGCGAGAATGCGCGACGGGTTGGCGAGGATGTCCTCGAGCTCCGCGATCAGCTTGATGATCTCGAGGTACTCGTCCTCGATCTTCTTGCGCTCGAGGGCGGCCAGGCGCGCCAGGCGCATGTCCAGGATGGCCTGGGCCTGGATCTCGGTCAGGGCGAAGCGGGTCATCAGGTTCGTTCGGGCCGTGTCGACGTCGGCCGACTCGCGGATCGTCCGGATCACCGCATCGAGGTTGTCGAGGGCGATCTTGAGCCCTTCCAGGATGTGAGCCCGCGCCCGAGCCTTTTCAAGGTCGAACTCTGTCCGGCGCTTGACGATCTCGCGCCTGTGGTCGATGTAGTGCTGCAGGACCGCTTTTAGCGGCAAGGTTTGCGGCTGGCCGTCGACGAGGGCGAGCATGTTGAGGTTGAAGGCGACCTGCATCGCCGTGTGCTTGAACAGGTTGTTCAGGACGCGATGCGGATCGGCGTCGCGCTTCATCTCGATGTAGATGCGCATTCCGTCACGGTCCGACTCGTCACGCAGGTCCGCGATCCCCTCGATCTTCTTGGCTCCTACGAGCTCGGCCATCTTCTCCAGAAGCATGGCCTTGTTCACCATGTATGGCAGTTCGGTGACGATGATCGACATGCGACCGTGGCGGGTCTCTTCGAACGCCACCTGCGCCCGGACGACGACCCTACCCCGGCCGTGGGCGTACATCTCGCGTATCGCGTCGACGGTCTCGTTTTCGCCGGTGATGGGGTTGCGGCGGGTTTCGTAGCGGAAGATCGTGCCGCCGGTCGGAAAGTCGGGGCCGGCAATGTATTTGCATAGATCGTCCGAGGTGAGCTCCGGGTCGTCGATCAGGGCTCGCGTGGCGTCGCAGACCTCGCCCAGGTGGTGGGGCGGAATGTTCGTCGCCATGCCAACCGCGATCCCGGATGCGCCGTTGACCAGCAGGTTCGGGAGCTTGGCCGGCAGAACCGTCGGTTCCCTGTTAGTGCCGTCGTACGTGTCCACGAAGTCGACGGTGTTCTTGTCGATGTCCGCCAGCATCTCCGCCGAGATGCTGGTCAGGCGGGCCTCGGTGTAGCGCATGGCCGCGGCGCTGTCGCCGTCGATCGAACCGAAGTTGCCCTGGCCGTCTACGAGGGGGTAGCGCATCGAGAAGTCCTGGGCCAGTCGCACGAGCGTGTCGTAGATAGCGGCATCCCCGTGAGGGTGGTACTTGCCCATCACGTCGCCGACGATCGCGGCGCACTTGCGATAGGACGAGGTGCCAGACAGGCCCATCTCGCCCATCGTGTACAGGATCCGACGATGGACCGGCTTTAGCCCGTCGCGAACGTCTGGCAGCGCGCGCGCCACGATGACGCTCATCGCGTAGTCGAGGTAGCTCGTCCGCATCTCGTCTTCGATGCGGACGACTCGAACGTGGCCCAGATCGTCGGTCACGGTGCGCTAGTCCTCCGGAGCATTGGCGGTCCGGGCCGCGGAGCCCGTGTTGCCGCCGAGGGCGAACTCGACCGCGGCTGCCGCGGCGCGAGAGGTGGACGGGCTGCCTGGCCGGCGCCGGATGCCGTCGAGTAGCCTGCGCAGCCCCGCAGCCTCCTCGGCCGCAAGCTTGGGCAGGCTGTCGCGCACGACCCAAGCGCGGTGGCCATCGTCGGTGGCCCGCGCGGTCTCCGCCTCCGCCTCCACGAATGCGGTGACGGCACGCACGTCGACCAGGGTCAGGGAGCGGAGTGCCCAAGCGAGCGCCTTTTGCACGTCGGGCTGGGCGTCCCCGATCAATAGGCCGATCAGCGTCAGGCCACGGCCGGCAACCACAGGCTCGCGAGCGCCGGGCACCCCCTTGATGAACGGCAGCGTAGCCAGAGTCGAGCCGACGAGCCGGCGCTCCCAGCGCGACGGTGAGTAGACCAGCTGATCCAGCTCGGACCAGCGTCGAGGCTCCCGCAGGATTCCGGCACCGTACGGGTGGGCCAGAGTGTCGACGCTTATCCATTCCGTCGAGGCGGCCGCGGCGCGGCGCATGAGCTGCCACGTCCGCTCGGGGTCCGTGGGCAGGAGCCGCTCCAGGTTCCACATGCCGAACCAGCGGACCTCGCTGAGCTCCTCACGCAGGAGGCGATCCGTGACGTCGAGGACTAGAGCCGAGGAGGCCCTGCGTGTGCCGCGGCCCAACTGCTTGTGGGCTGCACTAAGCAGCGGCAGACGCACGCCGAGCACGGGACCGAGGCCGGGTGTGACGGATCGGATGCCGTCCACGTACAAAGGATCGGCGAGGTCGGCCAGGCCCTTCCCGAGGGCTGCAGCGAACGCATCCGGTTCTCCTAAGAGACCGGCAAGCCTGTCGCCCAGTGCAATCGCCTGGTCGCGGTGCTCGGCCACGAAGCGAGTTGAGGCCTCGGTTGTGGCCGATCCGGCAATGCCTGTGGCCGCCGGCGCTCCCGCAGCCGACGCTCCGGCCGCCGCGCTCCGCAGCCGACGCTCCCGCAGCCGCGGCGGTCAAGGCCGTGTCCCTTCGCCTACTCCGTAGCGCTCCTTCAGCTCGCGCTTCCGAGCCTCCGACGCGGCGACGTAGGTGGCTTCGGCGGATGCGAGCTCATCGCCGGTATCGGCGTCGACGATCTTCGCGGCGGTGACGTGTATGCGCCGGCGGGATTCGGTTATCCAACCCTCCGCCCGGATCTTCTGGCCGACCGTGACCGGCCTTCGGAAGTCGACGCTGATGCGGGCCGTAACGCCCCAACTGTCGCTCTGCACCAGGGCCCAGGCCATCACCTCGTCCAGGATCGTACACAGGATCCCGCCGTGGATGACTCCCTCCCAGCCCTCGAACCGGCGGGGCATCTCCAGCTCGGTCCAGCACCGGCCGGGCTCCAGGTTCAGCTTGAGGTGAAGGCCGACCTCGCTGAGCTCGCCGCATGCGAAGCAGTTGTGCGGGCGGATGCGGAAGTCCTCGTACCGAAGGATGGCGCCTTGGATCCCGGAATCTTGTACGGACCGAGGCGCCGCGTCAGACAGCTCCGCCGGGACGGGGACCGCTCGGGCGAGGACCCGATCAGACATCGAGGTTCTGGACCTTTCGAGCCTCGGTCTTGATGAAGTCCTTGCGCGGCTCGACGCGCTCACCCATCAGCATCGTGAAGATGGCGTCGGCCTCGGCGGCATCGTCCACCTCGGCCCGCAGAAGGGTTCGCGTCTCCGGGTTCATCGTGGTTTCCCAGAGCTGATCGGCGTTCATCTCGCCAAGGCCCTTGAACCTCTGGACCGTCACGTTCTTGACGGCCATCTTCTTCACGATGGCGTCTCGTTCGGCTTCCGACGACGCGTAGTGGGTCACTTTGCCTGTACTGACCCGGAAGAGCGGCGGCTGGGCGATGAAGAGGTAGCCGTTCTCGATCACCTGCGGCATGTGCCGGAAGAAGAAAGTCAGGAGCAGGGTTCGGATATGGGCACCGTCCACGTCGGCGTCCGTCATGATGATTATCCGGTGGTAGCGGAGCTTTCCGAGATCGAGGGAGTCGCCAATTCCGGCGCCCAGGGCGATCACGAGCGGCCGGATGTTCTCGCTAGAGACGATCCTGTCGAGGCGAGCCTTCTCTACGTTGAGCAGCTTGCCGCGCAGTGGCAGGATCGCCTGGAAGCGGCGGTCCCGTCCTTGCTTCGCTGAGCCGCCGGCCGAGTCGCCCTCGACCAGGTACAGCTCGCTCTTGGCCGGGTCGCGCTCCTGGCAGTCGGCCAGCTTGCCGGGCAGCGACATTCCTTCCAGGGCACCCTTGCGGATGACGAGGTCGCGGGCCTTGCGAGCGGCCTCGCGGGCCCGAGCGGCGATGAGCGACTTCTCGATGACACGTCGCCCGTCGGCCGGGTTCTCATCGAGGTACTGGCCTATCCCCTCGGCCACCGCCGCCTCCACCTGGCCCTTGATCTCGGGGTTCCCAAGCTTGGCCTTGGTCTGGCCCTCGAACTGCGGCTCAACCAGCTTGACGCTGATGACCGCCGTCAAACCCTCGCGCACGTCGTCGCCGCTGAGATTTGCGTCCGCCTCCTTGAGGATTCCCGCCCGGCGTGCGTAGTCGTTGAGGGAGCGTGTCAGGGCGGCACGGAAGCCCGTCATGTGGCTCCCGCCGTCGATCGTGTTGATGTTGTTGGCGAAGCTGAAGATGTTCTCCGCGTAGGAGTCGTTGTACTGGAGGGCGACCTCGATAGATGTCGACGATTCGCGCCGTTCCACATAGATCGGCCGGGCGTTGAGGGTCTCCTTGTTCTTGTTGAGGTGCCGCACGAACGATACCAGGCCGCCCTCGAAATAGAACGAACGTTCACGATCGACCCGGTCGTCCAGCAGGCGAATCCAAAGGCCCTTGTTGAGGTACGCCGACTCCCGGAGGCGCTGGGCGATGGTGTCGAACGAGAACTCGATGGTCTCGAAGACGTTCGGATCCGCCCTGAAGGTCGTCATCGTGCCGCGGCGGTCGCCCTGCGGGCCGATCTTCCGGACGGGAGTGGTCGGCTCGCCGCGGGAATACTCCTGGGCCCATACAGAGCCGTCGCGGGCGGATTCCACGCGCAGCCACTCGGACAGGGCATTGACGACGCTCACGCCAACGCCGTGCAGGCCGCCCGAAACCTTGTAGCCACCGCCGCCGAACTTGCTGCCGGCGTGGAGCACCGTGTGGACGATCTCGAGCGCGTCCTTGCCGCTCGGGTGTCGCCCGACTGGGACGCCTCGGCCGTCGTCGATCACCCGCAACGACCCATCCTCGAGGATGCGCACCTCGACATTGGAGGCATATCCGGCCATGGCCTCGTCGATCGAGTTGTCGACGACTTCCCACACCAGGTGATGAAGGCCGCGCACATCGGTCGAGCCGATGTACATGCCGGGTCGGCGACGGACCGGGTCCAGGCCCTGGAGGACCTGGATGCTCTCGGCGTTGTAATCGCCTGTCGACTGCCTGCGTGAGTGACGACCCGTAGCCGCCTTGGCGGCGGGGTCCGTCGATTGGATGGTGGCGCGGTTCGAGAGTTCCTGGGTCAAGAGGCTCCTCCGGTCAGGCGGTCGTAGAGGCGTGAGAACTCCTCGTCGCTGTAGTACTCGATAACGATGCGTCCGCCCTTTCGCGACCGCGCCAGGAGCACTTTGGTCCCCAAAGCTCGGCGGAGGTCTTCTTCGAGACGCTCCATCTCGCCGTCCGCGTCACTCGGGGCCCTGGTTTTCGTGGCGGGCCGGTCTCGCAGCCTCCTCACGAGCTCTTCGGTCTGGCGAACAGACAACCCACGGGCCACGACGGTCTCGACGAGCTGACGCTGCATGGTCGGCGAACCTCCGGCAAGGGCTCGTGCGTGTCCCTCAGTGATGTTCCCGTCCCCGAGCGCCTGCTGAACGGACGGGTCCAGTTCGAGCAACCTGAGAGTGTTAGCCACGGTCGAACGAGCGCGCCCGACGCGAACCGCGATGTCGTCCTGCGTTAAGCCGAAATCGTCCGCGAGCTGGCGATAGGCGTGCGCTTCCTCCATGGCGTTGAGGTCGGCACGCTGGACGTTCTCCACGAGGGCGATGGCCAGCTGGTCACGGTCCGCCATCTGTCGGACGATCGCGGGAACGTATTCCAGGCCGGCCATCTGAGCCGCCCGCACCCTTCGCTCGCCGGCCACGAGCTGGTAGCCGTCCAGGACCTCGGTGACGATCACCGGCTGAAGGACGCCGTGGATGGCGATGCTGCCAGCGAGCAATTCGAGGGACTGCTGCTCCACTCGCTGGCGCGGCTGGTAAGGGTTGCCTCGTATGTGGGACAACGGTATCTCGATTGTCGTCGCGCCCGCCGGATTGGTCTGGGGGATGAGAGCTCCCAGGCCCCGCCCCAATCCGGTATGCCGCTCGGTGTGCGGTTTCGTCACTGCAGGCCCCCATCGGCCACGCCGGCGATTCCGTCAGCTGGCGACGGCACGAACACGGGCGCGGTCACCGGCGCGGGGCGCCCATCGCGCTCGCGGAGCTCGGCGGCCAGCAAGGAATAGGCCTCCGCTCCCTTCGAATCGGGTCGGTACAGGGCGATCGGCAGGCCGTAGCTCGGTGCCTCTGAGAGACGCACGCTTCGTGGGATGACGGTCTCGAAGACAGCAGAGCCCAGATGCTTTCGGACCTCCGCATCGACCTCAGCCGAAAGATTGGTCCGAGGGTCGTACATCGTCAGTACCACACCCTTGATGGCCAGATCCGGGTTGAGGTGGTTTCGCACCAGGTTGATCGTGGCAATCAGCTGAGACAGGCCCTCCAGAGCGTAGTACTCACACTGGATTGGGATCACGACGGCGTCGGCAGCGGTCAATGCGTTGACGGTGAGCAGGCCGAGCGACGGCGGGCAGTCGAGGATGATGTAGTCGTAGGAGGAGACCTGATCGGTCAGGATGCGGGCCAGTCGACGTTCACGCTGGGGTAACGGCGCCAATTCGACCTCGGCGCCCGCCAGCGAGATCGACGACGGGACGATTGATAGGCCGGGAATCATGGTTTCCGCGATCAGATCTGACAGGTTTGCATCCTCGATGATTGCCTCGTAGATCGAGTGAGGTACCTGGCCGCGGTCCAGGCCGAAGCCACTGGTCGTGTTGCCCTGGGGGTCGAGGTCGACGACGAGGACCGTATCTCCGGCTAGGGCCAGGTAGGTCGCCAGGTTGACGACCGTGGTGGTCTTGCCGACGCCACCCTTCTGGTTGGCGCAAGCGATGATCTGGCCCACTCAGGTCCCCATTTCGGTCGACGGCACGCTCAAATTCTAGCATTCGGAGCCCGTTGTCGGGTCAGCGGGCCCTCGGAAACGCGCTTGGACGCAGATCGCGCGAGCCTCGGGCTGGCCCGCGGCTATTGAAGGTTACGTGCGGCCGCTTATTGCCCAATTACGCGGCCGTTGCAGTTCGCGCCCGGTCTGACACGGCGCCAAGGGACTCTCGGAGGCAGGCGGCGTTGATGAGCGGCAACAGCCAGCAGATTTCACGTGAAACAGGCTGGCTGCACATGCGACTTGCGCCCCCGTATTCGACCCATCTCCGACCCCACCCACAGGCGCATTGGGCGACGTTTGTCACTGCCTCGTTGCCGTCGAGCGTCTAGCACTGGCCCGTCCAACGGACCGTTCCACGTGAAACAAGCGAGCCGCCGTGGCGCCTTCCCCCTAACCAGTTGGGGCGCCGTGAGGGGCGGCAATGCCGGTCCCGGTAAACCGTTTGTCCGTGGCCTACTCGTTCTGGAGCACCCGCTTCTGCGTCCGAGCGGCGTTTGTCCGGATCTTGGCGTCGCCCTATACTCCCCGGGTTGATGGCACCAGCTGGTCACACTCCAACAGTCGGAGTGTCGCTTATTCACCACCTCGAGGGCTGACCGCCATGAGTCCCGCATTCGCCGCGGTCGGCGCCGGCGTCGCGGCGCTCCTGGAGTCGACGATCGTGTCCCGCTATCAGATCGCCGGCGCACAGCTTCAGATAGTACTGATCCTCGGCATTGCCATCACTCTCGTCTATGGCTTCGAGGAGGGTCTTGTGTGGGCCTTCGTGGGCGGCCTGTTCCTGGATCTTCTCGCCATGCGGCCGCTAGGCTCGACGGTCTTCGAACTGCTGATCGTCATGGCCCTTACCGATCTGGCGGTGCCGCTCCTCTCTCGATCTCGCTATCCCGGCGCCGTTGGCGCCGCCCTTCTACTTACCCCTGTGTTCCTGCTGATATCCAACGTCGTGACGGGATTGTTGCGGCCGCCGGCTCCATCGATTCACCTGACCAGCCTCGCCGCGGCCGCGCTGGCCAACGCAGCCGTGGCCGCCCTGGCGGCTCCGCTGGTAATCGGTCTGAAGAGGCGCGCGGAGCAGCGGGAACGCATAGTCTGGTGGCGGTGATGCTGTGGCCGTAAAGACCGAAGGCCATCAGGCCGAGCCCAGAAACATCTACAAATTCGGGGCGTTCGTCCTGGCGGTCGCCGTGGGCGTGACGGCCATCACCTACAAGATGGTCGACCTCCAGCTCCTGCAGGGACAGCAGAACTTCCAGCTGGCGGCAGAACCGGCAACAGCGAATCAGAGCATTCCGTCCACCCGTGGCGTGATCCATTCGGCCGACGGGGTGACACTGGCCCAGAACGTCGTCAGCTACACGGTCACGGTTACCCCGAGCGACCTGAAACTGTCGGAGGAGCCGGTAGTGGCCGAGCGGTTGGGGTCGCTCCTGAATGCCGACCCGATCGACATAGAGACGCAGATAGACGGCGCAACTGGGTCGCGGTACCAGCCGATCAAGATCGCCGACAACGTGCCGGTTGCGGTCGCGAGGTTCATCGAAGAGAACGGCGATCAGCTGCCCGGCGTCCACATCGCCGCCATTTCGCGCCGCCAGTACCCCACCGGTCCACTCTTCGCCGAAATCATCGGCTACACAGGCCAGATCACGGAGACTCAATACAGCGACCTGCAGAATCAGGGTTACTCGCGGCAGGACGTCCTCGGCCAGAACGGGCTGGAGGCGTCCTACGAGCCCCAACTCCGCGGGAGCTACGGAAACGAGAAGGTGGCGCTGGACGCCGCGGGCAAGCCTATCCCAGGGCTCGTCACGCCCCAGAAGGCCCCGATCCCCGGTGACTCGTTGACCCTGACAATCGATTCCCACGAGCAACAGATCGCCCAGAAGGCGCTCCAGTGGGGTCTGAACGGATCCGGGGTGCCGATCGCAACGAGAGGCGTGATCATCGTCGAGAATCCCCAAAACGGGAACATCCTGGCCATGGTGAGCCTGCCGAGTTATGACGACCAGTTGTTCGCCGACGGCATCCGCGAGACGGACTTCCAGAAGCTGTTGGCGGATCCATCTCAGCCGCTCTTGAACAAGGCAATCGCCGCGCAATACGCCCCTGGATCGACCTTCAAGCTGGTGACTGGTACTGCCGGACTTCAGGACAACCCCCAGTGTCAGCAGAACGACATCAAGGGCACTGTTCTCTTCAACTACTGCAACGGCACCTTCAACGCCTCCGGCGGAGCCTTCAACGCCTCGACCACCCTTCTCTCGCAACCTTTCATCCAGATCGGCGGGATCAAGTTCCTCGAGTGGAACCTCCAGGGCTGGGGGCCCTTGAACATCACAGGCGGCGTGGCCAACTCGAGCGACACGTTCTTCTACCAGCTGGCCCGCATGGTCGGGCTCGATCGCCTGACCTTCTGGGCCTCCCAGTACGGTTTCGGTACGCCGACAGGCATCGATCTGCCATTTGAGGCGGGCGGCATCGTCCCGACCAACGATTGGAAGGAGAAGAACAAAGGCGAGCCAATGTACGACGGCGAGATCGCCCAGGCGGGCATAGGCCAGGGCTATGACGCGTCCACACCCCTTCAACTCCTGAACGCATACGCCGCTCTGGCCAACGGCGGAAACCTCTGGCAGCCCCACGTCGTACAGTCCATCACTGACCCCAACGGCAAGGTCACGCCGATCCAGCCCACGCTTCTACACAAGCTCCCGGCGTCCGCACAGACTCTTCAGACAATGCGGCTGGCAACACGGGCTGTAGTCACGACCCGCCACACATACAACCTCGTGGATCTGCCGATCGCGGTCGCGGGCAAGACCGGGACCGCTGAGTTCGGCAACATCGACAAATACAACCGCCTGCCGTATCACGAGTGGTTCGTCGGCTATGTCCCGGCCAACCCATACGTAGACGACTTCACGAAGCCAGACTCACAGCTCGCGGTAGTGGCCTTCGTCTACGGCGCCGACACTGAAGGAAACGTGGCGACCGAGATCGTCAAGTACTACCTGATGATGCACTACGGACTGAAGGGCGATCCCTTCAACTCGCACACTCCCGGATACATCCAGACCTGGACTCAGCGAGTGACCAACTTCTATGGCAGCCCGAACAGGGACTGACGGCATCGACCCACAATGAGCATTCTGCGCGGCGAAACTCTCAGGCTCCGTGGCTGGGCCCCCAAGGCCGGCTGGCTGGCGTGGCGAAACTACGACTTCCAGCTCACGACCTATGCGGTTCTCCTGACCATCTTCGGCCTGATCATGGCCTACAGCAACAGCGTCGGAGCGGACAGCACGCCGTTCTCGATCGACTCGTTGTTCGTCAAGAGCTTGATGTGGGCCGTCATCGCCGCCGTCACCTTGGCCCTGACGACGGCCTTCGACTACCGCTGGCTTCGCTCCTTCGCCTGGCCGCTCTACCTCGTGAACCTCGGTCTC
The DNA here is from genome assembly GCA_963743795.1 of uncultured Chloroflexia bacterium. Lineage (GTDB taxonomy): Bacteria > Chloroflexota > Limnocylindria > Limnocylindrales > CSP1-4 > Fen-1039. The sequence continues at coordinate 609,247 of CAVUQZ010000010.1, read as the reverse complement.
CTGATCCTCACGCTCCGGATTGGGCAAGGGGTCGGTGAGGCCAAATTCGCCCATCGCTGGGTGGTGGTGGGCAGTTTTCAGTTCCAGTTCAGCGAGCTGGCCAAGATCGTCATGCTCATAGTCTTTGCCGCGTATCTGACCCACCGCCAGGAAAGCGTGAAGTCGTTCTGGACGATCATCGGCGCGATCTTGATCATGGCGCCGCCCTGGATCCTGGTCATGCTCCAGCCCGACCTGGGCACGTCTCTCGTTCTCGTCGCCCTCGTCGGCGGCATTCTCTTCATGTCCGGAGCGAGCCTGTTCTGGATGGGCACGCTCGTCATTGGCGTCGTCGGAGCGATCCCGATTGTGTGGAACAGCCTGCGCGACTACCAACAGGCCCGTCTGTTGACGCTGTTCAACCCGGGCGCGGACCCGAACGGCGCCGGATTCCAGATCCACCAGGCTCAGACGGCCGTGAATGCCGGCGGCTTTGGCGGCAAAGGCATCACAGTCGGATCGGTTACCGTGCCGGTCGGGCAGACGGACTTCGTCTGGGGTGTTCTAGCCGAAGAGCTCGGGTTCATCGGCTCGATGGTGGTGGTCGTTCTCTTCGTCCTCCTGATCTGGAGGCTGCTCGTCTGCTCATGGCGTTCCCCGGACCGCTTCGCGATGCTTCTCGGCAGTGGTCTGGCAACGATGCTGTTCTTCCAGGTCTTCGTGAACATCGGGATGGTCGTGGGGTTGGTGCCGGTGACGGGCATCCCACTGCCCTTCATCACCTACGGCGGGGCCTCCCTCGTGAGCCTGGCGGCCGGGCTCGGCATAGTTCAGAGCACGAATCTGCGCCGCGAAAAGCCCGAGTGGTGAGGGGGACAGCCCGGCCACCTGAAGCCGCCGATACGCCCGGCCGCGGGTCCTTCCTAAGGGAGGCGCCGAGGGCAGCGGCGGCGTACTCGAGCCAGGCGTCGCCGGCCGCGCCGGTAACCGGGACGTTCTACGCACCGCCTCCTGTTCCAGCCCGGACGGTGCATCGATTGCTCGGCCGGGTCCGGAAGCCGGGCCGTTACTCGGGCGGCGAGTGGAACTCCGTGTCCAAGGACTGGTCGGAGACGGCTCTGAAGTGGTGCTTCGTCTATCCGGACCTCTACGAGATCGGGATGAGCAACCTGGGCCTGCGGATCCTGTACGAGGTCCTGAACGACAGGCCGGACTGTCTTGCCGAGCGGTGCTTCGCGCCGGACGTCGACCTTCAGGCGCAGCTGCGAGCGGCGGAGGTGCCGTTATGGAGCCTCGAGACGCGCCGCTCGCTCGGCGACTTCGACGTCGTGGGCCTCAGCCTCGGGTATGAGCTGGTGGCGACGAACATCCTCGACATGCTCGACCTGGCGGGCATCGGGCTGACGACCCGAGACCGCCCGCAGGCGGATCCGCTCGTCATCGCCGGCGGCTCGATCGTCCTCAACCCGGAACCTTTCACCGACTTCACCGACGCGGTGGTCCTTGGCGAGGGCGAAGACGTGGTGCTGGAGATCAGCGATACTCTGCAGGCGATCGGCTGGCATCGCCGCGTGCCCGGACCGGATGGGGAGTGGCGTAGGGGCGTGGATCGCGCCACAGCGCTCCGGACCCTGGCGCGCGTTCCCGGCGTCTACGTTCCGTCGCTGTACGCACCCCGCTACGAGGTCGACGGCAGGTTCGCGGGGCTGGATCGCCTCGACGAGGCGGCCCCGGACAAGGTCGTGGCCCGAATCGCCGCCGACTTCGAGACCCGGGTGCGCGGCATCCGCCAGATCGTGCCCAACATCGAGATCGTCTTCGACAGGGCGCAGCTCGAAGTCATGCGAGGCTGTACGAGAGGCTGTCGATTCTGCCAGGCGGGGATGCAGTCTCGGCCTCTGCGTGAGCGGGCGCCGGACGTGGCCATCGCCGCGGCGGCGGCAATCCTGCAAGCGACCGGCTATGAAGAGATCGGGCTGACCAGCCTCTCGACCGCCGACTACACGTACGTCCGGGAGGTCGCTTCCGCACTCCACGAACGCAACCCGGAAGTCGTCGTCTCGCTCCCTAGCACCCGCGTGGATGCCTTCACGGTGGAGCTGGTGGACGCCATCGCTCCCGGCGGCCGTCGGTCCGGCTTCACGTTCGCGCCGGAAGCCGGCAGTCAGCGCCTCCGCGACACCATCAACAAGGGCGTGAGCGACGAGGAGATCGTTCGCTGCGCCGAGCTGGCGTTCGGCCGCGGCTGGAGTGCCGTCAAGCTCTACTTCATGATCGGCTTGCCGGGCGAGACGATGGCCGACGTACTCGCCATCGCCGGGATCTGCCGCCGGGTCCTCGAAATCGGGCGACGATGCCATGGAGGCCGAGCTCAGGTCAAGGCCAACGTCTCGACGTTCGTGCCCAAGGTGTCGACGCCGTTCCAGTGGGACGGCCAGGACCGAACGGACGAGATCGAGGCGAAGGTGACGGAGCTGCGGAAGGCGCTCCACGGCAGGGGGCTGGCCCTGTCGTGGCACGACCCCAGGAGCTCCCTACTTGAGGCGGCCCTTGGTCGCGGGGATCGCCGACTCGGTGCCGTCATCATGCGAGCCTGGCGCGACGGCGCTCGGCTCGATGCCTGGGACGAGCACTTCGACTTCGAGCGATGGATTTGGGCGTTCGCGGATGAGGGGCTCGACCCGGCCTGGTATGCCCAGCGCGACATCCCAACGAGCGAGCAACTTCCCTGGGGGCACCTGAGCGCCGGCGTGGCGACCGAATTCCTGCTGCGCGACCGGAAGCGCGCTCTGGCAGGCAAGACCACGGCCGACTGCCACTGGGGTCCCTGCTCGAACTGCGGCGTGCCGGCCGCGACAGGTTTCGCCTGCGACACGGGCGAGCAGGGTCCGCGCCAGTTGCTTCTCGGCGGGGGCAGTGGCGATGAGAGAGGCGGCAGCGGATCGCGAGACGACGCCGGCGGCTCGGGTCATGGCGACGGCCGGCGGAGGCGCCCGCAGCGGCCCTGGGTCTATGTGGGCCCTCCCGGCGACGCGCGTCGCGACGTCCCGACCGGTGCCGCGATCGTCGGCGCGGCCTCGGACTCGCCCGAGGCGGGTGCTAACGTGGACGGTGACCGCGGCCCGAGACGGGGCTGGCCATACGATCTGCTGGGGACCGAGATGCAGTCGAAGGACGCTGGGCTCAAGGGTCTTGCGTCGCTGGTGGAGGCGGCCGGCGGCGAGAACACTGGGTGACGTCGGCAAGCCTCACAGGCTCGGGTGAGACCACCCTCGAGCTGATTCGCCTGTTCGTTCTCCTGGTTGGGGCCGCTGCGCTCGTAACTCTGCTGGCCCGCCGAATCAACCTGCCCTATACGGTCGCGCTGGTCGCGTTCGGGATCGCCGTGGGAGCCTTCAGCGGGCCGCTCCGGGTCGAGATCACCCCGCAGCTCGTTCTCGTGGTCCTGCTGCCGGCGCTGATCTTCGAGGCGTCCTACCAGACCGACTTCGGCAAGTTGCGTCCATCCTTGATCGGCGTGACTCTGCTGGCCGGACCGGGCGTCCTCGTCAGCGCGTCGCTGGTCGCGATCGCCCTCCATCTCGGGGCCGGAATGGCCCTGCCCCAGGCGTTCGTCGTGGGCGCGATGCTCTCGGCCACCGATCCGGCCGCGGTCATCGCAACGTTCAAGCGACTCCGGTCGCCGCGGCGTCTGGCCACGCTCATCGAGGCGGAAAGCGTCTTCAACGATGGGACCGGAATCGTCGTCTTCGCCCTGGCCGTGGACTTCGTCTCGCGCCCGATCGGTCCGGCGGAGGTCGCACTCACATTCGTTTGGGTGACGTTCGCCAGTACGGTCCTGGGCGCCGTCACCGGCTACGTGGCTTCGCGGATTCTGCCGACCGTCGGCGACCACCTGATCGAGATCAGCCTTTCGGTCGTGCTCGCCTACGGTACGTATCTCGCGGCAGATGCCTTCCACCTCTCAGGCGTGATCGCCACCGCCGTGGCGGGGGTCGTCCTGGGCAGCTACGGCCGGCCAAATGGGCTGTCGGCACGGACGGAAGAGGCTCTCGACACCGTCTGGGAGTTCGTGGCCTTCCTTGCTACCGCGTTCGTCTTCCTGGTGGTGGGGTTCGCGATCTCGGTGCGGGCCCTGGCCGACGTCGCGATCCCGATCGTCTGGGCGTTCGCAGCCGCACTGGCCGCCCGGGCGATCATCGTCTATGGCATGTTGGGAGCCTGGAGGCTCGTCGTCGGCCGCCTCGCCGCCGCGAAGTCGCCTGGACGGCCCGCGACCGATCGCGATGAGATTCCACTCCCTCGCGACTGGCTGCACGTGGTCTTCTGGTCCGGCCTGCGGGGAGCCGTGTCGACCGCCCTGGCGTTGTCGCTGCCGCTCGACTTCCCGAATCGCCCGGCGATGCAGGGGATAACCTTCGGCGTCGTCCTCCTCACACTGCTCTTGCAGGCAACGACGGCCGAGCTGGTCGTGGCGAGATGGGGCTCGGACCGACCGGGTGCCCAAGGCGAGGAGCAAGCCGCGATCGGCAGCGGGTCGGCGCCATGAGCGAGGCCCGGCAGCGCTGGCGGATCGTCTTCGCCCGAGACGAGCAGGCTCGCTACCTGTCCCACCTGGACGCAGTCACGCAATGGGAACGCGCCTTCCGTCGAGGGGGGATTCCCGTCGCCACGACCGGGGGATTCAACGCCCGGCCCAAGCTGGTCTTCGCCGCGCCGCTCGAGCTGGGCATGCTGGCGGAGCACGAGCTGGCCGACTTGTACCTGGCCGAACGGTTGTCCGCCCCGGATCTGCGCGCGCGTCTGACGGCCGGGATGCCTGCCGGCTACAGGGTCGTGGATGTGCACGACGTGTGGGTGGGAGCGCCCGCCCTGGCTCCCCAGCTCGTTGCCGCGGACTACCGAGTGACCCTGCTCGGCGCGGAACGAGAGGAGCTTGCCTCGGCGGCGGCAGGCCTCCTCGCCTCGGCGCGGCTCCGACGCGAGCGACGCCGAGAGGCAAAGACGATCGCCTACGACCTCAGGCCCCTCATCATCGACCTGCAGGTCCGGGACGCGGATCCGGCGGCCGTGGCGCCGGACGGTGTCTCAGCCGCGGTCGCGGTGCTCTGGATGAGGCTCCGCCACTCCCAGGAACGGGGCAGCGGCCGGGCCGACGAAGTCGTTTCCGCCCTCGCCGACGAGCTCGGCCTCGCCGCTCAGGCCACGCCGTCCGCCGGCGAAGAGGGCGACCAGGCTTCGCCGGTGGAGGGTTCCGCCGGTCGGGAATCAGCCGGTCCGGCTCCAACGCTCGGGCCGGCGTCTGGATCGCCGGGCCTGGCGCGGTCGACGATCGAGACGGTCATGGCCGTTCGGGAGCGCCTGTGGCTGGACGAGGAATTGGACGCGTCCCAGTCTTGCCAGCGGGCTGCCGCTCCGGCTGCGACCACGGGCGGTTAGACGCCGCAGAGGCCGGCGCGCGCGATCGGCACGGGAGGCCTCCGGGTCGCGCCATCGAGTCTGGATTACGTTTGACGAGGCCCCCCTCGCGCCGTACACTCGCACTTCGCGCCCCGGGGAACCGGGGGCGATTTCGTGTCACCCACCCGAGGGCACCGCGCCCGTCAACTTCCCGAGGACCAATGTACGCAGTCATCGAGACCGGCGGCAAGCAGTACCGCGTCGAGCTCGGAACCGAGCTCGAGGTGGAGTTGCTCGACGTGGAGCCGGGTCAGGAGATAAACCTCGACCGCGTGCTGCTGGTCGTGGACGGCGACAAGTCGGCGGTAGGCCAACCCGTCGTGTCGGATGCCGCGGTGAGCGCTCGAGTCCTGCGACAGGATCGCGGCGAGAAGACGATCTCGTTCAAATACCGGCCCAAGGCCCGCAGTCGCGTCAAGAAGGGGCACCGTCAGGAGCTGACGATCCTTCGGATCACAGACGTTCGTCTGGGCGCCAAGAGCGCCGCGGCAGAGGCCCAGGAAGCCGAAACCAAGGCCGAGGCCGAGCGCTCCAGGGTTGCCAAGGCGGCCGCCCGCCAGGCAGCGGAAGACGCGGCGCTCGCCGAGAAGCTGAAGGCCCGGCAAGCCGCAGCCGATGAAGCCAAGCCCAAGGCGAAGGCGACCAGGGCCGAGCCCAAGTCTGCCCCCGCCAAGGCCGAGGCCAAGGCAAAGGCGGCCGCTCCGGCCAAAGCCGCCGCTCCGGCTAAGGCTGCGCCAAAAGCCGCCGCTCCGGCCAAGTCCTCCAAGACCGCAAAGAAAGACGAACCCGCCGGCGACGCCGCTCCCAAACGACCGGCTCGGACAAAGAAGGACGACTAGCGATGGCCCACAAGAAGGCAGGATCGAGCTCGAAGAACGGCCGCGACAGCGTCGGCCAGCGGCTGGGCATGAAGGCCGGTGACGGCCAATTCGTCACCTCCGGCTCGATCATCGTCCGCCAGCGCGGCATGACATTCAAGGCCGGCAAGGGGGCGGGGCTGGGCCACGACTACACCGTCTTCGCGACGGTCGATGGAACCGTCCACATCGAGCACGAGACTCGCGACAAGAAGCGAATTCGAGTCGAATCCCTGGCCGGCGAGTAGCCTGCGGGACAACCTGGCGGTCCGGCCTCGAGCCGCCGACCGCGCCACCGACGACCACCGGCGGATGACCGTGCGGAAGGCGTAGGGGAGTAACGAATGAAGCCAAAGATCCATCCCAAGTACCAGCAGGCCACGGTCCAGTGCGCCTCGTGCAAGACGACTTTCGTGGTGGGCTCGACCAGGTCCGAGCTTCGCGTCGACGTGTGCAGCAACTGCCATCCGTTCTTCACGGGCAAGCAGACGATCATCGACACGGCTGGCCAGGTCGAGCGCTTCCAGCGGCGGCTGGAGCGCGCCGAGCGGGCTTAGCCGGCGAACCGGCCAAGGCCACCGAGCGGGCCAAGGCCACCGAGGGGCCCACAGGACGCCGAGCGCGCACAGGACGCCGAGCGCGCCTGGCCAGACCCCGAGCCTCCATGCCGTTTCCGCGGCCAGTCGCTGAGCCCCGTAGCCGCCTCTCGTTACGCGATCCGGACCGATCATGAGCTTGTGCGCTCGATCATCGTGGAGCGGCCCGGCGCCGTCCGACTCAGGGGCTAGACTTCTCCCATGGCCAACTATCACTACGGCGGACAGGCACTCATCGAAGGCGTCCTCATGCGCGGCCGAAACGCGCTTGCCGTTGCGCTCCGCCACCCCGACGGCTCCATCGTCTGGGCCACCGAGCGGCTCGATCTGGGCCTGCGGGCTCGTCGCGCGCTGAAGCTCCCGCTCCTGCGTGGGCTCGTCGTCCTGTACGACACGCTCGTCACCGGCACCCGCTGGTTGGTCAGGTCGGCGACCCTCCAGGCGCTCGCCCTCGAGGATACGGACCCAGGGACCGGCAAGGGCGGCCAGGCCGCGGGCGGGGCAGGATCCGTCCTCCGCACCTTACTCATGGCGCCGGCAGCAATCGTGGTGGGCGCGACCGCCGGCCATGACTCCGGCTACACGGACCCCGACGGGGGAGCCCCGGCCGTATCGGGCCCGGCCCCCAATCAGGGGCTCGGCAAGGGCTATACCGTGGCAGTCGGCGGGATGCTGCTGCTGAGCCTCGTCGTCGGCATCGCCATCTTCTTCCTGCTGCCGCTGCTCCTGGCTCAGGCGACCGTCGGCCGCGTGGACCAGGGTTTCGGGTTCCAGCTCTCGGAAGGCCTCATTCGAGTGGCGATCTTCATCGGCTACCTGGTCCTCGTGGGCCGTGCCGCCGACATCCGGCGCACGTTCCAGTATCACGGCGCCGAGCACATGTCGATCCACACGCTCGAGGCGGGCGATCCACTGACGGTCGAGGCCGCCCGAAAATACCCGACGGCCCACCCCCGCTGCGGCACCGAGTTCCTGGTGGTGGTGCTGATCGTCTCGATTCTCGCGTTCGCCGTGGTAGGCAAGCTGTCGCCGCTGTGGCTCGTCGTCTCGCGGATCCTCCTCATCCCGGTCATCGCCGCAATCAGCTATGAGATCCTCCAGTTGGGCGCCCGCCACCGCCGCTACGCCGCCGTTCGCCTGCTGTGGTCGCCCGGAATCTGGGTTCAGGGGATCACCACCCGCCGGCCCTCGGACGACATGATCGAGGTCGCCATCGTCTCGCTTCAGCAAGCCCTGCTGGCAGACGGCGGCGAGATCCCGGCAGGCAGCTCCGATTTCGCGGCCCGGCCGATGGACTCCGCCCCGGGTGGCGTACGGCTGCCTGAGGGGTCGCCGGGAGCGGCCGAGGCCGCCGGACCGAAACCGTGATCGACGCCAAGCTCATTGAGATTGCAGCCCGATACGACGCCCTCCAGACCGAGCTTGCACAGCCAGAGACCGCCGCCGACCCTGCAGCGCTGAAGCGCATTGGCAAGGAGCTGGCCCAGCTCGAGCCGGCCGTATCCGCGTGGCGCGAGCTGCTGGCGGCTCGCAAGGAGCTCGCCGAGGCCCTCGAGATGCGTGACTCGGGCGACGAGGAGATGCATGACATGGCTCAGGAGGAGGTTCGCCGGCTCGAGGCCCGCGAAGCCGAACTCCTGGGGCTGCTGCGCCTGCAGCTTATCCCGCGCGATCCCCTCGACGAGAAGAACGTGATCCTGGAGATCCGGGCTGGAGCGGGCGGCGAGGAGGCCAAGCTCTTCGCGGCCGAGCTGCTCCGCATGTACCTCCGCTACGCCGAGCGCCACCACATGCGAGCTGAGGTCCTGAACCTGGGAGAGACGGGGATCGGCGGGGTCAGCGAGGCGATCGTGGAGATCGCAGGCGGCCGGGCCTTCAGCCGTCTCAAGTTCGAGGCGGGTGTGCATCGTGTCCAGCGCGTTCCCGTCACCGAGTCGAGCGGCCGGCTTCACACCTCGACCGCAACCGTGGCCGTCATGCCGGAAGCCGAAGAGGTGGACGTCCACATCGACGAGAACGACATACGAGTCGACGTCTACCGCTCCACTGGTCATGGCGGGCAGTCAGTCAATACGACCGACTCAGCCGTCCGCATCACCCACAAGCCCAGCGGCATCGTCGTCGCCATCCAGGACGAGAAGAGCCAGATCAAGAACAAGGCCAAGGCGATGGCCGTCTTGCGCAGCCGGCTCCTCGATCGCGAACGGGCCAAGGCCGCCGAGGTCGAGTCTGCCCTCCGGCGGAGCATGGTCGGCTCGGGCGAGCGATCCGAGAAGATCCGGACCTACAACTTCCCCCAGGACAGGTTGACCGACCATCGCATCAATCTCGACCTGCACAACCTGCCCGGCATCATGGACGGCGACATCGAGAAGCTCATCGATGCCCTGAGCGAGACCTACCAGGCCGAGCAGCTGCGGCGACTCGCCGAGGGGTCGGACCAGTGACGTCTCGAGACGCGTCGCGGGCGCGGCGGTAGCGAGAGCCGGCGTGGCGACCATCGGCGATCTTCTGGCCAGCGGCGTGACGCGCCTCCGCGCTTCGGGGTCGGAGAGCGCGAGGCTCGACGCCGAGCTGCTGCTGGGCTGGGCGATCCGCGCGGAGCGGACGTCCGTCCTGGCCCATCCCGAGGCTCCGGTCGGCGCGGACGCGGCGGCCGCGTACGAGGCTGGGATAGTCCGGCGCGAGCTCGGAGAGCCCGTGGCCTACATCCGCGGCTTCAAGGAGTTCCACGGCCTGGCCATCGGCGTAGACCGCCGGGCGCTGATACCGCGGCCGGAGACTGAGTTGCTCGTCACTGAGGCGGAGCGCGAGATCGCCTGGCGACTGACCTCCGCGCCCCGGCCGTTGGGCACCCCGAAGCTGCGCGTCGTGGACGTCGGCACTGGTTCGGGAGCCATCGCCATCGCGCTCGCGAGCCTTCTGCGGCAGCGGCGGATGCTCGCCGAGGTCTCGTTCCTGGCTGTCGACTGCTCGCCCGAAGCCCTGGATCTGGCCAGGGAAAACGCGGTCGGGCATGCCGTGGCCGACGCGATCCTGTTCGCCCAGGCGGACCTCCTTCCGGCGGGCGAGCCGCGCTTCGACGTGATCCTGGCGAACCTGCCCTACATCCCCTCCTTGGAGATCGATCGGTTGCCCGTGGCCGCATCCTTCGAGCCACGTCTGGCCCTCGACGGCGGTCCCGACGGACTCTCGATCGTGCGACGCCTGCTCGCTGCGTTGCCTTCCGCGCTCGCGCCCGACGGCGTGGCTTTGGTCGAGATCGGCTTCGACCAGGGCCCTGCGCTCCAGCAGGCAGTGGAGATGCTCTCCGGCAGCTGGTCGAGCCGAGTCCAGCCCGACCTTTCGGGCAGGCCCCGACTGGCCTGCATCGAGCGGTCTACAGGCGTGAAGAGTCGCTGATGGTCGAGCCGGCTCTCCCGATCCGCCTGATCGCCCTCGACATCGACGGGACGCTCGTGGATCAGGACATGGTCATCGGCCAACGCACCCTGGCCGCCGTCGGCGAAGCGATGCGGCGGGGGATCTGCGTCTCCCTAGTCACCGGCCGGATGGCCACCAGTGCCGTGCCCTTCGCCGAGGCGCTCGGCTTGACCGCGCCGATCGTGGCCCAGCAAGGCGCCTTGATACGGGCAATGCCAGCCGCGGGATCGAAGCGCCCGGGCCGGCTCCTCTACCACCGGCCGCTGGCCCCGGCCGTCACAGTCGAGATCGTCCGCTGGTGCCAGGAGCGAGCGCTGATCCCGCACTTCAACTACCTGGAGTGGATGATCGTGGCCTCGGACGAGTCCCGGCTGGACGAGTACCGGCTCTTCGTCGGCGACAGGTTGCGGACGATACCGAGCATCGCCGCCCGGGCCCTCCGCCCGGTTACCAAGGTGGTGGCCATCGGCGAGGGCGATCACTCGCTGGAGGTCCTGGACGAAGGCCGAGCTCATTTCGCCGGCCGGGCCGAGGTCACTCTCAGCCACCCGCGCTTCCTGGAGTTCCTGGCCCCCGGCGTCTCGAAGGGTATGGCGATCCGCTGGCTGGCGCGGCGCCTGCGAGTGCCGCTGGGACAGTGCATGGCCGCAGGCGACCAGTACAACGACCTGGAGATGATCGCCGAGGTCGGACACGGCGTGGCGATGCCCAGCGCCCCCGCCGCCGTCCAGGCCGTGGCCCGGTTCGTGGCCCCGCCGGTGGCGCAGGAGGGGGTCGCGCAGATGATCGAACGGATCGCCCTGGACGGGTGGACGGCCCCTGGCGCCGAGGGCGCGGACGGCGGTCACGACCGGCTGCGGGGCGTGCAGGTCGAGCGGCGGTGACGGCCCGGCTGCTCCCGGACGATGCTGCGGGGCGCGCAGCCGCCATCGAAACGCTGCGGGCCGGCGGGATCGTCGCCATGCCGACCGACACGGTCTACGGCGTGGGCGTTGCGCTGGGAGCTCCGGACGGGTTGGCGCGGTTGTTCGCGGCCAAGGACCGGCCCCTGGACCGGGCGATCGTGCTGCTCGTGGCGGACCTCGATCAGGCTGCCTCGGTCGGCGTCCTGTCGCCGGCCGCCCGAATCCTCGCGGAACGCTTCTGGCCCGGCGGACTCACTCTCGTCCTGGCGCAGGCGCCCGGAGCGCCGCTCCCAGCGGTCCTGACCGCCGGCGCCGCAACCGTCGGCGTCCGCCTCCCGAACCACGACTGCCCGCGCGCCCTGGCCCGTGCCCTCGGCCCTCTGCCGGTCACCTCGGCCAATCTCTCCGGGCAGCCCGCCGCCCGGGATGCCTCAGACGTCCTCGCGCAGCTGGGCTCCAGGATCGACCTCGTGCTGGATGGCGGTCCGGCTCGCGGCGGGATCCCGTCCACCGTCGTCGACTGCACGGGCGAGCGGCCGCGGGTCCTGCGGGCAGGGGCGGTGAACCGCGTCGATCTCGCCGGCGCCCTCGACGGGGCGGGCTTGCGTCACCACGTGTGACGTGACGCCAGGATGTCCAGGTGCCCTCGGACGGAGGCGATCTGACAGCCGCTGCTGCCATCGGCGACAATAGGCCCGACCCGGATCTGCGCACGTCGAGAAGGACGGTGTAGCGCCGCCTGCGCGGGCCGGGCAAGGAGTCGGCATGACGATCGCGCGTCACGGAGGGATCGCCTGGGCCCGGCTGGCCGATGTCGACCCCGAGCTCTGGGCGGCCATTCGCGGCGAAACCGATCGCCAGCGCTGGAAGATCGAGCTGATCGCCAGCGAGAACTACACCTTCGCCGCGGTGATGGAGGCGCAGGGCTCGCCCCTCACCAACAAGTACGCCGAAGGACTGCCCGGCAAGCGTTACTACGGCGGCTGCGAGTTCGTAGACGTCGCCGAGCGCCTGGCCCAGGATCGCGCCCTCGCCCTCTTCCCCGGCTCCGAGCACGTCAACGTGCAGCCGCACTCCGGCGCCCAGGCCAACATGGCCGCGTATCTGGCCGTCCTCGAGATCGGCGACAGGATCCTGGGCATGAACCTGGCCCACGGCGGGCATCTCACTCATGGCTCGCCGGTCAACTTCAGTGGCAAGTGGTTCGAGGTCCACGCTTACGGCGTCTCGCCCGCCACCGAGCAGATCGACTACGACGCGCTGGAGCGCCAGGCGGTCGAGGTTCGACCCAAGCTGATCGTCGCCGGCGCGAGCGCCTACCCGCGCATCATCGACTTCGAACGGCTCGGCAGGATAGCTCGTAGCGTCGACGCGTTCCTGATGGTCGACATGGCCCACATCGCCGGCCTCGTGGCCGCGGGCCTGCACCCGACGCCGTTCGGCCATGCCGACATCGTCACCACGACCACCCACAAGACTCTGCGCGGCCCGCGCGGTGGCCTGATCTTCTGCCGCAAGGACCTTGGCAAGGCTGTCGACAAGAGCGTGTTTCCCGGCACCCAGGGCGGGCCGCTGATGCACGTCATCGCGGCCAAGGCGGTGGCCCTGAAGCTAGCCGACACGGACGAGTACCGCGATGACCAGCGCCAGACGATCGCCAACGCGAAGCTGCTGGCCGCGACCCTCAGCGCAAATGGCGCTCGTGTCGTCTCGGGCGGAACCGACAACCACCTTTTGCTGGTCGACGTAACGCCGCTCGGCGTCACCGGCAAGGAAGCGGAGTTCCTCCTCGACGAGATCGGCGTCACGGTCAACAAGAACGCCATTCCTTTCGACAAGAATCCTCCGAACATCGCCTCGGGTATTCGCGTCGGTACGCCGGCAACGACCAGCCGGGGCTTCCGCGAGCCCGAAATGCAGGCCATCGCCGAAACGATCGTCACCGCCATCGCCACGCGCGACGACCCTTCCGAGCAGGCCAAGCTAGCCGCGCTGGTACACGATCTCTGCTCGCGCTTCCCGGTCCCAGGACTCAGGGAGGACTGACCACGCCGACCCTCTCGCGCCCCGATCGGCCGGCTGAGCGCGCTCCTCGGATCGGAGCGCGAGCGTGACGCCCGCCAACGAGGCGATGAGAGCGCTCCCGGCCATCGTCGTTGGGTTCTTTGTGGCGGCGGCGATCACCCTGGCGGCGACGCCGATCGTCAGGCGCTATGCCACTCGCTTCGGAATGGTCGATCACCCCGAGGCTCGGCGTGTCAATGCGCAGGCCACAGCCCGAGGCGGCGGCATGGCCATCCTGCTGGGGTTCGTGATCGTCTCGGCGGCGCTCATATTCGCCAACAGCGTGCTCGGCCTTCATTTCGTCGACCGGCCGCAGATCGTCAAGCGGCCTCAGATCCTGGCGCTGCTCGGTGGCGCGGTGCTGGCGGTAGGCATCGGCCTTTTGGACGACAGGTACCAGCTGCGTGCCCGCATGCAACTCATCGGACAGCTCGTGCTGGCCGGTGTCGCCGTGGCATTGGGAGTGGCCGTTACCAGCCTCAACGACCCGCTCGCCACCGAGAGGACGCTGGCGACCCCCGGCCTCATCGGCCTCGTGGTGACCGTCATCTGGATCGTGGGCATGATCAACAGCGTCAACTTCATCGACGGCCTCGATGGGCTCTCGTCAGGCATCGCCTTGATCGCTGCGCTCACCCTCGGCGTGATCAGCTTGACTTCCGACCCTGTCCAGCCATACGTGGCGATGTTCTGCTTCGCGCTCGCCGGCGCCCTTGCCGGCTTCCTGCGCTGGAACTTCCATCCGGCCTCGATCTTCCCCGGCACGAGCGGGATCATGCTGGTCGGCTACTCGCTGGCCGTGCTGTCGATTCTCGGCGCGGCCAAGGTCGCCGTGGCGTTGCTCGTTCTGGGCGTCCCGATCATGGACACGTTCTGGATCATCGTCAGACGCCTCGCAGCCCGCCGGTCGCCCTTTGCCCCGGACAGAGGCCACATCCATCACCGACTGCTCGACCTTGGCCTGTCACATCGAGCCACGGTGCTGCTTATCTATGGCGTTTGCATTCTCCTGGCGGGACTTTCGCTCGGTCTTTCCGGAACCGGGGCGACGTACGCCTTCCTCGGGCTGGTAGTCGTCTTCGGGCTTGCGCTGCTCATGATCGAGCGATTGGGCGGTGGCGCAGGCGCGATCCAGGAGAGTCTCACGGCGAGCTCATATCCGGAAGGCGAAGACGAGCCCGCGGCGACGGACCAGGCTGCCGACTCCCTGGTAGCCGCCTCCGCGGATCGGGCCGACCGCCGCTAGGCAGTGGCGCGCCCGCTGATCCGTCTCGGGTGTGCAGGCTGATAGTTGAGCGTTCGAGTAGGTCCACTGCTACACTCACGGCGCCCTGCCAGGGAGACGATGAACGACCTCGGAAAAGCGTCTGCCTACCTCGCCCTCTTCTCTGAAATCGGGCTGGTTCTCCTCATCGCCGTTCTGGTGGGTGTCCTCGGGGGTTACTGGCTGGACCAGCGCCTGGGGACGATCCCCGTCTTCGTACTGGCTGGATTCGCGATCGGGACCGCGGGCGGCGCGATCGGCTGCTGGCGGCTGATCGCGCGGTTCCTGGCCCGGCTCGATGAGGACGAAAAGCGATGACGCGGCGCCTCCCGGGCCGCGGAGCAGCGGAGCGAGAGTGACAAGCGATCCGGGCGGCGTGCCTGTGACGACAGAAGACGAAGAGGCGCCGGACGAGCAGGCGGCTCCGCCGAGGAAACGCCCCGGCTTGAGAGCCTTTCTGTTGCTGGTCGGGGCTGTTATCGCGCTCGACCTGGCAGCGGTCGTCTTCGTGCCGCCATTTCCCAAGGGAGGCACCCCCGGACAGGCCTGCGGCTTCCCGGACGTGCTTCATCACCAGCGCCATCGAGTTCCCACCCCCGGCCGTGGTGCTGGACCCTTCGCCGGCGACGGCGCCCGCGACGCCGCCGATGGTCTACTTCCACGCCAGCATCAGCTCGACGATCCTGACCATGTGGCTGGTGATCGCCCTCCTCCTGCTGGTGGCCTTTGTGGCGACGCGACGGATGAAGCAGCGGCCCGGCCGGCTGCAGAACGCCGTCGAGTGGGCCTACGAGTTCGGCTCCGATTTCGCGGTCGGGATCGGGGGAGAGCGGGCGAGACGCTACTATCCGATCTTTGCCGCCTTCTTCCTGTTCATCCTCTTCTCCAACTGGAGTGGCCTGGTGCCGCCGATCGGCAAGATCGAGCAACTCCGGGCGCCGACCAGCGACGTGAACGTGACCATCGGGCTGGCGCTGACTTCGTTTGTGCTGTTCCAGGGAGAAGGCTTCCGGCAGCTTGGCGTGCGCGGCTACCTGGGCAAGTTCTTCCCCGTGGGTGAGTTCCGCCACGGTCTTGGGGCCGGCCTGCTGGCTATGTATGTCGGGATCATCGAGCTGTTCCTCGAGTTGTTAAGCCGGTCACGCTGTCTATGCGACTCTTCGGCAATATCTACGGTGGCGAGGTGGCCCTGGCCGTGATCACCGCCCTAACGCTGGCGCTCGTTCCGGTCGCTCTCGTAGGACTCGAGGCGCTCCTCAACCTCATCCAGGCCTTGATCTTCTCGGCCCTGACCCTGATGTTCATCCTGATCGCGATCGAGGGTCACGCCTCCGAAGCGCACCGACCTGCCGCAGCGGGCGGCACTGTGAAGGATCGTCTGGCGCCCGGCGGCGTCGAAAACCATCAGACGGTGGCGGTTTGACCGCCCATCGGTATGACTATCCGGCCCTCGGTCGGAGTGGAGGAGGTCAATTCAAATGAATTCGGAGTTCATCGGAGCGGGCCTGGCGGCATTTGGCGTATTGGGCCCCGCCATAGGCATCGGCATCCTCGGCGGTATGTCCAGTAGCGCCATCGGCCGCAATCCCGACGCGGCCGGTCAGATCCGCGGCCTGGCGATCATCCTGGCCGGTTTCGCCGAAGGCCTTGGCGTCCTGGCGATCGTCGTTGGCCTGCTTGCCCTCTTCCTCACGAAATAGACCGGAATCGACGGAGCCCGCACCGTGAACCCCCTCGCGGCCGTTGCAGCGACGGCGCCCGCGTCCGAGGCGTCGGGACTCTCAATCAACATCTTCTGGGTCATCGTCGCCGCCCTCAACTTCATCGTCTTTCTCGCGCTGATCTGGCGCTTCGGCTTCGACCCGATCGCGAACGTCCTCGCCCAGCGCAAGGCCCGTATCGATCAGGGCCTGGCGGACGCGGAGCAAGCGCGCCAGGACAGGGCGGCGGCAGTGGCGGAACGCGAGCGGTTGATCGTGGAGGCTCGCCGGGAGGCCAGTCAGCTGATAACACACGCACAGAAGGCGGCCGAAGACCTTCGGACGGCGGACATCGCCGCCACCAGGGCGGAGCTGGACCGGCTGCGCGAGAGAGCGGCCGCGGACATCGTCGCCGAACGGGACCGCGCCATCGCCGACCTGCGATCTGAGGTTGCGGACCTGGCCCTCGCCGCCGCCGAGAAAGTCGTCGGCGAGACGATGACCGGCGCCCGCCAGAAGCGGCTCGTGGACGAGTTCCTCGGCGACCGCGGTGCTGGCGACGGCAGGGCCCACTGATGGCCGATTTTGGCGGCGCTCGCCGGTATGCGGAAGCCGTCTTTGAGCTGGCAGAGCGCGACCGAAAGGTCGACGAATGGCGCGGCGAGATTGGCATCGCCTGCGAGCTGGCCCAGGACAAGCGGCTGGTCCGGGCGGTGGACAGCCCGGCCGTCAGTCTCGGTCAGCGGCGTGCGGTGCTCGAGCAGCTCATGGCGAGCCGTGTGTCGCGTCAGGTGCTGAACCTCCTCCAGCTCCTGGCGAAGCGAGGCCGCTTTTCGATCATGCCGGCGATCAGCGATGAGTACGATGACATTGTCCGCAGGTCTCGCGGCATCGTCGGGGTCAGCGTCACCACGCCGGCGCCCCTCTCCGAGGAGCAGCTGGAGGCCGTCAGGTTGAAGCTGGAAGAGATCGCAGGTGCGCGAGTGGAAATCGACGTCCGGACGGACCCCGCGCTCATCGGCGGGCTCTGCGTGACGATTGGCGACCGTCAGATAGACGCCAGCGTCAGCACTCGCCTCGCCCGCCTGCGCAAGGAGCTGATTCAGGGAACGGGCAAAGCGGCCGGGGCCGCGTAGGGCGGCAGGTTCGGGGGCCGAACGGAGAAGGCATGGTCATTCGTTCAGACGAAATCGTCAGCATCATCAAGAACACCATCGACGGCTTCGACGGCGCCCCCGAAGAGAGCAGCGTCGGGACGGTGGTCCAGGTAGGCGACGGAATCGCCCAGATCTACGGCCTCTCGGGCGCCCTCGCGTCGGAGCTGCTCGAGTTCCCCGGCGGCGTCATGGGTATGGCCCTGAACCTTGAAGAGGAAACCGTCGGTGCTGTCATTCTCGGCGATCCGACGCAGATCAAGCAGGGCGACACCGTCAAGACCACCGGTCGGGTGGTCGAAGTGCCCGTCGGCCCCGGCCTCCTCGGCCGCGTCGTCGACCCGCTGGGCCGCCCGCTCGACGACAAGGGCCCTATTGCCCACACGTCGACCCGTCCTGTCGAGCGCATCGCTCCGGGGGTCATCACGCGCCAGGCGGTGGACTCGCCGGTCCAGACCGGCATCAAGGCCATCGACGCCCTTATCCCGATCGGCCGCGGCCAGCGCGAGCTGATCATCGGCGATCGCCAGACGGGCAAGAGCGCTCTCGCCATCGACACGATCATCAACCAGAAGGGCAACGGCCTGGTCTGCATCTACGTCGCGATCGGCCAGAAGCTCTCCACCGTCGCCAAGGTCGTTGCCGTGCTGGAGCAGCACGAGGCGATGGATCACACGATCGTCGTCGTGGCCGGTGCGGAGGAGTCGGCCGCCCTGCAGTTCCTCGCGCCATACGCGGGCTGCGCGATGGGCGAGGAGGTCATGGAGAACGGCGTCGAGGTCGACGGTCAGCTCGTCAAGGACGCCCTGTGCGTGTACGACGATCTCTCCAAACACGCCTGGGCCTACCGTGAGATGTCGCTTCTGTTGCGCCGACCGCCCGGCCGCGAGGCGTATCCCGGCGACGTCTTCTACCTTCACAGCCGGTTGCTGGAACGGGCCGCTCGAATGAGTGAGGCGAACGGCGGCGGTTCGCTGACTGCCCTGCCGCTCATCGAGACCCAGGCGGGCGACATCTCGGCCTACATTCCCACGAACGTCATCTCCATCACGGACGGCCAGATCTTCCTCGAGACCGATCTGTTCAACGCGGGCCAGAGACCCGCCCTCAACATCGGGATCTCGGTGTCGCGCGTCGGTTCGGCGGCTCAGACCAAGGCAATGAAGAGGGTGGCCGCGCCTCTCAAGCTGGAGCTGGCCCAGTACAGGTCTCTCGCCGCCTTCGCCCAGTTCGCCTCGGACCTGGACAAGGCGACGCGCGATCAGCTGACCCGCGGCGAGAAGCTGTCCGAAGTCGTGAAACAACCGCAGTACCAGCCGGTCTCCCTGGAGCGCCAGGTGGCAATCCTGTACGTGGCCACGAGGGGGCTCCTGGATGACATCCCAACGCCGCGCGTCAAGGAGTTCGAGGCTCAGCTCGTACGCTTCCTCGAGCTCGAACACGCCAAGCTCATGAACCAGATTGCCACGACCAGGGCCCTCGAGGACGACACCGCGGCGGCCCTTGAAGCGGCGGCCAACGACTTCCGCAAGACCTTCCTCGCCTGAGGCGAGCAGACGGTCGGGCCAATCGACCGATAGGGAGCAGGCAGAGCCAGCGTGCCCAGTCAACGAGACATCCGGAGGCGAATCAACGCCTCGCGGAACATCAGGCAGATCACCCGGGCGATGCAGTTCGTAGCAGCGTCCAAGCTCCGACGTGCCCAGCAGTCGACACTCGCCGCGCGCCCGTACTCCGAGCTGATCGACGAGATCCTGGCCGACCTGGCGGCCGTTCTGGGCGGCGACGAGCATCCTTTGCTCAGCCGGCGCGCAGAGGGCATTCGTCTGATCGTCCTGATCACGAGCGATCGCGGCCTGGCCGGACCGCTCAACACCAACGTCGTTCGCTTCGCGGCCAAGGAGATCGTGGACCATCCCGGGGAGCTCGAGATAATGAGTGTCGGCCGGAAGGGACGCGACGCGATGCGCCGTGCCCGAGTCCCGATCGTGGCCCACTTCACGGGCTTCGGCGACCGCGCCTCCTTCGACGACATCCTGCCGATGGCCAGGCTCATCTCCGACGAGTACGAGTCCGGCACCTACAACCAGGTCGACGTCATCTTCACGAGGTTCGTGTCGACGCTGGTTCAACGCGCTGACATGGTCCAGCTCCTGCCGATCAGGCCGAGCGAGGACACCCATGGCATTCCCGGCTCCCAATTCATTTTCGAGCCGGCGCCGGCGGAGGTCCTGCAGGAGCTTCTGCCTCGCTACATTGGCACCAGGCTCTACCAGACGGCGCTCGAAAGTTGCGCCAGCTTCTTCTCGAGCCAGATGGTCGCCATGAAGAACGCCACGGACAACGCGGACGAGCTGATAGACGACCTGACGTTGAGCTACAACAAGGCCCGTCAGGCGAACATCACCAGTGAGCTGATCGAGATCGCGTCCGGCGCGCGGGCGCGTTAGGCCAGAACAGGAGGCGACGACACGAGTATGGCGACCGCCGCACACGCCGCGACCGGCCGCGTGATCCAGATCACCGGCCCGGTCGTGGACATCGAGTTTCCAGCCGGCCAGCTGCCCGCCATCTATAGCGCCGTGCACATCGCGCGCGGCGACGGCGCCGAGATCGTCTGCGAAGTGCAGCAGCACCTGGGCAACAACTGGGTTCGCAGCGTCGCCATGACCACGACAGATGGTCTGGCGCGTGGGGTGGAGGCGGTGGACACGGGAGGTCCAATCACGGTGCCCGTCGGGCAGGTGACGCTCGGGCGCGTCTTCAACGTTCTGGGCGAACCGATCGACGAGAAGGGACCGATCGGTCCGTCCGAGCGGCTGCCGATCCACCGCCCGGCTCCCGCGTTCGACGAGCAGACGACCGAGACTGAGATCTTCGAGACCGGCATCAAAGTGATCGACCTGGTCTGCCCGTTTGCCAAAGGCGGCAAGATCGGCGTCTTCGGGGGCGCCGGTGTCGGCAAGACCGTCATCATCCAGGAACTTATCCGCAACGTGGCCTCGGAGCATTCGGGCTACTCGGTCTTCTCGGGCATCGGCGAGCGCTCACGCGAAGGCAACGACCTGATCCGCGAAATGACCGAATCCGGCGTGATCGCCAAGACGGCCTTCGTGTTCGGCCAGATGAACGAGCCGCCCGGTGCCCGTCAGCGTGTCGGCCTCAGTGCCCTGACGATGGCCGAGTACTTCCGTGACGAGGAGGGGCGCGACGTCCTCCTCTTCATCGACAACATCTTCCGTTTCACTCAGGCCGGGTCCGAGGTGTCCGCGCTTCTGGGCCGAATGCCGTCGGCTGTGGGCTACCAACCGAACCTGGCAACGGAGATGGCGGCCCTCCAGGAGCGCATCACCTCGACGAAGAAGGGTTCCATCACGTCGCTCCAGGCGGTCTACGTGCCGGCGGACGACTATACCGACCCGGCGCCGGCCACCACCTTCGGGCATCTCGACTCCACGATCCGCCTGGAGCGGGCTATCGCGGAGCTGGGCATCTATCCGGCCGTCGATCCCCTCACGTCCACCTCCCGCGTTCTCGATCCGCTGGTCGTCGGCCAGGAGCATTACGACACGGCCCGGGAAGTCCAGCGCGTGTTGCAGCGCTACCGCGACCTGCAGGACATCATCGCGATCCTTGGCATCGACGAGTTGTCCGAGGAAGACAAGGCCACGGTCGGTCGAGCCCGGCGCCTGCAGTTCTTCAACAGCCAGCCGTTCCACGTGGCTGAGGTGTTCACCGGCCGCCCGGGCACGTATGTTGCGATTCGCGACACGGTGGCGTCGTTCAAGGAGATCCTGGAGGGAAAGATGGATGACCTGCCGGAACAGGCCTTCTTCCTGGCTGGTACCCTCGACGATGTCCGCGCCAACGCAGCGAAGCTGGCGAAGTAGTGGCGGCGCTGCAAGCGGCACTCCTCGCGTCCGTCCCGGCGCGGCGCTTGCTCGCCCGCGACCGTCGCTCCGCACAAAGCCGCAAGCGGCTAGAGTGCTGCGCGAGCGGTCGCGGCTCCCGTCGCCGCGCCACACGCCACGGGTCGACGCCGTGCCACGACCTCCGTAGGGAATAGCGATGTCTTTGCACCTGGAGATCGTCACTCCGGAGCGACGCGTCTTCGAGGGCGACGTCGATGAGGTCATCGTGCCCGGAAGCGAGGGAGAGATGGGCATCCTGCCTCATCACGCGCCGCTGATCTCTCTACTCGGCCAGGGCGTGCTGCGCCTCAAGACGTCTGGCCACGAAGAGGCCTTCGCCATCTTCGGCGGGTTCCTGCAGGTTCGGCCGGATCGTGTCGTTGTGCTGGCCGAGACCGCGGACATGGCCTCGGAGATAGACCTGGAGCGGGCCGAACGAGCTCGACGCGAGGCCGAGCACGTCATCGAGGGCGGTTTCATCGAGCCCGTCGACCTCGCCGCCGCTCGGGCGGCGCTGCAGAGAGCATTGGTCCGCATCCGTGTGGCCGAGGGAGTCCCCAGAGGATCGGCGCGCGGCGAACACGAGGCGGCCCGGCGTGCGGCTCCCCCGCGCGGCGACCTGCCGCCCGGCGAGTAGCGGATGGCCGGCGTCCGCCCCTTCCACTGGGAGTTCAAACCGGAACCCGTGGCTCGCGAAGTCCTCCGAATCGAGGGAGGCCGCCGCCTCGAGGGTTCGGTCGCAATCAGCGGTGCAAAGAACGCCGCCCTGAAGCTGATGGCCGCCGCGACCCTGACCGGCGAGCGCTGTCGCTTCACCAACGTCCCGGAGATCGAGGACGTCCGAGTGATGACCGAGGTTCTGGCTGACATCGGCGTGGCCGTCGACCACCCGGAACCGAACGTTTACGAGGTCGCCTCCGGCGACGCGGAGTGGCTCTTCGTGCCGCTCGAGGCCGCGGCCAAGATGCGGGCGAGCTTCATCCTGCTGGGTCCGCTCCTGGCGCGATTCGGACGGGTCATCATCAGCAACCCCGGCGGGGATCGGATCGGCCGGCGTCCCGTGAATCTCCACGTCGATGCCATGCGTGCTCTTGGGGCGGAGATCGAGTACCGCAACGGCTACTACTTCGCCAAGGCGCCCGGCCGGCTCCGGGGCGGCCCGGTCACCTTCCCCCAGATCACCGTCATGGGTACCGAGAACGCGATGCTGGCGGCAGTTCTAGCGGACGGCCACACGGTCATCGAGCCGGCCGCTCAGGAGCCCGAGGTCGACGATCTCATTGCCTTCCTGCAGAAGATGGGCGCGCAAGTCGAGCGCACGGCAAGCCACCGAATCGAGATCGAAGGCCGACGTCGCCTGCGCGGCGCGGACCACTCGGTCGTCCCCGATCGGATCGAGGCCGGAACCTTCATCATTGCCGCCGGTGTCACCAATGGCCGGGTGACGCTTCGAGGAGCGTCGGGCGACCATCTGGGCGCGTTCCTCGGCGTCATGGAGCAAGCCGGCGTCTCGGTCAGGTGCACCGCCGACGCCATCGAGATCGACGCTTCCTCCGCCGACATTCACCGCCTCCGGAGTTGCGACATCGAGACCCAGCCGTATCCGGGGCTTGCGACCGATCTCCAGCCACCCACCTGCGTCCTGCTCACGCAGGCCGAAGGCACGAGCCACGTCCACGAGACAGTCTTCGAGGACCGCCTCGAGTGGCTCGCGGAGCTAACCCGCATGGGCGCGAGTGTCGAGATACAGGACCAGCATCACGCCCTCATAAAGGGCCCGACGCCGCTCCACGGAGCTGACGTCGAAATCGGCGACCTTCGGGCCGGCGCGTCCCTTATCCTTGCCGCCCTTGCCGCGGGCGGGGTCACGACTATTCGAGGCGCCCATCACGTCCATCGCGGCTATGAGAAGATCGACGCGAAATTCCTGGAGCTCGGGGCCAGGATCGAGCGGATTTCGGAAGGGACGTAACACGTCGGTATGAAGATCGGCATCGACCTGGGCACGGCCAACATCATCGTCTACGTCAAGGGCCAGGGCATCGTCATGCAGGAGCCCTCCGTGGTCGCGGTCGACGACCAGAACCACATCGTGGCGGTCGGCGAGGAAGCCCGCGAGATGATCGGCCGGACGCCCGGCAGCATTCAGGCCATCCGCCCGATGCGGGACGGTGTGATTGCCGACTACGTCATCACCGAGGCGCTCCTGGACCACTTCATCCACCGGGTTCAGCAGGGGCGTCGATTCGGTTGGGGCAAGCCCGAGGTCATGATCAGCGTCCCCGCCGGTGTGACCAGCGTCGAGAAGCGCGCAGTCCGCGACGCCGCCCTCAAGGCTGGTGCCGGAGAGGCGTACCTGATCGATGAGCCGCTGGCGGCGGCGATCGGGGCCAACGTGCCGATCAGCGGTCCGTCGGGGTCGATGATCATCGATATCGGCGGTGGCACGAGCGAGATCGCGGTCATATCGCTCGGCTCCATCGTCGTGTCCACCAGCCTCCGGGTGGGTGGCAACAAAGTCGACGAGGCCATCGCGAACTACGTCCGCAAGAAGTACAACCTCATGATCGGCGACCGGACGGCCGAAGAGATAAAGATCCAGATTGGCACAGCCCTGCCCCTCGAGCGCGACCTGTCGATGGACGTTCGTGGGCGAGACCTCATTGCGGGCCTGCCGCGCACGATCCCCATGGTCAGCTCCGAGGTTATGGAGTCGATGGAACCGCCCCTCCAGCAGATCATCGGGGCCGTGCGGCTGGTCCTCGAGCAGACGCCCCCGGAGCTCTCGAGCGACATCATCGACAAGGGCATGGTGATGTCCGGCGGCGGCTCGCTGCTTCGGAACATCGACAAGCTGCTCACGCAGGTGACCGGCGTGCCCTGCCACGTGGCCGACAATTCCATGCAATGCGTCGCCCTCGGCACCGGCATCGCCCTGGAGCATTTCGACTTCTTCAAGAAGTACCTCGGTCCCCAGGTCTGATGGCAGCTCCTGTCCGGGGCTCGACGGGCGAAGACAGCCGCGCCTTCATCGACTTGCACTGCCACACCAGCGCCAGCTTCGACTCGCTTGCGACTCTGCGCGCAGTGCTACGGGCGGCAGCGGCCCGGGGCCTGACGCACCTGGCCGTCACGGACCACGACCGGATCGACGCCGCTCTTCGCGCCCGTGACGTCGCGCCACCCGGGCTGACGGTCATCGTCGGCGAGGAGGTCAACACCGCCGACGGCGATCTCATCGCCGTCTTCCTGCGCGAGGTCGTGCCGCCGGGGCTTTCGGCCGTCGAGACGATCGCGGCGGTCCGCGAGCAAGGGGGCCTCGTCGGCGTCCCGCATCCATTCGACCGGCTGCGGGGCTTTGGCCGCAAGAGCGGACTGCAGCTCGAGTCGATCGCCGGGGTCGTGGACTGGATCGAGACCTACAACGCGCGTGTGCTCGGCGGATCCGCCAACGAGCGGGCCGCGCGCTTCGCCCTGGAGCACGGCCTGCCGGGCCTGGCCGCCTCGGACTCGCACACGGTGATGGAGGTCGGAGTCTCCTACAACGCGGTCTCTGGCGATCCTGGGACGGCTACAGGGCTGCTCTCCGCCATCGGCATGGTCGACATGCATCCTGGCCGGGCCAGCTTCTACGTGAGGGCTTGGACGCCGCTCGCCAGGATGATCCAAACCATGCGCGGGAACGGCCGGCGCCGGGCCTCCCCTGAGACCGCGAAGGACTCCCTGTGACCGATCCGCAAGGACACCATATCCACCCCATTGGCGACTCGCTCGGTCAGGAAGCCGACGCGCTCATACATCCGGAGGAGCCCGTCGAGGTCCCGCCCGCCGAACAGATGTCGCTCATCCGGCGGCTTCGACAGCCCCGGACGGTCCTGTCGATCGCGGTCCCCCTGGCGATCATCGTCATTGCCATCTACCTGAACGGGAAGAGCCTGTCCGAGGTCCCCGGTTACATCGCCCGTGCCAACCTCTGGTTTCTGGCCGCGGCATTCGGGTCCTATTACCTGGGCTTTCCACTGCGCGGCCGCCGCTGGTCCACCCTTTTGCGAGGCGCGGGCTATCGAGTCTCGACCAGGGACGCCACCGAGATCATCTTTCTCTCGTGGCTAGTCAACTGCGTCGTGCCCGCCAAACTCGGGGATGTCTACCGTGCCTACCTGCTGAAACTCAACAGCCCGGTCTCCGCCACCCGGACGCTGGGTACCGTTTTCGTCGAGCGAATCCTCGACCTCTTCGCCATCGCGAGCCTGGGCCTGGCGGCCGGATACGTCCGCTTCCGCGGAAGCCTCGGCGATCTGCCAGTGGCCGTGCAGGTCATCTTCGCGCTGGCGGTGGTGCTCGTGGTCTTGCTGGCGGTCGGTCTGGTGGTTCTTCGGAACTTCGGCCGCCGGCTGATCACCAGCCTGCCACTCTCCGGGCGGGTCGTGGAGCTCTACGACCGCTTCGAGGAGGGTGTCTTCAATTCAGTGGGCCTGAGGGGCTTGCCATGGCTCGGTCTGCTGACCGGCCTCATCTGGGCGACCGAGGCCCTGCGCCTCTACTTCGTCATCCAGGCTCTCAGCTTCGGCGATCTGGGCCTGGGTATCAGCGGCATCCTCTTCGTGACGCTCATCGGGTCGCTCCTGACGGCGGTGCCGCTCACTCCGGCCGGCTTGGGCGCCGTCGAGGGTGTGGTCTACGGCGTCCTGGTAACGATCTTCGGCATTGCTTGTGCGCAGGCTACGGCCATCGTGCTTGTAGACCGCTCACTGAGCGTCTTCTCCGTGGTCATCCTCGGTTCACTGGCCTATCTGATCTCGTCCAAACCGCGCGGGGGCGGGATCAGGGTCGAGGAGGTGGCGAGCGTGCCGGGGTCGGCCGGCTGAGGCGGCCTCTGCAGAACGGTTTGACGGGGACGCGAGGCAAACGGCCACTCCCGGCGACCGCGAGGGGCCTTGCGGCTCTACCTTGCGGCGACATTGCGGGGCCGGCCGACCGTCGTCACCGACGGAGTACCAAATGGTCATTCACGCGGAAGCCGTCTCATCCGATAGTTCCAGCATCGGGGCAGATAGCGCCGACCCCAGGAGCTACTTCGCGCATGGCCGGACAGAGCGGACGAGCCTTCAACGAGTGGCTGAGGGCCCAGCTCAAAGCGAAGAAGATGTCGCAGCGCCAGCTGGCTCAGCAATCTGGTGTGGACCACTCCACCATCTCTCGCTTGATACGCGGCGACCGCATGCCATCGCTGGGCACGGCCACGAAGCTGGCTCGCGGCCTGCGTGAGATCAGAGACGATTCAGAGGCCCCACAGTACCTGGGCGCCGTCGCCTCCGGCACGGCAAACCCCACGGCCCGCGTGGAATACGCGCTGCGGGCCGACGAGTTCCTCTCCGAGCCCCAGGTTCGTCAGGTCATGGAGTACTACCTGGCGGTTCGAATGCGCCGCTTCGCGCGAGGGTATTCCGGGGTACGGTCGGATGACCGTCAGATGGAGCCGCGCCGCCTGCTCGACGTCCGGCGCGAGTCGCCGCCGATTCTGTCGGCCGCGACTATGGCCAGTCAGGCCGTGCGGCCCGATGATCCGGCCGATGCAGCCCCGCGCTCGAACCAACCGCGACGCGGGCTGACCACAACGCGATTCGGAAGGGGTCGGCTTTCACCGCGTTTCGGTGCCGCCGTTTGCGGCGCCGGCTGACTCACCGTTCCACGGCCCTGGCGTCGAGCAGTGGGCGACCCTCCGCAACCGCGGCCGGGGTGAGCGGCCTGTCCTCAGCGAGATCGCCGAGCCTGGCCATGTTGACCGCGTCGAAGCCCTTCTCCATGCCGGGCGTCTCAAGGTAGAACGCGGCGCCGGACAGCGCCGGGTGGCGGAGGAAGTGGGCCAGTCCAATGCGGCCGATCTGGCCCTCGCCGAGGTGGGTGTGGTGATCGCGGCGCGACCCGAGGGCCGAGAGCGAGTCGTTGAGGTGGACCATCGCCAGCTTGTTGAGACCGATTTTCCGATCCGTCTCCTCGAGCAGGCGGTCGATGGTCTCGGGGCGGGAGACTTCGTAGCCGGCACCCCAGAGGTGGGCGACATCCAGGCAGATGGCCAGGTTGCCATCCAACCCGCGCGCCGCGGCTGCCTCGAGGACGGTCGCAAGCTCCTCGATCGTGGAGCCAATGGTGAATCCGCCTCCGGACGAGTTCTCCAGCACGACGAGGGGCGCGTCGGGACCGGAGAGGGTCCCGTCAGTGGCACGCTCCAGGCCGTCTACCAGGCGAGCGATCCCCGCCTCGATGCCCGCCCCGCGGTGAGAACCGGTGTGAAGGTTCACGAACCGGGCGCCCAACTCAGGCGCGTGGGCCAGCTCGTGGCGGATCATCTCCACGGACCGTCCAAAGAGCTCATCGTCCGGTCCGGCGAGGTTTACCAGATAGGCGGCATGGATCGCGACGGGGCGTAGGTCCAGATCGTCCAGACGTTGTCGAAAGGCCGCCGCCTCGGGCGGAGTCTCCGTCCGGCGACGCCAGGCCGTTGGATTGTCGCTGAAGATCTGGAGCGCCGAGGCGCCTATCTCCGCGGCGCGCTCGGCCACGCGGAGCAACCCCATGCCAACCGGCAGATGGGCCCCGGCCCGCCTCCCGCCCGGCAACTCGACACGCGGCGGCCGACTAACCGGACCGTCGCCCTCGTGCCGACCGTCCCCGTTCAACTCGTCGGCGCGGGGCAGGCCGTTCCTGCGTCCGCCTGCCCGATCATCTTGGCGTCTCCGTCAGCCGGCTCTGCGGGAGTTGCGTCCCGGCGTGTACTCGCCTCCGATGACCGGCTCGATCAGTCCGTAGTCGCCGGCATGCCGTTTGTAGAGGACGCACAACCTCTCGGTCTCGGCGTTGACGAAGATGAAGAAGTGGTGCCCGAGCTCCTCCATCTGAGCGAGAGCGTCTTCCTCGAACATCGGCTGGATGGCAAAGCGTTTCGTCTTGACGATCCTGCGACTGGGCGGCTCGTTCTCAGCGAGGCTCGCCGGTTCGTCGACCGACGGTCGGCGGGCCCTGGCCTGCTCCGGCCGTACCTTCCCACGCGGCTTCTCTCGCGCATCGACGGTCTGGCGCTCGAGGCGGTCGATGACGGTGTCAAGGCTGGCTTGATAAGTTGGGCCGGCGGCGTGGCTCCTCAGTGTCTGACCGTCGACGACCAGGGTCACCTCGGCGATCTGAGAATCGGCCGCGCTTCGATGCTGCTCGTTCGAAAGCTCGATCACGGCGTCCGTGCTGTCGTCGACAAGCCGTTCGAGCCGGCGCATCTTGCGTTCGGCGTACTTTCGCACGGAGTCCGGGACGTCGATGTTCTTGCCCTTGACGATCGTCCTCACCACTGACCTCCGCAACGCGGACCGCCGGCGTCCGAACGATCCGAGTGTCCTTAGCGCCGGCGCTTCCAGAAGAGCCGCTGCCACGCGGCCAGTATAGGAGTCGACAACGAGGGCGGGCCGTTGCCGCCTCCGCCTCAGCGCTCGTGCGCAACTGTCAGGCCGGCCACGGCGGCGGCGCCCACGTCGTACAGAGCGTCAGCACAAGCCACCAGAGTCGATCCTGTGGTCACCACGTCATCCACCAGGACAATCCACCTGCCTTCGACTTCGACGGCCTCTTCCCGGTCCCGAAGAGCGAATGCGCCGGCGACGTTCGTCCGGCGTGCCCGCCGGCCCAGCTCGAACTGCGGGGAGGTCCGACGAGTTCTCTTCAGGATCGCGCGCCACGGTAGGCGCAGCTCCCGGGAGAGCCCGGCGGCCAGCAGGACCGCCTGGTCATAACCGCGCTGGCGCGCTCTCTGCGCGTGAACCGGGACTGGGACCAGAAGGTCGCCTCCGGCGCCTGTCTCCAGCCATCTCGCTGCCATCGCCGCCGCCAGCGGATCGGCGAGTCGCCGCTCGCCTCCGTATTTGAGCTGGTGCAAAGAGGCCCTCACCACCCCCGAGAATGGGGCGCACCATTCGAGCTGGACGAGCGGCAGCGGCAGCGGCGAGGGCAGTCCGATCGGTACGCCGGCAGGCAGACCAAGCCGCACCTCGAAGGTCCGCCGGCACGACCCACATAGTGCCGCTCCCTCCGCGCCGCAGCCGGGGCAAGCGGGTGGCAGAGCAAGGTCGAGTAGCGAAGCCGCGACCGACCGGGGTGTCCGCGAGATCATCGGGGACAAGGTAGCGACGCCCGCTTATGCGCCGCGTAATCGGAGCCTCAACCGATCGGGTGCGGACCCGCCGGAGCAGGTCCGGTCCGGCCTGGCCCGGCCGCGTCTACGTTGGGCTGTCCAGGGCTCGCTGCCTCGATCCCGCCCGAGGAGCGATGCGCTCAAGGCTGCGCGATGGAGATTGCGTCGCCGACTACCGTTCCGGATCTGTCGATCGTGCCTACCGGCAGCTCCAGGACGCCTTTGGCACCGCCAACCCACCACACAACACCCCGCCAGGGCGGCACGGCGCGGCGCAGAGCCACGACGCGCCGGGGGCCGTCGCCGCCACCGGACGGCGGCGCCACGAAGAGAACGTCTATGGGGAACCTCATGAACAGCATGTGGATGCCGTTCTCGCCGGGGAGCCACAATCCCTCGCCGGCGGGCAGCGCCGCCCGGCCCATGAGGCCCATGAACTTGGCCCAAAACGATGAGCCGACCTCGAGCCGCTCGGCCAGTTGGGTCCCCCGGCTCGTGTTGAGAGCTACCAGCCGCCGCCGGGTCACTTAAGGGCGCCCGACCCCAGCGTCTTCATGATCGCGATGATGGCCGGTCCCAGGATGACGATGAAGAGCGACGGGAAGATGCAGCCCACCAGAGGGAAGAGCATCTTGATCGGAGCCTTGGCGGCCATCTCCTCGGCGCGCTGCCGTCGCTCGATACGGAGCTGCTCGGACTGAACCTGGAGAACTTTCGAGATCGACACTCCCAGCTGCTCCGCCTGGATGATCGCGCCGATGAAGTTGGACAGCGGCGCGACGTTGGTGCGCGGCACCATATCCCGCAGGGCGTCGCGTCGTGCCTTGCCGACGCGGACTTCGGCCAGCGCCCGTCGAAACTCGTCGCTCAGCGGACCGGGTAGCTTCTCGACTACCTTTGCCAGGGCGGCGTCGAAGCCGAGCCCGGCGCGCACCGAGATGGTAAGGAGGTCCAGCGTGTCCGGGATCATCTTGAGGATGACCTTCTGGCGCGCCTTGATCTTCCCGCCCAGCCAGAACTCCGGCAGCATGTAGCCGATAGCCAGTCCGACGAGGGCCAGCACGATCCCCAATCCCAGGTTCTTGGCCAGGAGGCCCATGCAGCAGGAACGTGAGCACGCCGGTCGCGATCGCTACCAGTATCTTCACGCCCATCCAGTCGGCCAGCCTGAGATCGCCCGGGTTGCCAGCCATAGCGAGACGCTTCTCCGCGGCGTCGGTGGAGGACGCGCTGCCCAGGCGGGCGCCCATTCTCGACAGGCGGGCGACGAGCGGGCGCAACGTTCGCTCGGTGAAGGGCTGCTGCAGCTCGAGCTCTTCGAGGTTTCTCGCCTGGGCCGAGCCGAGCTGAGTCAGGCGGGCCTGGACGGGATCCACCGGCGAACCGCCGGCCAGCCCCAGGACGAGGAGCAGGATGCCGACACCTACGAAGACGGGAATGATGTAGATGAGCATCGCTCAGACCTCGATGGCGACGATACGCCGGATCAGCATGAACCCGATGAACATCGAGAATCCGCCGATTCCGAGGAGGATGAGGCCGGCCGGCAATCCGAAGAGGCCAGGCGGGTTTTCGAACATCAGGATTCATGAACGATGGGGCGATGACGAACAAGAAGCCGGCCAGGAAGATCGGCATCCCAGCCACTACGTAGCCCGACATCCTCTGCTGCGCCGTAAGGGTGTTGATCTCGCCCTTGATGCGGACGCGCTCGCGAATGGTGAACGCGATCGAGTCGAGAATCTCTGCCAGGTTGCCGCCGACCTGGTGCTGGATGGTGATCGCCGTGGCCATCAGCTCGAGGTCGTCAGAGCGTACGCGTCGGACCATGTTGTCCAGGGCAACGTCGAAGGCGAGGCCCAGGTTGACCTCGCGGACCACCCGGCCAAATTCCACGGTGATGGGCGGCTGGGCTTCCCGGACGACCATCTCGATGGCCTGCAGGAACGACGATCCGGCCCGCAGAGAGTTGGCGATCAGGGTGATGGTGTCGGGGAGTTGCTTGTTGAATGCCTTCAGGCGGGAGGCGCGACGGCGGCCCAGCCACATCCGCGGCAGGTAGAAGCCGACGGCTGCGCCGATCAGGAGGGCGATCGGTGTCTTGAGCGGCGACAACACGAAGCCCAGGACGAATAGGGCAGATGGGATCCCCAAGATGGACCCGGCCCAGATGGCCATGAACTCGCCCGGCTTGAGTTTGAGGTCGGCGCGGGCGATGTCGCGGGCGAGGCTGGCGCCGAAGTCACGCTGCTCCACCACCTGGTTCAGGCGAGCCAGGGCGACGCTCTGACCCAGGAGCTGGCCGATGCCCGCAGGCTGACGGGCCGGCCCAGACGACGAGACCGCATCGGTGCGGTCTGAGACATACCGCTCCAGGCGGGCGCTGACCCCGCCGCCCTTGCCCGCACTCGTCACGCCGAGCACGAGCAGCAGGAGGCCGGAGAAGACCAGTAGACCGAGGATGACTGGCATTACGCCACCTTTCCCGCCTCGCTCAACTACGCGAAGCCGAACAGGCCGCGCGGCAGATGGATGCCCATGACTTCGAACTTCTCCACGAACTTGGGGCGGATGCCTGTGGCCCGGAGCCGGCCCTGGATCTTGCCGTCCTCGATGCCGGTTTGCTCGAACAGGAAGACGTCCTGCATCACGATGACATCACCTTCCATGGCCTGGACCTCGGTGATGTATTCGATCCGGCGGGAGCCGTCCTTCATTCGTGACTGGTGGACGATGAGGTCGACGGCGGACGAGACCTGCTCGCGAATGGCTCGCAAGGGCAGATCGACGCCAGCCATGAGGACCATCGTTTCGAGCCGGGCGAGCATGTCGCGCGGGCTGTTCGCGTGGCCGGTGGACATCGAGCCGTCGTGGCCGGTGTTCATCGCCTGGAGCATATCGAGGGCTTCGCCGCCTCGGCACTCTCCAACGATGATCCGGTCGGGCCGCATTCGCAGCGCGTTGCGGACGAGTTCCCGGATCGCGACCGCGCCCTTGCCTTCGATGTTGGGCGGACGGGATTCCAGGGTGACCACGTGCTCCTGGCGCAGCTGTAGCTCCGCCGCGTCCTCGACTGTGACGATCCGCTCGTCGGCCGGGATGAACGAGGAGAGGACGTTCAATGTCGTGGTCTTGCCTGAACCCGTGCCCCCCGAGACGAAGATGTTCAAGCGAGCCTCGACGCAGGCACGCAGGAAGTCGAACATCTCCGGCGTGGCCGTGCCGAATCGGATCAGGTCGTCCACCGTGAACGGTGAGCTCGAGAACTTGCGAATGGTGATCACCGGTCCGATGAGGGAGAGCGGTGGGATGATCGCGTTGACGCGGGAGCCGTCCGTCAGGCGCGCGTCGACCATCGGGCTCGACTCGTCGATGCGACGGCCGATCGGGGCGATGATCCGGTCGATGATGCGCATGACGTGGTCGTCGTTCTGGAAGACGACGTTGGTGAGCTCCAGACGGCCGCTCCGCTCGATGTAGACCTGGCGCGGGCCGTTCACCATGATTTCGGTGATGGTCTCGTCGCGGAGGAGGGGTTCCAGTGGACCGAGGCCGATGATCTCATCGGTGATCTGCTCGAGCATGCGAATGCGCTCGGCCCGAGTGAGAGCCAGGCCTTCCTCGTCGACGACGCGGCCGAAGATCTCCTCGATCTGGCGGCGCACCTCGACCTGGTTGGCCAGATCAAGCTTGGGATCCAGGTCCTGGATGACACGAGACTGAATCCGGAACTTGACCTCGCGCAGAGACTCCCGAACGGGAGCCTGGCTGAGCAGCCGCTGTCCGCCGGCGCCCGCCATTCCAGGCGGCCCTGCCGGCGCTGTCGAGGGCGCGCTTGGGGCTGCCGTAGGAGCGCCCGGTCGAGCGCTCTCAATTCGTTTCAGAAGGGACATCGCCTACACCCCTTGCCGGCCCTGCTGGGCACCTATCTCCACGCGAAGAGGGACTTGCCCTTCTCGGGCGCCTTGCGGCTTTCCTCTACGCGCGATTCTCGGCTTCCTGCTATCGATTTGGCTAGACGAAAGACGTCCTGGGAGACCTGGCTCTCTCGGTTGCTCAAGACGAAGGGGATTCCTCTGTTGAGGGCGTAAACGACGGCCCGTCCGTCGCTCACGATGGTGTGGTCGACCTTGCGGCCGATCGAATGCTCGACATCGGCGACCCTGATGCCAAGGGTCGTGTCGGCTCGGTTCAATACAAGCCGTACTTTGTGGGAGTAGCCGAGCTGCTCCGCGACCTCCAAGAAGAGTCGAATGTTCTTGATGCTGGTGATTTCGAGTGTCAGCAAGGTGAGTACAACGTCCGCGAGGTCCAGGATACCCAGAGTGATGTCGTTGAACCACGCTGCGCAATCGACCACAACCAGGT
Organism: uncultured Chloroflexia bacterium; assembly: GCA_963743795.1. Taxonomy (GTDB): domain Bacteria; phylum Chloroflexota; class Limnocylindria; order Limnocylindrales; family CSP1-4; genus Fen-1039. The sequence goes on along the minus strand of CAVUQZ010000010.1, from coordinate 575,387 downwards.
CGTTCTGTTGGCGAAGGATCTCGATGACGCGCTTGAACCCAGCCGGAGTGATGAGCTCGGCCATCTCCGGTGACGGTGGGGCCAGCAGAACGCGGATTCCAGATGAGTGATTCAGGGTGAACTTCTCTACCGAATCCGGATCCCCCCCGGCCTCGATCTCGGGGACCAGCTCCGCCATCGACTTGTCTTTGGGGTTCAGGTTCAGCAGCACGGCGACGTCGCCGAACTGGAAGGAGGCGTCGACCAGAGTCACCTTCTTCCCGAGTTCTGAGGCCGCCGCAACGGCCAGGTTCACGGCGATCGTGGTTCGGCCAACGCCGCCTTTGGGGCTGAAGACGGCGACAACCTGACCTTCGCCGGCCTGTTCCTGGGCCTTGGCGGCGGCGGCGACGACGACGGCTCGGCCGGCCTTTTCGCGCTCTCGAGCGTTCACCTGTCGAATCGAGGCCGTCAGCTCGTCACTGCTAAAGGGTTTGACCAGGAACTCGCGTGCGCCTGCCAGCATCGAGCGGCGGAGGTAGTCCGCCTCGCCCTGTACGGACATCATCACCACCGAGGCGGTCGGGACCTGAGAGGAGAGCTGTTCGGTCGCCGTTATGCCGTCCATGTCGGGCATGTTGATGTCCATCAGGATGACGTCGGGGAGCAGCTTCGTAGCCCGCTCGATCGCCTCGGCGCCGGAAGCGGCGGTGCCGATCATCTCTATGTCCGGCTCGAACCCGAGCAGCTTGACAAGGTGATCCCGGGTCTCGGGGATGTCGTCGACGATGAAGACTCGGATGCGGTCAGCCATCGAACTCTGTCGCTTCCAGGTGGCCGGGGAAGCCGGTCAAGCCGGTCTCTCGCCGGGCGCTTCGCCGCGAGCGGGCGGGGCGCTCTACCACGAGATTCCTTTTGCGATATCGGGAGGCAGGATGCCACGAGGATCGGGCGGCAAAACGCCGTACTTGTCGACGAGCATCTTGAAGGTGATGCCGGGTGTCGTGACGTTGGGCGCACCGTCATCCTTGCTCGATCTCAGGGCGAGCGACAGATCGATGTAGTTCTGGGGGTCGATCTTCTCCGCGCGTTGAGCCCAGCGCAGGATCTCCGCCTCGTCCGGCGTCACCTCCAGGATGACCATCATGTGCCGTCCGGTGTTGGTGATGACCGCCTGCGTTGGCCCCGCGGCCGGGGTGGCCGAAGCACCGGCAGCTGGGGCGGGGTTCTGAGCCGGCGTCTCCGAGGGTAGAAGCGTGCCAAGAACCTTTCGGTTCTGGATCACGGTTTTGGTGGTGACCTGGCTCGCGCTCTTGAGATCCAGGGTGCTGCCAGCCGGCGTCTTGACGCCGGTGATCCCGATCTCGTCCATGTAGACGCTGAGTATGACGTCCACGTGGTCTCCGGGCACGAGGAGAGTCCCGACGCCGTTCACCTGATCGACTTCCATGCTCACGGCCAGCATCCCTGCCCCAACCGCAGCCGCGATGCTCTGTCCATCGACCATGGTCCCGGGCGTCAGGAAGTCGCGACTGGCCAGCAGGACCTGACCTTTGGTGATCTTGCCTCCGGCGACCTTGCCAATCACCTGGCTGGCGTCCGAGAAGGTGTCACCGCCCAGGGCTGCCCGCGCGGAGATCGTCATCTGCTGCGTGCCGACCATGGCGGCGGTGATCTGGTCGCCCAGATTGATGTCCTGCTTTGCGACGACGACCGTGGTCAAAGGCTCGGCGGTAGGTGTAGGCGAGGCGGATGCGCCGCCGGAGCCGCCGTTGTTGCTGCCGCTGAGGAGGACCACCGTCCCCAGTCCGCCGGCAACGGCCAGGAATACTCCGAGCAGGATGAGCAACCGGTTCGATCGCTTCACGACGAGACTCCCCAGGCACTTGTGACAGGTGGCACCACGGTAGGCGTGCGGACAACCCGACTGCGACTATACCAATGGGCTACGCGATCTAGGAAGGATTCTCGCAATCCGCTAGTGATGGCCCACAAGGGGTCGCCGGCGTGCTGGGTCGCTCGGGCTCCCGGCGATCGCCCGCCACCCGTGTCGGACAAATAGAAACCGGGCCGCGCACGAGGCGCGGCCCGGTTTCTTGTCGCAGCGGAGTAGCTAGATCGCGAAACGCCGATCTGTGCTGAGGATCGACTGGATCTGGGTGCCCAGGAACGTGCAGCACGACGATACAAACGATGGCGATGAGTGCGAGGATCAGGGCGTACTCGGCAAGGCCCTGGCCCTTCTCGGACCGGATGAGCATCGATGGCCTCCTGATGAGAGCGCCTCCAATACGGAGGGATGGGCGCATTCTGGCCCGTGGAGCCTCTGGAGGCCAGTAGCAAGATCGTCATGGGACCGCTTCGAGCTCAATGGGTGGTGAGGGAAGAGACCATGGGACAAGCGCACCGCTGGAGAAGAGCTCGAGGCTTGTGGCCCCCAATCGAAGAACGAGCGGAGCCACGAGACGCCGCCCTCCTTCTTGGGTCGCAGCGGGGCGGTTAGGTCCGGATAGGAGACGTTCCGGCACGAAGCTTGGCGCAGTTGTCGTTTCCGGGACCAGCCGCAGTACCAAGTCGCGGCCGGACCCGCGCCGGTGCGGCGAGCCGATGGACGCGCGGTGCCGACAGGCAACGCGGCCATGTTCCTTGCCGCCTGGCCGGTGCGCGATCACACCGCTGATGCGATCAGGCTCAAGAGGGACGAGAGCTGGTCCCCGAAGAAGACCAGCGATACCAGGCAGACGACAGCCATAAGCACGAGGATGAGGCCGTACTCGATCAGGCCCTGGCCACCCTGACTTCCCGTCGTCGCATACAGGCGCCCCAACAGCCGGCTGGCAGAAGGGGCGGGCGCAACGAGCTCTGCTCCAATCCTGGCCCCAGCTCATCCGCCGTGGACGGGCAGCCGCTCAACTCGCGGCCAGGACCAGGACGACCTCCCGGCCCTCATCGATGAGTTCGGCGGCGACCCCGATAGTCTCCGCGCGCTGCTGGATTTCCCGCCACGTGTTGGACGGGAGGGCGAGTGGCTGCTTGGCCCTGGCTGCGCGCGTGACCTTGGCGGCGCGCGTCTCGTCGATCATGGCCTTCAGCGCCTCTGGTAGGTCCCGCTCGGCCGCCTTGCCATGCTTGTCCGAGGGCGCCGGTGCGTCGGGCTCCGGCTCTTCCAGCTCTTCGACCGCTTCGCGCCTTGCGGCGATGCGCGCCTCGGTCTTCTCCGCCCACTCCACGCTGATCGATATCCGATCGGGGTGACAGGACAGGAAGCCAGTCACCGTCTCGTCGATGATGCGGAAGAGCGCGCTCTCGATGTCCATGGGCAGGCGGCGATCGCTTCCGTACGACTCGAATTCGATGGGAATCTGCGAACGGCGGCCGCGATCCCTGGCCACCCGCCGGAGAGTGGGCACCAGGCCGAGATCGTCGAGGACCATGGGCCGCACGTCGAAGATGAATGCCTTGGTGGCGTCTAGCGTGTGCTGGACCATCGCCACCAGCTGGCCAATCTCGCTCCGGGCCGCGGCGGGATCGCGATCCAGGAGCCGCTCCACGATCTGGGCCTGCAGGACGATGTTGGTCAGGCTCTGGGCAGGGCCGTCGTGCATCGCTCGCGCGATCTCGCGGCGCAGGTCTTCCTGGGCCGCCTGAACCATCCTCGAGACGGCTGGAGGCAGCGGCGTGCTCGTGTCGAGCTTGGTCGACGTGTGCTGGGGCATTGCCCCGCCCATGGACGCCCGGTCCAGCTCGGCGCTGTAGCGGCGAACGCTCTCTCGGAATCGGGTCAGGATCTTGAGCTTGCCCTCGAGGATGTCGACCTGGGCTTCCATGACGGCCGAGCGTTTGGTCAGCGCAACGACCAATTCGGTCAGGTCTTCGTCTCTCGGGCCGGAGTCCCTCCCCGCCGACTTGAGCTTGTCTGCTGCCTGGGCACGCTTCTGGTCGTGCCGGCTCGCTTCCGTCCTGGCCTGCTGGACGAGCAGCTCGATCTCGCCGATCTCCCTGGTCAGGAGGTCGACTTCGCGCCTGGCCCGTTCCGCAATCTCGAGAAGTGGGAGCGGCAGCGGTTCAATCGCCATGCGCAGCTCAGTCCTCGGGCATGCGGATCCAGCCCTGCCGCATGGCGTAGACGACCGCCTGGGTTCGGTCGTTCACGCTGAGCTTGCGCAGGATGCTGGACATGTGGTTCTTGACCGTCTGTTCGCTGATCGAGAGGGCGTAGGCGACCTGCTTGTTCGTCATGCCCTGGGCGATGTTGTCCAGGATCTCGACCTCGCGCGGCGACAGCGGCGCGAAGATCGGGGCGGCTTCCTGGCCATAGATGGCCAGCTCGCGGAACTCCTTGAGGACGCGGCTCGCCACGGCAGGCTTGGCGAACACCTTGTCGTTGATCAGGTACTCGCCAGAGGCCACGCGGCGGATTATCGCCACGAGATCGTCCGGCGCGACATCCTTGAGAATGAAGGCGGCGGCGCCGGCCTTGATGGCGTCGAATAGAGCGTCTTCGTCCTCGTTCACCGCGAGGACGATGATCCCCGCCGACGGCAGCTCGCGCTTGATCCGCTGGGTCGTCTCGATTCCGCCGGGGGCCGGCAGCGACAGATCCATGAGAATGATGTCCGGCGAGAGCTGGACCGAGAGATCGAAGGCGCTGCGCGTATCGTCGGCCTCGCCCACGATGTCGAAGCCGGGCTCACGCTCCAGGATGTTCCGCACGCCGACGCGGAAAAGGGCGTGGTCGTCGACCAGAAGGATCGTGGTGATTTCTCCGGTGCGGCCAGCTGGCCCCGTTCGGCGCCTCTCCGGCCCGGCGTAGTCAATCGAACTCATGCGTTCTCCTCTCCCACTGGAATCGACAACCAGACGACGGTGCCGCCTCCCGGCCGTGATCGAACCTCGAATCGGGCACCGATTAGCTCAGCTCGCTCGCGCATGAACTGAAGGCCAAAGTTGCGCCGACCCATGGCTGCGACGGCGCTCACGTCAAAGCCGCGACCGTCGTCGGAAACCTCCAGGATCCATTGTCCCGACTCTATTCGCGTCGACACGACGGTGCGTGTCGAGTCGGCATGCTTCCAAACGTTTTGCAGCGCTTCCTGGACGATGCGCAGGACGGCGGTCTGCTGAGTCGGGTTCAGGCCGTCCCCGGGTGCGCGCAGCTCCGTTTCGATCGGCGTGGAAGTCAGAGCCGCCATGCTTTGGACCGCGTCCATGACGGAGCCGTCCAGCCCGAGCTCGTCGAGGAGCGGAGGCCGCAGCTGGCTTATGAAGGTGCGCACCTCGCTCAACTCTCGGCGCAGCAACTCGCGCAGGAAATGCAATTCGCTGCCGGCCACGCGGACGTCCTCGTTGAGGACGCGCTCTATGTACTCGACCTGGAAGATTGCGTTCGACAACGCCTGAGCCGGTCCATCGTGAACCTCCTGGGCCAGTCGCGACCTCTCGGCTTCCTGCGCCTGGACGATCCGCATCTGGAAGTCTGTGGCCAGACCGGCGTCGGCAACCTCGGCCACCAGGCTGGCGTCCCCGCGCTCGAGGAAGAGCCAGGCATTCTCCATGCTGCGGACGGATAGCTCGAGCTTGGACAGCTCCTGCTGGTGCCGGCCGAGGTCGCCGGTAAGGCGTTCGACCTCGGCGCGCAATGCTTTCTGACGAGCATCCTCCGCCCCGGCTTCGGCCGCCGCGGCCGGATCGCCGCTCTCCAGGTGGGCAACCGGAGCGCGGTCAGACGCCTCGAGCTCGTCGCGGAGACGGTGCCAGCGGCTCAGCACGTCGCGGTAGGCTTCGCGGTATCTCTCGGTGACGGAGCGGAGATTGTTGGCCCCGTAGCCCAGCGCAGACTTCGCTTCGGCATACAGCTCGTCGAAGCGCGAGTCGCGCGTCTCTGCGGCGCCGCGGGCAGCGTCCATACCGTTTGGAGTATACGGGGCGTCTCTCATGGACAGACGATCCGGAATACGCGTATTTGCGTCAGGGGCGAGCCTTCCACCAGCCCGCCACCTGAGTTATCGGTCAGAGTCACATCTTTGAAGCACGAAGCCTCCGACCCACCCCGATTCAAGATGCCCGGCCATGCGTTGCCCTCGTCGTCCTGGACAATCAGGAGCCGTGCCCCAAAGCGGCGGGCGAGGTCAAGAACCGAGCCCGGTGACTCCTGTGGCAGGGCGAGCGTTCGCACGCGAGCTGATTCGGCCAGCCAGATCGGGAAGTTGGTGATGACCGGTCCGGCGTCCGCGAGCGGCACTCCGGCCCGGGCCATGGCCGCCGGCAGGGCTTCGTAGTGGCCTCGGATTTCGTCTGACTGGCCTGACAGGGCGGATACCGAGACTCCCGCGAGCGGGACAACGGCTGCGATCGCGAAAGCCGGCCCAAGCCATGCGACCGGTCGCGTCCAGTGCCTCAACCGCCCCACCCAGACGACAAAGGAGTCGAGCGCGGCGAGGCAGCTGACGATCAGCAGCACCAGGGTCGCGCCGGCCGAGTGCAAGTACGTGCCCGATTGGGTGCTGACCGGAAATAGCAGGCTCGTTGCGGTAAAGGTGAGGATGGCGCCCAAGACGAGTGGCCGCAGGGATGTAAGCCTCCAGACTCGCGGGAGCATGAGAAGTCCTATCAGCCCGACCGGAAAGGCTGGGATTATCAGGACGTTGAACAGGTCGTGGGCAAAGCCCGCAACGTGCATCCCGATGAGCGCGGCAGGCCCATGCGACAGGTAGCTGGCAAGTGTCGGCTGGTCCTGGTAGGCGAAGACGTCGAAGCGGTTGGCGTAGAGGGCGTTGCTGACGCTCTGACCGGGCATCGGGCTGCCGAAAGTCAACCAGTCTCGAATGGCCCATGGAGCGAAGACCAAGGCGGCAGTGACCCCCGGGATGAAGACCAGCCGCAACCGCTCAAACCGGCGGGTTGGCGGTGTGGCGGCAGCGCCCACGGCCGCGGCAGACGGATCTCCGAAAAAGCGCCCCGGGAGCCCGCGCCACACGATGGCCAGCCACGCGACCGCCAGCCAGACCGCCTCGCTCCGGGTCAAGGCGGCCAGGCCGAGGAGAACTCCGAGAGCCACGAGCTGACGGCTCGAGATCGGCGCATCCGAGCCGTACCCATGGGCGATGCGGGTCATCACGAGACAGGCAGCCAGCGATAGGACGGCGAACAGACCGGTCGAGTCGGGCATGGCGCCGTAGATCACGAGTGGTCCCAGCACCGCAGCCACCAGGCCCGCCCCAATTCTCAGGGTCCGAGCCCGTCCCGAAGGCAGTCGCATCTCTGCGGCTACGTCCGCACCGAGACGCCACGCCAGTACCGCCAGAACAGAGCCGGTCACCACGGATGCCAGCTGGGCTGCCCGGAACCAGTGGGCCGCACCGACTATTGACATGGGCACTGCAGCGATGAGCGATGGCAGCGGCATCCAGACCTCGAACGCCGCGCGCGGCACCGTCAGGGGCTGAGTCTGGTAACTCCACAACGCGTCGCTGATCAGGCCGCGGCCCTCCACGAGGTTGCGGGCGACGCCGGTGTAGTAGGCCGTGTCCTCGGGGATGGGGAATCCAACCGTGGCTGCGGCGATTGCCCGGACGACCAGCGCCAGGGCGAATATGGCGGCCGCGCTAAAGCAGGCCTCGCGCCGGCTCATGGGAGGCCGCCGCTTCCGGCCGGAGCAGCGCGCTCTATAGCGAAGGCGGATCCGCCGCAGCGCTCGTCGCCCACGGAGACGCAGACTGGGTATATCGCCAGCGCGGGAGTGCCATCAACGACCGGATCTCCGGTCCGGGGCCCTGTGTATGGGATCACGTAGATCGGTGCGCCGAGCCAGCTCGGCCGGACCTTCGATTCGATGACCGGCGCCATCGGGGCGACGATGTGCGCACGTTCGAGCACGAGCCACCGGATCTCATAGTCGACGGCGACCTCATGTGCGGCGTCAAGGGAGTCGCTCGGCGTGACCACTCCGCCGCGGCCGGTGAAGTACTCGAACCCGGCCGGGTCGGCGGAGAGCAAGCGATCCGTCTGGGGAGCGCCGGCGGCGTCCAGGGCCCGTCCGGCGGCTGCCAGCAGGCTACGTTCCCGATCCCAGGACGGGAATGACATCGAGGCATAGACGACCGTCGACAAGACCATGATCCCCACGGCAGCTCCGGTGAAGAGGGGCGTAGCACGCTCCTCCCGCCACGTCCGGCGATGTCGGCAGACCCAGGCAACCACCAGGGCCAGGCCCTCGAATCCGACGATGCAGCTGTACGGGACCAGGGCCACGGCCGAGTGCAGGAACGTGCCGTGGGTGATGAAGACCGGGAACAACAAGATCGAGACCGCGAAGAGAATGCCGGCATAGGCGAAGTACGGCCCGAAGTCGGCCGAGCGTCGACGCGCCCAGGCGCCTACGACTACGCAGGGCGCGAGGGCCAATGAACAGGCCAGCACAGAGAAGATGCCGATCGCGGCAACCAGTCCGACCAATCGGCTGGTCAGGAGCGGGCCGAGACCCTGGCCAAGGTACGCCGACAGCGACATGTCGCCGGTGACGCGCTCGATGTCGTCGTAGTTCTGGATGAAGAGGACTCGGCCAAAACCCGACGATGGAGAGAAGCTGCCAAAGACGGCCAGCTGGCGCAGATACCAGGGCGCCATTACGAGTGCGAAGAGGCCAGCGCAGACGAGCGCATATCGCCACGGGATCGCCGGCATTCGAGCGCCCCCTGAACGCCAGGCCCGCCATCGATCCCAGCCGAAGGCCAGGCCCACGACGACTCCCAACAGCACGCCGTCGTTCCGGGATAGGGAGGCCAGCCCGACCATCAACCCGGCCAGAGCGAACGATCGGCGGTGGCCGTTGAGGCCTCGCGCGGTCAGCCACAGAACCGCGGTTCCGATCGGCTGGTAGAGCGAGAAGTTGTCGGGCTGGCTGGCATAGATGGCCGCCGCCGCCGGGCTGGCCACGGCGATCCCCGCCGCCAGAGCCACCGCCGGCCCGCAGCCGATCTCGCGTGCGATCAGCCAGGTCAGTGGCGCGGCCAGTGAGCCGGCAAGGATGAACGGCAGGGCGGAGGCGAGCGCCGTTGGCCCCAGGAGCCACATGGTCGGCAGCTGGACGATCGAGGCGAGCGGCATCCAGAAGCCGTTGCTCGGGATCGGCAGTGTGGGGTTAGGCGGGATCTTGCCGCCGACGTCGAGGAACGAGTAGATGAAGTCGACGTTGAAACCTTGTCCGGCATGAAGCGCGCGCGCGACCTCGACGTAGTAGTACGAATCTGGGTAGGCCGCGTCGGGATGCAGGACGAAAAGGCACGCCCTGACCAGCAGGGCAAACGCAAACAGAGCGAAGGGAGTCCCCACGGCGGTGCAGCGTAGCACCGCCCGGGACTGCCTCCAGCCGGTACGAACGACCTATCAGGAATCGCCGACCGGCGGCGCGGGCCGGGGCCGGCTGCCGAGGATGGCCCGCCAGTCGAGGTCGCTCGGCACGATGGTGCGGCGGGCGATGCGGGCTGAGGAGCGGGCCCGTACACTCCCGATCATGCTCTCCAGCCTGGGGATCGTTCTGCCCGCGTACAACGAGGAAGCCCGCCTGGGACCGGCCCTGGACGAGCTGTTCGAGTACCTCTGCTCGGCCCCGTCCGGGGACCTGCCCGAGTTCGCGAATGTGCTCGTCGTAGACGATGGGAGCACGGACGGGACCGCGGCGTTGGTCCGGGCGAGACCGGAGTTCGCGGCCGGTGGTGTCGATCCCTCCCGCCGCGACTGCCCCAGGCTGGGGCTTCTGACGGTATCGCACGGCGGTAAGGGCTCGGCCGTCCGCGCGGGAATGCTGGCCGCCGACGGCGACGTGCTCGTCTTTGCGGACGCCGACATGGCCACGCCGCCCGATCAGCTGGCCCCGCTGCTTCGGGCGCTCGAGACCGCCGACGTCGCCCTGGGCAGTCGCATCCAGCCTGACGGATCGGATATGCGCGCGACGCAGCCGCCCTTCCGGCGACTGGTCGGCCGGATGTTCCGGTTCGCCGCCCAGCTCTGGGTCACCGGCCCGGTCAAGGACACGCAGTGCGGTTTCAAGGGATTCCGCCGAGCTGCGGCCCGCGATCTCTTCGGCCGACTCCGGATCACGAGCATCGTCTTCGACGTAGACCTGATCTACCTGGCCAGGCGACGGGGCTACCGGATGGCTATCGTTCCGATCGTCTGGGCGGACAGGCGAGGCTCCCGGATGCGCGCCCGGCCGGCGCTGGCGTTCCGTGTAGCATGGGATCTCGTTCGAATCAGGTTCGTCCACAGGGGCGTGAAGAGAGCGACGGAGCAGTCGGTCGAAAGGTCGGGCGGCGGCCTATGACTACTTGGTTCTTGCGTCCCTCCTTCGCGAAGAGCCATCTTCCGCTCGAATCTGTGAGTTGAAGCCGAAGGACACCCTTGTCGTCGCTCATCTCGATCCTCGTCTCCATGTGCTTCGTCATCTCCGCGGGATCGGTGCCACAGCCCCTGGTGCAGGTCGTCCAGACAGCCCCGGGCACGTGGACGATGGACGTCTACAACGCGAAAGGTGCCCTGTACCAGGACCCCGATCCAACGTCATGCACCGCCGCGACGGCACAGATGGCCCTCAACATGGCCGCGCTGGCGCAGACCGGAGAGGCAGGACCAGTCCGAGTGACTGATGGCAGGTCCGTTCGTTTCCCGGGCGGACCCGTCTTCAAGTGGACCCTCTCCACGGGGCGGAAGACCACTGCCATGTTGCTCAAATATGAGCGCGCCACCACGAGCACCAGGCCGGGTGTAGGTTCCGACCCGCACGGCGAGCGCAACGCCCTCAACTACTACGGCTGGGGCAGCTTGGACGCGGGCGTATACCAGGACATGGCCTTCGCCACGTTCGACCAGGCGGCCAAAGCGACAGTCCAGTCGATTGCCGCTACGGGCAAGCCGGTCATCGTCTTTGGCATCAACGGGAAGCATGCCCAGCTCGTCACAGGCTTCACGGCGACCGGCAGCGACCCCCGCACGTCCATGGACTTCGCCGTCGTCAGTGTGAAACTGACCGACCCGCTCATGCGCGAGTACCACCGAGATACGACCCTCAGCTACGCCACGTGGCGATCCGGGCCGCTCGACGTCCGATTCGGAGCCGACTGGGAGACCTGGGAATCGACCGGCCTCGATCCCGTCGACGGCCTGGTCGGGGCGACAGAATGGCGCGGCAACTGGGTCATCGTGGCGGCAGTCCACTAGCCCGGCCGGGTGCCCGGCGGGTCGGTGCTATTCTCGGGAAGTGACCAGCCTCTCCCTTTCCCAAGGCGGGCCTGCCTGTCCGATCGGTTCGCACATATGACGTCGGAATCCGCCAGCGCCGAACACGCCGCCGGTGGGAGGGTCGATGACAGTGGCGCCGCCCCGCGCCACCTTTTCGCCGCCCGATGGGCCTTCGATTTCGATATCGGCCGAGAGCTGGGACGCGCTCGTAGATCGCACGCCCAGCGCCACGCCGTTCTCCCGCCACTGCGTCCAGAGAGCCTGGTGGGATGCCTACGGAGCCACTGCCCACGACCAGACGCTCGTGGTGGTGGACGAAGCTGCCCCGGACGAGATCGTCGGCATCGTGCCACTGATGCATCGCCACGAGCTGGAGCCGGGGGATCTCGCGGCTCGGACCACGATCCGGCATCAGGCCGGGTCGGTGCTCCGACCCGTGCCCCCTTCGGCGACGGCCGTCTTCTTCGGAGCGTCATACCACGCCGACTACGCCACGGTTCTCGCTACCCCGGCCGACCTGCCGGTGGTTTGCGACGCCGTGGTAGGAGCGCTCGCCGCGCAGGATGCGGCCAGGTGGGACGTCGTCGACCTGCGGCGTCTTCGCGCGGGCGACCCGGCCGCGGACGCCCTGACCGCGTCGTTCGAGTGGGCAGCGCCCGCGGCGTACTGGCTCGTCACGCGGGAGCAGGAGGACGTCTGCCCCGTCCTGACGCTGCCCGCCGGCGCCGGCTTCGACGACTTCCTGGGCACGCTGGACAAGAAGGAGCGCCACGAGATACGGCGCAAGGTTCACCGGGCCGAGGCCGCCGGGGAGATTCGTCTCGAGCGTTCAGCCGATCCGCTCGGCGATCTCGACGCGTTCGTAGACCTGCACCAGAAGCGCTGGGGCGCCGAAGGTCTGTTTCCGGACACCCAGGGCGGCGCCGCCAGCCGACGGTTCTTCGGCCGGCTCTTCGAGGATTGTGCGCCGTCCGGCCTGGTCGACCTCAGCTTCCTCACCGTCGGCGGCCGTCGAATCGCGGCCGGGGTCACGTTCGACGATGGCAAAGCCGTCTACTACTACAACGCGGGCGTCGAACCGGACGCCAGTAAGCTTTCACCCGGAGTGGTCATGGTCGCCCTGTACATCCAACGAGCCATCGAGCTGGGCCGCAGCCGCGTCGACTTCCTGCGCGGCAACGAACCCTACAAGTACGAATGGGGCGCGGTCGACGAGCCGATCGAGCGCCTGTTGGTCCAGCGCACGGCTGGCGCCGGAGATCGATAGCGATGGGCGCCGAACGCGAAATCCTGGAGCCCTGCGTCGAGCAAAGCGACCGCGAGCCGATCGACGGAGGGCGGGTGCGGGTGCTGGAGGTCATGGCAACCGGCACGAACGGCGGTGCGCAGGAGCACGTCTACTCGCTCGTGACCCGCCTCAACCCGGAGTGCTACGAGGTCCGCGTCGTTTCGCTGTCACACGGCAGCAGCGTCCGGCGGCTGCAGAAGGCCGGCATCAACGTGTCGGTCATAGACGAGCCCGACGACCGGCTGGCCGTTCGGGCGCTGGCCGACTCGGCGGCGTTTTTCCAGCCGGAGATCGTCCACAACCACATGTATCGCGCCGAGATCGTCGGCACCCGTGCGGCGCTGCTGCTCGGCGAGAAGGGCTGCAGGCGCCCGGCCGTCATCTCGACCGTGCATTCGAGCCGGATCCGGTGCATCGAGGATAGGCAGGCGCTCCGCCAGCTCACCCCGCTGATGGACCGGCTGATCGTGGTCTCGCAGGCCATCGAGCACAAGGTTCGCGAGGAGGGCCGTTTCGGCGTCCCCGTCAGCCTGATCTACAACGGCGTGGACCTGCAGCGCTACAACCACCAGCAGCCGTGCTGCACGCTCCACGAGGAGTACCTGATCCCGGAGGATGCGCCGATCGTGGGCGTGGTTGCGCGCCTGGAGGCGGAGAAAGGCCATCGCACGCTGATCGACGCGTGGCCGGAGGTCGTGGCCGCGGTTCCCAACGCCTGGCTGCTCGTGATTGGGGAGGGGTCGGAGCGCGACGCCCTGGAGGCCGAGGCGGCGTCGCTCGGCGTCAGCGAGCGCATCGTATTCACCGGTCGCCGCGAGGACGTCCCGGCGGTGACCGCCGCGCTGGACGTGGCGGTCCTGCCCTCCTATCGGGAGGCGCAGGGTCTGAGCGTCCTGGAGGCCATGGCCCTGGGCCGGCCCGTGATTGCCTCGAAAGTGGGCGGGATCCCGGAGATGATCGAGGACGGAGTCACGGGTCTGCTCGTCCCGCCGAACGACTGCGATGCCCTGGCGGGCGCGATCATCCGGCTGCTGACGGACCACCCGCTGGCGGACATGATCGGCAAGCGCGGCCACGACATGGTCCACGACCGCTTCTGCATCGAGCTGATGGTCGAGTCGATCGAATCGATCTACGACGAGGCTGCGGCCAGGCTGCGCGCGCCGGAGAGCGTGGCCCGCTAACGGCGCTCGGGCTTCGCGGCCCGCGAGCCGCCGGTGCGCTCGCGGTGTGAGGCGTTGAACCTACGGCTGGTACAACTCAGCCGACGAGAGGTTCCCCGGTTCGCCAGCGCCGACTCCTCCGGCGACGAGAACGCGACCGTCGAGAAGGGTGGTTAGGCTGTTGGCCAGACGCCCGGTACTCATCGAGCCGGTCGGGCTCAGCTTGCCGGTCGCCGGATCGTACAGCTCGCATGAGGCGAGATAGCCAGCGGCCTTGGGAGCCGTAGTGTCGTAACCTCCCACGAGGAGGACGCGCCCGTCGGCCAGCAAGGTCGCCGTGTAGAAGCCGCGGCCCGTGTCCATCGAGCCGGCCGAGCTGAACTTGCCCGTCTTGGGGTCGTAGATCTCCATGGAGTAGACGGGCCCGTTGCCGTCGTTGCCCGAGGAGATGAGGACCCGTCCGTCGGGCAGCAGCGTGGCGTTGAAGGCGTATCCGGCGACGAGCATCGAGCCCGTTCGGCTGAACTTCCCTGTCTTCGGATCGTATAGCTCGGCAGAGGCCACGGCAGCGTTGCCCTCGTTGCCGCCTCCCGCAATCAGCACCCGACCGTCTGTCAGCAGCGTGGCTGAGGCATAGTCGCGCCCGGTCGTCATCGAGCCGGTCGGGCTGAACTTCCCTGTCCTGGGGTCATACAGCTCGGCTGAAGCCAGCATCGCCGGTCCCGTCATGGCCACCGGGATCGGGTTCCGTCCCCCGGTGCCGGGATGGTAGGCCACAGCCATTGCCATGGGCACGGCCGCGTAATTGAACGTCGATCCACCGGCGATCAGGACGCGGCCGTCGGCGAGCAGCGTGGCCGTATGGCCCATGCGCCCCGTGATCAAGGAGCCTGTCTGGCTGAACTCGCCGGTCGCAGGGTCGTATATCTGGGCAGAGGCGAAAGTCGTCGTGTCGTTGTTGCCCCCGACGAAGAGGACGCGGCCGTCGGCGAGGCGCGTCGCCGTCGCGAAGTTGCCGTCTATAGCAGCCTTGCCGGTGCTGCTGAACTTGCCCGTCTTCGGATCGTAGAGCTCCGGCGATGTGGCGCCGTTGCCCACGATGAGAACCCGCCCGTCGAGCAGGAGAACGGCGGTGCCGCTGTCCGAAGTGGTCATCGTGCCCGTCGGGCTGAAGCTGCCCGAAGGTACAAGGGAGGACACGGGCGTTGCAGTCGGTGCCACGCTCGCGACGAGAGAAGACGAGCTGGTCTCCAGAGCAGACGGACCGGTGGTCGCGACAGCGCCACTGGCCCCGGGCGATTCGCTCGCGGCCCAGTCCGCCGGCTTGCGACCCGTCTCTGCCCGCTCCCCTGACGGCCAGAGACGCGACAACCGCAACGACCGCCAGGAACCCGAGCCCGGCCAACGCCAGGTTCTGTGGCCCTCGGCGGGCCGGCCTACGCCCGGATATGCCGATCGCGTCGGCTCGGGCGGCTGTGAGCTCGGTGTTGACGAGATCCCGCAGGCGTTCATCCAGCTCGGGATCCGCGGGCCAGTCATTCATCTCGGAGTTCCTCTCGCAGGCGGGCCAGGCCCGTCTTCAGTTGCGTCTTGATCGTGTTCTCACTGACGCCCATCGCAGCCGCTGTCTCGCGCACGGAATAGCCCTCCAAGTAGTGAAGAGCGATGGCGGCGCGAACACGCCGCGGCAGGGCTCTGAGGCCATCGCGCAACGCCAGCGACTGGTCGTGCCCCGGCTCGGAGGAGGCGACGTCGTGGATGTGCGGCCCAAACGAAAGGAAACGGCGCATCGAGCGCACACGCCGCACTGCTTCCCGCGCCTCGATCGCCAGGAGCCAGGCGCGAAGCGATCCCGGATCGCGGAGGGTGTGGCCGCGTCGGAGAGCGATCTCGAAAGTGACCTGGACGACGTCCTGCGCCTCGGCATCGTCCAGAGTAATCAGGCGGGCGGCCGCAAGGAGCACCGGGCTGTGCTGGGCGAGCCTGTCGCCGATCGCCAGCTCCGAGTCCTCTTCGGCCAAAGCCACCGCCGCCAAACGCTGGTCTCCCATCGCACTTGCCACTCTATAGAGGGAGGCCGCGGCCGATTCGGGTGATAGAGCTGCCGGGCGCGTGTCCGACGGATTCGGTGCGATCGAGCGTAACGGCATGTCGAGTGGACCGACCACAACTATCGGCCTATTGGGCGTCGCTCCCGATTCTGGTACTGATCCCTATCGAGTTCTTCGCGAGCTTGAGCCTGGTTGCCGTGGCCGCGCTTGCAGTCGTCCACTGGAAGGCCCGCTGACGACCCTGCGTCACCGCGCAGCTAGAGGAGCAGCCGCCTGAACCACGGCCGCCGGCGCGGTCCGGCCGCCTCGAAGCCGCCGGCGCCTACCAGTGGCACGAAGACGCAAGGCCCGCAGTCGCGTTCCTCGAAGTCGTCGCCGTGCCTGACGACCAGCATCAGCTCCTGCCGGTCGCGCGGCCCGACCGGGACTACGAGACGGCCGCCGTCGGCGAGCTGCCCCGGCAACGCGGCGGGGACGGCCGGAGCGGCGGCGGTGACCACTATGCCGTCGAACGGGGCGTCCTGCGGCCGGCCAAGACTGCCGTCGCCCACATCGATGCGGACGAGATCCTCCAGGCCGAGCTGGGCCAGCCTGGCTCCGGCGGTCGCCGCCAGCTCGGCATGGCGCTCGACGGTAACCACGCGGCAGCCGATCGAGGCCAGCACGGCGGCCTGGTAGCCCGATCCCGTTCCCACCTCGAGGATGCGCATCTGGGGCCGCGGCTCCAGCAACTCGGTCATGCGGGCGACCATGTATGGCTGGCTGATCGACTGGCCGGCCTCGATGGGCAGGGCGTCGTCGCTATAGGCGTGTCTCAGCATTTCGTTGGGAACGAACAGCTCGCGCGGGAGCGCGGCCATGGCCGCCAGGACGGTTTCGTCGCGAATCCCACGGCCGCGGAGCTGGTGCTCGACCATCTCAGCCCGGAGCCGCGCGGCCACGTCGGGATCCACGCGTCGAAGATACGCCTCCCGCGAGGCGCGGAGGAGGGCCCGGTCGCGAGCTAGGACGCGCTAGGGACCGGCGTGGCGCTGGGGACCGGTGTGGCGCTCGGCGCCGGCGTCGCGGTGGGCGCGATCGAGACGGACGCGGACGGGCCGGCGGAGGGGCTTGGCGTGGCCTGGAACGTGGGCACCACGAGGGACGGAAGCGGCGCCGGGGCTCCCTGCGGGATGAATTGCGCCGCCATGGCGATGACCAGCAGACCGATCAATACGCCGGAGACCAGCAGCGTATAGATGATCGAGGGCCGATCGTCGATGTGGACCCGCTCATGAGTCTCGCGGACCGATCCCGTCGGTCGACGCGGGCCTTCTTCGTCCTCCTGAGCGCCGCGGCCAAAGCCGAACCGGCGTCTCCCGGGCGCGCCGGCTTCCTCGCGCTCTCCGGCCTCGGCCGACTCGTAGGTCCCGCCCTCGCCTTCGCCTTCGAAGCCTTCCTCGGGCTCCTCCTCGAAGTCTTCCTCGCCCGGCTCGAAGTCGCCAGATGCAGGCGTTTCCTCTAGGTCCTTATCGCGATCCGACATGCCCTCGTGCCACTCCTGTGCTGGGGGCCGCTGGGTCCGGCCCACCGGTACGAGCACCGCTGGTGCTTTGGATTCGTCGCTGGCGGGTACGAGCCGCCCGCCACTGCGACGGATTCGGGCGCACCGCTGTCCGGCAGTTTAGCCGACGCGTTCCGTTGTCGCGCGCCGAGGGTACGGGGCGTCGCCGTCCTCGCGCCGGCTACGCGCGGCGGATCGGGCGGACCAGCAGACCGGCGAGGCCCACGACCACGGTCAGGATCCCGCAGGCGGCGAGGACCGGGCGCAGCCCGATGATCTGGGCGAGCGCGCCGCTGGTCACCATGGCCAGGACCAGCACGCCGCTCACGATTGCCAGGCGGAGCGCCACTATCACCCCGAGCATCTCGCTCGGAGCGCGCTGCTGGAAGAGGGTCTGGCTCGGGACCACGAAGGTGACGTTCGCCAGGCCCACCGCGCCCGCCAGAACCAGGGCGAGTGGCAGGCTCACCGTCGCGGAGAGGCCCAGCAGCACCACGCCCAACGCCGTGAACGCGGCGATGATGCTCGGCCCCTTCGGGATGCGAGACGCCATGCCGCCGAGGACGACGCCGCCGCCCACCAGCCCCACGCCCATGGCCATCTCGAAGAGGCCGTAGGCGGTGGGGGCGTCCGTGCTCCCGAGGGCCAGGGACGCCACGAGCAGCGGCGAGAGCGCGGTCAGCGCGCCCAGACCGTACTCGGCCACGGCCGCCTGGACCGTGGTCGCGAAGAGCACGGACTCTGTGCGCAGGGAGCCCCAGCCGATGGCGAGGTCGCCCAGGAGCGAGGCGACGCCGGCCCTCCAACCGCCCTGGGCCGCCGCTTCCTCTGCCGGCGCCCGCCCTGCCGCCACGCCGCCGGCGCCGGCCTCCGCGCTCGGCCGCGCGAGCTGCGGTATCACCACGGCCGCGACCAGCGCCGCCGATGCCAGGTAGCTCGCTCCGTCCACCCAGAACGCCAGCGCCAGCGAGGAGCCGAGGAACGCCACGAACAGGCCGCCCAGGCCGTAGCCGGCCAGGTCGCTGACCGTGTCCGCCATCCACATGGCCGAGTTGGCCGTCAGCAGATCCTCGTCCGGAACGACTCGCGGCAGCGCCGCGGCCCGGGCCGGCCGGAAGAACGACGAGACGACCGCGAGCAGGAAGACCAGGACCACCACCAGGCCCACGTGGAAGCCCGACGCCACCGGAATGAGGCACACGATCCCGGCTCGCAGCAGGTCCGAGGCGACCATGACGTGCTTGCGGTTCCAGCGATCGACGAGGACGCCGGCCAGCGGACCGACGACGACGGTGGGCAGGGTCATCGCCGCGAAGACCAGTCCCAGCGCCAGCGGGGACGAGTTCGTGGCCCTCGCCACCAGGAAGACCAGGGCGACCTGGTGGACGCGGTCGCCCAGCGAGCTGATGACCTGGCCCAGCCACATCGCCGAGAAGGGGCCGTTGGTGGCAAGGCGAACGTACGGATGAGCGAGCGGGCCCCGGATCGCCACTCCCGCGGCGGCGGGCACGGGCGCGTACGGAAGCGCGCCCGCCAGCGAAACACGCTCGACGAGCTGCGCAGGGACGAGCGCCGGCGACCCGACCGCGGCCGCGAAGACGAAGAAGGCCAGGCCCGCACCCAGGAGGATGTCGCCGATGGAAGCGACCGACTGGATGAGCGGGACCGGGATCGGGATGATGTCGACGAGCGGACCGCCGTGGGCGAAGAAGCCGGCGTCGACCGGTCCGGTCAGCATGGTGTGGAAGCCCGAGTGGATCTCGGTCGAGTCCAGGCCGGCGGCGGACAGGCTGGGCTGCCAGACCGGCATCCAGCCGCCGTTGGCCACGATGGCGATGCCGTTGGCCGCGGTCCCAAGAGCAGCCGCCGTCAGCCCGGGCAGGCTCCGGTTCGCCAGGAGCATCGCCGTGAGGAGCGCGTACATCACCAGGACGAGCCACAGCCGCAGGCCGTCCGGCACGTTGCCGCCCGCGAGCGCGGCGTCCAGCGCGAACCGCGCGACCGCCGCCAGCAGAAGGGCCGGCAGCCAGCGCAGGCGAACGTCAACGAAGTTGTCGATCCGTCCCCCGGCGAGCAGCCCGAGCCCAAGCCCCAGCAGAACGCCGAGTGTCGGCACGGGCTAGGCGGCGCCCGGAGTGGAGCCCAGACTGGCGGCCGCGACGCCGATCAGCGGCACGTCGCGGACATCGTCGCGCCCCGGATCGGGGACGCCCTGGGCCCATTTCGTCTTGACGAAGGCGTCCACGACGTCCGGATCGAACTGGATCCCGCCGAACTTGCGCAGCTCCGCCAGGGCCTGCTCGGCCGTGAGGGGCGTCATCCGGTACGGGCGTGCGGCCGTCATCGCCTCGAAGGCGTCGGCAACGTGGAGAATTCGAGCCAGCCTGGGGATCTCGTCGGCCACCAGCCGGTCGGGGTAGCCCGATCCGTTGAACCACTCGTGGTGGTGGCGGATGATCGGCAGCTCGGCGGTCAGGTGCTTGACCGGGGCGATGATCTCCGCGCCCAGCACCGGGTGGGAGTTCATGATCGACCGCTCCTCGCGCGTGAGCCGCTCCTGCTTGAGCAGCACCGAGTCCGGCACGCCGATCTTGCCGATGTCGTGGAGGAGGCCGCCCCACTCCAGCGCCTCCATCTCGTCATCGCTGAGCCTCATCACCCGGCCGATGTCCATGGCGATCTCCTGGACCCGGTGGCTGTGGCCGCTCGTGAACTTGTCGCGCTTGTCCACCGCCTCCGCCAGGCTGCGCACGGTCTCGGTGAACATCTCCCGGACCTCCACGAACCGGCTGTACGCCAGGCGCGTGGTGTACAGCGGCACGGCGAACAGCAGCACCGCCCACCACCCCGCGGTGATGTACATCTGTGCCATCAGCCACGCCACGGGCGCGAGCGCCAGCAGATTGACGTAGGCGCCGGCGGCCGCTCGCGATCGAGCTTGCCGATGGGTTCGCCGTCTCGGAGAGAAACGAAGGTCGCGGTCAGAAGATGTTCAGAGAGAAGAAGACGAAAGCTGCCCCAAGCGTCGCGGAGAAGTCCCACGAGGAAGCGTCTGGCCGGGTGGGAACGCTCAAGCAAACAGCGCGCGGATGATTGCCGGAACCATGATCGAGCAGTGATTGGCCACCACCCCGTACCACGGGACCTCACCGCGCAACTCCCGGGTCTGAGTGGTGCCGAGCAGGGCCACAACCCCCGCAGCGACGCGGGGCCGCCTAGGTACGCAGAGCCGCCACGATGGGGCGCAACGATCACGTCAACGAAGCTGCCGCCGGGCAGCGTACCGAGAGCGATGACGCCTGCCAGCGTCGAGCAGCAATCCAGAACAGCAGGCCCGCCCACGGCTGCCCTCGGTGGAGATTGCGAGGCCGCCAACTGACGACAGCAAAACAGCGCAAGACAAGCAGGAGACCGCTGACCAGCGCAGTGACCGGCGATCAGACGCGCGAAGCCGAGAGGTTCATCGTCATCTCCCGGTCAGCCGCCGCAACGTAGCCGCGTGAGGTCTTGCTCGGCTATGGGACAGAGGTACTCTCAGAAGGGTCTGTAGCTTGCCCCGCTGGCGAGAGCGGTCAATAGAGCCGCCCCCAAGACCCAGAGAGTCGCCTTCATACGAGCGCGCATGTCACTCACCAGGGTCGGTTGCTGAAGCACCAAGGTCGGTTGCTGGCTCGGGGAGCATGGCCTAGTGCTGCTCTCCGGCGAGTCAGCCCGTGACGGGACTGCACTCCTGCCGGCAATTACCAACGCGCGGCGGGTGGCACTGGCTGCTTGGTCCCTGCTCAAGTGCCCGAGTTCGGCTGGGGCCGCGAAGCGTCCGAGCGTTCTCGTCCGGATGGCATGAGGGACGTCAGCCACGGACCGTTGGGAGAGTACTGGCCCGAAAGTACCTGGTCAATACGGTACTTGCCGTACGAAGGCCACGAACCGGGATCAAATTGACTCCAGTGGGGGCGGTTCCACTCCCAACTGCTCGCGCATGACGGCCGCGTAGTGGATGTATTGCTCGGCGGCGGCGGCGTGTGCGCCGGTGAGGCGGTAGAGCCGGAGGACGCACAGTTCGATCTGTTCAGCGTCCGGATCTGCTTGCATAGCCTGCTGGGCGACAAAGAGGGCGCGGTCGAACGCGCCGGATCTCGTATCCGACAAAACAGAGCGCTCGATTCTGTCGAGGAAGCTTGCGTGCAACGACTCGCGGAAAGGCACGGCCCAATCGTCATAAATGAATTCGACGGCGAAACGGCCTGTATATGCCTCGGCCAGTCGGGCGATCACATCCGGCGATGGATCCCGGCGGGCAGAGGCGATCAGCCGGAGGCAGTCCGAACTGCGGCTCCCGACTAGCTCCCGGTCGAGCCAGATCAAGTCTCCTCGACTGCTGAGGTAGCCGGCCGTGGCCTCGTCGTCTGCGTCTGGCTCGAAGACCCGTCTCAGGAAATAGGCCGTCTGATTGAGCGAGTTCGCCCCTTGCTCGGGCGCCATCTCCGGCCACAGCGCCTCCACTACCTGCTCCCGAGAGGCCGTGAACTGTGGCCTCGTGAGCAGATAGGCCAGGAGTGAGAGCACCTTCCTTCGTACGTCCGTTCCAACGACGACCCGCTGCCCGACTCGTATCGTCAGTCGACCGAGGTCCTCGATATAGGCGGCCGGTGCCAATCGGCGAATGAGAGACCGGCCGACGTCCGGCAATCGCAGGCTCTTGCGATGTGCGATCGAGCGGAGGAGCGGTATATCGTCGGCGTTGCCCACGAGGCCCAGAAGCGCCGCGGCTCGCTTGATGTCCGCTGGGCTAGCCGCGTGGCCCGACAGCGTCTGCCTCAAAGCCCAGCGCCACCGCTCGGGGCGCAGTTGGGCCTCCGCTCGGACTAGTTCAAGGCAGCCCTCGTCCAAATCTGCCAGCCGACTAACGACCAGTTCAGCCTGGATCGACAGGTAGGCCACGTCCGAGGGTCCGAGCAAACGCAGGTGGGCTGCCAATTGTCCTCTGGAAGACACAAGCGCCTGCGTGAGTCGGATGCTCTTCCACCAGAACCACGCCCGCTGCCGCTTAGCGAAGTCGAGAGCATCATCGAAATCGGCGCCCACAGGTGGGTCTACACTTCGCGTGGATGCGCGAATTTGCAGCCGCAGGGAGTGGACGGCGCTCCTGAACCCGACGAACCGTTGAAGTCGGCCGCTCTCGTGCAGCAACTGTGTGGCGCGCGCGATATTTGCGCCCTGCATCTCGACCCGAGCTTCGACAAAACGGCAGTAGGGGTTCTCAGCCCGCGTGGGGTCGTCGGTCAAGAGGCTGCGGATGATGCGAGCGCCTTTCGCTGGGTCGCCGTACATCGCATAGATCTCGGCAATCTCCGCGATAGCCTCCGTCTCCACGCAGCCAGAGGTCTGGAGCATGGCCGCGCCAACGTGGGCATCCCATTCCGCCAGTTTGTTGAGATGAGCGAACCCTCTAGCGGCATTCACGTGGGCGGCCGCCACATCTCCACGGTCGCTCGAACGAGTCAACAAACGAACCGCCGCGACTCCATCGGCTGCCGCCTTCTCGTGATTGCCGCGGGCCGATTCGGCCAGTGAAAGATTCAGCAGGCTGATCCCTTCATGCCTCGGGTGGCCGCGCATTTGGCTCAAGCGAGCCGCCTCTTCCAGCTCCACGCAAAGGGTGTCCAGACTCCCTCCCTCGGAGGCCTCGCACATGAGCTCGGCCGCGTGAGCGATGGAAACAAGCTCCGGATCTCCACAGCGGGTTAGCTCGGTGGCAGCCGCTGACCGCATCTCCGAGTCCAGAACCCATATCCCGAGGTACATCCGGTTCAGTGCGCTGGCGACGCCGTAGGAAGATATGGCACCGTTCTCCCCGATGCCCTGGTCCTCAGATCGCCGGGCGACTTCCACCGCCTCGTTGTACTTGCCTTCCGCGGCGAGTCGACGGCTGCGGATGATGTCGTACCACGGGTTTGGGTTGGGATCCGGGAACCGGGCTATGAATTCCTCGGCGGCGGTGAAGTCACCCGTGCCGATGATGGATGGCACCGCGGCGCAGATTACGCGGCGGACCTGATCTGACTCGCCGGCCGCTGCCCAGTGACGAGCTGCGAGACGCCAGGATCGCGGCTCGAGCACCTCAGCCAGATTGCGATTGAGCTCGGCAATTCCGCCTCCCCCTACTTCGGCCTCGAGGTGGGAGAGCAGGAACTCTCGGACCAGCGGATGGGCACGCCACGAGCCCGCCGCGGCATCACCCCGTGACAGAAGACCGAACCGCTGCGCCTCTGCGATCAAGCGTCGTGCCAGCGGCATCGGCACATTTGCGGCGATTGCCGCGCTGTCCGCGTCGATCTCCTCCAGTAGGACGACCCGCATGAGGAAACTGCGGAGATCCGCCCGCAACTCGCCCACGACTTCTTCGGCAAGGAAGTCGTATAGATCACCTTCGGCACCGCTCAGTGACCCAACGAATGCTCTGACCTGCCCGGGCGACCGGCCTTCGACAGCTGTCTTGACCAGCTGCAGAGAGGCCGCCCAGCCCTCCGTTCTAGCCTGGAGGTCGCGCACTACGTCCGACTGCAGCGGATGCTGATAGGTCTCGCTGAACAGCCTGCTCGTCTCCGACTCGTCGAACCGGAGCTGCTCCCTGGTAAGCTCCGCGAGCTCGCCTCGCGCCCGTGCCGCCGCTACCGAAAGCGGTGGAGTGCGTCGGCTGACGACGACGATCGACAGACCTCTTGGAGCTCGGGCGATCAGCCGTTCGACGACGTCACGGATGGTGGCGACTGCTTCCACGGCGTGGAAGTCGTCCAGAACGAGTGCAGAGGGCACTTCCCCCAAGCGCTCGATCTCGGCCAGTACTGCGTCGAAGACGCCTTCCTGAGACACCGGCGCGACCGAAGGCTCCGAGAGCCGCGAGGCCGCACCCCGAAGAAGCTCCGGATCCACAGCCTGGCAGGAGGCTACGAGGTAGCGAAGGAAAACGAGACCGTCCGTGTCGCCGTCATCCAGCCTGTACCAGAAAGTCCGAAGACGAGATCGGCGGGCGAAATCAGCAACCAAGGTCGTCTTGCCGAAGCCGGCCTCGGCGATGACGTAGACCACCCGGCGGTCGCCCCGCGCACCCAACCAGTCGAGGAGTCGATCGCGTCGGAGCGTCTCATCGGGCAGCAGCGGCCGCTGTATCTTGCCCGGCTGCAGCGGGAAGCTCGCCCGGAATTGCACCGTCTCATGGGTGAACGGCTCGCACATCTCGGGTTCGACGGACACCCCTTGCTCCTCCATCCCCGGCCGGCGACCCCCGGTCGGCGGCGCGTAGGATAAGGAGCCCCGAGGGTGAGTGTCAATTGGATCGACAGCGGAACTCTGCATAGGCAAATCTTGCCCGCCCCGGATCATCCGCCGCTTATCTGCGATACCACCGTACCGCGACCGCCAGGACCGCGAAGAGAGCCTGATCCGGCGATCCGAGATTCTGCCCCTCCTACGACTCGTACTCGAAAGCCAGCTTCATCTGGACGCGGTACTCCACGATCTCGCCGCCCTCCACGCGGGCGGTGGACTGGACCACCTCAACCGTGCGGATGTTCCGGACCGTCTTGGACGCGAGCGCGACGGCCTGGCGGGCCGCGTCGCTCCACGAGTGCTGGCTGGTACCGACCATCTCCCGGACGATTAGCACGCCCATCAGACTCCTCCCTTGGCGGGCGGGGTTCTGCCGCCCTATCGATCGCAGTCTAGGGGCGCCGAGCCGGCGGCGGGCGTCAGACGGCCTGGGTCGCGGCTCAGGCTGCGGTCAGCCCATCTCGCGGATGACCACCGTTCCGGCGACCATGTCGTGCCAGCCGCGCTTGCGCTCATCGAACGCGGCCCAGACCAGGCCGATATCGAGAGGGATCGCAGCAAGGAGGAAGCCGGCGAGGCGAAGCATCGCGCGCCGCAGACCGACCCGGCCGCCGTCGGTGCTGCGCACTACACGGAGGCCGCAGAGCACCATGCCGAAGGTCCGGCCGGTCGTGGCCCACAACACGACGAAGTAGACGGGCAAGACGATAAAGGCGAGAACGACGAGGCTCGGGTTCATCGCCGTCAGGACGGCCACCGGGATGCCGATCGTGAGCACATCGATCAGGTAGGCCGCAAACCTGATCCAGAAGCCACCGTAGACGAACCCAAGCGCGTCCGGCGGCATGGTTGGGCGCCGGACCTCGACCATGAGAAGGATCCCGATGGCGACTCCCGCTCCCGAGGCCACGATCAGTGTCAGGAACGTCCAGACCGGTGTGCTCGAGCGGCTGCTCACCACCGCGGCGATCGTCAACGCCGAGACGCCGGCCACCAGAATGGCCCGCCTGTAGTTGAAGCCTGGATCGACCATCCCACCACCCCCTGGATCGGACCTTGGACCCGGCGGAAACGATGGGACGATTGCCTCCGCCGGTCAATACGTCGGCAGGTGTATCTCCTCAGTCCGGCACGGTCCGTGACTCACAACGGGGCGGGTTCTGCCGCCCTATCGATCGCAGTCCAGGGGCGCCGGGCCGGCGGCGGGCGTCAAACGGCCTCGGCGTAGCGTTCGGCGGCGTAGCTGATGAAGCGGGTCTGGCTCTTCTTGAACCAGAGCTTGACCTCGCCGGTGGGGCCGTTGCGATGCTTGGCCAGGCGCAGGTTCACGATCTCGCCGTCCGTCTCGGCCTCCCGTGCCGCTCGATCCTTGTCGCCCTTCTCGCGCCACAGGAAGAGCACGAGATCC
This sequence comes from uncultured Chloroflexia bacterium, assembly GCA_963743795.1. Taxonomy (GTDB): domain Bacteria; phylum Chloroflexota; class Limnocylindria; order Limnocylindrales; family CSP1-4; genus Fen-1039. The sequence goes on along the minus strand of CAVUQZ010000010.1, from coordinate 549,391 downwards.
GCGTCCTGCTCGATTGCGCCGGACTCGCGCAGATCCGATAGCCGCGGCTCGGCCGACTCGCGCATCTCCGGCTGGCGCGACAGCTGGGAGAGCGCGACCACCGGCACCTTCAGCTCGCGCGCGAGCGACTTGAGCCCGCGGCTGATCTCCGACACTTCCTGGACGCGGTTGGCGTCGCGGTTGGTGCTGGTGCCCTGCATGAGCTGGAGGTAGTCAACGATGAGGAGGTCCAGCCCGCGTTCGGCCTGGAGGCGGCGGGCCTTGGTCCGCAGCTCCATGGTGCTGATCGAGGGAGTGTCGTCTATGAACATGGGAGCGTCCGCGAGGGTCTGCATGGCCGGCGCGATGCGGGCGAAGTCCAGCTCTTCCAGGAAGCCGGAGCGGAGGCGCTGCGAATCGATGGCGGCGACGCTGGAGAGGAGGCGCAGGACGAGCTGGTCCTTGCTCATCTCCAGGCTGAAGACGCCCACCGTCTTGCCCTCGCGCACTGAGGCGTGCTCGGCGATGTTGAGGGCCAGGCTGGTCTTGCCGACGCTCGGCCGGGCCGCCACGACGATAAGGTCGCTTGGCTGGAAGCCCGTGGTGAGCTGGTCCAGGTCCACGAAGCCCGAGGGGATGCCCAGGATCTCGCCGCGGTGGGCGTGGAGGTTGTCAAGGCGGTCGTAGGCGTCGTGGAGCAGGGCGCGCAGGGGACTGAACCCCTCCTGGGAGCGGCGCTGGCTGACCGCGAAAAGCTCCGCCTCGGACCGGTCTATCGACTCCTGGATGTCCGACCCGTCCTCGTAGCCGATGGCCGCGATCCGTCCGGCGGCCGAGATGAGGCGGCGCAGGATTGCCTTGCGCTCGACGATGCGGGCGTACTGGCCCACGTGGACCGCGGTGGGAGTGTCGTTGCCGAGCTGGGAGAGGTAGCCGGCTCCACCGACCCCCTCGAGCTCGCCGGCCCGTTCCAGGGCCTCCGCCACCGTCACCACGTCTATCGGCTCGCGATGCTCGAAGAGCTCCAGCATCACCGCGAAGATCCGGCCGTGGGCCTGGCGGTAGAAGTCCTCCGCGTGGAGGAAGTCCGCGATCTCGATGATCGCGTCGCGATCGATCAGGACCGAGCCGAGGACGGCCTGCTCGGAGTCCAGGTTCTGGGGCGGGAGTCTGTCGATCACGGCTGGCGGGGCCTCTGGAATTGGGCTGTGACGGCTGCTGCGTATAGTGGCCCGGCGGGGGGCCCGGTAAATCGACGGATAGACGTCTGGCGCGCCGAACTGTCCCCGAAATCGCGCCGATGTTGGCAGATGGTGGACGGCCGACTGTGGACAAGCGCCGGCGGCGCCGCAGCGACTCTAGTCCAAACGGCGGATGACACCGATCAGCTTGCCCTGTATGCGGACGTCGTTGTAGAACATGGCCGGGTAGTCCGGGTTGGCCGGCTGGAGCCGGATCCGCCCGGCCTCCTTGAAGAACTGCTTCAAGGTCACCGCGTTTTCCTCTACCTGGGCCACCACGATGTCCCCGTCACGGGCCGTCTGCTGCGGCCGGATCAGGACGAAATCACCGTCCTGGATGTGGGCGTCGATCATCGAATTGCCCCGGACGCGCAGGACGTACGCGTCTCCGGAGGGCGCCAGGATATCCGGCACGGCCATGCTCTCCGACGCGTCCTGGTAGGCCTCGATGGGGCCGCCGGCGGCGATCTCGCCGACTATCGGCAGCACGTGGGCTTCCCCGGCGACGGACTGCGGCATCAGCTCGCCGGAGAGTCCCAGGCGCATGGCGGCCATGGGTGTGAGGCGGAGGGCCCGCGACTGAGCGGCGCCGCGCTCGAGGTAACCCTCGCGCTCGAGCATCTGAAGGTGGTGGTGGACCGCCGATGTGGAGGCGAGATCCACGGCGACTGCGATCTCGCGGACCGACGGCGGATAGCCGCGCGTGCGAAGCGTCGCGGCGATGAAGTCCAGGATCTTGCGTTTGCGTTCGGCGTCGTGCTTGGTCACCGGCGCCTCCTTCCAGATGGAGGGTACAGAACGCCCGTTCGATTGTCAAGGAATGCGGTCCCGTCACGAGCGCGAATTGGCCCGGTTTGCCGCGAGGATTACGGCCGGAGCGTGCCGAAGAAGACCTGCCAGGCAAGCGCGGACTTGGCGAAGAGGCTGAAGAGCATGTAGGCCCGCTCGCCGTAGAGGTAGTCGCGCCAGCGGCCGACCTTCCGATACTGGAGGATCATGTTGATCGCGAAGACGTTGAAGAAGACGAAGAGCGTCACGAAGATCGCGATCACGAAGGCAGGAATCGGCGCCGAGTTGGGCTCCGTGGCCGAGATGACGATGGTGGCGAAGATGACGAGCCACGGGACGGCGCCGACGATGCAGCCGAAGATGTAGTGCAGCCATTGGGGGCGGTCGCGGCCCTCGTTGGCGATCTCCATGCTCCAGCCGAACATGATCATGGCCGCGTTCGCGCCGAAGATGGCGATCAGCGTGCCCACTTCCTGGACCCCCGCCAACGCCGCGATGACCACGATCATCACGCTCGAGCTGAACGCGTACTCGACCCAGCGGATGGGGTTCTGGCCTCGGGCCAGATGGGCCTCGTACCAGCGGCGGGCTGGGAACGCCATGGCGAAATGGGCGACGGCGCTCATCAGGAAGAACAGCGCCACGGCCGGCCCGATCGGCATGTCCCAGAGGGAACGCTGGGCGGTCACCAGGTGCTTGGTGGTCTCATCGAAGCGCAGGTAGGTGCCCACCACGGGCGAAGTGACGACCGGGCTTTTGGCGAACGAGAGCGCCAGTATCGCTGCGGCCTGGGCGAGGTGGAGCGCGGCAAGGATGGCGTTCCAGCGGAACAGGCTGGTCGATCGATCGGTCGGTATGGCGCGAGCCGGGACGGCGGCGGTCGCGGAAGCGGCGGGTGCGGACATTGGATGACCCTCCGAATCGCCGGACGTCCGGGACGTCCCGTCCGGACTGGCTCGCCCCAACGATACGTTCCCGCGCCTCTTTGTCCAGCGCACGTCCGCACCTCGCGGGCGGCCTTCTTCTTGTCTGGCGATTGTCACGGCGGCTGGTCCGGCCCGGGAGTCGCCAGGCTGTGTACGGGCCAGCTAGCGTGGGCTGTCCAGAGCGTCGCGGACCCGGGCGAGGAGCCGATCCGCACTGAACGGCTTGGGGAGGAGCGACGCCTGGCCCTCGCTCCTGAAGTCCTGGGCCAGCGCCTCGTCCGAGTAGCCGGACGCGTACAGGATTCGCACCCGCGGTTGCACGGCCGTGAGCAGCTTCACGAGCTCCGGCCCGCCCATGCCCGGCATGACCATGTCCGTGAAGAGCAGATCCAGCTGCGGCAGAGTCTTCGCGATTGCCAGCGCCTCCTGTCCGTTGGCCGCTGCCAGGACGCGATAGCCGGCCCCGCTCAGGACGCGTTCGACGTACAGCCGAACCGCCTCCTCGTCTTCCGCCACGAGGATCGTCTCAGTGCCGCCTCGCGTCGGGCTTGCGAGTCCCGCGGTTTCGCCCGCCTCCGATGCCCCGCCGACGCGCGGCAGGAGGATCGTGAAGACACTGCCCCCGCCCGGCGAGCTCTCCACGGCGACCGTGCCGCCGCTCTGCTGGACCACGCCGATGACCGTCGACAGGCCGAGCCCCGTGCCCTTGTCGCGCTCCTTCGTAGTGAAGAACGGCTCGAACGCGTGCTCCATCACATGGGGCGTCATGCCTGCCCCCGTGTCGGAGACGGTGAGCTTCACGTACGGTCCCGGGACGGCGCCGACGTGGGACCGTACGTGGCGCGCGTCGATGTCGGCATTGGCGGTGGCGATGGTCAGTCTGCCGCCGCCGGGCATGGCGTCGCGGGCGTTCACCGTCAGATTCATGATGACCTGCTCGAGCTGGCCTCTGTCGATCAGCGCCAGCCCCAGCTCGGGATCCGGCTGGATCACCAGTTCGACGTCCTCACCTAGCATCAGGCCCAGCATCGGCCTCAGGCCGCCGAGGACGTCGTTCAGGTCGACTCTGGTCGGCTCCATGACCTGGCGGCGGCTGAAGGCCAGGAGGGCCCTGGTCAGCGCAGCGGCCCGTTCGGAGGCCTTGAGGATCTCGCTGATGTCCTCGGCCACCGGGTCGCCGGGTGAGACCTCGGCCGAGGCCAGCTCGCCGAAGCCGCTGATGGCCGTCAGGATGTTGTTGAAGTCATGGGCGATCCCTCCGGCCAGCCGACCGACCGCTTCCATTCGCTGGGCATGGGCCAGCTGAGCCTCGAGCGCGCGCTCGTGCGAGATGTCTCGGGCCACCGCGACCGAACCTGAGATCGCGCCGGCGGCGTCTCGCAGCGGCGCGACCGCCATGGTCACCTCGACTTCCGTCCCGTCCTTTCGTTCGACGACGATCCGGCCTTCCCAGTTTTCGCCTCGGCCGAAGGCGGCCCGGACTTCCGCCAGGCGGGTCGAGTCCGCGCCCTCACTCAGGAACCCCAGGCTGCGGCCGAGCGCCTCGCCGGCCGTGTAGCCGGTGATCCGCGTGAAGGCGGGGTTGACGTAAGTGACATTGCCGGCGCGATCCGTGGTGACCATCGCCTCCGCGGCCTGGTCCACCGCCGCGGCGAGCCGCGCCCGCTCGGCGGTCGCCAGACGGGCGTTCGCTCGGGCAGTGAACACCAGTCTCGCGACGACCAGGGCCATCAGTAACCCGGTCGCCGGCAGGTGCTGGCGGAGCATGTCCGGGTCGTTCCAGTCGCGTACGGTTGGGGCCACGAAGGCGACCGCCACCGCCACGTACGGGAGCCATGGGATCGACCGCGAGTAGTCGGCCAGCCCGGGCGTGCCGCGGTCGCGGTCCGGTGCTCTCCACTGGATGTACGCCGCGGCGGCGAAGCCGATCGAGGCGCCCGAATAGAGCACTCCCGAGAGGCCGCCCGGGACGTAGCTGCGCTGCAGATCCTCGACGCCGGAGATCATGTCTCCGAGGAAGACGGAGACGATTGCCACCGTCGCGACGGCCAGGGCCGCCCGAGTGGCGGTTCGCTGCGCGTAGAGGACGATGGCGCCGAGGGCGAAGATCAGGCTTATGTCGCCGACCGGGAACGCGGCCGCACCGAACGTCGTGAAGAAGTCCGCTCCGGCGTCCCTCGCGACCGGGTAGAGGAGGAAATGCCAGATGAGGATCGCCGCGCTCCAGGCGACGATCGCGACGTCCAGACTGATAAGAACGAAGTCGTCGGCGGTCCGCTTGGGCCATGGCTGAACCGACAGCGCGACCCACACCACCGGATAGGCCGCTATCTCCAGCACGAAGGCCAATGGCGCGAGAACCTCCACGCTCGGCGCCGCAGTACTGGCGAGCGCAACCAGCGCGCCCAGGCCGTAGACGCCGAAGGCGACTCCGACGAGCGACCACATCTGTCTGGTCTTGGGATCGAGGCGATCCACTCGCCGCAGCCGAATGCACAGGGCCACGGCCAGCAGCCCCGCCGGCAGGACGGCCGCGCCGGTGAAGCGGTCGGTCTGAGACGTGTCGCCGAGCCTCGAAACCCACCACAGCGAATAGCAGACGACGAAGACGCCGAGCAGCCCGATCAGCCAGGCGATCGAGTCGGGCCGCCAGGTGCCTTCGACATCCGCCGACGCCTGCCTCGCCCCGTGGCTGGCAGGCGCCCGGACCGCCCCGAGCTCCGGCGCTGTCTCTGTCTGTTGGCTCATCTACCCTGTCCCGGAGCCCCCCAATGGGTTGATCCTACGCCAGGTTCATCACGTTCCGCGCCACCGTCCCGTAGGGATATCGGCCGCCGACCGCCAACACTTCGACTATGGTCAACCGTGGCCCTTCCCGGCCGCATTCGAAGGTCGGCGCATGTGAAGACAATCGCCGTCTCGTTGTCGGGCGCGGCGCCTGATAGACTCTCGATTCCCCGGAGCGGTCCTGCGAGTTGGCCTGCCCGGCGGCCAGGGCCCGGAGGGCCGGGCAGAGGATGGCGAGCACGAGTCTGGCAATGACGAAACGACGACGGCGCCGCAAGGGCGGTCTCTTCCGCGCGCTTCGCTGGCTGGCCTTCGTGCCGGTTGCCAGCCGCGTTCCGATGTACGCCCGGCTGGTATGGGCTCTCGCGTCTGACGCTCGCGTCTCCGCCAGTCGCAAGGCCATCCTGGTGGGCGCGGCAGGCTACGTGCTGGTCGGCCGGGACCTGATTCCCGACGAAATCCCGATCCTGGGCGGCATCGACGACCTGGCGGTCGTCGTGCTGGCAGTCGAGCTGTTCCTCGACGGAATACCGGACGAGATCCTCGAAGAGAAGATCGATGAGCTCGACATCGATCGCGAAGCTTTCCGGCGCGACATGGACCAGGTGCGCCGCCTCACCCCCGCCCCGGTGCGGAAGATCATTCGCCGGCTGCCGGAAGTTTTCGACGAGGCAGGCCGGCTCGTCATCAAAGCCAGGATCGGACCGCGTGTTCGCTCCTGGATCGCCAAGGAGGAATCTTTCGCGTGAAGGTCATCCTGACCGCCGACGTCGACAAGCTCGGCAAGAGCGGCGAGATGAAGGACGTCGCCGAAGGCTATGCCCGGAACTTCCTGATTCCCCGAAAAGTCGCCGTGCCCGCCGCCGGGGGCGCCTATCGCGCCTGGCAGCACGACATCGCCAGCCGCGAGGAGAAGCGCAAGCGGGAGCGCGAGGAAGCCGAGATCGCGGCCACGCGCATCGGCAGCACGACGCTCACCCTGGGCGTGAAGGTGGGCGAGGGCGGCAAGCTCTACGGCTCCATAACGGCCAAGGAGATCGCCGAGGCCCTCGGCCGGCGCGGCATCACCGTCGACCGCCACAAGATCGAGCTGCCCGAGCCGCTCAAGTCGCTCGGCACCTACAAGGTCGCGGTCAAGGTCTTCGCCGGCATGGCTCCCGAGGTCACGGTCGTCGTCGAGCCCAAGGGCTAGGGGCAGCAGGGGAGCCCGAACGGGCGGTTGCCTCCCGGCGCTGAGCAAGAGCGGAGGCCCTTCTCAGCCCCCGGCTGTTCCAAGGTAGCGGACGACCTCGCGGCCGTCCGATTCGAGGGCGGCCATCGTCCCCTGATCGAGATCCTCGAAGGGCCGGAGCTCTACCCGGCGGGCTTGCAGGCTCCACGTGCCGACGGCGTGCCCGTTCACCAGCAAGATGGGGCGGAATATGCCGTTGCTCGTGACCAGCGAGCCGTGGGCCCCGACGATCGGTTCGCGCGAAGCCCAGCCGTGAAGCAGCGGATCGAACGGACCGAGGAGGCGCGGGCCGGGTAACTCTGGCGGGTCGCTTCGGCCGGCCAGGTCCACCAGACCGTTTGCGCGCTCGGCCAGCTCGGAGGCGATGGCTCGCAAACCGCTGCGCACGTCGCGGAGTGGCAGGCCGGCCCATATCGCCAGATCGCGGTCAGTTGCGGGGCCGTGCCCCGCCAGATACCGACGGGCCAGCTCGGCGAGAGCGCGGTCGACATCTTCCGGAGCGGCACGGGGCGCACGGCCGAGCCAGTCTCGCGTCAGGACGAAGCACTGTTCGCGTCCGCGAGTAGGTCCGCGGATGACGAGGCCGCGCAGGCTGGCCAGCGCGACCTGGTGGATGAACGCCTGGCCATCCGTGGCCACTCCCCGAGCGGCGATCCGGTCTCGCAGCTGGCTTCGAGTGAGTGGCCCTTCGCTGGCCAGGGTCGCCTCGATGACTGTGACCGCCTTCTCGGCCCGGTCAGGCGTGACCCCGAGTTGTGCCAGCCTGCGCTCGACCCATGGGAGTTGCCGCCGAGCGGTAAGGGCGAATAGCCACGGGTAATCCTCGCTCGTCACGAGGTGCAGAGTCCCGCGGTTCAGCCACGTGATGAGCAGCGACTTCTCGTCCGTCAGTGCGCGATCGACGTCGGCCGCGGTCAAGTCGGCGCTCCTTGCCCTGATCGCCAACCGTGCGCCGCGCGGGTCCTGCCCTTGAACTGCCAGGATGCGAGCCACGACTGCCCCGGGGTCGCGGGCGGGAGGACCGCTCAGAAGCTGCGCCGCCAGGCGCTCACGAACCACCAGGCGTTCAAGAGCCGCGTGGGCCATCTGGCGTCAGAAGCGCGGCGGGCCCTGTTGGACCCCCTCGCGTTGCTGTTCAAGCGTGCCCCGCGACGGATTCATAGGCGAAGGGTAGCGACCTGCCGACCTGCGGGCCGAATGGGCCCGGCCGGCTTGCCGATCGATTCAAGAACGGCGGCCGCGGCGCAGGTGCCTATCCTCCCGGCGGCGCCGGCAGGAGATGCCAGATCTGCACCCCGGCCTTCGAGTAGACGGTCTCGAACAGCGGGCTCCTGCCGAAGTCGGTGGGCGGGTGGCCGCCGCAATCCAGCAGGCCGCCGCTCGAGAGGACGTACGTCGCCCCGTACCCGGCCATGATCGAGGCGGCTGCCGTGGGGCCGTCGCAGTAGACGGAGTGCACGTCCGCGGCTCGCCGGTCTGGGTTATAGCCAAGATTGGCCGCGTAGGGCCCGAACGTCGTCACTCGGAGCCTGCCGGCCAGGTCCACCGGGCTGTCGATGTAGGCGTCGGTCACGAAGACGGAGAGCTCCGGCGTCTCGGCGGCTATCCAGTGGGACGCAGCCTCCTGGCCGTTCGACATCGCGACCGTGCTGCTGGTCATGGACCAGACACTCACCAGAGCCGGCGACAGGCTCGAGAAGACCAGGACGCCGGCGATGAGCGGGCGAGGCCAGCCCCGGATCAGCCACGCGGCCAGGATCGCCACGGCGATCCAGAGGACCTGGAAGTACTTGTTCATGTCGAACACGACGGCGCTCGCCACCACCAGGTTGGGAACCAGGAACAGAGCCAGGGCCCAGGTCAGCAGCCAGCCGCGATGGGGCAGGTTAGGTCGGACCGCGGCGATCAGAGCCAGCAGGAACGGCAGGCCGAGGTTGGTCAGATAGAAGAAGGCGACCGCCGGCGGCCCCTGCGGCAGCGGCGCTTCCGACCATCCGATCGCCAGACGGAAGGACCCCAGAGCCCCCTGCGCCTGGATCGCCGGCGCGACGAACGGCACGGCCAGCACGATCGGGCCGAGGAAGAGGGCCAGGTCCAGGCCCCATCGCGGCATCCGCCACGCTCTTGCGGTGAGCCAGAGCAAGCCGACGATCAGGTAGCTCGCCGGGAAGAAGTAGAAGTGGAACGGCGCCAGCAGGGCGGCGAGGACTCCCGCCACCAGCACGCCTGCGGGGCGCCGGCCGAACGAGGCGTGGGCGAGCAGGGCGATGGCTACCAGGCCCGGCAGCCCATAGGCGGTGGCTCGATGCGGTCCGAACCCGGTTCCAAGGACGGAGGCGATTCGGAACAGCGGGAAGTCGCCGGCCCACGTGTTGTCGTAAGGCGTCGTCGACACGAGATGGAGGAGATCGCCCCTCCCGGCCAGCAGGTCCATCGGGAGGCGGATCCAGCCCAACCCGCCCCCAAAGAGAGCGAGGATCGCCGCGATCAGGGCGACTCGCCGCTCGCCGGTGAGCCGGAGCGCGAGCTCCCAGACCAGCAGCACCAGGGCAGCCGCAAGGATGCCGTTCGAGATGAAGAAGACGTCGATGAGATCCGCGCCGGAGACGCTGGCGAGGATGGCCGCGTGAAAGTCGCCGAACCAGTGGTAGGTGAGCGGCACTCCGGCGAAGTACGGCACCTGTGGCGGGAAGTTGCCGTCGATCAGGCTCTGGCCGATCGAGACGTGGACAAGCAGATCGCTCCAGTTCCACCCGCCGGAGACCCAGCCGCCGCTCGTGTCGTGCCATGCGCCCACGAACAGGATGCCGCCGACGATCGCACCGGAGACGAGGGCAAGGAGCCACGCCGTACGATCGCGGCGGAGCGTCTCCCTGGCCCGCTCCGCGAGGCCGTCAAGGGGAGGCGGCGCGGCCAGGCCGGGCAGCTCGAGGCGGGCGAGCGCCAGGGTGGCGGCCATCAGAAGCCAGACGGCGGCGAGCACGACCCATGGCCGGAAACCGCCCGCGATGAGCGAGAGGAGGTTGATCAGATGCGTGGAGGCGAAGACCGTGGCGACGATTCCGAGACCGAGCCGGCCGGGCGGCGAGATGGACGGAGCGACGCGGGCAACGAGGAGCCAGCCGGGCACCACCAGCAGGAACGGCCAGGCAACCAGCAACGCCAGCGGTGGCAGAGCCCAGGCGACCGCCAGCAGGCCGCCCCCGAAGAAGAGAGCTGCCAGGGGCATCTGCGCGACCACATTGCGAAGGTAGAGGGGCATCGACCGCCTGACGGAGGGCGCATGGTGAGTGCGGCTGGGCGGATGATACCGACACGGGCAGCGCGAGTTCCAGGCTCCGCGTGATCTTCCAGCCACCTATACTCGGCGCAAGGGGCGTCGGGCAACCCGCGGCGCGCGAGAGTAGTCGGAGGTGGGGAGTGGGGACCGACGCGGGAGCTTCTGTGGCGCAGGCGACGGGCGTCGCGCTGGAAGCTCACGGGCTGAGCAAGCGATTCGGCAAGAAGATCGCGCTCGACGCGGTCGATCTCTCCGTTCCGGCCGGAAGCGTCACCGCGCTCGTCGGGCCGAACGGGGCCGGCAAGACGACTCTCATCCGCGATCTGCATGGCCTTCGAGCGGCCGAATCGCCGGCAGCGTCGAGGTGGACGGGGTCGACCCGTGGAGGCACCGCAGCGAGGCGCTCCGGCGCGTCGGCTACGTGCCGCAGACCCCGGCCGTGTATCGCGGCCTGAGCGTCGACGATCACCTGGCGATGGCCCGCAGCCTCCACTCCGGCTTCGACGCCGACTACGCGCGGCGGCGACTCGAACCAGCTCGGCATACCGCTCGACCAGCGGGCCGACACCCTCTCCGGCGGGCAGGCGGCCCAGCTCGGGCCTGGCGATCGCGCTGGGGACGCGGGCGAAGGTGCTGCTGCTCGACGAGCCGCTCGCCAACCTCGACCCACTGGCCCGTCGCGAGTTCATCCAGGTTCTGATCGACGCGATGCGGTCGGACGGCTCGACCGCGCTGCTCTCGTCGCACATCGTCACCGACGTCGAGGAGGCCTGCGATCGGCTGGTCATCCTCGGGCGCCGGCAAGGTCCTGCTCGATTGCCCGCTCGAGGAAGCCCGACGCGCCCACCAGCTGACCGAGGCTCGAACTCGCCGCCGCCGGGCGGCGATCGCCATCGGCTCGTTCCTGGGCAAGGGCGCGGACGCCGTCTGACCCTGTGGCGGCTCGCCGGCGGACGGGCGGCGCCGACCCGGGCGCCGGCTCCGGCGCGACGACCGAGGCCGCCAGCCTGGAGGACGTCGTCCTGGGCTACCTCGCCGCGGGGCGGGGCGACCGGCCTGCAGCTCAACTGAGGGGGACGACGATGCTTTCCCGAATCCGGCTGACGCTCAAGCAGCACCGCTTCGAGACGATCGCGGTAACGATCGTCTGCGTCGGGTTGACGGCTCGCGGCCCTGATCGAGGCCTATCGGCTCAACTCCCTGAACGTGCCGCTGTCGTGCCTGCAAAGCTATCAAGGCGGGTACATGGATCCGTCGCAGGCGCCGATCACCGCGGCCCAGGCGCACTGCAACGAACTCGCGAAGTCGTTCTTCGATACGAAGGGAAGCCTGGACATGAACCTCGTCCAGCTCCTGCTTCTGCTCGTGCCGCTGCTCGCGGGGATCGTCGTGGGGGCGCCACTGGTGGCCAGGGAGATCGAACAGGGGACGGCGCCACTCTCCTGGGCCCTCTCGGGCTCTCGGCGGCGCTGGCTTCTGGGCAAGGTTCTGGCAGGGGTCCTGCTTCTCGCGCCGCTGATGCTCGCGGTGGGTCTGGCCGCCAACGTGCTGGAGGGCGCTCTGAACCCCGGCCTGAACCCCTACGCCTCATTCTCCAACTACCTGGGCCGGGGCGTCATCGATGTCTTCTGGGCGCTGGCCGCGTTCGCCGGGACCTTTGCCCTGGGCACCCTTCTCGGTCGGACCATGCCCGCCGTGGTCATCGCGCTCGTTGTCTGTTTCTTCGTGAGAGCTGCGTGGGATTCCGGCATGACCCACTTCGTCCTGAGGCCGTTCGCCGTGCAGCAGGACCAGCAGGACCAGCAGCAGCAGCAGGGCTATGTGGTCTACGGCCCGGGAGGCCCGGCCTACGCCGACATGTACGTCTACTACAAGTCGTTCATCGACGGCAAGGAAGTGACCGACGCTCAGGTCAATGCCTGGTACGAGCAGAACATGGTGTGCGTGCCGATCCCGACGCCGACGCCGAGCGCCTCGACCTCTCCTGCCGACTCCAGCTCGCCGGGCGCCTCGAGCTCGCCGGGTGCGTCGGCCACGCCGGACATCCGAAGCTGGGCGACGGTGGCGTGGCGTGCCAGACACCGACCATCGATCCGAGCCACATGCCCCAGCAGATCCAGTACGTCATCCCGGGGTCGTGGTACTGGCAGACCGTCGCCCTGGAGTCGGGCCTCCTGCTGCTGGGATCGTTGTTCTGCGGCGCAATCGCCTTTGTCTGGGTGGACCGGCGGCGGCCCTACTGAGGCTGAGGGCGAGGGAGACGACGTGTTCGATCGCGTTCGGCTCGACCTACAAGCAGCAGCGCTTCGAGACATTGGCCGTGGCGGTCGCGTGCCTCGGGGCCGCGGCGTTGGGCGCTTCTGGCGAGCTGGCATCTCAACTCGGTCGGCGTCCCGGCTTCGTGCCTGGTGGACGGAGGCGTGCCCTATTGGAACGGACCCACGAACTCATCCTGGATACCCGTTGCCTGCCAGCTGCCAAGCCAGCGGTTCACCGACGCGCTGACCAGCTTGGACGTGCGGATCGTGTCGTCGCTGGGCGACGTGCTGCCGTTCTTCGTCGGCATCGCGATGGGCGCGCCGTTGGTGGCCCGGGAACTCGAGCAGGGAACTGCGCCGCTTTCCTGGGCCCTTGCCGGGGCACGTTGGAAGTGGCTGGCGGGAAGGATCCTCGCGGCGTTGCTGCTGGTCGTGCCGCTCTTGCTGATCGCCGGTCTGGCAGCCGACGTTCTGCGTGGCGCTCAGGAGCCTGGCATCGATCCCCACGCCTCGTTCCACTACTTCACTTCGCGCGGCGTGTTCTTCGTTCTATGGGGAGTGGCCGCGCTCATGGGTACCGTGGCCCTGGGAACGCTGTTCGGCCGGACGATGCCGGTGGTGATCGTGGCCCTGATCGTGTGCCTCTTCGCCCGCGCCACCTGGGAGCCGCTGACGGACCGCCTACGTGCTCCACGGCATGGCGGTGCTGGAGATGCCCGGCGTCCATTCGCCGGGCGAACTACATGGTGTACCAGTCAGACGTTCTGTACCTGGACGGCAAGGTGTACACGGGGACGGACTGCTCGCTCTCCAATGGCGTGATCGGGTGCCAGTACGCCCCGGGTCACGAGCCGGATCCGTCGTCGATCGGCCCGCAGCTGGCCTGGTATGTCATAACCGGTGACAACTACTGGCAGGTCGTGGCGCTCGAGTCGGCGATCATGCTGGCCGGCGGCCGCTCGTCTCGGGGCGTTCGCGCTGTTTTGGGTGGGGCGGCGCCGGCCGACGAGCCGCGGCGCGACCATCGGGCCCCCGGATGACGAGGCCCCGAAGGTCCCCCGCGCCAGGATGTGAGCCAGCGCGCCGGCCTGGCGCTAGGGCCGCGGCGCACGCGGCGCTCAGCGCGCCTGGCGTCGACTCGCCGCGCTCACCGCGGAGTCGGGCGTCGACGCCCTCCTGCGCCAGGCGGCGGGTGTTGCCGGTGAGGAGTTGCGGCGTCGCGACTTGTGCAGCCAAGGATAGTCTTCGCGGCGCACGCGCACCGATGGAGTGTGCCGCGATTGAGCCACGAGATCAGCAGGGTGCGGTCCTGGGTCAACCCCCGGTCCACGTCGCCGGCTACGAGGCCGACACTCCGGGCCCGAATCGCCAGGCGTGCTCCACGCGGATCCTGCGCCTGAACGGCCAGCAGCCTCTCCACGACGTCTACCGCAGCCGAGGCGGGCGGTCCAGTAAGTAGCTGGGCCGCCATCCGTTCCCGCGAGACATCCGTCATCGGCCCTGACTCCTCCTGAACCTCGAATTGCGGGCGATCGGCGGAACCCCGCGAGCTAGAAGCGCGGCGGCCCCTGGCGAACCCTCTCGCGCATTTGCTCGAGCGAGCCGCGAAGCGGGTTGATGCGCTCGGTCCACCAGGTGGCGCCGGCCTCGGCGAGGGCGCGGGTGGTCTCGGCGTCCCGGGCCGGGTCGTCTCCGGCGGTCACTCCGTGGACGAGGACGTCGAACGTCTCCGCGGCGGGCCGGCCGGCGGCAGCGCGTTCCTCGGCGATCATCTCTCGCACGCCGCGCACGTCCTCGGGCGAGAGAGGGGCCGCAGTTCCGTCTGGATTGCGCCGGAGAGGCCACACGCCGTCCCATTGGGCTGCCCGCCGGAACGGGGCGCGGACCGGCCAGGTCGCGGCCAGCCAGACGGGGATCCTGGGTCGCTGCAGCGGCACCGGCAGGAACTCGACCTCATCGAGCCGATAGTGCTCGCCCCGGAACGAGAACGGCCGTCCGGAGAACAGCCCGTCGATGATCGCCAGTCCCTCGTCCAGCATGCCGGCCCGAACGCGGAGGTCGGCCTCTTCGCCGAAGGCGGTGAACTCGCGGACGGGGCTGCCGTTGCCCTACGCCGAGGGTGAACCGTCCGCCGGATAGGACGTCCAGCGTGACCGCCTCCCGTGCCACGAGCCAGGGCCGGCGACGAGGGAGCGGCGTGACCATCGGGCCGAGGCGGACTCGGCTGGTTGCCAGAGCGATTACGGTAAGCAGCACCCAGGGGTCGGCGTAGGGCACGCCCGGGTCACGTTGGATGTGGTCCCAGACCCACACCGCATCCCAGCCGGCAGCCTCGGCGTCGCGCGCCACGTCCGCGGTGAGATGCGGGTCGGCGAACGCGCCGAAGTTCGGGATGTCGATGGCGTACTGCATCTGCGAAGGGTAGCGGGCGCCAGGATCCGGAGTCAGGCGTCGCGGCTCGCGCCCTGGTGGGGATTCCGCAAGTCGAGCGCCGCGCCGCCACTGGGCCCTCGCCACGACCGGGCCGCCGCGCCATCATTTGGGGCATGAACGCCGGCGGCTCCCTCCTCCACATCATCCACGTGGACCTCGACGCCTTCTTCGCCGCGGTTGAGCAGCGGGACCGGCCGGAGCTCAGAGGCAAGCCGGTTATCGTCGGCGGCGACCCGCACTCCCGTGGAGTCGTCAGCACCTGCAGCTACGAAGCGCGCAAGTTCGGCGTGCATTCGGCGATGCCGCTCCGGACGGCGCTGCAGCTCTGCCCACAGGGAATCTTCGTGCCGGTGGACGGGGCCAAGTACCAGCGCGTCAGCCGCGAGGTGATGGCCGTGCTGCGAGGATTCACGCCGGCCGTGGAACAGGTCTCGATCGACGAAGCCTTCCTGGACGTTGCCGGCTCCGAGGCGCTGTTCGGACCGGCGCCGGAGATCGCCCGGCGCATCAAGGCCGAGGTTGTGGCTGCCACCGGCCTCACCGTTTCGGTCGGCGTGGCGACCAACAAGCTGATCGCGAAGGTGGGCAGCGACCTGCGCAAACCCGACGGCCTGGTGGTGGTCCAGCCGGGAGAGGAGGCCGCCTTCCTCGCGCCCCTCGAGATCCGGCGGCTGTGGGGAATCGGGCCCAAGACGGCCGAACGGCTGCACGGACTCGGGATTCGAACGATAGGCGAGCTTGCGGCGCTGCCGCCGGAGACGCTCAAACGAGCCCTCGGCGACCACGGCGGGACGCTGCACGATAGGGCCCTCGGCATCGACTCCGATCCGGTGATCGGCGGCGGCGAGGCGGCGAAATCGGTGAGCCACGAGACGACCTTCGCGCTCGACGTGACGGATCAGGCGGAGATCGAGCGGACGCTGCTGGCCCTGACCGAAGGGGTCACAGCGCGACTGCGAGCGGCCGGCATCCGCGCCGGAACGGTGGCGGTCAAGATCCGGGACTCGCACTTCCGGACGATCACCCGCCAGAAGCATCTGCCGGAGCCGTCGGACCTGACGGAGCCGATGTGGCGGGCCGCCGTAGAGCTGGCCCGTCCGGAGGTTCGGGGCAAGAAGATCAGGCTGCTGGGAGTGGCGGCCACTCAGCTCGGCGAGCCGGAGCAGACGAGCATGTTCGAGATCGTGGACTCCAAGCAGCGGCGCGTCGTGAACGCCACGGACGCCGTCCGGCGCCGTTTCGGGGATAGGGCCGTCACCCGGGCCAGCCTGCTGCATCGCCCGCTGCCGGCCCCCTTCGAGCGCGATCCGAACTCGGCGGTGGAGGGCCGCATCGGCGTCCCGAAGGTCGAGGACGAGAGCTAGCCCACAGCCTCGAGCTTGGGATCTGCACCTTTGTTCTCCGCGGCCTCCGCGTCGAGGAGCTGGCGCTTGCGGGCCAGGCCTCCGGCGTAGCCGCCCAGCGAGCCGTGCGCGCCCACGACCCGGTGGCACGGCACGACGATCGGGATCGGGTTCGTGGCGCAGGCGGTTCCGACCGCCCTGGCCGCCCTCGGCGCACCGACGGCCGCTGCGATCTCCCCGTAGGAGCGAGTCTCGCCGGCGGGGATGCGGCGGAGCGCTTCCCAGACCCGGCGCCGGAAGGCCGTCGCGTGGACGTCGAGCGGCAGAGCATCAGCCTCGGGGCGGCGCCGGCCGACGGCCAGGTCCGACACGATCGAGGCCACGTAAGTAAGGGCGGCGTCGTCGCGGGCGACGGCCGCCTGCGGGAACTCTGCTCGCAGCTCGGACGCCAGGGCCTCCGTCTCGTGGCCCATCAGGATGGAGCAGAGCCCCCGCTCTGTGGCCGCGACCAGTGCCACTCCCTCGGGGATCGGAGCGATGGTCCAGCGGATGGACTCGCCCGCGGCGCCGGTTCGATACCGCCCCGGGGCCATTCCCAGCTCTCCGTTCGCGGCTTCGTACGCCGCGCTCGCGGAGCCGTATCCAACGTCGTAGAGCGCCGGAAGCACCGGCTGGCCGCCGGCCAGCCGGGAGCGGAGCAGCTCCGCCCGCCGGGCCACCGCCCAGGCTCGAGGCGTCACGCCGAGCCTCTCCCGAAACATCTCTCGAAGCCGCCGCTCGGTGATGCCGAGCGGTCCGGCCAGCTCGCGGTCGGTCGGCAGGTCGTCGCCGGCATCCAGAGCCGCGGCGATGCGGGCCGCGGCGATCTCGACTGGGCCCCCCGTGGCCGCGCCCGCTGCCGGCCCCTTCGTTTCGAAGCCGAACAGTCGATCCGGCCGGCAGCGCAGGCACGCTCGGGCTCCAGCCGCCAGGGCCTCCTCGGGCCCGGTTACCACTCGAACGCGATCACGACCGGGGTTTCGGGCAGGGCAGCCCGGCGTGCACAGGATCCCCGTGCTTGTCACCAGGAAGAGGAATGGCCTTGCCGCCCGGCGCTCGGATATGGCCGCCCATTCGGCGTCCGTGGCGACCCGCCCCACGGCCGAGAAACGCTCAGATGTATTCATGCCGCCGAGAATAGCGGGCTCTCGATCGGCCGGCTTCCGGCCGGCGGCTTTGGGCACGAATCGTCAAAGCACGGTCCCGGAAGCACCGAAACGCCGCGAGCGAGTAACGTCTGCCAATGAGCTCCAGCGCCCCCGAGCGTCAGCACCTTCTCCCCTGGCAGCTTGTCTTCGTCATGCTGGCCGCCACCTGGGGCTGCTCGTTCTGGTGGATCAAGCTGGGGCTGCAGATGCTCGCGCCGGTGCAGGTGGCCTTCGTCCGGTTGGCCATCGGGGCGGCGGCCCTGATCGTCCTTTCGCTCATCACCGGAGCGCGGCTGCCGCGCAGCCGTTCGACCTGGCGTCACCTATTCGTCGTGGCGATGCTGATGAACAGCGTGCCGTTCACGCTCTTCGCGATCGGCGAGACGCACGTCTCGTCCGTGCTGGCGGGCATCATCAACGCCGCCACTCCGCTCACCACCCTGGCCGTGATCCTGCTCGCCTTTCCGGAGGAGAACCCAAACGCCGAGCGCGTCATCGGGCTGCTGGTCGGCTTTCTGGGGATCCTCGTCGTCGTCGGCGTGTGGCAGGGCCTGGGTTCGGGCGAGTGGACCGGCATTGCCGCGTGCGTCGGGGCGGTGACCTGCTACGGCATTGCCTTCCCGTACGTGCGCCGGCACCTCACCGGGCTGCCGGAAAGCGGCATCGGTCTCGCCACCGGACAGGTCGCTTGCGGGGCGGCCGTGCTTCTGCCGCTCGCGATCGCCGCGGGTCCGCTGCCAGGTCCGATCGCGTCGAACCCGGTTCTGGCGATGCTCGGCCTGGGCGCGCTGGGCTCCGGGATCGCCTTCGCCCTCAACTACCAGATCGTGAGGGAAGCGGGCCCATCGACCGCGAGCATGGTCACGTACCTGACGCCGCTCTTCGCGATCGTGGTGGGCGTCGCCTTCCTGGGCGAGCGCGTGGCCTGGCACGAGCCCGTCGGGGGACTGGTTGTTCTGCTCGGCGTCGCCGTCGCCCAGGGCCGCCTGCGAGCCGCCGCGGCCGCGGTCGCGGCCTGGCTGCGGCCCGGACCTGAGATCGCGTCGGACTGATCGGGCGAAGGATCCCGGGTACCGGCCGCGTCGTGCCACGCTAGCTGTCACCGACGCAGGCGATGCTCCATTCGCGGCCGGACGGACGAGACGTCGGCCTTGACATCGAACATCCGTTCGACTAACCTGTGCAAGTAATAGAACGTCCGTTCTCAGCTCAATGCCCGAGTGAGCGACGGCCTGCCAATGCGAAGAGGAGCAACCGCGATGGCCATCGTCCGCATGGAGCCCATGGATGTGCGCGTTCGAACCGACTGGTTCGACGGCACTCCGCGTGAGATCACCTGGGGCCACGTCCGCCTGCCAGTCAGGCGGCTGACCGCCGTTCGTCGAGAGCATTCGGCCTTCCGGGTCGAGTTGGGACCTCGGACGGTGTTCGAGGTTGAGACTCCGGGCGCTCGCCTCGCCTTGAGCTTCCGGCATCGGTCGCGCCGCTGGACGGTCGACGGCGTCGACGACGAGGTCGGCCTCTCCTGAATCGGGGCGGCTGAGCGTCAGAGGCGCGCGGCCCCAGTTCGCCCACTCCGAACCCTGGAGAACGGGCGTAAGTCCGAGGTTCGGCTTTCCATCGGCGTGCGCGCACGGCGCGATTGACCTTTCCGGGAAGTTGTCGAACGCCCGCGGCCTGCCGTTCCCTACAATCACGCCATGGACCAAACGCAGGAGCCCGTTTCCTTCGCGGATCTGACCGTTCGCCAGTTCATCGACAGCCTCTCGTCGGCCGAGCCCGTCCCTGGAGGGGGAGCGGCCTCGGCGCTCGCGGGGGCGCTCGGGGCGTCGCTCGTGGCCATGGTCGCGGCCCTCTCGACCGGCCGGGCCAAGTACGCCGCCTACGAAAAGACGCTCGCTCGTTGCGCCGAGGCCGGTCGAGACCTTGCGTCCGAGTTCCTCCGCTTGTCCGACAGTGACGCGCAGGCTTACGCGGGATACGCGGTCGCTCTCAAGCTGCCCCGCGAGACCGAGCCGCAGCGCACGGTGCGCACGGCTGCCATCCAGGCGGCGGCGCGCGCCGCATCCGACGCTCCCTGGGAATGCGTCAGGGCCTGTGGCGCGTTGGTGGCCGCGGCGGAGGCGCTGGCGGGACGAAGCAACGTCAACGCCGCCAGCGACGTGCTCGTGGCAGCCCTGCTGGGCGAGGCGGCGGCTCGTGGGGCGGCCGAGAACGTTCGAATCAACCTGCCCTCCACCGGCGACGAGGAATACAACGAGACCATGAGCCAGAAGCTGGACGTGGCTCTGCACGACATCGCGGCCCTGGCGTCGCGGACTCGCGAGACGGTCCTATCGGGTCGGGTCAGCGATCCGGAGGACGAATGAGCGGCGCCGGAGACGGCGCGACCGCTCCGGCCGGAGCCGGCCCCCGGATGCTGGCGGGCGGACCGATCGCGGCCGAGATCCGCACAGGCTTGACCGAAGACTTCGCCAGGTTCAGGGAGCGCTGGGGCCGCACCCCGGCGCTCGCCGTCGTGATGGTCGGCGCAGAGGCACCTTCGGCCGTGTATCTCCGCCAGATCCTCCGTGCTTGCGAGAAGGTCGGCGTCGATGGCCGGCTGGTCGAGATCGGCTCGGACGTGACCGCGGACGCGCTCTGTACGGAGATCGAGCGTCTCAACGCGGACCCGGTCGTTGCCGGGATCATCGTCCAGATGCCGCTCCCGCCCCATATCCCCCTGCGGACGGTCATCGACTCCATCGACCCGGCCAAGGACATCGACGGCATCCATCCCCGCAACGCCGGGCTGCTCTCGCTGGGCTACGACGGCTTCCTCCCGGCCACGGCCCAGGCCTCGGTCGAAATCCTCAAGCGCTCCGGCGTCGAGATCGCCGGGAAGCGTGTGGTGGTGGTCGGGCGGTCGAACGTCGTCGGCAAGCCGGCGGCGCTGCTCCTCCTGCGCGAGCACGGAAGCGTCACGGTGCTTCATTCCAGGACGCGCGATCTGGGCCGCCACACCCGCGACGCGGAGATCCTGGTCGTGGCGGCGGGCCGTCCGGGCCTGGTCACCGGGGAGATGCTTTCGCCGGGGGTCGTGGTCGTGGACGTCGGCATCAACGTCGTGAGCGACGGGCATGGCGGGGAGAAGCTCGTCGGAGATGTGGACTTCGACTCGGCGAGGGGCGTTGTCTCGGCGATCACGCCAGTGCCCGGCGGCGTAGGGCCGCTTACCAACGCGCTGCTGCTGAGCCACCTTTTCCGAGCCGCCACGGACCAGGCTGAGCTGGGGGCACGGGCGGGCGGGTTGTCTCCGGCGGTGGCCGGCCGGGGCGCCGCGGGATGACACCGGCCTCGCCGTTGCCCTCGAGCCTGGAGATCGCCCGCTCCGTCACGCCGCGGCCGATCATGGACCTCGCCCGAGAGCTGGGGCTGCGCGACGACGAGGTGGAACTGTACGGACCCTATCAAGGCCAAGGTCCGCCTGGAGGGGATCGAGCGGCTCGAGGCGGAGGCGGCAGCGACCGGCAAGCGCGGCAAGTACGTCGTCGTCACCGCGATCACGCCCACGCCGCTGGGCGAAGGCAAGACGACCACCGCCATCGGTGTGGTCCAGGGCTTGAACCGGATCGGCCACCGGGCCGCGGTCTGCATCCGGCAGCCGTCGCTCGGACCGGTCTTCGGGATCAAGGGCGGCGCCGCGGGCGGCGGGTACAGCCAGGTGATCCCGATGGAGGACCTCAACCTCCACCTGACCGGCGACAACCACGCCGTCGGAGCGGCCCACAACCTGCTGGCCGCCTTCGTCGACAACTCGCTTACTCACGGCAACCCGCTCGGGATCGATCCGCTGGGCGTCCTCTGGCCGCGGGTCGTCGACATCAGCGATCGAGCCATCCGGAAGGCCATCGTAGGACTCGGCGGGCGAGAGAACGGCTACCCGCGCGAAACCGAATGGCAGATCACCGTCGCCAGCGAGGTGATGGCGGTCCTGGCGCTCGCGTCGGACCTGCAGGACCTGCGGGCTCGCCTGGGCCGGATGGTGGTCGCCACCACCTTCGACGGTGGCCGCATCACCGCCGAAGACCTCCGCTGCGCTGGCGCGATGACCGTTCTTCTGCGCGACGCGATCAAGCCAAACTTGCTGCAGACGCTGGAGGGCGGACCCGCTTTCGTCCATTGCGGTCCGTTCGCCAACATCGCCCACGGCAATAACAGCATCCTGGCCGATCGTCTGGCGCTGGCTACCTGCGAGATCGCCTGCACCGAGGCCGGCTTCGGTGCGGACATGGGCGCCGAGAAGTTCTTCGACATCAAGTGCCGCCAGAGCGGGCTTCGGCCGGACGCCGCGGTGATGGTGGCGACGGTACGCGCGCTCAAGATGCACGGCGGCGTGGGCCGGATAGTCGCCGGCAGGCCACTCGATCCTGCCCTCGAGCAGGAGAACGTGGAGGCGGTGCGGCGCGGCTCGGCCAACCTCGCTGCCCAGATCGAGAACGTGCGCTACTTCAACGTTCCGGTGGTCGTCGCCGTCAACCACTTCCCATCCGACACGGAGGCAGAAGTGGCCGCAATCCGCGAGGTGGCCCTGGCAGCAGGGGCGCGCGAAGTCGTCGTCAGCCGCCACTTCGCGCAGGGGGGCGCGGGCGCCGAGGACCTGGCCCGGGCCGTCTGGTCGGCCGCAGAGGAAGGAGCTCCGGACTTCCAGCTGCTCTATCCGGACGATGCCCCGCTGCGCGAGAAGATCGAGACGATCGCCGTTCGCATCTACGGCGCCCGCGGCGTGGACGAGCTGCCTGCCGCAACCCGAGCCCTGAAGCTCTACGAGGACCTGGGCTTCGGCAAACTCCCGGTCTGCATGGCCAAGACCCACCTTTCACTGAGCCACGACCCTGGGTTGAAGGGCCGGCCCACGGGTTTCCGAGTTCCGATCCGAGAGGTCCATCTCTCCGCCGGGGCGGGCTTCGTCACTCCGCTGCTCGGCGAGATGCGCACCATGCCGGGGCTCCCTTCGCACCCGGCCGGCGAGTCGATCGACATCGACGCGGACGGCAACATCGTGGGCCTCTTCTAGGGCGGGCGCCGTGCTCGACCTGATCCTGACTCGACACGGGTTGCCCGACGTCGGCGAGACCGTCTGGCTGGGAGGCCAGCTCGATGTGCCGCTACGGGCCGCGGGTCGCCGTCAGGCCGAGGAGCTGGCGCATCGGCTGGCCGGCGTTCGAATCGACCGCATCCTTTCGAGCCCCATGCTTCGTGCCCTCGAGACCGCCCAGATCGTGGCGACAGGCCGGCCGGTGGAGGTCGACGACAGGCTGCGCGAGCGCGACTACGGTCGCTGGGAAGGCATGACCAACGCCGAGATCGAGGCCCACGACCCAGAGCTTCTGGCGAGCTGGGAGAGCGATCCTGCGGCCAACCACGCGCCGGGAGGCGAGTCGGGCGACGAGGTGGCGAGCCGCGTCTTGAGTCTCCTGGTAGACCTCCTGGATTCGGAGGACCACGAGCCGGGTCTCGCGCGGGCCGATGGCCGGGGCGGACGGCGTCACTATCCGGAGGCGGGCGGCGCTGGGACCGTCGTCTCCGAGACCCAGGCCGAATCCGAGGGCGAGCGCCGCGTCCTGCTCGTCGCCCACGGCACCATCAACCGCATTCTCCTGTGCGTCGCGCTGGGAGTCCCTGTGCGCGACTACCGACGCCGCTTCATCCAGGGCAACACGAACCTGACGGTGCTGCGCTACGAGCGCGAAGACGGCCCCGATGGAGCCCAACTGATCCTCGCCAATGACGTGAGCCACCTCCGCGCCCCGGGCGAGGCACCCTGGGACTGAGGTAAGTCTCCTCCCGTACGAAAGCTCAGCTGGAGCTTCGTCTCTGAGACTGCGCCTACCGCAGGGACGTGGCGGAGGGGCGAGCGCCGACGGACTCGGAGCCTTCGTGGACTGGGTCACTGAGGGCCGACCGCCCAACGCCGGGACCAGCCCCGAGCCAGCTGCCTCCACCTCGCCGTCGCTCTCTACTCCGCGACGCCCACGCGATAGGCGGCACTGCGAGCAGCGGCAGGTTGTTGAGCCAATAGGCCCAGTTGCCACCCGGCCAGCTCTCGACGTTGCGCAATGCGGTCACCCAGTCGAGCCATAACGGAAGCATGAGGAGGGACGCCGCGGCGATCAGGCCAGCCGCGAGCCAGAAGGATCGCTTGCCGAACCCGAAAACTGCGAGCGGCGCGAACTGAGGCTTGATAGCCACGATTACCGCTGGCCAGCCCAAGCGTGGCGCCGCCGCGACTCCCGCCACAACCCAAATCACCGGATTCCCGGCGAGCCAGATCTCCGATGACCACGGGTACGCGAGGCATGCGAGGACTGCTATCCAGCCGAGCCTGGATGGCCGGCAGGAGGCGACGAACCAGGCGGTGACGGTAGTCGGGATGGCCCACCAAAGCGGTGCTGGCAAGACCGTGAAAGGTACGAGGAGTAGCAGCACGGTCGGCGGGTACATGATCTCGCGCTCGACGACCGGGTACGGTCCCGCAAGCTGGTAGGGCAGGTAGAACGAGCCGCTCGACAGCCAGTGAGAGGCCGCCTGGACGTAGGGTTGGTAGTCGAACCCGACGACGCGACTCCACGTTATCGGCATCGTGACTAGGATCGCCCACTCCGCGATGAGCAGGCCGATCATGACGACCAGGAGTCCGTTCTCAGCCGCTCGCCTCATCCTGCCTCAACCCTTTGGTACCGCGCGGAGCGTCCGCCCGCGCTGACTCTACGCCACACGGCGGTGGCGCGGCCAACCGCCACCCCAGGTTAGCTGGCAGGGCCGAGGCTTCTTGGTAGCGCCTTCCTGCAGCGTCTCGCGGCCTCAGGTGGCAGACTGAGGCAGGGTAGAGCGGACCGCGTGCACCGCGCGGCAAGCAGGGAGGCCGGATCTCGAGTTGGCTCGGGCATCGATCGCCTACGTCTTCCTGTACGCGGCGGTCGCCGCCTACGCGCCCTATCTATCCCTCTACTACCAGAGCCTCGGCATTCCGTTCGAGGGCATCGGCGCCCTGGCGGCCTTCACTTCGGCGGTCGCCCTCGTATGCGCCCCGGCGTGGGGCATGGTCCACGACCGCTTCCCCACCTCGCGGCTGTACATTCCCCTCGCCGCTGTCATCGCTACCGTGGGTGGGGTCGGCCTGGCTAGCGTTGGCGCATCGCCACTGCTCGTGCCGTGCGCCGCAGCCTTCGCCGGCGGCCTGTCCGGCATGGCCCCGATGATGGATGTTCGGGTGCTCGACATGGCCGGCAGCGACCGGACTCGCTACGCGCACGTTCGGATGTGGGGGTCGTTCAGCTTCATGATCGCCGCCCCGATCATCGGCATCCTCGTCCGCGCGGAGGGATATGTCGCCCTCTTCCTGATCTTCGTCCCGATGGTCCTGCTTGGCGGCCTCGCGTCGACGATGCTGCCGGGGCGGTCGACCGGCGTGCGCGTCGGCGGCCTCCGCCGGGCGCCGGGCCGTGTCCTGGGCCACCGGCCGATCGCCTTGTTCCTCATCGGCGCCCTTGTGGGCTGGACCTCGGTCTACTCGCAGGTCGCCTTCTTCTCGATCTACGTCCGCCAGCTCGGCGGATCCAGCGAGGCGGTCGGCTGGGCGTGGTCGTTCGCGGCCGCGCTCGAAATCCCCTCGATGCTCTTCTTCCCGCAGCTGGCGCGCCGGTTCGGGACCGAGCGGCTGATCGTCCTGGGCATGGCGATCCTCGTCACTCGCCAGATAGCGAACGTGATCTTCACCGATCCGTCCGTCCTGATCGGACTGTCCCTGATCCAGGGCCTCGGCTACGGGCTGCTGCTGATCGGCGGCATCGCCTTCGTCTCGAACCAGGCGCCCCGGGGAACCGCGGCCACGGCCCAGGGGATTCTCAACAGCGTGACCTTCAGCATGTCCTCGATCATCGGATCTGGGCTGGGCGGTCTCCTGGCGGGCTGGCTGACGATCCGAGGGCTGTACGTGATCTCCGCCTGCCTGGGGACGGCAGCCATCGGCCTGATTGCCATGGCGGTCCTGCCCGCGGCCGGGCGATTGCCCCACGGGTTTGGGCCGGAGGGGCCAACGCCGGTGCCGACGCCGGCGGCCGTCTCTTCCGCCCCAAAGCCTCCGGCCACCGAGGCCAACGAGGTCGGGCAGTGAGCTAACGGAGCCGGTGTGGCCTCGCCGCCCCTGTGCCGCCTCGCCGCCCCTGTGCCGCGCCCCCGTACTTCGTTCGCGAATCGCTACATGCCGTATCGCTTGACGCGGGCTTGAACCGCGTTCGCCACCGTCTGAGCGCCTAGCGCACTCAAGTGCAGACCGTCGACCGTGAACTTTCGAACGTAGACGCCGTCGGATGTCGCCAGCACTGCGTGGACGTCGACATAGGCCAGGACGTAGCTGTTGGCGAGATGGATGATCTGCGAGTTGAGCGAATTGATCGCGCCGGCTTGTGCGGGATACGAGTCCGGCGGAATGGTCATCATGATTACCTTGATTCCCTTGGCCTTCGCGGCCACGATGATCGCCCTGAGGTTGGCGATGGTCGCTGCGGCGCTGATGTTGTGACCGATGTCGTTAGTGCCGCCCATGACGAACAACACTTCGGGCTTGTAGGCGAGCACGTCGCTGTCGAGGCGAGCCCGCATGTCGCTCGTCAGGTTGCCCGGGACGCCGGCGTTATGGAGCAGGCGCAGATGGGCATCCTGGGAATCCAAGCGTGACGGCCAGGACGGTCCCGGGTCGCCGTAGCCGGAGGTCAGCGAGTCGCCCAGAGCCACGAATGAGTACACCTTGGCCGGAGCAGGCGCCTTGACGGGCGTCTTGGTTGGAGCGGGCGTGGGCAGCGGCGTGGGGCTATCCGACGGAGAGGGGATCTCGGTCGGACTAGGCGTCGGCGTCGCCGTCTCGCTGGCAATCGACGGGGAGGCCGAACCGGTCGGGTCGACCGGCGCCAGGTTGGCGGCGAGCCCGGCTCCCGGCTCGGACGGGTCCGAATGGGCTGCCCATACCCCGGGAAGACCCGCGGAAAGTGCGCACGCGGCCAGAACCAGGACCAGCACGCCGGCCAGCTCACGACGGTGCGGTTCCCTGGGAAGGGCGCGGCGGGCGAGACGCTCGAGTCCGCCCTCGAGACCGCCGGGGCGCAACTCTGAGGCTCGGCTGCGACGCACGGATCCGGCCATGTACTTGCGGGTGAGCCGGGTTATCTCGCCGTGCCCGTAGGGGCCGGTAGCGCCCGAGAGCTTCGTCGATCCGTCTTTGGACGCGGGGTCCGCCATGCCACTGGCGCCGATCTCACCGTCTGAGGCGGTCGCGGCGATCGTGCCTGTCGATTGGTACCGAGTTCGCCACCAGGCCGGGACGAGCGCCTGAGCCAGCAGGGCCAGGGCGTGGAGTGGCCCGCGCCGGGCCCGATGGGCCATACGCTGACCCGAGGTCGCCACTTTGGCGCTTGGCCGGGCCATCGGCCCGATCCCTACCGTGCCGGACGCGATTCCCCTGAGCGGAGCCGAGTGGTCTCTAGCCGTGCTCACGCGATCCCAGGACTGTGGCTGGGGTCTCGCCGCTTGCTCGCATCGATGCTCAGCGCCTCCGACCGGACGCTGGTTGGTCTACTGCGCATCAGTGTTACCCGTAGCTTCGGCGGCCACCCTGGACGCCCCCTGGACGCCCCCTGACCGAGTCCTAGTCTGCCACGAGTTGGCCCGACAGTGCACGCCGGCCCAGATTGGGAGTCGCCGATCGATCGAGGAGACCACCCCGAATCGGCGAGGCTCGTGTGCGCCTAAGCCGCCGACTGACGGCCCCGCAGGCCCGGATGACCCAGCCGCCACCACACGAAAGCGACGACCGCGGCCACGCACGCGACCAGGATCAGTGTGTCGAACGGCCGCATGGCGTCCCGGATCTGCAGCTAGTTCGAGCCAAGGACGGTTCCGGCGTAGACCAGGGCGATCGTCCAGGGGATGGCTCCGAGGGTCGAGTAGACGATGAACCGGCCGATCGGCATGTGCGACACACCGGCGATGAAGCTGATCACGCTCCGAACGCCCGGCAGGAGGCGGCTGATGAACGCGGTCGGCGAGCCCCACCGGGCAAAGAAGGACTCCGCCTGATCGATCTCGTGCTTGCGAATGAGCAGGAACCGGCCCCAGCGGTCCAGGAAGGGCCGGCCCAGCTTGGCGCCCAGGTAGTAGCCGAAGATCGAGCCGGTGGTGTTCGCCGCCGTCCCGATGACCACCACGATCCAGAAGTTCCAATGACCATGCGTAAGCGGCTCGATGGCCGCTGGATCGACGACCTTCCATCCGGCGAAGGGAAGGATGAGCTCCGACGGCAGGGGCAGCAGCGTCGACTCGATGACCATGGCCACGAACACGCCCAGATAGCCGACGGCGCCGTATAGGCTGTCGAGGAACGGAATGACCATCGTGTCGATGATGGCGAACACGAGCGCCTCGTAGGTGCGGGTGGCAGTATCGCCTGGCAACGCCGGCGGGGACGCTGGGCAGAATAACCGAGCCGCGGGGCGACCGTCTGCGCTGATCGCTTCGTCCCGCGCCGCGGCAGGACGCGGCCGCTATCCTCATGTCGTGAGCGACACGCCCAGGACTCCCGACCCTGGATCGCACAGGCACCTGCCCGAGTCGCAAAGGCTCCGGCAGCCACTCCCCGCTGAGGCGGAGATCGTCCTGACTGGGGCGGATCTCTCCATCGCCGACGTGGAGGCCGTCGCTCGGAGTGGGCAGCGGGTCAGGCTGGGCGACGACGCCCGCGCCCGGATGGCCGAGGCGCGCAGCGTGGTGGAGAGGCTGGTCGCCGCCGGGGAGATCGTCTACGGGGTGACGACGGGCTTTGGGGACCTCGCCACGACTGTCATCGATCCCGCCGATTCTGCCCGGCTCCAGGAGAACCTGCTGGTATCGCATGCCGTCGGTGTCGGCGAACCGCTGCCGCGTGACGTCGTCAGGGCGATGCTGCTCCTTCGGGCGAACACGCTGGCGCTGGGTCATTCCGGTTGCCGGCCCCTGCTCGTCGATCGCCTGTGCGACCTGCTGCGCCTGGGCATCCACCCGGTCGTCCCTTCCCAGGGGTCCGTCGGCGCGTCTGGCGACCTGGCGCCCCTGGCGCACCTGGCTCTGCCACTCACCGGGCGAGGGCGAGTCGAGGTGGACGGGCGGTTCCTCGAGGCCGCCGATGCGCTCGAGGCCGCCGGCATCGAGCCGCTGGAGCTGCAGGCCAAGGAGGGTCTGGCCCTTCTCAACGGGACGCAGATGATGTCCGCGATCGGGGCGCTGGTCTCCGCGGACGCCGCCCGCCTCGCCCGCACGGCGAGTGTGGCGGCGGCGCTCAGCTGCGAAGCGCTGCTGGGCACGGACGTGGCCTACGCGGCCGCCTATCAGCTGGCCCGGCCGCACCCGGGCCAGATCGCCGTCGCCGGCCGAGATGCGCTGGCTGCTGCGCGACTCAACGCTGATGGCCAGCCACCATCCTTCGGCTCACAAGGATCAGGATCCGTACTCGCTGCGTTGCGTATTCCAGCGTCATCGCGGACCGCACCGTGGACCTGCGGCACGCATGCGCGGCGTCCTCGACGTCGAGCTGAACTCGGCCACGGACAACCCGCTCGTCTTCCCTCAGGGGAGCGTGGCCGATGCCACGGCCGCAGCCACCGGCGGCGGTCTGGTGATCAGCGGCGGCAATTTCCACGGCGAGCCGGTGGCCCTCGCCCTGGACTTCGCCAAGCTCGCCATCTCCGAGCTCGGGGCGATCTCGGAGCGGCGTATCGCGCTAGCTGGTCGATGCGCGACTCAACGGCGGTCTGCCGCCCTTCCTCTCCCACGGCAGCGGCCTCGAGTCGGGGATGATGCTCCTCCAGTACACGGCGGCGGCCCTGGCGTCCGAGAACAAAGTCCTGGCCCACCCTGCCAGCGCCGACTCGATCCCCACGTCGGCCAATCAGGAGGATCACGTCTCGATGGGTGCGATCGCAGCCCGACACGCGATGGCCGTAGTCGCGAACGTCCAGCGAATCCTGGCTCTCGAGCTGCTGGTTGGCGCCCAGGCGCTCGATCTCCGGCTGGATCTGAGCACGACCGGAGGACGGCCAGTTCGTGCGGGGACCGGAGTGGCGGAGGCCCACTCTCGTATTCGATCGGTCGTTCCCCACCTCGATCGCGACCGCCTCCAGACGGCCGACATAGAGGCCGCGTTCGGGCTCGTCCGAGAAGGGACCCTGGTCGACCTGACGACTGTCGCCGGCTAGGGGGCTAGCGCCGGCCTGTCCCGCCCGGAGCAGCGGTCGATTGCCCGACGCAGTCGGATCTCGTCCGTTCCGCCGGCCCTCTGCAGCGCCCACAGGGCCGGCAGCAGCCGCGGATCGGCCGCGGCGGCGGCAGCCTCGACTTCGAGGCCGCCCGCCGTGGGGGACTGGAGCGCGCGGATCAGGTGCGGCACCGCCCGCGGGTCCCGTCGGACCGCCAGACCGAAGAGGGCCTCCGCCCGAGTCTCGTGGTAGGAGTCCTCCGCTCGGGCCAGCAGGGCCGCGCGCACGTCGGGTCCGTCCGCATTGGAGAGGGTCCCGAGACCGAAGGTGGCCCAGTCGCGGACTTCCGGGTTGTCGTCGCGGGAAAGGCGGATCAGCGCGACGCGAGCCTCCGCAACGAGCGGCTGCGGACTCAGCGTGGCCACGGTGAAGGCGACCGCCAGCCTGACCTCCGCGTTCTCGTGAACCGCCAGGGGGAAGATCAGTCCGAGCGCCCCGGCATCGCCGACATGCCCAAGAGCCGCCACGATGGAGGCGAGTGGAGCGGCCGCTTTCTCGGGGCCGAGCGCCTCGAGAAGAGCGTGCAGGGCGGCGCCGCGGGTACTGGGCTCCACTGCGACCAGACGGCCGAGAATATCGGCGCCGAGCGTACGACCGCGTTCGTCCGAATCCTCGAAGCAGTCCGGCCGCGACCTCGAGGACGTCGTCCGGGCACTCCGCGGCGATGCCGGTGATCAAGTCCCACCGACAGTCGTCGTCGTAGGTGCCGAGGGCGGCCGCGATGCGGACGTCCAGTGGCCGCATTCTTCACCTCTAGTCGCACGCGGCCTGCTCCAAAGCCGCATGATTCGCAATCGACGGAGCCCGTATTCCGGCCGTTGCCCCGCCGGACGGGCGCCTGCGCATCAAATTAGCGCTTCGGCCGTCGTTGTCGCGGTCGGTCGCGCACAGGGGAACAGGGCGCCGCCCCGGTCTCGCGGCGCGGTCGTCCCTTGACGCGTGGCCACTCTGACGCTGCGCCCCGACTGCCTCTGGCTGGCCGGGTGCCGTACAGTTGGGGTCCATGGCCAACCTCGAGATAGTCGACGTCGCCGACGAAGCCCGTTTTGGGCTGATCCCGCTCTGCGCGGACCCGTCGTTCGACCACCGGACATGCGACTACTGGGAGGATGCCGATCGGGGCTCGAAGGCCAGCCGGTCGGGCTGGCTGCCGTCGGGCGCAGGCTCCTCTGACCGAGCTGGCTCGGCCGCCTCGACGGCCGGGCTCGCCTCTTCCTCCGGTGCCGTCGCCGAGAATCCGTTCGCGCCGCCGCCCAAGGCCGGCGCGAATCCCTTCGCGCCTCCGCCCAGGAGCGCGGCCAATCCCTTCGCGCCGTCGCCGAGCGCCCCGGCGCGGAATCCCTTCCTGGACGACCTGACCGGGCCGGCGGACGACAACCCGTTCGCGCCGCCACGGCCGGCTCGCCCGATCATCGCCGCCGAGGCTCCCCGCAAGCTGCAGCTCCTGGGCCGCGGCCTGGCCGTCTTCGGCACGTACGCCAAGCTGCTCCTGGCAGACGGCGAGCCGGTGGCCTACTGCCAGTTCGGGCCGCTTTCCGCGTACCCCAGAGCGCTCCGCCTGCGCGAGCTTTACCCGCAACTCCCCGACGCTCCGCTGCCGGCGGTCGTCACCTGCATCGCCACCACGGCCACTGCCCGGCGGCGGGGCTACGCCCTGCGGCTCGTCGAGGAGGTCTGCGGCGACCTCGCCCGGCGTGGCTTCGCGGCCGTGGAGTCATACCCGGAAGTCCGGGCCAGGGAGAACGCGACGCCCGCCGCCCGTCCCGAGTTCTGGATCAGCGCGGGCTTCCGCCTGGCCGTGGACGACGAGCGATTCCCGGTCCTTCGGCGTGAGCTCTGATTTGGAGGGCGCGCGGCACTCCCGCGGCCGCGACCGTGACCGCGGCCGCGCCGGCGACCGCGACGTCGACCTCGGGGCCCGCGATTGCGCCCAGCCGGGCGGCCGGCGCAACTTCCATCGTGCCGCCGCGTTCCTGCTCGCCGCCGCCCTCTTCTCCGTCGCCGCTTGCGGTGTGAGTCCGCCCACAGCCCCGACACCGACGTACACGGCCGTGGCGATCGGGCCCACCGTTTGGCCGAGCGGGACGGTAGGCCAGTACGGGCTGCAGATCGACCCGAGCCTCCTGGGGAAGCTGCCGGCGTCCGTTGGGGGCCTGCCCCTGGTTGAGGATCCGGGCAGCGAGTCCGGGGCGCTCGACAACGCCGACCTGGCCGGCAACCTCGACGGTTACGCTGCGGCCTCGGTCGGTACCCTCGGCGACCCCGACTGGTTGTACGTGGTCGTCGGCCGTCTCAAGCCGGCCAATCAGAACAACGCCGACTTCTATACGGCGTGGGTAGAGCAGTACGCGACCGGCGCATGCTCGCAGGCCAACGGCGTGGCACCGAACGGCGGCCAGCAGGAGATCAACGACTGGACTGTCGACGTCTCGACCTGCAACGGCGGCCCGATCGTTCGCACGCTCGTATTCGGAGACGGCAACCTGCTCCTATCGATGTACGGCCTGGGCCCACGCGACCTGGGCCGAGAGCTCATCGACAGCCTGCATTAGCCCGCCTGGCTCGATCCCGGCGGCCGCATGACGGCCGGGCCGGACCGGCGCACACTGGAGGCCGGATGCCCGAGCGGGCTCGGGCAGCTCTTCGGAGGCTGCGATGGCTACCGAGACAGGCGCACTCAAAGCGGGATCGCGGATCGTCCGCGCGCCTCGAGGTCCGGAGCGAAGCTGCAAGGGCTGGGCTCAGGAAGCCGCCCTGCGCATGCTCATGAACAACCTCGATCCCGACGTGGCCGAGCGGCCCCAGGACCTGGTCGTGTATGGCGGCACGGGCCGTGCCGCCAGAAGCTGGGCGGCCTTCGACGCGATCGTTCGGGAGCTGCGCCGCCTGGAGAACGACGAGACTCTGCTCGTGCAGTCCGGCAAGCCGGTCGGCGTCTTCCGAACGCACGAATGGGCGCCTCGCGTCCTGATTGCCAACTCGAACCTGGTCGGCAAGTGGGCCAACTGGGAGACGTTCCGCGAGCTCGAGCGGGCCGGCCTGACGATGTACGGCCAGATGACCGCCGGATCGTGGATCTACATCGGGACGCAGGGGATTCTTCAGGGCACCTACGAAACGTTTGCCGAACTGGCGCGGCAGCATTTCGGAGGGACGTTGCGGGGACGCGTCACGCTGACCGCGGGCCTGGGCGGCATGGGCGGGGCGCAGCCCCTGGCTGTGACGATGAATGGCGGCGTGGCTTTGGTCGTCGAAGTCGACGAGGCGCGAGCGGCCCGCAGGCGCGACATCGGCTACGTGGACCTGTTGACCGGCGACCTGGACGAAGCGCTGCGCTGGGCGCGAGATGCGGCCGCGGCCGGACGCGCGGAGAGCATCGCCCTGGTCGGCAACGCCGCCGAGGTGGAGCCCGAGCTGGTTCGACGCGGCGAGCGCTTCGACGTCGTCACGGACCAGACCTCCGCCCACGATGCCCTCAACGGCTACGTGCCGGCAGGGATCGCGATTGCCGATGTGGCGGAGCTGCGCCGAACTGCTCCCGACGAGTACGTCCGCCGAGCCATGGTCTCTATGGCCGACCACGTCCGGGCCATGCTGGCTCTCCAGGCAGCCGGTTCGGTGACCTTCGACTACGGCAACAACATCCGAGCCCAGGCTCAGGCCGCCGGAGTGGCGAACGCCTTCGATTTCCCCGGCTTCGTACCCGCATTCATCCGGCCGCTCTTCTGCGAGGGCAAGGGGCCGTTTCGCTGGGCAGCGCTATCCGGCGACCCGGCGGACATCCTCACCACCGATCGGGCGATTCTCGAGCTGTTCCCGGGGAACGCATCGCTGCGGCGCTGGATCGAGATGGCCGAGGCCCGCGTCCCGTTCCAGGGCCTGCCGGCCCGAATTCTGCTGGCTTGGCTACGGCGAGCGGGCGCGGGCGGGTCTCGCCTTCAACGAGCTCGTCCGCTCAGGTGCCGTGTCGGCGCCCATCGTCATCGGCCGCGACCATCTCGACTCGGGCTCGGTGGCATCGCCCAACCGTGAAACCGAGTCGATGCGCGACGGCTCCGACGCGATCGCCGACTGGCCGCTCCTCAACGCCCTGGCCAACACCGCCTCGGGCGCGAGCTGGGTCAGCATCCATCACGGTGGCGGGACGGGCATCGGCTACTCGCAGCATGCCGGCATGGTGGTGGTTGCCGACGGCACGGACCTGGCGGCCCAGCGCCTGGATCGGGTCCTGACCACGGATCCGGGCACCGGCGTCATCCGTCACGCGGACGCCGGGTACGAACGCGCAATCGAGGTCGCCCGAGAGCGGGGCATCCGGCTCCCGATGCTCGATCCGGAGGACTCGGCAAGCTAGGCCGCAGACGACCGCCTTCCGCCCCGGCCTCTCCTACCGGGTCGCCGTGGCCATTGCGCCCGGGACTGCGTCCGTCCCGTCCGCGGCGGTCCCGCGGGTGGCGGCTCCGTCCGTGCCAAGCTCGCTCGCGGCGGTCCCGCGCGTGTCCGTCTCGCCGAGGGGATCGCCTCCATCCCGCGGGAGCTGGAGAAGGGATCGAAGCGGCGATACCGCTACGGGCACGAACGAGGCGAAAGTGGCCACGGAAGCGATCACCAAAGTAGCTCGTACGGACAGGACCGAGGCCATGACCCCGCCCATCAGCGAACCGATCGGGATGGTGCCCCAGACGATGAACCTCATAGTCGCGTTCATCCGGCTCTGCATCTCGGGCGGCGTGATCGCCTGGCGAAGGCTGACCTGAGCCACGTTGTAGACCACCTGGGCCAGGCCCGCCACGAACCAGCCGACGAAGAGCGTCACGGCGGCTACCTCGAGGCGAGCCGGCGTAACCGCCATCAGCAGGAATGCCGGGGAGCTGAAGGCGGCCGAGACCATGATCGTCGGGCCGACGCCGATGGCCCGTGGCAGCCGGCTTGACAGGACGGCGCCGGCCAGGAAGCCCACGCTCGCAAGTCCCATCACCGTCCCGAAGAAGGCCGGGGGCAGGCGCAGCTCCCCCCAGATCAGGACCGGGAATACTCCGAACGCCGCGGCCCCAAAGAGGTTCGATGTCCCGGTGCATGCGGCGATCGGCCGCAAGTAGCGGTTGCCCAGGACGTACCGGAGTCCCTCGGCAATGTCCGTCCTCATAGAGGTCGGCCGGCCGTCCGGACCCAGGCGTCGCTCGGGTTTGTCCTCGCGGCGGTGGATGGCGCTGATGAACGCCCCGGAGATGAAGAAGCTCAACGCATCCGCCGCGATCGCAAACGGGGCGGCCACGATGGCGATCAGGTTGCCGCCGAGGGCAGGGCCGCCGATCTGGGCCACGGAGTTGCTGATCTGGAGGTGGGCGTTGCCGTCCACCAGGTCGTCGCGGTCCAGAATCGCCGGCAGGAACGACTGGTCGGCGATGTCGAAGAAGGCAGTCAGGGTCCCGGTCACGAAGGCGACGACGTAGAGCTGCCACAGAGTCAGGGCATCGGCCACGTACGCGACGGGAATGGACAGCAGCACGAATCCTCGGCCGATGTCCGCGGCCACCAGCACCGGCCGGCGCCGGACCCGATCCAGCCACGCGCCGGCAGGCAGGGTAATCAGGAGGAAGGGCAGCATCTCGACCGCCGCGAGCGCCGAGACCTCCAAGACGGTCGCGCCCAGCATGGTCAGGGCGATGAAGGGCAGGGCGATCACAGTCATCTGGCTGCCGATCACAGAGACGGTGGCTGCGGACCAGAGCTTCATGAATTCCCGGTGCCGCCACAGGGACGGTCGGGCTAGTGAGCGCATGCCTCTTCTTCCATCCGCGGCATCCTATCGACGGCGATCGCATTGGGCACTAGGCGACCCGTCGCATTCCCGGTGTGCCACGATACGAATGGCAGTACGGACGAGTAGTTGCCGTCGGACTGCCGATCCAGTAGTGGAGGACGCTTGAGCAAGCTCGTCGAGACGGTTCCGAACTTCAGCGAGGGTCGGCGACCGGAGGTCGTGGCCAGGCTGGCCGCAGCCGTCGAGGGCGTGCCCGGTGCCCACCTGCTCGACCGATCCAGCGACCCAAGCCACAACCGGAGCGTCCTGACCCTGGCCGGTGAGACGGGCCCGATCCTGGAGGCTCTGGAACGGGCGGTCGCGGTAGCCGTCGCCGAGATCGACATGGAAAGCCAGGCCGGCGAGCACCCGCGGATCGGAGCCGTGGACGTGGTGCCGTTCGTGCCCCTCGCCGGCACGACGATGGCCGACAGCATCGAGCTGGCCCGAACCTTCGGGTCACTGGTGGCCGACCGGTTCGGAATCCCGGTCTATCTGTACGGAGAGGCGGCGACGTCGCCGTCGCGGCAGCGCCTGGCGGACGTCCGGCGGGGCCAGTACGAGGGTCTCAAGACGCAAATCGGCGAACCGGGACGGGAGCCGGATTTCGGGCCCGCGCGACTTCATCCCTCGGCCGGTGCTATGGCCGTGGGCGCCCGGCCCTTCCTGATCGCCTTCAACATCAACCTGGAAAGCAAAGACCTGGAGCTGGCCAAGCGAATCGCGCGCCGGATCAGGGAGTCGAGCGGCGGCTTGCCTCGAGTCCAGGCCAATGGCTTCTGGATCGATGAAATCGGCTGCGCGCAGGTGTCGATGAACCTGCTGGACTTCCGGACGACGCCCATGTGGCAGGTGTGGGAATCCGTGCGTTCGGAGGCAGCTGAGGATGGAGTTCATCTCCGCGAGTCCGAGCTGATCGGGCTGGCTCCACTGGAGGCTCTCCTGGACGTAGCCAACCACTGCGGGGTTTCGGAGAGCCTGCCGGAGACCGAGCGACTGGGGGGCGCGGCGTCATTCCTCAAGCTGCGCGACTTCTCGCCGCTTCAGGCCCTGGAGCTGCGGCTCGAAGCTGCCCGGGGACGATGACGACGTGATGCCCCAGGCGGCTGCCACGACGAACGACATGCCGGGCCTGCTCGTGGACGGTGCCGAGTCTGTGGCCACTCTGGCGGGTGGTCTCCGCAAAGGCGCGGCCCAGGCGGACGCCGCAGTTCTGACCGGCGGCCCGGCGGGTGGCGCACCGCTGGCAGTGGCAGCCTGGCGGGGCCGGATCCTGGCCGTCGGGTCGAGCGACGACGTCCACCGTCAGATCGCGGCCGACGGCTATCCGCTGGAAGCCTTCGAGCGACTGGATGCCGCCGGCGGTCTGGTCACGCCGGGCCTCGTCGACGCCCACACACACCTCGTCTTTGCGGGGACGCGCGAGATCGAGTGGCAGATGCGGGCCCGAGGCGCCGGCTATCTCGAGATTCTCGCGGCCGGCGGCGGGATTCTCTCGACCGTTGCGGCCACTCGCGCAGCCTCGGATGACGATCTGCTCGCAGGGGCCGGGCGACGACTGACCGAGATGCTGGCCGGCGGCACTACCACCGCGGAAGCCAAGTCGGGCTACGGCCTTGACGTGGCAACGGAGCTGCGGCTGCTCGACGTCATCGACCGGCTGGACCGCGAAGGGCCGGTCCAGCTCGTACCCACATTTCTGGGTGCTCACGCCGTTCCGGCCGAGTACCGCGACCGGCCCGACGGTACGGACGCCTACGTCGCGAGCGTTGTCCGCGACCAGATCCCGGCCGTGGCTCGCCAGGGGATCGCCCGCTTCTGCGACGTCTTCTGCGAGTCCGGGGTCTTCGACGCCGGCCAGAGCCGCCTGGTCCTGTCCGCCGCCCGCGACTACGGTCTGGCGCTCCGCCTCCACGCCGACGAGCTGGCTCCGTCTGGTGGAGCCGAGCTGGCGGCGGAGCTTGGCTGCCTGTCCGCCGACCACCTCGCCGCGCCATCGGAGGAAGGGCTGGCCGCGCTGGCCCGATCAGCGGAGGCGGGCCGTCCGGTGGTGGCCACGTTGCTGCCGGCCACGAGCTGGTTCCTCGGGAAGCACCATTTCGCCCCGGCCCGACGGCTCGTCGACGCCGGCATCCCTATCGCTCTGGCCACGGACTGCAACCCGGGCACGAGCCCTACCGTGAGCCTGCCGTTCGTGATGTCGATCGCGTGCGTCGAGATGGGCCTGGCGCCGGCCGAAGCCCTGGCGGCGGTCACGATCAACGCGGCCTGCTCCATGGGGCTGGGATCGGAGATCGGCTCGATCGAACCGGGCAAGCAGGCCGATCTGGTCATCTGGGACGTGCCGGGCCTCGAGCTGATTCCCTACTGGCTGGGCTCGAATCGTGTCCGAACCGTCGTCAAGCGCGGTCGCCCGGTCTTCCATCACGCCGTCTGACCATTCGCACGGCGGGGCATCCCTACCGGCGCTCTCCCGACCTCCCGCAGCTTCGCCTAGACCTTGCCCCGCTGCTCCAGGAGGACCGTGGTAACTTCGGCGGGGAGCGTCGACGGCATCAAGGCCAGCTTCGACTGCAGCGCGGGCGTCGCCGGAACGCCCATCTCGTGCATGAATTTGGCGAGAGCCTCTGTCGAGTCGTCGTCGTCGCAGACCGGCATTGGCACCACCACCTTGACGTCCAGCTGGGCCACAAGCTCGGCAGCCTTGGTTGCGGAGAGGGTGCCTCCCACTGGAATGCAGGCGACGTCCACCGGGCCGATGTCGGTGAGCTTGTCCTCGGTCAGGAGATGGCCGATGTCGCCCAGATGGATCACGTGGACGCCGTCCAGCTCCACGATGAAAGCGACGTTCCGGCCGCGCTCCGTGCCGCGGTGATCGTCCCGGTAGGTCCTGACGCCGGCGATCAGGACGTCCCTCACCTCGTACTCGCCGGGACCGTCCAGGCAGAACGCCGCCTCCAGGCTGCCCGGGACCGGCGTCGTGCCGTCCCGCGACATGCGGCCCCTGGCTTTGGGCGGGGGCGCGTCATCGGGGTGGCTGTAGGTGACGATGTCGCCGGTGATGCCACGGCCGGTGGGCCCGACAACCGATTGATAGGCATCGGCGACGACGACCGCGTCCTTGCCGCGCATGCGGACGCAGGTCCGCCCGTACCAGGTGAGCTCCATGGCTCGATTCTTGCACAGGTTGCTCACCGGCCGCTCATCGACCGCCGCCGAGACGCGTCCGTGGGCGGCGCCGCGGTCCTGAGGCCCATTGGCCGACCCACGGCCACAAAAGGAGGACCGGAGGCGCCTGCCCAATCGGCACCTCCGGTCGGAGGGAGGGAGGATGGAACTTTCAGGAGGTTGGTCCAGTGTTCCTCGGTAAAAGGTACCCGTTCATCGTGAACGCAGAACAGGTCTCATCATTAAGAAAACGCAATAAAGTGATCCGATCGCCGGATCTAGTCTCCGATCCCTCCCGTAGACCGGGCGCGACTGCGCTGAAGCCCTGACCTAAGGGCCACAGCAACTCGCCCGGTGAGCCTGCCAGAATGCGGCCATGAAGGTCCTCCGCCGCCTCTCCGCGATCATATCGCTGGCTCTGGTCATTGCCTCGTGCGGCTCGACGGTCCAAACGCCCGGGCCGTCGCCGACCGCCGCCGT
The DNA here is from genome assembly GCA_963743795.1 of uncultured Chloroflexia bacterium. Classification (GTDB taxonomy): domain Bacteria; phylum Chloroflexota; class Limnocylindria; order Limnocylindrales; family CSP1-4; genus Fen-1039. Next base: position 510,163 of record CAVUQZ010000010.1, on the reverse strand, counting down.
GTCGGCCATCGCGTCGCCTTCGCCATCGCCATCGACCGCTACGGCTTCGTCGAGCACATCACCAAATCCTGCCGATCTGGCCGTATACGCGCAGATCGAGGCCCAGGTTCAAGCCCTCCGTGACCTTCCGGCGAAGACGATTGTCACCCCGGTGCTGCTCGATTCGAAAGGAGTGCGCGACTGGCTCACCAGAGCGAACGCCGCCCAGACCAACCACCAGGCTCTGGCGGACCAGAGCAGGCTGTTCGTCCATCTCGGGCTCCTGCCAGCCGGCTCGTCGCTCGAACAGATGGAGCTCGACCTGCAGGCCGGGCAGGTGATCGGTTTCTACGACCCCGATTCGAAGGGCCTCTATGTGCTCTCAGAGTCGGGTGGCGTGGGAGCCGTCGAGAAGATCACCTTCTCGCATGAGTACACCCACGCTCTCCAGGACCAGAACTTCGGGCTCGACAAACTGGCGATCGACACGCCGGACCAGAGCGACCGGGACCTGGCTCGGACAGCTCTGCCCGAGGGCGACGCGACCATGCTGATGACTCAGTGGTCGGTCGAGTACATGTCTCTGGTCGACCTGATCCAGATCGCCGGCTCGTCTCTTAGCGGGCCCCAGACCAACCAGCTGGCGATGGCCCCGCCGATCCTGCGAGAGACGCTTCTCTTCCCCTACGAGGATGGCCTGAACTTCGTCCAGGGCATCTTCGACAAGGGGGGATGGGCGGCGGTCGATCAGTTGTACGCCGACCCGCCGGACTCGACCTCGCAGATCCTGCACCCCGAGCTCTACGCCGGAGGCGTGAAGCCGGTCGCTCTGGCAGTCCCGGCGGTCCCTTCTTCGCTGGCTGGCTGGAAGCTGACGATGCAGGACACGCTGGGCGAGCTCGAGCTTCGGATCTGGCTCGAAGGGATCGGCTCGACCGGAGCGTCCAAATCGCCGGCCGCTGCCGTCAGTTCTTGGGCCGGCGATCGGGTGGGCCTGTACGAAGGCCCGAACGGCCAATGGGCCGTCGTCCTTCGGACGCAGTGGCGGACGGCCGAGGGAGCGACCAGCTTCAAAGCGGCCGCCGGCAAGACACTGGCCGGGCTGAAGAATCCCTCGTCGGAGTGCGGCGACGCCATGACGGAGGAAATCGTGATCGCCTCGGACCAGGCGGCGATACCCGCCTTTGCCCCCTGCCAGTCCGGCGCGTAGACGCTCGGGGCCCGGCCCGCTACATCGACTCGGGCGCGGAGATTCCGAGCAGGCCCAGTGCGTTGGCGAGTGTCGTTTGCGTTGCCGCCACCAGGGCAAGGCGGGCGGCCGAGCGGTCCGGCGCGTCCGGGTCGAGGACGCGGGCGTCCCGGTAGAAGGCGTGGAACGTAGTCGCCAGCTCTGTGGCGTAGGCCGTGATCACGTGCGTCTCTTCGCTCGCGGCCGCATCCTCCACCACCTCGGGGAGGCGCACGATCTGGCGGGCCAGCTGCGATTCCGGAACCGCGGCCAGGATCCCTGCCAGCAGGCCTGGAAGCCGGTCATCGTTTGCCGCGGGCGGCTTCAGGCCGGTCTCCTCTGCCTTTCGAAGGATCGAGGCGATGCGGGCATGGGCGTACTGGACGTAATAGACCGGGTTCTCGGCCGACTGTTTCTTGGCCAGCTCGATGTCGAAGTCGATGCCGCTCGACGCGGCTCGAGAGGCGAAGAACCAGCGGGCCGCGTCGACCCCGATCTCGCCCAGCAGCTCGTCGAGGGTGATGAACTCGCCCGAGCGCTTGGACATCGCGATCTCTTTGCCGTCGCGAATGAAGCGGACCCAGGCGGTCAGGATCATCTGGACCTGGTCGCGGTCGAAGCCGAGTGATTCGGCGGCGGCCTTGACGCGGGCAACGTAGCCGTGATGGTCCTCGCCCCAGATGAAGACGATGCGCTCGTAACCGCGGCTGAACTTCTCGACCAGGTAGCCGATATCGGCAGCGAAATAGGTGGGGGCGGCGTCTTCGGTGGAGCGCAGGATCACGCGGTCCTTGTCGTCGCCGTACTTGGTGGATCGGAAGACGACGGCCCCGTCCTCGTCGTAGACGTCGCCGGCTTCGCGCAGCCTCTGGACCGCCTTGTTGACCCAGCCGTGGTTGTGGAGCGTGCTCTCCGAGCGCCAGACATCGAAATGGCAGCCCAGGTGGTCGAGGCTGGCCTCGATGCCGGCTCGAACCTTCTCGGACGCCCACCGGCCGACGGCCCAGTCTGAGGGCTCGCCGGAGCGTTCGGCCTGGGTCAGGATCTCGGGCGGCAGCTCGCGGGCCAGGTCGTAGACGTAGTCGCCGCGATATCCGTCCTCGGGGATCTCTTCCTGGCACCGGATCGCCATGACCGACGCGCCAAGGTTCCTGACCTGGCTGCCGAAGTCGTTGAAGTAGTACTCGCGTGTGACCTGATGGCCGGCAGCGGCGAGGACGCGGCAGAGCAGGTCGCCGGTGAAGGCGCCGCGGGCGTTGCCGATGTGGAGCGGCCCGGTCGGATTGGCCGAAACGAACTCGACGTTGACGTGCTCGGGATGCGCGGCGGCGACGCGGCCCCAGGCGCGGGGGTCGGCCAGGATGCGGGCCGTGGCTGCGGCGAGGGCCGAGTCCGCGAGCCGGATGTTGAGGAACCCGGGCGGTGCGACTTCAACAGAGGCGATCGCTGAGGCCGGGTCGGTGGCAGTGGTGACCACGTGCGCGGCGATCGCCGCGGCCAGCTGCATCGGCGAGCGACGGAAGGGCCTGGCCAGCTTGAGGGCAAGGTTGCTGGAGAAGTCTCCGTGCGCAGTGTCGGCGGGACGCTCGATCGCGACAGCCTCGTCGTGCGGCTGCGGGGGCTCTGGCAGGTCGGCCCGGGCTCGCTCCCAGGCGACTTCGACGGCCCGGCGTACCTGGCTTCGGAGGCTAGCCTCGTTCTGGGTGGTCATGACCGAATGGTAGCGGACGGTCGGGTCGGCGGCGCTGCCCCTTGAGGTGTCGGGCCGTCTCCCGCCTGCACCGGAACCCGTTGATCCGGAGAGGTCTGCGGCGCGTATGCATGACTGCGGGCCTGCGGCACGGAGGGGTGAGATGAGATTCCCGGGATCGTGGAGGCGCTGGCTGGCAGTCGGTCTCATAGCCGTGATGGCGGTCGCGGTCTTTCGTTACGAGGACCGGGCGCAGGCGATCTACTTCTATCGCGTGGTCGATCAGCGGACGATCGTTCTCGACACCTCGACACCGCCCACTGCCTGGACCCGCGTGACCGGGGTGACCGAGAACCCGACCATCATCACGATCACCGTGAGCACGATCGCCCTCACACTGCCCGTGGCGCAGGCGGACACGCGCGGTTTCATAACGCTGACGGTCACACTCGGTGACCCCCTTGGCAATCGTGCCGTGATCGACGGCTCCAACGGCCAACGCGTGAGGCAGCTGACATGCGAGGCCGGCCAGTCAGGCTGGGGGTGCATGACACCCTGGCCCACGATCCAGCCGACCTCAACCGAGACGGCCGACACCACACCCTGACCCGAACCCATCTGGACCGGAGCCCGACTTCGCAGCTCCGCCGTTCTGAACTCCGTGCCGTCGGCAGTTGTGCCAGGAATCCGGCGCCTGGGGCCGGCAGCCCGTGAGCGCCCCGAACCGAACGAGGCCGGCAGCTCCTGCACGTCGAGCGCCGCAACTGGACACGGACGCGGACTACACCGCGGTTCTGGCCCGGGAGTTCAGCTCGGTCACCCCCGAGAACGCCATGAAGTGGGGAGTTGTCGAACCGGCGCGAGGCGAGACCGATTTCGCCTGGCCACCCAGGCTGACAAGTACGGCCGCGCCGTAGCCGCCTGCGTTGCTGTTTCCGCATGCGTCGGCGTCACCGTGTGGGAGTACACCGACAAGTATTCGTGGGTGCCTGCCTTCTTTCCCGGCGAAGGCGCCGCCTGCCTCTACGACGAGAATCCGGCCCCGAAGCCGGCCTACGAAGCGGTGATGGCCGAGCTCGCCGGCCCGGCGTCCTGATGCGCCGCTGGCCCCAGACGGACCATCGTCCACGAGGCGGGCGCCAGGATCGTCACGAGCTGTGTCCATCGCGTCCGTTCGTGTCTGACTGACTCCCGAGGAGCGAGCGCGATGGGATTGCTCGCCGTTCGATGGCTCGAGGCGCGGAAGCGTTCGTGAGATTCGGCCTGCTTCTGGCGTCTAGAGTTGTAGAGCACCAGGTGAGGGACGCGTGGGGAGCTCGGAACTCGACGACTTCAACTCTTTCTACCGGCGGACTTACGCAGCCGCTTACCGGACCGCGCTGGGCGTAACGTCCTCCCGAAGCCTCGCTGAGGACGCGACTCAGGAGGCCTACGCATCGGCATATCGCGACCGGCACAGCTTTCGAGCCGACGCCCCCGCCGAGCACTGGCTGCAGCGGATCGTCGTCCGGAAGGCTGTTGACCAGCTGCGTAGAAGGGGCAACCGGCCGACTCTCGAACTGACCGACGAGCTTGAAGTCGAAGCGTCCGAATCCTCGGTCATCGTTCAGCGGTTGGCGGTTCTTGCGGCTTTGAACGATCTCCAGCCCCGCCAGCGGGCGGCCATCGTGCTGCGCTACTTCCACGACTACCCGTACCGAGCCGTCGGTGAGGTCCTGGGTACGTCCGAGGGCGGGGCGACGATGCTCGTCCAGCGCGCGCTCGGCCGCCTCCGAGAGCGGCTCGGGGGCGAGCTGGAGGCGGCTTGGGCCGGACTGGACGCGGCGGCTCGGACCGACGAAGGAGGTACGAGGTGAGCGAAGACTCCGCCCTCGAGCGGTCTCTCCAAGACGCGCTGGAATGGGAGCTTGGGCGTGCCACCGGCGGCTACTCATCGTGGTGTGACTCGCCGCAGGCGAAGCGGGCGACAGCCTGGCCAGGGCGATCTCTGCGCAGCCTCGTCCCCGGTCGTTTCGGTGCCGCGGCGGCCGCGGTCGCTCTCATCGCCGTCCTGGCCGTGGCCGTCGTGAACTTCGGAAGCCAGTACGTCGTCCAGCCCCAGTGCCTGGGCTGCGGTGGGGCAGCGATCCGGGGCGTGGTCGCCTTCGACGACCGGCACATCGTCGGCGTCGGGGGGACGGACGACTCCCGCGGGAACCTGGTGCTGGTTCGGAGCGACGACGGCGGGAAGAGCTGGAGCGTCGAGCATCCGGACGCGCCCGCCTTCACCGCCCTGGCGCTTGCTGGCGGTCGCCTCTACGCCTCGCGCGAATGCCTGCCAACCTACCCGCCCGACTACGCGCTGCCGAGCGGTGCCGACGTTGCCTTCGGATCGGGCGTGGACCGGAGCTTCCATCCCGCACCTTCGTCCTGCCTCTACTACAGCGACGACCGAGGCAGGACGTGGCATGACGCCGGGGCGGGCCAGGTGTTCGACCCGAGCTTTGCCGACGCGAAGAACGGCTGGGCTCACACGGAGTACGACGCCCTCGGCCGAACGCCCACGACGCTCTACTCGACGTCCGACGGCGGCGTGACCTGGCGGGCGCAGCCCTCGCCCTGTGACGCTGCAACGCCCTGGATCGAGCAGGCCGTCGCGACCGGGCCGGGTGCGGGCTACGCGCTGTGCATCGGGCCGTACGACCCGTACGGCGGCGACCCCATGGTCGTGCGGCCCTGGGAACTGGTCCAGGTGCGCCCGGGCGAGGCGCCGATCGTCAGGTTGGCACCGACCTCGCTCGGGGTGCCCCCCGCCACGGGCGCCGGCGCCTTCTTCATGCGAGCTGACGGGACGGGCTGGATCTATACCGACACGACAACGCCGCCCGCGACGTCGACGGACCCGTACGGCTGGGTCGCGTCGATCTACCGAACGAGCGACGGCGGCGCTTCCTGGGCGAAGCCGCAGGACGTCAGCTCCGACTGGCCTGGCGCCCGGTCGGCCTCGTTCGTGTCCGCCTCGGTAGGCTTCGCCGCCTTCACTTCGACGGGCACCAAGAGCGGCCTCCTCCAAACTACCGACGGTGGGTTGACGTGGCACACGCTCGTGGCCTGGTACTGGTGGACGTTCGAACAGATCCCTGCCGCCAGCTGAGCTGCCGCGCCGGCCGTGTGCCGGTGCCGCTCGAACTCCGCCACCGACCTAGTAGGGCCAGACCCAGTCCCGGATCTCGGGGGCGTCCTCGCCTTCGGCCCGGGTGTAGGCCCGGGCTCGGGTGCGCGCGTCTTCCATGAGCTGGCGGACGTGGCCGGCCCGCGGGGCCAGCCCTGGGATCCGGTCGATGGCGTCGATCACCAGGTGGTAGCGATCCAGGTCGTTGAGCATGACCATGTCGAACGGAGTGGTGGTCGTGCCCTCTTCCTTGTAGCCGCGGACGTGCATGTTGTCGTGGTTCGTCCGCCGGTAGGTGAGGCGGTGGATCAGCCACGGGTAGCCGTGGTAGGCGAAGACGATCGGCCGGTCCGTGGTGAAGAGCGAGTCGAACTCCTTGTCGGTCATCCCGTGCGGGTGCTCGGATTCGGGCTGCAGTCGCATCAGGTCCACCACGTTGACGACGCGGACCTTGATGTCGGGCAGGTGCTGCCTCATGAGGTCCACGGCCGCCAGCGTCTCCAGCGTGGGGACGTCGCCGCAGCAGGCCATCACGACGTCCGGCTCGCCGCCCTGGTCGTTGCTGGCCCAGTCCCAGATCCCGATGCCGCGGGTGCAGTGCAGGATCGCCTGCTCCATCGTCAGCCAGTTCGGGGCGGGCTGCTTGCCGGCCACGATCACGTTGACGTAGTTGCGGCTGCGCAGGCAGTGGTCCGTCACCGAGAGCATGGTGTTTGCGTCCGGCGGCAGGTAGACGCGGATGATCTCGGCCTTCTTGTTGACCACGTGGTCGATGAAGCCGGGGTCCTGGTGAGTGAAGCCGTTGTGGTCCTGGCGCCAGACCAGCGAGCTGAGGACGTAGTTGAGCGAGGCGATCGGCCGGCGCCAGGGGATGTCGCGCGTCACCTTCAGCCACTTGGCGTGCTGGTTGAACATCGAGTCGATGATGTGGATGAAGGCTTCGTAGCAGTTGAACATGCCGTGCCGGCCGGTCAGCAGGTAGCCCTCCAGCCAGCCTTCGCACTGGTGCTCCGAGAGAACCTCCATGACGCGGCCGTCCGGCGCGAGGTGGTCGTCGCCGGGGATGATCTCGGCGTCCCAGGTCCGATTCGTTACCTCGAGGAGCGCCCCGAACCGGTTGGAGGCCGTCTCGTCGGGCCCGAACATCCGGAAGTTGTCCGTGTTTCGGGTCATGACGTCGCGGACGAACTTGGCGGCCACTCCGGTGGCCTCCGCGGTAGAGCCGCCCGGCTTGGGCACGTCCACCGCATAGTCTCGGAAGTCGGGGAGGATCAGCTCGCGCAGGAGCAGGCCGCCGTTGGCGTGTGGGTTGGCGCCCATCCGCCGCTGGCCCTTGGGTGCCAGCGCGGCCAGCTCGGGCCTCAGAGCGCCGCGCTCGTCGAACAGCTCCTCGGGCCTGTAGCTGCGCATCCACTCCTCGAGCTGGGCCCGATGAGCTGCATTGGTCCTGGTGTCGGCCAGCGGAACCTGATGGGAGCGCCAGGTGCCTTCGACCTGCTTGCCGTCCACGACCTTGGGGCCGGTCCAGCCCTTGGGCGTGCGCAACACGATCATCGGCCAGCGCGGCCGGTCCGTCTTCTTGCCCTGGCGGGCCGTCGACTGGATCTCGCGGATCTCGTCGAGGACGGTGTCCAGGGTGGCGGCGAGCTGCTGGTGGACCGGGGCCGGCTCGTCGCCGGTGACGAAGTACGGCTTGTAGCCGTAGCCGTCCATCAGGTCGCGTAGCTCCTGCTCCGGGATGCGGGCCAGGACGGTCGGGTTGGCGATCTTGTAGCCGTTGAGATGGAGGATCGGCAGGACGGCGCCGTCGCGCGCGGGGTCGAGGAACTTGTTCGAATGCCAGCCGGTCGCCAGGGGGCCGGTCTCGGCCTCGCCGTCGCCGACGATGCAGCAGACCAGCAGGTCCGGGTTGTCGAAGGCGGCGCCGTACGCGTGCGAGAGCGAGTAGCCGAGCTCGCCGCCCTCGTGGATCGAGCCGGGCGTCTCGGGCGCGACGTGGCTCGGGATGCCGCCCGGGAACGAGAACTGGCGGAAGAGCTTGCGGATGCCGTCTTCGTCGCGGGTGATGCTCGGATAGAAGTCGGTGTAGCTACCCTCCAGGTAGGTGCTGGCGACCAGACCTGGGCCGCCGTGGCCGGGGCCGATGATGTAGATGCAGTTGAGGTCGCGGGCCTTGATCTCCCGGTTCATGTGGGCGTAGATCAGGTTCAGGCCGGGGGTCGTGCCCCAGTGGCCGAGCAGCCGCGGCTTGACGTCCTTCGCCTCGAGCGGCCGGCGCAGGAGCGGGTTGTCGAGCAGGTAGATCTGGCCGACGGACAGGTAGTTGGCGGCGCGCCAGTAGGCGTCGATGAGGCGGAGCTCTTCGGGGTTCAGCGGTCCAGTCGCGGTGGTTGCGCTGTCTGGCATGGCGCCGTCTCCTTGGATCGTTCTGAGGGCTCGAAGCCGGGCGAGCCGTTCCGGACGCAGGTGTCCATCTTGCCGGAGTCGCGCCGGGATGTCAGGTGCGCGGCGCAGGGGCTTTGGCCCCGGTCCGATGCTCGCTCAGGCCGCGGAAGCTCCGGTAGAGCAACAGGTCATAGACGATCTTCAGGCCGCCGGCCAGCACGAACGGCAGCCCCGCCAGCGCCACGCCGCCGATGAGCGGCGCGGCCGCGAGCGGTGACATGGCGGCGCCGACGCTGCGGGCGATCCCGGTGACGCCCGCCGCCGCCGATCGCTCGTCCGGGTCGACGACCGCCATCGTGTAGGACTGGCGGGTGGGCACGTCCATCTGGCTGATCGAGAAGCGCGCCAGCAGCACGATCACGGCGAGCGGCAGGGTCGGCATCAGCGGCACCAGGATCAGCAGCACGTTGGACGGCAGGTGCGTGAAGACCATCGTCCGCATCAGCCCGATGCGGTCCGCGATTCGCAGCGGCCGCGAGAGCGGAGAACCCGGCCAGCATGTTCGCGCCGAAGAGCGCCGCCGCCGATGACCGCCGGGATCGGCGCCGAAGCGGAGATGGAACCAGTACGCGATCAGGCTCTGGACGACGAAGCCGCCGCCGAACGCGTCGAGGGCGAAGAGCGCCGACAGCCTGGCGACGGTGCGTTGCGACCGATGCAGGCCGAGCCTGCGAGCGACGGAGACGTCCGGGGCGGCCGGTGCCTCGACCGCCGCGGAGACGCGGGTGAAGACCAGCGCCAGGACGACGGCCACGACTGCGTAGCCGACGATGACGGTCCGGTAGGCATCCACCGACGACCGGCCGGCCGAGATCAGGACCCCGGCGAGGGCGCCGCCGGCCAGCGCCCCGGTCGCGGTGGCGAACGAGCCGGTCAGGTTGAACCAGGCGAAGACCCGCGTGCGGCTGGAGTCGGGGATCGTCTGGGCCAGCGACGCCTGCTCGACCGCCAGGAACGGCCCCACTTCGTTGCCGCTCGGGCTGATCACGCCGATCGTCGCCGCGACGATCAGGACCGGCGAGCGAGCTGGAGGCGGCGAAGCCAAGCCCGGCCCCAGCCATCAGCAGAGAGCCCGCCAGGAGAACGCGGCGCCGGCCGACACGGTCGGCGTGGGTCGTGAGCCACAGCGAGATCGCCGCGTCGCCCAGGAGAGTGAGGGTCAGCAGCAGGCCGATCTCCGGGTCGGGCAGGCCGATCGCGGCGAGGTAGAGCACGAGGACGACGGATACGAACCCGTAGCCGAACATGCGCAGGCCGCGCGTCGTGAAGAGGAGTCGGGCGTCGCGGTCGAGTCTCATCTAGACGTCGAAGCGGTCGCCTTCGGTGACCAGCTGAACCGGGCCCGAGAAGACCGACTTCGCCGGCGGCCAGGGCGTCGGCGCGTGAGTAGCCCATCTGGATGTGGGTCAGGATCAGGCGCGCGGCGCCGCCGGACGCGGCGGCCCGAGCTGCCTCTGCGGCCGTCAGGTGTTCGGCGCCTGAAGGGACGGTGCCCGCCCCAAACGAAGCTTCGGCCAGGAGAGTGTCGCCGGAACGGATCAAGGCGATGAGCTCGTCGGCCCGGCCGCAGTCGCCCGAGTAAACGAGACCCGGGCCGGGCGGATCGAGAAGCGACACCCGGAACGCGTAGCTCTCCTCGGTATGGGTGACGCGGCGCGCCTCGACCGTGAACGGCCAGATCTCCATCACTCCCGGTGACAGCGGCGCCACGTCGAGCGAGGCGGCCGCGAAACCGGGCAGCGCATGGAGCGCGTCCAGTCGGTCGCCCAGTCCGGCCGGCCCCAGGACCCTCACGCGGCGCGGCGGGTCGAATTCGTAGCGCAGGTAGTGGCGCAGCGGCACGAGGTCGATGAAGTGGTCCGGATGCAGGTGGCTTACCAGAATCGCCAGAAGCTTGCTCGGCTCGAGCGTGGAAGCCAGGTTCGGGAAGGCGCCCTGGCCCAGATCCAGAACCAGGTGAGCGCCGGCGGCGCCGACGAGGTAGCTCGCCCCGGCCGCGCCACGGCGGTCGGAGTAGGCGGGCCCGGCTCCGATGACGGTCAGCTCCATGAGCGAAGGGTAATCGGCCCGGTCTCCTTTCACCTGCCGGCCGGGTGCCGGCCACTCGCGTCGGTCGACCGGCGGAACCGATCCGGCAACGTCAGGTCGCCCCGCTCCAGGCTGCGCTGCAGCGCCAGCCGGTCGAAGCCGGCTGCGGCGACGATCTCGCAGGCCTCCTCCAGCCCGAAAGCGAAGCTGTTGGGCAGGTGTGAGTCGGAGCCCGTGGTGACGCGCTCTCCGCCCAGCTCGCGGAAGCGGCGAACGACCCAAGCGCCCGGGTAGGTCTCGCCGGTCGCGTGCCGCAGCCCCGACGCGTTCACCTCCAGGGCCATGCCGCTCTCGACCAGGGCCACCAGGAGGGGTTCGTAGACCTCCGGAATGGCGGCGAAGTCGGCTGCCGAATACCACGGCACCAGCCAGCGCTTGACCATGTCCAGGTGGCCCAGGGTATCGAAGAGGCCGGTCTGGATCGCTCTCGCCACCTCGGCGAAATACGGCGCCACGACTTGCGTGAGGGTCTTGCCGGCCACGAAGCCGGCGATCCGGGAGTGGGCGTACGGCCCGTCCGACATGGCGTGGACCGTGCCAAGGACGTAGTCGTAGGCGTGGGTGCGCAGGTGCTCGCGAATCGCGTCTTCGTAGCGGGTCTCGAACGTCAGCTCCACGCCGAACCGGATGGTGACCTTGCCCGCCCACCGTTCGGCGGCGTCGCGAACGATCATCTCCCGCTTGCCGTAGTCGGCGTACTCATACGCGGGAGCACCGGGCATGAAGTCGAGATGATCCGTGATGGCGATCTCGCGGATGCCGCGTTCGAACGCCTGGGCCGCATACAGCTCCAGCGGAACGTGCGAATCGGGCGAGAGATCGGTGTGAAGATGAGCGTCGATCGGCAGATCCCGCGCCTGCCCGGGCGGACGGGTGCCGGCCACTAGACGGCGGTCAGGCCGAGCTCGCGGCCAACCTTGCTGAACGCTTCGAGGCAGCGATCGAGCTGGTCCTTCGTGTGCTCGGCCGTGACGATCGTCCGAATTCGTGCGCCGTCGATGGCCACCGTCGGGTAGACGACCGGCTGGGCGAACACGCCCTCCTCGAACAGGCGTTGGCTGAACTTCTGGGCTCTGGCCGAGTCGCCCATCATCACCGGCGTGATGGGCGTCTCCGAGGCACCCGTGTCGAAGCCGAGCCGCTTCAGCTCGCCCTTGAAGTAGATGGTGTTGGCCCAGAGGCGGTCGATCAGCTCCGGCTCCTCCAGCAAGACGTGGATCGCCGCCACGCAGGCCGCCGCCACGGCCGGCGGATGCGAGGTGGAGAAGAGGAACGGGCGAGCCCGCTGGATGAGCATGTCGCGCAGGGCCTGGCTGCCGGCCACGTAGCCGCCCAGGACGCCGATCGCCTTGGAGAGGGTGCCAACCTGGATGTGGACCCGGCCGTGGAGGTCGAAGTGATCGACCGTTCCGCGGCCGTTGCGGCCCAGGACGCCGGAGGCGTGGGCATCGTCCACCATGACGGCCGCCCCGAACTCCTCCGCCGCGGCCACGATGTCGGGTAGTGGCGCGATGTCGCCGTCCATGCTGAAGACGCCGTCCGTGACAACCAGGATCAGGCGGTACGGCTCTCCCGTCTCCGGGCGTCCCTTCTCGCGCGCCTCGCGCAGCCGCTCGCGCAGGGCGGCCGTGTCCTTGTGCGGGAAGACGACGCGCGGCGCCTTGCTCATGCGCATGCCGTCGATGATCGAGGCGTGGTTGAGCGCGTCCGAGACGATGAGGTCCGCCTCGCCGGTCACGACCGGGATGACGCCGGTGTTTGCCGTGAAGCCAGACTGGAAGGTCAGCACAGCCTCGACGCGCTTGAACGCGGCCAGGTCCGCTTCCAGCTGCTCGTGGATCGACATGTTGCCGGCGATCGTCCGGACCGCGCCCGAACCGGCGCCGAAGTCGCGGGTCGCCGCGATTGCCGCTTCCTTCAGGCGCGGATGCGTGGCCAGGCCGAGGTAGTTGTTGGAGGAGAGGCTGATCAGCTCCTTCCCGTCGACCACGACCTCGGCCGCCTGGGGCGAGCTGAGGATCCGCATGGGGCGGTACAGGTTCTGCCGCTTGAGCTCTTCGATCTCGTCGGCCAGGAAGCCGAGCGGGTTCGACCGGTTGCCAGCGGTTGTCATCGTGCGCCTCCTCCGGCATTCGTGGCCCCTTCGGCTGTTTCCTGCGGCAGCAGCACGACCTTGCCGGCGACACCCTGGGCCAGGAGATCGAAAGCTTCCTCGTACCGGCTCAAGGGCAACCGGTCGGTGATGATCGGGCTGACGTCCAGCCCTTCGCGCAGCAGGGCCGCCGTCTTGTACCACGTGCCCCACAACTGTCGGCCGGTGATGCCGTAGACGCGCAGGCCGCGGAAGATGATCGCGTCGTTGAGGTCGATGGTCACCGGGCGCGAAGGCAGGCCGAGCAGCGAGACGCGCCCTCCGTTGGTAGCCATCTGGAAGGCCTGGTGAACGGCGGACTCGGCGCCGCTCATCTCCAGGACAACGTCCACGCCCGTGCCGCCGGTCTCGCGTCGAATCTCGGCGACCACGTCGTCTGCCCCGTCCAGGACGCAATCCGCGCCCATCCGCGCCGCCATCTCGCGACGGTGCGGCATGACGTCCGTGGCGAAGACCCGAGACGCGCCGGCGAAGCGGCAGATCGCCACCGCCATCAGCCCGATCGGTCCGCAGCCCAGCACCGCCACGCTGGCCGTGGTGATCTCCTCGACGAACGTGGCGAAGACGGCGTTGCCCATCGGCTCCTGGAGGGCCGCTATCTCCGGGCTGAGGCCCTCGCTGGGCCAGGCGTTTCGCTCGGGCAGAGTGATGTACTCGGCGAAGGCGCCGTCCGCGTCCACGCCCAGGATCCGGAGGTTGGCGCAGACGTGCTCGCGGCCGGTCCGGCACTGGTAGCAAGTCCAGTCGACGAGATGCGTCTCGGCGGCGACGCGCGTGCCCAGCGGGACCGCGCCGGTGCCGGGCCCGTGGGCCACCACGCGGCCGGCCATCTCGTGGCCGAAGATGCGGGGCAGGTACTTGCCCAGGCGGCCCTGCGCCCACTCGTCCCAGCGGTAGATGTGGAGGTCGGTGCCGCACAGGGAGACGGCCTCGAGGCGGATCAGCAGCTCCCCGGGACCGGGACGCGGCACGGGAACCTCACGCAGCTCGGCGCCGGCCTGGGGCTTGGCCTTGACCAGGGCGCGCATCGTCTTGGGGATGCGCAGGTCCACGGATGTCGCGGCGGCGATGGCGGCCACGGTGCCCGCGGCGGCGCCCGAGTCCGCGTCGGCCATGGTGCCCGCGGCTGCGCCCGAGTCCACGCCGGCCTCGGTGCCCGCGGCTGTGATCGGGTCGATGCCGGCTGCCGTCGGCTCACCCGCGCCGGTCAATCCCAATCGCATTCGCCGGCCTCTGTGGCGGTCGTCGTCCGGGAAAGCGTCGTCCGATCGCTGCGCACGATTCGATTCTGCCACGGGTCCGGTTCACTGACGTCAAGACGCCCGCCCGGTGCGCCGCCCAGGCGTTAGCGCGCGGAGAGCCGCGGGTCGACTCCGTCCAGGCTCTACCGCCCGCCCGACCATCGATACGCCGGCGCTCCCGCGGCCGGCAACTTGCCGATGTCCTGCATCGCCTTCGCCGCGGGCGAATCCGCGGGAGCGTGGCCGTTGACGTCAACGATCGGGTTGGTAAGCTTCCCGATCCCCTCGATCTCGACCGTGACCACGTCGCCGGGCTCCAGGAAGACCTGCGGCTCGCGGAAGACGCCAACGCCGCTCGGCGTGCCCGTGACCACGATGTCGCCTGGATCGAGGGTCACTTCCTGGCTGATGATCGAGATGAGCTCGGCCACGCCGAAGAGCAGGTCCGCGGTGGTGCCGTTCTGCATCTGGAAAGGTTCGTTGGCGTTCGGACCCGCCGCGGCAGTACGCCAGGAGCGGATGCACAGATCGCGCCCGTCGCCGACCTCGTCGGCGGTGACGAGGACCGGGCCGAGCGGCAGGAAGGTGTCCGAGCCCTTGGCGCGAAGCCATTGGCCATCGCCCGTCTCGCCCGGGCGGAGCGCTTTCGCCTGGCCCTGCCAATCGCGGGCTGTCACGTCGTTCGCAGCCGTATAGCCGCCCACGTAACTCAGCGCGTTGGCGGCCGCGACCCGGGTTGCGCGGCGCCCGATCACGACCGCCAGCTCCGCCTCCAGGTCCAGGGCGTGGGTGCCCGCCGGGTGCCGGATCGGTTCGCCGTCGGCGACCACCGCGTTGGCGAACATCGAGAACAGCACGGGTCGAACCGGCCGCTCCAGGCCCTGCTCGCGGATGTGGTCCAGGTAGTTGTAACCGACCCCGATTATCTTGCCGGGTCTAGGGATCGGCGAGGCGACGCGCACCGTCGCCGGGTCTATTGCCACCGCTTCGAGGTTCTTCGCGCCGGCCGCCGCCATCGTCTCCCGCAGCACGCCGAATTCGGGATCTATCGCAATAACGGCTGCCAGATCCAGCTCCTCGATCTCTTCGGCGAGCCTGTCTGGCATCATCAGCGCCAGCGTGCCGAGGGCCAGGAATCGCCCGCTCGGCAGCACCACCGCCACTCGGTAGATGCCTGGGTCGGATGCCGCGCTGTCCGCGGGCCGGATGGTCACGAGTCGCATCAGCAAACCTCCGCCTGGACCGTACTGTCGGACCTGGTCGCCCCACAGCTGAGCTTCCGGATTCTCTCACGCGCCCGATCCACGGGCAATGCTCGGACTTGCGTAGTGCGAAACGCGGCTGCCGGTTGACGCGCGCCGTGGGCACGGATAGCGTGCGGTCAGCCACTGGCCGGCAGGCAGCGAGGCCCCAGGTGGGCCGAGAACCGTGGAGCAACGCGTGGATGCCAGGACGAGGCGCCCTCGGATCGCCGACGTGGCGAAGGAAGCGGGCGTGTCGAAGACCGCCGTCTCCTTTGCGTTCAACAGCCCGGAGCGCCTGAACTCGGCCACGGCCGCGATGATCCGCGGGGTCGCTGACGCGATGGGCTACCGGCCTCATCCCGCCGGCCGGATGCTCGCTCAGAAGAACACGATGACCATCGGGCTGCTTACGCCACAGGTGCTGAGCGTCGTGTTCGGCAACCCGTTCTACGCCGAGCTGTGCGCGGGCGTGGCCGCTACCACCGACGCGGCGGGATATGGCCTCCTCTTCGTCTCGCCGCTCCACGGATCGCTCATCCGAGCCGTCCGGCGTGCGACGGTCGATGGATTCGTGGCCGTGGGCCTGGGCGAGGATCATCCCGAAGTCGAACAGATAAGGCGGGCGAGCTTGCCGATGGTCCTGGTCGACAGCGGCGCGCTGCCCGAGCATGGCTCGGTCGAGTCGAACGACGAAGTAGGCGCCCGAGCAGCCGCTCGCCACCTGCTCTCCCTCGGGCATCGCAACTTCGTCGTCATCGGCATCGAGCCGCCCAGCATGCCGGGCTTCCTGGATGACGCTTCGGGCCCGACCGAAACCATCGTCTCGCGCCGCCTGACCGGCTATCGGCAGGGTCTCGAGCTCGGCGGCGTGAAGCTCGGCGACGAGACGATCGTCGTGGGGTCGGCCAATTTCGACGGTGGAGTGGCCGCGTTTCGGCGCATCTGGGAGGACGGGCTGCGGCCGACGGCGATCCTGGCCATGAGCGACGTGATGGCGATCGGCGTCATGTGGGCCGCTCGCGAGGTTGGGCTGCGTGTACCAGAGGACCTGAGCATCGTTGGCTTCGACGACCTGGACGTCGCGCCGCACTCGAACCCGCCTCTGACGACCGTCCACCAGCCGATCCGCGAGAAGGGCGAGGAGGCGGCTCGACTGCTCCTCCGAATGATTGCCAGCCCCGACCTCGATCGGCCCGAGCACAAGACCCTCGATACACGCCTGATCATCCGCGGCTCAACGGCACAGGCGCCTGTCCGTGGCGGCTCCGAGCCCAACGGCAACGACCCGTCCGTGAACCCGTGAGGAGTGGCCGCGGCGTTCCCCAACCGGGGCCTGCTGGCGAGCCCGGGCTGGCGGGCACGATCGTGAAGCGGGTAAGCTGATCCCGGCGCGAACGGGGGACGTCCCAATGCGCCGCGATCCTTCGGCGGGAGCTCTCGAAGTCGACATGGCGGCTTCGGGGTGAGTGACCGTTTAAGTCGTGTCGACTCTCTGGGAGGCCGCATGCCCGACCTGTCCGTCGCGTTTCCCACGCCAGACCTGGAGGAGGCCTTCCTGGGCGTGGTGGACATCGAAGGGAAGGTCATCGCCGCACTCGAGGATC
Organism: uncultured Chloroflexia bacterium; assembly: GCA_963743795.1. Lineage (GTDB taxonomy): Bacteria > Chloroflexota > Limnocylindria > Limnocylindrales > CSP1-4 > Fen-1039. The sequence continues at coordinate 493,341 of CAVUQZ010000010.1, read as the reverse complement.
TCGGGCCGGTCGCCGGCCGAGACGTGATCCTGCTGGACGGCGGTCGCGGATCCTGGGAGCGGCAGCTCGCCGGGGTTGGAGCGCGGGTCACGGCCGTGGCTTTCGACGAGCCGCACGACGATGCGGCGGTCCTCGCCCGGCTGGCCGAGCTGCCGATCGGAGAAGCGGACGCGGTCGTCGTTCCCTGGTCGGAGATGGCGGCTCCGGGCTCGCGATTCATCGCCGAAGCCCTTCGGCTGCTGCGGCCACGAGGTCGCCTCCTGCTCGTCCACGACTACGGCCGCGACGACGTCTGGGGGTTGTGGCCGGACCGCCGCGACCGAGCGGTGGCCTGGAGCCGGCGGAGAGGGCCGTTCCTGGGCGACGAGTTCCGGGTCCGTGTGATCCACTGCTGGTGGACCTTCAAGTCGGCTGAGCAAGCGCGCGAGCTCCTCGCCGCCGGTTTCGGGGACCTCGGGGTCGAGCTGGCGGATCGAATGAAGCGCCTTCGACTGGAGTACCAGGTCGCCGTCTACCATCGCTGGGCGCCCGGGCCCCGCCCGGAAGCCGTGGAGCCGCCCGAAGCAACCGCCGCGGCCGCGGGCAACTGATACCCTCAGGTCATGAGCCAGGGCCCGCGCGATCCGCAGCGCAAGCTGAGACTGCCGCAGGAGGCGCCGAGCGACGCTCTCCCTGAGGCTGCGGCCGAGTCCGGGGCCGAGGCCCCGCAGGCCGGGGCCCCGCCGGCTGCTGCGCCGGTCCCGGCACCGGTCACGCCCTTCACCCCTGCCATTCCTCCGCCTCCCGCCCCTGCCATTCCTCCGCCTCCCGCCCCTGCCATTCCTCCGCCTCCCGCCCCTGCCATTCCTCCGCCGCCAGCCCCGGCGCAGGTCGGGCCGGCTCCGCGATATGCGGCTCCCCCTGCGAGCGCCGGCGAGCCCGTCGCCGCTGTCCGGCAGGCTCTGGCAGGCGTCCCCGCCGAGGATGACGACGACTCCTCCTTCGACGATGAGCCAGACGAGCCGCTGACCCTCAAGGACCGGCTGCGTCGGCTATCGCCCACCTTCGTAACCCTGACGGTCGGCTCGTTCGGCTCGATGGTCTTCCTGGCCCTGGCAATGACGAGCCACACGACACCCGTCGCCGTCCTCATGAGCGCTGCCGTGGTGACGAGCCTGGTGTTCGCCCTGGACACGGCCATTTGCACGGCTGCGTCCTACAAGGCCGGCGAGCGCCAGGAGTCCGGTCGAGCCCTGCTGTTCGCCCTGGTCGGGGGCATTTCGGCCCTGGTCTGCGCCAGCGCCACGGCCGGAACGCTCATCCTGATACTGGTCCTCACCAGCTGACCGCGGCCTCGGGTCCGCGGGTGCATGCTTGCCCGGTAGGCGCGGCCTCGCCAGCCCCGGAACCGACAGCCGCGCCCCCAGCCCCTGGTAAACTCCGGGTCGCGCCGCGCCCCCATCGTCTAGAGGCCTAGGACACGACCCTTTCAAGGTTGAGATCAGGGGTTCGAATCCCCTTGGGGGCACTCCCGCTTGTGAGGTCCCTCGTCAACGTCGCCATTACCGCACCCCTATCTTGCACGCCCGCTGTATTGGGTTCGACCCGACGTTGCGCGCGCAGTGCGACGAGCGCTGCCTTTTAGGCCTGGTGAGGCTGACCGAATACTCGGCTCGGGACAACTGACTCGCTGTCTAGCGTGTCAACCAGGAGCGAAGCGCGATAGTGGCCAGGAGTCCCATCGGACCCTCCTGCGCAGTCAACCCCATTTGGACTATATCCTCGGTCGAAGCGACCGCCTACGCTGAATTGCCTTAGCGATCCCGGCGAATGCAGATGCCGTGCGCGAGCTACTCGCGTGGCTTCCGCCCTCAGGAATGGTGCGCGGACGCACCGCGCCAGAATGGGGTGAGTAGTGTCGGGTATCTCGTGTCTGAGAGGAGGGTTGCGGTGAGGGTCAATCGCGGGCTTGTCTTCGCTGCTCTGGGTGCAGTGCTCATCTCATCGCTGGCGCCGGGGGCCGTCGCCGCGCGGCCTCTTTCGACTCCCGCCACCGTCTCTGCGACTGGGACCAGCAAGGCTTATGGCGCTCCCGCCTTTGCTCAAGGGATTCAGGCCGCGACTAAAGCTAGCGCCGTTTCCACGCTCAAGGAGAAGGCGATTTCGACGCTGGGGCAAGACAAGGAGGCGACTTCCAAGTATCCGAACGCCGACTGGCAGGTTGCGGCCGTCATCGAGAGCGCTGGCTCCCACGGCGCGACGGCCGCTCTCAGCCAAGCGAAAGCCGATGGGCTGGCCGTCTCGGGTGGCCGCGTCCGCGTGATCGTCGAGGCGTCGGACCTGGCCCAGGCTGAGAGCAGCGTCATGGCCGGAGGAGCCACGGTCGAGGGCGCGGCAGGCGACCTTATCCAGGTTCTGGCGACTCCCGACCAGCTCTCGGGCCTTGTCAACGCGGCCGGGATCCGCTACGTCCGCTCCCCTCTACCACACAGGGCCGAGGCCGTCACCGATGAGGGGGTCGCCTCGACCAACGCGAGCGGCTTTCAGGCTTTGGGAAACACGGGCCTGGGCGTCAAGGTCGCCGTCATCGATGATGGCTTCGCCGGCCTCGCGGCGGCGCAGGCGAGCGGCGACATCCCGGCGTCCGTGACTACAGTCGACTACTGCTCCGGCGGCTTCAACACCGTCACTGTGCACGGCACGGCAGTCGCCGAGATCGTCCATGAAATGGCCCCGAACGCGAGCCTGTACCTCATCTGCATCGACACCGAGGTCCAGCTGGCCCAGGCGGAAGCGTACGCCAAGTCCAACGGCATCTCGATCGTCAACCACTCGGTCGGGTGGTTCAACTCGAGTCGCGGTGACGGTACTGGTGCCGCGGGCACGCCCGACGGGACTGTCGCCGACGCCTATGCCAACGGCATCCTATGGGTGAACTCGGCCGGCAACTTCGCGACCCAGCACTGGAGCGGCAACTTCGTCAGTGACGGCAGCGGAACGCACCCCTGGAATCTCTTCGCGGCGGGTGACCCCGGAAACGCTTTCACACTCGCCGCGGGCGCGAGCACGTGCGCCCTCCTCAAGTGGGACAGTTGGCCTGGCACTGCCCAGGACTACGACCTCTACGTCTTCAGGTCGTCGGACGGCGCCTACTTGGTCTCCGCCAATGTCCAGAACGGTTCCCAACCGCCTACCGAAGATATCTGCTTCACGAATGACGGCGCGACGCAGACCTTCTTCATCGCGATTAGGCGATGGAGCGCAACGGCGGCGCCGCGGTTCGATCTCTTCTTGACGAGCGCGGATCTCAACTATCAGGTGGCAGCAGGCAGCGTGACCGAGCCGGCTTCAGCTCCCGCGGCCTTCGCGGCCGGAGCGGTCTGCTGGCAGGCGACCACAATCGAGCCGTTCAGCTCCCGCGGGCCTACAATCGACGGCCGGATCAAGCCCGATATCAGTGGGCCCGATCAGACCTCCGCCACCACCTACGGGGCGTTCAGCGGCTGCAGTTCTTTTACCGGCTTCCCCGGCACCTCGGCCGCCTCGCCGCATGTCGCAGGCGCCGCGGCCCTTGTCAAGGGCGCCAACCCGGGCTCTACGCCGGCCCAGATCAGGACGTACCTCCAGACATACTCGCACGATCTGGGGGCTCCCGGAAGCGACAGCACCTACGGATCAGGTCTGCTATTCCTGCCGAGCCCCCCCGGTCGTCCGACGGCCGTTATCGCGACAGCCGGCGACGCCTCGGCATCGGTGTCGTGGACCGCGCCGGCCGCCAACGGCAGCCCAATAACCAGCTATACGGTCACCTCCTCGCCTGACGGCAAGACCTGCGCGACGAGCGGGACCAGCTGCTCCGTCCTTAGCCTCACCAACGGAACGCCCTATACGTTCACCGTAGTGGCCACGAACGGCCTCGGACCGGGCGATGCCTCCGATCCATCCAACAGTGTTACGCCGTTGCCCGCGACGCTCCCCGGCGCCCCGACGAACGTCTCGGCCATCGGCTTTGACTCCTCGGCCGTCGTCTCCTGGAGCGCAGTCTGCCTGGAACAGATCCCCAATCACAGGCTACTCAGCTACCGCGTCCCCGGGTGGGCAGAGCTGCATTACGGGGGGCGCACTCAGCTGCACGATCGGGAGCCTCACCAACCACACCACCTACGCCATCACGGTCACCGCGACCAACGGCATCGGCGAAGGGCCAGCGTCGAGTCCCGCCGTCCTGGTGACACCCCTCGCAGGCGCGACCTACTATCCCTTGACCCCGGCCCGCCTGCTCGACACCCGCTCCGGCAACGGCCTGTCCGGTCGGTTCGGCGCGGGCGTTCCGCGCACCTTCCAGGTGACCGGCCGGGGCGGCGTTCCCTCCAACGCCACGGCGGTCACGGGCAACCTCACGGTCACCGACCAGACCTTCGGCTGGGCCGTGTACCTAGGACCGATCCCCACCGCTGCCCCTACTTCGTCCACGATCAACTTCGGGGTCGGTGAGGTCCGAGCCAACGGGGTGGCCGTGGCTCTGGGAGCGGGGGGCACTCTGTCGGCCACGTACATCTCATCGGCCGGCCAGACGATCAACCTCGTCTTCGATGTGACCGGCTACTTCACCCCCGATCCCGGCGGCGCCACCTATGTGCCTCTGAACCCGGCGCGTCTGCTTGACACTCGGGTGGGCAACGGCCTGTCGGGCAAGTTTGCCGCCGGTGTGCCCAGGCACTTCGCGGTGGCAGGCAGAGGCGGCGTTCCCGCCGACGCCACCGCCGTTACGGGCAACCTCACGGTCACCGACCAGACCTTCGGCTGGGCCGTGTATCTGGGTCCTGTCGACTACGACCCGACCCACCCGAGCTCGACCATCAACTTTGTGGCCGGCGAGGTCAGGGCCAACAACGTGACCGTGGCTCTCGGGCCAGGCGGGACTCTATCTGCCACGTTCCTCTCATCGGCCGGTCAGACCACGAGTCTGGTCTTCGATGTGACCGGCTACTTCACCCTCGATGGCAGTGGGGGTAGGTTCGTGGCCCTGACTCCGGCGCGCCTCCTTGACACCCGGGTGGGTAACGGCCTATCGGGCAAGTTCGGTGCCGGGGTGCCGCGGCCCTTCGCGGTCGCCGGGCGGGGCGGAGTCCCCGCCGATGCCACAGGCGTCACCGGCAACCTGACCGTGACCGATCAGACCAATGCCTGGGCAGTGTTCATCGGACCCAACTCCACCCCCGCTCCGACCAGCTCGACGGTCAACTTCATTGCCGGCCAGGTCGTGGCCAACGGCGTTACCGTGGCCCTCGGCTCGGGCGGCACACTGGCTGCCACGTACATGTCGACATCGGGCAACACCACGTCGCTCGTCTTCGACGTCACCGGCTACTTCGCGCCATAAGCGATTGAGGAGGCCGCGGGCGGGTCGGGTCGATCGGCACTATCACCCGATAGAGATGTGCCGAGCTAGGTAGCAGATGCCCTGCAGAGACTCGCGTAAGGTCGCTGCCGCTGGCGTAGCCCCGAGACTGTTTGGTGACTGCCCGCAGCACTGGTTGCGCACCAGAACGGCCAATACGCGAGCCCGACTAGGCCCGCGGGGTCTAGGGTTCAGTGATGGGCGCGAGCCCAAGCACACAAGCTGCGACCTCCGATGGTCACCGCTTATACAGCTCCGCGGAGGCCAGGATCTCAGTGCCATCGTTGCCTCCCGCGACGAGCACTCGGCCATCCGCAAGGAGCGTGGCGGTGTGGCCTCGTTGCGCGGTCGCTATCCACACGCTGGGACTGAAGGTTCCGGTGTTCGGGTGGTATAGCTCGGCCGGGGCGAGGTCATGCCCCTCCCCATTTCCCGCGACTAGTACTCGCCCATCCGCCAGGAACGTAGCGGTGTGGCCGTCTCGCGCACTCGCCATCGAGCCGGTGGGACTGAAGAGGCGACTCTTCGGGTCATATAGCTCGGCCGAGGCATTGGGACCGTCTGGACTCCATCCGCCCGCCACGAGGACTCGGCCGTCCGCAAGGCGGTTGGAGGTGTGGTACTGGCGAGGAGCCGCCATTGAGCCGGTCGGGCTGAAAGTGCCGCTGTCGGGGTCATATAGCTCCGCCGAAGCGAGAGGTCCGGTGGAGTTGAAGCCTCCTGCGACGGCGAGACCGACCCTTCCGGGCGGGGCGCAGTTGTGCCCCGGGAAGCACAAAGGAGAGTCGGAATGTCCACAGAGCAGAACAAGACCGTCGTCCGCAGGTTCATGACCGAGCTCTTGGCCGGAGGGAACCTCGACTTGATCGATGAGTTGTGCGCCCCAAACTACGTGAATAGGGCGATGGGAGACACTGACCTCGCAGGCTTCAAGGCGATGTTCCCCGCGATGGGGGCCGTCATTTCCTCTATGCGCTTCAACATCGTGAACCTGGTCGCCGAAGGGGATGCGGTGGTCGCTCGCTATACCTCCGAGATCACCCTCGCCACTGGGAAGAAGATCGATGGTCGAGGCCTGACCTACTACAGTCTCGCCAATGGCAAGATCGTGGAAGACGACCCGATCGAGACGCCGGATCTGACGCAAGAGCTTGCCGCCCTGATGCCACCGCCGGTCGCTTCTTAGCCTGGATCAACCGCAACCGGCAAAGCCGCCCGTATCCCTCCGGGCGGCTTGCCTTACCCCTGCCGGCCAGCTCGAGCGGCTCCGTCGGGGCGTCCACACGAGCGAACCTTCTCCCCCACACCATGACCACGTCGTGACGTCGAGCGCCAGTTCTCTGGTTAGGCGGTGCCTGATAGGCGCCGCTGGGACTCAGGTTCCGGTGTCACTGCCGCCAGGCAAGGGTTCGCGGCCTATAGCCCGCCCGCGTTGGCGCACGCTTGCCAAGGACGGCGCGACTTTGTGGCGGCAGTCGCTCGTTCATGCTTAGCCTGAAGGTCGGCGGCGCGGAGCAGGTGATGGCCAGCTGGGATCAGGCCCGTAGTTCCTTGTCCAACTCGAGCATCAGATTCGCTGGCACGTCCAGGTGCAGCGTGACGCCGAAGTAAGCACGGTCCTCGAGGCCACGGTCCAACTCAACCTTCAGAGCCACCCGGCAAGCGGTCACCTTTCCAATGGAGGCCACTCGGTCGATCACCGGCCGATAGCGCAGGGCATCCACGAAGAGAGATAGCCGACCTTCCCCCAGGGCTGGCCCGACCTCGTCGGAATGACCACGACTCTGACCGCATTGGGGCCGTGCGGGCTCGACGGCTCTGGCAGCAGTATCGCCACATGGTCAGGCTTTCGGCGGCCGTCGAGGGTCCGGCCACCGACGATGAGTCCCAATGTGTCCTGGCAGTCCAACACCGCCGAAACCTGAACGGTCGCCCCCTCCTTGGGTAGGAACAGGACAGCAGGGAACTTGGAGTTGAAGGATTCCCCGACCGGCCATGTCGTGATTGGGCCGGGCGGCGGCCACTGCTCCGCGCCTGGCTCCGAAGACTGCCGTCCCCTGTCACCGACCAACCGTCGCAAGTACCCCATACCGAGCGCTCCCACTCTTCGTGCGGGTGTAAGGACGACAACATACGCCTTCGGCCTGGGTCGGGTAGGCCGCAGCTGAGCCGCGTCCAATAGGCTCGTTGCCTCGCGGAACGTGGATAATCGCGATGTGAGTAGCCGTAGCTTCGCCCTCGTGGCCGATGTGAGTTCGGCCGACTCGGCGGCGATCGAACCCGTGCTGCGCCGGCTCGTCGACGGGGAAATCACCCCGATTGTCAAGCAAGCCATGGTCGCGGCGGCCGTAGGCGTGGTCGCCTCGGCAGGGTCGGCTGTTAGGTCCAACCGATGGGCACTGAGGGCGAACGCCTCAGGCAGGCTGTAAGCGGAGCAGAACCGGTCGGGCGAGTCGCTGTCGTAGCCACAAGGTCACACGACCGATGGCATAGGCGATGATCGCCCACGGCACCAATGCGTCGGCTCGGTGCCCCCCGACGGCCAGCATAGCCATGAGCCACGGCGAGCGCAAAGGCAGAGCGAAGGTGGAGTAGAAATACTGCGTGGCCGGCCAGAGCGCTGGCACGGCCAGCCAGCCAGCGGCGCGGCGATCGATGAGCGCGAGCGCTGCGATAGCAACTGCGGCCAGTGTGAACAGCCGGGGATCACTGGCGGCCGAGAAGCCGCCAAGGGTCGCTCCGAGGAGCCAATCCTGCATCTGGGCATAGCCGGTGATGTACTGGTGCCACAGTGGCCAGAACGCCACCACCGACACCACTCCGGCGACCCCCAGGATCCCGAGCGCTCGCCACTGCCGTTCGGTCACCATTGGGATCACGGCGTATGCCTTCATGGGGGCTGCGAGCCACCTCAGTCGGTTCGAGCCGCATAGGAGCAATGCGAGCGCAACGATATGGGGATTACCGACCTCAATCCCCGAAACGAGTGGCGGGAAAAGCATCCACCAGATCGGGAGGCGCAACCGCCGGATGACATAGACTGCGGCGACGGCCGTCACGCCAAGCCAGAGGGGAACGAAGATCCACTCGGGAATCCATACGAACGGAACAAAGGCCAGCACGGTAGGGGGTGGCCCGACGAAGGCGGATGTGACAAACGCGCCAGACGGCGGCCAGGTGTTCTCAAGGGTCTGGGCGCCTACGGCGGTCCAGGGATTGCCGCCAGCAACGAAGGTCGCGGCGGCCCGGTAGTACAGCCGTCCGTTGATGCCGACGATATCAAGGTGAGCGGGCCAATCCCAAAAGACGCCCTCGACTGTACGCCACGCCCAATAGGCGAACCACAGCGCGAGCGCGAAGTGACCCGCAGTGACGGCGTGTGACCATGCATCGGGGTGACGGCCCCGGATCCCCTTGTGCTGCTCCTGCTTCACCTTGCCCCCAAAGGTTCGGCCCCTGCCGGGTCTAGCCGGACAGGGGCCGCTGAGGCGCTGCTAGACCAGCGCGACGAGAATGGCCCGGCTGGCGGGGCCCAATGATGCGGGGGACCCACTCGGCAGACAACGCCTGTCTCGACGCACGATGTTCGCATCGTGTGGGCTTCCGGATGCAACTTGGCCGCAGGGTCGGCCAAGATCAAAGAGGACCCTGACAAGAGCAGTCATCGCATCGAGTTTCGGATCTGGGAGCGGAACCGGAAACCCGGTGATACGAGCTTTGATGGTGGACCCCTTGCCGGCACAGCGCAGCACGTTCTGAACGTTTCCCAGGAGGTAGCTGGCGGCACCGAGCCTGTGGAGGGATCCGATCAACGGCGGCTCAATCGCGTAGGCCACCAGCGGTAAAGCCGCCTCGGAGTCCTTCGGCTCCTTCTGAGAAAGAGCGGATGTCGACTCGGCAATGCTGATCAGATATCCAGAACCCAGTCGCTCGTAACCTGCGAAAAGCCAGGGCGCTCGACGCAGGAAGAACAGCCACTCTGCGCTTGAGACCTCTTGCGCGATGGCAGAGGCGCGCCTTTCCAGCTCTGATTCCAGCGCCCGGAGAGCCAGCCAGGCTGCGGCTCCTGACTCCTGACGTGGCCTATCCCAGTCGGATGCTTGTAGTGCTCGACGCTCAAGCACCCGAGCATCGCGTCGCCCCTGCTTGCTGGCATCCTTGGCGCCCATAGCCGAGGCCAGCAGGACCTGGCTCAGGCCCTGGCTGATCAACATCTTGCTACGATCGGGCATAGCTGCCTCCATCAGCTTCCCCTTTACCCAACGAGGCATCGACGAGATTACCCGTTGCCTCCGGTGGCGGTCTAGATCTAGGCCGCGGCTCGCATCGGCGTTCTCGCCACAGCCCGTGCCTGCAGCTACTGGAGAGGACAACCTGCAGCAGCCGCGGTCACGCCGGGTCCCTCACCTCCCGCTCGAGCGGCCGCGCCGAGGCAGTTCTGATCGAAAGCCGCGCTTTGGGCATGCCACGGGTGCCACCATGAGCAGATCGTGGACAGCAAGCATCGGCGGGCGACAGCGGCGTCGGCCTTTCGTCGCCGAATGGCCGCAGGCAAGGGCGGTGGCCAAGGCCGCCTCATGCTCGGCCTCGCCGACCTCCTCGACGGTTAGGTAGAGCACCCGCCCCGTCGGACCGCCCGGTGGAGGTTGGCAAGCACGGTCGGCCACTCCTCGAGCGGCCCGTGTTCTCAGGCATCGATGCCCATTACCGCGTCGAACTCGGGCGCGAAGGCGAGCGCCTGTAGACCGGCACATTGTGGTCTTCGCTCGACTGGCCATTGGGGCGCGGTTGGGCGAACCTGTCTCGACTCAGCGTCCTAGCGCCCCACACAAAGACGACCCCGCCGCCGACGATCGTCAGAAGGACGTCGGCCACGAACGGGTCGTAGAAGGAGCCATTGACCGGGAATAGCAAGAGCGTGCTCAGGTTCAACATGGCGTGGAAGAGGATCGCGGCGAAGACGCTCTTCCCGGTGTTGTTGTAAACCCAGACGATGAGGATGCGGATCAAGACCTGGTTCAGGCATTGCCACACGATCCAGTCCGGAGCGTGGGGAACCGGCATCTCGAGCATCGCAGGAAGGTGCCACATTCCCCACACGACCCCCAGGATGACGCTGGCCGTTAGCGCGCTCCACCGAGCTTGCAGCCGATCGATGGCGTAACCGGACCAGCCGACCTCTTCGAACAGCGCGGCGATGAAGTAGAGCGCGAAGTTGACCAACACCGCGATTACGGCGACATCCGGGCCAGGAATTCGACGAGCCCCTCATCCGTAGAACGGCGTACTCCGCGACCATCGTGATGGGCAGCAGGAAGAAGATCACCAGATACCAGGCCATCGGCCTGACGCCGCGAGAGTCGACGGCACGCTCGAGCAGGGCTCTCGCCCCACGCCATCCTTTGTCTCGCGCGGTGAGGAGCAATGCCGCGGCGATCGGAGCGAGGATCATCAGCGAGCCGAGGGAAAGATTCGGCGTCAGGCGCAGGCTGCTCACGGCACCGAGCGCCCAGAACGGGATCGAGATCGCGACGACCAGCACGAAATAGGCCCACGGGGGCCTACCCGTCAATGAGGTGGCGTTCATCCGATCACGCCCTGCTCTTCGGCCAGTAGGCCCTGAAGGTAAGGAGCGTTCCAATCGCGAGAAGAACGAGGTCAAATGCGTACGTTCCGAGCTCGGGGGTGTTCTGGTTGCCCTGTTGAGCCTCCGGAAGGAACATCCGGAACAGACCACCGAGAACGAGAAACCAGCCCATGAGAGACATCGCCACGGGCCAGCCAGCCGTCCACTGATTGTGCACCTTGACGATCGAAAGGCCGGCAACGAACCACAAGATGCCAACCAGATACGTGAGAGGGGCGCTATTCGTTGCCCAGATGTGAAGATTCATCGCTTCGGAAAGGGCGACCGCAATGACAACCGGGCCGAGCCATCCAGCAAGCCGCATTGACTTGGCCAGCTCGTCGCCGGTCTGCGCCTTGGACGTAGATAGTTCGCCGAGTCTTGGAGCTGGGGGGCGCACGGTCATGGCTTCAGCTCTCCCTGCAGGGCGGCTGCGACCGCCGCACGACCCCACCGCTCGGCGCGTTCGACCTCACCCGCCTCGAGCCCCTGGGTTTCGAGAGGGCCTCCGCGCGCGATGAAGAAGCTCTCGGGCTGAGCCGCCACGCGGCCTCCCGCCTTGCGGAGGCGTTTGAAGGCCTCGCTAGCTGCGGAGCCCATGAGCAACGTCGCGCCGCGGTAGCGGGTGTCGAACGAGGCAGCCGGGACGCCCTTGAGGCTCCGCGGCAGGTCGTCGATGAAGCTGCGCAGCGCGGGGCTCAGCCCGCGGCGCTGCGTAGGCCCCCCGACGAGCAGCAGGTCCGGGCGCTCCGCCAGCGGCCGGGCGGCCTCGGCGATGTCCATTACGCGGATGCTGCCGGCCGTGCTGGCCCCGCGCCCCATCGCCTCCGCGATCTTCTCGGTGTTGCCGAACTTCGTGTCATAGATGACGAATGTGAGCATGTCGAGTCTCCTTTAGACGATCGAATCAGCGCGTGACGCGGTCGCCGCGTTCGGCCCACCGACCGCAGAGCCCTTGGTCGCTTTCGAGCCTGTGTAGAGCGCCGCCCCGCCGGCGAGGCCGAACCCCGTGAAGACGAGCGGCGCCAGCGGCGGCGGCGTGCGATGGCCTGAGACGGTGTCCGCGCGCCCGGCAAGCCTGTGGTCGTTGTAGCCTCCGTACCCGAAGAACGCGACCATCGCCCAGAGCAAGATGAGGACGACGCGAGCCATTCGGTTCTGCCCAGCCGTGGCGAGGTATACGAGACTCAGGAGGCCGACCAGCGTGCCGCTGGCCGCGACCACTGGGCCCCAGATCTTCTCTCCGGTCGTGTGCCCGACCAGCAGCAGGTCGATGAGCACGAGGAGGGAGCCGAGGGTCACCGCGGCGGTCACCCTCAGCGCGCGTCTCGGCGCGAGGCCGGGCCCCGAAGCGGTCGCCTCGCCGGCGACCACCTGGGCTGTGTTGGGGGTTCTGTGTCGGTTGGCGATTCTCACCGCGTTACCTGTCTCTCCTGGCTGCGTGCTGTCAACGGGACGCGAGTTGGCGGTCTCGCCGCCGGCGTCGGATGGGAAGATAAGGCAGTGACCGCCATATGTCCATCCATGCCATTAGGCACCTATTGACAGGACCTGCTACCGTGTGCTCCATGACCAAAGACAAGGCCGAGCCGCGGGCATTGGGGCCGGCGTCACTTCGCGAGCGCAAGAAGGAACGGACCCGGCGCGAGCTGGTGGCGGCGGCCCTGCAACTCTTCGAGCAGAAGGGTTACGACGCGACGACGATCGATGAAATCGCCGAGGCGGCGGAAGTCTCGCCCAGGACCTTCTTTCGCTACTTCGCCAACAAGGAAGAGGTCGCCATGGGGGAGGTCGTCGACCAGTCGATCATCGAGCTGGTGGGCGCCAGGCCGGCGGGCGAGCCTCTCATCGAGTCACTGCGCCACGTCGTGGCCGACAGCTTGGCCCTGGTCAACGAGAGCGACCGGGAAGCACTCCTGCCCCGGCTGAAGATCGTCTACCGCACCCCGTCGCTTCGTGGGCGCCGCTGGGAATATCAGCTCAGGTTCGGGCGAATCGCGGGTGCGGCCCTGGCCGAGCGTCTGGGTCTGCCGCCCGACGATCTGGGCTCGCGAGTGACCGCCACGGCGGCGCTGATCGCGGTGGAAGTCGCCATGGACCGCTGGCAGGAGCGCGACGGGCGCGACGATCTCGGCGAGCTGCTCCAGGCCGCCGTGTCTTCCCTCGGGGAGGCCTTCGGAGGCTGACCTCGGCCGCCGTACACCTCCGGGACTTGCGCAGGTATCGGCTCGCCTCTGACCTGGGAGACGGGCTGTGGATAGGCGGGAACTCCGCGTGCGCTCCGCCAGCGCCCAACGGCGCCCAACGGCGCCCTTCCCGGGAGCGGCGCGAGGTTGTCCTTCGCGTCAACCGAACAGTCCCGGCCCGGCGGTTCGCCGTCCGTCGGGCGAGGACCAATCACTCCTGTCCCGGGACGCGGCTCCGTTGGGCAACCGCCCTCTAGCCTGTTCGCCTCGCGGTAAGCTCTTCCCACTGCTGCAGCGCCTGGGGTAACCGGACAGGGGGGATGCGCCGAAGGGAGCGAAGAATCGACGGCTGAGGCTGCCCCCGGTCCGCCGCCTGCTCCTTTGGGCTGTGGTGCTAGTCCTCCTGGCCGGCGCGCTCGTAACGATAATGGTCGATGCCGCGGCGTCGGCACTCGGCCTGCCGCAACAGATCGGTGTGGCAGTCAAGGCCGTCTCCCCGGTCGCCACGATTCTGGTGGCCGCGCTCGTGGCCATCTTGCTTGGGCCACTTTCCACGAAGTTGCACCCGCCGGAGCGCGTCCCAGGCCCGTCTGCCCCAGAGCGGCCGACCAAGCCGGCGGTCGACCCGATCCCAGCCCGTGTAGTCCCGGACACACCTTGGCATTTCGTGGGCCGACCGCGTCAATACGACCAGATCCGGAATCTGCTGCTGGCTCCGGGCCTCCGCCGGAAGCTGGTCGGACGTCACCGGTCGAGCTGCCGTGCTCACCCAGCGCGCCAGGAGCTGGCGAGCTTGGTCGACGTCGAGTTCGGACACCTCCACACAGGAGTCATGCACGACGGCCGGGTCCTGGTCGCCGGCGGGGACCTCGGGACTGGCAACCGCCTAGTGTCGGCGGAGCTGTACAACCCCGCGACCGGACGTTTCAGCCCCACCGGAGCCATGACCGCCGAACGGGTAGGCCTCACGGCAACTCTGCTGTTGGACGGGCGGGTCTTGGTCGTCGGAGCCAACGTGACTGGCACCGGCATCGACATCCTCAACGGGGCCGAGCTGTACTTGCCGTAGCTGACCGCGGTGGTCAGTCGGACTTCTTGACGGTTCCGTACCCAGGGCAAGGAGGGCCTCCGGGCCGTGAGTCTCTTCCTGGTCGCGGACACGATGACCACGTCGTGCGGGGTCGGGCCGGGCAGAGAGAGCCGCGGTGGGCGGAGGCTAGAAGCGGCTCGCGCAATGCGCCGCTGCCCCAGTAACAGCACGCCACCGAACGCTGGTGTCCCTTCCTCTTGGTGGGACAATGGCCCGCACGGGGGGCTTGGACGCGCGGCCCGCACCCTGGCCGCCGGGACCGCGCCGAGCCACTGGCGAGACCGACCCGCGGGATGAGTTCCTAGGAGGGCACCTCTGTGGCCGAGTTCGGGTTGTTCATTGGCTGGGGCTCGCCGCGCCCCGGCAAGGAAGCCGCGGCGGGCAAGATGTTCGAGGAAGCAGTCGCCTACTGGAACGCGCTCAAGGCGGCGGAGGTGATCGAGAGCGTCGAGGTTGTGCTCCTGACCTCCCACGGCGGTGACCTGGCCGGCTTCGCGCTGCTACGCGGCGACCCCGAGAAGCTGGGCCGGCTCAGCGGGGCGCCGGAGTTCGAGCGCCTGACCATGCGGGCGGGCGTCTGCCTCGATCGCGTCGGCGTCGTCAGTGCCGTCATCGACGCCGGGGTCACCCGCACGATGGGCGCGTGGAAAGAGGCGATTGCCGACCTGATCTGACGCGGCGATCCTGACCCGGCTTGCTCCCACTTCCTCTCCGGCCTGCACCAGCGCCCGCTTCGCGCCCCCCCTGCGAGGCGGGCGCCTCTCTGTCTGATAAGCCGCGGATAGGCACCGCCCGCTAGTCTCGCCCTGGCCCCCGCTCCGCTGGTCGCCGACGATCCCGGCTAGATGCCCGTCCAGCTCGAGCGGCTGCGTCGGAACCGCTGCGGTATACGCTCCAGCGCCGTCGGCGCGAAGAACGGTGCGTCAACGCGCACTGCGCGGCGTAGAGTGCGCAAGGCGCCCACCATCGGGGGAGGATGCCCATGGACGAAATGTGGCAGTGCGAGGTCTGCCGCTCTCTGAACCGTCTGGGGATGGCGGAATGCTACAGCTGCGGCACGCCTCGGCGGATTCCACCCATTCCAGGGGCACGAGTCTACGAGTCCGTCCCAGCGTCGGCGAACCCCATCACTCGGACCGCATCGACGCCGCAGCCAGCGGAGCCGCAGCCGCCGAACGCCCAGGAGACCGGTCCGTCTGGCCCAATCGAACGGCCCGAGCCCCGCTGAGACGGCCTGAGCCCGTTGGAGACGCTCTGGCCTAAGCTTCTGTAGCGGATCTCGGCGACCAGAGCGGTCGGTCACGGGCCCGCGACGGAGGAGGCGCAATCATGGGTGAGAACGCGCTTCAGCACGTCCGGGCCCCCGACGGCAGAATTCTTGAGATCCTGGCGATGCCGCCGCGATCTGGGTGGACACTGGTCTTTCACGGTGGCTGCCCGAGCGCACCTGTCTCGTTCCCGCAGCTCGAGGTTGCCGCGGCCGCGCGGGAAATGCGGCTGGTCCAGTACGCGCGACCTGGCTATAGCGGTTCGGAGCGCCGGGCGGGTCGGTCCGTGGTCGATGCCACTGAGGATGTCGCAGCAATTCTCGACGCCCTTGGCGTCGAGCGCTGCCTGACCCTGGGCTGGTCTGGCGGCGGGCCTCACGCCCTAGCTTGCGCGACGCTCCTCCCCGAGCGCGTGGCGGCGGCCGGGACGATCGCCAGCCCCGCCCCGTACGGCGCGGACGGCCTCGACTTCATGGCCGGCATGGGTGCCGGAAACGTCGAGGAGTTTGGGGCCGCGATCGCCGACCCACAGCGGCTGCGAACCCTCATCGAAGCGTGGGCGCCAGACCTCGGCTCGGTCACAGCCGAACAGGTCGCATCTGGGTTCGGGGATCTTGCCTGCGAAGAGGATCGGAATGCTCTAACCGGGGAGTTCGCGGAGTTCGTTGCCCGGGCCTTTCGCCGAGCGCTCTCGGGCGGGATCTGGGGCTGGTACGACGACGACCTCGCCGTCGTGCAGGATTGGGGGTTCGATCTCGGCTCCATTCAGGTGCCTGTGACGATCTGGCAGGGAGAGCACGATCGGATGGTGCCGCTCGCTCACGGCCGGTGGCTCGTGTCACAGATCCCGGGGGTCCGCTCGCGACTCGTCCCCGATCACGGGCACATGTCCCTCGTGGCAGGCTCGCTCGACCGGATTCTCGACGACCTGCTCGAGCGTGCCGGCGGCCAGAGTTAGTCCACAAGACGACCATCCGGAAGCGCCTACACGATGCGCGGTTAGTGTTCGCCTCGCGATCCCTGGCCGATCAGCCTAAGTGTCCCGCCAGGATCACGAGCACGGCCACGATTACGACTACGGCAGCCACGAACGCGCCCGCCGGAATGCGGAGCCGCACTGGCGTGGTTGGAGCGCCGATTCCGCCCAGAGTGTTTGGGATGCCTTGATCGTGGAGCACGTTTGGAGGCGGCCCTACTTGGGCTTGGTTTTGCGTCGGTTTGGCCATGGTTGCCTCGGTGCGCCTCTGGCGGCCAAGGCATCCGTTTTGGTCGGGGCCCTCAAGGCCACCGCCGCGAGGCGCACTGGCCACTGCTTTTCATTCATTCTAGGCTTGGTCTGGCCCCGGCCGCGAGTATCGGCGCGCGGATACGCTATGCAGCCTCAAAGGCTTCACGCCACGATGTTCGCGTAGTGGACGCCCGCCTTAGGCAGCCGTGAGCTCTCGCG
Source organism: uncultured Chloroflexia bacterium (assembly GCA_963743795.1). Taxonomy (GTDB): domain Bacteria; phylum Chloroflexota; class Limnocylindria; order Limnocylindrales; family CSP1-4; genus Fen-1039. Next base: position 476,344 of record CAVUQZ010000010.1, on the reverse strand, counting down.
ACGACTTGCGACACTGTCATGTGACAGCGGGCGGTACAAGCACCGGACCGGTCAGCCCAACAGGCCAAGATCCCCCAGAGTTGCCACGAGGAACCGGACATACGTTTCGGCCACGTCGATTGCCAGTCGACCGTGTCGGGCAGCCAGTCCACGAGGAAAGCCGGTGCGGCCGTGACCGGTCCCATACAGGTTGCGCAACTCGTCGAGATCCTGCAGAAGTCCGGCCTGGTGAGTCTGGAAGAGGAGCAGAGTGTTACTGCCGGCGGGATCTGGCGCGGGCTGCCGCCGATCAAGCGCCGCCCTAACTTGCTTGGCGATCGACAGGAAATCGTCGCGCCGCTTGGGCGCGGGCTCACCGAGACAGTTGAGGGCGGCCGTGTGCACGGCCTCAACTAGTTCCTTGGCGGCTCCGATCGCTGCGGACACACCGCGACGGGTGCCCAGCCGCGACATACGCCGTCGAAAAGCGTCGATCACCTCTGGGTCGAGGAGGCCGGAGGTCTCCAGTTCGTCCAAGCGGATGCCCGCGGGACCAACGGTGTCGGTCCGCCTGCCCGGGCCGAGAGTCTTAAGCAGCGCGTCCAAGGTAGCCGCCTCGGTTGCGATGGCATCCTCGACGGCATCAATTCGGGCTGCCCCAGGGGCCTTCGATTGCGGCTGGTGGTACGGCCCCAAGACACCCTCGCCCATCGTGCCGAGATGGGTCAGCAGTAGCGACCTGTTCCCGCCCTGCTAGGACGCCAGGCGGGCCTCCAGGGGCTCGGCGATCAGCTCGTTGGCCAGGGCCAACGCTAAGCTGGCGAGCGTTCCCTGCGGCAGTGCATCAGGCTCAGGCGGTAGCCGTTGCCTTACGGCGATGAGTTCATCGGCCATGTGGCGCCCGACCCTCACGCGCTCACGCACCTTGCGTCGAAACTTCGCAGGATCTCCGAACACGCGCCACCCGCTCTGGGACGAGCCTGCCGCATGGTTCACGCCGACGCCTCTGTCTCCCGAAGATGGACGTTCGCAGCGTAGCGCCCGCTTCCGTGGGCCGAAAGGCCCGACACAGTCATTCGAGCTAGCTGGCGCAGCCGGAATCGTCAGCGGCCCACGGAGCGGGGCCGGGGTGAGCCTCGCGGGTACCGCTAATCTGGGGTACAAGGCGGCGTCCCTTGGCACGATGAGCAGTTAGTGTCTGTTCGAGTCAGAGGTTGTCGCCCGAATGATGGCGGCCAGGCGATCTACCGTAGGCGACGCCACGTGACGGGATTGATTGGTCTCGTGCTGGACTTCGTCCGATCGATCCTGGGCGGCACGCGCGGCATCTAGGATGGCACCCCGGAGCCCAGCGAAGCTTCGGCTGAAGCCCGGATCCACCGGCACAACGGCTCGTCCGGGCCAATGTGCGCCCGATTCTTCGGGAGACGACACGATTCTCCGGGGAGGCTATGCAGATCGGTCGCACTGGTCTACCTTTGGCACGTAACGGTCATGGAATCGCCCGTGGCCAAGGACGTAGCTCGACGCAAACCCGGACTCCTCTCACGACTGACGCGAGAACCCGAAGGGATCGCGTTGGCTATCGAGAGGAGTTTTCGTTTTCGTGTACAACGACAAGAATCTGACCTGCGCGGACTGTGGACAGGAATTCGTGTTCACGGCGTCCGAGCAGGATTTTTACTCGCAGCGTGGCTTCACCGAGCCTCGTCGTTGCCCCTCCTGCCGCGCCAGCCGCAAGGCGGCGCGCAACAGTGAGGGCGGTGGCAGCTCGTACAGCTCCGGCGCTGGCTATTCGAGCGGTGCCGGCAGCTACGGCCGTGGCGGTGGTGGTGGCTATGATCGCGGACCCCGCGAGATGTTCGCGGCGACGTGCTCGTCCTGCGGCAAGGAAGCCCAGGTCCCATTCCGCCCGACCAGCGGCAAGCCGGTCTATTGCAGCGATTGTTTCCGCAGCCAGCGCGGCGGCTGATCTAGTCCTCTCGGTGCGAGCCGGTAACGGCCGAGTCCTGATCGCGTGGCCGCGCTGCGTGAACTCCCTGCTGCGGCGTTGGCGCCTCGGGTGACGCTTCACCGCAACGCCGGGCTCGGGCGACGTCTGGCCTGACCGGCGGGTTGAGCGAGGCTTTTCGGCCCTGCGTCTACGGGTTCGTCGTCGGCGCGACGTGACGCGCACCAAGGCGCCCGCCGACGCGGTTCTCCGTTGGCGCTATTGCACATGCGTCACATCCTGGTTACCGGGACGGCGACGGCACCGTTCGACAGGTGACGGAAGTGTTTACCCGGAATCGGGGGAGAATTACGCCGGGACCAGGCGAGCAGCCAGGTCGACCCGGCCAGGAGGTCATCGTGAACGAGCCACGGGCCCGTGAACATCGTTGCCTGGGAGCGGGCGCGTGTTGAATCCATGCTGGCCGAGCTGGGCGGCAAGATCCGTGCCGAAGGGTCCCTCGAGCGCCAGCAGACCGGAGAGTAGCGAAGACGCCGGCAGCGCTCACAACGGAGTCGGTCACCATCGCCCTCGCGGCCGACCTCCGCGAGCAGCTCGCCGCCGTCGAGCGCGCCGAGGAGCGCATCGCACGGGGCAGGTACGGCAGATCGGTCGAGAGCGGGGTACCGATCCCGGACGACCGACTCGAGGCGGAACCCCTTGCCGAGCGGACCGTCGAGGAGCAGCGACTCTACGAGCGGCGCTGGCCCAAGTAGCCCGGTGGACTGCTCCGGCGGCGGCGTCTTAGCGCATCTGTGATCTCGCTCGTCACCACAATCCGGCATGTGGGAACGGTGGGTTCAAACCCTCTCGCCTCGACCATCCCCACACGATCCGTGGCGGTCACGATCCAGCGATCGTGCGTCCCCGGGGCGGAGATGAAGATGCAGCCCCGTGCGGTTGGGGCTTCTCCCGTCGAGGAGGCGCCCGCCTGCTTTCTGCTGGATGTCCTGCTTGAGGGTATACCGTAGAGGGCGGTTGCTCTCGGTTCGTTGCGGACGGGCCGACCGTCGAGATGCCATCGGGTGCGGGCCGATGCGTCTCCTCGCCCGATCCGCCGGAGGACCACGATGACCCAGGATCGCCGCGACCAGCAGCTCCTCGAGGTCGCCCTCGCCGCCGGCAGTGCCGGTCGACACAAGGCCGACCTTGAAGGAGGGCTCGAGAGCTCGACGCCGAGGAGGACTCGAGGCGCTCTCGGCTGACATGATCGACATGGACGACCCGCTCCGGATGTACCTCCGGGAGATCGGCAGGGTCGCCCTCCTGACCGCCGAAGAGGAGGTCGTCCTGGCCAAGGCGGTCGAGCTCGGCGAAACGATCGTCGAGGCGCCCGGCAGGGGCATCGTCTCGCTCCACGAGTGGACGACCCACGACACCGAACACAAGACTCGGACCGCCAAGCCGCAGCACCGCCTGCCGTTTGGGCCCGAGGCGCACACGATGGTCCGCGATGCGGTCGCCGACGAGGCCGCGGCCGAGCTGCTCGCGCCCTCGCCCGACTTCCACCTGATCAAGGCCGGCCGGGATGCCCAGTCCGAGGGGACCAAGGCGCTCCTCAAGGAGGCCCGCCACCTGGCCACGGCCTACAACGAGACGCTGACGCCTGATGCCTTCCTGACGCTGCTGGACTTCGCCTACCTCGCGGTCCACAACGGCGATCTCGACTCGCGCGACAACATCGGCCTGCGCGCCATCTACGACTGGACCCGCGAGGGCGTGGCGTTCCCGGCCCTGCGGCGCTGGGTCACCACCGGCCACGATGCCGCGCTGCTCCAGGAGATGGGCTGGGACCCCGCCGTGCCGCCCGGCACCAAGCTCCGCGAGCGCCGCGGCGTGCTGGTGCGCATGGGCAGTGACGCCCGCGAGCAACTGACCAGCGCGAACCTGCGGCTGGTGGTCTCGGTCGCCAAGAAGTACATCGGCCGCGGCATGTCGTTCCTGGACCTGATCCAGGAGGGCAACATCGGCCTCATCCGGGCGGTCGAGAAGTTCGACTACGAGCGGGGCTACAAGTTCTCCACCTATGCCCACTGGTGGATCCGCCAGGCGATCACCCGCGCGATCGCCGACCAGGCCCGCACGATCCGCATCCCCGTCCACATGGTCGAGACGATCAACCGCCTGATCCGCGTCTCGTGGCACGCTGCTCCAGGAGCTGGGCCGCGAGCCGACGGTCGAGGAGATCGCCGAGGCGATGTCCAAGGGCCAGGAGCAGGTGGTCACGCCCGAGAAGGTGCGCGAGATCATCAAGGTCTCCCAGGAGCCGGTGTCGCCTCGAGACGCCGATCGGCGAGGAGGAGGACTCCCACCTCGGCGACTTCATCGAGGACCGGGGCGCGCTGGCGCCGGCCGAGGCCGCGTCGCACCAGCTGCTCAAGGAACAGGTGGAGGCCGTGCTGGACTCGCTGACCGGCCGCGAGCGCCGGGTCCTCCAGCTGCGCTTCGGCCTGGAGGACGGCCGCGCGCGGACGCTCGAGGAGGTCGGCAAGGAGTTCAACGTCACCCGCGAGCGGATCCGCCAGATCGAGGCGAAGGCCCTGCGCAAGCTGCGCCACCCGACCCGTTCGCGCAAGCTGCGCGACTACTGGAGCTAGGCCGGCAGCCGGGCCACAGCGGCCATGCTGCCGCGGGCAGGCGCACTCGGGCCACAGATAGGGAGCGCCGTCGACGCAGTCGCGACCGTGATGCCCTACAAGGGGACCGGTCGCTTGAATGGGCGACCTCGCGAGGCATGCAACAGGCGATGGGGGCGATCGAGCGATGTCGCTGCGACCGCGCGACCGTCGGCGCGCCCGACACGATCAGTCATCATGCGCTGACCCTCAGATGGCGACACCCAGGCTCACGTCCAGAGAGTCTGGGTAAGCCTGAACTCGCCGGCCCGCCTACTCTTCGCCGCCCACGTCTTGCCGGGCCTCGTTCGAGGCAAGGCGGGCGCCGTCGTCCTCCGCCCGCGATCTGTCCGCGGCAGCGTCATCGACGCGGGCGCCAGCGGCGACGCCCTCCCAGAACTCCACAGCCGCCCGCTCGTAGAGGAGGCCCATCGGCAGAGTGACCCCTCGCCAATGCTCGACGGTGCGGGCCGCTGAGTCCGAGCCGTTGAGCCCGCGCTCGCCGCGCCGGTCGTCCCCGTAGCGGGCGAGGGCAGCACGATGGAGCGCGAGCTGCGTAACCGCAAGAGCTCGGCGGTCGTCGGCTGACCCCAGATCCGCGAAGAACAGCTGGAGCAGGCCGGCATCGCGCAGCTCGGTCGGTTCCTGTGAGGGCGTCGCGAGCCATGCCCTGATCGCGGCGCGGCCGCGGCCGGTGATCGTGAAAAGCCGTCGCCGCCGCCCATCCGCCTCCCGCTCTTCCGTCAACAGAGCGAGCTCGACTAGGTGCGCCGGCTGCCTGTAGAGAAGGGCATGAGGGAACGACCAGAAATGGCCAATGGTCGCCGCCACGTGGCGTTTGAGCTCGTAGGGCGTGGATGGACCTTCTCGCTCGATCAGGCCCAGCACGAGGTACGACGTCGGGGTCAAGTGGGCGGGTGATGCGGCTGTCGTGTCGATTGACATTGGTCTAGAAGATACCATACTGTTAGGACGGTCCGCGGACATGACTCATCCAAGTAGATGGCGTTCTCGGCCGGCTCGGAAGGAGTCCGGGCCGGCCGCAGGCCGGGACCTATCCGCAGACTGACTGTTGGGAGGAACCATCCCTTGGCCACCGCCACCAAAGCCAAACCCGTCCACGCTTCGAAGTCGACCGCGCCCGCCATCGTCACGTCAATCACGAAGAAGCTCCGCCCCCTGGGCGACCGCGTGGTCGTTCGACCGACTCCCGGCGAAGAGACGACCAAGAGCGGCATCGTGATCCCGGACACCGCCAAAGAGAAGCCCCAGGAGGGGACGATCCTCGCTGTCGGCCCGGGTCGTGTCCTCGACGACGGCACGCGCGAACAAATGGACCTCAAGCAGGGCGACAAGGTCCTCTATGCGAAGTACGCCGGCACTGAATTCAAGCTTGACGGCGAGGACCTGATGATCATCAGCCACAAGGACATTCTCGCGGTGGTCGAGAGCTGACCTTAGGTCAAGCTTCGACTCCTGCTCGCCGGCCAATGCCGACGAGCCTTCCCGCACACCCTGAAAGGACGGCAACGGCCGTGGCCAAGCAACTCCTCTTTGAAGAGATGGCGCGCCGGAGCCTCATGCACGGCGTCGACCGTCTGGCCGACGCCGTCCGCGTCACGCTCGGGCCCAAGGGCCGCAACGTCGTCCTCGACAAGAAGTACGGCGCTCCCACGATCACCAACGACGGGGTGACGATCGCCAAGGAGATCGAGCTCGAGGACCCCTTCGAGAACATGGGCGCCCAGCTTCTAAAGGAAGTCGCAACCAAGACCGACGAGGTCGCCGGCGACGGCACCACGACTGCCATCGTCCTCGGCCAGGCGATCGTCGCCGAGGGCCTCCGGAACGTCAGCGCCGGGGCTAACCCGATCGCTGTCCAGCGCGGCATCGAGAAGGGCGTCGAGGCGATCGTCGCCGAGCTCAAGCGCCAGTCGCGCCCGGTCGACAACCGCGAGCAGATCGCGGCCGTGGCCTCGATCAGCGCCGCCGATCCCGAGATCGGCACGATCATCGCCGAGGTGATGGACAAGGTCGGCAAGGACGGCGTCATCACCGTGGAGGAGGGCCAGACGCTCGGCCTCGAGACCGAGTATACGGAGGGCATGCAGTTCGACCGGGGCTACCTCTCGCCGTACTTCGTCACCAACGCCGACCGCATGGAAGCGGTCCTTGAGGACCCACTCATCCTGATCACCGACAAGAAGATCTCGAGCGTCAAGGACATGTTGCCGGCCCTCGAGAAGGCCGTTGGACAGAGCAAGCCGATGGTCGTCATCGCTGAGGACGTCGACGGCGAGGCCCTGGCAACCCTGGTCGTGAACAAGCTCCGCGGCACCGTGTCGGTCCTCGCGGCGAAGGCGCCGGGCTTCGGCGATCGCCGCAAGGAGACGCTGCGCGACATCGCGACCCTTACCGGCGGCACCGTCATCAGCGAGGAGATCGGCCGCAAGCTCGACTCGGTCACGGTCGAAGACTTCGGCCAGGCCCGCCGCGTGGTGGCCACCAAGGACGACACCACGATCGTGGATGGCGCGGGCTCGCCCGAGTCGATCAAGGCCCGGATGAGCCAGATCAAGGCCCAGATCGAGGACACCACGTCCGACTACGACAAGGAGAAGCTCCAGGAGCGTCTGGCCAAGCTGGCCGGTGGCGTCGCGGTCATCAAGGTCGGCGCGGCCACCGAGGTCGAGCTCAAGGAGAAGAAGCACCGCATCGAGGACGCGCTCTCCACGACCCGCGCAGCGGTCGAAGAGGGCCTGGTCGCGGGCGGCGGCGTGGCCCTGCTCCAGGCCATCCCGGCGCTCGATCTGGTCGAGCTCGTGGGCGACGAGGCGGTCGGCCTCGGTATCCTGCGCCGCGCCCTCGAGGCGCCTATCCGCCAGATCGCCGACAACGCCGGCGCGCACGGCGAAGTCATCGTCGAGCACGTCAAGACGTTGCCCGAGGGTCACGGCTTCGATGCCCTCAAAGGCGACTACGGCGACATGTTCGCGAAGGGCATCGTCGACGCCGCCAAGGTGACCCGGTCGGCACTCCAGAACGCCGCCTCCATTGCGGCGATGGTCCTCACGACGGAGTCGCTCATCACCGACTTGCCGGAGAAGAAGCAATCCGTGCCCGCCGGCGGCGGTTATGGTGGGGACATGGACTACTAGACCGACACCTCCTTGCGGATGGAACCCGGGCCCCTGCGCTCGGTCTCCATCCCCATCAAGGGCGCAGACAACCGACCGAGCCCTGCCGGGGCAAGGTACCCGTCCCGGTCGGCGTGCGGTCCATGGGGTGGCGACGGCGGTGCGCAGCCTCCCGAGCGTGGGGATCGGCAACATCCCCGTCCGGGGGACGGCGTGGATCGTGCCCTGGGGTCGGAGGCGGACAAAGAAGCGCCCAAAGGAACCGCCTGTCCGTCGACTGGCGCACCGGCAATCGCGATTGCTCGCGGTCGTCGATCCGCCGCCGGGTCCGTTGCCGGCGGCCTTGCGGTCGTCGGTCCGGTCTCCCGGTACCGTCCGGAGATTGCTCCCCGAGCCGGTTCGACTGTGAATGTCGGCCCCTTCAGGCGAGATTTAGAATAGATGTTCGAACGGATTCGCACAAGGGACTTGTCCACCAAGTGGCGGCCCGCCCCCCGCACTTGTCCACCAAACCAGCGGTGATACGGATGGAATGTGGATAAGCCCGACTCAATCCGTTGGCGGGCTCGACGTGGCCACGACGTGATGGAGAGGCTCTGAGGCCGGGCCCCACGATCAGGTCATCGTGTTGCGCTGCAAGCGTCCGATCGACACCGAGATGCGGAGCTAACGGCCGTCTTGTACGCTCGATTGACAACCGCTCGTCGGTACCGGATCGGAGGGCATCGTCGCCATGGCCAAGGGACTCGCATTGCCGGCTCTGTCGGACTCCGTCCGCATCGTCCCTCTGCACGTACCCGACGAACTCGGTGTCATCGGCGGCCTGGCTCCGGCGGGCCCGGCCGCGCAGCTGACCTATCACAACGGCCATCTCCTCGGGGCGGTCGAGGTCTTCACGATCTTCTGGGGACGAGCGTGGACAACGCCTACGAAGAAAGCTGTCGCCGGCCAGATCAACGCGTTCTTCGACGCCATCCTGGTGAGCCCGTTGATCGACCAGCTCGGCGAGTACAGCGTGACCGGCCAGACAGATCGGCCATGGCACTCGGGTCGGAACGACGACCGCCACGTCGCCGAAGCTTAGCCATTCGATATCGGACGGCGCCATCCAGCACTTCCTTCAGCACCAGGTCGCCTCGAACCCAGCGGTTCCGCAGCCGACGCCGAACACCTTGTTCTTCCTCTACCTGCCGCCGGGGATCTCGGTGGCGCAAGGCGGCGGGCGGTCGTGCCAGGCGTTCTGTGGCTACCACAACGACATCGCGGGCCAGCTCTACTACGCGGTCATGCCGTATCCGGGCTGCGGTGGTTGCACCGGCGGCCTGAGTCCGCTCGATGCCTTGACGTCGACTAGCTCGCATGAGCTGTGCGAGGCGATCACCGATGCCGTGCCAGGCCAGGGCTGGTACGACGATCCAGGTAATGCTGAGATCGGCGATCTGTGTGCGTGGAAGACCAAGAAGGTCGCGGGATCCACCGTGCAGCTCGAGTGGTCGAACAAGGCCGGAGCCTGCGTGTAACCGTCGCGGTCGCTAGATCTACACGGGCCCGCTTATCAAGTCGGTGTGATCCCGCAGTCACGATGCACCATAGCGTCCTGAGGACCTGTGCTTCTCGGCTAGCGCAGCCCGCCCAGTTCCATGCCAGGCCCATCGTCGGGGCGGGCCACGAAGCCCAGGCGTTCGTAGAAGTCTCGTTTTCCGCGGGCACTGAAGAGCAGGATTTGGAGTACGCCTGCTTCCTGGCATCTGGCAACCAGCCGCTTCATGACCTCCGTTCCGATACCCCGGCCGCGCATCTCCGGTGCCACGATCACGTCCACGATTAGGGCGTGCAGGACCCCGTCGGAGAGCACGAGGCCGGTGCCCACGACTTCGCCGCCGCGACGTGCGCAGACCGCATACCAGGCGCTCGGTAGTACCGCCGCCAGCCGATTGGCAGGCACCCTGAAGGCCTCGGTCCAGCCGCTCGACCGAAAAAGACGCTCGAACTCCTCGGCAGTCGGCAGCTCGGCCCGATACTCGATGGCGAGGTCGTTCAGGCTCATCTGGGTCGCCACTCCGATTGAATTGGCCGCCTCCAGCCGATCGTGCGATCCGCCGCCTGGCCTGCTAGCTGTGATTCTAGGACCGTGAGGAGAGGACTTGGGAGCCCCCGTCCCTATTCAGCGATAGCGTTGGCTAAGACGCCAGGCCTCGAGCTGGCCCTACGCTCAGGCTAGAGGTGCGCGTCCCCCACCGAGGCGCCGATGACCTTGTGCACAGCGCGCCGCGCCCGCGGCGAATTTGCGAGGCAGAAGCCGACCCGACTGGGCCGGTCGCAAGGGAGGCCCATCAGCGACGCACCCCCAGTTGGGGGAACCAGGCACTGGCGAGCCTAAGGTGCCTCCCGCCCCGTAGCGCCTGAGCTAGGGACGAATCGACAGGACCTTGTCCAAGCGTGGTCTTCCCGTGCGCTCAGCCGTACGTTCGTCTGGACGTCCGGCGCTACCCTCTGTGCGCGCCGCCATCGCGACCCAGCTCGCGATCTCGGTCCGGCGCGCCGCACCCAGCCTTGCGAGGATGTGCTCCACGTGGGCGCTCACCGTTCTCGGCGCAACCGACAGCTCGGCTGCGATCTCCGAGTTGGTGAGACCGGTGGCAATCAGCTGTGCGACCTCGAACTCGCGGGCGGTGAGCGGGTGCCAGGACGACTCTTCTGGGTCATGCCGGCGGTTCAGGCGGCCGAGTTCCTCGACGCGCTCGAGGAGGGGCCGACTCCGCAATCGTTTCGCTATCTCACGCACGTCCGAGATCAGTCTTGCCGCGTCGACGAATCGGCCGGAGTGCATCAGGCACCCCGCGAGATCGAGACGCGCCCACAGCAACTCCCAGGTCCGGCCGTGTGCATCCCACCCGCGGACGGCCCGCTCCAGCGACTCTCGAGCGGCGACAGTCGAACCCCCCGAAAGGCTAAGGAGGCCCGCGGCGTGGTCGAGGGCTGGCGAGGCATACCACTCGACCTGGCTCAGGAACTCGGTCGCACCGGCCAGCCAGCGTTCGGCTTCGCCGCGACGGCCGGCGGCAATTCGGGCCCGTGTTCCGGTCACCGCGAACGGCGCGAATCGCCCCCGTTCACCTGTGCGTCGCGCGAGCTCCAGCGCTCGTTCGCTGCGCACGATCGCGTCCTCGTAGTCACCCACGACGATCGACAGCTCGGCCAGGCCCCAGGCGGCGGCCAACAGAAGGTCGGGAGCGCCGGACGCCTCGCCGAAGGCCTCGGCGGCCCGCAGGTGCGTGGCCGCCAGCTCGACCTCTCCCCGACCCAGCGCGGCGTAGCCCAGGGGCCAGCGAGCCATGCCGGCGGCCCGATCGCACCCCCGGTCGGCCAGGGCGTGCTCCCCAAGGGCGACTGCCTCATCCCATCGCCCATCAGCCCATGCCACCAGTGCTCCGGTCGCGGCCATGACGTGGGCGCAATGGGACTGCTCGATTGCATCCGCGTAGCGAAGCCCCTCGTCGATGAAGTCTGCGGCGCGACGGTAGTCCATGACCCGAGCCGCCACAACGGCGGCGTCTCGGTAGGCGGTGACGCCGGCATCCTCGAAGCCCTGTTCCCGCGCGTCGCGTGCAACTGCGGCGATATGGTCCAGTCCTTCGGGCACCTGTCCCTGAATCGCGTCGAGCATCCCATCGAGAGACGAAGCCTGCAGACGCAGAGCCTCGTCGCGTGCCTCCCCGGCGGCATGGCGACCGGATGCGACCGCTGCCCGGGCTCCTTCGAGATCGAGAGCCTCTATCGACGCATAGGCGAGCTCGATGGACAGCTCCGCGCGAACTCGGCTCGTGCGCGCGCCGGCCGAGAGATCGTCCACCTCGACAAGCGCCGATCGGGCCACTGCGAGCCTTGCTCCTAGCGGTCGCGCCTGCCGGCGTGCCATCTGGGCGAGAAAGGTGAGTTGACCTGCCGCGCCGACCGGGTCGCCCGCCCGAGCGTAGCGGTCACGCGCCTCCCGAGCCGCCCATTCGCAGGTGTCGATCTCCTCGATCGCGGCAGCCTCGACGGAGAAGGCTCCGAGGACCTCCGCCTGCTCTGCCAGCGGCAGGTCGGCGGGCATGTTGTCGACGGCACGGCGATACAGCTCGAACGCTTCGTGATGCGATGACAGCCGAGCCGTAATCCGGGCTCCTTGAAGGGCCGACCGGAAGGCCTGCTCCGTCATGTTCGCCCGCTCGAAGTGGAGCGATGCGTGAATCTCCGACGCTCCTTCGAGCTTCATTGCGAACTCACCGGCGCGGGCGTGCAATCGGCGGCGCTGGCCCTCGGGCAGACTGCGGTATAGGGCGTCGCGCAGCAACTGGTGGCGAAAGTCGAACAGCCCGCGCGGCCCGGGGGCGTCGAGCACGTGTTGGTCGACGAGCTCGCCCAGCGGTCGATCGAGGGAGTCGGCCGGCACGTCCATGATACCGGCGAGAACCTCGGGCACGAAGCACCGCCCAATCACCGCTCCGGAGCGGGCGACGGCTTGCGCCTCCGGAGAGAGCCGGCCGATGCGCTGGAGAATTGCATCCTCCAGGGTGTCCGGCACGGCCGCATCGCGGATGGCGCGGCTGTCCGTCCGTTCGTCCTCGGCGATCGCCCCGAGCAGCTCTTCGATGTGCAGTGGAACGCCGTCGGTCCGCTCGTAGACCGCGTCGACGACGTCGCGCGGCGCTGGCAGACCAGTGCCAAGGATGAGCGTCGTCATGAGCGCAGTCTGCTCGAGGGTCAGGGGCGCGAGTCGCGCCTCCTCGGCGATGCGCTGTGTCAGGAGCCTCGCTCGCCACTCCCGCAGGAGGGCGCCCGGCGCGAGCTCGTCGGTGCGATAGGCGCCGACGATCAGCAGCGGTCGATCACGGGTCGCCCGAGCTAGCTCGGTGAGGATCTCGAGGCTCAGGTTGTCCGCCCATTGCAGGTCATCGAAGGAAAGCACCGTCGGGCCCTCGAGCGCCCCGACAATCAGATCGACGGCCTTGAGAACGAGAGCCCGGCGCCCCGGCTGCGGGGCGGCCACGGTCACATCGACAAGCTCAAGGAGCTTCCGTCCGAGGTCTGCCCACGGCACCAGACGTGTCATCGAACGCGCCATGTCGAGCAGTGACGCCGCCGGGACGTCGAGATCCTGCGGAGCGAGGAACCCGGCTGCCGTCTGGAAGTCCGCACCGCGAGCCTTTGTCTCGACGGCCGCCATAAATCGAGACTTGCCGATGCCGGCCTCACCAGCCAGCAAGAGGAACCGCCCTCGACCCGCCGCCGACTCCGCCAAGCGGCGCTCAGCGAGATCGAGCAGGTCGTCCCGTCCGATCAGGATCGGCGAGAGGCGTGGCCCCAAGTGTGTCATGAGGCCGAGTCTAGGCCGCGGATTCAGCTGGTCATCGGTCGAATGACCGATGTCCCGCGTGGCGTGTCGCGAACTTGCTCAGAAGCATTGGTAGGGAATCAACGGGCCCATCGGCCGAAGGCGCGATGACCGCCGGCTCCGGCATGGCCACCCTTTGATCCGAAGCAATCCGCACAGGAGAGACCGATGACGAAGTTCATGGATGTTCACTCGGGGTTCGTAGGCGTCACGGCGCAGCAGTTGAAGGAAGCCCACGAACGCGATCTAGCCGTCGAGGCGGACGAGGGCGTGCATTTCGAGCGCGCCTGGCTCGATCCCGAGAAGGGCAAGGTCTTCTGCCTCGCCAGCGGACCGAGCCGTGAGGCGGTCCTGCGAATCCATGAGCGCGCAGGTCATCCCACGAGCGAGATCTACGAGCTCGCGGTGGAGGTGGCGTGATGAGGTTTCAAGAAACGCCCGACCCCTGGCCCCTCTGGCTCGCTAAGCAGCGACACGCAGAGCTTATCCACGAGGCCGAGCAGTACCGTCTCGCGCGGGAGGCCGAGAGGTACCGTCTCGCCTCGGCGCACTCGGATGGGCCCGCCGACCACCTGTCGACTCGGCTGTTCAACCGGATTCGCCCAGGGCTAGGACGTCCGTTCGCCGCCGTCCAGCGCGCGCTTTCGGGTCGTGAGGCGCCCTGTAACGACCCCTCCCCCGACTGCGCCCCCTCCTAACAACCAGCCGAGCGGGTGCCGTAGCCGGGGCGCGAAGTGCTGGACCTGACCGAAGCCGCTGGAGGATATGGGTGCCCGCTCGGCCGGAGCCGATTCTGGCCCGGTGCCGGCCAGCGCAGGCTCTGTTCGAGGGAGTCGAGTTCCTCCTCGGAGATCCGTCGAGGGTTAGCCGGGTCAGGACGAAGGAGATCGATCGGGACCTCTTCGACGGTCAGCGGGCTCGTCATCGGGCGGTTGCTCATGCCGCGTACCAGGCCAGGATGTCGTCGATTAACAGCGGGCGTGCCCTCAAGCCCCCTTGGGGGCACCAGACCATACGATCCGCATGCGCCGACTCATTCCGTGCGCAGCAACCTGCCAGTGCTAGGCTTGGGCCATGCGGCACACCCGGGCGGATGTGGTCGAGAGGACGGTCCGCGAGTTCGAGCGCCTCGACGGCTTGATCGCCGGGCTGACGGACGCCGACTGGTCTCGTCCCGTGTCACGATCCGAAGCCAAGGATCCTTGGACCGTCAAGGACGCGGTGGCCCACATCGCCCACTGGAAGGCGGACACTGCCCGCTCCATTCGGCGCCGGCGGCGACCACTCGAGGAGCGCGGCCTGAACCTCAGCGAGGCCAACCACCTCGTCTATGTTCGCTGGCGCGACCTCTCCCCGCCGGAGATTCTGGCGTGGCACCGGCAGGCGCAGGCGGACGTGCTCTCAGCTCTTCGCGAGGCCCCTGACGTATGGTTCAGCGGCCGTGAGCGCCCTGAGTGGTGGCCGATCGACCTCGACGGCCACTCCGAGCAGCACCGGGTCCAGGACATCGAGCGGGCGCTTTCGTCCCACGCGACCGACTCTCGCTCACACCCGTAGTGGACGAGCGCGCTCCAGTCCGTTGGTGGGCGGGTCCCCGAGCCCATCGGGGGCACTCCCATCAAGGTTCTTCGCCCGCCTCTGCGAAGAACGGCCGAGCCGGCGGCGTCCAGGCGATGTCCCGCTCTGCCTTTCGGCCACGCCGGTGCACCAAGAACCGGGGGACCGGACGTGAAGCGGACTAGATCGAACCAGCCCGTTACGAGTCAGCGCGCCCTCGATCTGTCGTGCCGGTTCCGGGCGGCGAACGATGAAGTGATCACGTTCGTCCGGACCATCAGCGACGATCAGTGGCGGTCCTTGTGCGAGCGAGAAGGTCGAACGGTCGGTCAAGTCGTCGAGCACCTCGCTGCGGGGCATTTGGTGATCGGCGGGATCGTCGAGGCGATGGCCGATGGTTTGCCTCTTCCAGTCGCCGCTCGAAGGACTGCCGAGACGGGCGGCCGCTTCAATGCCCGCCAGGCCGTGGGATTCTGCGGGCATTCGCGCCAGCAGGGCCTGCGTGCGCTTCGTCGCAACGGCCGAGTGATCGAGCGCTTCCTGGCGACTCTGACTGACGAGCAGCTCGCCCGAACCATCGACACCGTTGAGGGTCCAATCACGACAGAACGAGAGATCGAGGAGGGCCTACTAGGCCATGCCAACACGCACTTCGATGCCGTGCGCCAGGCAGTCGATCGCTCGACCGGGAGACCCTCAACCTTTCAGCCGTAGACCCGAGCAGGCTCACATCCGTCGGCGGGTGCGCCCTCAAGCACCCTTGGGGCACTAGGTCCAGCGCAGTGCGTTCCGAGAGGCTCGTCCCAGCACCCTGACCGGAGTGGCGCATCACGAGCGCCCTGGCCGTCGGGGAAACCAGCGCGGCACGGTCCGCCTGTAGTCAGCGTAGGTCCCGACGAAGGCGCGACTCAGCGTCGGCTCCTCATAGCCGATCACGAAGAGATGAAGGGCGACCGCCATCGCCCCGGCATATTCGAGCAGTGGGAGCGAAAGGAACAACCAGGCCTCGCCGACCACGACGAGGAGGGCGGCGATGTAGATGGGGTTGCGGACCCAGCGATAGGGCCCCACCGCGACGAGGCGCTGCGGCGCATCCCACGGCCCCGGGGTGCCTCGCCCGACGATAGCGAAGAGCCACAGGCATGAGAAGTAGAGCGCGGCTCCCAGGGCGATGAGCGCCACCGCCGGCCATGCGGCCGGCGCGGGTGTCGCCTCGGCGTGCGTCAGGATCCACCAGGGGATCACCACGCCTCCCAAGCCCGGGACGACGACCGTGAAGAGGAGGTTGCGAAGGGCAAGGCTCCATGAGTGTCGCGGGTGGACTTGACGCCCAGGCCGACGCGAGCGCTCTTCGTCGGTCATCGCGGCCCGCCAGGTTGCCGAAGGCGTTCGGGGTCGGCGAGGATGTCGATCTCGACGATCTTCCCGCGCGGAATGGTGAAGCCCATCACCGATAGGCCAAGCTCTCTGTTGCCACTTTCGCGATTCTGCGCGATCTCGCGACTATCGGCCGGCGCGCTGCGCACCAGCCCGGCTATTGATACGACGACCAAATGGTGTGAGCCTGGCCCGCCTGCTCGGTCAACCCTCCGCGTCGTGTAGGTGAGTGCGGCGCTACACTTGGTGGCTGGGCCCTCACCCTCCTTGCGGGCCCCAGCTGCCTGCTGAACGCGCGGCATGGAGCGAGGGATGGAGGCCGAAAGTACTAGACGCGCCCCCTACCGATGGCTAGCGTAGTTGGTTGCGGGATGGGGTGGCCCTGGCCCGCTCAAGGTGGGAGGACGCGATCAATGAGACGTCACCGACTTGCCCTGCCGATCCTGGCGATCGGGCTCGGCGCAATTGCGGTCTTGGCGGCCGCAGGTGGATCATTTGCCTTATCCCCTAACCTCGCGGCGCCAGCGGTAGAGGCGCCGACGGCCGCCTGCGGCACAGTCCCGCTCGACGTCGAGATCATCCTGGACACGTCCGGCTCGATGGGATCCAACTCGTCGGGCTCACCGTCGCACACGCGGCTCTACTGGGCGCGGGCGGCGGCGACGCAGCTTGTCAACCAGCTCGATGCCAACGGCGGTGTCGGTGGCGCCTCAGGGCTCCACCATGTCGGCCTGACGAGGTTCAGCGGCACCACGTCCACCGTCGTCCTGGCTCTGGGGACCTCGACCGCCGCGCAGGTGGACACGGCGATCAGCGGCCTCACTACCAGCGGCGGCACCCCGTTCAAGACCGGGATGTCGACCGGCGCCGGTGACTTGAGCGCCAACAAGCGGACGACAGCCAACGGTCTGACCGTCCAGCACGTCATCATCTTCCTCTCCGACGGCCGGCCCAATCCCGACCAGGGGCCCAACGGCGCCCTGGCGACGACGTCAAGCGGTCAGCGACCAACCGCGGCCAACCTGGCGTCCTTCCAGGCCCCCGCGGACACGATCTACTCCATCGCCATCGGCAGCGGCGGCGGCAGCGGCTCCAACCTTGTCGATCTCGGCCTCATGAAGTTGCTGGCGAAGCCCTCGTCCGACTATTACAACGTAGTCGACTCGAGCCTCCTGCCGACGCTCTTCAGCGGCATCTTCACGCAGATCGCCTGCCCAACCCCGACGCCCACGCCCACTCCGACTCCAACGCTTCCGCCAACCGAAGCTCCAACCGAGCCCCCGGTGGTGACCCCGACCCCGTTCCAGAGCATCCAGGGCGCGACGGCTACGCCGGTCGTGACCCCGACCCCGTTCCAGAGCCTCCAGGGCGCGACGGCCACCGCGAGACGGACCTCGACGCCGCCGCCCACCAGCACCGGTGGCAGCGGCTCGAGCAACGACTCGACCCCGCTCTTCGCACTGCTGATCTGCCTCGCATTTGGCGGGCTGGGCCTCGCAGCAGTTGAGGCACAGCGACGGACGATCCGCCGCTAGGTAGAACTCGAGGTTGTGCCGGCCTTTAGTTCTGGGGGCCGGGAAGCTTGAACCTGTGGGCGCGCTCGGCGTTCCCGCTCGCTCGTTCGGGCTAGATCCCTGAGGTGACGGAAGTACTGCCGGCACCCGCCGGTAGTCCGGTTGTGGCGTCACCATTCGGGCGGTTTGATGGACATGTCGCGGCGGACATGCCGCCCCCGGTGGCCGAGCCAAAGCTCCGGCCGGCCGGACGCGAAGGATTGGGGTACTGGAGATCGGCCAGGAGCCACGGCGAGATCGACGCGGCAGACGAGGTCTGCCTGCCTTGCTGATCGCAGGAACTGCACTCACCGGCGCGATCTGGCTCTTCGAAGCTGCCGATGACGGGAACAAACCGGCCGCTCGGCCGGGCCTCAGTACGCACTCGAGCGAACTGGCAGGCTGACCGATGCCCCGGCCGCGCATTCGAGGGATCCTGATCCTGGCCCTCGCCACTGCCTGCCTGCTCTCCACCGGTACCGGCTCCAGCCTGGCTCGGTTCACCTCGTCGCGGGCCGTCGGGGCGAACACCATCACTGCCGGGCGCCTGGCCGCGACCACGGTGACCGCCACGAGAGGGTCCGGGGCGACGGTCATCCTCACCTGGGTGGCCGTCCCGCCGCCGGGATCTGGCTCCATTTCCTACTACGTGCTGAGGGATGGCGGTACTCCCGCCGGCAACTGCCCGACCCAGGCGGCGCCGACCTCAGTTCTCACGTGCACCGACACTGGGCTTGGCAACGGCACCCACAGCTATACCGTGACGGTGCTGTACTACTCCTGGACGTCGACGAGCCTGCCGGCGACGGTCACCATCGGCCCCACCGTGGCGTTCACCAGTAAGCTTGCTAGTGACGGTTATCATCCTGGACTGGATGGGCGGAACGGGCTTCCGCCCGGGCGTGACGATCGTCATCACCTACCAGTTCGGCTCTCCCATCCCGATTCGTCTCGGTGACTACGGCCTGAACCCGACCTCCGCCGCCGACGGAACGTTCACCGTCTCGTTCGAGGACAACTGTCTCGACGGTGCCGGTGTCCAGCAGAGGACCGATTTGCCCGTGGTCGTCACGGCGACGGACGGCACGAACAGCGCTATCGGTGGGGGCACCATCGTCTGCAGTCAGTACCTGCACTAGACCCCAGCGGATTCCGCGGTTCCCAACCTGCCCGACGGTCTGCGGGATCTGGTCAGGGCCCAGTTCCAGCGCCTAGCTCATGGGGTCAAGACGCCTCCGGAGTGGGAACGAGGCGCACGATGGGGATCCTGCGGCTGGTGGCCCGCGCGTAGCGCTCGTAGCTCGGGTCCCGGTCCAGGATCCGCTCCCACCAGGCCGTAGCCTCCTCGTCCGGCAGCTCCTCGGCCCGGACCGGGATCCTCCGGCCCGCGACCTCGACGCGTGCGACTGGCTCTGCTTTCAGGTTGAAGTACCAGCCGGGGTGCGCGGTCCCGCCGTCGTTGGCTGCCGCCAGGATGATCGCGTCCCCGTCAGGGAAGAACTGAAGAACGACCGTCCGCTCCCGGCCCGATCGCCGGCCACGGGTTGTGAGCAGAAGCGCGTCAACCTTCCACGGCTTCGCGATCCCGCCTTTCGTGCGTCGGAAGACCCAAACGCCGAGCGGCGAGAGCCTCCTATCAAGCCCGCGGTGGATGAAGAGGGCCACCCGCTCTTTGCGCGACAGGCCTTTGGCCGCTTTGCCCGGGCCTGGCGGGGGCGGCGGCTCCCTTGTGACCATTGGATCCCTCCATGAGTTGGAACCGGCGCGCATCTGCAGATTGCCAGTATGTCGCGGCAGGGAGGGCGTATTGGGCATGAGCGGCCGGGCGCGGTTTCGGTGTCAAGGAGGCCTGGTGGTCACGGACTACAGCGGCACGCTCCTGTATCTTGGCGTCCCGTCTTCCTAGGAGGACAGCGTGCAGTTCCGCGCAACTTCTACCTGACCCCGAGATGCAGTTCTTCGACAACGCCTACGAGGGCACTCCCACCTGGGACATCGGCAGGCCGCAGGGAGCCATCGTGCGTCTCGCGACCGCCGGCTCGATCGCGGGTCCGGTCCTGGACGTGGGCTGCGGCACGGGCGAGAACTCCCTCTATCTCGCGGCGCTGGGCCACGACGTCGTCGGCATCGACCTGGCCCGAGCCGCGATCGACAAAGCTCGGGCAAAGGCAACGCAGCAGTCTGCAGGCACCAACGTCGAGTTTCTGGTGTGGGATGCCCTGCATGTCGGGGAGATGGGCCGGACGTTCCAGACGGCCATCGACTCCGGCCTCTTCCACTGCCTCGCGCCCAGCGAGCGGGTTGCCTACGCCACCAGTCTGCACGAAGCCCTCAGCCCGGGTGGACGAGCCTACCTGTTGTGCTGGAGCGCCCTCAATCCGCTGGGCTACGGCCCGGAGCGCATCCGGAAGGCAGACATTCGAGCCAGCTTCCGCTCCGGCTGGTCAGTCGAGTCGATCGAGCAGGAGTCGCTCGATAGCCTTCTTCCGGTGCGGCTCGTGCGCGCCTGGTTGGCTCGGATCCGGCGCATCTGACCGCCGGTTTGAGTCGGCTGTGTCGTAGCCTTCAAAACGACAGCCAGGTTGACCTGTTTCGGCTAGGTCGAGGAGAAGTTCGTGGTCGCTATACCGTTCGTGAACATAGAGGTGTCGGGTCGCATCCTGGTCCTGGTCGCTCTATTCCTGGCGGCAGTCGCGATGTCGTTCATGATGGCGCGGCTCAGGCGCTGAGCCATTGGCGGTCTCGCCGCAGTCCCAGAGGCGCCAGACAGGCAGGCTCCCTCAGAGCTTGACCGCGCCAGCGAGGCTATGTGGCTCGCGCCTCTCCGCTGGGCTCGACCCGGACCAATAGCGTCGCAGGCTGAAGGAGACTCCAGCCCCCGAAGCGGACTCGTCGATCCAGATCCGGCCGCCATGGGCTTCTACGAGCTGACGGCAGAAGTCGAGGCCAGGTCGCGCGCTCGAATCCTCACCCGAGACCTGCACATCGAAACGGTGGCTCATGGTGCCGGCGCGATCCCCGCCAAGGGCCATCCATCGAGGGGACCTGACTTCGGGCCATCGCTGCGTCGCCGGCGAGCCCGGAGAAGCCGTTGTCTTCAGAGCGGGCGCGTATCCCCTCTGCGCGCTGACGACAACCCAATCGCCGATTGTTCGTGCCCCGATCTGCACCGGCAGCCCCTCGGTCGAGCCCCTTCCGATCGTGGCTACCAGAATCCTGAGCACGGTGACGATCCACAGGGGATCCGCGCTGACGAGGGGCAGCTCCGCAGGGATCTGGGAGATCAAACGCGGCGGATCCTCCTCCTCGGCGAACTGACGGCCGAGCTGGCTGAGCAGGCCGCTGAGTGCGACCGGCTGGCAGGCTGGCCTCCCGCCGTCCTGCGAGGTCGTGAGCGAAAGCATCTCATTCGTAAGCTCGGCGACGTGCTCGGTCGCGATCGAGATACGGGTGAGGAAATGGTCCCGTTCCTCGTCTTCGAGGTCGATGTGGAGCAGGGTCTGGCTATAGCCGCTTACGAGCGCGAGGGTCGTCCGAACGTCTCGCGAGAGAGCCTCCAGCAACGCCGATTTCGCGGAGGTGTCGCCCTGGTATGGGGCACGGTCCCCGCGACGCCGGGCATGCTGGCCCCGGGCCCGCGCATCCATGGGACCTAGCAGATCTGGGCTGACGAGCGTGAGTTTCCGGACCATCGAGGAGACTGTCCCGTCTGTCTCGCCGGCAACAAAAACCCGCCTCGACATAGAGCCGAGGCGGGACTTTTCCGAATCGTAGTCCCGGACAGTGACCGCTTATGGTTTAGTCGCCCGGGAAGCCGTTGTCAAGGTGGGTGGGGTGTCCAGCCCGCGATGCGGTCCAGACCCCAGCGAGCGGTCCATCACAGATCTGCTTGCTCAGGCGGGCCTGGGAACAGCGCCCGGCGAGGTGACCGTCAGCGCGGATTCCCGATCCCCGCCGCCAGGCCTCGGGCGCACTCAAGGTTGACGACGACGCTGTCGGCGATCGCGAGAAGCCGGCGGGCACGGTCGGGTGCATCGATGAGGCCGTCTGCGACGATTGGCCTGGGCAAGCGCTCCAAGTCGGCCGCCGTCAAGTGTGACAGTACCGGGCCCGGTGAGATGACGGTGCCCACGCGCGGTCCGGCCGGGTGACTCTCGAGGGCGTGCCCCAGACCCGTCGAGTCAAAGGCGAAGATGTGCACCAGGCCCAGACCCCCAGCCGCGGCGACGAACCCGGCGAGCGCGGGTCGGCGAGTCATGACGATCCTGATCCCGAGCCTCTTCACGACGAACCTCGCGGCGGCGTCGTCTGCCCCCAGGCCGTCCACGCCGTCGAGGTCCACGGCGATGCGCTCTGGCCCGGCTTCGGCCACGCCCACGAGAGTCATGAGGTCGAGGTCTCGGAGAAGGATCCCGAACTCGAGATCGCCCAGCCCGGCAAGAGGGTCTCGTCCGGAGCCGACGACGAAGACGGTCGGCAAGTACGGGAGTGCGTGGCGCTCAGGCAAGATGGGCACCCCAAAGGCTTTCGGTGCTCGTCGTCACGCCAACCGCCCCAGCTGCCAGCGCAGCCAGTGCCTCCTCCTCGGTGCGGATGAAGCCGCCGGCGAGAAGCGGCTCGTCCATCTTGGGAAGCAAGTGGCTCACGTCGGGCAGGATGACCCCGGGGAGGACCTCGATGATGTTCGCACCGGATCGCCTGACCGCGGCCAGGCCGGAGTCGAGAAGACTGCGGCGGACCAGCAGCAGACGGTGAATCGCCACCATGCCCTCACGCTGGATGGCAGGCATTAGCTGCCCGTGTGAGCTGATGACGGCATCGACCCCGGCCCTTGCGAGCCAGGTGATCGCGCTGCGATCCGGCCGCAAACCGTCCACGAGGTCGACGTGGACCGCCACGAGCTTGCCGGCAGCATGGACGCGTCGCACGAGAGGTTGAAGCTCGAGCCCATCGCCGCGCAGAACGAAAAGCATTGATACGGCACTGGCGAGCGCCGGCTCCAGATGTTCCTCGGATGTGATCGCGGCGCAGCAAGGTGACTCGGCGAGCCGAGCGAGGAACTCCGAGAGCTTGGCCGACGAGCCATCCACTCTCACTCTTGTCCGTCCTCCACGAGTCTCGTGTCCATTACTGACAAGGGACTTATCAGATCAGCCGTGAAGGCGCAAGCCCGAAGACACGCCGATCAGGCACCCTACTCGCGGTCTTTCACCGCCTTGCTGGCACCGCTCTGCAGGAGGCGGCCCTGACGACGGCCCGCCTTGCCGGGTGAGTTCGCCACGTCGGCGAACGTTACAGACCTCCTGCGTCGTAGCAAGGGGTTGTGCGCGACTGCAGCTCCCGTCCCCTCTCAGACGACGACACCGGGCCGCTGCTTGCCTTGGACATGTCCCTGGCGGTCTTGACACCGGTGGGCCGGCCTGGGCCGGCCCACCGGGCCCGTCGTGTTGCTACTCGACCCCGTCAAAGGTGCAGGTCACAGCCTTCTTCGAGGTCTTGTAGTCCTTGGCGTGAGTGGTCGCGTTCATCTCGGATGACTCGGGAGCATCCTCCCGGGGAGCCAGCCGTACCTGGCACTCTAGTCCAGGGAGCAGCCGCGAATCCTCAAATGATCCTCGAAATGTCAGGCCCCAGGCCGCGCCCTGCCGTGGTCTGCTGGCCGCGGCGTCGACCCTCGGGAGCCGGCTGCGCGAGCGGAGAACCGCTGGTGCCGCCCAGCGGGTCGTGGTCGAGAGCTCGCCCGGGCCACGTTGACGTGGCAGCCCGACCGGTCCACGATCGAGGGCATGCGGCTCGTGTCCCGGTTCGAGGCGGCGAGCGCCCGCTCTCCTGGTGCACGAACTAGAGGATCTGCCTTGGCTCAGCCCGGTCTGCATCTGCGGCCACGACACGAGAGACTGGCGGTCGCTGCGGCCGGCCACGCCCTTTCGGAGCTGCGCGAACTGCGCGGCGCGTCGGCCGCGGCGGTCTGGGCCGCCTGGGCGCCCGACTCCGCCCTGACTCTCCTCGCTATGTCCAGCGGGCGCGACGATACCGCCGGCGATTTCCCGGTGACGTTCGAGGACGTCGATTCGGCCGTGGCCTGGTGCGGCCTGAACGGCTGCGACGGGGTGGCCGTCGAAGCCCTCGAATGGGAACCAGGCGTCGGGCGGCCGGGTTTCGTGGCCACCACTCGACGCCTGGCGAGCGAAACGCCTGCCAGGCAGACAGACGAACTCGGCCACGACCTGGCCCGGGCTACCAGGCTCGCGTCGCTCGAGTCCGCGCTGGAGGAGGCACGGCTGATCCTCGCCGCCGTCCTCGAGAATGGCAGTGATGCGATCGTCGCCGTTGATTCCGACTGTCGGGTGGTGTGGCACAACGCGGCCGCAGTATCGCTCCTCGGTCGTGCCGACGGAGAGTCTGGACCCTTGAGCTGCGGGGAGTATCTCGGCTGCATCGACAGCTGTCCGCCGGATGCTATCGAGGATGGAGACGGGCGGGCATCCGGCGACGTGCCGGCCGCCGGCGACGTGCCCTTGCCGCGGGCGCCATCCGCGGCGGCCCGGCGTGCCCATTCAGGCAGGTTCTGACCGGAGGAGCTCCGATCACCGTTCTGGACGAGACGACGATCGGGCTGGCGGACGCCCGGATCCCCGTGTCGGCAACCTACGTTCGCACGCCCGACAGTGCGGTTGCCGCCCTCGCCGTCTTTCGCGACCTGCGCGCCGGCCATGCGATCGACGCACTCAAGTCGAGCTTCGTAGCCGCCGTCTCGCACGAACTGCGCACCCCGCTGGCAATCATCAGCGGGTATTCGCAAAGCCTGCTCGATCTGGACCTCGACGAATCGGAAAGGCGCGACTTCATCGAGCGGATCGACGGCACGGCGAACCGGATGCGCGGGCTCGTCGACCAGCTCCTCGACGTCACAGCGCTGGAAAGCGATCGCCTTGCTGTGGACCCTCGTCGTATCTCGCTTGGGCCGCTACGTCAAGTCGATCATCGACGAGGTCGCCGAGATGCCCGGCTCGCTCGCAGTCAGCCTCTCCGTGCCGCCTGATCTGCCGCCCGTGTATGCCGATCCGATCCGCATCGGCCAGGTCGTGGCTAATCTCCTCGACAACGCGCGCAAGTACGGCACCCCAGGGTCAATGGTGACGATCCGGGTCCGGCGAGAGAACGATCAGGCGATCGTCGCGGTCGACAACGATGGGCCGGAGATCGTCGCGGAGGAGCGCGAGGGAGTCTTCGACCGCTTCTATCGCGGCCGCGACGCAAGGTCGTCGGGGACGCCCGGCATCGGCCTCGGACTCTACCTGTGCAGACGGCTCGTGGAGGCGCACGGTGGCCGGATCAGGCTCGAAGAGAGGCCGGGCGGTACGTGCGTCTCACTCAACCTGCCGCTCGCCGTGGAGGACTGGACGAGGGGAGGCAGTCGATCGCGCCAGAGCGGGACGTCCGGCGGCCGCTGGATCCGTTGCCGGTCGGCCGACTGCGTCCTCGCCCGTTGAGCGAGGAACGACATGACCTCGACCGGAGCTGGAGGGTCGTCCCGCCGGCGGACGGCGAGTCATGGTCGTCGAAGACGAGCGGGAGTTCGCCAGCCTGCTGCGTCTCTGGATCGAGCGCCACGGTTGGGAGGCGGTAGTGGCCGGCGACTGTCCGCAGGCGCTGGCCCTTTTTGAGGCGCAGGAGCCGGACATCGTCCTCCTTGACGTTGGGCTGCCCGGCGTGGACGGCTGGCAGGTCCTCGAGCGGATCCGGGCCACCAGCCATGTTCCTGTCCTGCTCGTCACCGCCCGGGGGACCGAGGCTGAGAGGGTCCGCGGCCTGAGTCTCGGGGCGGACGACTACATCACCAAGCCCCTGAGCTTCCCCGAGCTCATGGCGCGGATCGAGGCGGCGCTTCGCCGAGCCCATCCGGGGGACGACATGAGCGGGACGTCGATCCGGCGCGGACGGCTGGTTCTCGACCCGGTCCGCCACCGGGTCCAGGTGTCAGGCATTGAGGTCCACCTGACACCGACCGAGTTCCGGCTTCTGCAGCACCTGGCTGAGCACCCGGACCGTGTGGTCGGTCATCGTGAGTTACTCGAAGCCGTCTGGGGCTCGGGCTACCAGGACGAGACCCATCTTCTGCAGGTCACGGTCCGGAATCTTGCGGGCCAAGCTCGCCGCCGCCACCCCGGATTCGGCCATTGAGACTGTGTACGGCCTCGGCTACCGAATCGTCGAAAGCTGACTGCGCCAGGGGTGCAGTCGTTTTGAGGGAAGGTTTACCGCCAGGAATGACGCGGAACCGCCAGGGACGGAGGTCGTATCGACCAATGTCGCGACGCGACGCATCGCGGGCGAGCCTCTGGCGGTCCGTGTTGTGGCCCAGCCAAGATAAGAGCCGGCGACCCCGGAGGGCCGCCGGCTCCTGCTGACGACTGTCAGTTCGTGGGGGCGGTAACGGAGCTCGCGTAGTGGTTGCTGGAGAGGCCGTTGATGGTAAGGGGCCCGGCCTTGAAGATGCCCCAGTACTCGTTGGAGATGTGGTTGCCCGTCACCGCGACGGTTACCGGCACCACGGCGCTGAAGAGCGCAATGCCCGTCGGGTGGCCGCTGCCAGAGTCGGGGTCGACGCCGTTGCCGGAGATCCAGTTGTTGACGATTGCGTTGCCCGAGACGTTCTGGCCCGGTGCGTGGGCGTGGATGCCCACCCCGGCCTCGCCGTTGTTGCGCAGCGTGTTGTGGATGACGCGGTTGTTGTAGGAGGCGGTCCCCGGGAACGGGGCGAACATGCCGACGCCCGCGCCGCCGTTGCCCTCCGAGACGTTGTTGATCACGAGGTTGTTGTAGACGCCGCCCATCGTCGGGTCGGTCATCGCCAGGGCGTTGTGCGAGGGGAGCGTGATCCCGCAGTCCGCCACGTTGTTCCGCGAGGTGTTTCCGGAGATCACGTTGTGGGCGCTTGGCCCGAACTCATCGGTTATGAGAATGCCGCCGACGTTGTTCTCGACCATGTTGCCCACCAGGCGTGACCAGGTCGTGCTCACGAAATGGACGCCCTCGCCGCAGTCGCCCGGAATGTTGCCCTGGGCCTGGCATTCGAAGGTCATGGTCGTGTTGAAGCCGGCGTCGTTGAGGCGGACGGTGTTGTCCATGATGAGGACCTTCGAGGTCCCGGCCACGAGGATCCCCTCGCCGAGGGCGTGCTCGACGGTGAAGCCTCTGACGACCGATCCGCTGGCTCCCGGCCCGAAGACGAGGAGTCCGTAGCCGACGATGCCCATGCCCGCGAGCGGCTGGATCCCGCCGGTCTGGCCCGTGGCGTCGATGACCGCGTCATCGCCCGTAAGGATCAGCTTCTTCGTGATGGAGACCTGCTCCGCGTACGTGCCCTCGTCGACGTAAATCGTCGCCCCGGGCGCCGCGACGGCGACCGCGTGGCCGATCGTCAGGCACTGTTGACTCTGCGTGCACGGGTTGGCGTCGCTGCCATGCTCGTGGGAGACGTAGCGTCCGGCCGGCGACGCCGCGGCAACTGGGGCCGCGAAGAAGGCCGCGGCCAGGGTGGCAGCGAGGCCGATGGTGGCTGCGCGAGTAAGCCGATGTCGTAAAGCCAGGGTCACGAAACTACCTCCTCCAGGCCTGCGCTCGGGGTTCGGGCTGGTGCGCCGAACAAATGCGCAGGATCGAACAAGCGATTGGGGCTCAAGGCCATAGAACCTCCGCGGGCACGTGCATGCCGGACGACCGAAGGGGCGGACTCGCCATTGGCCCTGCGCGACGGTCATGGCGACCGTGTGGGGACGCCGCGCTGGTGGGAAGCTGAAAGCTCCCGTGCCTCCCTTCGCAGGGGCGGAGTCTGCTACCGGTGGCCCGATGTGGCTAGACGGTGTTCCGGCCTGTGACCCGGTGCTCAGCCCATCGTGCCCGCCCCGAAGCACTCACAACCCGATGCTGCGGCCTCATTACCGAAGGCTGCGCCGTCGCGCCATCGGCAGGAGCAGCAGCGGGGATCAGGGCGAAGATCGCTCCAGCCTTTCCCTGTGGCCCGGGCCCCTCAATCGGCTACATGTTCGGGCGGGCAGAGGCCCTATCGGGCAATCGGCTGGCGGCCAGTAGCAGCAGCACCGGGCCGGCGATGACCGCAAGGGAAATCCAGCCTCGCACCTCAATGCCAAGGGGCACGGGTGGAAGGTAGCCCGGCAATGTGCTGGCGCACCCGCAGGCCGTAGCCGCGAGGGCAAACGGCAGCGTCAAGAACCCGGTTGCGGCCCATAGCGCAGCGACGATCGCGGCCGCGAGGCGCCGTGGCTCCGTCCAGATCCCGCGAGCCGGGTACAACCCGACCGCGCCCGCCGAGGCCGCCCCGACCAGGAGCAGCAAACCCTCGCCCGGGCGGAACTCGATCGTCTGATCGACGAGTGCGGCAATCCCCGCTACGAGGGCAAGCGTGGCGACGGTCAGAGCGAGCGTGGAGCGGAGCGGGTCAAGGCGTCGCCCTTTTGCGCCTACCACGACGCCTGAAGCATGTCTCGTCCTCAATCTGGTTGCCATCAAGAAAGCAGGCAACGCGAAGACGACCGCGACCAGGGTCAGGATCACCCAGACCACGTGGATCCCCTCCATGGCTTCGTAACGGTGCGAGGCGAGTCTGGATGCGCACGTTGTTGGGGTCAAGGGTCGTCCGGTCGACCGGGTTCAGGCATCCCCAAGCCGGTCTTATCACCTTCACAGGCCGTCGCTTCGGCGTCGAAGTCGGCGAGCATTCTGCTGGTGGCACTCCTGCCGGGCTCGGCGATGGCAGCAGCCGTCGTGGATCAGTCGAACAACCCCTCTGGGACGCCAGCGCCCACGATCGGCACGCCGGGTGACATCGCCCAGACCTTCACTGCCGGCAAGACCGGATTGCTGACGGAAGTCGACCTGTATATGAACGGCACCGGCACGTACCCCGTCAGAATCGAGTCGACGACAGGCGCGGGGCTCCCCGCGGGCGACAATCTGGGGGGTGGGTTAGGAACCCCGGTCAACCCCGAGGGTTGGGTTTCCTTCGTCCTCGGATCGCCTGTAGCGGTGACCGCCGGACAGGTGTACGCCATCGTCTTCAACACGGGCAACACGGCGGCTGCGTGGGGTTCGGGCGACACGTATGCGGGCGGCCAGGCTCTAATCGTCAACGGCGTCTGGATGTCCATGCAGGCGTGGTTGCCGTCGTCCCTTCTCTATGACTTCGCCTTCAAGACCTTCGTCGATCCGCAGACGACCAAGCTGCAGTGGGACAAGAGCCAGGTGGTCGCCGGCTCGACCACTCCGCTAACTCTGACCGAGACGGTCGTCTTCCCGGCTGCGGCCCAAATTGGACTCCCGGCCGCGAAGCCGGACGTCTTCGTGGGCCAGACCTGGAGCGTGAAATCGGACGCCCTGCCGGCCTGGTTCACCCTGACCGGGGTTGCGTGCTCGGCGCAGATCGCCACCCTCGACTGCACGCTGGCGAACGTCGCGCCCGGCTCCAGCCTGGGCGTTACGCCGGATGGAAACCCAATCACGCTGACGTTGACCGGAACGGCATCGCCGGCTCTGGCGGCCGTCGGGACTGGCACGGGCAGAGCTGAAGGCTGCGTGGACTACAACGAGCTGGTGCTGGACGTCGTCCCAGCGGCGATCGTGACTTCGTGCGTCGCCGACCAGGCGATCGTGGCCGTTGTGGCGCCCGCAGCCACGCCGACGCCGCCCGCAGCCACGCCTCCGCCGACCACAACAGGCGGCTCTCGGTCTCCGAACGACCCGAGCTCTTCCACCCTGTTGCTGACGCTCGGATTGACAGGTTTCGCCGGCGTATCGCTCATGCTCGTCAACCGAGGCCAGCGGCGCATCCGATAAGACGCTCGACCCAACCGTCCTCTGCGGGGCGAACCTCGAGAACCAACTCTCCTGGCGCCTGAAGACCTCTCCACGCTCCAAGGCCCGGTCGTCTGGGGCCGTGGTGGCGCCAATCGCCGTGCCGGGCATCTGCACCAGCCCAGGCTGTTGCTGCGGAGGCGACGCGCTGACGTCTCGCGCCCATTCCGTCCTCCCAGGCGTCCTGGACGGATGACGGCCGACGGGGCAGCATTGTCGGCGACCAGCGTGGAGGGCACCCCGGCTTCATAGGGGCCGGGGCACCGGACCACGCGCCGAAGGATTGCAGAAGACCGAGGGACGAAATGGTCGCCGGCGACATCCTGCGCGAGCAGCTCATCGCGCTCATCGATGGGCACGGAGCCCACATGCCGTTCGAGGCCGCCGTGGCGGACTTTCCGGACGGCGCCATCAACCGGCTGCCGCCCAACGTGCCCTACACGCCCTGGCACTTGCTGGAGCACATCCGCATCGCCCAGTCGGACATCCTCGACTACATCCGGAACCGAGAGTACCTCGCGCCAAACTGGCCGGAAGAGTACTGGCCGGCGCGCGACGCGACCGCGACCCCGGAGCAGTTCGCGCAGACGGTCGAGGACTTCAAGTCCGACCGCGCGGCGCTCCACGATCTCGTGGCCGACCCCGCCACCGACCTGCTGGCAACGATCCCGAACACCCCGGGGCACACCATCCTGCGCGAGATCCGAGTGGTCGGCGACCACAATGCCTACCACATCGGCGAGTTCGCGATCCTCCGTCAGGTCATGGGGACCTGGCCGCCGGCCCGGTCCGAGTAGCCGTACGTGCATGAGACGGCATCGGACCTCGAGCGGCTGCAGGATCTTCTGAACCGCAGCTACCTTTCCGCCGGCGAGCATCTTCGGAGCATCCACACCGACGGCAGACGACTGGATGCCCGCCAGCTGGTCGATCGCCTGCAGGGGATGTGCTTGCTCGTTCTGGCGACCGTCGGTTCGCGCGGCCAGCCGTTGACGGGTCCCGTGGACGGTGTCTTCCACCGCGGTTCCTTCTACTTCGGCACGGACCCCCACGCGATGAGATGGCTCCACATCAAGCGCAACTCGACGGTCAGCGCTACACACATGCCGTCCGAGGACTGGGCCGTGACGGTGCACGGACGCGCTGTCCCGGTCGAGGTCGGCCTTGCAGACCCGGACGGCCTCCGGGCGACGCTTCTGGAGGTGTACGTGCCTCGATACGGCGAGCAGTGGGTGCGGTTTCTCGACTCAGGCCCGGTCTACGCTCGCATCGACGCCGACCGAATATTCGCCATCGACGTGACCTCGGGCGAAGCGACATTCTCGATGTGAGGCCAAGGCCAGGCTTCGTGGGCGCCGTCGCAGGCGGCATCGCCGGAGCTATCCTGGCTGTGGTAAGGAACCGCGTAAGGGCTCGGAGCGTCGATGAACCGATGCCGCTGCGTCCCCCGAGACCGTCACTTGCGAGGAGGTTGCTGCGATGCGCAAGCTGATGTCAATCCTCGGCATCGGTCTGATGGCCGCCGCGTGTTCGACCGCCGGCGCGTCAGGGACGCCCGGCTTCACGCCTGCATCCCACTACAACGTCGCGACGGGAGCCGATCAGCTGGTGCTGCAGGTGACGACCGGCGGGGGCAACGTCCCGATCGCGGTTCAGCTGACGCACACGCCCTGGTTCGCGCTCTACGGAGACGGCCGAGTCGTCGTCAAGGGACCGCTGGTCGCAATCTCCCCGGCGCCCCTCCTGCCGAACCTGCGCCACATGCATGTCACGCAGGCGGAGGTCCAGAAGATCGTGGGTGAGGCCGACAGGGCCGGCCTGCTCGGCCCGGACGCCCGCTTCGACGCCGTCGACATCTACGACGCATCCACGACCGTATTCACGACGATCGTAGACGGCAAGACGCACACGATCCGCGCCTACGCCCTGGACTACGACGTCGAGGTGAAGGATCGGGTCGTAGCTGAGGCCCGCCAGAAGCTCTCCGGATTCGAGCGCCAGATCTCGGGTCTGGCAGCCTTCCTGGGCCGAGAAGTGAGCGATGCCGACGCGTATGACGCTGCCGTGATGCGGGTCTTCACCAGCCCGATCGGCTCGTCCGATCCGGACATCCTGACGCGCCAGGTTGTCGCGTGGCCGCTCACTTCCGATCCGGGCACGGCCGGCGAGGCCGCGAGCGTCAAGAACGTCCGCTGCCTGGCCCTTACCGGGCCCGATCTCGAGACCTTCCTGACAGTCGCGCGGACGGCGAACTCGCTGACCACCTGGACTTACGGCGCCGGCCGTTACTCGGTCTATGTTCGTCCGCTCTATCCAGATGAGTCGGGTTGCCCGGCCCCTTGACCTGAGCGACGCGTCCCTCGCATGGCCAGCTCGGCCTGTGGGCTCTCCCGTCCGGCGCCTAGACGCGCGTGCGCGTCAGGCGCTCGTGGGTGTAATGCTCGAAGTCGCCTCCGGGCATCGCCAGCTCGAAAGTGGACTCGAGCCCGTCAGGCTCGATGAACACGATCGTCTCGCGGGCGCGCATACCTGCGGGTCCGTTCTCGACCTGGCTCGCCTCAAAGACCAGCCGTGAGCCGTCGGCCGCGGCCTCGACGCAACGGTATTCGTGGACGAAGCCCTCGCCGTAGCAGCTGCGCATGACCAGCTGACCGGCCGCCCGATCGAAGCTCAGGATCGAAAGGTCCTCGTGCAGGTCGCCCGACGGTCGGTCGGGAGTCGGCTCCCAGCGGGTCTTGTCGGTCCCCAGGATGAACCGCCCCCGCAGGATCAGCTTGTATTCGCGGACCTGGTGGCCCGTACCCGGACGCCCGGTCGCGGGTCCCTCCCAGCTGCCCAGCAGCTGCTGCGCGCTAGCCCAAGGGTCCGTCATTTGCTTCTCTCCTGGTTCCGGAGCGCGGCGAGGATCGAGGCCGCGGACAGAGTCAATCCTGACGCGGTCCTGGGGCGGTAGGGCCACGCACGATGGATCGCCGCAGCCAGCGTGTCCTCCGTCACCAGCACCGCATTGTCGGGGATGGCGTCGAGGGAGGCCATGGTCCGGCGGCCAAGCAAGACGGTCGGATGCGTCTCCCCAAGACATGACGCGAGATGCTCGACCGCTTCGGCGACGAACTCAGGGGCGCCATCCAGTACCGCCTTGATCTCGATTGCTCTCATCCCGTCTCCTTCCCTGCGGCCGGGTCAGCCTCGGGGGCCGGCACCGGGCCGGCGCGAGGCACGGCTCGGCGCCGAACGCTCCGCTTGCGCGGCGCCGCGCCGGGCAACGGGAACCAGTCGCACGGGCACAGGCCCTTCGGGCAACCCGCATGCGGAAGGCGCTGCTCTCGGAGTTCGGTCGTAATGCGGAAAGCTCGCCCGTTGTCTCGCCCGCAGGTCCCGCAGCAGCCGGCGGCGACCAGCTCGACCTGCGCCCCGAACTTGAGGAGCGAGCGCAGCGCCGCGGCAGACCACGCCCGGTGCAGAGTCACGACATCATCGGGAGGCGGGATGGCGGAACCCTGCGCTCTATACAGGGCGGCAGCCTGATCGCGCCTGATCCTCGCCACCTCCACCCAACGCTTGTCGCGCCGCGCTGTCCGCACGGCGCGCTCGGCAGCGGCCAGATACAGGTCCTTCGACGCTTCTACCACCGCCTCTGAGGGCGGCGCCGCGGCCAGTCGAGCGACCCGGGCGGCCGGCGCCGACACGCCTTTGGCCAATGCGAGCCAGCGACGCCGCTCGCCGGTCCACGTGTCTTCCCTGGCCTCGCGGTCGCGCTCGGCCAGGAAGACGTCGAGCGCCTCTTCGGTGAGGAGCACGAGCCTGCCGCCGACCCGGCGAACGACGATCCGTCGCCGGCAGCGCGGGCACAGGCGCCCGCGCTCGGGTGCCGGATCGATCAGCGTCGCACAGTACGGACATGCCGCGGAGGCGGCGCGCTTTGGCGCGGTCGGAGCCTCAGTCGGATTTGCCGGCGGCTTGCCGGGCAGCAAGCCCAGGGGTTCGGAGGGCGCCGCCTCGGCGGACACCGACTGAATCTCCACGTTGGTGTTTGCTCGCCCGCCCCCGAGGAGGCGCCTCAGGAAGCCGATGCTGTTCTCCTGTCGGTGCGAATGCCGGTGCCTCAAGGGTACCGCGCGATCGGTGCGCGGGATACCGTCGATGGGGCCAACTGTGCGCATTGAAGGACAGTCGTGGAACTCCCAGGCGTCCCCGCGGGGACCGACAGCCTGTCGGCCCTTCGCGCCCGCGACCGACCGGCAAGTCGCCTGTTCGGGAGCTGATGCCTCAGTCGGACTCGCCGCCGCTCGGTTTGCCCGT
Organism: uncultured Chloroflexia bacterium; assembly: GCA_963743795.1. Lineage (GTDB taxonomy): Bacteria > Chloroflexota > Limnocylindria > Limnocylindrales > CSP1-4 > Fen-1039. The sequence goes on along the minus strand of CAVUQZ010000010.1, from coordinate 442,583 downwards.
TTCGACGACCAAGGTCGGCGTGTTGTGGACGGCCGTGATGGCGGGGATCGTGCCGAGCCGGCCGGCGTGGTAGTCGGCGACCGCCTGAACTACCTCCTCGCGCGTGTTCATGACGAACGGACCCATCCAGGCGACGGGTTCGCCGATGGGGCGGCCTCCCAGGATCAGGAGATCCAGGTTCGGGCTGCGGCTTTCCTGGACCTGTTGCGCGGCCACGGTGAGCGCGTTACCCGGGCCGAATACGGCGAGCTGCCCGGTCTGGATCGGCCGGCCCTCCACGCCGACGGTGCCGCGGCCGGCCATGACGTAGACGAGGGCGTTGTAGTCGGCCCGCCACGGCAGCGACAGTCGCGCTCCCGGGCTCAGAGTCGCATGCACGAGCGTCATCGGCGTGTAGGTCGACCCAGGTCCTTTGTGCCCGGCCACGTCGCCGGCGATTATTCGCACGAGCGCGCCGCCGTCTGGAGATGAGGCGAGCGCGACCTCGGTGGCTCGTAGATCCTGGTAGCGCGGAGGGGACCACTTCTCGGCGCGCGGCAGGTTGACCCAGAGCTGGAACCCGTGGAACAGGCCGCCGCTCGCGACGAGCGCCTCCGGCGGCTTCTCGATGTGGAGGATGCCGGCACCGGCGGTCATCCACTGCGTGTCGCCGTTGGTGATGACTCCGCCGCCGCCGTTCGAGTCCTGGTGCTCGAAAGTCCCGTCGATCATGTAGGTCACCGTCTCGAAGCCGCGGTGCGGGTGCCAGGGGGTCCCCTTTGGCTCACCCGGTGCGTATTCCACCTCGCCCATCTGGTCCATGTGAACGAACGGGTCGAGGTCGCCGAGATCGACGCCGGCGAATGCCCGCCGGACGGGGAACCCTTCGCCTTCCAGGCCGCTGGGCGCGCTCGTCACGCTCCGCAGAGGGCGCTGGCGGGCGACGGCGGGATCAGGTTCGGGGATGCGGGGGAGGACGGTGATGTCGGGGACGCTGATGGCGGGCATTGGAGCAGTTCCTTGGAGTGCTGGCGGTTCGCGACCGTGTCGAGACGCTCGCCCGGTCTGATGATGACCTCGTCGCCGGCCGGGGGCGCGCTACGGACGAGCCGAGCACCGCCTGGTGATGCGGCAGGCGGTTACAGGCCCGTCTGCGCTCATCCGCCCAGCGCGCACGAGAGACAGCTCGCATACAACTCGGCCGACGAGAGGACTGCCGACCCGTTGGTCCCGCCCGCGATAAGGACCTCACTGTCAAGCACCAGCACTGCGGCCGCGCCCGTTCGTGGCGAGGTCATCGGCGCCGCAACCGTGAACGCGCCCGCAATCGGGTCGTACAACTCCGCGGTCGCTAGAGCGGTCAACCCAGTGGCGCCGCCGGCGACGAGAACCAGATTGTTGGGGAGCAGCGTGGCGGTGTGGCCGCTTCGGGGCGCGCTCATCGACCCGGTCGGCGTGAACAGGCCTGTTGCTGGGTCGTAAAGCTCGGCCGAGCCGCTTGGGCCACCGGTCCCGCCAACGACGAGGACTCGACCATCCGCCAGCAGCGTGGCGGTGTGGCCCATGCGGGGCGCGCTCATCGACCCGGTCGGGGTGAACTTGCCGGTTTCCGGGTCGTACAGCTCGGCCGAGGCGGCGGCGCCGGACCCGCCGTTCCCACCAACGATGAGAACTCGACCATTCGCGAGCAGCGTGGCGGTGTGCCCATAACGAGCTTTGGTCAGGGCATTGGGTCCAGACGGTCCAGACGTCGACCCCTGGACGAACGTTATGGCGTTGGCCTGTGGGTCGTACAGGAACGCCGAGCCGAGGGTCCCGGCCGGACTCTTCCCGCCCACGACGAGGACCTGACCATTTACCAGAAGTGTGGCGGTGTGGCCGGAGCGGGCCGTGTACCCGGGAACGCTCTGCGCGAACGAGCTGGTTGTCGGGTCGTATAGCTCCGCCTGGGCAGGATAGCCGCCCTTCAGGTCGCTTCCGCCCACGATCAGGACCCTGCCGTCCGCCAGCCGCGTGGCGGTGTGGCCAGACCGGGCCGACTTCATCGGGTGGGTCGGGATGAAAGTGCGGCTATGCGGGTCGTACAACTCCGCCGATGCCAGAGCCACGGGACCGGCCCCTCCCGAGATCAGGACGCGACCGTTGGACAGCAGGGTCGCACTCTCGCCGCTGCGGGCCGTGCTCATCGGTGAGATCGGTGTAGACGTGAACGGAGCCGGTGTGGGCGTTGGGGTCTGGGTCGGTGGAGCGGTCGGGGTTGGTGGAGCGGTCGGTGTCGGCGTGGGCGTGGCAGTCGGCGTGGGGGGCGACGTTGGCGTGGCATCCGCGCCGTCGCAGCCCCAGCCCGCCAGGGCAACTACCAGACCTAGGAAAGCGACCCTGACCATACCCCGGAGGCGACGTGTCATCTGGCTGCCCGCCACTTCCTCTTGTACGGGCATCAGGCGCGAGAGAGTAACCCCCTCGCGATACCCGCATCCATCGGCGAGTTTACGCGTCGAGCCGCAGCTCGGAAGTCCGATTCGTCGCGGCAGCGTTGGCTCTCGAAGCGTCGGCCGGCCTTTGCGGCGCCTTTCCGGCTGTCGCGGCCGGTGGGCCGCACCTGATCCCCGGCGCGTCCGAAGCTCTGGGCCTGGTAAGACGTCGAGCGTGATCCTCCTGCTCATCGTCGCCTTCGTGGCCGGCCTCGTGACAGCGGTCTCCCCCTGTGTCCTGCCCGTGCTGCCGATCGTTCTGGCGGCCGGCGCGGGCGACGATCGCCGCCGGCCCTACCTGATCATCTCCGGGCTCATCGCCAGCTTCTCGTTCTTCACGCTTGCCAGCGTCCAGATCATCGGCGCCCTCCACCTGCCGAGCTCGACCTTGCGGGATCTGGCCATCGTTGTCGTCGCGGTCTTCGGGCTGACGCTCCTGGTGCCCACTCTGTCGGCCGCATACGAACGGGCCACCGCCCGCATCCCGGCGCTTGGCGCCCGGATGGCTCACCCGGGGCTCGTTGGCGGTCTGGTGACCGGCGTGGGTTTGGGCCTCGTCTGGACGCCATGCGCGGGGCCGATTCTCGGCGCCGTAACCAGCCTCGCCGTGACCCAGCCCGGATCGGCGGCGACGATCGCCCTGGTCATCGCCTATGCCATCGGGGCCGGCATACCTCTGCTGGCGATCGCGTTGGGCGGCCGGGCCGCGCTGGCGCGGCTGAAGCTACGCTCGGCATCGGCCTGGGCCACCCGGGCCCTTGGCGTCCTCGTGCTTGCAACGGCGGGCCTGATGGCGGTCGGCGCCGACACGGCTATCTCCGCCGACCTGACCAGCGCTTTGCCCGACTGGACCGGCACGTTGCAGACCCTCGAACGGACGCAGCAGGTTCAGTCGGCCCTGAGCAACCTGGCATTCGGGCCGCAGGGGACCCAGGGCGCCGGACCGCAATCGGCACTTCCCGTCGGCGATCTCGCCCCCGAGTTCACGGGCATCGACAACTGGCTCAACTCCGAAGCCGCTGACGATGGCCGGCCTGCGGGGCAAGGTGGTCCTGGTCGACTTCTGGACCTACTCGTGCGTCAACTGCATCCGCACCCTTCCCTACGTCGAGAGCTGGTACAAGAAGTACGCCGCCGAGGGCCTGGTGATCGTGGGGGTGCACAGTCCGGAGTTCGCCTTCGAGCACGACACGGGTAACGTCGCGGCCGCCATCGCCCGCTTCGGGATCACGTATCCGGTTGCCCAGGACAACGAATTCGCCACGTGGAACGCTTACGCCAACGAATTCTGGCCGGCCGACTACCTGATCGACGCTACGGGCCACGAGCGGAACGCACACTACGGCGAAGGCGACTACGTCCAGACCGAGAACGAGATCGTCAGCCTGCTGGCCGAGGCGGGTGCAGCCCCCTCGGCGCTGCCGACTCCGGCTGCCTCGGCCGCGCCCGTACCGATTGCCGGCGACCAGACACCGGAGACGTACCTGGGAACGGACCGAGGTCAGTCATTCACGTCGCCTCAGAACGCGAGGCCCGGCCCGGCCTCCTACACGTTCCCAGGCTCGCTGCCGGGCGACAGCTTCGCGGTCAGCGGGACGTTCGACTTCCAGCCGCAGTACGCGCTCGCGACAGCCGCGGGCGACCGGATCGAGCTGTCGTTCTGGGCGCGCGACGTATACCTGGTGCTGGCCGCCGACTCGCCGGTGCCGGCGAAGGTCACCGTGGACGGAGCGTCCAGTGGAAACAGCACGGAAGACGTCGCGATCGACGGGAGCATGACCATCGGAGCGGCCCGCCTATATCACCTGGTCCATCTCCCCGCGGCCGCCCGCGGCACGGTCATGATCACGTTCGAGGCCGCGGGCGCTCGCGCCTACGCCTTCACCTTCGGCAGCTGACGCGGAGCGATCGCTGAGCCCCGAGATCAGCGTTTTCGGCGTCGCGGTTCATTCTCCGTGCCGCCGGGGGCGGCATCTCGGTCCGCGTCGGGCCGCTCGTCCTCCCGGGCGCGCTTGGCCTGCGTGTCCAGGACCTGCTTGAACTGCTTGGCCAGGCCCGTGCGCATGCCGGCCCGAGCGCGAGCCCGCGCCTCGCGATCGCGTCGCTTCTCGCGGGCCGCCTCGGCGGGCGGAACCTCGTCGTCGAACCCGTCCACCGGCTCCAGCCTCGCTCCTCAACTCCGGCGACCTGCTACGATCCGGCCGCGATGGAACTCTACGGCGTCCGGATTCCCACCATCATCACCGACAACATAGCCGTCCGCTGCGCAGGCTGCGGCGAGGTCATCGAAGGAAGACCCTGGCGGGTCAGCATCCTCGACATCGTGGCGCCGGAAGCCCCCGTTGCCTGGACCGAGTCGACAGGCCTCAACCCTGGTCCGTTCGAGTTCCACGGCGATCCAAGCCACGTGCTGGCCTGGATGGCCGCGCGGGGGATGCTCTTCTGCCGGCGTTCGCAGGTGCGGGAGATCATGAGGCCGGTCTGGCTTCCAACCGAGCCGCGCCGCCTGGGGCTGTGCGACGGCATCCATCGCGACAACCATGAGTTCGTCGACCCGGCCACGCTGGCCGATCGAGTCTGAGGGCAGATGCGCGTAAGAAAAGCAGTCCTTCCAGCCGCGGGCTGGGGAACCCGCTTCCTCCCGGCCACCAAGGCCCAGCCAAAGGAGATGCTCCCTCTCGTTGACAAGCCGGTCATCCAGTACGCAGTCGAAGAGGCGGTCGCGGCCGGCATCGAGCAGGTCATCATCATCACCAGCAGCCAGAAGCGGGCCATCGAGGACCACTTCGATCTGAACCTCGAGCTCGAGCAGCTGCTGGAGGCTCGCGGCGACATCGAGATGCTGCGCCAGGTCAGGGCGATCTCGGACCTGGCCCAGATCTCGTACGTTCGCCAGAAGGAGCAGCTCGGCCTGGGCCACGCCGTTCTCATGGCCAAGGAGCTGGTAGGACACGAGCCGTTCGCGGTGATCCTCTCGGACGATGTGGTGGTTGGCGAGCGGCCGTGTATCGGACAGCTCATTCACGCCTACCAGCGGACCCACTGCTCGGTGGTCGCCGTGGCCGAGGTTCCCCACGAGGAGACCTGCCGTTACGGCATCATCGCCGGAGAATCCGCCGGACCCGACGAGGATCCCCGGCTCTACAAGGTTGCCGGCCTCGTCGAGAAACCCGATCCGGCCCGCGCTCCGTCCAACCTCGCCATCGTGGGGCGGTATGTCCTGACGCCGAAGATCTTCGACAAGCTCGAGCAGACCCAGCGCGGGGCGGGCGGAGAAATCCAGCTGACTGACGCCCTCGAGGCCTTGATGAAGGAGCAGGACGTCTTCGGCTACGCCTTCGACGGCGTGCGCTACGATGCCGGCACCACGATGGGCTGGCTCAAAGCGTCAGTTGAGCTGGCGCTTCAAAGGAAAGACATCGGGGGCGAGTTCCAAAAGTACTTGCAGACGCTCGACTTGAGTTGACCGGCCGGGTGGCGCCGCCGGCTTCACGGGCCAGGGGCAAGTCGCATCCAGCGCAGGCGCACTCGCGCCGGCCAGAAGAGGATCTTTTGTGGCCGAGATCGGACGCTTGATCGGGGGCCGTTACCGGCTCGTTGAGTTGCTCGGAGAGGGCACCGTCGCCACGGTCTACCGGGCTACTGACGTGCAGCTCGAGCGGGACGTCGCGGTCAAGCTGCTCCGGGCCGAGTACGCCGCCGACCCGGAGTTCCTGTCCGAGTTCCGATGGCAGACGCGTGCCGCTGCGAGCTTGAGCGATGAGAACGTCGTCGCCATCTACGACTTCGGCACGGATCCGTCCGGGACGTACGTGGTCATGGAGTTCGTGGATGGCGCTGACCTAGCCACGTTGTTGCGCCGAAACGGACCCGTTCCGCCCCGGCGGGCGGCCCGCGCGACGATCGAGGTTGCGCGAGCGCTCGCTGCGGCCCACGACCGCGGGATCGCCCACGGAGACCTGAGCACGCGCAACGTCATGGTGATGCGCGACGGCCACGTCAAGGTCACCGACTTCGGCATCGCACGGGCCAGGATCGCCGCCCTCGACGCCACTCTGAACGTCAAGCAGCCGGTCGGCGAGGCCACGACGGCCGACAGCGGAGCAGGGGTGGTTCCGGGCGTCGCGGTGCCCAGCGAGTCCCGTGACGTCGAAGATCTGGGTCAGCTCTTCTATCAGCTGCTCACGGGCCGCGCACCGTGGGAGGGGGAGACGCCCCAGGAGATCGCCCTGGCGCGCCGCTCCGGTCTTCCGCCGCGACCGTCGACGCTGCAGGCGGGGATACCGGTCGCTCTCGATTCGATAGCCCTCAACGCTCTATCGGCCGTCCCGGAGAAGCGATTCGCGTCGGCGGCCGCAATGGCCGAGGCTTTGGAGGCCTTTCTGGACGACCAGAGTGCGGCCGGCAACGCCGCGGCAGCGGCCCCGGCCACAACAGCGGCCGCTGGGTTGCCCGCAGCAGCGGGCCTTGGCCGTCCGCCGGCCGGCTCGGGCGGCGCTGGCATTCCACCACCGGCCGGCCGGGCGATCTACGCGCCGGACGCGTATGCCGCTGGGCCCGCCGTCTACGACGACTACGAGCAGCGCGTCGACGCGTCCAACCGATACGGCCCCGAGCCCGGTCGCCGGCAGGCTCGCCGGTCCGGTCCGCCTGAATCCGATGAAGAGCCCGAGTCGTCCGGCAGCAGCCCCTGGGCATGGGTGGCCGGGATTCTCGCCATCCTGCTGATCGCCATCATCGGCCTGATAGTGGTTCTCCTGGTCTCGAGCAAAGGCTCCTCGTCCGGGGTCGTAACCGCGCCGAATCTGGTCAGCGAGTCCTTCACCCAGGCCCAGGCCAACGCGCAAAAACTCGGGCTCGTTCTTGCGGCCAACTTCAAACCCAACGACACCACGCAGGCGGACGGCACGGTCGTGGAACAGAACCCGCCGGGCGGCACCTCCATGCATCAGGGTGACACCATCAATGTCACCGTCCTGCAGGGTCAGGCGACGGTCACGGTCCCGAACCTGGTGGGACTGACCGAGAGCGACGCTCTCAACGCCCTGACGACGGCCGGCCTCCAGGCAGGCGTCCGCAGCGACCAGAACGACCCGTCGATTCCGGCCGGCCAGGTCATCGGCTCCAACCCGAGGGCGGGGACCCAGGTCCAGAAGAACACAACCGTCGACTACGTCGTCTCGAAGGGACCCGCCCCGACCCCCACTCCGACTCCGACACCAACGCCGACCCCGACCCCGACACCCACCCCAACACCAACCCCGACACCCACGCCCACACCAACGCACACCCCAACTCCGACGCCGTCCCCCTCCCCTACGCCCTAGGCCCCTCTGAGCCTGCGGAGCCTGCCGGAAGGGTCCGTCTTGCCGGGAACGCGACCCCAGGGCCGAGACCTAATAGAACCTCCGTGCCGTATGGAGGCCGGTCGGCCGATCGGTAGAGAGACTGGCTCGGTCCACATCCCGGTGGCCCGGATGGTCGGATCCGCGGACATCTCCGCCGGCCGGGCGGCCCCCCACAAGCCCCCTCCCGGGAACGGTTGCGGGTCGCCGGCGGCGGAAGCAGAAGATGGCTCAGAGGCCCGGCGTTCCCAGCAGGCGCGCTCCTCGTCGCCTGTGAGCGGGCTGCGGGCCTTGTCCCGGGCGCAGTAGCCAAGCCGGACCGCGACGGCCTTGCGGAAGTGGCGGCAGCTCGCGCACGAGGTCGTCGAGCGACTACAGACCCAGCACCGCGCCGTCTCGGGCTGCGGCGCTCCACAATGCGGGCAGCGCCAGCTGGCCATGGGTTGATTGTAGCTGCCGGCGCGGGCCGGGACCAGCGGCGGGATCGCTTCGCCGGCCATGTCCCGCGTCCCGAGTCCCCGCGCCGGGTCTCGACTCAGGTGGTTGTGATTGGAGTCGTTTCGGTGACGACGTCGCCGGCCGGCGAGGTCACCATGACGCTGGCCTGGCCGGGGCCCGGCGCCCCGCCGGAGATGCCCACCTGCCAGGTCGCCACGCCCGTCGCGCTGGTAGTCAGCTCGGGCGACACGATGGGTCCCAGGGCGTAGATCTGCACTGTGAACGTCACCTTCGCGTTCGCCAGCGGTCCGCCGTTCGTTGACGTGGCATGGACGGTCAGGGTGAGGCTGGCAGGCGAGGAGGACGAGAACTTGGCCGGCGAAACCGTCAGGTGAGCGGCAAGCTGGCCATAGGCGCGGTTGACCGTCAGCGAGGTCGTGGAGCTGTTCCCGGCTTGATCGGTGGCTGTCAGATCGATCGTGTTCGACCCGGCGACGACTGCGACCGTCAGCTTGAATCTGCCGTCGGGGCCCACGGTCTGGTTGCCTCGCGCGCCCCCGGGCGCCTGCTCGTTGCGGATGGTCACAATGATGCCCGGGTCGGTCTGCCCAGATACGTCGAGCGAGGATGACGCGACCTGGGCGTTGGGGGCCGGCGACGTCACTGTGATCTTGGGCTGCGTCGTGTCCAGGATGTAGGTGACCTGCGGCGACGGCTGGCCCTCGCCGGAGGGTGTATCGAGCGCGGCCACGAAGGCGTTGCTGCCCTCGATCAGCCCGATCGGCGGCGTGCTGAACCGCGTCGTCGCCCCAATGGCCACCCGCGCTACCTGCTGACGCGCGCCGTCCTTGCCAATGCGGTAGACGACGACGGCGTAGCCGGACTTTCCGAGCGCTGCCGCCGGGACGCTGCCTGCGATCGGCGAAGGCGTCAGGCTCGTGTAGCCGCCGTTGTCCGGCGGGTCGAGGACGGGAGTATCCAGGGCCACACCAGAGGGCGCGACTGTCGCCGGCGCCTGTGACGAAAGCCTCGACATGGCGTGGCCAAAGGCCGATGACAGCTGGCCAGCCAGGTCGGTCACCAGGCCCGCGCCGATGGAAATGGTCACGAGCCCGAGCACGATGCAGCCGCCGACAAGCGCGAAGGCCATCGGCGCGGGGATCTGCGTACCGGACCGAATTGGGCCGTAGCGCCGCAGAGCGCTGTGCGGCGGGGGGTCGGCTCGAATTGCCTGTGTCCGAAGCCGGTCGCTCGAAGGCGGCCTCGGTCGAACGTGGGCGGCTCGTCGCTCTCGCATCGGCATGCTCGCTATTGTCGCATCCGTGAAGACGCGGCCACGGACGGATCGCTCCGGCCCGTCATTGTCGGGCCGACTACTCCCGAGTAGGACGGTCCGGCGTTACGCACGCGCAAGATGCGCGCGCGGTGCGGAACGTTGTACTCTGCTGCAGAGAGCGAGCATCCAGGAGCATCCGCTCAGGTTCGAGGCGAAAGTGCAGGATCGAGACACAAAGCCCGATCGGTCCCGTACCCTCCAGGCCGGACTCGAGCGCCCTGCACCCGGCCTCCGGCGCCCTATCGGACCCATGCCCCCGGGGCGAGATCGGAGGCTGCCTCCCGAGCTGGCTGAGGGGCGGATCGCGACCCGGCCGGCACCGCGGCATCCCATCGTCACCCATGGCCAAACCGCTCAGCCGCGGCGCTTTCCGGGCCTTCCGATCGGCCGGGGCGCTTTCGGGCTGCCAAGCCTGCGCCGGAACGTCTGCCCCCATTTCTATATGACGGGCAGCCGCGGCGCGATTCCCATCCAGGCGCCGCACCTGCTCAAGGCGTTGATCCGGCAGGAGCAGAACGTCTCGCGCTGTCAGCTCCGGGGCGGCGTACACCTGGAGCAGGGCTACGTCAACGACGTCTGCCTGACGCCGAGGTTCAACCAGTGCGTCTTCTACGAAGACGACCTGACCAAGGATTGAGTCCGGCCCCGCTCAGCTATCCCGAGGCTCTGGCGGCTCTCGAGTCCCGAGGCCGGTTCGGCATACACCTTGGACTTGCCCGAACGCGAGCCCTCCTGGCCGCGCTCGACCATCCGGAGCGCAGCTTCCGCGGCGCGCTGATCGCGGGCACGAACGGCAAGGGGAGCGTTCTGGCGCTGACCGGCGCCGCTCTCCGGGCTGCGGGCTACCGCATAGGTGAGACGCCCAAGCCGCATCTCGTCACATATCGAGAGCGGCTCCAGATCGGGGGCGAGCCGGTGGATCGCGAGACGTTCGCGAAGCTCACCGGTCGGGTCCTGGCAGTCGCCGATCGAGTAGCCCGGCGCCACGGCGAGCCGACCGAGTTCGAGCTGCTGACGGCCATCACGTTTCTCTGGTTTGCGGAGTCGAGCGTCGATCTGGCGGTCGTCGAGGTGGGCCTGGGAGGCCGGCTCGATGCCACTCATGCCTGGGACGGAGGCGTGGCGGTGGTCACGAACGTCTCGCTAGACCACACGGACCGGCTTGGGACCACGATCGAGGCGATAGCTCGGGAGAAGGCGGCGATCATCATGCCCGGCGATCGGGCGGTGACCGGATGCTGGGGTCCGGCGCTCGACGTCGTCGAACGCCGATGCCGCCGCGCCGCGGTGCCACTGGCCGTGGCGCCGCCGGCCGTGCTTCGCGGTTCCGACCGTGACGGAATCGAGGTCGAGCTAGGGCGGCTGGGACGGGTGCGGGTCGGGCTCCGCGGCCGCCATCAGGCCGCGAATGTGGCCGTTGCCGACGCCACGCTCGACGCTCTGGAGGCGGCGGGGATTGCCGCCGTCGACGGGGAGTGGCGTCGGTCCGGCTACGCCGCGGTCAGCTGGCCGGGCCGGCTCGAGTTGGTCGAGGTTGCTGGGCGAGAGGTCGTGCTCGACGGTGCGCACAACCCGGCCGGCGCGGCCAGTCTGGCCGCGGCGCTCGACGATCTGGCCCCGTTCCTGCACGGCGGCCGGCCGGCGCTCGTGCTCGCGATCATGGCCGACAAGGACGTGGAAGGAGTCTTGAGGGCGCTGGGCGGTTGCGCCTATCTGGCCGGGGCCCGGGTGATTGCCACCGCCCCGGCCGTGGCGCGGGCGCTACCGGCCCAGGAGCTGGCGGCGCGGTGGCTGGCCGTGACCGGGCAGCCGGCGGAGGCGATTCCAGAGCCGGCCGCCGCGCTCGAGGCGGCCCTATCCGGCGGCAGCGGCCCCGGCCGGGCCGGTGGCCGGGACTGGGGCCCCGGCGGCGCCGTCATCGTTGCCGGATCCCTGTATCTGGTCGGCGCCGCCCGCGCCCTCCTGGTCGACGATCCCCGCCTCGAGCCCGATCCGCCGCCACTCCAGAGGGAGGCGACTCAATGAGCCATGCAAGGGAGACCATTCAGCCGACGCGTATCGGCGGGCGTCTGTTCGCATGGGGCAGCCGAACGTTTGTGATGGGCATCGTGAACGTGACCCCCGATTCGTTCTCCGGAGACGGCCTCCTGGCGACCGTCGCGGGTCGCCGAGGAGCCGCCGTCGAGGCCGCCGTTGTCCAGGCCCGCCGCATGGTGGAGGAAGGCGCGGACATCCTCGACATAGGCGGCGAGTCCACTCGACCGGGGCACGAGCCCGTCCCCGAGGACGAGGAGCTGACCCGAGTGGTCCCCGTCGTCGCGTCGATTCGGGCGGCCCTGCCGGACGTGCCGATCAGCATCGACACGGCCAAGCCGGGAGTGGCGGCGGCGGCGATAGACGCCGGAGCGGTCCTCCTCAACGACGTCTGGGGCGTCTCGCCGGACGACGCCATGGCCCGCCTCGCCGCCACTCGCGGGGTGCCGCTGATACTCATGCACAACCGCGCCGCTCCCGACTACCAGGACCTCGTTGCCGAGGTCGTCTCCGAGCTGAGAGCGGCCCTGGATCGGGCGATGACCGCCGGGGTCCCGCGCGAGAACCTCATAGTCGACCCCGGCTTCGGGTTCGGGAAGACTCCCGAGCACAACCTGCTCGTCCTTCGCGAGCTGCCTGCGCTCCTCGCGTTGGGTCAGCCGATCCTTCTCGGCACCTCCCGCAAGTCCACTCTTGGCCGAATCCTCGGTGGCCTCCCGCCGGAAGATCGCCTCGAAGCGACCCTGGCCACCACCGCGCTCTGCATCGCCGCCGGAGTCGACATCGTGCGCGTTCACGATGTTCGGGCTAACGTCCGGGTCGCCCGTGTCGCCGACGCGATCGTCCGAGGAGTCTCCACGTGACCGACAGGATCGTCCTCACAGGCATGAGGTTCCAGGGCCGCCACGGCGTCGAGGAAGAGGAGCGCGCCCGACCGCAGCCCTTCGACGTGGACGTAGAGATCGGCCTCGACCTGCGCGCCGCAGGCCGCGCCGACGATCTCGGCCTGACCGTCGACTACCGGGACGTCTTCGAGATCTGCCGGTCCGTGGTCGAGGGGCCCAGCCGCCGGCTCATCGAGGCCCTGGCCGAGGCCATCGCAGAACGCGTCCTGGAGCGTTCCACGGTAGCCGGGGTCGCTGAGGTCGTGGTCCGGGTTCGAAAGCCGCAAGCCCCGCTCCCCGGTCCACTCGACCACGCTGCCGTCGAGATCACCCGCCGCGCGTGACGGCCGGCCGGGGGGCTAACCGACGTTGTCGGGGCGAGTGCCGAGGGTAACCTCGAGCGTCGTATATGCGCCGCCGCGATAGATCTGGACGCTGATCGTCCTGCCGGGGGCGTACTGCACCAGCAGATCCTCCAGCCGGTGGGACTGGTCGACCGCCTGGCCCTCGACGCTGGTGATGATGTCGCCGGTCTTGATGCCGGCCTTGGCGCCGGGGCTCCCCGGGGTGACCGCCTCCAGGGTTGCGCCTGACGAATCCTCCTTGTGGACCCAGGCGCCGTTCTGGAGCGGCAGGTTGAAGTCGGCTGCCAGGCCGCGATCGATGAGCTCGTAGGTCACCCCGATGAAGGGCCGCGACAGCTTCTCCCCCGCCAGCGCCTGCTGCATGATCGGTTTGGCGGTGTTGATGGGGATGGCGAAGCCGATCCCGGTCGCGGACTCGGCGGAAGCGGTCGTGATTCCCACTACCCGCCCGGCCGCGTCCACCAGCGGGCCGCCGCTGTTGCCCGGGTTTACCGCCGCGTCCGTCTGGATCAGGCCATGCAGGCTGGTCGTGACGTTGGCAGTGGCCGGAGTGTCGCCGCCCACTGAGATGTCCCGGCCCAGGGCCGACACGATTCCTTCAGAGGCGCTGTTCGGGTAGGCGAGGCCGAGCGGGCTGCCGATCGCGATGGCCATCTGTCCCACCTGAAGCGTGGAGGAATCGCCCATCGGCGCAGCCGTGACGGTGAAGACGCCGTCCACCCTCACGATGGCAAGGTCGGTCAGGGTGTCAACTCCGTAGGTGGTGCCCGCGACCCGGCGGTCGTCCTGGAGCCGGATGGTGATGGTCTTGGCGCCTGTCACGACGTGCTTGTTGGTCAGAATCCAGCCCCGCACGTCGAAGATGACTCCCGCGCCGACCGCCGTGTTGCCGGCGCCGTCGTTGGCAACGATCTGGACGACCGCCGGGCTGACCTTGTTGACGGCCGCGATGATGGTGGACGAATCGGACTCGATCGAGATGTTCTGGCTCGAGCCGTTGGACGGCGCCACGGGCGCCGCGTCGAATGCGCCCCACGCTCGCATTGCCAGATATGTTCCGCCGGCGCCCAGAACGGCGGCGACCAACGACGTGATCAGTACGACGGCAATGAGGCCGCGGCCATACGACCTGTTCGCCGGCGGAGGCGAGTCCGGTGCCTGGTCCGGCGTCGCCTCGGATGGCTCGAACCAGCGTTCGGGCGTCACGGGATCGGCGGCGCCGTCCGGTCCGATCTCGAGTGCCGGCTTCCAGTGGAGACGCTGTTGGGGCAGCGGCTCGAAACGCTGGACCTCCGGTAACGGAGCCCCTGGCGGTTGGGCCGGGGGCATTGGGTCGGACATGAAGCCGGCTTTCTGGTCTGTGGGGGGTGGGCCGCCGCGAATGGTATTCGCACGTCGCCAATCGCGCCCGAGGCAGGCTACCCGCTGCGAGAGCCGCGACTGCGTGACGATAGCGCCGCAGGTCGTTCAGGTTCCAGCCTCGGGACGATGAAGAATTCGCCACCGGGTGCCGGCCCCGTGGTGCGGCGCTGGGGAGGGGCTACCTTGCCGGGCTGGGCGGATTCGCGGGCTTCTTGCGCCTGACGGCCGCCGCTGCCTTGCCGGCCACTCCGACCTTGGCCCTGGCCGCCGCTCCGGTGGCGGCCTCCTTGCCGGCCCCAGCGCCTTCGCCGGCCGCGCGCGGATCCGCCGGCAGAGTGACCGTGAACGTGGATCCCGACCCGACGCGGCTCTCGACCATGACCCGGCCGCCGTGCATCTCCACGATGGATCGGACGATCGCGAGCCCCAGGCCGCTCCCGCTTCCCCGGGCCTCGTTGGCGCGGGATCCTCGATAGAAACGCTCGAATACGTGGGGCAGCTCGGTGGCGTCGATGCCTACGCCGCTATCGCTGACCTGGATTCGAGCTCCGCGGTGTTGGGCAACCAGGGTGACCCGGACGGTGCCGCCACGCGGCGTGAACTTGAGGCCGTTTCCGATCAGGTTGATGAGCACCTGGCCGAGACGCTGGGGGTCGTGGCGGATGGTCATGGGCGTCTCCGGCAGCTCGGTCGTAAGGTCGATGCCGCGGCGCCGGGCCGAGACCTGAGCCTGCTCCACGGCCGAGAGGATCGTCGCCCGCAGGTCGTCCGGCCGAAGGTCGAGCCTGACCAGCCCGGAGTCGAGCTTCGAGAGCTCGAGCAGGTTCTGGGCCAGCCAGTCCAGGCGCTCGATCTGCTGGGCGCTCGACTCCAGGAATTCGGCCCGGGCGGCCGGGTCGTCGCCGGCCTTCTCGCGCAGCAGCTCGTTGAAGGTGCGAAGCGCCGCCAGCGGCGTTCGCAGCTCGTGCGAGACGTCCGCCAGGAACTCGCGGCTGATGTCCCGGTCGCGTCGGATGACCTCCATCGTCTCCTCGACCTGGTCCGCCATGGCGTTGAACTGGTGCGACAGCTCGGTGATCTCAAGGCCTCCGGTCAGGGCAGCCTCAGCGGGGACGCGCCGGGCCAGGTCGCCCTCGGCCAGGGCGCGCGCCGCGTCCGTCAGACGGCGCAGCGGCTTGGTCAAGCGGCGGGCGAGAACGGACGAAACGACGATGGCGAAGAGAAGAGCGGTTGCCGCGGCGATGATCAGAAATCCGACGACCGCCGCGATAGTGCTGCTCCGAGTCGTGTACGGCGCCGACAGGCTGACCTCGAGGTTCCAGGTGGGCTTGACGCCCTCGGGGTCGCTGAACCTGAAGATCTCCGTGTAGCTGACCGAATCGTGAGCCTGCCCCAACCCCGGCTTGGTGGTGAGCGCGGCGTTGAACGTCGACGCGGCGGCGGGGTAGAAGATCGCTCCCTGGCCGGTGTCGGAGCCAAGGCCGAAGCGGAGGCTGAGGTCGGCCTGGGCGACGTTGTTGGCGAAGTCCCTGAGGATGGCGGGATCCGACATGGCGGCCCGGACGTACTCGTTCAGCCCGTCGCCGGCCGACACGACGGTGCCGTTGGCCGGGTTCTCCGCGGCGGTGGCTTCCGCCTTGACACGGACGACAGCCGCCAGGGCGTTCGCCCTGGCGGCCAGGTTGGACTCCTCTTGCTGGCGCAGGGCGTTGTCGAGGACGAGGACCGTCATGATCGAGACGGTCCCAACGGCCAGCGCGAAGACCATGACGAAGGCGAGCGAAAGGCGACCCTGGAAGGTACGGGGCAGGGCCCGCCTGACCGGCAAGCCCGGAACGTGAAGTGATCTCCGCCGGGGGGCCTCGGCCGGCGAGTCGTCGGGCCGATCGACCGGTGCCTCCGGCGCGGGCGGCGTGGTCGTCGCGATCACTGGGTCCTTGACCGGGGCCGGTCTCTTCTTCCTCGACGTGGCGGCCACTTCAGCGCTCCGCGAACGCGTACCCCGCGCCGCGGACCGTCAGGACGAACCGTGGGCTCGAGGGATCGTCCTCCAGTTTCTCGCGCAGGTGGCTGACGTGGACGTTGATCGTCTTCTCGTCCTGGTCGAGGGCCTCATAGTCGCGGATCAGCTCGAGCAGCTCGCGTCGGGAGTAGACGCGGCCGGGCCGGCTGGCAAGGTGGCGCAGGATCTCGAACTCCGTCGCGGTCAGGGCGATGCGCCGATCGCCACGCTGGACCCGCCGCCGTTCCAGGTCGATCAGCAGATCGCCATGCCGAAGGAGCCGTCCGCCGCCGGCGTCGGCCAGGTCGCCGTAGGCGCGCCGCAGCAGGGCCTTGATCCGGCTCATCAGCTCGCGCAGCCCGAAGGGCTTGGTCATGTAGTCGTCGGCCCCCAGCTCCAGGCCGATGACCTTGTCCATCTCCTCATCCCGGGCGGTGAGGATCAGGACGGGGGCCTTGGAGCCGCTGGTCCTCATTCGCCGCAGGACCTCGAAGCCATCTATGCCCGGCAGCCGAACGTCCAGCACCACGAGATCCGGCCCTTCGCGCAGCACGAACTCCAGGCCCTCCTCGCCGGACCGGGAGACCGCCACCTGGTAACCCTCCTGCTGGAGGGCATACTGGATTCCGCGGGCGACGGCATATTCGTCTTCGACTATCAGGATCGTTGCGGCCACGGCGCGAATCTACACCTTACACCCGAGGGACCGAAGGCCAGCTAGGGAAGCGGGCCGCAACGGCCCGCAATCGCCGCACGGCAGGGTGGACGGGCTGCGGCACTTCGCGCTGGGTCGCTCGGCGCCGACCCCCGTATTTTCGGAGTCCTGGTGGCTGGTACTTCATTCTCAGAGCGCCGCCCTCCACACGCAATAGACTCGCGACGGACCAGGGGACGTCCGCGAAATCGAACCCGGGTTCGCTGAGAGGTCACGATGACTCGGTCCAATGCCGGCCAGCCGAGGTCTCGGCTGCCATTCCGCTTGCTGGCCCTTGTCGCGGCAGCTGCGCTGGCTTTGCCGCTGGCCATCGTCTTCCTGCCGGCCACAGTCGAGGCTTCGACCCAGGTCAGGGCCTTCGCTCCGCGCTTCTCGGCGAACGCTCAGGGGTCCATCACATTCATCGGCAACACGCTGGAAACGTGCAGCCTCGGGGGTCAGTGCGCGAACGCACGCAACGGCACCGCGACCGGCGCCAACCTCAACAACAACAACTACAACATGATCTTTGTCGATGTGGATGCGGACGCAGCGACCTTCGACTCGTCGTCGGCGACGCTGGCGCTGCCCGCTAGTTCCAGCGTTCTATTCGCCGAGCTTACGTGGGGTGGCATCAGCAACTCGGCGCAGCGAGGCGTTGTCAAGCTTGCGGTGCCCGGACACGGCTATGTCGACGTATCCGCCACGCGTCTGGACGCCTCTGGCGCGGACTACTCCGCGGTTGCGGATGTCACATCGAGCGTCGCGAGTCTGGCCGACGCGAACGGCACCTACTGGGTGGCCGACGTCCAGTCGACGGTCAACACGACGAACCAGTATGCGGGCTGGGCGCTGGTCATCGCCTACCAGAACCTGTCGCAGCCGCTCCGGAACCTGACCGTTTTCGACGGGCTCGCGGTCGTCGACACCAACGCACCAAGCTCGGTCACGACGATCGTCTCCGGCTTCCTGACGCCGGCGACTGGCATCGTCCACACGGAGATCGGCACGGTTGCGTACGAGGGTGATGCTGGCTACACGGGCGATTCGATGCAACTGAACGGGACGGCCCTGTCCAACACGCTGAACCCGGGGGACAACTTCTTCAACAGCTCGATGACGATTGCCGGGACTCGGTTCGCGGCCAAGAACCCGGATTACGTCAACCAGATGTCTTTCGACGCCGACATCGTCAACGCAGACGGGTATCTCGGCAACTGGGTCACCTCGGCCAGCTTCACGTACACGACCAGCCAGGACGTCTACTACCCGACGGTCGTCACCTTCCAGACCGACGTCTTCACACCGCAGGTCTCCGTCGTCAAGAGCTCGGAGGACCTGACCCACACGAACGCGATCTACGACGGTGACACCATCCGCTACACGTTGACGGCGAGCAGCGATGGCAACGACCCGGCCACCTTCGTCGTCTTGAGGGACCTGGTCCCGCCCCAGCTGACCTACGTGCCCGGCAGCGCCGTCATCGTCAGCGGCCCCAACGCGGGCGCCAAGACCGATGCTCCCGGCGACGACCAGGTGGACTTCGCCAGCGGCACCCTCACGTACCGGCTCGGCACGGGAGCCGACGCGAGCACGGGCGGAACTCTCGCAATGGGCGTGTCTACCACGCTGCAATTCGACGCCACCGTCAACAGCGGCCTGCCCGAGGGCACACACATCTCCAACCAGGCTTCGGTGACCTACTCGGGCGCGACTCTCGGAGGCGGGTACTCCGGCGTGTCCGACAGCAGCAGCACGTCCGCTGGGCCCCAGCCGGACACGAGGGTCACCAACGCGCCGCCGGTCGCTATTGGAGACACGGTGGCCACTCTGCAGAACACGCCGGTGACCGTGGACGTGCTGGCGAACGACTCGGACGCGGACGGAAACATCGACCCGAGCACGGTCAGGGTGGTCAGCGGCCCGAGCCATGGCTCCATCTCATCGATCGATCCTGCGACCGGCAAGATCACCTACGCTCCGACGAGCGGCTACATCGGCGCGGACACGTTCCGCTACGAGGTTTGCGACACGGTCGACCAGTGCGCGCAGGCCGATGTCAGCGTGACGGTCTCGAACTCGGTCTTGAATCCGCCGACGGCGCGCCCGGACGGCGCGACGACATCCGAGGGAACGGCCACCAGCCCGGCGATAGCCGTCCTGGCGAACGATTCGGCGGGTGCAGGAGCTTCGCTGGTGCCGGCGACGACTACGGTGGTCGTCCCCGCCAGCTCGGGTACGACATCGGTGAACGGCACCACGGGCGCTATCACCTACACGCCCACCGGGTACTTCTACGGCCTGGATTCCTTCGTCTATCAGGTCTGCGACAACCACGGCCTGTGCGACAGCGCACTCGTCTCGATCCAGGTGGACAAGGTGGACCACGCTCCCACTGCCGTCAACGATGCGGCTTCGGTCGCTGAGAACTCGTCGGTTGGATTGAGCGTGCTCGCCAACGACACCGACCCCGAGCACAACATCGACACGTCCTCGGTGGCCGTCCAGGCAGGCCCCTCGCATGGCGGGGCCGTGGCGCACACGGACGGCACGATCACGTACACCCCGACCGGCGGCTACCACGGCAGCGACTCGTTCACCTATCGCGTCTGTGACACCACCGACCCGACACCCCTGTGCTCGGCCGACGCCACCGTCTCGATCACGGTCACGCCGCTCGCGCCCGTCGCGACGGCCGACGCTTACACGGTCGCCGAAAACGGCTCGCTGACCCCGACCGCGCCGGGCGTCCTGGCCAACGACACCGACCCCAGCAGCGAGCCGCTCACGGCTTCGCTCATCACCAACGTCGGCCACGGCAGCCTCACCCTCCACGCCGACGGCTCGTTCAGCTACAGCCCGACCGCCGGCTACCACGGCAGCGACTCGTTCACCTACCAGGCCTGCGACGCGGAGACATGCTCGGCCGACGCCACCGTCTCGATCACCGTCACGCAGCTCGCGCCCGTCGCGACGGCCGACGCTTACACGGTCGCCGAAAACGGCTCGCTGACCCCGACCGCGCCGGGCGTCCTGGCCAACGACACCGACCCCAGCAGCGAGCCGCTCACGGCTTCGCTCATCACCAACGTCGGCCACGGCAGCCTCACCCTCCACGCCGACGGCTCGTTCAGCTACAGCCCGACCGCCGGCTACCATGGCAGCGACTCGTTCACCTACCAGGCCTGCGACGCGGAGACATGCTCGGCCGACGCCACCGTCTCGATCACCGTTACCGAGGTTCCACCCGATTCGCCGGTCGCGGCCGACGATTCGGCCTTCGTCGTCCCCGGCCACACGGCGACGATCCAGGTACTGGCCAACGACGATGCCGTGGCCGGCACGCTGGACGTCTCCAGCCTGCAGGTCACCGGTGGGCCGTCGTACGGCTCGGCCGCCGTCCAGGCCGACGGATCGATCACCTACTCGACATCCGGCGGCGGCGCCTCGGACAGCTTCACCTATCGGATCTGCAATACGGTCTCCAGCACCTGTGCCACGGCGACCGTCCATCTGACCATCGACCGAGCTCCCAGCTTCGGTCCCGACCTGGCCGGATCGACGATCCACCTCGTCATCGGCGGCTCGCTGCCGGGCCAGGTAGCCACGTCCGACCCGGACGCCGGGGACACGGTCACGCTCTCCTTCTCCGGTGGCCTGCCCGGGGGCTGGAGCTGAACGCCGATGGGACCTGGTCCGGATCGACCGCAGGCGATGCGCCCGGCGACTACCCGGTCACGTTGCACGCATGCGACCAGCATGGCCTGTGCACGGACGTCGCCGTCACGGTCCAGCTCGCGGCCACGCAGGACCCGTCGCCCACGGCCGCCCCGTCGCCCACGGCCGCCCCGTTTGCCACGGGAACCCCCCGGTCCACGACGACGCCGCCCCCGACTTCCGGCGAGTCCGGCGGACGGGGTCAGGCGGACGACCCGCCAGTCCCGCCGATGCTGCTGATGCTGGGGGCCGCGCTGATGGCAGTGGCGGTCGCTCATTCTCGAGGCGTGCGCCGGAGGCTCACGACCAACTGACCGCGCCCGGCTGCGGGGCAGCCGAATTGATCCAGAGCGCCGCGCGTGGTAGGCTCCGCAGTCGAAGCGCGCGGCGCAGCCGCAAATGCCGATGACCATCAGCCTCGACCGGCCCGTTCGGCCGCCCGATCGAGCCGTTCAGGAGGTCCAGCCCTGTGAGCCAAGCCCCGATCGCACTTTCCGCGACGAGCCGCACCGTAACCGGCAAGTCGGTCGCCCACCTGCGCAAGGCCGGTCAGATCCCGGCCGTCGTCTTCGGCCACGGGATCGCCTCCGTCTCCGTCTCGCTCGACGCTCAGGAGTTCGACCACCTCCGCAAGAAGGTCCACTCGAACACGATCATCGAGCTCGACATCGACGGCAAGGAGAAGCACCAGGTGCTGATCCACGGCTTCCAGATCGACCCGCGCCATCGGCGCCTCCTCCACGTCGACCTGTTCGCTCTCAAGAAGGGCGAGGAGGTCACGGTCGAGATCCCGCTCCATGCGCTGGGCGAGTCGTTCGCGGTTGCCCGCCTGGGCGGCACGCTCCTCCACAACATCGATCGCGTCAAGGTTCGCGCGCTGCCGGAGAACCTGCCGGAGGCGCTCGAGTTCTCGATCGAGTCCCTGGTCGACTTCGAGACTTCGATCCACCTGCGCGAGGTGGCTCTGCCGGCGGGCCTGACCCTGCTCTCCGACCCGGACGAGGTCGTGGCCAAGGTCGCCGCGCCGCACGTCGTCGAGGAGCCGGTCGTGGAGGCCGTCGAGGAAGGCGAAGAGGCGGAAGCCGAAGCTCCCGCCGAGGGCGAGGCCAAGACCGAGGACTGACGCCCCGGCCGTCGTTCGGACGGGCCGTAACCACGTCCTGCTCGGGCTGGTCGGAGAACGCTCTACGATGGGCCCATGCCCGGAGTGCGAGTCTCGCGGCGTGACCTGGCGCTGAGCGTCCCGGTTCTCGGCGCGTTCGTGGTGGGGGCGATCGCCTATGCCCCGCTGTACTGCTTCCCGCTGCTCGCGCCCCAGTTCGAGAGCACCTTCCACGCCTCGCGCGAGGTTGGGCAGATGCCGTGGACGATGTTCCTGCTGGTCTCGGCGCTCGCGTCGCCGCTGCTTGGGCGCGCCTACGACGTGTTCGCCGACCGCACCTTGCTGCTCGTCGGCGCGCTGTTGTTGGCGGTCGGTTGGGCCGTGGCCTCCATGGCCACCGACATTTCGTTTCTGATCGCCGCGTACGGCGTGTTGCTTGCGCTCGGGTTGCAGCTGGTCTTCGTCGGCACGACCACGACCGTCGCGCGGAGGTATGCCGGGGTAACCGGCCTGGCCCTGGGAGTGGCCTACGCGGGCCCGGGGATCGGAGTAGCGCTGGCACTTCCGCTCGCCGCGGGCCTGATTCCGGAGCTGGGTTGGCGAGCTGCTGCCGTCGGATTCGCCGGACTCTCGCTCGTCGCCCTGCCTTTCGTGTGGCTGATGACCAGCGGCCCGTCCGTGATCGTGCCGGGCGCGCCGTCACTGGAGGTGGCTACGGAGAAGGGCGCGGTGCCGGCCAAAGGTGCGGCCGCGAGGGGCCTTCACGAGACCGCCGCGCCGGGAGCGATCGCAGCTTCGCAGGAGCCGGTCCCGCCGGGTAGTCGCACCCGCGCCGACGCCCTCCGAAGGACCCTTCGAACTCGCCGCTTCCTGATCCTGCTGGTTGGCGCGGTCGGGATCGGCTGCATCGACGAGGGGATCTTCCAGACTTCGTCCCGCCATGCGATCGGGCAGGGGATCGACCCCGGCTTCGCCGCGACCCTGCTCGCTCTGCAGTGCTACGCGTACGTCGCCGGACAGGTTGTCGGCGGCGGGCTGTCGGACCGATTCGGGCGCCGGTACGTCGGCCTGCTCTGCGCCGGGCTGATTGCCGTGGGCGCGACCGCCATCTTCGCCTCGACCGGCTCGCTCCTGGCCCTGGCCGTCGCCGGCAACGCCATCTACGGCTTCGGCATCGGGGCCACGATCGCCATTCGCTCGGCGGCATTCAGCGACGTCTTCGGCGGTCACAACTTCGGGGCGGTCTTCGGCGTCATCGCCATCGCCTATCCGGCCGGCGGCGTGATCGTCATGAACGCCGGCGGGATCATGTACGACCGCTTCGGCAGCTACTGGCCGGTCTACGGCATCGCCATGGTTTCGCTGCTGGCGTGGTCGACGGCGCTGTTCGTGGCAGGGCCGCGCCGCCACGGATTCCGAAAGCGACTGCGGAGCGTCAGGGCGCGGCTGCCGGTCTGAGCGGCCGGGCGCGGGCCGCGTGGCCCGTGAATCCCACTCAACTTCGCCCCGGGCGATGGTATTCACCGGTTCGGCTTCAACGAGCCCTCATCATCGCCGGGAGTGATGCAAAGCAGGCCGGACGCGGCGCAAGTCAGCTGTCGGCGGCTCGCCGCGGCCCAAGGATCCCGGCTCGCGAGCGCGAGATCAGGCCGGATTGGGTCGGCAGAGCCGGTGTCGGCCCCTCTCACGGTCCGCCAGGCCGTTCTGTATCGCCCGGGCTGAAGTTGAGCGGAAACGAAGCCGGCAGGCGAGGGTCGGACGGGCGCCGCGCCTGGACGCCCCCCTCCGCCTACGCCACCTCCCGCCGGATCGTGGTTGCGGCGAGAGCCACGAAGACCGCGGCGATGCCCGCCAGCACGCCGAGATCCAACAGCACCTGCCCCGAGGTCAGGTCCGCGCCGGCGATCATCACCTGTCGCAGTCCGTCGATCGCGTAGGTCACCGGCAGGATCCGGGCGACCGGCTGGAGCAGCGACGGCAGCTGCTCGATCGGCCAGAAGAAGCCGCCGAGCAGGCCCTGCGGCACGATCACGATCGGGATGAACTGCAGGATCTGGAACTCGGTTCGGGCGAACGTCGAGAGGAAGATGCCGAGCGACACCGCGCCGAGGCCCAGCACCAGCACAAGCAGGTAGGCGATCAGCGGGTTGCCGATCGTTCGAACGCCGAGCCCGATCGCGAACGCCGGGACGGGTCCGAGCGCCGGGATCTCCAGGCGGCCGATGACGAACGCCAGCACCAGGGCGATCTGCAGCGTCGCGAAGAAGCCGAAGCCCAGGCTGTAGCCGAGCACGATCTCGGCGCCGGCTGACCGGGGTCGCCAGCAGGCGTTCGAGCGTCCCGCCGATCCGTTCGCGCAGGAAGCTGATGCCGGTCAGGATGAAGACGAAGAAGTAGACGAAGAAGCCGACGACCACCGGGGCCAGCGTGTCGAGCGTGGTGGCGTCCGGCGAGCCGTAGACGGTCGATCGTTCGATCGTCGGCAGGGCGCCGCCGAGGTTGTCCGCTACGGCCGTCAGCAGCGCCTTCTGGACGTTCGGGATGACAGACGCTTCGCCGGTCGGGTTGAGGCCGAGCGTCAGCAGCTCGAGCTTGGGGTTCTGGACGGTGAAGTCGGCCGGGATGTCGACGACCAGATCGAGCTGCTTGTCCTTGAGCATCTGGCGGGCCGTGGCGTCGTCGTGGACGTCTGTCGTCACCTCGACGGTGGGCTGGCCCTGCAGGGCGGCGGTGAGCCTCGAGACCACCGCCGCGCTCGCGGGCTGGCTCGATTCGTTGACGACGGCGACCCTGGCCGTGGTGGCCCCCGAGCTGCTCAGCACCCAGCCGAGCAGGGCGATGATCGCGAGCGGGGCGACGAAGAGCAGAGCCAGAGATCGCGGGTCGCGGCGGAACTGGGCGACGATGCGGCGGAAGACGGCGGCGACGCGGAGCGCGTTCATCGGGCGGCCTCCTCGGTGGAGCCGGCCGTGGCCGGTGGCGATGCGGATTGGGCGGCGAAGTGCAGGAACGCGGACTCGAGGTTGTCCGTGCCGGCTCGCGCGCGCAGTTCGGCCGGCGTCCCCTGCGCCAGGACGTGCCCGTCCCGGATGAAGAGCAGCTCGTCGCAGCGATCGGCCTCGTCCATGACGTGGCTCGAGACCAGGAGCGTGGCGCCGTCCGCGGCCAAGCCGGTGGAAGTGCTCCCAGAACTGGACCCGCAGAGCCGGGTCGACGCCCACGGTCGGCTCGTCGAGGAAGATGACCGTCGGGCTGGTGGACCAGCGCGCAGGCCATCGAGAGGCGGCGCCGCATGCCGCCCGAGAGCTGGAGCGCCGGCGTGCCGAGGCGCCCGTCCAGCTCGACCAGCTCGAGCGTGCGGAGCATCTCGGCGCGGTCGGTCTGGCCGTAGAGCGCGGCGAAGAAGCGAGAGGTTCTCCCAGACCGACAGCTCCGGGTAGATGCCGTCCGCCTGGGTCATGTAGCCGATGCGGCCAGGTTGGTCGCGCGACGGCATCTCGACGCCCAGGACGCGAGCCTTGCCGCTGGTCGCCGACGCGAGCCCGGTCAGCAGCCGGATGAGCGTCGTCTTGCCCGAGCCGTTCGGCCCGAGCAGGCCGTAGATGCGGCCCGCCGGCAGGGACAGGTCGATCCCGTCGACGGCGTGGATCGGCCCGAACGCCTTGCGCAGCGCGACCGCCTCGCACGGCCGGGGGCCGCGGCGAGCGGCTGGGTGGGCGGACGTGGCGGACTGGCCATCTACGAACCTCCTGCGCTCGTCCTCGGCCGGCGCGAGACCTCGCAGGAGGAGGTCCACGTAGGCCTCGACGTTGTCGACCGCGGGGTGGATGCCTGCCTGGGCGATCCGATCGAAGACGGTCGGCCCGAGGACGATCAGCAGGAACACCGGCCCGAAGAGGGCCTGGATCACGAACGACGGGTCGACCTGGCGAAGCCGCGCCCCGGCCGACCTGCATGGGCGAACCAGCCCATCATCATCGGTGCGCCCTGGCCGATGATCTCGCTCATCACGACCTGGGCGAGCTCGGGGTCGCGCGCCGAAGTTCGCGGCCAGGTTCCGGATCAAGTCGGCCCGACGCCGCATGGCGGCGTAGTAGGCGCGGGCGATGACGATCAGACCCTCGCGCGGCGGCAGGTCTATCGTCGGCTCGATCTGCGCCCGCATCTCGTCGACCGGGGAGACGCGCCGGGCCACCGCGCGCAGCAGCTCGCCCCGGTCGGCGAAATGGTGGTAGACCGCGCCCTTGGTCAGGCCCGCTTCGGCGGCGATCGCCTCGATCGAGGCGAGGCCGCCGCCGGGCCGCGAGAGGACGCGAACGGCTGCCTCGACGAGGCGGTCGCGGGTGAGGCTCGTCGGCGGCCGAAGTCGACGTCCATGCCTTCGGCGGCGAGCGCGGCGCGCAGGCCCCTGGCGCTGCCGAAGTAGTGGTGGACGGTCTGGCGGGAGACGCCGGCCTCGGCGGCCACGTCCTGAATGGACAGCTCGCCGCCGCGTACGGACCTGGCCTCGAGCGGCAGTGAGGATCGCCTCCCGCGCTGACTTGACAGTCATTCGTAACGGACCTGGCCCCGGGCGGCCGTGAGGATCCCCTCCCGGACAGGCTTGACAGTCATGCGTACCAGTATGCATGTCGTGTCAATGCGGCTGGCTCTGGCGATTCCTCGGATCGGGGGCGGGCTCCGCGATCCGGGTCAGCGTCAGGGCGCTGGAGCAGTCCCCGAAATCGGCCGGCGCAGGATTCGCAAAGAGATCGACTGGACGGCCGCGACTGCCACGACCGCCGCGGCGAACGAGGGCACGATGCCGAACGGCTCGATCGCGGTCGTCACCACGAGAAAGAAGACGATCGTGCCGAACAGGCCCACCTGCAGCCCGCGGACCACGCCGAGGGCCTGATCCGGGCCTTCCAGCTGGTGGGCGAAGACCGCCAGCACCGAAACGTAGACCGGCAGTGCGGCCAGGACGCCGCTCAGCTGCGCGCCCAGCAGCCCGGCTGCCTCCGTGATCGCCAGAACGATCGCCGTGCCCACGACCATGCGCGCCGGGATGTCCCACGCCGGCAGCGGCTGCGGGTCGCGGGCCTCCACTGCGGGCGGCGCCAGCCACAGCAGGATCGCCATCGCGACGGCGACGGTGGCGAACACCAGCACGGCGGGCGTCCCAAGGACCGGCTGAACGGCCAGAGCGGCGACGGCAAAGGCGATGAACCCGCCCAGGAGCGAAGCAGGCCAGCCGAACCTTCGAGCCAGCCAGCCGTAGGCAAGGGCGAAGGCCGCGTCGCCGAGCAGCCCACCGATCGAGCCCCTGGCCGAGCCCGCGGCGAAGAAGGTGCCCCGGTCCAGGGCCAGGTACAACGCGACAGGCCCGGACGTGAGCGGCAGGGCGACGATCCAGCCGCCCACGGATGGTCCCCAGCGCCGTGCCGCGAGGCTGGCGCCGCCGATCAGAATCGGCGTCAGCGTCAGCTTCAGTAGCAGGAGCGCCACGTTACCGGCTGGGGTTCACAGAAGCGCTCGTCGCCGATCGCACAGTCCCGCCGTCGGTGGCTTCCGTGGCGGGGTCGGCCGTGGCGGCGTCGGCCGTGGCGGCGTCGGTGGCGCCGGCCGGCCGGCTGATCCAGCGGATTGCCAACGCCCCGTAGCCCAGACACGCCGCGCTGGCGAGCGCGAAGGCCGGTCCGATCCCGAGCGGCACCACACCGTCGGCGACGATCTCCAGGAAGAGCGAGGTCCCGACCAGGCCGGCGACGAAGCCGCGCAGGATCCCTCGCGCCCGTTCCCCGCCCTCGTGGCGATGCGTGAAGACGAGCAGAACCGAAGACAACATCGGGACGGCTGCGAGCAGACCGCTCAGCTGGGGCCCCAACGCTGGGGCAAGGGCGGTGAGAGCTATCACCAGCACGGCCCCCGTCAGCATCCGAGCGGGGATGTCCCACGCCGGCGGCGTCTGGCGCGGGCTCGCTTGCGCCGGTGGCATCAGCCGGGAGGCGATGGCGAGCGTCAGCAGGACGAAGCCCAGAACGAGGAAGCCTGGCGCATTGGCGAGCGGAACTACCGCCACCGAAGCGACCGCGACGATCAGGTACCCAACCGCCAGGCACACCGGCCAGCCGAACCGGCGGCTCAGGTGCGCGTAACCCAGAGAGAACCAGGCCAGCGATCCGACGCCGACCAGTGTGGCTACGGCCGTGCGTGAGCCGAAGGCTGCACCCTGCTCCAGCGATACGAAGAACGCGATCGATCCGGCAGTGACCGGCAGTGCGGCCAGCGCTCCCGCGACCGCCGCGCCCCACCGCCGGCCGACGAGCGCGGTCGTGGCCAGCATCACCGGGGCGAAGATCAGCTTGAAGAGCAGCGCGGCCATGAGCCTTAGCTTAGGGCAGGCCCGCGGCGAGATTCCGAATCGCCTCCGCGATTGCCCTGGCGAATGCGGGCAGTCCCGCGGCCGCGGCCGGGGACAGCCCCTCCCCGAACCCGAACTCCGCGCCGCCGATCCCCACGAAGACGCCCCGTGGCATCGCCCCTCGCAACTCCGCGGCGAGCGCCAGGACCTGATCGGGCGGCAGCGAGTGAGAGGAAGCCGGAGTTGCGCCACTCCCCGGTGACCGCGCCACGTCCTCCAGCGGCAGAGTGACGACAGTGCCCGCGGCCACGCCCACCGCCGCGTCCGCCACGACCAGGGCCACTCCATCCGGGACGTCCAGCAGCGCCTCGACTCCGAGCTGCCCCACCTCCTGGATCTCGGCCAGCGATCGGATTTGCGGGGGCAGCAGCTCCACAGCCAGGATCGCGGCGGCGTCGTCGCCCCGCAGCCGCTCTCCGCAGACGAGCAGGCGGATGCGCTTGGGGGCGCTCGATGTAGCCATGTCCGGAGTCTACGGTCTTGCCGTGCCGCGGGAAGCCTGCCTTCCACGGCGCTCGACGCGAAGGAGATGGCTGGGGCGCGGTGGACCGCGGATCAGGGCGGGCCCGGCCTGACGACCAGAACCAGCAAGCCGGACGAGACAAGCGGCATGCGCTGCTTTCGCAGGTTGTCAAGTATGGCGGACGATGCCGCCCGGGAGAGGCCCGGGGAATCGTAAGGGCGAGCGTCTGACGAAACCGTTTCCCCTCAACACGCTCGGGGTAGTACTGGCTGGCCAAGGGCTATCGGGTGTCGCGCCGATCTTCGCCTCTCTGTGGCCCGCGCCGCAGTCTCCGGGCTGGATCGAGCGCTATTCGGCCGAGGGCGACCGCTCTCCGGGACGTGCCTGCCCAATCAATGGCCGCGGCGCGAAACAGCACCATCCCCGGGCGTATTGAGTGGAAGCTGCCGGCCGGGTCGCACTGCCGGGGCCGCTGCCGGTGTGCGTCGCCCTCCCGGGCCGCGCCCGCCCGATCAAGGCCCGCGGCGCGAAACAGCACCATCCCGGGCGTATTGAGTGGAAGCCATCGGTCGGGCGCGCTCCCCGGGCCGCGCCGAACGGTTCGCTCCAGGCCCGCTAGTCGCGCTCGATCTCGAGCTTGAGGAAGTGGGTCGCGCAGCTGATGCAGGGGTCGTACGAGCGGATGAGCTGCTCCAGACGAACCGTCGCCTTGGCGTGCGACAGGGTCAGAACCTGTGGCGCGAATTCGGTCAGGTCCTGCTCGATCATCCCCTGGTTCTGGCCGGTGGGGGCCACGATCTGGGCGGCGACGACCCGTCCGTCGTCGTCGAGGTCGTAGTGGTGCCAGCAGATGCCGCGCGGCGCCTCCGTGCCCCAACCCGCCTCTCCGCCCCGTGGCGTCCAGGGCGTAGACGGCTGGGCCGGCTCCTCGTAGGAATTGACGATGTCGAGCGCCGCGGCCGAGGCGTGGATCAGCTCGACGGAGCGAGCCGCGATGGCCCAGTACGGGTTGCGGGCGATCTGCTTGGCCAGGCCGCTGGCGCGCAACGCCTCCGCGGCCAGCGGGTGGAGCTGGTCGGCGTTGAGGGTCACTCGCGCCGAGGGCCCGAGCATGTACGTCCGGCCGTCGGTCGTTCGGGCGTGGAGAGCGTTCGTGCCTTCGTGCTGCTCCTCGTGGAAGGCGTCGCGCCAGCCCCACAGCGGCACGTCGATGCCGTCGGTCGAGACGATCCGGCCCTCGTTGAGCCCGTATTCGATCGGGTGCTTGATGGCGACGTATAGCGGGTCGCGTTCGAACCGTGGCGCCTTGAACGAGCCGACCAGCTTCAACGTCGCCTGCGAAATGGCCAGGGCCTCGGTCAGCGGCTCGCGCAAGGCCTGGATCTGGGCCCGCGTCGGCGTATGGGAGAAGCCGCCGACACGCATCGAGACCGGGTGGATGGCCCGGCCGCCGACGAGCTTCATCATTTCGTTGCCGGTCCGCTTCAGGCGGAGCGCCTGCTCCACCACCGGCTTGTGGTCGCGAGCCATGGCGATGGCGCTCTCGTAGCCGAGGAAGTCCGGAGCGTGGAGCATGTAGACGTGGAGGGCGTGGCTCTCGATCCATTCGCCCCAGTAGAAGAGCTTGCGCAGGGCCTGGACCTGAGGATCGATCTCCACTTCGAATAGGTGCTCGAAGGCCATCGACGCGCCCATCTGGTAGGCGACCGGGCAGATGCCGCAGATGCGGGCGACGATGTCGACGACCTCGTTGGGCGTCCGGCCCACGACCAGTTTCTCGAAATACCGGGGCGCCTCGAAGATCGACAGGCGCGCTTCCCTGACCTCGCCGTCGGAGATCCGGAGCCGCAGCGTTCCCTCGCCCTCGACGCGCGCGATCCCCACAACTTCGAAGTTGCGTTCTCCGGTCGCGATATCAGCCTTTGCCATTGGGCCCACCACCTGGTTGCGTCTTCCGCCTCCGCCCCAGCCGGGCTGTCCGAGGTTGCCGCATCGGCGCCCGCACGGGCTAGGGCCGTTTGTCGTGGCGGACCGGGCCGCGCGCGCCGTCAGGACGGGCCGCGGCTCCCGGCCGAGCGCCGGCCTCGGGCCCCGGCAGACCAGGCGGGCCACTCGCGACTCCTCGACTGGACCCGCCGCGAGCCACCGCCGGGTGCCCCGGAAGCAGGGCTAGAATGGCGGCGGCTCGGTCAGAGCGGTGCAACGGGAGGCGAGCGATGACGTGGGGACTGACTCCTATCCATCCGGTCATCGTGCTGGTCTCGATAATCGCGGTGTTCGCCATCCCAATCGCCATCATCTGGCTGCTCGTTCTGCTGGTTCGAAACTCCAGCGAGGCCAGATCCGGGCGTCAAGATCCGGCGGTCGAGCAGTTGCGCGTCCGCTTTGCCCGGGGCGAGATCAGCCAGGCCGAGTTCGAAGAGGCGATGCGCGCCCTGGGCTACGAGCGGCGGACCTGAGGCGCGGGCTCGAGGTCGCTCGGGGGCGCCGACAGGCGGGGCAGACCACTCGTGAGGGCTCACGCTCCCCGATCGCCGCTATAGTCGCGCCATGGATCTGCCGTTCCGGCCCCCGCTCGAGCCGATGCTCGCCAAGCTCACCGACGCGATCCCGGTCGGCGACGGCTGGCAGTACGAGCCCAAGTGGGATGGCTTTCGAGCGCTGGTCTTCCGAGACGGCGACGACGTCCTGATCCAGAGCCGCGACCTCAAGCCGCTCGACCGCTACTTCCCGGAGCTCCCGCCGGCGTTGCGGGCCGCGCTTCCCGAGCGCTGCGTCCTCGATGGCGAGGTTGTCATCGCCGGGCCGCAGCGGCCTGGACTTCGACTCGCTGCTGCTGCGCATCCACCCCGCCGCGTCGCGAGTCAAGCTGCTCGCGGCCCAGACCCCCGCCAGCTACGTGGCCTGGGATCTCCTGGCGCTGGATTCGCGCGATCTCCGCACCACTCCCCAGGGAGAGCGGCGAGCTCTGCTCGAGACCGCGCTGGCCACGGCGAAGCCGCCGATCCACCTTACGCCGGCAACGCTCGATCGCTCGGTCGCCGCGGACTGGTTCGATCGCTTCGAAGGCGCGGGACTCGACGGCGTCGTCGCGAAACGACTCACCGATCCCTACCAGCCCGGAAGACGTGGCTGGGCCAAGATCAAGCACGCCCGCACGGCCGACTGTGTCGTCGCGGGATTTCGATGGCACAAGAACGGACCGGGCACGCTGGTCGGCTCACTCCTCCTGGGGCTCTTCGACGATACCGGGCGATTGAACCATGTCGGAATCACCGCCAGCTTCACTGCCGATAAACGCCGCGAGCTGGTCGAAGAGCTGGCGCCGCTGCGCGAGAACGCCCTGGCCGGTCATCCGTGGGCCGAGTGGGCCGAATGGGAAGAGGCCGCGCGTGCTTCGGGCCAGCGTATGCCGGGCGCCACCAGTCGCTGGAACCGCGATCGCGACCTCTCCTGGGAGCCGCTCCGGGCTGAACGTGTATGCGAGGTCGCCTACGACCATCTCCAGGGCGACCGCTTCCGCCACGCCACGACCTTCGTGCGCTGGCGTCCCGACAAGCCGCCGGACCAGTGCCGCTACGATCAGCTCGAGGCGACCGCGCCGTTCGAGCTCCAATCCATCTTCGGCCGGTAGGCGCGCCCTGAGGGGCAGCGGCGAAAAGTCCGGGCGCCGGGGGGCCGCGTGGATGGTCGGGCGGCAAGTGGTCCGCGAGTCCGCTTTGGGCCTTCTAGCGAGCCGGCGTCCTGGGGTCGATCATGCCGGCCCATGGGTCGTAGTCGACTTCGAGAGGCTCCTGCGACGGCCGCTCCCCTTGCGGCACGTGCTCCAGGTTGACGCGGATGCGGTACCAGAGGGTGAAGCGGCCGCGCATCCCATCGACCAGGATGTCGGCCGGCTGCAGGTGCGGAACCACCGGCGCGTGCCGCGCCTTCCAGCGCTCCAATCCCGCCAGAGCCTCGTCCTTCGTGGCTGCGCGGGCGATCTCGATGAGTGGCTTGGTGGAAACGCGGCGCCCCGAGGCAGACCGGCCGGCGGGTGCGGAGCCGGCGGGGGTTCCCGCTAGGTTGCCGACGGCGGCCGCTGGGCTCTCAGCGCCGGATTCTCGCCGAGCCCGAGATGGCATGACCCGTGGCGGTTCGCCCGGGGCCTTGGCGTAGTGAGGGCGGCCATGGCGCGTCGCCGAGTCCTTCACGCTCCTGCCGCGCCGATAGCTCCAGCAGCGCCTCCAGTGAACCCACTGCCTGGTCCATTCCCGCCGCCGGATCGCCGAGCTCCCGGAACCGGGCCGGCACGGTGGCCAGGGTGAAGTCACCCAGCTCGCAGAGCGGCAGCTCCTCCCAGGTCACCGGCGCCGAGACCTGAGCGTCCGGCACGGGCCGGACCGAGTATGCCGAGGCGACCGTTCGATCCTTGGCGTTCTGGTTGTAGTCGATGAAGACGCCGTGGCGCTCCTCCTTCCACCACTTGCTCGAGGCGATCTCAGGAGCGCGTCGCTCGACCTCCCGGGCCAGAGCCAGCGCGGCTCGCCGGACCTGGTCGAACGACCAGCACGGCTCGATCCGTACGTTGATGTGGATTCCCCGCGAACCGGAAGTCTTGGGCCAGCCGGCCAGCTGGTGGTCGGCGAGAACCTCGCGAGCGACCAGGGCGACACGCCGGATGTCGTCCCAAGGAACTGCGGGCATTGGATCCAGATCCACGCGCAGCTCGTCCGGGTGCTCCAGATCGTCGGCCCGAATGGCGTGCGGATTGAGGTCCAGGCAACCGAGATTGGCGACCCAGGCCAGCCCGGCAGCATCTTCGACGACAACCTCGTCTGCGGTTCGACCGGACGGGAATGACAGCTCGACCGTCCGAATCCACTCGGGTCGCGATTCGGGGGCCCGCTTCTGGAAGAAGTACTCGCCATCGGCGCCGTTGACGTAGCGCTTGAGGGCCATCGGTCGGCCGCCCGCGCCACGCAGGGCGCCTTCGGCAACGGCCAGGTAATAGGCCACCAGGTCGCGCTTCGTATGGCCAGGCCCGGAGAACATGACCTTGTCCGGGTTGGTGATCGCGACCTGCCTGCCGGAGACCTCGACTATCTCACTCCGCGTTGGCATGGCCGAAAGATAAGCGCTCGCGCCCGCCGCCGTCTGCTACCACGGGTTACGTCGCGAAGTGGCAGGCCCCTGCCCGCCTCGCCACGCCTCAGCTCGCCGGGAAGGCCCGCTCCAGCATTCCGGCCAGCGATTCAAGCTCAGACCGGTCGAGGCGCTCGAGGAAGTAGCGCCTGATTGACTCCCGATGGTGCGGCGTGGCGACGTCGAGCCGATCCACCCCGCGCTCGGTCAGGACGGCGAAGAATCCCCGCGCGTCCGACGCGCACCTGACTCGCCCTACCAGGCCGTCGGCGACCAGCCTGTCAACCAGCCGGGTGATTCCGGCCCTGCTGAGGAGGACGCGATCGGCCAGCTCGTTCATACGGAGCCGCCGTCCGTCCGCCAGCGAGAGCTGGTAGAGCACATCGAACTCGGCCAGGGGCAGATCGTCTCTCGCCATCAGGTCGGCTTCCAGGCGGCGGATCACACGTGCATGGGCCTGCAGGAAGGCTCGCCAAGCACGCCGCTCCAGGGGATCCAGAGCGGGAGAGGCAAAGATCGCCGCCGGCCGGGTCGGCGCGGTCGCCTCGGCCATGACCGCCGATTGGCCGGCAACGCCCCTGGCGTCGATCGGCTGCTCCATCAAAAGTTCCTCCAGATCCCTCTTGCAGATAGTTGAGAGTGCAACTATACTACCACATAGTTGCTTAGTGAACGATCCAGTTTAGGGTCCACGCGAGCACGACAGTTGAGGAATCAAGAGATGAACACCTGGACCCTGGATCCGGCCCATTCGCAGATCGAATTCGCCGTCAAGCACATGATGGTGACTACCGTTCGCGGTCAGTTCCGGAAGTTCGCCGTCGAGGCCAACTTCGACGAGGAGCATCCGGAGCGCTCCTCGGTCGTGGCGCATATTGACGCATCCAGCATCGAAACGGGTATGGAGGCTCGCGATGCGCACCTGCGAAGCGCGGATTTCCTCGATGTGGCGAGTCATCCCGAGCTGACGTTCCGAAGCACGAGCATCGAGCGGAGCGGCGACGGCTACAAGATCCACGGCGACATGACCATCGGGGCCGCGACGAGGCCGGTCACGCTCGACGCCGAGATCGGCGGTGTGGTGCCCAATCTGCAGGGCGGCCGGCGGGCCGGCTTCAGCGCGACCACGAAGATCAGTCGCAAGGAGTGGGGCCTCACCTGGAACGTGGCCATGGAAACCGGCGGCTGGCTCGTCGGCGACGAGATCAAGGTCTCGCTCGAGCTGGCGCTGGTTGCGGCCGCGGCCGCCCAGACGAAAGTCGCCCTCGGCATCGCTGCCTGACTCAATCGCGGACGTGGAAACGACCGCGGGCTCGGCCGGCGAGAGCTCGTTTCCTGCTCGTGGTCGACCAGAGATGTCGCCATACCATCAGCTGGCGACAGAGCAGCCCGCACCCTGCGCATCTTCGGCGCCAGCCTTGACGAGCGCTTCACCTTCGGGGTTGACTGTCTAACGTCGCGGGCTTGGAAGCGAGGCATCCCGCGGATCGGCCGCAGTCAAGCTAGGGGAGCATTGGCATGAGCACACCCTCGGCCGCGCCTGCGGCTGCGAGACCGTCGCGCTTCAACCGATTCATGGCTCGCTGGCTGAGTTCGCCTTTCGGCGTCCTGTCGGGGCGCGCGGTACTGATTCGCTACGTCGGCCGCGTCACGGGGAAGCAGCGACAGCTTCCGGTCAACTGCCAGAAGTTCGAGAATGGGTTCCTGATCCGCGTCGGCCGGCCGGAGAGCAAGAAGTGGTGGCGCAACTTCCGCTCTCCCTGGCCGATCGAGATCGTGCGCAAGGGCCGGCGGATTCGCGGCTCGGCGGTCGTCGTCCTGGGTTCGACGGGCAGCGGCCAGCGCCTGGCGGCGGACTACTTCGCCGCCCACCACGGCGCGGCGAAACGCGCTGGGCTGCCCCGTATGCACAAGGGCGAGCTACCCACGCCCGAGGCGCTTCAAACTGCCGCCGCCTCGCAGGTCTTCGTTGTGGTCACGCCCGACAAGTAGGCAGCTCGAGCGGCACGACCAGGCCGTCGACGGCCTGCGCTAGCGGCCTCGCTCGCGCGCCAGCTCCTCCAGGCGCGCATCGGAGATGCCGAAGTGATGGGCGATCTCGTGGCGTACGGTATCGGCCACGCCGCGGGCGAGCGCGTCGGGCGTCTGGAAGATGCGGAGATGGGGGCCGCGGTAGATCGTGATCTTGCTCGGCACCGCGGCCTCGCCGGCCCCATACAGAGTCCGCGGCACGCCCGTGTAGAGGCCGAGCAACCCGGTCGCACCGGTTCGCGCGAGATCGTCGGCCGTGGGCTCGTCCTGGATCACGACCGCCACCGTGTCGAGCCGCTCGCGGAAAGCGTCGGGCAGCGAATCCACCGCGGCCCAAACCAGGACCTCGAACGGATCGACTGGCTCGCTTGCGGGCGAGGAGAGCGTCGGCGGCGGGTCCGCATCCGGGGGCATCGCTGGATTATCCGCGGGTCGGACCCGAGTGCGGTGGTATATTCCGCGTCGCGCCTGCGCGCACGGGCCGACATAGCTCAGCGGTAGAGCAGTTGTTTCGTAAACAACAGGTCCTCGGTTCGAATCCGAGTGTCGGCTCCACTCCCTCCTCAGCCCGGCAGGAACGGCCTCATCGGCTCGCGTAGTTCCCGACCACGCGACGCCGGTGCCATGGGCTCCGGTGGGGCCGCCGCCGCCAATGCCGTCCGGCGGGCCATCTCCTCGGCCAGCACCTCGTGCAGCTTCGTCTGGCCGCGGCCGACGAGGTCCGCCACGAAGTCGCGCACTGTGGCTAGCTCCTCGCGTTCCCGCCGATTCCGACCCCACGTGAACAGGAGCCGGACTCGGGTGCCCCCCGGAACATCCTCGTACGCATAGGTCGAGACGACTTTGAAGCCATTCGGCATAGTCGTGCGGTGCGTCACGTAGTCGGTCGGCCGCCAGTCGAGGATCTCCTCGATCAGGACCTCCTTCCCGTGCATGCAGTGGTTCGTCGTCCCGACCCCACGCCGCGGGGCGGTCGGCAGCTCGTCGACGCCGAGAACGTCTGCCTGCCAGCGCGGACGTATCGCCGGGTCGGTCATGAACGACCAGACGATGTCCCGGGGAGCCGGCTGGACCGTGTCGAAGACGAACCCCGCATCACGCTCGGCGACAACGACGCGGCTGCTCTCCAGCTCTCTGGACCAGGCCAGGCCGAGATCGTGGACCCAGCCGGCGACCTCGCCGAGGTCGTCATAGGTGTCGCGGTGCTCGGTCATTCCGAGGGCTACCGGATCGATCGCCATCGCGGCGACGCATGGGCCGCTCAAGAGGGCGTAGGCGGGGATTCCGAGGCGCTCGACGACATGGTTCTTGAGCAGCCGGTGGGCGACGATGACATCGGAGCCGACGAGCTCCTCGCGGCCGGCGATCCGGTGGCGAACGATCAAGCCATGGTGGGCAATGATCTTGAGATCGAGCCTCGGCATGAGGGTGCACGCATTGCACTCGCATGCGGTCGCCTGGGCGATGTCGCGCAGGCGACGTCGAAATGCGAAATACGTCCGCTCGATCGTGTCGAGGAGCTGCGATCCGTCGATCCGCTCCGCGAGTGAGTAGGCGAACGCGGCATCACCTTCGAGCTTGGCCAGGCGGAAGCTCGGCCGGAGGGTGCCGACGACGGTCGTCATCAGATCGGCCAGGATGTCCTGGGCGTGGTCGAGCTCAGTGCCGGCCAGGTAGCTCGTGTAGCCGGAGATGTCCGCGATCAGCAGACAGGCCGGCTCGGGACGCGAGAGCAAGCACCATCTCCTTGGACTACGGCACCGCTGCGAAGGTTGACCATCATCGGCCTCGGCCGACCCCGCGTCGAGAGACTCGATGACCGAGCACCGTGGAGCGGATCGGGATCGAAGGGCGGTCGAGGGCGCCTACGCTCCGCGAAAGCCGCCGGACATCTCCGATTGACGTCAGGACCCGTGCCCTGGAACCGTAGTCGGCTGCGGCCCGAGCCGTTACGTTCCGCGGTCGCCAGCCGACGGTGTCAGGGCCACCACGATCAAGCCCGCCGCGGCCACGAGAAGGATGACCGGCCACGCGGATACGACGCCAACCTGATCGGCCAGCAGGCCCAGGGCGGACGGCGCGATCAGCACCGCCACTCCCGAGCCTAGCGTGGCACGGGCGGCAGCCTCGAACTGGGCTTTCGGAGCGCTCTGGAGGGCGACCGACACCGCGATCGGGTAGAGGCCGGCGGTCCCCAGGCCGCCCACGAAGAGCCCCAGCCCGGCCAGCGCCGGCAATGTCGCGACCCAGATCAGGCTCGCGCCGATCATCAGGATGACAAGTCCTCCGGCGAGCAGCCCGCGCGGTCCTCTCTGGGCGCCCAGGCCTCGCCCGATGGCCGCGCGCCCGGCGAACATGCCGGCCACGAAGAGACTGGCCAACAGGGTGGCGTCGGCCGAGGAGACCCCTGTCTTCCGGGCGACCATCGTCGAGCCCCAGAACACGAACGAGAACTCGATGGAGACGCCCAGCACGATGAGGAGCCAGGTCATCCAGTAGCGCGCCGGCAGGCTCGATCGGGGCATCCGAACGAGGCTCGGTGCACCTTTCGCGCGCGGGCGGACGACAGTGACCGCGACCAGCCCGACGATCGCGGCCAGCAGGCCGACGCGCCAGTCATGAAGCTCAGACGCCGCCAGTCCGATCCCGAGGGGAGCGGCGGCCGCGGTGACCATGGCCCAGGCGTTGGCCTGGCCCATCAGCCGGCGACTCTCGGAGCCACCCTCTCGACCCAGCCGGACGTTGACCTGCGTTCCCAGGGAGCCGCCGCCCAAGCCCAGCAGGAAAGCCCCACCGATCGAGACAGGCAGTGCCGGTGCGACCGCGATGAGAGATACCGCCACGACCAGGATCGCCACCGAGGCATCCAGCAGCCGGCTCGTGCCCATCCGCCTGGCGACGGCGGCCGCGCTGACTCCGGCCACGAGGGTGCCGATCGCCACCGCGGATCCGTGCAGTCCGGCTTCGAATCCTGTCAGCCGCAGGTCGTTGCGCAGGTACGGCGTCGCGTTGCCCACGCCGTAGAGAAGGTACGACCAGATGGACAGATAGGAGAAGGCTACCCAGGCGTCGCGGTTCCGCCGCTCCGGCGCAAAGGCGTCCAAGTCCGGCGTCAGCGTCCCAGTTCCAGGGCGCGGCATGTGTTCACATTCGAACTCCAGCAACACCACTACTCGGTACTGCCAGTCTAAGCTGCGGGCAGCCGGGGGCGCCGTGCCGACGGCCTCGCGCCGGCACGTACGGATTCCCGATCCGGCGGGACATTTGTGGGCGTAGCGCGGTCGCAGGCGCCCAATAGGATCTCCTCATGCGATCCATAACTCACACGTGGCGGCTTCGCGCGGTGGCAATCGTCGCGACCGTCGGGCTGGTTGGCGGCCTGATGCTGTGGGGGCCGTTCTCGGGCGGCCGCGCCGCCGGCCCTTCGGCCCCGGGAATCGCGGACGCCTCGCCGGGCGCCACCGCTTCGGCGAGGCGCTGCCGCCGGGACCGAGAGCCCCATCGCAAGCCTCGTCGCCGTGCTGACCGGTTCGCCGGCTCCCGGGACGGACGCCGGCTCCACGCCAGGCCCGCGGGACTCGGCCACGCCGAAGCCGAGCGCCACCCGTGCCCCAACCGCGCGTCCCACGCCGACGCCTGCCCCGCCGACGCCTGCCCCGCAGCCGACCCCCCCGGCACCGAGTCCCTGCTACGTCTTCCCGTCATCGAACGTGTGGAACCGCCCGGTCTCGAGCTTGCCCGTGGCCTCGAACTCCGCGGCCATGGTTGCCGCAATCGGCATCGACGCCTATCTCCATCCCGACTTCGACGCCGTCGGCGACGGCATCCCCTACAACATCGTCACCGCCAGCACCTCCGCCTACACAGTCGCCTTCGACTACGCGGACGAGTCGGACCCGGGCCCGTATCCGATCCCGGCGAGCCCGAGAATCGAGAAGGGCTCGGACCACCACCTGCTGTCGCTCGACCTGAACCAGTGCAAGCTATGGGAGCTGTACGACGTCCGACGAGCCGGCTCCGGTTGGGCCGCCGGCTCCGGCGCCTACTTCGACCTCCGCTCGAATGCCCTCCGGCCGGCGGGCTGGACCAGCGCCGATGCGGCCGGCCTGCCCATCTTCCCCGGCCTGGTCCGCCACGACGAGGTGGCGAGTGGCTCCATAGACCACGCCATCCGATTCACCGCTCCCCACACGTGCGGCTACATCTACCCCGCCCGCCACCTCACCGCCGATCCTTGCTCGAACCTGCCGCCGATGGGCCTGCGCGTCCGCCTGAAGGCGTCCGTCGACATCTCGGGCTTTGGCCCCAACGCTCGTGTGGTCCTGGCCGCCCTCAAGCGGTACGGCATGATCCTGGCGGACAACGGCTCGCCCTGGTACATCACCGGCGTCCCCGACAATCGCTGGAACGACGACGAGTTCCACCAGCTCCAGAACCTCACGGGTGCCGATTTCGAGGTCGTGGACACCACCAGTCTCCGCAACGGCTGACCCGCGGAGTTCGCCGGAACAGGATCAGGCTAGGGAGCCGCAAGATTGCCCGTGGTGCGTGAACGCCCCACCCCGTACTTACGTGTGAGTTGAGCGGTCGCGGTTGCGGGGTACCCTCCGGAGACGCATAGACGCCCACCGGGCGTGGACCGATCAACAGGAGGGTCCGTGCTCATCCCGTTCGTCGGGTACGCCCTTAGCCGCCGCTTCATCGGATACGTCGAGTGCGAAGGCGAGCGGCTGACCGATCTCCTGAATCGCGCGGACTGCATCGTCGTCCGAGAAGCCTTCGTGGAGAGCTTCGACGACGACACGGTCTCCAACTTGGGCGACGGAGAGGTTGACCGGTCGATCCTCTACGCGGTCGAGGCGGGCGACGGCCACGGCGATGGTGTTCGGCGGATCCACACCGTCCGCCATCGGCTGCAGGTTCAGCTCGGGCCCTACTCCGCCCTGGGGCTCCTCCACGCGTCGGCCGGCCAGATGCCGCTGCCGTATCTGAGCTCGCGGGGGCCGATGGTCCCGCTATCGGACGCCACCCTCGGTTTCTCGAGACGTGGCGTGACGCACCTCAGGGACGTTGGCACGCTCATCGTGAACCGCGATCTGCTCGACTGGGTGCGAGCGAGCGATGACGACGCCATGGCGTTCCCGGGCGTGCCGCTGCTGACGGATCGGGCCTGACAGAACAGTCGCCGACGTCGCGCGGCCCAGGCTGTGCGGCGCTTGCTCGCGGACGACCGTCGCTCCGCACAAAGCCGCAAGCGGCTCAGAGTGCTTCGCGAGCGGTCGGCGCTCCCGTCGCCGCGGCTCCGGTGACGGGCGTCGCGTAACGGGGGGTTGGTCTACAGCCCGAGCGTCCCGCGGATGGTCTTGAGCCCTTCGATCACATTGGAGACGTGTTCCTCGAACGGAACCCCCAACTCCTCGGCCCCTTTGACAAGCTGGTCCCGTGGCACCGGGCGGGCAAAGCCCTTGTCCTTCATCTTCTTCACGACGGCGCGTGCATCCACCTCGTCCAGGCTGCGATTGGGCCGGACGTACGTGACCGCGATGACGAACCCGCTCATCTCGTCGCAGGCGTACACAGTCTTCGCCAGCAGGCTGACCCGCGGGACGCCCGTATGGTCGCCATGGCCCAGAACCGCCTCGACGACCTCGTCGGGGTATCCGAGCTTGCGCAGCTCCTCGGCGCCGCGCATCGGGTGAGTCTCCGGGTAGCGCTCATAGTCGAAGTCGTGCAGGAGGCCGGCGGCTCGCCACGTCTCCAACTCCGGTCCGGCGATGCCGAAATCTGTGCTCCGCGTACCAGCTCACCGTCGCTTCCACGGCGAGGCCGTGCTTGCGAAGTGGTTCGCTCGGCGTCCATTCGGTCAGCAGTCGCCAGGCGTCGTCGCGGGTCGGATTGGTCATGGTCGCCTCCTGGCGGGGAGGGTACCATCGGCCCGCGGGGTGTCGGTGTCGAACCCGAGCGAGCCGCCCATG
Source organism: uncultured Chloroflexia bacterium (assembly GCA_963743795.1). Taxonomy (GTDB): domain Bacteria; phylum Chloroflexota; class Limnocylindria; order Limnocylindrales; family CSP1-4; genus Fen-1039. The sequence goes on along the minus strand of CAVUQZ010000010.1, from coordinate 400,855 downwards.
GAGGGCCACGGTGCGCAGTCTCAGAGTCGCGCTAGTCCAGCTGGCCGCAGACCAGGAAGTGGCCGCGAACGTGGAGCGGGCCGCAGCGCTCGTCGGGCGAGCGGGCCAGAGCGGCGCGGCGCTCATCGCCCTGCCGGAGACGTTCCTGTACCGCGGCCCCGTCGCGGGCTTCCGCGAGTCGGCCACGGTCCTGCCGGGCCCGCTCACGGAGCCCTTCGCGCAGCTCGCCCGCTCGCTGGGCGCCTGGATCCTGCTCGGCTCCCTCGCCGAGCGGTCGAACGATCCGCTGCGGCCATACAACACGGCGGTCCTGCTCGATCCGTCAGGTGGCATTGCGGCCACTTACCGCAAGCGGCACCTGTTCGACGTCGCCATCGACGGCGGCCCCTCGGATCACGAGTCGTCGCGGATCACGCCCGGCGATGCCAGCGTTGTGGCGGTCCTCGTTGGAGCAGCCGGCGCCGCGCCGCCTCAAAGTGGACCTGATCGCGCCGGGGTGGCCCGGGTGGTGGTGGCCGAGGGGTCGGACGTCCGCCTGGGCCTGAGCATCTGCTTCGACCTGCGCTTCCCGGAGTTGTATCGCGAGCTTGCCACGGACGGCGCCGAGGTCATGGCGGTGCCCGCCAATTTCACCGAGGCGACGGGTCGGGACCACTGGGAAGTGCTGCTCCGCTCCCGGGCGATCGAGAACGGGTCCTTCGTCATCGCTCCGGCCCAATGCGGCGTTGGCGCGGGCATTGTTGCCCATGGCCACAGCATGGTCGTCGACCCGTGGGGAATCGTGCTCGCTCAAGCTCCGGACGGACCGGGGATCGTGGTTGCCGATCTGGATCTGGACCGAGTGGTCGCCATCCGGCGCCAGCTGCCGACGCTGCCCTCGCGTTGACGGTCGCGGCCTGCCGGGCCGCGAGAGTCCCGATCCAGGGTCAGGCGGCGCCCCATCTTCGGTGGAGCGGCATCGAATCATCACCGGCAGATTGGGTGGACCGAGCGGAGTCTTCGGCCGGCACCGAGGGTTCGTCCCGAATGGTGACGATCTGCTGGCGGTTGATCATCGCGAAGGAGAATCGGGCGACGAGCGCCGGGTCGGATAGCCAGTGCACCGTCACTTCCGTGACGGGCAGGAAGTGCGGTTCTGGCGTCTCGAGGAACTGGTGCATCGATCCGTGGGCGTGGACGTGCAGGCTTCCTCGGAGGTCGTAGCCGGGCGTAACGATCGAGACCTTGCGGCGCTGCTTCTGCACGACCGGGGCGCCGAGCCGGGTCTCCTGGATACTGGTCCGCTCGGCAACCATGATCACCTGGTCCAGCCGAACCCAGAGCATGCCCGCCCTCTGGTCGGCATCCGAGGCATCGGCGGGTCCAGGATGGACATGCATGCCGTTCTGGACCTGGATGAACCCGGACTGCATGTTCAGCCAGTCCGACAGGCGAGGGAACTGGCCCGTACGTATCTGGCCGGCGATCTGGAGGCCGTCGCCGAAGATCTCGACGTCGAACGCCAGACCTTCTTCCTCGGCTTCCTGCGACTGCTCCCACGCGTCGGTGCCCTGGGCGAAGGGCGAACCGAGGCTCCCCCAGACGGGATCGAAACCCGGCCTTCCGCCGAGGCCGCCGTCCTGGCCTTGGGCGTTTGGCTCGCCGAGGCGAACCACGGGCGGCGTGTCGCCGAAGCCGTCGGAACCGAATCCGGAGGCGGCGTCGCGGTCCGATGCGTCGCCACGGCGGAGGCCATCGAGGAATCCGGGTCGTCCAGCCATTGTCGTTCCAGCCCAATCCCAACCTGGTGCAGTCCGCACCTGTTGGAGGTGTCGGCAGGTTGCCTCGGAGCTTCAGCCCTTTCCGCGTCTCTCGCCGCGGCAGGTCAGTCGGCGTCGCCCGGCGGTTCCCCGGGGAGGGAGAACGTGAACGCGGCGCCGGCGCCTTCGTTGGCCGGCTCGAGCCACAGCTCCCCGCCCATGGCCTGAATCAGCTGCCGCGAAACGTAGAGGCCCAGGCCGGTGCCCTCGCCGCTTCCCTGGGAGGCGCCGCGAACGAAGCGCGTGAAGAGTCGGTCGCGGTCGCCGGCGGAAACGCCCGGTCCGTGGTCGGAAATGGTCACGTGGAGCCGGTCGATCGTATCCGCGGCTCGGATCTCCACCTCGACCTTGCCGTTGCGGCCCCCGTACCTCACGGCGTTGTCGAGCAGGGCCCACAGGACCTGGTCCAGCTGGTCCGCATCCGCCACGGCCAGCCAGCCGCGGCCCTCGTCGATGAGCTCGAAGTCCACACTGGCGGCGTTGAGCGCCTCCCAGGCTCGGCGGACCCGAGGCGCCACCGCCATGACCTCCGGCTCGGGCCGTAGAGCTCCGGCCTCCAGGCGGGTGACCGTGAGCAGCTGGCGGACGAGGCGGGTCAGCCGGTCCGCCTGCTCGTCCACGATCTGCAGCCGCCTGTCTCGGGCAGCGTCCTCGGATTCGGAGCGGAGCTGGTCCACGTAGGCGCGGATGCTGGTGAGCGGGCTCTGAAGGTTGTGGCTGGCGGTTCGCAGGAACTCGTCCTTGGCCGCGTCCAGCTCCAGCAGCCTCGCGTTCTGACTCTCGATCTGGCCGAACAGCTCGGCGTTGCGCAGAGCCACTCCGATTTCGCTCGAGAAGAGGTCCAGCAGATCCTGGTCGGCATGCTCCCAGCTTCGCGTCGCCGGCAGATGTCCGGTCAGGACGCCGAGGACCTCGCCGCCGGCCCTCACGTCGGCTCTGACCGGGCGCGGGTCTCCCGGAATCGTCTCCTCGACCAGGACGGAGGCCGGATCGGCGAGCGAAAGCCGGCAGTCGATCAAGCCGTAGATATGGCAGGCGTCCTCCTCGGCCAGGCCTGCCAGCGCCTCGACGCCCTGCGCCGGCGTGTAGGCGGCGACGGCATCGAGCAGCGCGCCCAGCTCGCGGTTGCGACGCTGGGTGTCCGCGGCGATGCGGTTGTGGCTCTCTGCCAGGCGGGCCAGTTCGTCGTCGCCGCTGAGATGGATGGGCGAGGTGAGCTCTCCGGCGGCCACTCGCTCAGCCGCTGCGGTGATTCGGCGCAGCGGCGTGGTGATGGTCGTCGCGGCGGCGCCCGCGGTCACCAGACCCAAGATGGCGGCGGCGGCGACCACGGCGATCAGCAGCGGCACCACGAAACTGCCGTTGGTGTACAGACCGGCCAGCATCAGGATCGAGCCGAAGACCGCAAGGGGGAGCACGGCCGCAACCATCAGGCTCATGGTCAGCAGAACCCGGAAGGAGAGTCCGGTCCCCTCGTCGGCGCGACCGATCTCGCGTCGGCGGCGGTCCCAATCGGGTGAGCCATCTCCCGCGCCCCGGCGATCGCCGGCGGTCCGGCGATCTACCGGAGCTCGTCGATCGGGGCCGGTCCAGCCGCCCGAGGCCGCAATGACGTCTGGCTTCGAGGTGCCCGGGTTGCCCGATCGGTCGGGCGAATGGTCAGGCGCTGTCATGGGTCGACACGAGGCGGTAGCCGACGCCTCGGACGGTAAGGAGGTGGACGGGTCGGTCCGGATCGGATTCGATCTTCTGGCGGAGCCGGCGTATCGAGACCCAGACGTATGACGCGTCGGCCTCCTCCGTGTCCACCCAACCCCGGGCGAGCAGCGTCTCGGTCGGGACGACCTCGCCCAGATTGGCGGCCAGGGCGTGCAGGAGCCGCGACTCCGTCGGCGTCAGCTGGACCTCGGCGCCGGCGACGGTGGCGGCGCGGTGGTGGAGGTCGAACGTAAGGTCCGGTCCCAGGATCATCGACTGGCGCGGGATCCGGTCGCCCAGCCGGCGCAAGACGCGCTGGATTCGGGCGCGCAGCTCCGGGTAGTGATAGGGCTTGGCGACGTAGTCCTCCGCCACTTCGTCGAGCAGGTGGGCCTTGCTGTCGGCGGTGTCGATGGCCGACAGAACGATGATCGGCAGATCAGCCGCCGACTTTATCTCGCGCGCAAGGGCCAGGCCGTCGACCCGGGGCATCATCAGGTCCAGGATGATCAGGTCCGGCCAGCCGGTCTCGAGCCGTCGCAGGGCCTCCTGGCCGTCGCGGGCCGTCGCCACCTCGAACCCATCGTCGCGAAGCTGCTCGGCTAAGGCGACCAGCAGGTTGGCGTCGTCGTCGACGAGCAGGATCCGTCTCGGCCGGTGATCGATCATTCGCGCTTGATACCTCCCCGCCAGAGGGCCTATTCGTGGCGAGTATAGGTAGGGGCTGGGCGATGGCGACCACGCGGAAGTACGGGCTGCCCAACCGCCGGAAGGCGAGCGCCTTACTGGGCCTTCGGGTCGAAGTAGCGGCAGCGCGGGGCCAGCGGGCAATGCTCGCAGTCGGGGCGCTGCGCATGGCAGGTGCGGCGGCCGTGCTCGATCAGCGAGACGTGGGCCTCGTACATCTGGCCTGGTGCGAGCAGCTCCAGGTACAGGTCGTGGGCCTGGTCCGGGTCGACTTTCGGGCCGATCAGGCCGACACGCTGGCTGACTCGATGGACGTGGCGATCCACCGGCATGAGCGGCAGCCCAAAGCCGAACAGCAGGACTACCGACGCCGTCTTCTTGCCGATGCCGGGGATGGCAGCGAGCCAGTCGCGAGCTTCCAGCGGCGACCTGGCGGCGAGGAACTCCAGGGAGTAGCTGCCGCCGCTCGTCCGCAGGGCTGTGAGTGCGGCCTGGATCCGGGGCGCCTTCTGGTTGGCGAGTCCTCCGGGTCGGATGACGTCGGTCAGTTGCGAGAGCGGCGCCACCTCCACGGCGGACCAGTCGGGTGGGGGCAGGTCGGGAAGGCCGCGGCCGCCCCACCCGGCGAAGGGGCGCGGCTCGGAGGGCGCGCCGGGAGGCGGGGGCGCCGACGGATAGGCGGCCCGAAGCGACTCGAAGGCCACTTCGGCGTTCACGTCCGCGCTGTTCGCGGAGAGGATCGTCAGTATCAGCTCACTCGTGGGATCGAGGCGGCGCCGCCAGACCGGGCGACCGTACGCGGCTGCGAGCGAGTCGAGGACGAAGTCGACGAGCCCCGGGCGCTGCCTGGCCAGCTTGCGGGCCCAGGCTCGCGCGACCTGCTCCGGACCGGGTTTGCGCCGCCGTTTCGCCGGCCTGGAGACGGCACGAGCCACTGGCTTGGGCGCCGGCTCCCGGGCCGGCTTGGGCGCCGGCGTCATGTGGCGGGCGCCCTGGCCGTGCTTTCGGCCGCGGCTTCGACCCGGGCTGCCTCGGCCCGGGCTGCGCGCCGTGCGCCCACGATCGTGCCCAGCTCGATGACCCTCGCCAGCCGCTCGCCCGCGGCGGCGACGAGCAGCGCCGCCTTGCTCATTGCCTCCTCGAGCGTCATCGGGACGTCCACCATCGGTACCGCCAGCGCCTGTGCGGCCCCGAGCGCCGCGACCCCCTCCGGCGTTACGCCGCCGCCGATGGCCAGGCACGGTACGCCGGCCGCCGCGGCCCGGCGAGCGACGCCCAGAGCCGTCTTGCCGAAGGCAGTCTGAGCATCGATCTGGCCCTCGCCGGTCACCACGAGATCGGCGTCGACCAGGCTCCGGTCGAATCCGGTCTCCTGCATGACGACGTCGATCCCGGGGACCAGCTCGAAGGCCCGCATTCGGGATGCCAGGCATAGCAGACCGAAGCTCGTCCCGCCGGCCGCGCCCGCTCCCTGAGTATTCCGGGCTCGCGTCCCGGAGGCCGCTTCCAGCAGGTCTGCATATCGCGTCAGCCAGGCTTCGAGCGTGACGACGTCCTCCGGCCAGGCGCCCTTCTGCGGGGCATAGATGGCGGCGGCGCCGAACTCGCCAAGCAGCGGGTTCGTAACGTCGCAGGCGATGCGCAGTTCCAGCTCGCTCAGGCGGGGATCGAGCGCGGCAAGGTCGATGGTCGCGAGGCCGGGGATCGGTCCGGGAAGCTGGTCGCCGGAGCCGCGGAACCAGACCCCCACGGCACGGAGCAGTCCAGCCCCGCCGTCCGTAGTTGCGCTGCCGCCGATGCCCATCACCACGTGGCGAACGCCGGCGTCCAGGACCGCCTCCAGGATCTCGCCGGTGCCCTCGGTGGAGGCGGCGAGGGGCGCCCGCGGCTCCCCCTCCGGAAGACGCGAAAGTCCGGAAGCCTCGGCCAGCTCCACCGAAGCCCGACTCCCGTCCGCCGACAGCAACCAGCGGGCGGTCAGTGGCCGGCCCAGTGCGTCGTGGGCCTGGCACTCTTGCCACTCCCACCCGCCGGCCTCCGCCATGGCGGCGAGGAGACCCTCGCCGCCGTCTGCAAGCGGCGCCAGGATCAGCTCGTCGCCCGGACGAGCTCGCGCCCAGCCCTCCGCCAATGCTCTCGCAGCCTCCACGGACGAGAGCGAGCCCTTGAACGAGTCGGGCGCCAGCACGACCCGCAGGCGCTCTTTGCGGCCGGTCATCGGGCTTTCGCCGGCTTGACCGGCCTCGATGCCGGACCGGCGCCGCCTTCGACGGGCCACGCTTCGCTCTCGAGCGACTCGCCCGGACGCGAGTCGCTCGCCGCTCCTTGCCCCAACCGGGGGGTCGCCGCGCCCTCCTGGCGCTGCTTCTCGAGGTACTCGGGAATGCGGATCATGGGCGGCCGTTCGTGATCGGCGAGCTCGATGACCTCCAGGCCCAGCTGCCCGTGCCCGGACCGCGGCAGCTTCATCGTCGAGCCGAGGTCGGCGAAGAGCCGTGCCTTGCTCCGTTCCTCGAGCCGCTTCATGACGGCCTGCAGGATGACGAAGCTCATCTTCGACAGTCCTTCGAGCTCCTGGTTGCGGTGGATCCGCCGCTCCAGGTCGACCTGGCCCAGACCTTCGAGCCCGCACCGTTCGGCGACGTCGATGAGATGGCCTATCTCCACGGCATAGCCGGTGAAGAAGGGAAGCGTCTCCAGGAGACTCCGCCGGCCCGCGTACTCGCCGGACAGCGGCTGGATCAGTCCGGAGAGCTCGGGAAAGAAGAGGTTCACGAGTGGGCGTGCAACCAGTTCCGTTACCCGCCCTCCTCCGCCCTCTTTCATGACTCCGTTCTCGACGATAGGGCGCCGGTAGTAGCCCTTGACGTACTGGATTCGCTCCTCGGAGATGAGGGGCCCGACCGTCCCGTAGACCATCCGTGGATGCCAGTTGCGGACGTCCGTGTCCGCCCAGACGATGATGTCGCCGCTGGTCTCGTAGAGACTCTTCCAGAGGGCCTCGCCCTTGCCCTCGAAGCTGCCGTACCGGGTCAGTACCTGCTGATGGATGACGACGCGAGCGCCCTCGGACGCAGCCACTTCCCGCGTCCGATCGGACGAGTCCGAGTCGATCACGAGCAGCTCATCCACGACCCTGTGGCGCTCCATCAGGTCGCGCCGCGCCCGGCTCACGATCTCGCCGATCGTCTCCTCCTCGTTGAGTGACGGCAGGACAAGGCTGACGGTCAGCCCTTGCTTCTCCTTGAGGCTCACCAGCCGATTGAGGTCTCCGAACTCCCGGTGGTGGAAGTTCGATTCCCCGAACCAGCGCTCTACCCGGAGAGGGATCGATCGGGCCTCGTGAGCGGCTCGGTCTGCCGCCGCCAGCGTCTCGGCGCGCTGCTCGAGCCTCTCGAAGGTGGCCTTGCCGATCGCTTCCCGCGTCTTGACGACGATGACCGTCTTGCGCGACCGCGTCGCGATCGCCTCGGCCAAGGCTCCGAACAGGAACGTCTCGCCGTGGCTCGTCGCGGGAGTGGCGGAAGCGCCCATGACCACCACGTCCGCCGTCTCCGCCTCGCGCAGGATGGCATTGCGGACATTCGAAGCCTCGCGAACCGACTGCTCCACCTGGCCGTCCGCGTGCTGGCGAATGAAGTGCGCCAGGGCCCGCTCCGATTGCGCCCGCAGCCCCTCGGCGATGCCGCTCGGGACCACGTGCAAAGCTATGACCTTGCCCTCGTTGCGGTGGGCCAGGGCGTCAGCGAAGCGAAGCGCCAGCTCGGCGTGAGGGCCACCCCTGATCGGCACGAGGACGCGCGTGATCTGGGCCGCGCCGTCCTGCTTGACCACGGCGATGTCGCAGGGAGAGTTGCGGACGACCTCGTCGATCGTCGGCGAGAAGACCGACGCCTGGCCTCCCGGCCTGGTAGGCGACGGCTTGCCGCCCCAGCCGAAGATGATCAGATCCGCGTCAAGCTCCGTGGCCGCCTCGACGACGCCCTCCGCGGCGCGGCGTCCGATGCGGACGATCGGGTGGACGGTGACGCCGTCGGGAGCCCAGTCGAGGACCCGCTGCAGGAGCCGGCGGGCCTGCCGGGCGTGCGTGGCCCCCTCACTGAGCGGCGTCCCTTCGGGTACTTCCACGATGCCGAGGACCGTCAGGCTGCCGGTCCGGCGCTCCATCAGCGCAGCTCCCAGGCGGACGAGCTCCTCCGCGGTCAGCGGGTTCGCGACGGGAATGAGGATGCGGGACGGCAGCGGCAAGCGAGTCATCCGGCGGCGCTCTCCGGTCCGCGCCTGGCGGCCGAGCCAATGACGCCTTGCTGGCCGTCGCCCGTCCCTCCAGCACCGCCCGCCCCTACAGCATCGCCCGCCCCTCCGGCGCCTCCCGCCTCGCCTCCACCTCCGACCGCGCTGCCGGGCGTTACGTGGGCTCCGGCCGAGGCCGCCCGCCAGCGCTCGACGAGATACGGCTTCAGCAGCTCGAACTCGCGGGCCTGCCGTTCTACCCGCTCCTCGGCCTGCTCTTCGCTGAGGCGCCGGTTCTCGATGACCAGGCTCCCCACCCTGCCGAAGTAGATCGGCACGAAGGCGGCCACCAGCCGCTCCACCGGCACCTCGCCGAAGCTCGCCGAGACCAGAAGGTCGTAGAAGACTCGAGCCCATAGATCGTCCGGGAAATGGAACGAGGCCACGGCATCGGAAAGCTCGTCCGTGGAGTGCGACCCGCTTCCAGTGGAGCCCTCGCCCGACTCCCGGCCGAGACCCAGCCGATGAGCCGCGGCCTCGGCCAGCGCCCCGGCCTCCACGGCCAGAGCCAGCACGTGGCCGTAGTTGTCCGACGCCAGGAACCGTTGCCACGTCTCCGCGAGGGTCAGCGACCCGGCGTGGAACTGGCTCAGCAGCCGCAGCGTGTTGACCTCCAGGGGGAGCGGCTCCGCGTACCGTTCGAAGCCGTAGACGGGCACGTCGTGGCTGCCGGTAATGGCAAGCCAGCGGTCGGCGTTGTCGCGGGCCATCGTGAGCAGCGTGCCCACTACCTGGCGGAACATCGGCCCCAGGTCCGAGCCCGGGTCCTTGGGGTCGTGGATCTTGGCGCCGAGGCGCGTCTGGCACACCGCGAAGCCGCCAGTGAGAGCGGTGGTCGTCATCCAGATGTCGATGCCGAACCGCGAGACCTCAGGCCCCCAGCTCTCCTGTTCGAGGTAGTAACGGATCAGGTCTCCGCTGACCCCGAAGTCCCCACCGATCGGCTGGCGGATGCGATGACCGTACAGCGCCCTGGTGACCGGATATGTGACGGTGTTGGTGATCGTGCCGTCGTACTTGTGGCGGGCGTAGAGCGGGGCCACGAAGTCGTAGCCGCCCTTGACGATCGGGCCGGCAAGCAGCTCGATCCACTCCGGGACGATGGACCGCAAGTCCGAGTCGACCACGACCAGCGCTTCGGCCTCCAGGGCCGCAGCCATCTCGAAGAGCGTCCGCAGGGCCGCGCCCTTGCCTCCGATCCCGTCGACCTCGGGGTAGGTGAGGCTGACTCGGTCCAGCCGGTTCCTGGGGTGGACGAGCAGGATCTGCTCGACGTAGCCGGGCGGCTCTGTCTCGACCACGACGCGCTGCGTGCCGTCCGGCGAGCCGGCGTCGGCGTTGACCAGGACCGGGCGCAGGTCCGGGAAGTACTGCACAAGGCCGGCCTGAGCGGCGCGGACCACATGGCCGATCGTCGCCGCATTCCGGAAGCTCGGAATGCCGACCATGATGTCGGCGCAACCGAGCCGGGCGATCTGTTCCCGAATTGCTGGAGTTAGCGCACTCGAGGGCATCGGCGCCACCGTACCACGCCGAGTGGGTCAAGGGCACTACGAGCGATGTGCCGCCTACTTGAGAGGCATCGGCGCTATGAACCAGTCGGCGTTGCGGCCGTTCGGGACGTAGCGGCTGTTGGCGCCTTTGTAGGCCAACGCCCGGAAACCGAGACTGCGCCAGGTCGTCAGGAATGTTCCGATCGGCAGCCGAACGAACGGGGTGATTCGCACAAGCTCACCTGTCCCGACCGCGCCGTCGAGGAGGCGCTTGCGCTCGAGAAGCGGGACGTCGAGGAGGGTCGAACCATCGACGCTGAGGATGTCGACCGCGACGAAGGCGATGGGCCGCTCCGGATCGAGCTGGCGCTTTGGCTCCGGCCCGCCCGATCCACGCCTGCCGAGGAACATCTGGGACATCATCTGGCGCTTGCCTGGCGCCTCGACGCCCCCGAGGACTACGCCGGTCGTAGCCTGGGTCGGTTCCACCGTCAGGAAGCCGTCGAGGATCAGCTGGTCGGCCCGCGCAGAGGCTGAGACGGCTTCCGCCACGGTGGCGAACTCGTCCGTGCAGTCCACGCCGTCCTCGTCGACAAATCGGGTCTGGCCGCGTTCTATCCGGGCGATGACGCGAACGCCTCCCCAGCTGGGCTCTACCAGCGGATCGGCGACCTTGCGAATGTGCCGCCCGAATTGCTGGGGACGCCAATCCTCGGGTCTTTGAGGCGTCGAAGGCGAGGCGGGCCGGACTGTTCGGCGCAGGGAAGGCATGGCCCAATTCTACTTCTCCGGGTCGGCATACCCGCCGGGGTGCTTCTGGCGCCAGGCCCAGGCCGAGCCGATGATCTCCTCGATCGTGCCGTGGCGCGGCCGCCAGCGCAGCACGTCGGCGGCGCGGTCAGCGCTGGCCACCAGCACAGCTGGGTCGCCGGCCCGACGAGCTCCAACCTTGACCGCGATCGAGTGTCCCACGACGGATTCCGCCGCGGACACGATCTGGCGGTTGCTGAATCCCGAGCCACTCCCCAGGTTGCAGATGAGGGGCTGGCACGGGCCGGCAGGTGGGCCGGTGCGGGGATCGGCCGGGTCGGTTGCCAGGAGTGCCAGCAGGTGCGCCGCGGCCAGGTCTTCCACGTGGATGTAGTCCCGGATGCACGTCCCGTCCGGCGTGGCGTAGTCGTCTCCGAAGAGCGTCAGGTCGCGCCCCTCTTCGGCAGCGGCCAGAACGTTCGGGATCAGATGAGTCTCCGGCGAGTGCACCTCGCCATTTCGCGCGCTCGCGCCGGCAGCGTTGAAGTAGCGCAGGATCACGCTCCGGAAGCCATACCCATGGCCGTACCAGCCGATCGCCCCCTCGACCACCCGCTTCGTTTCGCCATAGGCGCTAATCGGCCGAATGGGATCCGACTCCGTCACGGGCGTGCGTTCCGGCATACCGTAAGTTGCAGCGGTGGAGCTAAAGACGATGCGCCCGACGCCTGCCGCCCGCATCCCTTCGAGCAGCGCGATGCCGCCGCCGACGTTCTCGCGGAAGTACTTCGCCGGGTCCGTCATCGATTCGTTTACCAGCGACTTTGCCGCGCAGTGCAGAACCGCATCGATACGGCGCCGGCGGAGGAGCGCGGCCACGGCGTCCGCTTTCCCATAGTCCCCGACCTCGAGGGCCGCCTGATCGGAGACGGCGCCGCGATGACCCGTGGAGAGGTCATCCAGGACGGTGACTTCGTGGCCCGCCTGGACGAAGGCGTCGACGGAAACGGAGCCGATGTACCCGGCGCCGCCGGTGACGAGGATGCGCATTCAACTACCTCTGAAGCGGCGAAAGAGACCCTTCTTGCGGCTTGGGGCCGGCGACTCGGGCTTTGCCACCGAGGGTTTGACCGGGGTGGCGGCTTTGGGCGGTTCAGCAGACTCGCTCGACGCCGAGTCCGGCTCGGTGGGAGGGTTGGGTTGAGCGGGTTGATCTGGCGCGGCGGCTTCGGGCGGTTCAGCCATGCCTGGCTCCGTCGCCGACTGGCTGGATCGACCGAGTGAGGCCGGTCCTGTTGGCTGTGCGCCGGCCGGCTTGTCGGGCTCGACAGGGGCGACGTCACCCTCGCTCCCTAACACGATGGCGAGCGCTTCGCGCAGGGCCTGGACTTCCGCTTCCTGCTCGGTTTGCCCGGCGCCGTCCCCCGAGAATGACGATCGCGGCCGATGCTCAGGCTCAGTCGGCTCGTCCAGCTCCGCCCCGACCGCGGCGACCTCCGTAACCCCGGTATCTGGCTTGGTCTCGAGCTCGGCCGTCGGCGCGACCTCGAGCTCGGCCGCCTCGGTGATGAGCGAGATCCTGAGGGCCACGCTTTCCTCCGCAGCCTCGGCCTCATCCGCAGCCGCGGCCTCCGCCTCGATAGTCTCGGCTGCCTCGAGCTCGGCCGCATCGAGCTGGGCCGCGTCGGCTGCCTGGGCGATACGCATCGCGACGCTTCGCTGTGCCCTGCCGGCCTTGCCCGCGACGGGGAGTTCCACTGCCCGGGAAGGCAGAGCCCGCAGATCCTCCGGCGCGAGCTCGGCCGCGAGCTCGGCCGCATCGGCTGCGTCGACCGCCTCGACGGCTGCGGCCGATTCCGCCGCGGCATAGGGATCCTGAGGCGCCGTCCGCAGCTCCGCCGAATCGAACCGCCGCTTTCCCGACGGCATGGCATGGTGAGGTTCATGCCGTGCCCTGGTGGCGTGGGCCGGCTGCGGCATCGAGGCCGCCGTGGCCGCCGCAGCCGAAGCCGCCAGCCGACCGGCCTGGCGCCTGTCCCTGAGTGGCTCGGACGGCAGATCGGAAGGCCCATCGGGACCCGATCCGGACCGCGGCGCCACCTCGTCCGGGCACGAGAGCGGTTCTCCGTCGTCGTCGGCCTCCACCGGGCCGGCGTCTTCCACGGGTTCCGGCAGGCGATTGCTGCGCCGCCTGCCCAGCGTCTCCAGCCGCTCAGCCGCGGCCAGCGGCAGGTCTGGGAGCTCCGTCTCGGCCTGTCCGGCACCGGCATCGCCGAGCCCCTCTACCACACGCCTGGCCGACGAGTTCTCGGGATCGATTGCCAGGGCTCGATAGGCGAGCGTACGGGCCATGCGCTCGTCACCGCGTCCGAGCGAAACCCGCGCCAGACCCGCGACCGCGATGGCGTTCGTCGGGTCGAGCTCGATCAACTGCCAGTAGGTCCGCTCCGCCTGGTCGAGCAAGCCCTCGGCCACCGCCTTGTCGGCCTGTAGCAGCAGCTCGAACATCAGCCGGCCTCACAACGGAAGTGGCGTGGCTCCGGGGTTGCCGTCGACGCGCTCACGGATTGTCCAACGACTGACCGCCAGATATCGACTGGCGAGCTATCTCGATGAGGACGGCCCGATCGTTGAGTGCCGGCTCGGCGACGACTCGCTCCGTCAGGTCGTACAGCAGCCGGCCCAGCGCGGGACCCTGGCGAATGCCCAGCTCGGCCATCAGGACGTCGCCGTCCACAGCGAGCTGACCGCGCCCGAGGACGACGTGCGCTGCCAGCTCCTCACGGATTCGGGAGGACAGCTCGGCCAGGTGGCCGGCCTCAGCCGATAGCCCGCTGCCCTGGTTGTCGGCTGCCCTGAGGGCGACAAGGTCATCGACCGAGCCCGGCCCGACCTTGCTGAGGAAGCGCCTGATCGCGGCGTCGCTCCAGGTCGGCTGGTAGGAGAACATGTGGTGCAACACGAGATGGGCAACTCGCTCCTGAAGGGCGCGCGGAGCACGGAGGCCGGCGAGGAAGTCGCGGGCCATCTTCGCTCCGATGCTTTCGTGGCCATGGAAGTGGCCGTCTGCAAGCGTACCCGGCTTGCCGATGTCATGAAGCAGTGAGGCGAGTCGCACGACAGGTCGATCTGGCGCCGCGTCGACGGTCCGAAGGGTGTGGTCCCACAGGTCTTCGTTCTCGATCTTGTTCTGCGACAGGCCGCGCTGTCGGGCAAGGTCCGGGGCGACCACCTCGAGCAGTCCGGTCCGCTCCATCAGCCGCAGGCCGACGGACGGCTGCGGCGCCGCCAGCAGCTTGAGCAGCTCCGCGAAGACGCGCTCGCCCGAGAGATGGGCAGCCAGCCCGGCGTTGCGACCGATCGCTTCCACGGTCGCCGGGTCGATCTCGAAGCCGAGCGTCGCAGCCAGGCGGACGGCCCTGATCATCCTGAGCGCATCCTCGCCGAAGCGCAGGTCCGGATCGCCCACTGCCCGAAGGAGCCGGCGATCCAGATCGGCGCGACCCCCATGCGGGTCGACGAATGCCGGCTCCGTCCCCGGCCGACCGCCCCAGGCGATCGCGTTCACCGTGAAGTCGCGCCGGGCCAGGTCCTCCTCTATCGAGTCGCCGAACTGCACGGCATCCGGGTGCCGGTGGTCGGAGTAGGAGACGTCGCGCCGGAACGCCGTGATCTCGTACTGAGCCTCGCGGTGGCGCACGACCACCGTTCCGAAGCGGTTCTCGTAGATGGATCTCGGGAAGAGGGCCTGGATTCGGTCGGGCGGAGCGTCGGTCGTCAGGTCCCAGTCGTCCGGCTCGCGACCCAGCAGGGAGTCACGCACACAGCCCCCTACCACGTAGGCGGCCTGGCCGCCGCGCCAGAGAGTGGCGAGCAGATCGAAGGCGGGGGCGGGGATCGCCGGGCTGGGCGTCGCCGACGGCGTGACCACACCGGCCGGCTCCTTCTCCGCCGCCCGGTCTCGATCGGGTCTACCGCCCGGCATGCTTTCCCGGCTCATCATCAAACCGCCCGAACTTCCCCTGCGGGCGTCCCTGTCTTGGCCCCTCCCTGGTCAATGGCCAAGGAAGAGGTACGTTCTCCAGCTCTCGTTCCTGTCATCGCGGAGATACGGCGTGAAGAGCGAGTACACGTCGCAGCGCGGCTCCGAGGGCCGGTGCGCCAGCCGGAGTTTGGCTTCGTCCAGGAGCTTGCCGCCCTTGCGGTGGTTGCAGGCCTTGCAGGCCGTGACCAGGTTGTCCCAGGTGTGGGACCCGCCCCGGTGGCGCGGCAGGACGTGGTCGAGAGTCAGGTCGCTGGTCTGGCGGCCGCAGTACTGGCAGGTGTAGGCGTCGCGCAAGAACACCTCGCGGCGCGTGAGCTTGACACGCGGCCGCGGACGCCGGATCTGATGCTGCAGGCGGATCACCGATGGCGCGCGGAACTCCTGCCGCGGCGTCCGGATCACCTGGTGGTCGTACTCGAGGACCTCGGCCTTCTGGCCGAAGACCAGCCGGAAGGCCCGCGGCAGGTTACAGACGTTGAGCGGCTCGTAGCTCTGATTGAGAACCAGGACCACGCCGTCCACAGGCGCATCGTATCAGAGGAGGACCTCGCGTCCCGCCCGGCCGCACCTGGCTCCCGTCGCTGGCCGGCCATCTTGCCCCTATGCGCAGGATCAGGCGGCCGTGTGGCCGCCTGATCCGAGTTGCGCCATGCGAGGTGATTCCTGTGCCCCGCCAGGGGTTGGATGGGTAACCGCTCGCCGCTTACGGGTATGTGTACCTGTTCGTGTCCGTGACCAACGAGAGGCCGGCAGGCGTAGTAACGACGACGGGAACGCGGTCGTAGGACCCGGCGGGAATCGACGCTGTGATGGACGTGTCACTGACAGACGAAATGGCTGCCGCAGTCCCGCCAAACGTGACCTTGGACGCGCCCGTGAAGTACTGGCCCGAGACCGTGACTGAGGAGGTTGAGCCGCCGACGCTCGTGACTATCGGCAGTGGGTACAGCTGGATGAGATGGGCCCCGCCTTTGGCGAGGGTGGTCGCCGCCTGGGTGAACGCGGCGGAGAGCTCCGAGGTCGGCGGGTTCTCGAAGTAGTGCTTTTGGCCGGGCAGCGTGTCGGGCGACGCCATGGCGGCCAGGAGCAACGTCGCCGATTTGCCGGACCAGGTCGAAGTCTCGTACATGTTGTAGCTGCTGTTGGACTGGGAGGAGCTGCTGGTGTATGTCGGACACTTGGAGGAGCTGTCGACGCCGTAGCCGATCGTGAAGAACTGGATGCCGTCCGGGCTGTTGGTCGTGTCCGCTTTGGCCGCCGCGGCCGCGTCGGCCGCGGCCTGGCAGGTGTAGGCGTAGTTGGTCGTCGTCTGGTCGCCGCTCTCGAAGCCGACCTGCGGGTGTCCGTCGGTCTCGAGGATGATGCCCTGGGTCACGCCCGGGCGGCCGTAGTGGTCCAGGTACCACTGAGCCATCTTGATCGGAGTGGTCAGGTTGGTGCCCGTTCGAGAAGGCTTGGATGCAGTTGATCGACTTGACGAGCGGCGTGTCGGTCTGGACGACGCCGCCGATCGAGTAGGTTCCGTCGTGGCCGGTCGGGTTCGGTAGCGGATCGACCGTGTCAGTGCCGCTGAGGCCAACCGGCACCCATACGCCGCGGGTCGCCGCGCTGGGCACCCAGGGGGCGACGCCGTCAACGGTTGCGCCGTTGTTGTGAGTCGCGGCGGGCGTGCCGTCCTGGGCTCGGGTCACCGTCCAGGTGTAGGGTGCGCTCGAGCCCGAAACAGCCGTGACCTGCATGTGCTCGTAGGCGCTGCCGCTGGTCGGCGCGACGGCGATGATGAACGGAACGCTGGGGAAGCCGGGGCCGTATGGCGCGGTCACCTGGATGGTGGTGTCGGTCTTGCCAACGACACGCGTCACTGCCGCACCGCCCGTATGGGTTGCCGCGGTCGTGCTGTCCGTGCGCGCGGGTCACGGTCCAGGTCGTTGTGCCCTGGCCGCCCGTAACCAGCAGGTGCTCCGAATCGATCTGGATGGTGTAGCTGCCGCTGGTCGGGAAGCCGCTCGCGGAGTTGACCTTGATGGATGTGGCGCCGGTGCCGTAGATCAAGCTCACCGTCTCGTTGCCGCCGTGGAGAGCGGTCGTCGTGCTGTTGAGCCGCGGGTCACGGTCCAGGTCGTGGTGCCCTGGCCGGCGGTCACCTGCATCTGCTCGTAGTCGACCAGGATGGTGTAGTTGCCGGTTGTCGGGAAGCCGGCCGCAGAAGCGACCCTGATCGACGTGTCGGTCTTGCTGACCCCCCAGCCCACGATGGCGCTGAGCAGGTGCGTGGCCTTGGTGGTGCTGTTGTAGCCACGTGTGACCGTCCAGGTAAGGGTCCCCTGGCCGGCGGTCACCTGCATCTGCTCGGAATCGATCTGGATGGTGTAGTTGCCGCTGGTCGGGAAGCCGGCCGCCGAAGCGACCTTGACGGTCGTGGAACTCGTCGAGGTGATAGCGGTGGTCAGGGTCGTGTTGAGGAACGCGCCCTGGAAGAGGTTCGTGTTTCCGGTAGTAGTCAACGTGGTCGACGGGCTGAAGTTGCCGTCGTCGCCCACGCCCAATGCCGAGCCGCCTGAAGGGCAGCTGCCCGACGCCGGGGCTGCCCGCCGCATTGACCTTGCCCGGGCCCGTCAGGGCGAGCCCGACGCGCTGCTTGGCCGGATCGTAGACGGAGAGGACGGTCCTGGCGGCGGCCTGGAGTGCCTGGATCTTGGGGCCTGACTTGTTCGAGCCATCCGCCATCGACCCGGTGCGGTCCAGGATGATAACCAGGTCAACGGGCACGGCCGTAGACGCCCCGCAAAGCCCCTTGCAGGCGGCCGAGACGACAACTCCCGTCGATCCGCTGTCCACCCCAACCACCGGGGCGAGCTTGTACTGCGTGGTCGCACTGCCCGTAACCACCACGACGTTGCACTTGTCGCCTTGGCCGGGATCGCAGTCGGAGTTTCGTGTCGGGCCAGCGCCGATGAAGTCGGTGGCGAGCGCGTACACCGGCGGTGTGCGGTGGAGGGCGTGATGCGGGTCGCATACTGCCGGAACCTGACTCGAGATCAGAGGGGCTCCGGTCGTGGGGTCCGTACCTATCAGGCACCTGTAGGTGATCGTGTAGCCCGTCAGACCCGGGTAGTTCGCCGCGATCGTGTCGTCGATGAGCTTCTTGGCCTCGGCCGCCTTCCCCGGGACCGAGCCGTCGACCGGAAGCACGGACCCGCCGGCGAGGGCGGCCGCATCCAGCGTGTTCACGAGGATCTGCCTGTTGTTCCTGAGGACGCCGATGTCGATGACGAGCGCGGCGAATCCGAGGATGAGGATCAGGACCAGTTCGAAGAGGACGAGTATCTGCCCGCGTTCCCGTTTGCCGTTCCGTCGTGAGCGTCGCATTTTTGATGCTCCCGTATCCCCGTGCCGCGTGGTGGTCCCGCGTACGAGTTAGTTACTCCATGACCATCTGTACAGTGGAACTGAGGGGGAACGAGGCCCCGAATGCCAGCGGGAAGAACGTCGTGTACGTGTAGTCGACCTCCACGGACACGGAGTCGCCGGTTACGGCGCTGGCGCACGGAGTCGAGGTAGTCGAGGTTCCCACGTAGCACTTGGTTCTGACAGTCGACACCGTCAGCCCTCCCCCTGCGGCCGAGGCGATCGCGGCCCCCTGTGGCTACTGTGTCGATCGTGGTGGGGTCGGAGACCATGATGGCCGCGCGGGCGCCCTCTCGGGCCGCGTTGATGACGGTCATCCTCGAGTAGAGCAGGAAGCCGAAGTCCAGAATCCCCGACAGCACGAGCATGAAGATGGGGAGGACCATGGCGAACTCGACCAGCGACTGGCCTCGCGAGCGGCGACGGTATCGTTGGCCCAGGCGGCGTCCAAGGACAGGCATCGTTTGCTCCATTGAATGAACGCGTACTGACGTCAGGCAGCAGAGAGTAGGCGTGGTTCCTTGCACTTGCCATTACGGACGGCGCCGCCTCGCATCCGGTGAGCGTCCGTTCCGCCCTTACGGTACGAAATACCGAGTGCAGGAACGAAATGACCTGGCAGCAGAGGGCACTTGCGCCTTGCAAACACCCGCGGCGGCTACGGCTGGGCCGGTTCGTCGCTGGCGAGCCGGTAGCCGCCTCCCGCCTCGGTGAGCAGGTGTCGGGGTTGACCCGGATCGATCTCGAGCTTCTGGCGCAGCCTCCGGACTGTCACCCAGACGTAGGCCGGATCCGCGCCATCCGAGTCTGCCCAGACCTTGTGGAGGAGATGCTCTGTGGGGACCGCCTCGGGCATGCTCGCCGCCAGCGTGGCCAGGAAGCGAGATTCCGTTGGCGACAACGAGACGTGCCGGCCCCGGACGATCGCTTCTCTTCGGCGGGGGACCAGGATCAGGTCTCCCAGGGCCAGCTCCTCCACCGGGAGCTGGTCCTGGAGCCTGCGCAGCACTCGCCGAATGCGAGCCACGAGCTCCTCATAGTCGTAAGGCTTGGTGATGTAGTCCTCGGCGAACTGGGCGATCAAGTCGGCCTTGCTGTCCGCGCCGGCCACGGCCGAGAGGACCAGGATCGGGATGTCCGCGCGACTCTTGATGCGCCCGGCCAGGGTCTGGCCGTCGATCCCCGACATCATCAAATCCAGGATGACGAGGTCGGGCCACGAGCCCTCGAGGTACTTGAGGGCTTCGGCACCGCTGCCGGCGCGTGCAACCTCGAAGCCGTCGCCGATCAGCCTGTCGGCCAGTGCGTCGAGGTGTGCGCGGTCGTCGTCCACCAGAAGCAGTCGCGCATCGCTCATCGGCTCGATGATACGGGCTGGCCTCACACCAGGTCGGCCAGCTGGCGCGCTCGGGCAAGAACCGCATCGAGCATCGGTGGCGTCAGGCGACCGGTAAACGTGTTCTGCTGGCTCGGGTGATACGAGCCGAGCAGCTGGTAGGGCCCGACCCGTTCCTCTGCCATGTGCCCGAATCGCGGCTTGCGGCGGGCTCGAATTCCCAGCTCGCCCATCGCCCGGAGGGCGCCGTCCCACGCGTAAGAGCCAAGAGCGACGATCACCCGCACGTCTGCCAGCAGCGCCAGCTCGCGGGCGAGAAACGGCAGGCAGCGGTCGCGCTCATCGGGCAGCGGCTTGTTGTCGGGCGGCGCGCAGCGCACGACCGCGGCTATGTACAGGCCACCCACCGCAAGGCCGTCGTCGACTGCGATGGACGTCGGCTGATTGGCGAATCCGGAGCGATGGAGCGAGGCGAACAGGAAGTCGCCCGATCTGTCGCCGGTGAATAGCCGGCCGGTTCGATTGCCGCCGTGAGCAGCGGGTGCGAGCCCCACCACCAGGACGCGAGCGTTCGCATCGCCGAAGCCCGGCAGAGGTCGGGCCCAGTACTCCTCGCCTGCGAAACGGGCAGGCGGGTCTGAAGCCGCTTTCCTGCGCCACTCCACCAGCCGGGGGCAGCGGCGGCAGGCGACGATCTCCGACGTGAGTCCAGCCAGCGAATCGGGTGCCATGAGCCGGACTCTAGCGCGCCGGGGGCATTTCGCGGCGTCTGGCCGTCCTGACTCGTCCATGCGCGAGATGGCGGCACGCCACGCTGGCTCTGATCGCGTTGAAGCTCGGACGATCGAGCAGCCGGGCCGCACCGCGGCACCGCTCCACTCGCTGCGCCGCGAGACCTCCCCAGGCGGGAGAACGGGGTGGCGCCGGGTATAATCCGGGCGCGTGGCGCGGGTCGCTGCCGACCAGGAGTACGCTCCTCGCCCCCGCTCAAGCTAAGGACTGGATACCCGCAATGACCGCCGAGACATCCACCTGGGCCACAAAGAAAGGCCTCGCCCAGATGCTCAAAGGCGGCGTCATCATGGACGTCGTCACCCCCGAGCACGCCAGGATCGCCGAGGACGCTGGCGCCTGCGCAGTGATGGCCCTCGAGCGTGTCCCGTCGGACATTCGGGCTGCGGGCGGCGTGGCGCGGATGAGCGATCCGGCGATGATCGAGGGGATCATGGCGGCGGTCAGCATCCCGGTCATGGCCAAGGCGCGCATCGGTCATTTCGTCGAGGCGCAGGTTCTCGAAGCCCTCGGCGTTGACTACATCGACGAGTCCGAGGTGCTCACCCCCGCGGACGAGGCCAACCACATAGACAAGCACCAGTTCAACGTTCCGTTCGTGTGCGGCTGCCGCAACCTGGGAGAGGCGCTGCGCCGCATCAACGAGGGGGCGGCGATGATCCGGACCAAGGGCGAGGCCGGCACGGGAGACATCGTCGAGGCGGTCCGCCACATTCGCACCCTGATGTCGGAGATCCGTGCCTTGCAGGCGATGCGCGAGGATGAGTTGTTCGTAGCCGCGAAGGAGCTGGACGCTCCGTTCGACCTGGTCAAGCAGGTCCATGACGAGGGCAGGCTTCCGGTCGTCAATTTCGTCGCCGGCGGCATCGCCATCCCGGCCGACGCGGCCCTGGCCATGCAGCTAGGGGCCGAAGGCGTCTTCGTGGGGTCCGGCATCTTCAAGAGCGAACACCCTGCGCGGACGGCCGAGGCCATCGTTCAGGCCACGCTCCATTTCGACAACCCCAAGATCATCGCCGAGGTTTCGAAGGGACTGGGCAGCGCGATGCGCGGGATTGCGGCGACCACGATCCCCGAGACTGAGCGGCTGGCGGTCCGGGGCTGGTAGGCCGGCGTAGCGGGACGCACGGTCAACGGGACCGAGGCGAACCCGGAGCGGAGAGCCCAAGGCTCACATGAAGATCGGCGTACTGGCGCTCCACGGCGCCGTCATCGAGCATATTCAGACCCTCCGGTCGATAGGCGTGGAGGCCGTGCCCGTCCGCCTGCCCGAGGACCTGGAAGGGGTCTCCGGCTTGATCCTGCCCGGCGGCGAGAGCACGACCATGCGCAAGCTCGTGGCTCGATGGAACCTGCGCGAGCCGATCATGGCCCTGGCCCGGTCCGGCGCCCCGATCTTTGGCACGTGCGCCGGGATGATCATCGTGGCCCGCGAGATAGCCGGTGGCGAGGAGCCGGTCTTTCCGCTCATCGACGTGACTGTCGAGCGGAACGCCTTCGGCCGCCAGCTCGACTCGTTCGAGACCGATCTGCCCGTCCCCATCCTGGGCGATCGTCCTGTTCGCGCGATCTTTATTCGAGCCCCCATAATTGAGCGCGTGGGTCCCGGTGTGGAGGTGCTGGCCAGGTTGCCGGATAGTCGCGTCGTAGCGGTCCGCCAGCGCAACGTCCTGGCGATCTCGTTCCACCCCGAGCTGGCAGGGGAGACGCGCTTCCATCGGCTCGTTGCCACGATGGCGAGGGAATTCTCCGATCCGGCAGAGGGAGCGGCGGCCGGCGGGGCAGACGGATGGTCGCTCGGGGAGGCCATGTGAGCGGGCGCGTCCGGCTGGCCCGGCTAACCGATCTCGCGGCGCTGGGGGAATTGTCGAGGCTCTCGCAGCTCGAGCACGTCGACGCGCGCTCGCTCGGGCTGCCGGTCAGCGGACCCCGCATCGGAGTGTTCAGCCTGTTCCGGTTGCCCCTGGGCGCCTTCCGGCCAAACGATCTCCTCTTCGTCTACGAAGACGAGGGCCGAGTCTCCGGGCTTCTTCGTGTCGAGCGGGACGGCTCCCGGGACGAGTGGACGATCGTCGAGCTCGACGCCATCGGATCGGGCGACTCGGGCGACACGCGCTTCCGTATGGTCCAGCACCTCCTGCGCGACGGGGCAAAGCGGGGCGCGATGAGATTCCACGTAGCCTGCGCCGACGGCCAGGGCAACGTGGAGCTGTTCATGCAGGCGGGGTTCGCCCGCTATGGCCAGGAGCGACTGCTGTTCCGTGGCCCCGAGACGCCGTTGCCGCGCGGCGTGGGCCGAGGAGCGTTCGCGCGCGGCCGGCATCAGGCCCTGCCAGCCGCTCGACGCGCTGCCGCTGGCCAGGCTGTACTCCGCCGTGACGCCACAACCAGTGGCTCGCCTGGAGTCGTACCGCCTGAGCGATTGGGAGCGCCAGGGCCAGGCCACCCGAGTCCCTCGTTCGAGCCTGGCGCCGATCCTGCGGTTCGCGGAGATGGAGGCCTACCTTCAGACCGCAGACGATGCATCCGGAGACGTGCTTGCACTGCTGCAGGTCGGCGTCGCCCGCGAGGAGCAGCCCCACTACCTCAAGATCATGGCGCGGCCGGAGACGGACGCCGGCCCGCTCGTCAGCTTCGGGTTGGGGTTGATCGGCGCGCGCATCGGGAGAGGCGGCAGCTGCCCCGACAACGGAGTCCTGGCGCCCGTCCGAACCTACGAATCGCCGGTCGATCGCCGCCTCGAAGAAGCCGGGTTCGTGAACCTCGCGACCGTGACCCTCCTGATGAAGGAGGCCCTCGTGCGAGTCGCCGAAACCAGCCTCGTGCCGGCGGTACAGTAGCTTGCAGAGCAGGAGAGAACGTGGCTGATCAAAGCGCGGCACACCACGGCCGCGAGTCGATCGACGACCTGGATCTGCTCCTGCGGGCGCTCCCGCCCGATCTCCTCCAGGCCGTCCATGCCCTGCCCGATCCGTCCTTGCTGATCGAGATCGTGATGGACCTCGGGCGCCGGCCGGAGGCGCGCTTCACCGACGGCGAGGTGACCCTGCTCGACCGCGAAGTCAGTGAAGCGGACCTCCAGTACGTCGTCGACCACATCGGCGCCTTTGGCGGGGACAACCGCGCCGGGATCGAACGCACGCTCCACCGGATCAGCGCCATCCGCAACCGAACGGGCAAGATCGTCGGCCTGACCTGCCGTATCGGCCGGGCCGTCTACGGAACGATCGAGATCATCGACGACTACGTCGAGTCCGGTAAGTCGATCCTGATCATGGGCCGGCCGGGCATCGGCAAGACGACGATGCTGCGCGAGGCGGCCCGCGTCCTGGCGGACGATCACGGCAAGCGGGTCGTCGTGGTGGACACCAGCAACGAGATCGCCGGCGACGGCGACATCCCGCATCCCGGCGATCGGCCGGGCCAGGCGGATGCAGGTCCGGACGCCCGCGGCGCAGCACGAGGTCATGATCGAGGCGGTCGAGAACCACATGCCCGAGGTCATCGTCATCGACGAGATCGGCACGGAGCTCGAAGGCCCACGCCGCCCGAACCATCGCCGAGCGCGGCGTCCAGCTGATCGGCACGGCCCACGGCAACAACCTCGACAACCTGATGCTGAACCCGACCCTGACCGACCTGATCGGCGGCATCCAGACCGTCACCCTCGGCGACGAGGAGGCGCGGCGCCGCCGCTCGCAGAAGAGCGTCCTGGAGCGCAAGGCGCCGCCCACGTTCGACGTCATCGTCGAGATCCAGGACCGCGAGAAGGTCCTGGTCCACTCCGACGTGGCCGAAACCGTGGACGCCATGCTGCGCGGCGACCCCATCTCGGCCGAGCTGCGCTGGCGCGACGATGGCGGCGTGCACCGTTCCCAGTCGCGGCCGAAGCCGTCGCCGCGGGAGGCGATGACGAGCGATCGCTTCGGCAGCGACCGCTTCGCGGGCCTCGTGGGGGCGGGCCCGGGCTGGCGCACCGAGCCGGGCTGGCGCGGGTCCGGCTCCTACCACGCGCCGGCCGACTGGCGTGACGCGGATCGAGGACCGGCGCGGGCCGGGATACCGGCCCGGGATCCAGCGGCGGCTGGCGAACGCCGGTCCGCGGCGCGCGTGAGGTTCGTGAGGGCGCCCGGCGGACCCGCGGCGGGGAACCGGCTGGCGGCGCGGGCCGGCCGATGGTGCGCCCGATCCGGGCTGGCCTGGCGGAGGAACTGCCGGCGGCTCGGGCAACTCGGACCTCCCCGGTGAAAGGTTCGCCGCGCCGCCGGGACGGGCCCGTCGCGAGCCGCCGGCGCGGCACCGTTCCGGGCGGGGGAGATAGCCGACCGCGGCCCGATCGAACGAGGGGCGGTGCCGGTGCCGGAGCCGCGGGCGCGCGAGCTGCGGGAGCTGGAGCGGCAGCGGTCGTGGGCTCAGCAGGCGACGCGTGCCCTGAACGACTACCGCGCCGAGGGCGTCGACGAGGAAGAGGAGGACGCCCGGCCGAGCCTCGCCCGAAACCGCCGCCGAGGAGCGGCGAGGAACTTGGCCGGCGAGCTGGGCCGAGGACGACGAGGCCGTAGCCGACGTCGGTTCAGGCTGCGGGCCGCGAGCGAAGCCTCCGACGAGGAGCGGCCAGCCCGTCCTGCGCGTCCGCGAGCGGAACACGATCCTGCCGACCCTGCGGGTCCTGCCCCACGGCATAAGCCGCAAGCGTCTCGAGCAGGCGATCAAGGAGCTGCAGCTGCCGGTCATCATCGCCCGCGATCCGGACGAGGCGGACGTGGTGATGACCCTCAAGAGCGAGTACCGCCAGAAGACCTCCGGTCTGCGCGAAGCCGAGGACCGGGGCCTGCCGATCTACGTCCTCAAGAGCAACACCATCGTCCAGATGGAGGCCAGCCTGACCTCGATCTTCTCGCTCGAGGTCGATCCGCGTGAGGCCGCCCTGCGCGAGGCGGAAGAGGCGATCGGGATGGTCATCCGGAGCGTCGAGCCGGTCGAGCTGTCGCCGCAGAACGCCTACATCCGGCGCCTCCAGCACCAGATGGCCGAGCGGGCTAACCTCATCTCACGCTCCCGTGGCCGCGAGCCGTACCGTCGGGTGCGGCTGTACCCGTAGAGGCAGGCTCGCGGAAGCGAGGCCTAGACGGGAGGCGCCTCGATGGTCACGCCCGAGAGCTTCTCGAAGTTGAAGTCCACGGACATCGTGGCCTTGGCCGGGCTACCGCTCATATCCTCGGTCCAGGTACCGGCGATCGTCATGCCGGCCGGCGTGCTGTCGGCTTTGGCCCAGAAGGCCAGAGTGAACTTCGGGTTCGACATGGAAGAGTCGCCGAAGCCAATGGTCTTCGGGTCTACCGGCCTGGTCGTTTCG
The DNA here is from genome assembly GCA_963743795.1 of uncultured Chloroflexia bacterium. GTDB lineage: Bacteria > Chloroflexota > Limnocylindria > Limnocylindrales > CSP1-4 > Fen-1039. The sequence goes on along the minus strand of CAVUQZ010000010.1, from coordinate 375,198 downwards.
AGGCGGTGGAGCTGCTGGCCGTTGTGGCTCTGGACACCCTTGTCGGTCAACCCGCCCGCCGACGGCAGGACCGAGATGTCGACGCCGGAACTGGAACGTTCGGACTTCGTCCAGGCTCCGCCGTTGCTGCGCTCGTAGTCGGAGTCCCCAACACTGACGCTCTCGTCGGTGGTCTTCGAACCGGCAATCGACGTCGTGATCGTGAGCGCGCTGTCCCTGCCCTTCAGCTTGATCGTGCCGGAGAGCGTGCCGTCGTACTTCTTGTCGCCCACCGAGACGGTGGTGGTGCCGGCGACCGAGCCAGAGGCCTGGAAGTCGCTGGCGGTGACTCGAGATGTGAAGCCTTGCACGAGCGACGGCGAAGCCCCCGGCCACGACTGGGCGATCAGAGCGCCCACGTCGACCGAAGGCATGTTCCAGTGGGCGCCCGCGGCGCCGGCGACGATGGCCGCCCCGGCAATCCAGAGCGAAGCCTCGGCTGCGAACGCGGTGACGCTACCGAGCTTGCCCATGACCGCCACCTCTCTCGATCCCGGAACGCTCGCACGGCGGGCGATCCGGTGAACTGCGAGCCCAAGGATAGTTGGTGGATCGCTCGCGAACCTGCCCAAACGGCCCAGGGCGGCCAGGACTGCCAGGGCTGGTCGGGCCGTATCCACCGCAGGCGGCGCCACGCTTCGGCGGCGATCGACCCGGCGCGCGCACAGGCGTCAGACCGCCGAACCTCCTCATCCGGGTCGCGGCTCGGCTAGACTCGGTGAATGCACCTCGACGGCAGCCATCGGCGTGGCTTCTTCGTGACGCTCGAGGGCCCTGAGGGTTCGGGCAAGTCGACTCAGGCCCAGCGACTCGCGGCCCGGCTGGCGGCGGCCGGGTATGACTGCATCGTTACCCGCGAGCCCGGCGGGACACCGCTGGGTGAGGATGTCCGCCGGATCCTGCTTCGCGACCACTCTCCCACTCCAGCCGCGGACGCGCTGCTTGTTCAATGCCGCTCGGGCCCAGCTCGCCGCAGAGGTCATCGAGCCGGCGCTCGCCCGGGGTGAGGTGGTGATCTGCGATCGCTTCGCCAATTCCACTCTGGCGTACCAGGGATACGGCGCCGGGCAACCGCTCGACGCCCTGGGCGAGTTGACGCGATTCGCCGTTGGCGACCTCGACTCCGGACATGACCGTGCTGATCGACCTTCCGATCGAGGACGGTCTGAGTCGCAAGCTCGGCGGGCCGGAGATGACCCGCTTCGAATCAGACGCCGACGTGCCATTCCACCGCCGCGTGCGCGACGGTTTTCTGGCCCTGGCCGCGGCCGAGCCCGATCGGTTCCTGGTCGTCGACGGCCATCAGTCCGCCGACTCGATCGAAGCGGCGATCGTGGAGGCGCTGCTGCCACGGCTCGGCTCGCGCAACGAGTTGCGTCGCGAGAGCACGAACCAAGGCGCTCATAGATCAAATACCCGGCGGAGTGAACCGGAACGCGCCTCGCTGCGAATGGACAAGTGAGGGACCCAGTGGCAGTGCCCCCGCCTCTGGTCACGCCCGAGCAACCAGTCGGATTGGCACTCGGAGGCCGAGTTGATGCGGCAGGTCGCCGCCGGTGACATAGGCGGACTCGAGACTTTGTACGATCGCTATCACGCGATGGCGTACGCGCTTGCCCTGCGGATCACCACCGAGACGGGGCTGGCCGAGGATGTCGTGCAGGACTCGTTCCTCGGCGTCTGGCGAAATGCCGCCCGGTATACGCGGAGCCCAAGGGCAGCGTCAGGGGCTGGCTGCTCGCCATCGTCCGCCACCGAGCCATAGACGCGATAAGGCGCCAGCGATTCGGCGTGGCTTTGGGCGACGAATCGGACGACGCCCTCCCGGCGGCCCTCACGATTCCCGACATCTGGCCGGAGGTGGCCGGCCGGCTCGACGCGGAGCAGGTTCGCCGGGCACTCACCTCGCTTCCGCCCGGCCCAGCGCGAAGTCATCGAACTGGCCTACTTCGACGGTCTGACCCAACGCGAGATCGCGGCCCAAACCAACGCTCCGCTGGGGACCGTCAAGAGCCGGATGCGGCTCGGGCTCGTCGCCATGCGCCAACAGCTCGGCGGCGCAACGGACGGCCTGGACGACTCCGTGACGGTCGGCGCGACGGCAACTCCGTCCGCCAACAGGAAAGGTCTGGCCTGACATGGCCATCACCTGCGACCACGTCCGCGAGCTTGCCTCGGGCTTCGTGCTCGGTGCGCTCGAGCCCGACGAGATGGCCGCCGTGCGCGACCACCTGGACAGCTGCCGCGAGCCGCACCCCGAGCTGGCCGAACTCGGTGGCATTCTGCCGTACCTGGCCGTGACTCCGGAACCCGCTCGAGCCGCCTGCGTGGCTGCGTGGCTCCGTGATATGCGGCCGCCAGGGCAGACCTCCTGGCGCGGCGAACGAGTCGGCCAGCCGGCCGAACGGCAGCCCGTTGAGCCCGCTGCGGCGATGGCCGCAGCATGCCGGCCGCTGCTGGACAGCCTGCCCCGGACCGAGATCATCTCGCTGGACGCCGCTCGCCGCTCCCGGCGCCGCACGATCTGCGACCTGGACGACGCGAGTGGCCGCGGTCGTTGCGGTCGGTGAGCCTGGCCGGTTACTCGATCGTTGATCCAGGGCGATCTCAACAAGGCCAGAACGGGACGAGAGCCATGCGATCGCAGATCCTCAACGTCCTCAGCCAGCGCGACGCCATGAAGGTGTCGCTCGTCGACAACGAGGGCAAGGGTGCGGGCGGCATTCGCGGCTCTTCGGCCAAACGGCCATGTCGTCGTCAGCATGAACCACCTCTCGGCCACTACCGGCGACGAGACCTACATGGTCTGGCTTACCGGCGCAGACCAATGGCCGTTGCCAAGGTCGGGTCGTTCACCGTGGGCGACGACGGCAAGGGCTTCCTGGAGGTGGACAACGTTCCCACCTCGCCGAGCATGTGGATCTTCATCTGCCGAGAGCCGAACTCCAAGGTGACCGAGCCCACGGGCCCGACGATCCTCAGCGGCACTATCACGCTCTGATCCCGGGCTTGGGCTTTACTCCCAGCCGAACGCGAGTCCCGCGCGCGGGTGGTATCGCCTTACTGCAGCCCCTAGTCCACCTGAGATGGCTGCGATGCCACTCTGTCGCCGCCGGCCACGCGTGCCGACTGCATCGCCTCTTCGGCGACGTCGAGCAGCTCCTCTGGCGTCCGCCCGTCCAACGGGAAGCTGGCGACTCCGGCCGAGACGGAGATGGCGTGGCCGTCGATCGCAGGGAGCGCCGAGACGCTCCGGACCAGCCGCTCGACGACGATGAGCCCATCCGGGCCCGGGGCCATCAGCATGAACTCGTCTTCGCTGTAGCGGGCAATCGTGTCGATCAGCCGGACCGATTTCGGCGAGGATCTGAGCCACTCGCCGCAGAGCAACGTCCGCGGCCAGATTGCCGGCCGCCTTCTGGATCTCGCCGAAGCGATCGACCCCGATCAGGGCGATGCTCAGCGGCAATCCCTGGCGCCCCGCTCGGGCCACTTCCAGCTCGAGCATCCGATCCATCGTCCGGCGGTTGGCCAGGCCCGTGAGCGGATCGATTTGGGCGAGCCGATCGAACCACTCCGCCCGCTCCGAGCCGAGCGAGAGCGTCAGCGCACGCTCGATGGCAACCGCCGCGAGGTCGGCGAGCGCCTCTCCTGCTGAGCTTCGCTTCGCGCGAGGGCCGTGGTTTGGTGAAGCCAAGAGCCATGACCCCAAGCGTCAGCTCCGTATCGTCGCGCCGGACGACCAGCGGCAGCAAGAGCGCCGTGGCGGCTCCGCGCAAGACCTCCACATGCGCCGCGTCGTCGATCTCGAGCGGATGGCGGGAGCGGGCGACACCGGCAAGCGGATCGCGGCTCAGCGACACGCGCTTGATCGACCCGGCCTTCTTGGCCGTAGCGGCATCGACCCCGTGCGTAACTGCCAGGTCGAGCTCGTCGTGGTCCCGGTCGATGATGTACATCGCCCCGTGGCTCGCCCCCAGACGCTCGGCCGCCAGGCCGAGAAGTTCGGCCAGCGAGTCGTCCAGGTCGTCCCCGCGAGCGACGGCCGCGGCCGCCGCCGCGAATGTCTGGCCATCGATACTTTCATGGAGCGGTCGTTCGCCGGACACTGTTCCTCCTGCCGCGTGACGATTCCCTCTCGTCGATTGTACGGCCCGGTTTCTCCGTGCGCGACTGAAACGTCGCGACTGGGCGTCACGAGTTTCGCGGCGCGCCGGCTGCGACCGTCCGCATATACTCGGCCCCGTGAAGCTGGTCATCGCGGTTGTTCACAATGAGGACGCTCGCGCCCTCATCGATGCCCTCCTGTCCCACGAGTTTCGGGCCACGTGGCTGCACAGCTCGGGTGGCTTCCTGAAGCAGTCCAACGCGACGATCCTGCTTGGCGTCGACGACGCGAAGGTGGACGAGATAGTGGGCATCGTCCGCGAGAACTGCCACGCTCGAACTCAGACGGTAAGCCCGATCCCGCCAATCATGGAGCCCGGCGAGTTCTTCCTGCCGTATCCGCTCGAGGTAGACGTGGGCGGCGCCGTGGTCTTCGTCCTGCCAGTCGAGCGTTTCGAGCGGATCTAGCTCGCGCCGGCGCGTTCTGAGGTTTGCAGGTGAGCCCGTTCCGCCCGGATATCGTCGACGTCTGGATCTTTCGAGACCGAAAGGGCGCTGCGGCGCTAGATCCGGGTGCGAGTCTGCCGGGCGCCGCGGCGCCCGGAATGGACACCGAGATCTTGCTCCTGCGGCGTTCCCCAGGCCGGATCCTGCCCGGTCTGTGGCAATGCGTCTCGGGTCGCCTGGAGCCGGGTGAGACAGTCCCAGCCGGAGCGCTCCGCGAGCTGCGCGAAGAGACGGGTTTCGGGCCGGAGCAGATAGCCGCCTTCTACGACCTGGACCAGGTCAACCAGTTCTACGAGCCGTCCCTGGGCGGCGTAGTGAGCGGCGTGATCTTCGCCGTACGGCTCCGCGAGGCAGAAGAGCCGGTCCTTTCGCACGAGCATGACGCCATGCGCTGGGTCTCGCCGGCGGAGGCGCTGGAGATGGCCGTCTGGCCGGCGTACCGCGAGTCCATCCGCCGCATCGTCGAGAATCTGGTGGACCCGGAGAAAGCCGTCTGGTTTGAGTTGACCCTCGCCGGGGAACGCGCGCGGCAGTAGCCGCGGCTTCGGGCCGTTACACTCGACCATACGAATTACCCGTTTGCGCCGGCCGATGCCTCTTAAGTGATGTGAGGGTCATCACGGCAACGCTCGACAAGGACGACCGTACCAGAGGCGATCCAGCCTCTCACTCCGGCGCTGGCGGCCCGCCCCCATTGGGTCGCCACGCTGCACGACCACGGACCCCTGCTGCTGGCCGCGGCCCGGGCGATTACCCGGGACGAGGCCGAGGCCGAGGACCTGGTCCAGACGACCTTCGAGCGGGCGCTCCGCGCGGCGCCGACGATTCGGGACCCCCGGGCCATTCGGGCCTGGCTGCTGACCGTCGAAACGCGCGAAGCGCTGCGGGTCGTCCGACGGCTGCGCCGAACGCTTCATCTCGACCCGACGATTCACGAGCTGCCGGTCGGCGGCCCGGACGTGTCGGAATCGATCGAGCTGGACGAAGCGCTGGCCAAGCTGTCGCGACCGATCCGGGCCGCGGTGGTCCTCCACCACATGGTCGGACTCTCCGTCCGCGAAACGGCGGATGCGCTGGGCGTGACGGAGAACACCGCGAAGGCACGGCTCAAGACCGGCCTGGCGCGACTCCGGGAGTGCTTCGATGACGAATGAGACGCGTGGCGGCGCGGGCGACGACGCCGACGACATGCTGAATGAGCGACTGACGCGCCGCTTCGAGTCGGAGCTGGCGCAGGCGCAGCGTGACTACCCGAACCTGAGCATCTCGAGACGCACGTCTGCACCCGCAGGCGGGCGGGCTCTGGCGCGAACCAGATGGCCGCGGTTGGCGTCGGCGGCGGTTGCCGTGGGCGTTCTGGCAGTGGTGGGGCTGGTCGGTGTGGGTCTAGCCTTGCGGCCCGGGCAGATCGCGGGCCCGCAGAACTCGCCGGTGGCGCGTGGCGCTGACGGCATCCCGACGGAGATCGACGGCCAGAAGGTTTACCGGCTCTCGTGGCAGGCGGACTGGAAGAACCTGACCGGGAGCTTCCTGCTGGGCGCCTACGCGGTCGACGAGCCGATTCCATGTGCGCCCGCGATGACCATTCAGCCTCTGTCTTCAGCCGAGGCGGACCTGATGCCGGAGTGCGGCTCGGTCGAGCTGGTTCCACACGCAACCGGCAACACCGACTTCTGGTTCTCGCTGGCACCCCGGGGGCGGGATCGCCTCGGCGGTTGGCTGGATGGGCCGGCAATCGTTATGCGCGTCCACACCCACGACCCTGAGGCCGCCCAGTGCGGCCCCGACGTGAAGTCGGAGTGCCAGTCCGCGATCGTAATCGAGGCGGTCGTCTGGCCCGAGGTGCCGACCCAGCTCAACGGCGAGCGCGTGTACCGGGCCGTGGATCAGGCCTCGTTCCCGACTTCGGGCAGCTTCCTGCTCGGCGGGCGGGTCACCAAGCCTGATGTGGTGCCTCCTTGCCCGATGCCGCTCGACAAGACGCAGGCCGAGCAGCAGCTGATCCCGTACTGCTACTGGAACGCCATCGACGGCCTCCAGGTCGCGCCGATCGGCAACGTGGACGAGCCCAAGAACGAGATCGTCGTGGCACGCGTGCACATCAACGATCCCCTGGGCGGGCAGTGTCCCACCGAGGTGAGCGCCCAGTGCCGGCAAGCCATCGTCGTCGAGTCGATCGTGTGGCGCTCGGACGTGCTCATCAAGGCCGGTTCGACCGCATCGCCCGGACCGTCGATGCCGGGCCAGAGCCCGGTGGGAACGGGCCAGGGAGTTGGGCCGACCGGCTCACAGTCCGCCGGTCCCATAAGCCCTCCCTCTGCCGGTCCTTCCGGCGAGCTGTCCACGTTCTTCGGCCCGGACGGCGTCCCCATCTCGTACAACGGCCAGACCGTCTACAGAGCCACGAGCCTTCCGACCTCGACTTCTTTCTTCTTCGGTGGGCGGCTAGGCCGCGACGCTGGCTGCGCCCCGCCGACCACGCTCCTGGCGAAACCACCGGCTTGCGGCTACTGGACGATTGACGGCGTAGCCGTGGGGACGATGGTCCCGATACCGGAGTCGGTCATCGGATCGCCGATCGTGGTCCGGATCGATCGATCGCATGCTCTCGGCATATGCACCGGCGGGCCCTGTCGCACGACCGACCTCCTTGTCGTGTCGGAGGTCCTCTGGTACGGGCCTCCCGCACCTCTCGTGCCCTTCGCCTCTTAGCGATCCGGGCTCCGGCGCTCCCTCGCGGGCGGGCCCGCGAGTGTCCGATCGGTCAGATCACGAAAGTGAACGAGGCCAGGAAAGCGTCGACCTGGGTCATGTCGGCCGCGGTCGTGTAGGCGGCGTAGACCATGTAGAGATTGTCGCCGACGATGTAGAGCGCGCCTTTCATGGAAGCCCCGGGGATGTTGAGTACGAACGTCTTGCCCGGGTGACCCCCGAGAGTCGTGTCGGCCTTCGCTGCGATGCTCGCCCCTGTGGTGGAGGCGACCATGCCGTTGAGCGCGCCGTCGAAGATCAGCGACGCCGACACTCCGGTCATCGAGCCCTTCGGGTACTTGGCCAGAACCACGAAGTAGGCCAGATCGTTGCTGACCTCGTAGGTCCAGAGCGACGCCGGCGCGTCTCCGACGGCGGTGGTATAGGTCTGGGTCGTCAGCTTCGGCTCGCCCGGCATGAGGACGGTGAAGCCGCCGCCGCTGGGTGAGAAGGCGCTCCCGCTGAGGCTTGGCGCCACGGTTGGGGCGGCCTTGGTTGGGGCGGCCTCGGTTGGGGCGGCCTCGGTTGGAGCCGGTGTCGCGGCCAGAGTGGCTGTGGCCGAGGCCGGGGCCTGGCTGGGCGCCTTGGATGGGAAGGACGGCCACGCCTTTGACTGACCGCATCCGGCCAGAACGATTGCGGTGGACAGCACGAAGAGAAGAAGGCGGCGCACGGGAAAGCTCCCTCCCATGACGGTGTCATAGGCGCTGGTGACAGCGCGCCGGGTGAACTCGCTCGGGACGGCCCGACCCGGCCATTGTGGACAATCTAGACGGACAGTGCGAGGAGATTCCGCGAAGGTGGTGCGTCCGCGCCGCATAATCGACCGACGACTGCGGCACGCGGACGGCCGGAGGTTCCAACCCCTCCGTCCGCGACCGGGCTGGAGGAACCATGTACGTCACGATCGTCTACGTCCACGTGAAACCCGAGCGTGTGGCCGATTTCATCGACGCGATCCGGGCCAACCACGAGGGGTCCGTCCGAGAACCCGGCAACCTGCGCTTCGACATCCTGCAATCCGCCGACGATCCGACGCGGTTCGTCGCGTACGAGGCGTACCGCGACGAGGCTTCGGCCAAGGCCCACAAGGAGACCGCACATTACCTGGCGTGGCGGGACGTGGTTGCCGAGTGGATGGTCGAGCCACGCCAGGGCGTCCGCTACGACGGCCTCTTCCCGGTCACCGAGTAGGAGCCCGTCATGACCGAACCTGCGCCGGACGAGCCGGGCGTCCGGTCCGCCTTCTCGATAGCGCGACTGCCCAGGATCCTGTTCGGCGCGGGCCGATCCCGCGAGCTGGCATCGGTCGTAAAGAGCTTTGGGTCCCGAGCGCTCGTCGTCGTCCGCGGGCCGGACTTCGCCGATTCCCCGGGCTGGGCGCGACTCCGCGGTGAGCTCGAGTCGGCGGGCGTGGATGTGAAGGTGGAGGCGGTCGCGGGCGAGCCTTCACCCGCGCTAGTTGACGAGATCGTTGCCCGCATACGAGGGGCCGGCGGTTCGGTCGACGTCGTCGTAGGCATCGGCGGCGGCAGCGTTCTGGACACCGCCAAGGCCGTGGCCGGCCTCCTGATCCCGGGCAACTCGGTCATGGACCATCTCGAAGGAATCGGGCCGGGGCTGCCCTACCGCGGTCCGGCAGTGCCGTTCGTCGCCGTCCCGACGACCGCCGGGACCGGCAGCGAGGCGACCAGGAACGCGGTGCTGAGCGTCCGTGGCCCCGGCGGCTTCAAGAGGTCCTTCCGCGACGATGCCCTCGTCGCTCAGGTCGCGATCCTGGATCCGGACCTGCTGGCGAGCTGCCCGCCCGAGTTGATCGCCAGCAACGGCATGGATGCGTTGACCCAGCTGCTCGAGTCGTACGTGTCGACGCGGGCGAATCCGCTCACCGACGCGCTGGCGCTTTCCGGCCTGGCGGCGGCGCGCGACGGTCTGGCGGCCTGGTACGAGGAGGCGGTCGCGGGCCGGGGAGGCGGTGGAGCCGGCAGCGTCGCGGCCGCGGCGCGCGCGCGGATGGCTTATGCGGCGCTGTGCTCTGGCATATGCCTCGCCCAGGCCGGCCTGGGCGCCGTCCATGGGCTGGCCTCACCGCTCGGCGCCCAGTTCCCGATCCCGCACGGCGTGGCCTGCGGGGCGACGCTCGTGGCAACGACGAGGGTCAACATCGCCGCCCTGGAGCAGCGAGCCCCGGGGAGCGCGGCACTGGTCCGTTACGCAGAGGCGGGGCGGGTGCTCGCCGGCAGAGGCGCTGCGACCACCGACGGCGACGCGCGATCGTCCCTCGTCGCGCTCCTCGACGACTGGCGTGCCCGTCTCGCCGTCCCGCACCTCTCCGCCTTTGGCATCACCGAGGCCGACATCCCGGCGATCGTCGCCGACTCGCGCGGAAGCAGCATGAAGACCAATCCGATCGTGCTCAGCGACGAGGAGGTCGCCTCGATCCTGCGGGCGTCACTCTAGCCCGCGGCGTCAGATCGCCGCCTCCGGCGCGTAGCGGAAGGCCGGTAGTACCTCCGCGGCCAAATACTCCAGGACCTCGAGGTGGGCCAGCCCCGGGAGGTCGGAGACGACGATGTAGTCGACGCCCGCGTCGATCAGCCGTCCGTAGGTGTCGATGACCTCCTGCGGGCTCGCCCACCACCGCGTGCGTCCGGTACTCCTCGAGCGTCTCGTCCCGGCGGTAGCGTCGCGTCAGGAGCTCCGGATCGTCGCCGGGGCGCAGGAGCGTCGTCTCGACGTTCGTCGACCGGATCAAGGTGTCGGGGTCGCGCCCGATCGCCTCGCAATGGGCCCGGACGACGTCGTATTTGTGGGTGTAGTAGCCCATGTCGTCGAGGTGGCCGCCGAAGTTCGTGGCGTCGCCGTACTTCGCCGCCAGCTTGAGCGTGACCTTCTCGCCGCTGCCGCCGACCCAGATGGGCGGATGCGGCTTCTGGACGCCCTTGGGTTCGTTGATCGCGCCGGAGACGCGGTAGTGGCTGCCCTCGAAGGATGCGTACGGCTCGGTCCACATCGCCGTGATGACCTGCAGCGCCTCGCCGAGCATTCGCAGGCGGTCGCCGGGGGTCGGCGGGAAGTCGTAGCCGTAGGCCAGGTACTCGTGCTCGTACCAGCCCGCGCCGATTCCGAAGTCGAGCCGGCCGTGGCTGAGGACGTCCACGGTCGAGGCCATCTTGGCCAGCAGCGCCGGGTTGCGGTAGCTGTTGCAGGTGACCATCTGGCCGAGCCGGATGCGGCTCGTGTCGCGGGCGAGTGCCGCCGTCGAGGTCCAGCATTCGAAGGTCGTCTCGAGCACGGGCTTGAAGTACGTGTGGAAGTGGTCGAACAGCCAGATCGAGTCGAAGCCGAGCCGCTCGGCCGTCTGGGCGACCCGGCTCATCGCTCTCGTACTGCTCGATCGGGTCCTTGATGTCGACCAGGTCGAGGATCCAGCCCTGGGGTACGAACAGCCCGAATCGAACCGGCGCCACTGATTCCTCCTTGTTTACTTGGGCTCCACCATACCGCGGCCGGCCGTTCGGCCGCCCGCCTCGCTCAGCCAGCCCCGGCCCCTCGGGCCCGCCGGCCCGGCCCGCTCGGTGTCCGGTGAGTTCGTCTGGCGCTCGAACGCCCGGCGCGGTAACCTCAGCAGGCAAATCGAATAGGGCCGCTCGATATCAGGGAAGCCGGTGCGAAACCGGCGCTGTCGCGCAACTGTGAGCGAGGAGCGGCTGGCCAGATGCCACTGGGCGTGAGCCCGGGAAGGCGGCCAGCCGGCGACGATCCGCAAGCCAGGAGACCTGACCGAACGGCGCAAGTCACCCACCTGCGCGGATCGGATGGGAGGCCTCCGGCGGCGAGGTCCCTCCGGCAGGCGGGCAAGGCCGCCGGAGGAACAATGCGAAGACCGGTCGTCGCCAGCGCGATACTGGCGACCATCCTCAGCTTGCCGCTCGTGCTGGCGGCGCCGTCTGCTTCTGCAACCCCACCCACCGATCCCCAACGGGCCACGGCCGCGCTCCAGTACCTGCTGGCCGCGCAGCGGGCCGACGGCTCGATCGACGGGTCGCTCGGCGAGACCGCGGACTTCGTGATCGGGACGGCTGCCGCCGGCTATGACCCGGCCACCCTCCATGGCTGCACCGGCGGGACCGGCGCTCTGGAATTCCTTGCCACGGCCTCCGACGGCGCGGCAGCCGACGCGGCCGCGACCGGCAAAGCCGTTCTGGCGGTGGTCGCGGCAGGCGGCGACCCGTCGAGCTTCGCGGGCCGGAACCTGCTGGCCCGATTGACGGCGCTCTACCACTCCGCCGGCGGCGCGTACGGCGACGGCGCCACGTTCAGCCAATCGTTCGCGATTCTCGCCCTCGTCGCCTCCGGGCAGGCCGTGCCCGCGGATGCGGTGACGGAGCTCAAGGCTCTACAGGACTCGGACGGGAGCTGGAGCTTCGGAACCGCGCCGGTGGCCGCCGGACAGGGCGACACCAACTCGACCGCGATCGCGCTCATGGCCCTGGACGCGGCCGGCATCCCACTCGGCCGACGCAAAGGCACTGGCCTACCTGCACACTCAGCAACTGACCGACGGCGGGTTCCCGTACCAGAACTCGTCGACGTTCGGACCTCCGGCGAGCGACCCGGACTCCGACTCGATCGTCCTGCAGGCGCTCGTCGCCGCCGGCCAGGACCCGGAGGCGGCCGCCTGGTCGCAGGGAACGAATACGGTCCTGACGCACCTCCGCGCCGGGCAGGGCGCCGATGGCGGATATGCGTACCCGGGCATGGCGGAGAACGCCTTCACCACGAGCCAGGTGCCGGCAGCCCTGGTTCGCACCCCCTACGCGGCGGCAGTCCATTGGACCGTGGGGCGTGGCCTGCCGATGGATGCCTGCCCGACCGCAACCCCGACGGCGAGCGCCAGCGCCGGCCCGAGTCAGATCGCGACACCTAGTGCCACGCCGACGGCGACGCCCAGCCCGAAGCCGACGGCTCGACCGACTGCCCGACCGATAGCCCGAGCCACCCCGAAGCCCAGTGCCGCGGCGCCGGCGGCCCAGACTGCCAACCTCCCGACTCCGAGCTCGACCGCGACCGCGGCGCCTCCGGCGGTTCTCACCTCGTCGCCGACGCCGACCTCGGCAGTAGCCGGCGCGACGGTACCCGGAGGCCCTCCATCCCCATCGGGCGCTGACGCGGGCTCCACAGGCGGGTTGCCGGCCCCTGTCCTGTATGGCCTGGCCGCTCTCGCCGCGCTCCTGGCAGTGGCGGGCGGGGGATGGGCATTGATCCTGAGGCAGGGGAGACGGTGATGAGCCGCCCGATGGCCGCCCTGGCTCTCGCCGCGTTCCTGGCGGCGCTCGCTTCGCTCGCGCCTGGATCGCCCGCTTCTTCGCCCTGTGCCGCGGCCGGCCCGAATCATGCCGCCGTGGTGGTGGAGCACGGCGACGGCTCGGTGGTGACCCGCTGCGTTTCCTTCGACTCGGGCCAAGTCTCCGGCGAACAGCTCCTGAATGCCTCCGGCATCGCCTGGTCCGGCCAGACCTTCGGCGGCTTCGGCGACGCCGTGTGCGCCGTGGACGGAGAGCCGGCCAGGTATTCGAGCTGCCCCGGCAGCGACAGATACTGGGCCGTCTTCGTGTCTCGAGCCGGAGGCGCATGGCAGCTCTCAAACGTGGGCATCTCGACTCTCACGCTGGGAGACGGGGACGCCGAGGGTTTCCGGTACGTGCCTTCGTCCGGTGTTCCCGCGACGCCGCCGTCGCCGGCAGGCGTCTGCGTCGCGACGGCATCGCCAGCCGCTACGGCCCGGCCGGCGACAACGGCCACGGTCACGGCCCGCGTCTCGGCCCCTGCCCCGCCGGTCACAGGGCCGGCGCCATCCGCGACCCCAACCGCAACGGTTGGCGCGATCGACTTGGCCGTGCCCGATCTGATCAGCTCGTCGCCTTCGCCAGCGGCCGTCGTCGAGGGAGTCACCGCCTCCGCCGTCCCGCCTGGTTCCGCGCGGTCTCCAGCTCCCTCGCCTTCGCCATCCGGTCCGGAGCCGGGCTTGCTGGCCGCGGCGGTCGTCGGTGGAGGGCTCGCCGGCCTGGCGATCCTGCGGCTGGTTGCCGGTCGGCGGGCCGGTCAATGAGCCGACCGTCCGTTGCCGGCGCCCCAGGCGCCGGGCCCGCTCTCGCCCCGACGGCCGCCCCCGTTCCGGCGTCTCGAGCCGCTCTCGGCCCACGAGTGTGGCTCGTCTGGTCGATCGCCGCCGTGACGGTCGCTCTCGTTAGCAGCAACCCCGTCTACCGAGGATTGGTGGCACTGGTCGCCCTCGACGTCCTGCTGACTTGGGCGCCGCGAGGGCGGAGGCTGCGGCCGCTGGGCTGGGCGATCGTCCTGGCGGCCGCGTTCGCGGCCCTCATCAACCTTCTGGCGAGCCACACCGGCGCGGACGTGATCGTTCGGCTGCCGGACTGGCTGCCTCTCGCGGGCGGACCGCTGACGGTCGAGTCGGTGGCCTACGGCGGGGCAATCGGGCTCGGCCTCGTTGCGGCGCTGCTGGCCGTCGCACCTCTCTCGCTCGTCCTCGAGCCGCACGACGTCATCGATGCGATGCCGGCATCCATGGAGCGGACCGGCATAGCCGTGGCCAGCTCTCTCAATCTGGTTTCCGGCTTCGGCCGCACTTTCGCGGAGGTCCGCGACGCCCAGCGGATGCGCGGCTGGCGACCCCGGGGCCTTCGCTCCTGGAACGAAGTCCTCGTGCCGACGCTTCTTACCGCGATCGAGGATTCGGTCCGGCTGGCGGAGGCGATGGAGGCCCGTGCCTTCGGCGCCGGCCGGAGAACCAGCTACGCAAGCTCGACTCGGAGCCGGTGGGGGACCGCAGTTGTGGTGTCCGCCCTGGCGACGGCCGCGCTGTTCCTCGTCTTTCGGGTCGCCGGGTTGCCCATGGACTGGTACCCGTATCCGACACTGTCCCTGCCGCCGGTCAATCCGCTTCTCGTGGTTGCCTGCCTGGGCCTTGCCCTGCCGGCGCTTCGGGGCAGGCGATGACGGCCGCAACGATCCGGGCTGCCCAGGGTTCGCGAGCGCCCGAGAGCCGCCACCTCGGCCTTGCGCCCACAGCGCGGTTCGACGGCATCAGCTACTGGTATCCGAACCAGGACGAGCCGGCGCTTCGAGAGGTCGACCTGACGATCGAGCCCGGGCTGACTCTCGTGACCGGCGAGTCCGGTGGCGGCAAGTCCACGCTGCTGCGGCTATTCAACGGCCTGGTCCCGCAATTCCACGGCGGCCGGATCTCCGGCCGTGCCCTGGTCGTTGGCCTCGATCCCTTCCGGACGCCCATCCCACGGCTCGCTCGAAACGCCGGGCTTGTCTTCCAGGACGTCGAGACGCAATCGGTCTACGGCTCGGTGGAGCGAGAGATCGCCTTCGGGCTCGAGAACGTAGGGCTGCCGCGGCTGCGGATGCACGACCGCGTGGAGGAGGTGCTGGCCCGCCTCGGCATCGAAAGCCTGCGGGGTCGGCGGCTCGAGACGCTCTCCGGCGGAGAACGCCAGCGCGTCCAGCTCGCCGCGGTGCTGGTCCTGAAGCCGCATCTCCTGGCTCTCGATGAACCCACGTCGCAGCTCGACCCGGAGGGAGCGGCCGCTGTAGTGGCGATGTGCCTCGATCTGGCGGCGGCCGGTCAGGCCGTCGTGGTGGCGGAGCACCGGCACGAGACCTTCTCCCCTTCGGCCTCTCGGGTGATCGCCGTCGATCACGGAGTGGCGCGCGGCCGCCGAAGCCGCCGAGCTACGACGTGCGCCGATGCCGCCGAAGCGGCCGTCGGTTTCCACCGGTGGGCCCGCCTGGGAGATGGACGGCGTCGCCGCGGGACCTGGGCACGACGCGGTCGTGGGCGACGTCTCTCTGGTTGGGGGCGCGGGCGAGGTCGTGGCATTGCTCGGCCCGAACGGCTCCGGCAAGACGACGCTGCTCCGCACTCTGGCAGGGCTTCTCCCGCCTCTTTCGGGCACGGTCCGGCGCCCGCCCGGCAGGACGGCGTACCTGCCCCAGAACCCCGGGGCGCTGCTCCATCTTCCGACCGTCCGTGCCGAGGTGGCCCTGACCCTGCGTCGAACCGGAAGCCCCGAAACCCCGGAAGCGATGCTCTCGACATTTGGCCTTGCCCGCCTCGCCGGCCGCTATCCTCGCGACCTCAGCTCCGGAGAGCGCCAGCGAGCCGCTCTCGCGGCGATCCTGGCCGGGGCGCCGTCGCTGGCGCTGCTCGACGAGCCGACTCGGGGCATGGACGCGGCCGCTCGCCGCTCTCTGGCCGCCGCCGTTCGGAAGATCACGGAGCGAGGCTCGGCAGTGGTCCTGGCCACTCACGACACGGACCTCGCCGCGGAGCTGGCGGATCGAGTGGTCGAGGTCCGTGACGGACGGGTTTCCGAGACGGCCGCGGAGCCGGCCCGATGAGCATCGCAGCCCTCTCATTGGGCGGCCTTCTCCTGTTCATCTGGCCGTTCCTCGGGCTCGGGCTTCCGCCGGAGGTCCCCGCCCTGGCCATAACCCTCGGGATCGTGGCGTCGATCGGCCTGATGGAAGCCGGAGCTCGCCGCCTTGACTCCGGGAAGCTTGCGCTCCTGGCGGCCCTGGCCGCGATCGACGCCGCCCTTCGGCTGGCAGTCGTGAACGGCATCGGCGGCTTCAGCCCAATCTTCTTCCTGGTCCTGGCCGCGGGCTACGAGTTCGGGGCCTCCTACGGCTTCCTCGTCGGCGCCTTCTCGCTCCTGGTCTCGGCGCTGGTGACCGGGGGCCTCGGTCCGTGGCTGCCCTACGAAACGTTCGCGCTCGGCTGGGTGGGCGCCTCTGCCGGCCTTGCCGGCTCGGCCGTGCGGCGGCTGCGCCCCGGCCGGCGGGTCTGGTCGCCGGGCAGGCTCGACATGGCAGTACTCGTCGGAGTCGCGATCGTCACCGGCTTCGCGTACGGCGCGCTGACGGACATCTGGGGCTGGGTAGCGTTCTATCGCGGTGTCGACAACATCGGCTGGGCGCCGGGGCTCTCGGCGGCCGATACGCTGGCCCGGTTCGGCCGCTACTACGCCCTCACCTCGCTCGCCTGGGATGCCTTCCGCGCTGCGGGAGACGCCCTGGCCGTTCTGGCCCTGGGAGCTCCTGTGCTGATGGCTCTCGGCCGGCTACGGGCGCGGCTCGGCTACGAGATAGTCGCCTCAATCGATCGGTAGGGTCCGGAGCGAGTCGCCTGCCTGCTACGTGGCCGTGCCAGTCGGAGCCGGGCCGGCCACAGAGAGGCGCCGCGCCAGCAGCAGCCACAGGGCCAGAAGCCCGTACAACGTCGAGGATTCGAGGATCGACACCAGCGGCGCCAGCGGGATCGTCTTCGGCGGCGGCGCCGACCAGTAAACGACGAAGATCGCCGAGCCAACGAGCCAGCATCCGAGAAGGATCAGGTCGATCCGTCTCAGCCGCGAGAGATCCAGATCCGGAAGGTCGACCCTGAAGAGCAGGCCGACCGCGAACAGCGCGGCCGCCTGGTTCCAGAAGCTGTTCTTGGGCGCCCCGGCGATGCCGGCGACAAGGGCAAGCCCCAGCCCAAGAGCCAGGCCCCGTCTCGTGGCGAGCGCATCGCGCTCCGACCAGAGAATCGCCAGCGTCGCCAGTCCCAGCGCGGCCGTCAGAAGCAGCGTCGGCAGGCGAGGATCGAAGCCCTGCCGCCACAGGGCGACCGTTCGATCGGAATCCCTGACGATCCGGGTGACGAAGCCGTTGAACGACTGGTTCGTGTAGTACGAGTCCGAATCCAGCAGCGATGCCAGCCCGGCTCCCCCGATACCGCCCTGGGGAGCGATCAACACGGCCGCGACCATGGCCCCCAGGGCGCCGGCGACGATCGCGACTGCGGCATCGAGTCGGCGGCCGATCGCCAAGGGGACGACGAGCACGCCCGGAACCAGCTTGACGATCGCCGCCAGCCCCAGCAGCACCCCGCCGGTCCCCCGGCGCCTCCAGGTCCTGCCGTCCATAGCCAGGGCCACCCCTAGCCCCAGCAGCGGGAAGAGAACCAGGTTGGCCTGACCGTTGGCGATCGTCCCGTAGACGGGTGGATAGAAGCCGGCGGCGAGGGCGAGGAGGATCCGCCGCCGCCTGAGCTCGGGCGCCCAACCGTGCGCCCAGCCGATCCAGGCCGCCACCGTCAGACCGAACAGCACGAGCGACATGCCGTTGAACAGGAGAGCGGCTGCCGTGAAGGGCAGCAACGTGAACGGAATCATCGCCACCGCAAACGGCAGGGGGTACTGGTAGCCACCACCGACGAGGAATGTCAGGTGCTCGGATTTGGCGAGCTCCTTCAGGGCGGCGAGGTCGTACGGGCTATGGCCCTGCGTGATGAGCTTTCCGGCCAGCCAGTAGTCGTGGAAGTCGTTGAAGCTGTGCGGCCCTCGGACCAGTGTCTCCAGCAGCCACAAGGTCAGGGGGACTCCCAGAGCGACGAGCGCGAGCAGCGCGAACTCGAGTGAGCGGGCGCGGATCCCGGTCATGGGCGCCAGCGACGCCAGGCCCGGCGCCAGCCTCCCTCAGCCACAGAACTGCACCTGTCCTGCCCTCTCCCTCGGCCCGTACCTGCGTGTGGGACTGAAGCCTATCAGCCCATTGCGGGCTTCGTCGTCCCACCCCCGAGCAGCGCGATCTCGGCCAATCCGAGGGGCAGCGAGCCGCTCCCGGCCATCCGATCGTGGAAGTCGCGCAGCACCCCCACCGGCGCCGCGGCCGCCGACCCCGCGCTCAGGCCGCGCGATTCGAGGAACCGATCGCGGATGCGGAGAATCTCCAGGCAGCCGGTGAGGTAGGACGAAGCCTGCGTTGGCCACCAGCAGTAGCGTCCTACCTCCGCTCGGGCGGTCGGCTCGGGGGTGGCGGTCTTCTCGACCATGAACCGGACGGCGTCGTCGTGGGTCATCTCGCCCAGGTGCAGGCTCGTGTCGACGATGATCCGAGCCGCGCGGAAGAGAGTGGCCTTCAGATGGTTCAGCTCCTGGATTGGCTCGGTGAAGAAGCCTCGCTCGCGCATCAGCCGCTCCGAGTAGAGGCCCCAGCCCTCGTTGAAGTAGGGAGTGCCCAGGACCCGGCGCAGGCGCCGTGCCCGCGACTTGCGCATGACCAGATGCCAGTGGTGGCCCGGGTACGCCTCGTGGACGGTGGTCGTCGGAATGTGGCCGAAGGAATTGGCTGCCAGGCGCTTCTGTATCTCCGCGGCCGACGCGCCGTCGGGTGCGAAGGGCACGAAGAAGTGACCGAGGAGGGACGGCGCGAAGGCCGGCGGCTGCTGGTAGGAAGCCACACCGATCAAGGGCCGCTGGAACGGCGGCGAGGGCAGGACTTCGCACGACTCTCCAGCAGGCAGCGTCACCAACCCGGTCTCGGCCAGGAACGACCGCGCTCTTGCCGTCCAGGCCTCGTACGACTGGCGCATCTCCTCTTCGCTCCGCGGGTGGTCGCCCGCCGTGCGGTCCAGGATCGAGTTCCAATCGTCGGTGCCCCAGGCTCCACGGGCCAGTCCCGCCATCTCGGCGGAGAGGCGGTCGTACTCCGAGCGGCCGCGTTCTCGCAGCGACCGAGCGTCGTATGGCAGCGCCTCGCGCTCGCGGAGCAGCCGTGTATAGCGCTCCTCGCCGAGCTGCCACGTTCCGGTGGCCCGGCCGGCCATCTCGTCCAGGAACCCGGCCCACGACTCCAGGGCGCGGGCAGCGTTCAGGCCGGCGTCGGCGAGCTTCTCGCGATCGCGCTGGGTGCCCGCCTCTCTGGGGAGCAGCTCGCGCACGTACCTGGCGGCGCCACGGGCGGCGTCCCGGCCGCGCTCGAGGATGAGCGGATGGGCGAGCCTCAGGTCCAGGTTCGCCCGGCCCTGCTCCAATGCCCTGGGAGCCTGGGCGAGACGGGCGAGGGCCGCTTCCACAAGCTCCTTCTCGGGCCGCAGTCTGTGCAGGAAGAGGCCGAACAGGCCGCCGGTGATGGGCCCGCTGTAGGCGACCGGGTCACGGCGCCAGGCCAGCCAGTCGGCCATGACTTCGCGCCCGGCCATCATCGCCACGGCCAGGTCGCGATCGATGCGCTCTTCCGCGGTCAGGTTGGCGTCCGGGATGGCGTCGAACCTCGATCGCCAGGCCGCCGCCCTGGAGCGCCTCCGATCGAATGCCTCGGCCGAGAGCTCGTCGAGGCGGTCGTCATATTCGGTCAGGCCCAGGCCGCTGGCAGCGACAGGGGATTCGTCGAACTCCTCGGCCAGGAACTCATCGACGGTCTCTTCGAAGTCGGCCATCTGGATCCTCTCCGCCACGTCTGTGCTCATCCTGCCATCACTGGGATGGCCGTGTCTCTGCCCGATTCCGAGGATGTCAAGTCGAGCTTGCAGGCTCAGGTGGTGAGCGAGATCGTGAAGCTGCCGGCGTTCGACCAGAACGGCGCAACAGTGAGGGACCGCCGGCTAGTCTGCCGGGCCCGCCGCCTCCACGTCGGCCGACGATTGGCGGACGACGAGCTCGGTGCCCAGGATGAGGTGACGGGGCGCTCTCTCGGGCTCCTGCATCTCGTCCATCAGCATGAGGACGGCCTCCCGGCCGAGTTCCACGATGCCCTGGCGGACGCTGCTCAGCGGTGGGTTGGTCGCGCGGGCAGTGGGAGAGTCGTCGAAGCCGACGATCGCCACGTCTTCGGGGATGCGTCTGCGAGCTTGCTGCAGAACGTGCAGCGCGGCGGCGGCCATCAGGTCCGAGGCGGCGAAAACCGCGTCCACATCGGGGTGATTCAAGAGCAATCGCTCCATGGCCGTGTGGGCCCGGTTGGGGAGGAAGTCGCCGACTTCCTCGAGCGTGGGGTCCAGCGGGAGTCCGGCGGCAGCCAGCGCGTCTCGATAGCCGCTCTGTCGGTCGACGGCGGTGGCCGTGTCCAGGTTGCCCGAGATCGTAGCGATCTTCCGGCGACCCAGGGAGATGAGGTGGTCGACTGCCAACGCCGCCCCCTGGCGGTTGTTGGCGTCGACGTAGCTGGCGACGATCCCCCTGGCCGGCGTGCCGCAGACAACGATCGGGACACGCGCTTCGCGCAGCCGGTTCGGCAGCCGGTTGTCGCGATGCAGGCTGGCCAGAATCGCCCCGTCGACGTGGTTGCCGGTCAGATATGCCTGCGCCAGCTCCATGTCGCGGGACGTCAGTGGCGTGAGCAGCACCAACAGAAGGGATCGCTCCGCCAGCGTGGCGTAGATGCCGGCGAGGAGCGAGGAGAAGAACGGGTCGTCCAGGACCATGGCCGTTGGCTCGGTGATCACCACCGCCACCGAACTAGTCGGGACCGAGTGGCTGCGTGGGGCGACCTCCTGAGTTGCATCGGAGTCCACAGGCCCTCGCCTGGGCGCCTTCGAGCGGCGGGGAAGGACCCGCACCGGGCGATTGGTCGCGCTCGACGCCGTTGCCGAGGAGCCGCCCGCGATCGGGCCGGCTTCCTTGCGCGCGCGTGCGCGCGACCGGGTGAGCAGGGGCGACCCTATGACCAAGCTCATCCTCCAGGCAATCCATCCAGTCTTCTCGGTGCCCGAGCCTGACAAGGGAGTCGGCAGGATCGGCCTAAAGTCGAATCTCCCCGTCGGCCACCGCATCCGCCAAGGCGAGTAGCCGACGCCCTCCCGGAGGGAGTCGGGAGGGCGTCTGGGAGCGGGGGAGATTTCGGTTGTTGCGGGCCGGTTCTCTGGGAGGAACCGGATCAGATGCCGGTGCCGGCGGATGCGCCTGCAGATGGGGCGGGGCGCGGGACCCCGCCGCCAAAGCCATGGCCGCCAAAGCCATGGCCGCCGAAGCCACCGCCGAAGCCACCGCCGAAGCCGGGCTGGTCGTTCGGGGCCGCCTGCACGGCCGTGGCCGTCAGCGAACCGTCGCTGTTGAGGGTTCCCTGGGCCGCGATGCGGTCACCGACCGCCACGTTGGCGAGCGTGGCGCTTGTCTGCCCGCGGACCGAGTACGTGGTGGATGCCGTGACGTTCACGGTCACGGCCTTGCCGGCAGACGTGGTCACGACGATCGTGCTCGCCGTCTTGCTGGCTACGATCCCCTGCACTGCGGAGGGCGCGATCTCGATGGCCGTGGCCGTGAACGTACCGCTCGAGTCGAGGGTCCCCTGGGCGGAGATGCGGCTGCCGACGACCAGGTCGCTCCTGGCGGCGGCGGCGCCACCCTTGGTGTAGGTAGTGGATCCGGTGGTGTTGAGCGTTCTGCTGGTGCCGCCAGGCTGGGTGATCGTCACCGTAGATGTCGTTACCGCGGTAACCGTTCCACTAGCCGTGGGCACGACGACGGCGATGGTCGTGATCTTGTACGAGCCGTCCGACTGGCGCGACTCGCGGAAAGTGATCGAGTCGCCGACTTTGAGGTCGGCTAGGCCGATGTTCTGGCCGGCTTTGGTGATCGTGGCGCCGGCGGAGTCGATCGTCCTGGTCCAGCCGTCCGTGGTCTGGAGCGAGAGCTTGCTGCCATTGATGGCCGTTATGGTGATGGCAACCTGCCCGACCGAGCCGAATGGCCCGCCGTGCGGTGCCTGCCAGCCGGAGCCCAGGTCGGGGTGGCCGGGGATCGACGTCGAGGTCGCGGCGAGCGCCGAGTTGGAGCCGCCCGAGGCGACGGCGACTGCGAATACGACTGACGCGACGCCAGCGACGATGAGCGCCGCGGCGGGTACCAAACGCCGCCAGATTGGATGTGAATTGGTCACTTGGGTGCCTCCATCGATCCCCCTGCTCACCGGACGTATGGGGACGCGGCGGTGGAGGAGGGAGCAAGCCGCGTCCCGTAACGGCATTCTTCGCAGCAATCTCTTGCGGAATCCTGAAAACGTCGTGACGGGACGTCAGGAGGGACGTTTCGGCCCGCTAGCCTTTGCCTCTTCTTCCACAGACCCGCATCGCCTCGTGGCGATTTCCGGCGGTCAGCCAGGCGAGCCCGGCGCCGATCCCCACTCACCGCCCCAGCGGCGTATCCCTTATCGTTGGTGAGTCTCCAGCCCGGCTGCCAAGGAACGTTGAATGGCCCTTCCATCTCGCTCGCTCACACTCGCTCCCCCGGACCCGATCCTCGGCCTTAGCGAAGCGTTCCGCGCCGACACGCGCGCCGAGAAGGTGAACCTGGCGGTGGGCGTCTATGTGGACGAGACGGGCGTGACGCCGGTCATCCCGTCGGTGCTCGAGGCCGAGCGCAGGCTGGTCGAGAAAGCGGGCCCGAAGGGCTACCTGCCGATCGACGGCCGCCCGGCCTTCAGGAACGCCATCCGCGATCTGGTTTTCGGGCCGGACCACGAGATCGTGGCGAGCGGACGCTCGGCCACGGTCCAGACTCCCGGCGGGACGGGCGCGTTGCGCGTCGCCGCCGACTTCCTGCTGCAGACGGGATCCTCCAGCACGATCTGGCTGAGTGAGCCCACGTGGCCCAACCACCCTCAGCTGTTCACCCTGGCCGGGTTCACTCCGAGGACGTACCCGTACCTGGACGAGTCCGGTCGCGCTCTGGACGTGGGCAGAATGCTCGGAGCCCTTCGAGCGGCGCGGCCCGGCGACGTGGTTGTGCTGCATGGCTCGTGCCACAACCCCAGCGGCGTGGATCCTGATCCGGAGACCTGGTCGGCTATCGGCGAGGCCATTGTCGAGCGCGAGCTGCTGCCGATCGTCGACTTCGCTTACCAGGGCTTCGGGTTCGGGCTGCGCGAGGACGCCGACTGGCTGGGCGGCATCGCTCGGCCTGGGCTCGAATTCCTGGTCTGCACGAGCTACTCGAAGAACTTCGCCCTGTACAACGAGCGCGTGGGGGCCCTGACGGTCGTGGCGGCGGACGCCAGCCGGGCGGCCAGCGCCTTGAGCCACATCAAGATCGCCATCCGCGCCAACTACTCGAACCCACCGGCCCACGGTGGAGACATCGTGGAGACGATCCTCACCGACCCGGCTCTGCGGGCGCGCTGGGAGCTGGACCTGGCGGTCATGCGCGATCGCATCCTGGGCAACCGAGCCGCGCTCGTGGAGGCGTTGATGGCTGCGGACGTCCCCGGCGCGTGGGACCCGATCCGCCATCAGCGGGGCATGTTCGCCCTGCTCGGCTTGTCCGCCGATCAGGTCGCGCGGCTGCGCGACGAGTTCGGCGTGTACGTCGTGGGTCGTGGCCGCATCAACGTCGCGGGCATCACGGCCGCAAACCTTTCCTACGTGGTCCGGGCCGTGAAGGCCGTCATCGGAGAATAGGCCGCGCCGGCCGGCGACCGGGTGCGTTCACGGGTTCCTCCTCTCGCCGGCCCGATGTGCGCCGGCCGCCCGTTTCCCGGAACTGCCGGCCGCGGAGCAGCGTCTACCATGTGTCCATCCTGCCAATCCGATGGGTGCCCGATGACCACCAGAGCCGACCGTCCGTCCTTCCGGGTCGCCCGCCTCGCGGCCTCACTCGTTCTACCGTTGTTGGTCGCAGCCTGCACTGCCGCCGGCGGCACCAACCCGCCGGGCACCTCGGTCTCGCCGGGCGCAAGCGGGTCTTCCGGACCCGTCTCACCGGCGGGTGGCTTCTATCTCCGGGCGTGGCAGAGCCAGGCCGTGGCGCCGCAGCACATCTTCGGGTGGCTGCCGGCCACCACGATCTCGGACGGCAGGTTCTATGACGGCAGGGTGGCCATCCCGATGATCTACCCGGGTCCGCTGTACGTGGGCCTGTCGTCCCAGACCATCAGTTCAGGCGGGATCGAAGCGATCATCGCCGAGGCGCAATCCGACGGCCTCCTCGGTTCGAAGACCGACTTCGCGGAGCAGGCGATGCCCGGCTCGGTCACCTGCCACCTGGAGCTGGTCGTCTCTTCGGTCACGCACGACCTGACGGGCCAGTGCGCCTCCGACGCCGCCCAGACGCCCGGCGCCCCGGGAAGCTCGGCGGCCTTCAGCTCGTTCTGGAACAAGGCGACGAACATCTCCGCCTGGCTCGGTCCCGAGCTCGGGCCGAGCATTGCCTACGTGCCCTCGCGGCTGGCGGTGCTCGCCGGCCCTCCGGCAGAGACCCAGGGCGGCATCGCCGGCGGCGAGAAGCCGTGGCCGCTGGCATCGCCGTTCGTCTCGTTCGGTTCCCCGATGGGCTCGTCGGACTACCGTTGCGCGGTCGTCTCGGATGCCGATCTGGCAAGGCTCCTGCCGGCCGTCGAGGCGGGCAACCAGCTGACCCGCTTCGTCGACAGCCAGGCCGTGGCCAAGTCGCTCCAGGTTCGCGTGCTCTTGCCGGGCGAACCCGATCCCTGCTGATCGAAGGAGTACCACAGGGGGGCCGAACGGCTGTTGCACCCGGGCTCGGGCAAGCCGATCCTGACCCACATGAGACAGCTTCCTCGGTCGGTCAAAGACCTCCGCCCGATCGGTGTCGTGCATACCCATTTTCGAGGCGCCGAGCTGCTCGAGCGCCCCCTTCTGAACAAGGACGCGGGCTTCGACGAAGACGAACGGGACGTCTTCGGTTTGCGGGGGCTGCTCCCGCCGAGAACGTCCACCATCGACGAGCAGGTCCACCTGGAGCTCGAGCACATCCGCCGCAAGGGCGACGACCTCGAGCGCTACATCGGCCTGGCCGCGCTCCAGGACCGGAACGAGACCCTCTTCTATCGAGTCCTCCTCGAGAACCTCGAGGAGTTCCTGCCGATCGTGTACACGCCCACCGTCGGTCGTGCCTGCCAGACCTTCAGCCACATCATGCGCCGGCCTCGCGGCCTGTGGATCACTCCGGCCGACATCGAGCGCATCCCCGACCTGCTGCGCAATGCCCGTCCGGATACGACCGGCGCCGGCTCCCGCCGCCGAAGAGGTCCGCCTGGTGGTTGCCACCGACAACGAGCGGATTCTCGGCCTCGGGGACCAGGGCGCGGGCGGCATGGGCATTCCCGTCGGGAAGCTCGCCCTGTACACCGCCGGAGCGGGCATATATCCGGCCCACACGCTTCCAGTGTCGCTGGACGTGGGCACGGACAACGAGGATCTGCTGGCCGATCCGCTCTACATCGGGTATCGCCAGCGGAGGCTGCGCGGCGCCGAGTACGACGATTTCCTCGAGGCCTTCGTCGGCGCCATCCTGGACGTCTGCCCGCGCGCCGTGCTGCAGTGGGAGGACTTCAAGCAGCACAACGCCATCAAGATCCTCGATCGCTATCGCCACCGCATCACGAGCTTCAACGACGACATCCAGGGCACCGGCGCCGTCGTGCTGGCGGGGATCCTGGCCGCCGTACGGGCGCTCGGCCGGCCGCTGGGCGAGCACCGGTTCGTCTTCCTGGGCGCCGGCGCAGCCGGCACCGGCATCGCTCGCATGGTTCGCGCCGCCCTGAGCGCCGACGGCGTGGCGCGCCGCGACTCTCAAGCGGGCGATCGTCACCGTGGACACCAAGGGTCTTGTCTTCGCCAACCGCGACGAAGTCGACGACGACAAGCTGGAGTTCGCGCTCGGGCCGGACGAGCTGGCGAGCTACGGCTTCGGCAACCTGGGGCCGGCCGATCGGCTGGACCTCGAGGCGGTCGTCGCCGCGGTCGAGCCCACCATCCTGGTCGGCACGAGCGGCGTCGCCGGAGCTTTCACCGAGAGGGCCATCCGCGAGATGGCTGCCCACGCCGACCGTCCGGTCGTCTTCCCGCTCTCCAACCCGACGGCCAAGGCCGAGGCGGTTCCCGCGGACATCATGGCCTGGACCGGCGGCCGAGCCTTGATCGCCACCGGCAGCCCGTTCGAGCCGGTGATCGTCGACGGCAGGACGCACCTGATAGGCCAGGCCAACAACGTCTTCATCTTCCCGGGCGTGGGCCTTGGCGCCATCGTGGCCGAGGCCCGCGAGATCACCGACGAGATGTTCCTGCTGGCCGCGCGGACACTGGCGGAGATGGTCTCGCCCGAACGGCTCGCGGCTGGTGCCCTGTACCCGGCCGTTTCGGAGCTGCGCAGCGTCTCTCGACAGATCGCCGCGAAGGTCGTCTGCCAGAGTCGCGACTGCGGAGTCGGCCGTCTCTACCGGGACGAGGAAGTCCTCGATGCGGTCGACTCGGCTATGTGGTTCCCCGACTACCTGCAGTACCGCCCGGTCGGGTAGGGCGGCCGGTCAGGCGTTGCGCCGGCGCACCACCTGGATGGCGTCACCAGGACCTTAGGTTGGTGCACGAATAGCCCCGCGTCGGTCAAGTTGATGTCAGCAGACACCGAAACCTTGAACAGCCCTGGCGCGGTTCTGGTTGGCCCAAATTCGAACTGATGGCTCGGCTTGCCAGTCTGGAATGCGACCGGCTGGCGCTAAGGAGAGTTGCGATGGCCGTTGGCACTTTCGATCCGGTCCGAGGGACGACTGGGATAGTCGTCACCAGAAAGCGGCCCGGCCATTTCGTGGCTCTGACTGAAGACGGTCGCATCGACGCGATGCTCGCCCAGGGCGGCCTCAAGCTTGCCGATGCCCTCGAGAAGCGAGCCTCGATCGTCGTGAACAACGCGCAGCGGGGTCCAAACGACCTTTCGGAGCCGCTGGAGCCCACCAACAGCCTCAAGAGCGTCGACCCGTACGACGTCACGATTGCGATGCCTGCCGAGGATGGCGAGCCGGTCGTCAGTGACGCCGATCGCGACGCTTGGAGCAAGTTCCGAGTCGCCTACGACGTTACTCTCGAAGCCACACCGTTCAAGGTATCCGGCATCCTGCTGTTGTTCCCCTCGCAGGACCCGCTGGCGCTGACCGAGCGCGGTACCGAGCTCTTCCTGCCCGTCTTCAGCCCGACCGTGCAAGTCGGTGCGACGATCCTCCGAGACACCCCGCGCGACGCGATCCTGGTCAACCGATCGCATCTGCGGCGCGTCAACGCCACCATGCGGCGCTAGCCACAGGTTGCCCTGGCCGGGGCGCAAGAGCCATGCGCTCCCGGACCTCAACGATCTCTACGTGCAGACGGCGCGGCTTTGGGCCAGTCGCGTCGTCTGCGCATTTCCGGGCCGCATTCGCAGGCCGGCCTGGCCCGACGAGCTTCGGGCCATCCAGCCCGTCGGGCGGGATCGGCGTCCGTGAGAGAATGGCCGAAACGGCCCCCAGGTGGGCAGCGGTCGATCGACTCCGACGGATGCACTGAGCCGTCAGTCGGTCGCCCGTGCGGAGCCCATGCGCTGCTGGCGTGCGCGTCGCCGCCAGCCGGGAGCCACAAGCTGCATAGCAGGATCGCCCTGAGAGGTCGAGATGCTCGTCGGTGTACCCCGTGAGATCAAGGACAACGAGTTCCGCGTCGGTCTGACTCCGAGTGCCGTTCGCGAGCTCGTGGAACACGGTCACAAAGTAGTCGTCGAGACCGGCGCCGGAGAGGCGATCGATCTGGACGACGAGCGCTACCGGGCAGTCGGCGCCGAGATCGTCGCGGACGCCGCGGCGGTCTTCGGCCGGGCCGACCTGGTGGTCAAGGTCAAGGAGCCGCAGCCGTCCGAGATCGGCATGCTGCGCGAGGGCCAGATTCTGTTCACCTACCTTCATCTCGCCCCGGACGCTGCCCAGACGCAGGGAATCCTGAAGTCCGGCAGCATCGCCGTCGCCTACGAGACCGTCACCGACGAGCGGGGCGGCCTGCCGCTGCTCGCGCCGATGAGCGAAGTGGCCGGACGAATGTCCATCCAGGCCGGCGCCCATGCCCTCGAGCGCGAGGCGGGCGGACGGGGCATCCTGCTCGGCGGCGTCCCCGGGGTTCCGCCAGCCAAGGTCGTCGTGCTGGGCGGCGGCGTCGTCGGCATGAATGCCCTCCGGATGGCGCTCGGGCTCGAGGCCGACGTCACCGTCCTGGACAAGTCGCTGCCGCGCCTCAAAGAGCTCGACCTGGCCTTCGCCCCTGCACTCAAGACACGCTACGCGACGATCGACGCCGTCGAGGAGAGCGTCCTGGCCGCGGACCTGGTCATCGGCGCCGTGCTCACCCCTGGCGGCACGGCCCCTCGACTCGTGACCCGGGAGATGATTCGCGGCATGCGCCGGGGGACCGTGGTCGTCGACGTGTCGATCGACCAGGGCGGCTGCTTCGAGACGTCCCGCCCCACCACCCACTCCAACCCGACGTACGTGGTGGACGGCGTCGTTCACTACTGCGTCACGAACATGCCCGGCGCCGTCGCCCGAACGTCGACGTTCGCCCTGGCCAACGCCACGCTGCCCTTCACCCTCGCCCTGGCGGACAAGGGCGTGCGGAAGGCCATGGCCGATGACTGCCACCTGCTGGACGGCCTGAACGTCTGCGGCGGCCACGTAACCCATCGGGCCGTGGCCGAGGCGCACGGGCTCGAGTTCGTGCCGCCCGAGAAGGCGCTGGGCATCTAGGAGTAAGTGGCTCTCGGCGAGGCAGAGCGCAACTTGCGTGCAGGAGGACGTTCGGATGCGTTTCGAGCTGTTCCTCGAGTCCGGGCCGCAGCACCGCAAGACGTGGGTTTTCGTCCCAGGCCTGCCGGGCTGTGTCGCCGTGGGCCCTACCACCGATGCGGCGATCGAGATCTCGCGATCGGCCATCGAGGCCCGGCTCGACTTCCTGCGTCGTCACGGTGAGACGCCGGCCGGGGCGGGACCGGTCGAGGTCGTCGTCGCGGAGCACGTCATCGAGCGCCAGTTTCTGGGCTTCGGTCAGCAGTTCTTCCCGCCCGATCGGGAGCCACTGACCGATGAGGAGGCCCGCCGCCAGCTGCGCTGGGCCGAGTGGTCGCGCGAGGAGCTGGTGGCCGCGGCAAAGGCACAGTCGGAGCCACTCACCGTCAAGCCGGCCGCAGGCGGGAGATCGGCTGCTGCCATCCTCTCGCACGTCGCGGGGGCGGAATGGGCCTACGCCAGCGCTACCCTCGGTACGCTGAGCGGCGGCAGTGCGGCGATCGCCGCGATCGAGGGCGCAGGCGACCGGCCGTGGGATGCGCTGGCCGCCGAGCGGACGGCCCTGATGGCCCGCTTGAGGGCCATGACGCCGGACGATCTGACCCGAGTCGTCGAGCGCGGCGGGAAGCCGCGGTGGACTGCCCGCCGGATGTTGCGCCGCCTCCTCGAGCACGAGTCGGAGCACACACACGAGCTCGAGTCGCGACTCCGGAGCTGAACCCCCAGGCTCGCAACGGGGCCGGTCCGCGGAACCCGCGCGCCGCGCACACTCCCCTGGGCCGCCGACTGCGGTCTGGATACACGAAAGCCGGCGCGCCTGGCGCCGGCTTCCAGAGCGGTCGCGGGATCGTTCAGACGCCCAGAACCACCCGGGCGATCTCCGGATCGATCTCTTCGGACAACAGGACGCCGAGCCGCTCGGCGGCCCGCTGAGCCAGCTGGCTGCCCATAACGAAGCGAGAGTTGGGGACCGTGAGGTCGAGATCCTCGAGCCGCGACTGGCTGAACCTGGCGCGGTGGCGCTGGCAGCAGTTGACGGTGAGATCGTCCGGGTTCTCGATGCCGTGCCCCGTGATGTAGTACTGGCCGACCCGCGCGACCGCCTCCACCGGGCCGGTGCCATTGGCATAGAAGCCGGTCGGCGTGACGGCGTCCGGGCCCAGCCAGTTCACGAGCGCCCCAACCAGCACGGCCGAAGCATTCGCCTCGTGCCATCCGTCGCCGCGCACTATCTGGGCCACGGCGCGGCCGATTCCGGCCGCCTCGTCGGACACGAGGACGGCGAGGAACTCGCGATTGAGCGAGGCCACCGCCTGGCTTGGGCCTCTGGCGGTCACGGAATTCTGCTGACGATCGGGCTGATCCACGCTGGCACTCAAGATTACGGCCGTGTGCGGGGTACACGTTAGACGAGCCAGTCTGGCCGTCAAGTACAGCCTTCCGGCCCACCCGGTCAGTACTTTCGACAATTCGGGACTAGGTCGACGGTCGGATGCGGTTGTTGCCTGCCGTCACCTCTCGTGCGTGGCGGCACAGCCGGCAGGTGAAGATCAGAATACCGCGCCGGTGTCGCAATGCAACGGGCCAGGACGCTCCACGGAGTGGTCCGAACGGGCGCCTGCGCTAGTCGGAGGCGCCGGCGGACGCCAGCGCGCGGGTCACGACAGCCTGAGCCTCGCCCAGGAGACGGTCGAGATGCTCCTCGCCCAGAAAGCTCTCGGCGTAGACCTTGTAGACGTCCTCCGTCCCGGACGGTCGAGCGGCGAACCAGCCGTGTTCGGTCACGACCTTGACGCCCCCGATCGGGGCGTCGTTTCCGGGTGCTCGCGTGAGCACGGCCAAGACGGGCTCGCCGGCCAGCTCCGATGCCCCGATCTGGTTCGGCGAGAGTTTCGCCAGAACCGCCTTCTGCCCGGGCGTGGCGGGGGCGTCGACGCGGCGGTATGCCGGCGCTCCGAACCGTGCCGTCAGGTCGCCGTATGCGACCGCCGGGTCGTGTCCGCTTCGAGCGGTCAGCTCGGCCGCGAGCAGGCAGGCGATCAGGCCGTCCTTGTCGGTCGTCCAGACGGTGCCGTCGCGGCGCAGGAACGAGGCGCCGGCGCTCTCCTCTCCTCCGAAGCCGAGGGAGCCCTCGACCAATCCGGCGACGAACCACTTGAAGCCGACCGGCACCTCGATGAGCCGGCGGTCCAGCTCGGCGGCGACGCGGTCGAGCATGCTCGTCGAGACGAGAGTCTTGCCGACGGCGACCTCGGGACGCCAGTCTCGGTTCCGATACAGGTAGGCGACGGCGGCCGAGAGGAAGTGGTTCGGGTTCATCAGCCCGGCAGAGCCGGTCACGATGCCGTGGCGGTCGGCGTCGGTGTCGTTGGCAAACGCCACATCGAAGCGGTCCTTCAGGGCCACCAACCGGGCCATCGCGTACGGCGACGAGGGATCCATACGGATCCGGCCGTCCCAGTCGACGGTCATGAACGCGAATCTGCGGATCGACCACCTCGTTGGTAACGGTCAGGTCGAGGCGATAGCGGTCGCGGATGGCAGCCCAGTAGCCCACGCTCGCGCCGCCAAGGGGATCCACGCCCAGCTTGAGGCCGGAGGTTCGAATGGCCTCCATGTCGATGACTCGGGCCAGGTCGGCTACATAGACTCCTGTGAAGTCGTAGCGCCCAACCCGCCCGAGGGCCCGCTCGTACGGCACCCGGTGAACGCCTGCCAGCCGGGCGGCCAGCAGCCTGTTCGCCTCGCGCTGGATCGCCTCCGGTCACGTCGGTGTTGGCCGGGCCGCCGTCCGGCGGGTTGTACTTGAAGCCCCCGTCCTCGGGCGGATTGTGCGATGGGGTGACGACTATGCCGTCGGCGAGGCCGTCGACTCGGCCGCGGTTGTACGTCAGGATTGCGTGGGATACCGACGGCGTCGGCGTCAAGCCATCGGCGCTGTCGACCAGTACCGCCACGCCGTTTGCGACCAGGACCTCTATAGCGGAGCGCGTGGCCGGCTCTGAGAGGGCGTGGCTGTCGCGGCCGATGAAGAGGGGCCCGGTCGTACCGCCGGCGCGCCGGTATCGGCAGATCGCCTCGCTCGTGGCCAGGATGTGATCCTCGTTGAAGGAGCCATCGAGCGAGGAGCCGCGGTGGCCCGACGTGCCGAAGGCAACCGCCTGGGCCGGTACGCTCGGGTCCGGGTGGATGTCGTAGTAGGCGGCGATCAGCCGGTCGACGTCGACCAGAATCGACGGCTCCGCCGGTTTGCCCGCCCGGTCGCTCACTGCCACGCCTGTCTCCTCCTGGGGACCCTGCCGCATGATGACGTGGTCGTGGCCGGGTGACCAGACCGGCCGGGTGTAGACCTCGGCTAGAGCGCCCGCATCCTGTTGTTCTTCGGGTTGTGCTCGACCTCGGCCAGCCCAAGGGCCTCCATGAGCGGCGGCACGTACATGCCGAACCGGCCGCGCAGGCCCTTCTTCAGGCCGTACCAACCGCCGACCGGATTCGACGGTGAGCGGCCCCACGCTTCCACCGTCCCCTCCACCGCGGGCTTCTGCTCGTCCGCGCTGCCGAGCGGGACCCAGTCGCCCCGTTCCTTGAGCATGGCGTGCAGATCGTCCAGGCACCGAAGCTGGTATCGCAGCACGGTCGTTCCGACGGTGCAGACGAGGGCAGGCGGATCGAGGCTCTCGTCGCGGTACATCTCGTACTCGGACGTACCGCTTGGTGTCTTCAATTTCCACGGTCGCTCGCGTGTGCCGTCGCCGTCGACCTTGTCGGTGCTCATCCCGTCCTCCGGATAGATCGCATGTGGCGCCGATCGTAGCGGCCGGCCGCCGCGACGAGAGGCCAGTGATCGGCCGGTGCGACACGCGGGCCGACCGGCTGACGCTCGGTCGGGCCCGAACGGGGATTCGACGGCTTCGCCTACGGCCCCGAGCTACCAGGGAAAGGCCATCGTCGTGGCCGACTGCGCCTGGCCGAGGAACGGCAGACCCCAGGCCAGCTCGATCGTGCGGAGCATCGAGTAGTGGTTGCTCAGCGCATCGTCGCGGGATCCTGGCGGCATTCCCGGAGTGGCGACGATCGTGGCGATGTGGCCGCCTCCGTGGACGGAGCTGAACCCCTCGTCCCAGGTGATGAACAGGACCGAGCCCGCGAACGCCGAGCTGCCGGTGATCTTGGGCACGAATACCTTGAGGAAGGCGTCCCCCGCGGCGGTGGAGCTGCTGTGCATGTCGTTGATCTGGTTGGGAACGATGAACTCGAAGTCGGCGGCCGCGGGATCGAATCCGGCAAGCCCTGTGATGTTGGCGCAGCGGGTCGGACTACCGCTGATGGCGGTGTAGGTGATCGCCGGGTTGTGTTTTCGCACGTACTCGCCGGCCGCACCGGGGCCGTCCACCCCGGCGCTCCAGATCGAGCCGGCGTAGCAGTTGCCCGGGATAACCCTGGGCGTATACGTGCCACGTTCGGCCCGACGCCTCGATCTGATCGAAGAGGTTCGGGGCGGCCAGGTGATAGGTGCCGTCACTGTTGGTGCCCTGGAGACCTCCCGAGGTGAGGGCAATGTAGTTGGGCTCCGACGGGTGAGTCTCTCCGTAGAAGTTGGTGGCCAGGCCGTATCGGGCAATGAGTGAGTTGAGGTACGGGGCCGCGCTCGAGCCGACGATGCTCGAGTACTCCTTGTTCTCCATGACGATCACATAGACGTGACGGAAGTCCGGCACCAACGGTGTGGGGGACGGAGTAGGCGCCGGGGTGGCCGAGGGACCGGACGGCCCGACCGTGGGGCTGGAGGCGAGGACCGGCGAAGCCGCGATGCTCGAGGAAGGCGAGCTGGACGCCGCCGCGGAAATGGGCGTCGCCTGACCGCTGCCGCAGGCGGATAGCGCAAGGACAGCGCACAGTGAGCCGACCGCCAGGCTCGCCCTCGATCGACGGACCGTCAGATCGATCCTCGTCGTCACGCCTCGAGTCTACGGCACAGGGATACTCCGCCCAACTCTGTGCTCTCCGGAGCGGCTGGTCCACTCCCCGCGAGCCGGAAAGTCGGGCGCGATGCTCGGTTGGCACCGGTCGCCTATCGTGGCCGTTGCGAGCCCGGCATGGGCGTCGCGGCGGAGGATCCCTCAGCTTTGGAAGTCTCTGTTCGGACCGTTGAGGGCAGGAAATGAGCGACCAGTCGGGCTTGGCACTGGAGCGAGTGAGGCCCCTGCTCCGCGTCCGCCAGTTCCGCGAGTTTCTCGATGAAGCGGTCGCGGCTTCGGAGCTGGATTCGATCGTCGACGTGGCGCGCTGGTCGGGGAGCAGCGTATTCGAGGAACGCTGGCCCAAGAGCTGACGGCCAGGCCGGAGGGTGGCCGGCGGGTGGCCTGTCGCAGGTGACCTGCCGCCCCGTCCGTCGTTACTCGGCGGCCTCGGTCGTTACTCGGGCGGCCTCCGGCGACGGCGGCCTGACCGGCGAATGCGCGAGACCGGCTCTGGCCGCCTGCTCGGCGTGGAAGTGGGCACGCAGCGGCTTCTCCTTCAGAGCCAGAGTGGTCAGGAAGGCCAGGGCGGCCGCGCCCACGCCGACCCACATCGAGTTAGCCAGGGCAATCGAGAAGGCCTGGTGGAAGCCCGTGGCATAGAACCCGACGAGTTCCTTCGGTATGTTCGCGAGCGCGTCGGCCGGTGTGCTTCCCACGGCGGTCAGGCTGCCTACGTCGAAGCCCTTCGGGGCCGTCGGCGGGACGGCCTGCAATGGCGCCCCGGCCGTTACCACCGAGTCGTGGATCAGCGGCCAGGTCAGGTTATTGCGGAAGAATGTGAAGGCGACCGTCAGCCCGAGCGAGGTTCCGATCTGGCGAATAAGGGTCAGGTCGCTCGTGGCCGTGCCGAGCCTCGCGAAGGGGACGTCGTTCTGAACGATGAGCGTGAAGATGGCCATCGTGGGCCCGACGCCCAGACCGGCGATGAGCATCCACGCCCACAGGGCGGGTGTGGACGTGTCGTCCCGGAGGTTCGTGAAGAACGCCAGCCCGACCGTCAGGACTGCCATAGCGCCGGCGACCAGGATCTTGTAGCGGCCGGTTCGGCTGACGATCTGGCCGGCCAGGATCGAGCTGAAGATGAGCCCGGCCAGGAACGGGAACAGGGCATAGCCGGAGGCCGTGGGGCTATCGCCCTGGACGACCTGGAACCACAGCGGCAGGAAGATGATCAGGGTCGAGAAGCCGAAGATGGCGAATAGCGTCGCCACCGCCGACACCGCGAAGGTCCGGTTCTTGAAGAGGTCGAGCGGGATAACCGGATCCTCGGCCCTGGTCTCGGTGAAGAGGAAGGCCGCGAGCGAGATCAGGCCCACCGCGAACCAGCCGAGGACGGCCGGGTCCACCCAACTGCTGGTTTCCGCCAGCGTCAGCGCTATCAGGGTCGGCACGATGGCCGCGGTCAGCAGGATGACGCCGGGAATGTCGAGGGTGAAGCGCGCGCCGGCGGTTCGCACGGTGGGCAGGAGCCGTCCGATCAGGTACAGGGAGACGAGCCCGATCGGCACGTTGACGAAGAAGATCCAGTGCCAGGACAGGTGCTCGGTCAGGAGACCGCCGATGGCGGGTCCGACCAGGAAAGCGATGCCGAATACGGCGCCGAACAGGCCCTGGTACTTGCCGCGCTCGGCCGGCGTGAAGAGGTCTCCGATCACGGCCAGCGAGATCGGGAAGAGCGCCCCTGCGCCGAGTCCCTGAACGCCGCGGAAGAGGATCAGCTGCCACATCGTCTGGCTGAGCCCGGAGAGTATCGAGCCGAACAGGAAGAAGCAGATGCCCACCACCAGAAGGGGCTTGCGTCCGTACAGATCGGAGAGCTTGCCGTACACGGGAATGGCCGCAGTGCTCGTGACCAGATACGCGGTCACGACCCAGGTGTACAGATCGATCCCGTTGAGATCTTTGGCGATGGTTGGCAGGACCGGGCCGACGATGGTCTGGTCGAGCGCTCCCAGGAAGAGGGCCAGCAGGATGGCCCCCAGGATCTCGAACCGAGCCCTCGAATTCACTTCGACGGCGGGGTGAATCGTCGCCTCTCCGGCGTCTCCCGATCTCATCGGCTTGGCTCTCCTTGGGTGCGCGGTTTGTCTGGGTCCGACCGGTCATCAGGATGAGATCGGCTTGTGAAGGACAAGTGAAGATCCCCCGCAGACGTGATGCGGGAAGGCAATAGGCTACGGCAGAAGCGGCAAATCCGTCGAACGCCGGCCCGGGTGTGGCGCCCCGTGCGTCGGCGATCCGGGCCAGCGCAGGAGACGGCTCACAGGCCGTCCGTCAGACGAATGCAGCTGCGGCGTAGCCGACGGTTCGGCTCGGATCGCCGCCGGCGTCCGCGGAGGTCGCGGCGCCCAGGAGAATGCCGCGCACCGCGCCCATCTCCGCCAGGGCGGCCAGCGTCACTCGGACCGGGTCTATGCCGCACAACCCGCAAACCAGGCCCGGCAGGTTGTCCATCTGCAGTTTTGCGTCAAGATCGTCCAGGCCGTCGCCGTCCAGTCGCAGAAGCGGTTTGAGCAGCTCCGAATCCGCCTTCTCGCACACGTCGGCCGGAGGGTAGTGGGCCATGTCCGAGCTGGCGACGAGGAGGATGCCCTTCCCGCTGGAGCGCCGTTCTGCCAGCAGCCGGCCAAGCATCAGCCCGGCTCGGCTATGGGATCGCAGCCGCGGGCTCACAGCCAGCGGCACTATCCGCGCGGCGGGGCAGGCCACGGACAGGAGAGGCAGCTGGACCTCCAGTGAATGCTCGGTCAGGTGGGCTTCATTGTCTGCCGCGAAGGGCGGACCCAGCGCCACCATCATCGCCGCCAGTTCATCGTCCACCGGCACCTCGCCGAGGGGAGACAGCCAAGGGCCGCCGGTCCAGACTCCCACGCCCTCGGCCCAAGCCTGGTGGTCTGTCCCGGCCAGCACGACGGTCGCCGGCTTCATATCCCCCGCCAGCGCCCAGCTCAATGCCGCAATCCCGCCCGAATAGACCAGGCCGGCGTGCGGCACCAGCAACCCCAGGACCGGTCCCGGCGTGAGGCCGGCTGGGCGGGGCGCGGCCCGCCCAGCGGCGATGAGCGTCTCCGCCATCGTCCGGAGTCGCGCCGGTTCTGCGGGGTAGAAGGATCCGGCCACGGCCGGAATCCGAGCCCGGCCACTCATCGGACGGCTGCCTTGCCGTCGAGCTCGGCCAGACCGATCCCCGCCAGGGCCCGGCCGCATCGACTGCACACGCCGTCGGCCAGCCCCGCCGGCGTGGCCCGGAATCCCCGGCGCTTGATCAGGGTGGCGCCGCATCCAGCGCAGTGCGTGTCCTGCTCGCCGTCGCCCATGTTGCCCGAGTAGACGTAGTGAAGCCCGGCTGCCCGGCCGATCTCGACGGCCAGTCGCACTGTCGCGGCCGGGGTCGGGTCCAGGTCCGTCAGCCGGTACGTCGGGAAGAAGCGGCTGACGTGCCAGGGCGTCTCCGGCCCAAGCTCGGCGACGATCCAGCGGGCGAGCGCGGCCAGCCCGTCGGGGTCGTCGTTCAGGCCGGGGATCACTAGCGTCGTGACCTCGACCCAGATCCCGCGCTCGCGCATCCCGACCAGTGCGGACAGGACAGGGGCGAGGCGAGCGCCGCAGATCTTGCGGTAGAAGCGATCGTCGAACGACTTGAGATCGACGTTGGCGGCAGCGACTAGGGGTCCGAGAAGGTCGAGTGCCTCCGGCGTCTGGTAGCCGTTCGTCACCAGGAGGTTGGCCAGGCCGGCTTCAACGGCCAGACGGGCGGTGTCAAGCGCGTACTCGATGAAGATGGTCGGCTCGGTGTATGTGTAGGCGATGCTTCGCGATCCGGCGGCGCGAGCGGCCTTGACCACGTCTCTCGGCGCCAGGGCGAAGGAGGGGGCCGCGAACCCGTCCCGCGCCGACTGCGAGATGGCCCAGTTCTGGCAGTGCAGGCAGTGGAAGTTGCAGCCGCGGGTGGCGATCGAGTAGGCGACGCTGCCCGGGTAGACGTGGAAGAGCGGCTTCTTCTCGATCGGGTCCGCGTTGGCGGCCACGGCCCGGCCGTACACGAGCGTGACCAGTGCCCCGTCGCGATTCTCGCGGACCCGGCAGATCCCGGCCCGACCGGGCCTTATCAGGCACCGATGGGCGCAGGCGACGCAACGTACGGCACGGTGTGGCTCTGACAGAGCCAGCATGGCGAGCCTGGCTGACTCGGCGGAGAGCGAATGAACCGGCGCTGGCAGAGACATTCGGCGCGTTTCCTTGAGCCTGATGCTCGTCCCGAATCCGAGACTGGATAAGGGCCGAACGGCCCGAGCGGACCGGGCGACCCGGAATGCGGCCCTCTCCATGTACCGGACCCCGTCTCGCGCCGAATCGTGCCGGCCGGGGCGCTTGCGGACCCGAGAAAGCTCCATTGGACCCTGGCGCGGCCGTGGCATGGGCGTAGCGTCTGCACGTCAAGCAGAGAGGCAACCACGAAACAGCTAGAACCAGCCGACAAGAAGCTGCTCCTCGACGTAGCTCGCCATGCCATCGAGAGTGCGGTCTGCCACGACAAGCACCTGGGCCGGTCCATCGATGCACCATCGGCCGCTGTCGCCGAGCCGGCCGCGGCCTTCGTCACTCTCCACGAACGCGGCGAGCTCCGTGGCTGCATCGGATTGATGCGCTACGACGTCCCGCTCTGGCTCAACGTCCGAGACGCCGCCGTCGCCGCGGCCCTGGACGATCCTCGCTTCCTCCCGGTCGGTGAATCCGAGGTCCCGGCCCTCGAGTTGGAGGTGTCCGTGCTCGAGCCTCCGGTCGAGCTGCCCGATCCGGCCGGCTTTGAGGCCGGACGGCACGGCATCGTCGTGGAGCGAGGCATGCGTCGAGCGCTGCTGCTCCCCCAGGTCGCCTCGGAGCAGGGTTGGGATGCCGAGCAGATGCTCGACGCCGTCTGCCGCAAGGCTGGGCTTCCCGGGACCTCATGGCGCGAGAAGGAGACGCGGCTCTTCGTCTTCGAGTCGGCCTGTTTCAGCGAGAAGGAGCTGGCCGGGTTGGCGAACCCGTCTCGGCTCACCTGACGAGGCGGACCCCAAGACCGCCGATTCTGTCCTTATCCTTCAGGTTCAGTTCAGCAACCGACACGACCATGCCCTCTATTCGATGCCGCCGGGTCCGGTGAGTGCGGCATCCAGGAGGCAACACATGGTTTCCCAAACACGGCGGCGAATGACGAGCCGTCTCCTCGCGCCGTTCCTCTCCCTGGTCCTGATCAGCATCGTCGCGGCGGCGTGCGGTGCCTCGACCGGCTCGACTACGAACCTCGGGACTACGGCCAACACAGCCGTCGCGGCCCTGGCCGCGAATCCGAGCCCGACAGGTGCGACCAACGCCCAGGCCGCGCTCCAGGTGGCCACACCGACGCCCACGACCGTCCCCGCGCCTGCGGTCACAGTGGGCAGTGGGGCGGCCGCTCTCCAGGATCAGATGGTCGCGGTCATCAAGCAGGTCAAGCCTGAGGTCGTGCAGATCGAGACCGACCAGGGCCTCGGCTCGGGCGTCATCTACGACTCCAAGGGCGACATCGTCACCAATGCTCACGTCGTGAGCGGCTCGACGACGTTCACCGTGACGCTTTCCAACGGTCACGCATATCCGGGAACCCTCGTCGGCAGCTACACGCCTGACGACATCGCGGTCATCAGGATCAACGCCTCGGGACTCACTCCTGCGACCTTCGGCGATTCGTCCGCCCTGTCCGTCGGTGACTTCGTCCTGGCTATTGGCAATCCGCTGGGCCTTCAGTCCAGCGTCACCGAAGGCATCGTCAGCGCCCTGGGACGACAGGTCAGCGAGCCCAACGGCAATGCCCTTCCTGACGTGATCCAGACGAGCGCCGCCATCAACCCCGGGAACAGCGGCGGTGCCCTGGTCGATCTCCAGGGACAGGTCGTGGGCATCCCGACTCTGGCGGCGACAGACGCGCAGCTCGGCGGTAGCGCACCCGGCATCGGCTTCGCGATCTCGAGCAACCGGGCCAAGGTGATCGCAGATCAGCTCATCGCCAGTGGCACAGTCACCAACTCCGGTCGCTCCTACCTCGGAGTGACGCTTAGCGATGCCAACCCCACCGGCGCCTTGATCGTCTCCGTAGTCCGCGGCGCCCCGGCCGCAACCGCGGGCCTCGTGGCAGGTGACGTCATCGTCGGTGTCGACGGCATCGCGATCCCGGACAGCGCGACCTTCGTGGAAACCATGGTCACCCATCACCCCGGTGACGTGGTGAAGCTCAAGGTTCAGCATCAGGACGGGACCACCACCACGGTCAGCGTCACCTTGGGCCAGCTACCGAACTGAGGTCAGCCGCGTTCCATATCGAGAGGCGGCCGGGAAACCGGCCGCCTTTACTTCGTCTTCGGGCTGGGTGGGGAGCTCGAACGTGACCGTGGTCCCGCCGCCGGGCGGCGACTCGGCGCGAATCGTTCCGCCGTGGGCCTCCACGAGCCGGCGGGCGATCGCCAGCCCCAGCCCCGAGCCACGCGAATCCGCCGATCGCGCGAACCGCTCGAACAGATGAGGCAGAACGTCCGGGGCGATGCCCGGCCCCCTGTCCACGATCGATACGGCGACAGCACTCGGCAGCGGAACCGCGACGATCGACACTGCACTTCCTGGTGGCGCGTAGCGCAGCGCGTTTGCGATCAGGTTGGTGGCCACCTGGCGTATCCGAAGAGGGTCCACGTCCACCAGCGGCACGTCGCTCGCAACCTCCACCTCGAGGCGCACGCCGGCCGAGGCAGCCAGGCCTTCGAAAGATGTCGCCGCCTCCTGAGCCAGAACGGCGAGGTCCGTCGGCTCGCGATGCAGGGCCAGCGTTCCGGCCTCCGCCAGGGCGAGCGTCCGCAGGTCCTCCACGAGTTGGGTGACCATCGAGACCTGCTCTGCGGCCGCGGCCAGGTGAGCCTCGTCGACGGGGTGGATACCGTCGATCATCGCCTCCAGCTCGCCTCGCAGGACGGCCAGAGGCGTGCGCAGCTCGTGGCTCACGTCGGCGAGAAGCGTCCGTCGCTGCCGCTCGTCCGTCTCCAGGCGTGCCGCCATGGAGTTGAACGCCTGGACGAGCCAGCGCAACTCCCGCATCCCCCGCTCGGGCGAAACCACCCGAGCCGAGTAGTCGCCTGCCTCCACCCGACCGGCGGCTTCGATGAGGTCTCCGAACGGCAGCGCGAAGCGCCGTGCGCTGCTGGCGGTCCGGCTCAGGGCCGCGATCACGCTGATGACGATGACCACGGCCAGGATGCCCGACCCGGGAGAAGGGAGGCCGGTCGCGGCCAGAAGCTGCCCGATGAGGATGATCGGGCCGACGATTACGAGAACGAAGACAAGGGTTACTCCGATCGCGAATCGGATGAAGAAGCTGCGACGCAGCCTGCGTAGCGGGAACTCGTCTCGAGGCGGCCATGGCTCGTCATTGGGCCACCAGACCGGCCGGGTGTACGGGGTCCGGTCCCAATGACCGTGCCTGCCATACCGGCCGTGCCGGCTCATGGCGCGGTGACGACCGCGGGGTCCGCGCGGGTCCCATTGCCCGTCGGCGCTTTCCAGGCCTTCGTCCCGGTCGTCGCCGCGGCCAGCGGCACGCGCGCTCTCGCGTTCCTCGGCCGTGGGCTCGTTCACGCCGGCTCCTCGGCGAAGCGGTAGCCGACTCCATAGACCGTGAGAACGTAATGCGGCCGGCTCGGATCGGCCTCCAGCTTGCGCCGCAGGTTCTTGACGTGGGCGTCGATCGCCCGCTCGTATGACTCGAAGGCGACGCCATGGATCGCGTCGAGCAGCTGAGAGCGAGTGAAGATGCGCCCCGGCTGGCGGGCCAGCGCGACCAGCAGCTGGAACTCGGTGGGAGTCAGATCGACCGTGCGTCCCGCCGCTTCGACGCGCATTCGGGCCAGGTCGATAGACACGCCGGAGGCCTCGATCCGATCTCCAGGCTCCATCGCGCGATCGACCCGCCGCAGGATCGCCCGTATTCGGGCTACCAGCTCGCGCGGGCTGAAGGGCTTGGTGACGTAGTCGTCCGCCCCAATCTCCAGCCCCAGGACTCGGTCCAGCTCGTCGTCTCGGGCTGTCAG
The DNA here is from genome assembly GCA_963743795.1 of uncultured Chloroflexia bacterium. Lineage (GTDB taxonomy): Bacteria > Chloroflexota > Limnocylindria > Limnocylindrales > CSP1-4 > Fen-1039. The sequence goes on along the minus strand of CAVUQZ010000010.1, from coordinate 333,293 downwards.
CATCACGATCGGCAGCGACGATTCCCGACGGATCGCTCGGGCCACGTCCAGGCCGTCCATCCCGGGCAGGCCAAGGTCGAGAACCAGCACGTCCGGCTTCCTGAGGCGCGCGGCCGTGAGAGCCGAGGGACCGTCCGTGGCCGTGAGGACGGCGAAGCCTGCGTGCTCCAGGTACTCGCGTGCCAGGTCCACGATGCGAGGTTCGTCGTCTACGACCAGGACGGTTCTCACTGTCTCCTCATCCTACGGCCCGGCGACGCGAAAGAGGGCGAAGGCACGACCCTCCGCCCTAATTCGCCGCCGCCGCCGCTTCGGCCCTCCGGGGCGGATTGGCTCAGCTGGCTGTGGGTCGGGTCGGATTGTCGCCGGCGGCGCCGGGCTGGCTGTTCGCGGCCGTCTCGTGAGCCTGACGATGCCACTCGTCGAAGAAGGCCTGCCCCGACGAGCGCCAGTCGCCGTGGTGCCAGCCCCCGCGCCACGTGCCGGGCCCTGGCTGGCCGGCGGGCCCGAACTCGCCCGATGCGGCTCGATCCCAGTGACTGTAGCGGTGTCCGAAGACGGCCAGGGCGATCAGCCGGAAGACCAGCACGAGGACGAACACGCTGACGATCAACCCGACGATGTGCCAGCCGACGAATGCGCCGCCGAAGACCCAGGGCTGGAGGTTCCGAGTGTCGGTCACCGAACCATCCGAGAATCCGGCGCCGTAGGCAATGGCCATCAGCGTGGCTATGGCCCCGACTGCCAGCAGCGCCCCAACGATGCGGACCCATGTTCCGCGTCTCATCTCTATCTCCTTCACCGCGCTCCGGAATACTGTGGCCGGCCTGGAGCGCATCGCCGACCCCAGATCGAAGGTTGGCGCCGAGCTGTGAAGGAGTCGTGAACGGGGGCCGGAGGAGTGATGCGAGGGCCGCCTTCCGGACGCCCTGCGGTGGTCAGTCCACGTCGCGCCGGGTCATGCCCCAGGCGCCGAGGAGCAGGCCGCCCACGGCGATGACAGCGCAAGCCGCAGTTCCTACCGGATCCCAGTGGCCGACCATCGGCAGTCCAAGATGGGCCGACAACGCCAGCTGGTGGAGCCAATCCGGCAAGTTCAGAGGCGGCGCGAGCATGTCGAGCAGGAAGGTCGCGATGACGAAGACTGCGACCGACTCGCCGGCGACGCTGTTGCGGTAGAGCCCGCCAACGGCGAAGCCGATGCCCGCAGAGGCCGCCGCGAACAGGCCGATCGGCAGCACGCCAAGCGTAGGTGTCATAACGTCCGTGCCGGCGGCGGCGACTCCGATCGCGACGCCGGCCATGGCCACGACGGTGACGACCGCGATCCCGCCCATGACCCCCACGCCGCCGGAGAGAGCCCAACGAGCTCGCCCCAGCGGAGCCGCGAGGAGCATCTCCAGCCGGCCGTCGGTCTCGTCCGAGGCCCAGCCCGAGACCAGCACCGCGGCCGCGAGCCCGATGACCATGTAGCCCACGTAAGCGAACATGAGCTGGAGGAACCCGCCTCCCGTGGTGATGTCATAACCCTTGAACAGCGTGGTGAACAGCTTGAAGGTCTCGCTCGATTTAGCGATCTCCTCCGCGAAGGACCGGCTGGAAGCCGCGATGAGAGCCGCGAAGACGCCCAGGCCCGTACCCCAAGCCAGGGCCATCGGCAGGCGCTCGCCGAAGGCGCGGCCTGTCGGGCCTTTCGTGCCCAACAGTGCGCCCGGCATGGCCGGGACCGGGATTGCGCTGGTCGCTCCGAGATCCCGCCGGTCGAACGCTACGAGGCCGACTGCGAACATGACGACCATGAGGACTGCCACCGGCACGAGAGAGAGCCAGTCGTACTGCCCGGCCAGGGGCACGTGGCTGGCCGTCCAGTGGAACCAGCTCAGATCCGCCGGGAGTTGCAGCGCCGGGACGGATGCCGAATAGCCGCTGATCGCGTATCCACCGATCAGGAGTGCTCCGGCGACGCCCGCGCCGCTTGCCCGGCCGACGAACGGCGCCAGTCCCCAGGCAACGGATCCGGACACCAGAGCAATGAGCCCAACCCAGAGGGCGAACCCGATGGCGCCCTGGATGGGGATCTCGTCGCCGAGTGACTTCTGGCCGTAGGCCGCGGCGCCGACGTACGTGAGGATCGCCAGGAACGCCATCGCGAAGAACATGCCCGTCAGGTGGGCGGCCAGCTTCTCGAGGGCGATGCGCCACTTCCCAAACGGAGAGGCGGCCACCATGTCCAGGCTGCCCCGTTGGGCCTCGGCCGCGAGAGTGCCGGACAGGGCCATGATCGACCACAACCCGGCAATCAGGGCGAAGAACGGGCCGTATTTCCAGCTCAGCGAGCCCCCGAGCGTTTCGACGTTGACCGGATTGCCATACAGGCCCTTCAGGGCGGCCGGAATGGTATCGATGACGGTCTTGAGGTCGACCCGCGATGCGGGCGTCGCGTAGGCGGTACCAAACGCATAGTCGCCGGCCAGCATGATGCCGCCCAGGAGCCCGGCCACGATCAGGAAGGCCAGGCGGGAGTCCCGCATGGTCTTGGCGTAGATGGAGCCAAAGCCATACAGGCGGCTCCAGATTGAGACGGTGGCAACCCCACGACCAAGGGGAGGGCTGCCGGCTTGGACGGCCATCAGTTGGCCTCCCCGGCTTTGGGGCCGTACTGGGCGAGGAAGGTCTCTTCCAGTGATGGCTCGCGGCTAAGGAAGTCGGTCACGCCCAGGCGGGCCGCAGCCGCCACGACCGGGGTGATCGGCCCCAGAACCCGCAGGCGCAGGAGATGATCCTCGACCACGAGGTCGCTCACCCCGGGCAGGTTCGCAAACTCGGCTGCCGGCGGATCGCCCGCGAAGCGCAGCTCCACCTGGTGGTGGGCCAGATCGCGCAGGGCGTCGACCCGATCGACGCGCACCAGGCGACCCTCTCTAATGATGGCCACCCGGTCGCAGCTTCGCTCGGCTTCCGACAGGATGTGGCTCGAGAGAAAGACGGTGGCCCCAGCCTTGACCGACTCGCGCAACAGGGCGAAGAAGGTCTGCTGGACCAGGGGGTCCAGGCCCGCCGTGGGCTCATCGAGGATCAATAGCTCGGGCCGATGCTGGAGCGCGGCCACGAGACCGACCTTCTGCTTGTTGCCCTTGGAGTACTCCCGGAAGCGCCGCGATGGGGTCCAGATCGAAGCGCTCGATGAGCGCCGCCTGATAGGCCCGATCGACGCCGCCCCGCAGGTTGCCAAAGTAGGTCAGGGTCTGGCCCCCGGTCAGCCGGTCGTACAGGGCGAACTCGCCTGGCAGGTAGCCGATGCGGCGGTGGATGGCGGCCGGATCGGCGCTCGACTCGATGCCAAAGACATAGGCCTTGCCGCTGCTCGGGCGGATAAGGTCCAGGAGCGTCCGAATGGTCGTGGTCTTGCCGGCACCGTTGGGTCCGAGAAAGCCGAACACCTCGCCCGCCTCGACCTGGAGATCGACCTCCACGATCCCGCGGTGCGAGCCGTATGACTTGGTGAGCTTCTCGGTTCGGATGATCGCGGTCACTCGATGTCCTCCGGACGCTGCGCGGCTGATGCCGCGGCCACGGTGGGGCCGGCAGGTCCGCATTCGGCGTGGGCACTCGCGCGGCGTACATGAACAGGAACGGGGAACGACCCGGCCCGCGCCCCGACTCTTGGCCCGCCTGGCCTAGCTTCGATGTTCTTCGCTTTCGAGGTTCAGGTCAATCGCCATCGGACGCTCGGCCGGCGGTTCGCCCGGCGCACCGGGCGTCTCACGGACCAGTCTTTTGGGCCCACTAGCGGCTGACCGGACAGTCGCGCGGCGAGAATGCGGCAGCGCCGGATCTGTCCCGATCCAGTCGAACGGGCACCCTAACCGGCTTGGAGGATCGAGATGTCGAGTCGGTCGCAGGAACGCTCCCGCCCCACGCCTGGCTTAGCGCATCTGCTGCTCCTGGGCGCCGGGCTCGCCCTGGTCATCGCAGGTTGCAGCACGGCAGCGGCCACACCCACAGCCGCCCCGTCAGACACCGTGGCTGCCGCCACAGCCACGCCGGTCGCCACTCCAACCAACACGCCGACTCCGAGTCCCACGGTGGCGCCCACCCCCAGTCCGACGCCGACCCCTGCTCCCAAGCCGGCTCCCACGGCCGCACCCAAACCGACCCCGACGCCTCTGCCGGCCCTGGCGATCGGGCTGTGCACGGGCGCGCAGCTAAGCCTCTCGATCACCCTGTGGGAAGGCAGCACCGGCACGACCTATGCTCACATCACGGCCACGAACGTCTCCTCGGCCAGCTGCAACATGCGCGGCACGCCACAGACGCAGATCGTGGACGGCCACGGCAAGGCCATCGCGGACGCGGGTTCCGGCGGCGGCGAGGTGAAGACGAGCGACTCCGTCTACGCCCTCGCCCCCAACGGCACGATCAACGACATCGTGACGTGGGCCAACTGGTGCAAGGCGGCGCCCGCCCAGAACCTGCGAGTGGCGGCCGTGATGCCCTTTGGGTTGGGCAGGATCGTAACCCCTGCGCTGGGCGCCGGTCCGGTTCCCACCTGCTACGGCTCAACCTATCCGACATCGGTCAGCGCGGAGCTGTGGCTGCCCTGACCGGTTCCCGGTAGCGGATGGGCCCGACAGCCGGCGGCCCACCCACCAGTCGACTGAAGGCCGAACGCTCGGCCGTGCAGTCGCGCCGGCCGGCGCCGTCCATGTCGGCTGCGCCTCTATGTCAGCTGCGCGTCCCCGCCGCCGATACTTACACGGATGGCCTCGCTCCGCCGATCCCGAGCTGCCGCCGCGCTGAGGCTCCTCGCCTGCGCCGGCCTTCTGGGCGTGGCAGGCTGCGGGACCGCCACGGGCCCAACCTGTCCCGCCACGGGATCCCCAACGTGCGTCCGCGTTCTCTTCCTCGGCAACAGCTACACGTATGAGAACGACCTGCCCGAGACGTTCGCCCGCCTGGCTCGATCCGGCGGCCACCTCGTGCAAGTGGCGATGGTCGCGGGCGGTGGGGAGACGCTGGCGGAGCACGCCCGCTCAGCCGACTCGCTCGGCAAGATCTCCTCCCAGACGTGGAGCTTCGTGGTTCTGCAGGAGCAGAGCGAAACGCCCGCGACTTCGACGGGTGCCCGCTACTACACGTACCCGGCCGCTCGGCAGCTGGCGAGCCGCGCCCAGGCCGCCGGCGCCACGCCCATGTTCTTCATGACACAGGCCCATCGCGACGGTATCCCAGGTTCCCCGACGCCAACCTACGAGACCATGCAGCTCGCGATCGACGAGAGCTATCTCGAGATCGCCGATGAGCTGGGCGTCCCGGTCGCGCCGGTCGGCTTCACCTGGTTCGTGGTCCGTCGAGAGCACCCCGAGATCGAGCTGTGGCAGACCGACGGCAGCCATCCGTCCACGGCCGGCACGTACCTGGCCGCCTGCGTCTTCTACGCCTCGATCTTCCGAGAGAGCCCCGAAGGGCTGACCTACGAGGAGGGCCTGCCCGAGGCCCAAGCCAGCGTCCTGAGGATGGAGGCCGGCACGAACGTCCTGGATCTCAGCGGCCAATGGGGCCTGCGCTGACGCCTCCCGGCCGCACGCAGCGGCCGCCTCTAGGCGTCGCTCGTCAGAAGACGCGGGTCCCGAGCGGAGCGTCGGACTCGGGCGTGAGGTAGATCGTTTCGCCGCGGTCGTTCTCGACGCCGAGGATCAGGACTTCGGAAAGCTCGGGTCCCATCTGCTTTACTCCGAAGTTCACGATGCCAACCACCAGGCGGCCGACCAGCTGATCAGGCCGGTAGTTCCTGTACGCGCCGACCGAACGCTTTACGCCGATCTCCGGGCCGAAGTCGACCGTAAGGCGGTAGGTAGGCTTGCGAGCCCTCGAATCTTCGACGGTCACGACCCGGCCGACCCGGACGTCGAGCTCCTCGAAACTGCTGTAGTTGGCCGTCTGCTTCACGTTCCGCTCCGTTGTGGCAGCCAGAGGATCACCTCGATCGGGCCGGACCAGTCTAGCGTCGGCCAGGTTGGTCACCTCCCGTGCCGCCGGCGCGTCCGTCGCGTTGCGCAACCCGTGGACCGGGCTGCTGCCATTTCGCCGGCCCGCTGCGACAATCCGACCGTACAAGCCAGGAGCCGCCCGCACGGGTAGGACTCGGAGGGCAATCGATGACGGCACGATCGTCCGGCGGCGCCGGCGCGGCATCGCTCGAATTCCGTGGCGTGACCAAGCGCTATGGCGCGGGCGCCTCGGCCACCGGCGCCGTCAACGACCTCTCGCTCAAGGTGCCGGCGGGGGCGATCTGCGTCCTGGTGGGACCGTCCGGCTGCGGCAAGACGACCAGCCTCAAGATGGTCAACCGCCTGATCGAGCCGACGGCCGGCCAGATCCTGCTGGACGGATCGGACGTCATGGCCGAAGACGTCACCGCGCTGCGGCGGCGCATCGGCTACGTCATCCAGCAGGTCGGTCTCTTCCCTCACCTCACGGTCGGGCAGAACGTCTCCGTGGTGCCCGGCCTGGAGGGCTGGTCGAAGGAGCGCCAGCGGGACCGGAGCACCGAGCTGCTTTCGCTCGTCGGTCTGGACCCGGACCGGTATCGCGACCGCTATCCCGCGCAGCTCTCCGGCGGGGAACGCCAGCGCGTCGGAGTGGCCAGGGCGCTGGCCACGGACCCGCCCCTGATGCTCATGGACGAGCCATTCGCCGCGGTCGATCCGATCGTTCGGGAGCGCCTGCAGGACGAGTTCCTGCGCCTGCAGCGCGAGCTGGCCAAGACGATCCTCTTCGTAACCCACGACATCGACGAGGCCATCCGGATGGGCGACTTGATCGCGGTTCTGGAGCAGGGTGGCCGCCTGGCTCAGTTCGCCCCGCCCGACGCGATACTGGCCCACCCGGCGTCCGAGTTCGTGGCCAGCCTGGTTGGGATGGATCGGGGCCTCAAGCGGCTCTCGCTGCGGACCGTCGCCGACCTCGAGCCGGAACCGACCGGGGTGACCGACGGACTGCCGGCGTTCCGCCCCGAGACCAAGCTCCGCGACGCCCTGTCGATTCTGCTGGCCGCCGATACCAGGGGCGGCGTGGCCCTGGATGAGGCCGGCCGGCCGCGCGGGTTCGTCACCGTCGACGCGATCGCCAGCGCCCTCAAGGACGACCTTCGCCGGGCAGACCGGGCATGAACGGCGAGCCGCTGGTCCGCTGGGACTGGCTCTTCGCGCACCTGGGGCCAATTCTCGGCCGAGTCGAGCAGCACCTAGGGTTGACCGCCCTGGCCGTTGGCATCGGCTTCGCCATCTCGTTCAATCTGGCGGCGCTGGCGGTCAGACGCCGGCGACTGTACCCGTACGTAACCGTTCTGGCGACCGCCGTCTACACGATCCCGAGCTTCGCCATGTTCGCGGCCCTGGTCGCCATCACCGGGATCTCACGTCCTGACCGCGGAGGTGCCGCTCGTCCTGTACACGGTGATCCTCTTCGTGCCCAACATCGTGGCCGGCTTCGACTCCGTCCCGCCGGAGGTGCTGGACGCCGCCGACGGCATGGGCTACACGGCGGGTCAGCGCTGGCGTCGCGTCGAGCTGCCCGCTGGCGATCCCCCTCATCATCGCCGGTCTCCGGCTGGCGACCGTGTCGACCATAGGGCTGGTCACGGTCTCGGCGATCCTGGGCGACAGCCTGGGTGGGCTCGGCTACTACATCCTCGACGGCTACCACCGCCACTTCACAACCGAGATCCTCGTCGGCGGCCTGCTGTCGATCGGCCTGGCAGTGCTCGCCGACCTGGCCTTCGTCCTGCTGCAGCGGCGCCTTACCCCCTGGGCGTCCGTTCGAGCGGCGGTCCGCTGATGGACCTGGTGAGTGCCACGGCGCAGTGGCTTGCCGATCCGATCCACTGGCAGGGCCCCAACGGCATCCCCGCGCGCCTGGAGGAGCACGTCGCCATCAGCGGCCTCTCACTCCTCCTATCGGCCCTGGTCGCGATGCCCCTGGGTCTGTGGATCGGCCACACCGGCCGAATGTCGTGGCTCGTCGTCAGCTCCGCGAACGCCTGGCGCGCCCTGCCGTCGTTCGCCGTCATCGGCCTGCTGGTGCCGTTCACCACGGCCATAGACCCCAACCTTGGCTTCACGCTCTACCCGACGCTCGTGGCCATGATCGTGCTGGCCGGCCCGCCGATCCTGGTCAACTCCTACGAGGGGATCGCCGGGGTGGATCGCGACCTGGTGGAGGCGGCCCGCGGGATGGGGATGCGCGAGCGCCAGATCCTGCTCGGCCTCGAGGTGCCGATCGCCCTGCCGGTGCTGGCTACCGGGATCCGGTCCGCGGCCGTTCAGGTGATCGCCACCGCAACGCTCGGTGCGGTCTTCGGATTCGGTGGATTGGGGCGCTACATCATCCTGGGCAACGACAACAAGAACGACGGCGAGCTGTTCGGAGGCGTGGTTCTCGTGGCGGCGCTGGCCCTGGCCACGCTCGCTGTCTTCACGCTTCTGGAGCGCAGGTTGGTCTCGCCGGGATTGTCGCGCCGTACCGCTCGCTGAGCCGAACCTCGGACTTGCCTGAAATCCGGTTCATCAGGCGGACATCAGGCGGACGCCCGTTATGCGTCGCGACGATCGCCCCCTATAGTCGGGGGACGTCGGGGCGGCCCAAAGTCCTGGGTTTGCGCGACGAGCACAGGAGGTGACCCAATGCGGCTAACCCGCATGCTCGCCCTCGGGGCGTCGATGCTGGTGCTGCTCAGCGCCTGCTCGACGGGTGGGGGCAGCCCAAGTCCAGCGAAACCGACAGTCAAGATCGGCTCGGATGGCTTCTACGAGTCGAAACTGATGGCCGAGATCTACGGCCAGGCGCTCGAAGCCAAGGGCTACACCGTCGATCGGACGGGCATCGGCCTGGGTACTCGCAAGGTCACCGCGGCGGCTCTCGAGAGCGGCCAGTTCGACCTCAAGCCTGAGTACGTCGGCAGCGGCCTGGCCTACTACGACGCCACCAAGACCACCGGCGACCCGGCCGCGAATGCGGCCGCGCTGCAGGCCATCCTGACCGGCAAGGGCGGTGGCATCACCGTCCTGGACTACTCGCCCGCGGCCGACCAGAACGCGTTCGTGGTGACCCAGGCGACCGCGACGGCGAACAGCCTGACCAAGATGAGCGACCTGGCCGCGGTCCAGACCAAGCTCAAGTTCGGCGTGGCAACCGACTGCGCCACCAACCCGGTCTGTGCAGCGGCGATCAAGACCGCCTACGGGGTCGACCTTTCGGGCGCCCTGCCGCTTTCGGCTTGCGACCAGCCGATGGTCGACGCCCTGAAGGCCGGCACGATCTCCGTCGGCGAGCTGTGCTCGACGCAGCCGGACATCGTCCAGAACGGCTGGGTGGTCCTGGCCGACGACAAGCACACGCAACCGGCGGACAACATCGCCCCGCTCGTTCGCAACGATCTGCTCGCCAAGGTGGACAAGCCCAGCTTCGACAAGATCCTCAACGACGTCTCGGCGAAGATGAACACGGCCGATCTGACCAAGCTCAACGCCGAGTACGTCTTCGACAAGAAGGACGTCGCGACGATCGCCAAGGAGTGGCTGCACACCAACGGCTTCGTCTGAGCGCCGTTTCCGCACCGGATCAACTGCCCCGCCCACCGGCGGGGCAGTTCCTTGTCCGGAGCGGTTCTCCACGCAATGCGGTCGACTGTCGGCGACCGAAAGACAGCCTGGCCAACAGGCGGTCCCGAAGGCAATCCGCCGGTTATGCGATTTCCGGCAGGAGCGGGCGCTTGGGATCGCGGATGCCCGCGGCGTTGATCGCGGCGCCTGCCAGTAACAGGCCGGCCGCGAGGCCCATTGCCAGGCGGAATGAATCAGTGGATGCCTCGCGGGCCGCGGCGGCAACCGCGGGGGCGACCGAGGCGTCCGGCCGGTTGAGCGGCGGAACCTCCTGCCGGACTTGCGGCGAGGTCGTGTCGAGTCCGGGGACCCTGCTGGACAGGTCGGCGTAAAAGGCACCGGTTATCGCGACGAAGATCAGGGCCCCCGCGAGCTGCGGACCCACGCGCGAGATGGCGTTGTTCACGGCCGAACCGAGGCCGGCGCGGGCTTCCGGCACCGACGCCATCAGTGCAGTAGTCAGCGGCGCCACCGTGATGGCAATTCCGAGGCCGAACAGCAATGCTGCCGGCAGGAAATCGGCCAGGTATCCGTTGGAAGGGATCCAGCTCCCTGGAGCACCGGCCTGGAGGTCCCAGGCGGGGCTGCTCGAAGGCATGCGGGCGAGCCACAGGACCCCGCAACCCATGATGGCGGGACCGATTGCCATGAACCGGCGAGGCCCGAGGCGGGCGCTCACCGCCCCAACTCGGGACGACAGCAGGATCAGCAGCAGTGCGCCCGGAACACCGATGAAGCCGGCTGCGGCGGCGGAGTAGGCCAGCGTCCCCTGGCTGAAGATCGATTGCTGATAGCCCACGACGTAGAGGGCGCCGTAGATCAGCAACGTGGATAGGTTCGTCACCGTGAAGTTGCGCGACCGGAACAGGCCGAGCGGAACGAGAGGATGTCTGCCGCGCGCCATGAGGACCACGAAGAGCACGCTTGCGGCGGCGCCGACGACCAACGCCACAGGCCCGACCGCATTGCGCCAGTCGTGCTGCTGGCCGTAGATCGCCCCGAACGAGAGACCGCCCACCGCAAGAGCGATCACGGCCGCGCCGACCCAGTCGAATGAATGCCCGGCCTCGGGGTCGCGGCTCTCGTCGACGTATCGCCACGCAGCCCACAGTGCAAGCGCTATCAGCGGCACGTTCAGGAAGAAGACGGCCCGCCACGAGACCGTCTCCACGAGGACCCCACCCACGACCGGCCCGAGGATTGAAGTCGCCGCGGAGGCGGCGGCCCACAGACCGAAGGCGCGGCCCCGGTCGGCACCCTGGAAGGTTGCTGTCAGCAGCGCCAGCGAGCCCGGCACCAGCAGCGCCCCGGCCGCGCCCTGGATGATCCGGAATAGGATCAGCGTCTCCATGTTTGGCGCGAAGCCGCACATGACCGAGGCGAGCCCGAAACCGACGAGGCCGACGACGAAGAGAAGCCGCCGGCCGTAGGCGTCTGCCAGAGCGCCGGCCAGGATCAGCAGCGCGCTGAGACTCAGCAGGTAGGCGTTGTAGACGTACGACTGACCCTCGAGCACGCCGAAGTAGCTGCTCGGCAAGTCCTGCCCGATCCGCTGAAGAGCCACATTGACCACGGTCGAGTCGAGGAAGACGACTCCGGAGCCGAGGATGGCGGCCAGCAGCGTGCCGGTCCGGCGGTTCACGGCCTGGTCGTGGCCGGGGTAACACCGGCCGGCGCGGCCGTGGTTCCTGCCAGGGCGTACTCAACCGCCTGCTCGACCGACATCCGCCGGCCCTCCTCGACCGCGGCCGCGACTGCGACGGGATCGAGCGAGCTGGCATCCGGACGGCCTTCCTCTATGCGGCCTGCGAGCGAGCCGAGCTGCGCCCCTCCGACGTCCGCGAGCCTCAGGGAGGCCGCATCCAGGCGGACGGCCCGCAGGACGTCGCCCGCCGCCGTGGCGAGCAGGCTGAAGTCGCCGAGCAGGATGGTGACGCCCGAAACGTCGCCTACCGCGGCGAAGTGCTCGAGGGCCTCGCGCCATAGTGGCGCTGAATGAGAGGTCGTCTGGCCCAGTCCGTGATAGGCCAGCCCCAGCATACGCAGAGCCCAGGCCAGGCTGAACGGATCCTCCACTGTCCGCAGCATGGCGACATCTTCGAGCCACGTGTCCCGAGCAGCCGCGTAGTCCCCGTCGAAGTAGTGCGCATTGCCCAGTCCCCACAGGACTCGCGCGATCATCTCTCGGTCCCCGAGCTCTCTGAAGATTGCCAGGCTTTCCTCGAACGCCGGGCGCGAGCTGGTAACGGCCTCTTTGTTGACGAGCATTGGAAAGCCCCAGTTGTAGAGGGCGTTGGCGATGGCCCGTTTGTCGCCGATCTGGCGGCACAGCGCCAGGCATGCCTCGTAATACTCCATGGCCAGGGGCATCTCCGCCCGCCAGTAGGCGACCCCGCCAGCCGCCTCGAGAGCTTTGGCGTGGGCGGCCGGGTGGGCTCCCACGTCGGGCATGGCGAGGATGCGCTCGAGCCACCCGGCCCCCTCAACGAGCAACCCTCGCATCTGCCAGAAGCGCCACAGACGCCGCCCCGAGCCGCAGGCCCGTTTCGGCGGCGTCGTGCTCGATCGACCAAGTCAGGGCGGCTCGAAGGTTGCCGTTCTCGCGGTCCAGACCGTCGAGAAGCCGTTTCTGGTTGGGGCCTGTCAGGCCCGGAGCGGCGGCCTCGGCCAGATCGCGATAGAAGGAGGCGTGGCGCTCGGCAACGTCGGCGGCGATCTCGAGTTCCGCGAGCCGCTCCAGGGCGAACTCACGGATGACTAACAGCATCGAGAAGCGAGGCTCACCGTCTGTCTCGTCCTGTCGGATCAGACTCTGATCGACGAGTTCCGCCAAGCCCGGCTAGAACGTCGAAACCGTCTCCACCGCAGACGGCCTCGGCCGCTCCAGGTCGGCGCCGACGAACACGGAGAAACAGGCCAGCAGTCGCCGAGCCTGTTGAGCCAGCAGGTCGTAGCTCCAGGTGATCGCGCCTCGCAGGGTCTGCTGTCGGGCCGGCAGGTCGCGCGAGCCGGCGTTCAGCGTGTCGAGGCGCTGACCCAGCCGAGCCAGCAGCGCCTGCGGCGGCAGAAGCCTCGATTCGGGCCGCGGCCAGCTCGATCGCCAGCGGCAGGCCGTCCAGGAGAGTGCAGATCTCGGCCACGGCCGCGGCATTTGCGGGAGTGAGCCGAAAGTCCGGATTGACCGCCGACGCACGCTCGAGGAAGAGTGCGACCGACTCGTACCGTGCTAGCTCCGCCGGGTCCGGAACCGCTCCAGCCGCCGGCAGACCGAGGGGCGGGACGGCGTACTCCCGCTCACCATAGATGTGCAGCGGCGACCGGCTCGTCACCACGGCGCGGAGCCCGGGGCCCGCCCGTAGAAGTTCCCCGACGAGCGTCGCGGCCGCCTGCACCTGTTCGAAGTTGTCAAGGACCAGAAGCAGGCGGCGGTCGCGCAGGTACTCGGTCAATCTGGCGGCCGGCGGCTGATTAGGGGCCTCCCTCATTCCGAGGGCCTGAACGATCTCCGGCGCGACCATCTCGGCGTCGTCGAGCGGACCGAGCGGGACGAAGAACACGCCGTCGGGGTAGTCGGCGATCGACTCTGCCGCAACCTGCAGACCAAGACGGGTCTTGCCCGTCCCACCCGGCCCGGTGAGAGTCAGAAGCCTGGTGGTGGCGAGCAGGCGCCTCGCCTCCGCCACTTCGTGCGTGCGCCCCACGAAGCTCGTCATCTGTGTGGGCAGGTTGTTCGGAGTGGCGTCGAGCGATCGCAAAGGCGGGAATTGTGTGGGCAGTCCGGCGATCAGCGCGTCGAAGATGCGCTCCGGCTGGGCCAGGTCCTTGAGCCTGTGCCGGCCCAGGTCCCGCAGCTCGACCCCCTCCGGCAAGCTCTGATCGACCAGCACCCGAGTCGATTCGGAGATCAGGACCTGCCCGCCGTGGCCAACGGCCGCAATCCTGGCGGCGCGGTGGACGTCGAGACCTACATAGGTACCGTCGCGGACGAGCGCCTCGCCCGTGTGGAGCCCCATCCGCACCCGAACGGTCGCGCCCTCCGGCCAGTGCCCCTCGGCCAGGGCTCGCTGAGCGCCGACGGCCGCGGCCACCGCCGCCGGCGCGCTGCCGAAGGCCGCGAAAAGCGAGTCTCCCTCCGACCCGACGGCTACCCCGCCTTCCGTCTCGACGGCCTTGCGGAGCAGACGGTGATGCTCGCTCAGGAGATCCGGGTAGGCGTCGCCCAGCTGCTGGAGCAGTCGTGTCGAGCCCTCGATGTCGGTGAACAGGAAGGTGACGGTTCCGGTCGGGAGGTCGAGGGTCGGAGGCATCGGGCTCAACGAAGTCGGTCGGTCGAGAGGGCCCGCAACCGGCTCGCGACCTCTTTGAGAACCGCTGACGCGATCCGAGGTTCGGTCTCGAGGAGCTTCGGAAACTCCCACGACGGCAAAGCCAGGCAGGTCGTCGGCTCGTCGGCCACGACCGAGGCCATCCGTGGCTGCCGGTCCAGGAGAGACAGCTCGCCGAAGAACTCTCCCGGGCCGAGACGGGCCAGTTCCTCGCCGTCGCGGACGACGCTGACGGAGCCGGCCACGATCAGGAAGAAGCCCGTCTCCACCTCGCCCTGACGGGCGATCCGCCGTCCCTTCGCGAACGTGACCTCGACGGCGCGCCTGGCGATGGCCGCCCGGCCTCGGGCGCCCGTGACCGAGAAGAGCCCGACGGTCTTCCAGCAGATGGGCGCGTTGCGCCGGCGTGAGCGCCATACGCGCTGGCCTCCAATGCAGGCCCCGGGTCGAGTCCGGGGTGACCGGCATGCTATCGGGCCCCCGTGAGGTGTCAACGCGTGTCGCGATCGTCGCGCCAGGCGCGGAGAGGCGCCGAAAACGGGAACGAAATGCGGGCGAATCGGCCAGGACGCGGTCCGTCGGAACACCATTGGCTCGCGAATGATCGCGCGGCGATTGCGCGCCGGCGAACCGAATCCCGGAGGTATGTCGATGGCGCAGGTGATGGAGCTGACGGACGAGCTGGCGGGGCTTGCGTTGTTCGCCGACCTCCCGCGTCCCCAGCTCGAGGCAGTCGCTCACGAGTTCGAGGAGGCGTGGTTTGGCGAAGGGGACCGGATTCTGCGCCAGGGGCTGACGGGCTCCGGGTTCTACGTGATCCTGGAGGGCGAGGTGGCAATACGCGCCTCGGGACGCGACGTGGCGGTCCTCGGCCGTGGCGACTTCTTTGGCGAGGTCTCGGTCCTGCTCGGCGAGCTGCCGTCGGCCGACGTTGTCGCCATCCATTCCCATGCGCTGTCTGCACCTTGCCGGACCGGCCCTGCACGACTTCCTGCTGGCTCACCCTGCGGTGATGTACCGGATGCTGCTCGATCAGACGAGGCGCCTCCGGAACACGACCCGTGCCCGCGGCTGACGACGTGGCGGCCATATCTGCGGCTAAAGTCCGCGACACGCGACCATTCCCCCCGGGCGAGTATCCGCTGGTCGTGGTCGGCAGCGGCCCGGGCGGGCTGCAGCTCAGCTACACGTTGCGCCGTCTTGGCGTGAACCACGCCGTGCTTTCGGCCGATGCGACGCCGGGCGGGATGTTCCTGCGCTTCCCGTTCTTCCAGCGTCTCCTGAGCTGGACCAAGCCCTACGCCCCGGCCGAGCGCGGCACGAGAGCTTACGAGAGGTACGACTGGAACAGCCTGCTTGCCGAGGAGCCCCAGAGCCGGGCCCTCCAGGCCGGGCCTGATGGACGGCACGTCCTACTTCCCGTCGCGGGCCGAGATGGAGCTCAACCTGGGCACATTCGCGGAGCGCACCGGAATCGCGGTCCGCTATGACTGCCACTGGATGGCGACCAGACGAGAATCGACCGCCGAAGGCGACCGCTTCGTCCTCGAGACATCCGACGGCGAGTATCGCTGCCGGGTGGCCGTTTTCGCGGTCGGCGTCGCCGAGCCGTTCGTGCCGCCCACTCCAGGCCTCGACCGCGTCCCGCACTACGTTGACACGCGACCGGCGGAAACGTACGCCGGCAAGCGGATCTTCATCGTCGGCAAGCAGAACTCCGGGTTCGAGCTTGCCAGCGGGTTGCTGCCCTGGGCCCGAGCCATCGTCCTGGCGTCTCCGAGTCCTGCGAAGCTCTCGGTCGTCACCCGCTCACTGGTCGGGATTCGGGCGCGGTACCTCCAGCCGTACGAGGACCACGTCCTGGCCGGGGGGGTCGCCGTACTGGAGGCGTCGATCGTGGGTATCGAGCCAACCGGCGAAGGCCAGGTCTTGCGCGTGACCGTCAAGCCATCGGCCGGCGGGGACCCGGTCGCCCTGGAGGTCGACGAGGCCATCGCGGCGACCGGGTTCGTGGCGCCTCTGCGAGACCTGCCGGCGCTTGGGGTCGCAACCTTCGGAGCCAGCCGCCTGCCCGCTCAGACCCCATTCTGGGAGAGCGCCACCGTCCCCGGGATCTACTTCGCCGGCACGATCAGCCAGGGCTCGGCCGGTCTCAAGAAGCACGGCCTGCCGGCCAACTCCGGCGCGGTGCACGGGGCCCGCTACAACGCCCGCCTTCTCGCAGGGCACATCGCCGAGAAGCACTTCGGCGTGGCCCGGGAGCGTCGGAAGCTGGCCGAAAGCGAGGTTCTGCCCTTCCTTCTCGACGAGATCAGCCGGGCCCCGGAGCTGTGGCATCAGCGGGCCTACCTCGCGCGAGTCGTCACCTTCGACCGGGATCGCGGCATCGCGGACGATGGGATCCTGCCGCTGGCCCACTTCCTGGACGCCGGCGGATCGGACGCGGTCGCGGCGACGATCGAGGCCAACGCCGAGGGCGCCATCTATCCGGTGATCTACGTCCGCAGCTCGGGCCGAACGGAAGAGCACGCCCTCCCCGGCCACCCGCTCCATGACTTCGGGACGCAGGAGCACCGTCGGGCGCTGGCCTCGCTGCTGGCCGAGCTGGGGGTGGCCTCGTCCGATGCCCCGACCGCGGGCGCGGCGGTCGGCTGAACCGCCATCGGCCGGGGCATCTTCTTGTGGACGAGACGATCCGCCTGGCGCTGGCGCGAGGCGGCGTCATCGATATCACCACCACGGGCCGTCGCACCGGCCGGCCGCGCCGCATCGAGATCGTCTATCACGTGATCGACGGGCGGATCTACATCAGCGGCAGGCCGAACCCTGAACGGAGGCGCAGCTGGCTGGCCAATCTCGAGGCCCATCCGGACTTCACGTTCCACCTCAAGCGCGAGGTGAGGGCGGACCTGCGTGCCACGGCTCGTGTGGTCACCGATGAGGCCGAGCGCCGGGAGATCCTGGCCCACGTCGCCCGAGCCTGGAACCGGACCGACCTGGATCAGATGGTCGCGCATAGCCCGCTGGTCGAGGCTACGATCGAAGGGCTTGACAATCGGCTCGGCGGTGGCAGCGGGGGATAATCCGACCCAGGACACGCAGTTGACTCAAGGGGTTCCAGGATGTGTCGATCGATCCAACCACTCCACAACTACCAGCCGCCAACGAGCGCCGAGGAGGTCCACGCCGCAGCCCTTCAGTACGTCCGCAAGGTCAGCGGCATGACGCGGCCGGCCCGCGTGAACGAAGCGGCCTTCGATCGCGCCGTGGAGGCCGTCACCGCGGCGACCCAGCGGCTCCTCGACGGGCTCGTCGCCACCAGCCCGCCGCACGACCGGACGATCGAACGGCAGCGGGCTAGAGCGCTCTGGGAGCGCCGCCGGTCGGCGAGTCCCACGGCACTGGAAAGCCGGGGCATGGCACGGTGACGGCTACGGTCTACCGGGACGGCGCGCTTGCGGATGGCCGCTCGGACCGGCTCCGCCGGGGGGTCAGCATTCTGGTCGTCGATGAAGTCATCGCCTGGATCCGGCCCAGCGACGACGAAGGTCCGCTACCGCCAAGGGCGGCCGGAGCGACCGTCGTGGACGCGAGCGGGTCCACGATCGTGCCCGGCATGATCGACTGCCACAGCCACCTCACGCTTCCAGGCGGTGCCCACTGGATCGCCCGGATCGACGATCCGCCCGAGCGGCTGCTGGCCGTGGCCGATCGCAACGGCCGGCTCATGACCAGCGCCGGAGTCAGGTGGGCTCGCGACGTCGGTGCGCCCAGGGTGGCGGACCCGATCGATGGCCGCATGCGGGCCCTGAGCCTCGGCGTCCGAGACCGGTGGCGCGGCCGGTCGAATCTGCCGCACGTTCGGGCCGCCGGTACGTGGCTGGATCGCGCCGGGACCATGCCGGGTGAGCGCTCCGTGGAGGCGGAGTCCGCGGACGAGCTGCTGAGGCTGGCGATGGGCCAGCTCGACGACGGCGCGGACCTCTTGAAGCTCTACCTGGATGGGCCGGAGCCCGGGGTCGCGCCATGGACACGCAGCGAGCTCGCGCCGGTGGTGACGGCTGCTCATGCCAGGGGCGCGAAGGTGACGGCCCATTCCGGAAACCTGGCGGGCGCGCGCGAAGGAGTGGCCGCGGGCGTCGATGCGCTCGAGCATGGTTTCGAGCTGGACGCCGAGATCGCTGCCGCGATGGCCGGCCGGGGCACGGCTCTCGTTTCGACGCTTGCGGTCTTCCGGTCATGGCGGAGCTTCGCGACCACCACGACCATCGACCGGTTCGTCTCCCCCGAGGGCCGGAAGAGGATCCTCGACCGACAAGCTAGGGCGCAGGAGAGCGTCCGCCTGGCCCATTCCGCCGGCGTGGCGGTCGCGACCGGCACCGACTTCGGAGGCGGCTCGACGCGGGCCAACCAGCTGGCCTGGGAGGTCGAGAGTCTCGTCGAGGCGGGATTCGAGCCTTGGGAGGCGCTGGGCTCGGCGACATGGCGGGGCGGCGAGCTGCTAGGTGAACCCGAAGCGGGAGGAATCCGCGATGGCGGTCCGGCCGACTTCAGCCTGGTGCACGGTGACCCGCTGTCCGACCCGACCGCGCTCTGGCGGGTCTGGCACGTCGCCTGGTCCGCCTGACGAACACCGGCAAGCTCGGCCAATTCGGCGGCGGCTATGCCTTCTGCGTCCATCCCTTCGGCCTGCGAACCGAATGCCAGGCGCGACGCGGCCATCGTCAAACGGTGCGTCAGGAGGGCGTCGTCGTACGGCGACCTGATCCTGTTCGGTTTGCCCGTGACGGCGTCGATGAACGCCCGATCCTGGCGTTCATACGGCGTGTCGAATGAGGACCGGGGCCGATAGGTCGTCGTCTCCGGGCCCAGCTGGACGACGAGCCTCGGATCGAGTATTTCCAGCGCCATTGCCATCCCGTCGGAGACCGTTTCGAGTCCGACCTTCTGTCCGCCGTCGAGCAGGCAGGTAGTCGAGATCGAGCCTATGGCTCCCGACGCGAAGCGCAGGGACGTCTGGGTGACGTCGAGGATGTCGCTGTCCGGGAACGCCGGCCGAGCGACCCGGCGTCCTGCCGAAGCGATTGGCTCAGCTTCGCCCACGAGGTATCGAGCGAGATCGAAGATGTGCGTCGCCTGCTCCACGATCTGGCCGCCCGACACGTCCTTCCTGATCCACCATTTCGCGCCGGGCGTGCCTTCATGCCAGGAGCCCAGGACCAGCTGGGGCGGGTGGCTTTGCAGGAGCTCGCGGGCGCGATCCACGACGTCCAGGTACCGCCACTGGTAGCCGACGCACGACGGGACGCCAGTCGCCCGGATCCGTTCAGCCGCCCGGGCGGGGCCCTCTTCGTCCAGACCGAGCGGCTTCTCGACGAAGATGGCGATCCCGCGGTCCGCGGCTGCGAGTTCGGCTTCATCATGCGCCTCGGGCGTAACGCAGATGAAGACGGCATCGAGGCCGGCCTGCTCGAACATCGATCGATAGTCCGGGTAGGCGCGGGCGCCAGCCGCCTCCGCGAACCGTCCGGCCGACTCCAGGCTCCTCGACGAAACCGCGACCACGGCGACGTCGTCGAACCCGGCCAGGACGCGCAAGTGCACGCGGGCGATCCACCCGGCCCCGATGAAACCGATCCGTGTCGCGGTCATCCCTACCTCCGTATCGTCTTCCGTCGTGGTCGCTAGCGCCGGCGGCCCATCGTCTCACGCAAGACGAAGCCGGGCCAGACGCCGTTGCGCGCTGTCGGCATGGCGGCCCGTCACGCGCTTGCCCCGCAGAAGCCCGTGTATCCTGACCTCGGGCCGCGATCTTCAAGGCCACGGAGCTATGACCAGAGACAAACTCCCAACCATCGGGCTCCTATCGACGTGGTCCGTGTATTGGGGCACGTCGGTCCATCGGTACTGTCACGAGTTGATGCAGGGGATCTGTGCGGCCGCTCGCGACAGGCACTGCAATCTCCTCCTCGGCGCAGGAATCAGCACCGGATTCGATGCCCAGCAGAGCCGCGCCGTCTGGCCTGCGCTGGGACCGGACACCGATTTCGTCCCTGTCGGTCCCTGGAACACCGATGGCCTGATCATCCTGCCCGACGAATTGTCCCCGGAGCAGAAGCGCTACGTCGCGGACTTGCAGGAGTCCGGCGTGCCGGTGGTCTTCGCGGTCGAGGAGGGATTCGGGCCGCGAGTGGTGGTCGACAACTCCAATGGGATCCGCGACGCCGTTCTGCATCTGGTCGAGCACGGCCACCGGCGGATCGCGTTCGTCGCCGGAAAGGAACACCGCGGCAGCGACAGCGCCGACCGGTTGCGGGCCTTTCAGCGGGCGATGAAGGAAGTCGGACTCGCGCCGAACCCCCGGCTGATTGCGTATGGCGAGCACGACTACACCCTCGGCGCCGCGGCCATGCGGCGTATCCTCGAGCGCGGCTCCCCATTCACGGCGTTCATCGCCAGCAACGACCACTCATGCCTGGGCGCCATCGAGGCGCTGCGCGAGGCAGGCCTGCGCGTTCCGGAGGACGTTGCGGCGATCGGGTTCGACGACGTCCTCGATGCCCGATCCAGTACCCCTTCGTTGACCACCGTGCGCCACCCGACGTTCACACTCGGCTATCGCGCCGTGGAGACCACTCTGGACCTCATCGAGGGCAAGGCTCCGGCGCTGCCGGTCGTCGTCCCAACGCGCCTCATCGTTCGCCAATCGTGCGGGTGTGGACGCGACGGCGGCGCCCCCCACGTTGTCGTCGCCGGCGGCTCGAGGAACCGGCGACCGTCCGAGCTCTCCAGCCCTTCCACGCTGATGGCCCAGGCGGCATACGTCGAAGCCCGGCAGAGCACGCTCGACGAGCTCGAGGATCAATGCCGCAGTTTCATGACGTGTCTTTCGGACAGCCTCGATCGGGCGGACCCAGGTCCGCTGCGCGACGAGGTCACGCGACTGCTGGCGGCGACTCACCTGCGAGGCGAGGATCCGCATGTCTGGCAGGCCGCCATCTCAGCCCTCTACGGGTGCGCTGATTCATTGATCGACGCGGGCAAGGGGATCGACGAACGGACGCTCATGGGCCTGCTCGACCGGGTTCGCCTGGACATAGACGAGCATGTCCAGAAGGAAACCGATCGGGCCCGCATCGCCCACATGGACATGCTCAGCGAGCTGGGCCTCCTGACGTCCCGGCTCCTTTCGGCAGGTGACGATGTGCAGATCGCCCAGATCCTGGCGACCCACCTGCCGCGGCTCGGCATCGACCAGTTCCTGGTGGCCCTGTACCGGAACGGACAAGACGAGGACGACCCGGTCGGCCGGAGCGAGATCCTCATCAACTTAGGTCTGCGCGAGCGCACCGAGCCCTTCGTCTCACGGTCCTTCCCACCGAGGGGTCTCTACCCGGGCAATGAGCCGTGGCAGGCCCTGCTGCTGCCCGTCCGGCTCGGCGACACGACAGCCGGGTTCGCGGCCATGTCCACGGCCAATCTCGAGCCGAGCGCCGCCATCGTCAGCAACCTCGGCGCCGCGATCAGGGCGACGGAGTTGTACCAGGAGGCGCTCGAAGGCCGCCGTCTGGCTGAAGAGGCGAATCAGCTGAAGAGCCGGTTCCTCTCTATGGTGAGCCACGAGTTGCGCACCCCGCTAAGCATGGTCGTCGGCTTGAGCGACATGGTCCTTCGCGATACGCGGGAAGGCGGGGTTCTGTCGATCAGCGCGCAGAGAGACCTCGACCAGATGTCGGCGAGCGCGCAGCACCTCGGGCGCCTGATCAGCGACGTCCTGGATCTGGCGAGCAGCCAGGCGGGGCAGCTACACCTGGTACGGCAGCCGCTCGACCTCTCCGAAGTCCTGCTTGACGCCACTCTGGCAGGAGAGCAGATGGCGCGAGAGAAAGGACTGGAGTGGCGGGCCCGGCTTCCCGCCTCCGGCGCCTGGGTCCTCGGCGACCGGACGAGGCTCCGCCAGGTGGTGCTCAACCTGCTCGGCAATGCGGTCAAGTTCACCGACACCGGCAGCGTTGCCCTGGAAGCCGAGGTCGCGAACGGCGAAGTGAAGGTCTCGGTCTCCGATACCGGCGTCGGTGTCCGTGCCGAGGAGCTCGGAAGCGTGTTCGACGAATTCCATCGAGCGCCCGAGGCGGTTCGCCAGGGCCTCGGCGGCATGGGCCTCGGTCTCGCGATCGCGCGCCAGCTGGTGCAGCGCCACGGTGGGGCGATAGGGGTGCAATCGCCCGGTGCGACAGGCCTCGGCTCGACCTTCTGGTTCACCTTGCCATTGGTGTCTGCGGAAGCCGTCGGCGGCGCCGAGCGTGACGGCCGGCCGAGCGTGCTGCTGGTCAAGGCAGTGGAAACGCACGACGGCTGGCTGGAGGACTATCTCAGCGAGCGCGGCTTCGCGGTCCGGGCGGAGTACGTCGATCCCGAGTCCGACTGGTCCGACGTGTTCGAGCCCGTGACGCCGGCGGCCCTCATCCTCGATGGCGCGGTGGCCGCGGGCCGTGGCTGGGAGATCGTCCGCCTCGGCAAACGGCGCGGCGAGCTGCAGCGGATTCCGGTTCTCGCGTGCCGTCTGGAGCCCAGCGGAGAGCTGGGTGCGTTCCTCGAATTGACGCACCTGCTCAAGCCGCTCGAGGCGGCCGAGCTGGCCGACGAGCTGGCCCGCCTCGGGCCCGCTCCGAGCGGCCCCGCGGCCCGGCCGACGGTCTTGGTCGTGGACGACGATCCGGGGATACTCGACCTGTATGCGCGCGCCATCCATCACGCCGGGGCACAGCCTCTGCGGGCGAGCAACGGCCGCGAGGCGATGGCGCTCATGGAGGAGTCGCGCCCGGACCTCGTCCTGCTGGACCTGGTCATGCCGGAAATGGATGGCTTCCAGGTCTTGGAGGCGATGCGGGCGAACCGTGCCACCCATGACATACCGGTGATCGTCGTGACGGGAGGCGACGTCAGCGACAGCGATCTGGATCGTCTCAACCACAACGTGGCCACCATTCTCAGCAAAGGCGTGTTCACGGTGCAGGAGATCGCCGGACGTATCGAAGCCGTCCTGTCGAATCCTCCCGCCCTTGGGGCGGCGACGCAGCGTCTGGTGCGGCAGGCCATCGCCTACATCGAAGCGCGGTATGCGGAGCCGATCCGGCGCGAAGACATAGCCCGCCAGGTCGCGATATCGCCGGACTATCTGACCGACTGCTTCCACCAGGAGCTGGGGATCACCCCGATCGCCTTCCTGAACCGGTACAGGATCAGGAAGGCGCGGGAGCTGCTCGACACGACCGACCTCATGGTCACCGAGATTGCCATGGCGACGGGGTTCTCCGGGGTGTCGTACTTCACCAGAACGTTCCATCGCGCCGTCGGGATCTCGCCCCGCGCCTACCGACGCGGGGGTCGAGCCCAACCGGCCCGGGTGGGACGTTCCGCGTGATCGCGGTACGCCCCGCGGGGTAGAACGGCCGACTTCAGGGCGCCGGAGGTGCCTTCGCGGATGATGTCCCGCCCGCATGAGACGGGGGGCGCGACCCGGAATCGATCAACTATGTCCCGGCTAAGGACAAGAATGCGGACAGGCTCGACGCAGACAATCGCCTCGCGTCACGAGGGCGGCCGTTGTATGCGCCCGCCACGTCCGCGTAGGAGGTTGGGATGACAAATCCAGTCTTGCGGCACACCGCTGTGATGCGGGGCCTTCTGGGCCTCGCCGTACTTTCCATTGTGGCGGCCTGCAGTGGAGGCGCCGCCACGCCCTCGCCGACCGCCGTTGCACCCGGGCCGACCCCGACCCCGGTGCCGACGACGACGGTCACCTCACCGCCAAACGCAGAGCAGATCACGTTCTGGTCGTGGGTCCCTGACATCAACAAGCAAGTCGATGCGTTCAACGCGCAGCCAGAGCGCCATCTTCGTCAACTACGTGAACAACGGCAACGGCAACACCGAATACGCCAAGCTCCAGACCGCGCTTCAGGCCGGCACCGGCATCCCGGATGTTGTTCAGATCGAGTATCAGCACCTGCCGAGCTTCATCGCCCGTGGCCAGCTGGCCAACCTTGCCAACTACGGCGCGGCTGACGCCAAGAGCAAGTTCGTGCCATGGACGTGGTCCCAGGTGTCCCAGGGCAGCGGCGTCTATGGATATCCGCAGGACGCCGGCCCAATGATCATGATGTGCAACAAGGCCGTCCTGACCAAGTTCGGCATCAGCGCCCTCCCGGCGACCTGGGACGAGTTCGCGGCCGATGCGGCGAAGATTCACAAGGCCGACGCCAAGTCCTACATCAGCAACTTCACCGATGACCAGGGTTGGTACTTCGGCATGCTGTGGCAGGCGGGCGCCAAGCCGTTCGTCGTCAACGGCGCCCAGATCTCGATCAACTTCACGTCGCCCGAGGCCCTGAAAGTCGCCAAGTTCTGGGGCGATCTTCTCAAGTCGGGGAGCCTGAGCCCCGTAGCCACGTGGTCCAACGACTGGAACTCCGCGTTGGACAAGAGCACGATCGCCTGTTGGGAAGCCGGCGCGTGGGGCACCAGCGCCATCACCCAGGGCGCTCCCACGACCAAGGGCAACTGGGCGATCAGCACGCTGCCCCAGTGGACCGCTGGCGGCAAGTCTGACGGCGCTTACGGCGGATCCTCGATCGCCGTCACCAATGCCTCGCAGCACCAGAAGGCGGCCGACGCGTTCGCCCGCTGGCTGACCACCGACGCTCAAGGCCACCCTCGCCCTCACCGGAGGCAACGCTCAGCTCTTCCCGGTCCAGGTTGCGGCCCTGGCCGATCCGACCTGGACGGGCGGCACGGATCCGTTCTTCAGCGGACAGGCGCTCCACACGATCATGGCCGACGCCATGTCGCAGGTCGATCCTTCGTTCGGTTGGAGCCCCTTCACCTCTTACGTTTACAACGTCTACGCGACGGATCTGGTCCAGGTCCACTCTGGCAAGATGACCTTCGAGGCGCTCATGAACGACCTTCAGGCGAAGAGCGTTCAGTACGCCAAAGACCAGGGCATGACGGTCAAGTAGGACCACAACAACCCTAGTCGCAACCGGACCGCGGTCGGGTGTCGCGCAATCCCGGCACCCGACCGCGGCCTCTCACTGAACTGGCTAAGCCGGAGCACCGAAAGGCTCGATGGCCATGACGTCAGCAGTCGACGAGCCCGGACTGTCACGCTGAAATCGACCCAGGGTGGCAGCCGGTGGCGCCGTTTCAAGCGAGGCATCACTCCCTATCTGTTCCTGTCACCGTTTCTGCTGGCGTTCGCGGCCTTCGTCGTCTACCCGCTGATCTACGCGGCGAATCTGAGCCTCTACCGAGAGGTGATCTTCCCCACACCGACCACGAGTTTCGTCGGCATCGACCAGTACACGAAGGCGCTATCGGACGAGGCCTTCTGGGTTGGCGTACGCAACGTCGTGTCATTCGGCCTGTTGCAGGTGCCGATCATGCTTGGGCTGGCGCTGCTTGCGGCCCTGCTCCTGGACAGTGGCTTCATCAAGCGACCGACCGTATTCCGATTGGGCTTCTTCTTGCCGTTCGCAGTGCCGAGCGTCGTGGCCGCTCTGATCTGGGGATATCTGTACGGGCAGCAATGGGGGCCGATCGCCCAGATCTTCAACGCCCTCAACCTTCAGCCGCCGTTGTTCTTGTCTACGGACACGATCATCCCGGCCCTGGCGAACATCTCAACCTGGCAATGGGCCGGCTACAACATGGTGATCATGTACGCGGCCCTGAAGGCCATTCCGACCGAGCTGTATGAGGCGGCGCGCGTCGACGGCGCGAGTGGACGGCAGATTGCATGGAGCATCAAGATCCCGATGATCGCGCCGGCGATCATGCTGACACTGATCTTCTCGATCATCGGAACGTCGCAGCTCTTCAACGAACCGAACGTTCTGCGGCAGATCGCCCCGGAGTCCATCGGGCCCAACTTCACCCCGAACATGTACTTGTACAACACGGCTTTCCAGACCGGCGACTTCTACTACTCTGCCGCAATCGCGTTCAGCCTTGCCATTGTGACGACGGTGCGTGGCGGCAGTCGTTCTGCTCGTCAACGCATGGTGGTCCAGGAGGAGCGCAGCATGACCACGACGGCCATCGCTAGGGCGCCAGGCGGCGCAGGCCGCGCATGGGCAAGGGCGGCTTTGTCCGGCAATGTCGTGATGATCATCGGGCTGGTCTACATCTGCACGCCACTCCTCTGGCTCGTGCTCGCGTCCACGAAGACGAATGGCGGGCTGTTCAGCTCGTTCGGATTCTGGTTCGCCGAGCCGTTCAACCTGTTGCAGAACATAAGTGACGTTCTCTCTCGGGACCACGGCTTGTTCACTACGTGGCTGCGGAACTCGGCGATCTACGCCCTGAGCACGGCCTTCCTCTCCACCCTGATCGCGGCCCTGGCCGGATACGCATTCGCGGTGTACGAATTCCGCGGACGGAGCGTGCTCTTCGCCATCGTCATCGGGTCGGTCTTCGTGCCCGCGTCGGTCGTCGCCGTCCCGATCTTCTTCATGATGAGCAAGCTCCATCTCTCGAACACGCTCATCTCGATCATCCTTCCGGCCCTGGTCAATCCGTTCGGCGTGTACCTGATGAGGATCTACACCGACAAGGCCGTCCCGAAGGAATTGATCGACGCGGGACGTGTCGACGGCGCGAGTGAGTTCCGGATCTTCAGCCAGGTGGCCTTCCGTCTTATGGCGCCCGGCCTCGTGACAGTGTTCCTGCTCGCTTTCGTGGGTGCCTGGAACAACTACTTCCTGCCGCTGTTGCTGCTGAGCGATCAATCCACGTTCACCATGCCCGTGGGTATCGCGTACTGGAACTCCCTGGCGGTCCAACCGGGCAACGTCCAGGTCCTGTACGCAATCGTCATCACCGCCTCACTGATCGCGGTCATCCCGGTGATGATCGCCTTCCTGATCGTTCAGCGGTATTGGGAAGGTGGACTCACGGTCGGCGGCGTGAAAGAGTAGCCGCCGGCTTGGGGCCGGCCGGCGGGTTGGGCGTGGCCCGGTGTGGTGATGCCCGTCATGGATGTGCCGCGGGTGGCGCGGATCGAACGGGGAATTCGCGTTGGATACGATACGGACGGGACCTGAAGGCGACGGGAAAGACCCCGCCGTGCCCGCGACGATTCTGGTGGTCGATGGAGACGTCGCCTTGACCTACCTTCTCGAACGGTATGCCCAGCGTGGCGGGTTTCGGTTCTGCCAGGTTCGCTTCCCGTGGCAGAGCCTGCCGGAACGGCCGGCGGGGCTGTCCATCCTGTGGCTGCCGTCCATGGAGATGTTGGAGGCGGTGAGGCCCAGGGAGACCGGGCTTGTGGGCGACGGCTCCCCCGTGATCGTTTGCTCGTCGGCCGGTGAAGAAGGCCGAGCCCAGGACCTGGGTGCGGACCTGTGCGCTACACACCCCCTCACGTACCCGGATTTCCTGGAAGCCCTGAAGGCCGTCGGCGCTCCCACCGAGGAGGAGCGCCAACCGTCAGGCCTTCGTGAGATGAGCCCCGATGGGAGCCTCCATCGACGAGGCGCCGCGGCAGGCCCGGGTCGCCGCGCCGTTCCCACTGAGTCAACCCAATGAGTTCGGGCGCTCCATCCTCTCGCGGCTGGCCCACGCTCGCTGGCGCCGATGGCCTCGTCTACGGCGCGGACTACACCCCCGAGCAATGGCCGGAAGAGGTCTGGGCGGAGGACGCGCGGCTGATGCAGGAGGCGCACGTCAACCTGGTCTCCGTCGGCATCTTCAGCTGGGCGAAGCTCGAGCCGGAGCCCGGACGCTACGAGCTCGAGTGGCTGGATCGGGTGCTCGATCTTCTGCACGCCAGGGGAGTGTCCGTAGACCTGGCCACTCCGACGGCATCGCCTCCGGCCTGGCTGGCCAGGCTTCATCCGGATCTCCTGCCCGTCACAGCCGAGGGCGTGAGGTTGCAGCCGGGATCACGCCGGCATTACTGCCCGCATGCGCGGTCCTACCGAGAGGCATCCGGGCGCATCGTGCGCGTTCTCGCCGAGCACTTCGGCAGCCACCCCGCGCTGGCCATGTGGCACATCGACAACGAGTACGCGTGCCACGTCACCGAGTGCTTCTGCGACCAATCGATCGCGGCGTTTCGGGCCTGGCTGGTGCGTCGCTACGGCACGCTCGAGACGTTGAACGACGCCTGGGCGACGACTGTGTGGGGCCAGCGATACACCAGCTGGGATGAGATACAGCCGCCCGGACCGCTCCCGACCCACGCCAACCCCAGCCAGGCGCTCGATTGGCGGCGCTTCTGCTCGGATTCCTGGCTCGAGTGCTTCCTGGATCAGAAGGCCATCCTGCGTGAGATCACACCGACGGTGCCCGTAACGACGAATTTCCTCGGATTCCACAAGCCACCCGACTATTGGGCCATCTCCCGAAACGAAGATCTCGTCGCCAACGACACGTACCCGGAAACGAGCGACCCGGAGTGGATGATCGAAGCGGCGATGAACGGCGATCTGATGCGCTCGCTTGGAGGCGGGCGGCCGTGGCTGGTCATGGAGCAGGCCACCGGTCTCGTCACCTGGCGCGAGCGTAATTCCACAAAGAGGCCAGGGGTGATGCGGCTGGCCAGCTACCAGTCCGTAGCCCGCGGCGCCGACGGGCTCATGTTCTTCCAGTGGCGAGCCTCACCTGCCGGGGCCGAGATGCATCACAGCGCCATGATCCCTCACGGTGGCACGGACAGCCGTTCATGGCGCGAAGCAGCCGCCCTTGGCGCTGAGCTGGAGCTCGCCTCGGAGATCAAGGGAAGCCTCATCCACGCTCAGGTGGCGATCCTGTTCGATTGGACGAATTGGTGGGCCCTGGAGAGCGACGGCAAGCCCTCCTCCAAGTTGCTGCTGCTGCCCCATGTTCGAGCCCTCTACAGGGCCCTATTCCGACGGGGCCTCGTCGTCGACTTCGCCGAGCCCGGCGACGATCTCTCGAAGTACGGGCTCGTCATCGCACCGCTGCTCTATCTGGTCGATGACGACGCGGCGGCGAACCTGAACCACTACGTTGCCGATGGCGGCACGCTGCTCGTGTCGTTCTTCAGCGGAATAGTCGACGCGAACAGCCACATCCGCCTGGGTGGATATCCCAGTCCGTTCAGGGACCTCCTTGGCCTCCTCGTCGAGGAGTTCGCGCCCTTTGCCGGCGCGATGACCAACCGGGTGCTCGCGGAGACCGGCGAGACCTTCGAGTGCCAGACATGGGCTGATGTCGTTCGCCTCCAGGGCAGCCAGGCGCTGGCCACCTTCGAAGGGGATTTCTATGCGGGCCGGCCGGCCGTGACGCGCAATCGATTCGGCCGCGGCTCGGCGCTCTACATGGCGACGATGCTGGATGACGGTGGCCTGGCATGGCTGATCGGTCGGGCTTGCCGGGAGGCGGGGGTCACTGCCGCCACGGGCGCAGGCCCCGCCGTCGAGGTTCTGCGCAGGACCAACGGCGCCCGGTCCTGGCTCTTCGTCCTCAACTACTCCGACGCGGCCGTGGACGTGCCGCTCGAGTCGGCAGCCGTCGATCTCCTCACGGGTGAAACGGTTGAGGGGACCGTCAGCGTCGCCCCGACAGACCTGGCCATCCTGCGGGTGAAGCCGTAAAGGGCATGCGGCGTCCGGCCCTCCGAGGGCTCGCCTCAATAGGGATAGTGGCGTGCGTCGTCGTCCTCGCCATCGCCCAGCTCGCACCGCGGCTCCTCCCGCAGCCTGCACCGAGTCCGGCTGCATCCCCGAACCCTCCTGCCACCGTCGCCCGGAGCACGGACTTCGACACCGGCTGGAAGTTCGTCCTCGTCAACCCGGCTGACACGACCGACCCGTCGGGAAAGTACGGCAACTCCTCGGCACCGCATGCCGCGGCTGTGAGCTTCGACGATTCCTCCTGGCGGTCGGTCACGCTCCCGCACGACTGGAGCATCGAGCTAGCGCCGCAGGCTTCGGGGGTGAGCAACGCCACCGGCTACTTCCAGGGCGGGTTGGGTTGGTACAGGAAGACCTTCACGCTGCCTCCGTCAATGGCCGGCAAGCGGATCAGCCTCGAGTTCGACGGCGTCTACATGGACTCCTACGAGTACCTGAACGGCAAGCTGCTCGGCAACCATCCATACGGCTACACCGGCTTCAACATGGACGTCACGAGCCTCGCCCACACGGACGGAGTCACCCCCAACGTGCTCGCGGTGGTGGTGCAGAACAAGCTGCCCAGCAGCAGGTGGTACTCCGGCAGCGGGATCACACGGAACGTCCGCCTGGTCGTGACCGATCCAGTTCACGTAGCGAGATACGGGATCTTCGCCACCACCCCGAACCTCGAGACCACTCTGCGATCCGACTTCGCGGAGGTCCACGCCGCGGTCGACGCCGTCGATGAAGGCGGCTCCAACGCGAAGGTCGACATCTCGGCCAGGATCGTCGATGCCGGGGGCGCCGTTGTCGCGAAGGCCGCGTCTATCGGGGTCGCTCTGAGCCGAACGGCGCGGACTGCCGGCCTCGATATCAGAGTCGACCGTCCCCATCTGTGGTCCACGTCCGATCCGTACCTCTACACCCTGGTGACGGACCTGGTCAGGGGTGGCGCCGTCGTGGACACCTACGCGACCACTTTCGGCATCCGCTGGTTGCGCTTCGATCCGGCGCAGGGACTCCTCCTCAACGGCGTGCCGATGAAGTTGCAGGGCGTGGATCTCCACAACGATCAGGGGGCCCTAGGCTCGGTTGACAACTACTACGCCCTGCTGCGCCAGATGACCATTCTCAAGGGCATGGGCGTGAATTCGGTGCGGACGTCGCATAACCCGCCCTCCAGAGAGTGGATCCAGGTCTGCGACCGGCTGGGAATCGTGATGATGGTGGAAGCCTTCGATTCCTGGTCGCAGGGCAAGTCGACCTACGACTACGGTCGCTTCTTCGCCAAATGGGGCGACGCGGACATCAAAGAGATGGTCTACGAGGCGCGCAACTCGCCCGCCGTCGCCATGTGGTCGATTGGCAACGAGATCCCGGGATTCACTTCCGCCGCAGGGGTGAAGACCGCCCGGCAGCTGATCGACGACATCCACTCGCTCGATACCAGTCGCCCGATCGTCGCCGGCTCGGACCGGTACCGCTCCGTGCCGGCGACAGGCTCCGCGGCCGACCAGATCCTGCTCGAGCTCGACGGGCTCGGCCTCAACTACGAGTCGGCGCAGGCGCTCGACGAGCTGCACGCGAAGTACCCGACCAAGTTCTTCTTCGAGTCCGAGTCGTCTTCGGAGGAGTCGACGCGGGGCGTATATCAAGATCCTCAGGACGCCAACACCGGCGAGAACTACACGCCGGGCAGGAGGGCCACTTCCTCGTACGACAACAACCTGGCCTCGTGGACCATGAGCGGCGAGTACAGCCTGAAGATCGACCGCGACCGGCCGTTCAACACCGGGCAGTACCTCTGGTCCGGCTTCGACTACATCGGCGAGCCCACGCCGTACGACGTCTTCCCGGTCAAGGCATCCTTCTTCGGCGCCGTCGACACGGCCGGGATCCCAAAGGATGCCTACTACCTGTTCCAGAGCCAGTGGACGAGCGCACCCATGGTCCATCTGCTGCCGATGAACTGGACTGACTACCGGCCCGGCCAGCACGTCCAGGTATGGGTCTACTCAAACGTGGACTCCGTACAGCTGACCCTCAACGGCGTTTCGCTCGGGACGAAGACCTTCGATCTCAAGAAAACCGCAGACGGGCACTCGTATCTCGAAACCACCGAGCCCTCCCTCGACGACAAGAGCTCCGCCACCGGCAGCTACACCAGCCCCAACGGCAGCAGCGGCAAACTGCACCTCACGTGGGATGTGCCGTTCGAGCCCGGGAAGCTCGTTGCAGTGGCCATGAAGAACGGGGCCGAGGTCGCACGTGACGAGATCGACACGGCCGGCATGCCACAGGCGCTGCGTCTCTCGCCGGACAAAGCTGTGGTCGCCAACGACGGCAGGTCACTCTCCTATGTCACGGTGGACGTCGTGGACGCCGACGGCGTCGTCGTCCCGTCCGCCGACAACCTCGTCGACCTCTCAGTCAGCGGTGGCATTCTGGCCGGAGCCGACAACGGCCGGCAAGAGAGCGCCGAGGGCTACAAGCAGCACTCCCACACTGCGTTCAACGGAAAGCTCGTCGCCATCGTCCAATCCACCTCGTCTCCGGGCCCGATCACGGTCACCGCCCGGTCGACCGGGCTGTTGCCTGCCACCACGACCGTCTACGCGTCCGGCGAAGCCGGAGCTTCGCTGGTAGCTTTCGCACCGGCATACGTGCGCAGTCTTCTGGGCGCCCCTGTCGCCCTGCCGGCCACGGTCCAGGCCGTCCACGCCGACGGCACCCGGGAAGCCGCGGCCGTGACGTGGAGCAGCCTGCCCGATGCGTCCAGGAGTCTGGCGGGCACCTACAACGTGGCTGGCTCAGTCGCGGGATCGAAGGTCCAAGCGGAGGCGGTCGTGACCGTCTACTCGGTGGCCGGCCTCGAGACGTACTCGACGGCCGTCGCGACGGGGATCGTCCCCCGACTGCCCGGGACGGTCAGGCTGGCATACAGCGACGGAGTCGAGGCGCAGGTTGCGGTGAAGTGGGACGCGGTCGATCCCTCGCGCTACGCCAAGGCCGGGCTCGTCAGCCTGACGGGTACCGTGGCCGAGACGCCGATGAAGGCCGTGGCCAGCGTCAGGGTCGTCGATCCCTCTGGTGGACGCGGGAACATCGCCCGCTCGGGCAGCCCGCTCCAGCCTGCCGCAGACGCAAGCTTCTCCGGAATGCCGGACACCCTGCCGGGGGCCATGCTGGATGGGGTGACGTCCGAGGGGGGCTGGTCTAACGCCTACGTCAAGGAGCCCACGGCTATGCTCCCGGCCTTCAGCCGGGCTCATGCCACCGAATGGGTGTCGGTCTCCTGGCCGGGCCCCCAGACATTTGACAGCGTCCGGGCCTATTTCGTGGCGGACCAATCGCACGTCCTGCCGTCTCGGATCGCGGTCTCCGTGTGGGATGGGGCGGCATGGGCTCCGGCAGGTAACGCGAAGATCGCGCCGGCGGCAGCTGCCGGTGGGCCGACAACCGTTACGTTCGATCGGGTGACTTCGAGCGCCGTCCGTCTCGACCTCACCAGCCCGGCGCCCGGGACCGACGCGGGCTTCCTCCAGATCGCCGAGCTTGAGGTCATGGGCATTCCCGTCACCTACAACGCCACGGCGTCGCTTGCCAGCCTGGAGGTCAACGGGGCGCCGGTTTCCGGTTTCGACCCGACCGGGCTCGAGTATCAGGTGACGGTGGGGCCCGGCATCCCACAGGTCGCTGCCGTTCCGGCCGACAACGGGCGCGTCCTGGTCATACCGCCTGCATCGCTTCCGGGCCCGGTTGAGATCATCGTCACGTCGGAGGACGGACTTTCCTCCCGCACCTACCTGGTCAACCTGAGCTCTTCGAGCTAGGAGGAACGATCGCCAGTTTCCCGAGGGAGCGCTGACTTGCGTTGTCCCGGGCGCGACGTCGCCGATCGGTCTGACGGGCGACGGGCGAACCCGCTTCCCCATTCGGTGACACACTGGCCGCCGGGGTGCCACTGAGCCGGTCGGCGCGACCGCAAATCGCCGTGCGATCGCCACCGAACGCCTTGGCGCGATAGAGGGCGGCATCGGCGGCCGCTACGAGCGCGGGCCCGCCGTCCACGTGGATGGGATGACATGCCAATCCGGCGCTGGCGGTGAGCATCCCTGCCATGATCGGGTGCTCCTTGATCGCGCGCCGGACACGCTTGGCGACCTGCGCCGCCGGATCGACGTTCGTCCGTGGGAGCAGGATCGCGAACTCGTCGCCGCCATATCGGAAGGTGAGGTCGCGCTCGCGAATGGCCGAATCCATTGCCCGGCCGACTGCCTGCAGCACCGTGTCGCCGGCGGGGTGGCCGTAGCGATCGTTGTACTTCTTGAAGCCGTCCAGATCGATCATGATCAGCGCACAGGGGTGAGCCGACGGGTTCTCCACGAGCGCCCGGAGGCGCTCGTCGAAGGCACCGCGATTGTGCAGGCCGGTGAGCGCGTCGGTCTGCGCCCGATCCCACATCGCGCGGTGGATCTCGGCATTCTGGAGGGCAATGGACGCCTGACCGGCGAAGAGCCTGGCCAGCTCGAACTCGCCAGGGCTGAAATGCGCTTCAGCCTTGCCCATCCGGCCGACGTTGAGCGTCCCGGCGACCTGGCCCCTCACCAGGAGCGGGACGACGATGAGGGATTCGGGCTCGTCGGGGGTGCCGGGAATCGTCGCGGCGCGCCGATCGAGATGGATGTCGTTGACGCACTGGGCCTCGCCATGCTCCACGACCCATCCGGTAACCCCGATGTCGAGCGGGAAGGTCGTGCCCATGATGAGCTGGGAGAAGCGGTCGCGCGCCACGACCGCCTTCACCACGCCCGCCTCCCGATCGACCTGGTAGATGGTGAGGTTGTCGTAGGCCAGCACCGGCTTCAGCGAATCCGCGATGAGGCTCAGCACGCCCTCCGGATCCAGCGTCGAGAGCAGCCGCTCGTTGACTTCCAGGAGCCTGCGCTGACTGACCAGCGCGTGTTGGGCGCGCGTCGTTGCAGCCCACCAACGATCGGCGACCCAGCACACCAGACCGTAGATGAACGCCGTCATCAAACTCGACTCGATGAGGGACCGCGGTACGTTCGCCGGACCGACCACGTTGGCCATGCCGCCGTACGTGTACGCGGCCGTCTGGCCGGCCACGCTCGCCGCGAGGGCCAGGACGAACAGCGCAACGAGCGCGCGGCCCCGCTTATGCGGCACGGTCAGCACCGCTCCTGCCAGCGGCAATATCGCGGCCGCGTCGAGGCCGTCGGGCAATAGAGCGCCGGCCGCGATGCCGAGCAGCATGAGGGCAACCCCGGCGATATCGAGGCCGTATGTCCACTTGCCCTGGCCCAGCAGAACTGCCGCGGCCATCACCAAGGCGCCTGACGCGGCGGCAATCGCCAGGAGGCCGGGTAGATGCGCTTTCGGCGTAACGGCGACCGCTCCGAGCAACAGCAAGACCGCGGCCAGCGCGCCAGCGCCGGCCAGCCGTCCGACTATATGGGCGTGCCCGGCGCCCAAACTCAAGCCGCGCGCGGTCATTTCCTTCCTGGCATCGTAGTCAAGCACGGGGCGTAGTTGGACATACTCATCCGGTCTACTTGTACCGCCCCTACCGTACGAGGCCAAGTAGCCTAGAAGTCCTATTTAACTCCGGAAGGATTCTTCGCAGGGGAGATTAGCACCGGGCAGGGGCCCCGGGTCCCGGGCACAACGTCCCGAGACCGTATGCGCGAGACGGTCAGACGCGACGGTCGCGCCAATCGGGTATTCGTGGTAGGCTCGGGACTCGCTGCTGCAAGTGGCGATGCTCCGCGTGGTCGACCCCCCTTCTCGAAGGACCGTGCGTCTGCACTCCCTTTTCGGGAAGCATTGGAGGTCCTCGTGACTACCGGGACTATCAAGAAAGTCATTGCCGATCGCGGCTTTGGCTTCATCGCCGCCGAGGATACAAAGGAATACTTCTTCCACCGCGGCGGACTCGACTCCTCGACCGACTTCGACCGCCTTGTCGGCGGCGAGCGCGTCGAATTCGAGATCGAGGCCAGCCCCAAGGGCCCGCGCGCTACCCAGGTGCGCGTCGTCTGACAGGCGCCAAACGATCCGTCGGGCCGGCGTCCGTCGGTCGCGGGTCGTAAGCAGCCCTCTACGGGTGGGACGGTGAGCCGCTCGAGCCTGGCTCAGCGCCACCGCCTCCCGCCCGATCCATGGGACCTGGCCGGCCAAGGCCGGCGGGATCCCCAACTCGCCGCCCCCTCGATGCCGAGATGTCGCCCGTTAGGTGACCTCCCCGAACCTTCGCCGAAGCCCCCTTCGGCGAAGGGCCGGACCTTCTCCGACGAGTGAACTTGGCGGTCAACGGAGGCACTTGCCATGCCAAGAACGGCCTTCGCGTCCACGTACTCTCCGCGTCGATGCGGAATTGCGACGTTCACGCACGACCTTGCCACTGCCGTCGGCGACCGCGAGATCGTGGCGCTCAACCCGCCCGATGAAGCCGGAGCCTACCCGCCCGAGGTCCGGCATCGGATACGGCGCGACGTCCTGGGCGACTACATGATCGCCGCAAGGCGGCTCAACGACGGCGGTGCGGACGTCATCTCGATCCAGCACGAGTACGGGATCTGGGGCGGCCAGGATGGCGAGTACGTCCTGGATTTCGTGCGCGCCCTTGAGCGGCCCGCCGTCGCCACGCTGCACACGGTCCTTCGAAACCCTACGCCGCACCAGCGGCAGGTCCTGATCCGGCTGGTCGGAGCCTCCTCGGCGAGTGTGGTCATGTCCAGATCCGCGGCGGATCTCCTCACTCGCGTCTACGGCGTCGATCCCCGGCGGGTTGACGTGATCCCGCATGGCGTTCCGGAGCTGCCGCTCGTCCATGCCGACTCGGTGAAGCCGCAACTCGGAATCCAGGGTGGGCCCGTGATCCTGAGCTTCGGGCTCTTGGGCCCCGGCAAGGGCCTGGAGTCGGTCATCGCCGCCATGCCGGCTGTCCTGTCGGCGGTGCCGACGGCAAGATTCGTCGTCTTGGGGGCAACCCATCCGGATCTCCTGCGTCGCGAAGGAGAGGCGTATCGCCGCAGCCTCCAGGAACGGGCCGCTGCATTCGGCGTCGCCGGAAGCGTGATGTTCGTTGATCGGTTCGTCGCCAAGGCCGAGCTGGGGGCGTGGCTCACGGCCGCCGACATCTTCGTCACGCCATACCCCAATCTCGACCAGATCGTCTCCGGCACGCTCGCCTACGCCATGAGCGCCGGGCGGGCAATCGTCTCCACGCCGTACGCGTACGCGACCGAGCTGCTCGGGCATGGCCGGGGTAGGCTCGTGGAGCCGGGATCGCCGGCCGCGCTCGCGTCAGCCTTCGTCGAGCTCCTGAGCGATCCCGAGCAGCGGCTGGCTCACGGGCGGCTGGCCTACATGTACACTCGATCGATGGTATGGCCCCAGGTAGGCGCGCAGTACAGGCGCCTGTTCGAGCGCGTCGCCACAAACGCCGTGGTGAGGGTCGAGGACGTCGATTCCATGAACGCGCTCCGTGCCTGACCAACCTCATCTGCCGGCACCGATCTACCCGGTCAGCCGGCGACACCTGGACTTGCTGAGCAGCGACCTGGGGATCTGGCAGCACGCGTCATTGGCCAACCCTGATCCCGCCTTTGGCTTCTGCACGGACGATGTCTGTCGGGCCCTCGGCGTAGACGTGCTCCAGTCGCGAGAATTGGGCTGGGCCGCCGTTTCGTCGAGCGTCCGGCGTCACCTGACCTTCCTCGAACAGGCGCTGAGCGCCCCCGGACGACGGTTCCGCAACTTCCGGGCTGCGGACGGAGAATGGCTGGAAGCCGAGGGATCGCAGGATTCCCACGGCCGCGCGATGGCAAGCCTCGCCCTGGTGATGGACCGAGCACCGGATCCATCAATTGTTGAGGCGGCCCGAAGCCTCTTCGAGTGGGCGCTGCCGGCCGCCCAGAAGCTGCGTGCTCTTCGGGCAGTGGCGTCGGCATTGCTGGCATGTGACCGCGCAATCGACGCCGGCGGCGGCGCCGAGGCGCAGACGACCTTCGACCTCATGGTGGAGCGCTTGACCGGCGCCTTCAAGGAATACGCAGCGGCGCCGGATTGGCCATGGCCGGAGCCGGCGGTGACCTACGAAAACGCTTTGCTGCCGCGGGCCCTCATCGTCGCCGGACGGCGGCTGGGAGACGCCTCACTGATCCGTGGAGGTTGCCAGGTGCTGGACTGGCTGATCGAGTCGCAGACGAGCCCGAGCGGCACATTCTCGCCGGTTGGGAACAAGGGCTGGTGGCCCAGAGGCGGCACCAGGAGCCAGTTCGATCAGCAACCGATCGAGGCGATGGCCATGCTTCTCGGCGCGGAGGTCGCTCTCGAAGCCACCGGCGACGAGCGCTACATGCGCGCCGCCGAGATGGCGTACCGCTGGTTCCTGGGCGCGAACGATGTCGGCGTTGCGGTCGCGATCCCTCAGGCCGGCGCGTGCCACGATGGACTGACTCCGGCGGGCGTCAACGGCAACCAGGGAGCCGAATTGACCCTGGCCTGGCTGACGGCCCTCGAGCACATGCGCCGGCTGCGAGCCGCGCGGTCCGGAGGCTTCGGCCCCGGGGCTCGATCTGCCGAACGTCATGCTGCCCGCCGCTTGGAGACGGCGCGCCCATGATCCCGTCAGACGGCGACCGGCTATTCGAGCGCAACCCGGCCAATCCGATCATTTCGGCCGCCGACCTGCCATATCCGGCCAACGCCGTCTTCAACCCCGGAGCGGCCCGGGTCGACGGCGAGACGGTCCTGCTGCTGCGTGTCGAGGATCTGCGCGGCATCTCCCTTCTTCAGGTGGCAAGGAGTCGCGACGGCGTCACAGACTGGCGTTTCGACGAGCAGCCCCTGCTCCAGCCGATCACGGCACATCCAGAGGAAATCTGGGGTTGCGAGGATTCCCGGCTGGTCTGGCTGCCGGAGCGCGACGAGTGGTCGATCGCT
Organism: uncultured Chloroflexia bacterium; assembly: GCA_963743795.1. Taxonomy (GTDB): domain Bacteria; phylum Chloroflexota; class Limnocylindria; order Limnocylindrales; family CSP1-4; genus Fen-1039. The sequence continues at coordinate 294,692 of CAVUQZ010000010.1, read as the reverse complement.
TACACCGCGTACAGCGGCCGCGGTCCTCTGGTGTCGCTGGCCATGACGCGCGACTTCCGCGAGGTCCGACGATTGGGGCCGGTTATGCCGCCGGAGGACAAGGACGCAGCCCTCTTCCCCCGCCGCTTCAACGGCCGCTGGGCGATGATCCACCGCCCGTCGCCGCTCCGGGGTGGATCTCACATGTGGATCTCCTACTCGCCGGACCTGAGGCACTGGGGCGATCACACGCTCTTGATCGAGTCTCGCAAGGGCGCGTGGTGGGATGCCGACAAGATCGGCCTGGGACCGCCGCCGCTCGCCACTCCGGACGGCTGGCTCGTCATGTACCACGGCGCCCATCTCACGGCATCTGGGCCCATCTACCGCGTCGGTTTCGCCCTGCTCGACCTCGAGCAGCCGGAGATCGTCCTGCGACGGAGCGACAATTGGGTTCTGGGCCCGCAGGCGGACTACGAGCGCGTAGGCGACGTCAACAAGGTCGTGTTCCCGAACGGCTGGGTCGTAGACGAAGAGACGGGCGTTCTATCGCTCTACTACGGGGCCGGCGACACTGTCGTCGCACTGGCCACTGCCAGCCTGGCCGAGGTCCTCGACCACGTGCGCAACGCTCCGCCGCCTCAGCATCGCCGAGCTTCCGACTGGTCCGAGGACAGGTAGCGGCGCAGCCGCGATCGCAACACAGAAGAGGCCGGCGATCGGCCTACGGGCGAGTTCGGCGCGCGTCTACGCCCGGAATGCCGCGCCTCTGGAGGGCGGCCGCGAACCCTTCCAGGTCGTCGGCGCCAACGTAGAACGCCGGGACCTTGAAGATCGACCACCGCACCGGATCTCGAAAGTCCATCCGGACGCCACCGTGCGCGGCCCCGGCGAACGACACGTCGGCGTGACGCAGGGAGCGTCTGATGCCGATGGCCTTGATCCATTGGAACGGGCCTTCGATCTGCCAGTGGGCGACGTTAGCGAGTGGCGTGCTGAATCGGACTCGGCCGAACCGGGCGTCCAGCCGGCCCTCGGGTCCGTCCGAAATCTCGGCGTAGGCATGGCCTGGCCTAACGCCCCATAGGAGCCGAAGCAACACCTGCGACCTGGCTCCGACCCGGATCGGGAACGAATCGACCGACATGGATCAACCCTCGGCCTGTCCCGCCCCAGCCGGGGCACGGGCGTCGCCGGCCGCCGGCAAGTCCATCCCGAGCCTCGTGGGCCACCAGTTCCATCGGCCCAAGAGCACTACCAGCGACGGCACCAGCAGAGAGCGCACGAAGAACGTATCCATGAGCACGCCGGCAGCGATCCCGTAGCCGATCTGCTGGATCTGGGCGCCGCCGGCGGCGCCGCCCACGGCGATCGCCAGAACCGCGAAGCTGCCGCCCAGGATCACTCCCGCCGTCGTAACCGTGCTCCCGGTCTTGCCGATCGCCCGCGCGACGGCGTCGCGCAACGGGAGGTGGTGCGCCTCCTCCCTGATCCGGCTCATGACCAGGATGTTGTAGTCGGATCCGAGCGCCATCAGGAAGACGAACATCAGGAACGGCAGGACGAAGTTGAGCCCCGCCTGGCCACCCAGCCGAACGAAGAGGATGCCGGTCAGGCCAAGCGCGCCCAGATACGACAGGACCACGCTCGCCACCAGGTATAGCGGCGCGATCGCGCTGCGCATGACCGCGGCAAGCAGGATGGCGATCAGGATCGCCACGATGGGGATGATCCGCTCCAGGTCGGACTCGGAGATCTTTCGGATGTCGTACGAGAATTCGAGGTTGCCCAGCAACCCGGTTGCGGCCGCGCCGGCGGCAGTACCGACCCGCGCCACGTCATCGCGCAATCCCGGAACCGTATCCAGAACGGCAGGGCTCGACTGGTCGCTGCCGCCGACCTCGGCGGAATACTCGACCGTGAGACCGTCGGGGCTGATCAACTGCCCCTCGGCCCGGTAGGCGTTGTAGAGCGCCGCGGGGACGCTCGACGACGCCGGGACTGTAGGCAGCTGGCGTGCCGGCCCCAGAGACGTATGGAGCTGAGTCAACTCGTCGACCGTGAGCGGGATGCCGTTGGGATTGAGCGGTCCCACCACGCTCTTGAAGGCAGGCAGAGCGGAGAGTCCGGCCTGAGCCGTCGCCAGGCTGTCCAGGTTGTTCCAGACGGGCTTGTCGAACTGGAACAGAACGAGCGTCCGCACCACCTTCGAGGACGGGAAGTGGGCGTTGAGAGCGGCAGCTCCGTTCGCGGAGTCCGTGCCCGAGGCGCTGGTCGAGACGTCGCCGAAACCGGAGGTACCTGTTGTCAGCAATGTCGCGGCCATGCCGCCGAACAGGATCACGCCCAGGATCAGCGTGATGGCGGGGCGCCGGGTGGCGATCAGGCCGATGCGGTCCCAGATGCCGACATGCTCTACCTGTCGATGGCTGACGTCGCTCGGCCAGAAGACCGCCCGCCCGAAGATGGCCAGCAGCGCGGGGAGCAGGGTCAACCCTGCGGCCAGCATGAGGGCGACGCCGATCGCGAGCGCCGGACCCATGCTCTGGTACAGCCCGAACTCCGCGAGCGCCACGCTGGAGAGGGCGGCGATCACCGTGAACGCGGAGAACGTGATCGACTCGCCCACGCGAGTCACCGCGCGGATGACCGCCTCGGGGCCCGAGAGCCCGCGACGCAATTCCTCACGTACCCGGAACACGAGGAAGACGCCGTAGTCGGTGCCGGCGCCCAGGATGAGGACGATGAGCATGAACTGCGTGATCGACGAGACCTGGATTCCCGTGCTCGCCGCTTGAGCGATGACCGGGCCCGACAGGATGAGCACGATCACCGCCGGAATGAGCGTCACGAAGGGCGCGAGCAGGGCCCGGTATGCGAGCACAAGCAGCACGATGATGAACAACAGCGAGAAGCTCTGCGTGCGGTCCTGCGACTGCCCCGACGTCCTGGCGTTGTCGACCAGAGTGGGAATCTCGCCGGTGAGATGAACCTGGAGCCCGGCCGGAGCGGCGGCGTTCGCGGCGTTTCGAATGTCGCTCACGAGCTGATCCGCCTTGCCGCCACCGACGAAGTCCGTGACCTGGGCCTCGATGAGCGCCTGGCGGGCTGCACCATCGCCAGAGATGCCGAGGTCCACGACCTGCTTGACGGTATCGATGCCCTTGATCCTGGCCACGATTGCGTCGAACGCGGTGTTGTCCGCCGGGGTCAGGCCGCCGTCGCGGACCGCGACGAGGGTCGCACTCCCAAGGCTGATGTCCTGGAACGGGGCCGCCATGTTCGCCGCCTGCAGGCTGGGTACGTTCGCCGGCAGGAAGCCGCTCGTGGTGTCCTTGGCCACGCTGGACAGGGATGGCAGCGTCTGGATGGCAAGGATCGTGACGGCTATCCAGGCGACGACGATCAGGTAGCGGAAGCGCACGCTCGCGACGCCGATCAGGGCGAAGATCCGGTTCATGAAAGCCTCTCACTCAGCCACGGTTGCCCGCGGTCAGAGGAGAAGGTTCACACGCTCGGCGATTGTTCCCCGACTTGTGCCCCGCCGATTGCACGATGCGGGCCATGCCGCAGTGCATCGGAGCGAGGCCGAGGGTAGAACCCCGCGGTGTGTTGTCTGCACCTGGATCGGTTCGGCCGTGCAGACTTCCGCTCGTCCCCCTCGCCTGAGCGGGCGACGGGGGGCGGAATCAACGACTGGCGAAGTAGGCTCGCATGGGATCGAAGTAGTTGTCGACCCAGCCCTGCTCGTAGCCGGACTGGCCGTCCGGGATCTTCGAGTGATGGAGGGTAATGTTCGTCCCGGCCGGGTCCGCCTCCAGGAGGACTTCGAGCTCGGAGTCGTTGTCCGTCGCGGCGAATTCGGAGGTCCGCCACGACTGCACGATTCGGCGGCCGGGCTCGAGGGTCAGCGTCGTGCCGGTGATGTAGCCGTCCCAGGCCGTGAACTCTGCCGCCCACTCGCGGGTCGATCTGGGCCGCCGCGCCGGTCATGTCGCCGTGCGCCTGGCTCGACATCCAGGCGTCGTAAACGGCCTGCGGAGTTGCCGGGAGCACCGCAGAGATGGTGAACTCGTAGGCCATCGAACGCCTCCTATTCCGGCCGCCAGGCCTATCGACCGCTCGAACGATCGACCGCCCGAACGGTCGACTCGACTGCCAGATCCTAGAACGTCCGCCAACCGTCGCGCGTCGCCCAGACGGTGACGTCCGGCGCACCGTCGAACATCGATCCGAGCTCTCTCTGAGATAGCGGTATCGATGGACCCCGCGGTCGTCGGACGTTTCGTGTCATAGGCCCGCTCGGAGCTCCACCGGCCCGCCCCCGGTCCGGGGTCCGCCCCAGCTCAGGGCTGGTACAGCTCGGCGGTGGCTTCGGTTCCGGCCGTGCCCAGGCCTCCCGCGACGAGCACTCGGCCGTCGGCGAGCAGCGTGGCTGTGTGTCCGCTGCGGGCCGCCTGCATCGACCCGGTAGCCCCGAAGGTGCCGCTCGCTGGGTCGTACAGCTCCGCGGTGGCGAGTCGTTGATCGCTGTTCGTGGTACCCGCCCGTGATGAGTACCCGCCCGTCCGCCAGCAGAGTGGCGGTGTGCTCCTCCCGGGCTGCCGTCATTGGGGCAGTGGGATTGCAGGCGCCCTTCTCGGCGTCGTACAGCTCGGCGGACGGACTCGGTGCGCCTCCCGCTATCAGAACTTGCCCGTCCGCCAGCAGAGTGGCGGTGGAGAAGGCACGTGTGGTAGTCAGCGGTCCGGTCGCGCCGAAAGCGCCGGTCTTGGGGTCGTACACCTCGACCGAGGTGACGTATTCCGCGAGTGCGGTCGTCTGGGTGGTAAAGCCTCCGGCCACCAGGACCCGGCCGTCCGCCAGAAGCGCGGCGATGTGGTAGTCGCGCGAAGTCGCCAGCGAGCCGGTGGCGGTGAAGGCCCCCGTGGCCGGGTCATACAGATCGGCGGCGGAGACCGTGCCGAGGTGATACCCACCGACGACGAGAACCCTGCCGTCCCGGAGCAGCGTCGCGGTGTGATTGAGGCGTCTGACCGTCATCGGATCCGCGAGCGTGAAGAGCCCCGTCTTTGGGTCGTAGAGCTCGGCCGACTTGTCGCGAGCGCCTCCGGCGATCAGGACTCTGCCGTCGGCGAGCAGCGTCGCTGTGTGGCCGCTCCGGGGGGTCGTCATCGAACCGGTGGCGATGAACTCACCGGTGCTCGGGTCGTACAACTCTGCCGAGGCGAGGACGCTCGAGCCGGCGTCGCCTCCGGCGAGCAGGACCCGGCAGTCCTGCAGCAACGTCGCCGTGTGTCCGCTCCGCGGGCTCGTCATGGATGCGGCGCTGCTGAACGTGCCTGCGGGAGCGGCGGCGACCTGCGCGGGGCCCGGGCATGCGGCCGCGGATGGCGCAACCGATTGAACCGCGGACGGGGCGGCCGGGGATGGGGTAGCCGCCACCGTCGAGCGCACGGTCCCGGAAGGGGCGGCGCCGGAGGTGCACGCGACGACGCCCAGGCTCAAGATCAGCGCCAGCCTCCCGAGCGCGGTCCGTCCCTTCATCTGCCACCCCGACGTAGTGCAAGCTCGCCCCTCGGAGAGATCGGCTCCGTCCGATCTGCCTGGAGCGGCGCGAAGCGCCCGGTTCTGAGCTGCCTGCTTCAGGCCGGTGCAGGTCGCGGTCGGGTCCAGGTGCCGTGCCCGCACGTCAGGCGAGATCGGCGAACCCGCGGGGTGAGCCTCCGTGGGCCTCGCCCGGCCGCCGCGTTAGCCCAAGGGCTGTCTCGGTTCGTGATCGTCCCACGCGTCGCGTTGGCGACGGTCAGCTCTCCGCTGGCATGGGCTCGTCAAGGAACGCCGTCACGAGGGCGTCCAGCCCTGGGAACGTGAGGACGTCGTAGTGGGTCATGCCAGGCAGGATCGCCAGACGCGCCGTCGGGCGCCCGGCACCGTCAAGGCCCGCATCCCGCCGGCCGCCGCCAAGAAGCTCGAAGATCTCCATCACGTGAGCCGTACGGACGGCGTCCGCGTCCGCGAAGACTGCCATCACCGGCGACTTGATCGCAGCCACCTCGCTCGACCAGTCGTAGTCCTGCTTCAGCAGGTCGCGGAGCTTGGTGAAGAGCTTCGCCCAGTCGACGCCGGGATAGAGCGTGTAGAGCGGCGATTGCCGCATGAACTTCGCGGTTTCGGGACCCATCTGCGCCATCCCGTCGAGGACCTCGGGGTAGAAGCCCTCCCGTTTGACGGGAGCCGAGACGACGACAAGCTTGCGGACTACGTCCGGGTGCCGGATGGCCGACTGCAGTGCAACGCCACCCCCAGGGAGTAGCCCATGAAGTCGGCTCGCGCGATGCCGAGAATCTTCGTCAGGGCGGCGACGTCGTCGGCCATCGACTGGAAGCTGAGCGGCCGGTCGATGTCGGTCGTGCGCCCGTGGCCCTGCAAGTGGATAGCCACGACTTGCCTCTTCTGGGCGAGCGCCGACAGGGCGGACCCGAACATCTCGCTGGCGCCGACACCGCCATGGAGCAGGATCAGCGGCCTGCCCGAGCCGTGGATCTCGTGATATAGGCGCAGGCCGTTCACCGTCGTGTAACCGCCGCCGGCGTTCTGGGTCGAATCAGCGGTAGTCACGTCCGCCATGGTGGCTTCTCCTTCACCAGCGCCGCCGGTCTCGATGCGCCGGCCGTGTCGCAACAGATCGTCGAACCAAGGGCCGACGAAATCGACAATGTGCAGAGTTGTCCCGCAAGGCGCGCCCCAAGCGTGAGCGTGGCAAGACCGGGCCACTACTCCATGGATTCGAGCACGAACACCGGGATCTGGCGGTCCGTCCTCTTCTGGTAGGCAGCGTAGTCGGGCCAGGTTTCCACCGCGCGCTCCCACCAGACCGCCTTCTCGTCGCCCGCGACCTCGCGCGCCGTGTAGTCGCGTTTGGCGGCGCCGTCCTGCAGCTCGACGTGGGGGTTCTTCTTGAGGTTGTAGTACCAGACGGGATGCTTCGGGGCGCCGCCGAGCGACGCGACCACCGCGTAGACGCCCTCATGTTCGACGCGCATCAAGGCGGTCTTGCGGAGCTTGCCCGTCCTCGCCCCGACCGACGTCAGCACGATGATGGGCCGGCCGCGAAGATCGCCGCCCTGCTCGCCGTTCGTCGCCTCGTAGAGCTCGGCCTGCTTGCGCGCCCAGGCGGATGTGCTCGGTTCGTAGTCTCCGGTGAGTGGCATCCCGCTGCTTCCTTCGTCGAGCCGCCGGTTCGGTGGGTCATTGAGCAATCGATCGTCCGTCAACTATCCGCCCGAGTCGCGATCGCCGCAAGAACGCGGGCCTAGAGTCCTCCTATCGAGTACAGGTCCGCGCCGGGGAAGGCGCGCGGCATCAGCGCGACATCTGGGCTCCGATTGACGGGTGGGGTATTATTAGACCGACGGTCGGTCTGTTATTGGGAAGCGAAAGTTGGCGCGGATCCTCGATCCAGAGGCGCATGCGGTCCGGCGTGACTGCTTCATCGACGCCGCCCAGCGCCTGATCCAGTCCAAGGGATATGAGCAGCTGAGCGTCCAGGACGTCCTGGACGAGCTCGGGGCGTCCAAGGGCGCCTTCTACCACTACTTCGACTCCAAACAGGCCCTCCTCGAAGCGGTCGTCGTTCGAATGGTCGATGTCGTCGTGACGACGCTGACGCCGGTGGCCATGGACCCGGCCCTGTCCGCGCCGGCAGAAGCTCAACGCCGTCTTCTCCGGCATCGCTGCAGTGGAAGAACGCCCGCCAGGAACTCATGGTCGAGCTCCTGAAGGTCTGGCTCTCGGACGACAACGCGATGGTGCGCGAGAAGCTCCGACGCGGTGTGGCGACCCGCCTCACGCCGTTGCTCGCCGTGATCGTCGCGCCAGGGCAAGGCCGAAGGTGTCTTCACCGCCAGCTCGCCCGATCAGGCCGCGGCGTGTGCTCGTGTCGCTGATCCTGGGCCTCAACGAGACGGCCACCGAGCTCTTCGTCGCCCGCCAGGCCGAACGCCATCACGCTCGAAGACGTCGAGCAGACGATCGCCGCCTATGTCGAGGCCTTTGAGCGGATTCTGGGCGCCCCGGCCGGATCGCTGGCCCTGGCGCGATCCCGCGACCGTGCGCCGATGGTTCGGTTGAGCGAGCGAAAGGAGCATCGAGTGACCGCGATCATCCGCACCGAGAAGCTCACCAAGTCCTACGGCTCGCACCGCGGGATCGTCGAGGTCGATCTCGAGGTCGAGGCGGGCGAGGTGTTCGGCTTTCTCGGACCCAACGGCGCCGGCAAGACCACGACCATCCGGACGCTCCTGGACCTTATCCGCCCGAGCAGCGGCAAGGCCTATGTCTTTGGCATCGAGTCGAGCGCCGATCCGGCCGCCATCCACCGGCGCATCGGCTACCTGCCAGGCGAGTTCGCCCTGTACGACCGGCTGACCGGGGGCCAGACCCTGACCTACTTCGGCAACCTGCGGGGCGGCGTCGATCGGGCCTATCAGGCGGCGCTCATCGAGCGCTTCGATCTGGACCCCTCGCGGCGCTTCCGGGAGTACTCCAAGGGCAACAAGCAGAAGGTCGGTCTGGTGGCCGCGCTCCAGCATCGGCCCGAGCTATTGATCCTCGATGAGCCCACGGCGGGCCTGGACCCCCTGGTCCAGCAGACCTTCTTCGCCCTGCTGCGCGAGTCGGTCAAGGCTGGGGCCACCGTCTTCCTCTCGAGCCACATCCTGTCGGAAGCCGAGCGAAGCTGCGACCGGGTGGCCATCATCCGAGAGGGTCGCCTGGTGCGCGTCGATCGGGTCGACGCCCTGCGCGATCTGGCCCACCACCAGGTGGAGCTGCGCTTCGCGGGCGATCCGCCGGCAGCCGAGTTTGCGAACCTGCCCGGGGTGAGCGACCTCGTGGTCGAGGATCATCTCCTGCGCCTGCGGGTTCTGGGACCGATCACCCCGGTCGTGGCGGCTGCGGCCCGCCTGGGCGTGACCGACTTCCTTAGCCGCGAGCCATCCTGGAAGAGACCTTCCTCGCCCAGTACGGCCCCAAAGCCGGGGAGGCCAACTGATGGCCGTCCAAGCCGGCAGCCCTCCCCTTGGTCGGGGGGTCGCCACCGTCTCAATCTGGAGCCGCCTGTATGGCTTTGGCTCCATCTACGCCAAGACCATGCGGGACTCCCGCCTGGCCTTCCTGATCGTGGCCGGGCTCCTGGGCGGCATCATGCTGGCGGTTGGCGCCGCCATCCCAACCGCCTACCCGACGCAAGCGGCCCGTGACGAGATGGCCAAGCTGGCAACGGACCTCGGCTCCGTCGCCCAGGGCATGGCCGGGAAGCCAGTCAACGTCGGGACCCTGGGCGGGTACATGCAGTGGAAGTACGGCCCGATTCTGCTCTGGGTCGCGGCCATCTGGTCGATCCTTGCCCTCTCCGGCAACGCTGGCGGCGGAGAGCCGGCGCGGCAGCCTGGAGTTCGTTGCGGCGTCGCCCGTCGGCAAGCGGCGCATCGCGGTGGAGAAGCTCGCCGCCCACCTGACCGCGCTGGTCGCGGCCCTCGCGGTCCTGGCGCTTCGCCTCCTGGCTGGTCGGCGCCGCGTTCGGGACCCTGCCGGGTGACGCGATCCCGCCGCAGGCGGCGATCGGCTTCGCCGTGTGGGTCGGGCTCATGGCCCTGTTCTTCGGCGGCCTCGCCTTCGCCCTGGCGCCCTTCGTCGGTCGCGGCGCGGCCGCCGGGATTGCCGGTTCCGCCATGTTCGCCGGCTGGATCCTCAACGGATACCAGGGGTCCGTGCCCGCCTTCGGCCCGATCGCGAGCCTTATGCCGTGGTCCTGGACCGCGAATCACCTGCCGCTCGCCGGCCAGTACGACTGGCTGCCACTGGTTCTGGTGGCCCTCGCGGCGGCGGCGCTCCTCGTCGTAGGGATCGAAGCCTTCGTCCGGCGGGACCTCGGGGCCTCCAGCTCCGTCGCGAACCCCCGACCTGCCGGCTGCCACCCTCGGGCTGCGTGGGCCAGTCAGTCGCGCGTTCGGCGAGCGGCTGCCAGTTGCTCTTGCCTGGGGCCTGGGCCTTGGGATCTTCGGGCTCGTCATGGCGGCGGCCAGCCGATCGCTCGCGGATCAGATAGCCAAGTCGCCGGAGATCGCCAGGACGTTCCGCGACATCTTCCCCAGCTTCGACCTCGCGAGCGCCGGCGGATTCCTTCAGCTGTTGGTCCAGCTCGAGTTCATCGTCGCTGGCTTCGCGGCCGCCACGCTCGTCGCCGGCTGGGCCTCGGACGAGACCTCCGGAAGGCTCGAGATGCTCCTCGCGGCTCCGCTGGGGCGCTCTCGGTGGGCCATTCTGAGCGGGCTCGGCGTCTACGCGGCGATCGCGGTGATGACTGTGGTCATGGCTCTGGCCGTCGGGATCGGCGCCCTGACGGCGGGGAGCGACGCGCTCACGCCAACCGTGGGCACGGTCGCACTGGGGCTCTACGCGGCGGCCGTGGCAGGCGTGGGCCTGGCGATTGGTGGCCTCCGCACCTCGATCGCCGCCGAGATCGCGGCCCTGGTCGTGACCGCCACGTATCTGATCGACCTGCTCGCGCCGGCCCTGAGGCTCCCGGATTGGGTGCATGAGCTGGCTCTCACCGCCCACCTGGGCCAGCCCATGGTCGGATCGTGGGACTTCGCCGGCGTCGCGGCGTGCTTGCTTCTGGCCGCTGGGGGCCTGGCACTGAGTGGCTTGGGCATCCGGGGGCGGGACGTGGCGCGCTGAGTCGACTCAGGGGCTTACGACGAGCCGGCCGTACGCGACCAGGATGGCCATGACGCCGAGCACGAGGTTGAGCACAATGTTCCTGGTCTCTCCGGGCCGCCTCAGGTGGAACACGGTCGCGAAAACCATCACGGCGGCCAGGCAGGCGGCCGCCAACGGGGTGAGCCATGGCAGAACCCGCGTCGCGGCAGGGAGTATCAGCCCGATCGCGCCCAGGATCTCGAGGAGGCCGATGAGCCGCATCCGATCGCGGCCTATAGCGCCCATCCAGCCCATCCCCGGTCGCGCCGACCATGCCGCGAACGAAAAGGCGTGCCCGTAGCCCGAGGTGAGGAACGCAAACGCAAGCAGGATCTGGCCTATCCAGAGCAGCACGTCCGAGTTCATGGTTCCAGCCTCAGATGCCGACTGGCTCCCGGACGAGCACGACCGTCGTTCGTCCTGCCTGCCACTCGCCGTAGAGGACGAGAACCTTCTCGAGGATGGTGTCGACCCCCAGCCGGGCGCGGACCTGCGCGTTCTCCCAGGGGAAGACGACATCGCGAATACGCCGGAGCGCGGCGTCGAGATCGGGCACGATCTTCTGGCTGCCGACGACGAGGATCAGGCGGCCCGCACCCGACGCGTAGGCGCCCAGCTGGCTGCCGGTGGCCGATGCCGCGACGAGCGCGCCATCCAGGGTGATCGCGGCGACGCTGCCGAGCATGAAGTCCGGCGCCGCCACGAGCTTGCGGATCTCGCGGCCCTGGGTCTGGCGGTCCATGGCGAATATCCGGGGCCGGATGGCGTCGTAGCGGCCCGACTCGACGAGCTCACGATAGAGGCCGACCTCCTCGAGTGTCTTCGACTTCCCGGAGTGGACCTCCGCCCCTTCCGGGACCAGCTGCAGGACGGCCTGGCGAGCCTGCTCTCCCGTCTCGACGACGATCACCTCGATCTTGTGGGAGCGCAGTGCAGCCGCGACGCGCTCGATCTGGTCACCGGGTCGAGCCTGTACCGCGTCCACGTCGCCGTCTGTGGCGGTCATAGCGGCAGGAGCACTGCCAGGACGCCGACGGCTACGCCAATGGCCACGCTCGCGAGGCCGATCTGCATCGATCTCGCCCGGTCCCTGGCCCGGGCCGCGGGATCCGCGACCTCGAACACCTGGCCGAGCTGGCCGAAGTTGAATACACCGCGCGAGCCGAAACCGGCGCAGAAATGCAGCTGAGCCTGGAGGTATCCGGAAGCTGCCCCCGCGGCCGGCAGGGCGACGATGAGGCGGGCGAGCGGCGGGACATGGAGGGCTATGAGACCGGCGAGTACCGCGACGGTGACGGCCAGGCCGACGTGACCTGCTCGCCGCCGCCGGGCGATCTCCGCCGGCCCGATGTTGCAGAAGCCAGGCTGGTAAGGCGAACCTCCGCCGGCCGTCTCCGCGGTGGTTCTCGGGTTGATACTCGCAAAGGTCATGACTCAATCCTCTTCATGTTTGAACGCCGCGAGCCGATGCATTGCCCGCAGCATTTGGCGCGGGTTGGGCGGCACCGGCAGCTCCGTCGCGCCCTGGCTTCGGAATCCATCGAGCATCAAGCAGACGAACCGTCTCCAGGCGTCCGGTGCGGCGTCGCCGGCGGCCTGGACAACACCCGCGTTCGCCATCAGGAGCAGCACGAGATCCTCGGGCACGAAGTCCGCGCGGAGACCGCCTTGCGCCTTGGCGCGCTCGATGAGCTGGACGGACAGTTCGTAGCCGCGCGCTCGGTGAGCTTCGAGCCCCTTCGCCTTGGGGAAGGTCCTCGTCAGGACGTGGTTGAGACCGCGGTCGGCTGCCTGCATCGCGCAGATCCTCTCGACGTAAGCGCAGAAGCCGGACCACGCGTCCCCCACGTCGAGCGCCTCCTCGGCTGCCCGGGCGTATTCCTCGACCCGGCGTTCGAAGCAGGCGGCGATGAGGTCGTCGCGCGTTGGGAAGCGGCGGTACAGCGTGGCGATGCCGACGCCGGCTTGTCCGGCGACGTCCTCGAGTGGGACGTCGAGGCCATGCTCGGCGAAGGCGGCTTGTGCCGCCTCGACGATGCGGCCGCGGTTCCGCTCGGCATCGACTCGAAGCGGCTTGGGCGTTCCATCAGGCGGAGTCATGAGGCGATGCTACCTCTACAACCGGAGGACGTCCTCCAGTTATGCGATACGTTCCGCGCTGTGAATCGGAGGAACGCTGCGGTTCCGGAGCGGTCGCCCGGAGAGGCACGGCGAGCTCACGGCGGCCAGAGCCTCGAGGAGCCTCAGCTATCTAGCCGGCGTCGAGGATCTCGAGGCCCTCGACGACGGAGTCCGGCGCCACGACTCGGACACCAGCGGCGATCGCTTCGAGGTGCCGAGCGACCGCGCCACGGCCGATGCCCGCCGGGGCGTAGGTCGTGAAGACGGCTGCTCGAGTCTCCGGCAGCAACCGCGTCCGGGCGTCGGGGCCGTAGACGACTGTCGAAACGATGCCGTCCCCGTCGCGGATACACATGTCGCCTGGCGCGGCCTCTATATCGCGGCCGCCGATTTCCGTGTAGCGGTCGCCCGTGGCGACCAGATCGACCGTCAATCCACCGACGAGCAGGTCGGCGTCGTGGCCTGCCGTGAGCAGTCCGGTCTCCACCTCGGCCCGGAACATGGCCGCGACCAGCGCACCACGGGCGCGCAGCGGCTTGCCCTTGAAGGCCACGGATTCCAGCTGCAGCAGCACGTGGTAGGTCTTGTCGAAACGACGGTAGTAGGCGGCATACACCGCGAGCTCGGGTCGGGCCAGCAGGTCTGCTCGACTCAGACCCGCGTATCGATCCCGGAGGACAGCGCTCGTCTGTTCCATCGACGCGTCGAGCGCGGGGTCGCTTTCCGGGTTGCGAACGCCGGTCATCCGCAGCACGCCCACGCATGCCCCCTGGTAGGCGGCGATCCAGGCGTTCGAGACGGCCAGGTCCACGTATTCCTTGCCCGCCATGAATGCCAATCCTCCATCTCCCCCGAGCGGATGCCTCCCGCCGGCTCACCCTGCGGTCGGCGCCCATTTCTTCTCGATCTGGGCCAGCTCATCCGCGATTGTGAGGGCCAGACCGGGATGGCGCCGGTCAGGCCGCAGGCTAGCCTCTTGCGGCGCTAACCCGGAACCGCCGAATTCCATCACCGGGCCGTCATCGCCAGCCCGCACGATGGCTCGCCAGCTGATATCTGGCATGGGCATGAAAGGTTGCCAGCCGCTGGAGCCACCCGGTTGCGCAGGCCGAGCCTGGCCTGTCATAACTGGTGTGGACGGCCCATCCTCGCCCGCGTGAGAACATCGGCGACAACAACAAAGGAAGAGACCGTGACCGCCCGAAACGATAGGTTGCACGCCGCTGCCGGCTTGCTGGCCACCCTCCTGGTTCTGGCCTCGTGCTCCAGCGCGGCAGCGACTCCGCCCGGGCGCGCCAATACCGGCAGCGACCCAATTCCGGTCTACGTTGCGCCCAGCCCAACGATTCCCTCCTGGTTCGACGTTGAGATGGTCGACGTCAATTCGGGCAAGTCCTTCAAGGTCAGCGACTTCGCCGGCAAAGTGGTCCTGGTCGAAACGATGGCCACCTGGTGTCCCACGTGTCAGGGAGAGATGAGCCAGGTCCAGCAACTGCACACCGACTACGGCCCCAGCACCGATCTGGTCACGATCAGCTCTGGACGTCGACCCGAACGAAGACGCGACTGTACTCAAGAAGTACACAGCCCAGAACGGCTTCGACTGGCTCATCGCGGTGGCGCCGACATCCGTGGGCGGATTCCTGTCGAAGAACTACGACGTTGACTACCTGAATCCGCCGCTTCAGCCGATGCTGATCGTCGACCGCAAGGGCGGCGTGTGGGGGCTGCCGTTCGGCATCAAGTCGGCCATCAGTCTCGAGAAGACCCTGGACCAGTATCTGGCGTCATAGCCGCGTGGATGTCGCGCTGACGTCTCTCTCGTTCGGCCTGCTCGCGACTCTGAGCCCGTGCGTTCTGCCGCTCTACCCTGGCTTCCTGGCGTATCTGAGCGGCCAGGCCGGGGTGGAGCGGGGCCGGCAACGCTACTTCCTGGGCTTGTTCGTGCTGGCCGGTGTGCTGTCCGCGATGCTGGTCCTGGGCGCGATCATGGCCGCGCTGGCCATATCGATCGGCCACGTGCTGGCGATCCTGATCCCAGTTGCGATCGTGGTGATCTTGGTCCTGGGAGTTCTGCTTCTGCTCAACCGAAACCCGTTCTACCGTCTGCCGCAGGTCAAGGTTCCGCTCCTGCGCCGCCCGTCCCTCAACGCATACGCCTACGGGCTGCTGTATGGACCGATTGCCATGCCGTGTTCCGGCCCGATGGTCGTAGCGATCTTCGTCTACTCGTTCTCGCTCGGTGAAGCGCTGAACCAGCTCTGGGCCTTCCTGTGGTTCGGTTTCGGATTCGGGGTCCCGCTGCTGGCGATCTCGCTTCTGTCCGGGGCTGTTCAGCGCGAGCTGACCCGTTGGTTCGCGCGCCATGGCCGGGCAATCAACTTCGCTGGCGGTCTGCTCCTCATCGCCGTCGCGCTCTTCGATCTGGCCCAGAACTGGGAGATGCTCCGCCTCTACTACACCTGAGGCCCGGCTCGACGCTGCCCGACGCCCGGCTCGGCGTTGCGGAGCGTGGCACGAGACCGGCGAATTGGGTCACCCGAGACCGATGCGGCAACGATGCCGGAGGCAGAGTCGGAACCAAAGGGCCGCCGTGAGTCCGAGTGACCTTGAGCTCGTCCGCCTCGGCCGTATCGACCGGCGGATACGCCTCGGAATCGCGGCCCTGGCCCTGCTGTTGCTCGTGGCGGTGCTCAAGCCGTGGCCCGGCCGGGGAACAACGGGGCCGACCGAGTCGGCCTCGCCTCCGGGTCTCGTCGCCGGCGCCTCAGCCAACGTGGCGTCTCCTACGCCTCCGCCCGCGAACTCCGCTGGCGCTCTCTGCCTGAGCCCCGATGGCTGGCGAATCGTGGCCGACGACGTCGAGCTGGGACGGTCGGTCCGGACCTGGCTGGTCGCAGACGTCGAATACTCGGTCGTACCGCCGCCGCGTTCGACCATTCCGGTCACGACTCTTGTGTCGAGCGCGATCGAGCACATCGGGTTTTGCAGGCCCTCGGGCTCGGGACAGCTCGGCGACGGCGGCTGGAGCGGCACGCTCTGGCGACAGGGCGCCGATCCCGCCAACCCGACGCAATGGCAACTGGCAGCCAGGGTGGATCCGGCCCCGGGTTCGATCGGTGCGCTCGCGTACCCTGTGAACGAGTCGGCGGCTGCCTGGCCGCCCGGGCTCTACTTTCTGGAGGCCGACTTCGCAGGGTCGGACAGAGAGGCCTGGCTCGGGCTGCTTATCCAGGGCTGAGCCGCCTGACCCGGGTCCGCGGCAGAGGCAGAGGCGGCAACTTGGACGGCCGGGCCCGCACCTCGGCGCCAGGCCGAACCGCGGCCGCGCCCGCACCTCTGCGCGCTAGGCGGACTGGATGAGCCCGATGACGTTGCCGTCCGCGTCCTTGACTGACGCGATCAGCTTGCCGCCGCCGACGTCGGTGATCGCTTGCTGCGTCTCCGCGCCTGCGTCCAGGAGACTCTTGAGACTCGCCTTGATGTCATCGACGTGCCAGTAACCCAGCGGCCCCGTCATGCCCTTGCTGTGACCGTGGAGGTCCAGGCCAACTTCCTGGTCTCCGACGCGGATGCCCACGTAGTAAGCCTCGTCCGCGTAGGGCGCTACGCCCAGGAGCTTGCCGTACAGCGTCTTCGCTCGAGCTAGGTCCTTGACGGGATAGATGACAGTCCTCATGGCCGGCGTCATGGCGAGCTCCTCGCACTGGCTTCGTCACATCGGGCGGGTCGCGCCGACGCCACTCTGTCGGAGGGCGGAGAAGCGATGTGGCCGATGGGGCAACACGACTGGCTGGCGGAACGGGTCGAGGGGAACCGGGCCAACCGCGAGCAGCTCCTCTTTCGCCGCACCGGCGACGGGCCGTCCGCCAGGCGCCGATTCGCCTACGCCGACGCTGAGCGGCTCGCGCGCCGGCCCTGAAAGGTCGGCCAACCCCAGCGAACGGACGCCACGGCAATGACGAGGCTTCAGGCCCCTCCCCCGAACGCCGTCCGTGCGTTCGCCAGGCCCTTCTCGTAGGCGGCGATCAGGCGGTCCAGACGGGCATCCATCTCGGCGTCGACCTGCTGTCGAGCCGGGTCCGCGTCGAACCAGGCGACGGTCCGCTTGATCCCCTCCGCGAACGGCACGGTGGCCCGGAACTCGGGCACGAAGCGCTTGATCTTGGCTGGTGTCGAAGACGGCGCTCGCGGCCTTGTCGCCGATGAGCGTGCCGGTCAACTCCGGCATGCAGGCGGCGATGAAGTCGGAGGCGATGTGGACGATCCGGGCCTCCACGCCCGCGGCGGCAGCGGTCTGGCGGTACATCTGGTCCCAGGTGAGGACCTCGTCGGAGACGATGTTGAAGGCGTGGCCGATTGCCTGGCGGCGACCCAGCAGGCCCACGAAGCCCACGGCGAAGTCGCTGTTGTGGGTGATCGTCCATAGCGACGTGCCGTCTCCGGGCACGACGAGCGGCTTTCCCTGGCGCATTCGGGCGATCGCCGTGAAGGGCCGCTCCCAGCTGTTGACGGCCAGCGGCACCTGAGTGTCGCCATAGGTGAGCGACGGCCTGACGATCGTGACCGGGAACCCATCCTCACGGAAAGCCCGGATCAGGCGCTCCTCGCAGGCGATCTTGTTCCGCGAGTAGTCCCAGAACGGGTTCGCGAGCGGCGTGTCCTCGCGAATGAGCCAGTCGCCAAGAGGCTTCTGGTATGCGCTCGCGGAGCTGATGAAGACGAATTGGTCGGTCTTGCCGCCGAACAGCCTGAGATCGCGCTCGATCTCCCCCGGGGTATACGCGATCCAGTCCACCACGACGTCGAACCGGTGGCCTGCGAGCGCGCCCGCCGTCGCCGCCGGGTCACGGAGATCGGCGATGAGCGGCGTTGCGCCGCGGGCTCGATCTGGATTGCCGCCGCGGTTCAGGACGAAGAGATCCAGGCCGCGTTCGATGGCCAGGCCGGTGCACGGACTGCTGATCAACCCGGACCCACCGAGGAACAGGACCTTCATGCTCGATCTCCTATGCAATCCGGGGGCGTGCGCAGAGAGCGCGATCGCCCGAGCAGAATAGCCTTCCTCCGCGTATCTCCGTGATGCGGGCGCCCGGACGGGATGGCAGATAAGCGAATGCACGAGCCCGAGAGGGAGGCCGCCCGAGGGGCGACTTGACGACATCCCCGGCAATAGGGCAGGGTGGCCGCGTGCCGCTCCAGCCCCTCCCCACGCCCGGACCCGTGACTCGCCTTGGCCGGCTCGTTCAGCCGGCCCACGCCAACGAGCACGGCACTCTCTTCGGCGGAGAAGCCATGCGCTTCATGGACGAGGCAGCGGCCGTTGCCGCAATCCGCTACGCCCATGGGTCAGTCGTCACCGCCCACGTCGACGCCGTCGACTTCCGGGCGCCGGTCCCCGTCGGAGCCTTCCTCGAGGCGAGCGCCCGTGTCATAGCCGTGGGCCGAACGTCGATGATGGTCGAGGTGATGCTCGAGGCGGAGGACCGTCAGACCGCCGCGCGCATGGTCACCACGACCGGGCGTTTCGTCCTCGTGGCAGTGGACGCCGAGGGACGCCCGCGCGAGGTCCGGTAAGGCGTCGTCGACAGTCCATGCCGGCCAGCCACGCGCTCAAAACGGGAGCTACGACTGGCTCAGGAGTACCTCGATCGACCTTGCCGGCATCCGAGTCCTACGCGAAACGTAGTTGGCTATGCGGGCCGGATCGCAGCCGCAGCGGGCAAGCGCGCGACGATCCAGACGCGGCCAGAGGGCCATTGCTCGGATCTGGGCCGGGCACCACTCGTGAGCGCGCGTGCTCGCTCGTCGCATCTGGACGTCGACCTGCACCGAGATGGCCATCGATCGCCTTCCTGCGCGGTGCCATTTCCCCTCTGAACGCCAGACGCCGCACCATGCTTGGAGTTGGGCTGTAATCCTAGCGCCCAACTCGGGTATTTCAACCTGCCTCCTCCGGTAGGGAGTTGGTCACCTTTACGACCAGGCGTTTCGTCCTCGTGGCTGTGGACGACCACCAACAAACGGACAGGACCGCGGAGCTCGCTGGCGCCGGGCCGGCGACGCGACGGCTGCCCCGCCTCCGATACACTCGTGATACCGCTGCCACCGCCATCGCGGGAGAGCCTTGGGTGAGAACACCTCGATTCTGGGATCGGACCCCTTCCTTGCCGCTGCTCGCTGAAGAGCCGGCGTCCCCGCACGAAACCAAAGCGAACGCGGTGCTTCGTCCCGCCGTCTTCGGCGCGAACGACGGGCTCGTCAGCAACCTCGCCCTGGTGATGGGCGTGGCCGGGGCAAATCCGGCGCCGGGCATCATCGTCCTGGCAGGAGTGGCGGGCCTGCTCGCAGGCGCCTTCTCGATGGCCGTCGGCGAGTACATCTCCGTACGTTCCCAGCGCGAGCTGCTCGATCATCAGCTCGCGTTCGAACGGACGCAGATCCGTGACACCCCGGACGCGGAACGCGCGATCCTGCGCCGGGCGTACCAGGGCCGCGGGTTCACCGAGCGCGAGGCCTCGCGGTTCGTGGAGCGGGTCTTCGCCGATCCGGAGCACGCGGCAACACTCCTCATCTTCGAGGAGGTCGGTCTCGACGTCCGTTCCATCGGATCGCCGGCCGCCGCAGCTGGCAGCTCCTTCGTGGCATTCGTCGTCGGTGCGCTCGTGCCGCTCATCCCATACCTGCTGTTCGGCGGCGCCACGGCGTTCGCGACGAGCCTCGGGGCGAGCCTCGGCGCGCTCGCACTCCTCGGATACGGCATCAGCCGCCTGACTCACCGCCCGCCTCTGTACGCGAGCGTGCGCCAGGTGCTGCTCGGCGGTTCCGCGGCCGCGGTCACTTACGCGGTCGGAACGCTCATCGGCGTCCAGGTCGGCGGCTGACCCGGGGGTACGGGATCCCGGCGCGCTCCCTCAACCGCCGGAGTCGCCGGGCTTGGGGCGGGCGAGCTCTCGGAGCCGTTCGCTGGCGCATCGAGCACCAACCGCACCCTGGCCAGCAGAAGGTTGGGACTGAACGGCTTCTCGATCAGATTCGCGCCCAGGTCAGCCCCTCCGCGGTGCAAGAAAGCCTCCTGCGCATATCCGCTCATCATCAAGACTCTGAGCCCTGGCCTCAGGCCGATCGCGCGAGCTGCCAGGTCGGGCCCGCTGCCCCCGGGCATGATCACGTCGGTGAGCAGCAGATGGATCGGGCCGGCGTGCTCCGCCATGATCACCTCGGCCTGCTCGGGCCCACTGGCTGCGAGGATCGTGTAGCCGCGCTGCTCCAGCACAGAGACGGCCAGTCTGAGCACAGTCTCCTCATCCTCCACAACGAGGACAGTCTCATGACCCCCGGCCGGTGCGACGCCGGATCGTTCGCCCGCAATCTCGACTTCGCCGGCCGGAGCTCCGGGCAACCAGATTGCGAAGCTCGAGCCACGGCCGACCTCGCTCTGAACGTCGATGGTTCCCCCGGACTGCCTCACGATCCCGTAGATGGTGGCGAGCCCAAGACCCGTCCCCCTACCCGGTTCCTTGGTCGTGAAGAACGGCTCGAAGAGGTGGCCCAGCGTCTCCTTGTCCATGCCAGTGCCGGAATCACCGACGGTGAGCATGACGTGCCGCCCCGGCCGAACGCCTTCGTGGACCCGAGCGAAACTCTCGTCGAGCTCGACATTGGCAGTGGCCAGGGTGAGCGTGCCGCCGTCGGGCATTGCGTCTCGGGCGTTCACCGCCAGGTTCATCAGCACCTGGGTCAGCTGGCCGGGGTCGGCAAGAACGAGGCGGAGATCTGGGTCGAGGTCGATCTTGAGCTCGACGTCCTCGCCGATGAGGCGGACCAGCATAGTCCGCAGCTCCTCAATGGATTCGTTGATGTTGAGGATCCGGGGCTGCATCACCTGGCGCCTGCTGAATGACAGCAGCTGGCGGGTCAAGCCCGCTGCCCGGGTGCCGGCAAGCAGGATCTCGTCCACCTCACCGATACGGACGTCGCCCGCCTCGAACTCGCTGCGCAGGATCTCCGCATAGCCGGAGATCGCGGTCAGCAGGTTATTGAAGTCGTGCGCAACCCCGCCGGCCAGGCGGCCGACTGCCTCCATCTTCTGGGCTTGACGGAGCTGCTCCTCGAGCTGCCTTCGTTCCGTGACGTCCGCCGCCAGTACGACGCGCGCGGGCCGGCCGTCCCAGACGGCCTCGTGAGACGTGACGTCCGCCCAGATGATCGATCCGTCCGCGTGACAGTAGCGCACGGTCGAGCTTCGCAGGGGATTCCGGTCGGTCAGAAGGCGGTCACTCAACGCAGCCACGTCCTCCGCGGGACGGATGTCCGCTATGGTCATGGCCTGGAACTGCTCGCGCGACCAGCCGAATCGTTGGACCGCCGTGTCGTTCACGGCCAGGATGCGAAGCGTCTCGGAGTCGTAGATCCACATGGGGTGCGGGTTGCCCTCGAATAGCTCGCGGTACCGTCGCTCGGATTCTCGGAGCGTCTCCTCCGCGGCTCGCTCGGCAGAGACGTCCATGAGAAAGCCGATCGTGGCCTTGCCGTCGGGCAGTTCGATGTCCTGGGTATCGACGATCAGCGGGAACGTCGAGCCGTCTGTCCGGAGGCCGACCGTCTCGAAGCGGTCGCTCTCGAGCGCCCCGTTCTCTCTCGCTTCCAACCGCCGGACTAAGTCCGCCCGTCGGTCCGGGGCGAGGTACTCGGTTATGGGCACGGCGTCGAGGTCTTTCCTGGCGTCGACGCCGAACATCGATCGCACCATGCCGTTCACGAGGACCACCAGGCCACGCCGAGCGATGGCCATGCCGGCAGGCGAGCCCTCGAAGATGGTTCGGAACCGTACCTCACTCTGGCGCGCTTGAGCGATCGCAACCTCGAGGCGTAGAACCACCAGGAAGGCCGCGATCGTCCATGCCGCCACGAAGATCGGCAGGTCGACGTCCACGGACCCGTTCACCGCGCTCGCAAGGACCAGAGTTGCCGGCAACAGCAGCAGGGCTCCGGCCAGCAAGAAGCGTCGGACTGGGCCACCAAGCAGCCGATCGCCAGATGCCATAGGTAGCTGCCGCCGGGCGGATGGGTGGAACGTCCCAGCAGCCATTGCGAACAAGGACAGCAAGTAGAAGTTGTCCAGCACCGTTGTGTCGGCATTCGGATCGATCAGGCTGATCCACAGGTACGCAACGTCGGCGACGAAGGTCAAGACGATCCCTGCCGCGAGCAGCCGGAGCGCAGGAGACCACCGGCCCGGGTCGAAGAAAAGCCTGGCGATGACGGCCAGCAAGGCCACGTCCCCGACCGGATACGCGACCGCGATGCCGATCTCCAGCGGGGAACCCTGAGCGGTGTCGAGGTACGGGCGGACGAGCAGCTCCCACACGATCACGAAACCACTGGCCGTGGCGATCAGTGTGTCGAGTACCACGCCCCGATCCAGGCGGGTTCGAACGAGCATGAATACGCCCGCTGCGAGGAACGGATACTCCGCCAGGTAGAAGAAGTCGGCCACGGACGGCGTCGGCTCGGCCTGTTCGACGAGCACGAGCCAGTACCAGACCAAGTCTCCGACCATGAACGCAGCCATACCCAGGCCGACCAGGGCCCAGGCTCGGGGCCTGGCAGGCCGGTTGAGCAAGACTGCGGCGAAGATGGCGGCGACGGCCAGTGCATCCGAGCCCAAGTACACGATCGTGTTCAGGGGCGTGTCGGAGAGAGTGACGTTGTAGAGGAAGACTGCCCCTGCGCCCGCGACGAGCATGCCGATCCAGAGCCTTGCGGTCACTCCGAACGCGGCCTGTCGGCGGCTGGAGGTCAGATCGGCCAGGACTTGCACCAATGCCTCAGATCACCTGGTGCTTGGTCGCGACGCGAAACGTTCGCCCATCGCACGACCCCCGGAGAGGAGTCGGCGGCGGCCCTGCCGACGTGAACTACTTGGACCCCGGCGCGCCCACGGAGCGGGTCGCGACGACGAGGTCCACGAAGGCCAGCGCTCGCCGCTCCATTTCGCTCCGGCGATACGAGTCGCCGTCTTACACACGCTGGAAGACGAGGCCGTCGAGCAGGGCCGTGAATTCAGGTCAGCAGCCCATCGGCCTACCATGTCGGGGTCAACCCGGTCTGAGGTGAAGGAGTCGCGCGCCGGCCGGAACAGCGTCCAGAACATGCGGCGCCCGTGTGGGCCCGGCCTCCGAGAATCGCACCGGTCACCCCAGCTGCGATATCGAAGTCAGCCTACCAGGCCCTGCCGAGTCCGAGAACCTCCAAGACCGAGCCGGATGGAGGCGGAGTACGCGGCCTCAGGCCAGATCGGTTGTCAGCGTGGCAGCTTGACCCACGAAGCGGGCCGCCTCGCCGTCCAGCAAAGCCGACACGACGCCGACGTTCTCGACAATGAAGCCGGCGCGCACCGTGAGGCGCTCGAACTCCGCCGATGCGCGCACTTTGGCGAGCCGATCCCGCTCGCCCCGGATCAGGATGAAGCCGCCCAGGTCTCCACCGTGAACCTCGAGGATCGCGACCTGGACGCTCTCGATCTCTCCTCGCTTCTTGAGCCCGTCGTAATAGGCCATCGCTTCGCCGAAGACCTTGGCTGCCTGGACCTCGCGCCCGCGAGCGGGGCGACCAAACCCTATGAAGATCCCGAAGTCGGCCATGGCTGTGCTCCTCGCGGCTACGGTCAAGGCTGCCCGACGTTGCTCCACGTGGCGGAAGCCCCGGTGGGTGCGAAGTATGGGCTCGCTAACTGCGCGGTCACAGAAACGCAGATGGCCCGACCGCTGGCCGGGCCATCTGCTTTGCGGCGCAACGACGCTCTTCCGGCGTCAGACCTCGCGCTCCAGGAGCACCGGCAGCAGAGTGCTCGGCTGCGCGGCCGGCGAGTATGACGGGTGATGGGTCAGGTCGACGCTCGCCACACACCAGCCATGCTTGCCCAGTTCGGTCACCCGATCGAGCAGCTCCGAGAGGAGCATCTCTGGGTTCTCCTGGAAAGGCATCCGCTCGATTCTCGTACTCGACCGGTCGGGGAGTAACCGGTGACTTCTCGAGCAGCACGGGCAGCGGGATGCCCGGCTGCGCGGCTGGCGAGTACGACGGGTGATGGGTGAGGTCGATGCTGACGATGTGCCAGCCTTGCTTTCCCAGCTCGTTGAGTCGATCGAGCTCTTGCCGACGTGGCCGGCGAGCCCGTTTGGCGAAGCGGCTGATCACGGGTGGACGAGGGCAGGGTCGAGGGCCCGGAACGGCCCCGACGTCCGGGGCTTCCGTAGTCTGCCAGCGAAGGTTGGGGAGATCCCGCCGAACCCGGCAGACATCACCCCACGGGGCTGCCCACGCCTCCGGTGCAGGGACCACCCTGTTCGCCGCCTTGCCCGCCCCCGGCGAAGTGGTGGATGAAATCGGCCAGTCGAGAGTCGGAAGCCTGATCGACGGCGAGTTGGGCGCCCCACGCGCTCGCAACGATGGGCGAAGGTAGGCCGACATAAGGGCTCAGGATCAAGTACCGCTCGGTACCCACGTAGCTGGACGTGACCAGCTGCGAAAGCGCGGCGACCTGGTCGGCCGGGAGGGTGGGCTGATAGGTGATCCAGACCGCACCGTGCTCGAGCGAGTGGACGGCGTTCTCATTGGGCACGGGTTGCGTGTAGACGCCGCAGTTCAATTGAATCGGGTTGTGCGCGCCGCCGGCGGGCGGCACCCGGTCGTACGAGACGGTCCCCGACACGTGGGCATGATCGGGCTCGTCGAACGTCTGGGTGCCCGCCGGTAGAGAGCTCGAACCGCCGGTCGCGAACACACCCGATAGGGCGATGGCTGCGGTCAACAATCCCGCGACGAGGACCGTGGCCAGACCGACGACGACCCACAGCCGGATGTCTCGATCGGGTGCGGTTGCCTCGCGCTTCGGGGCTACCGCGCGCGCGCTCAACCTTCGACTCTGCCGGGCCTGTTTCCCCACGCTGCGCTTGCTCCGATGCGTCGCTCTCGGTTCGGTCCTCAGAACGCGCGGGCGGGGTGCCGACGCGAGGCGATCTGACGCCTCGTGACTCTACTAGATGAGTGGTTGGCACCTCCCTTTTCGAGAGGTGAGGCGCGCGGCGTGCCGCGGTTCGGAACGCGACCCCGCTCGCCCGGACCCGGTCAGTCGCCGAAAAGGTCGCGAAGCGTCTTCTCGCGTTGCTGCGCGCTGTCGCGTCCAAAGCGGGCGCGATCGACGCGTACGGGCCTGGCATCGCGGGGTTCCTTCGAGGGCGGCTCGACGTGGCCCGACCAGCCGCCGCCTTCGGCGTCGATCAGTCGCTCCAGCTCGCCGTGGTCGAGGAAGATGCCGCGGCATGTCTCGCACTGCTCGACGAGGATGCTGGTCCGCTCGTACCCCAACATCCGTCCACCGCACTTGGGGCAGACGAGGCCGGTTTGCGTCGCCATCGGGTCTCCCTTCCCTGCGCAGGCCTAGTATCGGCCCATCGTGGCGAGAGAGTTGGCGGACGAGGGAGGGCCTCTTCGCCGGGGATTGCCGGGCTTCAGGGCGAGCCGCTCAGCAGGCCGCGGGACCCCGGAGCTTGCCGGTGGCGTCGAGGCCGTATCCGTACAGGTATAGGGCGCCTTGGCAGGCCGACTTGATGGACGCTGAGAGTCCGCTTGGGTCAACCTGCTGGCGCATACTGGCCCTGATGTCCATCTCATCCCGGCTGCCGGCATTCCTGTTGCTCGGCCTCGTAGTGCTCGTCGCAGTGTTGCTCATCGCGGGGTTGGGAGTCGCTGTGGGCGTGGGCATCATTGCCGGCATCGTGCTCGGACTGGCCAACATCCTGGCCTTTCTTGCGCTGAGCTCGCGTTCGCACGGAAGTTCAGTTGTGTGGATGTCCCGCAGCGGGCCGGCAAACCGACCCGACCAAGACCTACTGCAGCGCCACGGCCGCGACTCGATGCGCGTCGCGAGTGTGGATGCGGGCGCGCTGCATCGGGTGATCGCGTTGGGTAACAGCGTTGAGGCGGGCGGAGCGCGCGTGGAGCTCGTAGCCTTGGAGGTCCGCGAGGACGGCGGCATCGCCACGCTCGTCGTGCATACGCGGCCGCCCGTGGGCTACGTCGGGCACTTCGTCGAGGCTGCAGTGTCCGACGATGTAGGCACCGCCTACGTCGCCTCGGGCCAGGGGTCGGGCGGGTCGGGGCCTACCGCCAGCCGCCACGAGGTCCGGTTTGCGCCCGCGCCACCCGATGGCGCTCACGTGCTCACCCTCCACGTTTCTTCGTTCGCCGACCCCTTTCCTGGTCCAGCGGTCCAGCTCGACGGCCCCTGGGAGTTCCAGGTCGCGCTCTGATCGGCCGGACCACCAGGTGCCCAGCCGCAGCCCCATACGGTCAGAGCCAGCGGGTCGCACGCCGCTTGCGGCGATCGCTGGTGACAGCGATCATCAGAGCACCTGGGCGTTGGCTCCAGCGTGGCACCTTCCGGAGGGAAGCGGCACAAGGAGTCCTCAGATGGACGATCTCATCCGGCACGGGCTAGAGGCGCGGAAGGATTGGGCCGCCTACCACTCCGCTTCTAAGGAAGCGGATCCGCGGTATCACAACCGGCCCGACTGTCGGGACGGCTTACAGATCAAGGAGGAGAGCATTCGAGCGGGGACTGACGGCCGCCCGCTGTGCGACAAATGCAGGACCGCTGAGAGGTCCACGAGGTAAGTTCCCAACGCGATCCGGTCGGCCTGCCATTGCAGTTGAGGGGCCCGGCAGACGCCTGCCTGGGATTCGGTCCGTTCAGTACGACTTCCCCTCCACCATCTCGACGACGCGCACTCGGGGGGTGCCGGCGAATGCCGCCGCGGCTTGCGGCGATCGCCATAGCTCCTGCAAGGCCAGCTTGAACGCCTCGGCCTCGCCGAGATCATCGAATTCGAGGTCCACAGCAACGTAGCTTGGATCGTCGGTCGGCCGGTAGATCCGATAGGCACGCACCCCTGATCCTTTTCGATCGACAGGGTCTCGGTCGAAGGCCGCCTTCCAGGTCTGGAAGTCGCGGACGGGATGCTCGAGTTGCACGACTGGCACGGGTGACTCCATTTTCGGCCGGACAGATTCGCCCGGTCAGTACGGTAGAACTGTATTCACTACGGTGTTACAGTAGCCGTATGGAACAACCTGTCAAGCGTCGTCGCGTTTACGACTCGCCGCGCCGTCGAGAGCAGGCAATGGCGACACGGCGAGCGATCCTCGATGCGGCTCGCGCTCTCTTCATCGAACGGGGCTATGTCGCGACCACGATCGACGCGATAGCAGCGAGCGCGACGGTTTCGCCCGAGACGGTGTACTCCACTTTCGGGACCAAACGGTCTCTCCTCTCCGCGCTCGTCGATGTCTCCATCGCCGGCGGCGACGACGCGCCGCCGATCCTCGACCAGGCATGGGTGCAAGAGATGCGCAAGGAACCGGATACCCGGCGCCGACTCCTGATCCTGGCCGCAAATGGGACGTCGATTCTGGAGCGCCGGGCGGCGGTTGACGAGGTGGTGCGCGGCGCTGCCGCCGCCGATCCCGAAATGGCCACGCTGTGGGAACGCGGCAAGGCCCAGCGCTTCGCGGGTCAGCGCGCCCTGCTGCAAATGGTCGTGGGTGCGGCGGATCTCCGGGTGAACATGGACCTTGATACGGCCGCCGAGATCCTGTATGCGATTGGCAGCCCTGAGATCTATCGCCTGCTCGTGGCGGATCGTGGGTGGAGCAGCTCTCGGTTCGAGCACTGGTATGCCGACATGCTTGCACGCTCGTTGCTCGACCCAATCTCTCCCGGCCAGGCGAAGGGCTCGACCTCGTAGCGGTCTGAACCAGGAAGATGAACGTGCCGGGCGTCTGGCGAGGCCTTGCTCGGGTGGGATCGCGGGCGACAAACTCAACTCGATGCCTGATCCGGCTCGTCTGGTCGGCCATGCCGACGAGGCGACGTCAGATCGGGCAGATCACATCGATCCGCCGCCGGGCGCGATGAGGCCGTACCGGGCGACGAGGTCCGGGACCTCCGCGAGATCGAACGAGAGACCGAAGCGTCCGGCGATTGTGCTCATGGTCGATGGGTCAGGAAGTCCGCCCTTCGCCGCCACGGCCTCGGCCAGCTCGACGAAGTAGTTCTCGAAACCGGCCGGGCTGATGATCTCGATCATCCGAGCAGGCGTACTCCCGGCGTTCCACATCGAGTGGAGCTCGCCGCGCGGTTTGACGATGTAACCACCGGCCGCGAGGGAGACTTCCTTGCCGTTCGAGCGGAAGCCGATCTCTCCCGAGACGACGTACGAGATCTCGTCCTCGAGCGTGTGCGTGTGCGGCGGCACTAGGGCGCCCGGCGAGAAGACGTGCTCGACGATCGAGATCGACCCCGTCTCGGCGGATGAGAGCCGCGTCGAGGCAGTCAAGCCGGGGATGAGCGGGTCATCGGCGCCGTGAGGCTGCACGATGGCGAGGTGTGACCTGGGTGGTGCGATCATGGCGGGTCTCCTGGAAGTTCGTGAGTCACTGGTGTATCGTGATCGCGATGATCCTCAGGCCCAGAAGCGCATCTGTCAATGGCTGAACACAACCGTCTCACGAAATCTAGCCGGCCATACCGTCTGCGAGCCCGTGCAGCCGCCATGGACCGGACCCGCCAGCAGATCACGCGCGCGGCGGTGGAGCTCCACGGCACGATCGGGCCCGCTGCCACGACGATGAGCGCGGTCGCCGAACTCGCCGGAGTCACGAGGGCAACCCTCTACCGCCACTTCCCGAACGAGGAAGCGCTATTCACGGCGTGCAGCGCGGACTGGCTTGCCGCGAACCCTCGTCCGGACCCTTCGGGTTGGGCCACTGTCGCCGATCCAGCTCACCGGCTCGCCGTCGCGCTCGACGAGCTATATGCGTACTACCGCTCTACTGAGCAGATGCGGACGAACCTTCTCCGAGACATCGCCGTGATTCCGGAGAGATTCCGCCCGGGCATCGTCGGGTTCACGCCGACCACGGTCCGGATTCTCGAAGCCGGCTGGCCGGGACCTTCAGGGGCGCACCAGAGGCACGCAGCCATCGGGCACGCGGTCGGGTTCGAGACGTGGCGATCACTCGCCAAAGAGGGATTGACGGACGAGGAGGCTGCAGAGCTGATGGTCCGGTTCGTCACGTGTATCGGACCGGAGGGGGCGGCGGAGTCGTCGCGTCAGCGCGCGCCGACCGGCTGAGGTCTCTGCATCAGCCCGAGCTGGATGAGCATGCCGAGCTGGTCGGGCACGCCCCAGTGCTCGACGATCTTGCCGTCCTCGAAGCGGGCAACGTCGATCACGTCGATCTCGATCGACTTGCCGGTGGGCGGGAAGCCGAAGATCGAGCCCGTGTTCACGCCGCGGGCGCGGTTGAGCGCCCAGACGGTGTCCCCGTCGGCTGCGAGCCTCGACGACCGTAAGCTCGAAGTCCGAGAACCAGTCGTGCAGGGTGGTGATCGTTGCCTTTACGCCATCGATGCCAGGCTTGCTCCCTCGCTGGTGCTCGATCGCGTCGGGGGAGACCAGTTCCTCGACGACGCTGAGGTCGCCCTGCGTGAAGCCGACCTCGATTAGCTTGCGAAATGCCGCGATGTTGCTCTTCGGTCGACATGCCATTCTCCTGCATGTAATTAGAGTTGTACTCTATTCATATAGAGTGATACTCTACTGACATGGGCGATGTCAAAGAGAGGCCTACCCTGCGGGACGAGCGGGCTCAGAGTGACCCGCCGGCGCATCGCCGAAGCCGCACGAGCTCTCTTCCGCACCCGCGGCTACGGCGCGACCACCCTCCAGGCCGTCGCAGAGGAGGCCGGGCGTCGCGGTTCAGACCGTGTACGCGGTCTACGGTTCGAAGGCGGGAATCCTCCACGAGCTTCGCGACACGGTCCTGCGCCAACCGGCCGCCGAGGCGTTGTACGAGGACGCAATGCGCGAGCCCAAAGTGGAGCGGAAGCTCGAGTTGTTCGCAAGTTCGATCCGGCGACGCTGGGAGTTCGGGCACGATGTTGTCGCGATCCATCGCGACGCAGGCGCGACCGATCCGTCCGTGCGGGTTGAGGTCGAGCAGGTGCTCGGCATGCGGCGCAACGGCATCGCTCGTCTGGCTCGTTCGCTTGAGACGGAGCTGGCTCCTGGGATCGACGTTGCACACGCCGCGGCGATCCTCGATGCGCTGACGTTGCCGGAGGT
This sequence comes from uncultured Chloroflexia bacterium, assembly GCA_963743795.1. Classification (GTDB taxonomy): domain Bacteria; phylum Chloroflexota; class Limnocylindria; order Limnocylindrales; family CSP1-4; genus Fen-1039. Next base: position 264,636 of record CAVUQZ010000010.1, on the reverse strand, counting down.
CTATGCGGAGCTGACGGACGTGCGCGGCTGGAGCGCCGACGAGTTCGAGGCGTGGCTGGCGAGCTGCCTCAAGAACCAGCTGCCGAGGTCAGAGCTCAGAGCGCCGGTCCACTCCAAGGCTCGGCGCTTTGGCGCGCCCCTCGGCTGGTCGTCAGCAAGGGGCGCAGTCGAGGCAGGGGTCGTTGCAGGGCACCTCGTAGCCCGAGAGCGTATGACGGAGGCTGACGAACGGCCGTCCGAGCCCTGAGCGAATGCCTCGTGAAGAGCCGAGTCGAGGGGTGGTCGGCGGGCTCTCCCAGGTGTGCCGTTGCGAGACGGTACTGCTCGGCGTCCTTCGCGAGACGGTACTGCTCGGCCTCGTGGATCAGCTCCGCGTGTCGCTGTTTCGCGAGCCAGAGGGGCCAGGGGTCAGGCATTTCTCGAAACATGTTCTGCTTTCCTTCCATGCTCGGGCGTGGCTCGGTCGGGGGTCGCGCCCTTCCAGCTGTCGCGGTTCAATTCAGCACGGGCCGGAATGGGCGCGTTTGACCGGGAGCCACGCTCGTACCCTTAGGGATCTCGTACGACGACTCGCCTGAGTTCGTCGAGAAGGCGGCTAGTCAGGCGCTCAAGGCGGTCCAGGCTCCGACGCTGACCGTCGACTGGCCGCTTGGCCCAGCGAGAGGAAGGCTCCGGAGATCCGGGGCCTTCCTATGTTCCGCTCCGGCTACCATCCGGTCTGACCCGGCTGGGGGGCCGAGGTCGGCCCGGAGGCAGCTGTCCACGGCGTCGCTCCACCGACCGGGCGCTACCGTTGCCAGGCGTGACCGCGGTAGACGGTCTGACCCGGCTGGAGCGCGGCGGTGATCGTCGGCGCCGATATCGTCGGGGTCGTGCCCACGCGGACGGCCGACCATCCGGTCTGACCCGGCTGGGGTGCCGAGGTCGGCCCGGAGGCAGCTGTCCACGGCATCGGCCCGCCGACCGAGGCGCTACCGTTGCCAGGCGTGACCGCGGAGACGGTCTGACCCGGCTGGAGCGCGGCGGTGATCGTCGGCGCCGATATCGTCGGGGTCGTGCCCACGCGGGCGGCCGACCATCCGGTCTGACCCGGCTGGGGTGCCGAGGTAGGCCCGGAGGCAGCTGTCCACGGCATCGGCCCGCCGACCGAACCGCTACCGTTGCCAGGCGTGACCGCGGAGACGGTCTGACCCGGCTGGAGCGCGGCGGTGATCGTCGGCGCCGATATCGTCGGGGTCGTGCCCACGCGGATGGCCGACCCCAAGTCCTGTGCGCCGCGGAAGTCCTGTGACCCGGTGTCCACCGAGGAAACGGCCGCCGCCGCGGGGATCGGAAGGGTGTCCACGCGGACGGCCGACCCCAAGTCCTGTGCGCCGCGGAAGTCCTCTGACCCGGTGTCCACCGAGGAAACGGCCGCCGACACTGCCGTGCCGACCAGGGCGACAACTATCGCAATGGCTGCAACGAGCGAGACGATCCCGGCAGGGAACAGATAAGCGGTTCGCATATGCCTACGCATTTCTTTCTCCTGTACTGGTGCCGCTGCGACTCTCGCAGGGCGTTGGTCGACGCGGATTGATCACGCCACTTCGACGGCGAGTTCGTAGATCTCGCTCGTGGGATGGCCTGCGCGCTCGTGGATTCGCAGAACCGCCTCGCGGCTGGGCCCGGTTGCGAGGCAGAAGACCTTGCCCGTCTCGGGATCGAGCCAGGCGTGCTCGAAATGCACGCTCTCGTCCGCCTCGATGGCGAGGTCGCGCTCGTGCGCCGCCTTCAGTTGCTGCGCTGTCACGCCCACGAACCCCGAGTGAACATCCATGAACCTGGTCATCGGTTTCTCCGGTGCGAGTTGTTTCGGATCAAAAGGTGGCGATGCCGCAGCCGGCGGTCATCGCGCTTCCGGCCGATGTGCCCGCGTTTTCCCGACCGACGCCGCAGAGGAGATTTCGCGATACGCCACGCGGGACATCCGTCATTCGACCGATGACCCCTGATAAGCGCGGCCTACAGTTCGAGGTCATGCATACCGCGCTAAGAGACGTTCGTTGCCCGCTCCTCGTCGGGCGTGATGACCTGCTCGAGCTCGCGGATCGGCGGCTCGACGATGTCGCCGCCGGCCGGGGCCAGTTCCTCCTGCTCGCCGGCGAGGCGGGGATCGGCAAGACCCGCCTGCTGGCCGCCATTCGGAGCAAGGCGGAAGCTCGTGGCTTCTCCGCGGTGGCCGGGGCGGTCGCACCCCAGGATCGCGATGTCCCGGCGGCATCGCTCCTCGACCTGGCGCGGTCGATGACCCGGCTCCCGCCGTTCGCAGGCCTCGGCCGGGAGCTGCTCGACATGAGCGATGCGACCAGGGTGGCCGAGCACGTCCAGCTTCGTCGGCTCGTGATGGAGCTCGTCGAGCGGATCCTCAACTCGCTGCCGGGCCCGACGATGCTCTCGTTCGAGGACCTTCAGTGGGCGGACGACGTGAGCCTCGAAGTCATCGCGGAGCTGGCGCGACAGTCGCGTGACCGGCAGATCCTCCTGACCGGCGACTACCGGACCGAGGAGGTGGCGCCCGGCGCGAGCCTTCGGGACTGGCGAGCACGGCTCATCACCCAGCGGGTCGCGGAGGAGGTCCGGCTCGCGCCGTTGACGGAGACGGAGACCGCCCTCGTCACGACCCTGATCCTCGACACGGGGCTCCCGGCGCCGAAGAGGTCCGCGCCCGCCGTATTCGGACGGACAGGTGGGATCCCGCTCCATATCGAGGAGCTCCTCGGCGCGTTGAGCGCCGAGGCCCGAGTGGATGGGAGGGCCATTCGGGAGGCCGGCGTGCCCGACACCATCGAGGGATGCCGTCATCGCCCGCATCGCGCAGCGTTCATCCGAGGCACAGGCTGCCGCCCGGGCCGGGGCCGTCATCGGTCGCTGCTTCGTCCCGGAAGTCCTCGCGGGGATCATGGATGTGCCGCCGGAGTCACTCGAGGCTCCGCTCCAGGAGCTCGTCGACCACTTCGTCCTCGATCCGCCCGGCGTACGCGGCCTGTACGACTTTCGGCACCAGCTGCTGCGCGACGCGCTCTACCGCACGATCCCAGCCTCGGAGCGTCGCCGGCTTCACGCTCGGGCCGGGGAGTTCGGGGCCCAGCTCGAAGAGGAGCGTCGGAGATCCACGCGTCGGTCCACTACGAACGGGCCGGCCTCCGCCGCCAGGCGTTCGAGGCCGCGGTGGCAGGCGCCCGGGAAGCCGAGCGGCTGTCGGGCCGCCGCGAGGCCTTCGAGCTCTATCGACGCGCCGTCGCCAACATGCCGGACGACCTCGACGAGGGAGACAGAGGAGCGCTCCTCGACGCGTTTGCAGTTGAGGCTATGCAGATCGAGGAGAACGAGATCGCCGAGCGCACCTTCCGTGACGCCCGCGCGGCCTACCTGGACGCCGGCCGGCCGGCGAAGGCGGCGGAGATGCTCGTCGGGGTCCTCACCATCTGGCGTCGTGAGGCCCGGTCCGTCGGCGAGCAGGCCGCCCTGGCCGCGTCGCTGTCCGAGGAGATCGAGGGGCTCCCTGCCGGCAGCGTGAGCGGGAAGATGCCGGGCTGGTTGTTCGACGAGTCCGTCCGGACCGACCTGGACAGGATGGCGATCGGCACAGCCCTCTCGACGATCGAAACGATGCGCGAGACCGCGACTGCGCGCGGCGACTCGTGGCTCGCGATCCAGGCGAACGGGCTAGCGGCGATCGTGGCCGTTCTCGATGGCCGGGTTGCCGAAGGTCTTGACGCGATCTGGGCCGCGGCCTGCGACGCACAGCGGGCGGACTTCCGGGACTTAGGGGTCGCCGCGTTCCGCGACGGCGCCACGCTCGCCGTTCGGGCGATGGACTACGTGCGCGCCAGGCGCTCCATCGCGGATGGCATGCTCTATGCCGACGCGGTCGAGACGTCGCACTGTCGTCACGTGATGGGCGCGCTGTCCGCGCTCGTCGGCCTGCGGGCGGGCGGCGACTGGAGCGATGCGACCGTGACTGCCCGCCAGGCGATCGCCGACCACGGGAGCCAGCGCGCAGTGGCGCTGGCTCGATGGGCGGTCGGGTACGTGGCCCTTGGCCGGGGAGACTTCCAGACGGCCGAAGCGGAGCTACTGGCCGCGCTGTCGGTCGGGGAGGAGAGCGGCGCGGTCGACCTAATCCTTCCCCCGCTCTGGGGGCTTGCGGAGGCCGCACTCCTCGCCGGTCGCCCCGACCAGGCGGCCGCGCATTGCCACGACGCGCTCGAGCGGGCACGCGCGGCGGGCGAGCGAGCTCTCCTGGTGCCATTCGTGATCACCGGAGTACGCTCCGAGCAGGCGGCTGGACGACCCGCCGCGGCGGAGGCGTGGCTCACGGCCTGCGACGAGCATCTCTCGGCGATGCCGGAGGTGGCCCGACCGGCTCTTGAACACGCCAAGGGCCTGGTCGCCCTCGCCGCCGGTGCGACCGGCGTGGCGCGCCACGAGTTGGAGGCTGCCGTCGGCGGATGGGACGAGCGGGGACGGGTCTGGGAAGCGACCTGGGCGCGCCTAGCGCCTCGTGCGCCGCGCCCAGCCGTCCCAGGAGGGCTCGGGCCACCGCGAAGTAGACCGACGCCGCGAACTCGCAGTCCTGCTCGAACAGCGACCGGATCGCGGCGGCATCGACGACCAGCGCCTCCACGTCGCCGACTGCGGTCGCGGTAGTCGTCGCCCGGTGCGGCGGCACGAGGGCGGAGAGCCCGAAGACCTCGCCGGCCTCCACCGTCTCGAGCGTGACCTGGCCTCGCCCTGCAACGGTGAGCTGGAGCGCAATCCGGCCGGAGGCAATCGACACCGAACCAGCCCACGCGCTCGCCCTCGCGCATGACCTCGGTGCCCCCCGGGAAGGACGCGGGGGCGGCAACACGCCAGGATCTTGCTGCGGGCCTCCCGGGGCATCGTGGCGAGCCAGCCCCTGCAGAACCGCCTCGCGTGTCCCGACCGGCTACCGGCGTCGGCCACCGACCCTACTCGAGCGACCGGCAACTACTCAGTCGGCTTCCCGGCCGCCGGAGGATCCGCCTCGCCTCGCGGGATGATCCCCTTCGTGAGGCGCTCCCGCCGGGCCGTATCGCGCCGGTGCCACGGTCTTTGGCGCTCGGGGAGCCTCCCATGGTAGATCGAGGCCGGCCTCTTTGAGCGCTCGGAAGGAGCGCATCGAGGTCGCGATTCACAAGAAGTGTCGCCATCTCCTCGCTGACGTCAGCTTGCGCCACAGCGATACATCACCGTCGCCTCGGTCAATGGCACCCACGCGACTTGCCGCAAGACCCACGCCGAGCGGTTCGGACGCCGGCGTGCCATGAACCCGCCCCTCTACCCGGTACGGCCCGACCTCGACCTCGACGCGGGTCGTCCGGGTGTGCAGCCGACGTGCCACGTCGCCCCGCGGCCCGCTCACGACCACCGCGCAGAGCTCCTCGCGCGCGATCGTGACTTCGGATATCTCGACCACATGGCCGTCGTCAAGGCCCTCGAGTCGAGCGTCGCGGATGAGCAGCTCCGGGGCCCGATTGAGTTGGTCGGACAACCGACCCTCTTCGAGCTCGACCTGGCCGTGCACGCGGCAGTCGGCAGCGTAGGCGTCGATCTCGACCATGCCAGCATTCTACAGGTCGGTTGGTCGCTGCCTCTCGAGGTCCAGCACGGCATGCGATGGAACGAGCGCCTCGAAACGCGCATAGGATGGGCGGCTGCGGCTACGCCGGGTGTGCCAGCTGATGGCGATCCGAGGGCCTCGCAGCGAGAAGCTCCCTTGCCAGCTCCTCGTGTGGCCTTGCCCGTTGGGCATTCCCAGACCCGAGTTGGTCCCTACAGGTCGTATCCCTTGACGAGAGCGATGAGCAACCCGCTGTCGATCACCGTAAAGGTCGGGCTTGGGTCGGGCCGATGTTGATTGCACCAGATGCCCGTCTTGCTTCGAAATAGACCGTCACGGCCGCGGAATTGCCGAGTGCCGTATACAGCCCCATCGTTCGACGCAATCATGTGTTTGAAGCCAGCGCACGGTCGCTCGACGACAGTATTCATCCCCGCTCCCTGGGCAGGTTCAGTCGGTCCAACCGGGCCAGCCTGAGAGTCGCCTTTTCGACGTAGGCCACGCGATGACCCAGTGGTACTGCGCAACGCCCCGCTGCCGCCCGTGTACGAACTCAAGGCATCGATGGCTGAGTCTGGTCGGGGCGAGAGGATTCGAACGGCGTGTCCGACATGCTCGATAGCGGTGCCAACCTGGATGACAGGCGGCTCGCACGAGTTTCGAAGACCCTGACGGGCGGATCATCGGGGCAGGACAAACCGCCAACGGTCCGGGGCAGATGATCGACTGAGGGCCGGGCGGACGCCACGGGGAGGCAGAGATGGGCACTCAAGCCGGAATGTCGCCAATGGAGGACCGTCCAGAGCCTGGCCGCGGGCATCGCCGTGGGAGTTCGGCACGGTCGTGTTCTTCGTGATCATGGAGGCGGTGATTCTGTTCGCGGCCGCCCGTTCGGCTCGACTGGACGTGGGCCTGGCTCTACCTGGCGATATCCCTGGCCACGCTCCTGATCAACAAGCGTGCATGCTCCGCGCAAGCCGCGCGGGTACCGTGGCGGAGACCATCGCGGAACGCGGCCGACGAGCCAGACCGGCGACCTGGACAAGGTCGTGAGCGGTGTCTGGGCCCTCGCGCTGTATGCATGGTGCAGCCGTGGCCGGGCTGGACGTTCGCTGGGCCTGGACGAGATGTCCCCGTGGCGTGGAACGTGGTCGGCACGGCGGTGCTGGCGGCAGGATTCGGGCTTGCGGCATCGGCGATGTCTCCGCCAACGCCTACTTCTCGACCGCAGTCCGCATCCAGAGCGATCACGGCCAGACGGTCTGCCGGGAGCAGGCCCCTGCCGCTGGTGAGGCACCCGGGTACGTCGGGTTCATCCTGCAGTCGATCGGCACCGCTCTCGTGCTGGGCTCGCTGCGGCACTGGTGTGCCGGGGCTTCGAGCGGTTGCCGCGCTGATGGTGACGCGCAGGACGCGCTGGAGGTCGCCTGCGCGGCGAGCTGCCGGCTACCGTGACTACGCGCGGCAGGTCCGACAGCGCCTCGTTCCCGGCATCTGGTGACGCCCGAACGAGGCGTGGAGCTCGGGCTCCGTTAGGACCGCCGTTGGAGGGGGCTGCGACCCGCTCGATCGGCCCATCCTGTGGTCCGGCTGACCTCGTCCGGGACAAGGAAGTCGGCGCCCACTCATACTCCCGCCCTCGCACCGGGTCGGCGTCCCCGCCATCAGGCTTCGAGGCGCGCCTCCCGAAGGAGATTGCATGCCGAAGATCGTGGTCACCGCGGCGGTCAAGGATGTCGAGGCCTGGCTGAAGTTCAAGCCGGAGATGATCGCCCAGATGTCCGCCGTCGCGTCGGACGGGACCAGTTACGTCGCGATGGATGGCAGCAACCGCGTCGCCAGCACATGGGACGTCCCCGACATGGAGGCCTTCCAGGCGGCCCAGACCGCAGCCTCGCCCGAGATGGCGGCGGCGATGGAGCGGTACGGGATGATCCCGCCGGTGACGATCTACATCGAGAAGTAGCCGGACCCACGAAGGCCTGGCGCCCGCGACGCCACGAGACTCTCGCGGCTCGCCTCCCTTGTCTGCTCATGATTGAGGTGATGCAATGCTCGCCAATTCGCTGGCCGTCACGACCCTGGTGGTGACGGACGTCGACCGAGCCAAGCGGTTCTACCAGGAACAGCTGGGCCTGACGCTCCTCGAGGAGACCCCGTCCAGCTGTCGGTTCGGCGCCGGCAACGGGTCGCAACTGACGGTCCGGCGTGGACAGCCGCGTCGGTCAGACGGTCGCGCACTTCGAGGTCGATGACATCGAGGCCGTCATCCGCGACCTGACCTCGCGCGGGGTCGCGTTCGAGGAATACGAGACGCCGAAGACCGTCAACTTCATCGCCCAGGTCGGTCCAGCTCGGGGCGCGTGGTTCAAGGACCCCGACGGCAACGTGCTCGGCGTGCGCGAGGGGCCGGTACCCACCGCCCGATAGGGTCGCCGCGCCCGCGGTCGGTTCACCCTCCGGGACTTGCCTGTCTTGTCGGCGAGGGAACGCCGACACTCCGCCGATACGGCAGGCAGGCACGGGAGCCCACGGGTTCCCACCAGCGCGGCGTCCCCACACGGTCGCCTCGACCGTCGCGCAGGGCCAATGGCGAGACCGAGCCCTCCGGGCGGGCGTGTCGTGCGCCCAGAAAGGGACGGGACCCAACGTCCATGGATCACGCAGCCACGGCGCGACGGCTGTACGACTCTGATCAACGCCGGAGACATCGGCGGGTTCAGCGAACATCTGGCAGACAACTTCGTCGAGCACGAGGTGACTCCTGGCCTCGAGCCGACGAAGGACGGGGTCAAGAATTTCTTCCGGATGCAACTCGCGGCGTTCCCCGACCTGCATATGCACGTGCAAGACGTCTTCGCGAGCGGTGCCAAGGTCGTCGCGCGCGTGAGGTACACGGGGACCAACCGGGGTGCTTCATGGGCATGCCGGCCACCGGCAAGAGCGTCGACGTGCAGCTGATCGACATGTTTCTCTTCGGCGACGACGGCCGCGTGCGCGAGCACTGGGGCGTCATGGACGCGCTGGCGATGATGCAGCAGCTCGGTGCTGTGCCGGCGGGCTCTCCCGCCTAGACCCAAGGACGGTCGCTGTCCTTAGCGCAACGTGCGCGAAAAACGCCCCGCCTGCGCAATGCAGGTGGGGCGTCATTTGTTCCGGCTGGTCGAAGCGAGCTAGTAGGGGAACTGCATCCAGGAGGCAGATGCAGCACTCCCCAGATGAGGCAGACCCCACGCCTGCTCGATGGTCCGAAGCATCGAGTAGTGGGTGTATGCAGCAGTGGCCTTGAAGCCGGGCGTCATGTTCGGCGTGATCGCGAGCGTGGCGATGTGGCCGCCGCCGCTGACCCCGGTCGTGCCTTCGTCGAAGGTGACGTAGACGACCGAGTTGGCGAACGCCGGGCTGCGTCGTGATCTTGGGCAGGAACGCCTTCAGGAAATTGTCGCCGTCGGCGACGGTCCCGTCGTGCATGTCGTTGATCATGTTGGGCGTGATGAACTCGAAGTTGGCCGCCGCAGGATCGAAGCTGGCCAGGTTGGTGATGTTGGCGCACTTGGCGGCGTTGCCGCTGATGCTCGTGTAGCTGATGGCGGGGTTGTGCTTGCGGACGTAGGCGCCGGATTTGCCGACGCCGTCGACGACGGCGGACGATGAGGAGCCGGTGAAGCAGTTGCCCGGGTTGCCCTGCTGATAGGACTTCCACGTCCGGCCCGACGCGGTCACCTGATCGAAGAGGTTGTTGACGCTCAGGTTGTAGACGCCGTCGTCGGTGACGCCGTGGGTGCCGCCGGAGGTCAGCGCGATGTAGTTGGGCTCAGACGGATGCGTCTCGGCCGTGAAGTTCGTCGAGAGGCCGTACTTGGAGATCAGGGAGTTGATGTACGGCGCCGAGCTGGACCCGACGATGCTCGAGTACTCCTTGTTCTCGAAGATGATCACGTAGACGTGCCTGAAGTTGGGGAGGGAGCCAACGGGTGGAGCCGTCGGGTTCGGCTTCGGGGTCGGTGTCGGGTTCGGCTTCGGGGTCGGTGTCGGGTTCGGCTTCGGGGTCGGCGTCGGGTTCGGCTTCTGGGTCGGTGTCGGGTTCGGCGTCTGGCCCAGAGTGGGGCTGGGGTTGGAGCCCGGCGCGGGAGTAGCACCGGAGCTGATCGTCGGCGTCGGGCCAGGCGACCCGACCGCGTTGGCGGTCCGCGTGTCGGCTACGCCCGAAGTCCCCAGCCTGACGCTGAGCGTCGCGGAGCCGCAGGCTGCCAGAGCGATCGCCGTGGCCAAGGCGAGAGCCGGCAAGACCGCCATCCGTGCCCGCGTGCACTTGGTGTCCGCCGAATTCGCATCGACGGCAACGATACGCTCACGATCCGCGCATTGTGTAGGCGCTTCCGGATGGTCGTCTTGTGGATCAACTCTGGCCGCCGGCACGCACGAGCAGGTTGTCGTCATACCAGGCCCGGTCCCACCCGAGAGCGCTCGGCGAAAGGCCCGGGCGACGAACTCGATCGTCCCAGCCCTTGGCGGCGTGCGGCTCAACCCTCGGCGAATCAGCTCGAGTCGGACCTAGCTGGCGGGGTTCGTCGCCTGGAGGGCCGCGGGTGGGTTGGGGTCGCCCGACATGAACCAGTTGCGGAACCACATCGGGAAGCGATCGCCGAACATGCGGTCGAGGCCGTAGTAGTTGCCTGCGCCCATGCCTGCCAAGGCCAGGAGGACGACCGCGTAGGTGACATGCTCCTCGACTATGCCGTTGGTGAAGCTCCAGCCGGCGAGGAAGAAGAAGGCCATCATCAGAGCGCCCATGGCTCCTGCGAAGCGCGTCACGATGCCAAAGACCAGGGCGACGCCGATGCAGACCTCTCCAGCGACCACAAGGTTGTTGACGATGGTCATGGCGAAGTCATTGCCCGCGAGCGAGACCCAGAAGTCGTGCGTAGGGTTGTAGATGTGCTTGGGATCGGGCGTCCCTGTCACGAATGGCCAGCCGAGCGAGCCGTTGGTGGCGAACTTCAAGAACCCCTGCGCAGTCCAGTTCCCAGGGGCGCCCCCGTTGAAGACCTTGTCGAGCCCGGCCCATATGAAGATCACGCCGACCGTGACACGGAGCAGCGCCGCACCATAGCGGCTGAGCGGGGCGTAGACGTACACGAGCGAGCACCTCCCTGGCAGCACGATTGGACTCGACGTGCTGAACTCGCCTCATCGTAGGGAGCGAGGTCGGAAAGCAGGCGATCGTCTCCCCTGGCGGGCCAAGGTGACCCGGGTCGGGCTACGACGAGCGGCGTTTCGAGTCTGAAGCCAATCGCCCCTGTCTACTCCTCGATGATCTCGGCGAGCAGCTCTTGCGCCTGGAAGAGGTTGACTCCGCTGGCGAGTAGATCCAGCAGGGCGCGCATCGTTCGCTCCTCCTCGACCTGCTCGTCGATGAACCACTGCAGGAACTGGAGACTCCGATGGTCCCCAGTCTCCACCGCGGCGCTGGCCATCGTGTTGAACTGCCCAGTGACCTTGACCTCACTCGCCAGCGCAACCCCAACGGCGTCGGGGGCAGATTTGTAGTGGGTCGTAGCGGCCGGAAGGCCGGGCAGATCGAACTCGACCTCGTTGTCGAGCAGGAAGGCCATGATCTTCGAGGCGTGCCCAGCCTCCTCGACCGACTGGTCGCGGAAGACCTTGGCCCATCGATGAAGGCTCTGCCGCTCGAAGTAGAGCGAGATCCCCAGATAGACCTGATGGGCGCCGAGCTCGCTGGAGACCTGAGCGACGAGAAGCTTTGCGAGTGGCTTGCTGATCACGCTGTCACCCTCCCTGGTTGTCCATGCCGGCGGTCCGAGATCTGTCGGGCGCGATCCCCTTGGGAGCGGCCGATTTCCTGGCTCGGCTCGGGTCGGCTCCGCTCGGTTGATCCTAGAGCCCCCTGGTGGCTGCGGACGGTCGACCAGGTTACCCGTTGCGGCGCACGATCAAGCCATGCTGTTCGGCGGGCCGTCAGATCACTCATGCACGCGGCCCTCAGCTGATGGTGTCGCCGGGCTCCCAGGCGTGGACCGTGGCCGTCAGCTTGCGCGCGTCGAGCGCTTCGCGCAGCTGCCCGGGCGTCCCGGCGAGCAGAGGGAAGGTTCCCCAATGGATCGGGAGGACGTCGCGGACGCCTAGGAGGTCGACCGCGACCGCGGCGGCCCGCGGGTCCATCGTGAAGTGGCCGCCGATCGAGAGCATCGCCAGCTCCGGCGCGTAGAGCTCGCGAATGAGCCGCATGTCGCCGAAGACCGTCGTGTCGCCCGAGTGATAGACGCGATACCCGTTCTCGAGCTCGATGACGAAGCCCGCTGGCTCGCCGAACGACTTGACGGCGTCGCCGCCGAACAGGTCGCCACTCGAGTGGACGGCCGGGACCATGGTGATGCGCAGGCCGTGGGTCTCGACCGTACCGCCGGCGTTCATGCCGATGATCTCTGCCGACTCGCCGATCTCGTGCTGCAGGAACAGGCTCAGCTCGTGGACGCAGGGCATCGTCGGGTGCGTCCGCTTGGCGAGCTCGAGCGTGTCGCGATCGAAGTGATCGAAGTGGCCGTGCGTGATGAGGAGGACGTCGCAGCGTTGCTGCTGGTCGACGGTCCTGGGGCTCTTGGGATTGCCGAACCACGGATCGACGAGGACTACCTGCCCGCCCGGTGTCTTGATCTCGACACCGGCGTGGCCGAGCCAAGTGAAGGTGGTGTCGCGATCTATCGTCATCACAAGCCTCCCGCCGGACGCGGCATCTGACTCGGATCCGTTCTTGGCGTCGGTTCAAGCTCGTTGGTCATCCAGCGAGAATAGCAGCGAGCTCCGGTCGCGGAGCGCCAGGTAGAAGAGGGTGTCGGCAAGCACGATCGGGTGATCGTGCCGGTCTGTCCGCGATCGAGAGCTCGCCGAAGTAGCGCAAAACGATGGTCTCCCGATACGGCTCCGGAAGGGAGGCCACCGCCTGTTGGACCAGGCGATCGCGCTCGGCCATGAGAACGTCGGGCAGCGGCTCCGATCCTCCGGGGATCGCGAGTGGTTCGCCCGATTTGTTCTCCAGCGGGAGAAACCGCCGCTGACGCTTGACCGCTCGAAGCGCGCGATTGATCGCGATCCGGATGAGCCAGCCGTGAAGCGAGCCTTCTCCCCGCCATGAGCCGATCAACTGGTAGGCGGTCACAAAGCACTCCTGCGCGACATCTTCTGCCGCGTCGTGATCCTCGAGGACGCGCGCGCACGCGCGGACGATGGGTCCAGACTCGCGCTCCACGAGCAGCCGGAACGCATCGCGGTCGCCGGCGACAATCGCGTCGAGCAAGCTCGCGGTCATCCACATGCTGATTGTGCCTCGACCTGAAGAGCGACTCCGCATGACCTTGTGTGCCACCCCCTGCACAGAAGAGTCAATTCGGGGGGCCGAGGCTTCACGGTAGTACCAGTGGTGCAGAGGCCCGCGGAAAGGGTGGGCGCCGGGTGAAGCCTGAGGTCGCCCAAATGACTCTCTATTACACACGCACCCAGCGGGAACATGGCTTTGGAGTCGGTGGAGAGAGGTCGTCCCAGATGGTGGTTCGCTCGAGTGCTCTGACGGCACCAGGCACGCGACGGCTGAGTCCGGTTCAGTGGAACCGGGACGGCTGCCACCGCTTTGACGTGCATGCGTGCGAAGACGTCCCTACTTTCGACGACGGCATGATCCGGAGGGCGCTCCTTCGCGGCTCCCTCGTCTGCGAAAGGGTGGACGGGTTGAGCCATGCGATCAACCGCCAGTTGTGGGCGATCGGCTATGTGGCAACGGTTCAATCCGACCCGGTTGATCGCACGGTCGAGGTCGAGGTTTCGAAGTCCCGCTGAAAGCGGGGCGTCGGGCTGCGGAGCGGCTGGGAGTACGAAACCGGCAACGTCACTACGGAGGCAATTCCGATGCAGCGTCTGCGCCCAACCCTGATCGCGTTGGCAGTCCTGGTGCTGTCGACGACCGCCGTCTTAGCGGCGGCTCCACTCCGACCGGCGTTCGCTCCCGAAGCCCATCACCCCAAGGCGAGCGAGAGTGCGGAGCCAAGCGAGGCGGCCGAAGCAACCGAGATGGCAGAGGCAACCGAAGCCGCGGAGCCCAGCAGTGGCGCCGAGGCCAGCCATCCGGTGAACCACGGCTGCGTTGTTTCGTTGGCGGCCAAGACAGCGACACCGAGCGGCTTCAAGAACCATGGGCAGTGGGTTTCGTCCATTGCGAAGAACAACCCCGGGCACAACCAGGGCGGCGACACCAACACCTGCACACTTCCGACCAATAGCCCCGCCCCGTCCGCCCCAGCTAACCCGGCCAAGCCTTAGCTCTCCGCGCCGCCATGCGCGGCCGAGCCACAGGCAGTGCGAAACCCGGCCCAAAAGGCCGGGTTTCACGTTTCGGTCCTGGTGCGGGGGACGGATTCGAACGCGATACGGTTATGTTGAGTTTGGTCGGGGCGAGAGGAGTAGAGCCGACACTTTCCGGGTGAAGGTTCGGAGCCGGCTGGAAGGCGCACTGTGGCGTCGCAACTCGGCTTGACGTACTTCCACGACGTAGTGCTGATCACGTGATGCCGCTCGCGGACCGAGCTCTGGGCCGAATGAAGCACGAGGATGGGGCCACCGAGCTCGCGCTCCTGCGTAACCCCACGACTGGGCCTGGCGTCTGATACGGCGACGGGACAAAGGCTGGAGGGGACGGTGCGAACAACTCGACTGGCAGCGTCCCTGATCGGTCTGGTGATGGCCGTTGCTGCGTGCGGCCCTTCTGGATCTACCACCCCAAGCCCGACGCCCCTGACAACCGCCTTTTCTTCGCCGTCGGCGCGGGCTTCCGCTCAATCGTCCGTTCCAACCAACAGCCCGAGCGCCCCCGCGGCCGCTGCGTTTCGGGAGTGGACCCGGATCGACATGCCCGATCCTGCGCCCGGCGTCTATGGGGGCGGAACGCCAACGGCTGTGGTCGCGTTTCACGGCACCTACGTGGCGACAGGCTCCGTCTGGGCAGGCGCCAACGGCGACCCGTCGGTAAACCGAGGCGTTGTCTGGACGTCGAGCGATGGGCGTTCGTGGGCCTTTCGCGATCGCATTCCCGCCTTCGAGCACGCTTCTCTGACCGGCTTGGTGACCGATGGCACGCGATTGATCGCTGTCGGCACCTACGCCGCTCCGATCCCGAATGAGCCTGCGGTGTCCGTGCCAGCGGTCTGGGTCTCGTCCGATGGCAGGACCTGGGTCCGTGCCGGTGACCCGGCCCCGTCCTTCGTGACGGTCGGTCCGCATGGCTTCATCGGCGCCGTCATCACGCAAGCCCCATCGAGCTACGTGACGTCCCCGCAGTTCGCGACCTCCACAGACGGACTGACCTGGACTGAGGTCTCCGGCGTCTTCAAGGCAGATCTGCAGGGCCTCGCAGCCGCGCCAGACGGGACCGCAATGGCCGTAGGCGCGGTGCCCGGTGCGCCACGGACCGACGGGACCACGACCGAGGACATGGTCGTCTGGCGTAGCGCGAACGGGACCACCTGGACGGGGCCCGAGACGATCGCCCACGACGCGCTTCCAGTCGCGGTTACAAGCGATGGTCACGGCTTCCTCGTCGTCGTCCGGCTGTCCGCGCTGCTGCCCAGCGGCTCGATCAGCGACGTGAGCCGGGTCTGGCGCATCGTCGACGGCAACGGGCCAGTCGCCGCGGCGATCCCACTGCGCGATGAGGAGACACTGGGTCCTGTCTTCGTCGTCGGGGACACGCTCCTAGCCGCCTCGTGGATGGGAGGGCCAACGCGGGGCGACACCATGGTGTGGGTCTCGACCGATGCTGGCGCAACCTGGGGCCGTGTGGCGGATCAGCAGGCGTTCAGCGACATCAACAACGAGCTAGACGGAATGGTCCAGACCCCGGGCGGGCTGCTAGCCGTCGGGTCGCGCTGGGACAGCGCCAGTTTTCGCCCCCTTCCGGAGGTCTGGCTGGCTGGTCGCTAGAGAGCACCGGCCGCGAGTCCGAACCTAGGTCCCTATCGCTGAGCGGCATATCTCGTGGTCTGCTGAGACAACGAGACAAGCACTAGAGGGCTAGGTCGGCGGTCGCTGTGGAGTCAAGCCGACACTCTACGGGTGATCGTCCGTGGCTCTTTGGCCGAGCTGGCATAGCAAGCCAGCTAGGGTTCGAGGGAGACCCGCACGGCGCGGGGCGATCTAGTTGAAGGGCGGGACCAGAAGCTGACCGCCGTTGCTCTCGCCGCTGGCGCATGACCCGGACACTGTGTCGCCGTCGCGAAGCATGACGTTACCCCAGCCGTCGAGGATCTCCAGCTTGGGGGTGAAGCGGGCGCGATATCCAGCCGGCCAGGTCGCCTCCATGCGGGACGTGCCTCCCAGGTGGTTCTCGAGCCAGGCGACGCGCGGGTCACTCGGGCTCCCGCGCACGACGGCGTCCAGCCCGACACCTCCACACATCCCCAGCCACGCCGGTACAGAGTTGGTTGGCAGCGCGTACTCGTTGGGACGGACGGGAAGTCCAATGCCCACGACGAGGAGACTCGCCGCCATGGTGACCACGACGATTGCTTTCGAATGCCGGAATGCGGGCGTTCGGGCGTCAGCCTCATCTCGCCCGCGGAGCGCGACCCGGGTCGCGGCTGCGCCTGTCACGAGCAGCGCGACCGACAGCACGATCCAGACCCACGGTCCTGCCTGCAAGCCGGCGGCGGCTGTCAGCGCTAACCATGCCGCGCCGAGCCCGATGAAGAGGCCGCCGCGCACAACCGTCCGCCTCGATCGGAGCACACAGCCCACCCACAGGAGTGCCGCAGGGAGCGCGATGGGGAGAGTCTGCGTGAGCATCGCCCAGCCCGAGAGCGCCCCGACGGCGAACCCCCCGGCCCAGGCCGGGCCCATTCCGCGAGCCCATGCGCGGGCCCAGTCGATAGTCACGCTTTTTCGAACCCCCCTTTGGCCGCCTGACAGCCTATGCGCGTCGCCTGCCAGCTATACGTCCGGGACAACGTCACGGATCGGTCTTCTCAGCCAGGGTTCGTAGCCACCAGCTCTGACGGACGACGATGGTCTAGGAGCGTGAGGTCGGAACTCCTTGTGGAGTCAGCCCGAGGACGGAGCGACTCACGCAAATCTGACGTCGGCGGCTGACGGCGTGTCGAAGACCGGCGGCTTGGCGCGAGGCATTCGGCCGAGCTCTAAGCTTTTTCCCTTGCTCAGGCGTCTATTGGATGTGATGACGAAGGAGCTCTCGCCCCAAGCGGACGTTGCGGTTCTGGCCACCCGGGAAGCGGAGGATCTGGTCCGGTCACTCCATCTCCGGCGAGGCCAGGATCTGTACGGCTTCGCCGTTGGCCTCGGACTCTCCGACGCCGACGCCGCCGACGCCGTCCAAGAGGCGATGCTCAGGCTCTGGCGTGAGCTCGACTCAGGCATGGAGTTGCGCGATCTCGATGCCTGGGCCTTTCGGACGACCTACCACCTGATCATCGACCATCACCGTATCCGCCGGCGACTGGCCGGATTGCTCGGTCGGCTCGCAGAGCGAGGCGCCGGATACGCCTCCGACCCGGCCGATTCTTCGGATGCCGCGGCCCTCTGGCAGGCGGTCGACTGCCTGCCACAGCGGCAGCGCGCCGTGCTCTATCTCCGCTACCGGGCAGATCTGCCCTTCGATCGAATTGGGCTCGTGCTGGGCATCACCGCGAACGCGGCGCGCAGCCACAGCACGGTCGCCCTTTCGGCCCTGCGTCGCCGTCTCGGGCAGGAGGAGTCGTGATGGACACCGAACGCATCGAAGAACTGCTCCGCACCAGACCGCCTCGCGAGCGGACCTACGATCGCCATCTGCCGGGTCTGATCGAGACAGGGCGTCCGCTCGAGGTGACCGTCCGGCTTCTCGGCGGATCGCCGGTCGGCCGGAGCGCGCGAGCGCTCGCTTTCGTGCTCGTGCTGGTAGTCGTCGCCGGAGCAGCGGTGTTCGGAGTCTGGCGCTATGGTCAGTCGGCCGCGGTCGGGACGCCGACCCCGACGCCGACCCCGACGCCGACCCTGACGCACGGGTCCTTCTCCCCGACCGGATCGATGACTACCGCCCGACTGGGAGCTACAGCCACTCTGCTATCTGACGGCCGCGTCCTAATCGCCGGCGGCTTACTGCCCGGGACGGGCGTTCTAGGCTCTGCCGAGCTGTACGACCCGAAGACCGGCACCTTCAACCCGACTGGATCGATGACGACCACACGGTGGCGCCAGACTGCCACCCGCATGTCCGACGGCCTGGTCCTGGTTGCGGGAGGAACGGACAAGGACTCCAGAGTCCTCACGTCGGCCGAGATCTACGATCCGGCAACCGGCACGTTCCTTCCGACTGGATCCATGGGAGGCGCGCGGTCCGGCCACATGGCTACTCTGCTGCCGGACGGGCGAGTTCTCATCGCCGGTGGCGACGCCGACAGCAGCAACCAGGCCCCACTGGCCACGACGGAGTTGTACGACCCCGGCACCGGGAAGTTCAGCCCGACTGGATCGATGTCCGTCGCTCGCACTGGCACGACTGCCACCCTCCTGGCTGATGGCAGGGTCCTCATCGCGGGTGGCTCCAATGGAATGGCCGATCGGGCGTTGGCCTCCGCCGAGTTGTACGTCCCCGCCACCGGTGAGTTCAGCCCGACTGGATCGATGTCCGTCGCTCGTACTGGCACGACTGCCACCCTCCTGGCTGATGGCAGGGTCCTCATCGCCGGAGGCCAGGGCAGTCAAGGCCCGCTGTCTTCGGCCGAGCTGTACGATCCGAAGACCGGCACCTTCGGCCCGACTGGATCGATGGGCATTCGGCGCGAGAACAACTCCGCAATTCGTCTCAAAGACGGCCGGGTCCTCATCGTGGACGCCGCGCAACTGACCGCTACCGCCGAGCTGTACGACCCGGCAACGGGCTCGTTCGCCTCCACGGGCTCCATGGCCTATGAGCGCGGGGGCTTCACGGCCACTCTGCTGCATGACGGCCGGGTCCTCGTCGCGGGAGGATGGGGATTCCTTGCCGGCGCCTTTAGCGAACGAACTGTCGTCAACCTTGCCTCGGCGGAGCTGTACCAGCCATGAGCGGCAGGCTTCCCAAGTAAGGTTTTGGGGGAGTGGCCCGTTGCGACTCGCGACCACCACAGCCGAGCTGGTGCCCCTGAGAAGGTTTGAACCCACGATACCCACATGCCGGATCGTGGTGCCCAGCTGGATCGCGGAGGCTCTCGACGTGGTGGCCTGAGCCCATGGACGTCACCGCCGGGCTGACGGCGGTCGGCCGAGCCAACCTTGACGGGTCCGGGGTGAACCCGAGCTTCGTCCCGGGGGCTGACGCCATCTGCGGCGTGGCGATCGTGGGCAGGCACATCTACTGGGGCAACTGCGACACCGATACGATCGGTCGGGCCAACCTCGATGGGACGGGCGCGAACCAGCGCTTCATCAGCGGTGCCAGTGGTGTCGGCGGGCTGGCGAGCGACGGAAGATACCTCTACTGGGGCAACATCTTCGCCGGCACGATCGGCCGAGCCCGGCTCGATGGCACGCAAGTGAACCAGAGCTTCATCGCCACACCAGCACCGGACCATCCGCGCGGTGCCCTGGGCCTCGCGATCAGCGGCAGGTACCTCTACTGGGCCAACTTCTTCTATGGCGAGATCGGGCGGGCACGGCTCGATGGCACCGGGGTGAACGACAGCTTCATCAGCGTTGCCTACATCAATGACGCCAGCGGTCCGTGGAGCGTCGCGATTAGCGGCGGATACATCTATTGGACCAACTTCATCTGGAGCACGGAGCTGGTCTCCGGGGGCATGATCGGCCGGGCCAGGCTCGACGGGACCCGGGTGAACCAGACCTTCATCGGTGGCGATTTCGACCCGGCGGGACTCGCCGTCACGTGTGACCACGTCTACTGGACGAACCCCCTTGCCGGCACGATTGGGCGGGCCAGGCTCGATGGGCGAGGAGTCAACCAGGAGTTCATCACGGGCGCTGGGATGCCAATCGGTCTGGCGGTGGGCCCGTAGCAGGCCACCTTGGGCAGTGCCGATCGCACCGCTCTCTCCACCGCTCCCGCCAGAGGCACCGGCGGACTCGCAGCTCTACGCGAGGTGCGAGTCCGCCGGAAGCGGAGGTCGGACCGCGGAGTGGCGGCCTCAGGAGCGGCGCCGTGGCGATCGCCCCCGGGTGAGGGCTGCCCCTTGCCGGCGCCCAGCTCCGGGCGGCGATCAGAATCAGCCTTCGAGGTTGTGCCGTCCCTTGGGGCGCCTCGACCCGAGTGGGAGAATTCGTCGCCAGATGGGGCTTCGCATGGCGAACCGAAGGTCGCATGGGCGCGCCGAGCCACCGCCAGACCGATCCGCGCGAGCGTCTCTTCTACGCTCAGAACTCTTGAGGGCTCGCTCGGAAGGAGGATCAGAGGTGGAACCGACAACAACCGTTCGTCCGTATCCCCAGATGCCGCCCCTCACCGATGAGGAGGTCGTCTCGCTCCTGCAGGCGGTGCCGATCGCTCGGCTCGCCACCCACGACCCCGACGGGTCCATCCATCTCGTCCCGATGCTGTTCAAGTACGTGGATGGCGTCATCCTGCTCGGGACGCAGGCAGTCACCCGCAAGATCAAGAACATCCGGCGCGACCCGAACGTCACCGTCCTCGTCGACGTAGAGGAGATGCCGGCCAAGGGCGCCATGATCTACGGCACAGCAACGCTCGACACCGACGATCTGGTCGCCGAGCGGGTCGAGATCTTCGACCGAACCATGCCGCACGAAGCCGCCCAGGGGTTCGCCAACAGCCTGGCGGCACAGTGGGAGCCGGCGGTGATCCGCGTCGTCCCGAAGAAGATCGTCTCCTGGGACTACTCGAAGGGCGTCATGCCCTAGCCACGCCCAATCGCCCGAGGCCGGAGCGGCCCAAGCACGAATTGTCCCGGAGCTTCGGAGCATCTCGGGCCGGACAGTAGACTGGATCGCGGAAACCCTCGCCCGACACTCGCCAGCGGATTTCTGTGAGGAATTGTCTTGGCCACAGCGGCAGTACCATAG
This sequence comes from uncultured Chloroflexia bacterium, assembly GCA_963743795.1. Lineage (GTDB taxonomy): Bacteria > Chloroflexota > Limnocylindria > Limnocylindrales > CSP1-4 > Fen-1039. The sequence goes on along the minus strand of CAVUQZ010000010.1, from coordinate 243,938 downwards.
CCGCGGCTCGGCGTTGTCCGCTAACGTCGATATGCCCCCTCTGGAAGGTTCCCCCATGTCCGTCATCATGGACGGCTCGTCCCTGACAATCGAGCGGCTGGTTCAGATTGCCCGCAACAACGAGCCCGTGAAGCTCGACCCCGATGCGCTCGAACGCATTCGCCTCTGCCGCGCCATGCTCGAGGAGAAGCTCGCAGCGCACGAGATCATGTATGGCACGAATACCGGGATCGGCGAGTTCTCGGAAGTCGTATTGGACGACGAGCAGGTTCGCCAGTTCCAGCGGTATCTGATCTACAACCATGCGGCCGGGATGGGCGATCCGGCGCCGCCCGAGGTCGTACGAGCGGCCATGGCCAGCCGGATCAACGTTCATGCGCACGGCAATTCTGGATGCCGTCCCGAGATCACCCTTGCGCTCGTCGAGATGCTCAACCGGGGCGTCACGCCCGTGATCTGCCAGCGCGGCTCGGTGGGCGCGAGCGGCGACCTCGCGCCGATGGCTCAGATCGCGGAGCTGCTCATGGGCGAGGGCGAGGCCTGGTTCGAAGGCGAGCGGCTGCCCGGCAGCATCGCGATGGAGCGCGCCGGAATCGAGCCGCCCGGCCTGCAGGCGCGTGATGGGCTGGCGACCATCAACGGTTCGAACGTGCTCACCGCGATGAGCGCGCTGCAGCTGTGGGATATCGATCGCTGGCTGCGCCAGGCCGAGATCGCGGCCACGATGTCGCTCGAGGCCTTGATCGCGAACATGAAGCCGTACCAGGTCCGGCTCCACGAGCTGCGCGGGTATCCGGGCGCCGTCCGGTCTGCGCGGGCGATCGGCAAGGTGCTCGCAGGCAGTGACCTCCTGACGGGCAAGATGAAGACCAAGGTCCAGGATGCCTACTCGATGCGCTCGACGCCGCAGGTGATAGGGGCCGCGCACGACGCCGTGCGGTGGGCCTGGCAGCAGGTCGAAACCGAGCTCAACGGTGTCTGCGACAATCCGATCTTCCTGCCCGAGGCCGGGCTCACCCTCACCGGCGCGAACTTCCAGGGAACGCCGGTGGCGCTGCCGATGGAGATGGTCGGCGCCGCCGTCACCATGGTTTCAGTGCTCTCGGAGCGGCGTCTCAACCGGCTCCTCAACCCCGCCCTTTCGGTCGGGCTGCCGGCCTTCCTGACGAAGGGTGCCGGCATGTTCTCGGGGATGATGCTCAGCCAGTACACCGCGGACTCGCTCATCGTCGAGCAGCGGATCCTCTGCGCACCGGCGACCACCCAGTCGATCCCCGCGGCCGCCGACCAGGAGGACTTCGTCTCGATGGGCATGAACACGGCGATCAAGAACGGCCAGATACTCGACGACGGCTACGGCGTAATCGGTATCGAAATGATGGCGGCGGCGCAAGCGCTCGACTTCCGCGATTTCACGTCGGGCCGCGGTACCCGTGTCGCGCACGACGTCGTCCGTCGCCACGTCGAACACCTCGACGAAGACCGGCCGCTGTACCGCGACCACACCCAGATGAAGAGTGTCGTCAAGTCGGGCGAGGTCCTGGAGGCAGTCGAGGCGACCGTCGGCTCGCTCGTGAAGGCCTAGCCGCGGCTCGAGTCGGACCTCGCCCGACCGACGGCGAACCGGCCGGCCGTAGCTTGCAGGCGCTACGATTGCCCAGCCACTCCTCTGGGTGGGAACAGGGGTTGCCAAGGAGGCACGGTCCGTCGTTGGCGGAGGGCGCGGTACGTACCAACCGATACGCCGCTGGCTCTCTCGGAGCTCTCGATCGGATCGATGCCCTGGCGATTGAAAAGGCGACGGTCCATCTCAGCGCGCACGCGGTCCGACACGGGCTGGCGGCGGTGCTGCGGCCTGAGCTGCGAGTACCCGTCTCGTCACCCGAAGGGTGACGTGTGGTCGGGGCGAGAGGAGTCGGCCCGACACTATACGGGTGAAGGTGCGGAGCAGCGTGCTCATGGCCGGTCGGCGCCGCACTTGGGCCTGAACCGAATCGCCCGGATCGGGCCGTAGGCGGTTCCTCGGCGGCAGGTGTCGAATAGCCGACAGATCACGGCAGTCCAAGACCCTATCCTGTCAGGGGCAATTGCGGTCAAGCACCAGAAGCCAACGGGATGGAGGGGGCGTGAATACCCAGAAGACCCTGGCACCAATGCTGCTCGCCTTGAGCTTGGGTGTCGCCGGCTGCGCCTCCAGTTCCGCTGCTTCTCCCAGCGGATCTCAGCCTGCGGGCACGCCGGCTCCGACCGCCCCTGAGTCCAGCCTCTCATTGGCAGCGGCATCGCCGACCTTTGCTTCTTCGCCCACGGCCCGGACGACCTCTCCCGCCGCGGGTACCTTCGTCGCTACTGGTTCGATGACGGTCGAGAGGGAGGGAGAGTCCGCGACTCTTCTGCCAAACGGCCTAACACTCGTCGCTGGGGGCCGGGACAAACACAGCGTCCCAGTTACCTCCGCCGAGCTCTATGACGCGAAGACCGGCACGTTCAGTCCAACTGGATCGATGGCGTACCGGCGGACTCTCCACACAGCCACTCTGCTCGCTGACGGCAGGGTCCTGATCGTGGGAGGGGCGGGCCGGGAGAGTTTGGTCGCCCAATCCGAGCTTTACGACCCAAAGACCGGCAAGTTCGGTCCGACCGGCGCGCTGGCCACCGCCCGGGTCTATCAGTCTGCCGTCTCACTATCTGACGGTCGAGTTCTCATCGCGGGCGGCAGGGGCGCAACTAACACCCAGCTTGCGTCCGCGGAAGTGTACGACCCTCAGAGCGGCAAGTTCAGCGCCGCGGGCTCCATGGAGACCGCGCGCGAATACGCCACCGCCACGCTCCTGCCCGGCGGCCGAGTCCTAGTCGCTGGAGGCAGCAACCACTCCTCTCTCACCCTCGCCACGGCCGAACTCTTCGACCCGACGACTATCCGCTTCAGCCCGACCGGATCGATGGCAATGGCCCGGTCCAATCACACAGCCACATCGCTCGGAGACGGCCGGGTCTTGATCACTGGAGGCGAAGGAGTTCAGGGCGGTCACATTGTCCCACTCGCCACTTCCGAACTCTATGACCCCGGAACCGGAACCTTCGGTCCGACGGGATCGATGTCAACGGGGCGTGGCTACCATTCGGCCGTACTATTGGCCGACGGGCGCGTCCTTGTCGTGGGTGGCGTGGGCAACCTCCTCTTGGACGCCACCACGGCCGAACTCTATGACCCCCAGGCGGGCACCTTCAGCCCGACCGGATCAATGGCAACCGCGCGCACTGGGCGTCCGGCCGTTGCCGTGCTAGTCGACGGCCGCGTGTTGGTCGCGGGGGGCAAGGGCAGCGACGACTACAGCACCACCTCGGCCGAGCTGTACCAACCGTAGCGTCGTGGACGGTGAGGAACCCGGTCCGCGCTCGGGATATGCCATGCGTCAGGGGCGTTGCCAGTAACGTGTTCGGTTCACCCGTACATGCGCGAGAGGAGTCAGCCCGACACTATACGGGTGAAGGTGCGGGGCGGGCAGGGTGTCAGCCGCCCAGAGGCGGCTATCCCTGCGGTGTGATCGCGTTCTGCTCAGCTGTGCGTGGCCTGAGTGCCCGAATCGGTGAAGGTCTTGCCTGCGACGGGGATGAACCGCCAGCTGTAGCTGTCGGCCCTGAGCGTCAGTTCCAGCACGCCATAGGTGTCGCAGTTGTGGACCTCGGAGTTGGCAATGAGGGTGCCGACGCAGTAGTGACTTCCTCCACCGCCCGTGCCGACCACGAACTCCCTGATGCCGTTCGGATCCGCTACCTGGGAGGGGGACTGTGGGGCGAACCGCTCGTACATGTGCTCGTGGCCGTTGATGACCACCGAGGCATGAGCAGCGTAGAGGTCATTCCACCAAGTCGAATAGCGGGAGTCGCTGCCATGAGTGGTGCCGCTGCTAAACCGGGGGTTGTGCCAGATGGCGACGATGTGCTTGCCCGGATTGGCTGCCAGATCGGCCCTGAGCCACGCTTCCTCCGCTGTCGCGTTGCAGACGCCGAGGTAAGGGCACTCGGCGTTGAGCATGATGATGTGCCAGTTCGCGAGGTTGTAGCTGTACCAGCCGTTCGGCCCCGCTGCTTGTGGGTTGTAGAACTTGTAGTAGTTGGCGGCACCGGAGACACCGTAGTCGTGGTTCCCCGGTGTCGGGTACGTCCGACTCTTGAAGGTGCCCCAGTAAGTGGCCACGCAGTTCGCGTACTCGGACGCGCTGCCGTCCTGGTTGTCGTTGTCACCCGCGGTGAAGACCGTATCACTCGGTCGGGCCATGATCAGGGCCTCGGTCGCGGCGGCGTTCGCCTCCGAGCCGGAGTGGCAGATATCGCCGGCCCCGATCAGGACCCCGCTCCCGCTCCTGGGCGGCGTCGTCGGAGCCGGGGTCGGCTTGGCCGTCGGAGCCGGGGTCGGCTTGGCCGTCGGAGCCGGGGTCGGCTTGGCCGTCGGAGCCGGGGTCGGCTTGGCCGTCGGAGCCGGGGTATAGCTCGGTGTCGCGGTTGAACCGGGCGTGCTCGTGAGGCTGGGGTTCGCCGAATCCGCGGGGTTCGCCGAATCCGCGGGGTTCGCCGAATCCGCGGGGTTCGCCGATGGCGTGACGCCGGCACCCTCCGACGGGCCGGCCGTTGACGACCCGGCGGCCGAGACGACCCCGCTGGCAGTGGGCGAGGGGTGCGGTATCGCCGACTCCGGCGACGGGCCCCGGATCGCGAGCGAGGCCGCGAGCAGGGCTACGCCCACGCCGGCCATGAGCTGGATCGCGCGACCTTTCGGTCTGGGCATGAGCGTGTCCTCGACCGCCGCCTCGGCCATCGTCCGGCCGAGGGCATCCGGGATGGTGTCAGGTCGATCCGCCCGCCGCAGCCCGCCCGATCAGGCAGGGTTTCGCCGGGCGGTTGGGGGCCACGAGCGGAGAGTCGCGGCTCCTACCCCTCGGGCCCTGACTGAAACACTACCCCCAAACGGCATGGTCCGCCTGGCCTGGTTGACCTGCGCACCTGTCGTGAAGGACGTGCCGGCGGGCTCAGGGAATGGTCGGGGCGAGAGGATTTGCCCCGACGATTCCCACATGCCGAATCGTGGTGCCGAGCTGGGTCGCGAAGGCGCTGATCGGGGGCGGCCTGGGCGAATGACGTAGAACGCGCGAGCAAGAACGACTCATGATTAGTTTCGATGAGCACATTGAGGCTGGGCCTCGTCGCTATCGTCTGGCTCGCGTGGTTCGTGCTCGCGGGCGGGGTTGGGTACACGCGGTCCAAACCGGAAGACAAAGTCGACGATCGGGGAACCAGGGTCTGGGCTGACGTCGCAATGGTTGTGTCGATGGTTTCCGCGATCGCTGCAGCCCTAGCGTTGCCGGTCGCTTCGATCCCTACGACCCGTGGCTGACCGTCGCGCTGGGCTCGACGCTCGTCGTGCTGGGCGTCGCTCTGCGCCAGTGGGCAGCGAGGACGCTCGGTTCCTTCTTCACCCAGAGCGTCGCGATCCGGCCCGACCATCGGGTCGTCACCTCGGGCCCGTATCGGTTCGTTCGCCACCCCGCCTACTCGGCGATGCTGGTTTCCATGGTTGGCCTGGGGCCACGCTTGGCAACGCGCTGAGCGTGGCGCTCATGGCGGTCGGGTTCTTCGCCGCGCATGTCCCGCGGATCGGGGTCGAGGAGTCCGTCCTGGAAGGGAGCCTGGGCGAGGAGTACTGCCAGTTCGAACGCACCCGAAAGCGGCTGATCCCCGGCGTCTGGTAGGAGCCGGTGCCCTATGTGGTCGGGGCGAGAGGAGTGGGAGCTGCGCTTTCCAACTGACCTACGAGATCGTGGCGCCCGGTTCAGTGGCGGCTGAAGTGGCGTAGTCCGTTGGGCTCCCCAGGGGCTTTGACCCTGCCGCTACGGAGCGCAGTCGCCGGGCGTGCCAGGTGAGGATTGCGTCGGGCCACCACCTGTTGGCACAATGTCGCCTGCCCAGACTATGAGGCGGCCACAAGAGAGATCGACCCCTCCTATGCGGCCGGTGTGCCCGATATTCCCGCCGGCATCGGTCGTGGTCGAAACCTGACCCGCGTCGACGTGCATAGACGTCAGCACTCGGCCGGATGGCGAGCGTACCTCCACGTCCCAAGGAAGGGGAGGGAGCGCAGCGTCGTCTATCGCAGGAACCTGGCCGCCGGGCGGATAGTCCGCGACGCGCTGGCCGTTCACGACGAGTGTCACGTCGAGGGTCGTGCCATTGGAGATCCCAAGGTGCACGCGCGGCGACGGCGACGGCGAAGGCGAAGGCGACGGCGAAGGCGAAGGCGACGGCGACAGGGTCGTTTCCCCGCTGCACGCGCTCAGCATCATGGCAACCAGCACACCCAGGACCAATCGCATCGATCGAGCCCTCATGACCAATCTCCTGCGCAGTCTACGGCTGACGGGGCGTGAGGACACAACCAGGCCCATGGTCCAGCGCCCCGACAGGCCCGAGACTGGAACCCAAGAACGGCTAGGAGGCCCGCGCTCACGGGTTCGCGGCGGCCGTGCCGGCACGCTTCACGGGATCTGTTGGATATGGTCGGGGCGAGAGGATTGGGACCGACACTTTACGGGTATTGATCCGCGACTCGTGGAGCCGGCCGATAGAGGCTGTGGGGCCGACGGGCTAACCGAGAAGAGATCCGCAGGTGTCGCAGGCGAAAGGTGGGTTTGCCCCGCGAGGGCGGGACCAGATGGCCCTAATTGCGTCTATCGCGTCTTACCGCAACGACGCCACCCGTGAGCTCAGCTGTGGCGGCGACAACCCCCACCGCGGCGGCTGTAGCGAACAGCCACAAGCCGGCCGTCGGCGTGACCGCCGCTCCAGGATTTGGGATGATGACCCCAGCGTCGCTGAAGGTGTCCATCGCACCGATAGCCGCAAGAGCGAAGGCGATCAGGGCGAAGAGGGCCGCCCACTTGTAGTGGAATTTGACGCGGAGCAGGGCCACCAGCAAGCACAGATAGGGAGCGACCAAGGTGAGAAGGACTGCTCTGTCGACGAACCCGCTGTGCCACTGATCCCAACCCCAATCCGTGGGTCCTGACGGGTAGTAAATATCCGGATTCGGCACCGCGTGGAACCATGGAAGCTTCCAGACCGTCGCCAGAAGGATGGCAGCTGCCGCTAACTCAGTCACCACAGCGATAGTCGTAAGCCGGAGCTGTCCAGCTGCGCCTGATGAGATACTCGAAGTTAGCGTCATGGCTGGATTATGCAGGTGCCTCACGTCACGGGTTCGGGGCAGTGCTGCCAGAGGAGATCGGAATATCCGTAAGTGGTCGGGGCGAGAGGATTAGAGCCGACACTATACGGGTGATCGTGCGAGGCGCCGAGGCCACGCTGCGGCAGTTAAGCTTCGGCTGAATCGCTCTGCTGGATCGGGACTCTGGAAAGCGGCCGGGATCAAAGCGGCGACATCTGGTACCACGGCAGTCGCGTCCGCCACTCGCCCGAGTCGTCTGCCCACTCGACCATGACCTCGTGAACGGTCTCTAGGTCGTCGCAGTCGGCTCCAAAGTGGCTGTCCGGGCCGCCATCCCGGTATTCGACATGCCAACCGCCACCGCCCGACATCGTGGCTTGGATGTAGTGCTGCTCATCCCGCAAGCTGGGTGCAGTCAAGACCACGAACGGACTGTCGGGTCCGATGCCCTCAAGGAGCCACAGCAGAGATGCTGAGGTGACGAGATTGTCCGGTTCCGAACCACCCGTGTCGGCGGATATGCCGTGGAGGACGCGGTCACCGTTGGCCACGGCCCTACCGTCTGGCATATGGTGCCGCTTGGGATGAGCCTTCTGGACTCGGTCAGCCATCTCCGCTTCGATTTCAGACGGAACCGCCGACAGACCACTAAGGCGCACGGTGACGAACGTTTGAGAGGCTTGAGCGACGGCCGAGTGGACCAGGCCGACGTCCATCCTGCGCCAGAAGACATACCGGCGCCGGGAAGGGTATAGGACCCTCACATCCGGCCAGCCTACGAACTTGTGTCTCGACAAGACTTGGGTCCGGATCTCGAAGCCAAGTTCACCCAAGCGCAAGCCGGGGCGTCGGAATAATCGTCGAAGCGCAAAGATGGCAGCCGCCACGAAGGAGATGACCGCACCCGAGACGACGGACCCGCGTTCCTGCTCAGCCTGCTGGGCACCGCACAGGCCGCGGTAGCAGTCTGTTGAGAAATGGGGGTTTGTTGACCAGGCTAAGAAGGCCGCACCTGCGGCCAGCCAGATCCCCATGACGAGCAGCGAGTGCCGCAAGGTTTCGCCGTACTCGATGTACTCGCCAAGCTCCGGCGTGCGACCGGCAGGGCGTCGCTCAGCCAATGGCGCCTCTGCGGGATTGGTCACTACGACTCGGCCTCTCTTCGCTCCTGGCCACGGCCCCAAGTATGGGTGAGCGCGGAGCCGCTCGCGGCCTCGATCGACAGGTTCTCCTCGCCGTCGCTCAGGAGACCGGCGCACGTGAAGGATGGGGACGGCTCGCCTGTCGGGCAAAGGAATCGAGAGACTAGTCTGGAGTCAAGCCGACACTATACGGGTGATCGTGCGAGGCTCCGTAGCCGAACTGAGACGGCGAGTCGGTTAGCGTTCAGGGCTCGTCGGACCTCGACCAGTCAGACCCTAAGAGCCGCCCTCAGCCCTCCGTTGCGCGCGGTTCGCGACCGTTGCCCCGAGCAGGTGGCCGCCTGCGACGAAGGGCAACATGACGACTGCGGTCAGCACGACTCCGAAGCCGTCCTCCGACGTCAGCCAGCCCGGGAAGATCGTGCTGAAGGCCAGGTAGGGGAGCACTGCGCCGATCACCGCGCCTGCCCCCGAGACAGGGGCATCACGGAAGCGACCCGAGAGCAGACCCGCAATCGCGCCGATGGCGATCCAGATCAGGAGAGCCCACTCCAGACCGATGCCCCCACAGCTCATGCAGCGAACGGGCCCGCTCACACCAGAAGAAGGCACGCCTGCTCGGAGGCTCCACAATCCGTAGCCCGTGTACCCGCAGGTCCCCAATCCGGCGATTGCAGCGCCGAGCGCGGTCCTCCGGAGGCCCTTGGCTCGGAGGCTCCAGGGAAACGCCATCGTCCCACCTTCTCTGGTCGGACGATCCCACAGAGGCGCGCCCGAGTCAACGAACGTGTTTCCCATCCCAACTCCTGCCATCCGGGCCACGCTGCGACAAGCACGGCCGGAATCGAGGGTGGAATTCGGGAGTCAGCGGGTCGTCTGCATTAGAACGGGTGTTCTGGTCGGGGCGAGAGGATTTGAACCTCCGACCTCATCGTCCCGAACGATGCGCGCTACCAAGCTGCGCCACGCCCCGACCGAATGCCCGCTGAGGGCCACGGAATGATATCAGGGGGCCACCCGCTGCGGTAGCGAGGGACGGTCGCCGATCTGTGAAGCTGTCAGTCTCCAGCAATGCGACGATCACGATGGCCGCCAAAGAGCAGCGTCGAGTCCTGGTGCCGACCGGCTCCCGGGGTTGACCTTTCGCTCGGTGATGCGGCCGTGGGCCCGGTTGCTCCGAGTGCCGGCCCCGGCGCTGCTGCAGAGGTTTCGAGCGGCCGGGCCGGCCGTCCACGCTGCCAGCGACGCGGTCCAGGCCCAGGTCCAGGCTCGGGCGATTCTCCGCTGTACGCTCCGGGATAGTGCAAATTCGAGCTGGCCCTGGGCGGAGTCCGGCAATCGCCAGCTGGGCGCGTTCCACGAACCCAACGAAGCCGGTTCTGACCGTGGATCGACGCGCCACCCGGCGGGGATCGACCGCTGAAGCCCGGATCGCGTGCTTTCGGAGGGCCGCGGCAGAGTCACGAGCAAATAGCACCATGCCCACGCGTATTGCGGACAACCGGCCCATCGCGGACGTGCCCATGCCGGAGGACCGTCCCGAGAGCAGACGTGCGAAAGGCGGAGGACCGCCCCGAGAGCGGACGTGCCCATGCCGGAAGACCGCCCCGAGAGCAGACGTGCCCAGGGCGGACGCCCTCATGGCGAACCCGCCCGTGACGATCCCGCCCGTGACGGTCCCGCCCATGGCCCCACGGCCGCCGCGCTGCCAGAGCCGCCCGCCTTCGGTTCGTATCCGAATCGCCACCTTTGGTATCCGATTTGCCACCGCGCGGTACCGCAACCTTTTGAATCTGGCGCGGCCCTTGTGAGAACATCGCATTCTGAAAGTCCTCGGTATGACTGTGTCCCGCGGAGTCCCAGCTCAGTCCCGCCGGCTTTCGTCCTGGATATTGGATGAGGTTCCAAAGGGGCCAACCGTGGACGAACCTCGGGAGAGGCCACACAGTTCGGGAAGATCGATAGGAGTCGGAATGACCGCTCGCCAACGGGCCATCGAGGCAATCGCCAGCCGGAAGGTGGCCTCAACTCAGAACTACCTCGAGCACGCTGGCGAAGACATCTACGGGCAGTACGTGTTCGGCGAAGATGCCCAGCGCGAGTACCTCGCCAAGCCGGTCTTCAAGAAGCTCCGCCGCACGATCGAGGGCCTGGAGCCGTTCGACCACGCCATTGCGGACGCGGTCGCCCAGGGCGTGAAGGAGTGGGCCACGGCACGCGGCGCCACGCACTACACCCACTGGTTCGTGCCCCTCTCGGGCACTTCCGCCGAGAAGCACGACTCGTTCCTGAGCCCCACCGGCGACGCCGCCGTCCTGGCCGAGTTCTCGGGTAAGGGCTTGATCCAGGGTGAGCCGGACGCCTCCTCGTTCCCCTCGGGCGGCATCCGCTCCACCTTCGAGGCTCGCGGTTACACCGCCTGGGACGTGACGAGCCCGATCTTCCTGCAGGTCGAGCCGAACGGCGTGACCCTCACCATCCCCACCGCGTTCGTCTCTTACACGGGCGAGGCCCTGGACCACAAGATTCCGCTGCTGCGCTCGCAGGAAGCCCTCGGCAAGCAGGCCCTGCGCATCCTCCGCTGGTTCGGCTGCGACACAGTCAGCCGCGTCTACACCACGATCGGCCCCGAGCAGGAATACTTCCTGGTCGACCGCCAGCTGGCCGAGCTACGCCCGGACCTGATTCTGACCGGACGCACCCTCTTCGGCGCTCCGTCGCCCAAGGGCCAGGAGCTGGAAGACCAGTACCTCGGCCCGATCCGCGAGCGCATGCTGGCCTTCATGATGGATCTCGATCGTGAGCTCTGGCGCGTGGGCATCCCCGCCAAGACGCGTCACAACGAAGTCTCGCCGGCCCAGTTCGAGCTCGCGCCCGTCTTCGAAGCCACCACGACCGGCTCCGACCACAACATGATCGTGATGAACCTGATGCGCCGGATCGGCGCTCGTCACGGCCTGGCCGCGCTGCTGCACGAGAAGCCGTTCAAAGGCGTCAACGGCTCGGGCAAGCACAACAACTGGTCGATGGCCACCAACGAGGGCGAGAATCTCCTGGAGCCCGGCAACAATCCGCACGCCAACGCGCAGTTCCTGGCCTTCCTGGTGGCCGTGATCCGCGCCGTCAACGCCCACGCCGACATCCTGCGGGCCAGCATTGCCGACGCGGCGAACGACCACCGCCTGGGCGCCAACGAGGCGCCTCCAGCGATCGTCTCGGTCTTCCTGGGCGACCAGCTCGAGGACGTCATCGCCCAGCTGGAAGGCGGCTCGGCCGCCTCGTCCAAGAAGGGCGGCAGCATGGAGCTGGGCGTCTCGTCGCTGCCCGTCCTGCCCAAGGACGCCACGGACCGCAACCGCACCTCGCCTTTCGCATTCACCGGAAACAAGTTCGAGTACCGCGCGGTGGGTTCGGGCGCCCCGATCTACTGGCCGCAGACGGTCCTCAACACCGCCGTGGCCGACTCGCTCTGCCAGCTCGCCGACGACCTCGAAAAGCTCAAGCCCAACGACATGGCCGGCCTGACGAAGATCCTTTCGGTCATCGTCAAGGAGCACAAGAAGATCCTGTTCGAAGGCAACAACTACGCCGAGGAGTGGTACGCCGAGGCTGAGAAGCGCGGTCTGCCCAACAGGCGGAGCACCGTCGAATCGCTTCCGGACCTCGAAAGCGCCAAGGCCAAGAAGCTCTTCTCCAAGTACGGCGTGCTCTCGGAGCGCGAGCTCGAGGCTCGCGTCGAGGTCAACTGGGAGAAGTACGTCAAGGTCCAGAACATCGAGGCCAACGCCACCCTGGACATCGCCCGCACGTTGATCCTCCCGGCCGTTGCCAGGTACCTGGGCCAGCTTTCGGGCGCGTCGGCATCGAAGGGCATCAGCGGGGTCGCGGCCAAGGTGGCGGCTCTGGCGGACAAGCTCGTCGACGCCAACGACGCTCTCGAGAAGGCCCAGCACCGCGCCCACAAGGCAGGCCCGGTCCGGGCCGAAGCCAAGGCGTTCAGGAGCCAGGTGATACCGGCCCAGGACGCGGTGCGCGACGTGGCCGACGAGCTGGAGACCCTGGTCTCCGACGAGCTCTGGCCGCTGCCGAAGTATCGCGAGCTCTTGTTCCAGTACTAGCCGGCGATCAACCTCGAGCGGCCTTGCGGGCCGCGGCGAGGCCAAGCTCGAAGTCTTCGCGCAGGTCCTCGACGTCCTCCAGGCCGACCGAGCAACGCAGCAGGCCCGGCGCAATGCCGCTCGCGCGCAGCGCCGCCGCGTCCAGCTGCCGGTGAGTCGTGGAAGGCGGATGCGTGGTGATCGTCCGGAAGGCGCCGAGAGAGGCCGTTCGTTCGGAGATTCGCATGGCGTCGAGGAAGGCTCGCCCCGCGTCGCGGCCGCCGCTCAGCTCGAACGCGAGCATCCCGCCGAAGACGTCGAGCTGGCGGGACGCTACCTCGTGGCTCGGGTCGCCCGGCAATCCGGGGTAGTGGACCCGTTCGACCTGATCCTGGCCGTCCAGCCAGGCCGCCAGCTCCAGGGCTGTGCGGCTGTGGCGCTCCATACGCAGGGCAAGGGTCGGCAGGCCCCGCAGGACCAGGAACGCCGCCAGCGGCGCCAGCGCTCCGCCCGCGTCCACCAGGATCGGGCGCAGGGCGTCCACCCGGTCGCGATTTCCGACCGCGACGCCTGCCAGGACGTCGGCATGGCCGGACAGGTACTTCGTCGCCGAGTGCATGACCAGGTCCGCGCCGTGCTCGATGGGCCGGCAGGCGTAGGGCGACGCGAAAGTGTTGTCGACCAGCAGCGCCGCGTCGTGGCCATGGGCGATCCCGGCCAGGGCGGAGATGTCCGACACGATGATCGTCGGGTTGGAGACCGTCTCCACGTACAGGAGCGGCGAACCGGTCCGGGCCAGCGCCGCGTCGACCGCCGCCAGGTCGGTTGGATCGACGAACTCGGTCGTGATGCCGAGCCCGCCGAGCACCCGGACCAGCAAGTCGCGGGTCGTGCCGTAGACGGCCTGAGTGACCACGATCGTCTGGCCGGCCCTCACCGACGAAACGATGGCAGCGTGGATGGCGGCCATGCCGGTCGCGAAGGCGAGCCCGGCCTCGGCGCCCTCCAGCTCGGCCACGGCGGCGCCGAGAGCCGCGGTCGTTGGGTTGTCGATCCGGCTGTAGGCATAGCCGGGGGTGGCGCCGGTCAGGACGTCGCCCAGCTCTTCCGCCGTGGCTGCCGAGAAGGCCGCGGCCTGGTAGATCGGGATCGCCGACGGAACCTGATGGACTTCCGGGGAGCGAGTCGCAGCCAGGATCGCGCGCGTGGTGAATCGGGTCATTGGCGAATGCTAGCGGATCGCGACGGGGCGGCCGGCTGGCCGACGACCGGCTACTCCGGGGTGCGTCCCGGGCTGGTGGAAGGCCGCCGCGCGAGCTTCACCGGCGCCCACCCCGACCGGGCGTCCAGCCTTCGTCCTCACGAGGCAGGGGGCGCCATCCGGCGGTCGCGCCTTGCAGCGCCTCGCCGACCGGCTGAACGAGCTCGCTCGGCTCCGCGTACCCGACCACCCGGTTCTTGCCCAGCCGCTTGGACGAGTACATCGCCTCGTCCGCGGCGATCATCAGCTCGTCCGCCGTGTGGCCGTCCTCCGGGTACGAGACCACGCCGATGGACAGCGAGGTGCTGATCTGCTGGCCGTCCGCTTCCACGAGCATCTCGCTGGCGACCAGACGGATCTTCTCGGCCGCGACAAAGGCCCCGCTTGGATCTGTCTCGGGGAGCAGGGCCACGAACTCATCCCCGCCGTAGCGAGCCGCGACGTCGATGGTGCGAATGTTCGCCTTGATCACCTGGGCCATGCCGCGCAGGACGATGTCGCCCTGGTAGTGCCCGAAGCGGTCGTTGATCGCCTTGAGGCCGTCGAGGTCGATCATCAGCAGGCAGAAGCCTCGCCGGAACCGCCGGCCCCGATCGATCTCGCGATCGACTGCCTTGAAGAGGTAGGCTCGGTTGTAGAGCTCGGTCAGGGAGTCCACCGTCGAGAGCCGGATGGCCGCGTCTCTCGTACGCCGCTGGACTCGGGCGATGATCATGCCCGAATAGGCGAGCAGCACCAGGGCCGTCAGGTTGACGCCGACGCGCGCCAGCGTGTCCCTCGGGGTGCCGGTACCCAGCGGCGAGAGAGCCGCCAGTCCGTAGGCCACCACCGTCTCCAGGGTGAGGATGATGGTTACGGCCGGCGCCGCGATCATCGCCACGCCCCCCACGAGCAGGGCATAGAGGAAGAAGAACGGGCTGGATGCGTTGCCGGTCAGGAGGACGAGCATCGTCAGGAAGACGATCGCCGCGCTGGCCTCCAGGACGACCCGCACGGATCCAACGTTCCCCGGCGGCATCAACTCGTGGACCAGCAGGATGAAGGCGCCGGCCACGATCAAGGTCGCGAAGATCTGAGGCTCGACCGGTCGCCAGAGCTGACTCAGCGAGACGATCAGCAGGACGACCAGGACGGCCGACCAGGCCAGGACGCGAACGGCCCGGTTGTAGGTGTCGACGGCGAACGAGCCGCGCAGGATGCGGTCCAGGCCGTCGTCCGGTGGCCGTGGGCCGCGACGGGCGACCAGATCCGTCCGGGCCCGCCGGTGCTTGTCACGTGACAAGAACCGGACGGACGACCGCGCCGTGGCGCCCTGGACCGATTCCAGCTCCTCGCCGTGCTTCCCGCGCGGTGGCTCGGCGTCGTCGATCTCCAGGAAACGGCCGTAGAGAGGTCCTCGCCCGCGCAGGGCAGCCGCCAGCAATGCGGCCATCACCATCAGGATGAGGGTGGCCGCTGCCAGGATCGCCACGATGGGTTCGATGGGAGGCATAGGGCGAAAGTACTGCGGCTGCGCCCCATTTTAGTGCCGCGGCACTCAACGGAGACGGAACCGGCCAGCCGGCGTTGCACTTGCGCACCACGATCGCCGCGCCGGATGGGGCCGGAAGGACGGTGGCGGCTATCCCATTGGGGCGCCATCTGATCGAGTGTTGCAGGTACTTGCAGGCAGGCGTACGGTATGGATGTCTCGCCCGCCCAGGGTTTCCGGAGGAACGATGCAGGCAGCGACGGCGGCTCAAGGTTCGCGACTTGATCGCGGTAGCGGGTTGATCTCGCTCACAGCCGACCCGGATCGTGGCGCGTCCAACCTCCTGACGAGACCCAGAGCAGGCAATCTCAGCTGCGAAACTCGCGCGGGCATGATCGCGCGGTAGGGGCCATCGCCCTGCCGCGATGCCACGTGCCAGGACCGGCGCCAGGTTAGCGCCGGTCTTGTGTTTTCGGGTTCGCGCCGGCGGCGCGCCCGGTCCGCGGATCCAAGCCTATGAGTCGGGAACGGTCAGCTTGTTCGTGCGCGAGATAGTCCCCAGGAAGCGCGCGGAAGGCTTGACCGTTCGATCCTGCGTCGTCCGATCGACGGCAATCAGCCCGAACTGCATGCCGTAGCCGTAGGCCCACTCGAAGTTGTCGAAGGCGCTCCAGTGGATGTAGCCGCGGAGCGGGATGCCCTCGCCGATGAGGGGGTGAAGAGCCTTGAGGCCGTCGGTGATGAACTCGACTCGCTCGGCGTCGTCGGAGGAGGCCACGCCGTGCTCGGTGACGACGATGGGCTTGCCGGGCACGAGTTCGGCGGCTCGCCTGACGGTGGCGGCAACCGCCTGCGGCCGAAACTCGTAGCCCATCTGAGTGCGGCGGATGCCGTCGCGTCCGTCCCCGGCTGAGTCGCTGCCTGATCGGCGGCCGACGACCTGCGGGACGATGAGCTTCTCTATCACGTCCACCGAAAGGGCCGCCTTGGTTAGCCAGCCGACGGCTCGTGGCAGCTCCAGCCTGGCTCGGGTGTACGTCTGGACCCCGATGAAGTCGTCCTCCTTCGAGGCCTCCAGATAGACGTCCTCGCTCATGCGGCGGGCGTAGTCGGTCACGGCCTTGCCGCCGGGGTTCGATTCCCATTCCTGCATGGAGTGGGTCTGGCCGACCATCGTCCCCGGCCGGAGTTCCTTGACTGCCGCCCGAGCCCGCTTGTGGCCTTCGATCAGCATTTCCGTGGCCCGGGTCCAGTTGGCCAGGCCGTGCGTCCCCGGCGGGAAGGGCAATGCGCCCATGTAGCCGCCGAACGCGACCACGCCCGGCTCGTTGACGGTGCAGTACCAGTCGGCGTCGTCCCCGAGGGCCTCTACCACCCGTCGGCAGTAACGCTCGAGCAGGGCGGGCGTCGCGTCGGAGAGCCATCCGCCCTTCTTGGCCACCCACTGGGGCAGGCTGAAGTGGTACAGGGTGACCATCGGGGTCAGGTTGCTCTTGCGGACCGCGGCGACCATGCGCCGGTAGTGCTCGAGCTCGGTCTCGTCGAACTGGCCCTCCTCCGGCTCGACTCGCGCCCATTCGACAGAGAAGCGGTACGTGTTGAAGCCAAGGCCGGCGAGAAGGGCGATATCGCGGCCGTAGCGGTTGTAGTGGTCGATGGCCGTGCCGCTGGGCTCCTTGCACGGGGTGTCCGGGCGCAACTCCCACTCCCACCAGTCGCTGTTCGAGTTGTTGCCCTCGACCTGGTGGGCGGCGGTGGCGGTTCCCCACAGAAACCGGTCCGGAAAGACGAGCTCACTCACAGACTGGAGGATAGCGACTTGCGTGAGCCCTGACACTCAGCGCCCAGCCGGCCCGCCGGCCCGCTGCCCGTTTGGGGTCTCGCGGCGCCCGTTCCGACAGCCGTCGCTCCGCGCAAAGCCGCTTCGCCTGGCGGTAGAGTGACGGGGCCCATGTTCGCGACGCTCCTGGTCATCGTTCTGGCCGGCCTGGCCGGCCCGTTGATCGCGGCCGGGCGCCGCCCGCTGGTACCCGCGGTCGTCGGCGAGATCGTGGCCGGGGCGGTGCTCGGACGCACCGGGCTGGACGTCATCGATCCGTCGACCCCGGCCAACGGCTTCCTCTACGCGCTCGGTTTCGCGATGCTGATGCTCGTCGCAGGCTCCCAGGTTCAGCTTCGCGGACCGGCTCTGGCTTCGGGGGCGCGATCGGCCGCGGTCGCTTTTGCGGTAGTGGTCTTGCTCGCGGCGCCGGCCGGAGCCCTGATCGGGGCGGCGGTTGCGCCATCGGCTCCCCTGGCCCTGTTCCCTGTGCTTCTCGCCGGCAGCTCGGCGGCGGTGGCATTCCCCATCCTCAAGGAGCGCGGCCTGCTCGGTCCGCAGATCGCCCTGTTGATCGCCTGGATACCTCTGGCGGATGCGGTGACCGTCCTGCTCATGCCGCTCGCGCTGATCGGAGCGGGCAAGATCCCGACCGCGCTCGCCGGCGACGCTCTGATCGTCGTCGCCACGGCCGGCGCGCTGCTCCTCGGCCGCCGTTTCGAAGCGCACCCGCTGGCACTCACCATGCGAGACCTTTCGCGCTCCCGTGGCTGGGCGCTGCAGCTCCGGATTGCCCTGGTCCTGCTCGTCGGCCTCTCGCTGATCGCGGACCAGACCGGCGGCTCCACTTTGCTGGCCGGGTTCGGAGCCGGTCTGGTGCTGGCTAGACTCCAGGAGCCGGAGCGGCTCGAGGTCCAGCTGTCGGGCCTCGCCGAAGGCTTCTTCGTGCCCGCCTTCTTCGTGCTGCTCGGTTCCCAGCTCGACTTCCGGGCGCTCGGAGGGGATCCGCGGGCCGTCCTTCTGGCAGTGGCTATGGCCGCCGCGGCGCTCTCGATCCATCTGGTTGCGGCACGGGTGGCCGCGCCCGCGTTCCTGGCCGGCATACGGCCTCGCCGCCTCCGCTCAGCTCGGCCTGCCCGCGGCCGCCGCTTCCCTCGGGCTCGCCACCGGCTCGCTTTCGCCCTCGATCGCCGCCGCCATCGTCGCGGCGGGATGCCTCACGGTGCTGCCCGCGTCGCTCGGCACGCGCCGGCTGGCGGCGAGCCTATCAGCGGCGCCGCCGGACGTCGTCCTGCCGGATGGCGGCCCGCTCGAGCATGGCAGCTGACGTCGCATTCTCGAACATCCGGTCGGAAACGCAGCTTGTGGTATGGTTCACTCCTTCGTGAACGAATGGGCGCTCCGGTCTGCGCCCCGGTTTCTCAGCCGTCCGATCCCGATCCACCTCACGCCCTGACCGGTCCCCGCTGCAAATACCGAGCGGGTGGGCCATCTCAGGAGCGCTCTCCCTATGTCCTTCGAACACCTCGGGCTGACGCCCGAGCTCCTCCGTGCCGTCTCGGCGCAGGGGTATACCGAACCCACCCCGGTCCAGACCGAATCCATCCCCCAGGTGCTCGCCGGCCGCGACCTTCTCGCCGGCGCCCAGACGGGCACCGGCAAGACGGCCGCCTTCGTGCTGCCGATCCTGCAGCTCCTCAACGCCGGCCGCCCCGAGCCGCGGCGCCTGCCGGCGGGCCAGACGCGCGGCCGCGGCGCCACGGGCCTGCCGATCCGCTGCCTCGTCCTGACCCCCACCCGCGAGCTCGCCCTCCAGATCGAGGAGAGCGTCCGAACCTACGGGGCGGAGCGTCCCGTCCGCTCGACGACCATCTACGGCGGCGTGGGATTCGATCCGCAGGTCCGGGCCCTTCGCGCCGGGCCGCGAGATCGTCGTCGCGACGCCGGGCCGGCTGCTCGACCATGCCGGGCAGGGCACGATCGACCTCCGCTCGGTCGAGATCCTCGTCCTCGACGAGGCGGACCGGATGCTCGACATGGGCTTCATCCGCGACATTCGCCGCATCCTGGCCCTCGTCCCCGCGCGCCGGCAGAACCTGCTGTTCTCCGCGACGTTCTCGGACGAGATCCGCGAGCTGGCGGCCACGTTTCTGACCGATCCCGCGTATGTCCAGATCGCGCGGCGAAACGCCCCCATCGAGCTGGTCCGCCAGGTCGTCTACCCGGTCGACCGGGAGCGCAAGCGGGAGCTGCTCAGTCACCTGATCCGAGGCGGCCGGATCGACCGTGCGCTCGTCTTCACGCGGACCAAGCACGCCGCCAACCGGCTTGCCGAGCAGCTCGTGCGCGACGGCATCGCGGCCGCCGCGATCCACGGCAACCGCAGCCAGAGTCAGCGCGTTCGGGCCCTGGACGACTTCAAGTCCGGTCGCGTCGCCATTCTCGTGGCGACCGAGATCGCGGCCCGCGGCCTCGACATCGAGGCTCTGCCGCACGTGGTCAACTTCGAGCTCCCGATGGTGGCCTCCGACTACGTCCACCGGATCGGCCGGACCGGCCGTGCCGGAATGGAAGGCGATGCCGTGTCACTCGTCTGCGTCGACGAGATGGGGCTGCTGCGGGAGATCGAGTCGATGCTCCGGGGACCCATCCTCCGAGAAACGGTTGCGGGTTTCGAGGTCGACCGATCGATCCGACCGGAGGCGATCCGCCAGCGTTCGAACGACGGCGGACGGCGACCGATGGTGGGACGGCCGAATGGCCGGCCGACGGCCGGAAGGCCGATGGCGCGACCCGCGGTCGGGCGGTCGAGCGGCGGGTATGTCGCCCCGCGAGTGCGCCGGGCGGCCCGGCAACGGCCGCACGGCCGGCGTGCCCGGCACCGGGTTCGGCTGGGCGCCGTCGCAGAGCCAGCTTCATGATCGACAGGGCGGCGAACGGAAAGGCTCCCACGCCACGATGCCGGGTGAGCACCTTGCCCGCGCCGGCAATCGCGCCTCCTGACCCTCACATCTCAGGGCGACTGCACCAGCTGCACGTACACGCCCGTGACGTGGACGGTCTCGACCGTCTCGTAGCCGGACAGGTGAGACCACAGCGTCTGGCCGTCGGTCGTGGACGCATCCAGGGGCGCATAGCGGCTGACAATCCACAATCGGTGGCCGGGATGGATTTCGTCGAGCGAAATCGAGACCGAAGTGACGCCGTCAGGCACCGGGAAGTAGCTTCCCCACGCAGCCGACGGGTAGATGGGCGCTGCGCCTGCACTCAGCGACCCGTCCCGCAGGATGTAGTAGTCAAAAGGGATACGGCAATACCCCGGGTAGACCACGATCCCATCGCCGGGGCGGAATCCGGCCGAGATGATCTGCGCGGCTTCGCGCCAGCCCTCCTTGGGCTCGCCGGTGTACCAGGGGATCAGCGCAACCACGGCAAGTGCCACGAACAACGCGATGCTCAGTCCACGGATCCTGGCCCAGGGTATCGCCGCTATCCCGGCGCCAGCGGCGATCGCCAGACCCGGGACAGACACCATGAGGTACCTCGGCTCGAGCATCGGGTGTGGGACCGAGACCGCAACCTCGATGAGGATCGGGACAAGACCCAGGGCGGATGCCAGGGCCATTGACCCCCCGCCTCGCCCCTGTCGGAGGCGGCCGGCGGCCGTGATCGTGCCCAATCCAACCGCGCCGAGCCAGAAGGCCAGAAGCAGACCGGTCCCTCCTGCCACGCTGCTAAGGACGCTGACCAGCCAGGAGAACGTGAGCGGTGGCACAAAGGTGAAGATGGGCTCGGAGAGCAGGCCGGCCAGGGGGAGTGCGGACAGGCCAATCGCACCGAATGCGACGACGCAACGCCAGAACCGGCGATCCCGAATCGGGACCGAGGCCAGGGCCCATATTCCGTGCACCACGAAGACAAAGGCCATCGTGTCGTGGACATACAAGGACGCGATCGCAAGAACGGCGTAACCGATCCAGCGACGCCAGGTCGGTATTTCGATCGCCCTCAGCAAAGCCAGGGAGGTTGCCGCCGACAGTAGCAGCACCATGGCGTAGGGCCGAGCTTCCTGGCTGTATCTGACGACGAAAGGGCTCGCGGCGATCAGGAATCCAGCGATCAACGCCGCCTGTTTACCCGCGAGCCGACATCCGAGGAAGTAGACGACCGGCACCGACAGCGCGGTGCAGAGCACCGAGAGCAGGCGCAGGACGAACTCGCTGTCTCCGAGGATCGTCCAGAAGTGCAGGATTTCGTAGTAGAGGGCTATGGCGCCAGGGGTCTGCGTATTCCAGGCGGCCGTAAACGCGGTCAGTGGATCGGTACGCGCGATGGCAGCGCTCAGGCCCTCGTCGAGCCAGAGACCCTTTGAGCCCAGGCCGATCAATCCAAGTGCGACCGCCAGAGCTATCAGGGGCAAGAGCCGAGCCCACTCCTTCCGGCTCGAAAGCAATCGGCTAACCGAGCGAGGCGGCGCGGTCTTCGACGGCGATGGCTCGGCCACTGCCTTGAAGGCGGTCATCGTGATCCTGCCAGAGCCTCCGAGCTCTCGTTGCCCCGCAAGGCAGAGGCGATGGCCCAGCGCCCACATCACATGCGCTCGCGCCGCGGAGGATTTGGGTTCGCTACCGGCGTCGGCGAATGGTCGGGGCGGTGGGATTCGAACCCACGATCTCATGCTCCCAAAGCATGTGCCTTAGCCACTAGGCCACACCCCGAGTGGGGCAATGATACGGCGGCGGCCTACGACCTGGGCCGACGACGACCGCAACACCCGGCGAGCCGGTCCTGCCAGAGCGCTGTCGCGTAAGCCGGAGCCAGAGTCCGCCGGCGATCAGCCGTCGCCACCAGGTTCCCGGGGCTGCAGAATGCATCCGATAATCAGGAGCCTCAATAGCCTGCTTTCCCACCGGGAGGTCGACCGAAAGCCATGAATGGGGCGCTGCTCGAGCTGTATCGACACAAGACATGGGCGACGTTGCGCCTGATCGAGCACTGCCAGGCCCTGGACGACGAGCAGCTGGATGCGACGATCCCTGGGACGTACGGCACTATCCGCGAAACGCTGCGCCACCTGGTTGACGCCGACGAGGACTACTTCTCGATGCTCACCGGACAACGCTTGTCGGAGCCTCTACCCGATGGGCAGGTGCCACTGAGTCGGCTCGCGGAGCGCATCCGCCGTCTTGCACCGCGCTGGGAAGTCTTGGCACAGGACACCGACTTCCCGGCACGCGAGGTCACTGCCGACGACGGCGTGCGCATGCCAGGGGCCGTGCCGATGGCGCAGGCGATCCACCACGCCGACGACCACCGCACCCAGGTCCTATCAATCCTCGGCGCGCGCGGTCTGGCGGTTCCCCGCCTGGACGTGTGGAGCTATGCCAGGTCGCAGGGCCAGCTTCGGGAACCAGAAGCTCCATCGGGTGGCTGAGGGACCGGCCAGGACACCGTGTCAGCTCCATTGCTTGTCGGACGGCGACTCTGTGAGCGTGGGCCTTGCCTTCTTGTCGCTCAGGCGGGCTGTGCCAGGAGTTCCCGCGCGTAGAAGGCGGACCACGGCTCGTCGCGCGACACGGACCTGTAATCGGCGTCGAGTGCGATGAGTCGGGCGGTCAGGTCGCCGAGCCCCGGTGTCGACCCCAGGATCTCCGGCAAGTCCGACCAGTTGATGAGCCACCAGCTGTAGAACAGCGCCCATTCGGTGTCGGCGCCGCCGGTGCGTTCCGTTACGACCGCATGCACGTGCTCGGCGCGCTCCAGGGCGGCCGCCAGCCGCGCTGCCTGCTCCGTCATGTTCACGACTTCCCAGCTTGCGCGCGGACACGCGCCGCGCGCCTTCGGCCCCAACGGTAGCAGGCTCCTGGCGCGACATCGTTCGGCGAGTTACGGCGTGTCACTGGTTGGCGAGCGCCGCTAGCCGAGCTCCGCTAGCCGAGCGCCATTAGCCAAGCGCCGCCAAGCCGAGTTGGTCGAGTCGGGACTGATTGGGCTGGCGCGGCCGACCTCATCCGAGTGGTCGGAGTCACCACAGCGAGATCGGCCCCAGGCTAGATCCGACCCACGATGAGCAGCGCGAGGGTCTTCTCGGCGGCCTGCAGTTGGCTATCCGATGCGCCCTTGAGGATCACTGAGGTCGTGAACGTGGTCTGTCCCTTGCGGGTGTTGAGCACGACCATGCCGGCACCCAGGCTCACGTAGTAGGCCGCGTCGCCGACACCGGAGACCGGCGTGATCGTCAGGCCGGGGATGGATTTCTTCGTGGGGTCGAAGTCCCTGACGCTGGTGATGGAGATCTCGACGGCATTGATGTCGATGCCCTGTGCTGGATGGCCGGAGAAGAGGCAGCTGTTCGCCCCCGGTTCCGGGGCCGTTCCTGGATCGACGGGCTCGCCGAGGGCGGCGGCTGCCTCGTCGGCGGTGATCAGCGTGCATGCGTCCAGCGTCTTCGGAGCACCGGCCGCTGTCGCATCGGTGGGGCCCGCTGCAATCTGCGTCGCGGTGGCCTGCGTCGCGCCCGGTTGTGTTGCGGTGGCCTGAGCACCGCCGGTGGCGGCGGACCCACTGCACGCCGCGACGAGTCCCGCCACGAAGGCAAGCACAGTCAAGGTTCTGCGCATATCTGGAGGCTCCCTGAGCCCGAACGATGGCGTGTCGGTTGCCGCAATCTGCGGGGACTGCCTCGAGCGAATGCCAGGGCAGACCAGTACCGGACAACGACGTCGCGGGGCTTCGTTCCCGAACCATACGGGCCGCCGGGATACCCCGCCGGACGGGTGGGCGGTGTTGCGCTGGGCGAGTAGGGAGGGTCGATGCCTTGCGGTGGCCCGGTCACAGCCGTCACCGCCGGCTCGCCTATACGCCGGTCAAGCCCGACAGCGCGAGTTCGAATGCCGAGTAGGTGTCGCCCGAGTAGAGCACGAACGTGGCGCGCTCCAGATTGGCCGCCTCGGACAGGCCGTCGCGAACGGCCCGCAACGCGACGGCGGAACCTTCGCCCAGCGGGTAGCCGTAGACGCCGCAGCTGATCGCTGGCAGGGCAACGGTCGTCGCGCCGGCATCGTCGGCCAGGCGGAGCGCGGCCAGGTAGGCGGACCGCAGCAGGCCCTCTTCGCCCCTGCTCCCTCCACGCCACACCGGCCCCACGGCGTGGACGACCCATTTGACCCCTCTTTCGGCCAGGCGGCCGGACCCGGTGATCACTGCGCTGCCCGTCGGGCACCCGCGATACCGCGAACGCAGCTCAACCATCAACTCGCGCCCGGCGGCTCGATGGATGGCGCCGTCTACGCCGCCGCCTCCGGCAAGCGCCTCGTTTGCCGCGTTGACGATCGAGTCCGCGTGAATCGCCGTGATGTCGCCCCGCCGGAGGTCGATCAGGGCGGGCGTCCGGCCGGGCCTGTCCACATGGAGCTGAGTCGATGGGGTCACCCCTCCAGCATGCCCCACCTGTCGAGAGCTTGGGTCGGCCGCTCTTGGGCGTTCGAAGACCGCGCACGATCCTCCCCGGGGACGTTCGGCCCCTGTTCGGCCGGCCCGGGCCCCGGTAGCATTCGTGGAGCGGCCTGTTGCGGGGCTTTCGCCTCGGGCCGACGGGAGTGAGCCGATGTCGGACGGGAACTGGAGCGACTACGTCGCCGATGCCGGGACCGACCCGGCCGCTCTATCGGAAGCCTCTACGTCCATGGGGGATGCCATCGGCGCCGCCGAGGCCGCGCTCGAGGCGATCGATCCGGCAGCCCTGCCCGATGCGGCCGCCGAAGATGTCTCCGCGGCTGCGGCCAACCTGGACGAGGCGGCCAGCTGGCAGCAGTGGGGCGACGGCGACCTGGCCAACGCCGCGAGCTGGCAGGACGATGCCGCCGGGCACGTGCAGGCCGCAAACGAATGGGCGGCCTGGGGGAACGTCGATGCCGCTCAGGAGGAGCTTAGCTCGGCTCAGACCGCGGCCGAGATTGCCGACGAGGCTAGCGGCAACGCATCTACGGACCTGGCGATTGGCGCGGACTACATGGACACCGCCAGCGACAACCTGTCCGACGCAGCCTCGGATTCGGACGCCTAGCTCCCGGAGGGTCAGTTGGCCGCCACCTGCGGGCTCGATTTCGAACGCCGCCTTTCCGTCCCCGCCCTCGAGGTCCGTCGGGCGATCTCCGAATCGCTGCGCGAACAGGGCTTCCAGATCACCGCCGAACAGCTGACCAGGCTGGAGGCCAAACGAGGCTCGATGCTGGGCAGCTCGCTCCTGATGAAGAAGTCCATGGCCATGGTGGCCGTGTTCGAGGTCACGACCGAAGCCGGCGCCACGTCCGTCGTCGCACACCTGGCCGACCACATCCCCAACCTGGGCAAGACCTGGGGCGTTGGCCGCATCTACCGTGACACCTTCAGCGAGGTCGCGCAGCGGATAGACCTGGCCCTGGCCCGGCTCGACGGCGCGGCTGCCCGATCCTTCGGCGAGGCTCGGTTCTGGAGCAGGGCGGCGGAGATCGGCGTGCTGGAGCAGGCCAACGTCGTCTCCGCGAAGATCGGCGAGACCGCGGTCGGGGCGGCCAGCAAGGTGATCGAGGGATCGAGCGACCGAACGCCCTCGGCCTGGAAGGGTCGTGGACGCTGTGACCTTCCAGTCAAGCGCCGGCTATGCGGTGATGACGCTGGCCGACGTCCAGGCGCAGCTTGGCGTCGCGGTCATGGTCGTCTCGCATCCCGGCGCGATGCCGGGCAACCTGGCTCGCGACGTCGAGGGGTTCGCCGGGATGGTCGAGCAGCGACTGACGGCGGCGGGCGGCAGGGCCGCTCAGGTCGAGGTCTCGGACGCCCAGCTTCCGGTGCTGGAGTTCCTCTACCAGCAGGCCCGGATCCGGTCCGAGCTGCCGATGCGGGAGTTGCACATCTGCGCCACGTGCCGTCTGGAGAAGATCACCAACCCCGAGTACGAGCGAATCGCGGCCCGAAACGAGAAGATCGGCGACATCATGGCGGGCGTCGGCGCCACCATCACCAAGGGCGGTATCTCGCCGACATTCGTGCTCGGCCAGGTCTTCAAGCTCAAGAAGCTGGATCCCAAGTACGTCTGCTCGCGTTGCCAGGGAATGCAGGCGGATGAGCGGGTCGTTACGTTCTGCCCGAGCTGCGCGGAGCTTCAGAGGGACGTCGTCCTGCGGCTCTGTCCCAAGTGCGCTTTCGACTTCCGAACGAAGGCCGGCAAGGGCCTTTCCTGGGCCGTGCCGGTGGCAGAGCCCGCGCCGGTGGAAGAGCCCGCGCCGGTGGAAGGGGCCCCGCCCCCGGAGCCAGAGCGGTCCGAGTTGCCCGAACCGGCAGCCGAGCCTCCGGCCGGCCCGGATTCGTCCCCGGCCCCGGTTGCGCAGGCGCCGGCCGAGGATCCTTCGCCCGCGGCCGCAGCCACTCCGGCGCCGGCGCGGCGGGCCGCCCAGGCGCCGATACAGGCGCGTGTGGCCTGGCCGAGCCCGATCGTCGTGCCATTGGGTGCGCCCGCACCTGGCAAGCACGGCGGCAAGGTGTGTCAGACGTGCCGCCGCGAGTATCCGAATCTGTGGCGGCTCGTCATCCGGACCCCGTCCGGTTTCGAAGAGCGGTTCGTCTGCGGCACGAGCCTGAGCTGCCAGATGCCTTCGCTCGTCCCGGCCATTCAGGTCTAGCTCGACCGCGTGGCAAGTCCGGAGGCCATGCCGTAGTATCCCGGGGCGGCTCAGCCGGCCGGCCGGGACTGCCGTGAGCCAGTCGGGCTGCTAGGGTGGACCTCCGTGCCCCGCGGCGCCGGTTCGGGTTCGAGTTCGCCTCAGGGGGCGCTTCGATTGGACAAAGCCAGACAGCTGAATTCGTCGCTGAGCCTGTCCCGGCTCACCGGGTTGCGTGGCCGGGCGCTCGTCAGGGCCGCGGTGGCCGGGCCGGTCTTTCTTGCGACGTTGGGGATCGTCGCGATACACGAGCACGCACCGTACGACATCCAGGCGGGCCTGATGGCCCAGGTGCTGGCGGGAACGGTGCCGCTGATCGCCGCCGCGGTCGCGGGCTACGCGGTCCTGCGGCCCTGGCCGGCGTATCTGGTCGTCCTTCTGCTTACCCCGTATTGGGACCTGGCGCAGGTGTCGTGGTGGGTAGGGTCGCTCCAGGTCATCGGCCAGACGCTGTTCCTGGTCGCGCTCGGCCTGGGTTGCCTGCTCGACGACCGCGTCAACCCGGCTTCCATCGCGGCCTGGGTCCGAGGCCTGCGTCACGGAGGCGGGCTGACAGCGACCGTTCGGGTAGCCGGCCTGGCGTTGGCCGCCCTGCTGCTGCTGGCATGCCTCTCGACTGCTCGCTCGCCGGACGTGACCGAGAGCGGCACGGTCCTGCTCCACGGCATCCTCGAGCCGGTGGCGATGGGGATCGTCCTCCTCGCGCTGGGGCCCAACCTCCGGAAGCTCGCTCTGGTTGCGGTGGTGCTGGGCATCTCGGTTGGCCTGGGCGGGCTGCTCAACATGATCCAGACGCTGCCGGACATCAGGTCGCTATCGGGCCTGCAGACCGACCGGCTGCTGCTTTGCCCGCCTGACCTACTTCAACGTTGGCCTGTTCGGGGAGATGCTGGCCATGGCGATGCCGCTGCTTCTCACGGCCCTGATCGCCCGCAGGCGCTTCGGGCTCGGTCGAATCGGGGTCGCGATCGTGGTCGTGGCCATCGGCGCATGCCTGGCGAGCCTATTCCTGACGTTCTCGAAGAGCGCCTGGCTGGCCACCGCCGCCGGATCGGCGGTGCTGGTCCTGCTGGTCGTTCGGGGCTGGCGACAGCGTGCCGCGATCGTTCTTGTCGGGGGCCTGCTCTCGACGGCTGTCATTCCCGTGGCCGGCTTTCGTTCTCCAGGTGGCGCCGCCGCTCAACGACGCCTACCGGAGCGTGATGGTCCGCCTCATCGGCGAGAGCCGGTTCGACTCGTGGAATCCGTCCACTCTGTCGGGGCGGGGTTCCCTGCTGGAGCGGTTCTATGCCACCCGAGCCGCGGTCGAGATGGCCATCGATCATCCGCTCCTTGGCATCGGCCTCGACCAGTTCAAGACGCAGTACGTTGCCGGCCGCTACAAGCCGCCGGAGGCCCACCTCGATCTCGACTCGGCGCATACCTTCTGGCCGGAGATTGCCGCGGAGCTCGGCGTTCCGGCGCTGGTGCTGGTCGTCCTCATCTTCGCCGCGGCCCTGCTGGCGCTGTGGCGCCTGTACCGTGCCCCGCCCGACGAGCTGACGCGCCTTCTCGCCGCCATGCTCCTGGCCGCGCTGGCGGCCTGGCTGGTAGTCGCCACCACGTTCGACATCGACCTGTATCGGGACTGGCGGAACATGTCGTCGGACGTGGTCATGATGGCGGTGGTCACGGCCGCGGCCTTCGCTCTGGACCGCCACTCGCGAGCAGCCCGCGATGGAGTGGCGGCCGTCCCGCACACGGCCACAATCCGGCGATGATTGGCAGTGAAGCGGGGCCGGGCATCGTGGCGGCATGGATGACGTGCAAGTCGGATCCGTCATTCGAGCAGTTCGCATCCGCAGCGGCCTCAGGCAATCGGATGTCGCCGCTCTGGCGGGCGTGAGTCAGGCCCTCGTGTCTGCCATCGAGGGCGGCCACCTGGAACGAACTTCGCTGCGCGTCCTGCGGAAAGTCGCTGGGAGTGTCGGCGTATCCCTCTCATTGGCTCCGCGATGGCGCGGCGCCGAGATAGCGAAGCTCCTCGACGAGAAGCACGCCGCGCTCGTCCGCGTGGTCGTTGCTCGGCTGGCAGCATTGGGTTGGCAGCCTTTCCCCGAGCACACCTTCAGCATTCGCGGAGAACGCGGTTCGATCGACGTGCTGGCCTGGCATCCGGTGTCCCGTGCCGTGCTGGTCGTCGAAGTCAAGACTCTGGTCCGCGATCTCCAGGACTTGCTTTCGACGATGGATCGAAAGCGCAGACTTGCGCCACAGCTGGCTCGAGAGTCAGGCTGGCGGCCACTCCGCGTGGGATCCGTACTCGTGTTGCCGGACGAGACGCAGGCTCGTCATTTGGTCGACCGGTACGGTCCGGTCTTTGGAGCCGCCCTGCCGGCCCGCGGGCAGGACCTGCGCCGATGGCTCAGGCGCCCGGACCATGACCTCCGCGGGATTTGGCATCTGCTCAACATCAGCCCGGGCGATGCAAAGCGGCGCCTCGGCGGTTCGATGCGGGTTCATCGGCGGAGTGGGCAGCTCTCAAGCGCGCATTCACGCTCCAATAGAGAAGGCGAGGAGGCTGGCAGGTCCGCCTCAAGCGCTCCGGATCACGGGGTGGCCACTTAGCATCGCCCTGGGTGAAGATGAGCAGAAGGCCGGGCGGCTTGGCCTTCCAGCATCGCCCTGGGTGAAGATGAGCCGACCCTCGGCCCGGGCTCAGAACCCGAGATCGGTCAGGATGGCGTGCATCCGGCGCGCCGCCCGACCGCGGTGCGAGATCCGGTTCTTGGCCTCGGCGGTCCACTGGCCCAGTGTCCGGCCGCCGGGCCGCTCCGCGGCCGGCTCGAAGATCGGGTCGTAGCCGAAGCCACCGTGCCCATGAGCCGCGGTCGCTATCCGACCCTCGCACGTGCCGTGGGCCAGCCTGACGCGCATCCCGCCTCTCGGACCACGCTCCTCGGGCAGGGCCACGGCCAGCACGCAGCGATATCGCGCCCCGCGCCGGGAGGGCTCCAAACCGGCCAGCGCTGCGAGCAGCCTCACGTTGTTCTCCTCGTCCGTCGCCAGCTCGCCCGCGTAGCGCCGGGTGCGCACGCCCGGTCCGCCGTCCAGAGCGTCGACCTCCAGGCCCGAATCATCGGCCAGGGTCGGCAGCCCGGAGAGGGCCGCGTAGAAGCGCGCCTTCTTGGACGCGTTGGCCTCGAACGTATCGCCGTCCTCGATCGCCTCGTCGCGGACGCCGACGTCGTCGAGATCTACTAGCTGCGCGCGCAGGGGACCGAGGAGTTCTCGGAGCTCGCGCAGCTTGTGTGTCGAACGAGTGGCCACGAGCAGGCGCGAGCGACCGCTCTCGAGAGGCCCGCGCGGAGGCGCCACCTGCCCGAACGCCTGCTAGCGGGCGACCGAGGCCACCGCCTCGGCCTGGGCCGCGAACAGGCGCTCCAGCCCGCCCGCCGCGAGATCGAGCAGACGGTCCACGTCCGGCCGGCCAAAGGGCTTGCCTTCGGCCGTGGCCTGTAGCTCCACGTACCTGCCTGCGTCCGTGGCGACGACGTTGAAGTCCACCTCCGCCCGGGAGTCTTCGGAGTAGTCGAGATCCAGGCAGGCGACCCCGTCGACGATCCCGACGCTGACCGCGGCCACCCGGCCCAGCAGGCAGCGCTCCATGCCGAACGTTCGCAGTGCCGCGGCCAGCGCCACCCAGCCCCCGGTGATGGAGGCGGTGCGCGTGCCGCCGTCGGCGTTGATCACGTCGCAGTCGATGGTGATCGTTCGCTCTCCGAGCTTGGCCATGTCGACCACGCCGCGCAGCGATCGGCCGACCAGTCGCTGGATCTCGTAGGTTCGTCCGCCCAGCTTGCCCTTGGCGGCCTCGCGGATGTTCCGCTCGCTGGTGGCTCGGGGCAGCATGCTGTATTCGGCCGTGACCCAGCCGGTGCCCTTGCCGCGGAGGTGGGGCGGGATCTTGTCCTCGATGGTGGCCGCGCACAGCACCTCGGTCCCGCCGAGCTTGATCACGCACGAGCCCTCGGCCCACTTCTGGACGCCGAGCGTCAGCGAGACGGCCCGAAGATCGATGGGCAGGCGCCCGTCGGCTCGTTGCAGCGATTGGGCTCCGATGGTCATGGTGCGGTCTCCTCTTGCGCCGTGGGCGGGTGAGACGCGGCGCGCTCCTCGGCCTTGGCAGCATCCCACAACTCGTCCAGTTCCGCGAAGCTCATATCTCGGAGCAGGACGCCGCGCTCCCTGGCCATGCGCTCGACTCGGCGAAATCGCCGCCGGAACTTGTCGGCGGCGGCCCGCAGGGCGGGCTCGGCCTCCACGCCGTGGCGTCGGGCCAGGTTCACGACGACGAGCAGAAGATCGCCCACTTCCTCGCGCTTCTCGGCGTCCGTTGCCGCCGCCTCGAGCTCGGCCAGCTCCTCGCGGACTTTGTCGAGGATGCCGACGATCTCGGGCCAGTCGTAGCCAAGGTGGGCCGCGCGCTCCTGCATCTCCTGACTGGCGGCCAGGGCGGGCATGGACGATGAGATGCCGTCGAGGGCGCTGGCCACCTCCGTCGTCGGCTCACCATCGGAGTCGGCTGCGGCGGCCTCGCGTTCCGCTCGCTTGATCTGCTCCCACTGGCGGTTGACGTCACCGGCGGTGGCCACCCGCGCATCGCCGAAGACGTGCGGATGGCGGCGCACGATCTTGCGGCCGATGGCCTCCTGGACGTCGGTCAGGTCGAACGCGCCGGCTTCCGCGGCCAGCTGAGCGTGCAGAACGATCTGGAGGTAGAGGTCGCCGAGCTCGTCCGCCAGCTCGGGCGTTGCGCCCCGGTCGAGAGCGTCGTAGACCTCATACGCCTCCTCGAGCAGATGCTTCTTGAGCGAGGCGTGCGTCTGCTCGCGATCCCACGGGCAGCCGTCGGGCTGGCGCAGCCGGTGGGCTATCCAGGGCAATGCCCAGGGACTGGCCACGGCGCGCTCGGGCGCCACGGGGCCGAGGTATAGCGGCCCGGCCAGGGCCGCGGGCTCCAGCTCGCCAACGGTCGTGGTCTCGGCCAGGCCGAGACGACCCACGGGGTGCTCGGCCGGGTACAGGCGCCTCAGCACGGCCAGGGCGTCGCGGTCGGAGGGTGCGTGCCTTCCCGGCAGCTGGTCCTCGGCTCGATCCGGCGACGTGCCGCTCCGCAGAATGGCGAGCGGCACCAGGATCAGCGGCCTCGAAGGTTCGAGGGGCGTCCCGGCCAGGCGTTCCGGCGCAGCGATCTGGAGTCCGGCCGTTGGGTCGAGTCCCCAGCGGATCCGAGCTTCGGCGACTAGAGCATCGAGCACCGGATCCGCGTTGCTACGGCGTCGGGGAGGCCGGGGTCAGGGCCGTCAGGGCAGCCTGGTCCGTCCAGACGTTGGTGTTCGACTGGAGCTGGGTAAGCCAGGCCGGGAACACGACCTTCTTGAGCTTGGCGGCAGTGGCGGCATCGGGCAGGCGCGTCTGCCTGTCGGTGACCTTGTATATCCAGTAGCCGTTGCTCGTGACCATCCGGCTGACGCCACCGACGGGCGTCGACGAGATGGCGCTCTCCTGATCCTGGGTG
The DNA here is from genome assembly GCA_963743795.1 of uncultured Chloroflexia bacterium. GTDB lineage: Bacteria > Chloroflexota > Limnocylindria > Limnocylindrales > CSP1-4 > Fen-1039. Next base: position 211,668 of record CAVUQZ010000010.1, on the reverse strand, counting down.
AGCATGTACTGGGCCACCCACCCAAAGGCGCCGCCATCCGGGGCGGTTGGAGATTCGGATTCCTGCCGCGCCACTGTGGCGAAGTCCGCGCCGGCGGCGATGGTCAGCTGCGCGTCGGCGATGCGCTGGCTTGGCCCCGCCCGGCGCCCCTCGAACTTCACCACGACGTAACCCTGGGAGGTCTCCTGGATCGGATCCAGAATCGTGTTGGGGGTGAGGTTGGGCGCGAATACGGCGAGCTGCAAGCCCGGCAGAGCCAGGCCGGTCTGGCCACCTGCCGTCTGGGCGTTGAAGAGATCGGCCGGAATCCATGGCAGCTCTCCGCCGGTGGAAGTCCAGACGGCGTCATCGTTCTTGGTGGTGTCCCTGGCCATGGAATCGAACTTGGATGGGTCCGCACGCAGCGTAGCCACGGCGGCGTCGGCGCGGCTCTTGGCATCCGCCCAGGCCGGATCGGAGGTGGCGATGCTCGCCGCGCCGGTCTGCGAGTGGTTCGGGGCGAAGACCATCATGGCGATCTTGACCTCGTCCCCGTTGCCGGGCTGGCCGTAGCCGGCGGCGACGGCAATCTCCAGAACGTTGCTCTGGACTGTGGGGCTATCGATGTACTGCTTGTCGACCGCATCCTGGACGGCCTTCTGCAGGGCCTCCGATTTGGCGTAGCCCTGATAGTCGCCGCCGATCGCAGTCACCCAGCCCGCGTCGTAGTAGGGAGCCACGATGCGAGGTCACCGTCGCTATCCGAAAGATCCCGTCCGTGCCCTTGAAGACCGCGGTTACGTCGTTGGGCTTGGCCAGGTTGAAGATGGCATCCGCCAGGTCCGGGTCCAGACTCAGGCCGTCTTTGGTGCTGAGGCCAAGATCGGTGGTCGCTCCCTGGTTGTCGTTGGTCGACTCAGCGGAAACATCCGACCACTTCGCGCCGGCCTTGAGCTGGGCTGAATACGCGTCCGCTTTGGCCTTGGCGCTGTCAACGTCCTGCGGGGTTACGGCACTGGCTGGGGGCGTGGCGCGGGGCGCCGAGCCGATGACCATGACGTGGCGCAGCTCCGGGATGGTGCTGTCGGTCTTGATCTGATCCTGGACCTGCTGGTCGCTGACCGAGATTCCGTGCTTGGAGGCATACTGCCGGAGCGTCGCCTCGGTCATCAGCTGCTTGAGGGCATCGCTGTAGAGCGTGGTCGCGGTCTCGTTGGCAAGGGGCCCTTGCGAGATCGTGCTGTTCTCATCCGCGGTGATCTTGCCCTGGTTGCGCAGGACGAGGTAATCCTGTACCTGACGCTTGTCGCGGCCCACGTTGAAGGCCACGCGATTCCTGACCGCATCCTTGCTGATTGCCTCCCCGTTGACGGACGCGACGGGCGCCCCATGGTCCGTGTAGTAGTTCGCGACGAACAGGCTGGCGACAAGAGACAGGGCGACCACGATGGCCGCGACAAAGGCAAATGTGAGAAGCACCGCTCGGCGGGTGTCGTCGCGTCGAGCGCGCCGGCGCGTGGGCCGAGGGGCATATCGGGTGCGGAAGGTCATTTGTGCGTCCTGGTGCGAGCGTAGCCCGGCAAGGCACACCGGGCTAACGGAGCCGTATGCTACCGCATTCCGTTTCCTGAAACGGAGGGGTGGCAGTCTGAGCGAGTGGTCAGGGCCGCTGCCGTGCCGCGGAGCGCGTGCCAGGCGGCCTCATTCTCGTGAACCCGGACCTGACATCGAGCCACGCGGATTGGCCACCATCCGGTCCACGACGCCGAGCAAAGCCGCCGCCTGGCGGGTCCAGCTCAGTTCCTCGACTCGCCGGCGAGTTCGCTTCACTCGGGCCCTTCGCTCGGCTGGGCGGTCGACGAGGCGCAGGAGCGTCGCCGCGAGCGACTCGTGGTCGCCTGGCTCGTAGACCGACAGCGTATCCGCGTCGAAGTAGCGCTCTACCGTTGGCAGGCGCGATGCCACCACCGGCTTGTCCATGGCGGCGTACTCGAGCAGCTTGGTGGACAGGCTCATCCCCGTGAACGGATCCAGCCGCGTCGGCGCCACTCCGATGTCCGCGGCGGCGATGGCCGCGGGGACGTCCTCGATCGGGATGCGCCCGGGAAAGCCAACCCTGTCGCCGATGCCCAGCTCCGCGGCCAGCGCCTCGAGCTGGTCCTGGGCGTCGCCACGGCCGTAGAAACGTCGCCTCGAACGGCAGGTCAGGTCTGGTCCGGGCGAGAGCCGCCAGTGCCCGCAGGACCACGTCCAGCTCGTATGTTGGGGTCAGGGCGCCCGTATAGACGATGCGCAGCCTTCCGTCCGCCATGAACCTGCGTCGAGAGTGCGCTGCGGCGTCGAAGAGCCGCAGGTCCGGGCTGTTCAGGATGACGGTCAGACGGTCCGGCCTGATGCCGAGCGCTGCGAAGTCGATCCGCCAGAGGCTCGTTCACCGTCAGGACTTCGTTCGCCAGGGCGATCGACAGCTTCTCCTGCAGCCGCAGAAGCCGGTAGGTGATCGGGTTGGCGGCCCGCGGGAACCGGCTCCGGAAGAACTCGGGCATGGCTTCGTGAAGGTCGAGCAGCACGGGCACGCCGGCCAGCTTCATGGGCAGGGCCGCGAAGACCAGGTAGTCCGGCAGCGAGTGGACCTCGACCAGCCCGTAGCGGCGGCGTCGATGGGCTCTGGTCGCGGCCAACAAGGCACGCACCAGGAAGGCGCCGTACTCGACCAGATAGACCGACAGCCCCGCGCCCTGGTGGCGCCCGACAGGCAGTCGCCGCACGTTCACGCCCTCGACCGTTGCCGAGGCCGTCTCGCCCGGGCGTCGCAGGCCGAAGACGTCGACCTCCCAGCCGGCGGCGACGAGCGTCTCCGCCTCGCGACGGACGCGGGAGTCCTCCTCGTAGTAGGCGTGGACGATCATGCAGATCGGGCGACGCCGCGCCGCGAGGGTCATGGCCGGTCCCCGGTTCCCGAGCCGGCGGCGAGGATGGCCGATATCCTCTCCGCCGCACCCGGCCCTTCCAGATGGAGCGTCCGGACGCGCTCCCCGGCCAGCTCGGCCGACCGCGCCGCCGGCGCGCGGGCGGCCAGCTCGCGAACGGCGGCGGCACGGTCCAGGCCAACGAGCACCGCGGAGCTGCCCGCCCCGCCGACTGTCTCGGTCCATTCGGTCGTGGTCCGCAGTACCAGGCAAGGCACGCCAAGCCAGGCCGACTCGCGCTGGACGCCGCCGGAATCGGTGAGGACGGCCGCGGCATGTAGCTGCAGCGCCAGCGCGGTGGCGTAGCCGGTGGGTTCGATCGCCCGGACCCACGCGGGCAGGGCGATGCCCGCCGCGGCAAGCGCCTCCCGCGTGCCCGGATGGAGGGGCAGAACCACGGGCCTATCGGCCGCGGCCAGCGCGCCCAGGAGGCCGGTCCAGGCAGCCATCGCCGCGGGAGTGCGGTTCTCGGCCCGGTGGACCGTCGCCAGCAGGTAGCCGCCGGGTCGCAGCACCAGGCCCAGCCGCTCACCGATCGCCGTCAGAACCTCCGGTTCGCGCACCTCGGCCGAGACCCGGGCGGCCAGATCGAGCATCAGGTCGCCGACCCGGACGACCCCGGCCGCGATCCCCTCCGCGGCCAGGTTGGCCACCGCGGCATCGGTCGGGGCGAAGAGCCAGCGCGACAGGTGGTCCGCCACGACGCGGTTCAGCTCCTCGGGCATGCGCCGGTCGAAGGAACGCAGGCCGGCTTCGACGTGGGCGACCGGGATGCCGAGCTTGGCCGCCGCCAGCGCCCCGGCCAGCGTGGAGTTGGTGTCGCCGTAGACCAGGACCGCGTCCGGTGCGGCATCGCGCAGGAGCGGCTCCAGGGCGATGAGCATTCGGCCGGTCTGGTCGCCGTGTCCGCCGCCGCCGATCCCGAGCGAGTGGTCCGGCCGGGCGAGGCCCAGCTCGCCGAAGAAGCTGCCGGCCATCGATCTCGTCGTAGTGCTGGCCGGTGTCGACGAAGATCTCGACGTGGTCGCGGCGCAGGACCGGCTGCAGCGCGGCCGCCTTGATGAGCTGCGGTCGCGTGCCGACGACGCTGACGATCCGCATCGCCGGCCCTCCCTTACGAGGAGGCGGCGCCGCGCGCCGCGTCGCCGTTCCGGCGCCTGGTGGCTGCCTGGACGCCGATGCCGAGGTAGTGAACGCTCGGTGGCAGCTCCACGTCGCGCAGGCTGTTGCGGCCGTCGAGCAGAACCGCCAGCTCGGGGAAGAGAGCGAAGTCGATCGAACGCCACAGCGGGTCGGCGGTCTGGGTGACGATCGCCCGGAAGTCCCCGCCATCGCCCCACTGGTAGGCCGTCGCGCAGCAGCGCGAGATCTCGGCGGGGGAGAGGAGCGGGTCGTACGCCGCCACGTTGGCGCCGTGGAACGAGAGGCGCTCGATCAGCGGCAGGGCCCGCGAGTAGGCCAGCTCGTTGACGCCTTCGCGGTAGGTCATGCCGAGGACGAGCACCGGCATGTCGTCCAGCTCGCCCAGCAGCGCTTCGATCGTCTTGACCGCGATCGAGACCTGGGCGTCGTTGATCCGCCGCGAGAGAGCCACGACCTCGAGGTCGGGGGCGCGGCTGAGCATGAGGTGCGGATAGACGGGGATGCAGTGGCCGCCGACGCCGATGCCCGGCTGGTGGATGTGCGAGTAGGGCTGGCTGTTGGCCGCCGCGATGACCTCCTGGATGTCGACTCCCACGCGGTCGGCATAGCGGGCGAACTCGTTGGCCAGGGCGATGTTCACGTCGCGGTAGGTCGTGTCGGCGAGCTTCGAGAACTCGGCCGCCTCCGCGCTGCTCATGGCCACGATCTCCGCGTCCAGGACCGAGTCGTAGAAGGCCGCGGCGCGGCGTGTCGACTCGGGGCCGATGCCGCCGACCAGCTTGGGATAGGTGGCCAGGTTCGCGAAGACGGCCCCCGAGTAGAGTCGCTCCGGTGAGAAGGCGACGAAGAAGTCCCGCTCGGCGTGGAGGCCGCTGGCCGCCTCCAGGCGGGGCGTGAAGCGCCCGCGCGTGTCACCGACGGGGAGCGTCGTCTCGAAGATGACCGTCAGGCCGGCGTGGAGTCCGGCAGCGATCGCATCGACATTCGCGTCGATGAACCGGTAGCTCGGCTGCTGCGCGTCGTCGAGCATCACCGGCACGATCAGGACGGCCACGTCCGCGTCTCGCACGGCCGCCGCGGCGTCCACGGTCGCCTCGAGGCGCCCGGCGGCGTGGGCCTCGGCCACGCCCTCGGCCAGGCCCGGCTCCTCGGTCACGTGGGAGCGGCCGTGCGTTGATGGCCGCCACGACGTCGCGGTTCACGTCGACGGCGGTCACGTGCCAGCCGTGGCGGGCGAACTGGACGGCCAGCGGCAGGCCCATCTTGCCGGCGCCGACGACGACGGCGCGCCCAACCGTGCCGGGCTCTCCGGTCCACGGCGTGACGGTCCGAGGCGTCCCGTGCGAGCACGGGTTCACGGGCGGGGTGATCGAGCCGCCGAGGAGGCTGACGACGCGGGATGGGCGGGCGACGATTGTCATTGGGCGGCTAGCCTCGACGGAAGGTCGGAGAGGTCGATGGGGCGTCGTTCGGACGCCGCGGTCAGGAGTGCGTTCGCGATGGCCACGGCCCAGAGTCCGTCCTCGGCGTCGACGTACGGCCGCTCGCCGGTTCGGAGGACGCGCACGAATTCGTCGAGCTGGGCGCGCAATGGCTCGATGCTCTGGACCGGAATCTCCGCCACGTCGCCCGTGAAGGTCGTGGCGTAGCCACCGATCATCTGGGGCCGCTCCACGTTGGAGCGGGTGAAGGTCAGCCTCTGGGTCAGGTAGTCCAGCTCGAACATCCCCTCTTCGCCGACGGCGACCAGGCTGCGTCGCTTGGCCGGGGTGAGCCAGTCCACGTCCAGGAAGCCAGTCGCGCCCGACGGGAAATGCATCAGCCCGAACGTCAGGTCCTCGTGGCTGGCGTGGAGCCGCTGAGCCGTCTCGGCATAGACGCGCACCGGTCGCTCGCCGGCGATCCAGCACAGGATGTCGACATCGTGGGTGCCCAGGTCCACGGTCACGCCGACGTCGCGGATTCGCGCCGGGAATGGGCCGGCCCGGCGGCTGGTGATGGCGTAGATCGTCGAAAGCCAGCCCGCGCGCATCAGGCGGCCCATCTCCAGAACGGCAGGGTTGTAGCGCTCGACGTGGCCGATCTGGACGCGGACGTTCCGCTTGCGGGCCGCGTTGACGATCGCCAACCCGTCCTCGACGGTGGCGGCCAGGGGCTTCTCGACCAGCACCCCAAGGCCGCGCTCGATCGCCGCCAGAGCCAGCGGCAGGTGCGCGGTCGTGGGAGCGGCAATGACGAAGCCGTCGAGGTTGGTCTGGCGGACCATCTCCAGAGGATCCGCGAAGCCCGCGGCTCCGGTCTGCCCGGCCGCGGCTCCAAGAGCTGCGGGATCCGGATCCGCGACGGCGACGAGGGTCGTCTCGGGGTGGTTCGAGATGACGCGAAGATGGTTCCGCCCCATCGAGCCCAGCCCGGCCAGGCCGATCCGAAGGGGTGACGTCATGCTTTGGCACCGCTCGCGCCGACGGGATTGCGCTGGACCGCGGCGCGCAAGGCGTCGATCACCTGAGCCTGCTCGGCTTCGGTAAGGCCCGGGTAGATCGGCACGGACATGCTGCTCGCGGCGGCAGCGTCGGTGTTCGGCAGATCGGCTTCGATGCCGAGCTCCATCACGTAGGCCTGGCGGTGGCAGGGTATGGGGTAGTAGATGCCGCAGATGACGCCTGCGTCCTTCATCTCGGCCACGATCCGATCGCGAGACGAGCCGACGCCGAGGGTGTACTGGTGGTAGACGTGAGTCCGGCCCTCGGGCCATGTCGGTAGCTGGATGGGCAGGTCGGCGAAGGCCTCGTCGTAACGCCGCGCGATGGCCTGGCGGCGGGCGGTGTTCCGCTCGAGCTTGTCGAGCTGCACCAGGCCGATAGCCGCGCCGATGTCCGTCAGTCGGAAGTTGTAGCCGAGGATCTCGTGGTTGTAGCGCTCTCGCATTCCCTGGTTGCGGTACATCCTGATCCAGTCGGCCAGCCGGTCGTCGTTGGTGTTGACGAAGCCGCCCTCGCCGGTGGTCATGTTCTTGGTGCCGTAGAGGCTGAACGCCGCGTACCCGAAGCTGCCGGCGCGCCGCCCTCGATACAGGGCGCCGTGAGCCTGGCACGCGTCCTCGACCACGGTCAGGCCGTGGCGGTCGGCGATGGCCTGGATCGCGTCCATGTCCGCAACCATGCCGAACAGGCTGACCGGGCAGATCGCCCGAGTCCGCGGCGTGATGGCGGCCTCGATGCGGCCGGCGTCCATGAGGTAGGTGTCCGGCTCGATGTCAACGAAGACGGGCGTCGCGCCGGTGAACAGGATCGAGCTGACGGTCGCGTTGAAGGTATGCGAGACGGTGATCACGTCGTCGCCCGGGCCGAGCCCCAGGCCGGCGAAGATGGACATGAGGGCGACCGTTCCGTTCGAGACGGCGATCGCGTGCTTGACGCCGCAGAATGCGGCCCAGCGCTCCTCCAGCTCGGCGACCTTCCGGCCCTGGGCGATCATGCCGCTGGCGAGGACTTCGGTGACGGCTGCGACCTCCTCGGGACCGAGATCGGGGCGCGCGGGAGGGATCATGCTTGACTCCTGTGCTCTAGGCCGGTCGCTCTGTCAGCGAACCGCGCTGGGGGTTGAAATCGTAGTCCCGTCCGCATCGAGTGCAGTTCAGGGGACCGCTCGTCGAGGGATTCGAGGCCGCAGCGGCGCCGCTGGCATCCCTGAGTCGAGATCCGCAGGCGCAGACCCAGCCCAGGCGGCGGGCCGGATTGCCGGCTACCAGGGCGAAGTCGGGGACGTCGCGGGTGACGACGGCGCCGGCGCCGACCGTGGCAAACCGCCCTATCGTCGTCCCGGCCACGACCACCGCGCCGGCGCCGATGGAGCAACCGTCGAGCAGTTCGATCGGGCTGACGGTCCAATCCTCGCCGCGAGCCAGTTCGCCCGTGGCCGTGATCGCCCGCGGAAATCGGTCGTTGGTGAGGATCGCGCCGGGGCCGATGAAGACACCGTTCCCGACCGTCACGCCATGGTAGATGAGGGCCCCGTTCTGGACCTTGACCCGGTCGCCGAGATGGACACCTTCGTCGATGAAGGCGTCCCTGCCGATGATGCACTCGGCCCCGATCGAGGCGCCGTTGCGCAGCACCGCTCCGTTCCAGACGCTGGCCCGAGGTCCGATCGAGACGTCCGATTCGAGGTCCACCGACGCGTGAACCCGCGCCGTGGGGTCGATCACGAGTAACTCCTGTGACGGATCAGGTTTGACGGAGGGATCCTCGGGACCCGCTTCAGCCGGCTCCTGAGTATACCGAACGACCTCCGCGGCGGCCTTGCCGCGAGACTTCTGCGGTCAGTCTCCGTATCGCAGCAGGCGGTTCCGGCGGTCAATCCGAGGCTAGCGGCGCTTCTTTCTGGCGAGCAATCCGATTCCCAGGGCCATCGCCGCGCCCACCGCGAGTGCGCCACGCCAGTCCAGGAGGGGGCGGACGTTGCCCTCGACTCTCCTGGCAAGGACAAAGATCGCCCCGCTCTGGGGTTCCATGGTGACGTGGCCCGCCACGACCATCTGAGCGCCGCCCAGCCGGATGTGGACGTCTCGGGCGAGGACCGTCCTCGCGAAGCCCTGGGTCACCGATACGTCGCTGCCAACGGCAAAGCCCGCGGCGCCAAGCTCGACCGAAACTCGCTCGCCTCGCGCCAGCCCGATGGCGCCCATTCGAACCGCGATGTCGTCGGCCTTGGCCTGAGCGATACCACCCATGGAAACCGTGATGTCCTCTGCGGACGCCGCTCCGATTCCACCCTGGGTGACGTAGACCGAGTCCGCCTCCACCTCGGCGACGCCGGCCTGCGTGATGTTCACGGTCGTCGCAGCGACGCGTCCTTCCGTCGGCCCGGTGTGGCCCGGCGACGAGGGCGCGGCTGCCGCGCCGGCGACGGCGGCCGGAATCCTACCTGCCGCCGCGTCGACTCGAGCCGATGTGGCCGGGCCTCGCGGACGCGCCGCCGCTCCGGCAGGCGACTTTGCCGGAGCTGGAGACGTTGGCGCGGGCGCCTTCTGGCGAGTCCTCGGCGCCGGACTGTCGGACGCCGTCTCCACCGTCTTGCGAGCCGTTCGCGTCCGTTGGCTGCGGCTCGGTTTCTGTTTCGGGCTGCCTTCCGGCTGGTCGCTCATGTCGGATCCTCCCCGCCTCGGATGCGCGACTCGGGCCGGCAAGAGGCGGCTGCGTTTGCCAGCCTACAGCGAGCCGCCCCGTCCTGCGAGATCCGAGGTCGGTGGCCGCCCGCTTCCGTCACGAGGAGAGCCCCAGGCCGTCGTCAGGAGCCCCGGAGCCCGCGAACAAGCTCCGCGAGGGTGGGGTTAGTTCGGTCCCGATCGGACAGGATCGGCCGTCCATCCGGCGTGCCGGCAACGGTCGGCCAGGGCACTCCAACGGCCGGATCGTCCCAGGCGAAGCCCAGCTCGTCGCTGCCGTCGTACTCGTTAGTGACCAGATACAGAAGCTGAAGCTGTTCCAGGGCGAGGAAGCCATGGGCTACACCGGTCGGGATCGTCACCGTCTGGCCGGCGCCGAGCTCGCGGGTCTCGACCACGGCGCGGCCTGCCGGGATCTGCAAGCACTGGGCGAACGTCCACCAGAGCGACGAGCGCCCTGCCGCCGATCACGGTCCAGTAGTCGAGCTGGCGGCGGTGGTAGTGGAGGCCGCGCAGAACGCCCGGCGCCGAGGTGGATAGGTTCGCCTGGACGAACCGGGCGTCGGGCAGGCCGGTGGCCGCCCGATCCAGGTCTCCGAACGTGGAGGCGCGCCAGATCTCGACGAACGAGCCGCGGGAGTCGGCCATGCGGTTCAGCCGGCCGTAGAGCACGCCGGGCAGCTTCGACTCGAACCCGTCTCCACTCATCGTCCCGCCTCCGAATCCAGTGCCAGCGTGTTCCATGTATTCCGCCAGGGCATCATGCCAGTCGCGAAGCGGCCCTCCCGGCAGCGGCGTTGCCTCGAGCACTCCCCAGGCCGGCGGCGTCGAGGGCCGCGGCCACGTGTCCAACGGTACGTCGGTCGTGGCCACCTCGACGCCCGCCAGGCGTAGCACCTCCCGGCCCCAGGCGGCCCGGGTGGCGCGACCGCCGTTGACGACGTGATGGATGCCGGCGAAGCCACGGCCGCCCGGCCGCGCGGCCTCGCCGAGAAGGCGCGCTATCCCGGACGCAAGGTCCGGGGCATACGTTGGGTTGCCCATCTCGTCGGAGACGAGCGCGAGGCTGCGGTGCTCGGCGCGCGCCTTCTCGGCGGCGGCGAGGATCTTGCGCGGGAAAGTCGCTGCCGGGCCCGCCGAAGAGCCAGGCGGTTCGGACGATCGCCAGCGCCGGGAGGGACCGGGCGGCGTTCCCGGTGACTGTGGCCGCGGCGAAGTCGGAGTCCGACGCCCCGAATGCGGCCCGAGCCGCCACCTCGCCGGCCAGCTTGGCGGCGCCGTACGGATTGATCGGGATTCGGCTGGTCGGTCGGGTTGTAGGGGCGGCCGTCGGTCCGGCGGCCGTCGAAGACCTCGTTGGTGGAGATGGTGACCAGCGCCGCGCCGCTGGCGGCACACGCCCGGGCCATCTCGTCCACGGCGGTCCCGTTGCGGCGCATAGCCAGATCCGGGTCGCGAGCGCAGCCGTCGACGTCCGTCCAGGCGGCGCAGTGCACCACCACGTCCGGACGATACCTGCCCACCAGTCGACCGGCGGAGGTCGGGTCGTCGAGGTCGTGCTCCGGCAGATCCCAGGCCAGCACCTCGCTCACGAACGTAGAGTTCCCGAGCGTCTCAACGAGGGCGCTGCCGAGCCGTCCGCCCGCCCCCGTGACGGCGACGCGCATCAGCGATTCGCCCTCATCGCGTGGCCTCGTGCGAGCCGGCAAGCCTCGCGCCGTACTGGCGGTGGTAGTAGTCGTCCCACTCGCCCGACTTGATCGGCCGCCACCAGGCCTCGTTGGCGCGGAACCAGTCGACGGTCGCGGCCAGGCCCTCGCTCGAACGTCATCTTGTTCGACCAGCCAAGCGCGGAGAGCTTCGAGCCGTCCATGGCGTAGCGGCGGTCGTGGCCGGGCCGATCGGCCACCGCGCGGACCAGCGACCAGGGCTTGCCAAGCCGATCGAGGAGCGCCGCGACCACCTCCCGGTTGGTCCGCTCGTTCCCGCCCGGGATGTTGTACGTCTCCCCGCCGAGGCCGTGCTCGAGGACGTGGCCGATCGCGCCGGCATGATCCGACACGTAGAGCCAGTCGCGGCGCTGCAGGCCGTCGCCGTAGAGCGGCAGCGGCTGGTCGTCGATGGCGTTGGTGATGAAGAGCGGGATCAGCTTCTCGGGGTGATGGTAGGGGCCGTAGGTGTTCGAGCCGCGCGTGATCGCCACGTCCAGGCCGTAGGTGACGAAGTAGGAGTGGACCAGCAGCTCGCCGGCGGCCTTGGCCGAGGAGTAGGGCGAGCGGGGCTCGAGCCGGTCGTCCTCGCGGCTCGCTCCGGTCTCGACCGAGCCGTAGACCTCGTCCGTCGAGACCTGGAGGAAGCGGGGCGCCGCGACTCGCTCGCCCGTTCGAGCGCGCTCCTGCTCGATCCGGCACGCCTCGAGCAGGACGTGGACGCCGAGGACGTCGGTGCGCAGGAATGCCTCCGGATCGAGGATCGAGCGGTCCACGTGCGACTCGGCGGCGAAGTTGACGACGGCGTCCGCCTCGGCGACGAGCGGCGCCACGACGGCCGGGTCGGCGATGTCGCCCTCAACGAACCGGAGTCGCGACAGCCTGCTCCGGGTCGGCCTCGGCCGGCGCGAGGTTGGCCCGATTGCCGGCGTAGGTCAGCTTGTCCAGGACGGTGATCTGGCTCCCGTCGCGCGCGGGCCAGGACGTCGCGAACGAAGCACGAGCCGATGAAGCCCGCGCCCCCGGTGACCAGCAGCCGCGGGAAGCGTGGCCGGCCGGCTCCGTCACGACGTCGGTCTCGCGGGCGGGGGGCTCAGGCGCCCGGAGCGCGATTCCTGCTCGGCCAGCTCCGCGGCCCGGATCAGCGAGGTGACCGTTCCCGCGTCGGTCCACAGACCGTCGAAGCGGCGAGCGAACAGGCCGCCCGGCAGGTAGTGGTTCAGCACGTCCGTGATCTCGAGCTCGCCCCGGCGCGACGGGTACGAGCTGGTCCACGACGGCGAACGCGTCCGGCCGCAGGAAGTACACGCCGATCGGGATCAGGTTGCTCTTGGGCACGGCCGGCTTCTCCTCGAACCCGACCACGTTGCCGGCCGCGTCCAGCTCGGCGACGCCGAAGCGCTCCGGGTCGGCGACCTCGTAGAGCAGCGTGCCGGCGCCCCACGGCCCGTCTTCGAACTCGCGCGCCACGTCGCGTCGAGCGGCGGCCCCAGCAGGACGTTGTCGCCCAGGACGCAGCAGAAGGCGTCGTCGCCGACGAAGTCCCGGGCCAGGCCGATGGCGTGGGCGATGCCGAGCGCGCCGCGCTGATAGCGGTACGTCAGGTCGCAGGCCGAAGTGCTCGCCGTCCGCCAGCAGCTCGACCACGTCGCCGACGCTCTTGCCGCCGACGATGACCATCACCTCGCGGATGCCCATGCCCGCGAGAGTGGCGATCGGGTAGTAGATCATCGGCCGGTCGTAGATCGGCAGAAGGTGCTTGTTGGTGACGATGGTGAGCGGGAACAGGCGAGTGGCGGTGCCGCCCGCCAGTACGAGACCCTTCACAGCGACTCCCTCGGCGAATGTGTCGCGAGCGTATCAGGTTCGGTAGGCAGCTCGCCCGATCGCCGCCGAGCATCAGTACGAGGGCACCGGTTGGATCGGTTGGGCAGTCGGCCTGGCCGTGGGCCCGACCGGGGCAGAAGCCGACGGCGACGCCGATGCACCCGGGCCGGCGCTCGGGAGCGGCGGGCCGAAGCCGCCCTGGTAGTTGGTGATGATGAGCACGAACGTGGCGTCGGAGAGGTGCGCGGCCGGCTGGATGTCGGCGCTCTGGACCACGGCGTTGGGGTCGGTCGTAACACTCATGATCTCGCCGATGAGCAGCCCAGGCGGGTACGGCGAGCGGTCGTTCGTGCCCGGCAGGGCCTCGCCCGCGGTCACGACGGAGTCGCCCTTCTGGAGCTGAAGCTTGGCCGACCCGACCGACGTACTGCATCTGGAGAAGCCCGCTGATCTGGCCCCGGACCGTGCCGGTGGCGCCCGTCCTGGCCTCCTTGCCGACGACGACGGCCGACGGGTCGCTGACCAGCAGGACGATAGAAACCGTCGCGTCCAGGGACACGATTCGGCCGACGACGGCGCCGCCCGCGTCGATCACGACCTGGCCTTCCGAGAGGCCGTCGCTGCTGCCCTTGTTGAGGATCAGGGTCCGCAGGCGAACGTCTGAGATGTCGCGGACGATCACGCGAGCCGGCGTCGTCTGGTACGGCACGGACCTCGCCTCCTGCGTGATCGGGTCCAGTCGTCGTTCAGGTGGGAGATGGCCGGCATCCGATCCAGCTGCTCCTGGAGCGTCTGGTTCTGCTGGCGAAGCGCTTCGTTCTCGGTTCGCAGCCGGTCGATCTGGGTCAGCGCGGACCAGTAGGAACCGGCCGTGTCGGCGGCGTTGTTGAGCGCGGTCTCGACGGGGCTGAGGGCGAAGTTGACGGAGGATTCCAGATCGTGCGCGGTCTTCGTGCCCGACACGCCCATCAGGCCCACGCTGAGGATGAGCAGAACGCCGAAGATGGTCCACTCTCGACGGATTGTGCGGCGTGTCGCCGAGATCGCGTTCATCGGGCCACCCCGGCCTTGCGACTCTTCGTCAGCGCGGCGTGCGGGCGTACGTGTCCGCGACGAGGACCTCTTCCATCAGGTCGAGCTCCTCGAGCACGACGCCGGTGCCGCGAACGACGCAGGTCAGCGGATCGTTGGCCACGTGCACCGGCATCTGTGTGGCCTCGGCGATGCGGCGATCGAGCCCGGCCAGCAGAGCTCCGCCGCCCGCCAGAACGATGCCCTGGTCCATGATGTCCGCCACGAGCTCCGGCGGGGTCTCCTCGATCGTGTCCTTGACCGTGTCCACGATGAGCGAGATCGACGCATCGATGGCCTCGCGGATCTGCTCGCCGCCAACCTCCACGCTGCGGGGCAGGCCGGTGAGGAGGTCGCGGCCCCGCAGGGTGACGCGCTGGGCGTCCCACTCGCCCGGGCTGGCCGATCCGATGGCGATCTTGATGTCCTCGGCGCTGCGCTCGCCCAGGAAGAGGTTGTACTCGCGTCGGGCGTAGGCAACGATGTCCGCGTCCATCTCGTCGCCGCCGATGCGGATGCTGCGGCTGACGACGATGCCGCCGAGGCTGATCACGGCCACCTCGGTCGTGCCGCCGCCGATGTCGACGATCATGCTGCCGGTCGGCTCGTTGATCGGCAGGCCGGCCCCGATCGCGGCGGCCATCGGCTCCTCGATGAGCCCGGCCCAGCGCGCGCCCGCGTTCATGGCTGCGTCGCGGACGGCCCGCTTCTCGACCTCGGTGACGCCCGACGGGATGCCGAGCAGCATGCGCGGCCGCGGCACCATGCCGATCCGGTCGTGAACCTTGCGCACGAAGTAGGCGATCATCTGCTGGGTGACGTCGAAGTCGCTGATCACGCCGTCTCGGAGAGGACGGACCGCGATGATGCTCGCGGGAGTCCGGCCGACCATGCGCTTGGCCTCGGCGCCGACCGCCAGGACCTTCCGGGTCTTGGCCTCCAGGGCGACCACGCTCGGTTCGCTGATCACGATGCCGCGGTCGCGGACGTGGACGAGGGTGTTGGCAGTGCCCAGGTCGATCCCGATGTCGCGCGAGAACAGGCCGAGCAGTGCATGCAGGCCGAACATAATTCGAGGCTGTTCCTTCTAGAGTGGCGCTGGCTTCCCTGACGGCGGGATGAGGGTCGCCAACCTGGGTGTTCCGTGCGGTCGACAGGCTTCGTCGCCTGGATCGGGACGATCTGCCCCTGTCTTCTTCGCGGGACGCCGGGTCGGCCCGCTCCGATCCTCGAAAGCTTGAGCAGTATACGCGCCGAACGATTCCGGACACGCGCCGAACGAATCGGACTCCTGGCGCCTTTGGAGGCCGCGGCGAACTCGGCGGTCTGCCGCTGCCCGGGCTTGTCGTGTTCCGCTCGCCCGCGAACCTGGTTTGGCCGGGCCCGGCGTCAGCTCGGCCGGTCGAAGGCGACGCCACGATCGCGCAGCGACACGAATCCGTCGCCCGCGACGATGAGGTGGTCCAGCAGCTGGATGTCCATCAGCCGGCCGGCAGCCAGGGCCTCGGCGGTCAGGCGCAGGTCGTCCGGGCTGGGCGTTGGGTCGCCGGACGGGTGGTTGTGGACCAGGATCAGCCCGGCTGCGTTGAGGCGGACCGCGTCCCGGAACAGCTCGCCGATTCGGACCAGGCTCGACGAGACGTTGCCCTGATAGACGGTCACGAGCCGCAGCACGACGTTGCGGGCGTTGAGCAGAACCACGCGCAACTCCTCTCGCTCCAGGTAGCCCATCTGCGGCACGAGCCGCTCGCCGACGTCCCGGGGGGCTCGGACGGTCCAGCGGCCCTGCGGCCAGTCGGTGACGACCCGGCGGCCGAGCTCGAATGCCGCCGCAAGCTGCGCCGCCCGAACCGGACCGACCCCCGGAACTGCCTCCAGCTCCACGTCCGTGGCCCTGGCCAGGCCGACGAGGCCTTCGTGGCGCCGCAGCGCGTCCGCGGCGGCCTCGACCGCACTGAGGCCGCGGGTTCCGGTTCCCCACAAGACCCCGATCAGCTCGGCGGCGCTCAAAGCGGCTGCGCCGTGGATCGCCATTCGCTCCCGCGGACGTTCAGATCGCGCGGCGAGACCGATCGCGCCTGCCAGCCCCTCAGCCGTTCGACTGCGCGTTGAGGTCTCGGCGGCAGCGCTCGACACGACCGAAAGGTCCCGCCTGGCCACAGGCGCTCCTTCAGACCCGGCGGAACGATGGTTAGGACCGCTCCCGGAGCCCAACGACGCGAGCCCGCCGATTCCCCGCTTAGTCGGGCTCCGGGAACACGGCGAGCCTACAGAGGGCCGCTTAGCCGCCGACCAACTGCGGCTTACCTGCGATCGTGCCGACCTGGCCGGCGATCTCCGACCGCGTCCGACGGTGCTCCGGGCACCCCCGTCCCCCCTCCGGTCGCACTGCAGGGCAGATCGCGCTCGGTGGCCAGGCTCCCGGCGTCCGCAGCTTGCGCAGTCTCACGGCAGTCCGGAAGTCAGGAGATCAGCATCGACAGGAGCTGTATCAGCCCGTTGTAGGAGGCATGCAAGGTTCCGGTGGCGAGGATCGATCGGCGCCGGAAGTACAGCCATGTAAGGGCGATCGCGACCGGTATGCGCGCCCCGAAGTTGAAGGCCGCCATTCTCAGAGCCAACCCCGGTTCGGTGCTGCTCACATTCAGGATGTGAATGAAGGCGAAGAAAAGCGCGGCCCGGAGAATGGCCGAGTTCCGGGCGAGTGACCGGCCCCAGGCGTTCGTGGCGAAGCCGCGGAAGAAGACCTCCTCGCCCGCCGGAACGATCACGGCGACGGCGAATAGCGTTATCCACGGATCCAGGCCCGTCGTCGACGTGGGCACGGGGGGCGATAGGTCGCGGCTGGTGAGCCCAAGGACGAACGCCAGTGCCTGGTTGAGCACACCGGACGCGAACAGGACGGGCAGCAGCATGGCTAACGCCAGGAGGATGTCCCCGATCGAACCATGGGCGATGCGCGAGGACCACCGTCGGGCGGGCGTGGCTATCGCCCCTCCGAAGGTCATTGCTGGCGTGGCCGAAGCCCAGTCGTCGGGATCCGGAGCCAGGTGCCGCGGCCGTACGACGTCGCGCCACGATAGGCTTCCCGGCCTGACGGCCAGGAGGTGGACCAGCCCAAGGTAGGTTCCGAGGTAGATCAGGAGCAGCAGCATCGTGCCGGCGGCGGAATTGGAGTCCACGCCGGCTGCCGTCAGGCCCCGCGCGAGCGGCAGGGTTACACCGGTAACGACGGCCAACAGAACGGCCATCAGAAGGAAGGGCGATGGGCCTACGTAGTCCTGCCATCCGTCCTCGCGCCGCTGGCGCGACTGGGCGATCGCCGCAAAGGCCAAACCGGCGGCCGCGACGACACAGACGGCTTCCACGAGTATCCAGGCTGGAAGCTCGGCGAGCCCCAGCTTCCAGCCGGCCCGAGGCGCCGCTTCCAGGAACAGAAGCGCCAGCAAGCCGGGCACGCCGAGAACGAGGCCTGCCGCGTAGAGACTGGGCGAGACCCGGCCCCGGAGCGAAAGGAGAGTCCGCTCGGGTGCCGGCGGATGGAACTTCTCCGGCGCTTCCAGCACGGGCGGAACGGCCGGCGGGTTCGAGTAGCCCCACGGCACGTAGCCGATTGGCCATGTTGCCTGCGGGGGCGGCCAGGCGCTGGGGTAGGGCGGCCACAGTGCCTGTTGTGGCGGCCACCCTGTCCGCTGGGGTGGCCAGGCGCTGGGGTACGGGACCGACCAGATAGGAGGCTGAAAGGTTGGGGGCACGGCCTGCCACGGTGATCCCGCCGATGGCCAGGGCCCGCTCTGCGGCAACTGGCCCGATTGCGGCATGTGAGGCGGTGGCCAGGGGCCATGACCCATGTGCGGCGGCGCCACGGCGTCTGTTGGCGGCGCAAGAGGCCGGGCATTGCCGACCGGAATCTCGCCGTCAGGAACCGCGCGGGCCTGGTCTCGTTCCCGCCGATCGTCGGCCATGAGGCGTGATTGGGCCTCCGCGGATCAGTGCCTCAACCGCCAATAGCGGGCTTCGTGTTGGTGATGCTACCGCTGGCGGGTCGCCCCCGCGTGACACCGGCGGGGTTGGCAGGGAGTGGCGCGAGCTCGAAAGCAGCGCGCTCTGGCATCGGCGCTCGCTCCGGAACCGCGGCTCGCTCGAAATCCTTGCCGCACCAGGCGCACAAGGTCCAGTCCAGGCCGACCAGCCTGTCGCAATTGGGGCAGACGCGATTTAGTCGGGCCCGGCACCAGGGGCAGAGAATCCACTCGGCGTCGACTCGCCGATCGCAGTTGCGGCAGGTCTTGATCGCCTCGACTTCGGCCAGCAGCGCTTCTTCGGCCAGGTTCCTCTCGTAGACCTCGCCGAGTCTTTCCGTCGGCCGAATTACCCGGTAGACCAGCACGCCGAGCACGAACAGGAATGGCGTGCACAGGATGATCAGACCGGCGGCGAGATATGGCAGCACGGGATTCTCGCTGCGCTCGTGCATGTCCCGGAAGGCCCAGTACGCGGCGGCGAGCCAGACCACAAAGAGATAGAGGATGACCGAGATCATGAACAGCTGGACGATGGCGCTGTTGAAGAACGCGTTGAAGGCGCCCCCAACCTGGCCGGTCAGATCGCTAGGCATCGGGGCCCGATCTCTCTCGGTTCAAGCCTCGCGGAGCGGGTGCTGCCATTCGAAGGCCTCAAGTCAGTTTAGCAGGGCGCGATTCGGCTCCGGCGCTAATTCGACTGTGACGCAGCTGATCGGCGTGCGGTGACGCGGCTCTCGGCAGCCGCCATGCCGACGATCAGTTCGCACTGGATTTGTCGCTCGGTGTGAGGAACAGGGCCACGAACGAGCCGGCCAGGAGCAGGCATCCACCCACCATGAGCAGGAAGATGCCGGTCCCGTAGCCGTAGGGCAGAGTCACGTATAGAAGACCCACACCGAAGTACAAGCCAGCCAGGAGCATCGGCAGAATCAGGTCGGTCGTGCGCGCGATGATCGACGCGAGGACCGGAAGTCGCTGCTGGGCGCGATCGCTGCCGACCGCCGCGCCGACCACCAGGGCGGTCAGCAGGAAGATCGGGATCGCGGCGGGCATTCCCCAGGCCCATTGATTGGGCGACGGCAGCGAATCTCCAGTGGCGACCGTGCCGATGCCGATTCCCGTCGTACCGGCCCACGGCAGGAAGAAACTGGCGATTCCCACGACGCCTCCGGCTGCCACCAGGCCGAAGGCCACAAGCTCCTGGGCTGTCTCTCTTCCGGCGGGCGCGGCGGCCGTCGCCGTGGCCACGGTTCTCGCCGCTGCCAGGGACGCCGCGGCGGCGCTTGGCTCGTACCGTCCCGGGATCGTCCCTAAGGGCGCGGGTGGGGATGTCATGAGCGGCGCCGAACCCGGCGTAGCGCCGAATGGGGCCGCCGACGGTGCGGATGGTGTGGCTATCGAGTCTGGCGCTTCCGTGATCGACCTGACCGGCGCTCCGACTCCCGCAGAGTTGATCGGGACCGCACCGACAGAGAGGCTCATGCTCGGGCCGGCAGGTCGCGCGTTCGCGTCGGCCTGATCGTGCTCGGGAGGCGCCCAGCCTGAGCCTCGATAGGCCGCCGAGGGAGGGAGATACCCGCCGGGGACGCGCCCCACAGGCCCGTCGCCCACTGGGGCGGCGCGTTCGAGCTCCGCTTCGGCTTCGGGCGGGGTGGGTGCTTCGGGCGGGGTGGGTGCTTCGGCCACGGATTGCGCGTCGGACGCGGCCTCTACGTGGATCTCCGCCGCGACTGCTAGCTCGGGCTCGGCTTCTGGCGCGAGCACCGCTTGGCGCGCCGCCGCGGGTCCGAGTTCCGCCGCGGTCTCGAGGCCGGTCAGCACGCCGGATTCGGTTTCGACGCCTGGCCGAGCTGCCTGGATGGACTCGGCTTGCGGGTCAGGCGGGCGGGGCACCGCCGCAGGTTCGACCGCCGATCGCCTGTCGGTGCTACCTGCCAGAAATGCGCCGCAGTTCGCGCAGAAGGACGCGTCCGGCAGGACGGGCGAGGAGCATCTGGGGCAATTGGCCGAGTCGACCACGCGGGTCCCTCCGCTCGAGACGGCCGAAACGGTTGGCCGCACCGCCGAGGTTTCCCGCGACGGAGCCCTTAGTCAATCCCCCGATCTCTCCGGGATTGGGCCCGATAGTCCCGGCTCGTGGGGCGCGTCTATTCGGGTTTTGGGCAGGGAGTCGACGACCTCGGTGGTCCAGGCCGCGCTTCTCCAGGCCGACGCCACCCCGGAGAGAGCCGCCGCCGTCAGCCAGGCGACGGCGAGGAGCAGGGCGGCCAGCACGAAGACAATCGGTCGGAAGTCGCGCGTCGTGCTCAGCTGGCCAAAGCCGAGGGTGAGCGCGATCGGTTGCTCGTTTCTGGCGGCGATGCGGCACCAGTCGAAAGCCGTCGCCGTGGCGGCGATGGCCATGACGGTGGCCAGCACGCTTGCCGCTGTCGAAGCCAGCACCGTCAGCCCGGTCGACAGGGGCCTTCGACCAATCTGGACGAGCGCTCCTGCCAGGGATCGCCACACCCCGACATTCGACAGGACCAGCCTGCGAACTGCCAGAGCGGCGATCGTCTCGGTCACCAGCCAGACGACTGTCACCAGGATCACGGCATCGGCGGCGTTTTCCACCACCCTGAGAGGCAGAGGCGAGACCAGGTTGCTCGGCGCGGTCAGCTCGTTGTATGCGGCCGTGTAGATGCGCGAGCCAGCCCATACCAGGACGCCCGCAAGGGGGAGGAAGCAGATGCCGCGCACCGTGACCATGTCCAGGAGCAGGCCGATCTGGGGTAGCGGTCGCTTTTGACGTACCGGCCTCTCCGAGGAGTCGAAGGCGGCCTCGATCAGCCAGACGTCGATGGTCGCGCCTACGAAGCTGGCCAGCGCAAGCCAGACCAGCACGGCGCCGACCCCGATCGCCACCATCTCGAAGAGCCAGGTCGTGGGCCGGCCGTCGATGCCGAAAGCGTCGACGCCTGTGACGCCCGCCAGGCCGATGGCCGACGGCAGTATGGCGCTGGGCAAAGCCAGCAGGACGATCCCGCCCCGCAGCAGAAAACCCGCCAGAGCGACGACCGCCGCGTCCAGATCGGCCAGGCCAAAGGCCATGGCGAACTTCATGCGCCCCGGCCAGCCCCGTCCGGCCGGGGCATCGGTTTGCGGGTCGGCCAGCCGATCAGCTCGTCCGACCACGGGCTAAGACCCCGACGGGGCCGGTGTGCCGAGCACGTTCTGGAGCTGCGTCACCAGCTGCCCGACGATGTTCATCTCCTTCTGGTATGTCGCCAGGTCGCCGTTGCGAAGGGCCTGCTGGGCGGCCTGGAAGTGCGCGCTCGCCTCGGCGATCAGCTGCTGCGCGCTGCCGCTCAGCGAGACGCTGGGGAGCGGGGTCGGCGAGCCGCCTGCCGTGGCCGTGGCGCTGGTGGTGGGCGTTGGCGTCGGCGACGTCCCAGGCGACGGTGACCCTCCGGTTCCGCCCTGGCCCGCGTATATCTGAGTCAGAGCGTCGTTCAGCGAGTTGCCCCAGACGATCTGCGTCGGCGTGCCCACGATTACCTTCTGGAAGACCGGCAGGCCGTTTGTCGACGCCTGGAGGTAGACCGGCTCGATGTACATCAGCGAATCCTGCAGCGGAATCACGAGCAGATTCCCCAGGATGACCTTGCTGCCGACCTGACCCCACAGCGTGATCTGCTGGCTGATCGTTGGGTTCTGGGCGATCAGAGCCTGGATCTGCTCGGGGCCAAAGACGTTGGAATCGCGTGGGAAGTCGAAAACGCTCACCTGCCCATAGGACGTGGGATAGTCGTTGTGGGCGGCCACCCAGGAAATCATGTTCTTGCGACCCTGAGGAACCATCGGCTGCAGGAGCATGAACTCGGGGGCGCTCTTGCCGGCCACCCGCATCTCTACGTAGTAGGCCTGGAGCGCCAGTTGCTGCGGGCCGGTGCCACTCGAGTCGGAGGTCTGCGGAACCTGCCACACGTCGTTGCCCTGGTAGAAGACGCCGGGGTCGGTTACGTGGTACTTCTCGAACTGCGTGGTCTGAGCGTTGAACAGGTCCTCCGGGTATCGAATGTGCGCCTGCAGATCCTTGGGCATGTCGCTGATTGGGGTGAACAGCTCCGGGAACACGCCCTGCCAGGCCCGGATGATCGGGTCGGTGGGATCGGCGACGTAGAACTTCATGGTGCCGTCGTAGGCGTCCATGACCACCTTCACGCTGTTGCGGACGTAGTTGAAGGGGTCGCCGGCGAGGCCGTTGTTGGCGGAGTTTCCGCCCGGGTCGTACGAGTTGGAATCGGGGAATGCCGCGCTGGTCGTGTAGGCGTCCAGGACGTAGTCGAGGCGTCCGCTTGCCGTCACCACGAGGTACGGATCTTTGTCGTACCGGAGGAACGGCGCGATCATCTGGACCCGGTCGCTGATGGAACGGTTCATCAACAGCTGGCTGCCGCCGGTGATCTGATTGCTTATGAGCAGGTTCAGATCGCCGAACCGAGCCGCGAACAGGATCCGGGACAGGGGCGTGTCCAGCTTGATCCCCGTCGTGCCGGTCCAGTTGTTGTAGGCGTCTCCGCCCGTGCCGGATGCCGATGGGTAGTCGAACTCCTTGCTCTGGGCGCCGACGATCACGTAGTTGGACTGTTGCGTGCCGAAGTAGATGCGAGGCTCGGTGATGAGCGGAGCGCCGCCGGACGAGACGGGCGGGAAGTTTCGGATCAGCAGGTTGGGCTGTCCGCCGCCCGCGACCTCGTTGACGGGAACCATCACCAGCCCATATCCGTGGGTATAGGTGATGTGCTGGTTCACCCAGCTCTGATCGCCGCTGGTCAGCTGGGCGAGTTGAGTCTCGTCGAGCTCGCGGCCTGAGAGCATGACCTGCCGGACGCACGGGGCAGGCTGCGGTGTGCAGCTGGCGGCATCCTTGAAGACGTATCGATCGGTGTCGACGTCCGCGAAGCTGTAGTACTGCCGGATCACCTGCAGCCCGTCGAGGGTCTGGCCGAGCGGGCGGTAGTCCCACAGGCGGACGTTCTGAATTGTCGCTGCTTCACTCGCGACCGCGGATTGGGTAACCGTCGGGCCGGGCTGGTACGTCGAGCCGGACCAGCCGGTCAGATTGAATGCCAGCCGCGTCATGTCGATGTTGTTCTTGATGTAGGGCGATTCCTGGGCCTGCTGGTTGGGGACCACCGAGAACCGCTGGACCAGCTGCGGGTAGCCGACGTCGAGGATGGCGTATGCGCCGATCCAGATCGCAAGGGTCAGGATCAGCGGGACCCTCAGGCGGGTATATGCGAACCCGAGGACGAACGCCCCGGCGAAGGCCGCCAGGACGGTCATGACGCTAATCGCCAGGACTTTGGCGGACAGGTCGGTGTAGCTGGCGCCCTGGAAGATCCCGCTGCTGCCGCTGTAGACCAGCTCGTACCGGTCCAGCTGGTATCCGAGCGCGACAGACCATAGATAGAGCATCGCCAGGAGTCCAAGCTGCACGCGCGCAGCGGTCGGCATCGACGCGCCCGAGATGACCGCAACCATGTAGCGGATGCCAACGAGAGCGATCGCCACGAGCAGCAGCGCGTTGACGTAGGACTGGGCGAGCCGGTAGAAGGGCAGCTCGAAGAGGTAGAAGCTGATATCCCTGCCGAACGTCGGGTCGACCTGACCGAACGGGACACGATGCAGGAAGAGCTGGATGGTCGTCCAGCCGCCCGTCACCAGGCCGCCCATGGCGAGGGCGACGAGCGCTCCGACAGCGAGCAGCCCCCAGAAGACGGGCCGGCCGACGTCGGGAACCTGGATCGTCTCCGCAGAACGACCGGAGTTGCCTGACGGAGGGGCGCCGAACGGCCCGCCGCCGGCCGAGCCGCCGCTCAGATAGCGGTCGACGTTGAAGCGATCGAGGAACTCATCGAGCGAAAAGCGGCGGAGCTGGCCCTTCGGGATGAAGCGTCCGGCAAGCCAGATGTTGAACCACAGGAAGAGGAAGGCCAGGAGGGCTCCGCCAGCAAAGCAAAGTAGCTGGGTGCCGATCCGCGTCCAGAAGACGCTGGCGAAGCCCACGCTTCCGAACCAGATCGCGTCCGTAGCCAGGCCTATCGTGATCGCGAAGACCGAGAGCAGGATGAGGATCCCCACGACGACGATGCCGAGGATGATCCAGCCGCGGCCCAGGTGAAACTCGGGGATGTCGCCGGAGGGACCCCGGAATCTCACTCTGCCGGGCCCTCCGCCCCAACCGCCGCGCCCAAAGACAGGGCGGGGGCGCTGGTCGTCGTCGCTATCGGTGTCGTCCGGTTCGGAGCCTTGTGAACGCACCTCGTCGTCCTCCCCTGATCCCTCGCTGGGTGAGCCTTCGTCCGCCTCGTCACCTTCGTGGGCCGACTGCCTGCGGCTGGCGGCCTGTTGCTTGGCCTGGCGACGACGCAGTTCCTCCTTGAAATCGTCGAAGATACTCGGCATGCGTCGAGTCTAGCGACCCGGATCGATTTGGGGTACGAAGCGACGCGACCTCTACGTGGCGGCTCCCACTCGGCCTGCCCCGGGTCCCGGCGGAGCCTCAGTAAGAAAGCCTGAGCAGGGCGTCCCGAAAGGCCAACAGGACCGTCCGGGCCAGTTCGTTGTCCCGCATGGTCAGGACCCGAGCGGGCTCGAAGCGGAATCCCGCCAGAACCACGAGGGGGGCCTCCCACGGCGCCTCCTCGTCGGCGGGTGGTTGGCCCAGCCGCAGCCGGAGTTGCTGCCTGCCGCCTTCCTCGAGGATCAGACCGGACATCGTTCCTGACAGCCCGGGGCCCAGCCGCATGAGCGGAGAGCCGGGTGGAACGCCGTACTCGGGAGCTAGATCGCTGAAGACCGCGAGGGCCCCATCCTTCTCGCACCAGAGCAGACTGACCCACCACCCGTCGGCGAGCGTTTGCGGCTGCGACATCCCCACGCGGTAGCGGGCTCCGGGACGGAGATCCAGCTCGCGCAAGTACGATGGCCCGGGAACCGGGAGTCGTCCCGTCGGGTCGGTCATGCCGGGGGCGGGCGACGCCGAGCGTCCATTGGGGTTGCGGCTCCGGATGCAGGCTCGTCGTCACGCGTGGAGGAGGAGGTCTCAGAGGGTCTCGCTGGTCCCTCGAATTGAGCCTCTTCTGGGCTGGCCGTTGCGGCGGCGGGAAGGGCTTCCGAAGGAGCGGGCAGATCCTCCGAAGGATCGCTTGGCGGCA
This sequence comes from uncultured Chloroflexia bacterium, assembly GCA_963743795.1. Taxonomy (GTDB): domain Bacteria; phylum Chloroflexota; class Limnocylindria; order Limnocylindrales; family CSP1-4; genus Fen-1039. The sequence continues at coordinate 186,576 of CAVUQZ010000010.1, read as the reverse complement.
CGAGCCCGGCGATCTCCGCTTCGATGCGGGCCATTTCCGCACGAACCGCCTCGCTGGGCGGGCGTAGAGCATCCGCCTCGCTGGGAGCGGGGGGAATCGACTGCGTTTGAGGGCGTGGGCTGCCCAACAGCATCGAGAGCAAGCTGGGCTTCAGTTTCTTGCCCGCCCGAGCCTGCTCGGCATAGTCGCGCAGGTCGGGAGAGACCTCGGTCACGCCGGGAAGGTGGATCGCTTCTGCGACGTCCGGGTCCAGGGTCGCGTGACAGGTTGGGCACGTGGAAGCGAGGGCCGGCACGGCAGCGGAGCACCACGGACAGACCCGCGCGGAAGGCGGTTTCTCGACCGGAGCGTCGCTCTGCGTGACGCCCGGGGGCGGCTCGTCGACGGGCGAGTCAGGGCTGGCGCCGTTGGGTCCGATTTGCGATCCCGATCCCTCGCTCACCCACTCACTCCCATTCGATTGTTGCCGGCGGCTTGGAGCTGATGTCGTAAACGACCCGGTTCACGCCAGGCACTTCGTTGACAATGCGCGAGCTGATCCGGCCCAGCAAGTCGTACGGAAGTTTGGCCCAGTCCGCCGTCATCCCGTCCTCGGACGTGACGGCGCGTATCGCCAGGACGTTCGCGTATGTGCGCCCGTCCCCCATGACCCCGACCGAACGGATCGGTGTCAGGATCGCGAAGGACTGCCATACCTTGTGGTACAGGCCCGCCGCCTTGATCTCGTCGATGACGATCCAGTCGGCCTCGCGGAGAGTGTCCAGGCGCTCCGCGGTGACCTCCCCGATGATTCGAATGGCCAGGCCCGGGCCGGGGAAGGGCTGACGCTGGACCATCGAGTCCGGCAGGCCCAGCTCGGCGCCCACCGCACGAACCTCGTCCTTGAAGAGGTATCGGAGCGGCTCGATCAGCTCGAACGTCAGGTCGTCCGGCAAGCCGCCCACGTTGTGATGGGTTTTGATCTTGGCCGCGGCCTTCTCCTTGACGGAAGTCGCCGACTCGATCACGTCGGGGTAGAGAGTGCCCTGGGTCAGGAAGGCGATCCGGCCGAGCTTCTCGGCCTCCTCTTCGAAGACGCGGATGAACTCGTTGCCGATGATGTGACGCTTGCGCTCCGGGTCGATCACGCCCTCGAGCTTGCGCAGGAACCGCTCTCGGGCATCGACGACGATGACCTTGACGCCGAGTTGCCCGAAGGCCTTCGCGAGCAGCTCGGTCTCGTTCTTGCGCATCATTCCGTGGTCCACGTGGACGCAAACCAGCCGATCGCCCACGGCGCGGTGGACCAGGGTCGCGGCCACGGCCGAATCGACGCCCCCCGAGAGCGCGCACAGGACCTTGCCGTTCGTCCCGTCCCCGCGGCTGTGGTCGTCAACCCGGCGCCGGATCTCGTCGACGGTGGAGGAGATGAAGTTGGCCGCTGTCCAGGTCTGACGCGCGCCCGCAATCGACGCCGCGAAGTTGCGCAGGATGTCGCGACCGGCGGGGGTGTGTACGACCTCGGGGTGGAACTGGATGCCATACATGGCGCGGGGCGGATTCGACAGCGCGGCGTAGGGAGTCGAGTCGGTCCGGGCAGTGACCCGAAAACCCTCCGGCAGCCGGGCGATCGAGTCGCCATGGCTCATCCAGACCGACTGTTGCGGCTCGAGTCCGGCGAAGAGTGGATCGTCCTCGGTGACCGAGACCACCGCCGGCCCGAATTCCCGTCGGGCGAATAGCTTGACCTCGCCCCCCAGCGCCTCGGCAATGAGGTGGAGGCCGTAGCAGATGCCAAGGATGGGGATTCCGCTCGTCCAGATTGCAGGGTCCGGGTGCGGAGCGCCCTCTTCGTACACGCTTGCCGGTCCGCCGGACAGGATCACGCCCTTCGGCCTGCGGGCAGCGATCTCCTTCCAGGGGGTGTCGAACGGAAGCAGCTCAGAGTAGACGTTCAGCTCGCGCACGCGGCGGGCGATGAGCTGGCTGTACTGGCTCCCGAAGTCCAGCACCACGATCGAGTCCACGTCCGCGGCGACGGTCGGCTCTCCGCCGGTGCCCGTCATACGCGCCACACGTCCCTGGCTCACCCAAGACCTCCGCCGCTGCAGACGTCAAGTCTACCCGGGCTTGGTGGGTGGACGGCTGTCAGGCGCGTTCGGTCGGGTAGCCCTGCTTCTTCCAGTCCTGCAGGCCGCCGTGGAGCTCCTTGACTTTGAAGCCCAGCGACTCGAGGCGTTGAGCGGCCTTGGTGGAGGCGTGACAGCTTGCATTCCAGCAATAGACGACGTATTCGGCGTCGCGAGACAGGCGGGCGGTCGTTCTCTCGTCGATCTCGCGCACGGGCAGGTTGATCGCGCCGGGCAGGTGCTCTCGAGCGAACGTCTCGCGGTAGCGGGCGTCGACGATCACGATGTTGGACGCTCCCGCTGTGATCTCGGCGAAGAGATCCTCGGGATGCCGGTAGTCCACGAAGCGGCCGATCCAGTGGATCCGGGCCGTGGGCTCGGCCGGGGTGGCGACCTGAGCGACGGGCACGGCGGGCACCGAGACGCCGCGTTCGCCCGAGGGGACCGGAGACGGCACGATGCGCAACTCGGGTCGCCGATCGGCGGTTGCGGTATGGGTGGCGTCGAAGACGGGCGCGGACGGCATTGGCGGGACTCTCCGTTCGTGTGGCCGCAATGTGCCGGAATAGTAGTGAGTCACGTCAATACCCCGCGCGGATTCGGTGCACAGCTGCACACAATCTGTTGAGCAGGCGTCTGGTTGCCGGCCACGGCCGAAGTAGGGGTCGCGGTCGCCGGCCGCGGCCGGGCAGGGTTGGTGTTTGCCGCCCGAGGCCGAGTTGGGGTTGCGGTTGTCGACCGCGGCTGCGACTCTCGGCCGGGCAGCGCCCGCCAGGCCGGCCGCCCTAGTCGTCCAGGTTGGGGGCCAGCCAGCGGGTAGCTTCGTCGAGCGACCAGCCCTTGCGGCGTGCGTAGTCCTCGAGCTGGTCGCGCCCGATGCGGCCAACGCCGAAGTAGTGCGCCTCGGGGCGCCAGAAGTAGAAGCCTGAGACCGACGCCGGCGGGAGCATCGCGAACGACTCGGTCAGAGCGATCCCGGCGCGCGCCTCGGCGTCGAGCAACGCGAACAGGGTCGCCTTTTCCGTATGGTCCGGGCACGCCGGGTATCCCGGCGCCGGTCTGATCCCTTGATACTGCTCAGCGATCAACGCGGCGTTATCCAGCGCTTCACCTCGCGCGTATCCCCACAGCTCGCGCCGGACCAGCTCGTGCATCCGTTCCGCAAGCGCCTCCGCCAGCCGATCCGCCAGGGCCTTGACCATGATGGCCGAGTAGTCGTCATGGGCAGCTTCGAAGGTGGAGACGAGCTCGGCCGATCCCACCCCTGCGGTGACCGCGAACGCGCCCACGAAATCCACGACGCCGGACGATCGAGGAGCGACGAAATCGGCCAGGGCGACATTGGGCCGGCCCGGCGGCTTCTCCATCTGCTGGCGGAGCGTATGGACGATCCCCAATACCGAGCCTCCGGCCTCGTCGCCGTATAGCTCGATGTCGTCACCGACCGAGTTGGCCGGCCAGAAGCCCACGACGGCCCGGGCCCGCAGCGAACGATCGGCCACGATCCGGTCGAGCAGGCGGCGGCCGTCCTCGAACAGCGACCGGGCCGACTCGCCGACGCCGGGGGCTTCGAGAATCGCCGGGAACGAACCCTTCAGCTCCCAGGCCGTGAAGAAGGGCGACCAGTCGATGCGCTCGACCATATCGGTCAGCGGGTAGTCGTCGAAGGCACGAACGCCCAGGAAGCTCGGCCGGGGAGCTTCGAGCCCGAAGTCGACCGCGGTGCGATTGGCCCGGGCGGTCTCGATCGAGACGCGAGTTACCCGTTCGCGCCGCCCGGCTCGCTCGACTCGCGTCTTCTCCTGATCTGCGACGACGCGGGCCGCGTAGTTCGCCGCATCGCCGCCGAGCAGCTCGGAGACGACCCCTACCGCCCGCGACGCGTCGGCGACATGGACGACCGGCGCCGAATACCGCGGTGCGATCTTGACCGCTGTGTGCGCCCGCGACGTGGTAGCGCCGCCGATCAGAAGCGGGACCCGGAAGCCCTCGCGCTCCATCTCGCCCGCGACGTGGGCCATCTCCTCTAGCGACGGCGTGATAAGGCCGGACAGGCCCACCACGTCGACTCCCTCCGCCCGAGCCGTCTCCAGGATCCGGCCGGCCGGAACCATGACGCCGAGGTCCAGCACCTCGTAGTTGTTGCAGGCGAGCACGACGCCGACGATGTTCTTGCCGATATCGTGGACGTCGCCCTTCACGGTGGCCATGAGGATCTTGCCGCGCGGCCGAGAGTCCCCCAGGGCGGCCTTCTCCGCTTCCAGGTATGGCACCAGATGGGCCACTGCCTTCTTCATCACGCGGGCGCTCTTGACCACCTGGGGCAGGAACATCTTGCCCGCTCCGAACAGGTCGCCGACGGTGTTCATGCCGGCCATGAGCGGCCCCTCGATCACCTCGATCGGATGGGCGGCCGCCAGGCGAGCCTGCTCCGTATCCTCGACGACCCAGGTGTCGATTCCCTCGACCAGAGCGTGCCGCAGCCGTGCGTCGACCGGCAGCTCTCGCCACGCCAGATCCGCCTCCGGCCGCGCAACTCCGTCGCCGGCGTACTGGCCCGCGACCTCGAGCAGCCGTTCCGTGGCATCCGGCCGGCGGTTGAGAACCAGATCCTCGACACGTTCCAGCAGTTCCGGTGGGATCTCCGAGTAGACCGCCAGCTGCCCGGGATTGACGATCCCCATGTCCATGCCGGCGGCAATTGCGTGGTACAGGAAGACCGCGTGGATCGCCTCGCGGACGGGATCGTTGCCGCGGAAGGCGAACGAGACGTTGCTGACGCCGCCGCTGACGTGAACGCCAGGCAGATCGGCCTTGATCCGGCGGGTCGCCTCCAGGTATGCGACTGCATAGCCGGCGTGTTCTTCGATGCCAGTACCGATGGCGAATACGTTCGGATCGAGGACTATCTCGTCGGCCGGGAAGCCGACCTGCTCGGTCAGGAGCTTGTATGCGCGCCGGCAGATCTCGACCTTGCGTTCGACTGTGTCTGCCTGACCCTGCTCGTCGAAGGCCATGACGATGACGGCCGCGCCATAGCGGCGGGCGAGTCCCGCCTGGCGCAGGAACTGCTCCTCGCCTTCCTTGAGCGAGATCGAGTTCACGATCGGCTTGCCGCCGATGCAGCGGAGGCCGGCTTCGATGACGGACCACTTCGACGAGTCGACGACGATCGGCACGCGAGCGATCGCGGGCTCGGAGGCCACCAGGCTAAGGAAGCGGGTCATGGCCGCCTCCGAGTCGAGCATGGCCTCGTCCATGTTCACGTCGATCGCCTGGGCGCCGCCCTCCACCTGGCGACGGGCGATCTCCAGCGCGGCGTCGAAGTCGCCGTCCACGATCCGTTTGGCGAAGGCGCGCGAGCCGGCGACATTCGTCCGCTCGCCGATGTTCACGAACAGGCTGTCCTGGCCGATGGTCAGGGCCTCGAGCCCAGCCAGGCGGAGCGCAGAGGGACGTGCGGGGACGACGCGAGGGGCGAGGCCGCGAGCCGCTTCCGCGAACGCCGTCACGTGTGCCGGTCCCGTGCCGCAGCAACCGCCGATCACGTTCACCAGGCCCGCCTGGGCGAACTCGCGCAACAGCCCGGACATCGACTCCGGCGACTCGTCGTAGCCGCCGAACTCGTTTGGCAATCCGGCATTGGGATGGACGGCGACGAAGGTGTCGGCCAGTCCGGAAAGCTCCTCGACGTGAGCCCGCAGCTGCCGCGCTCCCAGGGCGCAGTTCAGCCCCACGATCAGCGGCTCGGCATGGCGAATGGCATTCCAGAAGGCCTCGACGGTGTGGCCCGAGAGGGTGCGGCCGCTGGCGTCGGTGATCGTGCCGGAGATCCACAACGGGACGCGGAAGCCCAGCTCGTCGAAGACGCCCTCGATGGCGTAGATGGCGGCCTTGGCGTTGAGCACGTCGAAGATCGTCTCGACCATGAGCAGGTCGGCGCCGCCCAGCAGCAGACCGCGGGCGGCCTCGGCGTAGGCGTCCGCCAGCTGCTCGAAGGTGACCGAGCGGGCGGCAGGGTCCGCGACGTCGGGTGAGATCGAGGCGGTCTTGTTGGTCGGTCCCATCGAACCGGCCACGAAGCGCGGCCTTCCCGGCTCTCGTGCCTCGGCGGCGTCGGCTGCGGCGCGCGCGATTCGGGCCGCCTCGAGGTGCATCTCGTATGCGACACTCTCGAGCCCGTAGTCGGCCTGGGCGATCCGCGTGGCGGTGAAGGTGTCCGTAGAGATTATGTCCGCGCCGGCGGCGAGGTAGGCGTCGTGGACGGCTCGGACTACGTCCGGCCGGGTCAGCGTCAGCAGGTCGCTGTCGCCGCGAACGTCGCGCGGGTGGTCCCGAAAGCGTTCGCCGCGGAAATCGGCCTCTGAGAGGCCGTATCGCTGGACGAGCGTGCCGGTGGCGCCGTCGAGCACGAGAATCCGCTGCTGCAGCATCGGACGGAGCAGAAGCAGGCGCTCCTCGCGCGTCCGGACGGCGCCTGCCGGCGGCCGATCTGTTTGTGTCGCGGGCATCGTCTTGGCGACCTGTTCGGACGCGGTCGAGTGGATCTGAGTCTCGGTGGCGCCGCCTCCTTCAAGTTGAAGTCTACCCAGGCGGCGCAAAATGCATCGGCAACCCCGGGTCGGATGTCGGGTCACGAACCTGATCGCCTCGACCGGAACCTGCCCTCCTGAGGGAAACCAGACGGCATGCGCGGCCGAGTACCGTCTTTGTCGCCCTGTGCGGTTGGCGCCCGGCAAAGCCGAGGGCTCGGACCCGCCCAGGTCAGCCGCGCCGCGGAATGGCGCCGGTCCGGCGGGCCAGCACGAACACGGACGGCCCCGGCGTGATCGGGCCCAGCGGTTCCTGCAGCAAGGATTCGGCGCCTGCCAGGAGTCCGGCCGGCAGCCGCCGCCACACGCCCGGCAGCCTGAAGAGGGACGCGGCTCTCACCCGCTCCACGGAGAAGCCCGCCGATCGAAGCGAGCGGCGGACGGTCACCGGCGAATGGTCGAAGTGATGTCTCCTGTATGCCACGGATCCGGGCTCGAACGGCGACCAGGTCTGGCGACCAAGCAGCCGGCGCGCGATGGCTTTCAGGTTTCGCTTGTTGGCGAACTCCAGGACGAGCGCCCCGCCCGGGCGAACCACCCGACCCAATTCCGCGAGGACCGGTCCCGGATCCTCGAAGTGATGGAGCATCCGGACGCATACCGCCGTGTCGAAGTCGCCGGCGGGGTAGGGCAGGGCCAGGGCGTTGCCGAGCGTCACCGTGTAGCGCGGATTGCCGGCCAGGTGCTCGCGTGCTGCCGCCACGTGAACCTCGGACGAGTCGAGAAGCAACACGTCCGCGTAGCCGGCGTACTCGAGGGCCAGTCTGCCGAAGCCGGCCCCGACCTCGATCAGCCGCTCGCCGGCGGGCGGCAACAGCGCTCGCAGGGCAATCCGGTCGCACGCATCCTCGTATGCGCGAGCAGCCCAGAAGATGTCCCGATAGGCGAGGTCTTCGTACGTGGCCTGCGCCCGGACGAGATCCCCCGGGATCGACTCGAGCGGTGCGGAAGCCGAGGCTCCGCCTGGTCGCGTGGTCAGGATGGACTGGCTGCGCCGACTGCCCGACGGTGGACGGCGAAATCGTCGGCATTGCCCGACCAACCGCAATCGCACCGGACGACGTTGGTCCGTGCGTTGTACTCCTCGATGAGGTGCGATTTCACCGGTCGGAGAGGGTTCGGAGCGACCGCCGTGCGGACAGGCCGAGCCATGGTTCCTCCTCCAGCTCCCAACCCTGTCGCGGCCAGCACAGAGAAGTCGGGCTTGACGCGCCAGACACTCCGTGGGCGCTCAGAAACGGCCACGCCAATCGGGGAGCGGCACACATTCTACCAGAGGATCGCTCCAAACCCGCCGCCGCGACCTCCCGGTCCGTCCAACTCGAGTCCACGTGCCCGCCCGAGCCAGCTCCCGCCGATTCCGTCAATGCGCGTCGCCGGCGGACGTCGACCGAGGCCGCCAGATCGCCTTCGTCCGGGCGATCGAGTGACATGTTCTTCGCGCGGACGGGCCCGCGCGCCGTACACTTTGCAGTGGTGAGGAGTAGCTCCCAGGGGTAGTGCTGCGTGCCCGTCGAACTGCTGGTCGGGGTTCTTTCGGTTGGCCTGCTGGTCAATATCGGCTTGCTCGTTTGGGCTTCTCGCTCCGACCGAATCTCGTTCCGCTGGTCCCGCCGCTTTCGTGGGGCGTTCGCCGCGATGAGTGGCAAACCGATCGTCCAGGATGGGTCGCCGGTCCGACGACGAGCGCTCTTCGTAGGCGATCGCGGGGCGGCCGGACCAGATCCTGGCGCCTCATCGCACGTCCCGGGGTCGCGGACGCCTTTCTCGGAGACGCTGCCGCCGAGCCTGGCCGACTTCTTGTCCCAGTCGGCTCCGATGGCTCCTCCCGCCGGCGGGCACGGGTTCATCCCATCCCCAGACGGGGCCGACCGCGAGCTCCGGTTGTCGGCCGCCGGCGGCGCGCCGACGCTTCTCACCCGGCTGCCCCTGACGCCGCTGGCCGCGGGCTCGGCCGAATCCGGCATCTCGGTGGACGTGCTGACCGGGCTCGAGGGACCGGCTGGCTGGACCCGGATCATCGAGATCGAGAATGCCCGCCTGCTCCGGTACCGGCGCCCGGTGACCGTGGTCATGGCCGAGGTCGAGGGCTTGCGCCATCTGGCCGAGCGCCTGGGCGACGCGCCCGTGGAGCGGCTCCTGCCTGTCATAGCGAATGCCTTCCGCCGCGAGGCCCGGGCGTCCGACTGGGTCGCTCGGGTGGGGCCGAGCAGGTTCGCGGCGTTCCTCCCGGAAACGGACGAGATCCAGGCGATCAACTACGTGGAGCGGATCCGGATCGTATGCGAGCCATGGCTCGCATCGGCCGCCGTTCCACTCCGGCTCGCGATCGGCTGGTCGGCCCCAACCACATCGTCTGATCTGGAGTTTGCCCTGCGCCGGGCCGAGGAGCGGATGCATGCCGATCGTCGCGTTCCGGGCAAACCGCCGCAGCCATCCCGCGCCACCGGGGCGCGCGTGGTCTCAGCTCCGCCCAGCCGCGACACGGCGGTAGACCCGCCCGACGGCGGTCCCGGCCCGGTTCCGCCTGCCGAAACGGGCAGGTCGGTGGGCGAGAGCGAGGCCCAAACGACGGCGCAGCCATTCGAGGGGACGCAGTCGACTGCGAATACGAAGGGAAGAGGAAATCGCAGGCCTTCTGAGGGCGAGTCGCATTCGCAGTCCTGATTCGGAAGTACGAAGGTAGCGGCTCTTGGGCGTTCGTACCTGCAATACCATCTGGTCACGTGCCAGACCCGGGTGTAGGCTGCGCTCGTTCTCATCGGCCTTGGGACCCGTCATGAGGTCGAAAAGGAGCGAGGTACCCGGCGGCCCGCCAAGGGTGCGTCCCGGATGTGCAGGAGAAGGAGGCTCTATCCGTGCTACAAGAGCTATGGGCGAAAGTATCCGCTCGCGAAAAGCTCGTGGTCGTACGGGGCGGCGCTCGCCCTGGTTGGCGTAGCTGGTCGGCCTGATCCTCGCCACTAAGACGTATGGCGGCGGCAGTGCCCTCGGGGTCAACTTTCCCGGCGTCAGCGTGAACTACTTCACCGCGGACACGGCCAGCCTCTTCGTCTGGCTCGACCCTCATTGCCGCCATCGCCACGCTCGTAGTGGTCTACCTCCACGTTGCCCCGAACATGAACATCACGTGGCCGATGCCGTACCCGCAGATCCTGCTGATCGCCGCCGGGGCGACCGGCGTCTGCGCGGTCCTCATCGTCGTGGGCTCAGCTCATCCGTGCCGGCGGCTTCGGTCCTGAGCCCCCGATCCTCATGTATGTCGCTGACGTTCTCGTCGTCGCCGGCGGCGCCCTGTGCCGCCTACGCCGCGTATATGGACTACACGGCCAGCAAAGCCGCGTAACCCTCGCCGAGCAGAGCGGCGGCCGCCGGAAGGTGGCCGCCGCTTATTGATTTCGGAGGGGGTGCCGGTTGCGTGGACTGCTCGGCATGAATGATGCGGAAGCAGTCGGAGCAGTAGACCGGGCGGTCCATGTGCGGCTTGAACGGCACCTGGGCCTGGTTGCCGCAACGCGAGCAGACGACGGCGAAGTACTCTCGCGGGCCTCCATTGCCGCCTTCTCGGCCTGAACTCTCGCCGGCATCACGCATGGTGCGGCGGGCGGCTCGGCAGCTCGGGCAGCGCTTGGGGTCCGAAACGAACCCCTTCTGCGTGTAGAACTCTTGATCCTCGGCCGAGTGGACGAACTCGGCTCCGCAGTCAACACAGGTCAGGGTTCGATCGACGTACGTCACGTTCTTCCTCCCGGAGCCGAAAGATCCGAGCCGACGGTCCCGGGAGGGACGAACCGAACCCGCGCCCGGCCCGCAAGGTGGCGCCACTGGGAGGCCCGGCGGGTCCGGTCGACAGTCTGCGGTTCCATTTGTGCCTGCCTGGGACGCAACGGCAGGGCGGCAGGATACCACGCAGGCGCATTGCGGCAGAATGCGCGTTCCGGATTGTCGGACAGGGCGGGACGATGGCCCGGGCGCCGTCAACCTCGTTGCGTCGGGTGTCGCGGAACCTGGCACAATCGCCCCATCGGATCAGGCCGTGTCACCGCCGTGGCTGGCCAGAGCGTCGCGATACTGCGGCGAGCCGCGCGAGCATCCGCGGATCGGACGCGAACCTCGGGTGCCCGGGCTCTTTATGAGGACCACTAGGCCCGATGCTTCGCTTGCTACACACCGCAGACGTACACCTCGGGGCTCGCCACACGGACCTGGGCGAACGCGCAGCGGTCCTGCGCGAGCGCCAGTTCGCAGCATTCCGCGCGACGATCGATCTGGCCATCGCGGAGAAGGTGGACCTCTTCCTGATTGCCGGAGATCTGTTCGACTCGAACACGCAGCCCCGTCGGTCGGTCGAGCGGGTGGCGGCGGAGCTGGGCAGGCTCGCCAGGGCGAGCATCCGGACCGTGATCATCCCCGGCACCCACGATGTCTACGACGGCGCGTCTATCTACCGCTCCTACGATCTTGCGAACATGGCCCGCGCCGCCAGCGACTGGGTGGCCGTGTTGACGCCTTACCTGCCCGAGATCGTCTTCCCGCCGCTGGACGCCATCGTCTACGGCCGCGTGTTCGACACAAAGCGCTCACCCCGCAGCCCTCTCGCCGGCTTGGACACCAAGGCGGACACGAGGGCGAACTGGAAGATCGGCATGGTCCATGGCGCGCTGGCCATCCCGGGCCGGACCGACGCGGATGCCGTGGTCTTCACGGAAGAGGAGATCGCCAGGACCGGCCTGGACTACCTGGCACTGGGGCACTGGCACTCGGCGATCGAGGGCCGCGCCGGCAACGTCTCGTATGCGTACTCGGGCGCGCCGGAGCCCGTCGCAGTGGACCAGGATGGGGCGGGCCAGGTCCTGCTCGTCACTCTGGACGACCAGTCCGGACGCCACATCGTCACCATCGAAGCCAGGCGCGTCGGCCAGACACGCGCCGAGAAGCTGGATCTCGACGTCAGCAGCGTCCACAGCCAGCCGGAGCTGATCGACCTTCTCCGCCGCCACGCCGATGCCAACCTCGTCTTCGACGTGCGCCTGACCGGGCTGTTTCCGGACGATCTCGATCTCGACATGGACGAGGTCGAACGCGCCCTGGCGCCTTTGTTCCTTCGATTCAGGCTGAGGGACATGTCCATCCCGGCGGCCCCCGAGGGGTTGGATGCCCCGCCGGACACCGTCCTGGGTGCCTTTGTGACGACCGTGCAGGCCCGCATCGCGGAGCTCGAGCAGGCCGTCGGCGCCACGCCCACCGTTGCTCCACCGGCACCGGAGACCGCCGGCGCGGAGGTCTCCGAGAAGTCAGCCCGGGGCCGGGCTGCGATCGCATCGCCCGAGCTGGATCCGAGCGAGGAGCTGGCCGATCTCCGCGAGGTCCTGCGTCTCGGTCGCCATCTCCTCGAAGGGCGCGAGGTGACACTGTGAGCGGGGGCGCGCGGCGATGAGGATTACCCGGCTGCAGCTGCGCCATTTCGGGCGGCACCGCGATCTCGACATCGAACTCTCGCCGGGCTTCACCATCGTCAGGGGTCCCAACGAGGCCGGCAAATCGACCATCCAGCGCGCCCTGGAGCTGGCGCTGTTCCGCAAGCCGACGGCCGCCACGGCCGAGCTGGAGGCGCTTCGTTCGTGGGGTGCTCCGGAGGACGATCGCTCGCTGACGCGGCTCGAGTTCGTCGTTGATGAAGAGGTCGAGGCGGCAGAAGACGGCGTTGCGCGTCAGGGGGTGCTGGAGAAGGAGTTCCGCGGCTCACGTGGCCGCGTGACGCTCGACTACGACGGAGAGACCTACTCGGACCCGGCCCGCGTCGAACAGGTCATCGGGGATCTGACCGGCATCCCTAACGAAGCTTTCTTCCGCTCCACGGCCTCCATCCGGCACCAGGAGCTCGAGGATCTCGACCGCGATGAAGGCGCGCTGCGCGACCGCCTCCAGGCGAGCATAGGCGGGGGCGACAAAGGTTCGTCCCGAGCCAAGGCCCGGCTGGACGACGCAATTCGCGCTCTCAAGTCCAAGGGCGACAAGAACCCGGGCCGGCTCAAGATCGCCGAGGAAGCCGTCTCTCGGGCGGAAGCTGCCCTGAAGAACGGCGAAGCTTCGTTGCAGAAGCTGGAGGCGGACCGGGACGCGCTGGCGCAAGCACGGGACGACCGGCTGAGAGCCGAGACGGCCCTGGCCGAGAGCCGCAACATGCTCGAGGGTGCGCGGCAGGCTGAAAGGCTCAGGACCGATAGGGCGGTCATAGCCGAGCGCTTCGAGCGCCTGCGGCAGGCCTCCGAGGCGCAGCAGCGGCTGACGGACCTCGAAGGCGCGCCGGAGCGGCCCATGGCGGCACTCCGCGATCAGCTCGACCGGCTCCGGACACTGCAGAGCCGGGTGGTGGTGCTCCAGGAATCCCTGCGCGACGAAGCCGGGCCGGAGGTGGAGCCAAACGAACCGGAACCTAGCTTCCTGGTCGACGGCGTGGTCACTGGCGTCGTCGGCCTCCTGGCGGTCTTCGCCATAGTCGTGGGGGCGGCCAGGGGCGTGCCGGTGGCCATCGTCCTGGGGCTCGCCGCGATGGGTTTTGCGCTCTACGACGGGGTGCGCTTCTGGGAGCGCCGAGCCGTGGCGATGAACGTCCGGCGCATCAATGAGGCTCGCGACCGCGATCGGGCGGTCCGGCGTCAGAGCCGCGTCGGGACCGAAGAAGGGCTTCGCGTCGCCCAGTCGGGAGTCCAGAACATCCTGCGCGAGCTTGGCGTCTCCGACGTCGCGACCGCGGAGCGGCTGCTGACCTCGGAGCAGTCGCGCCGGCAGGAGGTCGCCACGCTCCAGGTTCAGGTGTCGGCCCTGCTGGCGGGCCAGAGCCCCGGCAAGGTCTCGGAGCTGCGCGACAAGACCGCCCTCGAGCTCGAGCAGAAGACCGCGGCCCTCGACGCCCTCGGCCCCCTGGCAACGGACGCGCGAGCCAGGGAGCGGCTCGAGGCCGAGGTGCGCGACCGCCATGCGGCGCTCGAGCGTGCCCGCGATGCCGAGGCTGGGGCTATCGCCAGGCTCGACGCCAATCCGGTCGACTCGGAACAGGTGGCCGGCGAGGCCGAGCGGCTGGTGACGTGGCGCGATCAGCTGACGGCACTCAAGCGCCGAATCCGAATCTACGAGACGACGCTCGCGGCGATACAGGTCGCCGAGGGCACGACGATGCACAAGGCCACTCGCTTCCTGGAGCAGCAGGTGGGCCGCGACATCGCTCGTCTGACGGGCGGCCGCTACCGGCGGGTCAGCATCGACGATCAGTCGCTCGATATCACCGTGTGGGCGCCAGAGAAAGGCGGCTGGGTCCAGGCGGGTCAGTTGAGCAAGGGCACGGTCGATCAGGTCTTCCTTGCGGCTCGGATCGGGCTGGTTCGCCTGGTCACCCAGAATCGCCGGCCGCCCCTGATCCTGGACGATCCGTTCGTGACCTTCGACGACACGCGAGCCGCCCGAGCGGCGCTGCTGTTGCGGGAGCTTTCCGCTGACTTCCAGGTGATCTACCTGGCCTGCTCGAACCGCTACGACGGCCTTGCGGACACGGTCGTCGAGTTGCCGGGGCCAACCGAAGTCGAAGCAGCCGCGGCGGCGCAGGCGCGACCGTTAGAGGCGAGCCCGGCCGTGGGGGAGGCCCCGGAGGTAGAGGCGACTCCCGTCGTTGAGGCGGCACCGGACGTGGAGCCGCCACCGGCCGCGGAGGCGGCACCGGCCGAGGCGACCCCCGCCAAGGGGAAGGTCGTGGCCTTCCCGGGCGCGTTCATTCCTGTCCACGCCTCCGGGGCGGGGGCTGCGACGCCGGCAGGCGACGACGGACCTCCCGTCTCCACTGACGACGATGCGGACGGCCCGACCCTTGTGCCGACGGAAGCTCCGATTCCGGGCCCGACGGCCACCGACGGCGCCACGGATGAGACCCCGAGCGGTTCGGCAGCCGCCGGCTCCGAACCAGCTGAGGACGGCGCCGGAGCGACCGGGTCGCCGGACGCCGCGGAGTCCCAGCCGGCGGCAAGCCCCGGCGACCAGACAGAAGCCTGAGGGCGGCCGCGGCCCGAGACCCGAGGGCCTCGCCATCGAGTCGAAGTGTGGCTAGGGAAGCCGGCCGTGCGCCGGACGCCTCGGCCGTGGCACCCCGGCCGCCCTGCCTCGAGCTACGGGAAGGAGATCTGAGCGGTCAGGTCCGGGCGCCCGCTGTCGGGGGAAAGGTCGCGCAGCTTGATCAGGTACGTCTTGGTCGAGTCCACGTTGTACGTGTACGGCGGGTTGAGGTACGCGACTCCCTTGAACTGCCTGTCGTCGAGCTTGACCGCGGGCGTCGACGTGACGTCCGACAGCGACATGTCCACGTCCACCGTGACTACCGTCCATGAGGCCTGAACGTTGAGGCTGCCGGCAGACCGCGGCTTCAACGTGGCTGTGAAGCCGTTGAGTCCCTCGGCGCTGGGGCTGCCCTGCAGCCTGCCGTGGCTCAGCAGGATCTTTGGAGCGGCAGTTGGCCACGAGAGAGTCAGGTCGATGGTCGGCTTGGATTTGGCGTAGCCGACCACGGTCACCTTCCAGTTGTTCTCGGTGCCGGCGTCACCCTGAGCCTTGGTGAATTTGGGCAAGCTGCCCACGCTGCAGGTCGCCTTGGAGCCGTCGACGCTGATGCAAAGCCTGGTCGAACCGCTTGGAGAGTTCTTGGTGACGGCAATGGTGAGCGGATCGCTGCCGAAGCTGGTGAAGGTGAACGTGCGGGCGGTTGCCGCCTTGTCGTTTTCGGAGTCGAGCGTCAGGCCGTTGAAGGTGATCGTCGCCATCGATGCGTTCTGGACCGGGGGCGCGCTCGGCGACGAGCTGCCCTGCGGTGCCGAGGCGGACGGGACTACAGTCACAACGGGCGTCGCGCTCGCCTCCCCGCTGCCCGGCGGCGTGGACGTGTCGGGCGACCCACCTCGATGACCCACGATCATCAGGGCGCCAGCGACTCCGATCAGGATCGCGCACACCACGCCCAGACCGATCGATAAGTTCTTCCAGACCCTGTCGTCCACCCGGCTCCTCCTGTCCGATCCTCCGACCGGTTGGCGATTGACCTGCGAAAGATACCGCCTGCGGGGCCTCGGAGGAAAATCGCGGCGCTTCTCCGGGCCGTCATCAGGCCGTCACGCGTCCGCTAGGCTGGCAGGGTGAAGCCTCGACCCGCGCCGGATTGGCGCGCCTTGCTCGCCTTGTACTGGGTCACGTCCTTCATCGAGGGGCTGGGCGTCTCCCAGATATACGCCTTCCTGCCGAACCGCCTGACCGAAGTTGGCGTGCCGCAACCGGATGTCGGCCATCTGGTCGGCTTGCTCGGATCGCTCTTCTTTCTGTTTGGCCTGCCCTTCATCCCGCTGTGGGGCGTCTGGGCCGACAAGTACAGCCGCAAGGCGGTGATCATCCGCAGCGCCCTCGTCGAGGCCGTCGTATTCGGCGTCGTGGCAGCCAGCCAGACGCCCTGGCAGCTGTTCGTCGGGATGCTGCTGGTCGGATTCCAGCTGGGCAACAGCGGCGTGATGATGGCCGCCATCCGCGACGTGACGCCCGGGCACCGATTGGGACTGGCGATGGGCCTCTTCGCCGCAAGCAGCCCGCTGGGTTTCGGGACCGGGCCGGCTTTGGGCGGCGTCATGATCGACCAGCTCCACCTTTCCAGCGGGGCCGTCTTCGCCCTGGCCGCCTTGCTGTCGATCGGCGTGGCGCTGATGCTCGCGATCGGCTCCAGCGAGGTCCGGCCTGAGGTCATCCCCACGGGAAGCACGCTCCGGCTGGCTTTCGGGGCGGTTCGCGGGGTGATGGCGGACCCGACCGTTCGCTGGCTCTTCGTCGTCTACGGGGTGGTCTTCGTGGGCCGGCAGATGGTGGCCCAGTACATGACCCTGCTCGTCCACGACGTCGAACACACGACCTTCGAGGTAGCGGGTGCGGTCGGGCCGGTGCTCGGCTCTGGCCATCATCGCGGGCGCGACGCTATCGCCGGTCGGCGGCTGGGTCTCCGACAGGCTCGGATTCCGGCGGGTCCTGGTCGGTGCGATTGCGGGGATGACCGTGGCTTTCGCTGCCCTGCCGCTGGCACCGAGCGTGGCCTGGCTGGCGGTCGACTACGGCCTGGCCGTCGCGTTCATGACGGTCGTCGGGGCGATGGTCTCGAGCCTCCTGGCCAGCGAGGTTCCGGCGGAGCGGCGCTCGGCGACTCTGAACCTGATCTACCTGCCGCTGTATATAGGCGGCATCACCGGTCCGGCGATCGGCGCCGTCGTCGTGTCTGCCGACCCGCGGCCCGCGTTCTACGTAGCTACCGCGGTGGTCGGGTTCGCCCTGCTCCTGGCGATCGGCTTTGCCCGGCGGACCGGTCCGGCGGCGCGGGACGATACCGATGAAGCGCGTCAGCCGAACCGGGCCGACCGATCGCCTGATCCGGCCGGTCAGCTCGCGCGGGCGGCGGGTTCGATCTCCGGCGCCGTCGGTCCGATCGCCCCGATCTCCGGTGCTAGCGTCCGCCCAGCGAGGGAACGTCCATCTCGGCCGGACCGACGTATCGGGCGTCCGGCCGGATCAGCTTGTCGGCCGAAGCCTGCTCGATGGCATGGGCGCTCCAGCCGGCCATCCGGGCGAGGGCGAAAGTGGGTGGGAAGAGATCCGGCGGCAGCCCGACGCCCTGGAGCACCGCGGCCGCGTAGTACTCCACGTTCGTCTTGATCACTCGGTCGGGCTTGAGCTCGCCGAAGACCCGCAGGACGACGTCCTCGACCTTGACCGCCACATCGAGCCAGTCGGCCATGTCGGACATCCCCTCGGCGACTTTGCGCAGGGCGGCGGCGCGCGGGTCGTAGGCGCGATAGACCCGGTGGCCGAAGCCCATGATCTTGTCGCCCCGGGCGATTGCCTCGCGCACCCACTTCTCGGCGCGATCGGGCGAGCCGATCTCGTGGAGCTGGCTCACTACCTCCGCCGGGGCGCCGCCATGGAGCGGGCCCTTGAGGGCGCCGATGGCGCCGCAGATGGCGCTGGCCAGATCGGATCGGGTGGAGATGATCACCCGGCACGTGAAGGTGGAGGCGTTCAGGCCGTGCTCCGCGCCGACGATGAAGTAGGCGTCCAGGGCGCGGGCCGCGGCCGGATCCGGGTCCTTGCCGTTGAGCTGCTGCAGGAAGCCGCCCGCCAGCGAGAGCTTGGGATTCGGCTTGACGGGCTCGAGGCCCTGGCGAAGGCGCACGAATGCCGCCAGCGCCGACGGTGCGAAGGCGGTCAGCTCCCTGGCCTGGTCCACCGTCGGTGGCCAGTGCGGTCGTCGCCACGCACCCCAGACGGAGACGGCGGTCCGCAGAGCGTCCATCGGATGGGTGTGGCTCGGCAGCTCGTACAGAGCGCACATGACCGGCTCCGGGACCTCGGCCGGAACGAGCTTCGCCGTCTTGCGCCACTCGCCGGTCCACAGAAGCTCAGCCACGCGGCCGTAAGTGCCCTTTTCGACCAGCTGTCCGATCGGGTAGCCGCGATACAGGAGCCGCCCGTTCGCCCCATCCACGAAACCAACTGCCGTTTCGGCGGCGACGACCCCTTCCAGCCCCGGCGAATACGGCCGCTCGGCGGAGGCCTTGGGAGGCGCCGCCGGGGCAGCCGGATCCGTCTCGGGTGACGGCGCCGCCGAAGGCGCGTTCTGGCGCGAGGTCGCGGTTTCGTCGATGTTGCTGGCGGTCATCGTCGCCCTCCTTCGGGGCTGGGTGAGCGAGCGGTTGTCCTAACGCAGGCGCGGCAGCTGGTCCCGGCGGCCGGACCGTGGCGCGGGCATCCTACCGCGATCATGGGCAATGGCGCGGTCCGGGTCGAATCGGTCTAGCCTGGCGAAACGGGTAGGTTCGATCCAGTTTCGGCGGCTAGCCGCGATCGCGAGGCGACCGACTGCCGCCTTCCATGGCATTCAGGATCAGGCGGATGACCACCGCACCCAGGAAGGCGACGAGGAGAGCGCCTAGGAAGCCGCTCGTCGAGTTCATGTGAAGCTCCTCGGTGGCGAACCAGCCGCCCAGGATGCCGCCCAGAATGCCGACCATCGTGTTGCCGAGGCAGCCCCTGGGACCGCCTCCCTCGACGACTGCGTTCGACAGGGCGCCGGCGAAGAACCCGACCACGATCCAACCGAGCAGTTCCATATGGGGCACGGCGCGCTCCCTCCAGCCAGGCTCGAGCCGGGCGGCGATGGGGCCCGACGCTGGCCCGATGATAGCGCCGTGGCTCGAGCCGCTCCTCCGTGCCGCGGATTCACCGCCGCCGGCGACCAGCTAGAAGGCGTTCTTCCAGGCAGGCATCGTCTTCATGTAGGCGATCGCCTTCTCGCGGGCAGTCCCGTAGTCGAGGTTGTCTTCGCGCATCGACCATTGAGTGAATCGCTCCAACCGCTCCTCGGCAGGTTGGAGCTGGCCGTCCGGTGCGCAGAAGCTGCAGTAGGGGATGGCAGCGTCGGCCAGGGCATGGTCTTCGGCGCCAGCGAGAGGCATGCCGCAGGATTCACAGCTGAGAGCGGTCGTCATCGGAGGGTCCCTTTCGTGGGTGGCGCGCCGCTCGCCCTTGTCTGGTGGGCGCCCGGCGGTGGGTACAGGTCGGCGCCGGCCTTAGCGAGCAGCTCGAAGCCCTTGACCACGACTGCTCGATCGTCCGGCGACAGGGTCGTCATTACTTCCGCGATCAAGTCCGGGGCCAGGACCTGGCCGACGCGCGAGACGACGTCGCGTCCCGCATCGGTGAGCCAGACCAGAACCCTGCGCTCGTCGCGCTCGTCGCGGATTCGGGCCACGAGGCCCTTAGCCTCCAGGCGCGAGAGCAGCTCCGAGACCGAGTTCCGCCGCAGCCCCAGATGCTCGGCCTGCTCTCCGACGGTCAACGGGCCGCTCGCGGCGAGGTGCTGCAGCACCGCGAGCGCTCGACGCGTCACCGGCAGATCCGCCCCCCGAACCCTCTGGGCCCAGTGGTAGCGTCGGAAGACCTCCGGAAAGAGGCGCGCGATGCTCCTGGCGGCCTCCTCAGCCGTGAGGTCCCGGGCCAGGAGGGTCGGGCGTGGGTTGCGTTTGCTCGTGGCGACCATGTCGGCACGACTATCCCCGGGCCCAACGACGACGTCAACGGATCTGCACGTCGGCCACGACATATCGGCCGAACCCTCAGGCTGGCTCGGGCCAGCCCGGTGCGAATTACTGCATTCGACGTAGGCATCCAGTCAACATACCGACCGATACCACAAGCGAAGCCGGCCGCGCCTGCCGTTCGTGTGGAGACGAGCCGAGCCGGACGGCTTGGAGAAGCACCCTGTCATGCGCCGAGATTCGGATACCAGAACCGAGACGCGACAATGAAGGTTACCGGTCCGGCCAACTGGTCCATCCGGACGAGACTGCTCGCCAGCGCGGTCCTGCCTGTCCTTGCGATCGCAGGGATCGACCTCGTGGCCGGACACATGAGCCAGCTGACGGTGGTAGTGCTGGTGGTGGCCGTGCTCGTGGCGCTGAAGCTAGCGCACTCGGTCACGGCTCCGATCGAGGTGGTGATCGATCAGGCTTCGCACGTTGCCGTGGGTGACCTGAGTGAACTGGACGGGGCGGACCTTTCCGCTCACGGTGATCTCGGGAGACTGACGGAGGCGTTCGCGGGCATTCGCCAGTACATGGAGGAGTTGGCGGCCCTGGCCGACCGCGTCGCATCGGGCGACCTGACCCGCGAGGTGACGACCCGGTCCGATCGGGACAGCCTGGCCCAGGCGTTCAAATACATGATCGCTCGCCTGCGGAAGGTGATCGCGGAGCTGGACAAGGCCGCGGCGAGCGTCGCCGAATTCGGCGGCGAAGGTCAACGAAGCAGCAGCCCAGTCGGAGGTCAACTCGACGCAGATCGCGCAGACCATCGCTCAGGTCGCCGCGGGCGCGGCCGACCAGGCCCGCGCATCGACGGACACGAGCATGGCCATGGTCGAACTGGGCCAGGTCATCGAGCAGGTTGGGTACGGCGCCGCGCAGACCGCCGAAAGCGTCGAGGCTCAGGCCGACGCGATCAGCCAGATGGCACAGGCGATTCGCGAGGCCGCTATGGCCTCCAACGAGGTCAACTCGGCCGGTGCCGCGGCCGGGAAGGCCGCCGACAAAGGTGCGGCCACGGTCCGAGAATCCGCTTTGGGGATGGCTCGCATCAAGAAGGCCGTGGATACCAGCGAGATCGTGGTCGCCAGCCTTGGAGCCAAGGGCAGCCAGATCGGGGCAATCGTGGAGACGATCGACGAGATCGCCGACCAGACGAATCTGCTCGCCCTCAACGCCGCCATCGAGGCGGCCCGAGCAGGCGAGCAGGGCAAGGGCTTCGCCGTGGTCGCGGACGAGGTGCGGAAGCTGGCAGAGCGTTCTCGCGTTGCGACCAAGGAGATCGCCGCTCTGATCGCCGAGGTGCAGCGGGGGACCGCCGAGGCCGTTGCCACCATGCAGGTCGGGGCCAGGGAAGTCGAGACCGGCACGGAGCTGGCGGAGCGGTCGGCGGCCGCGCTCGAGGAGATCGCCGACGCCGTGGCCGCATCCAACGCCGCCGTCGCCCGGATCACGGGCGCCGTCGAGGCCATGGACGCGGCTTCGTCCAACGTAGTCTCGGCCTCGGACACGATCGCCGCCATAGCCCAGTCCACGAACGCGGCCGCCACATCGATGAACTCGAGCGCCCTCCGGGTAAACGACGCAATCGAGTCGATAGCCGCGATAAGCGAGGAGAACTCCGCATCGGCGGAGCAAGTCTCGGTGGCAACGCACCAGCTGAACGAACAGGCTCAGGGCGTCGTGGCGTCCGCCGGCAGCTTGACCGAGATGGCGGACAGGCTGCGGCGCCTCGTGGCCCGCTGGCGGCTGCCCGAGGGTGGGGTCGAAACCGGCGTCTCTGAGGACAGGGCGGCCTGACTCCCGCGCCGCTGATTGCCGCCTTCCGCGGCCGGCGGGAGGTGCGACCCGCCCGGCCACTGTGCCGGTGCCTGGCGACCGCGTGAGCCGCGGGTTTGCGTGTCGCCTCGCGAAACAGCCCTTCACGCCCGCGACAGCACGGCCCACGACTGGCGCATAGTGCTGCCCGAACAGGTGGGCTTTGTCAGTCCCGTTGGGCCGAGGAACCGCCCGCGCCGCTCGGAGACTCGATGTATCGCCGCCGTCGCTGGCTCGCCGTGATAGCGGCCGTGCTATTCATCGCCGTCGTGGAGCTGCTGAGTGACTCCGTCCTCGACTCCACCCTCCAGTTCCCCCTCGACACGTTGTTGGTGGTTGCAGTGGCGTCGGTCATGGCAGTAGTCGCGGCCTCGCTCGCGTTCACCCAGATCGACCGGCTGGCTCGGGGCATCGTCGAACGGAATGCCGAGCTCGAGTCGCGCAATGCCGCCCTGCGAGCGGTCTACGACGTCAGCCTTGCCGTCTCGGGCCAGGCCGATCCTCAGCAGACCATCGCCACGATCCTGGACCGGGCCCGCGACCTGCTCCACATGGACGCCGCCCTGGTGGCCGTTGACGGCCCCGCCGGGGAGATCCGCCTGGTCGGCTCGAGCGCCGCCCCCGGGGTCATGCTCGGCGATCGCCAGGCAGCGCCCGACGCCCGGGGCTTCGATGCCGACCGTCTCGACAGCTACCTGCAGCCTGGCTACGCGATTCGCGTCTCGGCACCTGTCGTGCTGGGCGACAAGAGGGTGGGGACTCTGGGTCTGGCTTCCCGGTCCGTGCGCAACTTCTCCGCGGCCGAGATCGGGACGGTTTCGGCGCTGGCTACGCAAGTCGGTCTGGCTCTCGAGGCGGCCCGACTGCACGACGAGCTGCAGGCGCTGGCGGTTCAGGGTGAGCGCGAGCGCATCGCTCGCGAGATGCACGACGGCCTGGCTCAGGTGCTCGCCTACGTGAACACCAAGTCGCAGGCCGTCGACGAGATGCTGGCCGACGGTCGCGTCGCGGAGGCGCGCCAGCAGCTCGGACAGCTGACGACGGCCGCGCGCTCGCTGTACGTGGATGTCCGCGAGGCGATTCTGACCCTGTCGTCGCCGGTGCCGGCGGAGCGGGGCCTGGCGGCGGCGCTGGAGCAATACGCGGCGTTGTACGCGGAATCGTCAAAGCTCGCCGTCCGCTTCGAGGCGACTCCTGAGGCAGCCGGCGCGCCGCTCTCGGGGGCCGTCCAAGCCGAGGTCTTCCGGATCGCCCGCGAGGCGCTCACCAATGTCCGAAAGCATGCCCGGGCCCAGCGCGTCGGCCTGTCGATGTCTAGTCAGGACCGCGAGGTCGTCCTGCGCATAGAAGACGATGGCGTGGGGTTCGAGGCGGACGTGCTGGCCCGGGGCCCGGAACGCTGGCCGCACTTCGGCCTGGCCGGCATGCGAGAGCGAGCCGAGTCGGTCGGCGGCAGCATCTCCTGGCAGAGCAGGCTTGGTGCCGGCACGACCATCGAACTACGCGTACCAGTAGGGCCGTCTCCCTTGGCGCCCCCGCCCTATGGTGTCGCCCCGCTTGACGGAACGGGGCGGCCCGCAGGGAAGCACCAGGCGGTCCGATTACCCACTGAACCGGTTTCGGAGGCAGACTGAAACCATGCGAACCGTGCTTGTGGATGACCATACCCTCTTCCGTGACGGCGTGGCATCACTTCTGCTCGCCTGGGGCCACGAAGTCGTCGGGCAGGCCTCCGACGGGAGGGAGGCCGTCGACCTCGTTGACGAGACGTCGCCGGACGTCGTCCTGATGGACGTCCGGATGCCCAACCTCTCGGGTCTCGAGGCAACTGCCCAGATCAAGGCCCGCCACCCCGAGGTGGCCATCGTGATGCTGACGGTGAGCGAGGACGAGGCCGATCTCTTCCGCGCCATCAAGGCCGGGGCGCAGGGCTACCTCCTCAAGAACCTCGAAGCGTCGCAACTACGCACCATGCTCGAGGGAGTGGCCCGAGGCGAGCCGGCCATCACGCCCGCGACGGCCGCCCGCATCATCGACGAGTTCCTGCGCACGCCGGGTGGCGGCCAGCAGGCCACGCAGAGGCTGACGGACCGCGAGGTCGAGGTGCTTCAGCTGGTGACCGCCGGGCAGCGCAACCGTGAGATCGCCGCGGACCTCGGGATCAGTGAGAACACGGTGAAGTTCCACCTCAAGAACATCGTCGAGAAGCTGCACGCCCAGAACCGCGCCGAACTGGCCGCGAGGGCCGTGCGCGAAGGCTTGGTGCCCGACATACCGCGCGGCTCGGCCTCATCCGAGCGTGGGCATCGCGAGTCGCCGGTCCGCCGCAGCTGAACTCCCTGGGGTAACGGAAGTCGCCTGACGGAGCTGTCGTCCGAGCGGACGCGTCGCCAGCCTGGGACCGTGTCGCTGTCGTCAGGTCGGGTAGTCACGCCGCCCTGCCCGAGAGGGTAGGTAAGTCCGGTCCTCCGGCAGATGTACGAGGCGGGCGCACCCGCCATCGTCTGGTCGAGCAAACCGCACGGCCGAGGCATTCCATGGGGTATCGGATCCAGATAGAAAACGGCAATTGCCTGAACTGCGGCGTCTGCATGGACGTCTGCCCCGTTCAGGCGCTCGACATGAACCGGCCCCAACGCCCCGGGGTCGAGGGCGCCGGCGTCTTCGGGAAGCCCTTCGACTGGATGATGGAGTACCCGGTCCAGGTCGGCGAATGCATCGGCTGCGGCATCTGCGTCCGCGAGTGCCCCACCCACGTCGTCCTGCTCGACACCGTGACCGGCCCCACGCCGCTGGCTCCACGCCAGGGCCCCATCACTCGTCCGGCGGAGCCGGCCCCGGCCTGGCAAGCGCTCAGCGATGTCACTCGCGAATCTCTCAAGCCGGCCCGCATCTCGCCGTGGGGCGATTTGTTCCAGTGGCGGACGAGCGAGCGCCCGAACGACTGGCAAGTGTGGCGGTCGATGGTGACGGACACGCGCCAGGATCCGATCGCGCCCTGCCAGGAGGCGTGCCCCGCCGGGACCGACGCCGGGCGCTACGTGGCGCTCGTCGGCCAGGGCAAGTACGACGAGGCGTACGCGGTTGCCGCGGAGGTCAACCCATTCCCGTCCGTTTGCGGCTGGATATGCCCGGCACCTTGCGAGACCGCCTGCCGTCGCGGCACGCTGGACGAGCCGATCGCCATCCGGCGCCTCAAGCGCTTTGCCGCCGAGCAGGGGAAGCTGCCGCAGGTCGCGGCCCCCAGGACGCGGCGCAAGGAGAAGGTCGCCATCGTCGGCGGGGGCCCGGCCGGAATGTCGGCCGCTTACTACCTTGCCCGCCTGGGCTACGGAGTCACCGTCTTCGAGGCGATGCCGGTTGCCGGCGGCATGATGGCCATCGGCATCCCCGAGTACCGTCTCCCCAGGGCGGTCCTGCGCGAGGAGATCGACCGGATCGTCGGCCTGGGCGTGGAGCTCAAGCTCGACTCGGCAATGGGCCGCGATTTCACCCTGGTCGATCTCGAGGCCACCTACCAGGCGGTCTTCCTGGCCACGGGGGCCTCGCGCAGTCGCAAGCTCGGCGTCCCGGGTGACGACCTGCCAGGCGTCCTGCCGGCGACTCTCTTCCTCAAGCAGGTCAACCTGGGCGAGAAGCCGATCCTGCGGGGCCCGGTCGTCGTGGTCGGTGGTGGCAGCACGGCAATGGACGCGGCCCGGTCCGCGCTTCGCTCGGGCGCCTCCTCGGTCACCGTCCTCTACCGGCGCGGCCGGGCCGAGATGCCCGCCCAGGCCGAGGAGGTCGAGGCGGCCGAGCACGAAGGGATCCACATCAAGTTCGAGGCCGCGGTGACGGAGGTCCAGGGCTCGGCCAAGGGAGTCGCCTGCCTGAAGTTCGTCAGCCAGCGGCCGAGCGGCCGGTTCGAGGCCGGACGGGCGGTATACGAGCCGATCCCAGGCAGCGAGCGGGAGATCGACGCCGCCACGGTCCTGGTGGCGGTCGGAGAGGAACCTGACCCATCGATCCTGCCGGCCGGAGCCGGCATCGAGACGAGTGGCTTCTCGGGGATCGTCGCCGACGCGGGCCAGGCCACCGGCCGCAAGGGCGTCTTTGCCGGCGGCGACGTCGTCTCCGGAGCCAAGACGATCATCCACGCCGTGGGCGCCGGACGGCGCGCGGCGGGGTCCATCCACGAATACCTCTCGGGTGCGCGCAGCGGCGAGGCCGAGATCATGGCCACCGTCCGCGTGCCCAAGAAGCCAGAGCCCGTGCTGACCGTGGACCTTGCGACGCGGGCCCGTGTCGGCATGGCTCTTGCGGCCTACACGCCCGGATCGTTCGCGGCCACCCAGCCAAGCCTCGAGCCGGTCGAAGCCAGGTCGGAGGCGGCGCGCTGCTTCCGCTGCGACTCGGTCTACCGCTGCGAGCAGGTCCATGTCCAATCGGGGCGTGGTCCGAGAGACCGCCCGATCGATCGGCCGACGGTCGATCTTTCCGCTTCGTCAATAGTTTCGCCGCAGTCCGCCCCCCCGGCGGGCAGCCCCGGCACCACCTCAGGAGGTCGTGACTGATGGAATCCCCGGCGTTCGGCGCTGCCGAGCAATTCGTCGAAGGGACGATCGCCGCAGCGCTCGTAGCCCTGTGGCTCCTGGCGGTCGCCCTGCACCTGGCCCGGCCCTACATGCTGGCCCTGACCCGCAAGTTCACACTGCGCCTGGGCGCCGACCTGTGGTGGACGATCTACGTCGGGATGAGGGACGTCTTCCTGCTCCAGGTCTTCCTGGGCAGCTTCATCTTCTTCTACCCGGACGTGGTGGGCGGCAACGACCTGCCCATCACCGGCGGCCTCGCCGGCGCCTGCGCCTTCGCCGTCCTCTTGCTGAAGCTGATGACTCGCGCCGACGCCGACGCTCGAAGCTTCCAGCTCCAGACGTTCCTGCTCGCCCTGGGCGCGACCCTCTATCTGGTGCCCTATCTCCTGGGAGTCCAGATGACCGCGGTTGGCAGCAGCATCTCCAACCAGCTCGCCGCGGTCCTCGTCAGCTCGCAGAACCCGACGATCGCCCTCGCCCTGGTCTACGTCTCGCAGGTCCTGGTAGGCGTGATGGGCCTCGTGGCCGTCCTCTACAACCTTCGAATCGCCTCGCCCGCATCGCGCGGGAAGGCCGACGCGAGCGTGGCCAGCCAGCCCGCGGCGCAGAGCTAGGAGAGACCAGCAATGAATGACCAGCAAGCTCTCGTCCAGGGCTCGCAGTACTGGATGCTCCTCTCCGTCGCCGCCGTGCTGCCGATCCTTTGGTCCTTCACCCTGGCCCTCCACTTCGCCAGGCCGTACATCCTGCGCTACCTGCAGGGCTTGACCCTGCGCTTCGGCGGAGACGTGTGGTGGCTCAGCTACATCTTGATCCGCGACGGTTTGCTCGTCGTGACGTTCGCGCTGAGCGTCATCTTCCTGTTCCCCAACGTCTACATGAACGCGGACCTGGGCGTCCCGATCACGGCTCCGCTCGCGGCGCTGGTGCTCTTCTGGGCTCTCCTGGCCAAGCTCACCGGCGACTCGGACGATGACCCGACCACCTTCCGGATCGTCTCCGTCCTGCTCGTGATCGCCTCGGCGCTGTACATCATTCCGCAGATCTACGGAGTCGAGTCCGGCGATCAGGTGGACGCCTGGAACTCGATCGCAGGCCTCGGTGGAATCCCAGCCGCCCTGGTGAGCGGCAGCAACCCGGACGTCTCTTACCCGATCCTGAACCTCAGCCTGCTTGGCTTCGCGGCCACAGGCGCGGTCATCTTCTTCTGGTTCCTTCGCAAGTCGCAGTTCGAGCCGGCCGAGATCGCCTAGAACGAACCGCGGGCGTGCGCCCGGCGCCGCCCGCAACAGCCGCCGTCACCGGAAGGACCGTCGCCCTCGAGCGGCGGTCCTTCCCGCGTTCAAGGCGTTACTTGAAGTCCTTCATCTTGGTACCCAGCTTGACCGCCAGCGCGAGCATGTCGCTGTCCGAGAGGACTGACGTGGACGAGCGGTCCAGGCGCATGAACTTGTCAGTGCCAAGGACGAAGTAGATGGCGTTGATGACGCCGTTGTCCTGGGTCGCAACCCAGTTGTCCATCGGAATGCTGGTGTTCGTAGTGATGGTGCGACCGAGGGTCTCCTGGGCGGCCTTCTGCTTTGCCACGTTCAGATAGTTGAGCACCACCAGGAGGTAGGCGTCCTTGCCGTCGGCGGCCTGGGTCGAGGTGTAGTAGTCGCAGGCGTAGGTGGTGCTGCTTGAGGACGTGGTAGGCACGAGCTTCTTGAACGTCTTCCCGCTGAGCCCTTCCATGAACGCTTGCGTGAACTGGCCGCAGATATCCTCGACCACGTAGTAGTGCTCTTGATCCGGGCGTGTGGGTTCGCCCGGGAATCGAACGAATCCGTCAGCGTCCCTGATGGTGCCGTCCGGATTCGTTTGAGACATGGCAGACGGCGTCGGGGTCGCCTGGGTCTGCGTAGTGGTCGCCTCGGTCTGCGTCGTGGTCGGCCCAGTGTCAGGTGTCGGGCCTCCGCTCGGGCTGGCGCCTGACTGACCACAAGCGCCCAGGGCAATGGATGCCATAGCGAAAAGCGAGATGACAACCCGTCTCTTTGCCATCGTGCAGACTCCAAGCTAGGGGCATATGAGGAACCGACCTGGGCACGATTATGGAGCCCTCGGGCGGTTGCCTGCGCAAGATTCTTCCTTTTGCGCTACCGCCGCCTTCTCGGTACCCGCACCGCGGCAGCCTCGTCGACGATCCAGACCGAGCCGGGCCGGCGGGTCCGCTGAACCGGCCAGCGGCGGTCGTCGCGGAGGTCGCCGAAGACGTGGCCCAGGGCCTCGGCCTTGCCGGCTCCCCAGGTGACTGCCAGCACCGGCGCCGCGTCGAGAAGCCGGGGATTGATCGTCACGCGCGGCAGATGCGGCCCGATGTGCGACGGAGCGGGAACGCCCATCGCCCAGGCGAGGCTGTCCAGGGCCGGGCTATCGGGAAAGCAGGACAGGACGTGGCCGTCCGGTCCCGACGCCGACCAGGATCAGATCGAAGACCGGCCAGTTGTCCGTCGCCAGGCGGCAGGTGCGCGGCCATCTCCTCGGCATAGCGGTCGGCGCACCAGTCGGTGTCGCGGCTTTCCGCGAGGGCCCGATCCGTCGGGAAGGGATGGATGTTGGCGGCCGGGAGCGGCGCCCCGCTCTGGGCATCGGCGCCGCCGCCCAGCAGCACGTCGTCCAGGGCGGTCACGTTCGACTCCGGGTGATCGCGCGGGACGAATCGATCGTCGCCAAACCAGAAGTGGACCTGCGACCAGGGCACTCGATCGCGCAGCGGTGACTCGGCCAGCAGCCGGTAGATCGGGATCGGTGTGGTGCCGCCCGTGGTGCAGAAGTCGGCCCGGCCGCGACGCTCGACGGCGGCGACCAGCGCGGCCGCGATTCGGTCGGCGGCCTCGGCAGCCACGGCGTCCGGGTCGGCCAGGACGATCAGCTCCGGCTCGCCCTTGTTGGCGGCCGGCAAGGCTCGACATGCCGGTCCCGAGCCTGTCGCTCCGGCTCCGAGGGCAGATCCGCTCCCGGCTCAGCCATCGTCCTCGCCCCTCGCGCCTTGTCGGTCATCGCCGGGTGCCGTCTGCTCCGACTCCGATCAGACGGCCCGGCCGTGGCCAGGACTTCGGCGGCGACCGGATCGGCGGCGCTTTCCTCCACCGCTCGCTCCAGCAGGTCTTCGTCGTTGAGCCGGGGCGCCAGGTAGGTGCGCCGGACTCGCTCGCGGCCCTTGTCGTGGACGCCCACCTCGACGGTCCGATCGCCGGCCGTCGACATGGCCGATCAGCTCGGCGCCGCGCCGCCGCGAGGCGATCTCCACCCGGACGGTCGATCCCTGTGCCAGGTCCGACCGGGCCGGGCGCAGCTCGACCTCTACCTTGTGTTCGAGCTGGCGGAGGGTGGCCACGCGCCGGCCTCCGGCGACGCGCCGAAGAGGCGACACCACGCTCATCCCGAGACGGGACGCCAGCCAGGCCACGTGGTAGACGCGGTCGCACGACGTTGGTCGACCCGGCCGGGTCGTCCTCGTCGGCGGCGGCGAACTCGACGGTGATCGAGCGGACGGCCCGCAGATGCGGCCGCAGGTCCGGCAGGTCGTAGACGGAGGCGAGGGCCTCGCGCCAGCGAGCCTGGCGCAGGAGCGCGAAGTCGGCGACGACCAGCGCGCTGGCTGCTGCGCCGCGCGCGCCATAGCTGCGCAGCCGGTCCATGCCGTCGCCGGACCAGGACGAGCCGTCGACGATCAGCCGGTCGGCCATCGGCAGGAGCCGGTCGGCGCGATGCGATTCGAACTTCGGGTCGTCGGGCCACCACAGCGCCACCGGCAGGTCGTGGACCAGCAGCGGCACGATGATCGAGGCGAGGTGCTGGCCGGTCTCGCCGCGCGCGGTGACGTGGATCGTCTCCGCGCCGGTCTCCGCACGGCCCGCGGCCGTGGCCAGGGCCAGAGCTTCGATCCGGGCGTCCAGGCCGGGAGGACCGTCCGGATCCACCGCCGAGAGGATCAGCGACCGCGACGGGTGGCGCCCGGCGGTGCCGGCGATCGTTGCGGCGCAGCGTTCGGCGGTCTCGCTGCGGCCCGCCACGACGATCAGGTTGAGCACGCTGGAGCGCGCCGCGACGTGCCTCTCACCCGCGCCCGTCGGTTCGCGGGCAGCCAGCGCCGCTGCCGCTTGCGCCGCCGCCTGCGCCTGGGCCTCCGCCAGCGGCCACCTCGGCGCGCGCCGCCTCGGCGCGGGCAGCCGCGGCGCGCGCCCACAGGGACGCGAGCTGACTCTCGATCTCCGGCACGGAATGGGCGACCGGCAGCGCGGCCGCCGCGGCAGCCCGCCCCGGCCGCCCTTGGAGGTCCCGCCCGCCCTCGGCTTCAGATCCTGCGCCACCGTCGGCCGTCCCGTTCCATCAGCTCGTCGGCCGCCTCCGGGCCCCACGTTCCCGCGGCGTAGTCGGGGAAGTGCGGCGCCGGCATCTCCGCCCAGGCGTTGATGATCGGCGTCACGACGGACCAGGCCGCCTCCACCTCGTCGGCGCGGGTGAAGAGCGAGGCGTCGCCCAGGAGCGCGTCCAGGATCAGCGTCTCGTACGCGTCCGGGCGAGTCGACGACGAACGACGTGTCGTAGGCGAAGTCCATGTTCACCGTCCGGACGTCCAGGCCCAGGCCCGGCACCTTGGCCGCGAAGCGCAGCATGATGCCCTCGTCGGGCTGGATGCGCATCGCCAGGACGTTCGGCGCCGGGTCGCCGGCCGATTCGCGGAAGAGCCGGAGCGGCACCTCCTTGAACTGGATCGCGATCTCGGTGGCGCGCTTCGGCAGTCGCTTGCCGGCGCGCAGGTAGAACGGGACGCCGCTCCAGCGCCAGTCGTCGATCGTGAAGCGGCCGGCGACGTAGGTCTCGGTCTCGGACTCCGGGATCGACCTCCGGCTCCTGGCGGTAGCCCGCCGCCGGCCTCGCCGGCGACCCAGCCCGGCCCGTACTGGCCGCGGACGACGTCGTGGCGGACGCTCTCCGGCGTCCGGCGGCGGCGATCGCCCGCAGGACCTGGAGCTTCTGGTCGCGCAGCGCGTCGGCCTGGAACGAGGACGGCGGCTCCATCGCCACGAGGCGTCATGAGCTGGAGCAGGTGGTTCTGGAGGATGTCGCGGCTCGCGCCGGTCTCCTCGTAGAAGGCGCCGCGGCTCTCCACGCCGATCGACTCGGCCACGGTGATCTGCACGTGGTCCACGTAGCTGCGGTTCCAGACCGGCTCGAAGATGCCGTTGCCGAAGCGGAAGACCAGCAGGTTGCGGACCGTCTCCTTGCCCAGGTAGTGGTCGATGCGGTAGACCTGCGACTCGCGGAAGACCTTGCTGACCTCGTGGTTGAGGCGATCGGGCCGACTCGAGGTCGCGCCCGAACGGCTTCTCGACGACGATGCGCCGCCAGCCGGCGCCGCGCATCTCGTGGTCCAGACCGACGCGGCCGAGTCTGGCGGACGATCTCGGTCACCTGCGAGGGCTGGGTGGCCAGGTAGAAGAGCCGGTTGCCGGCCGTGCCGCGCTCGGCGTCGAGCGCGTCGAGCCGCTCGGCCAGCCGGTCGAAGCCGGCGTCGTCGCCGAAGTCGAGCTGCTGGTAGGTGATCCGCTTCGCCAGCTCGGCCCAGGCCGCCTCGTCGATCGGCAGGACGCGCGAGTACTTCTCGAGCGAGGCCCGGACCTCGGCCGCGAAGGCCTCGTCCGTGTACGGCCGCCGGGCCACGGCCACCAGGCTGAACTCGGCCGGCAGCAGGTTCGTCCGCCACAGCTGGTAGATCGCCGGGATGACCTTGCGGTGGGCCAGGTCGCCGGTCGCGCCGAACAGGACGAAGGCGCACGGGTCCGGCACGCGTTCCAGGCGGAGCCCCTGGCGCAGCGGGTTGAGGTCCCCGTCGTGCGGCCTCGGCGGCGCGCGGCGGTCGCCGCTTCGCGCAGTCTGCGCGGGCCGTCCGGGCCGGCAGAGGCGGGGCTCGGAGTCGCGGGCGGGCTCATCGGCAGGCGGCCCGGCCGGCGGCCGGGGCGCGGTCGTCTCATCTCACTCGGTCTTGACCGCGTGGCCGCCGAACTCGTTGCGGAGCGCGGCCAGGACCTTGGCCTGGTAGCTGTCGTCCTGGCGGGAGCGGAAGCGGTTGA
Source organism: uncultured Chloroflexia bacterium (assembly GCA_963743795.1). Taxonomy (GTDB): domain Bacteria; phylum Chloroflexota; class Limnocylindria; order Limnocylindrales; family CSP1-4; genus Fen-1039. The sequence continues at coordinate 154,217 of CAVUQZ010000010.1, read as the reverse complement.
GCAGGCTGAGGGTGATGACCGGCGCCGGGACGTCCTTGTCGATCGCCTCCTGGACGGTCCAGCGGCCCTCGCCGCGAGTCCGCGACCCAGCCTTGCAGGTGGGCGAAGTCCTGGTCCTGCGAGAAGGCGGACACGGCCAGCTCGAGCAGCCACGATCGGACGACGGAGCCGTGCATCCACAGGTCGGCGATGGCGGCCAGGTCCAGCTTGTAGTCCGATGGCGTGCAGGATCTCGAAGCCTTCGGCGTAGGCCTGCATCAGCCCGTACTCGATGCCGTTGTGGACCATCTTCACGTAGTGGCCGGCGCCCGGGCCGCCGGCGTGGAGGTAGCCGTCTTCCGGGGCGAGCGAGCGGAAGATCGGCTCGAGGCGCTTCACCGGCTCGGGCTCGCCGCCGACCATCAGGCAGTAGCCGATCTTGAGGCCCCAGATCGCCGCCCGAGACGCCGGCGTCGATGAAGTCGATGCCGTGCCCGGCGACCTTGGCGTGGCGCCGGACCGAGTCGTGGAAGTTGGAGTTGCCGCCGTCGACGATCGTGTCGCCGGGCTCGAGGAGCTTGAGCAGCTCGTCGATCATGGACTCGGTGGCGTCGCCGGACGGGACCATGACCCACACGGCGCGCGGCTTCGCCAGCTTGCCGACCAGCTCCGCGAGGGTGAAGGCGCCGTCGGCGCCCTCGGTCATGATCTCGCGGGTCTTCTCCGGCGGTCCGGTTGTAGGCGACGATGCGGTGCTTGTCGAGGAGCAGGCGCCGGACCATGTTGGCGCCCATGCGGCCGAGTCCAACGAAGCCGAGTGTCCATCGACTATGCCTCCTTGAGGGCTGCGGCGAGGGCTCGCTCGAGCGCGGCCAGGCCGCCGTCCGGATCGCCTCCGAGGTTGATCCGGAGAACCGGCAGGTTGTGGTCCGCCAGCGTCCGGGCGTCGCCGATGGCCTGGGCGTCGATGAGCTGGCCGAAGGTGTAGGCCTTGCCGGGGATCTCCAGGTCGTCCGGGTGCTCGCCGACGAGCTGCAGGAACCAGCCGATCGGGGCGCCGCCCTTGTGGAGCTGGCCGGTGGAGTGGAGGAAGCGCGGCCCGTAGCCGACGGTCGTGGCCCGGCGGGTCCGATCGCGGAGCAGCGTGCGGATGCCGCTCAAGGCCGCGTCCCGCTCCGGCGTTTGGGCGATGTAGGCCTGGATGGACGCGTAGCCGTTCGGCCGCGAGCTTGCCCAGGTGAGCCTTGAGGGCGGCGGCGAGCGCCGCCTCGTCGGCGACGTCCAGGGCTGCGTCGCCGGCATCCGCTACGCCCGCCGCTCTCGAAGGCGGCGATCACGGCGCGGGTATTGGCTCTTGGCTTCCTCGACGTTGGGCTGGTCGAACGGGTCGATGCCCAGCACGACGCCGGCGAGCGCGGTGGCGACCTCCCAGCGGACGAACTCGGCGCCGATCTCGATCTTGCTGCCGACCTCGATGCGGATGACCGGGTGGCCGGCCGCGGCGAGGCTCGGCGAGGCGGGCGTCGACGTCGGCGCCGATGGACGGGTCGGGGCCGGCCGAGCCGGCGAGGGCGATGCGGACGAAGACGCGGTCGTTGCCGTAGGCGGCCGGGGCGCCGAGCGGCTCGCCGTCGACCGGCACGACGCCGACGCCGTGCTTGCCGGTGCTCTCGGCGATCAGCTGCTCGACCCACGGCCCGAAGGCGGCCAGCTCGCGGTCGATGACGAAGGTCAGCTTGTCGCGGCCGTGCTGCGGCGAAGGCGCCCATGGCCAGGCCGAGGGCCAGGCCGGGGTTCCTGGCCGGGTCGTGCGACGCCGCAGGCGATGACCATCGCCCGGGCCTGCTCGAGGAGCGTCTCGAGGTCGATGCCCAGCAGCGCCCCGGGGACCAGGCCGACGTACGTCAGCGCGGAGTACCGGCCGCCCGACGTCGGGCGGGTTGAGGAAGACCTCGCGCAGCTGGTCGTGGTGCGGGATGGAGCGCAGGCTCCTGTCCGGATCCGTGATCGCGACCATGAAGTCGCCCGGCTGGTTGGCCGTCCCACGCCCGCGGCCTTCGAGAGCCTCCTCGAGCCGCGCCCACTGGTAGGCCTGGAACGAGAGCGACTCGGCCGTCGTGCCGGACTTGGTGGAGACGATGAAGAGCGTCGCCGCCGGGTCCAGGTCGTCCAGCGTGGCCGAGACGGCGGCGGGATCGGTGGAGTCCAGGACGCGGACGGGGGTGCCGTCCGCCGCCGGTGCCGAAGACGTGGGTCAGGAGCGCCGGGGCGAGGCTGCTGCCGCCCATGCCGCCCGAGCACGGCCGTGGTGAAGCCCTGCTCGCGGATCGCGGCGGCGAAGGCCGTCAGCTCGCCGGTCTCGTCGGCGAAGTGGAACGGCGCCTCGAGCCAGCCGAGCCGCGCGGCGATGGCCCGCTGGACGACGTCCTCGTCTGACCACACCGCGGGGTCGCGGCGGCCGATCGCCCGATCGGCCCAGTCCTCCTTGACGGCTCGATCGCGGGCCGCGGCCAAAGCCGCTTCCAGCTTCGCGTCCGTGAGCGTCAGGTCCAGGGCCGGAGTGGCGGCGTGCGTCTGTTCGGTCATTGCGACGGCCTCGTTACGGGCGAGTACTTGGAGCCGGTGTGGCGCTTGCTCGAGCGCCGAACGATCGGGCTCAGGTGGTTTGAGTTGCTCGGTGGGCGGCCTCCATGCCGGCAGCCTCTTTCTCGATGGCGCGTATCTTGCCGACGCGGCGGACGTGGCGCGGGGCGCCGCTGAACCGTCGCGGCCAGGAACGACCTGGCGCAGGAGACGGCCGTCTCGATGCCGATGACCCGCGCCCCCAGGGCCAGCACGTTCATGTCGTCGTGCTCCACGCCCTGGCCCGCGGAGTACGTGTCGTGGCACAGGCCGGCCCGGATCCCGGGCATCTTCGAGGCCGCGATCGAAGCACCGACGCCGCTGCCGCAGACCAGGATGCCGCGGTCCGCCCGGCCGTCGAGGATGGCCAGCCCCAGGGCCCGGCTGTAGTCCGGGTAGTCGTCGTCGGGGTTGGAGCCGTCGCCGCCCAGATCGATCAGCTCGTGGCCGAGCGGGGCCAGCCGGGCCAGCAGCTCGGTCTTCAGCTCCGCCCCGGCATGGTCGGCTGCCAGCGCGACGCGCATCTTGGCCTCCTTTCAGCCCGGTTCCGGGCCACGTTCGAGCGTGGGCACGCGGCCGTGGAGACCCGTCGCGGACGACCTTCCGGCCGATCTCGGTGACCCGTTCGACGGTGAAGCCGAAGTGGCGCAGCACCTCGTCCCCCGGGGCCGACGCGCCGAAGTGGTCGATGCCGACGATCGCGCCTTCGTCGCCGGCGTAGCGCTCCCAGCCGAACGGACTCAGGGCCTCGACTGCAACGCGCTTGTGGGCCGCCCGTGGCAGGATCGACTCGCGATAGGCCGCGTCCTGCGCTTCGAACCGCTCCCAGGACGGCAGGCTGACGACGCGGGTCCGGATGCCCTCCTTCTCGAGCGCCTCGGCGGCGCCGGCAGCGAGCTGCAACTCGGACCCCGTCGCCGATCAGGATCAGGTCCGGCCGGGCAGCGTCGCCCGACGCGTGGCGCAGGACGTACCCGCCTCGAGCCACCCCGGCGCGGGCCTTCTCGGCCGTGCCTGCCAGGACCGGAAGCTTCTGGCGCGAGAGGATAAGGGCCGTTGGGCCGTCGTCGCGTTCCACCGCGCAACACCAGGCCGCGGCGGTCTCGTTGGCGTCGCCCGGCCGGATGACGTCTAGGTTCGGTATTGCCCGCAGCGCCGCCACCTGCTCGACCGGCTCGTGCGTGGGTCCGTCCTCGCCGACTGCCACAGAGTCGTGGGTCCAGACGTAGACCACCCGGAGGCCGGTGATCGCGGCCAGGCGGACGGCGCCGCGCATGTAGTCGCTGAAGACCAGGAACGTGGCGGCGTACGGGATGAAGCCGCCGTACAGGGCGATGCCGTTGGCGATGCCGCCCATGGCGTGCTCGCGGACGCCGAATCGGATGTTGCGGCCGCCCGGGTTGTCCGTTTCGAATAGCCCGCCGCCGGTCACGTCCGTCAGGTTGGACTCGGACAGGTCCGCGGACCCGCCGAACAGCTCCGGCACAGTGCCGGCGAGGGCGTTGATCGCCTCCTGCCGGCCTTTCGCGTCGGCACTTCGTCGCCGGCGGCGTAGGTCTTGAGGCCGTCGGCCCAGCCGGCAGCCAGGCGGCCCTTCCACCGGCGATCCAGCTCCGCGGCCTCGGCAGGGTAGTCGCGGCGGTAGCGGGCCAGCTGCCCCTGCCACTCCGCGACGAGCTTCTCTCCGGCGGGGATCGCCTCGCGGTAATGGCGCAGGGCGGCGTCCGGGACGTAGAAATGGCGGTCCGGGTCCCAGCCGTAGAACTCCTTGGCGCCGCGGACCTCGTCCTCGCCGAGCGGCGCCCCGTGGGCCTTCTGCGAGTCGTGCTTGGTCGGCGCGCCGTAGCCGATGTGCGTTCGAACTGCGATCAGGCTGGGTCGGTCGTCGGCTCGGGCTGTCGCGATGGCCCCGTCGAATCGCAGTCGAGATCGTTGCCGTCCTCGACCCGCTGCGTATGCCAGCCGTAGGCGTCGAACCGTCCCAGCACGTCCTCGGTGAAGGCCATTGCGGTGGGTCCGTCGAGCTGGATGTGGTTGTCGTCGTACAGAAAGACCAGCTTGCCGAGCCGCAGGTGCCCGGCCAGGGAAGCGGCCTCGGCCGAGATCCCCTCCTGGATGTCGCCGTCGGAGCAGATCGCATAGATGTAGTGGTCGATGAGTTCGTGGCCGGGCCGGTTGAACTCGGTCGCCAGTCGGCGCTCGGCGATGGCCATGCCCACCGCGTTGGCGAAGCCCTGGCCGAGGGGTCCGGTAGTGGCCTCGACGCCCGCGGTCATGCCGTGCTCCGGATGGCCGGGCGTGCGAGAAGCCCACTGTCGGAAGGACTGGAGATCCTCGAGCGTCAGCCCGTAGCCGGTCAGGTACAGCAGCGAGTAGAGGAGCATGCTGGCGTGCCCGGCCGACAGCACGAAGCGGTCGCGATTCGGCCAGCTCGGGTCCGTCGGGGCGTGGCGCAAGAAGCGGGTCCAGAGCGTGTACGCCATCGGCGCCATCCCCATCGGCGCCCCAGGATGGCCCGAATTCGCCTTCTGGACCGCGTCCATTGACAGCGTCCGGATGGTGTCGATCGCCAGCTGGTCGAGGTTCTCGGCCGCAGTGGTCATTCGACCTCCAGGTCTCGCTTTCGGCGTATGGACCGGTTCCGCCCTCGCAGACCCTGAGGTCTGGCCCGACTGGTACCTCGGGCGCGGCCGGCCGAGCCGTCGATGCCTCGTTCGAACCTCTCGAGTGGCGGTCCGGCAGCGCGGACCGATTTCACCCTCGAGGCGAGCGTGCCGAACCGCGTGGATCCGGCACCTCAACTCCAGTTACGGGCTCATTCTAAGGCTCGGGGCTGTTGGGGCTATGCGGCGGGGCCGTGCGCCCGGCCGCCGTACCGTCCGAAGGCAGTTGCGAGGGCGTTGCAGGCTGGTACACTCGACTCCAGGCGACGCCCGTGGTCGGGGATCAGGCGGTGCCTGCCGGCAGGGCCCGGCGCAGAGCCGCGGACAGGGGCGGCGAGCACGAGGAAATGAAATGCGGATCTACGACGGCAGTCCCCGCCAGAACTACGAGGAAGTCCTGCGGTCGATCGGCGCATTCCTTGATCAGCGCGGCATGCGCGAGATTCTCGTCGTGGAAGCGCCCGACGGGTTCGTCGTACAGGGCCTGATCGTCGACTCGTCCTCGGCAGGCGCGTGGTCCGAGAATCTCGGCCAGCAGACCAAAGAGACCTTCACCTTCCTGGACGACGACATCGCCCGGTTCATGGAAGAGGGCCACGCGAAGCGCGACGACAAGGGCCACGCGGTCACCTGGGGCCAGGCGGGCTACTATGAGCAGGCGTTCCGTGTCGTCGGTCGTTACGTGGACGAACAGAAGCCGCGCGACATCTTCTTCTTCGAACAGGACGGTGCGTTCGTTCTGAGGCTGCTGATGTGGACTCAGACCGGTAGCCGGCACGTGATCGCGGAGTTCACTCGCGACGAGGTCGAGGCGATGATCGCCCAGTCCCCGGACTTGCGAGGCGAAAAGGAAGCCAAGCCCCAGCCGGGAGCCTGAGCGCGCTCGGTTGGCAGATACGGCGGGTAGCGGAGGTAGGCCATGAAAGCGTTCTTCAAGTACTTGGTGGTCGGGCTTCTGGTCATCCTCGCGGCACTCGTCATCATTCCGCTGCTTGTGCTGGCGGGCCTCTTCGTCTGGCTCAAGCTGACCGAGGAGGGCGACGAGGAGTCGCTCGAGCTCGACCAGGAGAACGTCTAGCACCTCGCCGCCGTCGCCGTTGGGCCGTCGCCCGAGCCGCTGGCTCGGGCGATCGCGTTTCCGGCGAGTGGGAGCCGCCGCGGCCGCGGTCGGGCGATCTCCGACCCGCCCTGGCGCTCAGGCTTGCCCCCAAGGCCGGCCCGCGGCACGGGCATTGCCAGGACGGCCCGAGGCCCGGGCATTGCCAGGACGGCCCGAGGCCCGGGCCCTGTAATCAGGTAGGGACCATCTCGATGACTCGTTCGGTCGATCGTCCGGGCTCCAGAGGGACCGGAGCGGCTCCGAGCGCTCGCGTTCTGCACCTGGCCGAGCTCGCGGTCCTGCTGGTGATGCTCACCTGGGGCGCCAACGTCGTGGTGGTCAAGACCGTCATTCGGGACGTGCCGCCGGTCCTCTTTGCCTTCGTGAGGTTCGGGACGGCATTCCTCGTGCTGCTCGCGGTGCTGCGCTGGCGAGAAGGCAGCATCTGGCTGCCGCGCCGCGACGTCCTGCCGATGCTGCTCCTGGGCATGGCCGGCTTCGGTCTCTATCAGGACCTCTGGGCGACGGCCCTTGGACGAACCACTGCCTCCAACTCCGCCCTGATCACAGCCGCGACTCCGGTCTCGACGATGCTGATCGCCGCGGCCGTGGGCTCGGACACGATCTCGCGGGCCAAGGTCATCGGGGCGGCCATCGCGCTGTCCGGAGCGGTAGCCGTTGTCGGCATGACGCACGGTTTCGGGTTCACCGGCGCGTCCGCGGGCGACCTCATGACCTTCGCAGCGACTATCTGCTGGGCCTGCTACGTGGCCTTCGGCGCGCCGGTGCTGCGCCGTCACTCCCCGCTGAAGACGGCCACGTGGGCGATCGGCCTGGGCTGTCTTGGCATGCTCCCCATCGCGCTCTGGCAGCTCTCCTCATTCGACCCGTCACACATGAACGCCGGCACGCTCGGGCTATATGCGTTCTGCGCCCTGCTCGCGGCTGCGGCAGCCAACGTCGTGATGTTCGAAGCCGTCAAGGTCCTGGGCCCGACTCGCACCATGCTCTTCCAGTTTCTGGTTCCGGCTTTCGCAGTGGCTTTGGCGGCGATCTTCCTGGGCGAGTCGATCGTCCTCGGGCAGATCCTCGGGGGCTCGGTGATCGTCCTGGGTATTCTCGTTTCGCGCTCGCCGCAGTGGCCGCGCTTGCCGCGATCGGCGCGGCCCCGCGGCGTAGCAACGGTCCATCAGCCCGGGTCTTCGTGCTGTACGGGACCTCTGCCCGCACTCGCGTACCTTGACAGGTGGGAGAGGCTGTTTTAGCATCAATATGAATTTATATAAAGGTACGTTGTGCCGGCCTCGACGGAGGCGTGGGATCGGGTGCTCGCGGCCAGCTCTGGCTGGGGGCGACGCTCGGCCTGATCTTCGCCGCGGCCAGCATCACGGCAATCCAGCGCACCTGGCACGTTCGTACGCAGCTTCGCAAAGAGGAGCAAGGAGAACAGTGAGCGAGAAGTTGAGCAGCGACGCCGCGAACGCGAGCCACGCAAACGTGGCTGCGGCGCCGGTAAGCGGCAACGGCCGCGCGCCCGAACGGGGCAAGAAGATCCGCGTCGCCATCGTGGGCGTGGGCAACTGCGCGAGCAGCCTCGTCCAGGGTCGCTACTACTACGAGAACGCGGATGAGACCGACTTCATCCCCGGCCTCATGCACGTCAACCTGGGCGGCTACCACATCCGGGACGTCGAGTTCGTGGCCGCCTTCGACATCGACAAGAACAAGGTTGGCAAGGACCTCTCCGAGGCCATCTACACCAAGCCGAACAACACCTTCGTCTTCCACAAGGTCCAGAACCTCGGCGTCAAGGTCGAGCGCGGCATGACCCACGACGGCCTGGGCAAGTACCTTTCCCAGATCATCGAGAAGGCGCCCGGACCGACCGCCGACGTGGTCGGCATCCTCAAGGAGAAGAAGGTCGACGTCCTCATCAACTACCTCCCCGTCGGCTCCGAGGAAGCCACCAAGTGGTATGTCGAGCAGGCGCTCGCCGCCGGCGTCGGCGTGGTGAACTGCATCCCGGTCTTCATCGCCCGCGAGCCGTACTGGCAGCGCCGCTTCGCCGAGAAGGGCCTGCCGATCATCGGCGACGACATCAAGAGCCAGGTCGGGGCGACGATCACCCACCGCGTCCTGACCCGCCTCTTCATGGATCGCGGCGTCCGCCTCGATCGCACCTACCAGCTCAACTTCGGCGGCAACACCGACTTCCTGAACATGCTCGAGCGTGAGCGCCTGGAGTCCAAGAAGATCAGCAAGACCAACGCCGTCACCTCGATGCTCGACTACGACATCGATCCCGACAATGTCCACGTCGGCCCGAGCGACCACGTGCCCTGGCTGCTCGACCGCAAGTACTGCTACATCGTCATGGAGGGCACGACATTCGGCGACGTGCCGCTCAAGGCGGAGCTCAAGCTCGAGGTCTGGGACAGCCCCAACAGCGCCGGCGTCGTCATCGACGCCCTTCGTTGTCTCAGGCTCGGTCTCGATCGCGGTCTGAAGGGCGCGCTCGTCGCTCCTTCGGCGTACTTCAAGAAGAGCCCGCCGATCCAGCTCCACGACGACATCGCCTTCAACCGCGTCGAGGCGTTCATCCGCGGCAAGGACAACGAGACCCTCGTCGGCACCGAGACGCTGCCCAAGCCGGTCAAGCGGTCGGCTCCGCTTCGCGGCGGCAAGGCGGCCGTCGAGGTCAAGTAGCGATCAAGGACCCGCCGTCGGCTCCCCGGGGCGCCAAGCGCGACCCGGGGGCCGGTCTCGGACGGGCCGCCGATCCTGGCCGAGTGGCCCGGTCACGTCCGTTGGCCATTTCGGCGCCGTAACCGTGTCTCGGCTCCTATCGCCCGGCCTGGGCTCGGCGGACAGCGGTCTGCCGCGCTTGAGCACCGATGGTCTGGAGCTCCTAGCCTGCGAGTGCGCCCTCAGGTCGGCGCGGCGCGCCGACGTCCGGCTTCCCGCCCGCGCCCCGATCTCAGGCCGCTCCCGAGCCCGGACTTGCGCGAGAAGTCATCCGGCCGCAATAGCCGCGGCCTTCTCCTCGATCCGCGCAAGCAGGGACTGCCAGGCCCGTGCGAAGGCCTCGACGCCCTGCTCCTGGAGGCGGAACCCGAGTTCGGCAACCTCCACTCCAGCCGCCTCGAACCGCGCGATAAGCGCGTCGTTCTGAGGATCGGGCCCGGCCGCGAGCGTTCCGCCGACCGTCCCGTGGTCGGCGAACGCGTGCAGCGTCTCCTCCGGCATCGTGTTGACGGTCAGCGGGGCCGCGAGCGCCTCGACGTAGAGGACGTCGGACGCCTTAGGATCCTTCGTGCCGGTGCTCGCCCAGAGGAGCCGCTGCGGTCGGGCTCCCTCGTTGAGGAGTCGCTGCCAGCGATCGCTCTCAAGGAGCGCGCGGTAGGCGGCGTACGTCCTGCGGGCGGTTGCGATGCCCAGCTGGAGGTGGAGATCGGCCGGCAGGTCGCCGGCCAGCGGACCGTCCCAGCGGCTGACGAAGACCGACGCGACGGAAGCGACGTACGGGTCGAGCCCGGCTTCGACGCGGCGCTCGATCGCGCGGATGTAGGCGTCGGCGGCCGCGAGGTACTGCTCGGTCGAGAAGAGAAGGGTGACGTTGACCGGGACGCCGGCGAAGATGGTTTCCTCGATCGCCCCCAGACCGGCTCGGCGTACCGGGGATCTTGATGAACAGGTTGGACCGGCCACCCAGCCGCGTGGAGCCGGCTCGCCGCGCGGATCGTTGCCGCGGCATCGTGGGCGAGGAGCGGCGAAACCTCGAGCGAGACGAAGCCGTCGACGCCGTTCGTCCGCCGATGAATGGGCAGGAACAGGTCGGCGGCCCGGCGCAGGTCGTCGAGCGCCAGCTCGAAGAAGATGCTCTCGGCTGTCGGAGCCTGCCGCCGACGAGTCGTTCGATCGGCTCGTCGTAGGCGGCGGAGCCGCCGATCGCCTTGTCGTAGATCGACGGGTTGGACGTCAGGCCGGTCACGGAGAGCTCCGCGATGTAGCGCTCGAGCGTCCCGCTCGTCAGCAGGTCGCGGGTGATGTTGTCGAGCCAGACGCTCTGCCCGACCGGCCCGGAGCTTCGCGGTCCGGTTCATGTCGCTCCTGTCTGCCGCTGGCCTCAACCGTTGAGCACGTCGCCGCGGAATGCGTCGGCATCCTCGAGCCGGCGGCGGAGCGCGTTCAGGAACCGGGCGGCCAGCTCGCCGTCGACGAGCCGGTGGTCCGCCGTCAGGGTCAGCTTCATGATCTGCCGGACCCCGATTCCGTCGCCGACCGCGACCGGCGTCGGGACGACGCTCGAGACGGCGAGGATCGCCGACTCGCCGGGATTGATGATCGCGCTGAACTCGTCGACGCCGAACATCCCGAGGTTCGAGATCGTGAACGTGCTGCCGGTCATGTCGTCGGGCGGAAGCGTGCCGTTGCGGGCGCCCTCGGCGAGTTCCGCGCCACGCGCGTGCAGGTCGGCGAGCGAGCGGCGATCGGCGTCGCGGATGACCGGCACGACCAGGCCGTCGGGCAGCGACACGGCCAGCCCGAGGTGGACGCGGCGGCGGGGCCAAACCGAGACGCCGTCGGTGCGCGAGTTGACGTCGCGGGAACTCGACCAGGGTCTGCGCCACGGCCGGGACGATGAAGTCAGTGACGGTGAGAGCGTTGCCGGCGGCCTTGAGCTCGGTCCGCAGGGCGAGCAGCCGGGTCATGTCGACGGCGACGGTGACCGTGAACTGAGGGACGGTCGTCGCGCTCAGCGTGAGCCGCTCGGCGATGACGCGGCGCATCCGGCTCATCTGCCGTGGGTCCCGTGTCGTCGGCCGTTCCAGTCGTGCGAGCGGCGCGGCTCGGCGGCGGCCGCGACGGTCGGGCGTGGCAGCCGGGGCCGCGCGGCCGCGTGCCGGCCTCCGAGGGCGGCTCGGACGTCCCGCTCGGTGATCCGGCCCTCGGGCCCGGTGCCGGCGAGCGTGCGCGGATCGATGCCCGGCCGTGGCGCGAGCCGGCTGGCCCGCGGGCTGATGCGGAGGTGACCGCGCCGTCGGTGCGCGACGGAGCCGCCGCGTCGTGGCCGCCGCCACGGGCGCCTGTCGGCGGGCAGAGGCTGGCAGCGGGGCTGCAGCCGCGAGAGGCGGCGCCTCGGCCGGCGTCGGCTCCGGCGCGGCCACCGCGCGGTCTTCACGACCGGCGACGGAGCGTCGGGGATGGCCTCGCCGGGCTCGCCGACGTAGGCACAGACCGCGTTGACCGGGACGGTCTCGCCCTCCTCGACGAGGCGCTTCAGCAGCACGCCCTCCTCGAAGGCCTCGACGTCCATGTTCGACTTGTCGGTCTCGATCTCGAAGAGGATGTCGCCCTTGTTGACCGGGTCGCCCTCGTGCTTGAGCCAGGCGACGAGGGCGCACTCCTCGGTCATCTGGCCGGGCTTGGGCATGAGGATCGGATGGGCCATCGGTGTCCCTCGCGGAGTCGGCGATCGTCTGGGCTACAGTAGCGCGGCCACCGCCGCGAAGATGTCGTCGGCGTTCGGCAGGAACGCCGTCTCGAGGCCCTCGGCCTGCGGCGCGATGCCGTTCTTGGCGCCGACGCGGCCGACCGGGGCGTCGAGGTAGTCGAAGGCTTCGTCCTGGATGCGGGCGACGATCTCGTTGACGAAGCTGCCGATGAGAACGGCCTGGCTGGCGACGACGCAGCGGCCGGTCTTGTGCACCGAGCGCAAGGACGGTCTCCATGTCCAGCGGCACCAGGCTGCGCAGGTCGATGACCTCGGCCTGATGCCCTGCTCGGCCTTCAGCTTGTCGGCCGCCTTGAGGGCGTCGATGCACGGCCGGGCCCCAGGCCACGATCGTGACGTCGGTGCCCTCGCGCGCGACTCGCGCGACGCCGAGCGGCACGAGGTACTCGCCCTCCGGCACGACGCCCTTGATGCCGTACAGCCCCTGGCTCTCGACGAACAGGACCGGGTTGTTGTCCGGATCGCCGACTTGAGCAGGCCCTTGGCGTCGGCCGGCGTGGCCGGATAGACCACGTACAGGCCGGGGATGTGGGAGAAGATGCTCTCGAGCGTCTGCGAGTGCTGGCCGCCGTAGCCCTTGCCGGCGCCGACCGAGGCGCGGATGACGAGCGGCACCTCGGTCTGGGCGCCGCTCATGTAGTGCCACTTGCCGCCTGGTTGCTGATCTGGTCGGACGACATCAGCGCGAAGTCGATGTACATCAGCTCGACGACGGGCCGCAGCCCGATCATCGCCGCGCCGACGGCGGTGCCGCAGATGCAGGCCTCGGAGATCGGCGTGTTGAAGACGCGCTCGCGGCCGAAGGCCTCGAGCAGACCCTTGGTGACCTTGAAGGCGCCGCCGTAATCGGCCACGTCCTCGCCGTAGAAGACGACGCGGCTGTCGCGCAGCATTTCCTCGACGAGCGCCTCGTTGAGGGCGTCCTTGTAGGTCATTTCGCCGTTGACGCGCTTGGCTACGGGAGGGTCGCGTACGTGACGACTGCGCCCTCGGGATCCGGCACGACGTCGGCCGCGGTGTCGGTGTACAGGTACTTGAGCAGATCGGCCGGGGCGGGATCGGTGGCCGTCGACGCGCGGATCGCGGCGCGGGCGTTGCGCTCGCGTGCTCCGGCCTCGACTGCCGCGATGGCGGCCTCATCGGCCACGCCGGCCGCGAGCAGCTGGCCCTTGAGCCGCTCGATCGGGTCGACCGCCTGCCAGGCCGCCTCTTCCTCTCGGTGCGATACTCGTTGCGCGGATCGGAGAGCGAGTGGCCGTAGTAGCGGTACGTGCTGGCCTCGATCAGGACCGGGCCCTTGCCTTCGCGGCAGGTCGCCGCGCGCGATCGACCGCGTCGCGCACGGCGAGCACGTTCATGCCATTGACCATCTCGGCGTGCATGTTGTTCTCGGCGAAGCCGGCCGCGCGGCGCGCCAGGTGGTCGACGCCCATGACCTCGTCGTCGGTGCGATGGGTCATGCCGTAGTGGTTGTTGACGACCAAGAAGATGATCGGCAGGCCCGCGGCTTGCGCCCCGGCCAGGTGATTGGTGAACTGCGCCTGCGCGGCCCAGTTGAGCGATTCGAGGACGACGCCGTTGGCGTAGGCGCCGTCGCCGGCGAAGCAGCAGACGACCTTGTCGGATCCACGGTAGCGAAGGGCCATCGCCGCGCCCGTGGCGATCGGCACGCTGCCGCCGACGATGGCGTTGGCGCCGAGATGGCCGTCGAGAAGTCGCCGATGTGCATCCCGCCGCCGCGGCCGCGGCAGTAGCCCTCGTCCTTGCCGAACAGCTCGGCAATGATGCGATAGATGTGCTCCTCGAGGGCGGCTTCGAGCAGTCCGTCCCGATCCTTGGCCTTCGTCCAGGGGGCGCGGGCCCGCAGCGCTCGTCCGTCATCGGCCGGATCGCGGCGAAGCCCTTGGCGATGCATCGCCGTGGCCGCGATGGGTGCTGGTGACGTGGTCGTCCGCACTGAGGGCGCCGCAGGCGCCGACCGAGCGTCGCTTCCTGGCCGATCGAGACGTGCGTCGGCCCGCGGTAGTCGTAGCCGGGCAGCGGATCGTAACCGCCGGAGCGCAGGCGGACGATCATCTCCTCGAGTTCGCGGATGGCCAGCATGTCGTCGAGCAGGTCGAGCGCCCCGGCGCGGGTGAGCCGCCCGCCAGCGATCTCGGAGCCTGCGTCGCCGGCGAAGTCGAAGCCGCGAATCGAGCCCAGGGACTCCTCGAACGGCGCGAAGTCGGGTCGAGTGTCGCTCCGGTAAACCGGCTCCGTGACCATGGTGGATACCCCTGGCTTGGTTCGTGGTGACGTCTTCATAGGTTCGCTGTTGTCCTTTTCATACGGCGAGAAGCAGACGAGCCGCTTCCTCATCGGTGATCAATTGGTGGATGAGCCCACTCAGGAGGGCAGAGAGAATTGCCGGCGCCTTCGCGGCGCCGCCGGCAATCGCCACGACGTTCGGCACGGCTCGAAGCTGATCCGGGCTGATGGCAATCAGGCGGTCGGGCAGGCCGCCGGCCCGTATCTCGCCGCCCTTCGCGTCGAGGACGTTGGAGCAGACATCCGCGACGGCACCGGCCCCATCCAGGGTTGCGGCGAGCTCCTCGGGTAGCGCGGCACGAACCGTCGATCCGCTCGCGGTCCATGCCCCGATGCCGACGACCGCCTTGGTCAGCTGATCGAACATGGCGATGGTCTTGTGGACATGCGGGTCGCCCCGTAGCGCGGTGGCCATCGCCGGACTGTCGACGAGCAGCGGTACCGGTAGCGGGAATACGGGGCCGCCGGCGCAATCGGCCATTCGCCGGACGACCTCCATCGAGTTGACGTCGAGCTCGAGGGTGGGGACGCTGCCGACGATCTGGACGACCGTGCAGGCCGGCAGCCTGGTCAGGTGGCCGACCATCGAGTGGAGGGTCCGTCCCCACGAGATCCCGACCACGTCCTCTGCCTCGAGGGTCTCGCTCAACAACTCGGCGCACGCCCGTCCGAGCTGCTCTCTCTTGAAATCGTCGGGGCCCTCAATCGTGCGGACGACCAGGGCGTCCCTCAAGCCGTAACGGGCTGCGAGCTCGGTCGAAAGGTCCAGGTCGATTTCGGGCGGTGCTCCGATCTCGATCCGAACGATCCCGTCCCGGAGAGCCCCATCGAGCAGGCGGGCGACCCTGAAGCGCGAAATCCCGAGTTCCTCGGCGATCTCGCTTTTGCTCGCACCGTCCAGGAAGTAGCGGCGCGCAGCGAGCACGGTGGTGACCACCTGCAGTCGCGCGGGACGTCCTTCCGGTCGCACCGATGGGTTCATTTACTCCTCGTTGGCACCCGCCGGGCAGCATTTGGAGATCCTTGAGACCGCCTCGGCGAGCGAGGTCATACGGGCATCCTAGCACCCTAACATTTGAGCGGCAAGCGCTCAAATGAGCGTCGCGCCCCGCTTGTGACCTGATGCGGCTACGCCCGACCGCAGGCTGCCGTCGTCGTGCTCAGGCGCTCACACAAGCGTGGTCTTGACGTCGAATGCGGCCACTACGGCCCGCAGGTCGTCGACGCTGAGTCCTTCTGCGCGGCCGCCGACCAGCAGGTCCATGTACTCGTAATTGGCCGCGGTCTCCGCATACTCGATTCGGTCCACGGCCCGTTTCACGGAGATGTCCGACCGGGCCATGACACCGTGCTTTGCCCACACGACGATGCGGTGCCCGCGAAGACTCTCGACGTTCGCCTCCATGAGCCGCGCGGAGCCGGGCAGCATGAACTGAAGAGCACCGATGCCGGCCGGCAGGTTGATGATCGTCTCCGGTTCCCACCGCAGCAGGCGCTGGTTGAGGTACTGCTCGTTCCGATACTCGGCGATGTGGCTCAGGTAGGTGAGGCGAGGAGGCTGGGCGTGGACCACCGCGTGGAAGTTCGTGCCCGTCCGCTGGACCGTGTCGTCGTGAACCGCGAGGTGCGAGTTCCACTCCGAGGTCACGCGATCGAAGAGCCGGTTCGGCGCCGTGTGGAGCGTGCCGGTGATGCCGTCGGGCGAGATCAGGACGGCGCCGAGATTGGCCGTGGGATCTTCGTGGATCTCGCGAAGCCGCCGGCCGGAGCCGGTGACAACGACGATGCCGTTCGCGAGATGCGGCGCGGGCTGCGGCAGCGTGATCTTCTCGACGATCGGGAATCGTCGACGGACCTCGATCGGCCAGCCGATGTAGACGGAGATATTGCCCGCCGCGCCTTCGCTGGCTTCGATGGCGGCTACGTGACTGCCGCCTGCGCCTATCGAGGCGAGGATCTCATCCAGGGCCGGGAATGGTTCTGGTAGCGCCATGTCGCCTGTGACCTCCTGCTGGTGGCGCCGCCTGCCGAGGCGGCGCAGGGTTCGCCTCCCGCGCGAGGCAGCCGGAGCGGCGGTCAGGCTATGCCGGCCCAGGACCGTCCCGTCGCACCCATCTCAGTCGAGATGGAACACCTCGTCAAGGCGTCGATGGAAGCCGGTCGCGGGATCGGTGCAAGGATCGATGAGCGCGGCCATGTCCGCCTGCCAGCGAGCGTTGACGGGGGCTTGATCCATCATCGTCCGGAAGCGCTCGAAGTCGTCGACATCGAGAACTCCGAACAGGTCGTCGTTGTGCAGGTAGATGGAGTAGTTGCGAGCTCCTGCCGCCCGAAGCGCGTCCAGCATCTCCGGCCAGACGGCGGCATGACGCCGCCGGTATTCGGCCTCCGCACCGGGGAGAAGCTTCATCGCAAACGCGACACGTTCCATTGGAGCCTCTTCAATAGCGCCGACCCCGGCGCCGGGGAGATCCCGGGCCGGGGTCGGCTTGAATGTGACCGGGTGTCGTGGCTAGAAGCCGAAGGACGTCACGAACGAGTCGATGTTGTCCTTGTTGAAGACGAACGGGGGTCCGAGAACGACGACGCCGTCTGCGCCGATCGTGTAGTCAACGCTGCCGGAGGCGAACTTGACCGTGAACTTATCGCCTGGGTTGCCCTTGATCGTCCCGTTGATCAGGTCGACGGCCACGGCGTACGCGAGGTAGCCGAGGTCTGTGACGTTCCAGAGAGCGAACACAGGGGACTGTCCGCCCTTGACGAAGTCCACCATGCCCTTGGGGGTGCCAAGGCCGGTGACGAAGACCTTACCGGTCTTGTTCTGGGCCTTGACCACCTGCGCCGCGGCGACGATGCCGACGGTCGTCGGGGCAACGATTACCTTGAGGTTCGGGTGGGCAGTGAGCAGGGCCTGAGCCTGCGTCGTGCTGATTGCCGGGTCGTCGTTGCCGTAGACAGTGGCGACGAGCTTGAGTTTGGCGTACTTGGAGTCACTCGACAGGGTCGTCTTCATCGCGTCGATCCAGGCGTTCTGGTTCGTCGCGGTCTGGGCGGCCGAGAGAACGGCGATCTCGCCGGTGCAGCTCGGTGCTTCGGTGCACGCCATGTCGACGAGGCCCTTGCCGATACCGGCTGTGTCGGCCTGGTTCACGAAGACGTTGTAGGCGCCCTTCGCCGGGCTGGAGTCATAGCCGACGACCTTGGTGCCGGCGGCCATGGCGGCCTGCAGGGCGGGGGCGATGGCGGTCGCGTCGTCAGCGGAGACTAGGATCGCCGATGCCTTCTGAGTCGTTGCGGTCTGGATGAAGGGGATCTGCTGCGTCGCGTCTGCGGCGCTCGGACCCACCTGGGTGACAGTGCCGCCGAGATCCTTGGCGGCCTGCTGGGCGCCCTTGAAGGCGACGTCAAAGTACGGGTTGTTGACCTGCTTCGGGATCATGACGACGGTTATGGGGGCCGGCGTTGCCGGGGCCGGCGTTGCCGGGGCCGGCGTTGCCGGGGCCGGCGTTGCCGGGGCCGGCGTCGCGGGGGCGGCGGTGGGCGTTGCCGCCGTCGAACTACAACCGACTACGAAGAGTGCGAGCGCCACGGCTGCGGCCGCTCGCGGAACGCGATGGAACATAGACCCAATCCTCCTTCGAATGTTGAGGAGCACTCAGCGTCTCCTCGTTCGAGCGACTTGGAATGTCGAGCAACTCCTCCCTTCCGAGCCTTAACCGAACGATCTCGCCGGACGGCGGACCCTGCGCTTGTCGGGGTCGACCTGTACGCAGGCGATCGACCAGGGCCCGAGACCGGCGAGCTAGTTGGGGGGCGATGACCGAGACGATCAGAAGCAGCCCGATGGCGACGTTCTGGTACTCGCTCGAGACACCGGCCAGGCGCAGGGCGCTCTGAAGCGCGGCGAGGGTGAATACGGCCAGGATGACGCCGGGGATGGTCCCCTTGCCGCCGTTGATGTCGACGCCACCCAGCACGGCGATCATCACGACCGTGAGCGTCAGCCCCGTGCCGTTGTCCGATCGCACGCTGTTGTATCGCAGCGCCAGCATGATGCCGGCAAACGCAGCGACCATGCCCGAAACGGCGAAGAGGGACGTCCGAAGCGTCGCGACGCGCACTCCCGAATATCGAGAGGCGTCCTTGTTCTTGCCGATGGCGAACACCTGGCGTCCAATCCAGGTGAGGTGCATCACGGCGGTGAAGACCACGGCCAGGATCAGGAACGCGAGTAACGTCCAGGGGACCTGCGTGCCCGGCACGTAGCCGAAGCCGAAGGCCGTGAATTCCGAGGGGAAGTTGGTGACATAACTCGTGCCCAGGACGGCGTTTGCCAGCCCGCGGTAGAGGGCGAGCGTCCCGAGCGTCACGACCAAGGCCGGCAGGCCCCAGCGGGTCACCAGCAGGCCGTTGAACAGGCCTCCCAGCAGACCGACGACCAGCACGATTGGGATGCCGACCTCAAGCGGGATGCCGGCCGTCCACAGAACGCCGAGGGCGACGCCCGACAGGCCGACCATCGACTCGACCGAGAGATCGATGTCCCCGGTGATGATGATCGGGGTCATGGCCAGGGCCATGATCGCGACCTCCATCGTGCCGCTGATCGATGCCCCGAAGTTGGTCGAGTTCCAGAAGTCGGGCTGGATGAAGAACGGAGATATCTGCGAGCCCGACCACACGATGACCGCGAGGATGAGGACGAGGAGCACTTCCCAGCGGGCGATCGCGCTCAGGAAGCTACCCGCGCCGCCCAACGGGTTGCCCGATCGGCGGCCGGCCCCGACCGGCGCCGGCGCACTGGGAACCAATGCGGCGTCGGAAGGCTGGCTCATCGCTTGCGGATCCTGGGTCATCGGATTCGACTCCGTGCTTTGGCACGCTGCGTCCGCACCTGGATCAGCGCGTCGGTGGATACGGCGAAGAGGATCACGGCGCCGTAGATCAGCTGGAGCCACTCCTGCGGAGCGCCCAGGAGGATGAGGGCGTTGTTGATCAGGCCGAGGAAGAGCGCTCCGAGAGCTGCCCCGATCACGGTCCCCGAGCCACCAGAGATCGATACCCCGCCGACCACGACCCCCGCAATGACGGCCAGCGACTGGCCGGATGCGGAGTTGGCGTAGATGGCGCCGTAGTTGATGCCCCACAACACGCCCGCGATGCCGGCCAGCATTCCGCACAGGGCAAAGGCCAAAAAGACGGTCGAACGTGAGCGAACGCCAATGGTCGCGGCGGCCTCGGCGTTGCTGCCGACGGCGTAGAACAGGCGACCCAGAGTGGAGTAGCGCAGGACCAGCGCCATGGCGGCCACCACGACGACGGCCAGGATGACGAAGAGCGGGATGCCGAAGAAGCTCTGGCTGGCGGGGTTGGTGTAGCCGTCCGGCAGGTCGTTGAGGTTGATCTCCTTGCCGTTCGCCACGACGAAGCACAGACCGCGGAAGATGCTGATCGTGCCCAGGGTGGCCACGATCGACGGCACCTTGAAGACGGAGACGATCACGCCGTTGCACATCCCGAGGGCGAGGCCGAGCCCGATGCCGGCGATCCACGCCAGCTGGACCGGGAGCGCGTGCTCCTTGAGGATCAGGCCGACGGTGAAGGCGACGACGCCGATCGTCGAATTCGACGGAGAGGTCGATGTTCTTGGTCACGATGACCAGGGCCTCGCCGACGGCCGCGATGGCGATGATCGCCGCGAGCGTGGTGACCGGTCCGAGATTGTCGGTCGTCAGGAAGTTCGGGGCGAAGACGGCGACGATTGCCGACAGAACGATGATCACGCCGGCGAGCGTCAATTCGCGGGATCGCGCGAGCCCGCCGATCAGGACGCCGACGCGGTTGTGTTGGCTGCCCGCTACCGCGACGCTACTCGCCACTCGACGTAACCTCCGCTGCCTGTCCGGTGGCCGCGAACATGACCTTCTCCTCGGTGGCCTCGGCTCGCGGGATCTCGGCCGCGATCCGGCCTTCATGGAGAACGAGGATCCGATCGCTCATGGCGAGCACCTCGGGAAGTTCGCTGGAGATGAGCACAATTCCGAGGCCCGAAGCGGCCAGGTCGGAAATGATTCGGTGGACCTCCACTTTCGCTCCGATGTCGACGCCGCGAGTCGGCTCGTCGAGGATGAGCACCCGCGGATTCGTCGCCAGCCATTTGGCGATGACGACCTTCTGCTGGTTGCCGCCGGATAGCGCTTCGATCAGCTCGTCGGCGCCCGTCGACCTGATCCGCAGCCGCTCGATGTATCCATCGGCCAGCCCGCGTTCTCGACTGCCGCGCAGAAACAAGCGCGGGAAGAGTCGCGGCAGAATCGGCAGGGTCACGTTCTCCGCGATGGAGAACCCCTCGACCAGCCCATCCAGATGCCGATCTTCCGGGACGTAGGCAAGGCCGGCTCTCAGCGCTGCCGAAGCCGTCGTGAACCGGACGCGTTTGCCGTCGAGCCGAACCTCGCCAGCATCGGCCCGGTCGAGCCCGAACAACACACGAGCGACCTCGGTGCGTCCCGCGCCGACGAGGCCCGCAAGGCCGACGATCTCGCCGGACCGAACGGAAAACGAGATGTCGCGGAAGGCCCCGACCCGAGTCAAGTTGCGCACATCCAGGAGGACGTCGCCGATTTTCGCTGCGCTCCTCGGGAACAGCGACACGGAACGGCCGACCATATGGCGGACGAGAGCCTGGGGGGTGAGTTCCTTCGTGGGCGCGGTGATGACATGGCGCCCATCGCGCAGCACGGTTGCTCGATCGCACAGGTCGAAGACTTCTTCCAGGCGGTGGCTCACGAACAGGACCGCTACTCCACGGTCGCGCGTCTGGCGGACGATGGCGAAAAGCCGCTCGACCTCGTGCGCGGAAAGCGAAGCCGTCGGTTCGTCGAGGATGAGCACGCGCGCTTCGATCGAGAGCGCCTTGGCGATTTCGATCAGTTGCTGGTCGGCCATCGAGAGGCCGCGAACGATGTCCCCGGAATCCATGTGGACGCTGAGACTCTCGAAGATCTTGTCTGCCGAGCGACGCATTTCGCGCCAGCCGACGGTGCCGAATCCGCCGGTCGGCGCATGGCCCATGAACACGTTCTCGGCGACGGTCAGGTCCGGGAATAGACGCGGCTCCTGGTGGACGACGGCGATGCCCAATGCGCGAGCGTGCGCTGGTCCGTGAAGCAGCACCGGCTTGCCGTCGACCAGGACGCCGCCGGAATCGGGCTGGTGAATGCCGGCGAACACCTTGACTACCGTGCTCTTGCCGGCGCCGTTCTCGCCCACGAGACCGTGGATCTCGCCCGGCAACAAAGCCAGTGAGACGTCCGCAAGCGCCTGGGTCGCCCCAAACCGCTTCGAGACGCCGACCAGGGCGGCGGGCGGAGCGCCGGTCGCCTCTGGACCCGGCACCGCGCCGGGGATTGTCTCGGGCCGGATGTCACTCATCTGGGCGTACCCTCACGGTCGATTCCGATGACGCTTCGTGGCCCGGCGCGGGGGCCGTCTCGAGTCCGGGAGTCACGTGGACGACGACGTGCCGCTCGCGGAGTGCGTTGGCCATCGCGACCGGCGCTTCCACATCCGTGACGACAGCGGTCAAGCGGTCCGTCGGGCAGAAGGTCGCGAACGCCGACCGGCCCCACTTGGTGTGATCGATGAGCGCCACGACTTCGCGGGCCGAACCAACGATCAAGCGCTTGATCTGCGCCTCCTCGTCCGTCGCGTCGCTCAGTCCCGTCTCCAGAGTGAACCCGGCAGCGCCCATGAATGCCTTCTGGATATTCACCCGCTCGAGCAGCCCACTGCCCAGGGGGCCCACCACGGAAAGCGCCTCCGATCGGACGAAGCCTCCGGGCATTGCGACGGTGATCCCGTGGTGACCCGCGAGTTCGGAGGCAATGCGAAGGCCGTTGGTGATGACGGTGAGGTGCACCCAGCTGCCGCGAGCCTTCAACGACCGGGCCATGGCCAGGGCCGTGGTGCTCGCGTCCAGGGCGATGCTTTCGCCGTCGATCACGAGGGCCGCGGCCGTCGCGCCGATCCGTTCCTTCTCAGTTCGCTGGAGGCGCTCGCGGACCTCGAACGCGCGCTCGGGCCGGCTGCGGCCCGGGGCCAATGCGCCGCCGTGCGCCCGGACGACGCGCCCTTCGGCCTCGAGAACACGGAGGTCCTTTCGGATCGTGACCTCGGAGACATCGAATCGCTCGGCAAGGTCGGTGACTCGCACCCGGCCGTGTTCCTCGACACTCCGGGCGATATGTTGCTGGCGCTCACGCGCGAAGACATCCCGTCCTTCGCTCGATTCCATCCGGCCCGAGTCTCCTTCGGCGAGGGCCGCGCCTGCGGACCATGGCCTCTCAAGTTGTCGCGGTGCTGAAACCTTAGATGAGAAGCAATCGAACTGTCAACGAGGAGATTGAAACAAATCGGAACCTGTGGCAAGCTGGAAAACACCACCGCGTGGAGTACCAGCGCGGACTCGGCCGCCCGACAACCGCGGCTGTAATCTGAGCTCGTCCGGCAGGCTAGACAGGCATGGAGGCGACCGCGACCATGACGATTTCAGACAGTCGATCTGCGATGGACGTGCTCAGAACCCAACGGATCGAGCTCCCGTCCTGGGCATTCGGCAACTCCGGGACCCGGTTCAAGGTCTTCGCGCAGAAGGGCGTGCCGCGGACCGCCTACGAGAAGATTGACGACGCCGCACAGGTTCATCTCTTCACGGGCGTCGCGCCCACCGTTGCGCTCCATATTCCGTGGGACCGCGTCGACGACTTTGGGGACCTGGCGCGGCACGCAGCGGACCGGGGCGTCGCCCTCGGCACGATCAATTCGAACACCTTCCAGGACGACGACTACATGCTCGGCAGCGTCTGCCACCCGGATGGACGTGTCCGACGGAAGGCGGTCGACCACCTCCTCGAGTGTGTCGACGTGATGGATGCGACGGGGTCGCGCGACCTCAAGCTGTGGTTCGCGGACGGGACGAACTACCCCGGGCAGGACGACATCCGTGCCCGTCAGGACAGGCTGGCCGAGGCGCTGCAGCAAGTCTACGAGCGGCTCGGCCCGGACCAGCGGATGGTCCTGGAGTACAAGCTGTTCGAGCCCGCCTTCTACCATACCGACGTGCCAGATTGGGGCACGTCGTTCGCTCACTGCCTGGCGCTCGGCCCCAAGGCGAAGGTCGTCGTGGACACCGGCCACCATGCGCCGGGCACGAACATCGAATTCATCGTCGCCTCGCTGCTCCGCGCCGACAAACTGGGCGGCTTCGATTTCAACTCGCGGTTCTACGCGGACGACGATCTCATGGTCGGCGCCGCCGATCCCTTCCAGCTGTTCCGGATCATGCACGAGTGCGTAAAGGCCGGCGCCCTTCGACCGGAGAGCGGCGTCGCGTTCATGCTGGACCAGTGCCACAATCTCGAGCCGAAGATCCCGGGTCAGATCCGGAGCGTCATGAGTGTCCAGGAAGCGACGGCCAAGGCGCTGCTCGTCGACCAGAAGGCACTCGAGGCGGCGCAGCAAGCGGGTAATGTTCTCGGGGCTCACGCGGTGTTGATGGACGCCTACGACACGGACGTCCGCCCGCTCCTGCGAGACGTGCGGACCGACATGAAACTTGACCCCGACCCCATGGCAGCCTTCACCCGCTCCGGCTACACGGAGCGGATCGTTGCAGAGCGTGTGGGTGGCCAGCAGGCCGGGTGGGGTGCGTGAGCATCCTCCAGTGACCGATACGGTCGCGGCCGTCGATCTCGGCGCCTCATCCGGGCGCGTCATGGTCGGCCGCGTAGGCCCGCGCACGCTCGAGCTCGAAGAGGCGTATCGGTTCGCGAACGATCCCGTCGCGCTGCCCGACGGCCTGCACTGGGACGTCTTGCGGCTGTACCACGAGATCATCGAAGGTTTGCGACGCGCTGGTCGTCTGGCGCCCGCTCTCGGGAGCGTGGGTGTCGACGGCTGGGGCGTGGACTACGGCCTCATGGATGCTGCGGGGCGGCTCCTCGGCAACCCCTACCACTACCGGGACGGGCGGACTGCCCGCGGGGTGGAGCGCGTCCATGCGGCGGTGCCGCGAGAGCGCCTGTACGAGATGACCGGCACCCAGTTCATGCCGATCAACACCATCTACCAGCTGGCGGCCGCCGCTGGGACGCCGGAGCTTGACGCGGCGGACGCCATGCTTCTCATCCCGGACCTCATCGGGTACTGGCTGGCGGGTGGCGTTCGGGCGGAGGCGACGAACGCGTCGACGACCGGCCTCTTCGATCCCGTGGCCGGTTCCTGGGCACTCGACCTCGTGCACGCGCTCGGCCTGCCCGCGGCCATCCTGCCCGAGCTCGTCCACGCCGGCGACTCGCTCGGCGCGATCAGGCCGCAGGTGATCGCCGACACGGGACTGCCCTACGATGCCGTCCTGACCGCGGTTGGATCCCACGACACAGCGTCCGCGGTGGTCGGCGTGCCAGCGGAGGACGAGCGATTCGCATACATCTCGTGTGGAACCTGGTCGCTCGTCGGTGTCGAGCTCGGCGCACCGATCCTCGGGGAAGCGAGCCAGCAGTCGAACTTCACGAACGAGCGGGGCGTGGATGGCCGGATCCGGTACCTCCGCAACGTGATGGGTCTCTGGCTGCTCCAGGAATCATTGCGGGCATGGGAACGGGAAGGCGGGCAAGTGGATCTCGCGGCGCTGCTCGTTGCCGCCGCCGAAGTGCCTCGAGGCGGCAGCGTCATCGACGTGGACGATCCGGGGTTTCTGCCGCCCGGCGGCATGCCGGAACGGATCGAGGCCCATTGCCGCGCAACGGATCAGCCGATCCCGGCCTCTCGGCCGGCGCTGGTGCGCTGCATTCTCGACAGCCTGGCCCGGGCGTTTGCTCGCGCGATCGCCGACGCACGCCGGCTCTCGGGGCTCGACATCGCCTCCATCCACATAGTCGGCGGCGGCAGCCGGAATGGCCTCTTGTGCCAGCTCACGGCAGACGTCTGCGAGATCCCCGTCGTAGCGGGCCCGGTCGAAGCGACGGCGCTCGGAAACGTCCTGGTGCAGGCCCGGGCCCAGGGACTGATCAGCGGCGACCTCGCCACCTTGCGCTCGGTCATTCGTGCGACGCAGCCCCTCCGCCACTACGAGCCGACGGCCCACGCGCCGACGCCGGTGGCCTGAGAGATGGGAGTTCGCACTGGCTTGATAGCCGACCCGCGGGCTCGTGGTGTCGGAGTCTGCAGCTACCGGTTGGATAGACCCGAAGGGCACCGCAAGCCCAGGCAGTCTCGTCGTTGGTGGTTGCGCTTGAAGACGGTGAGCGTGCCAGGCGGCAAGGGTCGAGAGGGGGGAGCGTGGACGACAGCGACCGCCTGAGTGGCGACTCGAACGCTGGATCGGGTAGACCGATCGCCAATACGCATGTCCACCTGCCGCCGAACTTCTCCGCGTTCGACACGGCCGAACAGGCGGCGCAGGTCGCCGCAGCCGAGGGCGTCGCGGCGATCGGTATCTCGAACTACCATGACTTCGGTGTCTATCCTCGCTTCGCGGCGGCCGCGGCCGAAGCAGGCGTCGTGCCGCTCTTTGGGGTGGAGATCATCACCCTGATAGACGACCTGCCGGACGGCGGCACGCTGGTCAACGATCCGACGAACCTCAACCGGATGTACCTGTGCGGCAAGGCGATCACCCGCCTCGACCCGCCCAGTCCTTCCGCGGCACGCCAAATGGCCGCAACTGCGAGCGGCCAGCGACGAGCGAATGCGACAGATGACGACGCGCGTTGCGGCGCGCTTCGCGCAAGCTGGGCTGGACGGTGGCGGGACCGACGAGCAGATCGCGGCGGCGGTCGCTGAGCGATGTGGTGTCCCCATCGGGTGGGTGGCACTCCAGGAGCGTCACGTCGCGCAAGCGTTCCAGGAGTTGCTCTTCCGCGATGTCGTTCCGGACGACCGGGCTGCCTTGCTCGGCCTGCTGTTCGAGGCGCCGACGAGCGTCGACACGACCGATGCCGTGGCAGTCCAGGAGGCGATCCGTTCGAACCTGATGAAGGCCGGCAAGCCGGCGTTCGTTCCGGAAGCGGCCATCTCGTTCGACGATGCATACCGGCTCATCCTTGAGCTCGGCGGGATCCCCTGCTACCCGATCCTCGCCGACGGCGCGTCGCCGATCTGCTCCCTTCGAGGACCCGCCCGAGGCGCTTGCAGGGCGGCTGCTGCGTCGCGGCATCTACTGCGCCGAGTTGATCCCGGGGCGCAACCGGCGTGAGGTCGTCGATCGCTACGTGACTGTGCTACGTCGTGCTGGGATCGTCGTCATGGCGGGCACGGAACACAACACGCCGCGCATGATCCCTCTCGAGCCGATGGCCCTCGGTGGCGAACCGCTCTCCGACCTGTCGCGCGAGGCATTCTGGGAGGGTACTTGCGTTGTAGCGGCACATCAGCATCTGTGTTCGTCCGGCCAGCCGGGCTTCGTTGATGGCGAAGGCCGGCTGAAGGCCGAGTTCGCGGACGACGAAGCGCGTATCCGATTGTTCCGGAGGATTGGCGCGCATCTCATTACCACCCGATCTGCTGCGAGGATTCAGGCGTGAATATCCAGTCAGCGTCTCAGGCGCGGTCCAGTGCCGACGCTTTCGTCCGCGACCTCGTCGCTCTCTCGCGCCGGTTCGGCAAAGACCCGGAATTCTCGCGAGGCGGCGGCGGCAACAGCTCGGTCAAGGTCGATGGGGTTCTGTACATAAAGCCGAGCGGGACCTCGCTCTCGTCGCTCACTCCCGAATCGGTCATCGCACTCGACGTCGGGCCGCTGCTAGAACTCCTCGACGGGTCGCCAGAGCGCCCCGTTTCGGGCGGCACCGACGAAGTCATGCAGGTCGCTCTCGGTGCCCGCGTCGGCGTACCCGACGACCGACGTCCGTCCGTAGAGTTGCTGTTCCACGCGCTCCTACCGGAGCGATTCGTCCTGCATACGCATCCGACGACGGTGAATGCGGTCACCTGCGCGAGGCGGGGAGCCGAGATCGCCGAACGGCTCTTTGGCTCGAGCGTCTCGTGGATCCCGTACACGGATCCCGGGCTGCCTCTCGCTCGGGCGATTCGCGACGCGAGGCTTAGCTTCGAGGAACGCACGCGGACGGCCGCTCCGCGCACGATGTTACTTGCGAACCACGGTCTCATCGTGGCCGGCGACTCGGCGGCGGAGATCGAAGAGACTTCCGCCCGGCTGGTAGCGGCGATCCAGGCTCACCTGACCGACTTGCCGGCGATGCCATGGGGCGACGTCCAGCGGCTTGGGGCCGACGAGGCCCGGGCGATGCTGCGCGGCGTCGGTCCGGCGCTTCGGGCGCTCCTCGCGACAGGCGATCGACTCCAGATCGTCACGTTCGACGACTCGCCGCTCGCAGTCTCACTCGCGGGCTCGGCGCTGGGGCGGGAATTCGCGCTTGGCGGCCCACTGACCCCCGATCAGATCGTGTACGCGGGCTCGTTCCCCCTCCTCGTTGAGTCTCCGGAAGGCGCGGCCCCAGACCAGGTGGTCGACACCCTGACAAGCGCGATCGCCACGCGACGCGCATCGGAGGCGGGGGCACCAGCCGTCGTGATGGTGCCCGGGCTGGGGCTGTTCGCGGCCGGGAGTTCGTACGCTCAAGCCGACACGGCGCGACAGGTCTACCTTGACGCCGCCGGCGTGTTTGTGGAGGCTCGCCGTATGGGCGGTGTCCGGCCCCTCGCGGAGGCAGAGCTACAGTTCATCGAGCGCTGGGAGGCCGAGGCGTATCGCCAAGGGGTCGCCGCCGGCACGCCGGTCGCCGGCCGAGCTCGGGGACTCGTTGTCGTTGTCACCGGCGCGGCCCAGGGCTTCGGGCATGCGATCGCAGCCGACCTGGTCGCCCGGGGCGGCCACGTCGTGCTGGCCGACATCAATATCGAGCAGGCGAAGCGCCAGGCGCAGACCCTGGATTCCGAGTTCGGGTCGGGGCGGGCTGTCGGCATTGCGCTCGACGTCACCGACGCCGCGTCGGTGGCTGCCTGCTTCGACGATGTCGTGCGCCGCTACGGCGGGCTCGATGTGCTCGTGTCGAACGCCGGCATTCTCCGGGCCGGCAGCGTTACGTCCCAGCCGGTAGAGGATTTCGACGCCGTCACGCGCGTCAACTTCCGGGGCTACTTCCTGTGCGTTCGAAACGCGGCACCCATCCTTGCCCGCCAGCATCGGGCGCGACCCGAGTACTGGGGCGACATCGTCGAGATCAACTCGAAGTCGGGGCTTGTCGGCTCGAGCCGCAACAGCGCCTACGCCGGCAGCAAGTTCGGCGGCATCGGCCTCACTCAATCGTTCGCCCTCGAGCTGGTCGGCGACGGCATCAAGGTCAACGCGATCTGCCCCGGCAACTTCCTCGACGGACCGCTCTGGTCCGATCCCGACAACGGCCTCTTCGTGCAGTACCTGCGCGAGGGCAAGGTGCGCGGCGCTCGGACCATCGAGGACGTGCGCCGCTTCTACGAGGCGAAGGTGCCGATGGGTCGCGGCTGCACACCGGCCGATGTACTCGAGGCCCTCTACTATGTGGTCGCCCAGCGGTACGAAACTGGCCAGGCCATCCCGGTCACCGGCGGCCAGGTGATGCTGCGGTGAGGAGCCGAAGCGTGACGGGAGGGGATCCTGACGAGCGGCCGATTCCCGCCACCCAACACGCGATCCAGATCGTCGATGTCGGACGGATCGTGCACAACCGCCAGAAGACGGTGCCGCAGCTGAGGCCGCACCAGATCCTCGTGCGGATGGAGGCGGTCGGGATCTGCTTCTCCGACACGAAGCTGCTGCATGCGTTCACGGGCCATCCCCGAAAGGGCCCGGTCCTCTCGGGGCTCGACGCGGAAGTGCTGGCCGAGATCCCTTCGTATACGCCGGGTCGCCTGTTCACCGTCCCTGGGCACGAGCCCGTTGGGCGCATCGTGGCCGTGGGCGATCAGGTGCGCCGCCATCGCGTCGGCGAGCGGTGCCTGATCCAGACGGACTACCGGCACCTCCTGACGGCGGCCGCGAACGCCGCCTTCGGCTACAACTTCGAGGGCGGCCTCCAGCAGTACGTCCTGCTCGATGAGCGGATGATCATCGAGCCCGAGACCAACGAACGGTTCCTCATCCCGGTTGGCGAGCAACCGAGCGCCTCGGCGGTTGCCCTGGTCGAGCCGTGGGCGTGCGTCGAAGCCTCCTACGTCTATCGCGAGCGTCGTGGGCCGCTCCCGGGCGGTCGGCTGCTGGTAGTTGCGGACGCGGGCCACGCTCTCACTGGCATCGCGACGCTGCTCGATCAAGCCCGGCCGGTCCAGCTGACCGCGTATCTGGCCGATGCCGCCCAGCAGGCTGCCCTTGAGACCACAGGCTTTGCCGTGACGAGCGTCGCCGATCTCGGCGCCATTCCCGGCGCGGTTTTCGACGACGTCTTGTACTTCGGGGCCGATGCCGGCAGGCTCGAGGTGCTCCAGGCCTGCCTGGCGTTTCGGGGCCTCGTCAACGTCGTGACCGGCGGCGTCTCGATCGGTCGTCCCGTCGCGCTCGACGTCGGCCGTGTCCACTACGACCTCACCCGGTGGACGGGGACCTCGAGCGCGTCGGCGACCGAGGGCTACGCCGCGATCCCGGCCGACGGTGAGGTTCGCGCCGGAGATCGCATGGCCGTTATCGGGGCCGCCGGCCCAATGGGCCTTATGCACGTCGTCCGGGCGGCGTCGGCTGGCTTCAAGAATCTATCGATCACCGCAGTTGATATCGACGACGCACGCCTCAGGCATCTCGAGCGGGCGGCCGGGCCGATCGCCCGATCGCGCGGGGTCGAGCTCGCGGTGGTCAACTCTCGGAACACGGAGGTCGCGCCGGGCTTCAGCTACATCGCGCTCATGGTGCCCGCGGCGCCGCTTGTCGGTCAGGCGGTCGCGCTTGCCGGTTCGGGATGCCGCATCAACATCTTCGCCGGCTTCGCCAGCGGCACTCGAGCGGAAGTGGACCTCGACCGCTACATCGAGCGGCACTGCTACTTCCTGGGCACGAGCGGCTCCAGGATCCCCGACATGAAGGCCGTTCTCGGCAAGCTCGAGCGTGGCGAGCTCGACACGAACATCTCGCTTGATGCGGTGGCCGGCTTCGAAGGAGTCGCCGATGCGCTCGCGGCGGTCGAGGGCCGCACCGCGGCGGGCAAGATCATGGTCTATCCTTCTCTGCCCGACCTGGGACTCGTGCGTCTCTCCGAGCTCGGCGAGCGATTCCCGACCGTCCGGGCCGCGCTCCAGGACGGTCGCTGGACCAAGGCGGCCGAACAGGAGCTGCTACGGGTGGCCAGCCAGCCGGAAGCGTCGGCGTGAAGGCGCTTCGGCTGTACGGGCCTGGCGATCTCCGCCTAGTGGACGAGGCTCCGCCCGTTCCTGGTCCGGGCGACGAACTCATTCGCGTAGCCGCGGTAGGCATCTGCGGCTCAGACCTCCACTGGTACGCCGAGTCGGCGATTGGAGACGCGGTGCTGACCCGGCCGCTCGTCCTGGGTCACGAGGCGGGCGGTCTCGTCGAGTCGGGGCCCCGCCGCGGCCAGCGCGTGGCGATCGATCCGGCCATCCCGTGCGAGAGGTGCGAGCAGTGCCGTGCCGGGCACGCCCATCTTTGTCTCGCCCTGCGCTTCGCGGGTCACGGCGCCACTGACGGCGCCCTGCGCGAGCTCGTGGCCTGGCCCGGCAGGTGCCTCGTTCCCGTGCCCGACAGCCTGAGCGACGCGGACGTCGCGATGCTGGAGCCACTCGGGGTCGCCCTCCACGCCGTTCGGCTGGCGCACATCCGACCGGGCGTGCGGGTGGGCGTCTTCGGCTGCGGGCCGATCGGGCTGTTCCTCGTCCAGCTCGCACGCGTGTCCGGTGCCACGACGATCGTCGCCACCGACGTTCTGCCACACCGCGTTGCGGCCGCCCGCGAGGCCGGCGCAAGCGTCGCGGCGCTTGCGGGCGGCGGGTCGGAGCACGGCGAGCTCCTGGCGGCGACTGGCGGGCACGGCGTCGACGTGGCCTTTGAGGTCGCCGGCGAGGACGACGCGCTGGAAACGTCGATCGCGCTCGCGGCTCCGGCCGGCACAGTGGTCGTGGTCGGCATCCCGTCGAAGGACAAGACATCTTTCACGGCGTCCACCGCCCGCCGCAAAGGCCTCACGATCAAGCTGTCGCGCCGCATGAACCTCGTCTACCCGGAGGTCATCCGGCTCGTCGAGGCGGGGTTCGTCAACGTTCGATCGGTTGTGACGGCGAGCCACCCGCTGCGCGAGTTCAAAGCCGCCTTCGCTGCTGCCGCTTCCCGTGAGGGATTGAAGATCATCGTGCGACCGTCGGAGTAACGCCGCCGCCTACTCGGACGTGATCTTCGCCAAACGCCACCTCATCGACCTGTGCCGCCGGGAAGGTTGGGAGTTCACGCCCTGGCGCGACTTCGCAGAGCTCGAAGACTGGCTGGGGTCGGCCGTCGCCGCCTGGCGGTCGGATCCCGCGACTCTGCCCAGCCACGAGAAGCGGCCCTTCATCTGCGGGCCGGAGCTATGGGGGCCGGGGCGGTCGAACCCTCCGGGCCCCAGGCGGCACGAACGCTAGCTTCCGCCACTTGCAGCGGAGGCCACCGGCGCCACGGCCGCCGGGCCGAGATCGGCGGCGCCGAGGCCGTCGGGCTCAGTCGGCCACTGTCATCGCCCTGTCCGGTCGGAGCAGGAACGGCGGCAGGTAGGCCGGGATGTTCGAGAACGGCAGGACGTCGGGGTGGAGGGAGATCCCCAGGGCGTCGTTCATGAACTGCCGGCGCGCCTGGATCCGCCTCCACGCTCCGGGGTAGGCCGCGGCGAGCGCCTCGCGCAGTGACGCATCGGCAAGCGCGAGGCCGTCCTCGATGTTGGTCGTGAAGTAGTCCGTGCCGGTCGCCGGGATGATGTCCACCTGCAGCGCCATTCCGGAGCGCAGCTCGATCCGCGAGCCCGGCGCGATCGGGGAGTTGACCCACTCGTCGAGGTGGATCTGGTGGCCCGGATTGAGGGAGACGCCGAAGAACGGATCGCCAATGTGGCGCCGGACGATCTCGTGGAGCGACGCCCCCGGTCTGGCCGACGCGCAGCGCGCCGTACCACTCCGCGACGGCCTCGAAGTAGGGCCCCACCAGGCGCTCGACGTAGTCGCGCGATCCGCGGCGGGCAGCTCGTCGGGACCGCCGACCACGAAGCCGGCCCGGCAGTTGAGCGCGCCCCAGATGCCGAAGGCGACGGTGAACGGGTCGCCGCGCTCGATCGGACGGTCGCCCGGGCTGAGCATGCCGAGCGATGCCCGCGGCCCGGCCGACAGCATCAGGTGGCAGGACAGCGGCATGCCGTTCCATCGCAGGAGCCGGACCGCCTCGCTCTCGGTCATCCCGGGCGCGAGGCCGAACAGCAGTCGCCGGACGCCGTCGGAGGTCTGGCAGGCCGCGTACTCGAAGGCGGCCAGCTGGTCGACCTCGTTGACCACGCGCAGGCCGTCCGCGGCGTCGATCAGGAGGTCCGTCGCGTTCTCGACTGAGCCGTCGGTCCGGTAAGGCGCCGCAGCTCGTCGACGAGGTACGCCGGAGCGTCGATTACCTCGCGGCCGGCGTACGTCTTCCAGCCGATCACCCCGACCCGGCTGCCCGGGCCGATGCCCTCGCCGCCCAGGATCTCGGCCAGCGTGCGCCGACCGATCGCGCGGCTGGCCCGGCAGGCTGAGGTCCTGGAAGAGGATCGTCACGCATCGGGAGCGGCGCCTGGGCCGCCATGCCCTGGCACTCGTTGCCGACGAGGATCGCCGGCTCGTCGGCCGGTCCGAGGACGAGCACCGCCTCCTCGAAGCGGGGATCGAAGCCGGTCAGGTAGGCCAGGTTGGCGCTGTGCTCGCGATCGGCGTAGACGACGAGCCGGTCGTAGCCGCTCGCGTCGGCGCGCTCGCGCAGGCGCGCCAACTCGGGCCGCGTAGACGTGCCGCCGGGATCTCCGGCCGCGCCTCCGGCATCCCGAAGTCCGGCAGCGTCGATCTCGGCGAGCCGCGCGTTCACCATCCGATCAGGTCCTCTCCTCAGCTCTTGCGGCGGCGCCCACGGGTGGGCCTCGGCTGGCGCCGCGCTCGATGTCCACGAACTGGTTCGCGGTCACCTGCATCCACGGCCCCACCTGGCCGTCCGGCCACTGGACGCGGACCTGGGCCGATGCCGGCCGGGCCGAGCCCGAAGTGGATCCAGCCGAGCTGCCCGCCGGCGTGGCCGCCGCCGACCGTCAGCTCGCGGCGCAGCGTCGGCGTCGCCGACCTGGACCTCGATCCAGGCGCCGATCGCGTCGCGGTTCGGGCCCGGTCTCGGACCGGCCGGACGCGCCAGCCAGTTGCCCATCTGCGCCGGCTTCGCGGCGTCGCCCGGAGCCGACGTTCCGCCACAGCCTCGCACCGGCGCGCCGTAGTTGACCTCGACCAGGTCGAGCATGCCGTCGAGGTTGAAGTCGGCCAGGGCGGCGCCGCGGCCGCGGGCGTAGTTCGAGGATGCCGGCCGCGTCGGCCGCCTCCTTGAAGGTGCCGTCGGGCTGGCCCGAGGAACAGGTCGCTCGGGTCCTTCTGTGGCGTAGTCCGGCTGCGCGTTGACGTTGCCCTTGGAGACGAACAGGTCGATGAAGCCGTCGTTGTTGACGTCCTGGAACTCCGGGTGCCAGGCGGTCGACGGCAGGACGTCGCCGCCGGTGAACGGCTGGGCCGCGGTGACGCCGCGCTTGAGGGCGATGTCGCGGTACGTCGGCTGGCCCGGCCCGGCGGTCAGCGTCTGGAGCTTGTTGTCGCCCTGGCTCGTGATGAAGTAGTCGGGGTAGCCGTCGCCGGTGACGTCGTAGCTGGCGATGCCCATGCCGCAGATCTGCAGCGAGACCCAGCCGTCCGCGTCGGTGTAGAGCGCGCGGGCCTCGCCCGGCGCGATCCGCCACAGCTGGTCCGTGCCGTTCGACGTAGTAGTTGCGGTCGTTGGTCACGCGCAGGTCGCGCCGGCCGGAGCGGTCCCAGTCGCTGAACAGCATCGACAGCGTGCAGTAGCCGGGCGCGAGCGCGATCGGGCGGCCGTAGCCGGTGCCGGCCGCCTTCGGCCGGAGGAGCTCGTTGTCGGCGCAGTCGAGCGTCGGCTGCGCCCGAGGCGTCGAGCTTGAGGTAGTGGCCGATGGCGAGCGTCGGCAGCGCGGCCGAGCCCTCCCACGTCGCGCTGAAGGCGGTGGCGTAGGCGTTGCCGCCGTCGAACGACCACGCCTCGTTCGCCCGCTCGAAGCGGCAGTCGCCGAGGCCGCGCAGGAGGACGCGTCTCGCCGCAGCGCAGGACGGCCAGATCCACGTTGCCGTCGCCGTCGATGTCGATCGGGTAGGCGCCGTCGACGCCGGTGAGGTCCGTCGCCGGGTCGCGGCAGCCGCGTGAACTTGAGCGCGCCGCCGACCGGGCTGTCGTTGCGGTACAGCGCGGCCGGGTCTGCTGCCGCCGGCCACGTACAGGTCGGGCTTGCCGTCGCCGTTGCAGTCGAAGACGGCGACGCCGCCGCCGACCGCGAACGCGCGCGTCGCCGTCGTAGGTCTGGTCGAGCCCGGCGGCCGCCGTCTCGTCGACGAAGTGCGGGCGCGCCGCAGCGGCCGTGGTCGGCGTCGCCGCGCCGCCGGCCGAGCCCGACCAGGAAGCCGGTCGCGCCGACGAACGGCCGCCACGACCGCGACGACGCCACGAGCCGCGGCGGCTCACGGGATCGCGTCGGCGGACGCGGCTCATCGGCCGCGTCACGACCGACCTTGCCCGCGTAGTACCGCTGGGCCAGCGCCCAGGCGGCCTTGCCGCACTCGGACGCCGACGCATCCGGCCGGTGAAGTCGTCCGCCTGGATGTGGATCCCGCCCCACAGGCGCGACTGGCCGGCCTGGTCGGCGGCGTCGTAGTAGGTCGCCCATTCGAGGCGGATGTCGGTCGTCGGGCCCTGCCTCGAACTTGAGCGAGCCGGCCTTGATCGTGTATCCGCTCACGCCGCCGGGGAAGTACTCGCTGCCGGTGAAGCCGGTGAGCACCTCGGCAGCCGCCCGGCTGAACGTGCTGTGGCCGGAGGCGTACGCCGGGAAGCGACGGCGTGACGAACGTCGGCAGCTGGTACGGGACCCAGTTGATGGCCAGGATCCACTTGACGCCGCCGATCTGGGTCTTCGGGTCCTTCGGGTTGCCGGCCCAGGCCTGGATCGCGATCTCGCCTTCGTGACCCGCGAGCGCCGCGTGGCGCTGTCCGGGCGCCGTCGTCTCCTTCGTGATCACCTCGATGAGGCCGGGCACGAGCGGCAGGCCCTCCTTGTTGTAGGACGGCAGCGCCGGGATCGCTCGACTGGCCCAGCTCGCCCATGTACCGGATCATCGAGATCGGCCGGGCGGAGTCGTAGTAGCCCTTGGCGCCCCAGGCGGCGATGGCGGCGTCGTGGACGGCGCCGTTGAGGGCGAGGTAGAGCTTCACGTCCCACTCGAGTCGGTCGACCACCGGCCCCTGGCCGCCGATCCGCAGGTTCGGGGCCAGCTCGTCCGAGGCGAGATTGGCGAGCACGTTCCAGTGCCCCGGCGGCGTCTCCGAGTTGGGGCCGTCGGCCCAGAACTCGGCCATGACCCGCCCGAAGTCGCCCTGGTTCACGACGTCCGGCGCGTACGGCTTGCCGGTCGCCGGGTTGACCGCGTGGCCCGTGCCGTCGTTGGTGCCCAGCGTGTTGTTGCCGCGAGCACCCGGGCGAGATGTCGATCGTCGCGCCGTCGGCCGGGTCGAGCAGGCTGCTGTCGCGGATGACCTCGACGACCTGGTCCTTGAACTCCTGGTCGGTCGCCGGGTCGCCGAGCCGCGGCGGCGGTCCCGGGTCGATCGGCGGGACCGTTCGCGCCGCCGGCCGGCAGGCCGAAGCTCTTGACGTCGCCCCACTGCGGCCCGACGTTCTGCTGGACGCCGTTGGTCACCGGGATGCCGTTCTGCGAGATCATGTGCTCGATCTGGAGCGGCTGCCAGCGGTTCGGGTCGATCATGAGCGTCCCGGGCTGGTCCACCACCAGCGGTGGATTGACCGGCTTGTAGGACGGGTCGGCGTAGCCGCCGGCCTCGTTCGAGCCGTCGTTCAGGCCGTAGTCGAGCACCGCCTTGGCGATCCGGTTCCCGACGGCAGCGGGCGAGTTGCCGTCTGTCGTGGTCACGGTGAGCGGATAGCAGAGCGAGTCCATCAGGTCGTCGAACTCGGACAGCGACTTGTCGGCTCCGACCGCCTTGATGTAGCGCGCGGTGAGGACCCGGTAGGCGGCGTAGCTGATCGCCTCGTTGCGGGCCGCGGCCACGTCCGGGGCAGTGTCCTTCTCCTTGACGAGGTAGCCGGAGGCCTGGGGGTCGTAGGCCGCCCAGGCGTCCCACATCGCCACCGACGTGTGGAACAGGTTCCGGGCGTGGACGGGCGGGTTCGGCAGAGCGCGGCGGATCGCGTCGAGCAGCGCCTCGTCCCAGCGCCGGGCGACGGACCACTCCGGGTGAGCGGCGATCGGCGGCGACGTCTGAGGAGTCCCCTGCCAGGGCCGCGCGACTACCAGGCCGCCTGCGGCCAGGGCTATAGCTCCAACCATGGCCACGACGACCAGGGCCACCCGGCCCCGAGGACGCTTGGTCACCATTCCCGCGCTCCTCCGACCGGGTCCCAGCTGCCCGGTCCCAGCAGGTCCAACGGCCAGTCCTGCCCATGCCAGAAGAGATCCTGCGCGAAGCGCGGCGGCGCTCCGTTGGCTCGACCGGTGCAAGACTGCTCTCGGATATCCGTGAACGCGCTTTCGGAGTGTACAATCTGCCGTCGCACATCCTGAATCACCGCGGCCACAGGAACCCTTGACTGACCGAGCATGCGTATGCTACATAGGTATGCGCCCTGATTGCAGGCTCGTGGCATCGGGCAGAACGGAAGTTGACACGATCGCGCTAGAAGCGGTCACCAGTCTCCGCGACACAGGTCAGCGAGCGATCGCCCATCCGGCGGGACGACTCTGGTAGGAGTGAGACCACTGGCGATTCCGCTGTCCAGAGTCGCGCGAGTTAGAATTGCCGCCGTCGGAGCTCGGCCACGCGCCAGGGTGCTCCACATGGCGGTCACGGAGCTCGGCACAGGTTGTGCCGACAGGGCATGTGCGATCCATTCGGCCAGCCACCGAGATCGGAGACCGATATCGGACGGCGGAGAGGAGGTCCGGCGGCCCAAAGCGGGAAGGTTCTCTGGGCGGATGGCAATCCGCATACCATTTCCAGAAGGAGGAAGGGACCTATGTTCCGTAGTCGCAAAGCGGCAGCCCTCGTCGCGGTTGTCGCGCTCGTCGCCTCTGCCTGCTCGAGCTCGGCGGCATCTCCCGACCCCAGCCCCGACCACCCCGGCACCCGGCGACCCCGACACCGTCGCAGCACCCCGACGCCAGCGCCAAGGCGTGCACCGTCGGCGTTTCCTGGAACAACTACCAGGAAGAGCGCTGGGCCAAGTGGGACGAGCCGGCCATCAAGGCCGCTCTCGACCAAGGCCGGCGCAACCTACATCTCGAACGACGCGAAGTCGTCCGTCTGACACCCAGCTGTCGAACGTCGACGCTCTGATCAACCAGGGCGCCAAGGTCGTGATCATCCTGGCCCAGGACGGGACCGCCATCAAGCCGGCCGTCAGCCAAGGCCCTCAACGCCGGCATCCCCGTCATCGCGTATGACCGCCTGATCGAAGATCCGGGCGCGTTCTACATCACCTTCGACAACGTCCTCGTCGGCAAGCTGCAGGCCGAGGCGCTGCTGAAGGTCAAGAGCTCCGGCAACTTCGTCGTCATCAAGGGCAACAAGGCCGACGCCAACGCGGACTTCCTCCGCGCGGGCATGGTCCAGGCCGGTGCTCCCGGATGTCGGCAAGAGCACCGACGGACGCTCATGAACGTCGGTGAGACCTACACGGACAACTGGGATCCGGCCAACGCCCAGAACGAGATGGCCCAGTTCCTGACCAAGAACAACAACAAGATCGACATCGCCTTCGTTGAGAACGACGGCATGGCCGGTGGTGTCATCGCCGCCCTGAAGTCTCAGGGTCTGGCGGGCACCGTTCCGGTCTCCGGCCAGGACGGCGACGCCGCCGCCCTGAACCGCGTCGCCCTCGGAACCCAGACCGTCGACGTCTGGAAGGACGCCCGCCTGCTCGGCGACGCCGCCGGCGCAGGCTGCCGCTCAGCTCTGCGACGGGCACGACGATGGACAAGATCACCACGGCGCAAGACGGTCCGCCAAGATCTTCGACTCGCCGGGCAGCAACAACCTCAACTCGATCCTCATCACGCCTCAGGCGATCACCAAGGACAACCTCCAGGTCGTCCTCGACGCCAAGTGGATCGACAAGGCCACGCTCTGCAAGGACGTGACCGCCGGCTCCGTCGCGGGCTGCTGACTAGCTCGAGACAGTCCAGTAGTCAATCGCGCGCCCTGCACCCGGGATCCGCGGTGCAGGGCGCGTACTATGAGACTGCGAAGGCTTCTTTGATCCAGGTGGCAATCGAGAGGCTGACGATGACTCAGGTTACGGGAGACGCAGAGGCGACAGCGGACCTCAGCCGGCGTGGTCGCGCTGCGATCGAGGCCGCTAGCGGCGCCGGTGTCCAGGGCCGTCCAGATCCGGCGCCCGGACGATGGAGATCGACCTCCGGCTGGCCGGCATGATCGTGGCGTTGATCGCCATCTGGCTCGGCTTCGGCTACGCCTCGGACGGGCTCTTCCTGACGCCGCGCAACCTCTACGACGTCTCGGTCCAGAGCGTGCCCGTGGCGATCATGGCCACGGGCATGGTCCTGATCATCGTCTCGCGCAACATCGACCTCTCGGTCGGGTCGATCATGGGCCTCACCGCCTACATGATCGCCATGACCCAGCGCATCTGGCTGACCGAGCAGACTCTGCACCTCGGCTACGACTCGTGCGAGATCTGGATCGTCGCGCTCCTGGTCGCGGATCGCCTCGGCGCGCTGATCGGAGCCATCCAGGGCGGCCTCGTCGCCTACGTCGGGATCCCGTCGTTCATCGTGACGCTGGGCGGACTCCTGATCTGGCGCGGTCTCATCTTCAAGATCCAGCAGGGCCAGACGATCGCCCCGATGGACAAGACCTTCGCCATCATCGGTGGCAACCTGCCCGCAGCGCGATCTGCGCATCGGCGGCGCGATCGGTCTGGCCGACCTGGATCGTCGCCATCATTGCTGTGCGCCGGGCATCGTCTACGCCCTGCATTGCCAGCCGGCGCAAGCGCCGGGAGTACGGCTTCCCCGTCCGGCCCCGATGGGCGCTCGCGACCTTGATCGGTCGGCGGCTGCGCGACGGTCCTGCGCGGCCGCGTGGGTCCTACAACAACTACCCGCTGCCGCCCCTGCTGGCCACCAAGTACGCGCACGCACACGGCATCGTCGAGCCGGCCGGCGGTCTGATCATCCCGGTCGGACTCGCCGCCCCGGTCCTGATCCTGCGCGAGCAGTCGCGCTGGTCATGATGTTCCTGGCCACGCGCCGGCCCTTCGGCCGCTACGTGTTCGCGATCGGCGGCAACCCCGAGGCCGCCACCCTGGCCGGTATCAACACCAAGCGCACGATCCTCGGGACGTTCGTGCTGATGGGCATCCTGTGCGCCATCGCCGGAGCCATCCAGACCGTCCCGCCTCGACGCCGGCGTGACCAGCACCGGCACGGGCTACGAGCTGCTCGTCATCGCGGCGGCGGTCATCGGCGGCACCTCGTTCGCCGGCGGCATCGGCACCATCCCGGGCGCCGTCCTGGGCGCGGTCATCATGCAGTCGCTCAAGTCCGGGCATGGTCACGATCGGCGTCGACTCGCCGATGCAGGACGTGGCGGTCGGGATCGTCCTCATCCTGGCGGTCGGCCCTCGACACGGTCATCCAGCGGCGCGCCAAGTAGGCCAGGAGCGAAAGATGAGCATGGCAACGACTGATCAGACTGCAGCCGCCGCGACCGTGGCCGCGGGCCGCGCTCCGCTGGTCGAGATGCGCGACATGTGCGTCGCGTTCGGCGGCGTGCACGCCGTCCAGAACGTGACGCGTGGATCTGCGGGCGGGCGAGGTAGTGGGTCTGGTCGGCGGCAACGGCGCCGGCAAGACGACTCTGATGCGCGCCCTGTCGGGTGCGCATCCGGCGGACTCGGGCGAGATACTGATCGACGGCCAGCCCGTCGCGATCCCGAACCCGCGAGCCGCCAAGGCCCTGGGCATCGAGACCATCTATCAGACGCTGGCCCTGGCGGAGAACGTCGACGCGGCGGCCAACCTGTTCCTGGGCCGCGAGCTCAAGACCCGGTTCGGCTCGCTCGACGACACGGCCATGGAATCGGCCACCCGCAAGGTCATGGGGCGCCTGAACCCGAATTTCAAGAACTTCAAGACGCCGGTTGTGTCCCTCTCCGGCGGTCAGCGGCAGGCCATCGCCATCGGTCGGGCCATCCACTTCAACGCCCGGATCCTGATCATGGACGAGCCCACGGCGGCGCTCGGTCCGGCCGAGACGGTGCAGGTCCGCAACGTGATCAAGCAGCTGAAGTCCGAAGGGATCGGCATCTTCCTGATCAGCCACGACATCCACGACGTCTTCGACCTGGCCGATCGGATCAGCGTCATGCTCCACGGCAAGCTCGTCGGCACGGTCAACAAGACGGAAGTGACGACGGACGAAGTGCTGGGCATGATCATCATGGGCAAGCTGCCGAGCGAGGTCTCGGAGAAGGAACTGGCCCAGCTGCACGGCTGATCGAGGACGGGCCCGAGGCCCGGCCCGGTCTTCGGGGCCGGGTCTAGCGCGACGGCCAGGTTGCTCTGCACTGCGGCGAAGCGCGAGCTGCCGCACGCTTCGGTGGCGGGCGATCGTCTCCGCGTCGCGGGAGACTGGCTCGAGCAGCGTGCCGCGGTCCGTCTGCCAGCGAGTGGCTACGTCCACGGGCGTCGCTCCCTCGCAGGGTCGCTGCCGCCTGCACGGCCGCGCCGATCGCCACCAGCTCGGTCGCCTCCGGTATCGAGACCGCCCGGCCGGAGAGGCGCTGGACCACGCGCTGCCAGGTCTCCCCTCTAGCGCCTCCGCCGATCAGGACCAGCGGAGCGTCCGTGTCGACCCCGGACGAGCAGACGTCGATGATGTCGAGGGCATCGAGCAGGCTCACGATCGCGCCCTTCGTACGTGGCCATCAGGATCGATCGTGGATCGGTGTCGTGGCGCAGGCCGAAGACCGCCGCGGCCGCGTCGGGCACGTTGGGCGTGCGCTCGCCGTCGAAGTAGGGCAGCGCCACGACGCCGTTGCTCGGAGCGACGTCGTTGCGGTCCAGGCCGAACCAGGCCGCCACCCGGTCCACGGCGAGCGTGCAGTTGAGAGTGGCCGCCAGCGGCAGGAATTGGCCCGAGGCGTCGGCGAAACCCGCGACGTTCCCGGTCGAGTCCGCGGTCCGCGTCGAAGAGACCATGTACGCCGTGCCGGACGTGCCGAGGCTGAGCACCGGCACGCCGGGCCGCAGCCCCAATCCCAGCGCCGCGCCCATGTTGTCGCCCGTGCCGGGCCCGACGAGTCGCCCCGACCGGAAGCCCGGTCGCCGCGGCCGCCGCGGCGGTGACCGCGCCGGCGGGCTCCGTCGGCCCGAGGACGCGGGGCAGCAGCTCCGGGCGGAAGATCCAGCTCCGGCAGCGCCAGCACCTCGGGCACGTACTGCCGGTCGCCGTGGACCACCAGGCCGTGCCGGAAGCGTCGCCCCGATCCGTCACGCCTTCGCCCGCCGAGCCGTTCGGTGAGGTAGTCGTGGGGCAGGCGGATCGGCCGCGGTCCGCGCCGCGACCTCGGGCTCGCGCCGCCTCACCCAGGCCCACTTGGAAGCGGTGAACGACGCGACGGGAACGACTCCGATCCGGTCCGCCCAGGCCGTGGCGCCGCCGAGCGCCTCGACGAGCCGGGCCGCGTCGGGAGCCGAGCGTGTGTCGTTCCAGAGCATCGCTGGACGCAGGGGTGCCCCGCGACGCGTCCAGGCAAACCAGGCCGTGCTGCTGGCCGGCGACCGAGATGGCGGCGATCTCGCCGGCAAGGCCGGTCTGCGCCAGGGCAGGCGCGAAGCGCCTCCCACCACACGTCCGGGTGCGTCTCGCGGGCTCCGCCCGATGCCGGTGACGGTATGCGAGGCCTGCCCGCGCCCGACGATCTCGCCGGTCTCCGCGTCGATGACCACGACCTTGGTCGACTGAGTCGAGCAGTCGACGCCAGCGACCAGCGCTCCTCATTGCGACTCCCTCGACCTCGGCCGACCGCCGGTGGCCGTCGGTCGATCGCTTATCGGATGCCCATGAGCAGCTCCATGACCAGCTGGTCCAGACGCTCGTTGCCGATAGCCGCGGCTAGGCCAGAACGTCCGGGTCGCCCGGGTTGGCCGCGCAGCTCGGCGGCGGCAGCCGCCGAGTACCTGCCGACGGTCGGCTGAGCCAGCTCGGGTGACGGAGGCCTGCGGCCAGCGCGGCCTGGATCTCCGGATCGGCGGCGAAGCGCTTGGCCTTCTCCTTGAGGATCAGGTACGTCCGCATGCAGCCGGCGGCGAAGTCCCAGACGCCCTCCGCGTTCTTCGTTGCGATAGGCGTGGGCGTCGAAATGGCGCGGTCCCTGGTAGCCGGATTCCTCGAGCAGCTTGACCAGGAAGAAGGCGTCCTTGAGGTCTTCGGAGCCGAAGCGCAGGTCCTGGTCGTAGCGGCCGATCTTCTGGCCGTTGAGATCGATGTGGAAGAGCTTGCCGTGCCAGATCGTCTGCGCGACGGCGTGGTAGAAGCTCAGGCCGGACATCGTCTCGTGCGCGACCTCGGGGTTGAGGCCGACCATCTCGGGATGCGCGAGGGAGCCGATGAAGGCGAGGGCGTGGCCGACCGTGGGCAGGAAGGTGTCGCCTCGCGGCTCGTTCGGCTTGGGCTCGAAGGCGAAGCGCATCGGGTACTTGTGGTCGATGACGTACTCGCTGAGGAAGTCGATCGCCTCGCGGTAGCGGTCGAGGGCGTCCGCGGGCGCTTGGCGGCCATCGCCTCGACGCCCTCGCGCCCGCCCCAGAAGACGTAGATCTTCGCGCCCAGCTCGGCGCCGAGGTCGATCGCCCGCATCGTCTTGGCGATCGCGTAGCGGCGCACCGCCCGGTCGTTCGAGGTGAAGGCGCCGTCCTTGAAGACCGGATGGCCGAAGAGGTTGGTCGTCGCCATCGACGACGACCATGCCGGTGTCGTCGAGCGTCTTGCGGAAGCGGCCGACGATCGCGTCGCGCTCGGA
Organism: uncultured Chloroflexia bacterium; assembly: GCA_963743795.1. GTDB lineage: Bacteria > Chloroflexota > Limnocylindria > Limnocylindrales > CSP1-4 > Fen-1039. The sequence continues at coordinate 110,666 of CAVUQZ010000010.1, read as the reverse complement.
GGCGGAGGCGCCGAACGGGACGAGGTCGTCGTCGTGCATGGAGATGCCGTAGGCGCCGAGCTCGGCCAGCTTGCGGACGCTGTCGTTGGGATCCAGTTGCGCCCGCGTCTCGCTGCCGAACGGATCGCGCCCCGGGTTGCCCACGGTCCACAGGCCGAAGCTGAACTTGTCGGCACTGGTCGGCCGATACGCTTCGCTCGTGGCGCTGCTCGTCGTCAGGACCATGACTCCGACCTCCCTAATGCAACTCCGCCGCTTCCGGCCGTGGCCCCGATCGGGCTCCCGCGCCGCCGGCTGCAACCTTGACACATAAGCGGCCGGGCATCGGATCCGTTGCTGCCGTGTCGCGGCCTCCGACCGTCCGGTCCGGTGAGCCTGGAGATCCCAGGCTCGCTCGCAAGCGTCGTCGAAACGAGCTCCGAGTACTGAGCATCGTATGCCGCACATCGGATGGCAGCAAGTCCTTGGGGGCCCTTGACTCTGCCGAGCATGCGTATGCTACATAGGTATGCACGCGCTGCACCGCCGTCACGGGAGGGCGGACTCGGCTACGCGAAAGCGCGACCGGGCACGGCTTCGCGGGCAATTGAGGAGACACCGGACCGGATTACTCTCGGGTGATGTGGAAGGGAGGGCCGCAGTGCGTAGTTCCCCCGGCCGGATCGTCTCACGACATGAAGGAGGTTGGCAGGTGAAATTGATCCCGACGCGGCTCCTGGCTGGAGTCGCCATCGTTGCGCTGGCAGCCAGCGCATGTTCATCGAGTGGCGCATCGCCGACGCCGGCGCCCGCAACCCCGGCCCCGGGGACACCGGCGCCCAACGCGACGCCAGCGCCGACTGGCACGCCCGCCCCCGTCACCATCAACTGGTGGCACATCACCACCGGCGAGCCCGGCAAGACCATCTTCCAGGGCATCGCTGACGCGTACACCGCGGCCCATCCGAACGTCACGATCAAGATCACGGTCCTCGAGAACGAGGCCTTCAAGACCAAGCTCGCGACCGAGACTGCAGTCCGGCAACCCGCCTGACCTGTTCCAGTCGTGGGGCGGCGGCACCATGGCAGGCCAGGCCGATGCCGGCATGCTCAAGGACATCACCTCCGCCGTCGCGCCCTGGAAGGACACCATCAACCCCGGCGCCCTGAGCATCTACGCCTACAAGGGCAAGCAGTACGGCGTCCCGTGGGACATGGGCATGATCGGCGTCTGGTACAACAAGGACCTCTTCACCAAGGCCGGCATCTCCGCTCCGCCCGCGACGTGGGCTGACTTCCTCGCCGACGTCAGCAAGCTCAAGGCCGCCGGCATCGTCCCGCTCGCCATCGCGGGCAAGGACAAGTGGCCGTCCATGCACCTCTGGACGTACCTCGTCCTCCGCATCGGCGGCGGCGACGACCTCCAGCACGATGATCTCCGTCCGGCAACTGGAACACCGACGCCTGCACGGCGGCCGGCGCTGAGGTCGTCAAGCTCAACGCTCTGAACCCGTACCAGGCCGGCTACAAGAGCGCCACCTACGACAACGAGGCCGCGGCGGTCGGCAACGGCCAGGCGGCCATGGAAGTGATGGGCCAGTGGGCTCCTGGCGTCCAGGTGAACGACAGCACCAGCAAGAAGGGCCTCGGCGACAGACCTCGGTTGGTTCCCCTTCCCGACGGTCGACGGCGGCAAGGGCGCCGCGACCGACGGCGTCGGCGGCGGCAACGGCATCGCGGTCGGCAAGAACGCGCCGCCCGAGGCCATCGACTTCCTCAAGTTCTTCAGCAGCGTCTACAACGCCAACAAGCTCGAACGCTTCGACTCCGCGCTACCGCCCTCTCGCCGGTGATCGGCACCGAGAGCACCGTCACGGACGCGAACCTCCAGCTCGTCCTGGCCGGCCGAGGCAAGGCCACGTTCATGCAGCTCTACCTCGACCAGGCGACCTCGCCGGCCATGGGCTCGGCGATCAACGACGCGACCGTCGCTCTGTTCCTCGGCGCTTCGGACCCAGCCAAGGTCTGCAAGGCGATCACCGACGCTGCGGCCGCCCAGTAAGCGGTCCGCGTACCTAGTCCACCGTTAGGACAGTCAGGGACACAATTGGAGAGCGGGCCGGCCCAACAGCCGGCCCGCTCGATTCCCCGGGGTTAGTGAGAGGACGGCAATGAGCGCAACGAGCGCGCGGCCGACGGGTCGGACCGAGAATCCCGACCAAGTGGGTGACGATCATCCTGTTCCTGTTGCCCGCCCTTGCTCTATACCTTGTGTTCGTCCTGTTCCCGGTCGTCCAGGCTGCTCATTACAGCCTCTACAAGTGGAACGGGCTCCAGCCGCTCGACAATTTCGTCGGGCTGAAGAACTACGCGACGGCATTCGGCAGCGACACATTCAAGACAGCGGTCATCGAACAACTTCCTGATCATCGTCGCTCTCGCTGTTGATCCAGATCCCGTTCTCGCTCTCGCTCGCCGTCCTGCTGAACCGGCGCTTCCCAGGCCGCGCCGTATTCCGGCTCATCTTCTTCCTGCCGTACGTCCTATCGGAGGCCATCACCGGCATCGTCTTCTCGCTGCTGCTGCAGCCGGGGCGCGCTCGTGGATTCCGGCGTTGAGCAGCGTGGGCCTGGGTGGCCTCGTCCAGGACTGGCTGGGCGACACGACGATCGTGATGTTCACGCTGTTCGTCATCATCTCGTGGAAGTACTTCGGCTTCCACATGATCCTGCTGCTGGCCGGCCTGCAGGGCATCCCGCGCGAGATCGAGGAGGCGGCCCTGATCGATGGAGCCGGGCGCTGGCAGGCATTCCGCCACATCACCCTGCCACTGCTCGGCCCGACGCTGCGGGTCTCCATCTTCCTCTCGATGATCGGAGCGCTCCAGCTGTTCGACATGGTCTGGGTCATGACCAAGGGCGGTCCCGCTCGACGCCTCGAACACGATGGCCATCGCCATGTTCAAGGCCGGGTTCACGAACCAACAGATGGGCTACGGAAGCGCTCTGGCCGTGATCCTCTTCCTCTTCGCTCTCGTTCTTGCGCTCGCCTACCAGCGCTTCGTGCTGCGGCGGGACGTCGAGGGCGCAGTCACGGCATTCAACGGGTAGTGCGATGACAACGACCGTCTCCGCAGGAACGAACACGTCGATCCGCGCAATCGGGCGCCGGAGGTTCGCGCGCGTTCGCCGGAACCGTCTCGGCATCGTCCGCTACGTGATCCTGATCGTCGTCGCCGGCGTCATCCTCGTCCCGATCGTGTACGCGGTCCTGGGTGGCTTCAAGAGCAACGGCCAGCTCGTCGGCGATCCTGTCGCGCTCATCCCGGCACCGTGGGTCGTGTCCAACTACACGAACGTCCTGTCGGGCCAGACGCGGGGCCGTTCTGGCAGGAGTTCGCTCAACAGCCTGATCATCGCCGCGGTCGCCGTCTCGCTGACGGTTGGCCTGGCATCTCTCGCGGCGTTCGCGTTCGCGCGGATGGTCTTCCGCGGCCGCGAGGCGATCTACACGCTGTTCACGCTGGGGCTGCTCTTCCCGTCCGCCGTCGCCATCCTGCCGCTGTACATCCTGGTCCGGCAGCTCGGTCTGAGCGGGAACCTTCTCGGCGTGGCACTGCCGCAGGCCGCCTTCGGGCTGCCGCTGACGATCATCATCCTCCGGCCGTTCTTCAGGAGCATCCCCGTGGAGCTCGAGGACGCGGCCAAGATCGACGGCTGCAGCAGCTTCGGCTTCTTCTGGCGGGTCCTGCTGCCGCTCGCGCGACCGGCGCTCGCGACGGTCAGCGTTCTGGCGATCGTTGGCACGTGGAACGCGTTCATGCTGCCGCTGATCCTCCTCAACGGCGCGGATCAGTGGACGCTCCCGCTCGGCGTCATGAACTTCTCGGGCCAGTACGTCTACGACCAGGCCCGGATCCTGGCGTTCACGGTCGTGGCCGTTCTCCCGGCCGTCATCTTCTATGCGCTCGCGGAGCGCCAGATCGTCGGCGGCCTGACTGCCGGTGCGGTCAAGGGCTGATCTATTGGCCGTGGATGCGCCCTACCGGGACGCCACAGCGGACATCCAGACACGCGTGGCTGATCTCCTCGGGCGGATGACGCTCGAGGAGAAGCTCGCCCAGCTGGGCTCGCATCTGGTCCTACGAGATCCTGGATCACGAGGCGTTCGACGAGGCCAAGGCCCGCGAACGCCTCGGTCTCGGCATCGGTCAGATCACCCGGGTGGCCGGCGCCACGAACCTCCGCCAGCGCGGGGTGGCCGAGCTTGCCAACGAGATCCAGCGGTTCCTCGTCGAGGAGACTCGCCTGGGCATCCCGGCCATCATCCACGAGGAGTGCCTGCACGGCCTGCTGGCCCGCGAGTCGGTCTGCTTCCCGCAGTCGATCGGCCAGGCGGCGACCTGGGATCCGGACCTCGTGCGAGCGATGGCCGAACGCCTGGGTCGGGAGCTGCGTGCGGCCGGCGCCCACCAGGCGCTTGCGCCCATCCTCGACATCACCCGCGATCCGCGCTGGGGTCGCGTCGAGGAGACCTACGGCGAGGACCCGTATCTCGTCGCGGTGCTCGGGGCCGCCTACGTCCGCGGCCTCCAGGACGCGGGGGGCTCCGGCACCAGCAGGTCCTCGCGACCGGCAAGCACATGGTCGGCCACGGCCTGCCGGAGGGCGGGCTGAACCACGCCCCGGCCCACATCGGCCCGCGCGAGCTGGAGGATTCGTTCCTCTTCCCGTTCGAGGCCGCCGTTCGCGATGCGGGCCTGCGCTCGATGATGCATGCGTACGACGACGTCGACGGTATGCCGTGCGTCGCCTCGCGAGTTCCTGTTCACCGAAGTCCTGCGGGAGCGCTGGGGCTTCGACGGAATGGTCGTCTCGGACTACTTCGGCGTGGACGAGATCATCAATGCCCACGGAATGACGCACGACCGCTCCGTCGCCGCGGCGCTGGCGCTCGAAGCGGGCGTGGACGTCGAGCTGCCCGACCTTCTCGTGCTTTGGCCGTCCCCTGGCCGATGCGGTCGCCTCGGGCCGCGTGTCGGAGGCGACCGTAGATCAGGCTGTCGGGCGCGTCCTCCGGGCCAAGTTCGAGTTGGGCCTCTTCGAGAGCCCGTACGTGGATGCGGAAGCAGCCGCGCTGCCGTTCGCCGACGACCGCGTCCTGGCACGCGAGATCGCCCGGCAGTCCATGGTCTTGCTTTCCAACGACGGTGTGCTCCCGCTGAAGCCGGGTCTGGGCAGACTGGCCGTCATCGGGCCCAACGCCGACTCCGCCCGCAACCTGCTGGGCGACTACGCGCACGCGGCTCACATCGAGGCGTTCGTGGAGATGGGCGGCTTCGGCACGCAGCTTCCGGAGGGGTTCACGCTCGAGGACGAGCTCGCCGGTCGGCGGACGATACTCGATGCCATCCGCGATCGGCTCGACGCCTCCACGGAGGTCCGCTTCGCTCAGGGCTGCGGAATCAAGGACGGCGAGGACGAAGGTATCCGAGCCGCGGTCGCCGCGGCCAGGGGCGCGGACGTGGCGATCGTCGTGGTGGGCGAGAGGTCGGGTCTGACCGAAGACTGCACCTGCGGCGAGGCCCGCGATCGCATGGACATTCGACTGCCGGGCCGGCAGGAGGAGCTCGTCGCGGCCGTGGCCGCGACCGGAACGCCTGTCGTCCTGGTGCTCGTCGCGGGGCGACCGCTGGCGATCGAATCGGCCGCGGCAGCTTCGGCCGCAGTCATCCACGCCTGGGTACCCGGCGAAGAAGGCCCGGAGGCGCTGGCGGACGTGCTGTTCGGAGCTGCCAATCCCGGCGGCAAGCTGCCGATCACCGTTCCGCGCCAGGTCGGCCAGATCCCGATCTACTACGGCCACAAGCCCTCCGGCGGCCGGTCCAACTGGAAGGGACCGTACGTGGACGGGTCGAACGAGCCGCTGTGGCCTTTCGGTTTCGGGCTGTCGTACACGCGCTTCGAGGTCCGCAATCTGCGACTGGATCGCCGGACCGTGGCCATCGATGGCGTCTTCGAAGCGAGTGTCGAGGTCGCCAACGTGGGCGATCGAGCCGGCGACGAGGTCGTCCAGCTCTACGTTCGCGACGTGGAGGCGAGCGTCACGCGGCCGGTCAAGGAGCTGCGCGGGTTCAAGCGGGTCAGCCTGGCCGCAGGCGAAGTCCGAAGAGTCTGCTTCGGGTTGGCGGTCGAACAGCTGGCCTTCACGGGCACAGACGGCCGCCTGGTCATCGAGCCTGGCAGGGTGACGGTGATGGCCGGCACATCGTCTGAGGATCTGCCCTGCACGGCGGATATCGAGATCACCGGCGAGCCCGTCTCCAACGTGCGGCGCAGCCGCTACTTCACCAGGGTGCTCGTGGAGTAGGCGGGCCTCCACGGTCGGCGCGGACCGAGAGTCACTGCCCGGACGGTTCAGGCTTCGCGACCGCGCCGGCAACGGCGGTTTGAACCGTGAGCAGTCGTTCACGGTCGGGATGGCGCCGGCCCGGACGACTCGCGGATGATCAAGGTCGGCTGGAGGCACTCGAAGATCGCGGAAGTCCGGCCCGATGACCGGTCCGAGGCCTGGTCGATCGCCGCTGCGACGGCGACTGCCGCCATCTTGGACATAGGCTGGCGAACCGTCGTGAGCGGCGGAGTCGTGTGCTCGGCCAGCGGCAGATCGTCGAATCCCACGATCGAGACGTCGTCGGGAATCCTGAGCCCGAGACGGTGAGCGGCGCGCAGCGCTCCGATGGCCAGCACGTCCGTGGACGCCAGCACCGCGGTGGGGGGGTTGGACAAAGCCATGAGGGCTTCGAATCCGCTGGCCCCGCCGGCGTAGTTGTTGTGGGCGTCTCGCACGTACTCAGGCGGGACTTCGATGCCGTGGTCCGCCAGACCCTCCGTGAAGGCAGTCTGGCGCTCGCAGGATGTCGCCCAGCGCACGTCCGCCGGCGAAGGAGAACGAGCCCCCGATGAACCCGAACGACCGATGTCCAAGGCCTATGAGGTGCTCGATCAGGCTCAGCACTCCGAGCCGGTTGTCGACGTTGACCGTTGCGATGCCGGGCAGCGAAGCGGACCCCTGCCACATTCCGACGACGGTGATGTTGGCCGCGTGCAGGTCCTCCAGGAGCAGAGGCTGATCGCCGGTGTCTCCGACGAGAAGAATTGCGTCGCAGTGCCGGGTCTCCAGCACGGCCCACAGGGCGATGGCCTCGTCCGTCCGCCCGTGGGCATGGCCCAGAACGACGTTGTAGCCTCGCTTGCTGGCTTCGACCGAAATCGCGTCGATGGCGCCGGCGAAGAATGGGTCGGTGATCTCGCGGACGATGACTCCGAGGAGCATCGTCTTGGCGCCCCGCAGACCGCGGGCGAGGGGGTTCGGTCGGTAGCGCATCTGGCGGGCCATGTCCAGGACCCGCTGGCGGGTGGCCGGACTGATCGGCACGGGCATCGACGCGCCGGTCAGGACTCTCGACACCGTACTCTGCGAGACCCCGACGGCGTCGGCGATGTCCTGCATGGTGGCCACCCGTGCCAGCCGATCCAGGCGGACAGCCAGCTTGACGCTCTCGTCGCCTCGGTCCTTGGATATCGCGCTCTTGGCGTCGCTTGCCTCGCCCGGCCCGAGCTGCTCCTCGACCGGTGCCGGATCGTTCGCCCTGGTTCTGGATCGCGGTCCGTTACCGGCCATGTGCCGCGCCGGACGCAGTGCGTCCGCTCCCCGAGACCCGCTTCTGACGTCGTGTTTCGTCTTGCCTGCAGGACCTGACCTCCCGGACAGCACCCGCACCCTCGCGCATCATGGCCGGCTCCCCGCCTGGGCGAACTCCACCGTGGCCATCGAGTGGGCCGGCAGGGTGAAGCTGAACTGGCCTTCCGATGTACGGGCAACCTCGAGAGGCCGAGGCGTCACACGATTGGGCTGCTCTGGGCTGTTCACCGCGTTGGCCGAATCCGCTGCGAGAACTCGCGCCCGCAGGAAGGCCAGACCGGCTTCGCCCACGCCCGCGGTGACGGCGCGGTCGAAGTGGCGGTTGACCAGCGTGACCGCGGTCCCTCCGTCGGATTTGGACGCGGTGGCACTAACCGCCGGCCGACCGGTCGGGAGCGTTACCTCGGTCGCAACCTCCACTGCCAGGGCCTGCGCGCCGATGTGGGGGCCGTGGAGGGAGAAGGCGTGGTAGGTAGGCGTCTTGACGCAGGCGGTCCCGTCCGTCAACAGGAAGGCCTGCAGAACGTTGACGACCTGGGCCATGTTGGCCATCGAGAGTACGGCGCACTGCCTGTGGAAGGCCTCCAGCGCCACTGCGGCCGCAAGGGCGTCACGGAGCGTGCCCGCCTGCTCGAACGTAACCGGCGTTCGGCGAGGCGCGTCCACGGGCCCCCAGTCGCGGGCCTCGGGATGCCACACGCCCCACTCGTCGAGAGCGATGCCGATGCGGTGGGATGGTGATGCGAATGGCTCGATCGTCCGGGCCGTGCGCTCGATCAGGCCCTCGGTAGCGTCGGCGTCGGCGAGCAGGGCGTAGTACTCGGCCTCGCTGAAGTCGGTCTCCGGACCTCCGTGGATCCAGTACCGGTGAATGGACAGATGGTCGACGAGTGCGGCGTTGGACCCGAGCGCGGCAAGCAACTTCCCATTCCAGTCGGGCTCGAGGTGGGATTCGGGAAGCGTCTCGTCTTCCAGGCCGACTGCGACCAGCTCGGCCTTCGGATCTATGTGCCGGAGCATGGCCGCGTAGCGGCGGTACTCATGGGCGTAGGTGACCGCATCGAATCGCCCGCCGCAATCCCAACTCTCGTTGCCGATCCCCCACAGCCGGACGCCCCAGGGTCCCGAACGGCCGTTGGCAGCCCGCAGGCGCGTCAATGTGGAATCCACGTCGGAATTGACGTATGTGACCCAGTCGCATAGCTCCTGGACCGACCCGGTGCCGACGTTGCCGGCAAGGTACGGTTCGGCCCCGACGAGCTCGCAGAGGCGCAGGAATTCATGCGTGCCCAGGGCGTTGGTATCGGGGACGCTCAGGCCGCAGGAGGTGCCGATCGTTCCCGGCCGCTCGGCCGGGCTGCCGACACCATTGCGCCAGTGGTAGTGGTCCGCATAGCAGCCTCCCGGCCACCTGATCAAGGGCATGGGCAGGTCGCGGAGAGCTCCAACCACGTCGGCACGGAATCCCTCGACGTTCGGGATCTGCGACGAGGGGCCGACCCAGAGGCCGTCGTAGCAACAGCGCCCCAGGTGCTCGGCCAAAGTCCCGTAGAGGCGCGGCGAGATACGACCGACCGGATCGCCGACCTGTATAGAGGCCTCGACCACCGTGCAGCCTCCTCCAGCAGTGCGCCATGCAGGCATTGCCGCACAGGCTCTACTGCATGCAATCGAATGTAGCATACCATTGCCGAATACTGAGGGCCATCTGAACCGTCACAGACGAGGCTCTTGTCGGAGCCCGAAAAGCGGTGACGCCGGTCGCCGCTGCGCATCGTCGCCACCCGCACGCGCGGCATCCACGGCCGCACGCGGCGTCGCCTGTCCGCGGACGGGGCTGTCGACCGGAACGCGGTTTGCCGGATCGGCCCTACATCCGTAGAATTGGAAAAACCCCGGAGGAGAAGCGCGCGATGGCGAAGTATGTCTTTGTGACCGGAGGCGTCACCTCCTCTCTCGGGAAGGGCATCACCGCCGCCAGCATCGGCCGGCTCCTCAAGGCCCGCGGTCTCGCCGTCTCCGTCCTCAAGCTCGACCCGTACATCAACGTCGACCCGGGGACGATGTCGCCCTACCAGCACGGCGAGGTCTTCGTCACCGACGACGGCGCCGAGACGGACCTGGACCTTGGGCCACTACGAGCGCTTCATCGACGAGAACCTCTCCCAGCTCTCCAACGTCACGACCGGCCGCATCTACCAGGCCGTGATCGGCAAGGAGCGCCGTGGCGACTACCTCGGCGGCACCGTCCAGGTCATTCCTCACATCACCAACGAGATCAAGGAGCGGATCCAGCAGCTGGCCCGCGACGGCCGCGCCGACGTGGTGATCGTCGAGGTGGGCGGGACCGTGGGCGACATCGAGTCGCTGCCCTTCCTGGAGGCGATCCGCCAGATGCGCAAGGACGTCGGCCGCCGGAACGTGGTCTACGTCCACGTCACGCTGCTGCCGGCGCTCATGGCCACGGGCGAGCTCAAGACCAAGCCGACTCAGCACTCCGTCAAGGAGCTGCGCAGCATCGGCATCCAGCCGGACGTGATCGTCCTGCGCTCGGATCACCCGGTCAGCCAGGAGATCCGCGACAAGATCGCCCTGTTCACCGACGTCGCCAGCGAAGCGGTCATTCCGGCCGAGACGGCCCAGACCATCTACGAGGTCCCGCTTCTGTTCGAGGAGGCGGGCCTTGGATCGCTCCTGGTGCGCGAGCTGGGTCTCGAGGAGGTCGCCCAGACCGCCCGACCTGGACTCCTGGTTCGAGCTCGTCGAGCTCATCAAGCGGCCCAAACCCACGATCGACATTGCCCTCGTCGGCAAGTACATCGAGCTGCCGGACGCCTACCTCTCGGTCATCGAGTCCCTCAAGCACGCCGGCTGGGCCCACGCAGGTCGACGTCAAGATCCGCTGGGTCGACTCGGAGCTGCTGACCAGGGAGAACGTCGAGGAGACGCTGGCCGGCGTGGGCGGCATCGTGGTGCCAGGTGGTTTCGGTCACCGCGGCATCGAGGGCAAGGTCCTGGCGGCGAGGTTCGCCCGCGAGCGTCGCGTGCCCTACCTCGGCCTGTGCCTCGGGCTTCAGTGCGCAGTGATCGAGTTCGCGCGGGACGTGCTCGGCACAGACGACGCCAACTCCACCGAGTTCGACATGTTCACCGAGCACCCGGTCATCGACTTCATGCCGGACCAGAGGACGATGCAGGAGAAGGGCGGCACGATGCGGCTCGGCCTGTACCCCGCTCGCCTCACGCCCGGCTCCAAGGCGAACGCGGTCTACGGCACGGAGTTGATCTACGAGCGGCACCGCCACCGCTTCGAGGTCAACAACAGCTACCGGACGCTCCTGGAAGGGGCCGGGATGATGCTGTCCGGGCAGTCGCCAGACGGCCGGCTAGTCGAGATCGTCGAGCTCAAGGACCATCCCTGGTTCGTCGCGAGCCAGTTCCATCCGGAGTTCCGCAGCCGGCCGGACCGCCCGCACCCGCTCTTCGACGGCTTCGTCGGGGCGGCGGTGGCGCTGTCAGAGGGGCGCGAGCCGGAATTCAAGGCCCCGCTCGCCGGCAGGGCCAGAGCTGCTCTGCTGCTGGAGACCGCCTCGCCGGAGGGATAGGCCGCTGGAAGCGCCGCTCGCCGGTGCCCTCGCCGGGGTTCAGACCGAATCGTCCTGGACTGGCTGAAGGTCCACCCCGAACTCCGCCCCCGGCGAGTCCTCTCGCGGCCGTATTCTGACTGAGCGCGAAGCACCTCGTCGGTGGCGCGGCCGTTGACCAAGGGATTATCGCGCCGACAGTGGCTGCGAATCGGGCGCCCGGCACGGCGGAACGATCCTGGCGGTGCAGATTCCCTCAGCGAGCATCGAACAAATCGAGCCCGTCGTACGTCTTTCGTTTGTGCGGCCGAGGTCGACCGGGCCACAGGTGCCAGCAGGCGCGAGGCACCGGTTGAGGCGGCGATCTCGGCCCCACCCGAACGAGCCCGCCCTGCAACCCATCCCGATGCCGCTATCCCAGGCTCGGGCCGCGCCGATGGTACGATCCAACGTCGGACGTACGTCGAACGCGGGCCCGATCGGGCGGCGCATGCCCGTCCCCCGGGAAACAGGAGCTGCCACATGAAGATATTCCTCGACACCGCCGAGATCGAAGAGATCCGGACCGCCGCTCGATGGGGGGTCCTCGACGGGGTCACCACGAATCCGAGTCTCTACGCCAAGGTGGGCGGCTCCTACGACTCGATCCTCCAGGAGATCTGCAAGCTCACCTCCGGACCGGTCTCCGCCGAGGTGATCGCCGACGACGTGGACGGAATGCTCGAAGAGGGCCGCCATTTCGCCAAGCTCGCTCCGAACATCGTCGTCAAGGTGGCGATGAGCGAGAACGGCCTGGAAGCCATCTCCCGCTTCGCCGAAGAGGGGATCAAGACCAACTGCACCCTCATCTTCAGCACCAACCAGGGGCTGCTGGCTGCCAAGGCGGGGGCGAGCATCATCTCGCCGTTCGTGGGTCGCCTGGACGACATCAACCAGGACGGAATGACCGTCATCCGCGAGCTGGCCGAGATCTTCTCGCTGTACGACATCGACAGCGAAATCCTGGCCGCCTCCATTCGTAATCCGTTGCACGTGACCCAGGCCGCCCTGGCCGGATCGCACATCGCCACTCTGCCGTTCAAGGTCCTCCAGCAGATGGTCCACCACCCGCTCACCGACAAGGGCATCGTCCAGTTCAAGAAGGACTGGGACGAGGCGCGCCAGGGCGCCGCCGGAAAGGGCGTCTAGCCCCGCAGCGGGTCACCAGCCGCCGCAGGCATGACCAGTTGTCGATGACCGAACCGGGCGAACCGACGACCGCTCAGGCGGCCGGGGCCGAGCCCGCCTGGACGCACTGCCGCCCGAGGTGCTGATCCTGACCGCGGCGTTGTCGGTGCAGTGCGGGGCCGGCCTCGCGACCTCGCTCCTGCAGGAGTTCGGGCCCGCTCCCGGTCGTGACGATGCGGATCTGCTTTGGGGCGGTCCTCCTGCTCGTCTTTCAGCCGGTCAGGCTCCGCGGCGCGAAGCGTGTCGCCTTGCTGAGCTGTCTCGCCCTGGGCGTGATCCTGGCGATCATGAACTCGGTCTTCTACGTGGGTCTGTCGCGCATCCCCCTCGGCGTTGCCGTCACGATCGAGTTCTGGGGCCCACTGACGGTGGCCGTTCTCGGTTCTCGTCGCTGGCTCGATCTGGTCTGGGTCGTCCTGGCCGCCGCGGGCATCTATACCCTGGCCGGGGGTCGCCTGGCAGCGGACGACGCGATCGGTGTGGTGGCGGTCTTCATCGCGGGATTCTGCTGGGCTCTCTACATCCTGGTCGGCAGGCGGGTCGCTCACTACTGGCCAGATGGGCGCGGGCTCACTCTGGCGATGGTCGTCGCCGGGATCCTCGTTCTACCTGCGACTCTGACACTCTCCGATGTGCGGCCTCTACTGGGCGCGCCGCTCGCCCTGGTGGGGGGCCTGGTCGTGGCCATCTTCAGCAGCGCCATCCCGTACACGGCGGAGATTGCGGCGCTGCGACGTCTGCCCGCGGCCACGTTCGGAGTACTGATGAGTCTGGAGCCGGCGATCGCCGCGCTGGTCGGCTTCGTCATCCTGGGCCAGGTGCTCCACGTCACGGATCTTGCGGCCATCGGCTGCGTCGCGCTGGCCAGCGCAGCGGGTGCGAGCCTGTCGGCCCGGCGGCTGCCGGTGACAGTAGGGGAGCTCGAGTCCGCTTGACCCCGAGCTACCGCCGGTAGGTCGGCCGAGACCGGTAGCTCGTATGCAGCAGCTGCTCGGCCTTCTCTCCGAGTGGCTCGCCCAGGAAGTCCTCGTACAGCTTCTGGACGTAGGGATTCTCGTGCGCGCAGCGCCACAGCCCGGCCTGGTCGTCCTGGTATAGGCCCGCAGCCCGCTTGGATCGCAGCTTGTCGGTGACTCCATAGGGCTGGCCGCCGCCGCCGACGCACCCGCCCGGACAGGCCATGACCTCGATGAAGTGATAGGGCGGCTCCGCCCCCGCGTCTCTGGCCGCCCGCACGCGCGTCAGCACCGTCTCGACGTTGCCGAGCCCGTGAGCCACCGCGAAGCGGACCTCGTGGCCGGCGATCTCGACGGTCGCCTTCCTTGACGCCGTCCAGGCCGCGCGTCTTGAGGAAGTCGAGCCGCGATGGGTTGGCTCCGGTCAGCGAGGTAGTGAGCGGTCCGCAGCGCCGCCTCCATGACCCCGCCGGTGGCGCCGAAGATCGTCCCCGCTCCCGTGTACGCGCCCAGCAGATGGTCCGGCTGCTCCTCCGGCACGGCCCGGAAGTTGATGCCGGACTGCTTGATCATGCGCGCCAGCTCGCGGGTCGTCAGCGATACGTCCACGTCCCAGTAGCCCGACGACTTCATCTCCTTGCTGCGGATGATCTCGAACTTCTTGGCCGTGCAGGGCATGACCGAGACCACGTAGACCTTGGCCGGGTCGAGCCCCATCTTCTCGGCGTAGTAGGTCTTCGCCAGCGCGCCGACCATCGCCTGCGGCGACTTGCAGGACGAGAAGTGGGGGATCATGTCGTCGTGGAACTTCTCCATGAAGTCCACCCAGGACGGACAGCAGGTCGTGATCAGCGGCAGGACCGACCTTGGCGTTCGTGAAGCGCTCGCACGAACTCGTTGGCCTCTTCCATGATCGTCAGGTCGGCGCCGAAGTTGGTGTCGAAGACGGCCTTGAAGCCCATGCGGCGCAGGGCGGCATAGGTCTTGCCGGTCAGGTTGGTGCCCGACCGGGAAGCCGAAGGCCTCGCCGATCGCGACTCGGACGGCCGGCGCGAGCTGGGCCACGCAGTACGTCTCGGGGTCGAGCAGCTTGTCCCAGACCTCCTCGGTGTCGTCGTGCTCGACGATGGCGCCGGTGGGGCAGTGGGCCGAGCACTGGCCGCAGCGCACGCACGGAGACTCGGCCAGCGTGATGTCGCCGGCTGCGGCGATGCGAGTGTCGAAGCCGCGCTGCAGGAAGCTGAGCGCCCAGACGTCCTGGATCTGCTGGCAGACCTGGATGCAGCGGCCGCAGGTGATGCACTTGCGCGGGTCCAGGACGATGGCTTTGGTGGAGTCGTCCAGCGGAAGGTCGGGGACGATGCTGTCCAGGCAGATCTCGCGCAACCCGAAGTCGGCGGCGAGTGTCTGCAGCTCGCAGTTCTGGTTTCGACCGCAGGTCAGGCATTCGTTGGGGTGCTTGGACAGGATCATCTCGATCACCGTCCGCCGCACCTGGATGATCTCCGGGTTCTCGGTGGTGATCTCCATCTCCTGCTCGACCGGGGTGCAGCAGGCACGCAGCATCTTCGATGATCCGGCGACGCGGACGATGCACATGCCGCAGGCGGCCGTCGCGTCCAGGTCCGGATGCTTGCACAGGGTCGGGATGTGGACGGAGACCTGCCTGGCCGCATCGAGGATCGTCGTCCCGGCGTCGACCTCGACGGGAAGGCCGTTGATCGTGGCCTGGACTCTGGTGATCACGCCTGGCATGCTCGGCTCAGTTCCCGTCCGAGGCCAGCCGGCCCCGGAACTCCGGTTCGAAGTAGCGCAACGCAGAAAGGACGGGGCTCGGGGCGCCCTGCCCCAATCCGCACAGGGAGGCCTTCTGCATGGCGTGAGCCAGCCGCCGGATCGTGGCGATGTCGCTCTCCTGGCCTTTGCCGGCGGCGATCCTGTCGAGCAGGCGGAGCATCTGCGTGCCTCCGATCCGGCAGGGTGCGCACTTGCCGCATGACTCGTCGACGCAGAATCGCAGGTAGAACCTGGACAGCTCCACGAGGTCGTCCGTCTCGTCCATGACCATCATTCCGCCGGAGCCCATGTACGAACCGAGCTTCTGGAGGTGCTCGTAGGTGATGGGGGCGTCCAGCTCGCGACCCGGAATGAGCCCGCCGGATGGGCCGCCCGTCTGAACGGCCTTGATCGGACCGCCGGAGCTGGTGCCGCCGCAGATGCCCTCCACAACCTGGCGCAGCGTCATGCCCATCGGGATCTCGACCAGGCCCGCGTGCTTGACCTTGCCGGTGACCGCGAAGACCTTGGTCCCCGTGGAGTTGCCCAGGCCTATGGTCGAGAACCACTTGCCGCCGCGAGAGATGATCTGCGATAGGTTGGCCAGCGATTCGACGTTGTTGATCATCGTGGGCTGACCCCAGAGCCCTTTAGCCGAGGGATAGGGCGGCCGGGGAGAGGGGGTGCCTCGCCTGCCCTCGAGCGAGGCGATGAGGGCCGTCTCCTCGCCACAGACGAAGGCGCCGGCCCCGAGTCGGACCTCCACGTTGAAGCTGAAGTCCGTGCCGAGGATGTTGGCGCCGAGCAGGCCGTGCGCCTTGGCCTGACGAATCGCCTTCTCGATGCGCTGGATCGCCAGCGGGTATTCGGCTCGAATGTAGAAGAAGCCCTGCTTGGCCCCGATGACGTACCCGCCGATGATCATCCCCTCGAGGACGGCATGGGGATCGCCCTCGAGAACGCTGCGATCCATGTAAGCGCCCGGATCGCCCTCGTCGCCGTTGCAGACGATGAGGTGCTCGTCTCCCTCAGACTCGCGCGTCAGGCTCCATTTGAGCCATGCCGGGAAGCCGGCGCCGCCTCGCCCCCGCAAGCCGCTCAGCTTGAGCTCCTCGATGACCTGCTCCGGCGACATCGATGAGAGGGCAGTGGCCAGGGCCTGGTAGCCTCCGCGATCCAGGTACTCGTCGATTTCCTCCGGATCGATCACGCCGCAGTTGCGCATGACGATCCGGTACTGGCGCGGGTCGTTCTCAGGGGCGACCGGCTCACCGGCGACTCGGGCCAGGTTTGCGATGGTCGGAACTCGATGATCGGCCGGCGGAACGCCGTCAGCCACGCAGTCGGCGACGATCCGGCTCGCCAGCCCGGGCGTGACCTCGCCGAACATGACCTCACGCTGTCCGGGCAGGGTCACTTCCACGAGCGGTTCCATGCTGCACATCCCCGCGCAGCCCGTCCGGCTGACCCGCCAGTCCAGGGCGCGGCGCTTGACCTCGGCGTTCAGGGTGGCGAAGACCTGATCCGCGCCGGCGGCCAGGCCGCACGTGCTCATACCCACTTTGACCGCAGGCCTGTCAGGGGCGGGCGTCGGGAGATTGGCGCGGGCCTGCAGGGCGGCGAGGCTCAGTCGCGCCATGTCACGCCTTCTCCGCTGTCGCGGCGACGGGCGCTGCGGCGGAGCCGACGGCAATGCTGCCGGGCGACACGGCGGTTCCGGCCGGTGCCAGATGCTCTGCGAGGGTCTCCCGCGCTACCTTGGCCAGGAGCTTCCCGTTGACGGTAACGACCGGCGCCAGGCCGCAGCAGCCGACGCACCGGACCACCTGGAGGTGGTACTCGCCGTCCGGCGTGGTCTCGCCCGGTCCCACGCCGAGCCTGGCCGACGCGTCGGCGAGCAGCTGGGGGGCGCCATTGAGGTAGCACGCCGTGCCCAGGCAGACCGACACTACGTGCTTGCCAGGGGACTTGAGGCGGAAGTAGTTGTAGAAGGTCAGGACTTCGTAGATCCGCGCCAGCGGGACGTCCAGCTGCTCCCCCAGGCTCATCGCGGCGTCGCGCGGCACATAGCCATAGCGGTCCTGGAGCCCGTGGAGGGCCATGATCAGGCTGCCCCGCTTGCCCTTCCAGCGTCTTGCGATCGTAGCGACGTCGTCTTCGGTTTTCGTTGGGCTCACCTGGATCTCCGGCCGTTTCACCGAGTCTGTTGTTCGCGTCGGGACGCGCTACCGGTCGTCGTGCCTGGAACGCTACGCCCGGTCGCCGCCGCCGCTCAGGGCCGTTGTTCGTGTTGTCGGGGGGCCCGGGCGGTCACAAAGGCACCCTCTGAGGCATCCCCGAGGAGCCAGGTGGCGCCCCGGGCTCCGAATCGGATCAGGCCTGCGGAGAAGATCAGCTGCACAACCGATTGACGGCGCACGCCAGGCCGGGTATTCTCCGCGTCGCCCCGACCGTGCGCACCAGCTGCGGACCAATTCCGCGCGACCAGCCTGCACGGCACCTTCCCCACACGAGTTCTATCCCCATGTCTCCCAACGGTCCCGACCCGCGCTCACGCAATCGCCGTCCTCGCCGCCGCCCCGCCGGCCGCGCGCCAATGGTCGAGTACGACGACTTCCAGGACGGCGACACGCGCGACCTCGACCTCGCCGAGCTGAGCGGGATGAACGTCAACGAGTTGGAGGCCGTCGGTCGCGACCTCGAGATGGAGGCCGGCGTCGGCGGCAAGGAAGAGCTGGTCGACCAGATCCTGGCCCGCCAGAGCGAGCTCGCCGGCCACGCCTACGCCACCGGCATCCTCGACATCGTCGACGAGGGCTTCGGGTTCATGCGCCGCCACGGCCTGATGCCCAGCCAGGACGACGTCTACGTGTCGTCCAGCCAGATCCGCCGCTTCGGCCTGCGCATCGGCGATCGGATCAGCGGCTCCGTCCGCGCCCCGCGCGAGGGGGAGAAGTACTGGGGCATGATCCGGGTCGACCGCGTCAACGGCGTCGATACGGAGACGGCCCGTCGCCGGCCCAAGTTCGAGGACCTCACGCCGGTCCATCCCGACGTGCTGATCAACCTCGAGACAGACCCCAAGAACCTCTCCCAGCGTCTGATCAACCTGGTCAACCCGATCGGCAAGGGTCAGCGCGCCCTGATCGTCAGCCCGCCCAAGGCCGGCAAGACGATCCTCCTCAAGCACATCGCCAACGGCATCAGCGACAACTACCCGGACATCCTTCTCATGGTCGCCCTGATCGGCGAGCGGCCCGAGGAAGTCACCGACATGCGCCGCTCGGTCAAGGGCGAGGTCATCAGCTCCACCTTCGACGAGCCGACCGAGAACCACACCCACGTCGCCGAGATGGCACTCGAGATCGCCAAGCGCCAGGTCGAGACCGGCCGCGACGTCGTCATCCTGCTCGACTCGATCACCCGCCTCGCCCGCGCCTACAACCTGGCCCTGCCGCCGTCCGGTCGGACCCTCTCGGGCGGCCTCGACCCGATCGCCCTCTATCCGCCCAAGCGCTTCTTCGGCGCCGCGCGGAACATCGAGGAGGGCGGCTCGCTGACGATCATCGGCACGTGCCTGGTCGACACCGGCTCCCGCATGGACGACGTCATCTACGAGGAGTTCAAGGGCACCGGCAACAGCGAGCTGATCCTCGACCGCAAGCTGGCCGAGAAGCGCATCTTCCCGGCGATCGACGTCCAGCGTTCCGGCACTCGCCGCGAGGAGCTGCTCCTGGAGGAGCCGGTCCTCAAGATGGTCTGGACGATGCGCCGGATGCTCTCCGCCGTCGGTACCAACGAGGGGATCGAGCTGCTGCTCAACCGGCTCTCCAAGACGGACAACAACGTCTCGTTCCTGGCGACGCTGACCAAGAGCCTGGACCAGTAGTCCTGCGACTCCGACGGCTGCCGCCCACCGATGCGGGGCCGGGCCGCGGCCCCGACCTGGTCGCAGCCGGGGCGCATGCGAGAATTGGCCCATGTTCCTAGACCGCGTTCGGATCTGGGTGCGCGGCGGCGACGGCGGCGACGGCGCGGCCACATTCCGGCGCGAGGCCCACGTCCCGCGCGGCGGCCCCGACGGCGGCGACGGCGGCCGCGGCGGCTCCATCTACCTGACCGTCGATCCGGGCGAAACCAGCCTGCGCGACTTCCGCCACGCCCACCATTTCAAGGCCGCGCCCGGCGGCCGTGGCTCCGGCCAGCGCAAGCACGGCAAGGCCGGCGACGATCTCGTCCTGAAGGTTCCGCCCGGCACGGGGATATTCGACGACGAATCGGGCGAGCTGGTCGGCGATCTGGTCGCCTCCGAGCAGACGCTCATGGTGGCCCGCGGCGGTCGCGGCGGTCTGGGCAACGTCCACTTCGCCACGTCCACCCACCAGACTCCCCGCCACGCCCAGAAGGGCGAGCCGGGCGAGGAGCGCTGGATTCGCCTGGAGCTGCGCCTCATCGCCGACGTGGGGCTCGTCGGGCTGCCCAACGCCGGCAAGTCCACCCTGCTCGCGGCGCTGACGGCGGCCCGGCCCAAGATCGCCGACTACCCGTTCACGACCCTCGAGCCGAACCTCGGCGTCCTCGATCTGGGCGACGAAGACGATCGACGTCCGACTATCGCCGACGTGCCCGGCCTCATCGAGGGCGCCAGCTCCGGCGCCGGCCTGGGCCACGCGTTCCTGCGCCACGTGGAGCGGACGCGGATCCTGGTTCACGTCGTCGACGGCTCGGACCGCGATCCGGAGTGGAACTACGACGTGATCCGAGACGAGCTGGCGGCCCACGACCCGGCGCTCCTGGAGAAGCCGATGCTAGTGGCCTTCAACAAGATGGACCAGCCCCGGGCCGCGGAGGCCTGGCCGATCTTTCGAAGCTGCCCGGCGAGCCCAGGGCGTCGCGGTCGCTGGCCATCTCCGCCAGCCGAGGGCGAAGGCCTGGCCGATCTCCGCGCCCGTCTGGCGGCGCTCCTCCCCGACGCCGACGAGCTGGCCGAGCCGCGAGAGCCAGCCGGTCTCGTCATCCACCGCATCGACTCCGTCGGCGATGTGTTCCGCGTCGACCGCGAGGACGGCGTGTTCGTGGTCCGTGGCAAGAAGATCGAGCGGCTTGCCGCACAGACCAACTTCGACAACGAGGAATTGGCCGAGAGATTCCAGCGCGACCTGGTGCGGCTGGGGATCGACGACGAGCTGCGCCGCCAGGGCGTAGCCTCCGGCGAAACGGTTCGGATCGGCGCCAGCGAGCTGGAGTGGGAGCCCGACGAGTGGGACGCCCGATGAGCGGTCGCGACTGGGTCGCGCTGGACGACCGTCGGGTCGGCATCCTGGGGGGCACGTTCGACCCTGTCCATTACGGTCACCTGGTCATCGCCGAGCAGGTCCGCGAAGCTCTTGGGCTGGATCGCGTGCTCTTCGTGCCCGCCCGAATCCCGCCCCACAAGCCGGACGCCGAGCTGACTCCCGCCGAGGACCGGGCGGCCATGGTGGACCTGGCGATTGCCGGCAACCCGGCCTTCGCCATCTGTCGGATCGAGCTGGAGCGCGAGGGCCCGTCATACACGGCCGACACCGTCGGGCAGCTGGTCGACGAGGCGACTCGACGGGGAGTGGCGCGTGAGTTCTACTTCATCCTCTCGTCCGAAGCGCTGGCAGGCCTCCAAACCTGGCACGACCCGCTCCGGCTGCTGGCACTGTGCCGGCTGGCCGTGGTTCCGAGGCCGGGGGCTCCGCTGCCGGACCAGGCCTGGTTGAAGTCCCACCTGCCGGCCGGGGCCGCAACCGGGCCGGGGCCGCCACGAGAACCGGAGACGGCGCCGGGACTGGGATGGAAGCCGCGGTCGACCGAGTCGTTTGCGTTCAGACCGTCCCGCTGGCCCACTCGGCCTCGGACGTCCGGCGCCGCGCCGCCGCCGGTCGTTCGATCCGCTATCTGGTACCGCCGGCCGTGGAGGCCTACATCCGCGAGCATCGGCTGTATCGTTCCGACAATCCCCGGAGGACTGCTTGAAGTGACCGACTCATCGCTCTCGACGGAAACGACGCCCAGCCCGGACGGCCTGCCGCGACGGCGCAAGGCAATCGACGCGGCGCAGGCGGCCAGTGAGGCCGCCGCAGCCGACGCCCTCGAGGCCGCGACGGCGCTTGCCGAGCCCGAGGCGGAGTCCGAGCCGCCGATCGAGGAGTCGCTCCGAGAGCGCGGCCTGCGCCTCAGCGCCCTGGAGATCGCCCGCAAGATCGTCGACGCCGCGGAGGACAAGAAGGCGGCCGACATCGTCCTGCTCGACGTGTCCGAGCTGACCTCGATGGCCGACTACTTCGTCATCTGCTCGGGCGGCTCGGAGCGCCAGCTCGGCGCGATCGGCGACGGTATCGTCCGAGAGGCTGCGCGAGGAAGGCGTTCGCCCGATCGGCCGCGAAGGCGGCTCGAACTCGCACTGGACGCTGCTGGACTTCGGCGCCGTCATCGTCCACATCTTCGCCCCGCCCGAGCGCGACTACTACCAGCTCGAACGCCACTGGTCGAAAGCGAAGACGATCCTGCGGGTCCAGTAGGTCCCGTGCGGCCGCGACGCGGCGGGATCACGGTCCAGCGAGGGCCTTGCGCGCCGCGGATCGCCGGGCGTGCGCACCTGCGCCGACGGGTACTATTCCGTAGACTTCACGGACCGGCGTCCCTCCGGTTGATACGAGACCTGGGAGTCCAGCCACGACAACGCTCTACGCACCCGAACGTCGCCCTCATCGCGAGCCCACCATCATCGACTACGTCAACATCCGCTGGGTCGACGAGTGGTGCAAACGCTGCAACATCTGCGTCGAGATCTGCCCCAAGGACAGCCTCGTCCTGACCCACGACGCCATCATCGAGGCCACTGGACTGCATCCGCTGCGGCCTGTGCGAGCGCTTCTGCCCGGACCTTGCCATCGAGGTCCTGCCCAAGCGCGATGAATCCGGCAAGCTCCCGATCGAGGCGGCGCCGGCCAGGACGCCGGTCGGACAGGCCCGACCCCACATCCCGGACGTGGCCCGCGGCCCAGCCGTCGCCGGCACTGACCCACATCGCGGCATCACCGACGCAGAGAGCGCTCCCGACGTCGACCGCGACAACCCGACCTGATCGACAGGATCGACCGATGACCAAGCGACTCGTCCAGGGAAACGAGGCCGTCCTGCTCGGCGCCATCCGCGCAGGGGCCAGTTACTTCGCCGGCTATCCGATCAGCCCCTCGTCCGAGATCCTGGCCCAGGCGTCGCAGTACGCGGCCGGGCATCCCGAGTTCCGCTTCCTCCAGGCCGAGGACGAGATCGCCAGCGCCAACGCGATCATGGGCGCCAGCCTGGCCGGAGCCAAGTCGTTCACCGCCACCTCCGGGCCGGGCTTCAGCCTGATGCAGGAGGCGATCGGCTACGGCCACAAGATCGGCATCCCGGCGGTCATCGTGAACGTCATGCGCGTCGGGCCGGGCACCGGCATGCCGACGATGCCCGGCCAGGGCGACCTGAACCAGACGCCGCTACGGCTCCACCGGCGACTACACCAGCATCGTCTTCTACCCGTCCACCGTGGCCGAGTGCTACGAGTACACGATCCACGCCTTCAACGCCGCCGAGGAGAGCCGATCGCCGGTGATCCTGCTCTCGGACGCGTTCCTGGGCCACCTCAACGAAGTCGTGGACCTGGACGCGATCAGACGTGCCGGTCGTGCCGCGGACGATCGAGCCGCTCGCCTCGGGTGGGACGCGCCTCTTCTCGGGCGTGGCCACGTACCCGGACGGCGAGCCGGCCACCGCCGACGCGGACGAGTACATCCGCCAGTACGAGGAGAGCGCGAGATGCGCCGCAAGGTCGCCGAGCGCTACGCCTTCTACGAGTACGGCTGGAACAAGGACTCGGACACGCTGGTCATCGCCTTCGGCATCACCCGTCGCGATCGCCCAGCCGCTGGCTCCGCATTTCGCGCTCTTCCGGCCGATCCGCATCTGGCCCACCCTGGACAAGGAGCTGGTCGAGATCGCCGCCGCGCTACAAGAAGATCATCGTCATCGAGGGCAGCGACGGGCAGTACGCCAACGTCGTGGAGCGGATGCTTCTTCCGCCGCGTCGAGCGCGTGCCGCTGCTCGGCGGCCGCATGAGCCTCGAGGCCATCCGTGAAGGGCTCGACCGGATCGGCCTGCTGCCCAAAGAGTCGTCCCCCGCTGCCGCCAAAGCTCCGGCCAAAGAAGGCGCCAAAGCTCCGGCCAAGCCCGGGGCGAAGGCACCGGCCCAGGTCGGCTGACCGGCGTCCCGCAGAGGTTCCACTCGCAATGGCCGTCAAGGACAAGCTCAAGACCGATCTCTTCCCCACGATCTGGTGCCCCGGCTGCGGCATCGGCCTGATCATGCAGCAGCTCGCCAGCGTCATGGACGAAGCTCGGCCTGGACAAGACCAACACCGTCCTCGTGACCGGCATCGGCTGCACGGGCCGCATGGGCGCGTACATGAACTTCGAGTCCGTGTACACGCTCCACGGCCGGACGCTGCCGGTGGCCGAGGCGATCAAGACGGTCCGCCCGGAGCTCAACGTGATCGTGGTCTCGGGCGACGGCGACATCGCGTCGATCGGCGGCAACCACCTGCTCCACTCGATCCGCCGCAACCCCAACATCACGGTCCTGTGCAACAACAACGAGATCTACGGCCTGACCGGCGGTCAGACCGGGCCCACGACGCCGAAGGGGACCACGACCATCTCGTCGCCGGCCGGCGCCGCCTACTCGCCGATCAACCTGCAGGGCCTGGTCAACACGAACCCCAACGCCTTCTACGCCAAGACCACGGTCTACCACCAGGGGCCGATGCGCAAGGCGATCAAGGAAGCCATCGAGTGGCCGGGCTTCTCGTTCGTCGACATCGCCAGCCAGTGCATCGAGAACAACGGCCGGCGGATCGGCTTCGGCAGCGCCTACGAGATGCTCGAGCAGCTACAAGACCGAGTACAAGCCGGGACCGCGCGACGCCACGCATCTGGAGCCGCACCAGCTCGGGATAGTCAAGGGTGAGCCAGCGACGGTGGCCGGCGGGCCGTCGGTCCGGCAACGGCCACGGCGAGTAGAGTCGCGCAAGGCAGGAGGAACGCGATGACGGCCAAGTCCGTCGTGATCGACGGGATCGGGGGCCAGGGCGTTCGGGTCATCGGCAACACGATGGCCAGCCTGCTCGCGGTCATGGGCTACGAGGTCACGCTCCTGTTCGACTACGACTCCTCCGTTCGCGGCGGCATGAGCGAGGCCTTCCTCTCCTACGACCGCGAGCCGATCAGCAACTTCGTGGTCGAGTGCGCGGACGTCGTCCTGCGCCTGGCGGATCGCGGCCCCACCCACCTGAGCGCCGACTACGTCATCGCCGACTGCGACCTGATCAAGCCCGGCGAGAGGGCGAGGAGATCCCCTTCCTGCAGCTGGGCGTGGACAAGTTCGGGCGCGACCTCTTCGGCAACATGATCGCCCTGGGCCGGCTGCTGTGCGTCTGCGACGTCGAGTTCACCGACGAGCACCTGCGCGGCAGCGCTGCCGAAGAAGTACGTCGATGAGAACATCGCGGCGATCAAGTACGGCTACGGGCTCGACGCGGACTCGATCCGGGCCATCGTGCCGGAGCAGGCCGCCAGCAACTTCGCCGAACGCTACGCCGAGCGCGTCCTGGCCGGACTCGCCCCCGCCGAGGCCGTCGAGCAGGCCGCGGCGCTGCGGGACTGATGGCCCGATGAGCCCTCGACGGCGCGGCCGCGGACGCCACGGTGCCCCGGCCGCGGCTGTGACTCCGGACGGCCCGCCTGCCTCGGGCGGGCAACCGGCCGCAGTCATCGATGGCGCGGTCGCGGCCGCGGATGGAATGGGCGCCGGCGCCTCTTCTCACGTGGCGCCCAAGGCCCGCCAGCCCGCTCCGACAGCTCGGGCAACCCAGTCGCCGCGTTTGGGCGGGCCGGTGCGCCCGTCTCCGCGAGGATCCAGGCCGGCCGAAGTCGCCGCGCCCGCGAGCGTGTCGGGGCGAGTCGACGGCGAGGCCGAAATCGAGGCCGGCACGGAGGCGGTCGTGAGTGGGGCGAGCAAAAGCCCTCCTGCACCCTGGCCCAGATGCGCCGCTTCATCAAGAGCCGTCCGTACGTGCCGCTCCACGAGCTGCGTCGCCGCTTCGTGATCGAGGGGATCGAGGACGAGGTCAGCCCCATGCCAACTGGAGACGGGACCCTCTTCGTCGGCCTGCCCCCGCAGGAGGCGATCTTCCTCGGCGAGTTGGTCAAGTCGGGGGAGGTCGGCTGCGAGCTCCTTCTCGACCCGGTCAGCCCCGCAGTCGTGGGCGTCTTTCCGATGAGGCCGGTGGCGCGCCAGTAGAGCTGGCGTGCGGCGACGGGGCCAGCCCGCGGCCTGCCGGGCCGATGACGCGACAGGCCTCCAGTCCGGGCTGCACTCCGGGCCCGTCTGAGGCCGCGATCAGAATGGCGCGATGACGAAGCGGCCGATCGCGACGAACGCCGCAACGAGCCCGAAAGTGGCGCTGAACGCGATCTGGGGAATCTCGCGGCGCGTCACGTGGTAGGCAACGGCAAGCCCCATGAGCACCGCCAGCGCGAGGGCGGCGGTCGCCGTCAGCCATGGCATGATCCCCGTCCACGCTGGGACGATCAGCCCGACAGCACCCAGCATCTCCAGGGCGCCAAGGACGACGGCAAGGCGTTTCCGCAGGGCGGCGACCCAGGCCATTCGCCGGCCGGCGTCCTCATAGACGAACGCCTGGTCGAAGCCGGCGCCAAAGAAGGCGAGTGCGAGAAGCACCTGAGCGACCCAGAGGACCGTGTTCACCCGAAGCTCCTTTGACAACGAACGACCTGGACGGGTTGGCCCTGGTCCATGCCCCGGCGTCGGATCCCTCGGTGACCGGTGGCTGGGCGAATGGGCAGGCGTGACCTCCGATTGTGATTAAGGTAGTCGACCGGGCGGCTCAGGCACAAAGCGGGAGATCGCACCTCGGGACACAGCTGGTTCCTCGAGGTCCGAGCCGACTGCTGGCCGATCCGCGTAGCCGCAGGCGCTTCACAGGCTCGGCCGCTCAAGGCGAACCTCGGCGGGACCGCCGGGCGGTGTGCCGGCGGCTCATCAGCTCGCTCCAATCCACCGCCTGGTGCCGGGCATGGCTACCTGTGTGGTCCTGGCCGTTGCCGGCATCGCCGTCGGCGCATGGGGCGTCCGTCGCCGTGACGTGAACATCTGAGTCTGCGGACCGGTCGAGCCGCGGAGAGGGACGCGCAGAAGCGGCCACGCCGCCGCGCCGCCGCGCCGCCGCGCCGCCGGCCGGTGTGGCGCATCATGGATCCCGATGCGCATCCCGACGCTCAGCCGCTGGCGCGCGTTCGCCTCCGCGCGCTACCGGCCCTTCCAGGCCATCGCGATCGGCCAGGCCTTCACGGGCTCGTACGCCTCCGACGCGCTGTTCGTGCCGCTCCTGCTGCGGCTCGGCGCGCCGCCCGCGCTCGTCATCCTCGTCGGTTCGGTCCCGATCGGCGCCTCCGTTCTTCAGGCGTTAGCCCCGCAGATCCTGCGCCGGATGAACGGCGACCTGCGCCGGCTCACCCTGCTGCTCGCCCTCGCCGAGGTGCGCGGCTTCGTGCACGCGGCCGTGGTCGCCGCCATCGCCGTCGGCGCCATCGATGCGCCGCTCGGGATCGCCCTGATCTCGGCGACCGTAGCCATCGGCCAGACGGCGGGAGTGCTGTCGGCCTCGAACATCGTCCTCTGGACCGCCGTCGTCCTGCCGGACCAGGAACGTCGCCTGGTGGGGCCGCGAATGGGCGCCGCGAACATGGCTCTCTCGACCCTGCTGCTCCTGCCCGCCGGCGCCGTCCTGGACGCCGGACTCAGGTCGATCGGCCTGTGGGCCTACGTCGGCTTCTTCACAGCCGGCGGCCTCGCCTCCATCCTGACGCCGCTGGCCGTGGCCCGACTTCCCTACCCGGGGCGCGTCCTGGTCAAGACGGGCGAAGCGAAAGCGGAGCCGCTGCCCGAACCGTTCCTGCGATTCACCACGGCCGTTGCCATCGCGTCGGTGGGCCAGGGCTTGATTCCGTATCTCTCCCTCTACGCGATTCATGTCCTGGGTGCGTCGGCGGGTTTCGCGGTAATCCTCTCCGGGTCCGCGTCCGCGGGAGCTTTGGCAGGTTCGCTGGCCGCCGGCTCCTTTCTGCTTGGACGGGTCGTCCAGCCGGGTGCTCCGAGCTTCCTTCGTGGCCCGTGCCGCGGCGGCGGCAATCAGCGCCCTCGCCATCCCCGGCAACCCGGCCGCCCTGCCGATGCTGCTCGTGGGCGCGGCGCTATTCAACGGCGCGGGCAACGCCGGAGTGCTGGCGTCCAACGAGCGACTCTATCGCCTCGCCCCGCCCGATCTTCGGGTGCGATGCCAGAGCACGTACGTGGCGGCATCCGGCGCCGCCTTTGCAGTCGGGGCAGTCGTGTGCGCTGCGGCCCTGGCGGTCTTCGGAGTCGGTCGGCTGGCCCGTCTACACGGCCCTGTTCGTCGGATCGGGGATAAGCCGCACGATCGCCGGTCTTCGAACCGACGTCTCACCGTCGTGGCAGAGCCCGGTTGTGCCTCCGGCGCAGACCGCACCCTGAGCCGGCCTACCTCGCCCGCCATGGTCAGGACCGCCGCGCCACGAACCTTGCCCGCGGCCACGGCTCGGAGAGCGTCGTTGCCGGCCGCAATTGGGAATAGATGCGTCTGGGTTCGAATCGGGATCGAGGCGGCCAGCTCCATGAACTCCGCGGCATCGCGACGCGTGACGTTGGCGACGCTGCGCAGCTGGCGCTCGTGCCACAGCCACTCGTAGGGGAACTCGGGCACGCGGTCCAGGTGGATGGCGTTGACCGCGACGATGCCGCCGCGATCGACTGCCCGGAGAGCCGCCAGCACCACGTCCCCGGACGGGGCGGTGGTGATCGCGGCGTCCAGCGGGCGTGGCACCGGGTCGCCGTAGCCACCGACCGACGCGGCCCCCAGATCCAGGGCTCGCTGTCGTTCGGCCTCCGAGCGCGCCCGGACGTGGACTTCGCAGCCCCAATGGCGCGCCACCTGGATACACAGCAGGGCGGAGGCCCCGAAGCCGAAGAGACCGAGTCGACCGCCCGGCTCGATGCCGGAGATTCGGAGCGCCCGATAGCCGATGACGCCGCCGCAGAGCAGGGGAGCGGCAGCAAGGTCGTCGAAGCCATCCGGGATGCGGATTGCGACGTCGGCTCGGACCACCATGGCTTCGGCGAAACCGCCGTCGCGGTCCCAACCCGTGAACAGCGCCCCCTCGCAGAGGTTCTCGCGACCGCTCCGACAGAACCGGCACGTCCCATCGGTCCCGAAGAGCCAGTAGGCGCCGGCCCGATCGCCGATCGACCAGCCGCGAACCCCGTCGCCGAGGGCGGCCACGCGTCCGATCGCCTGGTGGCCCGGCACTACAGGCAGGCGACGCGCCGCCAGGTCGCCCTCGGCCAGCTGCAGATCCGTCCGGCACACTGCGCAAGCCGTCACTCGGAGCAGCAGCTCGCCCCGACCGGGAACAGGTTCGGGCAGCTCGACCAGCCTGAGGGGGCCATCAGCGATGGGCGACGGCCGTTGGAGCCGGAGTGCGCGCATGCTCCCAGCGTACCGCGGCCCGGTGGGTCAGTCTGCCAGGATCGTGCCCTCGAGCGCGAGCAGGCGCCGCTTCACGGCCAGGGCGGCCTGGCGATCGGCATGACTGGCGCCCCCGTAGCCGCCCAGTCTGCCGTGGGCGCCGACGATCCGGTGGCATGGGATCAGGATCGGGAGCGGGTTTCGGCTCATCGCTCCGCCGACCGCCTGCGCCGCGCCCGGCCTGCCGATTTGCCCGGCCAGCTCGCCGTAACTGGCCGTCTCGCCGAATTGGAGCCTGGCCGCGCCCGTCAGGACGAGGCGGTCCCAGTCGCAAACGCGCAGGTCGATCGGGACGCTGAAGCTCCGGCGCTTGCCGGCGAAGAACTCGGCGATCTGCCGCGAGGCCTCGGTCAGGGCCGCGCGCCACTCAACCGGGACCTGGCCGTCTTCCGCCGGAACCACAAGGCCGTGGAGCCGCCGGGCCAGACCGTCGACGAAGTCTGGCGTCTCGGCGCCGAGGTCCGTTGCCACGATGCCCACTGAGGTCGTGGCCACGTGGAGCGTGCCCCAGGGGGCCGGACACTTGGTGAAGGCCGCGATCGGAACGGACGATGCGACTCTTCTCACGGCGCCAGTGTGCACCTAGGCGGAACGTCACGGCACTCCATGCGGGAGTCGCGGCCGCAGCTCGTCGGACCGCCAGCCCGCGACGGCAACAGGCGGCCTGGGCCAGTGCGTCGCCGGTGGCTTGCCGTTTCGGTGACCCGAGCATATACTCCCCGGGAGTATGCAGACCGCCGACACGACAGCCCCTTCCGCCACCCTTCCGCCCAACGCCGCCGTTCCCTCGACCGAGGTTCAGCTGCCCGTCGAGGGCATGAGCTGCGCATCGTGCGTGAACCGGATCGAGCGCTTCCTGCGCAAGACCCCGGGCGTGGCCGAGGCCAGCGTCAACCTGGCGACAGAGGTCGCAACCGTCCGCTATCTGCCGGAGGTCGCCGGGCTGGACGAGCTGGTTCGGGCGATCGAAGCGGCCGGCTACGAGGTCCGACACCTCCCGGCCGTGGCCGATGGAACCCGGACGGACCTGGTGGAGGAAGCGGACGCCGAGGCCGCCGAGCGAGCTCGTGAAGAGCGTTCGCTGGGCCTTTCCGCGGCCGCCGCGCTCGGCGTGGCCGCGGTGACGATGGCCCTCATGTACCTGCCGAACGTGCCGTTGGCCATGGAGCAGCTCGCCTGGCTGCTCATCGGTCCCGCCACGGTCGTCCAGTTCTGGGCGGGACGGCGGTTCTACCGGGCGGCCTGGAGGGCAGCGCGGCATGGCACCACGAGCATGGATACGCTCGTCGTGGTCGGCACGAGCGCGGCCTGGGGATACAGCGTCCTCGTCACCTTCGCGCCCGACATCTTCCGATCGGCCGGCATCGAACCCCAGACCTACTTCGACAGCTCGACCGCGATCGTGGGCTTGATCCTGATGGGTCGTTGGCTGGAAGCGCGGGCCAAGGGCCGAACGGTCGGCGCGATCAAGGCGCTGCTCGGGCTTCAGGCGCGATCGGCTCGGATAGTTCGTTCCGGACGCGAGGTGGACGTTCCCCTCGAGGAGGTTCGAGTCGGCGACCTGGTGAGGGTCCGGCCGGGCGAGCGCGTGCCCGTGGACGGGCGCGTCACGGAAGGGGACTCGGCGATCGACGAATCGATGCTCACCGGAGAGCCGCTGCCGGTCGAGAAGGGGCCGGGTGCCGAGGTGATCGGCGGGACCATGAACCGCCACGGCACGTTCCTCTTCCGGGCGACCAGGGTAGGACGCGACACGGCCCTGGCTCAGATCGTGGACATGGTGCGGCGGGCTCAGGGGAGCAAGGCGCCGATCCAGCGTCTGGCCGACCGGATCGGCGGCATATTCGTGCCCGTCGTCCTGGCAGTGGCTGCGGCAACGTTCGTCGCCTGGTTCGCGCTCGGACCGGAACCGCGGCTGACCCATGCCCTCGTCGCTTTCATCACCGTGGTCGTCATCTCGTGTCCTTGCGCCATGGGTCTGGCCACTCCGACGGCGATCATGGTCGGCACGGGCCAGGGCGCCGAGGCGGGGATCCTGATTCGCGGCGGCGGAGTTTTGGAGCTGGCGGCTCGCGTGGACGCGGTCGTCTTCGACAAGACCGGGACGCTGACGCGTGGCCGGCCGTCGCTCGGCGAGGTCAGGGCCGCCCCCGGCTTTACGATCGAGGAAGTCCTGGACCTGGCCGCGTCCGTGGAGCGCGGCAGCGAGCATCCACTGGCCGCGGCGATCCTGGCGCGAGCGGACGAGGCGAACCTTGGCCGGCAGGCCGTGGTGGGTTTCGAGGCCGTGGCCGGTCGCGGCGTGCGGGGCCGGGTCGGGAGCCGGCAGGTCGTCGTTGGGACGGCCGCTTTTCTGCAAGCCGAGGGCGCGGACCCCGGCGTCCTGGTCGATGTCGCGGACTCTCGCTCGGGCGTTACGTACCTGGCCATCGACGGTCGTGTCGCCGGGGCGCTCCCGACCGTCGACGAGGTCAAGGCGGAGGCCGGCGCCGCGGTCCGCGAGCTGCAATCAGCCGGGCTGGAGGTGTGGCTGGTGACCGGCGACCAGGCCGGCACGGCCGCGGCCGTTGCCACTGCCGTTGGAATCCCCGCGGATCGCGTGCTCGCCGAGGTCCTTCCGGGCGGGAAGGCGGACGCCGTGGCCGCCATCCAGGCCCGCGGGCTGCGCGTAGCCATGGTCGGGGACGGGGTCAACGACGCACCCGCTCTGGCCATTGCGGACGTGGGCATCGCCATCGGGACCGGCGCAGACGTGGCCATGGAAGCTTCCGACGTAACGCTCGTGGGCGGCGACCCTCGGAGCGTGGCGGCCGCCATAGAGCTCTCGCGCCGAACCATGCGGGTCATACGCCAGAACCTGGTCTGGGCCTTTGGCTACAACATCGTTCTTGTGCCGGTGGCGATGGGCGCCCTCTACCCGTTCCTGGGCGTCACTCTGAACCCGGCCCTGGCAGCCGCGGCCATGGCCCTCTCTTCTGTGAGCGTCGTCTCCAACTCGCTCCGGCTTCGCCGTGCCCCAAAGCGGAGGGCCGCAGCCGCGGCTCCGGCAGGCCCGGCGCCGGCGGCTGCCTAGATCGAGTACCCGCCCAGCAGCACTAACGCGAGGCCCAGCACCGCGCCGCCGACCGCGGAGCGCAAGCCGGCGGACCGCCCGAAACCGAGAGACGTGGTCTGCCCGATCAACAAGGCGACGATCGCCACCGGAAGGGACAGCGCCGCCGCAACCATTCCCAGGGGGAGGCTGCGGGCCAGGGGATGGACCATCACGGAGTCGCGCGTGACCAGCGATATCAGCATCAGGGCGTCCGCGGCAATGAGAAATGCGGCGACCGCGCCCAGGACGGCATCTCCCCTCGTGGCCGCCATGAACGTGGGGTAGCAAACCGCGAAGAGTCCCAGGGCAACGACGGCCGGCACCAGGATCATCGAGCCGTCGAGCCCGTTGGGGATGGCCACACGGGGCGCGGGACGGCTCAGTTGAAATGCCACCAGGGTGCCGGCGGAGAGCAGCGCGCCCACAACCCCGGCCTCGAATCCGTGTCGCATCCAGGGTGGGATCGAGAGCCGCTTCATGTAATCAATCGTACACGCCGGTCCGGGGGGCTCGAATCCGCGTGGATCCGAGTCCCGGCGCGGGGCTTTCGCCTGCTAGACCTCGAACCGGCGGAAGACGGCGACGGCGTTCTGACCCCCGAAGCCGAAGCCGTTGATGATCGCGGTGTCGACCCGCTTGGCCCGCTTCACGTTCGGAACGTAGTCCAGGTCGCACTCCGGATCGGGGTTCTGCAGGTTGGCCGTGGGCGGCAGGACTCCGTCGCGAATGGCCCCGATCGCGGCCAGTCCGCTGACCGCGCCGGCCGCGCCGAGCAGATGTCCGACCATCGACTTGGGTGAGCTGACGGCCGTCTTGTAGGCATGGGCGCCAAAGGCGGTCTTGATCGCCCGCGTCTCGGTCACGTCGTTGAGAGGCGTAGAAGTCCCGTGGGCGACGATGAAGTCGACTTCGTCGGGGGCGACGCCGGCGTCGCGCAATGCCTTCGTCATCGCGGCAGCGGCGCCCCGTCCGGTGGGGTCTGGGGCGCTGATATGAAAAGCGTCTGCGGTCATGCCGCCGCCCGCGACTTCGCACAGGATCGTCGCGCCGCGAGCCATGGCGTGCTCGGCCGACTCGAGGACCACCACCGCCGCACCTTCGCCGAAGACGAAGCCGTCGCGGTCGCGATCGAACGGCCGGGAGGCATGGGTCGGGTCGTCGTTGCGTCGCGACAGGGCGCCCATGTTGCCGAGGGCGGCGAAGGCGATCGGCAGGAGCGAGCCTTCGGTGCCGCCTACCAGCGCGACGTCGACCTCGTCGTCCCGGATCATGCGCATGCCGTCGATGAAGGCGATGACGCTACTGGCGCAGGCGGCGACCTGCGTTATGACCGGGCCCGTGATCCCGTACTTCATCGAGATCTGGCAGGCGGCCATCGAGCCCGAGAGGGCCGGAATTGCGAAGGGCGAGACCTGGCCGGGGCCCTTATCGGCGATTACCTGGGTGCCCACTATGACTTGGTCCATGCCGCCGCCGCCGGTGTTCATCGCTACGGCGACTCGATCGCGCTGGTCCTGGTCGTATGCGGAGAAGTCGATGCCGGCATCGTCCACAGCTTCCGCCGCGGCGGCCATTGCCAGATGTATGAATTGGCTCATCCGGCGTGCCATCTTCCGGTCCATCGCGATGTTTGGGTCGAAGTCTTTGACTTCGGCGTCGATCCTGACATCCAGCCCGGACGCGTCGAACTGCGTGATGAGGCCCACTCCGGAGACGCCGGCGAGGAGGCTGTCCCAGTAGGCCTTGGCCGTGTTGCCAATGGGGGTAACGGCTCCGAGACCGGTGACGACAGCGCGACGAGCAGGATCCCTGGTGGGCACGGGCCATCTCCTAGGACGTGTAGCAGCGGAGGCGACCACCGCGGGGGCGCCCACCTCATCTGACCCAGCGGAGCGAGGCCGCTGGCGGGACGGAGATCGGAGCCGCCTCGCCAACCGTTCGCGCGGCAGGGCCCGATCTGACGATTGTACTTGCTCAGACCACCCTGGGTGGACGTCCCCGAGGAGGGATCGGATCGAGCCGGCCGGTCCTGCTCAGTCGCCCGTGTAGCGCTTGAAGATGACCGCGGCGTTATGGCCGCCCAGACCGATGTTGTTCGACATGGCGTACCGGATCGGCTTCTCGATCGTCTCGGTGGCGATCGCGAGGTTGCACTCCGGATCGGGCTCGCGGTAGTTGAGGGTTGGAGGCACGGCCTGGTGGTAGACGGACAGCACCGTCGCCACTCCCTCGAATGCCCCGGCGGCGCCCATCATGTGGCCGGTCATCGACTTCGTTGCCGAGATCAGGATCTGTGGCGTGTGACTCCCGAAGGCCGCCCAGATCGCCTCGCTCTCGCGCTTGTCGCCGACCGGTGTGGAGGTTCCGTGCGGGTTGATCATGTCGATCTCGTCGGCCGGCACGTCGCGCCGCTCCAGGGCGCTCTTCATGGCCCGTGCCGAACCTTCGCCGCCGTCCGCGGGGGCGATCATGTCGAAGCCGTCGGCGGCCGAGCCGTATCCGACGACCTCGGCGTAGATCCTCGCGCCTCGGGCCTTGGCCAGCTCGAGGTCCTCCAGGATGAGGGCGCCCGCGCCCTCTCCCAGGACGAAGCCATCCCGAGTGCGGTCGAACGGCCGGCATACGGTTCCGATCGGCTGGCCCGGCAGCGGCGTACCCATGCCGCGCATGTTGGTGAAGCCGATGTGAACCAGCTCCAATAGGGGCGACTCGGCGGCTCCGGCGATCACGGCAGTGCAGTCCCCCCGGCGGATCGCCTCGGACGCCTCGCCGATCGCAGTTGTGCCGGTCGAGCAGGCCGCCACCGGGCAGAAGTTGTGGCCCTTCGCGCCGGTCTCGATCGCGATCGTGCCCGAGCTGGCGTCCACAAGGCCGTTGGCGATGAAGAACGGGCTGACCGATCGGGCACCCTTGGTCTTCCACAACTCCTGGTTGGAGATGAAGAGGCCCTGGCCCCCGCCGCCGGAGCCGTAGATGACGCCTATGTCGTAGCGGTTCTCGTCCGTGATCTCCAGCCCGGAATCTGCGACCGCCATTTTGGCCGAGGCGACGGCGAAGTGGACCGTCGTCTCCGTCCGGCGGGCGTCCTTGAAGTTCCAGTACT
The DNA here is from genome assembly GCA_963743795.1 of uncultured Chloroflexia bacterium. Taxonomy (GTDB): domain Bacteria; phylum Chloroflexota; class Limnocylindria; order Limnocylindrales; family CSP1-4; genus Fen-1039. The sequence goes on along the minus strand of CAVUQZ010000010.1, from coordinate 75,548 downwards.
GGGTGACGTCGAAGTCGTGGACCTCACCGCCGGCTTTGTGCTCGTACGGCGTGGTGTCGAAATGCGTGATCCCGCCAATGCCCGAGCGCCCGGCCGTCAGGCTCTCCCAGACCGCGTCCTTGTCGTTGCCGATGGGGCTGACGACGCCCAACCCGGTGACAACGACCCGTCTCGTGTAGTCAGGCTTTCGCACCGGATCTAGCTCCTCCTGGGATGCGATGCCACAGCGGCAGTGCGGCCGGCAGCGGCGATCATTTGATGGTGGTGACGTCTTCGAGGAAGGGCACGGCGATGCCGCCCGGTGCTCCTGCCTCGTCGACGGCGATGCAATTCGCCTCAGGCGCAATGCGCTTGATCAGACCGGTCAGGACCTTGCCGGGACCGACCTCGACGAATGTCGTGACTCCTTCGGCGGTCATGCGCTGAACCGCTGCGACCCAATCGACGCCGCGCGTCAGGTGCTCGACCAGCTCCCTGCGCGCCTCGGCGGCGGTTGCGATCGGTCGGGCATCCGCGTTGGTCAGCAGAGGGATCGTCGGGTCCGCGAAGGCGATCGGCTCGAGGACTCGGGTCATGCCTGTGGCCGCCTCGGCCATGAGTGGCGAGTGGGCAGCGACCGACACCGGCAGCACGATGCCGCGGCGGGCCCCCAGATCCCTGGCTCCGGCGACGGCTGCCTCAACGGCGGCCCGATCTCCGGAGATCACGACCTGGCCGGGGGCGTTGCGGTTGGCGACGGTGAGGCTGCCGTAGGGAGTGCCGAGAGCGATCAGCTCGGGGAGCCGCGCGTCATCGAGGCCGATCATGGCCGCCATGGCGCCCGCTCTTCCCTTGCCGGAGGCCTGCATCTGGCGGCCGCGCTCGCGGACGAGCCTCACCGCGTCGCCCAGGCCGATCACGCCTGCCGCGACCATGGCCGAGTACTGGCCCATGGAGTGGCCGGCGGCGTAGGCGGGCTCCGGCACGGCGACGCCGGCCGCCGCCCAACGCTCGCGAAGAGCGGCCAGGAAGGCGATCGAGACGGCCACCAGGGCCGGCTGAGCGTTGATCGTCAGGTCGAGCTGCTCGGCCGGGCCGTCGAAAGCCAGGCGACTGATCGACTCGCCCAGCGCGTCGTCCGCCTCCGCGAAGATCGCCGAAGCGGCGGGCGAGGCGGCGGCCAGGGCTTTGCCCATGCCCACCGACTGGGATCCCTGGCCGGGGAATACGAGCGCGATTCGATCCATGAGCTGTGGGTGGTCTCCTTGGGCTCGGCGGCGTTCGCCGTGGCCGGCGCGGCCGCGCGGGGCCGGGACTGTCTGTCCATTGCGCCCGGCCGAAGGGCCGGCCGGTGTCTTGAAGGCAGGGTACCCCGACGCCGGATGGATACGAAGGAAAGAGTGTGCAGAATTGCACGGATCGGGCGGATCTGGCGTACGCTGACGCCATGCCGCAGTTCCTGCCCAAGCTTCCTAGCCTGGGGTCGCGGGCGCCGGAGACGGGCCCCGGTCGTCCGGGCCCGGTCCCTCCCGACGCTCGCGATGCTAGTCGGACGAGTACGTCTTCCCCGCCGTCGCCGGCCGCACCGGCCGCCGCAAACGGTGCGACCGGATCCGGGGCTGCCACCGGGAGCTCGATCGCCGGACCTTCCTCGGCGGCCTCACCCGCAGGAGTGTCGGCGACCGCCCCGCCCTCCTCCGATCCACCTGCCTCGCGCTCGCCGGGCTCGTCGGCGCTCCGGATTCTTCGAGGTTCGCCGCGGCCATTTCTGCACATTCCGTCGCTCTCCGTTCCAAGCCGTGCAGCCGTGGAATCCGCGGCCCGAGAGCTGCTCTCCGCGCCGGTCGAAGCGGCCCGCCTGCGGTTTCAGAACCCGCGCGAGCTGTCGGATCGGGTGGCGATGGGCCGGGCGATCTGGCGGGATCTGGTCATCGGATTCGCTGCTCAGCTCGGCGAGCTGAACCTTGGCTTCACCCAGCTCGCGGCGCTCTACGCGCTTGCGGACAGTGGCACCATGACCGTCGCGGACCTCGCCGACACCCTGGGCCGGTCGCCTTCGGCGGTGAGCCGACTCGCTGATGGCCTCGTGAAGCGCCAGCTGATCGAACGAAACCAGGATGCCGAGGATCGACGGCAACGGACGCTGAGGCTGACGGGGCGGGGGCAGGCGTTACTGGGATTGGTGGACCGGGCCAGGGCTCAGGAGTTCCTCGCGATCGTCAGGCCCCTTCCGGCGGCCGAACGAGCCCTGGTTGCGATGGGGGTGGCTGCCCTCTCCACACACGCCATCTCACGGCGCGGCCACCTGATCAAGCAGCGGCCCCGTTAGGGAGGCGCTGACCCGCCTGAAGCGAAGCCTCAGCCCTTTGAGGCCGCTCCTGTGAGATCGTGCGTCGCAGGCAGGCCGAGTACCTCGCGGGCCACGTCTTCCTTGTCCACGGACAAGGCCCAGGTCGCCTGCCCGTTGGCTCGACCCACCACGCAGCAACCCTTGAGATTGACCCCGGCGTGGGCCAGCTTGCTGGTCAGCTCGCCGAGAGCACAGGCAGCGTCCTCGATCTCGACGATCAGGCCGGTGCCGGCTACGAACGGATAGCCCATACCTCGCAAGACGTCCGTGGTGTCGTCGTCGCAGCAGTCCGTGAAGATCTCGGCCGTGGTGAGGTTGCCCACCGTCGTCTGGTGGACCTGGACGATGTTGACTCCGCGTGCGCACAGGGCCTTGGCCAGATGGGCTAGCTCGCCTGGCCGATTGGGAAGCTGAACGACGAATTGTTGGCCCATGTCTCTCCCTCCCGGGAGTCTGAGATTGGGCTCGCGATCAGGCGAGCAGCGATGCCGCACCTCATTCCCGAGTCCACGATCGCCGGCGCCGGAGCGCCTGGTCTGCCTTCACCTTAGCCGATCGCGCCCTCCTCTTCGGTGGGCCGTTTGTCAGTTTCTGGCTGATTCCTCTCGACATCCATGGCGGCCAGTCGGAGTCCATCCCCGGGCGTCATCTCGACCACGAACTCGGCCCCGTCTGCGCAGGTTCCCATCGTCACCTCGCCCCAGGCGAACCGCAGAGCGTCCTCGGTGTGCTCGTCTTCTTCTCCGAGCAGAACGTGGACCGCGATGATGCGGGCTGCGCCGAGCGACTGGGCGCGCTCGACCGCCTTGTCGAGCACGGCCTGGGCGAGCACGGCCTGATGCATCGCTAGCGCGCCTCCGTACCGAGCAGCTCCACGACCGCCGCCGCGGCGGCTGGGACGGCCGCGAGAACCGCCGGGCTCAGCTCCTCGCTGAACTCGTCCGTTCGGTGGGCCTGGATCGTGACCGTGTCGATGCGCGCGGGCAGGTCGGCGCCCAGGCGGCGGCCCAGGGCCAGGGCGGTCCGCAGCGACGCGTCGTGGGCGGAGTCGAGGTGGCCGGCCGCGTGGTCGGCGAGCGCCTCGAAGGAGCAGGAGCGGACCTCGCCGGCCGGCGGTCCGGGAACTCGGCGGCGTCGACGAGGATCGCCGCGTCGTAGCCGGTCAGGCATTCCATCAGGCGCAGGCCGCCGACGCCGAGCCGCTCGACCTCCACGTCGGGGATCGGCTTCGTCCGGCCTCGCCGAGCCGCGTGCAGCCGGCCCTCGACCTCGTCCGCGACGCGCCAGCCCACGCCGTCGTCGCCGAGCACGGGGTTGCCGAGCCCGACGACGATCGTCGCGGCGGGCCGGCCTGCGCGGGGCCGCGCCTGATCGGCCACGGCGGCCTCCGATCTAGCAGTTCTGGGAGAGGACCTCGATGACCTCGCCGTCCGAGTTGCGGATGGCCACCTGGAGCGGCATCTCACCGGGGAGCGAGTGAGTGGCGCAGCCGAAGCACGGGTCGTAGAGGCGGAAGGCCATCTCGACGCGGTTCAGCAGGCCCTGGTGCACCACCGTGCCCTTGTGGATGAGGCTCTGGGCCGCCTTCTTGATCGACATCGCCATCGGCGCGTAGTTGTTGGTGGTGCCGACGATCAGGTTGACCGCGGTCAGGATGCCGCGCTCGTCGGTCCAGTAGTGGTGGGTGAGCGTGCCGCGCGGCGCCTCGACCGTGCCGACGCCCTCGGTGGGCTTCTCGGTCGGAACGGTCCGGACGTTCGGGCGAGGTGATCTCCGGATCCGTGGCCAGCTCCACCATCCGCTCGGCGGCGTAGAGCAGCTCGATCAGGCGAGCCCAGTGCGTGGCCAGGCGGTGGTGGACGAGCCGCTTGCCGCCGGACTCGGGCTTGGGCGCCAGGGTGTCGTAGAAGCGCTCGTAGGCGGCCTGGGCCAGCGGCGTGGCCATGCCGTCGGCGGTGTTGAGGCGCGACAGCGGCGTGGCGCAGTAGACGCCCGAGTCCGCGCCGTCGACGAAGCCCTTCCAGCCGACCTTCTTGAGGTACGGGAACTTGAGGTAGGTCCAGGGCTCGACGTGCTCGGCGATCCAGTCGCGGTACTCGGCCGGGGCGTACGTGCCGACTCGCTGGCCGTCGGGCGACATGATGCGGACCTGGCCGTCGTAGAAGTTGACCTTGTTGTTCGCGTCGACCATGCCCATGTAGTAGGTCCGGTGGGTGTAGCCGTCGGAGAGGACCATCTCCTTGTAGGCGTCGTTGCCGAGGACGATCTGGTCGAAGATGCCCGAGGCTGAACTGGGCGAACTCGATCGCCCAGCGGCCGAACTTCTCGATCTCCGCCCGCTGCTCCTCGGTGATGCCCTGGGTCATGCCGCCGGGCACGGCCGTGGCCGGGTGGATCTTGCGGCCGCCGATCATCTCGATGACGTCGTGGCCGCGCTTGCGGGCCTCGATGACCTTGCCGCCGACCTCCATGCCGACCTTGCCGATGACGCCCAGGATGTTGCGCTCGGCCGCCGGGGCGTCGGGTCCGACGACGAAGTCGGGGCCGCCGAGGGCGTAGAAGTGGGTCGTGTGGTCGGTGACGTAGAAGGCGCTGTAGAGCAGCTCGCGCAGCAGCTTGGCCGGCGCGCGGCGGGTCGACGTGGTAGACCGCGTCGGCGGCCTTGGCCGCGGCCATGTGGTGGGCCTCCGGGCAGACGCCGCAGATGCGGTTGGTCAGCGTCGGCATCTCCTCGACCGGCCGGCCGACGCAGAAGCGCTCGAAGCCGCGCAGCTCGGGGATCTGGAAGTAGGCGTTGGCGACCTCGCCCTCCGGATCGAGGAAGATCTCGATCTTGCCGTGGCCCTCCAGGCGGGTGACGGGGTCGATGGTGATTCGTTCCATTGCTTGGCTACTCCCCGTCGTTCTGCCAGGCCGAGCGGCCGCTGCGGAGCAGCGAGCCGGCCAGGCTGAAGCGGTAGAACTGGCCGACCGGGTCGGGGATGCCGTCGAGCACCTTGTCGATCTCCTCGGGCTTGGTCGCCTCGATGACCGAGGCGTACGCAGACATCAGGCGGGCACCGTAGTCGACGACTCCCTCGGCCGCTCCGTAGCAGCCGATGCACGGAGCCGCTACCGCCGGGCAGAGCGCGCCGCAGCCGCTCCGCGTGGCCGGGCCGTTGCAGGGCAGGCCCTGCTCGAGCAGGCAGATCTCCGGGTCGAAGGCGGCGACCTGCTGGATGCGGACGAAGCGGTCGATCTTCTTGACGTCGCGCTTGCGGGCGCATTCGTCGCAGACGGTGGACTCGCCGGCGCCCAGGACGGAGCCCTTGGGCGGCAGCGGTCCGGTGCCGTTGAGGGCGGCCACGACCGCCTGGAGGGCGGCCCAGATCTGCTTGGACTCGGGCGGGCAGCCGGGGATCGTGTAGTCCACGTCCACAACCTGATCCAGTGTCCGAAGCATCGGCTCGAACTCGGGCAGGTGCAGGACGCCTTCGGGCGCCTTGTACTCCCAGACCGGTCGAATGCCGTCCGGGTTGTCCGTGCTGGACGTGGAGAACGCGGTGTCGAGGATCTCCCTGCGGGGCGACAGGTTCGCGAGACCGGGGATGCAACCCTCGCTGGCGCAGGACCCGAAGGCGACCATGAACTTCGACTTGCGGCGCAGGAGCCTGCTCAGGTGGACTGTCTCGTCGGTCCGCATGCTGCCGCTGACGAGCGTGACAGTGATCTCGCCGTCCGCCATGGCCTCGATGTCGGAGTACTTGCCGTCCATGACCGTCGGCCACAGGACGATGTCGAAGGCGGCCGCCACCTCGAGGATGTGCTCGTGGATGTTGACGATGGCGATGTCGCAGCCGCCGCACGACGCGGCGCCGAAGATGGCCAGCTTGGGCTTGGCCGCGGCCTTGGCAGTGCCGTTGGACTTGGCGGTCGGGCTCATTTGGCCGCCTCCACCGCGTGGTCCGGGTTGGCTCCGCCCGGGGCCTCGGGCGGCCCTTCGGCGTCGCCGCCGGTTGCCTCCCAGGCCTTCTCCAGGTCGAACGCGTCCAGGTCGACGACGCTCGCGGCTGGCCAGTTGAGCGGTCCGAGGGCGCGCACCTCTTCGGTCACACGCGCGATCTCGCCGGCCAGGCGGACGCCTTCGGCGGCGCTGGCCCAGACGAGTTGGAGCCGCTCCGGCTCGATGCCGAGCGCCTGGATCGTCCGCTGCAGCAGCTGGAAGCGGCGCAGGGCCTTGTAGTTCTGCTCGATGTAGTGGCACTCGCCGGGGTGGCAGCCGCTCACCATGACCGCGTCCGCGCCCTCGGAGAAGGCCTTGAGGATGAACGTGGGATCGAGGCGACCCGAGCACATGAGCCTGATCAGGCGGATGTTGGGCGGGTACTTCGTCCGCGCCGTGCCGGCCAGGTCCGCAGCTCGGTAGCTGCACCAGTTGCATGTGAAGCCGATGATCACCGGCTCGAAGGCGGCAGCCGGGGCCGCCCCTTCCGTGGAGGCCGGTGCGACAGGTGCCTGCGCGCTCATGCTCGCACCGCCTCCTCGATCTCTTCTTTGTGGGTCTCTGGGTAGGCGGTCCGCCTGATCGGCTCGCCGTCGGCTCCCAATCGGAGCAGACCTTCGATCTGCGCGAGGACCTGCTCGTCGCTGAAGCCGCTTCCGGAGATCGCTCCGGCGGGGCAGGCCGCGACACAAGTGCCGCAGCCCTGGCACATGGCCGGGTTGACGCTTGAGACGCCCTCGGCCTCGATGAACGAGATGGCGTTGTAGGGGCACATCGTGTTGCAGATCCGGCAGCCGGAGCAGTGCTCGGCGTGAACCGTGGCCTTGATCGGCTCCAGGTTCATCTGTTTCTGCTGGATCATGCCCAGGACTCGGGCGGCCGCCGCGGCGCCTTGCGCCACCGAGGCCGGGATGTCCTTGGGGCCGCTGACGCAACCGGCGACGAAGACGCCTTCAGTCATGGTCGCGACCGGATCGAGCTTGGGGTGCTTCTCGATGGCCCAGCCGTCGAAGCTGCACGAGATGCCGAAGAGCTTGGCCGTATCCTTCGCGTTCTGGCGCGGCTGCAGGCCGGCCGAAAGGACGACCATGTCCAACGGAATCCGCCGCTGCTTGCCCGTCAGGGTGTCTTCGACCTGGACGATCAGCTTGCCTTCCTCGCCCGGCAGGCGAGCGGCGTCCGTTATGTCGGCCACCTTGCCACGCACGAAGTGCCCGCCCTCCTCGAGTACTCTCTCGTAGAACTCCTCGTAGCCCTTGCCGGGAGTGCGGATGTCGATGTAGAAGTTGGTGACCTCCGCACCGGTACGTTCCATGACCAGGTGTGCGAACTTGAGACTCTGCATGCAGCAGATGGCCGAGCAGTAGCCGTTGTAGTTCTTGTCCCGGCTGCCCACGCAGTGGACGATGCCGATGGTCTTCGGCGCCGTCTTGCCGTCGCGCAGAACGATGTTGCCGTTCGTCGGTCCGGCCGCGCTGCACAACCGCTCGAACTCGAGGCTGGTGAAGACGTTCGGCAGCCGGCCGAAGCCGTACTGGGGGATCCTGCGAGCGTCGAAGAGGTCGTAGCCGGTGGCCATGATGATGTTGCCGACCTGGAGGGTCAGGATCTGATCCTCCTGCGTGAAGTCGATCGCGTTGGCGTCGCAGAACTTCTCGCAGGCCTTGCATGTTCCGTTCTTGAAGTAGGCGCAGTTCGGGCGGTCGATCACCGGTATCCGAGGAACGGCCTGGTCGAACGGCGTGTAGATCGCCTTGCGGCGACCCATGCCTACCTCGAAGACATCATCGGGAACCTTCCAGGGGCACTTCTCCTGGCAGACGCCACAGCCGTTGCAGAGGTCCTCGTTGACATAGCGGGCCTTCTTGCGGACGGTGACGGTGAAGTTGCCGACGTAGCCCTCGACCTTCTCCACCTCGCTCCAGGTCAGGAGCTCGACGTTGGGGTGCGTGCCGGCGGCGACCATCCTGGGCGTGAGGATGCAGGCCGCGCAGTCCAGGGTAGGGAAGGTCTTGTCGAATTGGGCCATATGGCCGCCGATCGAGGGTTCCTTCTCGACGAGATACACCTTGAAGCCGGCATCGGCGATCTCGAGAGTCGCGCTGATGCCGGCGATGCCGCCTCCGACAACCAGCGTGGCCGGGTTGATGTCGACCTTGATGGGCTCCATCGGCTCGTTGCGGCGGACCCGCTCGACGCCGCCGGCCAGGAGAGCTTTGGCCTTGTTGGTGGCCGCGACCTTGTCCTTGTGGACCCACGAGTCCTGCTCGCGGATCGAGACCAGTTCGCACAGGTAGGGGTTCAGGCCGCCGCGGGCCGTCGCGGTGCGGAAAGTGTTCTCGTGGAGATGCGGTGAGCAGGCCGCGACCACGATCCGGTTGAGGTCGTATTCCTTGATGTCGTCGGTCACGAGCTGCTGGCCGGCGCTGGAGCACATGAACTTGTAGTCGCGAGCGATGACCACCCCCCGGTCTCGCAGGTTCTCGGCCGCCCAGCGGGCCACTTCGGCGACGTCGACGACGCCGGCGATGTTGCTGCCGCAGTGGCAGACGTAGACGCCGATTCTCTCAGTCATAGCAGTCCCCGAAATGGCGAGTCGCCACGATGGCGCGCCCGAAAGCGATGAGTTGTTGCGTTACCCCCTTGACCTCGGGTGTCACGTCTATCCCAGGGCCTCCTCAACCAATTCGATCATGTCTTTGACCACGATCCTGTCCTCTTGACCGGCGGTCTTGACGGCATCCCGGTACATCGTTACGTCCTTGGGGCAGGCCACCACGAAGTACTGCACGCCGTCGAGGGCAGCGGCCTCGCGGATGCGGTTCTCGCTGGGCCGCTCCTTGGTGCCTGCCTCGTCCATCCAGATGCGCCCGCCACCGGCGCCGCAGCAGAGGCTGCGGTCGCGGTTGCGCGGCATCTCGACCAGGTGGCAGCCGATGGCTTCCAGGACGCGGCGTGGGGCGTCGTAGACGCCGTTGTACCGGCCCAGGTAGCACGGATCGTGGTAGGTCACCGTGTAGCCCAGCTGTCGCTGGATCGGCAGCCGGCCGGCGGTGATGGCCCGATCCAGCACTTCGGTGTAGTGGAGGACCGGCACGGTCGGAGACCCGTTCGAGCTCCCGTTGGAGGCGTACTCGTTCTTGAGCGTGTTGTACGTGTGCGGGTCGGTGGTGACGATCTCCTGGAACTCGCAGCCCGCGAGCGCGGCCTTGTTCTTCATCTCCAGCAGCTCGAACAGGCCTTCCTCGCCAACGCGGCGGATGTCGTTGCCGGCGTTGCGCTCCGCGTCGTACAGCAGACCGAAGTCGACCCCGGCCTTCTGGAAGACCCGCGCGGTGGCCTGCGTGACCGCCGTCAGGGCTGGGCTGTAGGAGGCGTAGTCGCCGACGAACCAGAGCGTATGGGCCGGCTCGCGGCGAATGTCCTTGATGGGGGGCGTCATGTCGGCGGTCCACATGGCGCGTTTCCGGTCCGACTGGCCGAACGAGTTGCCGTAGCGCCTCAGATTGGCGAGGGCGCTCATCAGCATGGGATCGGCTCGCCCCTGAGTCAGCAGATAGCGGCGCATGTCCACGATGGGCGAGACGTGCTCGATGAACAGCGGGCACTCCTGGTCGCAGGCATAGCAGGTTGTGCAGGCCCACAGGACATCGTCGGCGATCACGTCGCCCGTCAGTTGCCTGTCGAGCACGGCCTGTGTCGAAGGGTTCCCGGACGCCCCTCCTGAGCCGACTGCCCGGAGGGCAGTGCCCCGCTCGAAGCAGGTGGGCGCGCAGGCTCATGATGAGAAGCTTGGGCGAGAGCGGCAGCCCGCTGGCATAGGCCGGACACACTTCCTGGCACCGCCCGCATTCGCTGCAGGTGTACCAGTTGAGCATCTGCAGCCAGGTGAACTGCTCGACGTTCTTGACCCCGGCCTGACCGTCGAATTGGGGGGCGGGAGACAACCTGCCGGGGGGCTCCACGTCGCGCAGGAGAACGTTGAACATGGAGGTCACGACGTGGAAGTGCTTGCCCCCGGGCAGCATCGTGAGGAAGAGCAGTACGACACCCAGATGGGCCCAGAAGGCGACTTTGGCGATGACGTCCTGCGTGCCCTGGCTCAGCCCGGCAAACAGGTTGCCGACGAGCGTCGAGATGGGTTGCCAGTAGGCCGGCTCGATCGGGCTATCGCCCTGGTTTCGCCGCAGGCCGTTCATCACCAGCAGGCTCACCATGATGGTGAGGATGAAGACCAGCACGATTATGCCTTCGGTCCCGTGGCTGCCCTTGTAGCGCTCGGGTTTGGCGATTACACGCAGGTACAGGCCGTACAGGACCGCCACCGCCACCGCGACCGCGATCAGGTCCTGGACCAGTGCCAGCGGCCCGAACGTCCCCAGGAAGGGCAGCACGACGCCAGGGAAGACACCTTCGAGCATCGCCTGGGCAATCGTCGGGAGCAGGAGCAGGAATCCCCAGAAGATGAAGAAATGGGCTACGCCGGGCGTCGGGAACCGGAACAGTCGCCGCTGGCCGAACACGAAGACCACGAACGCCTTGATGCGCTGCCACCAGTGGTTGAAGGGTCCGGCCGGCTGCCCCAGGCGCATGTGCTCGAAGCGCCGGTAGACCCGCAGGCCGAACAGGCTCAGCGACGCCAGGAAGGCGACCAGGACCAGGATGGGCTCGATCGGCATCGCTTAGTTGCCCTTCGCCTGCTTGATCTTCCCAGTGAGCACCGGCAACAGCTTGACTACGTCGACCGTCGTGCCGTACTGGGCGATGTCGAAGATCGGCGCCTTCTCGTCGGTGTTGACGGCGATGACGCACTCCGCGTCGCGCATTCCCTCGGTGTGTTCGGGCGCGCCGCTGATGCCGAGCGCCAGGTAAAGCCTGGGCTTGACGGACTTGCCCGACTTGCCGACCAGGCGCGAGGTTGGCAGCCAGCCCTGGTCTACCACCGGGCGCGAGGCCGACACGGCACCACCCAGCGCCGCTGCCAATTCCTCGGCCAGCTTGAGGTTGTCCCGCGGCCCAATGCCGCGCCCGACCGACGCGAGGACGGATTCGCTGGTGATATCGACGTCGCCGGTTTCGGGCTCGATGTAGCCCTTGAGCTTGACCTTGAGATCATCCAGCGCCGTCGGGGGCGCGACCCGGGTGACCTTGGGCGCGCCTTCCTTCCTGCCGTCCTTGGGCTTGTATCCGCCCGGCACCATCGTGACCAGACACGACGGCTCGGGCAGCTCGCCCTCGGCCAGCACCTTGCCGCCGCAGGTCAGGGAGACGTAGTGGGACTTGCCGGCCTCGATATCGAGCGTCTGGCAAGAGGCGATCAACGGGCTGCCAAGCTCGATGCCAATGCCACACGCCACGTCCATGCCCATGGAGGAATGCCCGAGGAGCACGGCCCGCGGGGCGGCCCCCTTGACAAGCCCGGCGATCGTCCGCCGGTAGGCGTCCGGCGTGAACTCGGCCAGCGCCGCATGATCCACGTAGATGACTCCGTCGGCCACGCCCAGAGTGCCGGCCAGACCCTCGGCGTTGTGGCCCAGAAGCACGGCCGTGAGACTGCCGCCCAGCTTGTCGGCCAGCCCGCGCCCGGCTGCCAGCATGGTGTAGGTGATCTCCATCACTTCGCCGCGCACGGTCTCGGCGACGACCCAGACATCCTTGCTCATGGCTCTTCTCCTACGCCAGCAGACCGCGGTCTCGGAACACAGCGACCAGCGCATCGGCCACGTGATCCACGTTGCCTTCGATCATCTCGGCGCGTTCGCTGGGTTCCGGCAGGTACATGCGCGACACCTCGGCCGCGCCGCCGCTGTCGGCCTCGCCCGCCTCCACCTCTTCGATCTTGGCCGTCTTCATGGCCTCCATCACGAGGCTGGTGACGACGTAGCGCGGTGGCTTCTCGGCAGCCTGGATGCCGAGGACGGCAGGCAGTGCGACCTCCATCTCGGCCACCAGCCCGCCCGGGTATTCCTTGCGCGCCACGATCTTGCCGTCTGCCTGCTCGACCCCGGTGACATAGCCCACGAAGGGCAGGCCCAGCCGGGCTGCCAGGAGCGGCCCCGTCGAACCGTCCAGGTCGTCCGTTGCCTGCGTACCGGTCAGGATCAGGTCAAAGGCGATGTCCTTGAGTGCCGCCTGGAGTACCGAGGAGGCGGCGTGGTTGTTCACCCCGTCCGCAAAGCCGTCTCCAAGAACCTTGACGACTCGGTCGGCGCCCTTGGCTACGGCTGTGAAGAGGGCCTCGTCCACGTCGCCTGTGTCCAGCGTCACCACGGTGACCGTGCCGCCGTAGCGTTCCTTGAGCAGCAGGGCCTGCTCCAGCGCGTGCTCATCCTGTTCGCTGGGGATCAGGCGCATGTAGGTGCGATCCAGCGCGACTCCACTCTTGCCGATCTCCAGTTCCTCGACGAGATCGGGAACGAACTTGACTGGAACGACGACGTTCATCCGTCCTCCCCTATTCAACAGCCGCGTCGGCCAGCGCGTCGGCCAGCAACTCGGCGATGTCCTTGACGATCAGCTCTCCCTCGTGTCCCGTGCTCTTGACGGCGTCCTCGAAGCGCGGCGTCTCGTAGGGGCAGGCCACCGCGAGAATCTGGGCTCCGGCATCCAACGCCTCCTTCACACGCCATTCAGACGTGCGGGTGTGGGCCCGCTCCCAGACGAACCCGTCGAGCCAGTTGCCTCCGCCACCGGCACCGCAGCAGATCGTATTGGCGCGGTTATGGGGCATTTCGACCAGCTCCACGCCGGGGATAGCCTGCAGCAGCTGACGCGGCTCTTCATAGACGCTGTTGTTGTTGGCCCGACCGAGAGCGCAAGGGTCGTGGTAGGTGACCTTGTACTTCTGCTCATGCCGCAGCAGGGGCGTGAGCTGCTCCAGATGTTCGACCAGGAATTGGGTGTAGTGCCGGACGGGGAAGGCGAAGCCCTGGGCGGGGTACTCGTTCTTGAAGACGTTGTAGGCGTGGGGATCCGTGGTCACGACTTCGTTGAACTGATACCTGCCGATGGCCTTGCCGTTCTTCTGAGCCATCAGCTCGAACAGGCCTCGCTCGCCGGCCAGACGCTGGACATCGCCGTCGCTGTTCTCGTCCGGCCCGAGGATGCCGAAACTGATCCCCAGTGCCTGGAAGATCCTGGCCATTGCCTTGCTGACCGCCTGGACCCGCGGGTGATACGAGGCGTAGTCACCGACGAACCACAACACGTCGACCGGTTCCTTGGCCTGCGCCATGATCGGCACCGGCACGGTGAGGTCGCTGGCCCACGCGGAACGGCGGCGCGGCGATTCCCCGAGTGTGTTGCCGTAGCGGCGGGTGTTCTCCAGCGCGGTCTGCAGCTCGGCCGGGACTTTGCCCCTGACCAGCATCTCGGTCTTCAGCCTGGTCAGGAGCCCCTTGGTCAGAGGAATCTGGGCCGGGCAGACGGCGGTACATGCAAAGCACGACATGCACAGCCAGATCATTTCGCTGTCGAGGATCGGCTCGATATCGTCCGCGCGCAGCGCAGCGATGAGTGCCCGCGGCGGGAAGTCCATGGCAAAGCCGTGGGGGCAGACGCCGGTACACATTCCGCACTGGAGGCAGAGCTTCAGCTTGTCGCCCTGCGGCGTGGCCTCGAGGACCTCATCGTAGAACGAGCGATCGCTGGTTGCGACTTCGGCCACGGTCACCTCCACGGGACGTGTGCTCCATGCTCCAGTGCCGGCGGACGGGAACCCCCGCAGCGCCCGCACCCCGGCATCTCGAGGCGCGAGACGCTTGCCGTCCCGGGACGCACCTCGGCGAGGGAGCGAGCGCCTGCCTCAGCTACCTCGGGAGATGAGACCTGAGCTACGACCATCCAATCGCTCCTTTGTCTGCTCCGGTTTCGTCCGGCGCCGTTTCGCCTGTGTGCGCCTCAATGGACGTCCGCGACTACCTCATGCGCGTACGTCCGATGGCAGCGGGACCGGTCGGCCACGACCGCCTTGGGTTCGGCCGGGGGTTGCGGGATATGTGGCGGGACGTCTCTGCGCGCTCTCCGGGAGCGCTCCGGGTCGGCGTCGGAGGCAACGGGTCCGAGACCAACCTGACAGACCGCGCATGGCGGCACCACGATCGTTGCCTTGTCAGGATTGTCGGAACCGGACCTCCTCGCGGCTAGGGCCGCATTACCCGCCCCATTGGGGGCCAAGTCGCCCCCGATTTCGGGCATCGCCGGCGTTGGCCGGAGGAGGGGCCAAGGAATGACGCTACGATTCCATCGGGTCGGGTAGGTGAAGTCGTTTCGTGGCGCCGGTGCGGCTGCTGCAGACTGAAAGCTCCCGGGATCACGTCCCCGGAGGTGGTGGGACAGCGAGTCATCCTCGTTGTGCTGGAACAGAGGTTGTGCGCCCGCTTGCCTCCGGGCAAAGTCCACAGGAAACGTTACGGCGCCAACTAGGCTCGCGAGGGTTGCTGAGAGCCAGTCGCGGTCCTTACACTGTCCGCATCGAGGAGGAAGTCGTAGTGGCCGCTACGAACCCGGACGAGGCCGTTCTCAAGGGCTGGCTCGCCACGATACCTCGGGATGCCCGCAGCAAGATCCTGTCGATGGCCACCCCCGCTTCCTTCCCGGGGGGCACCGAGATCATGCGCGAGGGCGACCACGTGGGCTGGTTCGGTGTCGTTGCCTCCGGTCGGATTGCGCTTCAGCTCGGCGTCTCAGGGCGAGGTCGGGTCACACTCGAGACGGTGGAGGTCGGCGAGGTCTTCGGGCTCTCCGCGCTCGTGCCGCCACACAAGGCGACGACGACCGCGGCCGCCGTCGGCGACGTTGAGGCGCTGGTCGTTGATGCCTCCGCGATACGGTCGCTGTTCGAACAAGACTGCGAGTTCGCGGCGTCGGTCTACTTCGCCGTGGCTCGCGCACTCCTTGGACGACTGGACGCGGCACACGAAGCGCTCATTGACCTCTCCGGCGGCGCAAGCTCGACCGTTCCGTAGCCCACCGCGAGGACGAGCCGTCGCACGTCTCGATCCTGGATCCGTCCCGGTGCGTGGAATGCGAGGACCGCTTCGCGAACTCGTGCATCCATTTCTGTCCGGGCCAGGTCTACTGCTGGAGTGGCCAAGAGATCGTGCCTAGCCCATCGAACTGCCTGCACTGCATGACCTGTTCGGTGAAGTGCCCCTATCTGAACATCAGCTGGGT
This sequence comes from uncultured Chloroflexia bacterium, assembly GCA_963743795.1. Taxonomy (GTDB): domain Bacteria; phylum Chloroflexota; class Limnocylindria; order Limnocylindrales; family CSP1-4; genus Fen-1039. The sequence continues at coordinate 60,063 of CAVUQZ010000010.1, read as the reverse complement.
GCCGCCCGAAGGCGGCGAGGGTCCTCGCTTCAAGCAGATGTGACCGGCAAGATGGAGCCTCAGGACCAGCACATCGCGCCGTTCGACCTGGCGGCGGGCTGGCCAACGAGCGGGGCACTCTGCGGGCCCTGGCGCCCGCGGCGATGCGATCGGGTTGTGTACCGGTCCTACCTGCGCCCGGAGATGACGCCGATCCCGCCGCCGACCATCATCGTGAGGCCGGCTGCCAGGTCCAGGTAGAGCCCGACGCCCACCGACGCACTGCCGGGCGCCGCGCGGTTCCAGAGATCTATGGCGCTGCCGATGTCCTTGAGGTTCAGCAGGACGAAGGTCGCGATGATCGCGCCCGACAAGAGGGATAGGCCTGCGCCGGACCCCGTCAGTCGGGTCACGAGGTTCGCGATGCCTGCCGGCAGCGCGTCGCCAAACAGCCGGACGGAGGAGGAGACGATGGCGAGCCACGCCAGGAAGACGACTATCTTGCCGTCGTAGAACTCAATGCCAAGAGGCATGCTGACGGTCCCGGCGCTCGCGGCAAGACCGGGATCTATCCTCTCCCAGGGCAGCAGCGCCCCGGCCAGGGCGACCACGCCGCCAATGATGGCCACTGCGCCACCCAGGGCAAGCCTTCGTCCCGAAGCGGTCACGGTCATCAAGATCTCCCTGGCTCGGTTCCCGAACCGTTGGTATCGTCGATCGAGCGGACGCCCGGCTATCGTAGGCGCCGGCGCGATTGTCCGAGGCCGCCCGAGTGAACCGAAGGCGGCTCGGGCTGGCCGAGTCGATCAGGCGCAGAAGCGGGAGACGGCGTCCCAGAGCACCGGCAGCCCGAACCGCAGGGCCTCGAGGCTGACTCGCTCATCGTCCCCGTGCATCAGGTTCAGCAGCCCCTCGTCCTTTCCGAGCCGGAGCGGCGAGAAGCCGTAGGTCGGCACCCCGATCCTGGCAAGGTGCTTGGCGTCCGTCGCGAACGGCGCCAGGAACGGCAACGGCACGGCCTGCGGGTCGTGGTCTCGCAGGACTTGCTCGAGCAGGGGATAGAGTGGACCGTCGAGTGGGGCCTGGACGGACGGGCCCACCTGCTCGCATTCGACTTCGATCCGAGCCCACAGCTCCTCGCCGATTCGGCGTTGGAGCTCGGCTCGCATCGCCGGCTCGTCCGTGTCCGGCAGCGTCCGGCAATCGATCTCGATTTCCGCCAGGCCGGGGATGACGTTGTACTTGACGCCGGCCCTGACGATGCCGACCGAGACCGTGTCGTGGGTTATCGCCGAGATGGTCCGGGCCAGGACTGGATCGCACAGCTCGCGGACCGCCGCCTCGAACGCTCCCGGCTCCGGGGCCCTTCTTTCGGCGACCAGGGTCTGCAGGGCCGCCGCGGCGCGGGCCGTCAGATGGGGGATCGCCCGTGCCACCGAGACGCCCATGGCCTCGGTCAGGCGCATCGGCCCCGGCTCCGAGAGTCGCGTCACGATCTGCGCGGCCAGGACCGCCGCGTTGTCCGGCGAAGGCACCGATCCGTGGCCCCAGCGGCCGCTGACGTGCAGCTTGTAGACGACGAAACCCTTTTCGGCGACCTGGATCGGGTAGAACGGGACGCCGGCATAGGCCAGGGCGAAGCCGCCCGCCTCGTTCAGCGCCCCCGCGGCCCGAAGCCAGTCTGGATGCTCGTTCACAAGCCAGTTGGCGCCCTGCCAGCCGCCCGCTTCCTCGTCCGCGGTGGAGCAGAAGATGACGTCGCGGCGGAGGCCGGGGATCGGGTCGGCGGCAGGGTCGCGGCCGGCGGCGCGCGCGGCGCGGGCGAAACGGCGCAGGACCTGCACTTCCATCGCCACCATCGATTTCATGTCCAGGGCGCCGCGGCCCCAGACGTAACCGTCGACCAGCTCCCCGCCGAACGGGTCGTGGGTCCAGCCGGCCGGCTCGGCGGGTACCACGTCGAGGTGCGAGAGCAGCAGCAACGGGTCGCCGCCACCGCCCTCGCCGCGGACGCGGCAGACGATCGAGCCGCGGCCGGGGAACGGTTCCACGACCGTCGGCTGGAGGCCCTCATCGGTGAGCACCTGCTCCAGGAAGCGGGCTGCGAGGATCTCGTCGCCCGGCGGGTTCACGCTCGGGATTCGGATGAGCGCTCGAAGCAGCTCGACCAGCTCGGTCAACTCGCCTTCGGACAACTCGACGCCGCCCGTTTCGACCTCCCCAGCCACCGACATCCTCCACAGGACCTGACGCGAAGTGATTGTGCAGCCGAACGGCCTATTGCGCCCGGGCAGTACGTCAGCGACCTTCTCGCCAACATCGCGGACAGAAGCCGTTGCAGCATCGAAAGAGGGCCAATGGTGAGGCGAACCGCTTGGGCAGCGTTGCTGATCGTGCTCAGTCTCGGAGTCCTGGCCTGCAGCTCCGGTTCTGCGACCTGGCCCCCGATCAGGTCCTCGATCGGGCCGTCGACCGGCCCGTCGACAGGGCTACCTACCGCGACGGCCGCTCCCTCCAAGGCGTCAGCCCAACCCACGGCCGCAGCCAACGCCGGCACTTTCGAGGCCACCGGATCGATCGAGACAGCGCGGGTCGACCATGCTGCCACGCAGCTGGATGACGGCCGAGTCCTCATCGTGGGAGGCTGGGCCGGCGATCTCGATTTCGCCTCCGCGGAACTGTATGCCCCAAAGACCGGCAAGTTCAGCGCCACCGGCTCGATGGCGACTGCGCGAGAGCTCCCCTCCGCCACCAAGCTGTCAGACGGCCGGGTTCTCATCGCGGGGGGCTACGACGGCGATGCGGCCGTTGCCTCCGCGGAGCTGTATGACCCGAAGACCGGCAAGTTCAGCGCGACCGGCTCGATGGCGACAGCGCGGGAGGAGCACACCGCCACTGAGCTTCGGGACGGCCGAGTGCTGATCGCCGGTGGCTTCGTCGGCGACACCGGCCTCGCGTCCGCGGAGCTGTATGACCCCAAGACGGGCAGTTTCAGCGCCACCGGTTCGATGGTGATCGCGCGTGGCCTCCACACCGCCACTCTGCTGTCAGATGGGCGAGTGTTGATCGCGGGTGGCTACGACGGCACCGACCGCCTCGCCTCTTCGGAGTTGTATGACCCCACCACCGGCGCGTTCAGCGCCACCGAACCGATGGCGACCTCGCGGGACGAACACACCGCCACTCTTCTCTCGACGGGCCGAGTTCTCATCGCGGGAGGCTGGGATGGCACTCACGACTACGCCACCGCGGAGCTGTTTGACCCGACGACCGGCACCTTCAGTCCCGCCGGCTCGTTGAAGGGAGCCCGAAGCGGACACACCGCCACCCCGCTGCCAGACGGCCGAGTCCTCCTCGCGGGTGGCTACGACGGCACCAACCGCCTCGCCTCCGCGGAGCTCTATGACCCCAAGACCCGCGAGTTCAGTCCCACGGGCTCGATGAAGAGCGACCGGCAATGGCACACGGCCACCCTGTTACAGGACGGTCGAGTCCTCATCGTGGGAGGCAGAGACAGTTCGAAAACTGGCCTCGCATCGGCAGAGCTGTATCAACCGTGAACATCGACGGCTCCGGCCAGCGTTGATCGGTCCGCCGCCACGACTGAGCGCTTGACCTAGATGGTTCTCGAGATCTCGCTCAACGGGTCGACCGCGCCAGCTGCTCGGCCAGGCGATCGCCCGTGGTGACCGCGCCCTGGGAAGCCGACGAGACCATCGCCGCGTACTTGGCCATGACCCCGCTCTTGTAGCGCGGCGCGGGAGGGGTCCAGTGAGCTCGGCGCGCCGCCAGGACATCCGGAGCCACGTTCAGGTCCAGGGCGTGGCGGTCCACGTCGATCACGATCTCGTCGCCCTCCTGGACGAGCGCGATGGGGCCGCCCAGCGCCGCCTCCGGCGCCACGTGGCCGATCATCAGGCCGTGGGTGCCGCCGGAGAAGCGGCCGTCGGTGAGCAGCGCGACGTGTTCGCCCATGCCCTCGCCGACGAGCGCGGCAGTGACCGACAGCATCTCCTGCATGCCGGGGCCGCCGACGGGACCCTCGTAACGGATCACGATCACGTCGCCTGCCTTGATGCGCTGCTTGCGGACCGCGTCGTAGCAGGCGTTCTCGTTGTCGAAGACTCGGGCCGGGCCCTTGTGGAAGCGGCGCTCGTGGCCGGCCAGCTTGATGACGCAGCCTTCCGGGGCGAGCGTTCCGTGGAGGATCGTCAGGCCGCCGGTCGCCTTCAGAGGCGTCTCAACCGGCACCACGACCTTCTGGCCAGGCGTCTCGACGACGGTTGCCGCCGCCGTAGCGATCGTGCCGCCGTCGACGTTGGCAGTGGAGCCGTCGATCAGCCCCTTCTTGAGCAGTTCGCGGGTGACGAGGCTCAGGCCGCCGGCATCGAACAGGTCGGCGGCGGCATAGCGCCCACCGGGCACCAGATCGCCCACGATCGGCGTCCGATCGGCGATCTCGCCGAACTCGTCGATCTCGAGCGGCAGGCCGTATTCGTGGGCGATCGCCAGCAGGTGGAGTACCGCGTTGGTCGAGCCACCGGTGGCCGCGACGCAGGCGATGGCGTTGTCGATCGACTTGCGGGTGACGAACTCCTTGGGCCGGACGTCGCGCCGGACCAGATCCATGACGATCTCGCCGCAGCGGTGAGCGGCCTTGTCCTTGTCCGCGTGCTCGGCCGGAACGCCGTTCAGGCCAGCGGGGGACAGGCCGAGGATCTCGAGGACCATCGACATCGTGTTGGCTGTGTACTGCCCGCCGCACGCCCCCGCGCCGGGGCAGCTGACCGACTCGATCTCGTACAGCTCTTCGGCCGACATCTTGCCGGCGCGGTAGGCGCCGATGGCCTCGAAGATGGTGACGATGGTGGCGTCCCGCCTGCCCTTGTACACGCCCGGGTAGATCGTGCCGTTGTAGAGGATGAGACCGGGGATGTCGAGTCGGCCGAGAGCGATGATCGCCCCTGGGATGGTCTTGTCGCAGCCGACCAGGCAGACCAGTCCGTCGAACAGATGGCCCCGCGAGCAGAGCTCGATCGAGTCCGCGATCACCTCGCGGCTGATGAGGCTCGCCTTCATCCCTTCGGTACCCATCGTCGTGCCGTCCGAAACGGAGATCGTGCTGAACTCCATCGGCGTGCCGCCCGCAGCTCGAATGCCCGCCTTGACGTGCTCGGCCAGCCGTCGCTGGTTGTAGTTGCACGGCATCGTTTCGATCCAGGTCGTGGCGACGCCGATGATCGGCCGGGCCAGGTCCTTGTCGTCGAAGCCGATCGCCTTGAGCATGCCTCGAGCCGCGGCCCGGTCGGGGCCGTCGGTAAGGGCGGCGCTGTGCCGCTTGGCGGGGTCCGTGGGCACGTCGTATGGCAGCGGGCGCTTGACGTCGTCGGGCATGTGAATACTCCGCGGGGCTTGTGTGCGGCGAAAGTCCGGCGCCGATCCTTCGGCGCTGCCAGTTTAGACGCTCGGACTTGGCGGGAGCGAGCCGTCAGTCGTGCTCGAGGATCCAGCCCAGGATGTTGCCCGTCCAGTGGTCCGGGTTGCCAACCTGGACATCGGCCGTGATTGCGTGGCGGACTCCGTCCGGACCGACGGCGGTCAGCGACACCCACCACTCGGCCACATGGTCCCTGTAGCCGCCAAGGTCGACCCGGTCCCCCGGCGATATCGTGAACGAGGGATGCGCGTTCCGGTCGTCGGCAACGATCGTGACCCCCTGTCTGGCGGCCGGCCAGAACTCGAGCTCTGGCTCGTGCCACGTCGATTGGTCGAGCCCCGAGACGCTGACGCGCCACGAGGAAGAGCCCGACCCGAGGTCTTCCCAGGTAATGTGGGCGACGGAGGTCGCGGCGGGGGGTCCAGCCCGCGGGGCGGATGCAGGGTCGAAGGCCCAAAGGCGGAATCCTGGTAGGAGCAGGAAGACCACAAGCAGCAGCGTCGTCGCGACCACGCCACGTCTCGTCAGCAGGTCGTCGCCCGGCCGCTGCCACATCCAGGTTCCGGCCGCGAACGCCATCGGGCAGCACAGCATGGTCGCGGCGGTGAGCGGGTCCAGCATGGCCGGCTCGAGGACGGCGAACGCCGCAAGGGGGATTCCGCCTGCCAGGGCCCAGAGCGGCCGGACCACGGCCTCGGCCCGCCGCGTGTCGACTGCCACGAACGGCATGCTCCGCCGACCGGCGAGGAAGGCGCCGACGGCGACAGCGGCGAAGAGCTGCTGAGCCCGCGACTCGCCGTCCTCCGGCACGTACAGGTGGATGCCCAGCACACCACCGACGACGGTCAAGAGGCGTCCGACGATCGGCATGAGAGAGACTATCGTTCCGGCGCCCGCCAGGCCCAGCGCCATCCCTAGCAACGCTCCGATGCCCGCCCGTTGCAGCCCCACCTGCAGACGCCGCCGGTCCAACTGGGCCTCGTTCGCGGCCGCCGCCAGGGCCTCGGGCGGACCGAGTCGGGCCAATGCCTCGGCCACCGCCTCGCTCCGGGAGAAGCCGAGCCCCACGAGCTCCGCGGAGCAGTCTTCCAGGTGGTCGCGGATCTCAGTCAGGACGTCGTTCCGGTGGGGCTCGCTTAGCTGGAGCCCCGCGTCCAGTCGCGCTACGTAGCCGCGGATGCCGTCCTCGGGTTCCGCTGTGGCCACCGCCGTTGCCTCGGCCGATCCTGCCGCCTCCGCCTCTCCCGCCCCGGTATCGGTTGCCTGCGCTTCGGTGGCTCCCTCCTGGACCGGCGCCGCCCCACTGCGCGGATCGTCCGCCTGCTGCTCGTCGGTTCGAAGGGTCAGGATTGGGTCCGTCTCCATCCGCCGGGCGATCGGCGGCCAGCCCTTGCTGCGCACCAGCTCGAGGCCCCGGCTCGACACGCGATAGACGCGCCTGGTCCGCTCGCCCTCTCGCCACTCGCCGCCGATGAGGTGCTCTCCCTCGAGGCGATACAAGGTCGGGTAGAGATTGGCCTCGGTCAGCTCGGTCCGCGCGCCATGCCGTGGTCCCAGCCAGTGCCAGAGGTCGTGGCCGGAACGGTCGCGCTCGCGCAATGCGCCGATGACTGCCCGGGTGATCCTCTCGTCCATACGTGCCCCGCAGCTGGGCCGGTCCGACCGGTGGCTCGGTCGCTACGCAGTATGCGACAGGAGAGGGGGTCTGCCGCGCGAATCAGGAGCCCGACGGCGAACCGGCGAGCGTCGGAACGCGGGGGGACTAGCGCGCTGAAGCACCCTCGCGCGTGTCGACGCGAGGCGGGTGGGCGGCCTCCCACGCTTCGATTGCCGGAAGCTTCGAGCGGACGTACCCGACCTCGTCGGTGCCGGCCAGGATCATCGCCCGGGCAAACGGGTCAATCCCGAAGGCGAACGACTCGCCACCGGGCAGGGTGACGTTCCCTGCCTCCAGATCCACCGTCCACTCCGCGTCAGGGTTGGCCGCGAGCCGCGCGGTCAACGCCGCGTGCCGCTCCATGGTCACGACGATCGGCAGCAAGGCATTCTTGAGGGCGTTGCCCCGGAAGATGTCCGCGAAGCTCGTCGAGAAGATGGCTCGGATCCCCCACGCCCGCAGCGCCCAGGGAGCGTGCTCGCGCGAGGAGCCTGCGCCGAAGTTGTCGCCCACCAGAAGGATCTGGCGGCCCGCGTTGTGCGGCTCATCGATGAAGGACGGCGGCTGCCGCCGCGTTCCGTCCGGGTTGAAGCGCCAGTCGAAGAAGAGCGCGTCGGCGAGCCCGGCCTTGTCGGTGATCTTGAGGAAGCGCGCCGGGCAGATCTGGTCCGTGTCGATGTTGGCGCGTGGGATAGCGATGACGCGGCTGGTGGTTCTCACGAACGGTTCGGGCATGTCAGTGGGCCTCCACGGCCGTGCTCTGTGCGATGCCTGGGAGCGTACGCGGGTCGGTCACCACGCCCGCGACGGCGCTTGCCGCGGCCGTGAGCGGCGAGGCCAGGAATGTCCGTCCACCCTTGCCCTGGCGGCCTTCGAAGTTCCGATTCGAGGTGCTGATGCCGTACTCGCCGGGCTCCAGCTGGTCGCCGTTCATGGCGATGCACATCGAGCAGCCCGACTCGCGCCACTCGGCGCCGGCCGCCCTGAAGACATCTGCCAGGCCCTCGCTCTCGGCCTGCTTCTTGACCTGCTGCGATCCCGGGACGACCAGGACGCGCAGCCCTCCGGCCACTTTCCGGCCGCGCAGGACCGAAGCCGCGGCCCGCAGATCCTCGATTCGACCGTTGGTGCACGAGCCGATGAAGACGACGTCGAGCTTCTGGCCCGCGATCGACTTGCCCGGCTCGAGTCCCATGTAGGCGAGGGCGTGCTCGAGGTCGGCCCGGGCCCCAGGCTCAACGTCCGCCGGCGATGGGATTCGGCCGGTCACAGGGATGCCCATGCCCGGGTTGTTGCCGTAAGTGACCATCGGTTCGAGCTCGTTGCCGTCGATGGTGATCGCCCGGTCGTACGTGGCGCCTTCGTCGGTCGGCAGCGCCCGCCAGCGCTCGACGGCCTCGTCCCAGGCGGCTTCCTGCGGGGCGAACTTGCGGCCCTTCAGGTACGCGAAGGTCGTCTCGTCCGGGGCGATGAGCCCGGCCCGGGCGCCGGCCTCGATGGACATGTTGCAGACGGTCATCCGCTCCTCCATCGATAGAGCGCGGATGGCGTCACCGGTGTATTCGATGACGTGGCCGGTCCCGCCGCCGATTCCGATCCGGGCGATAAGGGCCAGGATGATGTCCTTGGCGCCGACGCCCGGCTGGAGGCGGCCGTCAATTCGAACCTGGAACGTCCTGGGTTTGCGCTGGAGCAACGTCTGCGTCGCCAGCACCATCTCGATCTCGCTCGTGCCGATGCCGAAGGCGAGGGCGCCGAAGGCGCCGTGCGTCGCGGTGTGGGAGTCGCCGCAGACGATCGTCATTCCCGGCTGCGTCAACCCGAGCTCAGGCCCGATGACGTGGACGATGCCGCGCGTGGATGAGCCCTGGCCGTGGAATGGGATGCCGAACTCGCGGCAGTTCTCCTCGATCTGGCGGAGCTGCTTGCGGGCCAGCTCGTCGGCGATCGGCAGCGAGGGATCCAGGGTTGGGATCGAGTGGTCCGCGGTGGCCACCGTCTGGCCCGGCTTGCGGACCTTCAGGCCTTTCTCGCGGAGGCCGGTGAAGGCCTGCGGGCTGGTGACCTCGTGGACGAGATGTAGATCGATCGCGAGGATTGCCGGCGCGCCGGGGTCGGACGCCACGACGTGGTCGTCCCAGATCTTCTCCAGGATGGTGCGCGGTTGCTCTGGCATTGCTCGACTCGCGATTCGGCTGCCCCGCCTCACAGCGGACGGGGGCCATCGAGGTTACCAGATGGCGCCAAACCGGCACTCGGTAGTTGCTCAGAGGGCGGCTCGACGACCGATGGCCAGAACGTGGGGACTGACGCCCAGGAGCGACGGTTCGGACTCCATTAGCTCGGCGGCGTCGAGCAAGGACTGCCATTGGGCCGGGTCGTCGTGGCGCGCGGGGAGATCTCCGAGGAGCCACCAGGGTCCCTCCACCCCAACCAGCTCCACGCTTTCCAGGCCGGCCTCGCAGGCTTCGGCGCGCAGCTCGTCCGGATGGTGGAAATAGGCCCAGGTGAACGACTCCTGGTCCACCGCCCGATGCTGTCCGTGCCGCGCATCGCTGATTGCCGCTGCCGCGAACGCCGGTCTGGTGGCCAGCCAGCCGCGGCGTCCCCCGTCCAGCAGGGCGGCGAACCGGGTGATGGACGCGGCCACGACCACGCCCCCTGGCTGGACCACGCGGCGCGCCTCTTGCCACGCACAGAGGCGGTCCCGACGTTCGGTGAGGTGGTAGAGGGGACCCAGGAGCAGCACGGCGTCGACCGACTCGTCGTCGTGGTCGAGCGATCGGGCGTCGCCGGCCTGGACCACGAACGGATGCTCCGGCTGAGCCGCCGACCTCGTACGTGCCTGCTCGAGGTGGAGCGGCACAGGATCGATGAGGGTGGCGTCATAGCCGGCCAGCGCGAGCCAGGCCGCGTAGGTGCCGGGACCGCCGCCAACGTCCAGGATCCGCGCCGAGGGAGGCGGCAACACGCGACGCAGTATCGCCTGCGTCCGAGCGAACTCCAGCAGACCATCGCCTTCGGTCAACCGCCTCTCTTCGAGGCCACGCTCGTAGAAGGCGACGATCTCCGGCGGTGGTTGCGGCTTGCTTCCGTACATCAGGCCAACTCAATGGTTTGGCGCAGACGGATGTCTCGGGAAGAGTGGCCGATCTCGACCTCGAACCGGCCGGGCTCGACCAGCCAGCGGTGCCGTTCAACGTCCCAGAAGGCAAAGTGGCGCCTTTCGAGACTGATCGGCACCTCAGCTGTCTCGCCGGGCGCGAGCCGGGCGACGGCAAAGCCCTTGAGCTCGCGCGGGGGACGGGGGACTGAGGAATCCAGATCCGCGACGTAGACCTGGACGACCTCCTTGCCGGGCCGCAGACCGGAGTTGCGCAGCGTGACGCGCAGCTCGACGGGCCCACCGTCGGCGAGGCCGTTGGCCGCGATGGATAGAGACCCGTACTCGAACGTTGTGTAGCCCAGGCCGTGCCCGAAGGCGAAACGCGGCTCGGTCCCTGCGACGTCGAAGGCGCGGTAGCCCACGTTGACGCCCTCCCGATAGACCAGCATTTCGTTCGAATCCGGCGCGGTGGCCAGGGCGGGATAGTCGGCCTCGCGGCGCGCGATGGTAAGCGGCAGGCGGCCGCCCGGCTCGGAGAGGCCGAGGAGAACGTCGGCCAGCGCGTGCCCGAACTCCTGACCCGGCAGCCAGGCGTACAGGACGGCGGCCACGCGGTCCGCCCAGGGCAGGTCCATCTGGCATCCCGCGTTGACCACCACGACCGTCCTGGGGTTCGCGGCGGCCACGCGCGAGACCAGCTCGTCCTGGCGACCGGGCAGGGTGACCGTCTTTCGGTCGCGGCCCTCCGTCTCCCAGGCCTCGTCGTTCCCGACGACCACGATCGCCACGTCCGCCGACGCGGCGGCCGCCACAGCGGAATCGATGAGGTCGGCAGCCCCAGGCGCCGCGCATCCCACGGCCAGCAAGGCCGGTTCGTGGGTGGCCGAGCGGGCCTCGGCCTGGATCAGGACGGGCTTGCCGGCCTCGAGATCGAAGGTGGCGCCATGCTCGACGCCCTCGAAAAGGGCCGTGGGGACGTCCACGCCTCCCGGGGCATCCCACTCGTCGGCGGCAAGGGCGCCGTCCACGAGAAGCCGGCGGGCGCCCAACCCTCGCATGGCCACTTTGTGAGAGCCGGTCACGGCAGGCGTCAACCAGGCCGACATTCGGACCGCGAAGTCATTCTGAGGCAGGCCGGCCGGCAGGTCGCCGAAGAGGTGGAGGTCGCTCGAGTCGATGTGGTAGCGGGCGACCGGCTCGCCGGCGAGCTCCTGGCCTCGGAAGAACTCGACCGTCAAACCTGGCGCGCCGTCGAGGTCTCGAACGTTCATCCGGGTAAGGGGCGGCAAGAACAGGTCGATGTCGCCGCCGGGCTCGTGGACGATCTCCACGGCCTCCGGGAAGGCCGCTCGCAGGCCCTCCAGGGGGCTGACCGCATACGGAGCGGTGATGTGGGCCGCTCCGCCGCCCTGTATGCACGGCCGCGCCGCGTTGGGCCCGACCACCGCGACGCGGCGCAGGCTCCCTGTCGCGAGCGGCAGCGTGCCGTCATTCGTGAGCAGCACGAAAGAGTCCGCGGCGGCTTGGCGGACCAGGGCCGCGGCCTGCGCGTCGGAGAGCAGGATCGGCCGCGATGGATCGAGTGGCGGGTGGTTGACGGCCGAGGCCGAGACGCCGGCCGTGCCGCCGGCCTCGTCGTCCGGCAGCGCTCCGACACGGGCTGCCAAGGTGAGAACCCGGCGCGCCATGGCGTTCAGCGTGGCCTCGCCGACTTCGCCGCGGCGAACCGCCGCGGCCAGCGGCGGCCCGAAGTGTATGGGAGGGCCGGGCATCTCGAGGTCCAGCCCGGCCGTGGCCCCGGCGACGGTGTCGTGCGTCGCCTGCCAGTCCGACATCAGAACGCCGTCCCAGCCCCACTCGTCGCGCAGCACGCCGCCGATGAGAGGCTCGTTCTCCGTGCAGTGAACCCCGTTCACGCGGTTGTAGGCCGCCATCATCGACCAGGCCCCTGCTCGGGCCACGGCCTCGAACGGGAGCAGATAGACCTCCCGCAGGGTCCGCTCGTCGACGATGCAGTTGACGGTCGTCCGATGGGATTCGGCGTCGTTGGCGACGAAGTGCTTCGGGCAGGCCGCGACGCCCTGCGACTGCATGCCCGCCACGTACGCCACGCCAAGCCGGGCCGTCAGCAGCGGGTCTTCCGAGTAGCACTCGAAGTCGCGGCCGCCCAGCGGGGATCGAACGAGGTTCAGCACCGGCCCGAGCATGTAGTGGACGTCCGCCCGCTTGGCCTCGGCCCCGATCCGAGCGGCGACGTCGCGCACGAGATCCACGTCCCAGGTTGCGCCGAGAGCCGTGCCGCACGGAGTGCAAGTGGCGCTCGAGCCCACCGGGAAGGTCATGCCGCGGACACCGTTCGGCCCGTCGAGGGTCAGCATCGGGCCCAGGCCGATCGAATCGACGCCCGAGGCGTGCCAGACGTCAGCGCCTGATGTCAGCCGGGCGCGTTCTTCGATGCTCAGCGATTGCACGAGCTCGTCGAGCCGCTCGAGCGATGGAGACGAACCGGAGGCGTTGTCGTGGGCGTGCTTCATCGAGTTCCTTCCGAGTTGGGGGCCATGCCCGAATCGTACTGCCAGGAGTCGCGGAAGGCCTCACGTTTGGCGGGCTGACCACAGGCTCGCCGGTGGCCTAACCTTCAGCGTGCCCGCCGCGGGCGGGCCATCGACGGAGGCAGGCGTGACGCTCAGTGACGAGCGCGACGGAAGACGGACGGCAGGCGCGGGCAGCCGCGAAATCGAGCCCCGCCAGCGTAGGGCGCGGGTCTGGCGAACCGGGAGTGGATCCGTCAGCTTCCGCCGGCGCTCCACGACAGGTTCAACACCGTGAACGCGGTCCTCACGCCGGGAGCCTCGGTATTCGGCTCGGACACTGCTCGAGTCCGGTTCGGTCGGCTGGTATGCCTGATGCTGGCCGGGCTCGGCTGGCCGACCCTGCTGGTCCTTGGGCGAGCAATGCTGGCGCAAAACCCGCCCGCCGCGGGCTTCGATCTGCAGCTGCTCCTCGACGCGGCCGGGCGCGTCGCGGCCGGCGGCTCCCCGTATGACCCGGCCGCGGTAGCCCACGGAGTACAGGCCCGCGACCTGTTCTACTCGTATCCGCCTCTCGTGGCGCAGTTCCTGGTGCCGTTCTCTCGGCTCCCGACCTGGCTCGTTCTGGCCGGTTGGGGTTTGGGAGCGGTGGCGGGGCTCGTCGCCGTCGCAGCCCTGTTGCCACGCTCGCCGATCGGCCGGCCCGCAACGGCCGTCCCCGGACTGTCGCTCGATACGGCTCTGCTTACCCTGGCCGGGGCACCGTACTTCTTCCCGTTCGTTGTGGCTCTGCTCTTCGGCAATATCGATGCCTGGTTCCCGCTGCTCTTCGGCACGGCCGTGCTGGCCCTTGCCGGCGCGGCCACGGTATCGAGACCCACTCGGCGTCCGGCACCTGCCCCGGCGGGGGTCGCGGCTCTGGCCGCAGGCGCGGCACTGGCGATCGCCTCGGCCGTGAAACTGCACCCGGCGACCATTCTTGTGTGGCTGGCGGCTCGTCTTGAAAAGCCGATCCGGACCCAGGCCAGCCTGCTCCTGCCCATTGGCGCCGCCATCGTGGCAGGAGCGGCGATCATGGCGGCCAGCCTGGTCATCGGCGGCTTTGGACCCTGGCGCGAGTATGTCGACTATCTGAGCCTGGGCAGCGGCGCGGGCCTTGCCTCGCGTGTCAACGTCGGTCCGGCAAGTCAGATCGCCTTGCTGCTGAACAATCCCGAGCTGGCCAGACCTCTCGCCGCGTTCTGCGCAATGGCCGCCCTGGCCGGAACGCTGGCGGCCGCCCGGCTCGTCCACGACCCGCTGGAGAGTGTGGCCTGGGCGATCGTCGCCTCCCTCGTGATTCTCCCTGTGACGTGGTACCACTACCCGGTCGCTCTCATCCCCGTTGCACTGGCCGCATGGACCCGCAGCCGTGGCACAACCCAGGGGCACCGGGTCACGTGCGCGATCGCCTTGGCCTACATCGTTGCGGACGCCGCCATAGCGTTGCCGGTGGTCCTCTGGCTGTCGGTTCCGCCGTTGATCGCGGCAGTGCGCTGGTCGAGCACTTCAGTTGATTCCGTCGTGCGGGACATCGCAGATGCCGGGTCGTGACGATGTCGGGCCAAAACGGCGGCTTGTAGCATGGATGCGTGAAACAGTTGGGGGGTGCGTCGAAGCGCTTCTGGCAGCTCAATCGGGCGCCCAGTGGTACGCCCTGAGCCTTCGCCGGTCCTTACCTGGAGCCGGGGTTTCGGCGCCGATTGCTCAGATTCCACCTGCCTTCAGCTTTCGTCGCCTTCTGGCTGCTAAGCCTGGCCGCTGGCTTCAACTGGCAGGTGGTGGGCCTCGACGCTCGGATCTACTACCACGGCTCGGCCGCCTTGCTGGCCGGCGGAGACCCCTGGTCGATCGGTGTCTACTTCGAGCGGGCGCCTCTTCAGCTACGCGGGCCTTCCCCCGACCGCGATCCTGCTGGCGCCGCTGACCGTCCTACCTGAGGAAGCCTTCGTCTGGTTGTGGCTGGCGCTATCGCTTGTCGCGGCCGTGGTCGTCGTTCGCTCGCTGCGGCTTCCCCTGATCTGGATGGCCTATCCTCCGCTGCTCTACGGAGTACTGGCTGCAAACCCGCATGCCGTGCTCCTGGCTTGCCTGGTGGCTGGCGGCACTGCGGGTGGAGCATTCGCCTCGGCCTTGAAGGTGGTGGCGATCCCTCCGCTGCTCGGGGAAGGTCGGTGGCGGGCGGTCCTCCTCGCTGCAGCACTCACCGGAGCGTCGGTGATCTTGGCCCCCGGGCTCTGGGCATCGTTCCTCCAACAGGCAGGAAACGTCTCGGACAAGATCCACGCCAAATCCGAAGGCGGCGTAAGTGCCTGGGGCTCACCCCTGCTCATTCCCACTGCCGTTTCGCTCTGCGTCCTGGCGCTGGTCGATCGCCGCGCCGCTTGCTGGCTGGTGGTCCCGGCCGTCTTTCCGACAACTCAGTACTACTACGCCATCTTCGCCCTGCCAGTCGACCCCTTCCTGGCAGCTGCCATGGCCTTTCCCCTGCGTTACGTGCCCGCCGTGCTGACGATCGCCTACACGGCGATTCGGCTTGGTCTCGCCCTACGACGTGAGCGTGCCGCCCTGGCGCCCAAGGTGCCGAACGCCCCTTAGGTCCGCCCGGCCGTGGCCCTGCATTCCGCGCCGCCGGCTCATGCCGCCAGACTGGCTGCGCGGCGGGGCGGCGACGCATGGACACCCTTCTCCGTGATAGCGTGCCGGACCTGGGGCAAGGACCCTAAAATCCGATGCAGGCCGGGCGGGCCCAGATCTCAGGCGAACGACCGCTCGGCGCCCGTCATCCGCCACCGTCAGCAGCTGTGAGGACCGCATGTTCGACACGCTCGGCCGGCTCGTCCTCCGGTATCGATGGGTCTTCGCTGGTGCCTGGCTGGCGGCCGCAATCGGCTTTGGCGCGCTCGGTCCCTCGTTGTCGAAGGTCGGATCCGCGGACGAGACCAGCTTCCTGCCCAAGGACGCCGAGTCGCTGGCGGCTCGCAACCTTGTCAAGACCGCGTTTCCCTCGGACGCGGCCCCCTCGCAAGCGCTCATCGTCTTTTCCCGGATCGGTGGGCTGACCGACGCCGACCGCTCGGCCATCGAAGGGTTGCGCAAGTACTTTGAGGGCGCCGGCCACCCGGACGGCGTTGTCGGCTACGTGACGGTTGAGAGCGCGCCCGTCGCTCGCAACGATGATGCGGAGCAACGACGGGGTGGTCGAGCTGGCTCGCATCGACCTGGGCACGCCGTCCTTCCTGCCTGGGACCAACGCCGCCGTCGATGCCATCCGAGAACACCTGGCCGGTCAGGGCGTCCTGCCCGGTGGGCTCCTGGCGGAGGTAACCGGTCAGGCCGGCATCGGCCGCGACTACCTGCAGGCCATCCAGGACGGCACCGACAGGACGACGATGGTGACCATCCTTCTGGTCGTCCTGGTGCTTCTGGCCATCTACCGGGCTCCACTCGCGGCGTTGGCCCCGTTGATGACGATCGGCGCCGCCTTCCTCGTCGCCCGCGGAGTCCTTGGCTTCCTCGCCCAGGGCGGCTGGCAGCTCTCATCCGTCCTCGACTCGTTCATCGTCGTCCTCGTATTCGGCGTTGGCACCGACTACACGATCTTCCTGATATCGCGATTCCGCGAGGAGCTCGGCCGGCACGGCCACGAAGACGCCGTGCGGGTCACCGTCGGCCGCATCAGCGCCGTCATCACGGCCTCGGCAGCGACCGTGATCGTTGGCCTGACCTCGATGGTCGCGGCCCGTTTCGGGATGATCCAGACGACGGGCCCGGCCCTGGCGATCGTGATCTTCATCACGCTGCTGGCAGGGCTCACGCTGACTCCGTCCCTGCTGGCGATCTTCGGTCGGCGTCTCTTCTGGCCGATCCACGAACGGACGCGCACCGCCGGCGATGAGACGAGGGGCTTTTGGGCCGCCCTCGCCCGCCGGATCACGAGCCGGCCAGGGTTGCTCGCAGGGGCCGTCCTCGTGATTCTCGCGATCCCGATCCTGGGCCTGCCCCAGCTCAAGCAGAATTTCGACGTCCTCAACGAGCTGCCGGCCGGAGCGGAGTCCCGCCAGGGCTTCGAAACCCTGAGTCGGCACCTCGCGGCCGGACAGCTGATGCCCCTCACTGTGCTGGTCAAGGCGCCCGCCGGGTCGAGCGCGAGCCTGACGGATCAGGACGGACTGGCCAGGGTCGGGGCCCTCGAGGAATCGATCGCCGGCTTGCCGGACGTACGGTCCGTGAGCAGCCTGGTCGACCCGATGGGCGAGGGCAAGACGTCGGATCTGCTCCGGCCGTCGGTGCAACTCCCCGCGACCGCCGAGGCATTCCGCAAGCCTCCCAGCACGGACATCAACGACCAGCTGAGCGACGAGAGCCTGGCCGGGATCGCGTCGGCCGACTCCTACGTGAGCGGACTGGCGGATGTATTCCCGGGCGAGCGCGACGCCGTTGCATGGAAGGCTGCGACAGCAGATCTGGCGACCATCCATCAGGGCCTCGTCAACGCCCGCAAACAGGCGCTGGTCGTCAACCAGCTCGACCTCGTCGCCGCGCAACTGCAGGCCGCGGCGGCCTCGCCGGCCCAGTCGGCCTCGGATGTCTCGACCCAGCTCGCCGGCCTGAAGGCCTATCTCGAGGAGCTCGGTGCCGCCCAGCCTGCCGCGACGTCCCAGGCCTCGTACCAGACAGCGCTCGGGGCGGTGGAAGCGCTCTCCACGAACGCCGATCCGATCACCGCGCTGCGACTCCTGGGTTCCATCAAAGAGTTGTCCGGCTGGTTCGCTGCGCAGCCCACCCCGATCTACTTCGCCCCGACCAGCGTGAAACCCGACGCCGCGACCATTGCATCGCAGCAGGCCATGACGCAGGCTCGCTCCCGGTTGCCCGACGAGCTCGACCGGCTCTCGGCGGAACTCGGCTCTACGGTGCTGTATGCCCCGCCATCCCTCGAGAGCGCCTACGTGTCGAAGGCCGGCGACGTTACCAGGCTGTACGTGACGACGGCCACGGATCCTTACGACACCAAGTCGTTCGACACAGTGCGTTCTCTACGATCGCTACTGGCAGCCGATGCGAGCATCAAGGCGATGCCGGCGGGGACTGCCGCCGCTCCAGACCTACGTTGGCGGCGCCACAGCCGAGTTCACCGATGTCCAGGACACGATCTCGGCGGACTTCCTGCGAGTCGCCGCGATCACGATCGTCGGCATCCTGATCGTGCTGATACTCCTCCTGCGCGCGCTCGTGGCCCCGGTATACCTGGTACTGACCGTCCTGCTGTCATATGCCATGAGCCTGAGCCTCTCCGCGCTGATCCTGCAGCGCGTCTTTGGGCAGGCGGGGATCAACTACTTCATACCGCTGATGGTCTTCGTTCTCCTGGTGGCCCTGGGCTCGGACTACAACATCTTCCTGATGTCGCGGGTTCGCGAGGAGAGCTCGGTGCGGCCGCTGAGGCCGGGGATCCGCGTCGCTTCCGCGCGGACGGGAACGGTCATCACTTCCGCTGGCCTGATTCTCGCCGGCACCTTCGGTGCGCTGGTGACATCGCCGCTCCAGCTTCTTTTCCAGGTTGGCCTGACCGTAGCCCTGGGTGTCCTCATCGACACGTTCGTCGTCCGCAGCCTGCTGGTCCCGGCCATCACCGCGTACGTCGGGGAGTGGGCCTGGTGGCCGTGGCATCGTCGCCCGAGCCAGCCGGACGAGCGGGATCCGTCCGCCCAGACTGGCAGGCTGGAGCCGTGAACGGCATCTGTACGGGCGACTAGCTCCCCAGGCCCCAGAGCCGAATCGTCTTGTCGGCGCTCGCGGAGGCCAGAAGCCTGCCATCGGGACTGATCGCGACCGCCCAAACGCCAAGGCTGTGCCCCTGGAGCGTCCTCTGGCAATGACCGGAAGAAGGATCCCAGATCCGGACGCTGTGGTCGGCGCTCCCGGAGGCGACGAGCTTCCGAACGGGGCTGAAGGCGACCGTGTCAACGGGGCCGCTGTGCCCCTCGAGCTTCCGGGCCGCCAACCGGGCTGCCGGATCCCAGATCCGGACGGTGTGGTCCTGGCTCGCCGAGGCCATGTACTTCCCGTCGGTGCTGAAGGCGACGCCATTCACCCCATTCCGGTGCCCTTCCAGCGTCCGCACGCAGCTGCCGGAAGCCGGATCCCAAATCTTGATGCTTCGGTCGGCGCTCGCCGATGCGAGGGACTTCCCGTCGGGACTGAAGGCGACGCCATTCACCTCGTCGCTGTGTCCCGCGAGCGTACGGACGCACCGCCCCGAGGTTGGATCCCAGAGCTTGACGCTGTTGTCGGCGCTCGAAGAAGCCAGGAGCCTCTCCTCAGGATTGAAGGCGAGGGCGAGCACCCAACCGCTGTGCCCCGCGAGCGTTCTCAGGTGGCCGCAGGATGCCGGGTCCCAGAGCCTGATCGTCTCGTCCCATCCGGTGGAGGCGAGGAGGTTGCCGTCAGGGCTGAAGGAGACTGCCAGGACCGTGTCGCGGTGCCCTTCGAGCGTGGCCAGGCAGCGACCCGAAGCCGGGTCCCACAACCGGACGCTGTTGTCGGCACTGGCCGAGGCCAGGAGCTTCCCGTCTGGGCTGAAGGCGACGTCGTGTACCCAGTGGGTGTGCCCTTCGAGCGTTCTGAGGCACGTCCAATCGGACCCCCCCCTCAACTTGCTCCACATGGGCTGGTCTCCCTTGCGAACCCGCGACTATTCAGGCCCGACCGGCCGCCGGGCGGATGACGGCGGGCTTCATTCTAGTCGGCCCTCGGGCGCTTGCCGAGCAACGGCGCGACCTGATTCGCATACCCTCGGCCTCGTGGAACAAGGCTCGCCCCAGGCGGGCGCGGCGAGCCGACCCCGCTCCGGTCCCAGCCTGGCCCCACTGCATCTGCCCGGACTATCGTCCTATCATCTCGCCCCGCGCAGTGGCGCAACATGCAGGGCGCAGGGATTGACCGCTGCTGATACACTCGCACAACATCGCGGGCAGTAGAGCCGGCGTGCATTTGCTACGGAGAACCGGGTTGGGTCTCTTCAACGGTCTGAGTCGCCGACGCGTCGCCGTCCTCGTCAGGACGGACGGCCGCCGCGTTCAGGTGCCCGCGGAAGATCTCGGCCTTGTCGACGTATCCCTCCTCGGTCTACTTCGCTCTCTCGAGCTTGGCATTGAGCTCGTATTTGGGCTCATTACCGGCTCCCGGCGGGAGACTGGACGGCGGGACAAGCGCTAGACGCGCAAGACCCAGAACCACCAGAGACCTCGCCGGAAGCGGCGAGGTTTTTTGTTGACCAATTGGACCGGAGCCACGACAGGACCAATCGCCCGATCATCTCGGGCCAAGCACCAGGAAGGGACGCAGCGATGGGGACCAGGGACGACGACTCGGGCCGTTCGCGGGCCGCCACCACGGCTCAGACTCCCGCGGCCGGCGGGGCCAACGGTGCTGTCGGGTCCGCCCCTGGCCGCGAGCGAATCAACCACATGCCTGGCGCGGGCACGGTGCGAGCCTCCGAGATCGAGGCGGGCCGCCGCGAGATGCTCACGGACAATCTCCGGAACAGGATCAAGACCCTAGCCGAACGCGGCCTCAAGCGGCCGCGCATCGGCGCCGACGCCGTGTGCGAAGCCCTGCTCCGCCAGGGCGTCGACGTCTTCTTCGGATACCCCGGCGGGGTGGTACTGCCGTTCTACGACGTCCTCGTCGACTACCCGGAGCTGCGCCATATCCTGGTCCGCCACGAACAGGGCGGTGCCCACGCCGCCGACGGCTATGCCCGCGCCACCGGGAAGGTGGGCGTCTGCCTTGGCACCTCCGGACCCGGCGCGACGAACCTCGTCACCGGGATCGGCACGGCTCAGCTCGATTCAATTCCGATCGTGGCCATCACCGGCAACGTGGTGGGATCCCTGCTCGGCAAGGATGCCTTCCAGGAGATCGACATCACCGGCATCACTCTGCCGTGCACGAAGCACAACTACCTGGTCCGCGATCCCAACGACATTCCGCGCGTCTTCGCCGAGGCCTTTCACATCGCCCGAACGGGCCGTCCAGGACCGGTCCACATCGACCTCACGAAGGACGCCCTGATGGGCGAGTGCAAGGCCGACCACCCGGAGACCCTCGACCTGCCGGGGTTCAAGCCAACCCTCGATGGGCACGCGCGCCAGATCAGGCTCTTCGCCGAAGAGATCGCGAAGGCGGAGCGGCCCGTGATCCTTGCCGGCCACGGCGTTCTGATCGCCGATGCCACGGACGAGCTCCGCGAACTGGCCGAGAAGGCCCAGATCCCCGTTGCGCACACCCTCCTCGGTGTGAGCGCCATGGACGAGACGCATCCGCTCTCCCTGGGTTTCGTGGGGATGCACGGCTGGAAGCACGTCAACAAGACGATCCAGTCGGCCGACCTGCTGATCGCGCTGGGCATGCGCTTCGACGACCGGGTTACAGGTCACGTGCCTACGTTCGCGCCGTACGCCAGGATCGTCCACGTGGATATCGATCCCGCGGAGATCGGCAAGAACGTGGCCGTGGAGATCCCGATCGTGGGCGACGTGAAGCGCGTCCTGACGGCCCTCCTGCCGCAGGTCGCCCCCGTCGATCCGGAACGCCGGGCGGGTTATCTCGCGGAGATCGCGGGCTGGAGAGCCGAGTCCGAGAAGACGCCGTGGCACGGCTCCGGGGCCTGGCGGGACGGCCAACTCTCGGCTGACTTCGTCGTCTGCAAGATCGGCGAGGCCTCCAACCACGACGCGACGATCGTCGCCGACGTCGGTCAGAACCAGATGTGGACCGCACGCTACGCCGGTTTCCGGAGACCCAACAGCCACATCAGCTCCGGCGGACTCGGGACGATGGGCTACGGCCTTCCGGCGGCGATGGGGGCCGCCATCGGCCGGCCCGACAAGGAAACGTGGGCCATCGTCGGCGACGGCGGCCTGCAAATGACCGTGCAGGAATTGATGACCCTCGTCCAGGACCACATTCCGGTCAAGATCGCCCTGCTCAACAACCACAAGCTGGGCATGATTCGGCAGTGGCAGGAACTCGTCTACGCCGGCAACTACCACTCGTCACACCTGCTCGGCCCCGACTGGCTAAAACTGGCCGAGGCCTACGGCGTCGCCGGCTTCCGGGCCTCCACCCCCCAGGAAGTGGAGGGCGCCATCGCCGCCGCCAGAGCCGTGGACGGCCCGGCCCTGGTCGATTTCGAGATCGCCGAGGAGCAGAACGTCTTCCCCATGATGCCGGCCGGCAAGGGTTTGTCGGACCTGCTCGAGGAACAGTTCGAGGAGCCCAACCAATGAGCCCCACCGGACACGTGCCGGCCGACCACGACCCCAAGACCGCGGCTCATCAGGCGCCTGCCCACACCGCGCCTCCGCCCCGGACGGTGCCCGGCCATGGCGAGGTGCACCGCCACGTCTTGGTCGCGATCGTCCTGAACAAGCCCGGCGTCTTGAACCGGGTTGCCAGCCTCATGCGCGCACGCAGCTTCAACATCGAGACCCTTGCCGTCAGCCACACGGATCAGCCGGACATCAGCCGCATGACGCTGACGCTGCGCGGAGACGATGTGGCCGTCGAGCAGGCTGCCAAGCAGCTGTACCGTCTCATCGACGTCCTCAAGGTTCAGGACGTCACCAGCGATCCGACGGTCGAGCACGAGATCGCCCTCATCAAGGTCCGCGCGGACGATCGCAATCGGGGCGAGGTGCTGACCCTCGCCGACATGTACAAGGCCAGGGTCGTGGATCTCGCGGCCGAGTCGCTGATCGTGGAAGCGACCGGAACGGAGGCAGAGGTGGACGCTCTGATAGCCCTCCTCCGCGGTTTCGGCATCAAGGAGCTCGTCCGCTCCGGTACCGTCGTCATGTCCCGGGGTGCCGGGTCGATCGAGGAGGCAGCTAAGCGATGACCGCAAGGATGTACTACGACGCCGACGCAGACCCCAGGGCGCTTGCCGGCCAGAAGATCGCCATCATCGGCTACGGCAGCCAGGGGCACGCTCATGCCCAGAACCTGCACGACTCCGGCTACGACGTGACCGTCGTGGAGGCGAACCCCAAGGCCCGCATCCTCGCGGCCGAGGCGGGACTCAAGACCGCCGATATCGCCGATGCGGTCAAAGCCGCGGACGTCGTCATGATTCTCGTCCCGGACACCATCCAGAAGACCGTGTACGAGACTTCGATCGAGCCGAACATGCACGCCGGCCAGCTGCTCATGTTCGCTCACGGCTTCAACATCCGCTTCGACCGCATCAGGCCCGGCGAAGGCATCGACGTGGGCATGGTCGCCCCCAAAGGGCCCGGCCACCTGGTTCGCTCAGTCTTCGAGCAGGGCGGCGGGGTGCCCGCTCTCTTCGCCGTCGAAAAGGATGCGACCGGCACGGCTCGCGCGCGCGTGCTTGCCTATGCGCGGGGCATCGGCGCCACCCGGGCAGGCGTCCTCGAGACCACCTTCAAGGAAGAGACCGAGACCGATCTCTTCGGCGAGCAGGTCGTCCTCTGCGGTGGCGTCACGAGCCTGATCAGAAACGGCTTCGAGACGCTCGTCGAGGCAGGTTACCAGCCGGAGCTGGCGTACTTCGAGGTCATGCACGAGCTCAAGCTGATCGTGGACCTGATGTATCGCGGCGGGATGAACTACATGCGCTTCTCGGTCAGCGACACGGCCGAATACGGCGACTACGTCTCCGGCCCGCGCATCATCGACGCTCGCGTCCGCGACGAGATGCGCAAGGTCCTCCACGAGATCCAGGACGGCTCATTCGCCGCCCGCTGGATCGCCGAGAACGAGGCCGGCCAGCCGCAATTCAAGAAGATGCGGGAAGCGGGCCGCGATCACCAGGTCGAGCAGGTCGGCGCCAGGCTCCGCAAGGCCATGCCGTTCCTCAACCCGATCGAAGTCGTGGACGGCCAGCCCCAGGCGGCGGCCGAGAAGCCCAAGGGCTGACCGGGGAGGGACGGCATGAGCGAGAACGTTCCCGCGTACGTACGCAGCCGGGGTATAGCCCCGGGAGCCGTACGAATCTTCGACACGACATTGCGCGACGGCGAGCAGGCCCCCGGGGCCGGGCTTACCGTCGTCGAGAAGATAGAGGTCGCCCGCCAGCTCGTCCGCCTCAACGTGGACGTGATCGAGGCCGGATTCCCGGCCAGCTCGCCCGGCGAGTTCGAGGCCGTCCAGACGATCGCCCGCGAAACCCGGGGAGTGGCTGTGGCCGGCCTGGCTCGCTGCAAGGACGGAGACCCGCAGCGGGCCGTCGAGGCGATTCGCGTCGCCGAGCGGCCGCACCTCCACGTCTTCATCGCCAGCAGCGACATCCACCTGCAGCACAAGCTGCGCATCTCCCGCGAGGAGGCTCTGGCGGCAACGGCCAGGTGGGTCGGCTACGGCCGAAAAGCGCTGGGCCCCGATGTGGAGATCGAATTCAGCGCCGAGGACGCCACGCGGACGGACCCCGACTTCCTGATGAAGATCTACGAGGTCGCCGTCGAAGCGGGCGCGAGCACGCTCAACATCCCGGACACGGTCGGGTACGCGATTCCGGCCGAGTTCGGCGAGCTGGTCCGTGCGGTGGTCGGGCGGTTCGGCTCGGCAGCCACGATCTCGGTCCACTGCCACAACGATCTGGGTCTGGCCACTTCCAACACCCTGGCAGCCCTGCAAAACGGCGCCCGCCAGCTGGAGGTCTGCGTCAACGGCCTGGGCGAACGAGCAGGCAACGCCTCGCTCGAGGAAGTGGTCATGGCCATCCGGACGCGGCCCACGCAGTTTCCCAATCTGGCGACGCGAGTCGCCTCGGAGCAGATCACCCCGGCCAGCCGGCTGGTCAGCTACCTCACGGGATTCGCGGTCCAGCCCAACAAGGCGATCGTGGGCGGCAATGCCTTTGCGCACGAGTCCGGCATCCACCAGGACGGCGTAATCAAGAACCCGCTGACCTACGAGATCATGACGCCCCAATCAGTCGGTCTGTCGGGCAGCCAGCTGACGATCGGCAAGCTCTCGGGCCGGCGCGGCCTCCAGAGCAAGTTGCGCGCGCTCGGCCACGAGATCGAGGGCGAGGCCCTCGACGCCGTCTACGCCCAGGTCATCGCCCTCGCCGACGCCAAGAAGGAAGTCACCGACGCGGACTTGGTGGCCATCATTGAGCAGCGGGCCACGGGGACGGCCGACGTGATCTGCCTTCAGGGCTGGAGCGTGACCAGCTCTCACGGCGGCCGGGCCATGGGCATGATCTCGCTCAAGGTCGGCGAGGAGTCTCGGTCGATCGAGGCCACCGGCAATGGGCCGGTGGACGCCCTATACGGCGCGATAGATCGAGCGCTGGAGGAGGTCCTCGGCTGGAAGCCGATTCTCGGCGAGTATGAGATCAGGGCAGTCTCAGCCGGTGAGGACGCCCAGGGCCAGGTCGTGGTCCGCGTCCATCGGTCCACCGAGGCAGGCCCCGACGCCTTCGTCGCGACCGGCCACGGCCTTTCCACGAACATCATCGAGGCCTCCGTGGCCGCCTATCTCTCAGGCTCGGAGAAGCTCCATCAGGATGCGATCGCGAAAGCCGCCTTGCTGGAATCGGCCCACGCCGCCGGCACCAAACCGGAGAAGGTCGAGAAGCTGCCGTGACCGAGCCTGCCAGTTCCACGGCCGAGACGGCCGCCGGCGCATCGGGCGGCAGCCGGGCCACCTACAACCTCGTCTACGTTCCCGGCGACGGGATCGGTCCGGAGGTGATCGCGGCCGGCCGTCGCGTTCTCGAGGCCACGGGCGCGGTCTTCGGGTTCGGTTTCGACTGGCGCGAGGTGCTCGTGGGCGGC
Source organism: uncultured Chloroflexia bacterium (assembly GCA_963743795.1). GTDB lineage: Bacteria > Chloroflexota > Limnocylindria > Limnocylindrales > CSP1-4 > Fen-1039. The sequence goes on along the minus strand of CAVUQZ010000010.1, from coordinate 34,502 downwards.
GTGGCCATCGATGCCTACGGAGTCCCCATCCGCGACGAGGACATGTCCCTCTGTCGCGACGCGGATGCCGTCTACTTTGGCGCGATCGGCGACCCCAGGTTCGACGACCCAGAGGCCAGGATCCGGCCGGAGCAGGCTCTCCTGGGCCTGCGCAAGGGCTTGAACCTGTACGCCAACCTGCGGCCCGTGACCGTCCAGCCGGTTCTTCGGGCCAGCTCGCCCGTGCGGGAGGCGCTCCTCGAAGGCGTCGACATGATGATCGTGCGCGAGCTGACCGGCGGGTTGTACTTCGGCAAGCCATCGGAGCAGCGCCGCGGCCCGGCCGGCCGTGAAGCGGTGGACACTCTCCTCTACACCGAGGGCGAGATCCGGCGAGTCGTCAAGCTCGCCTTCGAGCTGGCGCGAGGCCGCCGGCGCAAGCTCACGAGCGTGGACAAGGCCAACGTTCTGTCGTCGAGCCGTCTTTGGCGGACCGTCGTCGAGGAGATGAGGCCCGAATATCCGGACGTGACGGTCGAGCACCGCCTCGTGGACGCCTGCGCCATGACGCTGATCCAGCGGCCTGCCGTCTTCGACGTACTGGTGACGGAGAACCTGTTCGGCGACATCCTCTCGGACGAAGCCAGCGTTCTGGCGGGTTCGCTCGGAATGCTGCCATCCGCGTCGATAGGGGAGCGGCGCACGGCCCACGGCCTGCATGGCCTTTACGAACCGATCCATGGATCTGCGCCGGACATCGCCGGAAAGGACGTCGCCAATCCGCTGGCCACTATCCTCTCCGGCGCAATGCTGCTGCGCTGGTCGCTCGGCCAGACTGCCGCGGCCGAGGCGATCGAGCGGGCAGTGGCGGCGGTTCTCGCCGACGGCTGCCGCACTCCCGACCTGCTCGCCGCGACGGGCGATGCCACGGGCCTCAAGCCCGTCGGGACACAGGCGATGGGCGACGCCGTGGTTGCCGCTGTGAAGAGCGCCGCGCCCGTCGCGATGGGAGGCCGCCGGTGAACCAGCGAGTCATCCTCTATGACACGACTCTGCGCGACGGGACCCAGCGCGAAGGCCTAATCGTGTCGCTGGCCGACAAGCTCAAGATCGCCCGCCGCCTGGACGATTTCGGGATGGCTTACGTCGAGGGCGGCTGGCCCGGCTCGAACCCCAAGGACGTCGAGTTCTTCGCGGCTGCCCGATCGATCCCGTGGAAGACGACGAAGCTCGCTGCCTTCGGCTCGACACGCCACCGCTCCAACCGCGCGGAAGCCGATCCCAACCTGATCGCTCTGGTCGCTGCGGAAACGCCGGTAGTGACCATCTTCGGCAAGAGCTGGCTGCTCCACGTCCGCGAGGTGCTGGGCGCCACGCCCGAGGAAAACCTGGCGATGGTCGGCGACTCGGTGGCGTTTCCGGCTGCGGCAGGCCGCGAGACGATCTACGACGCCGAGCACTACTTCGACGGTTACAAGGACGACGCCGCATATGCCCTGGCCACGCTCCGCGCTGCTCGCGGCGCCGGGGCGGCCACGCTGGTCCTGTGCGACACCAACGGCGGCACTCTCACCGACGAGCTCGTCGGGATCGTACGGGCCACCTCGGCTGCCCTGTCGGGCGACGGCGGCCCGGAGGTGGTCTGGGGAATCCACTGCCACAACGACTCGGAGCTGGCGGTGGCCAACTCCCTGGCGGCAGTGGCAAATGGCGTTCGCCACGTTCAGGGGACTATCAACGGCTACGGCGAACGCTGCGGCAACGCCAATCTGGTCAGCATCCTGGCCGACCTCGAGCTCAAGACCGACTACGAGCCCGTACCGGCCGGCCGGCTTGGCGATCTGACAGACCTCGCCCGCTACGTTGCGGAGATCGTGAACATCGTTCCGGACGACCATCAGCCGTACGTTGGCCGGTCGGCCTTCGCGCACAAGGGCGGCGTCCACGGCTCGGCTACCGCTCGAGCCAGCAGCGCCTACCAGCACGTGGACCCGGGCGTGGTCGGAAACGTCACGCGCCTTGTCGTGAGCGAGCTGGGCGGCAGGGCGAACACCCAGCTGCGAGCCGAACAGCTCGGTCAGCAGCTGGACGGCGTGGATCCCAAGGCCTTGAGCCAGGTGATCAAGCAGATGGAGGCCGACGGGCTCGCCTTCGAGGGCGCGGAGGCCTCCTTCGAGCTGCTCGTCAAGCGCCACAAGGCCGGCTATTTGCGGCCTTTCGAGCTGTGCGACTTCACCGTCCTGGTGGAGCAGCGCGGCGGCGCCGAGCTACTGGCCGAGGCTACGGTCAAGGTCGAGGTGGCCGGCGAGGTGCTTCACACCGCCGCCGACGGCAACGGCCCGGTCAACGCCCTCGACAGTGCCCTCCGCAAGGCTCTCGGCGCCTTCTACCCGCAGCTCGACGCGGTTCACCTGGTCGACTACAAGGTCCGCATCCTCGACAGCGAGGAGGCGACCGGCGCCCAGACACGGGTGATAATCGACTCCTCCAACGGCTCCTTGGAGTGGTCGACGATGGGCAGCGGAACCAACATCATCGCGGCTTCCTGCCAGGCGCTGTGCGACTCGCTCGAGTACGCCATCTGGAAGACCGGGGCAGAGGTGCGGCGCCGTGACGAGCGCCATTTCACCACTGCGGCCCAGCCCGGGAACGGGGCCGCCGCGGCAATCCCGACCGAGCGCTCCGAATAGCCCGCGGAGGTCGAATGGCTGCTCCCGCTACAGGCAATTCGTCTGGGTCGACGGCGGGCCTCCCCGTTCCCGCGGCGTCGCCGCGCGTGGCCTTCCAGGGCGAGCCCGGAGCCTTCAGTGAGGAGGGGGTCCTGTCGGCGTTCCTCGAGCCCCGGACGGTGGCCCTGCCCACCTGGCGGGCTGTGTTCGAGGCCGTCCACACCGGTGCGGTCGATGCCGGCGTCGTGCCTATCGAACGGTCCTCCGGAGGCAGCGTCCGGGAAATCTACGACCTCCTGTTCAAGTTCGACGAAGTCCGGATCGTCGCCGAGGTCACCGTTCCGGTGAGTCTCGCCCTGCTGGCGCTTCCCGGTCAGACCATCGAGCAGATCGAGCGCGTGTACAGCATCGCCCAGGCACTGGACCAGGCCGACGAATTCCTCAGGTCGCGCCCCTGGTCGGTCCTGACCAGCTACAACACCGCGGGCGCGGCCAAGGCGATCGCCGACAAGGCAGAGATGGGCGCGGCCGCCGTAGCCTCTGCCAGGGTGGCGCCGCTGTACGGCCTGGAGGTTCTCGCCGGCGACATACAGACCGGCGACTCGAACCGCACCCGCTTCGCCGTCCTGGCGCGCGATCAGCTGCCCCAGGCCTGCTTCTCCCCGGCCACGCAAACCGGCCCGCTGAAGACAACTCTCGTGTGGGCCGTCCGCAACGTCCCCGGCAGTCTCTATCGATGCCTGGGCTGCTTTGCGGAGCGGGGGATCAACCTCTCACGCCTGGAGTCTCGGCCAAGCCGGGGGGTCCGCTGGGAGTACGTCTTCTGGGCGGACATGGACTCCGATCCTGATGCTCCGGACTGCGCGGCCGCGCTGGCTTCCCTGCTGCGCGAGGCGGTCATGGTCCGGGTCGCCGGCGTATACCACCGCGCCGCCGAGGAGTAGCCACCGCGCGCGCGGAGGAGCAGCCTCTGCGCCGGCCGAACCGGTCCGGCGACCGTGATTGGATCGCGCGTACGGATCGCCCCCATCTCGCGTAGACGAGAGCCGTCGCATTGCGCGCTCGAGCGGACGTTCGGCTTGGGGCCCGGTAACCCAATCGTCCGGAGGAGCCGCGCCCCTTCGACTAGCAAATCCGGACGCCGTCTTTCGGCATTGGTCCAGGTGCAGTTCGGCACCGGCATCGGCTCGGGATTCTGACACTTGAAGTGACCTAAGTACCAGCGCCGTAACACCGGATGTCCCGTTGTGACCTAATCCGAGTGGGGGTTTGATTGGACCACTGCGATGGCGGGGCCGTCCGAAACGGTGACACCAGGCACCAGGTCAGTCCCCTTCGCCGTCCGGCCGCCCGGAGTCCCCGGTCAACGGCAACATGAGAAGGAAATGGGGCAATGGAAAACGCTCAGACGCCGCGCCGAGAACGCCGTCGCAGGCGAGGCCTGCTCGCCCTGCTGATGGCAGGGACCGCACTCATCAGCGCTACCGGCGCCACGATGTCGCTGGCACAGTTCACGAGTCAGGCGTCGGTGGGTGGCAACGCCTTCACTGCCGGAACGATCGTCCTCACGACGAACCCCGGCTCTGGCGTGATCACCGCCGTCCCGCCCAATCCGCTGATGCCGGGTGACACGATCAACGGCTCGCTCGTGGTGAGCAACACTGGCACCGGCGATCTCCGCTATGCCATCTCGGCCTCCTCCACGACCACGCTCGCCCTCAACACCGTGCTGCTGATCACGATCAAGACGGCCGACACGGCCGGTGGCAACACCTGCAACGCCTGGACGGGCACGACCCTCTTCGGGGGCGCGGGCGGTGCGACCATAATCGGCGCCATGGCGCCGATCGTGGGGAACCCCGCGCAAGGCCCCGACTCGGGCGACCGCGGGCTTCTTGCCGGAGCGAACGAAACCCTCTGCTTCCGGGCAGTCCTGCCCCTTGCTACCCTCAACGCATTCCAGGCCGCAACGGCCACGTACACGTTCCAGTTCGACGCCGAACAGACCAAGAACAACCCGTAAGTCTTGAAGGCTGCACCGACGCCGGCCGTGGCCCTCGACTCGCGGGTCACGGCCGGCGCATCGGCTGTCTAGGGAGGTAAGGCCAAATGAAGAGAGCGGTGAGGACGATTCGCCGGCTACTCGACCTGGCCCTGGTCCTCCTGGTTGGCTCAGTTCTCGCCATCGTCCTGCTCAGCAGCCTCGGGCCGAGCTTCGGGCACCAGCTGCTCGTCGTCCGCGGCGGGTCGATGTCTCCAGCCATTCCCGTGGGCACCCTCGTGGACGTCGCCAGGACATCGCCGGACCAGATCCGTCCCGGCGACGTCATCACCCTCAAGGCCGATAACGGCGTTCTGACCACCCACCGGGTGGTTCGCGTCGCGCAGCTGCCCGACGGCCTCTACTTTGCGACCAAGGGCGATGCAAACGAGACCGCCGACCCGGTCCTGGAGCCTGCTTCCGGCCTGCAGGGACGGGTGGACATCTCGGTGCCCTACCTGGGCTACCTGGTCTACCTGCTCACGATCCCAACCGGCATCATTTCGATCTTCTGTCTGGCTTTGACGATGCTCCTCGCGATCTGGCTGTTGCAGGAGCTCGAAGAGGATGACGACGAGGCCGAAGAGCCGCGCGGGTACGAAATGCCCGGCCTGCCCGCCTTGCTGCCACCGGCCAATGACGTCCCGCAGCGGACCACTGACTGGATAGGCTGACGATGGGTCGCCTTCGACCGATCCTGGTCCTGTCGCTCTTTCTGACGGTATTCGCGGCCGTGCCCGGCACGAGCCTGGCCCGTTTCACCCGAACCGCGGCAGTTGGGGGCAACACCTTCGCCACGCCCGCCAACTGGCCGTACTTCTTGCACAACAGCACGGCCACTCCCGCGGTCCCGCCCGCAGGCAATGGCAACGCGCTCACCGGAAACATGGTCATGACCACGGTCGCGCCGACCGCCACGACGCTGTACGACTACAGCGTGAACTGCGGTGCGTCGGCCCTCGGTGGCCGGGCAGTGACTGCCACGGGAACGTGCAACACCGCAACGTGGCGCACCCCCGCCTTGACCAGAACGGTCACGGTCGCGGTCCTGTCGATCTGGACGAGGGGGACGGCGGGCACGTTCCAGGCGGACGTCAGGCGCGGTACCACAACGCTTGCGACCGCCATCGTCTCCGTCGCCGGCCAGGCCCAGTGGACTCTTCGGGTGGTGAGCATTGCGTTGCCGACCACCAATCTCAACAACCAGCGCATCTCGCTCAGGATCACCGGCCAGGCGGGCATCACCGGCGCGCGCATCGCCTACGATACGAGGACGTACTACTCGTACCTCTGGCTCACCTGATCGAACCCTGATCGCGAGGTACACGGTGGGCGGTGCTCTCACGGACGAAGCGGATCTGGTCCGCCGGCGAGCGGCCGACGTGGCCGCACAGCTCTCTCTTGTTGCCGGGCGCTCCGCGACCATCGCCCAGGAGCGTGCGGTCCTGAGGATGCTGGGCGTGGATGGTCTGGATGCGAGCGGTCGCCCGCTGGCGGCCTCGCTGGCGGAGAGATATTGCGGCTCCGACCCCGATAGACTCGCCCGCGGCGTACTCATGCCATTCGTGGTCGCGCTTCTCGAATACGACCTGTCCCCGCGCGAGCTGGCCCTCGAGGGCGCATCCGGCGCCATCGACCTGGGCTTGGAGGGGCAGCTCCTCGACAGGCCCGACCGGTTGGCCGCCGCCGAGCAGCGGGCGTCCGAGCTGCTGGACGCCGCCCTTGCCCGCATCGATGACAACCGCACGGCGACGCGCGAGATGAGGGAAGTGCTCGGCTTGCCACAGGAGCCATGGCTCGGGATCGCCCTTCGCGCCGCCGAGGTAGGGATCGCCGCGGACGAGATTCGGGCGGTGGTCGCCGGCGGCGCGGACCTCGTGCAGGTCCAGGTTCCTGCGAGCTGGGAGTTCGCCGAGGCACGGCGGCACGTCGGATTGGAGACGCCGAGCCGGTTCGAATTCGAGGTCCACGGTCGCGACCGTCACCGCGGCCGTGGCGATGGCCGCCGCCGGAAGGAGCGGCCCAGACCTGCCGACGAACCGGTCCCGGCAGGCAGCCAGCGCGGTCTCTCGACGCTGCGCGATGCCGCAGACACGGCGGCCGCCGAGCGCGGATGCTACGCCAGCCTGATGACGGTGGCTTCGGCGTTTGCAGCGCCCGAGCAGGCGGTCGTGGCCGCATTCGAGCGGATCGACTACGTGGAGGCGGATCCTATCCGCGAGATCGTCGAGGACTACGTCGATCCGGATCGAGCCCTGGCCGACCATGCCTTCGCTCACCGTTTGCAGGCCCGCGCCGGGTCGCGAGTGGCGATTAGCCCCGGACCCCTGGCCATTGGCCCGGACGTCGCCCACGGCGTCCCGGCGGATGCCGCCACTTACGCAGGACGGGCGCTGGCTCTCCAGGCGTTGAGCGTGGAGCTGGCCCTGGCAGATGGTCTGCCTGCCGACAGGCTCATCCTTGGTACGGTGCCGGATTGGATCAGCGTGGACGGCGACCCCCTATCGATCCTGGTCCAGGCATGGCTGCGGGGCGCCGTGTTCAGAGGGCACCGCCTGGTGGTCGGTGTCCGGGCAGGAGGGCTGACGAGTGCCGGCGCTACCGCGACCCTGGCGCCCGCCCTGGCGGGCGCGCCGGCGTCGCTCGTGGTGGAGCCTGTCTTGACGGCAAACATTGCCCCGGCTGCGGCGAATCTGCAGGCGGCGGCCGCAGCTGCGGTCGCAATCCGGTCCTCTCTGGGCGACGGGGCGCTTCACGGCGACGCCGCCGATCTGGCGGCCGGGACGCTGCAGGCGGCGGCCGACGTCCTCGAGAGACTCGCCGCCGATGGTTGGGGGAGCCTCCTCGGCCCGGCCGGCCGGAATGTCGAAGGCGAGCGGCTCGGCAAATCGGCTGTGGTGGAGCGGGCGTCCGGGCCCACGTCCGGGGCGCGGCTTCTGGCCCGCTTGTTCTAGAACCTGGCCCGGGCCCGCCTCGCCCGGGATCCGAGGCGACCCTAGTGTCGCAACGGCCCGGCCTTCGTCGTAACTCTCCCGACCTGGTTCCTCTCCGACCGTCACGCCATTCGTCGGGCGATCGCGCAGGGCCCCGTGGGTGCTAGCATGCCGGCGGGGCAGGCGGAGTGACGATGGCCGGGAGAATCTTCCTGAACGGATCTGACAAGCGCGTGCTCCCGCTCGCGGGACGGCGCATGCCGCCAATCGTCGTGGCGGGCTTCGCCGCTCTGGCGATCGCCTGGCTGGGCATCGTCTACTTCGCCGAACCGTGGGGCCGCCTTGCCGGTTCGGGCATGGACGCACGGTGCTACTGGGCGCCGGACCTCGCCGACCCGTACCTCCACTCCAACTGGACCGACCAGATCGCCTACCCGTATTCGCCGGCCTTCCTGCAGGTCCTCCAGCCGATTCGACTGCTGCCCTGGCAGGCGTTCATGGCCGTCTGGGCGGCCATCCTCATGGCTGCCATGGTCTATCTGACCGGACCGAGGCTGATCCTGCTGGGCCTGGCCTTCTTCGGCCTCATGGAGATCTGGGGCGGCAACATCGAGCTGCTCGTGGCGGTGGCCGTCGTGCTGGGATTCCGATGGCCGGCGACCTGGTCCTTCGTGCTGCTGACCAAGATCACACCCGGCGTGGGGTTGCTGTGGTTCGCGGTCCGTCGCGAGTGGCGCTCACTGGCGATCGCGCTCGGGGCTACCGCGGCCGTCGTGGCGATCTCGGGCGCGCTCGCGCCCGATGCCTGGAGCCGCTGGGTCCAGGTCCTTGAGGCAAACGCCGGCAAGAACGGGACGTGGGCGGCGGTTCCGATCCCCTTCGTCATCCGCTGTCCGTTCGCGATCGTTCTGGTCGTCTGGGGCGCCCGTGCCAACCATCGCTGGACGGTGCCGGTCTCATCCATGCTGGCTCTCCCCGCGCTCTGGTACGGCGGCCTGAGCATCATGCTGGCCACTCTCCCGCTGCTGGGGGCGCGGTCGGGCGACGACCTGCGCCGTATCGCCGGTCTGGCTCGCACCGAACTGGAGGCCGCAATCGCCAGCGCTCGCACCAGGCGGCGATTCGGTCGGAGTGTCGGATCGACCGCTCGCCCCGATTGAATGCCCGAACCCGCGCGGCGGGACCACCCACCTCGTAGGATGGACTCCAACACGCTGCAACCCGCGAAGGAGGAGACAACAGTGCCGGACAACTCGCCACTGCCGGTTCGTGAGACCGCGTGGCCGACGCTCCACGTCTCGCGGCATCCGGCGATCCTCCACAAGCTGCGCATCCTGCGCGACGAAAGGACCGAGCCCAAGAAATTCCGCGAGGTGGTTCGCGAGCTTTCGTGGCTCCTGGGCTACGAAGCGCTGGCGGATGTGGAGGTTCGGCCCCTGCCGGTCAACACCCCGCTGGAGCGAACGGACGCCCACGAGCTCGGCGTTCGCATCGGCCTGGTGCCGATCCTCCGGGCGGGCCTGGGAATGGTCGACGCCATGCTCGAACTGATGCCCACGGCCGAGGTCTGGCATCTGGGCCTCTTCCGCGACGAACGCACCCTGCGACCCGTCGAGTACTACAACAAGCTGCCCGACTCCGCGACGGTGGACCTGTGCCTGATCCTCGACCCGATGCTGGCCACCGGCGGCTCGGCCACGGCCGCGATCGAGGTTCTGAAGCGTTGGGGAGCGACCCGTATCAAGCTCGTGAACCTGATCGTGGCGCCAGAGGGGCTGGACGCGGTCACATCGGCCCATCCCGACGTGGAGATCTACTGCGCGGCCGTGGACCGGCAGCTCAACGATGTCGGCTACATCATGCCGGGCCTGGGCGACGCGGGCGACCGCCAGTTCGGGACCGGCCGCCCGGGGTAGGGGATCGGCCGATCGCCAGGCGCGTGACACAGAGAAGCGGGCGGCCTACCGGCCGCCCGCTTCGTTTCCGCCAGGGACGATCTCAGGAAGCTGCCGCCGCCTCCGTCCCCGGCTCCGGGCCCACCTTCACCAGGCCCAGCACCTGGTAGACGATGATGGCACCGAAGGTTGCCATGGCGATCCCGCCGAGTGAGAAGTCGCCCGACGTGAGGGTAAGGTCGCCGGCGCCGATCGTCAGCGCGGCCGCGACCGTGACGAGGTTGCGTGTCACTCCGAAGTCGACCTTGTTCTGGACCCAGATGCGAGCGCCGGTCGCGGCGATGAGGCCGAACAGGACGATCGCCAGGCCGCCCAGAACGGGGCTCGGGATTGTCGCGATCAGGGCTCCGAACTTCGGGCAAACGCCCATGGCCAGTGCCACGAAAGCCGCGATCACGAACACGAGGCTCGAGTAGATCTTGGTCACGGCCATGACGCCGATGTTCTCGGCGTAGGTCGTGACGCCGGTGCCGCCGCCCGATGCCGCAACCATCGTGGCGACGCCGTCGCCGAGGAAGGCGCGGCCGATGTAGGGATCGAGGTTGCGGCCGGTCATCGCCGCGACTGCCTTGACGTGGCCCAGATTCTCGGCCACCAGCACGAGGGCGATCGGCGCGATCAAGACGATCGCATGGCCGTCGAAGACAGGCGTGGTGAAGTTGGGCAGGCCGATCCAGGCGGCGGAGCTGACCTTGTCGAAGCTGATGTCGGCGCCCTTGGGGCCGAGGTGGAGGAGGTTCGTAGCGACGAAGTACATGACGAAGCCGGCGATACCGCCGAGCAGGATCGGCAGTCGTCGCAGGATGCCGGGTGCGTAGACCGCGACCAGGACGACGGCCGCCGTGGTCAGGAGGCCCATCGTCATGAAGAAGAGGTCGTTCGTCTGGGCTATGGCCGGGTTGACGTACCAAGACTGGCGACGCCGCTCAGGTCCGCAACCGCGACGTGAGCGAGGTTGAGGCCGATGACCATGACGATGGCGCCGGTGATGACCGGGGGCATCAGCCACTCGACCCACTTGTAGCCGACGGCCATGACGATCAGGCCGATCACGGCGTAGACGGCGCCGCAGGCGATGATGCCGCCCAGTGCGGCCGGGATGTTGTGTCCTGCGCCGATCGCCTCGGCCGAGATGACCACGGCGATGAACGAGAAGCTCGAGCCCGAGATAGCTCGGGACCCGGCCGCGGACGCAGACGAAGAAGATGAGCGTGCCGATGCCGGAGAAGAAGATCGCGGTGTTCGGGTCGAAGCCCATGAGGATCGGCGCCAGCACCGTCGCCCCGAACATGGCGAAGATGTGCTGCAGGCCCAGCGCCATCGATTGAGCGGCCGGCGGCCGCTCGTCGGGGGCGATGATCCCTTCGCGTTTGACGGTCCACTGGAACATGCCACGGACGTACCCGATGGCAGCAGCCATGAGCGACCTCCTCCGACGTATGGACTCTTCCCGGGGCAGGACGGACGGGCTCCACGGGCTGCCCGGGTCTGCGGAGTAGCGTGGCAAAAACCAGGCCGCTTCGCATGCCGTTCCGCGCACGGGAATGTGGTCGGGGTGTGGACGGATCTCTTCCGGCTGGGGATTGCGTCAGGCCAGCCGGCGCGACTCCAGGTTAGCCTTCGCGTCGGGGACGTCCGCCAGGAATGCGGTGAGCTTGAGGCAGCCGTAGTCCGCGCACTCGGCGCACGTAGCCACACCCTTCTCCGACGCCGCACTTGCGGATCTCGCAGCCATCCTCGCAGTACGGCGTGTGGCGGCCCTCGTGCGTGCAGCCGACGCAGTCGATGTCGCCGGCGGTGTGGCTGCCGCCGAAATCCACGTTCCACTTATCCGCGACCGCCTGCCGCTCGTCCGACGTCAGCCGCTCCGCGGCGTGGAAGGCCGGGCAGGCGGCGCAGTCCAGTCCGCAGTAGGCGAGCTCCATGCCACTCTCGTTTCTCCTCGTACATGCCCCAACGGGTAGGAGTGTACGGGTCGATACCTGACTGCAACGTGTCAGCATCGACCGGCCCAGAGCCCGATAGGGCCGTTTGGCCCGTCAGCCGTTCGGGACTTTCGGCCCTGGGGAGGCCGTGCTCGCCGGCCTAACATCGGCCCGGTAACGGCGCGGAGTGCGCAGCGCGGTGGGAGCGCACACCTTCTCGCAAGTCGAAGGAGTGTGTGCAGTGCATCCGCGTTCCCCTGTACCCTCGCCTACCTCCGCAGGTGCCGCTGCCGCCCCTGACGTCCGTCGACCGGCCGGTCCCGCTCTGATCGAGCTCAGGGACGTCGGCCGCGTCTACCGCCTCGACGGGCTCGCCGTTGCCGCCCTGTCCGAGGTCAACCTGACCGTTCAGACCGGCGAGTTCGTCGTTGTCCTGGGGCCGTCGGGGAGCGGCAAGACCACGCTCCTGAACCTGATCGGCGGCCTGGACGTGGCCACCGGCGGCGAGATCAGCGTCGCTGGACAGGCCTGTCACCGGCGCCTCGCGTGGCGATCTGGCCGAGTATCGCCGCCACACCACCAGCTTCATCTTCCAGACCTTCAACCTCTTCCCGGGCCTGACCGCGCTCGAGAACGTGGAGTTCGGGGCGGACGCGGCGGGGCGGCAAGGACGCGGCCGCGATCGCGCGCCAGCGGCTCGATGAGGTCGGGCTGGCCGACCGGATGGACCACTTCCCGCACCAGCTCTCCGGCGGCGAGCAGCAGCGCGTGGCGATCGCCCGCGCCCTGGCGACCGGCAACCCGGTGCTGCTCGCCGACGAGCCGACCGGCGAGCTCGACTTCCGGACCGGCGTCCAGATCCTGGAGCTGCTGCGCGCCCAGGCCGACCGGGGAGCGGGCCGTCCTGGTCGTCACCCACAACCGCGAGATCGCCCGCGCCGCCGACCGCGTCGTCGAGCTGAGCAGCGGCCGGGTCGTGAGCGACGGCGCGCCGGCCGGCGGCCGGGCCGACGTCGCCGACCTTCACTGGTAGACGGCCATGAAGCGCTTCATCTTCTGGCTGCGCTGGTCCGCGCGCGACCTGCGCGAGCGCTGGCTCCTCGTCGTCGCCATCGCCGCCACGATCGCCATCGGCACCGGCGCCTACGCCTCGCTGGAGAGCATGTCCGCCTGGCGGCAAGGACGCCAATGCCCAGAGCCTCGCCCTGCTGCGCGCCCACGACGTGCGGCTCTACCTGGCCGACGGCAGCTTCGCGACCCCGGACGAGCTGCGCGCGCTGGTGGGCGAGATCCCGCACCGGGACGCGGTCATCGCGACCGGTGAACGCCTCGTCGTTCCGACCCGCGTGGACGCGTCGACCGGAGGCCAGACGATCGTCGTCCCCGGCCGCCTGGTCGGGATGGCGACGGGCGATCCATCGGTGGACGCGCTCATGGTCAAGGCCGGACGCGGCCTGGCGACGGCCGACGAAGGCCGGCCCGTGGCCGAGCTCGAGTACCACTTCGCGGCTCACTACGACCTGCCGGTCCCGATGTCGATCGGTATCGCCGACGGACGCCGGCTCGACGTGGCCGGCGATGTCTACTCGCCGGACTACTTCCTCGTCATCTCGCCCAACGGCGACGTCATGGCCGAGGCGAACTTCGCCGTCGTCTTCGTCTCGCTCGAGACGGCGGGCAGATCGCCGGGCAGCCCGGCATGGCCAACGAGCTGGTGGTGCGCCTGTCCGACCCGTCGCTGGCGTCGATCGTCCGGGACGAGCTCCAGGCCGCAGCCGCTGCGAAGCTGCCCAATCTCGGTGCCACCGCCATTGCCAGCAGCGACAGAGGTCTCGCGTCGCTGGGTAGAGCGTGACGCCGAAGGCGATCAGATCCTCTTCAGCATCTTCGCCATCCTGATGCTGGCCGGGGCCACCTTCGCCGCCTTCAACCTGACCACTCGCATCGTCGAGTCGCAGCGCCGTCAGATCGGCATCGGCCTCGCCCTGGGCCTGCCCGCCCGGACTCTGGCCATCCGACCGCTGGCCGTGGCCGCTGAGATCGCACTGCTGGGAGTGGCGCTGGGGATCGTCGTGGGGCTGCTCTCCGGAGCCGCCCTGCGCGAGGTCATGGTCGTCGCTGCTGCCGATGCCCGTCTTCGAGACGCCGCTGCGGCCGGAGGTCTTCGCCCGAGCAGCGGCCATCGGCTTCGCGCTGCCCTTCGCCGCCTCCATCTACCCGGTCTGGCGTGCCGTCAGGGCGCGTCCGGTGGACGCCATCCGGACCGGCTACCTGGCCGCCCGACGGCCGGGACTGGCCAGCTTGACCCGACGGCTGCCGCTGCCGTCGTGGGTGCGCCACTCCCTCAGCAACGTCCTGCGGACTCCGCGCCGGACTCTGCTGACGGCACTGGGGATCGCGGCTGCGGTGACCGCCCTGATCGGCACGCTCGGCATGCTCGACTCATTCGCCGCCGGCATCGACCGCGGCGAGGCGGAGATCCTGGGTGGCAGCCCCAACCGGATCGCCGTGGACCTGGCCGCTCCTCTTCCTGCCGACCAGGTCGGCTCCGAGCTGGCGGCTGTCCCGGTGCCGGCCGTGTCGACCTGATCCTGCGGGTCCCCGCGTCGGCGCGAAGCGTCGCCTCGAGCCATGACCCGATCGACCTCCAGCTCGACACTCTGGACCTGCACGACAACGCGTGGCAGCCGTCGCTGGCTCAGGGTCGGCTCCCCGTCGGACCCGGTGAGGTCCTCCTGTCCGAGCAGGCGGCCGAGGATCTGGACCTCAGACCGGCGATCGGTTCCTCCTTCGCCACCCCGTTCGTATCTCGGAGACGGCCGTCAGTCTGGTCGAGACCGAGGTCGTGCTGGCCGGCACGCACCCCAGCCCGATGCGGCCCACCGCCTACATGAACGCCGACGGCGCTTCGCTCTTCGGCATGGCCGGTCTCGCCAATCGAGCCACGGTTGTCCCTGCCGAGGGCGCCGATGCGGACGCCCTGCGGCGAAGCCTCTTCGGCCTCCCTGGCGTCGTCTCGGCGCAACCGATCGAGGCGCTGGCCACGAGCCTGCGAGACGTAGTGGCGCAGCTGACCGACGTCCTGAACGTGGTCGCCGTGATAGCGCTGATCCTGGCGGTCCTGATCGCCTACAACTCGGCCACGATCAGCCAGGACGAGCGCACGCGCGAGGTGGCCACGATGCTGGCCTTCGGCCTGCCGGTCCGGCGAGTCATGGCCTCGGCCGTGACCGAGAGCGCTCTGATCGGCCTGGTGGGGACGGCTATCGGAATCCTCGGCGGCTTCGTCATGGTGGTCTGGCTCGTGTACCGCCAGTTGCCCTCATCGATGCCCGACTTCGGTCTGGATCCTGCCGTCAGCCCCCAGACACTTGTCATCGCCGCCGGTCTGGGCATCGTGGCCGTGGCTCTGGCGCCGCTCCTCACCTGGCGTCGCCTGACCCGCATGAACCTGCCGGCCACGTTGCGTGTCGTCGAGTAGGCCCGGGTCGGTGGGGCGGGCCGGGTACGATAGAGGCTGCAGCTGAGAGGACACGTGAGCCAAGCAGTCGAAACGTTTGGGCCGCAGGCTGGTTCGGCGTCCGACCCGGTGCTCAGTGTCGAGGGCCTGGTCAAGGACTATGGGTCCGTCCACGCCGTCCGCGGCGTCAGCTTCGAGATACGCCGCGGCGAGGTCCTGGGGTTCCTGGGCCCCAACGGTGCGGGCAAGAGTACGACCATCCGCTGCATCCTGGACCTGCTGCGACCCAGCGCCGGACGGATCCGAGTCCTGAGCCTGGATCCGCATCGCGACGGCGTGGCCGTTCGATCGCGCCTCACGTACCTGCCCGGGGAGCTGCGGCTGCCCGACAAGACGACCGGCGCGGAGATGGTGGAGTCGCTGGGACGGCTTCGCGGTGGCTACGATCCGGGCCGCCGGGACGAGCTGGCCGAGCGACTGAAGGTCGATCTGAACCGCCAGAACAGGCAGCTGTCGTCGGGCAACCGGCGCAAGCTCGCTCTTCTGCTGGCCTTCCTGTGGCCGGCCGAGCTGCTGGTGCTCGACGAGCCGACCAATGGCCTGGATCCACTCATGCAGCACGAGTTCCTGCTTCTGGTCGGGGAGGCTCGAGCGGGTGGCGCGTCCGTCTTCCTCTCGTCCCACGTCCTCAGCGAGGTCCAGCGTGCCGCCGATCGAGTCGTCGTCCTGCGCGCCGGCAAGATCGTTGCGCAGGGGACGGTGGATGAGCTGCGGCGCCGAGCCCGCCAGCGTCTGGAGGTCTGGTTCGAGAGCGCCGTCCCAGACGGAATGGCAGGCGTGGAAGGTCTGGCCGAGGGATTGGCGGACGGCCGGCGCTACACGGCCAGCCTCGAGGGGCCGATACAGCCGCTGCTGCGCTTCCTCGCCGCTCAGCCGGTCGCCGGGATGCTGGTCGAAGAGCCCGACCTGGAGGAGGCATTCCTGGATCTCTACGAGGAGGAGTCATGAGCGGGCGGGCTGCGGAGCTGCTGATCGGCCCGCTGCGCGCCGTCCGACGGGCTGGCCTCCTCTGGGCCGCCTCGCTTGCGGCCCTGGTGGCCCTCACGGTCGCCTTCTGGCCCGCCTTCAAGGGCTCCACGAGCATGACCGACATCCTCGACCAGATGCCGCAGGGCCTGGTCAAGGCTTTCGGAATGCAGGGCTTCGGGACGGCCGCAGGATACCTGCGCGGCAACCTCTACGCCCTCTTCGTGCCACTGCTGCTCGTTGGGGCCGGGATTGGGTTCGCCAACAGCCTCACGGCCTCCGAAGAGGACTCCGGGAGGTTCGAGATCCTCCTCGCCCAGCCCGTATCCCACCGGGCGATCTTCTTCGGTCGGGCCGTGGCCGTCTTCGCCTGGATTTGCCTGCTGACCCTGGTGACAGCTGCCATCCAGCTCGTCGCCGACCCGATCGTGGACCTCTCGGTTCAGACCGACCGGCTCGTCTCTACGCTGCTGCTGTGCGGTCTTCTGGCCCTCTTCCACGCCGGGCTATGCCTCGCCATTGCCGGCGCTCGGGCGCGGCCCGCCACTGTTCTGGGTGTGGGGCTGTTCGTGGCCTTTGCCGGCTGCACCGTGGCCGCGCTCTTTCCCCTGAGCCAGCCGCTCGAGCCGCTGGCCCACCTCTCGCCCTGGGACTGGGCCCTGGCCGGAGATCCGCTGCTCAACTCTACCGAGGCGTGGCGATACCTGGCGCTCGGCGTACCTGCCGCCGGTTTGGCCTTGCTGGGCGTCTTCCTCTTCGGCCGCCGCGACATCCGATCGGCCTGACGTCTTCGTCGCCGTCTGAGGAGTCGGCGCAGCGCGCCGGACGGGAGCGGGGAATGGCCGGCAACACGACAATTGATGTGAGGCCCTCGGAGGCTCGACCAGGGCAACTCGAGACATCGCCTCGCCCGACCCGCGACGTTACCGTTACGATCCGCGTAGATGGCAGCTTCGTCTGCTCCAACGGCCTCCAGATCGTCTGCGGGTTCTTCCAGCTCGGATGCTCCTGCCGTTTCGGCAGCCGGCGCTTCCGGAGGCCTGACCTCCGCCGAGGCTGCCCGCCGCCTGCGCCAGGACGGTCCGAACGCGGTCGGTCGGGAAGGGCATCGCGGCCCGCTGGCGATCCTGGTCTCGCAGTTCGCGAGCCCGCTCGTCCTGATCCTCCTGGCGGCCAGTCTCGTCAGCTTCGCGGTCGACGATCAAGTCGAAGCCGCGATCATCCTGACCATCGTCCTGATGAGCGCCGCCCTCGGCTTCGTCCAGGAGGCCCGATCCGCGGCAGCAGTGGAGGCTCTCCAGGCCCGGCTCGCGCTCAAGGCCACTGTCATTCGCGACGGCAAGCAGCAGGATCTGCCGATCGTAGGGCTGGTGTCGCGGCGATCTCATCGTCCTCGGGGCCGGAGACATCGTCCCGGCCGACGCCCGGATCCTGGAGTCGAATCACCTCTACATCGACGAGTCCTCTCTCACGGGCGAGTCCGCCGCCTCGCTCAAGATCGTGAAGGACGGCGATCTGGATCCGGCCCATGAGGACGATCGAGACGGCCTGGCCTTCTTCGGCACCAGCGTCGTCAGCGGCAGCGGCAGGGCGGTCGTGACCGCCACCGGCGCCCGAACCAGCTACGGCGCCATTGCCCGGCGCCTGCTGGAGCGCGCCCCGGAGACGGACTTCCAGCGCGGCGTCCGGGCCTTCGGCTTCCTGATCACTCGGGTGACGTTGATCCTCGTCGTCGGCGTCTTCGCCATCAACGTGGCGCTGGACCGGCCGCTCTTCGATGCGCTGCTCTTCTCCGATCGCCCTCGCGGTTGGGCCTGACACCAGAGCTTCTGCCGGCAATCGTGACCCTCAACCTGACCCGCGGCGCCCGCGCCCTGACGGCCCACGGCGTGCTCGTGAAGCGGCTGCCGGCGATCCAGAACCTGGGCAGCGTGACGGTCCTCTGCACCGACAAGACCGGCACCCTCACGCAGGGCAAGCTCGAGCTGGTGAAGGCCGTCGGGATCGACAAGGACGACGCCGGCGAAGCCTCGCACGCGCTCACCCTCGCCTACCTCAACAGCCACTTCCAGGCCAGCTTCGAGAACCCGCTCGACACGGCGATCCTGGCCGGAGCGCCGAAGCCGAAGGATCTGGCGACGTACTCCAAGCTGGCCGAGCTGCCCTACGACTTCAATCGCCGCCTGCTGAGCGTCGTGGTCGCCCAGAAGGGGGAGGCGCCGCTCCTGGTGACGAAGGGCGCTCCCGAATCCGTCGTGGCACGCTGCTCGCGGGTCCGCGAAGATCACACGGCTCGCCCGATCCGGGCCGCCGAGCACGCCCGGCTGAAGAAGCTCGTGGACGGCGCCTCGGCCGACGGGTTCCGGCTGGTCGCCGTCGCTTCGCGCGCGCTCGATCCGGCGGAGCTGCGTCGCCGGCGACGTCGCCGGCCGGCACGCCGAGCCTGGACGACGCGGATCGCCTCGAGAAGGACCTCACCTTCGAGGGCGTGATCCTCTTCAGCGATCCGCCCAAGCCCGGCGTCGGCGACACCATCGCCGAGCTCGCCCGGCAGGGAATCGCCCTCAAGGTCATCACCGGCGACAACGACCTGGTGGCGCGGCATGTGGCCGAACAGGTCGGCCTTGCGGTCGACGGCGTCCTGACCGGCGACGAGATGCGCAAGATGACCCACCCGGCGCTGGTGGCGCGGGTGGCGCGGACCACGATCTTCGCCCGCGTCGACCCGGACCAGAAGCTGCAGGTCATCCGGGCCGTGCGCGAGTCCGGGCACGTGGTCGGCTACATGGGCGACGGCATCAACGACGCCCCGGCGCTGCACGTCGCCGACGTGGGCATCAGCGTCGACAACGCCACGGACGTGGCCCGCTCCGCGGCCGACATCATCCTGCTGGAACCGAGCCTGGCGGCGATCAGCCAGGGCGTCGATCGAGGGCCGGCGGACGTTCGCCAACACCCTCAAGTACATCCGCATGGGCACCAGCTCCAACTTCGGCAACATGCTGAGCATGGCCGGCGCCGCGCTGCTGCTGCCCGTTCCTGCCGATGACGCCGGGCCAGATCCTGCTCAACAACCTGATCTACGACGCCTCGCAGACGGCCATCCCGACCGACACCGTGGATCCGGACGTGGAGGCTGTGCCGGCCCGCTGGGACGTCCACGCCATCGAGCGGTTCATGGTCCTGTTCGGGCCGATCTCGTCGATCTTCGACTACGTCACCTTCGGCCTGCTGCTCCTGCTCCTGGGCACGAGCGAGGACTCCGCGTCGGCGTTCCACGCCGGCTGGTTCATCGAGTCGCTCTTCACGCAGATCCTGGTGGTGCTGGCGATCCGGACGCGGATGAGCCCGTTCTGGCGGAGCCGGCCCAGCCGCCCGCTGGCAGCGGCCATCGTCGGGGCGCTGGTCGTGGCGGTCATCGTGCCGCTCAGCCCGCTGGGATCCGTCCTGGGCTTCGGCGCGCTGCCTGCTCAGTTCTGGCTCCTGCTGGTCGCGATCGTGGCCGCCTACCTCGACCATGGTCGAGATAGCGAAGCGGATCTACGACCGCCACGAGGACAGGCGCTTGGCCGCCGCCGCCGCCATCCATCGTCCCGCCCTCGCCGCTCGCGCGCCGGCCCGCTAGGGTCAGAGGGCCGGCCATTCGGACCGCTCGGCGCGCCGCCAGGGCGCCGAGGACCGAACGGCGAGCCACCGCCCACTTACGCGCCCCTTACAAAAGCCGGCCGGCCGCGTTGTAGACGCAGCCGATGATCGGCCGCGTCAGGTCGATCCAGCCAGCAGGGAGATGCTCCTGGTGACACGCCAATACGCCCGGGCAGCAACCCTGTGCGCCGCCGCTCTGCTCATCGGCCTCGCCGTCACAGGCTGCGCTCATCGCGGCTCGTCGAGCACGCCGTCCGCGGCAACCCAGCCATCCGGCTCTGTCCCGGCCGCGACGGGCATCACGTCCGTCCCATCAGCCTCGACCGCCGGCACCGGCCCGGCCGTCCCTTCTGCCGCCGCGGCCCAGACAGCGCAATCCACGCCGGCTCCAATCGACAGCGAGCTCGATTGGATCAATTCGTTGATCAACGACATCAACAACTCGATGTCGGACTCGGATTCATCTCAACAGGGCGGCGAATAGGCCCGCCAAAGAACGAGATCGGCGCCGCCCGTCGGTTCGTCAGACCCTCACCCGCCGGAGGGGCTGCCCGGGCGCCTTCAGGAGGCGGTCGTTTCGCCTGAACGGCATCGCGAAGACCGAGGGAACCCACCAGCGAAGGAGGTAGAGCCGGCATCCCGGGCAATAGCCGGTTGCCGCGAGAAGCGTCTGGAGCGCGGCGACCGCGCCGACCAGAGGCCATCCTGCGGCCGCTAATGACTCGAGGCGCCCGCGGCCAGTCGAAGACCGGGCGGCCGCGACGAGGCGCAGCCGCCCGGCGGTCGATCTCAGTACGTCCGGGCGTCGGCCTCGTCGACGATCCACACCTGCGGCGGCCCCACGACACCACCACGCGCCATCGCTGCCGGGAGCGACGGGTCCTGCGAGAAGGCTCGAGCTCCTTCGACCGTCGCGAAGTCGTTCACGATCACGATCGTGTTCGGGTCGGACACGTCGCGGCCGATGGAGTGGCCCGTCGCGCCGTGCTGCCTGCGAGCGGCTTCGTGCTCATTGAAGACGGGGAACCAGCGGTCGTAGTCGGCCACATGGTGCTGGACGATCACCTTCGCCATTGGGGACGCTCCTTCTCGTTCGACCGAGCCTAGCCGGCCGGTCACTAGGGGCGTGACTATATGCTTAGGCACCGTATTGTCAATGGCCGTATCATGTGACGCATGGCAAAGATCCGCATGCCCGACGACTTCTATGAGCAGACGCCCGACGGGAACGTCCTGGCTACCGAAGGGGTGATGAACACTATCCGGACGGCCGACATGATCTTCGACCGGATCGGACGGCTGCTCCGTCCGCTCAACGTCAGTGCCGCGGGTGGGCTCGTTCTGGGGGTCCTGCGCGACCGCGGGCCGGTCTCTCCCTCGGAGCTTGGTGAGCGACTGATCGTCACTCGCGCCACCGTGACCGGTGTCGTGGATTCGCTGGAGCGCCGTGGGTTCGTTCGCCGGTCCGCGAACCCGGCCGATCGGCGGAGCCTGCTGGTCGAGATCACGCCGGCGGGATTGGCGGTGCTGCGTGAGCTTCGGACGATCGTCCATGGCTACGAGAAGGCCTGGCTGGGCGCGTTCTCCGACTCGGAGCTGCGCACCTACATCGAGCTGCTGCATCGGATCCAGGACAACCTCGACGCGGCGTCCGACGGCACTGACTGACGACCGACTCACCGCGGGCTTGCCCGGCGCGAACGCCCGCACCTGGCGCCCTCGCATGCGGCGCCGCTAGACTCCGACCATGTCCGCCCTCAACGATGCGCCGCACGTCCATGCCGACGATCGCGCCACATGGCGCGCATGGCTCGAGGCCAATCATGCGGCTGCCCGCGGCGTCTGGCTGGTGACCTGGCGGCCTCGCTCCGGCCGGGTCGGGCTGGACTACGAATCGGCCATCGAGGAGGCCTTGTGCTTCGGGTGGGTGGACAGCACCGGCGGCCACTTCGACGACGATCGCGGCAAGCTCTACTTCGCACCGCGCAAGCCGCGTAGCGTCTGGGCTGCGTCCAACAAGGCGCGCGTCGAGCGGTTGATCGGCGACGGGCGGATGGCCCCTGCGGGCCTCGCCGCCATCGAACGGGCGAAGGCGAATGGATGGTGGGAGATCCTGGACGCCGCCGAGCGGCTGGAGGTCCCGGAGGACCTCGCGGCGGCGCTCGATGCCCGCCCGCCGGCCGCGGTCAACTTCGCGGCGTTCCCGCCCTCGGCGCGCAAGATGCTGCTCGGCTGGATCGCGGTCGCGCAGCGCCCCGAGACTCGTGCGGCGCGGATCACGGAGATCGCGGAGGCGGCCGCCCGCAACGAACGTGCCCGGGGCTGAAGCCTGGTCCCGTACGTGGCGCGTGGTCGAGCGGAATCGGAACTGCCAACCACCGGTCTCCGCGATGACGCATCATGGCTCGCACGCGACCCCGAACGGAAGGCCCGTGAGGGGATAGCGCGAGGACGTGAGGACCGACCCGTGGCCCGTCTCCAAGCGAAGTCGCTCGAGTATCCCGACGAGGTCCGCACGACACCGTTCGGGCACGTCGACATATACAACCTCGACGATCTCGTGATCGGCAGAATGGTGTTCGAACCGGGCTGGCACTGGATGGAGCACGTCCAACCCATCGCGGGTACGAGCACCTGCCAGTATCACCATGTCGGCGTCTGCATCGCGGGGCGCCTCGCCAACCGGCTGGAGGACGGCACAACCAACGAGATCGGCCCGGGCATGGTCTACGAGATCCCGCCCGGTCACGACGGCTGGGTCGTCGGCGACGAGGCCTTCGTCGCCTATGACGTCGCGGGCGTCCGCTCGTTCGCGAGGGTCGATGAGAACACGGCGCGTGTTCTCGGAGCCGTGTTGTTCACCGACATCGTCGACTCGACCGCACTCGCGGAGTCGATGGGTCCCGCACGTTGGCTGGAGCTCGTCGCGATTCACAACGAACGTGTCCAGTTCGAGCTCGATCGCTTCCGTGGCCGTCTCGTGAAGACGACTGGCGACGGCGTGCTCGCCATGTTCGACGGCTCCGAGCGGGCGGTCCGAGCCGCGGCAGCGATCTGCCTCGCGGCGAAGTCGCTTGGGCTGACGATCCGGGCGGGGATCCACACCGGCGAGGTCGAGATCGCTGCCGGCGACGTCCGCGGGTTGGCAGTCCACATTGCCGCGCGAGTCATGGCGCTCGCCGGTCCGGGCCAGGTCTACGTGTCGGCCACCACCCGGGAGCTCGTCGCCGACTCGGGACTGACGTTTGCGGACGCGGGGACCCACGAGCTGAAGGGGGTCTCCGGGGCGCGGCAGCTGTACCGCCTTACCGGACCCGAATAGCGGTGACGGCCGGTCGCCTCGGTCACGGAATCGTCCGTCACAGGGGACTGAAGCTGGCGGGTCCAAGAACACGAACCGCGCCGGGTTCGGCGGCCGGACCGGGTCGCGGAAGTGCTCGGCGTAGAAGGATTTCTTGAGCTGTGATCACTCCGCGCCGATAATCAGGAGATGGGCGATGACGGCAGATCGGGGGTTGGCTACGATGACCTCTTCGCGCGTGCCAGCCGAGCGGCGACTGATGCGGAGTGCGAGCAGGTCGTTGCTGAGATCGAGTTGCTGCTCCGCTCCGCCGTAGACCCCGCGGATCGCGGTCTCCTGCTGATGTGTAGGGCGCGCGTTCGATCCAACCAGTGGCGCACGGCCGCGGTCTACGAGGACGCAAGCGAAGCGATGCGGCTGTTCGAACGTGCCGGCGAGGGAGATCTTGTCGTGGACGCGGCGAGCTGGGCCGCCGCGCACGCTTCGAGGATGGGTGAGCTTTCGGTCGCTTCCGAACTGGCGACGAGGAGCCTGGTGGCGCTGGAGTCGGTCGAAGACGATCGTCTGCGGATGGAGATCTTCAACCGGCTCGGGATCTTCTGCATTTCGTTCCTCGACTACGACCGGGCCATCGAGCAGTTCGAGGCCTCGCTCGGCGCCGCCGAGCGGATCGGTGATCGCGAGAAGATCTGCAGGCAGCTGCACAACATCGCAGATGGTCTCCTGCTCGCGGCTCGACAGAGACGACTCGCGCACGTGCAAACCGGCGGCGAGGAACTGGCGCGCGCCGAGACGGTGGTGCGCGAGCTACTCGCCCGAGCGACGGACGAGTTCAATCGCCGTACCGCCAGCCACCGTCTGCTAGCCGAAGTTCTGTGCGAGCTGGGCCGCGGGGAGGAAGCGCTCGCGGTGCTCGACCAGTTCCGCGATCAGACCAGCGGCATCGCGCCTGCGGCGCAGCGGGCGGCGCTCGCCTGGATCGAGGCACGTTGCCTGCGCCTCGCGGGCCGCCCGGAGAAGGCGGTGATCGAAGCCGAGCGGGCCGTCGCGATCGCTCAATACAGCGACGACGACCACGAGTTGATGCTAGCGCTTGAGGAGCTCGCAGCCTGCCAGGAGGCGGCCGGCGACAGCAACGGTGCGCTGGCGACCGCGCGCGAGGTCAAGGCGAGCATGTGGACCATCCACCAACGGCAAACCAGGCAACTTGTACAGGAGGTCTGGGGACGGGCCGACTTCATCCGAGACCAGGCGACGCTCCAGTCCCAGGCCGCGGAAGCCAGCCGCAGGGCTGGCGAGGACGCGGTGGCCGGGATCGGTAACCGCCAGATCCTCGAGCGTTTCCTCAGGAACGAGGCGCCCGGGCAGCACCAGCTGGCCCTGATCGTCATCGACATCGACCACTTCAAGGAGATCAACGACGTCTTCGGCCACCGTATCGGTGATGACGTTCTGCGGCGAATTGGTCGCCTGCTCCGCGATGAGATGCGGGCCCACCAGGTGGCCGTACGCTACGACGGCGATGAGTTCGTGCTCGGCCTGCTCGGCGTCGGCCTACCGGCCGCGGCGGATCTCGCGGAGCAACTGCGGCGCACGATAGAAGAGCTGGACTGGAATATGCTTTCGCCCGGGCTCCGAGTCACCGTCAGTCAGGGTGTGGCCTCCGGTGCGCGCCGCGGCTCGACGGCAGTCTTCTCCGCGGCGGACGCGGCACTCTCCGCGGCCAAGAGCGCGGGGAGAAACACCGTCGTGACCGCGCCGGAAGTCGGCAGATCCTCGTAGGGCGCCGGTCACACGGCCACCTTGCTTGCGGACGGCGCCGTGCAGTGTTGGGGCGGGCGTGGGGGCCAAACGACGGCGGAACGAACTCGGTCTGCAGGCTGTGCTCAGTATGAATTGACGCCGACTAGGGGTCGGCCGACCGTGAAACGGGAAGTGGAGCGGGAGACGGGATTCGAACCCGCGACATTCTGCTTGGGAAGTCCTGGCCTCGTGAGCGTTGTAGCGTGAGCGTGGATCGGCGAGCGCGGGTGGCACAGTTATGGTGTCGTGACGTACCAGCCGAGCAGCCTCAGGGGAAGAGGGCTTTTCGACTGAACCGAGGACGTCTCCCAGCGTTCGGTGATCGAGCGGGTATCCCGCGAACAGTACGGCCGCGCCGTCTCCATGCTGATCCGTACCACTCGCCACATCGACCCGGCCGAGGAGGCCGCCCAGGTAGCGTTCGCCATGGCGGTAAGCGCCGGCCACTGGAACAGGCGATGCCCAGAAACGGGCCGAGGGGTAGCGCCTTCTGGCGACGGGCGGAGCGGGCGGACGCTTCGCTCCCGACTACGCCCCGTGGCTGCTGAGAACAGCCGAAAGCTGCCCAGCGACCCGGGCGTTGTTCACGATCAATGCCACGTTCGCCCGAGTTGAGCCGCCCGCGGTTATCTCGGCGACGTGGGCCAGAAGCCAGGGCGTCAGCGCCGGTCCTTCGACGCCCGCCGCCAGCGCCTCGGCGATGGCCCGCTGCACCGCTGCGCGCGCGTCCGCAAGCGGGTAAGCCTCGGCCACGGGCACCGGCACGCACAGGAGAATGCCCGAGCCGAGGCCGAGCGCGGCATGGGTGGCCACGATCCGGGCCGCCGCCGTCACGTCAGCAACCGACGCGGGGGCGCGGATCCCGCTCTCGCGCGACCAGAAACCAGGCATCTCATCTGTCCCGATGGCCACCACAGGGACTCCGCGAGTCTCGAGGTACTCCAGCGTGGCGCGGACATCGAGGATCGCCTTGGGCCCGGCACACACGACCGCGACCCGCGTCCGGGCCAGTTCCTCGAGATCGGATGAGATGTCGAGCGTCGGCGGCACTGGGCTGGCAGGTGAGCCGAGCGCTCCCCGGTGAACGCCGCCGATGCCGCCTGTAGCGAAGACGCCGATCCCGGCTGCCGCTGCGGCGATCATCGTGGCCGACACCGTCGTCGCCGCCCAGCCCGTTCCGGCAAGGGCAATCGACAGATTGGGCCGCGCGGCCTTCAGCACGCCCTTCGCGGTTGCGAGCGTGACGAGCTGAATCTCATCGAGCCCGACCAGCATCCGGCCGCCGTGGATCGCCACCGTGGCAGGGACGGAGCCACTCTCGCGGACGGCCAGCTCTGCCGCACGGGCAACTTCGACGCTTTGCGGATATGGCAGGCCGTGGCTGATCAGCGTCGATTCGAGGGCGACGACAGGGCGGCCGGCGGCCAGCGCGTCGGCGACCTCGGGTGAAACAGCGAGCCTGTCACGGAGGCCCGCCGGGATGGTGTTGCCGGAGCCGGGGTTCATGGCTCGATGTTACAGGCTCGCCGCCTATGCCTCGGCGGCCGCGTTAGTCGAATACCAACTCCCGGCGCGGTCGACGGAGATGGCGGGCCGCCATGCGGTTGCCTGCCTCTGCTCCGCGGCGGATCGATGCGGCCCATGAGGCTCCGGAGCGCATGGCCCTCAGCCAGCCGAGGATGAAGCCTGCATCGAAGGCGTCGCCGGCGCCGGTGGTGTCGGCCGCCTCGACGGGCTGCGCTGCCACTTCGACTCGGGACGTGGCGCCACCGTCTCGGTAGAGGAGCGATGCGCCTTGAGGACCGCGCTTGAGCACGACGATCGGCGCGATCTCGAGAAGCGACTCTTCGCTGTCGGCAAGCGCGCCGGCCTCGGAACCGGCCGCGAACAGCAGATCCGGCTCCGCCCCACGCACGACGTCGACCGCGGCGTCGCGGCCGAGCGCCAGCAGCGGCCAGCTCGTCGACAGGTCCACCGTCACCAGTGCAGCGGCGGCATGGGCGAGTTCGGCCGCACGCTTCCCGGCGTCGCCCAGTGGATGGTCGAGGAGCGAGTACGTGGGAATGTGGACCAACTCGGCCGACGCGAACCAACTCGGGCGGAGGTGTTCCGGAGTTAGCCAGAGCGCGGCGGCGCGATCCTGTACGAAGGAGCGTTCGCCGCCGGGAGCTACGAAGACGCCCACCCGGCCGGTCTGGTGGCCGGCAATCCGCACGACGCGGGGAGTCACGCCGTCATCGCGGATCGTCCGGATCAGCGCGCGGCCCGCGGAATCCCGCCCTACCGAGGCCACGAGGCTGACATCGGCGCCGCTCCGGCCGAGCCACCGGGCTGTCGTCGTGGCCGAACCGCCCTGGCGCACCATCACCCGGCCTGGGACGTCGGTTCCGGAGACCAGGTCCGCCGCCGGCGCCAGGACGACGTCGACGATCAGGTCCCCGACGACCACGATGCGTGGCCGGTATTCTCGAACCCGCATTGGTCTCCTGAGGCGCCGCCCACCGAATCGTGCACTCTGGCTCGCTCGAACCGATTGATGTCGCCAGGACGGCCTCATGGGTGGAGTTGTACGTCAGGTCGGGCGGCACCGACAGGTCATTGGATTCCGGTGGCTACGTTGCTCAGCGGCTCCGGCTGGCCGTCATTCTCTAGAGCCACGGTAGCTTTACCGTGTCGCAGTATTCATCCCAGCTCGTACCGAAGGTCTTTGACAATGCCTTTTCTTCTTCAGGCGAAAATATCCTGGACCCAACGTACAAGACCATCCCAATCAACACCCCCAACCATGTGTTCAGCAGGAAGCCAATCCATGGAAGCACAAGTAGCGCCACACCCGTATATAGCGGGTGCTTGACGAGAGAGTAAGGTCCGCTTGTTATCAGTTCCTTCTTGGAGGCACCTTTGTCAAGATCAAGACTACTGACCATATCCAGATTGTCACCCCAGGAATCAAGATGACAATGGAAATCACCCTCAAAGCAATTGATGGACCGCCAACACTGAATATCGATGGAAACACAACATTAAGAACCAGACCAATCACCAGGAACGGCAATGTGAGCAGCCCGATCTTATCTCCACTTCCTACAAGTGGTCTCAATTTCATATCTCTCTCCCCCAACATCACGATACGCACAGTCCAAGCTCCCAGGCTTCGATCTCCCATTGTTGCCCGATGTGTCCGCCAACGTAAGCGCCTCGATCTGGGCGCGGCCGATCCAGCCAACGTCGTGGGGCAGGCCGCTGGCGACAGGAAGGCGTCGAGCCGGGCGACGGTCCCGAAGTAGGTCTTGATCGTCCGGGCCCCTTGTTCTGCGCCTTGAGCGAGAGCCGATACGAGTCCGCGAGGCTGGGCAGGGGGGTCAGAGAACCCGCTGTCCTCGCCCTGTTGATCGGGGTAATCGAGCCCGTCCGTGCTCCTCCAGTCCACGACAACTATCGTGTCCGGGAGATGCGGGCACAAGCGGGAAGTGCCCAGAGACAGGAGAGGACACCCAGTTAGGGTGTCCTCACACGCTCAGGTCGAGATAGTGGAACGGGAGACGGGATTCGAACCCGCGACATTCTGCTTGGGAAGTAGCGGCGTCCGAACGGTATGTCCCAAGCGTGGGGTTCCGGACCAAAAAGTGTCCAGTTAGAGTGTCGGAACAAGCGTAATTTGCGACGCCTCGCGGAGCTTCAGGATCCCGACCTTTTCTCCTGTGCGCTCCCGCTTTCTGTCATTCGGATCGGGCAAGAACGGATGCACACCGCGCCCGACTTGCCCAAACCCTGTCGCATTCACGACACGCAGATCCACCGCGCGTCATTGACAATGATGTCCGCCAGGCAACAGGTCGGCAAGCGGGGATTGCTGGTGCGCTGGTCTGGGGATGGGTCAGTAACGAGGTCGGACGGGCATGCGCGAGGGGATTTGCACTGGGCCGCCGGTCGCAGCCGATGTTGCCGCCCGCAGCGGCGAGACGTTGGTCGAGCTGCTGGACCTGGCGGTAGCGCGTAACCCCGGCGATACTGTCTTCGTAATGCCGCGTGGCTCTGGACTCGACCACTGGACGTACGAGGAGTTGGGAAAGGCGAGCAGCCAGGTAGCCGCCACGTTGTCGGCACGGGGAGTGAGTTCCGGCGACCGAGTGGTCACCTGGGCGGCCAATGATCCATGGCTTGTCGCCGCCTACTTCGCCGTCTGGCGTTTAGGCGCGGTGATCGTGCCCTTGGATCTGCGGATGGCCCCGGAGGTTGCGGTTCGCATTGGCCAGCGGCACAACCGGTCTTGACGTTGGCAGGCCCCGACGTCGCGGGTGAGCTTCCTCCGTCGCCGCCGGGGGCGTCCCAGTCATCGGGATCGACGCCGCATCGCTGACCGCGGAACCATTGGGACAGCTGCCGACACCGCCGACCTCCTCAGACCTGGCCGAAGTGCTGTTCACGAGCGGCACAACCAGCGACCCCAGGGAGTCACGCTCACCCACGGCCAGCTGATCCACAGCGCCCGCACG
Organism: uncultured Chloroflexia bacterium; assembly: GCA_963743795.1. Taxonomy (GTDB): domain Bacteria; phylum Chloroflexota; class Limnocylindria; order Limnocylindrales; family CSP1-4; genus Fen-1039. The sequence goes on along the minus strand of CAVUQZ010000010.1, from coordinate 5,269 downwards.
ATCGCGATGACCGCCGGCGTGCGTCGCGAGCGAGCGCTGGCCCTGCTCCCTCTGTCGCACATGTACGGCCAGATCGTGCCCCTTTTCTACGGGTTGATGTGCGGCTGTCAGCTCACATTCCTGCCCAGCCTGACTCCCTCGGCCTTGCTTACCGCTATGAAGCGAGACCGGATCACCGTGCTCACGGCCGTGCCCGCCCTGCTGCGACTCCTCATGGACGGCGTGGAGGCGGAAGCGCTCAGAACCGGGAGGTCCACCCAGACTCCACCGAGTGCGCGGTGTGTCACGCCATCTTCCGATGCGAACCCGACGGCTTCTGTGCCGATCGATCCTCTCCCGCTTTGGCGGCGAGTTGGCCACGATCACCTGCGGCGGGGCGATGCTTCCACCCGAGCTTCAGAGCGCCTGGGAGGCAATCGGCATCGCGGTCGTCCAAGGTTACGGAGCCACCGAATGCGCCAGCATCGCCGGCCATACCCGCAAGTCGCGACGGCCCGGAACCGTTGGACCACCCCTGGCCGGCATAGAGGTGCGTATCGCCGCCGACGGCGAGTTGCTCGCCCGTGGGCCCAACATGATGTCTGGCTACTGGGGCAACCCCGAGCTAACCGCCCAGATCTTGGCGGATGGCTGGGCGCACTCTGGGGATGCGGCAGAGATAGACCGCCACGGCGAGATCGTGATCCGTGGTCGGACACGTGACCGCATCGCGCTGCCGAACGGTCTCAAGGTCTACCCGGAAGACATCGAGATCGCCCTTACAGAGGCAGCGGCCATCTCGGCTGCAGTCGTGATCGAGTCCGAACCCGGCCGCCTGGCGGCCATTCTCATCCCGGCCGGCACAGCCGACGACAGCTGCCCTCGAAACAGCCGTCAAGCAGGCCAATTTGGGCCTGTCGCCCCAACAGCGAGTTCGCCGGTGGGTCCGGTGGGATGGAGCCGACTTTCCGCGGACCCACACCCTCAAAGTCCGGCGGGACGAGGTGAAGGCGTGGTACGCGACTCGCTCGGTGCAGCCCAAGACACGGGAGACTCAATTCCGTGAAACTCTACGCTTCCCAGAGCGCCATCAACGCTCGACCTGCTGCCGCTTGTCGATCGCTTGCTGGCGGCTGGGGTCAGCCCTGACGCGATCACGCTGTCGGCGATTCCGGTCGCACTGCTGGTTCCGCGGCTCTGCTCGTATCACCAACCCAGCCCCTGGCTTTGCTGGCTGTGCCGGTGCTCGTCGTTGGGCGATTGGTGCTCAACCTGCTCGACGGCAATCTGGCTCGGCGGAGCGGTCGGATACATCCGCGAGGGGAGCTCTTCAATGAGGTCGGAGACCGAGTGGCCGACGTCGCATTCCTGGCACCGGTTGCCTTCTTGCCTGGGGCCTCGAGCACGGTTGTCCTCTTCGGCGTGACGGCTGCCCTGCTGGCGTCCTACGTCGGCATAACGACGCGCGCCGCGGGCGGGCCGCGACTTTATCGCGGGGTTCTGTCCAAGCCGGGCCGGATGATCCTCTTGGTCGTGTGCAGCCTCTGGGCCCTGTTCGCAGGCCCGCACCACCCCGTGGGGCGTGTTCGGACCGGTGCTACTGGCCGGCGGCTTGCTGACGTTGGCCGAGCGTTTGTTCGTAGCCATTCGCACCCTGGAGTAGAGCTATGACCCCTCTGGACCAGGCGTCCGCAATACTCCTGATCGGCTCGATCGCAGGGTTGGTCGGCGCGGTCGTCTTCGCCCTGATGCGCCGCGGGCGAGCGGGAGGCCGAGTTCGCGCACGGTGCTCGCGCGAGGCGGCTCCTACGCCCTCCTCGCGTTGCTTCTGAATGCCGCTGCCCGCACTGGAGTGCCGGGCATGGTGATCCTGACTGGTGCCATGTCTGCGGCCGGGCTCTACGAGTGGGGCCGCATGTTCGGGCTGCCTATCCACCACCGCATTGCGATCATCGCCGCCGGGCTTCGTCAGTCGGCGGCATCGGCCGCGAGGGTGTGCATGCCACCGACTGGCTGGTTGGGGATTGGTGCTGGTCGGCGCTCTCTGGCCGGTGGTCCGGTCCGACACCGGCCGGGCTATTCGAGATCTGGGGACGGCGGCAGTTGGGGTTGCTTTGATCCCCGTTCTTCTGGCTCATGGTGTAGCCCTGGTGGTCGAGCGAGGGGGAGCCGGCGGAGCCTTGTTCCTGGCCCTCGCGACCGCATGTGCTTTTGCCGATGTCGCCGCCTTCATCGTCGGCAAGACCTGGGGTCGTCTGGGGTCAGCCCCCCGATGCTGTCCCCGAACAAGACCCGAGAGGGGATGGCAGGCAGCGTTGCCGGTGCGGCCCTCGGACTTGCTGTCTTCGCGCCCGCTCTCGTAGGACAAAAACGTGTTGCACATAACACTCAAGTGAACCCGGATAAATAAAAAATTGTTGGAAACTTTGGTGGGAACTTTACAACTCCCTTAAAATAGCAGAGGAAAAGAAGAACGACTTTTCAAACGTTCCCAACTTTTCGGGTAAATACACACTTGAATGTTATGTGCAATATACAAAAGGCTTGCTTTGTTGCTAGCATCTATTGTGAACCGAAAAAAAAATAGTAAAATATGCCTGATACTTTACCGATATCGCGCTATCACCTAATGTGGTTATAACCCGGCTGCGGCTTGGATGGACTCGCGCGTCGGAAACGAGGTGGTAGGAAAGCGCTTGAGCGACGCGAGTAACATTTTGGCTATTTTACGTATTGGTACCAAAACCAAAAAATTGTCACATAGAGTCTCGGAGGAAGACTAATCGTCGTGCGGGGGCCGTAGGGAAGAATATATAGAATATTGCATTTGCTGAAAGTGGAAAAAGCGTTTATAAAAAAAAAACTACAGACACTGTACTACTTTTCGCGAAGTACGCCCATGCGCTACCCGCCAGTTTGATTGCGGTGGCGTTATCGCCTGTACGGTGCACGTTTTACCACGTTTCGCGCCGCATCAGACACCGTAAATTAATCGTTCACAACGCGACTTTTTGACTGGCGGGGCGAGAGAGCGACCGTGGGTCGTCCTCGACGTTAAAATTTCATTCCTTCCATCTCCAGCATGAAAAAAAAAATGCGGCGTCAAGAAAACGGGGTTACAGACTTTTCCGTAATTTGCATATACGGCAGCTGGTGTGATACACAAAAGCGGTAGCTCGCACGCGCGTTGGCACCAAGTAACACACCGGCGAGCGATAGAAAAGAGGCGTTAAAAAAATACGAATCTCCATGCGACTGTGCATTCGGTGACGCCGATGCATCCGAAGGGCGAGGTGAGAACAACCACCAGTCGTTCTAATTAAAATACCCTCGCACAACGACTCGCATCGGCTTCCGCATTAAGCAACGCGTGTACATCCCGGCGTACCGCGTAAATGGAGACCATTTCAGCCACAGACTCGTCGCTGGCGGAACCATGGATGCGACATCGGTGCCACGGCCGATTTGTCCGATACTGGAGCGACGAGTCTCTTTAGCTTGACGTTTGTCGTTCGACAGCACCACGCCGAACTCGTGGCGCTTGCATAAATCCCTTTAACACATCCAAAAAAAAGCGAAAAGTGCTCCTTATCAACGTGCCGCATAAAAGGCCGCAGCGCCATAGCCAATCGCATTGATTCGTTATTTAGACTCTGGTGCTCAACCGACAGAGCAAAGATAGTGCCTGTGAGTCTCCTCGATTTCAAGGGGTCACGAGAAAAAAAAAGAGATTGCGGTGCAAAATGACAGATTGCTTATAAATAACTTTCGGGTGGCGCGATTTCTCAGTTGTCTTAAGCAGCCGTCATACCGCCGATCGGAAAGTGCACGCAGTATGGAGCTTGCCGCAAACAAAGGTTCAGTACGCAGCGCCTATTTTTCGTTCGTAGCTTGAAAAGCACAAAAAAAGAACCAATGAGGTCTCACTTATCCGTGATGTGGCGGCGACCCAAGCGAGTCGCAGTTACGGAAGCAGGATTTCAATCCCTTGAGCGGAAAATAAGCATATCAAAAAAACAAAAAAAAATGCAGCGATGGCGCAGCGTGACATGCGCCGCATCTATGGCTAGTGAAACAACCCCGTCCAATCGGCCAGCGTTTAGCGTAGAAGAAGAAGATTTTTTTGTAAATCCTACTGCACCTGGGAGCAAAAAAAAAAAAGTGTAAGCGCAGGCGAGATGAAAAACCGCAAGCAGAGCGCTGTAGGGTCGCGCCTCTCGTTGACGCACCGTCGACGGGTGGCGGAGGCTCGATCGGCAAGTGGTTTGATGCGGGAAGAAGAGGGCGCGAGGGAAGGAATGAGAAAACGACTTCGCGAAGCATGTGCGGGGGGCAACCGAGAACGCGCGAGTTGTAGGAGGCGCGTTACGTCGATGTTTGCTGAGGGCGGTGCGAGCGAGGGATGCGCAGTTGTCGGAGGCGATTCGGAAAACCGGAAGCGACCGCTCGATCCGCCCGATGCCCCGTGCGAGACAGTCTGCGGAGAGGACGACGCGATGTGTAGCGGCGAAGAATTGTGCGAGGGCGACAGCCGACAGTGGTCCGATCGTGTTCCCGAAGACGAAAGAGTGTTTAGGGCGGAGCGCGAGGAAGACGCGCGACTCAAGACGCCGGTGAGCGGAACCGACGGAGGTGGCGACGTCGTTCGCCTCAGACCCGACGACGACGGACGACACGTCGAGGCCGTTTCGTTTCCGCTTCAGGACGGCGGAGGCTACCCCGCGTTCTCCATGCGCGCGCGCTTCCGCTTCAGCGACGTAGCTCCGGTAGAGTGGCGAGATGCCTGCGACGCAAAAAAATTGACCGCCGCTCTACACCGCCAGGCGATCAACAACCGCCTGAACCTTGAGCTAGCCGACCGGTACGTCTCGCGGTGTGGAGACCGCGCTTCCACGTGCCGCAGCTTGTCGACGGTCGCAGCGACCCGGCGCGGTGCATCGCGCACGAGATCCCGCCGAACTCGCCAGAGCCGTGTCCGCGAGATTCGCGCACGAACTCCCGGCCCACAAAGAGGTTCTCTCACGTGATCACGACGCTCTTGCCGCCTCCTCTTCGCGCAGCGGCGGAAAGAACACAGGCGCGGATCTGGGCGACCGTCCTGCTAGCGGACGGCGAGCGATACGCGGGACACGTGTACAGCTGGCGGTGCGACCGGATCGACGGCGCGCATGCGTGCATGGGCGTGAGGACGCGCGTAGATACTGTCCACCGCAGAGGCTGCAGGATCGCAGCGAGTCGGGCGGGTGTCGTTTTTCCTCCTGGAGGGCGTTCGAAGGCTGGCGGAGAGTCT
>CAVUQZ010000009.1:0-278916 GCA_963743795.1 uncultured Chloroflexia bacterium | reverse complement strand
GGCAAGTTCTTCCGCGAGCTGTTCGAGTATCAAGAGTGGCTTGAGGAATTTGACAAGGCAAGCAACCCTGCCCGCAAGCTGCTGATCTCACGCGGGACGTATGGGCCAAATTCCAACACCACGGAAGCAGCTGGAGTCTCTGTCCGATTGACCGGCAACTCCCTCTTCGGCCGCACCACCATCTTCACGCATCCGGCGCTGGGTCAGTTCGCGCGCCTCCCGGCCAGTTTCCGGCCGATTTCATTCTCCTCTCCCGAGGTGTTCATCCCGCTCCGGCTGCTCGTCGAGCTCGACGCGATACTCACCCCTGCCCCGTGGGGCAACAGCGGCGATCGGATCCTCGTGGGTCCGAGTACCAGCAGAAGTTGTGCGAAACCCGCCTGCGCCATCTGAACGAGGTCGGCCGGAATGCTGGTTTTCACATTTCGGTCATAACCACGCGTCGGGCCGGACCCGAGCACGGCTTCGAGAAGGCCGCGGGCGACATCGGCCCCAAGGCGGTTGAGGTGCCGGTCGACCAGGGTGAGGGTGCTGAGGACTACTCCGAAACCTGGTGCACGGCCGTCCGCTCGGTGGTCAGGTCTTTCGGGATCGATTCTTGACATTGTGCGGGTGGTGGCTGATATCGAACAATACGGGCCCGGCTGGGCGCGGGAGATCATAGACACCACCCCTGCCTGACGCAAGATCTAGCAGGTGATGATGGCTCCCTGGACGCCTACATCACTGCGCACACGCGCAGCTTCTTCGGGGAGTTGCTCCGGCTGTGCGACGCGTGGGAGCGAGAGGCGGAGTATGTGGACAGTCGCTGGCGTCAACTCGTCAAGAAAGACGGCGCCAGAGACGCGGTGCGTCAGCTACTCGCGAAGACACGTGTCTCGACGGCATTTGCACGTCTTGAGGCGGCCGGGAAGCTTGAGCTGACCGTCGAATGCCTGATCCTCCAGCCTGAATGGAGGCCCCTTTTCACGTTTGAGGAGCGTGACCTCGCGCGGGCACGCCTTTTGGACCACGGCATCGACGGAGATCTCGTACCAACCTTCTACACCTAGTCCTGCGAGCCCCGTTTATGGAGCTCGCCGGATTCCTCTTGCAGTAGTGCCTGGTGGAGTCGCTCAGCGCGTAGTCGTGTGGTTCCGTGGCTGTCAGTGGACCCGGGGCACGATGTTCGCGTGGTGTTGGCGGACAGCCCCGGCCGCTGCTCGCGTGGAGGCCCCCACCACGATCGCGTTCTGGCTACAGTTGTTGTCAGTGAACGACCCTTCCCGCGCCCGCGAACCTTGGGGGAGTCCCGCATGCTCACCGGCGAACTCCGCAGCCAGATCGACCGCATCTGGGACGCCTTCTGGTCCGGCGGCATCTCCAACCCGCTCGAAGTCATCGAGCAGATCACCTACCTGCTCTTCCTGCGCCGGCTGGACGACCTGCACACGCTGGAGGAGAACAAGGCCACCCGGCTCAAGCAAGCCGATGGAGCGCCGCATCTTCCCCGAGGGCAAGGACGCCAAGGGCCGCCCCTACGAGGACCTGCGCTGGTCGCGCTTCAAGCACTTCGCGCCCGGCCGAGATGTTCGCCGTCGTCGGCGAGCACGTCTTCCCCTTCCTGCGCACGCTGGGCGGCGACGACTCCACCTACGCCCACCACATGAAGGACGCGCGCTTCACCATCCCCACGCCCGGCGCTGCTGGCCAAGGTGGTGGACCTGCTCGACGAGGTGCCGATGGAGGACCGCGACACCAAGGGCGACCTCTACGAGTACATGCTCGGCAAGATCGCCACCGCCGGGCAGAACGGCCAGTTCCGCACCCCGCGCCACATCATCCGGCTGATGGTCGAGATGACCGCGCCCACGCCCGACCGACATCATCTGCGACCCGGCCTGCGGCACGGCCGGCTTCCTGGTCGCCGCCGGCGAGTACCTGCGCGAGCGCCACCCGGAGCTCCTGCACGACGCGAAGCTGCAGCGAGCACTTCCACCACGCGCATGTTCCACGGCTTCGACTTCGACAACACCATGCTGCGCATCGGCAGCATGAACATGCTGCTGCACGGCGTGGAGAACCCCGACATCCGCTACCGCGACTCGCTGGCGCAGGACCACGCGGGCGAGGAGGAGAGCTACACCCTGGTCCTCGCCAATCCGCCCTTCGCCGGCTCGCCTCGACTACGAGAACACGCGCCAAGGACCTGCTGCAGATCGTCAAGACCAAGAAGACCGAGCTGCTCTTCCTCGCCCTCTTCCTGCGCCTGCTCAAGCCCGGCGGCCGCGCCGCGGTCATCGTGCCCGACGGCGTGCTCTTCGGCTCCAGCAAGGCGCACAAGGACGCTGCGCCGCATGCTGGTCGAGGAGCAGAAGCTCGACGCCGTGATCTCGCTGCCCGGCGGCGTGTTCAAGCCCTACGCCGGCGTCTCCACCGCCATCCTGCTCTTCACCAAGACCAACTCCGGCGGCACCGACCACGTCTGGTTCTACGACGTGCGAGGCCGACGGCTGGAGCCTCGACGACAAGCGCACGCCGCTGCTGCCCGAGGACAAGCTCGGCCCCGTGCCCGACGACCGCGCTCACCGCCGAGGAGCACGCCAAGAACAACCTGCCCGACGTGCTGGCGCGCTGGGCAGCAGCGCGACGGCAGCCGAGCGCGAGCGCCCGCGCACCGCGCAGAGCTTCTGCGTGCCCAAGGCCGACATCGCCGCGCAGGGCTACGACCTCTCGCCTCAACCGCTACAAGGAAGTCGTGCACGAGGAGGTCGAGCACCGCCCGCCGAAGGAGATCCTCGCCGACCTCGGCAAGCTGGAGGAGGAGATCCAGCAGGGGATGAAGGAGCTGGAGGGGATGCTGAAGTGAAGCTCGGCCGAGCGCTTGACCGATCTCATGGAGATCAGCATCGCCGAATGCGTCGAGCGGCACTCGACAGCGTCGACACGAGGCGAACGCCTGCTTCGTGCCGATGAGCTCGTGCGATCCAGCGGCTACATGAGCTGATACCGGCTACGCAGAAGTCGACCGCACGAGCTCGTCGAGCCCATGCGACGTGATGCATCGTCTTCGGCGATCAGCGCGCGAACTGCGGCGAAGTGCAGTCGGACTGCTCGATGCTGCATCTGGCAGCACGATTTGGCGACAGTTCTGCGCCTCGAATGCGACGAGGTCTGACGTCCGTACTCTCTGGCACTTAGCTCCGACGTCAGCTGACGCAGCGATTCTGCCGAGATGGCAGCAAGGCGCGACCATCAAACACGTCGAGTTGAAGCGACATCGGCGATTTCAGTTGCCCTGCCGCCCCTGCCCGAGCAGCGGCGGATTGCGGAGGTGCTGGACCGGGCGGAGGCGCTGCGGGCCAAGCGCCGCGCCGCCCTCGCCCAACTCGACACCCTCACCCAATCCATCTTCCTCGACCTGTTCGGCGACCCCGCACGAATCCGAAGGGCTGGCCCGAATGCTCACTCGGCGAGCTCGAGCGATGGTCAAGCGGCAGCACGCCACTCGGTGAGACACGAAGTGGCTACGCGACGTGGTATCGCGAATGCAATCGGTTCTGATCGTGCGTACTCGACAATGCGTTGTCAGTCGAAGTCGATAGTCAAGCGCAGGTCGTTCGCGGACTTCAGCACCGACGGAGCTCGGCTGTATCGAGAGCCGCGATGGCGATCGCGAGTGCTTCAACTAGCATCAACGCATTGACTGGCGACGCTGAATGCCGATGTGCGGACGTGGCGTGCCCGTCTGCTCAATGCAGGCCGATAGCTTTCTGCATACATGACTCGGCGACTTCGGGTGACGCCAGACGTGTATTGCAGCCTACTTTCTCGCATCATCTGATCACGTCGAGACGCTGGTGCGGCAAGTCTGAGGCGCCAGCGATGCGCAGGCGAACTACACTGGGATCGACTCGGCAAGCTGCGAATTCCAGTCCCGCCGCTCGAACTCCAGCGCGAGTTCGCCCGCCGCGTCGGGGCCGTCGAGCAGCTGAAGAGCCGCGCACCGCGCCTCGCTCGCCGAGCTCGACGCGCTCTTCGCCTCCCTCCAGCACCGCGCCTTCCGGGGCGAGCTCTGACGTGAGCCATTCGCCTTCCTCCAGCGCGAATGGCCGGCGGTCTTCGAGGCCGCCGCCAGGGCCGAGGCTCGGCGTACCGCCGGACCCGCGGACGGCCTGCTTCTACGCCCGGCGCGCGCTGGAGCTGGCGGTGGCGTGGGTCTACAAGCACGACGCCGCGCTGAAGCTGCCCTACCAGGACAACCTCAGCGCGCTGATCCACGAGCCGACCTTCAAGCACGGCCGCGGGCGAGGCGGTCTTCAACAAGGCGCGGGTCATCAACGACCTCGGCAACCGGCCGTCCACAGCCACGCGCCGATGCCGGCGGCCGACGCGCTGGCGGCGGTGCGCGAGCTGTTCCACGTCTGCTACTGGCTGGCCCGCACCTACGCGCGCGACGCGCGACCCGGCGCCGGGCCTGGCCTTCGACCCGGCGCGCTGCCCGAGGACGGCGCCGGTCCCGAAGCAGACCGCTGGAGCAGCTGCAGCAGCTCGAAGCCGCAGCCTGCGCGAGCGGGACGAGAAGCTCGCGGCGCTGCTGGCCGACAAGACGGCGCTCGACGAGGAGCTGCAGCGCCTGCGCGCCGAGGTCGCCGCGGCCAAGAAGGCCGCCGCGGCGCAGCCCGACACGCACGACTACTCCGAGGCCGAGACCCGCGACTACTTCATCGACCTGCTGCTCAAGGAGGCCGGCTGGCCGCTCGACCAGGCGCGCGACCGCGAGTTCGAGGTCGCGGGCATGCCCAACGACGCAGGGCAAGGGCTTCGTCGACTACGTGCTCTGGGGCGACGACGGCAAGCCGCTCGGCCTCGTCGAGGCCAAGCGCACGCGGCGCGACGCCGCGCGTCGGGCCAGCAGCAGGCCAAGCTCTACGCCGATTGCCTGGAGCGCGCAGTTCGGCCAGCGGCCGGTCATCTTCTACTCCAACGGCTACGAGCACTGGCTGTGGGACGACGCGCAGCTATCCGCCGCGCGCGGTGCAGGGCTTCTACAAGAAGGCCGAGCTGGAGCTGCTGATCCAGCGGCGCAGCAGCCGCAAGCCGCTCGCGGCGCGCCGAGATCAACGCGGCGATCGTCGAGCGCTACTACCAGACGCGCGCCATCCGCCGCATCGGCGAGGCCTTCGAGCGCGACCGCGACCGCAAGGCGCTGCTGGTGATGGCCACCGGCGCGGGCAAGACGCGCACGGTGATCGCGCTGTGCGACCTGCTGATGCGCTGCAACTGGGTCAAGCGCGTGCTGTTCCTCGCCGACCGCGTCGCGCTGGTGAAGCAGGCGGTGAACGCCTTCAAGACGCACCTGCCCGACGCGTCGCCGGTGAACCTGGTCACCGAGAAGGACGCCGAGGGCCGCGTCTTCGTCTCGACCTATCCGACGATGATGGGGCTGATCGACGAGACGCGCGGACGGGCAGCGGCGCTTCGGCGTCGGCCACTTCGACCTCGTCATCATCGACGAGGCGCACCGCTCGGTCTACCAGAAGTACCGCGCCATCTTCGACTACTTCGACTCGCTGCTGGTGGGGCTGACCGCGACGCCCAAGGACGAGGTCGACCGCAACACCTACGGCCTGTTCGACCTCGAGAGCGGCGTGCCGACCGATGCCTACGCGCTGGAAGAGGCGGTGCGCGACGGCTTCCTCGTGCCGCCGAAGGCCGTGTCGGTGCCGCTCAAGTTCCAGCGCGAGGGCATCAAGTACGACGAGCTGTCCGAGGAGGAGAAGGACGCAGTGGGACGCGCTGGAGTGGGGCGAGGACGGCGACGTCCCGGACCGCGTGGAGGCCGAGGCGGTCAACAAGTGGCTGTTCAACAAGGACACCGTGGACAAGGTGCTGGAGCACCTGATGACGCGCGGGCTGAAGGTGGCGGGCGGCGACCGGCTGGGCAAGACCATCGTCTTCGCCAAGAACCAGGCCCACGCCGAGTTCATCGCCGAGCGCTTCGACGTCAACTATCCGCACTACAAGGGCGAGTTCGCGCGGGTCATCACCTTCAAGACCGAGTACGCGCAGAGCCTGATCGACGACTTCTCCGACCAAGGAGCAAGGCGCCGCACATCGCCATCTCGGTGGACATGCTCGACACCGGCATCGACATCCCGGAGGTCGTGAACCTGGTCTTCTTCAAGCTGGTGCGCTCGAAGACCAAGTTCTGGCAGATGCTCGGGCGCGGCACGCGGCTGTGCCCGGACCTGTTCGGCCCGGGCAGGACAAGCGAGTTCTTCTACATCTTCGACTACTGCCAGAACCTGGAGTTCTTCAGCCAGAACCCGGAGACGACCGAGGGCGCGCCGGGCGAGTCGCTGGGCAAGCGGCTGTTCAAGGCGCGGCTGGAGCTGATCGGCGAGCTGGACGAGCGACGCGGGCGTCGCCGCCGGCCCGGCGGCCGCGGCGACCGCGGTGCGCCTTTCGGCGACCCGACGACCGACGCCGGAGTGCGCGGCGCGCTGGCCGCATCGCTGCACCGCGAGGTCGCGGCGATGAACCTCGACAACTTCGTCGTGCGGCCGAAGCGCCGGCTGGTCGAGAAGTACGCCAAGGCCGGAGGCGTGGGACGACGCTGTCGCGCGCGAGCGACTCGGCGAGCTGGCGCAGCGAGGTCGCGGGCCTGCCGCGGAGCTGGAGGCGGAGGCGGAAGAGGCGAAGCGGTTCGATCTCCTGATCCTCAACCTGCAGCTGGCCCTGCTCCGCGTCCGAGCCCGGCTTTCGAGCGGCTGCGCGACCAGGTCAAGGCGATCGCCGGCCTGCTGGAGGAGAAGTCGGCCATCCCGATGGTGCGAGAGCAGATGCCGCTGATCCAGGAGGTGCAGACCGACGAGTGGTGGCAGGACGTGACCGTCCCGATGCTGGAGCTGGTCGCGGCGGCGGCTCCGGGACCTGGTGAAGCTGATCGAGAAGCAGAAGCGCGAGTCGTCTACACCGACTTCGAGGACGAGATGGGCGCGGAGGCGCGCGATCGACCTGCCCGGCTTCGCCGCCGGCGGGACTTCGAGAAGTTCCGCGCCAAGGCGCGGGCCTTCCTGCGCGAGCACCAGGACCACGTCGCCATCCGCAAGCTGCGGATGAACAAGCCGCTGACGCCGGCCGACCTGGCCGAGCTGGAGCGCATGCTCGCCGAGAGCGGCGTCGGCGGCGCCGAGGAGATCGAGCGCGCCAAGGCAGGAGTCGCACGGGCTCGGCCTGTTCGTGCGCTCGCTGGTCGGCCTGGACCGGGAAGCGGCCAAGGAGGCGCTGGCCGGGTTCCTGGCGGGCAAGACGCTCAGCGCGAACCAGATCGAGTTCGTCAACCTGATCGTCGACCACCTGACCGAGCACGGCGTCATGGAGGCGGCGCTGCTCTACGAGTCGCCGTTCACCGACATCACGCCGCGGGGCCCGGACGGGCTCTTCGCCTCCGCCCAGGTCGATGAGCTGATCGCCACGCTGCTGCGCGTCAGGGCCACGGCCGCTGGCCGCCTGAGCCCCGGCTGGGAGGGACGCCGAGTCCGACACGATGAGCAGTTCGTGCTCCTTGCCGCCTCAGCGAATCATTGCCAAGTGAAGCCGCGGCGATGCCGAAGCACTACCATTCGGAGAGGTGGCTTTGTTGAGTTAGGAGAGCCCGTGGCCCGCATCAAGTTCGTGTCGATAACCGATCTAGTCTCACCCAAACCGAAGGAGCGCCGGCCATCGCCGCGTCAGCTCGCGGCGATGAAGCGCGAGTCGGAATACGAGAAGGCTATCGCCAAACTCACCAGCGGCAAGGTAGCGATCTTCGAACCGACGGACGAGAAGGTCTCAACCCTCCGCACTTCTCTCGCTCGCGTCGTCGCCCGAAACGAACGCTCGAGTGATTTGCACTACGCCATCAAGGGCGGCGTCGGCTACGTCGGTCTGGAGCCCATTCCAGGCGCTCGTGGCGGACGCAAGAAGAAGGGCTGACGCTCCACGGACCCGCAGCAGGCTCGTTAGCCGCGACGATCACCGCACCATTCCAGCGATCGTGGCGACCCTACATTGGTGCGGCCTGCCGATACGACAGGAGAAGTGCTACTCCTCTGGGCGACGCGTATCGTGCTGGGCCACGAAGGCGGGAACCTGCGTTCGTCGGTCGAGGCTCAACTTCGCGAGGATGGAGCTGACGTAGTTCTTGACCGTCTTCTCCGAAAGGAAAACGGCCGCGGCGATCTCCTTGTTGGTCTGGCCCACGGCGATGAGCGGCAGGATCTCTCGCTCGCGTACGGTCAGTTCGATCGCGTCGTCGGTGTCGCTCCCGCTCGCGATGCGCCGAATGCGCTCGAGGAGCATGCCCGTGATCCCGGATCGAGTAGCGACTCGCCGCGCCTCACCGCCTCGAGCGTGCGGACGAGCTCCGCTGAACGCGTCTGCTTGAGAACGTACCCCCGCGCTCCGGCAACGATGGCGGCGAATACGTCGGCTTCGTCGGGCGAGCTCGTCAGGAAGACGACCTGCGTGGCCGGGAACTCGTCACGGATCAATCGACAGGCCTCGATCCCCGATGCGTCCGGCAGGCGGACATCCATGAGGACGAGATCCGGGACGAACTTCCGCGCCTGGGAGAGGGCCTCCGCGCACGTGCCGGCCTCGGCGACCACCTCGAACTGCCCGTGGCGATCGAGAAACGCAATGAGCCCCTGACGCACTACTTCGTGGTCGTCGACGACGAGAAGCCGCATTGGTCGGTCGGGATCGGACATCGAGCCCCAGCATGCGCGCCCCATGCGCCAACCGCAATCGCGCGGGCGGGCGTGCCATCCGCCGAATCGGCCTCGTCGCTAAGCGACCGAACTCGTCACCATCCTGCGATCGTGCCAGGGGCTCGGCCCACTCGTCGCGAGGCGTCTGTTCGCCGATGGCAGGCCGGGGTCCCTCCGGCAGGGGACGCGGCCACACCCCGCCATCGGGACGGTCATTGGGGGATCAACGCTGGCGTTGGCGAGCGTCATCTCGCCGGACGGCCTGCGCTGGGTGAGCAACAGCTCTCAGACTCCGCCCAGACCACGATCAGGTCATGGTGTCGGTCCAGCGACGTGCCCGCACCGATAACACAGCGGATGAAGTCGCAGGACCAACTCCTGAGGAGACACCGACTGATCGCTCGGCACTACAGCGCGTGTGCTAGCTCCCGCACTGCCGTGAATGCGCCTTGCCGGCCCTTCATAATGAGCGCTGGCAAGCTGCAAGGGCCGCTCGACGGCCAGGAGGGGCAATGCCAGGGACAGCTCGATCGAGACGTCCGCCAGGTCGCGCCACAAGGGAGGCGACCCTTGGCAACTTGGTCCGCCGGTTCGGGCTCTCAGTGAAGGACGAGGGAGCACGGAACTGGTTCCGCAACGCGATTGCGAATGGAGCGCTCGATTCGCAAGGCTTCGGGACTAGGTCCGGTTTCGACCTGGACAGCTACGCGTTCGGGCTGGCAACACACCTCGGAGTGGCCTACCGTCCGAAGGACATATCGACCGCGAGGCTCTTGGGTGATGGCGGCGCCATGAGTGTCTACCTCCCAACTTCGTTCTGGGAGTTCCTCAGCGCCATCGAGTACTTGGTGGCGGCCCTCCCGCCGCAGTACTCCTCAATGCTTGAAGACAGCGTCGTCGACGCCGTTGCGAACGCACCCGGGCCTCTCGGTGTTAGGTGGGCGAGGAACCGGTTCATGCCGAGTGCTGCGCCAGAACCTCACGGAACCGCTCGGCGCGGAACCCCTGGAGTGGCTTGCGAGCGCGGAGCTCGATGGAGTTGTGCGGCCGTTTGAGCTCGCCCTTCGCTCACTAATGGGCGCAGACAACGTCCCGGCCAAACGCCGCGAGGCCATCAAGTACGCGTACGAGGCGTTGGAGGCTACAGCTCAAGCTGTGTGTGGCAACAAGAGGGACCTCAGCGGGAACCGCGAGCTCTTCCTCAAAGAACGTCGGTGTCCTTCCGGCTCTACGCGCGGCTCTCGAGGAATTCATCAGGTTCGCCAACTCCTACCGCCATGGGCAGCATCCGGAGCCAGTCCCGGATCCCTCCTACCCGTGGGCGGAGGATCCGTCTACCTAACCGGCATCTTCCTTCGGGCGGCATCGATCTGGATGAGGGAGCGGGGGACATCGAGCCGTGTCGCTGCGAAAGGCGACTCGACAAGGGCGCGGCGACCGCGGCCCGGCGATGGCTGAGAGAACGTAGCTCAATCCCGCGACCATGTTGGTCCGTCGCTGCGTGGGATCGCCTCCGCCACACGATTTCACAGTCAGCCACGAGCCCGTTCGACTCGCGCTAACCATCTGGCCACGCACTTTCACCCGTGTAGTGTCGGCTGACTCCCGATCAGGTTCCGCCGAAGCGGGGCACCCTCTCGTCCCCGAATGTCGGATAGCAGTCACGACGCAGCCATCGTGACGAAGGCGGGCCGCCGGACCGCGTGTGGGAATGGCAGGTTCGAGTCCCCTCATGTCCAACCACTTACTACTAGGCACGCTTGCGCAGAGGAGCGGTCTAGCCGAGCGATGCAGGGCGGGGAACGTCGTACACGAGGTTCTGACGGCGCATGTCGGCTTCGATGGAGGCAGTCCGAGGCTCGGGGACTGGACCGTCCGTGTGCCAGAAGAACAGGCCGATGCGGGCGTACGCCTCGGCGTCGGACCAGCCCATCTGGTTCAGCAACTTGCGGAGGCGGGGGTTCTGCCAACGGACCGGCGGCGTCGGACAGTCCGACCATCGGGCCGCCTCGCGTATCTCGACCGGCGTGGCGAAGCCCCACGTTACGAGTTTCGGTAGAGGCAGCACGAAGTACGGGTTCGGGACCATGATGCCGGGGCTATGGAGACGGGGCCTTCTTCCTCCATCTTGTTGGCGACTCCGTCCATATCAACAACAGCGTCTGCGAACCAGGGTTCTTGGCGGGCTGTGGTGATGCGTGCAGAGGCTTCCTCGTGCTCGACCGCTCGTCGCTGCAGGTACTCGTCGAACATGCGTTGAGTCGCCCGGTCAACGGGCTTGGCCTTGCGTTGCGGTTCTGCTGGCCGCCTCCCACGTGCCAGGTCGCCGAGGAGCATCAAGCCGCCAACAACTGCGATAGCGGCGTACCAGGGGACTAGGAATGGGGAGGGTCGCAGCTAGGACCGCCCCGACGACGACTGAGAACGCTACGTACCAGACGATGTGCCGCATGGGTCTCTCCCTCTTGGCAGGCGAATGCTACGGTCCCCAAATGCCCCGGCGAACAGCTTCGGTGACGACGCCATACAGGAACGATAACGCCAGGAACGCTCGCCCTGGCCGAGCATCTAGAGCGCGGGTGCTCGAGTTCCTGTCGGCTGGGTGGGTGAGCCACGGAGGACACGCCTCCCTAACCGATCCAGCTGACCACGGGCTCGTTCCTCGAGACCGGGGCGGCCTCGCTCGCCGGGTAGCCGACGACGATCGGTGCCACCGGCACGCAGCCCTCAGGCAGGCCGAGGAGTCGCTTGCCGTCGGGGGTGTTCAGATAGGACTGTACGTTGCCGATCCAGCAGCTGCCGAGACCCAGGCTCCAGGCCACGAGCATCAGGTTCTGGGCGGCCAGAGCACAATCCTCCACCGCCCAGGTCGATCGCTCGACGGCCGAGATGAGGATCAACGCCGGAGCGTGGTGCAGGAGATGGTTTGCCGGGTCGGCCATCCTGGCACGCCGCGCGTCGTTCTCCTTCCCGGCCGGCAAAGTAACCAGCTGGTATGCCTTCGCTTCGGCTGACAGGCGATCGATCAACTCGCGGTCGCGTACTACCGTGAAGCGCCACGGCTGGCCGTCGCGAGCACTTGGTGCGCTGACGGCAGCAGTAAGCAGCCTGGAGATGACGGCATCGTCGGGTCGCCGGGTTGTGTAGTCACGGACCGACCGCCGTCCTGAGATTGCCTCGAACAGATCCATCGCCATCCATCCTCTCGTCAGACAGGACACCAGAGGGCACGACTACGGGGCGGCCGGTGGCAGCCAGAAGCGCGACCGGCAAGGACGAGAGAGCTGGTCCGTCCCCGTCCACTCGGCCGAGACGCACGCCGAGCGCGATCACATTCTCGCAAGGGCCGGGCGCGGCGAGTCGGGCACTTCGGCATCAGATCGGCGGCCATCTGGCGGCTCTCGACGCGAGCCGACGCTGAAGGGCGACACGATTTACTCATGGCGAAGGTGGCCGCGCGGCCGAACCGCCTCAGACTGAGTTCCCTCCCATTCGCCAAGCTCCGTGAGTTCGTCCTTGGTCAGGATCGTTCCGGGCGGCCACGTAATCAGTTGGTCGCGCGCCGGCCAGATGGACAGCACGGTCGTAAGCAGATTGTCCGGGCGAACGAACGTGACGGGTGATCCGGCGGCGTCGGTGTCCTGGCCACCGACCTGTAGCACGAGGTACCCAGCAGAGACCGTCACGAAGTAGAACCGCGGAGACGCGGCGAGGGCGGCGCCCAGCCGGTGCTGATCGACCCTGTCAGCGCATCGCTCGTTCCAAGCCGAGCCTCTACCGCGGCCAGCCAAACCTGGGTGCCTGGGGGCGGCGACGCGTCGCCACGATGCTCGTACAGCCAGCGGATGGCCGAGGCTCGGCGCGAAGGCGGCGAAGCCCCACTCGCGAATCGCAAGCGAGCTGAGCAGAGCCTTCTGGGTGGCCCACGCAGCGATGGCGCGTTGGCTCTCTGGTGCGTAAGCCATCGGGCTCGCCCCTCATCGCGGGGAGCAACAGCGGCTGAACCGTTCGCTCAAGGGCGGCCATCCATCCGGTATTGCAGCCCCGGCAAACCCCCTTTCGCAGAACGATCGTCGGCCCGGCATCTGTTCGTACGAAGCGCTCTTCCCGCCCGACCGTGACGGTCGTCCGGGCTTCCGCCTGAATGCCCTTTCGCATCCACCTGGCGTAGACGTGCTCGTCAGTCTTCGATACCGCCGATCCGCAGAAGACGCAGGTCACCGATCCGACTCCAGGCACGGTGCCTTCAGAGGCCCTGGACCAGTATCAGCCCGCGACGTGCCAACACGATGACTCCATTGCAGGCCCTGTTCCCGGGCACATCGATCACCCCGCCTCGCTCACGGCCGCCTCGCCCGCAGCCGCCTCGCCCGCAGCGAGCCCAACCGCTGGCGCGAACAGCGTCCGCATCCACGCAACGTGGACGTCAAAGGCCCGTTCGCGCTCTCCGACGATCTCGAGGGCATCGGACTTGGCCGGCTCCACTAGGTCGGCGACGAGTTCGGTCGTTCTGACTAAGGTTGCGTCTGGGTCGGCGGGAGTGACCGATGGAGCGCCGTCGAGGTCGGATAGCAAGGCCGCGGAGTTGGCGGCGGACTGCGCTTGTTCCAGTAGCCGCTCCCAGGCGGCTGCCACATCGGGGAAGAGGGCCCGGTGGCCGCCGAGATAACGCTCCTCGGCCATGGACCAGGCCGCGGCCCAAGCGTGAAGTTCGCTCACACGGAACGCAAGGGCGTCACGCCAGGCAACGAAACGCCCTGGGTCCACGTCTTCGACCTGGTGCCCATCGCTGGCCTGGTAGGCCAGCAGGTCGGCGCCAGTGAGAACTCCAATGAGGAGGCCTTCGCGGTCGAGGAGTTCAAACGCTTTTCGGTTGATACCCATCACCAGCTCCCAGCGAAACCAGGTCTCGCGCACGGCGCTCCTGACCGCCAAGTTGACCGCCTCAGGACTCTTGCCGCGCATGGCGGTCCGCGCTCCCTCGGCCGCAGCGCTGGTCATGCCGGCGAACCGCACTCTGTAGTCGGGGCGTGGCCAAGACCGAGCGCATCCAGGCGTCAATGCTGCCGAAGCTGTGAGCCTCAGCCAGCCAGCGCAGGACGAGCTGAGTCGGGGAGAGCGGAGTCCTGAGCGTGGACACCCGTCGGTCCTGAGTCATCGGATGACCTCCATCGGGAAGGCTGTGTCTGAGTCGGGACGCGGGCCCTGGCCAACGGCGGCTTCGATGGCTCCAAGGCGCTCCTCGAGCTCGCCGACCTTGAGCAGGTTGGTGGCCGCCACCGCGGTCGAGATGAGGACCCGCAGACGGGGGATGCCGTTGTCGAGCCCGACGCCATCGGTGACCACGATGTCGAGCAGCCGACGGATGCCCGCGACGGTGTCGAGCCCGGGCAGGTCGTAGGCGACCGCGATGGTGCCCTCCTTGCGTCGGCGCAGACCGCCCAGCCGGCGGGCCTCGGCGGCCTCTTCGGCCCGCTCGGGTCGTGGGCTGAAGCAGTAGGGCGGTCGATCGAGGGCGCCATGCCGCAGGGTCTGCCGTCGGCCTTGGCATAGGCGCAGCGGCGGCGGATTAGCATCGATTAGCTCGGCTCATCAGAGCACCTCGGCCTTAGTGGCGGCCGCGGCTGGCGCCCACACGGGCGCGACGTTCGCGAGCAGACCGGGGTCGGCTCAGCCATCGACCGCTCCGCCTCCAGGCCGCTGAAGCGCTCCCAGCGCGCGAGGGCCACGTCGCGTAGACCGGGTCGAGCTCGCTCCCGGCGCAGCGCCGGCCGGTCCGCTCGCAGGCGATGAGAGTGCGAGCCCGACCCGAGGAACAGGTCGAGGACGAGCTCTCCGGGCCTCGAGCTGTTGGCGATGGCGCGCTCCATCAGGCGAGCGGCTTCATCGTCGGGTGGAGGGGCGACGTCGGACGGCCGGTCGATCTCCCAGACGTCGCCCTGGTCGCGGTCGCCGCACCAGTGGTGGCTCGGCGCCTTCGCGCCAGCCATACCAGATCGGCTCGTACGCGCGCTGGTAGTCGGCCCGTCCGAGGACGAAGCGGTCCTTGGCCCAGATGATGGTGTCGGACCAGTGGCCGCCCTCCTCGGCGAGGACCCGCGACACGAGCGGCAGCTCCTTGGTGCTCATGCAGACGTAGATGGCGCCGTCGACCGAGGCGAGCAGGTTCCGCGCCCAGGCCCGGCACGAACGCCTCCCAGGCGATCGGGTCGAGGGAGTCGTTGGCGATCCGCCGTCGCCGGCGCGCCGCGCTGCTGGCCGCCGTGGTCGCCGAGGCTCGACGTTGTAGGGCGGGTCGGTGAAGGCCATCGCCGGCCTGGCCCCGCCGAGCAGCCGCTCGACGTCCTCGGCGCTTGGTGGCGTCGCCGACACAGGAGTCGATGGTCGCCGAGCGCCCAGAGATCGCCAGGCTTGGTCCGAGGCGCTCGGGCCGCCTCCTCGAGGGCGGTCGTCGAGATCGAAGTCCTCCGGCTCGCTCGCGCTTCTCGCGGGTCTCGAGGCGACCGCAGCAGGTCGCTGATCTCGTCCTCGCCGAAGCCCGAGAGCGAGAGGTCGACGTTCGGGCTCGCCTGCAGGTCGGCGAGCAGCCGCGCCAGGAGCTGCTCGTCCCAGGAGCCCGAGATCCGGTTGAGGGCGAGGTTGAGCAGACGCGCCTGCTCGATCGATGAGGTCGAGGTAGGTGACCGGGACGGTGGTCAGCCCGAGCCGTCGGGCCGCGAGCAGGCGCTGGTGGCCGCCGATGACGGTGCCGTCCTCCCGGCGGGCGAGGACCGGCTGGACGAAGCCGAACTGGCGCAGGCTGCGCTCGAGGGCGTCGAGCTCGTCCTCGCGATCCGCCGCGGGTTGGCCGGATCGGGACGGAGCTCGTCGATGGCGACCTGCTCGACCGTCAGAGACGGAGGGACGTGGCGCTCATGCCGATCTGACCTTCGCCGCCGCGAGCCACTCATCACGGCCCTCGATCGGGAGCTCGTAGGTTGCTATCGCGCGTCCGACACCCTCCGGGCGCGCCAGCTCCTGAGCGTGAAATGGTCGCCAGGGGGCCATCCGGGACTGGCTCGACGGCGATCTGACAGCCGATCTGACAGCCAATCTACTGCCGCCCTACTGCCGCGCGATGTCCGGGGCGCTATTCGAGACGGTCACCCGCCAACCGGCTCGCGGAAGCGAACACGAAGCCCCCGTCCTGCCACGCCTCGCCCGCCAGCCACCGCCCTGGCCGACTCAGGAGAAGGTCTGCCAGGACTCCCACTGGAGGATGTCGCCCAGCGTCACGTATGAGTACGGCATCCACGCGTGGCCGAGCAGGCCCCAGCCCGTGCCCCAGGAGTTCTGCATTAAGAACGCCCCGTGGCTGTCGTCATAGCCAACGAACTTGTAGGCGTGTCCGCCCGCCAGCTCATCGGCCGGCGGCAGGGTTCCGTCCGGCCCCGGTGTGAACCAGCTGTTCGCCCAGGGGCTGCCGATCCACGCATCGCCGTAAGCGGCGATGGCCTGCTTGACCTCGGTCAACGTCCGAAGCCGGGCATAAGCGGAGATCTTCAGCCTATCGCCGGGCTTGACCGCCGGAGCGGGGCCGGGCGGCGTAGGTGCGGGGGTCGGGTTGTGGCGGTGGGTTCCCTCCACCCAGTCGATGAACGAAAGGATGGCGTTGAGGACGAGTCCCGGGGACGGCAGCTGGATCGACTTCGATTGTGACTGTGCGAGCGCGAGCGCCCGTGCCTGTTCGGGCGTGAGGCCCGGCAGCACCTGCTTGATTAAGCCGCCCTGGCTCTGGAGGACTTTGCAGGCGACGCGAATGAAGGTGCCGTCGCTATTAGGCGAGCCGTCGAGCTGCTTGCAGCTGGCATACAGGTCGTCCGCGTCGAAGACGAGCGCCTCCCGCGCCTCGAGCATAGACTCGATCTGGCGTCCGAGCGCGCCTGAGTAGCCTACACAGCGCGGCGTCTGGCCCTGATCGAGGACCGTCCACAGGTAGTGCGGGGCGTACGAGGGTGGCGGTGCGGCCGCAGCCACAGTAGGAGCGTGAGCAGCCAGAGTGTGGTCGCGTGAGTCGTCCGGCGACTGGACGCGGCCAAGACCGTACGGGGCCATGGGTGTCCCCCAATGCGGGTATCCGTTCGACTGGAGCCTACAGCGGGCTCTCTCCTCGCTTGCCTCGGGTCCCGCCATCCGCAACCAGGCCGGGTGGGACGCCTACCGGCGCTTCGGGCAGGTTGCCTTACTTGTCAGCTGTCGCGCGGCGCGCGATTTGCCGGGCATCACGCTACCTGGACATCGTGTCGATGGTTCCCGGGCTACGGGCGTGATCGTCGCCCTGCGATTCCGTAGGTAGCTCATCACTTGCCCCTGCACGGGCGTACCTTGTGGGTCCGACCCGCGGTCGCCGGGTCAATCGTCGATCGGTGCCCCCGGGCGGAGGAAGGGTGTCCCGATGAAGGCGTTAGGCCAGGACGTGCGGCTGTGTTGGTCCTCATGCCGTAATCCTGCCCTGACTGGACGGGTGTGCAGTGGTGGACCGAGGTCGACGGCGCAGGTCCGCGAAGAGGCGGGCCACCACCATTGCGAGGGCGCGATAGCGACCATCGCGGCACAGCTCCTGGGGTTCGTCGTCCCGACCGAGACTCCGGCCGTTGGCGCTACTCCAAGCATCGTGGAGCTCTGTCGAATGCTCTCGAGCAAGCAGCATCCCGGTGCGGTGATCGATGCCGAAACTGTTCATGGCTCCTCCAAGCCAGCGGAGTGTCGAACCGTCCTGCGTTCGACACAACTACCCGTCCCCAATCCAGCAACGCTCTCCGCGTGTCAACTTGCCGACACCGGGTAGGCCCGGAGTGGGTGGGATTCTCGGGCCGCCCTTAACCCGGCCAGTCGTGTGGCTGCGTCGGGGGCCGTCCTTCCCTAGCACTGCATGCACCGGAGTTGCCGAGCTGGTTCACCCGCCGGGACTTGGCCATCTTTTCGGGTAGGACCGCGCATACTTCGCCGACACGGCGAGTGGCATGGAGCCCAAGGGGGTTCCACCAGCGCGGCGTCCAACACGGTCGCCAATCCGACGCACTGGGCCAATGGCGAGACCGACCCGCTCCTCCACAGCAGGAGTGCTCACATGGCGATGTTCGTTGTTCTCGGCAAGTTCACAGCCCAGGGGGCGAAGAACCTCCCGGACCTCCGCAAGTTCGCTGAGGGGAACCAGGAACGGGGCAAGCGCCTGGGAGCCAAGATCCACGGCTGGTACCTGACCCAAGGGCAATACGATTTCGTGGTGCTGGCCGAGGCACCGGACGCCGAGACCATGCTGGCCTCGGCGGCTGGCGCTGGGGGTACCGGCAACGTCCATACGGAAACCCTTCGTGCATTCACGCTTGACGAGGCGGAGCAGGTCCTAAAGAAGCTCGGCTAGTCCCCTGGCAGAGCTGCGCAGAGACCCGGCCCGTGTTCGGCGCCGGGTCTCACGTTTTCGCGCCTCTACGGGCCCGCTGATAGTCCGCTCCGCTACCTCGCCCCGGCCCCCGCTCCGCTGGTCGCCGACGATCTTGGCCCTCGTGCCGGCCAATCGAGCGGCCGCGCAGGGGGCCTATTCACACGGGATCAGGGCCGGAACCGGGATGGTGACGATCTCGGACGCGAAGGGTTCGAATCTGACCCGAGTGATCGTTCCCTTACGAAGCGTCGGGATCAGGAGCTCATTCGCTTCCGTGTCCAACGAGGCGCCGTCTAGGTCCTCGATCAGGGACAGCTTGGGCCCGCGGGTACCATCGATCCCATAGACCTACGTTCCGCCAGCCGACCAGAAGACCACGTACCTTGACGTCTGGCCCCCGACCACGCCCGGGACAGGCCAGGCAGGTGTGTCAGATGTCAAGTCGGAAGTTGGCGTGGGCGGCTTGTCTACGTCAACGTCAACCACCACGGGGAGATAGAGAATGAATAGCATCACCTATCACCTGGCACACGACAAGATGGCCAGAATCACGGGCGGCTTCTACCTCGCATACATCCTGGCTTCCGTGCTTGCCACCATGCTGGCGAATATCGGGCTGGGTGAAGCGCAGCAGGTCTACCAGGCGATCGTCACGAATGAGGGGTCGTTCCGTCTGGGTCTTGTCATCGCGTTGATATCAGGGTTCCTCTTTCTCATGACCGCATGGGGTCTCTACGTTCTTCTGCGACCGGTCAACAAGAACCTGGCGTTGCTCTTTCTACTGCTCAACGCTGTCGGTGTCGCCATCCAGGGCGCGAGCATGTTGTCGCTGGTATCCGCGATGCTGCAGGGGGACGGGGCCAGCCACATGCAGGCCTACTCGGCGGCACAGCTGGAGGGGCTGGCGTACCTGTCCATCAACGTCTACAAGACGGGCTTCGTCACGGCCCAGCTGTTCTTCGGCACGTGGTTGTTCCCGCTCGGCTATCTGGTCTACAAGTCCAGGTCCCTTCCCCGGTTCCTGGGCGTCCTTCTGATGCTTGACGGAATCGCCGTCCTGATCTGGTTCCTTCAGGCCCTGCTGCTGCCGGCCTACCCCGCGATCCACTACCCCGGGCTCGCCGTGAGCTTCATCGCTGAAGTCGGGCTGGCATTGTGGCTCCTCGTCAAGGGTGTGAAGGTCGTCGACTCCGGAGCAGGCCTGCCGGGGGAGAAGCGGGACGCGGATCCGCAGGCTGAGGGGACTCGGAGGTGAAAGCAGTCGTCTGCACGCGGTACGGTCCGCCGGAGGTCCTCCGGGTCGAGGAACTCGCGACTCCCGTTCCCCGGAAGAACGAGGTGCGCATACGCATCCTGGCGACCGCCGTGACGTCGAGCGACTGCTACGTCCGGGGGCTCAGATCTGAGCCCCGCCTACCGGATCATGGCGCGACTCGCACTCGGCTGGAACGCGCCCAGGCAACCCGTGCTCGGCATGGTGCTCTCAGGGGAAGTGGACTCGGTCGGACCGGACGTCAAGTCATTCGAAGTGGGTGACCGGGTATTCGGCTTCAATCGACACCGCTTCGGGACGTATGCGCAGTACGTGTGCTGGCCGGAGGACGGACTTCTGGCGACGCGACCGGCCAACCTCACCGACGAAGAAGCCGCGGCCATTCCCTACGGTGGCCTCCTCGCGCTCCACTTCCTGCGCAAGGCCGACGTTCGAGCGGGACAGACGTGTCCTCGTCTTCGGGGCATCCGGGGCCGTGGGCACGTCGGCCGTACAGCTTGCCCGGCATCTCGGCGCGGAGGTCACGGGTGTCTGCAGCACTGCGAACGTGGACCTCGTGGCATCGCTCGGCGCGACCACGGTGATCGACTACACCGGCGAGGACTTCACGGACAGGGCAGAGCGCTACGACCTGATCTTCGACGCCGTGGGCAAGAGGAAGAGCGCCGCGGCTCTCCGGCGGTGCCGGCAAGTGCTGGCTCCCGGCGGAGCCTGCGTCTCGGTCGACGACGGGACACCGAAGCTTCGTCGCGAAGACCTGGTGCTGCTCGGCGAGCTGGCGACGAAGGGTGAGATCAGGCCCGTGATTGACCGCACCTATGCTCTGGACGACATCGTCGAGGCGCACAGGTACGTCGACAACGGGCACAAGCGCGGCAACGTGGTCATCACCGTGACGTAAGGCCGCGAACGGCCTTCCCATCGAACAAGCGCGTCAACCTGACGCGTTCAGGGTTGGCGCTCCGTGCTTGTGGCGACATCATCGCAGAAGCCCCGAAGACGCCCGCGGCTGGACCGACGGCTTCATTCACAGGCGCTCTCAGTGCGGCTCCAGACTCGGGACGACGAGCCAACCGCCAGCCCGTCCAGCGTAGATCAGCTGCTCGGTCGTGAGACCGGTCTTCGCCCGCAGGTCGGCAAGGTGCCGCTTGAGCTCGCTTCGGCGCTGTCCGACCCAGCCCTCATCAGCGCGTCGGATACCGCGATCGGCTGCATCAGCACCACCCGCGGCAACTCTCGGTGCGCTCCGGAACCGCCTTCGACCACACGCTCGCGAGAATCTCGGTTGCCTCGAGCCGCGCCGCTTCTCCCCGGCGGGGTTCCCACCGATATCTCTGTCGGAGCGACTTGTGGCACGCCACCGGCGCTGCGCCAGCCGCTTCGAGCAGAGGCTGAGGCTGAATCGCGACGAGCTCCGGAGGGGAAGACGATGATTTCAATGATCGATCGTTCCGTCCACTCGACCGCCCGCGCCTGCCTGGCGATCGGACTAAGCGTACTTCTGTCAGGCTGCGGGACCACGCACCTAAGCGCCACCCCGTCCGCCTCGACCAATCCGCCGCCATCGGTGGCCGCCTCGGCCAGTGAGGCGCCGTCCGCACCCGCAACCGAGAGCGCGGTTCCCGTCGAGTCGCCAAGCACACTGCCCACCGAGCCGCCGAGTTCATCCACACCGACCGCTTCCGCACGCGCCCTTAGCTTGTATGTCCGGATGTGGTCCGTGAACGCGTCGGTGGGTCCCAGCAACTTCTTCTTCTCGAGCCTCGCAATCTCGGGAGGGAGTCTCTACTACACGTTGGACCGATATTCGATCCGAGACGACAGCAAGCCCACGCCGCTGTACGTGTCCCCGATGACGGCAACAATCAGCCAGGCTGGGATCAGAACGATCGCCGCGAGGATCGAGCACGACGGCTTGCTCGGCGCGACGCACGAATTCGGATGCGCCGGCGGGGCGGGCGGGGTGGCCGGCGCGGGCACGACCTATGTCCAGATAGTGATCAACGGCGTGACCCACGATCTGTCCGGGGGTTGCGCGAGTGAGTCAGGCGCTGCCACTCCGGCACCGGTGCCCGCGCCCGGGACATACGATACCTTCGAGGACCTCCTCTCCCACCTGGGGGACATGTCCGGCTGGCTCGGTGACGAGCTCGGGACGCCGAGCGCATGGGATTCCACCACGATGGCCGTCATCGCGGACCTGCCAAGCGAGGCCCTGTGGGAGGGCGAGATCTGGGGACATCCGGATCCATCGCCCGGGACGGCCCAATGGCGACTGGGGACCTGGACCAACTTCGGGAAGCTGGTCGACCCCGCGAACGCCCAGGAACGCTGTGCGGTACTCTCGGGCGCCGGCCTCACGACCCAGCTGCCCTCCATCAAGACTGCCCACGCTGGGACCGTCTTCCTCGACACCGCGAAGGAGGAGCGCGTGCTGGCCGTGCGTCCTCTCCTGCCGAACGAGCCCCCGCCCAGCTTCTGCGCCTAGTTGCACTCTCTCCTGCGCGACGGATCCATCTCATTTTGGAGCTGCGAGTTCTGACGAGAGTCGCTTACGAAGTGGCGGACTCCCGCCTTCAGGCGTCGCCGAGGCCGTCCCGGGCATGGACCGTCCGGACAGCCGAGCTGACGCTTGGCATCGCGGATCGTTGCTGTTCGCACGCGCCCGAATCCCTCCGGGCGCGCCAGTTGCTGTAGCGGCGTGCGGCCTACCCTACAGTCGCTGCGGCTCCCGTGCCGCCGGCTCGGCAGCCGCCTTGCGGACGCGGAGGCACTCGTCGACACCGAACAGGCGGTTGCTCCTCCGGTCGGAGACTGAGAAGCACGCTTCAACGGCACGCATCGGGACGATCTCGGGCTGGTCGACCGCGTAGGTGTACCCCTCGTGGACGATCGTTGCCGACCCGTTCGCCAGGACGTTCCTCAGCCAGTTGGCCCGTGAACCGTAGGGGAGCGCGATCACGAACCCGTCGTTGGTAGGCACCGGCACGACGGGTGTCTCGTAGGGGCGCCCCGACTTCCGGCCGCAACACCGGATCACCGACGCATACGCCCCGGGCGTGCCCGCCGACTTCATCTGGCGCGGGTTCATGACCGTGCGGGTGAACCAGATCATGGCCTTGATCGTCGGTGGGAACTTGGCCCGCATTCCCAGCAGCCACAGGATCGCGACCGCGGCGAGCCCAATGAGCAGGACCGCCACGAGCGCCAGGATTTGTCCGAACACGTCTGTCTCCTTCGGTTCCGGCCCGACGACTCATCGGACCCGGCGGTCGATAGTGTACACAATACTTGACATTGTGTCTGCTGTGCTTTACCTTAGCCGATGTCAGCAATGTTTTACATAGGAGCGGAGAATGTCGTTCGAAGAGAAGGTCAACTGGGTCTACGGCGTGGTCATGGTCGCCGTGTTCGGGGTCTACTTCGCCAGCATCCTCGGGCAGGCACGGACCACGGCCGTCGCCGAGATCGCATTCCAGCAGCCCATGATTGCGGCGATCATCGTCGCGGTCGTGGCGAACATCCTTGGCTCCATCCTTGTCGCCATCTCCAAGCCCAGCGAGGCCGACAAGCATGACGCGCGAGACAAGGAGATCAACCGGTTCGGCGAGTATGTCGGCGGGTCTGTCCTGGGCGTGGCAATGGTTCTGCCACTCGGCCTTGCGCTGGCGGAGGCCGACCCCTTCTGGATCGCAAACGCGATGGTTGCAGGGTTCGTCCTGTCGTCCCTGGTGAGCACAGTCGTCAAGCTCGTGGCCTATCGCCGGGGGCTATAGCGATGGTCAAGCCGACCAAGGTCACGAATGACATCCGACGCTTGCGGTTCGCGCACGACGAGATGACTCAGGCCGATCTTGCGGATCGCATCGGCGTCACCCGTCAGACCGTCATCGCCATCGAACAGGGCACGCTACTCGCCCTCGCTCGAGATGGCCTTCCGCATCGCGCGAGTGTTCGAGCGTGCCGCTCGACGACGTCTTCCAGTACTCGGACGAACAGGGATGACCAGCCGACCGCCAGCCCCGGCCTCCGCCGGACGCCACAACCACCCTCACACCGATCGGGAGCACACCATGTCAGAACCGTCGAAGAAGTCACCGTTTCTGCCGCCGCGCTGGTTTATCCGCTCGTTCTGGAGGTTGCAGCGTGCCGCCTATTCAGTCACAGGCGGCCGGTTCGGCCTCCGGACCGCGACGGCCGACCGCTGGGGCATGATGCGCCTGCGGACGGTCGGGCGCCGCACCGGTGAGGAGCGAAAGGCCATCCTCGGCTACTTCGAGGATGGTCCGGACCTGGTCACCATGGCCATGAACGGCTGGGCCGATGCCGAGCCCGCCTGGTGGCTCAACCTGCAGGCTCATCCCGACGTCACCGTCGATCTGCCCGGTGGGTCGCGCGCCGTCCACGCACGTGCAGCGGACCCGGACGAGCGGCCGCGCCTGTGGGCCAGGTGGGCCGTGTACGACAAGGGTCTCGATGGCTTGGCGGCGCTGAGATCACGGGAGACCGCGGTCGTCATCCTGTCGCCCCGACCCGAATAGGAGAGAAGCGAATGAATACGAACCGAGGGATCGCCGTCGCTACGGGGAAGCCTGGCATGAGCGCGGATCGGAAGGCCGCCATCTGGATCGGCGTGCTGTACATCATCGGAACCGTTTCCTTCGTACTCAGCGCGGTCGTCACGGGCGCGGTCCTGGCGGGCCCCGCCTACCTGGCCCAGGTCGCCGCGCAGCCGAACCAGCTGGCCATCGGCGCCCTGCTCGTCCTGCTGGCGGGCTTCGCGCTCGCGATGGTCCCGGTCGTGTTCTGGCCGGTCGGCAAGCGGTACAACGAGACGCTGGCCATGGGGTACGTCGTCTTCCGTGGCGCGATCGAGACGGTCCTCTACATGCTTGGCGCGCTCGCGTGGCTGACGCTGATCGCGCTCAGCAAGGAGTCGGATGCGGGGCCGTTCGCCGACTTCGTGCGCACCGCCGAGACCGTGATCTGGGACCAGCTGCAGCCCATCCCGTTCGTTCTCGGCGCGCTCATGTTCTACGTCCTGCTCTACCAGTCGCGGCTCGTGCCCCGGTGGCTGTCCACCTGGGGACTCGTGGGGGCCGCGCTCGGCATCGTGCCGCCGCTTGGGAGCATGTTCGGGCTCTCGCTGGGCGTCCTCGTGGCCCCGCTCGCCCTGCAGGAGATGGTCATGGCGGTTTGGCTGATCGCCAAGGGCTTCAACCCATCCGCCATGGACGCCCCGGTGCAAACATCGGCGGGACGGGCGGCCGGTGGTTCGGCCATCACGGCTTGAGGTGCCGGTCCGCGGCCGGGAGCCGCGTCAATTGGCCATGCCGATAACTCGTCGACGCATTGTTGTTCTCGCGCGCCCGAACCCCTCCGGGCGCGCGACTTCCTGAGGGTGAGATGTTGACGCGGCCCGTTGGACGCGGCCCGTTGGACGCGGCCCGCTAGTAGGGGGCGCAGTCAGGGCGCAGGTCGTCGCACTCCTCCTCGGGCCTTGAGAGCACGCGCCGGACCTCGGCGAGCGGCCGTGCGACACTCGCCCGAAGCGTGTCGAACAGCCGAGTCGCCAGGCGGTCGGCGGGCTGCTTTGGGTCGGCCGTCGCGAGGCGGTACTGCTCGGCCTCCCTGGCCAGACGGTACTGGTCGGCCTCACGGATAAGCTCTTCCTGTCGCTGCTTGGCGAGCCAGAGGGGCCAAGGGTCGGGCATTCCTCTATACATAGCACATAGCGTGGTACCTCGACTGCGGA
Organism: uncultured Chloroflexia bacterium; assembly: GCA_963743795.1. GTDB lineage: Bacteria > Chloroflexota > Limnocylindria > Limnocylindrales > CSP1-4 > Fen-1039. The sequence continues at coordinate 253,729 of CAVUQZ010000009.1, read as the reverse complement.
TAGGGTGGACCCTAGCCGACGAGACCTTCCCCAGGGCTTCCCTCGGCTAGGCGGAGGACGAGCCGAACACGATCCGGGTCGAGCCGAGCGCCGCAGCCGAACCAAGCCGAGAGCCGAAGCCGAACGCTGGAGGCACGGCCTGGTCAGCCGGGCGGACGCGTCAGGTCTGTCGCCGCGTTGTCGTTGTTGTTTGCACGCGCCCGAACCCCTCCGGGCGCGCCATCCCCTGTTGTATCTGCGTGGGAAGACGACGCCTGTCGGCTTGGTGGCATCGGTCCTTCTCAGCTCCCCCGGAGCCCGACGACCGTGAGAATGACTCGACGTCCTCAGGCGTCTCTGAAGGCGTAAGCTGTCCGCACGAAGCCGAGGGATGGAGGGAGAGACGACAGGGGGAGCCGGTAGTCGCAGCTTGGCTGTGCGACGCGGGGCGTTCTGGATCGCGGGTGCCGGAATCGGTATTGCGGGCGGGTTTGCGACGCTCGTCGTAGCCCCCGTCGCGATCGTTTTGGAGCTCATCGTCGCGCTCGTGCTCGCCGCTGCGAGGCCGCGTCCCTTCGGTCTCGCCGGCGCGCTCGTCGGTCACGGGCTCGTCTGGTCGTGGCTGTTCGCCACAGATTCATTTGCCTGCGTCCTGGACTCCTTGAGCGGGCAATGTACCGATTCGCTGCCGTTCGGGCCTGCTCATCACGTGACATCGACGTGGCAAACGGAAATGAGACTCTGGTTCCTTGGTGCGCTCCTCCTCGTGCTGGCCGGGCTCACCCTCACGGTCGCCGCGGCGCGGCTCGTCAGGACCCGCAGAGAGCTTGCAGCCTGATCGGGTCCTGGCTTCATCTCCGCTCCGCCGAGTCAATCTCAACCCGCCAGTTTCTCGCGACGGGCACTAGCTGGGGCTGCGGCCTGGTTCTCTTCGGGCCGTGTGCGTTGAGCGGCGACTAGCTCGGGCGGCGGCCTGGCTCTCTCCGGGCCGGGTGCGCCTCGAGTTGATCTTCGTGATGGCCCTGGGAGCCTCGGACCAGGCTGGCGACGACGCCAAAGCAACAGATAAGTGCGGCCACCGCAAAGGCGTCGTGGATCGCGCCGGCTAGGGCGATATTCCGGGCAGCGGAAGTGGGCACTCCAGCAGACCCGGCGAGATGGACCGGCGTACGGATCGCCACAATCGCGGCGCTCAGGGCGATGCCGAGTGCCTGGCCGTTGACGCGCATCTGGGCCAGAGTGCCCGACGCTGTCCCGACGCGCAGTCTCGGCACGGAGCCCAGCACCGCGCTGCTGTTGGGACTCATGAATAGACCCTGGCCGATTCCCAACAGAACGAGCCTCCAGATCAGGTCCGGCAGGCTGAAGTCGACCGGAAGCTGCGTCAGGCTCAGAAGACCCAGGACCATGATGCCCATGCCGGCGCTGGCCGGCAGTCGCGGGCCGAGACGATCGGAGGCTGCGCCGCTGAGCGGAGCCACGATGGCCATCGTGATCGGCACCGGCGTCAACAGCAGCCCGGCCTCGATCGGGGAGAAGCCTCGGGCCTGTTGCAGCAGAAACGGGAGCAGGAAGGTGGCCGTGAACAGTCCGGCGAAGGCAACCACCACGCCGACAAGGCCGGCGGAGAACGGGCGGATCTTGAACAGAGCGAGATCGATCATCGGCTGAATGGCACTGCGCTCGGCCAGGATGAAGCCGGTGGCCAAGACCACGAAGGCCACCAGCAGGCCGACGATCGCCGGGCTGGTCCATCCCCAATCCTGGCCGTCACTGAGGGCAAGGAGGAGCGAGAAGAGCGCGACCCCGGAGAGAACCGCGCCCCGAACATCGAAGGATTGACGCTCCCCGGGCGTCTCCGCTGGGAGCACGCGAGCGGCCCAGACAATGGCCAGGGCGCCGATCGGCGCGTTGACCAGGAAGATTGCCCGCCACGTCGCCGCCTGGGTCAGGATGCCTCCGAGGGCCGGCCCGAGGCTCAGGCCGATGGACACGCTGACGGCGTTGAGGCCCAGCGCTCGCCCGCGCTCGTTGGCCGGAAAAGCCCTCGCCACGATGGCCGGTCCCATGGCCATGATCATCGCCGCGCCGACTGCCTGAACGATGCGAAAGCCAACGAGGCTGAGCTGGTTGGGCGAAGCGCCACAGCAGATGCTTGCCGCGGTGAAGATGGCGAACCCGACGAGGTAGACGCGCTTGAAGGACAGCACCTCACCCAGCCGGCCGAATGGAAGGAGCAAGCTGCCTATGATGAGCAGGTAGGCCACGACGACCCATTCCACCGTGGTCAGGTCGATCCTGAAGTCGGTCTGGATCGCCGGCAAGGCGATGTTGACGATGCTGCCGTCAAGCGTCGCCATGAGTGAGCCGAGTGACACGCTCGTCAGAATGAGCCACTTGCGTTCCATCGGTGCCTTGCTCTCCACGGCGCCCCGTTTCGGGTCGAGTTGGATGCGCCGCACCATAAAGCAGGCGAGCATTTCGCGTCGGGATCGTGGACCTGCTCGACGAAAGGCCCAGCCACGTCGTTGTTGTCAGGGCGCGCCCGAGGCCCTCCGGGCACGCCAGAACACTCTCAAGCAGAGCCAGGGTTTGACCCTGCCATGAGGGCGGGAATCAGCCGGGCCTACGCAAAGGCGCGCGCGGCCACGACGATCCGCTCGGATGAGGCGCCCTGCACGCGACCGCGAACGGCGCCAACTCTGGGGGCCGAACTTGCGAGCCGTTGACGACCCAGCGCACGGGCCTCCGCTCGAGCAGCAGCAATCCGGGCGCAAGCAGCGCAACGACAAGGTACAGAGTCACGAGCCACGGTTCCGGACGACCCGGCGGTATCGGCGCAACTATCGACGCACTGCCCGTCCAGGTGATCACGAGCTGAGGCGGATTGGCGCCCTCTCGCGATGAGAGCGAGACGGCGGTGCTGCCGGTCGTCGATAGACCGATGCTGTAGGTTCCGTTGCCCGTGATCGCGGAGGTCACATCGACGCTCGTCCACGTGCCCGCCGTGATCTTGCCCGAGCTCCCGAGTTTCGTGGCGCCGAAAGGCGGAGCGTTGGCGTCGGTGATCGTGGTCTCGCCCCAGGTGTTGTCTCGCGACGGAGTAGAGGTCATAGCCCGTCGTCTGGGCCGAGTTGGCGTAGACACGCAACACCGCCGACTTCACAGTCCCACTCACTCCGGTCACGGTGAAGCGCAGGAATGTGCGGACCACGGGCGAGCCGTCGATTCGGACCTGCGTCTGCGTGCCGAAGTTGGACGTTGGAGTCGAGGTGCCGACATAGCTGTCGGCGGCGGGAATGATCGTGGCGCTGCCCGGAGATCCGCTTCGAGAGGCGGTCGGGCTCGGCGTCGGCGTCACCGTCGGGGCTGTGGTGGGCGGGTTGGTCGGAGGGTTCGTGGGCGGGGTCGTCGGCGCGGTTCGTCGGCGAGCTGCTCGACCCCGAGCCCGACGAGACGATCACCAGTTGCGGCGGATAGAGGCCCTCGCGCGACGAGAGTGAGACGGCAGTGCTGTTCGTCGTCGAGAGCCCGAGGCTGAATGTTCCGTTGCCGGTGATCGCGGGAGTCACGCTGACGCTCGTCCAGGTGCCGGCCGTGATCTTGCCCGAGCTGCCGAGCTTGGTCCCGCCGAATGGTGGCGCGTTGGCGCCTGTGATGCTGGTTTCCCCCCAGGTACTGTCCGCGACCGAATAGGCGTCGTATCCGGTCGTCTGAGCGGTGTTGGCCCAGACTCGCAGCGTGGCGCTGGCCACGGTGCCGGTGATTCCGCTCACGTTGAAGCGCAGATACGAGCGGACGACCGGCGACCCGTCGAATCGAAGGCTGGTGAGCGTCCCGTGCGTCGTCGTCGGGGCCGATGCGTCCACGTAACTGTCGGCCACCGGGTTGAATGTCGCGGAGCCGCCAGCTGGCGGGCTGGCGCTCGGCGGAGCGCTCGGACTGGCGCTCGCACTGGGGCTCGGTGCGGGTCCGGTGTTGTGGCAGGACGCCGAGCCGCTGTCGGTGAAGGTGCCCACCGCAGGCTCGAAGCTCCAGGAATAGCCGCTGGAGTGCAGCGTCAGGGCGAGCACCCCGAACGTGGTCGTGTCGCGGACCACGCTATTGGCAGCGACGGTTGCGATCGAGGTGTGGTTGGCCCCGCCGGTGCCGACGATGAACTCGCGAATGCCGTTCGGGTCCGCTACGCCATTCGCATCCTGAGGATCGAACCGTTCGTAGATGTGGTCGTGGCCGTCGAGGACCACGTCGGCGTGAGCCGCATACAACTGCTGCCAGAGCCAGTAGCTGTTCTGCGCAGCTCGGCCTCCGGAGCTGAAGAGCGGGATGTGCCAGTAGGCGAGGATGCACTGGTTCTGATGCGCCGCCAGGTCGGCGGCCAGCCACAGGCCTTGCGGCGAGCTGGGGATGCAGCCGCCCACGTCGCTGCAGTTCGAGTTCAGGGCGATCAGATGCCAGGCCCCGATGTCGTAGCTGTACCAGCCCTGGCCCGGGGTTCCGGCGGCCGACCCGAAGTAGGTGAAGTAGCCCGCGGCGCCAGCGTTGGAGCTATCGCAGCCGGTCGTGGGCGTCGAGCCGCCTGCCGTCAGGTACTCGTGGTTGCCGGGAATCGGGTGCGTGATCGACTTGACTCTGCCCCAAGTGGGATCGTAGGCCTGCTGGTACTCCGCGAGGCTGCCGCAATAATGCTGGTCCCCGAGCGCCAGAACCGCGCTGAAGTGGCCGTTGACGAGGAGGTTCGAAGTCGCCTTCTGCTGGCATTCGTCGCCGTTGGGAGTGCCGTCGAGGTTGTTGTAATGAGGGTCCAACGGATCGCAGCCGTAGTCGCCGGCGGCCGCGATAGTGGGGTCGGCGGCAGCGACTGCCGAAGCCTGGAAGGCGGCGAGCGCCGCAATGCCCGCCAGAATCATCGCGGCCAAAGCTAGCCGGCTAACGGTCCACAGACTTCGGTGAAAGCCCGAGCCTCCCGTCCTCATGTTCCGCCCTCTCTGATACTCGAGCGGCCGGGCGCAGCATCAAACGAGACGGGCCGACCGGCTCCTCCGAAGCGGACGCTAGCCGTGCTCGAACTATCGCGGAAGGGCCGGAGGTATCCCCGTGAGTACCACTGACCTACCTGATCGGCCCCACCCTGGCTGCCGGCGAGTCAGGGCCCGGACGCGCCTCTTTCCCCGCTTTGTGCCGGCAGCGCGCAGCCAATTCCGGTTGTTTTGGCCGGCTCGGCCCTACGCGCCGGGCGCGGTCTCGATCGCCGGCGTGGGCGCGGGGCGCTCGGACGCGTCGACGACGCAGAACCGGTTGCCCTCCGGGTCCTCGAGGATCACGTAGTCGGCGTCGGCGGGACGCCGCTTCCACTCGACGCGGGACGCACCCAGCCCGACGAGCCGCTCGACCTCGGCCGCCTGGTCTTCGGCGTAGAGATCGAGGTGGATCCGCGGCGGCAGATGGACGGCCGAGCGGACGCGATCGAGGGAGACGTTCGGCCCGCGCCCGTCGCGCGGCCGCAGGAGGACGAAGTCATCGGCCAGGTCGTCACGTGCGACGTAGTCGAGCGCAGCCGTCCAGAACGCCTTCTGGCGGGCGAGGTCGTCGACGCGGATGACGATCGATCCAACGCGAAGCACGGCCCCAGCATACCCACCGGTCCGGAGATCGCGATTTGGGCGGCCGTCAACGCGATCCGCTCGTGGCGCCGCCCGGGTCGCAACTACGACACGACCTTGAGACCCGCCCGACGCGAGGCCTAGCCGAGGACGACCCGGACCCGGTGCGTGGCGCCGTCGTCGGCGAGCGGGATCGCGGCGCCGCCGCCCGTCAGCGCCTGTCCGTCGAGCTCCGACGATGCCACCCCGCGGCTGACCCCGTGCGGGTTCTCCACGACGATCTCGTACGTGGCGGAGTGATAGCGGAAGTCGATCTCGTAGCCCGGCCAGGCGCGGGGGATGCAGGGGTCGAGCAGGAGCGTCGTCCCGCGCAGACGGAACCCGAGGATCCACTCGACGCCGGCCTGGTACATCCAGCCCGCCGACCCCGTGTACCAGGTCCAGCCGCCGCGGCCGACGTGCGGCGGCTCGGTGTAGACGTCGGCCGCCATGACGTACGGCTCCACCTTGTAGCGATGGACCCCGGCCCGGGTGCTGGCATGGTTGATGGGGTTCAGGATGGAGAACAGCTCGCCCGCCTTGTCGCCGTCGCCCAGCGCGGCGAAGGCGAGGACCGACCAGATGGCGCCGTGGGTGTACTGGCCGCCGTTCTCCCGGATGCCCGGCAGATACCCCTTGACGTAGCCCGGATCGACGTCGGAATGGTCGAACGGCGGGGTGAACAGCAGGACGAGACCGTCGCCGCGTCGGACGAGGTACTCCTCCACCGCGGCCATCGCCCGCTCCGCGTGGGGAGGATTGGCGGCTCCCGACAGGACGCTCCACGACTGGGCGATCGAGTCGATCCGGCACTCGGCGTTCGCGGCGGAGCCGAGCGGGGTGCCGTCGTCGAAGAAGGCCCGGCGGTACCAGTCGCCGTCCCAGCCGTCGCGCTCGAGCGCCCGCCGGAGCGCCTTCATGTGGGCCCGCCAGCGCTCCGCGCGAGGACGCTCGCCGCGGGCCTCCGCGATCGGCGCGAAGGCGGCCAGGACGGTGTGCAGGAACCAGCCCAGCCAGACGCTCTCGCCCCGGCCCTCGTGGCCCACCCGGTTCATGCCGTCGTTCCAGTCGCCCGACCCGATGAGCGGCAGCCCGTGCGCGCCGACCGCGAGGCTCCGGTCGAGAGCCGCCACGCAGTGGTCGAACAGCGAAGCCGACTCCGGTGAGCGTTCCGGCTGGAAGTAGGCGTCCGTCTGGTCCGGCCGCAGCGCCGGTCCCTCGAGGTAGGGGACGGTCTCGTCGAGGACCGCCGTGTCGCCCGTGACCGCGAGGTAGCGATCGACCGCGTACGGCAGCCAGAGGCGATCGTCCGAGATCCGGGTCCGGACGCCCCGACCCGACGGCGGATGCCACCAGTGCTGGACGTCTCCCTCGACGAACTGATGTGCCGCGGCCCGCAGGAGATGCTCCCGGGCGAGCTCGCGCTTCGCGGTCACCAGGGCGATGACGTCCTGGAGCTGGTCGCGGAACCCGTAGGCGCCGCCGGCCTGGTAGAACGCCGTCCTCGCCCACAGCCGGCATGCGAGCGTCTGGTAGATGAGCCAGCGGTTGAGCATGATGTCCATCGAGCGGTCGGGCGTCCGCACCTGGACCGTGCCCTGGGTGTCGTCCCAGTAGCTCGCCACGTCGCGCAGCGTCGCCTCGTGGTCGGCCGTTCGCCCGCGCCGGATGAGGTCGGCCGCCGCCGCGGCCCCGTCCGCCTCGCCGAGCAGCACGAGGACCTGGGTCCGCGCTCCGTTGGCGAGCTCGAAGCTGGTCTGCAGGGCGGCGCACGGATCCATGCCGGCGCCGGCGGCTCCCTCGCAGCCGGTGTCCGCGGTCCAGGCCGGCGGGCCGGTCCGGAGCGCCGTTGCGGCCGAGGAACTCGGTCCGATCGGCCGTCCACGCCGTCTGCCGCCCGCCGAGGTCGAGGAAGGCGACCCGGCCGCCGAACTCGGTGTTCCACGGGTTGCGCACGAGGAGCGCCTGGGTCTCCGGCTCCAGTGCCGTGACGATCCGGGGGGCGCTGGCCCCGCGCGAGGTGCCCAGCGCCCACTCGGCGTAGGCGGTCACGGACAGGCGCCTGGAGCGCCCGGATCGGTTCTCGATGGTCAGCACCGAGATCTTCAGCGGGTCGTCGAGCGGGACGAACTGGACGAGGTTGAGCTCGATGCCGTCGTGCAGGTGCTCGAACCGGCTGTATCCGGCGCCGTGACGGGCGACGTACGTCGATTCCTCGCAGCGGATCGGCTGGGCCGTCGGACCCCACAGCTCGCCGCTGTCGTCGTCCCGGACGTAGATCGCCTCGCTCACCGGGTCGCTGACGGGGTCGTTGGACCACGGGGTGAGCTGGTTCTCGCGGCTGTTCCCGGACCAGGTGTAGCCCGACCCGGACTCGGAGACCTGGAACCCGAACGACGCGTTGGCGATCACGTTCAGCCAGGGCGCCGGCGTGGATTGGCCCGGGACCGAGGATGGTGACGTACTCGCGCCCGTCATCGGCGAAGCCACCGAGCCCGTTGAAGAACTCCAGCTCCGGACGCGGCGCGGCCGCCTCGCTCCTGGTCTGCCTCGAAGCCGGGCGGCGCTGCGGGCGGAGCGATCCTCTCGGGACGCTCCAGGCGGATGACCTGGTCGGCAAGACTGCCCCGGCGGCTCAGCAGGACGGCCCGGGCGGCCGCCTGGAGGAGCGTGCGGTCCTCGGTGGAGAGCTGGTCGCCGCGCAGGATGTACACGCCGCCGCGGCCCGGATGGCCCTCGTGGACCAGGGTGGACTGGCTCGTCCGCACGAGGGTCTCGAGCGAATCGTGGAGGTCCTGGGCGTAGGTGGCGCCATGCTCGTTGAGGATCACGAGGTCGACGTCGAGGAGCTTCAGCCGCCAGTACTCGTGCGCGCGGAGCAGCTGCCGAACGATGTCGAGGTCCTCGGCTTCGTCGATCCGCACCAGGACGATGGGCAGGTCGCCCGAGATGCCGTGGGCCCACAGGCCGGGTGCTCCCCGCTCGTTGCGCGCCAGCAGGCCCGCCGCCGGCCGCAGCGACGGGTCCGAGTAGAGGATCCGGTTGGCCAGGCGCTGGAAGAGGTGGGCCTCGTCGGGCTCGATCCCCAGGTGATGGAGCTGGACCTGGGCCTGCGTCCAGGCCAGGGTCGCCGCCCGTTCGAAGGTGGCCGACTCACGGTACTTGTCGGCCAGGTCCAGGACCTCCTCGCGTGACTCGGCGACGACCGTGGAGAAGATCGCGTGGGCGGTCGCGCCGGGGGCGAGCCTGACCCGGCACCGGAGGCTGAAGATCGGATCCAGCACCGCGCCGACCGTGTTCGAGAGCGGACGCCCATCGATGACCGAGACCGGCGAGCGGACCGACCGGCCCCGGCCGAGGAAGCGGGCGCGATCCGTCTCGTACTGGATGACCCCGCCGGCCTCCTCCTCGACCGCCGCGACGTGGGCGGCCCAGATCGGCTGCTCGTCCCTGGATCGTGGGCGGCGGGTCGCCAGGAGGGCACCGATGTCGGGGACGAACTCGGTCTGCACGAACAGGTTCTGGAAGGCCGGGTGAGCGACATCGGCCGCCTGCGGCGCGAGAACGATCTCCGCGTACGACGTCAGCTCGATCTCGCGATGCGTGCGAGCCGAGATTGGTCAGCGACACGCGGCGGATCTCCGCGTCGTGCTCCGCCGACACCACGACGGTCAGGCCGGTCGCGATCGAGCCGTCGCGACGGGAGAACTCGGCGTGATCCTCCGAGTAGGCGACCTCGTAGCTGTCCGCCTCCGCTGCCGCTGGGCTGGTGACCCGCCGACCACACCGCGCCGGTGTGCATGTCGCGCAGGAAGAGATAGCTGCCCCACGAGTCGCGAGTCACGTCCTCGCGCCAGCGGGTCACCGCCATGTCGCGCCAGCGGCTGTAGCCGGATCCCGCGGCCGTCACCATGACCGCGTACCGCCCGTTCGACAGCAGGTGCGTCCGCGGGATCGCGTCGTGGGGCGAGGTGAAACGACGGAGGACCGGCGGCACGAGATCGCGCACGTCGGCGGCGCTCTTCACCTCTTCGGCGCGTGGCCGGGCCACGAGCACGTCGCGCGGCATCCGCTCCTGGAGCAGCAGCTCCGTCGCCTCGACGATCGGGTCGGCGTGGAAGCGCTCCACCATCGCGCCGTCGTTGAGGACGTTGCCGAGGGCCACCAGCGCCATCCCCTGGTGATGGGCCATGTAGCTCTTCACGATCGCGACCGACGCCCCTTCGGGGAGCCGGCGCGCCGTGTAGTCGAGCGCCTCCCGAAAGCCGTACCGCCCGCCCGCTCCGGCCTTGCTCAGCCGGGCGAAGTTCCGGACCGCGGCCTCGGGCTGGATCATCGCTGCCGAGGGCGGTCGCGTACGGGGCCACGACGACGTCCTCGCTCAGGCCCCGCTTCAGGCCGAGGCCGGGCACGCCGAAGCTCGAGTACTGGTAGGTCTGCTCGAGGTCACGCGCGTTGAATGCCGATTCGGAGATGCCCCAGGGCACGCCGAGCTCGGCGGCGTAGCTCATCTGGCGGGCCACGACCAGCCGGTACGTGTGGTCGAGCAGGCTGAGGGCGGGAGCGCGCATCACGAGGGCGGGCATCAGGTACTCGAACATGGACCCGGACCACGAGATCAGGGCGGAGCCACGACCGACGGGCGTCAGCGCGCGGCCGAGCCGGAACCAGTGGTCCGGGGCGACATCCCCCTTGGCGATCGCGAGGAAGCTGGCGAGGCGAGCCTCGGAGGCGAGGAGGTCGTAGTAGCTCGGATCCAGCGTGCCGTCCCGGACCCGGAACCCGATCGAGAAGAGCTTGCGGGTCGGGTCGAACAGGAAGCTGAAGTCCATCTCCCGGAAGAGCTGCTGGGCCTGGTCGGCGATCGCCTGGAGTCGTCGAACGAGCATCGCCGCGGCCGGCGATCCGTCGCCGGCGTCGCCGGACCGGCGGATCGGACAGCTCGGCGATCGTCGGGAAGGCGGTCGCCTGCGGAGGGGGCTGGAGCAGCGCGAGGTCTCGAACGTGGCTGCTCACGGCCAGCCGAGCCGCCTCGGCCCAGGTCACCAGCTCGCCGTCCGGACCCTCTCCACGCTCCGCGGTGAGGGCCGCGGCAACGTCCGACAGCGTCCGGGCGTGCGCGGAGAGCTCGCCCAGGCGGGCCGCCCAGGCCTCGGGCGTCGCGGGGACGGCGGCGCCGGCCCCGGCGGGCAGCTCGAGGGCTTCGTCGAGGTGCCGCCGGGTGAGCGTCTGGCTTCTCCGGTCGTCGCCGATCGCGCCGGCGGCCTCGCGGGTCAGCGCGATCGCGTCGCCGATCCCGGCCAGCGCGGCCGCGACCGGAAGCGGCTGGTCGATCATCTGGCGGCAGGCGTTGGACAGCGCGAGCAGGTGGCCGGCGAGATTGCCGCTGTCGACCGACGACACGTACGCCGGCTCGAGCCGGTGCAGGTCGCGCGTGTCGTACCAGTTGTACAGGTGCCCGCGGAACCGCTCGAGGCTGCCGATGGTCGCGAGCGTCGCCTCCAGGCGCTCCACCATCTCGAGCGTCCCGATCCAACCGAAGTCGCGAGCCGTCACGGTCGCCAGCAGGTACATCCCGATGTTCGTCGGCGAGGTGCGATGCGCGACGACCGGCGCGGGATCGTCCTGGAAGTTGTCGGGCGGCAGCCCATGGTCCTCCGGACCGACGAAGGTCTCGAAGAACCGCCAGGTCCGGCGGGCGGTCAGGCGGAGGGCCCCGACGTCGGCGGCCGAGAGCTGCTCCGCGGCCGATTCGGGGGTGGCAGGCTGACCCATCGGGCGACGAGCGGGCGAGAGCAGCCACAGGACGACGAACGGCGCGGCGATCCAGCCCGCGCCCGGCTTCACGGCGAGGACGAGGACCGCGGTGGCGGCCGCGATCGCGACGCCGCCCGCCATCTGCCGGTAGAACCCCGCGAGGTCGAGGTCGTGGCTGGCCTTGGCCTGCGCGGCGGTCGTCCACTCGAGGAGGTTCCGCCGGGTGGCGTACAGCCGCGCCAGGGTCCGCACGATCGCGTCGACCATCAGCCACGCCTGGTGCGCGAGGAACGTGATGCCGAGGCCCACGTGGGCCGCGGCGAGGGCGACGTCCGCGCCCACGGCTCGCAGGTGGCTGCGCTTGGAGATGCCCTGCCGTCGCGGCAGCAGTCCCGCCAGGACGGGCAGCGCCGCGGGGACGATCACCGACGCCAGGACGAACGCGGTCCACAGGCCGGCCGAGACCGACGGGAGCGTCCAGGCCGCGACGAGCGTGGCCAGCGTGAGCGGGGCGGACATCGTCCGGCGCAGGTTGTCGACCATCTTCCAGCGGGCGATGCCGGGGATGGAGCTCCGGCTCCGCCGGCCCGTGGCGTCGCGGGCCCGGCCGAGGATCCAGGGCAGGAGCTGCCAGTCGCCCCGCGCCCAGCGGTGCTGGCGGGCCGCCGAGACCAGGTAGTTCGACGGGAACTCGTCGAAGAGCTCGACATCGGTCACCAGCCCGGCCCGGGCGAAGACGCCCTCGAACAGGTCATGGCTCAGGAGCGCGTTCTCGGGTACCCGGTCCGCCATCGCCGCGCCGAAGGCGTCGAGGTCGTAGATCCCCTTGCCGGTGAAGCTCCCCTCGCGGAACAGGTCCTGGTAGACGTCGGAGACGGCGGATGCATACGGGTCGATCCCGGCCGATCCGGAGAAGATCCGCTGGAAGATCGATGCCTCGTGCTCGGCCGGGAGCGTCGAGGTGATCCGTGGCTGGAGCACGCCGTAGCCCTGGGTCACCCGGCCGGCCCGCGGATCGAAGGTCGGCTGGTTGAGCGGATGGGCGATCGTCCCCACGAGGCGCCCCACCGCGCCCCGGGGCAGCCGCGTGTCGGCGTCGAGCGTGACCACGTAGCGCACGTCCGTCGGCGGGGTCGACGCGGTCCGCCCGGTGGTCAGGATGCCGGTCGTCGTCGAGCCGCGCAGGAGGGCATTCAGCTCGTGGAGCTTGCCGCGCTTGCGCTCCCAGCCCATCCAGCAGCCCTCGGCCTCGTTCCAGCGTTCGCTTCCGGTGGAAGAGCAGGAACCGGGCGCCTCCCCCGGGCGCCTCGCCGTGGCGCTCGTTGAGCCGGTCGATGGCCGCCGCCGCCGCCGAGAGGAGCTCGTCGTCGCCGGGGACGTGCTCGGTCGGGGCGTCGAGCCAGTCCGACAGCAGGGCGAACCGAAGATCGCCCTCGCGGTTCCCCAGGTAGTGGACCTCCAGGCCGCCGACCTGGGCCTCGACGTCCGCCTCGCTGGTGAGGAGCATCGGCACGACGACGAGCGTCCGCAGCCGGGACGGCACGCCATCGTCGAGATCGAGCCGGGGCAGCGGTCTCGGGCCCAGCACGTTGGTGACCGCCCGGTTGACGAGGGCGATCGCGAGGTCGGAGGCCGGGGCGAGCGCGAGGATCGCGACGACGAGGATGCCGGCACCCGCGGCGCCGCCATCCCCGGACAGGAGGAGCGGCACGGCGAGGATGAGCGCCGTGACCAGCGCGAGCGTCCCGAGGTAGCCACGCGTGGCGGCCCGGACATAGGCGCGCCGCAGCCGGCCCGCCAGCGGCACCCGAACGTGGAGGGCGCGCTCGAACGCGACGCGGCCGTCGGAGATCAGGTAGTAGCCGGGATCCCGGCGTCGAGCCGCCAGGGACGGTTCGACGTCGTCAGCCGAGCGGCGCGGCGTCCGCCATCGCCGCGGCCGTCCGGGCGACCTCGACCTCGGTCAGGCCCGAACCCCGGGCCAGCTCCTCGACGGCGTGCCGGTAGCGATCTCGAGTCGCGAAGTCCATGTCCCCGAACGGACTTCGTGCGCGAAGGACCTCGTCGACCAGGCTGACGCTCTCGACGAACTGGGCCCAGTCGAACCACGAGATGAGGCGCATGCTCGTGATCACGTTGCGGACCGTCACGTTCATCGTCGCCTGGCGCTGGTGCTCGAGGCGGACCATCTCCTCGGCGGTGGTCCCCTGGGCCGCGAGGAGCTCCTCCAGCCAGCGGAGGGCGGGGGTGACCGCAGGGTCCTGGTCGCGCAGGCGCTGGAAGAGCTGGACGCGGGCCGCCGTCGGGAGCGCCGCGCGCGAGAGCCGACGCAGGGATGCCGCCGCGACCTCCGGGCCGTCCGTGCCGAGGCCGAGCAGGCCGTCGGCGAGCTCGTCCGCCTTCTGCCGCGCGGCCCGGCTGCGCACGATCTGCTCCGCGAGGCGGCGGAGGTTCTCGACGAGGAGGATCCGGAGGCTGATCGCGATCGCCCACAGCTCGCCGATCGTCAGCGGCTCCACGCCCTGGTAGGCGCGCACCATGCGCCGCAGGCTCTCCGGGTCGAAGCGGCTGTCCGTGTGCGCGATGTAGGCCCAGGCGAGACCGAGGACCCGCGGGTAGCCCGCGAGATGGCCCTCGGCCAGCTTGGGGAGCTCGCGGTAGTAGTCCGGGGGCAGGTCGTCGCGGATCTCGCGGAGCTGCTCGTCGACGATGGGGAAGTTGTCGACGAGCCATTCGGCGGCCGGCGTGATCGACCGTTCGTCCTTGATCGCGCGGGCCAGGATGCGGTACGACTCCAGCAGGACGCGGCCGTTCTCGGCGATGCGGGGCCCGACGGCGTGTCCCCGACGGGGCGTGTCGGTGACCGTCTGGGCGGCGGCAAGGGTCTGCGCGTGCTGCTCCAGCCGCTCCACGCTGAAGAGCTCCGCGAGGATCGGCTCTTCGAGCTCGGCCTGCGGGCGAACCCGCCGGCGATCGCGCCCGGGCGGGTCTCGGAGGGCTGGTTCGATGTCACCCTTCGCGCTCAGCGGTGTCGCTTCCGTCCACCCCCGCAGGTATCCGCTCCGCGACAAGCGATGGCAGCGGGTCGGCCTTCAGCTGATTGATCCACGTTCCCACGGGCGAGACTCTACTTTGTCGTGAACGCGAAGCCAGGGGCGGAGGTGCCGGTTCGCGGCGCTGTTGTTCTCGCGCCCGAGGCTGTCCGGGCGCGCCGTCTCGGCCACCGGCGCGGCCCCGAGCTCAAGGCCGGATGGCCCCGGGTCCTTGAGCCTCGACCGTCAGGCCCATGTGCTCGGCCAGGTGCTGGGACTCGAGGGCAGCTCCCGGCAGCGTGGCGGACATCTGGTTGTGCTGCCATAGCAGGCCCACAAAGTAGAGGCCGGGGACCTCGGTCACGCCACGCCGCTGGCTCGGATAGCCGAACTCGTCGAAGATCGGCAGGTCGATCCAGCCGTAGTCGAGCCTGTAGCCGGTCGTCCAAAGCACGGTCGAAATGCCGACCTGGGCGAGGTCGAGCTCTTCGAGCAGGGGCGGCTCGAAGTCGAACGGAATCGCATCGTCAGGCGGGGCGCCGATTCCCGCGGCCTCGATGTACCGATCGAACAAGGGCTTGAAGCGCTCACCGAAGAAGGCATCGGCGCGTCGCAGGTTCGCGGGCAGATCCGGTGCCAGGCCAAGCCGCTCGCCGTCGACTCGCTCTATCCGCCCCAGGAGCGTGATCCCGCGCGCCGCGAACTCTCGCAGGTTCGTGTCGTGACCGCCGCCATGGCCGGACCAGCTCGGGTTGCCCGCGAACTTCGCCAGCGGACTCGGCAGCATGTCCACGGTTGGCAAGGTCACGCCAAAGCGCTCACCGCGCTGCGCCAGCTCGGCGATCCATCGGAAGCTGTCGTGGCCGCGGTATCGCCTGGGCATGCGGCCGGCCGAACCGACCGACAGATAGACCCGCCGGCCGGCCTCGAACAGCTCCTCCGCGAGCTGCGCGCCCGACTGCCCGGAGCCGACCACCAGGACGGCGCCCGGCGGAAGATCAGACTCCTTCCGGTAGTAGTGGGAGTGGACCTGTACGAGGCGCTTCGGCAACTCGGCGGCTATCGGTGGCGTCTTCGGCCGGTGGAACGAGCCCGTGGCGACAATGACCGTCGTCGCGTCGAGTGGTCCGTTGGTGGTCTCGAGGTGGAAACCACCCCCCGGCCGGGCAGCCAGCCTGTTGACGCGGGTATCCAACCGGATCGGGGCGTCGATGACCTCGGCATAGCGAGCTATCCGAGCGGCGATCTCGGTGCGCGGCATGAAGCCGTCCCGGTCGGGTCCGTCGTACGCGAAGCCCGGGAAACGACGCGCTCCAGTTCGGCGTGACCAGGCAGAACTCGTCCCAGCGGTCCTGCCACCCGCCGCCGAGGGTCGGTCGGGCGTCGAGGACGACGTGTGAGCGTCCGGCACGCGCGAGGTGCCAGCTCATGGACAATCCGGCCTGCCCGGCTCCCACGACTACTGCTTCGAAGGCCGATGGAACGCTCACATCCGTCTCCTGCCCGGCATTCGCCCGGCGGCCAAATGGCCGCGGGTCCCTCCGAAGCCGTGATTATCGTCGGCCGGCGTCGGGCGACGGCGAAGTGTTCCGGAATTGGGAACATCGGCAGCTCGCCGTCCGGTGGTCGCAACAGTGCTTCGGCCGCGGCTGCCGCCAGGTTTCGCAGTGACAACATTGGCGGAAGGTTGCGGGTCGGCGGTCCGGGTCGCGGACTGCTTTTCGCCCGCCGCGGATCGGAGTGGAAGAATGGCCCAGGAGCGCTGGAGTCAGGTGGACGATTATCTGGCCGGCGTGCTCATTCCATCGGATGCCGCGCTGGACGCGGCCGTCAGGGCCGGCGTCGACGCGGGCATGCCTCAGATCCAGGTGTCGCCGACGCAAGGCAAGTTCCTGTACCTCATGGCTCGAATGCTGAGGGCACGGAAGATCCTTGAGATAGGGACGCTGGCCGGCTACAGCACGATCTGGATGGCCCGGGCGCTGCCACCGGACGGGCGCCTGATCACCCTCGAGGTGGACCCGGATTACGCCGAGGTTGCCAGGTCGAACTTCCGGCGGGCTCGTCTCGACTCGATGATCGAGGTCCGCGTCGGCTCGGCCCTGGAGTCGCTTCCAGGCCTGGCTGCCGAAGGCGCGGGACCGTTCGACCTCGTCTTCATAGACGCGGACAAAGAGAACAACCCGGACTACGTAGCCTGGGCGCTGCGAATGTCACGCCCGGGGACGGTCATGATCGTCGACAACATCGCGCGCCAGGGCGCCGTGGTCGACACGACCAGCCACGACGTGAGCGTTCGGGGCGTTCGCCGGATGTTCGAGCTCGTCGCCTCGGAGCCGCGGCTCGAGGCAACTGCCCTTCAAACCGTCGGCGTGAAGGGCCACGACGGCTTCGCCATGATCAGGGTCACGGGCTAGCGCTCGACCGGAGATCGCCGACCCGATACGCTCTGCGGACCATCTCCTCCCGTAGCCCGAAGTCATGCCAGACCTGGACCTCCGGCACCCGCGCGCGATCGCCATGTGGGACATCTCGTGGCTGCTGCGTCGCTGGCCGGGCGCCGGCTTCGAGGACTGGGATCGGGCCCTCGACGAGCTGGTCGAGCGCGGGTACGACGCCGTTCGGCTCGAGGCCTTCCCGCACCTCCTGTCCGTAGATCCCAACGCCGAATGGGAGTTCCTACCCGGCGCCGACTGCCACGATTGGGGGAGCCCTCTGCCTGTGCGCGCTCGGCCGTGGCCCGCCCTCGGGGACTTCATCCGTCGCTGCCGTGACCGCGGCGTCGTCGTCGGGCTCTCGACCTGGTTCCCGCAGGACGCGACCGAGGCCCGTCTGCGGCTTGCCTCGCCCCAGGATCACGCGGCGGCCTGGTCGCGTACCCTCGACCTGCTCGAGAGCGAAGGGCTGCTGGACGCGCTGCTCTACGTGGACCTCTGCAACGAGTGGCCGCACCCGAACTGGGCGCCGTTCTTCAAGGAGCAGCCGCGTGGCGCCCTGTACGACGACTGGAGCACCGAACCGGCGATGGCCTGGATGCGGGCCGCGATCGCGGCTTTCCGCCCGTACTCGCGCGGACTGCCCCTGACCTTCTCGGTCTTGCCGAACAAGCGGTGGGCGCGCCGCGATCTCGGGTTCCTCGACTTTCTCGAGCCGCATATCTGGATGGCCCAGGCGTCGGACTTCTACGAGCGGTTCAACTACGACTATCCGACCCAGGGCCTGCGCGGCTACCGGATGCTCCAGCAGCATGCCGAGCCGCTCTATCGGGCCGAACGCGACCACTGGCGCGCCGAGCTCGTCCGGCTCATCCGCGAGACCGCCGACCTGTCGGCGGAGCTCGATCGACCCGTAGCGACGACTGAGTGCTGGGCGCTTGTCGAGTGGCGGGACCTGCCCGGGCTCGACTGGGCCCTGATCAAGGAACTCTGCGAGCTGGGGGTGCGGACCGCCGTGGAGACGGGCCGCTGGGCGGCGATCGCGACCAGCAACTTCTGCGAGCCGCAGTTCGTTGGGATGTGGCGCGACGTGGCCTGGCACCGCGAGCTGACCGAGTCTGATCAAGGGGTCCGGAAAGGCGAGCTGAGGCCCGGGCGCCCTCGCCGGTGTCTGCGGTCCGGCGACGTCGTTCGGACCTCGTCGGGTAGACCGTAGGGGCACCTACCCAACCGGCCCATGATCCACCTGCACGTCCCGGCAGGTCGTCGTGAATCTGTCCCGGGGAACGGTCCATCTCACGTGGGTTGGCGTGAGCAGGATCCGGTGCGGCCGGCGGTTCGTACTCGATACGCATCCAAGCCGCCGGCGCACGATCCACTCTCGATGGCTCGTACTGGCGCAATGCAATGGAGGAGGTCCCCATGACCTTGCGTCCCCTCACTCTCTTGCCGACGACACGGCTCTCCCCGCCAGTCTCCTTCCGACGCCGCGTCGGACTCCTGCTGGGGTTGCTCGCCGCAGGTTCCCTGGCGATAGCAGCCACGCCGCTCGCCGCGGCGGCCCACGGCGACGACAACGACTCGACCTTCGTTCAGACCAACCTGGTGTCGGATGTCCCCGGCTGGGCTCCGATCGTCGATGCCAGTCTCGTAAACGCCTGGGGCATGAGCTTTGGGCCCACCACGCCGGTGTGGGTTTCGAACAACGGCAGCGACTCGACCACGCTCTACCACGGAGCGACCCTCGGCAATCCGTTCGCGAAGGTCCCGCTTACCGTCGCCATCCCCGATGGCGCCCCGACGGGACAGGTCTTCAATGCCGGCTCCGACTTCATGGTCGGCGGAGCCCCGGCGAAGTTCATCTTTGCGTCTGAGCACGGCTCGATCGACGCATGGCAAGGAGCGCTTTCGCCGAACACGATGGCCGTGAGCGTCGCAACGGTGCCCGGAGCGACCTACAAGGGCCTCGCGATCTCGACCGGCGCAGGCGGAAGCTGGCTGTACGCGGCTGACTTCGCCCTCGGGCGCATCGACGTCTTCAACGGCAGCTTCGCCCTCCAGTCGTGGCCAGGCGCGTTCAAGGACAAGGCGATTCCCTCCGGCTACGCGCCGTTCAACATCCAGAACCTGGGCGGCAAGCTGTATGTCACGTACGCGAAGGTGGGCCCAACGGGCGACGACGTGGCCGGTAGAGGCCACGGATTCGTGGACGTGTACAGCACGACCGGTCATCTTCTGAAGCGGCTCGTGCGCCACGGCCAGTTGAACTCCCCCTGGGGTCTCCAGATCGCGCCGATGGGATTCGGTGAGTTCGGCGGCGACCTGCTGGTCGGCAACTTCGGCAATGGCCGGATAAACGCCTACAGCCTCCGGAACGGCGAGTTCGAAGGCACGCTTCGCGGCACGAACGGCAAGCCCATCTGGATCGACGGCCTATGGGGCCTGCAGTTCGGAAACGGCGTCGCCGGGACACCGATGACGCTGCTCTTCACCGCGGGACCTGATGGCGAGCAGCACGGGCTGCTCGGCTCGCTCACCCTCGCGCCCGACACGGACGACTGAGCGGTTCGCCCAGTCCGCGCGATTCTCTCGTGGCGCCGCTCGTTGACGAGCGGCGCCACGGCATTTCCAGGGCGCCGCCAACCGGGCTTCAGGCCCCTCCTGCGAACGCCATCCGTGCGTTCGCAAGGCCCTTGTCGTAGGCGGCTATCACGCGGTCCCACCTGGCGTCCGTCTCGGCGTCGACCTGCTGTCGGGCTGGGTCCGCGTCGAACCAGGCGATGGTTCGCTTGATCCCCTCCGCGAATGGCATGGTGGCCCGGAATTCGGGCACGAAGCGCTTGATCTTGGTGGTGTCGAAGACTGAGCTCACCGAGGCGTCGCCTATCAGCCTACCGCGGAAGTCCGGCATGCAGGCGGCGATGAAGTCGGAGGCGATGTGGACGATCCGCGGCTCCACACCCGCGGCGGCAGCGGCTTGCCGATGGATCTCGTCCCAGGTCAGCGCTTCGTCCGACGTTATGTGGAATGCATGGCCGATCGCCTGGCGGCGGCCGAGCAAACCCACGAAGCCCACGGCGAAGTCGCTGTTGTGCGTGAGGGTCCACAGCGACGTGCCGTCGCCGGGCACGATGAGCGCCTTGCCCGCTCGCCATCGCGCGATCGAGGTGAAGGGCCGCTCCCAGCTGCTGACCGCCAGGGGCATCGAGCTGTCGCCATACGTGTGCGAGGGGCGGACGATCGTGATCGGGAATCCATCCTCTCGGAAAGCCCGGATCAGGCGCTCCTCGCAGGCGATCTTGTTCCTCGAGTAGTCCCAGAACGGGTTGGCGAGCGGCGTGTCTTCTCGCACGAGCCAGTGGCCGAGCGGTTTGTGGTAGGCGCTCGCGGAGCTGATGAAGATGAACTGCTCGGTCCGGTCGCGGAAGAGACGCAGGTCGCGCTCGATGTCCTCCGGGGTGTACGCGATCCAGTCCACCACGACGTCGAACTTCTGGCCGGCCAGCGCTCGCTCGGCCGCCGGCTCGTCGCGCGCGTCTGCGATGAGAGTCGTCACGGCGTCCCGCCCGTCCCGATGGCCGCCGCGATTGAGGTGGAACATCTCCAGACCGCGTTCCACCGCCAGGCTGGTGCAGGCGCTGCTGATCAGGCCGGTGCCTCCGACGAACAGGACTCTCATGTACGGACTCCTCTGGGGTGCCGGCGGCATAGCTGCGACGACCCGGCGAAGGCCCGGCGGAGATCGGGCGCTCGATCAGAATAGCTTCCGTCGAGAGAAGAACCGTGGCTGGGTGGACCCCCGCCGATCGAGAGCGTGAGCCGCGGGCCAGAACCGTCGTCACCGGGATCATCGGCAACGTCGCCGGAGTGGTAAGAACGGGTCGGCCGTCAAGCTCTGGCCGGCGGTCGGACACGGGCCCAGGTTAGGCCTCTGACCGGCTGATGCCGAGCGTCCGGCTGACGTGTCGCTGGCAATCCAGAGGTGGCTCCAATGATCTGGCTTCCCGAGTTCGGACGGACCGTCTTCGAGGCCTCTCGAGCGCATGCAGCCGACGGCTGGTTCGCTGCAGCTCGAGATGCTCTCCTCGCTGGCAATCCCGAGCGGCTGCTCGAGGCGTTTCCGGGTGGGGTAACGATCGACGAGCCGCGCGCCGGCCGCGTCGAAGGTCGCTCGGCGCTGGAGGCTTACGGCCGATCCAGCGCGGCGTGGCTGCGCGCTCGCGATGCGAAGACGATGGCAGTGGCGACGACGACCAATTCGAGCCGAACGGTCGGCGAATTCGACGTACAGCTGACCGATGACGGGCGCACGTTCGTCCTTCCGGTGGCGGTGGTCGTGGAGCCCGATCTGGCGAAACGGGCCGTCAGCATTCGCATCTATCACAGCCAGTGGCCTCTGCTCGGTCATCACGTGCTGCGCCCGCCGCTCCTAGCGCGCGACCCATCCGCCCGTGAGTCCGACGTGGTCGGGGAGTATCAGGCTGCGCTCGGCGCAGGGGACGCGGAGCGCTGCGTGGCTACGTTCGAGCCGGACGGCTGCTTTCGGGAGCCCGCCGGTCCCCAATTCCGCGTCTGCGGCACCGCCGCCCTGAGCGAGTTCTACACGCGCTTCTTCAGCGCGGGAGGCGGAATCGTCCTTGAGCACTGCACTGCGACCGAGGACGGCGTACGTACCGCGCTCGAGTTCAACGCCGTCAAGTGGGGCGGCGTGGACCTGCCACCACAGGCCGGCGTCGCCGTGTACGAGCGCGGGCCCAGCGGCCGGATCCATGAGGCGCGAGTCTACGACGACGTTCAGGGCCCGGTCGAGGAATAGCCGACTCAGGCCAACGGGCCGCCTGCCGGGAGCGGTCGCCCCTGAAGTAGGGGCTAGCGAACCCCGCGGCGCCGTGGCGCCGAGGGTAGTGGCGCGAGCGCCGGTGGCACATCGGCCGGCGGTGCCGGGGCCGGCGCCGGTGGAGGTGTAGGTGCCGGGGCCGGCGCAGCCCCGATCTGCAGGATCCCGTCCACCTTGGTGTAGTGGGAGTTCCACGTATCGGTGTGGATCACTTTCCCGGTGGAGTCCGTCACCGTGCGGGTCCTCGACGTGTCGAAGCCGTCCGTCGGGTATTCCGCGCGGTTCTGCTGGCCCGGCTTCAACGAGCCCACGTACACCGTGCTGTCACCAGCTCGGACGACGTTCGCCTTGAACTCCGGGCTGAAGGTGACCGTCCGATCGAGCGGCAGGCTCCACAGCTCGATGGTGATCGTGCTCTTGGACCCCTTGGTCGAGTAGCCGCGGATCAGGATCGGGTTGGGCGTGTCGTTGGTCCACTTAATGTCCCACGCCCCAGGGCCCTCCCCATAAACGGTGGCGTCGAGCCCGACGGGGTAGCGGTAGATGTAGTAGAAGTGCGCGTGGCGCTCGTCTATCTGTAGCCCGGCCCTCGCCGCGGCGTTGAACATCGTCGTGGAGGCCGAGCAGATGCCGCCTCCCATGGCGCCGGTGTGGTCGCTCTTGCCGCCCTTGATAACGCCGCCCAGCGTGTACCCGTGAGCTGGGTCTATCGGCCCCACGGCGTTGAGGAAGCTGAACTGGTGGCCGGGGCCCACGACCTGGCCGTTGAGGAGCTTCGCCGGGACGCGGATGTTCGCGCCGTTGCCGTTGCTGATGTCCGGATAGAAGATGGTCGTCCAGGCGCCGATCTTGACCATCCCTTTCAGGCTGTCGAGGGTGACGCGAGGCGAGACCGGAGCCGCCACCATTGCGACGCTGGAGCTGGAGCCCCCGCCGGAGGCCAGGCCGTCGAGATAGGCCTCGATGGCCTGCGAGGTCGCGCCTATGTCGATACCGATTCCATCCTTGCCGGCCTTGAGATCTACGGGATTGCCCGAGTCGTCGTAGACGACCCACGGCTCCACGGGCGCGACGGTGACCATGGGAGAGAGGGTCGAGAGATACGCCTGAACCTGGGCCGGGTCCACTGCCGGACCGTAGGTGCCGTCTGCCCTGGTGCCAAAGACGATCCAACTGCTAACCGTCGCGGCATCGACGGTGAACGTCTTGGGCGGCGCGGGTGACTTGACGGGAGTTGGCGCGGGGGTCGGGGTGGGGGTCGGGGTGGGCGGTGGGGGTAGGGGTGGGGGTAGGGGTGGGGGACGGGCTCGTCGACGCGCTTGCCGCCACGGTCGCCGACGGGCTCGCCGACGGGCTCGCAGATGCCGCAGGGGGCGTGCCGTCCCAGACCAGCTTGAGCTCCCCGCCCATCTTCTGGGCCGCGGCGACGGCTTGCTGCGCGTCCTTGTCGCTCACCTGAGGTTGCAGCGTCGCGAACGAGCTGACCGTATGGAGATCGGTCGGAGCGTCCGGCTGTGTCAGCCTGTCCACGATCTCACTCGAGATCGCTTTCTCATCGATGCCGTCCCCAACGGTCGACGGCGAGACGGCGAAGTTTCCGCCAATGAGCGACGCCTGGGCGTCCCGCGGAAGCACCCGGCTCGTCCCGACGAGCGGGTGGATTCGGGTCGCCAGGGCCGTGGGGTCGAGGGTAACGACCACGGGCAACGACTCGCCTTTGATAGCCGTGCGGAGGATCAGGGCGGCATCGCCGATCGGACTCCCCGTCCGTCCGACCGACATCGCCGCATCGGCCATCACCTCGAGGTCGGGGCCGCGGCCGGCCTCCTGGTACGTGATCGTCGCCGAGCCCAACGGTGTCGTGATGGTGACCTCGCCCTTGCCGAGATAGGCGTACTCGGTCCTGAGTTTGGCGACGACCTCGTCGCGGGTCATGCCGGAGACGTCCACTGAGCCGACACGGACGCCAGGAAGGGCCCGGTTGGAGTAGGCGCTCGAGAGTCCGAGGGCCACAGCCGCAAGCAGCAGGACGCGACGCGAGCGCGCCCATCGCGAAGGCCAGGACGAACTTGGCCGCCCGGGACATTCGCGGCATGCCGACCCTTGTCCTCGCCAGCGGGTTGTGGAACCTGCTCGGGTGCTCGGGCGCGACGGCAACGGCGCCGCCCACGGCCGAGACCGGCGCGGGGTCGTCGTGCCAGATTGCCTCGGGCGCCGCTGATTGCGTCGCGGCACCCGACAGCGCCGCGACCATCATCCGTCTCTCGGGCTCGGTCAGGTCCAGCTCATCAGCTGTCATCTTCGTTCCTTCCACCGCACGGACAAACGAACGTCCCAGAACCATCAACGCGTGAGCCTGCGGACCGGGCGGCGGTCCCAGCAGCGCGGTAGACGCGCAGCCGCGATAACCCGTTACGACGCGTGCCTCGAGTCAAGCATAGAAGCTCTCGTTGAAGTCGATGGATCATGTGGGCGGCCGTCCGTCCTGTGTCGATAGTGCAGTAGCAGAGCAAGAGACCGACAACCAGCAGGCGATAGTCCTGGCCTGCTCGCCGAGACGATTGTCGATTGCTTACTGCTTTGGTGCAAGAATGCCGCCTAATCGCGTCCCTCGGTCGACGTCAGGCCGACCCGCGGATTTGCAGGACAAGGAGGCCGGAAATGGCGGAAGCCGCGATCTCGGTCGCGAACAAGCCCGCGTGGGTCGACCTGGCGAGCTCCAATCCCGAAGCCTCGCGCGAGTTCTACTCGAAGCTCTTCGGCTGGCAGGTCGAGGTGAATCCGGACCCGCAGTACGGCGGATACGCGATGGCAAAGGTCGGTGGCAAGGACGTGGCCGGGATCGGGCCCAAGATGATGCCCGAGGCGCCGACCGCCTGGACGGTCTACATCGGCACGACCGACGCCGATGGCCTGGTCAAGAAGGTGCAGTCAGCCGGCGGGACGGTCATCGCTCCGCCGATGCAGGTCGGCGACCAGGGCCGCATAGCGGTGTTCCAGGATCCCTCGGGCGCGTTCATCGCCGCATGGCAACCGGCTGCGATGGCCGGATTCCTCACGGGCAAACCGAATACTTTCGGCTGGGCCGAACTCAACTCGCGCGGAATTGAGAAAGCCCTGCCGTTCTATCGCGCCGCCTTCGGTTGGGCCTCCAAGACCAGTCCGATGGGCGAAAGCGGGCAGCCGTACACGGAGTTCCTTCTCGGCGACGAAAGCATCGCCGGCGGTATGGAGATGAATCCAATGGTCCCCGCCGCCGTGCCGAGCTACTGGATGGTCTACTTCTCCGTGGACGATGTCGACGCGTCGTTCCGGAAGGCTATCGCCTCCGGCGCCACTGAGATGCTCGCGCCGCAGGACTTCCCGGGTGGTCGATTCGCGATTGTGGGCGACCCCCAGGGAGCGACCTTCGGGCTCCTCAAGATGGCCGCGTCCTAGGCGGCTTGCGTCAGGGTTCCGCCCAACGGCAGTCGGTCGTCCGCTCCGCGCGTGTACGGCGACGCTAGAGCCGCGTGAGACGCGGCTCTAGAACGCCCAGTGGCCGATGACGAACAGCGCGCTGAACACGGCCAGGAGCATGACGCTGGCCATCAGTACAGCCTGGCCCAGCGCCGATCGGAAGCACGATCCAAGCGCAATAAACATCGGGAAGACGCCGAGGATGTACCGCGGAATGCTGATCGGCCAGCTCAGCGTCGCGAACGAGACGAGGCTGATGGCCGCATATATGGCGTACGAGGGCCGTGAGTGCTTGCTCACGGCCGCCCACACAGTGACGCCGGCCAGCAGGATGAGGGAAGCCAGCGGGGCGAAGTAGATCGTGACCCAGGATTCGTTGGCCGGGTGCGCGGCGGTAGCGTTGATGAGGTTCCCGACCGCGACCCACGGCAGCGTGTTGTGGACGTAGAAGGTGCTCTGCTGGACCGCGACGAAGTGAAGGGGATCCCCGAAATAGACCTGGTTGATGGCGAGATAGACGGCAAGTCCCAGGCCGACGAACAGGATCCAGAAGACGTCCTTGTCGAGCCGCCGGCGCGCAATCAGATACTCCAGGCCGAGCGCCGGGAGAAGGAAGACGCCCTGGATACGCGTCGCGGCCGCGAGCGCGCCAAGGATGCCGGCCATGCGCGGGTCGTCGTTGCGGATGGCGACGAAAGACCAGACCGCGAGAGCCAGGAACAACGCCTCGGAGTAAGGGGCAACGAAGGCATACGACGTGGGGAATACGAGGAGCGCCACCACGGCCATTCGGGCCAGCCGCTCCGAGCTGTCGAAACGGACGAGTCGATACAGCCCCAGGGCTGCGGCGATCGTCGCGAGCAGCGATATCAGCATCGCCGACCCGAGCGGCGGGAGGAGATAGCTGGCAAGGTCGATGGTGAGCGGGTAGAGAGGGAACAGCACAATTCGGGCAGGGTCCGTCGGCGGCCCGTATCCGGTGGCCGCGAGCTCGAGGAAGTGCGGCCCGTCCCATCGGTTCCAGATCCCGAGAACGCCATCGCCGAGCGCCCCGGGACCGAAGACGGCCACGGCCAACCACCCGAAGGCCAGCATCACGACCCGGACGGCCAGCACGGGCAGAACGATGTTGCGCACGAGGCGCCATCTGGCCCTGGCGCGTATGCGCTCGCTCCCGGCTGGCAGGCCGGCGTCGCTGAGGGATGCCATCCGTTGCCTCCCCGCCGGTATGCGCAGACGAATCCTGGAGTCGGGCCAGGCGATGCCTCTGCCCGCGCGCAAGTCTACGCGCCGGCCGATTGCGGCGATGGCTCAACCCGTGCGGCGATCGCACCGGGCGGCCCACGGCGGAGCGTCTTCGCGACCCGGCGCGATACTGCAGATGATCGTGGCGATGGACCCCGGCAGGAGAAAGGAGAACGATCATGCCCGAGCCCGGATCGCTGCCTGGCGCCTGGGCCTGGGATGAGCCCGCGCTCCGCGCCGCGGCGCACCGCATGGCGGACCTCGCCGTGGACCATCTGGTCGAATTGCGCGAGCGGCCCGTGTTCGCTCCCGTTCCGCTGCCGCTGGCGGACCGGTGGCGCTCGGAGGAGTGGCTCGACGAAGGTGTTGGCCTGGATGAGCTTCTCGGCGAGCTGGAGGACCAGATCCTGCCATTCCCGCTGGGCAACGGCCACCCGCGGTTCCACGCTTGGGTGAATTCGCCGCCGGACCGTCTCGGGCTGATGGTCGACATGCTGGCCAGCGCCGCGAATCCCAGCTGCGCCGGTGGCAACCAGGCGGCGCTGCACCTGGAGCGACTCGTGATCCGCTGGCTCGCCGAGCTGGTCGGCTTGCCCGCGACCTCAGGCGGTCTCCTGGTCAGCGGCGGCTCGCTGGCGACACTAACCGCTCTCGCGGCCGCCCGCCAGACGCATGCTCCGTTCGACGCTCGAACCGAGGGCCTGGCGAGTCGCGTGCCTCTGACGGTCTACGCGGGCAAGGAGGCGCACAGTTGCGTCACCAAGGCGGTCGAGCTGCTTGGACTGGGGCGGCAGAACCTTCATCGGGTTGACTCCACCACCGGTCGTCGTCTCGACCCCGACCTGCTCGACCGCGAGCTCAGCGCCGCGGCCGGGCGAAACGAGCATCCCATTGCCGTTGTCGCCAGCGCCGGCACCACGAGCACGGGCGCGATCGACCCGCTCGACGAGATCGCCGACGTCTGCGCCCGCCATCGGGTGTGGATGCACGTCGACGGCGCCTATGGCGCACCTGCGATCCTGAGCGAGCGCTTCCGACGGCAGCTCGCCGGGCTGAGCCGGGCGGACAGCCTCGCGCTCGACCCCCACAAGTGGCTGTACGTGCCGGTGGATGCCGGCGCCCTACTGGTCCGCGACCCCGAACGGCTGCGAGACGCCTTCAGCCTGGTGCCCCCCTATCTGCGCCTCGAGCACGACCCGGCCGGCGTCAGCGATGCCCCGTGGATGAGCGAGTACGGTCCGGAGCAGACGCGCCCGTTCAGGGCGTTGCGGATCTGGGCCGCCCTGAAGTCGGTCGGCCGCGCCGGCTATCGGCGGCTGATCGATCACGACCTCGACGTCGCGGAGGGTCTCGCCTCTCGCGTTCGCGAGCACTCGTCGCTGGAACTCGACGCCACTGGCCTGAGCGTGGTCTGCTTCCACTACAGAGCCGCCGGCGACGCCGATGGCGTCCAGGCGGAGATCGCCAGACGGATCCAGCTCGGAGGCGAGAGCTTCCTGACCACGACCGAGGTCGACGGGCGGACCGTGCTGCGCGCCTGCTTCATCAACCCCCTCACCCGCGACTCCGACATCGACGCGCTGGTCGATCTGGTGGTCAGGACGGGCGAAGCGGTCGATGGGGACGGCCGCGACCGGTGAACTCCGGCGCGTTCCGGTCACGCTCCTGTCTCGGCCCATGCTCAGCTGGTGGCCGGATGACCGCGAGATGGGATGATCGCGCCTGATGGATGCGGTCTATCTCCTTCTGGGAGTCCTGCTGGTCGTCCTGGTGATGTGGGACTTGTTCCAGGCGGTCGTGGTGCCGCGCCCAACGCCGGGCTGGTTCCGGATCGGGCGGTACGTCATCCGGACCTCCTGGCGGGTCTTTCGTGCGGTCGGGGGCGGTCGGGACGGCCGGCGTCGCGAGACGCTCCTTGGTCTCTACGCGCCGGCAGCGACCATCGCGCTGCTCGTGATCTGGCTGGCCGCCCTCGTCGTCGGCTACGGGCTCATCCTCTTCGCCCTGCGCGACCAGCTGCGCCCGGCTCCTCAGGACCTCGGCACGACGCTCTACTTCGCCGCCACGTCGATCCTGACGCTCGGCGGCGACATCGTGGCGGCGGGGCCGCTCGCACGGATCGTGATCGTGCTCGCGGCCGCCAGCGGCCTCGGTGTCGTGGCTCTGGTAGTGACCTTCCTCTTCTCGCTCTACGGCTCGTACCAGAGGCGGGAGGTCCTGGTCGTGGCCCTGCAGGCCGCGGCCGGCGGCCCTCCCTCCGCCGTGGCGCTTCTCGAGACCTACGCCCGGCTGGACCTGGTCGGCCGCCTGCCAGACCTGTTCGTCGACTGGGAGCGATGGTCAGCCGAGGTGCTGGACACGCATGTGGCCTACCCGCTGCTAGGGTTCTTTCGGTCGAGCCACGACAACCTGTCCTGGATCGGCGCTCTGGGCGCCGTTCTGGATGCGGCGAGCCTGGTCCTGACCACGATCGAAGGCGTGCCACGGGGCGAAGCCGAGCTGTTCAAGCGGGTTGGGTCCCACCTGGCCGAGGACATCTCCAACCTCGGCTACCGGGCCGGCCCGACCGAGTCCGGTGGGAGCGATCGAGCCGGAGCGGACTCGGGCCTCGATCGGGCAGCCTTCGATGCGGCCTGCGCTCGACTCAGAGACGCCGGATACAGGCTGGTGCCGCCCGATCGGGCCTGGCAGGGATTCGAGGAAGTGCGAGCCACGTACGCCGCTCGCCTGGAGGGAATGGCGACCTACTGGGCAATGCGGTCGACCTCCTGGCTCGGCACGGACGAGGAGCCGCAGTCCCCGGCGCACCGCTAGGGATGTGACGCAAAGGCCGGCGGAGGCCGCGTCGGCGTCAGCTTGGGCCCGCTGGCTCGGTCCTGGCTGCGCCTTCGGCGAGGACGCCATCAATCGCCGCCAGCTCGCCCGAATCCAGAGGCGGGCCCTCGAGAGCCTTCACGTTGGACTCGAGCTGCTCGACCGAGCTCGCCCCGATGAGCGCCGAGGTCACCCGCGGGTCTCGCAGGACCCAAGCCAGCGCCATCTGCGCCAGCGTCTGGCCGCGTCGCCTGGCGATCTCGTCGAGGGCTCGGGTTCGCGGCAGGTTCGCGTGGACGGTGTCGACGGTCAGGAACCGCGAATGGGTCGCTCGCGATCCGGCCGGCACGCCCTTCAGGTAGCGGTCCGTGAGCTGTCCCTGGGCCAGCGGCGAAAAGGCGATGCAGCCGATGCGTTCCTCGCCCAGGACGTCGAGCAAGCCGTCCTCGATCCAGCGATTCAGCATCGAGTAGCTCGCCTGGTGGATCAGCAGCGGCGTCCCCAATCCGCGAAGGATGCCGGCGGCTCGTCTCGTCTCCGCGGGCTGGTAGTTGGAGATGCCGGCGTACAGGGCCTTGCCCTGGCGGACCGCGGAGTCCAGCGCGCCCATCGTCTCTTCCAGGGGCGTGGCCGGGTCGGGGCGGTGCGAGTAGAAGATGTCGACGTATTCGAGGCCGAGCCGGTGGAGGCTCTGGTCCAAGCTGGCCAGCAGGTGCTTGCGCGAGCCCCACTCACCGTACGGTCCGGGCCACATGTCATATCCGGCTTTGGTCGAGATGACCAGCTCGTCACGATAGGGCCTCAGATCCGACTGCAGGATCCGCCCGAAGTTCTCTTCCGCCGAACCTGCTGGTGGCCCGTAGTTGTTGGCCAGATCGAAGTGGGTGATGCCGAGGTCGAACGCCCGCCGCACGATCGCCCGCTGCCGTTCCGGTGGGGCGTCGGTGCCGAAGTTGTGCCAGAAGCCGAGCGACAGGGCCGGCAGCCGGAGACCGCTGGTGCCGGAGCGAGGGTATGGCATCGTCTCGTAGCGTCCGGGCGCGGCTACGAACCGCGGCTCGCTCGACGGCGGCATATCGGTCATTTGGCGACCTCCTCGGTCCGTTCAGCATCCGAGCGATGGGACGCGGGCCAGCTGGCTCATCCGCGACCGACCGGGCCTGCCTCTGGCTGCTGCAGCGGCTGGAGCCCACGCCGCCGCATCGGGGGCGCGGTGGACTTGCGGACGATCAGGCTCGGCTCGAACATCGTGACCCTGGGTGCGCGGGACGCGGCATGGTCTCGAGCGAGCTCAACCGCCAGCCTGACCCCTTCGGCCACGATCTCGCTGGTGGGCATACGCGGCGTCGTGAGCGCGGGGATGGTGTAGGCGGCATACATGAGGTCGTCGAACCCAACGACCGAGAGGTCGTCGGGGACGATCCGGCCAAGATCATGAGCGGCGTGCAAGACGCCAACCGCGGCGAGGTCTGTCGAACAGGCGACGGCGGTCGGCGGCTCCGGCAGGCTGAGAAGAGAGCGCAGCGCGGCCTCGCCACCGGCCAGCGTGTTCGGACAGAGCTGGACTAAGCCCTCCGGCAGGCCGCCGAATCGAGCGGTCATCACCTCGACGAAGGCATCCCTTCGATGCGGATTGTCACCCGGCAGGAAGGCGCTGACGAATCCGATGCGCTCGTGCCCCAGCTCGATGAGGTGCTCGACACCCGCGACCACGCCGGCGGGGTCGTCGACGTCTACGGTCGGAAACTCGAGCGGGCTGTTGCCCTGCCACAGGGCCACCACTGGTTCGGACGCGTTGCGCAGATCCGCCAGCAGGCGCGGCTGGTCCTGCATGTCGCCGAACAGGATGATGGCGTCGCAGTGGCGCGTCTCAAGCACGCTTGTCAGGGCGATTCCCTCCCGAAGTCGCCCCTGAGCGTGTCCCAGGATGATGTTGTATCCGTTGGCCATCGTCTCGACCGCGAGGGCCTCGAGGGCGCCGGCGAAGAACGGGTCGCTGAAGTCGCGCACGATCACGCCGATGAGCATCGTTGGCGCGCCGCGAAGGGCGCGGGCGAGAGGGTTCGGACGGTATCCGAGCTTCCGGGCAGCTTCGTGGACGCGTTCGCGCGTCTCGGCTGCGATCGGCACCCTCGTCGGAGCGTCGTTCAGAACTCGCGAGACCGTGCTTCGGGAAACGCCCGATGCCGCGGCGATGTCGCGCATGGTCGCCATTCGGTTGCGAGCGGGGTCTCCGGGCACGAGTTAGAGCCTCCCTTTGAGCTGTCCGTTCTCATCGTCCGCGGCCGAGTCGCTTAACGGCGGAGTCCGTCCCACGCTGCCGAGCCTAGCACTACGAGATCCAATTTGCGTCTCTTCCCAGAACCCGCGCCGGCAGGAGGAAGGGGTTTCGCCGGCGCGGGTCCGGGTGGTAGGTTTCAATTCGTTAGTCGCCGTCTTTTGGATTCGACCGCGTGGGAAGCCACACGCGCATTCCCAGTCCGGCGCGATTGGCCCAGGCGAAGTAGGGCCGAGCCCGGATCGTGGCTTCCCGGTTGCTCGCCGATTGAGTTTCCGCCGACGCAGCCGGTGCGGCGCCGGCGTCAGGCGATACGCTTCGGTACGGCCACGAGGCGGTCGCGCGGTCGTCGCGGATCCAAGCCTTCAGCGTTACCTGCGTCATCTCGCCGAGGCCCGGCTCCGGCGTTGTCACGGTGCCCAGCTTCGGCCGGGTAGCGACCTCGAGTGACTCCACCGAGCCGCCGGCAGGCAGGTCTGCGTCCTCGACGGCGTAGACGAGTGGACCCCGCTCGAGCGCGATCGTTCCCCGGATGGCGTCGATCCGAGGATCGGGCACCGTGGCGCGGGGCGGCATCTCGAGTTGCAGCATGACGCGATCGCCGGGGCGCCAGGCGCGGGTCAGCTCGATCGTGCCCGGCCCGGATTCGACTACGGTCTCCCCGCCGTTCAGGCTGGCCCTGGCGCTGCGGCACCATTCTGGAACCCGGACCGCGAGCGTCCACGGTGTCGGGACGGTCTGGCTGATCGTGATCTCGACGTCGCCCTCCCACGGATACTTCGTCTTCGTCGTGAGCCGAACCAGTCCGCCCTCGACCGGCGCCTCGATCGACCCGGCGGCGAACTGGTGGACCTGGACACCCCGGTCGCTCACGGTGGCCACCAGATCGGGGAAGGTCGCGAGGAAGCGCATCAGGTTCGGTGGGCAGCAGGCTACGGCGAACCACTGGCCCGCCTGGTGGTGGCCGCG
The DNA here is from genome assembly GCA_963743795.1 of uncultured Chloroflexia bacterium. Lineage (GTDB taxonomy): Bacteria > Chloroflexota > Limnocylindria > Limnocylindrales > CSP1-4 > Fen-1039. Next base: position 221,282 of record CAVUQZ010000009.1, on the reverse strand, counting down.
CCCTCGAGCACCTCGGCGCCTCCGGATCGGCGCATCAGCGGGTTGGCGTAGAAGAACGAGGCGCCGTCCGAGGCCATGCCCGACAGGACGGCGTTGAAGGCTGTCCGCTCGATCAGGTCGGCGAAGCGGCTTTCGCCCGTTGCCAGCAGGAGGCGCCAATTGAGCATCACGCTGCCGATTGCGGCGCATGTCTCCGCGTACGCCCGGTCCGGCGGAAGCTCGAACGCATCCCCGAATGCCTCATCGCGGTGACGCGAACCGAGGCCGCCGGTCAGATACGTACGGGACGCCACCATGGCCTCCCAGCGCCTTATCGCCGCCCCGAGCAACTCCCGGTCGCCCGTCTCAGCCGCCACGTCCACGACGCCGCAATCGAGGTACATCTGCCGCACGGAGTGACCGGTTGGCACCGGTGCGGTGCGAGCGGGTTCGTGGTCCTGCCAGTAGTGCGCCCCATAGCGACCATTTCCCAACAGGCCCCGGCCGCGTCGGTCTACGAGGATTCGGGCGAATTCGAGGTATCGGGCTTGCCCGGTCAGGCGGTAGAGCTCTACCAGCGCCATCTCGAACTCCGGATGGCCACACACCAACTCGCGCTTGCCCGGACCGAGCTCGGCCTCGATTCGGCCGACGACACGCTCCGTGACGCGGAGGAGACGGTCGTCGCCGAGGCCTCTCTGCCAGGCGACCGCGGCTTGGACCAGGTGGCCGGCGACGTACAGCTCGTGACCCCACTGGAGGTCGGTGAACTCCTTGCCGGGGCGCCCCACCTGGAAGTACGTGTCCAGGTAGCCGTCCTCGCGTTGAGCCTGTTCGACCAGGGAGATGACCGGCTCGGCCAGCGAGAGGAGCGCCGGGTCGGCCCACGGGGCAAGCTCCCAGCCAACCGCCTCGAGCCACTTGTACACGTCCGAGTCCAGGAAAGGTGCCGTGGTTCCCGAGTCATCTTCGCCGCCGCGGTAAGCGCCGTTTGCCGCTCCAGCAGCAAGCCTGAAGTTGAACAGGTTGCCGGCAGCCTCCAGTTGGGCGGCGCCATGCGGGATGGTGACCTCGTGGTTCGCCCGCCGCCGATCTGCCCAAAGGCCATGCTCGATGCGGCTGCCGAGAAGTCCGATCGGCCGCAGCCGGACAGCGGCCCTGGCGGTCGGGACCACTGGCGCCACGACTGAGTCGACAGGGTCGGTGCGGTCCTCAGGCTGCCTGGCCGAGCTCATGGTTTGGGACTCCTAGGGTCTTGGTCGGTTCCGCCCGAGGGACGGGGTCGAAGTCCTGCACTCGATTGTGCGCACTCGATTGTACGTCCGTCAACCAGGCGACGTAACGATTGTGCGCACTCGAATGCGGTGATAGTATCTCGCTTGCTCAGGACCGTCACGAGGCAATCTGCCGCGAACCGGTCCAGAGGCAGAGTTGGTCCTAACTCGGAGAGGAGCAAGGGATGAGAAACCGCTTGGGGACGACCGTCTTGGGGCTGCTGGCCGTAATCGCGGTCGGGTGCAGCTCGAGTACAGCCAGTCCCACCCCCGCGCCCGTGACACCAGCGCCCGTCACGCCAGCGCCGGCGACGGCCCCCGCGTCTGTGGCGTCTGTGGCGCCGACGCCATTCTCGGCAGGCGTCGATGACGGAACCAAGCTCACGATGTGGACCCGTGCAGCCACGCAGGCCCGGGCCGAACCGCTCGTGAAGGCGTACAACGCCTCCCACAAGAACCAGGTCTCTCTGACGGTCATCCCGACGGATGACTACAACACCAAGGTCGGCACCGCTGCCGCGGCCCACGGCCTGCCCGACCTGCTCTCGGGCGACGTCGTGTTCATGCCCAACTGGACCTCGGCGGGCCTGTTCCAGGACCTGACCGCCAGGATCAACGCTCTCCCGTTCAAAGACAACCTCGCCCAGGGCGCGATCAAGAGTTCCACCTGGGACGGCAAGGAATACGGCCTGCCGTTCGTCATGGACCTGTCCGTCTGGATGTACAACAAGAAGCTGTTCACCCAGGCCGGCCTCGACCCGAACAAGCCGCCCACGACTCTCGCTGAGTTCGAGGCCGATGCTCGCGCCGTTGCCAAGCTCGGCGGGAACATCCACGGCACCTTCTTCGGCGGCAACTGCGGCGGGTGCAATGTCTTCACCTGGTGGCCGATCATCTGGGCCGACGGGCAGCAGGTGATGAGCCCCGATGGCACGAGCTCGTTGCTCAACAGCGACGAGGCGAAGGCCGTCTACAAGGTCTTCCACGACATGGTCGCGGACGGCACCGTTCTGATGCCCGACTCCAAGACCGAGGCCGGCCCGACCTGGACCGGCTACTTCCCCAAGGGCACCATCGGCATCATGCCGATGCCGGCCAGCCTCGCCGGCGTGGCCAACTCCGCTCTCGCTGATTCGGACATCGGTGTCACGCCGATCGCCGGCGTCAACGGCGGCCAGGCCACCTTCGTAGGCGGCGATGCGATCGCCATCTCCAGGGACAGCAAGGTCGCCGACCAGGCCTGGAACTTCATCGCCTGGCTGGAGAGCGACGACGCGCAGATCAACGTGATCGCCAAGCCCGCCTCGCAGGGCGGCCTGGGCGCCGTCGTTTCCCGCACTGACCTGGCCAGCAACCAGTACACGTCGTCCGATCCTCGGCTCGTGATGTTCAACACGATCGCGGGCAAGGGCGTGACCCCGTTTGCAGTCAAGTTCAACGCGGCCTTCAACGACCCGCAGTCGCCGTGGATCGTGCTGCTCCGCGACGCCGTGTTCAACAACGCGAATTCGGCGAAGATTGACGCCGACAACAACGCGATCACCGCTGCCCTAAAGTAAAGGGCAAGTAACTCTGGCATGCGCTGTGCGAGCTTCCTCGGGAGCTCGCACAGCGCGACTGTCTGAACCCGGAGGACCGTCGAGTGATCAGCGCCGCGCCGGCCCGGGAGGTTGGCTCCGGGCGGAGACTCACCTGGAAGAGGACACGACAGCTCGTCGGCTTGCTCTATGCGCTTGCCGACGCTGGCCTACGTGATCTGCTTCTTCATCATCCCGGTGATCCTGGTCGCATGGATGTCGGTGCACGGATGCGGCCTGCTGACCTGCACGATCCCGAACCCGGGGAAAGTCAACTTCCCCGATAACTACTCGTCCGTCGGCGGCAACGACCTGTTCTGGCCGGCCGTCTGGTTCACGATCGAATACACCGTCCTGGTCACGGTCCTGCTGGTCGGGATTGGCCTCGGCCTGGCCTTGCTCGTGCAGACGGGCGGCCGGTGGCATGGCGTCCTGCGCACGAGTTTCTTGATCCCCGGCGCCCTCGGCCTGGCGACCGCCTCCCTTTTGTTCTGGGGCGTGTACTCCGGGGCGATCGGGCCGCTCAATCCGCTGATGGATGGGCTCAACAGCCTGGGCATGAAGCTCGGGCTCGTCACCCAGACAAGCCAGATCAGCTTCCTGGGCTCGCCCAACACGGCCCTCTTTTCGACCACCGCCCTCATCGTGTGGAAGTTCGCGGGCTTCTACATGATCATCCTGCTGGTGGGCCTCCAGGCGATCCCGCGTGACGTGTACGAGGCGGCCGCGATCGATGGGGCCAGCCGCTGGCAGACCTTCCGCTTCATCACCCTTCCCTTGCTGCGACCCTCCCTCGCGTTGTCGCTGATCCTGTGCATCACCGGATCGCTGCTGGCCTTCGATCAGTTCTACGTCCTGACGAAGGGCGGGCCGGACAACACGACCGTGACGCTCGTCCAGCTGATCTATCGCGAGGCGTTCATCCGACAGAACCTGGGCACGGCCGCCGCGGTTTCGATCATCGTCTTGGTGGGGTCTGCTCATCCTCAACGCCCTGCAGTTCCGCGGCCTCCGCGGCACCGTAGCGAGATTGAGGTGACGCAGATGGGAACCAACACACTGTCCAGAACCCCCTCCTACGTTCTGACGGGTGGGCTGGCGATCCTCTTCCTGTTCCCCATCGTCTGGGCGGCCGTCGCCTCGGTCAGCCCCTCGCCGGGATCCAGCCAGGTCATCGGCTACGGTCTCGGCAACTACACGACGCTGTACAACTCTGGCGCCGGCCTCCCGACCTGGGTCCTGAACAGCGCCATCATCTCGCTCATGACCGTTGCCTTCGTTCTAGCCGTGTCTTTGCTGGGCGGCTACGCGTTCGCCAAGTTCTCGTTCCCGGGCAAGAACCTCATCTTCCTGACCACGCTCGGAATCCTGATGGTTCCGTATGCGACCCTGCTGATCCCTCTGTATGTACTCCACAACTACCTGAGCGATTGGCCGGTCATCGGTTGGAATCTCGTGTGGCTATCGCTCGTGCTGGGCCTCTTCCAACTGCCGTTCGCGACCTACATGATGAGGATCTCCTTCGAGTCGGTGCCTCGGGAGCTCGAGGAAGCTGCGCTCGTGGACGGCTCGGGGACGTTTGCCGCCTTCCGTCACATCCTCCTGCCCTTGGTGCGGCCGGGCATCGTGACCGTTGGACTCTTCGCGTTTCTGGCGGCCTGGAATGACTTCTTTGCCCCACTCATCCTGATCAGCTCGTCGGCGGAGCAGCCGTTACCACTGGCCCTGGTGAACCTTCGCCAGCAGACGATGGGGGCGGTCGACTTCGGCTCCACGGAGGCCGGTGTCGTCGTCATGGCACTGCCGTGCTTGATCCTGTTCCTGCTCTTGCAGCGGTACTACGTCCGCGGCTTCATGTCGGGAGCGATCAAGGGCTGACCTGACATCCTTCGGACGGCGGGCAGGGAGCGGACGTCCCGCCTGTCGGCCTGGCTTGGTGAGCTGGCTGCGCCCTGGTCGGAGACGCGAGCCGGCTACCGGCCTTTGGCCAGCGCCTGCTCGAGCTGGCTGACCTTGTCAAGCAGCGCGTTCACGGCAGCGTCCTGCTCCTTGAGGTGAGCCTGGATCTGCTCGGCCTCGTGGAAAGTGGCGTCCGCGTCGTTGTAGGTCATCTCGGCCCGCTTGTCCGATGCCCTGCCCAGGATGTTCTGGCCGACCATGATCACCGACAGCATGACCAGCTGGATGAACGTCTGGCTGATCCACTGAATGATCGCGAGCATGCTGCCGTCCTGGAGAGCGGACGGCAGCGCGATGAGAGCCAGAACGGCGAAGGCGTAGGCGCACCACATCGTCCCGACGACGGTTGTGAGCGTGAGCGCAACCCGGCCGTTGACGCCGACATGCTCATCCGTTGTCTTGGGCGGACCGGTCTTCTTGCGCGCGGCGATGTGCGGGTGAGGAACGTGCTCGAAGGTGATCGCCATGTCGTATCTCCCCACGCAATGCTCTGGCCATCCGAGTAGGGGGCCGGTGCGCCAGAATGATGCTTCGTCGTTCGGGTCGCGGCCAGACGCTCGGTGTAGAAATGCGCACCTCGCACCAGGGCAAACCGTAATCCTGCCCTGCCCATACTGGCTCAGCCCCGGCTTGCCAAGTTCTCAGGCGCGTGTCAACACGAGAGGCGGCTCGACCCCTCTTACCAGTGTGAAGGGAGCCAGCGTCCTGGTGGGGGTTATTGAAAGATTCGATGCCGACTACTCGAAGCTCTTCGCGGACCTCACGGCGCTCTGTCGTGCCCTCGGTGCCGGCCATCATGCCGAGGACATCGCGCAGGACGCTCTTCTTCACGCCCGTGACCGCCAGCATCAGCTTCGGGACGAGTCCAAGCTGGAGCCCTGGCTCCGCCGGATCGCCGCCCGCCGGACTTTCGAGTACCTCCGCCGCCAGTCGCGCCTCGAGCCCGAGGATCACGTCACGGCGTTCCTGCCGGTCGATCCTTCGATCTCCATCGACGTCTCGGCCGCAGTCACCCGCCTTCCCGAGCGTGAGCGGATCGCCGTCGTCCTCGTCTATGGCCTTGGCTACGAGCAGGAAGCTGCGGCTCGGGTGATGGAAGTCACCCGCGGCACCGTTGCCACATTGCTCCATCGGGCCCGGCGCCACCTGGCCGAGTTGCTGGCCGGGTACGCTCCCGAGAGGGACATGCCGTGAGCCCCAGCTTCTCGCGTCACGTCTCCTCCGACCACCTGGGCGAGGCCGCCCGGCACGGCAGCCTGGATGGGCTGCGCACACTCGAGCGCCTCCACGTCGAGGGTTGCGAAAGCTGCCGGCGCCTGTACGCCGGCTATCGACTGACTGATCGACTGCTGACTGCGAACTGGCGCGAAGCTCGCGTGCCGGCATCGGCTTTGGACCAGAAGCCCATCCGGACCGGATTCCCGGCGCTGCTGGACTGGCCGGCAGCCAGACTCAGCGCCCGCTCAATGGCGGCCGTGGCGATCGTCGCCTGCCTGATTCTCGCGGCAGGATTCGGTGTGCTGCTGCCCCAGCTGGCTCCTTACGCCAGTCCCTCCGCCAGCACCGATGCCCTCGGCTCCGGCAGATCCGCCTCGGCGGTTCCCTCGCCGACGGTCGGCCAGCTCCCCGGCCCGTCTTCCTCGGCGACTCCTGGCGCGTCGGCCGGAACGGCGCAATCGCCCGGCGCCGGTTCGGGAGGGTCGGGCCAGGTGGCGCCCACCGGGACGCCTGCCAACCGCGGCACACCCACACCACATCAGGCCGGAACCCTGGCCGCGCTGCCAGGCTGGCCGATCGCCTGGTCGCCTGACGGCTCCCAGCTCCTTGTTGCCAGGGCTGGATTCGGCGGCTCCGGGCAGATCCAGATCCGCGCCGCGTCCGGAGCATTGACGGCGACTCTTGCCGCGGGGGCCGCGGCCTGGTTCGACTCCCACACGGTGGCGATAGCGGCCCGTCCCAAGGGCGGGTTCGGATCTGCGACAGTCCAGCTGGTCGACCTCAGCGGCCAAGTCGTCTCCACTCTTCCCGGCGCGGGCAATGCCCCCTTCGTGAGCGGATCCCTACTGCTCGGAAGTGGCAACGGCAGTGTCGCCATCACCGGTGCCGTGGGATTTGGCGGATCCCAGACATTCGTCGACTGGGATGGCCATTCCGTGAGCGCCTCGCATTCGGGCGTGCCGATCGCCTTCTCCCACGACGGAGCCAGGCTCGCAGTCCTGCATCCGTCCGGCCCGTCCGGTCCGGGGTCCCTCTCGGGCTCCCTCGAGATCGTCGCCGTCCCCAGCCTGCAAACCGTCGTCTCGTTCTCGCGTACGTCGCTCCGCGTGGCCGGCCAGTCCTCGGGCCCAGGCTATGCCCCAGACGCCGACTTCAGCCCCGACGGCCGCTGGCTCTACGCCTCCGGCGTACTGGTCGACCTCTCCCAGGGGTCGACGGTCCGCGTTGGCCAGGGAGGCTGGCTGCCGGGCGGGATCCTCGTGACATCGTCCGGCGGAGGCGTCCTGCGCTGGCAGGGTGCCAAAGCTACGGCGGATGCTCGCTTCCAGGCCGGTGGCTCGATCGAGACCTCGCGTCACGGCGACGTGATCGAGTTCTTCGACGACGCCCGGCCACCACTGCTGCTCAAGGCAGACGGCACCTTCGAGCAGCTCGAGCTTCCGGGAGTCGCCTCGCTCGACGGTCTGCTTCTGGCCCCCAACGGCGGGGCCGTGGCGATCGACGGTCGAGGTTCATCCGGGGCCAAGGTCACGGCCGTAGCGCCCCTGAACTAAGAGTCCACGTAGCAAAAGGAGATTCCCGGCCTGCGACCCCCGGGCCGCCGGCAGAACCACCCCACATCAGCATCGGAGAGAGACCGGTGTGAAAGGAGTGAACCATGAGAAGCCCCCGCAACGTCCTCGCGGTCGTGCTGGCCGCGGGCCTGCTGGCAATCGCCGGCATCAGCGGCACGGTCGCCGCGCACAGCCCAGGAGGCGGGCCCACCAAAGGCTGGCCGCCTGTCGGCCCGGGCACGTCGGCGAAGCCGCTCCCGTCTGGGTGGGCCTGGCCGTCTGACGACCTGCACTCTTTCGTGATCAAGCCGGTCCGGCCTCTCCCCTCGATTGACCCCGGGAAGACCAAGTCGCCCCATCCCACTCCGCCGGCCTTCGTCTGCCCGCCGGGATCGGTTCCCGCTCCGACAGCCGCCGCTCCGGCGACCGCCGTCGCTGGTGACCAGTCGAAGCTCGGCTTCCAGGTCAAGGGCGGGCTGCCGGGCGGTTGGAATGGTTGGCCCGCTTTCGTGGCCGATTGGCGCGCGCGCTTCCAGGTGGACACGAAGCAGTTCTGCACCATCCCACCGCTTCGAAATGAGCTCGACAGGTTGATCGGCGCGAAGATCAAGTCCCTCCAGGGCCTGGTGGGCCAGGTCGGCGGGATCTCGGGCCTCTCGGCGTCCGACAAGAGCGCAATCGACAGCGAGCTCAACTCCCTCATTGCCGACCTCCAGGCCCTCAAGACCAAGGTTGACGCTGAGACCACGCTGGCCGCTTTGCAGGCCGATCTGGCGACTCTGACCGGCAACGCCCACCTGTACCGATCTGTCACGGTCTGGGTGCGCCTCATCACGGAGGCGGAAAGCGTGATCGCGGCCGGCCCCGGTTTGGTAACGCTCGAAAGCACGATCGCGAGTCAGATCGCGGCGGCGCCGCCCGGACCCGAGACGACCGATGCTCAGACTTTCCTCGACAACATGAAGTTGTCGGTCACGGAGGCCGAAGGCCTGGCCGGACCTCTGCCGGCAATGCTGCTGGCGATTACCCCCGCTCAGCTCGCCTCCGGCGCGGCTGACACCACCCTCGCCAAGGCCAACGTCGATCTGTTCCACGCGATGTGGGATCTCAAGCTCGCTCACTGGGCCGCCATCTGGGCTCAGCTCGAGCTCAAGGAAGCAACGGCCACTCCGAAGCCGCCGGCAACGCCGACCCCCACCCCGCCAGTGTGATAGGCAACTGACGAACGCCACTGCCGGGAGGCGTCCCGGCCCCGGCGCAGGAGCTACCCCGCCTGCGCCGCCGGCCCGCTAACCCGGCTGCTCCCGCGCCGCCGCCCCGCGAATTCGCCGCCGGGCGGCGGCGCGCTTTCTGGCGGCCGGCCGCACCTCCCGGGGATCAGGCCAGGAACTGCTCCAGCGACCGTTCATCCGCGGCCGAGAGATGCCCGTTGCGAGACTTGAGCTCCAGTTGCGGCGAGGCGGTCTTGCCGGTCAAGGCGGCCCGCATCTTCGGGAACTGGCTGCCGGTTCGCAGCTGGTAGGTGGTGAAGAGCGCCACCCGCGGACGGGGCGTCGCCGGCATCTCACGCACGAACGCGAGCCACGGTTCGTCGGGGTGCTGGCGGACGACGAACAGCCCGCTCGTCCAGCAACCGAGCAGCAGGTAGTCGGCGTCTGCCAGGGTCGCCATGTCGCACTCGCCCACCGAGACGACCTGCGCCGCGACGCCTCGGGCGATGAGAAAGGCTGCGATCTCGTCGCCGTAGCGGCGGGTAACGCCAGAGTGGCTGCGGTAAACGACGATCGCCTTCTTCACGGTCGGCTCCGGTGCGGGTTCCGAGATGAGACAGGCTCGCCGGTGGCCTCCGGGTGAGCCAGTGCCGTCGGTCATCTCTGAGGCGGCCTTGGGGTTGGCACGGTCGTTCAATCGCCGCCGCGTCGGGGGTTGGCCGACCGAGATTCCGGCGATTGGGCCATCCGGCCAGTCCATCCAGCCCTTCGCGACTGAGAGGCGGAATGCCAGACTGCTCCCCGGTTGTCTCGGGCTCAGGAGGCGGCTACACCGCCGGATCGCCGCCAGGCATCGCAGAACGCCCCAAGACCAGATCAGAGGATCAGATGACGACGAAGAAGCAGGTGGACGACTTCCTCGCCCTCAAGCGAGTGGCCGTCGTAGGCGTCTCCCACAACCCGAAGGACTTCACCTATGCGCTCTGGCAGGAGCTTCGCCAGCGCCGATACGAGGCGGTCCCGGTCAATCCGGGCGTCAAGGAGCTGGACGGTCAGATTTGCTACGCAAAGGTCCAGGATATCCGGCCGCCGGTGGAGGGCGTGCTGATCATGACCTCCAACAAGGTGACGGACCAGATCGTCCACGACTGCGCGGATGCCGGCGTCAAGCGCGTCTGGATGTACGGCGGCATGGCGCCGGGAGCGAAGACCAAGACGGCGATCGCCTTCTGCGAGGAGAACGGGATAGACGTGGTTGCGGGTCTCTGCCCGTATATGTTCCTGGCGGGTGCTCCCGCGTTCCACGCCCCGCATCGCGTCTTCAAGAAGCTCACGGGCACCTACCCGCGATAGAGTCCCGGCGGGAGGCGGCCAGGTCGGGGCGAGGGGCGGCAGGCACACCCGCCAACGCGTACCAGGCAAGGCTGGGCAGCGGCCGGTACCGAACGGATGCGTCCGGCTGCTACGCTCCGGCGATGAGCGACATCCTCGACGGTGCGGTCGGGCGGATCGTGCTGGCGGACAACCTGACGGTGCTCGCGTCGCTGCCGGATGAGTCGATCGATCTCGTCTACATCGACCCGCCCTTCAACACGGGCAAACGGCAGACGCTGCGGCGGTTGCGGACGATCCACGATCCCGACGGCGGCGACCGAACCGGATTTGGCGGTCGGCGCTATCGGACTGTCCAGCTCGGCGCACAGAGCTATCTCGACATCCACGACGACTACCTGGATTTCCTGGAGCCCCGACTTGTGGAGATCCAGCGGGTCCTCCGGGCCAGCGGAAGCCTGTATCTGCACTTGGATGCTCGTGAGGTCCACTACGCCAGGGTGCTCGCCGACGCGATCTTCGGGCGCGAATGCTTCCTCAACGAGGTGATCTGGGCGTACGACTACGGGGCCCGCACGAAACGTCGCTGGCCGGCAAAGCACGACAACATCCTTGTCTATGTGAAAGACCCCGCGGGCTACTGGTTCGACGCCGAGGCCGTGGAGCGGATCCCATACATGGCACCGGGCCTGGTTGGGCTGGAGAAGGCAGCGCGAGGCAAGCTGCCGACGGACACGTGGTGGCAGACGATCGTCCCGCCCGGCGGCGCAGAGCGGACCGGCTATCCCACACAGAAGCCCGTCGCCATTCTGCGGCGAATAGTCTCCGCCTCGTGTCCTGCCGGCGGGCTGGTCGCCGACTTCTTCGCGGGCTCCGGGACGGCCGGCGCCGCGGCACTGGAGCTGGGCCGGCGATTCCTTCTGGTCGACTCAAACCCAGAGGCGGTCGCGGTCATGGCGCGACGGTTGGGGCGCGAGGGCGTGGAGGTCGTCGGAACGTAGGGGTCACGAGGCTGCCCGAGGGCCGGCCGAGGCCGGGTCCCGGCCAGGGGCGGGGCTACGCCAGCTCGGTCGGGGCGCCCGGAGGAGCTGCCTCCGCGGCGACCGGCTGCGCGCGCCTCTCGATCCGGACCGCAGGCATCATCCTGATGGCCACGGCCGCCACCGCCACCGCGTCAACGACCAGCAGGACGAAGACCCATTCCAGGCCGCCGGAGAGAGCCGTTCGCATCGAAGCGAGCTGCGTGGCTGGGATGAAGTTGCGGCCTATCGGGTCCAGGATGATGGCTGAGCCACTCCCCACCGAGGCGGTCACGATTCCGCCGAGCAGCCCCACGCCCACCGCCCCGCCGATCGTCCGGCTGAACTGCACCAGCCCCGTCGCCACGGCGCGGCGCTGCCACGGAACGGCGGCCTGGACCATTACCAGGATCGTCGTCGACGAGAGGCCCATCCCCAGGCCTGTTATCGCCTCGCCGACCGCCGCTACCACGAGGCCCCCCTCGAGACTGCCTGGACGCATCGCCTGGGTGACGACCAGCGTGCCCGCCACCAGCATCGCCATCCCGACCAGCACCGTCGGCCGTGCGCCGAAACGGAGGAGCGCCCGACCGCCCACGATCGAGCCGACCGGCCAGCCGATCGACATGGCGGCCACGGCCACTCCCGCCTGGAGCGCCGTCCCGCCCATGACCCCCTGGACCAGTGGCGGAACGTACGTTGAGAGGCTGAACATCACCACGCCCGAAAGCCCGCCGATCGCCAGGCCGGCGGCGATGACCGGCACACCGAGCAGGCCCAGATCGATGAGCGGCTCGGCGATGTGCCGCTCAAAGGCGACGAAGGCCAGGAGCAGCGCCACGGCCGCAGCCACCAGACCCAGAGTCACAAGCGACGTCCAACCCCACAGCTGGCCGCCCTCCGTAGCCGCGAAGAGAAGCGAAACGAGGCCCAGCGTCAGGATGCCGGCGCCCAGCAGGTCCAGTCGATGCCGGCGATGCTCAACCCGCTCGCGCAGGAAGCGGCCGATCAGGAACGCCGCCATCAGACCCACGGGGGCGTTTACGAAGAAGACCCAGCGCCAGCCGATCGTGGTCGTGATCACGCTGCCGATGGCCGGCCCTACCACGGCGGCCGCTCCCCAGACGCCGGAGAAGAGGCCCTGGATCCTGGCCCGCTGCTCGCTCTCGAAGACGTCGCCCGCGATCGTGAACGCGATGGGCTGGACCGCCCCGGCGCCGAGGCCCTGGATCGTCCGGAAGATAATCAGCTGCGCCATCGAACCGGCAAAACCGCACAGCATCGAGCCGCCGACGAAGAAAGCCAGGCCGGTCAGGAAGATCGGCTTTCGGCCGTACATGTCGGCCAGCCGCGAGTAGAGCGGGACGGTCACGGTGGAGGCCAGCAAATAGGCAGAGAAGACCCAGCCGTATTCGGAGAGGCCGCCGAGGTTGCCGATGATCGTGGGCATGGCGGTCGAGACGACGGTCGAGTCGAGCGCCGCCACGGCCAGGGCCGACATGATCCCGACGGCGATTACCAGTTGTTCGGGGGTCATGCCGATGCGGCGTGCTACCGCATGATGGCGCCGCCGGCCGGGCCCGGGCGGCGGCGTCGGGGTGACCGGATCGTCGGTCGGGGATGTCATGCGCGGAAGTCTACGGGTTGCGCGAACCGGCGCCCGGGCGTCGCTCACGGCGCCACAATGAACCCATGGAGCGATCCTGGGAGCGGGCGCACTCATTCGTAACTCTGACGCCCGATGAGCTGGCCGTCCGCATCCACACCGCCTTTCCCGAAGCTCGACTCGTTGGGGCCGAAAGGCTGACGGGCGGGCTGCGCAACTCCAACTACCGGCTGTCGCTGGCCGGGGCGCCCTCGCCTGTCGTGCTTCGGCTCTACGTCGCCGACCGGGATGCCTGCGGGCGCGAGGCCGCGGTTCTGCAGGCCGTGGCCGACCGCGTTCCCGCGCCTCGTGTCTGGCACTTCGAGCCCGCGTCAGAACCGCCATTCGCGCTGCTGGAGTGCCTGGAGGGCGAACCTCTCGATCGCGTCCTGGGCGAATGCGACAGCGCGACGGCTGTTTCCCTGGCCGCTGCTTGCGGTGCGGCCCTGGCCGCCATCCACGAGGTCAGGTTTCCCTCGGCGGGCTTCCTCGGCTCGGAACTGCGGGTCGTCGACCCGATGCCCGATTGGGCTTCGGCCGTCTCTTCGGCACTGGCCGGGGTAGTCGAGCGGCGCCTCGGGCCCGAGCTCGCCATGCGCGTCCGCCGAGCCGTCGAATCGGAAGGCCCTGCCATCGAGCCGGTGTGGTCGCAGGCAGTCCTCGTTCACGGCGACTACAAGCCGTGGAACCTGCTCGGTCGAGTCGATCGCGGCTCAGGCGCGGCGGATTCCCGGCTGACGGGAATAGTCGACTGGGAATTCGCCTGCGCGGGCTGCCGGCTGATCGACTTTGCGACCTTCCTGCGAGACGAAGCCTCGCGACCAGCCGGCTACGGCGATGCATTCGTGGCTGCGTACGTCGCGGCCGGGGGCACGCTTCCGGCCGAGTGGCGGCGGCTTACGCGCCTTGTCGACGTGCTGAACCTGCTTCAGATGCTCGCCTGGGTCGACGAAGCGGCCGCAACCAGGCTGCGTGATCTGGTCTCGGCCAGTCTGCCGGACGCCACGGCCTCCTGACCGGCCGCTCGGTCAGCCGGGCGCCGAGGGAGGCGGAAGAATCGACGGAGCGGCCGGAAGAAGGTCGATCAGCGGGCCTGCTCGCGCGGTCCACGTCTCGGCGACCTGGGCCACGGCGGCCAGCCGGATGTCTATGTCGTCCAGAAGCCTCCTCACGTCGATCCCCTGGCGCGATGCGAGCTGAGCGTCAAGTGAGAGTGACGTCTCGAGGTGCGCTTTGGCGCCGCGCAGGTTTCGCTCCACGCCGATCGGGTTGCCCCGGACCGCATGGACGTAGCCCGCGGCCAGCTTGATCAGGCCCTGATAGAGAGCGCGCTCCGCCAGATCGTCCGTTCCCATCCAGGCGGGCTCCAGAAGCTCGTGAGCCTCGAAGAAGTTGCCGTGCGCGTAGGCGGCCAGGCCGTCGTCCAGCGCCGCCCGCCTCAACTCCGGAGGAATGGGCCGATAAGCCTTTGGCCGGTCGCCCTGCATCACTGTCGCGGAGGAGCGCCTGCGCGGCTCGGCCACTCGTTCGGATGCTCGAGACTCGCCCGTCAGACCAGGTCCTCCAAGCGCCGCCGACCGACGAAGCCTTCGGAGACCTCGTGCCACCATTCAACCTTGTCCTCCCCGAGGCGCCAGCAGAGCCAGACCGGCCGGCCCGAGACAAGCGCGGGAAAGTCGACGAGCCCCGAGTCGATCTCACGCAACTGGATGCTCCAGCTGTCGATCTGGGCGACGGTAGCGATCATCTGGTCGACCAGCCCCTGCATCCTCAGGCGCAGCCGCTGAGTCTCGCCGTCGATCTCCGGACGGGCAGGCCCCGGGGACGACGAAGACACACCCCCCGCGAGGGCCTGTGGGGCGTTCAGCTCGACGATCCTGTCTCGTAGCGCTGCCACCTCGGACTTGAGGGCGCGCAGGGATAGAAGGCTCTCCCGCAGCTCGGGCAATCGGTCGTTGGCGCGGTCGATGTCGTAGAAATCCGGCACCCCCGAATGGTAACCAATGGGGCGGCCGAGGCTCATGGCGGGCGATTCCGGATCGCCGCCCGAAACGGCGGCGCCCCGCGGCGAACGGCGCGTTGCCATACCTGGCGTGCTCTCGCGAGAGCGGGATCCTGCCAGATTCCAACCCCCGTAGCACCGGGCGTGATTCCGCCTGGGTTCCGGCGGTTCGAGATGGACCGCCGCCCGTCTTCACGCTCAGGTGTCGGCGATCGCGACCGGTTTCGGGCGATTTAGGCCATGGTGCGGTCGGAATTCCTGGACTCGCGCTGCCCGGGTTGGAATCTGTCCAGGTTGTAGCGCGGGGCCAGCCCCACCCTCGGCAAGCCCTGCCCTCGGCCCGGCCTCGGCCGCCCTACCGGCGCTCCGCCGCCTCCAGCCGCTCGCGCAAATGCCCAAGGCGCTGCGGCCTCTCACGCACGAACCTCTCGATCGCCTCCAGGACGTGCCCGCTGTCGAGGTGGGCTTCCTCCATTACCTCGTCCACCGTGCCCCCCGTTCGCCATCGATCGTCCCAATCGGAGCTGAGCGAGTACTCGCGGACGATGGGGTCGTCGGCCCAATCGCGCATCAGCTTGTAGGCGCCGTTGGTGATGACCATGGCGTCGATCCGATCCGCCGGCTCCAGTGTGGCTGCCCGGTAGGCGGCGTCCTGGCGGGCGAACAGCTGTGGGCTGATGGCGGCGACTACCTTGACGTTGAGGCCCAGCCGGTCCAGCTCCGGCAGGACGCGAACGAGATTCGCCGTGCTGACAGAGCCACGGACGAAGACGGTCCCATGCCTGGGCTCGCCCGGGTGGAACGGGCGTATGACATAAGCGCCGCGCGCCGCGGCGAAGTGGCCCGGCATGCCCAGCGCGGCGCGGTCCGGGATCTCTACCGGAGGGCGAGTCAGATGCACGGCGATGATCGGCACGTCGGTGGCGCAGGCCGCGGCCAGTACGACCGGCACCTCGTTGTACTCCCAGGGGTGCAGGTCGATGACGTGGCCTTCCGGGAAGAGCTGTGTTACTCCCGGCGAGAAGACGCCGAAGTGGGTGCGCGAATCCTCGGCCGTCTCCGGTCCCGAATGGCCGGCGACGTATAGCACCTTGCCGACTCGAAGGTCGCAGTCCTGGGCCAGCTGGCTGAACAGGCGGAGCGGGCCGTACTTGAGGTAGCTGAACGAGCCGTACGTCGAGCAGGCGCCCCAGAATCCCTCGAACTCGGCGAACGGGTCCGCGGCCAGGTTGACCGAAGCCAGCCCGGCCATCATGCCGGCGTTGGTGAACTCGGTTATCTCTGTCGGCAGGAGGGCTCCGGTCGGGTTCGACTCGCGATCGAACCACCCGAAGCCGGGCATATCTCCGAACGGCTTGGCGAAGCCGGCGATATTGGTCGACTCGGCCAGGTCCGCGGAACAGGCGATGAAAAGCGGCCGGCCGTAGTCGCGTTTGGAAACGGCGTTGACGTACGAACCCCAGGCGGCGAGGCCGGCGCGGTTCGGCTGCTTCTCTCCCGGCGCTCGCCACATCTCCGCCGGGTAGCGCTCGAAGTCGAACAGGTTGCCATCCGTCGCGGGGCTCGCCTGGGCAGGCCTGCCGGCGGCCGCGGCCGGCCGGCTCGGGCGTTGGGTGGCGAGCACGTTCGGCCCGCCAAGGCGGAAGCTCGCGACACGGTCCGGGACGGTCGCGGCAATCGCGAGCAGCCGATCGGAGAGCCAGTCGACCAGGCCTTCGTCGCGTCGGAGGACGCTCAATGCGGTCGCGAAGTTGGCGTTCGTCTCGGCCGCCAGGGCGGCCGGTTCGGTGGCAGCCGGCTCGTCCACGCCCCGATACGTCACGCCGTAGCGGGCCATGAACTCCTTGCGGACCGCCCAGAACTCGGCCGAATGCTGCTTGTGGGGGCTGCCGTGGCTGGCCGCGTCGAACTTGCCGTAGCCGCGGCCCTTGCGAGTCCGGAACCAGGCCATGCTGGGCGCGGCGGCCGGATTGGCCCCTCGGGCCGCGTCCAGCACCGCTCGGGTGACAGGCCCCCAATCCATCCCGTCCTGCGTCCCGGTGACGCGCCAGCCGTAGGGCGCGAACCAGTCGACGGGCGTGCCATGGATGACTGCCGACGCGGGCCGTTCGTCTATGCCGAAGTCGTTCCAATCGATCAGGAAGACGAGGTTGGAGAGCCCCAGCCCCCAGGCCGAGTTCTTGGTCTCGTGGGCCGCTCCCGGAGTCAGGCCGCCCTCACCCTCGAACACGAAAACCTTGACTTCGTCCGCGCCCGCCGCCTTTAGCGCCAGAGCTTCGCCGGCCGCGAACGGCATGCCGTGGCCGGAGGGACCGGTGTTGGCCTTCAGGAACAGGGTGCGGCCGGCCATCTCGGCATGGCCGGGCAGGCCGCCGCGGTGTCGCAAGCCCGGCAGGTGTTCCCAGGTCAGCGCGAAGCGGCCGTCGGCCGGGAATGCGAAGCGCGGGTCGCCGGTTCGCTCGTGGCGGGCCCGGAGCGCCTCGTTCAGGACGGCGAGAGCGGCGTAGACCAGCGGCACGGTGTGCCCTGCCGACAGGACGAAGCGATCCCCGAACCGGAGCCACGGCCGGCGGATATCCCAACGCATCCCCCCGGACAGAAGCAACGCCAGGAGCATGTGGACCTTGGATCGAGAGCCGCCGGGATGGCCGCTCTGGCGGTAGTCCAGCGAGAGATCGATGCACTCGTCCACAAGATCCTTGAGGATCTCGTAGCGTCCGAAGTCCGCTGCCGCGGCGGCGAGGAGCCGCTCGACCTCGGAGCTGGCGACCTCCTCCGCCGTCATCTCCTTGAACCGGCCCGGAGCACCAGGGGCTCGACCACTTCCCTGGTCCGGCGGAGAGCCTCCGTGATGTTCTCGCGCGAGTTGGCGTAGCTGAAGCGCAGGTGGTGCTGCCCGACCTGCCCGAAGGCCGTCCCGGCCAAAGCAGAGACCCCGCCCTCGTTGAGGAGCCGGTCGGCCAGCTCGGCGCCGGTCAGGCCGGTGGCGGAGATGTCAGGGAATACGTAGAACGACCCGGACGGGCGAAGGCAGGTTATCCCGGGGATTGCGTTCAACCCGTCGACGATGAGGTCGCGCCGCGCCTTGAACTCGGCGACCATCTGGTCCACAGAGGACTGAGGGCCCGTCAGCGCCTCGACCCCCGCCCACTGAGTGGCCGCGTTGGTGCAGCTCACGCTGTTGACGACGAGCCGGCTGAAGGGCGTCACCAGCTGCTCCGGGAGGATCGCGTAGCCCAGGCGCCAGCCGGTCATGGCGTAGGTCTTCGAGAAGCCGTCCAGGACGATCGTCCGGTCGGCCATCCCCGAGAGCGAGGCGATCGAGACGTGTTCGCCCTCGTAGAGGATGCGACCGTAGATCTCGTCGGCCAGGATCGTGAAGTCGTATTCGCGGGCGACGGCGGCGATCCTCTCGAGGTCGTCCCTGGTCGATACGCCGCCTGTCGGGTTCGCCGGCGAGTTGAGGATGACCAGCCTGGTTCGAGGCGTTACGAGACCCGCGAGCTCGTCGGGGTCGAGCCGGAAGCCGTTCTCCTGACGGATCGGGCAGGGCACTGCCTTACCGCCGACACAACTGGCCATGGACTCGTAGATCGGGAAGCCGGGGTCCGGGTAGATGACCTCGTCGCCCTCGTCGACCAGGGCCAGGATGGCGAAGAACATGACCGGCTTGCCGCCGGGAACGACTACGACCCGGTCTGGGGTCACCGCGAAACCCTTTCGGGCCGTGGCGTCCGCGGCTATGGCCGCGCGCAGCTCGGGAATGCCAACCGTCGGCGTGTAGTGAGTCGCGCCACGGTCCAGTGCCCGCTTTGCCGCCTCACGAATGTTGGCCGGTGTATCGAAGTCCGGTTCTCCGATCTCGAGGTGGATAACCGAGCGGCCTGTGGCCTCGAGCGCTCGGGCTCGGGCAGCCGCCTCGAACGCGGTTTCGGTGCCGATGCGGTCCATACGGCCAGCGAGTCTCATCGCCGTCTCCTCATCGAATGCGGAGCGCGCGCCGGTGGCCGGCCGGGGCAGGCCGCCAGTGTCATCAGCCGAGAATGGCAGTGAGGCCCAGACAGGTCAAGCGCGGTTCCGCCCGGGGGTGGCCCGGGACTACGGTTGGGCCGAAGGCGCCGGCGGCGGACCGCACGGAGAGTACGGGTGCAGCAGCGACGACGTGCAGGCCTGGTAGGAGTAGTCACTCGCGTTCGACTGGCCGGGCCCGAAGAACGGGTATGCCGCCACGATCGACACGGCCAGGTAGACGGCCAGCAGGAGCAGCGGGTTGACGCGCCGGAGCAGCCACCAGGTCAGGACCACCAATCCCAGAGCCAGGGCGCCCGGGAAGAGCGGATCCAGGACCGCCGCCTGGAGGTTCAGCTGGGCGCCCGAGATCGTGATGGTGGGCGCGAGATTGACGACGACGAACTTGGCCGCGAGAGCGCCGAGGACCATGTTCCCCAGGACGCCCGCGCCAACGAGGATGCGGTCGATCGTGCCGGAGCGGAGCAGGTCGGTGACGACGGACCGGCCACGATGGTAGCCCTGCATCCAGGCGGTGTAGCCGATGGCCAAGATGACGATGGAGACAAGGACCGTGTAGATGATCGGGCCGAGTGGATTCCCGGTCGCCCCGGAGAGGACCGGCACGGCGCGAGCCACTCGCCGTCCCGCCGGCGATGCCGATGCCAAGGGCCAGCAGGATCGGCGTGATCGTGCTCTGGCTCAGCGTGTCGCCGATGCCGGCCAGCGGCCCCATGAGCCCCGACTTCACCGAGTTGATGGCGTCGTCGTCGATCGGGGCGCCGTTGGCGCGCTGCTCCTCCATGGCGATGACGGTGCCGTGGACCAGGTTGCCGAAGTTGGGCTCGGTGTTGAAGAAGACCAGGTGCCGTCTGAGCGCCGCCCGGATCTCGTCGGGAGTGGTGTACAGGCGCCTGACGATCGGCGTCATGGCGTGGGCGAAGCCCGTACCCTGCAGACGCTCGTAGTTGTAGTTGGCGTGGGCGAAGAAGGTCCACAACGCCCACGACCGAACGAGATCGCCGCGGGTCACTCGAACGCCCGTGCTCGAGACCGGGCTCGCAGCCGGCTCGACCCCCTCCGGCCGGGATTCGGCCTCGGCCGGCGCGGCCGGTCGAACGAAGTTGAGGTGCAGGTAAGCCAGGCACAGGCCCAGGGCCGCAATAACCACCAGCGACATCGATCCGCCCGTGACGGTCAGAACGATGAAGCCGATGAAGAAGTAGGGGATGGCCGAGCCCCGGAAGATGAAGCGCATGTTCAGGGCGATGCCGATCGCCGGGAGCAGCCCGCCGGCGATGGCCAGACCGTTGACCGCCCATAGCGGCGTCCGGTTCAGGACGTCCTGCACCGCGGCGGGGCCATTGAGCGCCAGCAAGAAGACAGGAATGAAGCTTGCCGCCAGCAGGAACGCTTGACCCGGCAGCCAGTTCATCAGAGCCACGCCGCCGATGTCGGCCTTCTCCGCGCGGGCGTCTGCCCAGTGGGCGAAGATCGAGTCGACTGACATGCGCCCGTAGAAGATGATCGTGCCGACGAGCCCAAGGCCAAAGGCGATCGGGATGGCCTTGATGGGATCGAGGTGGCCGGCCAGGGCGACCGTCGTTCCCACCCAGCCGGCGAAGCTGGCATCGGCGGGCAGGTTTCCGCCGGCCGAGATGAACCCGAGATACGGGACGTTGATCGCGGCTCCGATGAGGGTGCCCTGAGCCGGATCGCCCAATATGCAGCCGACCAGGAAGCCGGCGACCAGCGGCCTGAACAGAGTGAAGAAGGCCAGGCCGAAGAGCCAGGGTGAGTTGGCCAGGTAGTAGCCGAAGGCGATCAGCGCAGCCTGCCAGGCCGATACGGTGATCTTGCTCGTGTCGACCGTGCCGCCCGTGCCGGCGCCCAGAACGGCGGCCGGCAGTGCCAGGGCAGCGATCGACAGTAGCATCGAGCCGGCGGCGACCGCCGCGGACTTCCTGAGCATGGTTCTCCTCTCCGTGCCGATCGAGCGACGACGGCTCATGTGCCCGTATCCAGTGAGCGGAGCGACACCGGTCGATCGTCGGCGACGATCCGGATCTCGACTCGGGTGCCGAGGCTCTCCAGCTCCCGCAGCTCGGCCAGCTCCTCCGCGCTAACGGAGATCGTCTTGTGAAGGCGCTTCCGGCCCGGCCCGGCCCCCAACCCACCCAGGTCCACGACCTCCATGGGAACGCCTGCCTGACGGAGCGCCAGCACCGTGCGGGGCGAACGGGCCAGGACGAAGACCGGCTCCGGTGAGGCGGCGAGCTCGATGCAGCGCGCGGCGCCGCTGGCTAGATCCAGGACCTCTACTGGCACTCCCTGGGGAGCGGCCAGGGTGAGAACCTCCTTCAGGAACTCATCCCGAGCCGTGGCATCGTCCACGATCACGATCCGTCTCGCTCCCAGCGCGCGCAGCCACCCCGCGACGACCTGGCCGTGGATCAGACGGTCGTCGATGCGGACGAGTCGGAGGCTCACGGGATTCCTGGAGAGTGCCTGGGCCCGGCTGCGGCTAGGAGGCGCGCCGGGCGCGATGGCGCTCCGTCTCGACGATGCCGCTGCGGCCGACCTCGAGCAAGTGCTCCACCAGCGCGTCGTCGAGGTCTCGGTCGGCCAGGGCGGCCTCGACGGCGATCGCCAGGCTGGCGCCCGAAATGCACACCACTCGAGGCGAGCGTCGGGCGATCGCGGAAGCGACGTTGAACGGCGTCCCACCGAGGAGATCGCACAGCACCAAGACGCGCCGGCCGTCGCGGCCGATGGCCGCCCTCAGCCCCTCCGCGTAGTGGTCGGGCGACTCGGTCGGTTCCAGCCCGACCGCGGCCATGTCGGCGATCGGCCCGCAGATCAGCTCGGTCGTGGCGAGGAGGGCAGCGGGCAGCGTTCCGTGGCCGGCCAGAACGATCCGGAACTTCCGCACTCGATGCCTCCGCTGATATCGCCGCCGCGATCCGGTCGATCCCCCGCTTCTCGGGCGAAACGAGAGAGACCGTGACAGTCGTGCCTGCAAGTATTTTCACGCAATGACTTGCAGGAACCTGTCTGGCGGTATACTCGCGGCTGGGAGTCCGATCTGTCAAGGAAGAGGGGACTCCGGTTCGACGGGCGCACGCTGGAGGCGATTGCAGGTGGTGGACGAGGCGGATGGCGGTGCTGGGGTTTCGGCCGAGGCCGGGTCCAGCGAAGGCGTGACCGCGGCCACCTCTGGTGAAGCGGCTTTCCGCGCCGCGCCTTCGGGAGATGCGACCTCGAGCCTGCGGGAGATGACGCGACTCGTGGCGGAGCTGTACTACGTCCGCGAGCTCGGGCAGCCTGAGATCGCGGCCCTGACCGGCTTCTCGGTCTCCAAGATTTCACGACTGCTGGCCGCTGCGCGAACGTCAGGCGTGGTGCGGATCTCGGTCGAGGGCGCGCCGTCCCAGCCGACGCCGCTCGCGCGAGCCCTCGCCGAGGCTCTGGGCGTGGAGGTGTGGGTCACGCCCGGTCAGGAAACCACGCCCGCTCTGGCGGCCCGGCTTTGCGGCGTGGCGGCTGCGCCTCGACTGGCCGATGAGTTGCCGAAAGTGGGGGCTATCGGGTTGACGGGCGGGTACACCGTCGAGTCGCTCGTGGGGGCGCTGCCCGCCAGGAGCTACCCAGAAGCTGTCGTGGTGCCGCTGGTCGGTGGCTGGGATTCGAGCAATCCTCACCTGAACAGCAATGAGATCGCCCGCCACATGGCCGAACGTTTGGGGGCCGGCGTGCGACTGCTCCACGCCCCCGGCCTGCTGGACAGCGAGGCCACGACCGCGGCCCTCCTGGCGGACAGTGCCGTCACGGCCACGACCCGCTTCTGGGGGGAACTGCGGCTCGCCCTCGTGGGGATGAGCGGCGCGCCGCGCTTCGCGCCGGGCTACGGCACGGTCATGGACCGCCTGGACCCGCAGGGCCGTGACCGGCTCGCCCGGAAGGGTGCCGTGGGCGATGTGGCCGGCCACCTGGTCCGCATAGACGGCTCGTTCGTCCAGGACGAGTGGGAGCGGCGAACCATCTCGATTCCCCTCGAGGCGCTTCGAAAGGTGCCGCGAGTGGTTGGCATCGCAGCCGGTTCCAACAAGGTCGAGACGATCATCGCCGGAGCCCGGACGGGCCTGCTGCACGTGCTCATCACCGACGAGCCGACTGCCGCTGCCGCGCTGCGACTCCTGGGAACGAACGTTGGGAGCGGTGCAAGCTCTGGCCTCAAGACGAGTCTCGGCCCGGGAACGGCGGTATAGTCAGAAGAGGGGGCCGGCACGGGAATCCGTCGAGTGGCACCGGCTGGTCGGCCCGGCGATCGATTCACGAGAACTGGCTGAGACCGGCCGGGGAGTGGAAATGGCGGCACAACGCCCGATTGCGGGGTCGAACGCACGAGCGGCTCTGGCCAGTGCCGTGGGTTTCGCCGGCTTCGGCGGCTTCCTGGTCCTGCTGGGAGCGGTTTCCATACTGACCGGAACCCCTGCCCAGGCCCACGATCTCGTGCCGCTGGCCGGTCTCGGCGACATCCCCCGACGCCTCGGCGAGGTGGCCCCGCTCGTTTCGGCGACAATCGCCGCCCTGGTGGTCGGTGCGGTCGCCGTTCTCGTGGCGGCTCGCAGACTGGACGCGCTGGCGGCCGCGATCGAGCTGCTAGTCCTCGGGGCGGTCATCGAGGGCTGCGTACTGGGCGCGATCGGCCGTATCGGCCACGCCACAGATGGGAGCGTCCTCGGCGCGGCTGTGGTCTGCGTGATGGGCGGAACCGCCGTCTTCGCCGGCGGGATCGTGGCCCTCCTGGCCCGCGAATGACTCCGGACCGATGAGTCCCGGCGTCGCGGAACCCGGCCAGTCAGGGTCGGGAGGGATCAGGCCCGCGAACCGGCGCCCAAGGCGTCGTTCCCTGGAAGCCGGCGTCGGTGCGATCCTGCTGGTGGACCTGCTCGCCTTGATGATCGTCCTGGCCTCGGCTCCGGCCGCGTGGCTGTGGCTCGACTCCTCGCATCCCAGCCCAATCGCCGCCGGAGCTGGCGCAACGGCAGGTCCCTCGAACTCTCCCGCTTCGAGTGGTCCGGCCGTCCCGGGCGGCAGCCCCGGCGCCTCGGCCGCTGCCACGGGGTCGGGCGCCCCTTCGCCCGATCATTCGGTGAAGATCGTCTACGGCGCCGGGACCTGGACCGGGGCCGAGTCGCTTCCGAAAGCCCAGTGGGGCGCAGGCAGTGCGGTCTTGCGAGACGGCCGCGTCCTGGTCGTCGGCGGCGCGCTCGCCGCTTCGAGCAACTCGGCCACAGACTCTGCGACCATCTTCGACCCACGGACCGGCCATTGGGCCAACGGTACGGACATGCTCCAGGCCCGGGCCTACCCGATGGTCGTTGCGCTCGGGGACGGCTCGGTCCTGGCGGCCGGTGGCTCGCTCAACCTGCAGCCGCTCGACACCGCGGAGCGCTACTACCCGGAGAACGGGACATGGGTGGCCGCCGGGCGGCTCAACGTCCCCCGGACGCAGGGCACCCTCACTTTGCTGAGTGACGGGCGCGTCCTGGCCGTCGGAGGCGGCATCGAAGGCTCGCCCGACTGGGCTGCCACCGCTTCGGCGGAGATCTTCGATCCCACGACCGGCACCTGGACCCTGGCCGCTCCGATGTCCGTGGCCAGGGCTTACCACACGGCAACGCTGCTCCCCGACGGAGAGGTTCTCGTGGCCGGCGGGGCTACTACCTACAACGGTGTGCGCGGGTCTGTCACGAAGTCGGCGGAGATCTACAACCCGCGCTCGAACAAGTGGCGTTCAGCGGCCCAGATGTCCGTGGCGCGCTACGCCGACGCCGCGGTCGGTCTTTCGGACGGTCGCGTCCTTGTGGTCGGAGGGTGGTCCTTCACGACCAACACGGACCCAAGCCTGGCCTCGGCCGAGATCTACGATCCGGCATCGAACGCGTGGACGGCGACCGGTTCGCTCAACGGCGCGCGCGGCTCGCCCGCGCTGGCGCTGCTGCCCGACGGCCGCGCCCTGGCGGTCGCCGGCGTCGATCCCAAATACCACGTCCTCGCCAGCACGGAGATCTACGCTCCGCGCCTGGGGAGCTGGCAGGCGACCGGAGACCTGCCGGTGGCGATGGAGCGGGCGGCGATGGCGGTGCTGCCCGACGGTCGCGTGCTGGTGGCCGGGGGCGCCCTCGACGCTTCCGCCGGACGGGTGACTGCCGTCTGCGCGCTCTACTCGGCCAGTCCGCCCCGGTAGGCGCGAGTCGAGCGCACCGCATCGCCGCCCCTTACAGTGGTCGGGACGACCGGCAGGCCGAGCGGCGTGCATCGGAGGAAGACGTGGGGATGGAGAGCGGCCACGATCCGATATCGACCGGTCAGGAGACGAGGGACGCCGGAACGCTGGAGATCGTGGAAGGCGGCAAGAGCACAGTGCACCTGGTGAGACTCGGCGACCGGCTCACCGTTGGGACAGCCCCGGAGTCGAGCATCGTCCTGACCGACCCGCGGGTCAGTCCCCGACACGCGTCCATCGAACGCCGCGGGCCCGGCTGGTTGGTACGAGGCCTGGATTCCGCCAACCCAACGTGGCTTCTGGACGCAACGGGCCGGGCCCACCCAATTCAGGGCGAGCTGGGGCTGCGGTCCGGGGAGCTTCTGATCGGCGGCGCCCAGCTGAGGCTGTACCCGCCTCCGTCATGATCTCGCCTGGGCTCCGGCCCCGCGTCGATCCCGGCGAGGCCGTTAGCCCCCGCACCCACACTGGCCCGTCGGCCAGGCGGCCGCGATCAGTATCAGAAGGTCGGCGACCAGCACGGCGATCGCGACGGACCAGAACAGCCGCTGCCGGAACGTCAACGGGCCAGGTAAGTTCTCGTCCATGCAGGAGGACCTCCGGCGCAAGGACGTTGGAGGGCCGTGTGGGATTCGAACCCACGACCAGCCGATTAAAAGTCGGCGGCTCTACCGCTGAGCTAACGGCCCTCGAAGGCGCGCGTGTGGCGGCGCTGGGGCGATAGTACCGCCCGGAAGGTCCAGCGGGCCCTGGCGGCCCCGTCTACTTGGTCAGGTCGCTCACCGCCGTCAGCAGCTCCGCGTCGCCGGACGAGTTCAGCTGGGCGACCGTCATCGACCCGAGTTGAGCCGGGTCGATCGGGACCGCCCCGGGGGCGAGCGCGACGGCCTGATCGGGCTTGATGCCAACGCCGAAGATCTTGTGTCCCGATGGCGTCAGCCAGTACTTGGTCCCCAGGAAGATCACCGAGCCGTCCGAGAGCTGGAAGGTCTCGAGCACGGTGCCGGTACCGAACGTCGCCACGCCCACGATCTTCGCTCGCCCTGAATCCTGCAGGGCGCCGGCGACGATCTCCGACGAGCTGGCCGAGCCGTGATCGACAAGCACCACAACCGGCAGCTTCGTATGCGGCTTGGAGGTATCCACCGTGACGGTCGTCTCGTCTCCACTGGCGTCCTGCTCGATGTAGACGACGCCGCCCGTCAGGAACTGACTGGCGACGCCCTGGGCTTCCGACGCGTAGCCTCCAGGGTTGCCGCGAATGTCGAGCACGATCGAGGTTGCGCCGGCAGTCTGGGCCTGGACGATGGCGGTCTGGAGCTGGTCGCTGGCGCCGGCGGAGAACTCGACGAGTGCAATGTCGGCGACGTGCGTGCCTGGCACCATGCCCCAGTCAACCAGGGGGACTACGACCTTGGCGCGGGTCAGGGTGAAGTCGATCGGCGTCGCCGCGCCGGATCGAATGACAGTGATCTTTACGGTGGTTCCCTCGGCGCCACGGATCTTGACGCCGAGCTCGTCGATGGTCAGGCCGGTGGTCGAGGCGCCGTCGACGGCCGTGATCTGGTCGCCCGCCTTCATCCCAGCCGCGGCCGCGGGAGAGCCGGCTATCACCTTCTCGATGGCGATGACGCCATTGCTGTCGGTGATCAGGACGCCGATGCCGGCGACGGTTGCGTTCAGCGAATTCTGAAAAGCCTGGTACTCCTGCGGCGTGAGGAAGACTGAATGTCCGGTGTCTCCCAGGCTATCGACCATGCCCTTGATCGAACCGTAAAGCAGCTGCTGGTCCGTGACCGAAGACCGGCCCACGAAGTTCTGGCGAACCACCTGCAGCGCCTCGTCGTACAGGCCGATGCCCTGAAGGGAACCGCCGGGAGTCGCGGCGGTTGGCTGGGTCGAGGTGGTGGTAGCGGAACCGAATGCGGCATGATCGACAACCAGCCCGCCCGAGAAGGCAATCATGCACGCGGCGATGACGACGAGAATCTGAGGGAGTCGGGTGGGCTGGCTGGTCAGCGAGCGGCTGGACCCGGTGGGGAGGTTCCACTGGGGCGGCGAGGGCGGCGCGGGCGGCCAGGCCTGGTACGGCTGACCAGACGGCAACGGCGGCCAGCCTGGGCCGGCGTTCCAGCCGGCGCTCGGCGGGAAGCCCTGGTTCGGCTGACCGGCCGGCATCGGCGGCCAGCCCGGGGCGGCGTTCGGCGGCCAGCCCGGGGCGGCGTTCGGCGGCCAGCCCGGAGCGGCGCTCGGCGGCCAGCCCTGGTTCTGCTGGGTGCTCTGTCCGGCATCCCGTCCCTGCTGAGCCGGTTCGCTTTGCAACCCGGGCTCGGCCGGCGGCAATCCATCCGGAGCAGCCGTCGGCGCCCATGGGCCCGCGCCGCTGGCCGGCGGCGTCCAGCCTCCCTCCGGGGAATCCGCCGGAGTCCAACCCTCGGGTTGACCTTCCGCCGGCGTCCCGGGTCGGTTCTGTGTCTTTTCGTCGTCGCTGCGCATGCCAGGGGCCTCCAAATTCCGCTACAGCGCACATCATGGCGTAACCGTTGGGCGATCACCCTGAAGGACCCGCGAGGTTCCGCTTCGCCGGGCGAGTCGCAGGCGGGCGTACCATGGATCGAGGAGGGTGACGGTCATGGCCATGGATGGTCTAGAGCCCAAAGAGGCGGCGAGCTGGCTCCGACACCCTGATTCGGTCGCGCCGACGGTCCTCCTCCTTGGCGGGTTTCTCACCGCTCCGCCGATGTACTCGCGGCTCGTTCGTCGCCTCAAGGAGCGGGGAGCCGCCGAGGTGGTGGTCGCGGATGTCTGGCCGCCTGACTGGCTGCTGGCGTCCCTTCGCGGAACCGGCCCGATCGCCACCCGTTCCGCCCGAGCTCTGCTGGCAGCCGGTCGCCTTGCACGGGCCGCATCCGAGGGCGCGCCGCTCCTGGTCGTAGGCCACTCGGCCGGTGGGATCACGGCGCGACTGCTCACCGCGCCGGAGCCGTTCGCGGGCCGGAGGTTCGGGGCGGCTTCGCGCATCGGGGCGATCGTCACTCTCGGTACGCCGCACGAGGTCTCGAGCGGCGAAGGAATCGGCCGGCGCATTCACGAGGTGGCTTCGTCGATCGCGGATGGGCTCGTGCCGGGCTCCTTCTTCGCACCGGCCATCGGGTACGTGTCGGTGGCCTCGCGGGCTGTCCGTGCCGACCTGGCCGGGACGGGCCGGGAGCGTGTCGCTCACCTGCTGTATCGCTCCGTCATCGGTCGGTCCGCCGTCCGCGGGACCGAGGGTGACGGCCTGGTGCCGGTGGCCGCGACCGTTCTCGCCGGCGGCCGCCAGATAGTCCTGGACACCGCCTTCCACGGGCCGGGCGCAGGCGGGCCCTGGTATGGCACCGACGCCGAGGTCGATGTCTGGTGGCCGGTCGCGCTTCAGGCCTGGCGCGAGGCTCTCCGCTGTCGAGCGAGGTCGGCCGGGGCGGGTTCGCGCCGCAGTCGGGCCAAAGCGACGGCCGGCTGAACTGGCAAAGGACGAGTGCGGTTTCGAGCGCCCGGAGGCCGACCGCTCAGTTGCGCGCTCATGTTTGACGGGCCCCCGGCGCATCGCTACAGTTCCCGGCGCGGGGTGGAGCAGCGGCAGCTCGTCGGGCTCATAACCCGAAGGTCGGCGGTTCGAATCCGTCCCCCGCAACCAAGCCGTATTTGATGGACCCGGCCGAGAGGCCGGGTTCTTTGTTGTTCGGGGCGGCGAGCCGGGCCTGGTTCGCGTCGGCGGTCGCACCTGCGCCGTGGTCGCCCGGTGCCGCGGTCGTGTCGGCCGTCTCGCGGGACGGATCGAACGATAGCCGCGGACCTGAGGGATGAGACGCCACTAACGGGTTGGTCTCCTCCCTCCATAGGGTGGGCTCAGGGCAATTGATGAACCCATCCCCAAGGCAGCGGTCACGCGGCCCGGACGCGACAAGGAGCAGGTACGGTGAGTTTGCTGGATACGGTTGCGAGCGCTCGCGGGGATTCGCGTCGGCTGAGTGGCCCGACCAATCGACGCGGCCAGGTGCAGCGCCTGCTGGCTCGCCTTCTGCCTGTCTCCGTGGCAGCGGCCATGATCGTCCTCATGCCGGCCGCAGCGCTGGCCGCGGTGGGTGACTGGGCGCAGTTCCGCGAGAGCCAGACTCACCAGGCCCACAACACCACCGAGACCCTCATTTCGGACATCAATGTGCACGCCCTTGGAGTGGCGTGGACCGGCGCCACCGGAGCGGCCGTCAACTCCTCGCCGGCGGTGGCCAACGGTGTCGTCTATGTCGGCTCGAACGACGGCAAGCTCTACGCCTTCGCCGTGGGGTGTGCCACCGGCGGCGGGACCTGCACGCCGATCTGGACCGCCACGACCGGCGGCGCGATCGATTCGTCACCCGCGGCCGTCGGCACAAAGGTGTACGTAGGCTCGAGCGACGGCAAGCTGTACGCCTTCGCCGTCGGGTGTGCCACCGGCGGAGCCAGCTGCAACCCGCTCTGGACTGCCGCCACCGGCGGGGCCATCCATTCCTCACCGGCAGTCGACAGCAGCGTGGTCTACGTGGGCTCGTCTGACGGCAAGTTGTACGCGTTCGACGGGGCCGGCGTCACTGGCTGCAGCGGCATACCGAAGGCCTGCACCCCGCTCTGGACCGCCACGACCGGCGCGGCCATCGGGTCATCCCCCGCGGTCGCCAACAGCCACGTCTACGTCGGATCGGGAGACGGCAAGCTGTACGCTTTTGCCGTCGGTTGCGCCAGCGGCGGCTCCTCCTGCTCTCCGCTCTGGACGGCCACCACCGGCGGGGCCATCGATTCCTCGCCCTCGGTCCTGACCGGCATCGTCTACGTCGGCTCTGCGGACCACAACCTGTATGCCTTCGACGGCGCCGGGGTTACGGGCTGCAGCGGCGCTCCGGTAACCTGCACGCCCCTCTGGATCGGCCCTACGACTGGCCCGATCCACTCTTCGCCGTCCGTTGGCGACGGGCGCGTATGGATCGGCTCTGACGATGGCGACCTCTATGCGTTCCACATCGGCTGCAGCACCGGCGGCGGTTCCTGCACGCCGATGTGGACCGGCCACACCGGCGGAACCATCCGCTCCGGACCCGCGAGCGCGCATGACGTCCTGTATGTCGGGTCTTCCGACGGCAAGATCTACGCTTTCGATGCGGACTGCGCGACCGCGGTCTGCCCAGCGTCCTGGAGCTCCACGATCGGCACTTCGGTCCTGTCTTCCCCTGCGGTCTCCGCCGGCGTGGTCTATGTCGGATCGAGCGACGGCAAGCTCTACGCCTTCCACCTCGTCCCGGACCACCTGGTGCTGAGCCCGGCGAATGCGACGATCGCCCGAGGGGCCAACCAGGCCTATACCGCCGAGGGCTTCGACAGTCTCAACGCGGATCTCGGCGACCTGACCGCGTTCACAACCTTCTCGATCACTGGCTCGGGCACCTGCACGGCCAATCAATGCGGTTCCGCCTCAGGTGGCAGCTATACCATCACCGGGTCCTTCGGAACCGCCACCGGCACCGCGGCGCTGACCGTCCTCAGCTCGGGCTCGACGTTCTTCCCAATCACACCGGTCCGTCTCCTCGACACCCGCTTTGGCAACGGCCTGGCCGGCAAGTTCCTGGCGAACACGCCTCGGACCTTCAGCGTCGCCGGCCGCGGCGGCGTGCCATCCAACGCCACTGCCGTCACTGGCAACGTGACCGTGGTCAACTCCACTTTCTCCTGGGCGATCTACCTTGGGCCGAACCCCGTCGCGAACCCTACGAGCTCCACGATCAACTTCAGCCCGGGCGAGATCACCAGCAACGGCCTCACGGTCGCCCTTAGCACTTCCGGCACCCTTAGCGCGACCTACATGTCGACCTCTGGCAACACGACGGATCTCGTCTTCGACGTGACAGGCTACTTTGTGCCTGACCTGACGGGAGGCACCTACCACCCGATGACGCCGAGCCGCCTCCTCGACACGCGTTTTGGCAACGGCCTGAGCGGCAAGCTCGTCGCCAACACGCCGCGGACCTTCCAGGTGACAGGTCGCGGCGGCGTGCCCGCCAATGCCACGGCGGTTACAGGGAACGTCACGGTCGTCAACTCGACCTTCTCCTGGGCTGTCTTCGTCGGCCCCAACCCGATGGCCAGCCCGACGACCTCGACGATCAACTTCACCACCGGGCAGATCAAGGCAAACAGCCTGACCGTCGAGCTGAGCACGGCTGGCGCCTTGAGTGCCACCTTCATGTCAACCGCGGGCAACACGACCGATCTCGTCTTTGACGTGACCGGCTACTACACGGCGGACACCAGTGGTAGCACGTTCGTCGCACTTACCCCGGCGCGGCTCCTCGACACCCGCTTTGGCAACGGCCTATCGGGCAAGTTCGTCGCCAACACTCCCAGGAGCTTCCAGGTGTCCGGTCGTGGCGGCGTACCCGCCGACGCGACCGGCGTGACGGGCAACGTCACCGTCGTCAACGAAACCAACGCGTGGGCGGTCTTCGTCGGCCCAGATCCCTTGGCCAGCCCAACGACGTCCACGCTCAACTTCAACAAGGGTGACATCAAGGCAAACGGTCTGACTGTGGCGCTGGGGTCGGGTGGCATGCTCAGTGCCACATACATCTCCACGACCGGCAACACCACGGATCTGGTCTTCGACGTGACGGGGTACTACGTGCCCTAGCCGGGATCGCCCCGCACTCGGCGGCTGCGCCTGGGTCAGCGGCGCTTCTTGGAGTGGCAGTCGACGCAGTCGTTGGCCCACGGCAGCGCCTCAAGGCGCTCCGGCGCGATCGGCTTGCCGCAGGTCTGGCACGTCCCGAAGGTGCCGCCGGAGATGCGCAGGAGAGCGGTTTCGATCTGGATGAGGTGCTGCTCTTCGCGCCCCCTCATCTGCTGACCGCGCTGGCTCTCGGAGACCTCGGTCGCGGCCGCCGTCTGGGCGCCGTGGGAGACGTGGGGATGCTCCACCTCTTCGGACAGTTCGAGTCGAATGCGCTGTCGCTCCGACTCGAGCGTGCGGCGGGCATCTTCGACGAGCTTGGGATCCATGGGTAGCATCGTACGCCGCTCGTTGAGGTAGTGCGCGCCATTTCGTCGCATCGTCCGGCTCGACCCGTCGCAGGAATCGTCGAGCCGGGGGCACGCCATCGGCGGCGCTCCGGATGCGTCCGGTCGGAAGTGACCTACACTCCAATCGCGCGATTCGATGCCGACGAATAGAATCGCCGACAAGACCGCCGGGCGGTCGAAGGAGCACCATGGCGAGCGCAAAGGATCCGGTTTGCGGCATGGAGGTCGACACCGGCACCGACCTCAAGTTCGAATACGACGGCGAGACCTACTACTTCTGCAGCCGCGGCTGCAAGCTCGATTTCGAAGAGGATCCGGACAAGTATCTCGATCCCGAGTACGAGCCGCAGATGTAGCTGGGTGGGTCCTGCCGGCCCGCCGGATACGACCCGCGTGGTACGCTCAGGGTGAGCGTCGGAGTGCCGCCGGGCCTCCAAGCCGGACATCCAGAACCAAGACTCCAGGAGTAGCCCGATGACATATGTGATCGCTGAGCCGTGCGTCGATGTCATGGATCAGGCATGCGTCTCAGTCTGTCCGGTCGACTGCATCCATTTCGACGACGGCAAGGATCGCACTCTCTACATCGATCCGAACGAATGCATCGACTGTGGCGCCTGCGAGCCTGAGTGCCCGGTCAATGCCATCTTCACCGAGGACAGCCTGCCGGCCGAGTGGACGAACTACACGGAGATCAACGCTCTCTGGTACTCCGACAAGGACGCCGCGCGCAAGCTCGTGGACGCGGCCAAGCCGGCCTGATTCCCGCCATTTCTCGAGGGGCGCCCGGCCAGCTGCCGGGCGCTTCCGATTCCCGGGTCGCGGCGTGCAGGGACGCACAACGGGCCGCGACTAGACTTGGTCCATGAGGATCGTGTCGCTGTTTCCCGCGGCTACCGAGATCGTCTGCGCGCTGGGTCTGCGCGATCGGCTCGTGGGCGTGAGCCATCGCTGCGACTATCCACCCGAGATCGAGGGCGTGGCGGTGGTCACGCGGCCGCGGACCGGCGAGGCGGTTGTTGCCGCGAGCGGGGGAGGGGCGGCTGGCGACGAAATGGGTCCGGCGGAGCTGGATCGGGCGGCTCTGCTGTCAAGCCAGCCGGATCTCGTGATCGTCCGCGAACGCGGGGCCGGGCCGAACGCCGGAGCCGTGCGCGAGGCCCTCGGCGAGACGGCCGGCGTTCCCTCGATCCTGTCACTGGACCCGGTCAGCCTCGAGGGTATCTTTCATTCGATCACCTCGATCGGCGCCATGGCCGAGATGGAGGATGAGGCGATCGGCCTGCTCGAAGCCCTGCGCGAGGACCTCGGCGAGCTCGAGCAGGAGGTCGTGGCGCGCCACGATCAGGGGCTGCGACCCAGGCGGGTCGTCGTGCTCGAAGGGCTCCGCCCGCCGCTGGCGAGCGGCTGCTGGGTGCCGGAGCAGGTGCGTCGCGCGGGCGGCTGGGACCTGCTCGGCCACGAGGGCGAACCCGTCTCCCCAACCAGCTGGGAGGCGGTCCGCGACGTAGATCCCGAGATGCTCGTCCTGGCTCCCGCCGGGATGAGCCTTGGCGAGGTCAAACGCGCCTGGGCCAGGACCGAGAAGCCGGAGTTCTGGGATGAGATAGAGGCCGTACGGCGTGGCCACGTCTTCATCGTCGAGCCCGTCTACTTCTCCAGGCCGGGGCCCAGAGTCGTCGACGGTGTCGGCATGCTGGCCGAGATCTTCGACCCGGAGGGCTTCATCGAGACTTCGCCGCCTGCCAGCTGGACACCCCTGTTCGAGTAGCGGCGGGAAGTCGCCAACGGGCGCAGGTCCGGCAAAGAAGCGCCTCTGTTTCAGGGTTATTTCAACTTCAGACCGGAATATCCTCCTCGGTTCACCCCTCCTCCTCCAGGGCAAGACGAGACAGCACAGCCGGTCGTCCAACCTCCCATGGCGACCGGCTCTCGTCTGTCCAGGGCCGTTTCTGCCGGGGATTGGCCGCTCCAATCGCCCGCGGCGCGCAATTCCACGCGAAACCAGCCTTCGCCGGACGCAAGGGCCGCTTATACTCGCCCCCATGTCCCCGCTTTCGAACCGTACCGTCGCCACCATCGGCTCGGGCGTAATGGCCGAGGCGATCATCGCCGGGCTGCTCCGCGGCAAGCTTGTGGAGCCCCGCCAGATCGTCGGCAGCGAGCCGCGGCCGGAGCGTCGCGAGGAGCTCGAACGCCAGTACGGCGTGCGCATGGTGGCGTCGAACCTGGAGGCCGCGGCCCAGGCGGACGTCATCTTGCTGTCCGTCAAGCCGCAGACTCTCACCAAAGTTGGCCACGAGCTGGGCGGCCGTCTCCGTCCCAGCCAGCTGGTCGTCTCGATCGTCGCGGGCGCCACCTGCAAGGTCCTCACCAGTCTGCTCGACCATCGCGAGGTCGTCCGCAGCATGCCGAATACGCCCGCTCAGATTGGGCGCGGCATCACCGTCTGGTACCCCACGCCGGAGGTGACGGAGTCGCAGTGCGACCAGGCACGGGTGCTCCTTCGGGCTCTTGGAGGGGAGTTGCAGGTCGAGGACGAGCGCTTCGTCGAGATGGCCACAGCTGTAAGCGGCACCGGCCCGGCGTACGTCTTCCTCGTGATGGAGGCCCTGATCGACGCGGCCGTCCACCTGGGCTTTCCACGCCACATCGCTCACGACCTGGTCATCGAGACTCTCGAGGGCAGCACTGCCTTTGCCAAGGCCACGGCACAGCATCCCGCCGTTCTCCGAAACATGGTCACGTCGCCCGGCGGAACCAGCGCCGCCGCGATCCACGAGCTCGAATCCGGCCGACTGCGGACGGTCCTCTCCGAAGCAGTCTGGGCGTCTTACCGGCGGACCGTCGAGCTGGGCGCGGACCTGGAGAAGGGCCTCGGGCTGAACGAAGGGGCGACCAGCGAGGGAAATGGCAGTGCAGTCAACGGTCGAGCGTCCGGCCGCTCCGGCGGGGACGCCGCCGGAGGCTCCTCCGAGGGCGCATTTGGCGGCCCCCGCCCCAAAACCCCCACCGGCCGGCGACGCGGCGGCTGACGTGCCCGCAACCGGCGACCCAGGCTCGAGACCAGCACCGAAAGGTCTTCTGGCCATCTTCGCCCACCCCGACGATGAGAGCTACGGCGCGGGCGGCGTTATGGCCCTGGCCGCAGCCGCGGGAAATCCCGTCTGGGTGTTGTGTGTCACCAACGGCGACCAGGGCGGACGGCCAGGAGAAACGGGCGTCGACCACTCCCTGGACCCGGAGATCCGCCGCGAAGAGCTGCGCTGCGCCTGTCGGGAAATCGGGACCTCGGAGCCGCTGTTCCTCGGTTACCGGGACTCGGGCATGGAAGGCTGGGGTGCGCCCGAGGGCGCGCTCAGTCTGGCCGATCCGAGCGAGGTCGTCGACCGCATGGTCGCCGTCATCCGCGAGCTCCGGCCGGCCGTCATCGTCACCTTCGACCCCGGCGGCGTGTATGGGCATCCGGATCACGTCGCGACTTCGGCCACGGCAACGGCCGCCTACCGCAGGGCCGCAGCTGAGGCGGGTGGACCGCTCGCTCTCTATCATCAGGCCCTCCCCCGGTCCCGCATTGCGGCAATGAGAGCCGCCATGGAGGAGGAACGGCTGCGCTCCGGCGAGTCGGCGGCGCCCTCCGAGGACGATCGGCGCCAGCAAGAAGCCTTCGATCGTCTTGCCCGGCCGGACGAGGAGATCACGACGACAGTTCGAATCGGGCCGGTCCTGGAGCGCAAGATCGCAGCGCTGGCCTGCCACGACAGTCAGATGCGGGGCCGCCGCTGGGACGACCCCGAGACGCGAGCTCAGCTCGAGGCGATGTTCGGCGAGGAGACGTTCGTGCGCGTCGATCCGGCTCCCAAGGCGGGCGAGACAGAGGATCGACTGATTGCGCTGGAGTGGAGAGGGCAGTGACCTATCGGCGGGCCGTGCGAGGGGGGGTGGGGGACGGCGCAAGCCGGGATGCGCCGATGGACCGTTTGGCCAGCGTCGATGGGACAGCGGCCGCCGCGCCACCGGGCGCGGCCGCTTCACCGGCGCAGCTGGATGGGGCAGCGGAGCTGACTCGTCCCGGTCGCCCGGCGGAGGGCCCGAGGCCGAACGGAGACAACGGTCGAGCGCGCCGCCCGGCTCGAGACGGGCTGACGATCGAGCAGGCCGCCGCGATCGAGGCCCCGCGCGAGTTCCGGCTGTCGCCTGACGGCCGCCGCGTGGCATTCACGGCCGAGGCTGCGGGAGCTCGCCAGGTACTCATGATGCCGGTTCGCGGCGGCTATCCCGAACAGCTCACCGCAACCGAGAAGTCCGCTTCCGATCCGCAGTGGTCGCCCGACGGGCGCCGCATCGCGTTCGTCCGGGATGGCGCCATCTGGATGATCGACGTGGAGGGCTCGCATCAGGCCCTGGTCACACAACATCCGGCGGGCAATCGCTCCCCCCGGTGGTCAGCGGACGGCCACCAGATTGCCTTCGTCTCGCGTCGACGCGGCTGGGATCAGCTCTGGGTCATCGACGCGCCGGTGCCGCGCCGGGGCCGCCCCGCGGCGCGCCCTCGCTCGCCGGAACCGACGCCGCTGACGTCGACCGGCGTGGATGTCGACGACTACACCTGGTCGCCCGACGGCCGCAGCATCGCCGCGACATCGCAGAGACTGCCCGACCTGCTGACCTCGCAGATCCACGTCCTCGACGTCGCCACCTGCAACGAGCGGCTCGTAGC
Organism: uncultured Chloroflexia bacterium; assembly: GCA_963743795.1. Classification (GTDB taxonomy): domain Bacteria; phylum Chloroflexota; class Limnocylindria; order Limnocylindrales; family CSP1-4; genus Fen-1039. The sequence continues at coordinate 184,407 of CAVUQZ010000009.1, read as the reverse complement.
GGGCGCCGCGGCGTGGGAGACCGGACCGCGCTGGTTACCGGATGGCTCGGGGCTGCTCATGATCACCGACCAGGACGGCTGGTTCCATGTGGTGCGAGTGTCCGCGGACGGCAGAAAGCGCACCGTACTAACCGCCGGCTCGCGAGATCATGGGGAACCCGGCGGGGGTTGGGGATACGTCCCCCTGCCCTCACCAGACGGGCGGCGCTTCGTCTACGTTCAGATCCGTGACGGGTTCGTGGACCTGCTCGTCGGGGATCTGCCCGGCGACGCCGGAGTCGGAGCGACGGGCGGGCGCGTCCGCGCCTCCGGGGCCGCGCGCAGTCCCGGCTCCGGGCGTGCTTCCGGCGGCGCGCCAGGGTCCGGAGCCGCGCCAGCTGCCACGGCAACGCCCGCCTCCGGCACGCCGCCGGCCGTGGTCAACCCGTTCGACGGCGTTTGGATGGCCGTCGGTTGGTTGCCGGATTCGTCGGCCATCCTGGCCATCGGCAGAAACGAGCGGATGCCCGACGACCTGTGGCTTCTGCCGATGCCGGAAGCTGCCGGCCAGGGAGCGAAGGCTCGTCAGCTGACCCACTCGCTGCCGAACGTCGTGGACACCGCCCATTTCGCTTCCTCGAATCGCGTCTCTTTCCAGGCGCGCGACGGCTTGCGCCTAGAGGGGACGCTGTATCTGCCGGCGACCGCAGTCGGGGAGGAGGCGACACGCGTTCCCTGCCTCATCCACTCACACGGCGGACCGACTCGCCAGTCCTACCGCGACTGGATGCCCTTCCGGCAGCTTGTCGCGGAACTGGGAATCGCCTTCCTCTCGGTCGACTTCCGCGGCTCTTCCGGCTATGGCCGCGAGTTCCGCTGGGCCAACCGCGGTGAGTGGGGCCATGCGGACGCCTTCGACGTCATCGACACGGCTCGCTGGGCGGCGGCCCAACCATGGTGCGACGGCCGGCTGGCACATTACGGGGCGTCGTACGGAGGCTACATGACGCTCTGCGTCCTGACCGAGGAGCCGTCGATCTGGAAGGCCGGGATCGATCTGTACGGCGACTCCGAGATCGCCGATAGCTACCGCCACGGCGACAGGCCTGGCCGGATCGATCTGGAGAGGATGATGGGCAGCCCGGACGATCCCCAGGCGGCGCCCGCCTACCGCCGCGGTTCGCCGCTCTATCGGGTGGATCGGATCGAAGCCCCTCTGCTGATCCTTCACGGCCGCAAGGACAAGCGCGTGGTGCCGCTCATGACGGAGAAGATCGTCGAGGCGCTCGAGATCGAGGGCAAGCACTATCAGGTTCACTGGTATGACGAGGAGCCCCACGGCTGGCAGCAACGCGACAACCGTCGCGATGCCTGGAGGCGCTGCCTCGAGTTCCTCAGGCGCCATCTGCTGGAGCAGCCCGAGGAGGACTGACACCGCCGAAAAGGGGAAGCTCATGTTCCATCTCGGCAAGCGGGTGAATGTGCTCGACACGGACGAGTTGAGAAAGTTCTTCAACGCCGTCGACCACGCAGATGAAGTCGAGCTGCTGCGGATGAGGGCGGCCTGGCTGTCGGTGGACAGGCGCCGACACGAGGAAGCCTGGGCTGCCGTTCGAGCCGTCGGCGTTCGAGAGGGCCTTTCCAGGGAGATCGATGGGATCCGCAAGCGCGCCCTGGCCTGGGCTTCGCGCGGCAACAATGACATTCCCTACCGGAACGACCAAACCTGGGCTGAGATCAAGATGGAGGCCGCAGAAGCCATCGTCGACATCGCCCTGGGGATCTCTCTTGGCGACCGCCTGGATACCGAGACGCGCGGGACCCTGCTCGCTTCCTGGGGCGGCGGGACGGAGGCCTCCCGCTAGAGCCACAGTCCCCGGCCTGGCTCTTGTGGCGCCGCCCGGCGCTGCCGCCTGGAGCGCCACCGCCCGAAGCGCGGTCTCCGGACCTCGCCGCAGGCCGCCCCTCGGCCGACCGATGTAGGCTGGCCTCGTGGCTGATCTACTTGTCGAGCTACTGGCCGTCGAGGACTGCCCCCACCTCGAGCAGGCACGCCGCGACCTCGAAACCGTCCTTCACAAGGGGATAATCGAGACGCCGATCCAGCTGATATTCGTGAGCGGCTCGGAGGACGCCGAGTTCCTCGGCTTTCAAGGCTCGCCCACGATCAGGATCAACGGCGACGACGTAGTTCCGCAGCCTGATTTGCCGGTCGCCCTCGGCTGCCGCCTCTACCGAGACGAACACGATCGAATGGTCGGCTCGCCTCCGATCGAGTCGATTCGGGCCGCCATCGACGCCCATCGCCGGAGCCGTCTCGAAGCGTTCCAGCGCGAAGAGGCGGGCCGGGTTGCCAGGTTTGCCCGAGAGGCAGACGCAGCGGAAACATCTATCGAGTCCGAAGACACCAGCCGGGAGGGCTGACCGTTGGGCTTCGCCGATACCGTGCGGGTCCTGCCTTATCGAACTCTCCGCTCGCTCTTCATATCACTGTCGCATCGCCGATCTCTTGCCCGCCTGGCAGTCCGCAGCCCGCTCACGCGGCCCGTCGTCGCGCGCTTCGTTGCCGGTGAGACGCTCGAGGCGGCGCTGCCTGCCATCGCCGCCCTCAAGAGCGCCGGCCTGCGTACCACGGTCGACGTCCTGGGTGAATCCGTCACGTCGCCCGAGCTGGCCACGGCCGCGGTCGAGCGCTATCTGGCGACCGTCGCGGCCCTCTCAGCGGGCGGCCTGGACGCCAACGTCAGCCTCAAGCTGACGCAGATGGGCCTCGAGATCGGCCGCGACCTGTGCCGCGCCAACGTCATGCGGGTGGTGGAGGCGGTCCGTGCCGTGGATGGCTTCGTCCGCTTCGACATGGAGGACCACACCCGGACCGACGCAACTCTCGATATCTGGCGCACCGCCCACGATCGCTATCCGGAAGTGGGCGTGGTGATCCAGTCCGCTCTCAGGCGTAGCGTAGCCGACGTGGAGGCGATCACCGAACTCGGAGGACGCGTTCGGCTGTGCAAAGGCGCTTACGACGAGCCAGGCAGCGTCGCCTTCCGGAGCAAGCAGGCGGTGGATGCCAACTACGCCCGGTTGATGGAGCGCCTGCTTCTGGCGGACGCCCATCCGGCCATTGCCACTCACGACCCGAAGCTCGTCGCTCGGGCCATCCAGATCGTCGAGGGGGAGGGGATCGCGCCCGACAGGTTCGAGTTTCAGATGCTATATGGAGTGCGGCGCGACCTGCAGCGGATGCTGGCCGACCGGGGCTACACCGTACGCATCTACGTCCCCTATGGCAGGGAGTGGTATCCGTACTTCATGCGCCGCCTGGCCGAAAGGCCCGCCAACGTCGGCTTCATGCTGCGGGCCGTCGTCCACGAGGAACTCCGCCGCTTCCGCCGCCGGTAGCGAGTTGTCGCCGCCCCGCGGCGCCGAGGCCCTGGACCGTTGGGGCGGCCTAGGTACGCTCGAGTGCCGCCGACAGCTGCTCGCAATGCTCCTCGATGTGCGAGGCGAGCATGACGTCGACGATCTCCCTGACCGTCATCTCGCCCCGCCGCTTGTGCAGCCCGCGCCGGGCCACCTGCCGCTCGTCGAGCTCGAGCAGGCGGCGTACGACTCGCTCCAGGTGGTTGTCGAGGCGCGTGTACAACTCGGAGACTGGCAGCGTCCGGTCGCGGTCGACGGTCAGGACGCGGACAAGGTCGCTGGACTCGCGACCGAACGGAACAGGCTCGATCCGGCCGGCTAGAACCCGCTCGATCTCACCAAGCCAGTAGAGCAGCATCTCGTCGACATGGGCGAGCACCTCACGCCCAACCCATTCGCGGCGGCGCGGCAGGTCGTCGGGTGCGGGCGGGCTCAACTCGATGCGGCTGCGCATTCGGACCAGGTTGTCGCGAGCGGTGCGCAGTCGTTCCACCTGCGCGTACAGAGTCGCCATCGGTCGATACTCGCTCCTGATCTGCAGCCGGCCGTACCCCGCGGCATCCGATGTGAGCGTAGCGAAGTCCGTCGCGGCCGTACAGCGGGCTAGGGCTCCTCGATCAAGACCGGGCGGGACTCGGACGGCGTCGCGACCTGGGCCAGAAGCACGCCCGCCAGGACGATCGCGGCGCCGATGGCCCTGATTGGGGAGAACGTTTCGTTCAGGAAGGTGATCCCCAGAACGATCACGACGACGGGCTCGACAGTTGCCATCAGCGAAGCCTGCGCGGCGCCAATCCGAGCGGCGGATGCATAGAACGCCTGGATGGCAACGGCCGCGGCCACTATGCCAATCCCGACCAGACCGGGCCAGGCGGCTGCCGGAATTTGCGTGGGCAGCAGAGGTTCGCGAGCCACCAACCCGACTGCCAGAGTGGCGACAAAAGTGCCCGTCATCATGACCGCGCCCGCCACCGGCGGAGAAACCTCCGCCCCACGGCCCCGCGAGCGCATGTCGGCCGTCTGGCCGGGCCGCTCGCCGGCCATCCATGCAGTCAGGACGATGTAGACGGCATAGGCGACCGGAGACAACAGCGCCAGCAGGATCCCCTCCCTGTCGGTGTCGGGCTTTACGCCGCCGATCGTCAGGACGGTGCCCAGGATCACGATCGCGAGCGACCCCCACGCCAGGCGGCTCTGGAACTTGTAGCCGAGACGCAGGCACAGGACGGCTACCAGGGCCGGGTAGGCGCTCATCAGCAGAGCGACGAGTGAGATGTCGATGCGTTCTATAGAGGCGTAGTAGACGCTCGCGTTGACGATGAAGAAGGCTCCTGTGAACAGCAGGCGCGCCACCGTTCTACGGTCCAGCTCCCTCAGCTCGGCCCGGGCCCCCGCCTGGGCGAGCAGCCACGCCCAGCTCACCACGGTGGCGAAGAGGAAACGCCAAACGAGCATCGCGATCCAGTCCACGCCGGCAGGGTGCACGTAACCCTTGAAGAAGAGCGGGCCCGTGCCGTAGGCAGCGCCCGCGAGGGCGCCCAAAGCTATGCCAACGATGCGGCGTCGATCCATCCGCGAAGGCTAGCAGGGGCGGGACGGCGCCTGTGCGCTGGGTGACGGCCCAGGTCTCTCCAGGGCACGCACCGGGCCGGTCACGAGGCGCACGCGGCGTTCGGACTAGGCCCGGCGCTCCGGAGGGCCTACCCTCGGGTACGGCTCGAGTACCGACCGGGCGGTACGAGTGAGTCATATGCCGCTTTGAGGCCCACCCGTAGCATCACCCTTCGAAGCGGTCGTACGACCGCCGCTTCTGAGGTCGGATGCGATGACTCGGGCCCACGATCGCTGCCCCCGCTGCGGCAGGCGCCTGGTTAGCACGCGCTTCGACACGACGTTCCGGCTGCCCGACCGAAGCGAGCGTCTCTGCTTCGGCATCCCTGGCGGTCTCTGCGAAGACTGCCATCAGCTCTACATCGACCCAGAGCTCATAGAGTTGCTCGACCTGGGTCAAGGCCGCTGCGTCTTCGCCATCGAGAGCGATCTGGTCGTCCAGGAACAGGCCTGGTCCAGCGCCGACTAACCGGGCTCGGTACTGTTCCCGATCCACGTCAGACCGGATGCGCGTGTCCCCTGCGTTGTGCTGAAGCTTCCCGCCGCGTAATGTGTCATGCGTGCGTCCCCGAACAGCCATCGGCTGCATGGAAGAACGAACGGAAAGGCACCCTCCTTCGTCAGTGAGCAGGTGTTGCCGCCGGAGGGAGATCGGATGGACGAGCGCCCCGAAACGCAGGAGGGGCTGTCGATCGCGCGAGTCAAGCCGGTCATGGGCGGTCGTGGGCTGGCGCTGCCGCCCCTGACCCCCATGGTGGGCGTGATGTGCCTCGTTCTGGGACTTGCCGTGGGTTTTGGGTTTGCGCCGAAGGCGGTCCCTGCCGCCAACCCCGCCGCCACCCCGGGCGCGAGCCCGGCCGCCGCGTCGATCGTCCCCTCGGATGGCCCAATGGCCACGGCGATCGTCTACTTCGCGCCCGACGGTCTTGTGACCGTAGATACGCCGGCTGCCGCTCCGCCGGCGGCCGGACTCTCGTTGACTCAGGCCTTGGACGCGTTCGACGCTACGGGGTGGGGCCCTAGGGAGGCCATAGTCTCGGCTCGAGTCGCACGCTACTGGGAGGTGTTGCCTCCTTCGGAGGCGACGATGGACTCGTGGGTCTGGGCGATCACGGTGCGCGGGAGCTTCATCGGCCAATGCGTCGTTGAGCCCTGGCCTAACGCTTCGGAAACGCCATCGACCTCTGCCGACCCTTCGGCGTGGGTCGGGCCGGAGTGGGGTGGGTGCGTCTTTGGGTCGACCCAGGTTGTCGTTCTCGACTACTTCACCGGTGCATGGCTGGAGACCTCTGAAGGCGCCCCCTACTGACGAGCCTGCGCTCCGCGGGACGGCGGCCTGCGGATGCGATCGGCGATACGAGGTCCGCAAGAAGCCCAGCCCGGGCTCCCGGACGCGCCAAGCGGGCCACGCGTTGTCGCCGGCGACCACTCGGTCTAGTGTGACGAGCCGCGGCGCCATGCTGCGTGGACGTGGGCTGCCACAGAAGGAATGCGCATGGACCGTCTGCGTCCAGAGGACCCCGAGGACCGCGACGAGCCGCTCGTGCGACCCGTCAAGCTTGTGATGAAGGGGCGCGGGCTGCCGCCTCCGCCACTGGCGCCGCTGTTGGGGGCACTTGGGGTCTTCCTGGGCCTCGGGCTCGGCTTCGGACTTGCCCCTCATCCGGCGCCGGCGCCAATTCCCGCCCCCGTCGCGACGCCGGCGGTCTCACCCTCCGCTGCGCCCGATGCGACGGCCATTGCCATCGTTGGGCTACCGGAGGTCGCGCCGTTGCCCCAGCCCGTGCCGACCGACGGACTCTCACTTGCCCAGGCGTTGCAGGCTTTCGCGGAAGCTGGAACCGGGATTCCCGTAGACGACGTCATTTCGGCCAGGGAGGTCCAGCTGGCGGACGTGTCATCCTCGTCGTGGTCCGCTCCCGCCAGCACTCAGTGGGTTTGGGCCATTACCGTTCGACTCCCCCAGTGCGCAGGGACGCAAGGCGGAAGCCAACCCGCCGCCCAGTGGGTTCCGGCGTTGGCCACGCCACCCGAGTCGGGGGGAGTGTGCGTGGGGGACACGACCGATGTGGTCATCCTGGACTACCACACAGGTGCCCACCTGGTTGCGTTTAGCCCGGCATCGTGATCGCTGGCTCTTCCCCTCCGGATTCGGCAGAATGAGGCTGGCGCCCGGAGCCGGGCGTTGCCAGCCGTCGTTCGTCAGCACTCGCTGAACGGGCCGGGATCGGACAGGGAACGCGCCGATCTGTCGTCATCGACTGGACGGCACCGAAGGATCAAAGATGGACGAGCGCCCGGACCTCCATTCAGACGCCTATGAAACGCGAATGGGGCGGGTCAAACCAGCGATGGCCGGTAGATCTCTTGCGCTCCCGCCCTTCGCTCCAATCGTCGGAGTGCTGGGACTTGCGCTCGGTCTCATCGTTGGCTTCGGGCTGGCGCCTGCTGCTGGACCGGCTCCGGCTCCCACGCCTGCCTCGACAGCGATCGCGGCGCTCTCGCCCTCGAGCGTTCCGTCGTTCGAACCAGGTCGGGCGGTCGCGGAAGACCGCTCCACCTTCGAGCTTCCGCCGGCCAACGGCCTGACGCTCGCCCAGGCGTTGAAGGCGCTCGATGCCATTCGGATAGCGCCGGTAGCACCGGATGTCGTCTGGACCCGGGCTGGCCGCTGGGCTGAGATCTGGTCGGCCCCGGCAGCCCCGGAGGACGTGTGGGTCTGGGCGATCACCGTCCGCACCGAGTCGCCTTTCTGGTGCAACCGTGGCCCGGCCTCGGAGTCCCCGGGCCGGCTGGTACTCCAGTCGCCGGTTGTCTCGTGCTCCCAGCAGACAACGGAGATGTTCGTCCTCGATTACTTCACGGGCGATTTCCTCGAGGCCATCAGTCCGTCGCCTGCCTGGCCTGGGTGACTTGCACAACTGGCGCACAATCGACCGCATGACCGAATCCGATCCCGCGCTGCCTCAGTCGGACCAGGGCGGACCGGCACGACGTCCCGCGGCCATATGCCACGGTCCAGGTCACCTTGTCAGATACGGCAACCCGGCCTTTGTGTCCGCTTTCGGCGCGCAGTGCGTGGGGCTGCCGGCACGTGAGGGTTTGCTGGATCTGCCGCCCGAAGCCTTTGTCCTCCTGGATAGAGTTCTGGCGCGCGGACGTCCGTTTTCGCGTTGGATCCGCCTTCGCGAGGACGAGTGGCGTATGACCGCGGCACCGCGCGTCGACCCTGGCACGCAGGAGGTCTACGGCGTGGCGTTCCATCTGCGGTCGCGCTCCGACCTGCCGGTGCTCGCCGGCAGGCCCGGCGAGAAGTAGCCGGCATCAACGCAAGCCGCCTGGCGTTCCGCCAGCCGCCCGCCGCTACCGCGGAGCCGGCACTACCGCGGAGCCGGCACTACCGCGGAGCCGGCACTACCCCGAGCCGGGATCATCGCGTGCCGCGACGGCGCACCTTCTCGGCTATCCAAAGGCTTACCGCCGCTCGGCGCCGAAGGTCGCTCCCTGCCTCGCGACCTTTCAGCGCGGCGTCGAGTTCCAGGAGGCCGGCAAGCGCCTCGTCCAGCTCCGGTAGCGTCCAGGCTCGGGCCTGTTCGGCCAGGCGCTCGGCCCGGTAGGGATTGAGCTTCAGGGTCCGCACGAGGGCCGCGGCGGGCGTCCCGGCCTCCAGGAGATCCGCGACGTCGATCAGCTCCTTGATGCGGCGATGCAAGTGCACGACGAGGACGGGGCCGGGCACGTCGTCGAGGCGTTCGGCCAGCTCCGCGGCATCGCCGGCCCGCCGCATGCCGACCGCGTCCAGGAATGCCCATGTGGAGCCGGGAACCGCGTCGGCGACCAGGGTCTTGACGTCCTCCGGGCCGATCTGCCCACCGAGGCGGTACACGGCCAGCTTCTCCAGCTCCGCCACTGCCAGTTCGCCCTGGCGTCTCCGGTCCACGTCCCGCTCACGGACGTTGGCGCCGACCCGCTCCGCGAGCAGCGCCGCAGCCTGCGGTGAGATGTCGATGCTACGTTCCCTGGCCCGATCCGCGATCCAGCGGGCCATCTGATCGCGGGTCGGCGCCTTGAACTCGCGGACTTCGCCGCCGGCCGCGGCCACGGCATTGCGCAGCGCCTCCAGCGACGCCGGGCGGCGTGCTGTTCCGTCGACCGCGTCGAGGAAGGCCAGACCGTTGCCGGGGGCGACGGCGTCGAGCGTCTCGACCAACCGCACTGCCAGCGGTTTGGTGGCTATGAGCGGAGCCGGATCGACCACGACCACCAGCGTCCCCCCGCCAAAGAGGGTTGAAGTGGCCACCCTCTCGATGATCTCGTCGGCCGTGGTGGCGGCGCCGGTGAGGCGCATCCGCTCCAGCGGGGGACCGTCGCCTGCCAGCCGCGCCGCGAGTGCGTCCGGGCCGTGGCCCACGCTGTACGAATCGTCACCCCAGTAGTAGCCCAGGGGCGCGGTTGGTCCCGCTGCCACGTCAGGCGCCTCTCGCGGCTCTGAGGGCGCGCCGCGTCCACGGCAGGCGACGAACCTCCTCAGGGGTCACGCCTGCCAGCTCGCAGACTCGAAGCTCGAGCGTCTCGGCCCTGCGCCACACGGCCACGAGTGTCTCAGACGTCCATTCGCCGCGCGCCCGACCCGCCCTGGCCGGCGGCGGGTAACGCCGTTCCCAGGATGCGAAACGCGCGGCCATCGACTCGAGACGGGATCCGGCGCGCTTGTCGGCATAGGCGAGGACGAGCGTCTCGGGCGACGCCTTCGGCCAGCCAGCGCTCGAACCAGATCGTGTCGGCGAGCTTCGTCACGGGGTGCCCGACGATCACCGGTCCAAGCTCCGCGTACCCGCGCCGGGCGAGCCAATCGGCAGACCCTTCGCCATGGGCCAGGCCCGCGGTCTCAGGTTCCACGCGCTGGAGCTTGTCGATGTCGTGGAGGAGCGCCGCGGACTCGACCAGGCGGCGATCGAGCGACACACCAGCCGATGCCGCCCGCCACGCCAGCCAGGCTGCCGTCTCCGCGACGGCTCTCGAGTGACGGAGATGCCAGGCGGGCGGCTCGAGTGAAAGCAGAAGGACTGCGCTCTCGCGACGGCTGGGCACGGACATCGAATGGATCGTACAGGAGCCCGAGTGGTCTGGCCTCGGCGACCTGCGAGCCGCGGAGTCGGAGGCCGATCGGCTGCGACGGGCCGTCGCCCGCGCCACGCGGCGAGGTGACGGTCACGCCCGACCGATCCAGCTCGGTCTCGACCGTGCCGGCCTGGTCGGTCCGAAGGGCAGTCTGGCTGTGGCCCCGAAGACGAGCCATCGTGGCCGCGCTCGGATGGCCGTAGCGATTGTTCGCCCCGACCGAAACGACGGCCACGGATGGGTGAATCGTCGCCACCAGATTCTCCGACGAAGCGGTCGCACTGCCATGGTGGGCGACCTTGAGCATGTCGACTGCGGGCAGGCCCCGGCCGAGCAGCACCGGATCGACGTCGTCCTCGATGTCACCCGTCAGGAGGAATCGGCGCCCCTCATAGTCGCCGAGCAGGACGATCGAGGAGTCGTTCGTCTTGCGGTTCTCCGTGGCGTTCGGGTCCAGGGCGTCCGGCCTCTCCGGCGTCGTCCGGCCACAGGACGTGGAGCGTGGCGTCGTCCAGACGCAGCGCCTGTCCCGTCGAGAGCCGCTCGGCCCGCAGGCCGCTCGACGACAGGGCGCTCTTCCAGGCTTGGTATGTGGTCGTCGTCGCCGGCCAGCCCGACTCGAAGGCGCGCCCGACGCGATACCGCTCCACCACGGCCACGAGTCCGGCCACGTGGTCATCGTGGGGGTGGGTCAGGACGATCGCGTCCAGTCGCCGGTCCCAGACGGGCACGTAGCGGTCCAGCGCCGCCATCAGGGCGTTCGGGTCGGGTCCGCCGTCGACCAGGATGCGGCCGCCGCGGTCGCCCTCCAGGAGAATCGAGTCGCCCTGCCCCACGTCCAGGACGATCACGTGGATGCTCCCATCCGGGCGGGCCGCCACGACCGACCCGGCCGCCGCAATGACGAAGACTGCCCCGACCAGGGCCCATCGTTGTGCGGCCCGAATGCGGGGTCGGCTGTCATGGCCGTCCGCGGACTTCGCGGCTCCAGCCGAGGCCTTCCGTTGCCGCGCCTGTCGCGAGCTCGACCCACTGAGCGCCACATGCACTCGGAGCAGGAGGAGGCCGGCCGCCGAGGCGGCGACCAGGTTCGCGGGGAACGAGAACGTCTCGCTCGCGCCCGGGACCGAAGCGGCCAGCTGTACGGCCGCCACGAGCGCCGTCAGCACGAGCTGGGCGGGCATCGCAAGCAGTCCGGTAAACCATACCGGGGCCCCGGCAACGGCAAGCCAGCCGGCCGCGAATGCCAGCGCGCCAGCCGCCATCGCCGGGGGTACGAGCGGGACTGCCACCAGATTGGCCGCCGGCGCGATGAGAGACAGCCGGCCGAAGGTGAGCAACGCGATCGGCAGCGTCGCAACCTGGGCCGCGAGCGAGACGCCGAGAGTGTCGCGCAAAAAGCCCGGAAGCCGAGGAAAGCGTTCCCCGATCCGCTGGGTGAGTGGCGTGGCCCAGACGACGAGCCCGGCCGTGGCCGCCGCGGAAAGCTGAAAGCCGACGTCGCTCACCGTGCCCGGGTCGAGAAGCAGCATGATCGAGACGGCCCAGGCGAGGCTCACCATGACTCTCGAGCCGCGCCCGCTCTCGACGGCCATCAGCGCCACGCCCGACATGAACGCGGCCCGGACTACCGAGGGCGACGCCCCAGCGAAGAGCGTGTAGGCGACGATCGCGCAGACCGTCACGACGGCCCTCCGGCGCCTGCCGACGAGGCCGTGCAGCAGGGCCGCCACGGTCGCCGCAACGATCGCGATGTTCCAGCCCGAGATGGCGACGATGTGGCTGACACCCGCCGTCGTGAAGGCCGCGGCCAGGTTTCTATCCACGCGGTCTCGCAACCCGATGAGGATCGCCGCTGCCAGACCGCCTTCCGGCTCGGGCATAACCTTCTGGAGGGCGTCTCCGGATGTCTGGCGGATCGCCTCCAACCGGCCCGAGAGTGAATCGTCGTGGCGCACCAGAGCCACGTCCGTGCCCTCACAGGTTGCCCCGATCCCCTGGGCGGCGAGGTAGCGGTCGTAGTCTCCGTCCTGGAGCGGTTGCACGCGGCCGGACCAGCGGACGATGTCACCGGCGATGAGCCGCGGGTAGGCGGGGAACTGCGCCGAGCATCGGAGTGGGCTATCGGCCAGATCGATCGTCGCGATCTGGAGGCCTTTGGTCGTGTGGGCGCTCTCGACCGCCGCGTTCCACGGCCCGGCGCCCTCCGGGAGGGTCGTCGTCTCGACGGGACCGGGGCCGCCCCCGACCATGAGCCCGATAGCGAGCCGGGCGGCAACCAGCGCTGCTCCCAGCGACGCGGCCGCCAGCGATCCCGCCAGAACGCGCCGGCCGCGGGCCCGCCAGAGGCAGGCGGCCACGGCCAGCGCCGCCGACACCGCAACGGCCGAGATGACGGCCGTGACCGAGTCGCCCCCCAACGGCTCGTACGACGCAGTCCCCGCGGCGACCACCACGCCGAGGGCAAGCCACGCCGGCCCAGCGCGCATCGGCTATCCGACCGAGACCTGATCTTTGAACTTGGCCAGCGTCGACGCCGTGACGAGCTTCCTGGAGACCAGATCCTCGACCGAGGCGAAGGGCCTCTCGCTTCGTGAGGCGATGATCTTCGCGGCGGTGGCGGGCCCGACTCCGGGCAAGGTGTCGAGCTGCTCGGCCGTGGCCGTGTTCAGGTTGAGAAGGCCGCTCGTGGCCTGTGCGGGTGGCGCGGACCCCGATCCGTCGCCGGCTCGTGGGACCGCGATCAGCTGGGCGTCCTGCAGCTTCGCCGCGAGATTGAGCTTCGCCTCGGCCTGCCGCGGGTCGACATCCGGAGAGTAGCCGCCGGCCGCCCGGATCGCGTCCGCCACCCTCGCGCCCTGAGGCAGTGAGTAGACCCCAGGATGCAGCACGGCTCCCGATACCTGGACGACCAGCATCTGGACGGACGGACCGGGCGATCCCGATCCAGCCGGACCGGAGACGACCTCGACTCGTCCGCTCGGGCTCAGCTCGACGAAGGCGACGACGGCTAGTGAAGCCGCGACGAGGGTGGCCGCGATCGCGATGATGACGACGAAGGCGGCCCGCCCCGAGCGTCCGGTTGCAGGCTCCGTCTTGCCCGCCTCGGCCGCCTCCAGCGCCCGCCAGGGCGCACTGGTGTCCATCGTCATCTCCGATCGGGCGTGCAAAGGCGGGTACGCGCACCCTATCGAAGGCCGCTTATGGCCGGCTTACCTGCCGCTTATCAGCCGCTCACCCGAGCGGCCCACCTCGCGCCTTGCCCCGGACAGCGCCCTACGGCGCCCGCTTGGCGATCTCCTGCAGGTAGGCGTCGATCTCGGGGACCGACCGGAGCGCTCGCTCGAAGTAGCTGTTGACCGCGCCGAGAGCCGCGTTCTGGATGCCGGTCATGTCGTCGGCTCGGTCCGCCTCGGTCCCGCGCTTCTGGATCGAGTTGCGGAGTCTCAGAAGGTGGCCGACCATCTCGGCCTCTTCTGGCCCATCGAGTGCCTGGATAGCCGACATGATCAGCCGGTCGACTTCGGCCGTCATCGTCTCGACGTCGAAGTCGTCGCCCGAGTTGGCAGCATCGTCGACGGTTCGGATCAGGGCCGCGACCTGGTAGAGCGCCGTCACCGGCTCGTCGAACAGCTCGCGGATGAAGGCCGCCTCTGCGTAGTGGCCGTTCATTCGGAAGACGTTGTAGAGACGTCGGGCGACCTTGCCGTAGCTCGGGTCCTTGACCGTGTACTTCCAGACCTCGTGCTCGAGCGCCTCGACGTAGTCGTCGACCGTGTCGGCCGACAGCTCCTTCACCAGCTTGGAGAAGATCGGAATCGAGTCGGCGTCGAGGTAGACCTCCTGGAAGTAGGGGTCCAGGAAGCCGTCCAGCGGCACGATCTTCCCGTCCGGCGCCTCCCAGGTCGTGTCGAGGACGTTGCTGGCGTTGGCCAGCTTGCCGCGCGACGAATCGGAGATGACCCAGTCGAGCTTGCACCAGCCGGGGTCGCGGGTCGCGTCGGCCCAGGTGTAGACGGCGATCGACCCGTCGGTCAGCGTGACCTCCATCTTGCCGGCCCGGATCTCGTCGATCGTCCAGGACATCGGCGACTTCACGCCGACCGGCTTGCCACCCTTGGTGGCCTCGCGCGGATGCTGGCCGAACTTGACCTCCCAGAGCCGATGGCCCGGTCCGCTTGCCGTCGCCAGGGCCTTCTCGCGGATCATGTCCGCCAGGATCGCGCAGGATTCCTCGCGAGTGTCCGCCTTGATGTTGATGCGCTCGAAGAAGTCGCAATCCGCCGGAAAAGCGTTGATCTTGCTCTGGGCGGCCGAGCCGGAGATCGACAGAGCGGTCAGGACGTTGGGCGGCCGGTCGTCGAAGCCGACGATCTTGGCCATCTCACGAAATCGGGCGAGGTCCGCGGGCTGGAAGTCGAGCATGGATACTCGATGGCCGTAGACGCCGGTGTTGACGTCGACGACGAGATCGCCGCCCGCCTCCTCGTTGGCCATTGCCTCTACCCAGTCCTGGGCCTCGCGCTCGTCGAGTTCGACGCCGAGGCGCCGGGCGGATTCGACCACCCTGGCGATGGCGTCCGCGCGTTCGGCGACCTCGCCCTTGGTCGCGCCGCCCGACTCGGCCGGCTGGCTGACGGTGCCTGGCTCCATGACGGCGCCTCCTTCGGACGTGACGGTCCCGCCTCGCGTCTACCTGACGACGACGTTGACGAGCTTGCCGCCGGCGTGGATCACCTTGACCGGCTTGCGGCCCGCCAGGGCTGCGACCACCTTGGGCCGCCCAAGGACCAGCCGCTCCAGCTCCGCCTCCGCGATCCCAACGGGGACGGTGACCCGGTCGCGGAGCTTGCCGTTGACCTGGACCGGAACCTCGCGCTCGCTCTCGGCCGCAGCCGTCTCGTCTACCTCCGGCCAGGGCTGGGCATGGATGGACGACCATGCCTCTCCGCGCGCCTCGGCCAGCCGCGACCACAGCTCCTCGGTGATGTGCGGCGCCGCGGGCGCCAGCAACAGGAGCAGCAGCAAGACGGCCTCGTTCCAGGCAGCGCTGCCGGCCGCCTCAGTGCCGCGGTACCGCTGAAGCAGGTTCGAGAGCTCCATGAGGTGCGCGACCATCGTGTTGAAGCGCAGCTCGGCGTACTCCTGCGAAACGACGCGCAGTGTCCGATGGGCGGCCGTGCGCAGGGCCTTTTCGGCCGCGGCGGCGTCCTGGCCTGCCGGCAGAACCCCCGACTCGGGATCGCCGGCCTCGACGCCGTGTGGATCCAGGGCCGAGGTCCAGACCCGGTGGAGGAACCGGCTGACGCCTCCGATGCCGGTCGCGCTCCATGGCCCGCCCTGGTCCCACGGGCCCATGAACATCAGGAAGAGCCGGACCGCGTCCGCGCCGTAGCGCGTCACCAACTCGTCGGGGTCCTCGACGTTGCCACGGCTCTTGCTCATCCGCTCGCCGTCGGCGCCCAGGATCTGTCCCTGGTTGAAGAGCCGCATGAACGGCTCCCGCTCGTGAACCATTCCCAGGTCCGCCATCGCCTTGGTGAAGAAGCGGGCGTAGAGCAGGTGCATCACCGCGTGCTCGGCGCCGCCGGTGTACTGGTCGACCGGACACCAGCGGTTTTCGATCGCCCGATCGACCGGTGCGCTTCCGTCCGCGGGCGAGAGGTAGCGGAACCAATACCAGCTCGAGTCGATGAAGGTGTCCATGGTGTCGGTCTCGCGCCGGGCGGGCCCGCCGCATTTCGGGCACGTCGTCTCCACGAACGATCGATCGGACCTCAGCGGGTTCTCGCCTCGGCCGGCGTAGTCGACCGTTTCGGGCAGCCGAACCGGCAGCTCCTCGTCCGGCACGGGCACGATCCCGTCGACCTCGCAGTAGACGACCGGGATCGGCGTGCCCCAATACCGCTGGCGGCTGATCAGCCAGTCGCGGATGCGGAAGTTGACCGCGGCCTTGCCTTTGCCCTGGGTTTCGAGCATGGCCACGATATCGTCGAAGCCCTGGCGGGCGGGCTTGCCGCTGTGCGGGCCCGAGTTGACCAACCGCTCGCCCTCGCCATGCGACGCGAACGCGACCTCCATCTCGGCGGCGACCTCCGCGTCCGAAACCTCGGGACCCGCGACGACGCGCCTGATCGGGAGGCCGAACCTGCGGGCGAAGGCGAAGTCGCGCTCGTCGTGGGCGGGAACGGCCATGATCGCGCCGGTGCCATAGCCGGCCAGGACGTAGTCGGCGATCCAGATCGGGATGCGCTCGCCGTTGACCGGGTTGATCGCGTACGAGCCGGTGAAGACGCCGGTCTTCTCGCGTTCGGTCGACATCCGCTCGATCTCGGTCTGCGCGGCCGGCCGCTTCGACGTACGCCTTCACCTCGGCCGCCTGGGCCGGATGAGTGAGCTTGGAGACGAGCGCGTGTTCGGGCGACATGACCATGAACGTGGCGCCGTACAGCGTGTCCGGTCTGGTCGTGAAGACTCGCAGCTCGTCGCCGCCGGGCTGGGCGTCGTCGGGCGCCGTGGTGAAGACGACCTCGGCGCCTTCAGACCGGCCGATCCAGTTGGTCTGCATGATGCGGATCGGCTCGGGCCATTCGATACCCGAGAAGTCGAGCAGCTCGTCCGCGTACTTGGTGATGCGCAGGTACCACTGGTCCAGCTCGCGCTTCTCCACTCGAGCGCCACAGCGCCAGCAGTGGCGGTCCGCGCCTTCGACCTGCTCGCGGGCCAGGGTCCCGTCGTTGGGGCACCAGTCCACTGGCGAGCTGGCACGGTAGGCCAGGCCCGCTTCCAGGAAGCGCAAGAAGATCCATTGATTCCAGCGGTAATAGTCCGGCTCGCAGGTGACGACCTCGCTGTTCCAGTCGAAGCTGGCGCCCATCGACCGCAGCTGGCGGCGCATGTTGTCGATGTTCTTCAGGGTCCACTCGCGAGGGTGGATCTTGTTCTTGATCGCGGCGTTCTCGGCGGGCAAGCCAAAGGCGTCGAAGCCGACCGGCATGAAGACGTTCTCGCCGTGCATGCGATGGAAGCGGGCGATGGCGTCGGTTGGGGTCTTCACGTACCAGTGCCCGATATGGAGATCCCCCGACGGGTAGTCGTACATCGTCAGCAGGTAGAACTTGGGCTTGGCCGTGTCGCCCAGGTCCGCATCGTGCAGGCCGAGCTCCGCCCAGCGCTGCTGCCACCGCGGCTCAATGGCCGTGGGCTCGTAGCGGTCGATGCGGATGCGATCCATTGCCGACACGAACGACCTCACTCGCTGGGTTCGGCCGTGGCGGTGCTCCGAGCGGCCACGCTCGAACGAGCTTTCAGTGTATCCGAGGCAGCGCGCTAGGCGAGGTTGCCCGTCGAGCCCCAGGCGACCGGAGCCGTGGTGGCCGCGACCCGCCCAAGCCGCGACCCGCCCAAGCCGCAGCCCACTTTCCAGAGCCGCGATCATGCCAAATGCCAACGGGGGTAGCGCGAGTCCAGCTCATGCGTCGGGATCGCGGCCCCGTGAGTTCCTTGGACCCGGGCCGGGAGTTGCTTTCACGCTCAGTGCCGCCTTCGCTGCGCGACGATCGGCCGAGCTGGAGCCCCTGTGAGGCCCGCCTCTTTGCCCCGTGCTACCCGGGTTGGAATCTGTCCAGAATGCCAGGCCGGTCGTGGCTTCGGTCGGGTCTCTCAGGAACCCCCGGAGCTGCCGGCCATCCAGGCTGAACCGGCTGCGCAGCAGCGTTGAATGCTCCATGGCATGGCGTCGGTTGGTGCGCGTGTCGGAAACGATCAGCCACATGCTTACGTGTTTCGGCTGCCACCCACGCTTCGCGGCGATCGATCTGATCAATCGTCGTTTCCGATCCAGCGTACCGAGAGTCTCGTTCACGTCCACGAAGGCTGTCTTCAACTCGATGATCAGCAGATGTCCGGCCCCCGAGTTCCAGGCGAGCTGGTCGATCACTCCGCGCTCGCCGTAGATGGCGAACGACACCTCGGGCTCGATGATCCAATCGGTATACGAGGCCAGGAACGAGGCGAAGCTCTCGGCGAGCATCGAATGCCGCCGGCTCAGCAAACGGTCCGCGTCGCCACCTCGCCAGCGACCCAGCAGCTCGACCCGAATGTCGATCGCCGCACCGATCTGCCGGATTGTCTCGAGCGAAAGCGCCTGGCAATGCCCCCGCTCGACAAGAGAGATCGTGGAGCGGGAGACGCCGGCAAGGATCGCCAAGTCATCTTGCCGGAGGCCTCGACGGAGCCGAACTGCCCTTACCAGCGCCCCGAGCCGCAGGTCGTCCATGGCTGGAGTCTGGCCGACCACGCTTGGCGGCCGCTCATCGCAGGATCAACCGGGCTCGTGGACGTGGGGGAGTGGTGGAGCTACAGGGACTCGAACCCTGGACCTCCTGCATGCCATGCAGGCGCTCTCCCAGCTGAGCTATAGCCCCACGCGACGGCGAATGTTACAGCAACCGGGCGCCGCTGCGCGCAAGTCGTTTGGGCCGGTATCGGCTTTCGGCCGAGCTGGGGCGAGGGCGGCCTCAGTAGGCCGGTGCCCAGCGGCTCGCCCCGGGCCCCCTTGGGTGTTCGCCCGGTCGCGGCCCCTCGCCACAGACGCGCCGACCGCCGTCTGCGACCCCCGGCCCGACGCCGGCTCTCGGCCTGTCGGCCGCGGTACCCTTGCCGCAATGGCGACGACGACCGAGTGGCGTGCCTCTCTGCGGCTCGCCGGCGACCCCATCGAGCTCACGATCCGGCGCTCGACGCGCGCCCGCTACTTGCGTCTGACGGTCGATCCCCGGCACGTGGCGATCGTCACCGTCCCTGCGCGAGCGGCCCGCACCCGAGGCGACGCCGAGCGACTCGCCAGATCGTTCGTGGCCGAGCGCGAGCCATGGCTGATCCGCCACCTGGACCGCCAGGCCCGCCAGAACGAGCAGCTTGTGGAATTCGGGCCGCTCGGTGATGGCGGTCTCGTCCGATTCCGCGGGGAAACGCACCGCCTTCGGGTCCTGACCGACGGAGCGCAACGTCAGCGAACGACCGTCAGCCGCGTAGGCGCGGACGAGGGTGACGAGCTGGTCGTCCACGTTGGATCGTCCGAGCGCCGGGACCTGGCGTCGATACTCGAGGCCTGGCTCCGAGTCCGCGCCCGGTCCGCGATTCAGCGCGAGATCGATCGCCATGCCGGCCCACTGGGTGTCTCGCCGGCGGCCGTGACCGTCCGGGACACTCGCACCCGCTGGGGCAGCTGTTCACGAGCGAAGCGCCTGTCGTTCTCATGGCGCCTGGTCCTCGCGCCGCCGGAAGCGCTGGAAACGGTCGTCGTCCACGAGCTGGCGCATCTCCGCGTCTTCGGTCACGGGCCGGGCTTCTGGGATATCGTCGCCACCCGGCGACCGGACCACCGCCGCTGGCGGCGCTGGCTGCGCGAGCACGCCGTCGAGCTGCATGGAGCGCTGGAGAGCCGAGGCTAGCGGCCGACTCCCGGCCTCCACCTACGAGGTCGGTCCCGACGGCCCTGGCGTCGGGGTGAGGAGCGCCTAACATTGACCTCGTGCCTGCCGGATGTCGGAACCGAGAGGCCACCGGACGGGCTGGCTTGACTAGGAAGGGTTAGCCCCGGCACGTGGAGGAGCGCGACATGCCCATCGTTACCATCTCTCGCCAGTTCGGCGCAGGTGGCTCGAGCGTGGCAGCCATCGTCGCCGCCGCGCTGGGAGCAGACGTCCTCGACAAGAAGCTCATCGAAGAGGTCGCCGCCAGGCTTGCCCTGCGCCCGAGTGAGGTCGAGGCCCAGGAGGAGCGGCCTCGAGCCTTTCTCGAGCGCCTCTTGCGGTCGTTCTCAACTCTCGAACCCGGGATGGGCGCCGGCTGGGTCCCGCCCTATCCGGACCCGCTCTTCGATCCGCGCAAGGAGATCATCCACCTGACCGAGCAGCTGATTCATGAGGCGGCAGCCGGCGGAAACGTGGTTATCGTCGGCCGCGGCGCGGGCTTCGTCCTGCGCGAGAACCCCGCCGTGTTCCGAGTCTTCCTGCGCGCCCCGCAGGCGGTCAGGATTCGAACGCTGATGGATCGGCTGGGGCTGACCGAGGCCGAGGCGAAGCGAAAGATGCACGAGACCGACTCGAATCGGGCGGCCTACATCCACCAGCTCTACGGGCATGATTGGTGCGACGTCGAAGAGTACGACCTGATAGTCAACACGGGCCGGATTGGCTACCAGGCGACGGCCGAGTTCATCCTGCGAGGGGCGGCCGAGAAAGTCGCGAGCGTGCTGCCCAAGAGCTGAGGTCCGCAGGGCGACGCGAACCGCTGCGGCGAGTCAGCCCCGCGGCGATGCTCAGACAGCCGGCATCAGTGGGGCGCGTCCTGACTAGGCACGACCCATACCGGGCCGGACACTGGAGCGGACGACCATTGAGAGGCGGTTAGCTGGGCCCGAGAGAGCGCGTAGAAGGACCAGCCGATGGCGAGGGACAGGACCCAGACCACGACGACGACATCGATTCGCCTGGCAAGCGTTTCGCGCACTGCGGTTCCAGTGGGACGCTCCTACGGCAGGCGACGAGCCCGACCTGTTGGGCGAAGAATGGCCCCGGACAGTCGCACCGGACGAGTGCCGCACCGGCCCGATTGAAGGGGTCGCTGGGCCCTGAGTAGTCCGCTAAACCTTGTTGTCGACGGTCATCTATAAGCGCCCGAGTAAGGGCGACCGGACCCGATGGGATGCCCGCTTCTACCGCCCGCGCGGGGTGCCACGAAACGCCGAGCGGCCGCCCGATTCCGGGCGGCCGCTCCACTTCGTTGCGGTTCGAGGTCAGCCGACGGCCACGGCCTCCGGCTCCAGGTCGAAGAGCCCCGGAACCGAGAGGTATCGCTCTCCCGTGTCGTAGGTGAACGCCAGGATGCGGGCGCCGTCCTTGATCTCGGGCAGTTTCTTGGCCACGGCCGCGAAGACCGCGCCGGACGAAACGCCAACGAACAGCCCTTCTTCTCGGGCCGCACGCACGGCATAGGTGAATGCGTCCGGCGCAGAAACCTGGATGACGCCTGTCACCGCACCGGCGTGGTAGTTGCCGGGAACGAACCCGGCTCCGATTCCCTGGATGGGGTGTGGGCCCGGCGTGCCGCCGCTGAGCACCGGCGAGAGCTCGGGCTCCACGGCGAAGACCTGCAGCTTCGGCCAGCGCGGCCGCAGGACCTCGCCGATGGCCGTGACGTGCCCGCCCGTGCCGACGCCGGCGAAGACGTAGTCCAGACCCTCGGGGAAGTCCCGGGCGACCTCCTCGGCCGTGGTTCGCTTGTGGACCTCCAGGTTCGCCGGGTTGTCGAACTGCATCGGCAGCCAGGCGTTGGGCGTGCTGGCCACGAGCTCGCGGGCCTTGGCGATGGCGCCCTTCATGCCCAGCTCGCGCGGCGTCAGCTCGAAGGTCGCGCCGTACGCGGCCATCAGCTTGCGTCGCTCGACCGAGAAGGACTCGGGCATGACGAGGATCAGCTTGTAGCCCTTGACCGCGGCAACCAGCGCCAGCCCCACGCCCGTGTTTCCGGACGTTGGCTCGACGATGACGCTTCCGGGCCGCAGGACGCCGCGCTGTTCGGCGTCCTCGACCATCGAGAGGGCGATGCGGTCCTTGATCGAGCCGCCCGGGTTCTGCCGCTCGAGCTTGGCCCAGACCTCGACCCGTGGGTCGAAGAGCTTGTTGATGCGCAGCTCGGGCGTGTTGCCGATGAGCTCCAGAACGTTGTTGGCCTTTGCCACGTGAATCTCCTCCGGTGTGGGACGCGCCGGCCGATCGCCAGGACCGGTGCCGGCTGGATTGGAAGCGCTAGATGACGAAGTCGGGCGCATCGAAGTCCGCCCGGCCCTGCCGGACATGGACCTCGCTGCGCTGGTAGACGATGGAATTGGAGGGCACGCTGGACGTGATCCAGGTGTTGCCGCCGATCAGGCTGCCCTCGCCGATGACGGTGTCGCCGCCGAGGATCGTTGCGTTCGCGTAGATGACGACGTCGTTCTCGATGGTCGGATGGCGCTTCGTGGATGCCAGGGACTTGGCGACCGAGAGGGCGCCCAGCGTGACGCCCTGGTAGAGCTTCACGTTGTTGCCGATGACCGCCGTCTCGCCGATGACGATGCCCGTGCCGTGGTCGATGACGACCGGGTGGCCGAGCGTTGCACCGGGGTGGATGTCGATGCCGGTGCGCTCGTGAGCCCATTCGGAGAGCACACGCGGCAGGAGGGGCACGCCCAGATCGCTCAGGCGGTGGGCGATGCGATGTACGGCAATGGCGAGGAAACCCGGATAGGCCAGGATCACCTCGTCCACGCTCTCCGCCGCCGGGTCGCCGCGTTCGATGGCCGTGGCGTCGATCACGAGCTGGCGGTGGATCTCGGGAAGCGACTGGAAGAAGGCCGCGGCTATCGCGGCAGGATCGTCGATCTCGCCTTCCAGCGGCCGGAGCAGGGCCCGCAGCTCGGCCGCGGATGCGTCGAGGGCGTCACGGACCTCGCCCGAGGTGGCGTACGTCTTCTCGGCGGCCTGTGGGAAGAGCGTATCGAGAATGTTCCGGATCCAGGCTTCGACCCGCGGCTTGGCGAGGTGGGCGCCGCGATCCTGGGCGAGGACGTTGTGCAGGCGCGACGCAAGCCCGTCGAGCGGATCCGAGCCGGATCGCGGCCCTTTCACGGATTTGATGGATCTCAGAGGGAGAGACATTGAGGCCTCGAGGTAGGTGCGACGTAGGGAGAAGGGGGTCGGCGCTGGATGCGCCGCGTTGAGGCACCCGGTCCACGCACGTGGTGCGGGAAGCGGCATCTCCGGAGGAGGAAACAAGAAAGCCGCGGTTCCTGGCTAGGACCGCGGCCCCTGGAGCGACTCGGCGGGCTCCCGATCGGGAGCGCGAAGCAGCCGGCTACCTCCTACGGCGGGGCCGCCGGGGACAGAAGCAAGCTTGAACGCGCGAGTTCATGTCTGAATCATGCCTGGCCCAGACGCCAGCCGTCAAGCCGGCGGTGGGTCGAGGAGCAGGCGGCGCACGAGGTGCGACGTCACAGTCGAGAGTCGGTGGCCCGTCACCACGTGCTAACTTGAACGCGACCGCCGGCAACGTCCAGGAATGGCACTCTCCAGGTTGAATTGGCCAGGGGCTGTCGGCCAGTTGCACAAGGGAGGTTTGGATGGTCCGCGTTCTCAACGGGCGTCGGCGGAGCCTGATCATCCTGCTCGTTGGGACGGCTATCGTCGCGTCCGCATGCTCGAGCAGCACGAGCACGGCCTCCCCGGTTGGCAGCAGCCCGAGCGCCACCCTCACGACCGCGCCCGCCTCAACCGACCAGGGCGGCAGCCCAGCCAGCTCCGGCCTGAGCGCGGCGGCTGCGGATCTGGCCAACACGACGAGCTACAAGTTCAGCATGACCCTGGCCGGCGATCCAGCATTCTCGGTGCTGTCGATGCTGGACCAGTCCTCTTCTACTGGAACTGCCCCGGTCACCTATACCGGCACGATCATCGTGAAGCCGGACAAGGCCGCAGACATAAAGGTCGGCAGCCTCCACCTCATCGAGGTCGGCGGCTACGACTACATGGAGATGGGCGGCACGGGCGGCTACCTGAGGACCTCCGTCCAGACCCCCAGCCTGGTCGACGCCCTCTCGCCGGCGCAGATGTTCTCCTCCGTGGTCAGTTCATCGACCGTGAGCGGCTATGCCAAGGTGGGATCCGAGACCAAGAACGGAGTCTCTGCTGATCACTACCAGGCCACTCCTGCGGCACTGGCCGAGTACGGCTCAATCCTGAGTCTCGGCACCGCCACCCTGACGGCCGACATCTGGGTGGCCTCGGACGGCGGCTACCCGGTCAGCATGGCGATCATCGCCAAGGCCGCGGACGACAGCCTCGTCTACGAAATGCTCTTCGACATCACCAGCATCAACGATCCCAGCAACAAGGTCACAGCACCGACCGACGTGATGGGCGCCTAGGTCGCCGACGGTCCGGCGTCCAATCGCCGGTCAACAGCCGGCAATGCTGCCTGGCGATACGAATCTGCAGTCGAGTAGCCGCGACCTACCCGGTCGCGTAGAGTCAGACAAACGGCCAGAGTTCACTTCAGTCTGGCCATCACCGTCCGGAGCGGAGGATCGCCGATGGTCACGATTGGTTCCAGGCGCCGACTGGTTGCCCTGGGGTTCGCGCTGGCCCTGGTCGCCGGGGCCTGCGGCAGCTCGTCTTCTACTACCAACCCGTTCGGCCTGCCCGGCGTTGGAGGAAATGGCACCGGGAATGGCGGTGGGGGTGGAGGCGGTTCGCTTACCTCGGGCCTATCGTCCAACCTCGACCAGCTGACAAGCTACCGGTTCACCTGGTCGCTCGCCGGCGGATCGACAGGCGCGGAGGGTTCGCCGGACAGCACCGGGTCCTACGGCACCTCCGGGATGGTCGTCAACAAACCCACGAAGGCCATCGCCGTAACCACGTTCGGAGTCCAGTACATCCAGATCGGGACCCAGGAGTGGACCTCGTTTGACGGCAACTCCTGGACCGCCGCCGATGCGAGTACAACCGACCTGACGACGTTCCTGCCGACCGAGAACTACTCGACGTGGTTCGACAAGAACACGACCGGCTTCAAGGTGGTCGGCGACGAAACGAAGAACGGCGTTCAGTGCGTCCATTTCAACGGCGCCCAATCGCTCTCGGGCCTGTACGGCGCCCTGGGCGTTAGCGCCAACTTCCAGGCTGATCTGTGGGTGGCCAAGGACGGCAACTACCCGGTCAGCGGCGTCTACGGGTTCTCCGGATCGTCTCAGGGCCAGGCTGGCAGCTTCTACTACTCATTCGACATCACCAACATCAACGATCCGGCCAACAAGATCGCGGCCCCTACGAACGTGGTCGCGGTTCCGACCTGATCGAACCCGCCACCATCGGCAACAGAGAACCCCGGCCAAACGGCCGGGGTTCTGGTTTCCGGCGAGGGCGCGGACGCGGCCATAGCGAGCGGCGCGCTCTGCAGGGCCAGGTGCGTGCGCGTCGAGACACACGGCGAACTCGAGCCTGTGTGGCGCCAGGGCAAACGGTTCCCCAGGGGCCACAGGCTATTCGGGCCTCATTGGGTCGGTCATGGCACGATGAAGCGGACCAATCCGCAGGCCGCGGCTTCGCGCGGCACCGAGGTCTATTCGAACGGTGTCCTCAACATCGGCCGTTCCGCTGCCCGGCCCTGCGCCGACTCTGCCTCGGGCGGTCTGGGCGATCGCCGGCGCGGTGTTCCTCGTTCTCCTGGTTCTGGCCGGGGCCTATGGGTTCCACCCCGATGAGATGTACTTCATCCTGGCCGGCCGTCATCTCGACTTCGGCTATGTCGACGAACCGCCGCTGACCCCGATACTCAGCGCCGCGGCCGCCCAGCTGTTCGGCGCGAGCCCGGCCTCGGTCCGACTGCTGCCGGCGCTTGCTGCCGGGATCAGCATCCCCATCTGCGCCGACATGGCGCGCCGTCTTGGTGGGTCCTCCCGGGCGCAGGTCCTGGCCGCGGCGCTCCTAGCCATCTCGGGCTGGACGCCCGCCGCCCATCTCGACAGCACGACCACCTTCGACCTCCTGTTCTGGACGCTCGCACTCTGGCTGTTGATCCCACTCCTGGCTTCGCCGGACCCGGGCCGGGACTGGAAGCCCTGGCTGGCCCTGGGACTGGTCATGGGCGTCGCCCTGGAGAACAAGGGCGTGCCCGTCTTCCTGGCCGCGAGCCTGGCCGGCGGAGTCCTGCTGGCCCGCCGCTGGGAGATCGTCCGCTCGCGGGGCCTCTGGGCGGCCATCGCGATCGCGCTCGTGATCTGGGGGCCAAATGTGATCTGGCAGGCCGCCAACGGCTGGCCACAGTTGCAGGTAGCCCAGGCCATCGCCTCGGGCCAGCAGGGCGTCAGTGACCGGATCGGTGAGCTGATCGATCTGCTCCTGCTCCCCGGGCCGCTCGTATTCCCGGTCGCGATCGCGGGGCTCGTCTGGCTGCTGCGCGGCTCCCTCTCGCGAGCCTGGCGTCCCCTCGGGCTGGCGGTTGTCATTGGCATCGGGCTGATGTTCGTTACCGCCGGCAAGTACTACTACGCGATGGGCTACATCCCACTCGTGCTTGCGGCCGGGGCGATCAAGCTCGATGGCTGGCTCTCGCACGGCCACGTCCGGCTCAGGTGGTCGGTCTTCGTGCCGGCCGCGGTCGGCGGCGCCACGATCCTTGCCCTCATAGGCTTGCCGATCCTGCCGCCGTCCCATCTGCGCGGCACCGACCCTGGCCTGGCAGCGGAGTCACTCGCCCAGATCGGCTGGCCGGAGTTTGCGACCCAGGTGGAGGCGGTCGCGGCTTCCCTGCCAGCGGCCCAGCGAGAGCACGCCGTGATCTTCACTCAGGATTACAGCGCGTACGGCGCGCTGACCTTCTACGGGCAGGGTCTGCCGCCACTGTATTCGGCCCACAACTCGGTCTGGTACTGGGGCCGTCCGCCGGACGGCGCTGCTCCGGTGATCCTCGTCGGCGATTGGGGCGGGCCCCCGCCGGACGTCTTCAAGGGCTGCACGGTCAAGGCGGTGGTCGACAACGGCCTCGACCTGGCCACCCCGGAGCAGGGCACTCCCATCTACGTCTGCTCCGGGACGACTCAGCCGTGGGCGCAGATCTGGCGGAGCCTCAGGCACTTCGACAACAGTTAGTCGGCATTGCGCGGCCCGCCCACGGTCGTGCTGACCCTCCATGGAACTCTGGAAGGCGGACTCGCGACGCTCCAGTCAGAACGAAACCCCGGCCAGACGACCGGGGTTCCTTCTTGCGGGCGAGAATTCGGTGGTCCTCGCCCGACAGACGGCGAACCGCCCGGTGGGAATTGTGCGGTGCACCGTCGCCGTTAGCCTGGGCTCCATGGCCACCGGCCCGGGCAGAGCTACTCGCGGGCCAGTGAGGCTCCGAGGCCATCCGCGATAGCCGCGACGAAGAAGATCCCTCCCACGACACCGAGTCCTGTGACAAAGAAGTAGAAGCGGCCATCGAGGCCGGCCACGCCCAGGTTGGGCAGGCTGGCGAGAGCCAGCGTCGCAAAGCCGATGCATGTGGCCACCGCGGCCACTCTCCATGGGCGGCGAGGAGCTTCGCCAGCCGACCAGCCCGTGATGATGACCCAGGCTAGACAGAGCGAGGCGAGGACACCCGCGGCGAGCACGGCGGGGCGCGTCCACGACCAGTCCGTGACTTGGATCACGAAGGGTGGCGAAACGAACGGCCGGAGGTTTGCAAGCCCGAGGATGCCGATGCCGACCAGAACCAGGGCCACCAGTCGGCGTGAGGATTGTGAGGCCGATCGCTCGCGGATCCGGGCGAGACCGAGCGCGAAGAGGAGCGTCCCGACCACGCCTGCGAACTCGCCCAGCAGGTTGAGATCGTGCGCAAAGGGCAGAACCTGGACCCAGATCGAATTCGTGCCCGAGCCGAGTTGCCAAGTATTGAGCCCTGTGACTGATGTGCTCGCCGAATACGCGAGTTCGGATCCCGCCGCGAGCAGTGTCCCGACGAAGAGCGCGCGGCGGACGCGCCAGGCGTCCGGCGAACGCATCACGAACGCGACTGGCAGAAGCAACGTCACGAGTCCGCCTAGCATGCTCGCGATCGTTGCCGGGAGCATGCCCACGGATTCCAAAGCCGACCATATTGGCACGAAGAACATCAGCCGCAGCGCCGCATCGACACACATCGCGAGCGCACAGATCGTCAACAGGCCGCGGCGGCCAGTGCTTATTGGATTCCAGGGCCGTTCCACGATCGGCGGTCCGTCGAGCCTCGTACTCGTCGCCCTATCCACAAATCGAGCATCGAGGTCTGCCCTCGCCCTGTCAAGCGACGGGAGTAGGGCGCGGTCCGATGCAGAATTGACCGACGGAGTTTCTCGAAACGGGGTGTGGTCCTCGCCAGTCTCCCGGGTCTCCGCTCCCTTTCGCCGGGGCTTTGCCTTTCTCGGGCGACGTGCGGGCTAGGATGCGGATTGGCTGACCGGGGGTACGGCCGGACGCGCCGGAGCCTTCCTCTGGGATGCGAGGCCGGGCTCCATCGGGGTCTCCGACGCCATGCGCCGGAGCCGCTCGTAGTAGTCGAACGGATCTGCGTTCGTGAGGTCCGGCTCGGAGAACTTCAGGAGTTGGAGCGCCCCGCGATAGTCCGCGAGCGCGACTCGGGCGAGGCGATCATCTCCGTGCTGCTTCGCCAGGGACCAGGTCAAGGCAGCGATCTGTGCCCGCTCTAGGGGCGTGCGTTCGTCCATGCAGCCTCCTACACGACTGCGATGGGGCTGCTGGGTCCCGGCCGGGTGGCCGCGACCCTACCACGGGTAACAGTGGGCATGGTATCCCGTGAGCGGTGAAAGGTGGGGAGATTATAGGCAGAACCGAAACCGTTCCTGCTCATTGACAACTTCGACCTAGACGGTTCCCACACCCTCTGGGTGACCGGAGCCGATGACGTCGGCCGACGTGTCGGTCTAGATCGCATTTGTGACCTGGCAGATGCTGAACACACCAGACCCGAGGCCTAGACGAGTTCAAAAAGGCCCCAGAGCATTCCCAGAGTCGAAAGCCCTCCGTCTCAACTAGATCGACAACGCTGACCATACCCAGCCGCCCGACCTTTCGACCCTCGGGATAGAGGCCAGGCCACCCTACGTGTGGACCCGGCTGTTAGTGACGCTGCACGTGATGTCGACGGTGCCGGAGGAGCAAGAGAGGATCGGCGCCGCCAGCTGTCGTGTCGGAGATGGAGTGTCAGTCGGAGTCAGGGCGTCGGCGTCGGAGTCGGCGTTGGAGTCGGCGTCGGCGTTGGAGTGTCGGTCGGCGTTGGAGTGGGCGTCGGCGTTGGAGTGGGCGTCGGCGTTGGAGTGGGCGTTGGAGTCGGCGTTGGAGTCGGCGTTGGAGTCGGCGTCGGCGTCGGCGTTGGAGTGGGCGTCGGCGTTGGAGTCGGCGTTGGAGTCGGCGTCGGCGTCGGCGTCGGCGTTGGAGTGTCAGTCGGAGTCGGCGTCGGCGTTGGCGTGTCAGTCGGAGTTGGAGTGGGCGTCGGCGTCTCGCCAGGGGCTGCGGTCGGTCCTGTCGTCGGTTGAATGTAGATCCTTGGTTGGGGCGTCGATCCTTGCGTGGGAGTGGTCGTGGCCTGGGGGCTCGGCTCCGAGCTAGCGGACGCAACGGGCGCCGGGGTCGAGGTCGCAGCCTGGGCGATCTCGGACGGCCCGGGCGTGCGCACCACCAGGATGGCCCGCGTGGTGGGGCCCGGCGCGGCTCCCCCGGAGAACAACGCCCCAACCGCGGGGGCCACCAAGATCATGACCACGGCGAGGGCGACCAGCGCCGCGTCGCGGCCAAGGCTCCGGCTCGGCGCGCGTGCGGCCGCAAGCTCCGGCCGGATCTCGGGTCCTGCGGGGGCGAATGGAGGCCGGGGCCGGACGGTGCCCGTCATAGACTTGGCGACGCAGGTCAGGCAGCTGCGTCGCGAGGCGCTCCAGCAGTCGTTGCAGACGAACAGACGGCATTCGTGGCAGAAGCGGAAGCTCTTGACGAACGATTGGTAGGCCTTGTCATCAACTCTGGCCAGCAGCTGGCGGCGAGCAGCGTCGACGCTCGCTCCAAGACCCTCATGGAACCGAATGGTCCGGCTAAACCCAACCCCGAAGGCCCGCAACTTCCCGCCCAGTCCAAGAGCGCGGCTGGACGGCGGCAGCACGAAACGCGTATTGCAGCGTTCGCACGCGTACTGGATGCGAGCGGGGGCTTGCGACGAGGCGGTCATACCGGACCTTCAGCGGCGGCGATCCGGAGCTCCGCGAGCCAATGGCTCATCGAGCCATGATAATGATCGCTAGCGAAGTAGGAAGCCCGGTCGGGCAGTTTAGTTGGGGCCCCGACAGAATCCAGAAATGTATCTGGATACCTTTCAGTCTGATTACTGGCGAGTCGGACGAGCGTCTCGGCCTACGGTGTGAGCTCGACCCAGGTTGCGCCGCCGTCGTCGGTGGCCACTAGATGCTCCGGAGGCGAGGGTAAACCGCATCCCTCGAGCGCCGGCATGCTCGAGGTCTGGGGGCACGGGGCATAGGGCTCGCGAACCACAAGCCACCCGTGCGTCGCGTCGGCGAAGTCGATCTGGACCGCTGTGAAGAGCCAGCGCTGTCGGACGGCCGTGGTCTGCCAGGCCGAGCCGGCATCGGTCGTGGTCCGGACTGCCGCAGGCTCAGACGGATCCAGAACGACCCATGTCCTGGTGTCGACCAGTGACAGCCCATGCGTCTCTGGGACCTCGATGACCGAAGCCACCGTCCAGTGCGCTCCGAAATCCACGGTTCGATAGAACACCAGCTGGAGCGGGGCGCCGCCCATGCCGAACGTGGTGTCGTACCTGGCCGCGATGACCGCGCTGCCGTCCCCGGCGTCCGACTTCATCAGGACGTCGAGCGATCCTGCGACCGAGCCGGGCTTTGGCAGCGTCGTCTTCGACCAGGCGGCACCGCCGTTCGAGGTCGTCCAGACGGTGACCCCGTCGGTGACCCAGCCGTGGACGGAGTCCGCGAAAGAGATCATCGGTTCCACCGCCTGGTCGGAAACGTGAACGGTGCCGGTAGCCTTCCAGTGCATGCCGCCATCTTCGGTCTCGAAGATCGTCGCGTTCGGGTTCGCCAGGAGGGTCTGGTAGCCGCCGACGATGTAGCCGACGCTCGCCGTCGGGAAGGCCAGGCCGAGGGGATCGACCGGGAAGCTGGCCTGGGACCAGGTGGCGCATTCATCCGCGCTCGTCCACATCTTGTCGCTGACCCGCACGCGGATCAAGCCGCCCACGAAGACTGCGTCCATGCCAGGCATCGACCGGCCGATTCCGGTCCCAGAGGACCAGCAATCTCGCCAGTTCGACCCATCGGTCGTGAGCAGGCGGGTCTGGGTCAGGAGCCAGCCGCTGGTGGCGGTGCGGCCCATCTGGACGACTTCCTCCCCTTGCGCAAGCGCCGGCCCTCCAGGGCCGGACGATTGCGCAAGGGGAGACTGCGTGGGCAGGCCGGTCGACGGCATTGCGCTCGCGGCGGTGACACCCGTAGGAAATGCCGACGCACCAGGAGATCGGCCCCGGGTCACGCTCCCAGCGAAGACCTCCACACCCGTAGCCGCGCTCGCGGCAACCACTACTCGATCGCCCAGGCTCGCGATGTGGGTCCTGAGCCTGTCGGCGAGGGTCAATGAAGGGTCCGCTGCGAGCAGGCGCCAGGTCGAGCCGTCCGCCGAAATCCAGATACTGGCCGCCGGCGCAGGAGGCGGAGTCCAGCCGGGCGGGGTTGTGCTCGCGGGCAAGGCCACCTGGCCGATTCCGATCGCAACCAGCGTATCGTCGATGACCGTGACGTCGGTGAATCCCAGGGCCGGCTGCGAAACGGCCACCGTCGACTCGACCCAGGTTCGACCGTCGGTGGACCGCCAGCAAGCCGGCGACATGCCCTGGTTGTCGAGCCGCGATCCCACGGCGACCACGCCGTCGCCCAGTGCAGCCATGGCGGTCGCATCGAAGCTCGAGAGCTGCGTCGGCGCCTCCTCCCAGCTGCGTCCGTCGACCGACGTCCACGCCCTCGACATGCTCGCGCCGGCGTCAACCGCCACCGCCGCAAAGCCGCCCTTCCAGGCCGCGAGCGTGCGCGGCGTGTAGCCCGTCGAGTCGGGCAAGGTACTCTCGCTCCAGGTGACGCCGTCGGTTGAGACCCACGCGGCCAGCCCCGGCGTGGGGGCCTGCTGGATCAGCTGGCCGAAGGCCACGACGACCCCAGGTTTGGCAGCTACACCGAACAACGCTGCCGGGTTGGAGGATCCGATCTGCTGCTGCGTCCACGTCCGTCCGTCCGTCGAGTGCCACGCCATCCCGCCCTGCAGGTCGTTGCCGACGAACGTGTTGCCGACGACCATCAAACCTCCCCGGCCGTCGTCCGAGAAGCCCAGTGGTCCGAACCTCGATCCGCCTGCGACGAACGCGCCCGGGTCGGAAACCTGAGCCCAGCTGGAGCCGTCGGACGAAGACCAGACTGTGATCGCCCCGCCGGTCACGGTCATGCCGTTGTCTCCCGGCGTGACCGTGCTGTGTTCGTGGCCGAGCATGAACAAACGCCCGTTGGCTTTGGCCAGGAATGGCCCGAAATCCAGGCGCGCTGCGGACACCAGTGTCGGCGCCTGCCATTCGATCCCCTGGATCGATCCCACACCAGTCGGCGGCAAGGCAGTCTGTGTCGGCCGGCTCGCGACGACGATCAGCAACCCGGCGGCGAGGATCGCCGTTGCGGCCAAACTGAGAAGCCCGGCGAAGATGCGTCGCCCGCTCACCCTCATGACGTGGCTCCCTCCATGTCCACAGTCTGCACCCTCGGCTGGTCGTGTGACCGCGCGAATGTCGCCCTGGCCCTAAAGACGAACAGTCAGCCCATTAGGTTCCCAGTGGCCCGGCATGTCGCGAGCGCAACTGATTCGAATACCCGAGAACCCCGGCCAGAGGGTCGGGGTTCTGGTTGTGTTGAGAATTGGTGGACCTCGCCCGACAGACGACGAACCGGCCGGTTGGCACGGTCCGGTGCTCGTTGGCGGTGTAGCGGCGAAGCCCGGTCAGGCGCGGAGCCCGGACTAGCCTGAAGTCGGCCGCTCGCGCATCGTCTCGGAATCGCCAGGCCCGAGATCTCGGCTTGATGCGTTCGGGCCTCAGGCCAAACCATTGAGCCTCTGTCGGCGTATCTGGCAGGGGCCGATCGATGACGGATCCACTCGAGAACCGCCCGAATGCTCAACTGGCTCGAAGCCGATCCGCGTGACGAGCCGGTCATCGCTGGTGCGAGTGCCCTACGGCAGGGCTAGATCGAGGGGCTCGGTAGTCGGGCGACCCTGGCCGGACCATCGCGCTTGGGCCCGGCCATGGCTGCGAGGGATTCCATCCTCGCGCCGTCGGCCCAAGAAGCGCAGCCTGAGGGCGAAAGAAGGTAACCCATGGAACTACTGCTCGTCATCGTCATCCTTGTCCTGCTTTTCGGCGGGTTCAGGTTCAGCCGTCGCTGAGAGTTCGACCGTCTGACAGACCAATTCCCGCGGGCTCGCGGGTAGTGCCGCAGATGCGGTCTTCATTGGCACCGGAGGTCACTCTGCTCTCCGGCATTTGGCCGCAGCATCAAGGAGACTCGATGGACAATCCTGAGCTGAAGGAAGAGCACCTCGACCAGGCGATCGCCCTGGCCATGGGCGGAGAGGTGCCCGCTGTCAATCCGCTTGGTGTGGACGCGCCGGTGTTCATTCCAATCCACGACCTCGGCGAGTTCCCACAGGACTGCCACGGCGCCGAGGCGACCAAGACAACGGCCGATGCCACTCCTGAAGAGCTGATTCGTCACGCCCAGTACCTGGAGTGGCAAGCTGGGCTTCTGACTGGTGAAGCAGCCGCGCTCCGCTCCATGGCCGCGACCCGCTGACCCACGGCCCAGACGGCCTGCTCTGACCTTCTCCGTCGTCCCAGCAGCCCACCGGGCTACCGCTGGCGCGCCGAGTCCCGGGCGTGGCTCAAAGGGGTTGGTGGATCGACTGGGTCCATGTGCTGGATCGGGCTGCACGCGAGAGGACCGCCTGGAGAGAAGACCCCGGGAGATCCCTTCACGCCCGTCATGACTTGATGGACACTCGCCCCGGCTACCCCGCTGAGCAGCATCGCAGCAACGAGTCCAACTACGATGCCCAACTGCCTGCGTCGCCGGGGCTTGTGGGGAAGGGTGTCGAACACACCTGAGGGAAGCTCGCCGCCTGGCATTGCACTCTCCAGGGCTTGCAGCCGGTCGGCCAACGGATCGACGCTGTTCTCCATCGGATCAAACCTCCTTTTCGAGCGTGGCCCGCAACTTGGCCTTTCCGCGGCTGAGCCAGCTGGCCACGGTTCCGGCCGGAACACCGAGCCGGTTCGCTATCTCGGCTTGGCTGTAACCGTCGAGAACGCTCAGAACGATTGACGCGCGTTCGTTTTGGTCGAGAGCGCCCAAGGCGGCCCAAAGGTCAGGATCGACGCTGATTTCGACGGCTCCGTCCGTCGGGCCAGTCCGGAGTAACCATCGACGTCGCCGACGGGTTTCGTTGAGGGCAAGCCGCATGGCTATGGTGAAGATCCACGCTCTTGGGTCGTTGATCGTGCCCGGGGACCACGCTTGGTAGCCGCGCAACAACGCGGACTGCGCCACGTCTTCGGCGCTGGCGTGGTCGTGCAGCACAAGCGTCAAGCGCCGGACCAGTGCCGGGTACAGCGACTCGGCGATGTCCTCGAACCTTTGCGCCTCGGGGCCAGCCACGGAACCATCCATGCTCATAAGACACCGACGCCTCGCGTTTTCATGCGTGACCAGGCGGCCGAGTTCAGCCGGGCCAGCATGGCAGCCCGGACAGGCCGCTACGGAGTCAGCGCCGCTCCAGGGATGCTCGCGAGGAAAGGAGTGGTGGAGCTGGCCCAACTGTCGGCGAACCGGCCGATTGCGACTGTCCGATGCGCGTTGACTGTCCAATCAGGCGATCTGCCGCGGATCAAATCCCGGCTGGGCTGACGGCCGGTGTCGGCACTGTTTGCGAAGCCGACAGCTCAGACGCCAGCGGCCGATCCAGGACTGCCTACAGAGCTATATGGACGAGTTGTTTGGACGTGATGTCCACATACCAGACCGAGCCGGCGCCGTCGGCGGCGATCGCTCCCACCTGGTCACGAGCGTAGCCTGTCACCAGCTCTCCAACAGGGCTCCAGACCTGGATTGGGACCGCTGCGAGCGTCAATTGTCCTCCTACTCCGCCGTCCGGAGAGATCCATTCGATCGTGCCCCGGCCATCTTGCCAGAGGGCGGCCCCGCCATCTGTCAGGGCCAGCCGATCGTTGGGGGACCCATACAATCCCGCATGCCAGAGCGTGCTGGTCGCGTCGCTGCTCACTCGGCTGAGGCCTGCGGAGCCTATGGCTGCGACCGAGGTTCCGTGGACACTGAACCGACTCACCGGTTGCGACGTGCTGCCGACCAATTGGCCTTGCTCGGTGACTAGCACCCCAGGGCCATTACCCCCGTACGGAGCCGCGTAGATAACGCTCGCGGAGTCGACGAGATCGCCTGGACCAACCATGCCTGCGGGCAGCTGGATGCGGTTAATCACCGAGAGAGAGGAATCGAGCCGCGTCAAGGACTTGACGTTGTGGCGGGCGACGAGGGCCATTCCTCGGCTGTCGAAAGTGATCGCCGACGGCCACGTGCCCGGGGAAGGGCTCTGATCGAGCGCAGCGGGAATGGCGTCCGGATCCGCAAGGGGGAATGTGTCGGCCTTCATCGAGCCTGTCTCCGGGTCGACCCGGACCACGCTGTAATCCTCAGTGACCCAAACGCTGCCATCCGGCGCCACGGCGACGCGTTCGAGGAATCCGTTGTGGGACGTCGGCGGCAACGACCAGTGCGTGGTCTTGCCGGAGGCGATGTCGTACCGGTACAAGACGGCTTGGCCTTCCGACATCACTGCATACCAGAGTGAGGTCCGAGCTCGATCGAACGCGAGATCGTAGACGGGTCCCGGCAGATCGATCTCTGCCAGCTGGACGGCCACTCTCGGACCGGCGGTCGGCGACGGAGTACCGGCGGCTGTGCTGGGGACACTGGCGGTTGCGCTGGGAACACTGGCGGCCGCGCTCGGAGTCCCCGCGGCGGGCTCGGCTGGCGCCGGCTGGCCTGGGGAGAAGCCAGTTACAAGAACCAGGATCCCGGCCGCGACAATGGCAGCGACTACGAGCATTGCCGCCGAGGCGAGTGTGCGCGGAATCGAGCGGGGCTTGCGGACGGGCCGGCGTGGCGACGGAAGGCGCGGCCCGGCCTCCTTCAGCTCCTGGTCAAAGTAGCCCCGTACAGCCGAGATCGCCTCTTCTTCCGAAGGCTCC
This sequence comes from uncultured Chloroflexia bacterium, assembly GCA_963743795.1. Taxonomy (GTDB): domain Bacteria; phylum Chloroflexota; class Limnocylindria; order Limnocylindrales; family CSP1-4; genus Fen-1039. The sequence goes on along the minus strand of CAVUQZ010000009.1, from coordinate 148,314 downwards.
AGATCGCCCTTCATCGAGTTTCCTCCCGGACCCTCGCCAGGCCCTTGCGCGCTGCGTCTTGACCGTGTTCGGGCTGACGCCCAACGCGCTGGCGGTCTCTTCTACGGAGAACCCGCAGTAGTGGTGGAGCAGCAAGGCTGCCCTCGTTCTTGCCCTACGAACTAAGAGGCGTGGCGACCGAAAACGGGTGACTTCGGTATCTCTGGGCTCGAGGAAACAGCGCGAAACCCCGGCCAGATGGTGACCGGGGTCTCGTCTTGTCTGCGATTTTGGTGGAGATGAGGGGACTCGAACCCCTGACCCCCGCGATGCGAACGCGGTGCTCTCCCAGCTGAGCTACATCCCCACGCGAGCGAGCCGCAGTCTAGCACAGGGCCCGCCGGACGGACCCTGGAACGTCGGTCCTGCGCGGCATTCTTGCCAGATTCCAACCGGGGTAGCACGAGGCTGACTGGCAGTCTCGGAAAAGTCTTCGGTGGCTGCCGTCACGATGCGAGAAAGGCAATCTGAGCGTGGGCTCGGGCTGGAAATGGCGCCTGCAGCCCCTCAGGTCTTCTGGCGAGCCCGCGGTCTTGGCCCGGTGCTACCCGGGTTGGCATATGGCCAAGTCGAGACCGATGCTGAAGACGTTACAGAGTGATCCGAGGCCGGCATCCCGGTGGCGGGCAACCCCGCGGATCGGTCGTCTTCGCGGTCGGCGGGCTCTTGACTATTAGAACGTATGTTCTAGTATTGAGACCCCATGACGACCGCTCCTCCGAACGTCGAGGCCGCTCTGGCGTCCCTCCGGGATCGCTGGGGAAGCGCAGCTCCGCGCTGGGGCGGAGAGGTCGTGGGGGCGCTGGCGATCGCTCCGAATCGGCAGCTGGATGACGAGCCGGCGGTTTCGACAACTCAGGCGGTCGCGACTGTGGGCGCGCCCTCCAGGCGCCCGGTCGAACCATTCGACGAGAGGGCTATCCCAACCGGTTTCGGTGCGCTGGACGCGATCCTCGGGCTGGGCGGCCTGCCTCGTGCGGCGGCCACCGCCCTCCACGGCGACGGGACCAGCGGCAAGACGACGCTGGCGCTTCGGGCCGTGGCCCAGGCTCAAGCCGCGGGTGGGCTGGCCGCCTACCTGGACCTGGCCAGGAGCCTCGATCCGGTCGAGGCGGTCGCTCGGGGCGTGCAGCTCGAGTGGCTGGTCGTCCTCACGCCGGACTCGCTCAGCGAAGCGATGGCCATGGCGGCGATGCTCCTCCAGGACCGAACGGTGGACCTGCTGCTGCTGGACCTGCCGAACAGGCCCTTCGATGGAGCCGGGATCTCCGCGGCGACTCTGGCCGAAAGGTTCGGCCGGCTGACGGCGCTCGCTCGTAAGGCCGGCGTACAGCTGCTGGTCCTCGAACCGCCGAGCCTTCCTTCTGCCCTGGCGGGCGTGCTGACCCAGGTTGCGGCCCTGCGGCTGGAGCTGAGTCGTCGGGCGTGGATTCGGCTGGGCCGAGACGTGGTGGGGCAGCGAACGGAGGTCCGTGTCTCGAGGGACCGGTTCGGGCCTCCGGGTCGAGCGGCGGAGCTTCGGATCCTGTACGCGGATGGCGGGTTGCGGGATACCTGCCTGGCCAGAGACGACCTGCTGCAAGAGACCGCGGAGAGCGTCCGCCGTCAGGCCGAGCCTGTCGAGGCGACGCGCCGGCTCCTCGCCGGAGTCGCTCCGCCCGGGGCGTCCGGGCCGGCCGCTCCATTGAGAGTTGCCCGGCCGTCGCCGCCCCTGCCTCCTCATCGCCTGTTTCCGGTTTCCACCGATGCGACTTCTACATCTCCACTGGTCACATCTACTTCTCCGTCTGGCCCGCAGCCGGTCCTCCACGCCCTTCGCGGCGGCGCCCATCGTCCTGGGCGGGAAGCCCTGGACGAACGGCTCCGTCCTGGACGCGAGCCGGTCGGCGCTCGAGCTGGGCGTCCGGCCCGGAATGCCGCTTGGGGCGGCCCACCGGCTCGCCCCTGAGGCGCTGTTTCTCGATCCGGATCCGGCCGCTGACGGGGTCTCGCTGGAAGCGGCGCTCGATCGACTGGCCGGCTTCAGCCCCGGCGTGGCGGCCGAGACGGACGTGACGCGCCCGGGCTTCGGGCGGGTCGAGGTGCAGCTGGACGGCCTGGAGCGGTTGTGGGGTCCGGAGCCGCTGATCGTCCGGCGAATCGGAGAGGCGCTGGCGGGGATGCTGCCCGGGCCGCCACTGGCGGGGATCGGCGGGACTCGGTTCGTGGCCGCCGTGGCCGCTTCGCGGGCCGGGGCCGTGGCGCCGGCCGTGGCGGTGGCGGTGGCGCCGGCCGTGGCGCACGGCGAAGTCCCGCTCGTAGTCGTCGAGCCGGGCACGGACGCGGAGTTCCTGGCGCCGCTTCCCGCCGGCCTGTTGAGCCGCGATCCGGAAATCCGAGCCCGCCTCGAACGGTTCGGGCTGCGCGTCATCGGCCAGGTCGCCGAGCTGCCGCGCTCCGCGATGGTGGCCCGGTTCGGGCCCGACGGAGAGTTGATCCACGCTCGGTCACGCGGCGAGGAGACGGATCCGTTCCGGCTGCGCCGGGCCCCGGAGCGAATGGTCATGGCGCTCCCCATCGACCCGCCAGTGGCGGACGTCGAGGGGCTTCGCTTCGTCCTCCACCGGCTGGCCGCGGCGTTCGGCGATCAGCTCGAGGCCCGAGGGGCCGCGGCCGCCCGCGCCGGGCTGACGCTGGAGCTGGACCGCTCGTTCTCGGCCGGGGAGGTGCCACCCTCGCTGACGATCGATCAGCACCTCCCCGAACCAACGTCCGAGGGCCTGGCGATCGAGCGGTTGCTCATCGCCCGCCTGGAGACGGCCCCGCCGCCCGCGCCCGTCTCGAGGATGGAGCTGGAGCTTGGCGGCGTGGCCCCGGCCGCGGGTTGCCAGCTCGCCCTCTTCACGCCGCAGACGGGTCGAACGGGGCGGCTCGGCTGGCAGCTGGCCAGGCTCGGGCTCCGCTTCGGCGAGGGCCGAATCGGCTGGATGGAGCTCGAGGATCCGGAGGCGCCTCTCGCCGAGGAGCGTTGGACGTGGCGGCGGACGAAGCAGACGGACGGTGGGGCTCGAGCTGCGGCCGATCGGGGTAGGTCGTCTACGATGACGCGGCTATTGCGCGAACACCCCGCCATCGAGGTCGAGCTCGGTCCGGCCGAGGAGCCGGTCGCGTTCCGCTGGAACGGGCGTCGCGAGCGAGTCGAGGTCTGCAACCGCTGGCGCGTCGAGGAGAGCTGGTGGAGCCAGCCGATCGCCCGTGACTACTTCAAGGTCGCCGGGTCGAGCTGGCTGGCTCTCCTGTACCTGGACCGGGTCGACGGGACGTGGCACCTGGAGCGCCTGTACGACTGACGGACTAACGATCGAATTGAGGGCCGAGTGGCCGACTACGCCGAGCTTCACTGCCACACCAACTTCTCTTTCCTCGATGGCGCCTCGCCGCCGGAAGAGCTGGTCGAGCGTGCCGTCGAACTGGGACTGACCGGGCTGGCGGTCACGGACCACAACGGCCTCTACGGCGTGGTCCGATTTGCGACGGCGGCCCAGGAAGCCGGTCTGCGGCCGATCGTGGGAATCGAGATCGAGCTGATGGACGCGGCGGCGCCCGATCCTGCGGGGGTCGTGATTCCGCCGCGGCGGGTGCGGCGCCACGCGACGTGGAGCGGCCACGCGACGTGGAGCGGCGAGGGGACCGCGCCACTCCCCGATGACGCGCGGCGCGGCGAGGGTCTTCCGGCCCGGCCGCGCCCGGACCGCGCCCGTCTCCCAGGCCATCGCGACGCCGTCAAGGAGGATCTGCGGGGAATTGGGGAAGCGCAACGCGGCCCTCACCTCGTCCTGCTGGCCCGCAATGCGGCCGGCTATCGCAGCCTCTGCCGGTTGGTGAGCCGGGCCAATCTGGCCGGGACGAAGTCGATGCCCCGCTTCAGCCACGAACTGCTGGCCGAGCACACGGAAGGCCTGGTGGCGTTGTCCGGATGCCGCGAGGGCGAGATCGCCAGGCGGCTGCTGGCCGGGGATCGGGAGGGGGCGCGGGTCGCGGCGGAACGGTATGCCCAGCTCTTCGCCAGCCGGCGGGCACGGCAGGATTCCGTGGCCACTTCGTCGTTCTTCCTGGAGCTGCAGCACCACCTGCTCCCCGACGACGACTGGCTCGTGGCAGAGACCGCGCGCCTGGCCGAGGAGCTGGGCCTGCCGGTCGTGGTCACGAACGACGTCCACTACGCCTACCCCGAGGGCCGGGAGCTCCAGGATGTCCTGACGGCGATCCGCCACGGACGCCCTCTCGGCGAGCTGCGCGACCTTCGGCGCCCGGACGGTGAATCGTTCCTCAAGGCGGCCGACGAGCTGATGGCATTGCCGCCTGGGAGCTCGAGCGCAGACGCCCGTACGCGATCCGCCTGGGTGCAGGGAATCGCCAACGCGGGTGAGCTGGCCGCCAGCTGCTCAGTCGACCTTGGGTTCGAGCGCTATCGTTTTCCCGGCTTTCCGGTTCCGAAGGGGCACACGCCGTTTTCGTATCTCGAGGAGCTGTGCCACGAGGGCGCCCGCCGCCGGTATCACCCCATCTCGTCGCCCGTGGTCCGGCAGCTCGCCCACGAGCTGGACGTCATCGAACGGACCGGCCTGGCCGAGTTCTTCCTGATCTGCTGGGACCTGATGCGGTTCGCCCGGGGACGCGGCATCCCCGCTCAGGGCCGGGGGAGCGCGGCCGACTCGATCGTCGCCTACGTCCTGGGGATCACCCGCGTCGATCCCATCCGCCACCACCTGCTCTTCGAGCGCTTCATCAACGAAGGCCGAACGAGCTATCCCGACGTGGACATCGACTTCTCGTCCGAACGGCGTGAGGAGGTGATCCAGTACGTCTACGAGCGCTATGGCCCCGAGCACACCGGCATGGTCTGCAACCTGGTCACTTACCGCGCTCGGTCGGCGGTTCGCGAGGTGGGCTATGCGCTCGGGTTTCCGCGGCCGCTCGTAGATCGGGTCGCCAAGGCGCTCGAAACCTACGACTCGGTGATGGTCCGGCGGGACCTGGAGGCGGAGGGCGGCTTCGGGCAGTTCTTTGCCACGACGGTCGAACGTGAGACGGCAGGAGGGGAGGCGGAGAGGGGACCGGAGCCGCTCGCGGAGCGCTCGAGCAGCGAAGCGGGTTTGCGCGGAGCGGCGACTGCCGGTCCTGCCGGCGTCGCGGCGTCGGCCGAAACGGCGAGGGCGCGCGGCCTGATCGACCGAATGGGCCAGCTGAACCACCCGCGAGGCGGCCGGATCGAAGCGGCGGCCAGTCGCGGTGGCGCGGTGAGTCGCGGTAGCGCGGCCGTCCGCGGTGGCGGCGGTGCCAGTCGCGGCGTGCAGCGCGGTCGCGCCGTCCGCGAGAGCGGGCCCAGTCGCGGTGGCGCGGCCGTCCGCGAGAGCGCGCGTCGCGGCCGTCGCGAGAGCGCGCCCAGTCGCAGTGGCGCGGCCGTCCGCGAGAGCGGGCCCAGTCGCCGGTTTCCCCCAGATACCACCGGCAGGCGTGCTATTCGCAAATCCGAGCCCGAGACTGACCCCGAGGCCCCTCTCCCAGGCCCGGACGAGGCCATCTCACGCCCAGAGTCGGTCGGTCCTGGGCCCTTGGCAGGTGACTTCCGCAAATACCACTACCCCCAGGCGTATACGGCGGAAACGGCGGTTGCCGGAGCACGAGAGCCCGGCGCCGACCTCGGGCGCCGGTAGCGGCGTTGCCGCGGCCACTGTCGGGGCGGGCGATGCGCGTGTCACGGACCTGGGCGGCGGCTCGGCCATGGAGCAGCATCGGCGCCTGGCTCGGCTGAGGGCGGTCGGGTCTGACGATGAAGGCGGCCCGGGCGACTCGCCGGTGAGCATTGCCTGGCTGGCCGCGGAGCGGGCCGCGGCCGCGCCACTGACCGGGCCACTGACCGGGCCACTGACCGGGCCGTCATGCAGGCCGGCGGACCGGAGCCGCTCGCGGAGCGCTCTGGGCCGCTTGCGGCTTTGCGCGAAGCGACGGCTACCGGTCCAGCCGGCCCGGCAGGGGCGCCGCTCGCGGAGCGTTCGACCCCCCGTCCGGCGATCGGTGCTGAGTGGGCCGCGACACCCACTTCGGCCCCGGCCCCGGCCGCGACCGCGCTTCGGCCCGACCCCGGCCTCGGCCGCGACCTCGACCCCCACTTCGGCCCCTGCCGCCGCCCCAGCCGTCGGCGGGGCCGGCATTTCCCGCCCCGAGCCGCATTCCAGCGTGGCGCGTGTCCAGCCGCAACCCTCGATGCCCCCGGACGTCCGCCGCGGCTCCACGGCCAGCATGCAGGACTGGGAGCGCTGGCTGGCGTTCTGTGCCCGCATCGACGGCTTCCCGCGCCACCTCTCCATCCACTCCGGCGGCATGCTCGTGACCGCGGCGCCGCTGATCGACATCGCGCCCCTCGAGCGCGCCACGATGCCGGACCGCGTCGTCGTCCAGTTCGACAAGCGAGACGTCGAGACGCTCAAGCTGATCAAGCTCGACCTGCTCGGCCTGGGCATGCTGGCCGCGATCGACGAGACGCTCCAGCTCATCGAAGCCGATGCCGCTGCCTGCGTCGACCTCGATCGGCTGCCGGAGGACGTGCCGGAGGTCTTCGAGATGCTCCAGGCCGCGGACACCGTGGGCGTCTTCCAGGTCGAGAGCCGGGCCCAGATGCAGACGCTGCCCAAGTCGAAGCCGGCCAACCTGGACGATCTGGTCGTGGAGGTGGCCATCATCCGGCCGGGCCCCATCCAGGGCAACGCCGTCCACCCCTACCTGCGCCGCCGCCAGGGCCTCGAGCCCACGACGTACCTCCATCCCAGCCTGGAGCCGGTCCTGCGCGAAACGCTGGGCGTGATCCTCTACCAGGAGCAGGTCATGCAGATCGCCATCACCGTCGCGGGTTTCTCCGCCGCCGAGTCGGACGGGTTCCGGAGAGCGATGGGGACCTGGCGCTCCAGCCGCGAGATGGAGAAGCTGCACGCCCGCTTCGTCGACGGCTGCAAGACCGCCAACGGGCTGACGGACGAGCAGGCGGAGGAGCTCTTCCGCCAGGTGGCTGCCTTCGCCTCGTTCGGCTTCGCCAAAAGCCACGCCGCAGCCTTCGCCCGGACGGCCTACGAGTCGGCATTCCTGAAGCTCTTCTACCCGGCCCAGTTCACGGTCGGGCTGATCAACGCCCAGCCGATGGGCTTCTACCCGGTGGAGGTGCTGATCAACGACGCGAAGCGCCACGGGGTGGCCGTTCTGCCAGTGGACATCAACGCTTCTGAGTACAAGACGACGACCGAGTGGGTGGGGCGGGGCAAGCAGGCGGAGGTGCGCTCGTCCGGCTGCATCGTGCCGTCGAAGGCTTCGCGCGACCGGTGGACGCCCGGATCGGCGACCGGCTATGGGATCCGGCTGGGGCTGGCTCTGGTAAAGGGGATCGGCGACGAGCATGCCGAACGTCTGGACTCCGAGCTGGCCCGGGGCTCCTATGCCACGCTCGCCGACGTGGTGGCTCGCACGGAGCTACCGGAAGAAGTGGTCGAGCGCATGATTCGGGCCGGCGCGCTTGACTCGCTGGGGCGGCCTCGCCGCGAGCTGCTATGGCAGCTGCGCGAGGTCATGGGTGCCACGCGGGGCCGGGCGGCTACCGGTCCGCCGCGCGTTCGGGCGGCCGGGAGGCCGATGGACCTGCGGCTGCCGCCGACTTCCGCGCCGGACCTGCCTCCGCTGACGGAACGCGAGCGGCTCGGGGACTCGTATGCGGTCCTTTCGCTCGACGCCGGCCGCCAGGTGGTCTCGCTCTTCCGGCCGGCCCTCGATCGACTGGGGGCGGTGACGAACGCCTCGCTGGCGGATCGCGGCCCCGGCCCGGTGAGGCTGGGCGGGCTGGTGGTCACGCGCCAGCATCCGATGACGGCGCGCGGGACGGTCTTCCTGGCTCTGGAGGACGAGACGGGGATGGTCAACGTCACTCTCTGGCCGGACGCCTGGGCGCGTCTTCGGGGAGTGGTACGACGCCACGCGCTGCTCTACGTGGAAGGGATGCTCCAGCGTGATGCGAATGTCGTGAACGTGGTGGCGCGCAGGATCGAGCCACTCCCCGTCGTAGCGGAGTCGGTTGGCGGCCCCGCGCGGCCCGAAGGCGTTCGCGCGCTCGGCTACACCGGCCTGCGCCGCGGCTGAATCGCCCACAGCTGCGGGCCGGTCATGCGGCGCTCCGTGAGGCTAGCGGCCCTCCGCGAGGCTAGCGGCGGGCGGTCTGGCTCCGTCGGACGGGGCGCTTCTGGCTGGACGGCTTCGATGGCCCGCGGCCACGGCTCCCTCCGGAGAGCTCGAGGAACCGCTTGTACCAGCCCGACGAGGCCCCCATGAGAGCCCCGAACGGCAGCGCCACCGACAGCCAGTTGACCGTGACTCCCAGGACGTTGGCGCCGGTGATCGACGACGTGGTTCCCTCGATCTTGAACGAAGTCGCCACCAGCAGAACGACGAGGGTCAGCGTAGAGATCGCCGCGGACAGGGCTCCGGCGAGCCAGGTCGACCGGGGTGCCAAGAAGCCGGCGAGCATCGGCGGCAGCAAAGGGATCGGGTAGAGGATGAACTGGAACACGACCGCCAGGATGGGATCGTCCGCGACGATCGTCTTGGCGTTGATGCGTGTATAGGCGACCAGGGCCGCGATGAGGCACACAGCCGCAACCGGCCAGATCGCGTTGCTCCGGAACACGAGCGGACCGATATTGCGCAAGTCGTCCAGGTAGTGAGGCGTCCGGAAAGCTCCCTTTGCCGCGCCGACCAAACCCAGCCGCACGCCCGGCTTCGGGCCGCTGGCGACCTCTCGGGCGCGTGCCGGACGTGCAGTGGCGGCTCGATCGGCGGCCGGCTCCTCGGCATCGTCGGGCTCGGCTGTTGCCTGAGCCTCGGCCTGAGCCGCCAGGTAGGCGCGGTATTGACGGCGCGCCTCGGCTCGATCGGTCCTCTTGGAGCGGGCCACGTCGTCTCCTCGAGTCATCTCGTTCGGTGCGCTTGGAACGGCCCAGGTTGAAGGACCGGCGCGGTCGGAATGGTAGTCGATGCCGACGGCCCGCACAGGGCGGCGCCAGTACCCTGGCCCCGCCGGAGCTCCCGTTGATAGCCGGCCGGGCCGCTTCGATCCGATTCGATCCGATAAGGCGCGGATAAGGCCGCGCCAATCGCGTCCTGCTACAACTCTCCCGCTTGCCCCGCCGGATAGGCCGATGAGGTGTCCGTATGCCTGCCCAGCGGGGGCTCTTCGCCGCGCTCGTCTCGTTCCTGGTCTCGGTTGCGGCCCTGGCCGCGACCGTCTCGGCGGGCTACGCGGTGACCCCGGTCGCCTGGCCGATCTCGACGGGGCTCGTCCTCGCCGAGGTCGTGACTGGAGGCGCCTCGGCCTCGGATGAGTACGTGGAGATAGCCAATGCCGCGCCTACGCCGCTGGACCTGAACGGCCTGGAAGTCGTCTACGTCACCGCCTCCGGTTCGACGGTGACCCGCAAGACCAGCTTCACTTCGCCGTTGCCCCTGGCGCCGGGGCAGCACTTCCTGCTCGCCAATGGCGCCGGGATCTACGGGCCGCTGGCCGACGCGACGTACTCGGGCGGCCTGGCCGCCGACGGAGGTTCGCTCGCGTTGAGGAGTAGCGGTGGATCGATCGTCGACGCGGTCGGCTGGGGCAGTGCCGCGAGCTCGTTCGTCGAGGGCTCGGCCGCACCGGCTCCGCCGGCCAGGTCGAGCATCGAGCGCCGCCCCGGCGGCGTGGACGGCAACCGGGTCGACACCAACGACAACCTGGCGGACTGGCTGACGCAGCCGAACCCCACTCCCCAGTCGCTTGCGTCGGCTCCCACGCCGGGCACCTCGGATGCGCCCCCGACGGCGAGTGGTTCGGACTCGCCCGCACCGATGCCGCCCGCGACAGAGTCTGCGTCCATGGCGGAGGAGACGGCGACGCCCGTGTGGACCGCAACTCCCGCACCGACGTCGACCCCGACCTCCGCTCCTACCGCGCCGCCGGCCGGTCCCACCGCCACCGGACTCCCAACCGAGGAGCCGCCCCCGTCAGCTTCAGCCAGTGCGTCTCTTTCCGCCAGTCCCACCTCTACGCCCGGTCTTACCTTGCGCTCCATCGCCGACGCCCGGGCCGCCAGTGACGGCGCGGTCGTTACCGTCGAAGGGGTCCTCACGACCAGGCTGGCGGTGCTCGAGGGTGGCCGCGGCGGTTTCCTCCAGGATTCGACCGCTGGCATCGGCATCTACCTGTCCCAGGTTCCGGTGGTGGCCTTGTCGGCCGGGACGCAGGTGCGCGTCTCCGGGACGCTGGACGATCGCTACGGCCAGCGCGTCATCCGCGTGAGCGACGGAGGACTCGATTCTCTCGGCGAGGCCCCGCCGCCCGAGCCTCTGCAGCTCACCACGGGCGGCGTCGGGGAGGTCGACGAAGGACTCCTGGTGGCTGTCTCCGGCATCGTCCTCGACGCGCCCGATGCTCTCGCCGACGGCCTTGGCATCTCAATCGACGACGGCAGCGGACCGCTGCGGGTCGTGGCCACGCCGACGGCCGTCGGCGATATGGCGATCGTCAGGGGAGCCCGGCTGATGGTCGTGGGTCCGCTGGGCCAGCGGGTCTCCGGCAGCTCACCGGGCTACCGCGTGCAGGTGACCGAGCCCGGTTCGATCGTGGTCGTTGCCGGCCCGTCGCCTTCCGCTCCGGCAACAGCCTCGCCCTCGGGACCGTCGGATGGCAGCCCCGGTCCTACCGCCGCACCGTCGCCGTCGCCCACCGAGCCCGAGACGGCTCTCGAGTCGATCGCGGCCGCTCGAGCCCAGCCCGCGGGTACGGCCGCGCACGTTGCCGGCGTCGTCACGGTTGCGGCGGGCGTCACGGGGACGCCCGAGCTGTTCGCCGTGGAGGACTCGTCCGGCGGGATCTTCGTCCGCGTGACGGCGCCCATCGACGGTCTGGTGCCCGGCCGCTCCATCGAACTGGCCGGCGTCCTCGCCGCCCCGTACGGACAGCTCGAGATCCGCGGAGTGGAGTGGCTTTCGCTCGGGTCGCAGGACGTCGCACCCGCCCCGAGACAGGTCCGCCTGTCCGAGATCGCCGAGCCCCTCGAGGGCTCGCTGGTGATGGTCCGCGGCAGCGTCGACTCCGTCCGCGTGGATTCCGGGAGGCTGACCCTGTCCGTGGGAGACGGCAGCGTGGCGGTGCGCGTGCTGGCCGATCCGCCAACGGGATTGACCCGTGCCGACGTTGCCCGAGGCGACCTGGTCGCACTCACCGGAATCGTCGGTCAGCGAGCCTCCGCGACCGGGCGGGCGGATGGATACCGCCTCTGGCTCCGGAGTCGGTCGGATCTGATCGTCCTGCCGGCGGATCAGCCGCCGTCTGTGGAAGCCTCGGCTGGACCATCGGCCCCGGCAGTCCATCACGACCTGGCTTCGGCGATCGGCGTTCGAGGCAGCCTGGTCGACGTCGACGCCACGGTCACGGCCCAGGCCGGCCTCTTCGACCTGGGCGGCCCGACCGTCGTGGTCGAAGATGGGACGGCCGCGGTGGCCGTCATCCTGCCATCGGGCACGGACGAGCCGCGCGTCGGATCGCGACTCCAGGTGATCGGCCGGATCGGCCGCTGGGAGGGAGGTCCGACGGTCGTTGCATCGCAGATCGTTCTCCAGGGCGATCTGCAGGCCACGCGGCCGCTCCAGGTGTCCGGTTCGCTCGGTCCGGACCTGGAATGGCGGCTGGTCCGAGTGTGCGGCCGGATCGACCGCCTGACCCGGGCGGGTTCGCGCTGGCGGGCGGAGCTGCTCGTCGATGGCCATCGCGTGATCGTGCTTGGGGAGCCTGGTGCGGGCATCTCCGCGGCCAGCATGACCGCGGGTCGTCTGGCGGTAGTGACAGGCGTCGTCCGCCGCTCCACCTCGGACTCGTCCGTATTCCAGCTGCTCCCCCGCTCACCGCTCGACGTCCGGGTGGGACCGGCGCCGGCTGCGCCGTCGTCGCCGGGCGCCGGCGCGCTCGGGTCTTCGGCCGGAGGTTCCGGTGCCATTTCCCACGTTTCGGCGGCGCCGCGCGTCGACATCTCGACCCTGCCGACCCACCTCGGGGAGAGGGTGACGGTCTCCGGCCTCGTGGTGGACTCGGACGGCGAGGAGGCCACCGTTGACGACGGTACAGGCGAGGTCCGGATCGGCGGGCCGCTCGCGACCGCCGAGATCGACCTGCTGGAACCGGGCGACGCGATCGAGGTGACGGGGATCGTTGCGCAGGACGAGGCTGGGCTGGTCATCGAGGTAGATCCCATCTCCATGGTCAGCGTGCCCGGCGATGGAAGCAGCGAGACTCCGGCGACCGAGCCGGCGGTCGGACTGCGACTCGGCGGCTCGCCCAGTCCGCGCGGGCTGGGTGCCGCGTCGATCCAGGGCGACGCCGGCGCCGGGGCTGTGGCGCCCGGCATCGTCGGGGCGATCATTGTGGCGTTGCTGGCAGCCCTGGCCGCGACCATCGCTGTAGCCCGGATGACCGGTTATCGGGCCGAATCCCTCGTGCAGCAGGCCATTAGCCGTCCTCCGGCAGGCAGGTCGCTTCCCTCGACCCGCCTGGCACTGGCGCTTCCCGAAGAGGTGGCGGCAGCTTCCCCTGGCTGGGATGTTGCTGGCCCGACTCGCACGGCCGATCCGATTCGTTGGGCTGCCGGCTCGCCTCCGGGGGCCGCAGAACCGGCTTTTGATGCTCTTTCGGGCGCCCTGGAAGGCCCGTCTCTCGAGGGGAAGGAGGGTCGCTGCCACGTCGGAGGAGGGCCTCCAGGAGGTCCGCCAGCGCCGTTGAGCCGATGCCGACCTCAAACCCGGGGCAATGCGTGCTTGACTCTCAACTTTGGAGCCGTCTATGCTCCGGCCAGGTGCCCAGCGTTGCGCACCGGTACGAGGGACAGGTATTGTCGAACGCGGAGCCCGCGTTGCCCACTCTGAAGCCGGCAGCACAGGTTTCGGCGTCGGCCGGACCCAACCCTCACGCGGCAGTCTCTGTACCATCGCCCTCAGGCGTCTATGCCTGAATCGGCGCGACCGCAATCCGGGGCGTAAACGTCCCGTCCGATGATTGGGAGGCTAGCAATCATGACCGAGGGCTATTGCGTCAAGGACAAGAAGAAGGTCGAGATCCAGAACCCGGTCAAGACCACGATGAAGAACGGCAAGCCGGCCACTCAGGGCACGTGCCCGGTCTGCGGCGGGAAGGTCTTCCGCATCGGCGGCTGACCGGCCGAATAGAGATCGCCATTTGCGACCCCCGCCGTCGGCGGGGGTCGCGGCATTTCCCGGGTGCTTGGACAGCGCGATCCGCGGCCTGGCGGCGGCCTGGCGGCCCGCGGCCTTTCAGCCCAGCGGCCTGGCGACCTGGCGGCCTTTCGCCTCCCGGAGCATTCCGGCGCCGCAACCGCCTCCGGGGCAGTCTGCCCGATCCGCCTCCCGCTTCTGGCGTCCGCCGCCCGAACCGCCCCCTACCCCGATGAGGAGCGTCACCCTCGACCAGGTCGGAGCAGCCGGTCCGAACGGGCCGTGCGGCACCCTGGAGGCCCAAACCCCTTTGCTAGAATTGTCCGGCATCCCCGCCCAGTCCGAACCGATGAGGCTTCCCGCTGTCAGCACGACCTGTCCTCGCGCTCGACGTCGGCGGCACGCACATTCGCGCTGCCGTCGTGCTCGACGATGGGACCCGAATCTCCCAGGCCAGGGGCTTGACGCCCGTGGCCGATGGTCCGGCCGCGGTTTTGAGGGATTGCGAGGCGGCGCTGCGCGCCGCTCTCCGCGACGCGCCGGCTGAGAGCCGCGACGGGATCGTCGGCATCGGCATCTGCACTCCCGGACCACTCGATCCGTGGCGCGGAGTGGTCCTGCAGACGCCGAACATGGGCCCGCACTTCGTGGACGTGCCGATCGCGGCAGAGCTTGGCGCCGCCCTCGGGCTGCCCGCCTTCCTCGAGCGTGACACCAACGTCGCCGCCCTGGGAGAGATGGCCTTCGGCGCGGCTCGAGGTTGCCCCGACTTCGTCTACCTGACCGTCTCGACAGGCGTCGGAGGATCCATCGTTTCCGACGGCCGCATCTTTCACGGACCCGACGGCACGGCCGGCGAGCTCGGGCATACACCAGTGGCGATGGAGGGGCTGTGCGGTTGCGGCGCCGTCGGCCACCTGGAGGCTTTCATCGGCGGCGCGTCCATGGCCCGGTTCGCTCGAGAGGCCGTGGCGGACGGCGAGCAGTCCGTATCTGGCCGCCTGCGCCGGCAGGAAGGGGATCGGCGCGATCGAGGCCCGCGACGTGGCTGACGGCGAGGACGCCGGGGACGAGGCCTGCCGGGCAATCATGGAGCGCGGTCGTCGGGCCTTCGCCGTCGCTTGCGTCGGCTTCGTCGACGCCCTCAACCCAACCCGGATCGTGGTCGGCGGCGCGATCGCGGACGCCCAGGGCGAGCGACTCCTCGGTCCGGCGCGGGCCGAGGTCGCGGCCACGGCCTTTCGAACTCCCCGAAGCCGGGTTCAGATCGTTCCCGCCGAGCTGGGCGCCGACGTCGGCCTGGCCGGAGCTCACCCACTCGTGATCGCGCGTCTCGGCGACCCGGCCTGGCGCGGCGGTCGGGCAACCCCAACCTCCGCGCACTCAGGGTGACCTGAGCGCGGCATCTCTCTCTGGAGGAAGAACATGGCAGTTCGTGTCGGTATCAACGGTTTCGGTCGCATCGGTCGCCAGTCGCTGAAGGCCATCCTCGAGCGCGCGCCGGGGCTCGAGGTCGTCGCCGTAAACGACATCATCGACGTCCCGACCAACGCGCTCCTCTTCGCCCACGACTCCACCTACGGCAACTTCGCCGGCACGGTCACCCACACCGACGACTCGATCGTCATCAACGGCAAGGCCGTCAAGGTCCTCCAGGTGAGCGATCCGGCCCAGCTGCCGTGGAAGGATCTCGGCGTCGAAATCGTGATCGAGTCGACCGGCCGCTTCACCGAGGCGGAAAAGGCCCAGGCTCACATCGCGGCCGGCGCGAAGAAGGTCCTCATCAGCGCCCCGGCCAAGAAGGAGGACGTGACCATCGTCCTCGGCGTGAACGAGGGCACATACGATCCGGCCAAGCACGTGATCATCAGCAATGCCAGCTGCACGACCAACTGCCTGGCGCCGGTGGCCAAGGTCCTCAACGACACCTTCGGGATCGAGAGGGGCCTGATGAACACGATCCACAGCTACACCAACGACCAGCGCATCCTGGACGTGGCTCACAAGGATCCGCGCCGAGCCCGCTCGGCCGGCCTGAACATGATCCCCACGACCACCGGCGCGGCCCGCGCTCTGGCCCTCGTCATCCCCGAGCTCAAGGGCAAGGTGGACGGCTTCAGCCTTCGCGTTCCGACCCCGACCGTCAGCCTCGTCGACTTCACGGTCGAACTGCGCGGCGAGACGACGGCCGAGGCGATCAACGACGCCTTCCGCAAGGCCGGCGCGGGTCCGATGAAGGGCATCCTGGGCGTCAGCGACGAGCCCCTCGTCTCCGTCGACTTCCGCGGCGACTCCCGCTCAGCGATCGTCGACTCCGCCCTGACGATGGTCGTCGGCGGGTCGGGCAAGTTCGTGAAGGTCCTGGCCTGGTACGACAACGAGTGGGGATACAGCTGCCGCGTCGCCGACCTGACCAAGTTCATCGCCGAGCGCCTGTAGCCATAGCCTCGCAGTCGGAACGGGGCCGCCTGGCATCGCCTCCGGCCCCGTGACCCGGCCTCAGCAAACCCGAGGTAACGATGAACAAGCTCACCATTCGGGACCTTGACGCGGCGGGCAAGCGTGTGTTCGTCCGCGTCGACTTCAACGTTCCTCTCGAGGACGGCAAGATCACCGATGACAGCCGCATCGTGGCCGCCCTGCCGACCATCAGGGCGCTGCTGGCGCAGGGCGCGGTCGTGATCCTGGCAAGCCATCTCGGCCGTCCCGACGGCAAGGTCCAGGACAGCATGCGCCTGCGGCCGGTTGCCGAGCGGCTTTCGCAACTGCTCAAGATGCCGGTCCCGGTCACCGGAGACGCCCTGGGCGCCGGTACCGAGGACGCAATCAAGCGCCTCAAGCCGGGCGAGATCATCCTCCTGGAGAACCTGCGGTTCCACTCCGAAGAAGAGAAGAACGATCCGCAATTCGCCAAGGCTCTGGCCAGCTACGCGGACGTCTACGTCAACGACGCCTTCGGAACGGCTCACCGCGCTCACGCCAGCACGGAAGGTATTGCCCGCCTGCTGCCGTCGTATGCCGGCCTGTTGATGGAGAAGGAGATCGAGTTCCTGGGCAAGCTCATGGAGAACCCGGAGCGTCCCTTCGCCGCGATCATCGGCGGGGCCAAGGTGTCCGGCAAGATCCAGGTCCTGCGCAATCTGGTCGACAAGGTCGACGTGCTCGTCATCGGCGGAGGTATGGCCAACACGTTCCTGCTCGCTCAGGGCAAGTCCGTTGGCAAGAGCCTGGCCGAGCCGGATCGTGTCGAGGACGCCAGGGCGATCATGGCGTCGGCTGCACAGCACGGCACCAAGATCGTCCTCCCCACAGACGTGGTCGTGGCCAAGGAGGTCACCCGCGGCAGCGAGTACAAGACCCTTCCTGCCGACAAGGTCCCGGCCTCGTGGAACATCGTCGATGTAGGCAAGGCGAGTCTCGAAGCGATGCGCAAGGCCCTCGAACCTGCCCGCACCGTCTTCTGGAACGGACCGCTCGGGGTCTTCGAGATTCCCACCTTCGCGGTTGGCACCAAGGAGATCGCCCGTTTCCTGGCCGGCAGGGCTCAGGCCGGCGCTACGGTCGTGGTCGGCGGCGGCGACTCCGTGGCCGCGGTCGAGCAACAAGGGCTGGCTGACAAGATGACCCACATCTCCACGGGCGGCGGCGCGTCGCTCGAATTCTTGGAGGGCAAGGAGCTGCCCGGCGTGGCCGTGCTGCAGGACCGCCCCGGCGCAGGGAGTGACTCATGACGACAATCGATCTGATCGAAGCCCGCCAGATCCTCGATTCGCGCGGCAATCCGACCGTAGAGGTCGACGTCGTCCTGGTCGACGGATCGGTCGGGCGGGCGGCCGTCCCGTCCGGCGCCTCTACCGGCGCCAACGAGGCAGTGGAGCTGCGCGACGGCGACAAGGCCGTCTACGGCGGCAAGGGCGTTCTGAAGGCCGTGGCGAACGTCCGCGAGATCATCGCGCCCGAGCTCCTCGGTACGGACGCGGCCGATCAGGCCGGCCTCGACGCCGCGCTGATCGCCCTCGACGGAACGCCGAACAAGGGCAAGCTCGGTGCCAACGCGATCCTTGGCGTCTCCCTCGCGGCGGCGCACGCGGTCGCGGCCAGCTACGAGATGCCGCTCTATCGCTACCTCGGTGGCGTGGGTGCGCGGATCGTGCCGGTCCCGTTCTTCAACATCCTCAACGGCGGCAAGCACGCCCTGAACTCCACGGACTTCCAGGAGTTCATGGTCGCGCCCGTCGGCGTGGCCACGTTCGCCGACGCCCTTCGGGCCGGCGCCGAGGTCTTCCACGCCCTCAAGTCCATCCTGAGCGCCGAGGGCTTCTCCGTGGGCCAGGGCGACGAAGGCGGGTTCGCCCCGTCGCTGCCCTCGAACGAAGCTGCGGTCGAGGTCATCCTGCGGGCGATCGAGAAGGCCGGCTACAAGCCGGGCGAGCAGGTTGCCATCGCCCTGGATCCGGCCACGAGCTCGATCCTGGTCGAAGGATACCGGAACGGGCAACGTGACCGGGCAGTATCGCCTCGAGAAGGAAGGCCGAACTCTAGACTCCGGCCAGCTGATCGACCTCTGGGAGAAGTGGGTCTCGAAGTACCCGATCATCTCCCTCGAGGACGGCCTGGCGGAGGACGACTGGGCCGGCTGGGCCGAGCTCACCAAGCGTCTCGGCTCCAAGGTCCAGCTCGTCGGCGACGACATCTTCGTCACCAACCCCGAGTTCATCGCCAGAGGCATCCGAGAAGCGTCCGCGAACTCGGTGCTCATCAAGCTCAATCAGATCGGAACCATCACCGAGACGGTGGACGCGATCGCGATGGCCCGCCGCGCCGGCTGGACCGCGATGGTCAGCCATCGCTCGGGCGAGACGGAGGACACGACCATCGCCGACTTCGTCGTGGCGATGGGCACCGGCCAGATCAAGACCGGCGCACCGTCGCGCTCCGAGCGCGTGGCCAAGTACAACCGGCTCCTCCGCATCGAGGAAGAGCTCGGCGACGGCTCTCTCTACCTCGGCCGAAAGGCGCTGGCGGGCGCCAAGCCGTAATCGTCCCGCGACACCGACGAGCCGGTCCTTCGGGGCCGGCTCGTTCGTTCGGGGCAGTTGCGCGGGGAGTTCACGCAGTCGCGTGGATCAGCCGTCCGGAGTGCCGGCCGGCTCTCGCCGGACGCGCGACCTGGCGCCGCTTCGCGGCTGGGCGCGCGATCGCGGCTCGCTCCGGCCGGCGCTCCTCCCGGCTTCTACCTCGCCGCGGGTCCGGAGAACACCCCGGCTCCTCGATCCCGCGAGAGCACGCTGGCTAACCATAGAGTGTGTTACTCGAAAGGGAATCCGGCGGTTATTGCGGGCTGCAGGGCACGGGTGTTGCTGCCCGGTGGGAGTCCTCAAGCGCCAGTAGCCAGCCGACAGATAGACTTCGGGCATGAGCCCCGCCTTCGGAATCCGACACGCGCGATGGCGGGCTTGGCTGCGTTTCCACACGCCAAACGCCCTCTACTACCGACTAGGTCTCATGGTCCCGAAGGCGCGCGACTGCGGTGCGCACGAGTGGTACAACGCCGGCAACGATGTAGAGCACTGCTACCACTGTCGGGCCCAACGGGTCCGCAACTCGGACGGGCGATAGTCCAGCAGTACATACACCGTTGGGGAACCCTCACGCGCAATGTTCTGCGCATGGGACTGGGGTCAGCTGCCCGGTGGGGCTCGGAGTGCGGAGCAGAGAGTAGTCCGTCGGTCGGGCGCATCCGCATCGCGGGTACTATCGACCGTATGTCGAGCTCGACTTCAACGATGCCAGCGCGGACCTTAGCCGCGCTCGAAGTTCTCCGGAGGGAGCGGGACGCGGCGTGGCGCATCCACGTCGGCGTCTCACTCGACGCGGACCACGACGCGGTCGCTCGGGCGACCCTGGAGGATCCATCACGCCACGAATGGCGACTCGTCGATGCGGCCATGGAACGCCTGCTGTGCCCGGCGTGCGGGCAGGAGCTCGGTGCAGGTTCGCGCGGCTGTGACCCGTGTGACATCGCCGACGGCTTCCGATTCGCCGCGCAGGAGCCCGATCGTCCGGGCGTCCCGATGGGCAACGAGCATGCTGTCCGGGTCTCGTCGACCATCCTGCGAATGCCGCACCGCTATCCCGCTTGGGTGGTCCGCGGCAATGAGGTGATGCTGCCTCTGTTCATGGAAGGCGTGATGCCGCGTCGCGAACAGAAGGTGCGCCTCGATCAGATCCTGAGGGGACCTTTGGCCTTTGGGCCGCTTCTTGAGAAGGCCCGAACGCTCGAGGAGATTCTGGAGTTAGCGGAGTCCCATCGAGCGTCGGAATAGGGCCGCGGTCCGCCTGCAGGCCAGTCAGCATCAGTGGGTTGCAGAATCCGAACGGTTATTGCGGGCGGCAGGGCAGACCCTCCACCTTAGCCGCGGCCCGCCGGTTTCACCGGCACCGGCCGCGGGCCAGCCCACCCCCCAACGGGTGACATTTCGCGCACGCTGGCCAATGCGAGTGACGCTACCCCCAGCCCGGTGAGTCACCCTGCTCAGCCGCGACGTGAAGTGGGTCGTTTTGCAGGCGGCCGCACACCGGACAGTTCGGCGACCTGGACTCGGCCGGTCAACCAGCCGAGATCGAGTGGAGACGGACTATGCGAAGAACGCGGCGATCGCCGCTGTGTCGTCCGAGAGAGCCCACCGCTCAGCGATCTTGCCGTCGCGGATGTGATAGATCTCGGCCGTCCGATAGGTGAATGTGCGGCCGCCCCTGGTCGCGGTCGCGTTCACGAGCACGACGGCGTGATCGTCGCTCGCGAGGATGTCGTGGGTGCTCCCAGTGATCTTGTAGTCGACCCCGCCGACCACAAGCGCGGCACCCCGGAGGGCCTCCTTGCCACGCCTCGGCTCGGAGCGGCCGATCTCGTGCCACACGACGTCGTCCGCGAGGCATCGGTCGAGTTCCTGCATGTCGCTTCGTTCGAACGCCTCGGTGGCCCGCCGCGCGACCGCGGCATTCTCCTGCATCGACACAGTCCGTTCCTCCCAAACCCGCTCGGGCCTTCCACATGCACCGGGGCGCCCGGTGCTGCTAGGAGCATACGCACGGTCAGAAGACGGGACCACAGAGCGGGACGAGAGCGTGCCGCTATCGTCCCGCCGCTACGCCGACGCGCGCTGATCGTTCGGTAGCGGGGCAGTCAGACGGCCAGAAACCGGCCCATCTGGTCGCGGCGAGAGGAGTAGCGCCGACCAACAAGGGCGAGCCTCTGGTGACATTGGCGCACGCTCGCCCATGCTGGCGCGCTGTCACATCTGGCCGGAGAGAGACGAACCGCGCCGACCAGATTAGCCGCAGCTGAGGGGTCGCCGCTAAGGTGACCATGGTCCCCGCTCCGCTGGTCGCCGACGTCGTGACAGCTAGGCCGGTAGCGTCGGGGGCTGTTGCTGCCTTTCGAGCCGACTGCGCATCGGGCTGCATGCTCGACTGGTTCAACCCTGCCTTGGCTGTGCCACGCGTGCGCGATCGGCAGGGAGGTGGACGGTTGCCAGTCGACGACGAGGCGGCTATGTCAAGTAACGGTTGATGTCATATAGGACCAAGGCCACGGCCAACCCGACGAAGAACAACGCGACCACCGGCCCGAGCCAACTCAGGTCTACAGGGGGGTCCTCTGCGAACTTCACTTCCACGGGGCCAGGGGGCCAACGGGGTGCCGAGGGCGCAGTGGGTGCAATGGGCCTGCCACACTTTGGGCAGGAGATCGCCTGAGTCGAGACCTGATTGCCGCAATCCGGGCAAGTCTGGAGTGGCATTGGCCCTGCTTCCCTCCGCCTGACATCGACCAATGTGCGTAGCCTGTTCGACCGATTGTGCGCGATGCAGCCATGATCTAGGCTCTGGCACAGGTCGTTCATCCCCGATGGGCGACTCTGGTGGCGCGCCCGTCACCAACTACCCCTGGTGGCGGGCGCGCCGAAGCAACCATACCCTCTGGGTGCCTAGTACCCCCGGGTGTCTAGTACTTTCGTCTGGTTCATATGGGCACCGGCCCCTGGGCTCGTGTTCCTTGATAAGACGCGTGACAAAGCGCCCGCCTCCGGAGGGCCGGAGGCGGGCGTCGGTACAGGCTGGCGAGAGTCTAGGCGCCTACAGAGCCCCGCAATCCCGGTGCCGCCTCTACCCGTCCTCTAGTGACATCGCGCACGCTGGCCAACGCGGGCGCTCTGTCGCATGCGACTCCCGCTAATCTTGCTGCATGCAGGCCAATGCACCGACGCTGGACGAAGCCCACTGCCGGAGGCGTCGGCATCGCGGCTCCAACCCAGCGATGATCGCGTGCGCCCTCGCGCTCACGGCAGTGCTCGGCTGCACGCCCCGACCGGCGCTCCAGTTCTCGCCCGCGACCCTGCCCGACGCCCAGGTCGGCTCATCCTACGCTGCCACCATCACCGTCAGTCAGGCCGTGACGCCCGTGGGTGGCGCCTCGGTCCAGGACGGCGCGCTCCCCGCGGGCCTCGACCTCGCATTGGCCAAGGAGCCAGATAACACGATCCAAATCTCGGGAACGCCCACCGTCGCCGGCACGTTCAGTTTCACCATCTACGTGTGGTGCTACGGCACGAACGTCAGCGGGCAGACCGCCACCCAGGGGTACACCCTGGTGGTGAAGTGAGAACTAAGGGAAGTCTGGTCGGGGCGAGAGGAGTAGCGCCGACCATCTAGGGCTGCTGACCGTCTGGTGACATTGGCGCACACTCGCCAATGCTGGCGCTCTGTCACATCTGGCCGGAGAGAGACGAACAGCGCCGACCAGACTAGCCGCAGCTAAGGGGTCGCCGCTGAGCAGACCATGGTCCCGCCTCGCTGGGCGCCGACGATCCCGGCCCGGTGCCCGGGGCCCGGTGCCCGGTGCCCGGCCCCGGTCGATCGGCTGCGTCGAGGGCTGTGCGCTTCCCCGTCGCGATCTAGGGTCGCCATCCCGAGGCTACGCGTGGGCCACGATGCGATAGCTGAACGTCAACATTCGCCCCAGGTCGGACATATCGAGCGGCGCTAATACCGCTACCGATCGGCAGCCTCAGCGCCGTGCCGCAACGCGAGCACACCGTCAGCCCTTCGTACTGACACATCCAGCATCGGCATGCTCTATGGTCCCGGAACCAACAAATCAAGTTCATTTGCTGGCCTCCAGTTAGACGGTTATGGCCGCGAGGTCATCTCTCTGCTAGCGCCGACCAACCGTCGCAAGGACTCCATTCGTTCTACCGGGTCGTAGGACGACAAACAATACGCCCCCTGTGCACGCCTGTTAAGCGGCAAGTAAGCGCCGCGCTCTAGTCGGCCCCGGCCCTCGCTCCGCTAGTCGCCGACGATCCCGGCCAGGGTGCCGGCCAGTCCGAGCGGCTGCGTTGGGGGCCTTCGCTTCACACCACTTTCCTCACTTGGGGATTCGCAAGTACCTAGGGGGAGGGAAAGACGTGGCTCTCATCAAGTGCCAGGATTGCGGGCGCGACATTTCAGACTAAGCGCTGGAGGGCATCATGTTCACGTCGATCCTGCCGGAGGACTCCGCCCTACTCCCATTCTCCGGAGCCGTGCTCTACAACAACGTCTATGGCAAGGGCGACATCGCGAAGTACCGGCAGCTCGTCTTTCGTGGTCAGGACGACGCAGGCTGGGAGTGGGATTGGCCCGAGAGCGCCGGACCGTCCATGAAGAGCTACCCCGAGGTGCTTCTGGGACGATCACCGTGGAGTGAGGCGAGCGCAGGGGACCAGCTGCCCCGTCGGCTGGCTGAAACGCGCCTGACGCTCGATTTCGACTTCGCCACCGTCGGCAGCGGGCTCTGGTGCGAGAGTTTCGACTTCTGGATCACCCGCTCCGACCGACCGAGCCCGAAGGACATCGTGAGCAACCTGTGCCTCTGGACCATGAATCATGGGCTGGAGCCCTCGTACAAAGGCGGCCGCACGACGTTGAGGATCGGTGGGCGCGCCTACGAGGCCACCTTCGAGACGCCCACGGAGCAGCCGGACAAGCCGTGGAAGACGCTATGCCTGGTCGACGCCGAGCCCCGCAACAAGGGCAGCCTCGAGCTGGGCCCACTGGTCGATGCCCTGATCGCTCACGGCCTGGCGCAGCCGACTGACTTCCTCGCGACCGCCGAGTTGGGCAGCGAGGTGGCGTACGGGAAGGGCCGCACGACCCTCCGGGTCTTCAGGCTGCGGTAGGGCAGCCACGGCTGCGCGAGGCGCGAGCAGCTGTCCAGGCGCAGTCATGCCAAATCGCGTGACATCCGGGCGCCAACCTACAGAACGAACTGTCTCCAACTCGGGTATATCGTGACAGTGGCGCGCGCCGCGATCGTCGTCCCAATGGCGGGTTGGGCCGACTTCTAGTGACATTGGCGCACGCTGGCCAACGCCTGGGTCTCTTCCTCCCGGTGGGAGAATATGCGCACACACGCGGGGGGCTGACACGCGGTGCATGCACTGGCCGCCGGAACCGCGCCGAGCCACTGGCGAGACCGACCCGTGGTGCGCGTCCCGGGGAGGATGAGATGAGCGGGCGCCGCCGGGTCATCAGCCGGTTCGTGGTCGGTGTCGCGATTATCGCGGTTTTGAGCGGATGTGCCGCGAGCGTGACCTCCCCGCCAGCGCCGTCGAACACTCCGTCGGCCGGAGCGTCTTCGCCGCACGTCGCGACGCCGTCGTCGGTCACCCCGCCAGCGACGATCGAGCTGACCGGGTTCAGCGTGCGCCCGTTCGGCCTCCCGCTCACCACCAACGCGTTCTTCGCCGTTGACGCCGCCGGGAACGTCTACCTGCCCGGCGGGTCGAAGGGTGCGGCCCTCGTGAAGATGGCCCCCGCCGGCACCGTTCTCGCGCGCTGGGCCGGGTTCGACGTCGTGCCGGGTCAGCCCGACACGGTCGTGGGCATCGCGATCGACCCGGCCTCCGGTGACGTCTGGGTCACCGACACCACCGCGGACGCGGTGGTGCGCCTTGCGCCCGACCTCACGCAGAAGGCGAAGTGGGGATCGACCGGCCCGGGCAAGGGCCAGTTCTTCAGCCCGGGTGGGCTCGCCGTCGACCCCAAGGGGAACATCGTCGTCGCGGACATGGGCAACGACCGGATTGAGACCTTCACGCCCGACGGGACCGTCGTGTCGGTCTGGGATGCACCCGGCGGGAAGACCGCGCCCGTCGACGTCGCCGTCGACCAGAAGGGCAACGTCTACGCCTCGACTGTGCAGCCGCTCATGCCGGGTGTCACCGGCGGGAAGGTCGTCGAGCTCGCGCCCTCCGGCAGCCCCATGCTCACGCTGGCGGAAGCGGCAGGGACGGGGTTCACGCTTCCGGACGCCGCGGTCGACGCCGCCGGCGAGCATCTACGTGGCCGACGCCTTCCTCGGCCTCCTGAAGTTCGCACGCGGACGGGAAGCTGTTCTCGGGTGAGCGGCCGATCGCCGGCATGGGCCAGGCCGCTTCGCGGTGCGCGTGGCGCCGTCGGGGAACGTGTACACGCTCGCGTGCGTCGGCATCAACGGCGACTGCACCCTAGCCGAGCACACGCCCGACATGAAGCCGGTCGCGACCTGGCACGCGTCGACGCCGGTGGACCATCCCGGGACGATGGTCGACGTGGGCGGCCACAAGCTGTACCTCCAGTGCGTCGGCTCCGGGAGCCCGACGATCGTCTGGGAGGCCGGAGCCCAGGGGCCCGGCTGGCTGCACACCGCGCAGTACCTGATGGGCAGGCTGGCGGAGACGAGCCGCGTCTGCGTCTACGACCGGCCGGGCCTGGGGTGGAGCGACCCCGGCCCGTACGAGGACGTCAGCCACTGGTCCCAGGCGGTCACGGACCTGCACACGGCTCTCGCGAAGGCCGGCGAGAAGGGTCCGTACGTGATGGCCGGTCACTCGTACGGCGGCCTGCTCGTCAGGCTGTTCGCCCTCACGTACCCGAAGGACGTGGCGGGCCTGGTCTCGATCGATCCGTCCCACGAGGACGAATGGGCAGGCCCCGCGACGGATCCCACCGCACCGTTCGGCATCACGACGTGCAACGACGCGTCCTGCCCCCTGTACGGGGACATCCAGGCGATGAAGAAGCTCGAGGGCGGCAAGGTCGCGGGGTCGCTCGGCGACGCTCCCGCTCGTCGTCCTGTCCCACGCGCCGGACCTGCCGTTCTGGAACCCGGCATTACGACGCGTACCTGGGAGAAGCTCGGGGCCGACACCGCCACCGCGTCGTCCAACGCACGGCACGTGATCGCGTCGTGGTCCACCCACCTGATCCCGTACACCCAGCCCGGTCTGGTGATCGAGGCGGTGCGGCAGGTGGTGGCGGCGGCTCGGGCATCCGACCACGCGCTGCCCGCGTGCGGCCCGGCCTTCACTCAACTGGGAGGGCTGTGCCAGTAGCGAAGAAAGGGCGGTGGCTGTTCGTGCTCACGACCACCTGCACTCGGGCCGAGTCCGGGGACGTCGCCCTGTCGGCTGGCTGGCTTGAAGTCCGGCCCAAGAGACGGTGCCTCGGGTAGTGGACCCATCACTTTCTCGTTCGAGGAAGTAGGTGGCAGCCGGCACGTGGAAGGACGCGGGACCCCGGACTGCCGATCCTACCGGCTCGAAGCGGGGAAGCCGATCACATCGCCGATCAAGAAGTCGGGCATCGCTGCCCCGCCCGACTTCAGCTCGTGGTGCATGGCCGACGCGCTGATGCACCTGCCGGCGGGCGACTGGAGGGTTACGGCGATCGGGGATGTCTGGGGGAACATCTGCCCGTCAGCTGGCGACCAACCACTGCGCTGCCGTCCTCATTCGCGTGACTGCCCAACACGCTCGGTGTCGCGTCGCTGCCTCTGGTGACATTCGCCACGCTCACTAATGCCAGGGTCAACTATGCCTTGGCCCTCGAGGAGTTCGCTCTTGAGAGGCTCGACCGGTCCCGCCGCGGGCGTGGATCTCGAGGTGGCTGAGCCTGGCGACCGGACGGACATCAACTGCAGGAAGATCAGCATCACAACATCATCGAGATGACGATGACGATGACGATGACGATGACGATGACGATGACGATGACGATGACGATGACGATGACGATGACGATGAAGAGAGCCTGGGCGTGGACGTGGACGACGACGATGATGCGGCCGCGGGCTACGGCGACGGCGACGGCGAGGGCAAGGGCGGCGACTCGGTACAGGATCGCCGAAGTCCGGCTTTTATCCGGCCTATCGGTGGGACTCGGCCCTCGCCTTCTTCGAGGCAGTAGACCTTTGAAGGGTAGCAATTCGTGTTACTATCTAGCCTATGGATGGCACGTTAGCATCACAAACAGAACGACGACTACTTCCGCGATCCATAGCCGGCCTAGTCGCGGAGTGGGAGATGCTGGGGCGAGAGATCGTCACGGTCGCCGATGTGGCGCAGGTTCTCGGAGCACCGGTGGCATCTCCGCAGACCAAACGCGCCGTGCGGGCTCTGACGGCTCACGGCTGGATCAGGCCGCTCGCGACCCGGGGTTGCTACGAGTTCCTCGCCGCGCGTGGTGGTCCGTACGGGTCAGGCGACCCGCTGGTTGAAGCGCGCGCTGTTGCGATGCGACGACCCCGGCTGTCGTTCCAGGTGGTCGGGGATGGAGCGGCCTTCCTCCGTGGCTACGCGGACAGAGCGCCCACGACCTACCGAGTAGCCATCGACAAGACGACCTCACCCTCGAAGGCCCTTGAGCGTGTCTACGATGTGGTCCGCACGACTCCAGGCCGGCTCTTCGGCGCTCCTGATCTGGACGGCGTGCCCGTGTCGGACGCTACGCGGTTGCTGGTCGACGCTGCACTCTGGCCAGAAGCGGCTGGTGACTTGCGTGATGCCGACCACTGGCTCTCTCGTGCACTGCGAGACGCCGATCCGAAGAGGGCAGCAGACGCGGTTGAACTGATAGGAACCGCCGCGGCCGCGCGGATGGCATACCTCGCGGATCGGTTTGGCGCCTCCACGACATCGGCGTCGGTGCGCGAGCGAATCGGCCGACGTCGAGCACGCACCTCAATCGGCCCCACGACTGAGGAGCTTCGCGCGCGTGATTCACGCCTAGGCGTGGACGATCACGTGGGGGTGGCGGGAGCGCGGTGATTCGGCAGGCGGCGATCCAGCAATTGGCCGCAAGATACGGCGGGCGTGCCCGACAAGAGGCCTATCTTGAGTTCGCCCAGGAGCACTTCCTCGATTGGTGCCGGGCGGAGCACCTGTTCGAGGACGAGTGCCTCGTGTTCAAGGGTGGCACTGCAATCCGCAAGTTCGTTCTTGGCGGCCAAGGACGCTTCTCGACTGACCTCGACTTCTTTGTTTCCGACTGGACATTCGCGGACCATCTGCTCGAACGCCTGCGCGGCGACGGGGTCGTTCACGAAGGCGTCCGGATCTGGGTCCTCAGCGTGGACGAGGAAGCCAGGAAGGCTGTCTGGCGAGCGCAGGCCGACGGGATCGCCAGTCCGACTATCGAATCGCGGATCGAATTCACAACTCGACCACTCATGCTTGCCCCGTCGCGCATGGCCCGAGCCCCGATCTTCGGAGTGGACGCGCACTGGCTTGGCTTCGCGCCAGCCAGTCCTCCCGTCGCAAGCCTTGTCGAGACGATCGCCGAAAAGCTGGCCCGGTTTCGGAGACAGGCAAAGGGTCGTGATGTCTACGACCTTGCTCTCATCGGGCCGCGCATGCGGGATCGCCTGGACATCCTGCGCGAGGTGTTCGCGTTCAAGGTGTACTTCGATGAGGTCGAGGACGGACTTCGCGGTCCCGTCCCATTCGAGGGCGGGCGCCATGTGGTCGGGCGCCGAGCGAGGGACGTCGTTGGCGGCGATGATCTCGGCCTTCTGACGGCTGGGGCTCCATCGATCGATGAGCTGCTCCGCACCATCGAGGTGGAGTACGTGCGGATGGGCCAGCCACATGGCGAGGTCGAGGAGACTCTGGCGGCCTGCAACCCGCGAGATCACTACCGAGCTAGGCAGTGGTTCGCGGAACGATCTCTCGCGCTGCGAGAGTCTCTCACCGCGGGGTAGAAGGACTCGCTAACCCGGGTCGTGGTCAACACTGGCTTCGCGTCGACGGCTCCTGGCAAGGTTGGAGAGCTGCTTTCCGGCCGCTCGGGCCTCGACAGCTCGCCCCTCCGCCTTTCGGACTCGAGCCTCAAGACCGCGCGCGGTGTCTGCGATGAAGATCGGGAGGCGTCCGATAGGCTATTGACAGTAGCCATGAAGGCGAAGTATCGTAGCCTTGAGCGGAACGACGACCGCAGGACGCAATCAGGAGCCGAGACGATGAAGGCAGCGATGACGAGCGAGAGCGTGGGAGCGGGACCAGGCGGCGCGCTCGGCGCCGTGACGGGCATGCCGCAGATGTGGCTTCGGGCAGAGGGTTTGGCTGTACTGGCGGCAGGGGCGGGGCTCTATCTCCACCTCGGCGGAGTTCCCCTCTGGCTCGTCCCGCTGCTGCTCGCTGTCGACGTATCGATGGTCGGGTACCTCGCCGGACCTCGCTTGGGCGCCCTGATCTACAACTTCGTCCACAACTGGGCAGCTGGCGTCGCCGTGCTCGCGCTGGCGTGGTGGCTCGGATCGCCCGCGATCGCGCTCGTCGGCGCGATACTCGTGGCCCACACCGGGTTTGACCGTGCCGCGGGTTACGGCCTCAAGTACCCGACAGCGTTCGCCGACACGCACCTGGGGCGGCTCGGGCGAGCCGAACGATGAGTCCGGCCCGCGCCCGGACCTCCACCTCGGCCATCGTTGCCGCAGCCCGGGATCTCCTGGAGGACGGCGGCCTCGAGGCCGTCTCGATGGCGGGCGTCGCCGAGCGGGTGGGGGTCAGGGCTCCCTCGCTGTACAAGCACTTCGGCGATCGGGGCGGGCTCCTGGCCGCCGTCGCCACTGATGCCGCGCTCGACCTCGGGCGAACCCTCTCGGGCGCCGTCGAGCGGTCCGGCGCGGACGCCAATGCTCGGCTGCAAGCGCTAGCCTGGGCTTATCGCTCGTTTGCCCTAGCGAAGCCGAGGGCCGCTGCACTCATATTCGCAGGTGTTGCCCCCGGCGCGGCGCCGACCCCCGAGTCCCAAACCGAGGCCGCACGCCCGGTCCTGCAGGTGGCGGAGACGATTGTCGGGCCCGCGAGAGCACTCGCCGCCGCCCGCGTCCTGACAGCGTTCGCGTACGGGTTCGGCAGCATGGAGTCAGCGGGTGCGTTCCGTTTCGGGGGTGATGTCGAGGCAGCCTATCGCCTCGGTGTCTCGGTTCTCGCGTCCGGGTTGGAGAGGGTCGCCGGAGACGGGTCGAACGAGGTTGAGAGACAGGCGGGCGGCGGAGCCGCCGGCTGAGGATGCGCCCGGCGGGCGGCGTGAGACGCGGGCGTGGCCGCGGCTTGGTTTCCCTCTTTCAGTTGGAGGGTGTAGGCCCGCCGAACAAACGCCATGCCTCGGGGGAACTCGACCACCGCCGCACCAGATCCGGGTCGAGAACGCACACCACCAGGACGAGCAGGACGATCAGGGCGATCGCAAGGACCTCTGCCAGCAGCACCCTATTGCTCCGCCCGCTGACCAATTCCTCCTGTCGTTGGTCCGACCGCATCCGCTCAGGGCGTCCGGCCTCCGGCTGCTGCGCCCTCATTGGTCCAGCGTGGCGACCATTGTCGCCCTCCTCCGGTGGGTCCTGCCGCAATCACGCGACCGACGGTCCATCCCCGCTACCGTGCTTCCGGCGGTCCCGCTCCGTCAAGTGCCGCCCGTACGGGTGCGATTACGGAGTCGGGGAGCGCCAGCCGCAACTCCAGCCAGCATCGGTAACGGCGATTTCGGCCGCCCCCTCCCAGGAGAAGGCGGTGATGTTGCCCGGGCAGCCGGTCAGAGTGGAGGAGCGGACGCTGCCCGCGCCGACCAGGGCGAGGCCGTCGGCTGCCGAGATCAGCAGTTCGCGTCCGTCCATCGACCAGACGGTGTAGGCCGCGACGGCGGCCGCTGACCAGAGGACGGTTCGTCCGTCAGTAGCCTTGACCACGGCCACTATCGAGTCGTGTCCGACGGCCAGAGAGGCACCGTCTGGCGAGTAACTGACCGCATTGACGTCGCCCTCGAAGGAGCTGAGGCTCCGCGTCGTGCCATCGGGCGCGACTATCTGCAGGACACCATCCTCGTCGCCGATGGCGAGTTCGTGTCCATCTGGCGACCAGGCCATCGCCCAGGCCGGGCTTCCGGCCGTCCGCGGCACGCCGACCTCCGTCCCATCGGCTCGCCAGACGTTGTAGTCGACGGCGCCAGCCGCGAGCATCGACCCGTCGGGCGACCACGCAAGATTCAGGAACTTGCCACCTGTGAACTGCGTCCCGAGCGTGCGATTGAGACTGCCGTCCCGGCTCCACAGCCGGACCACGCCGGGCAGGGCCGCCGCGCCGGTCGTGGTTGGAGCTGGGAAATGGATCGCCCCCGTGGCCAGTACGTCTCCGTCAGGCGACCAGGCGAGGCTGAACACCGGGTCGGTCCCGTGCCGTATTCGGACCAGCTGCCCGTGCCGGTCCCAGAGCCCTACGTCGCCGGCGCGAGAAGCGCCTGCAAGGAGCGAGCCATCGGGCGACCAAGCCAGGCAGGTGACCGCCGCACCGCCGTCGGCGAGAGTCGCCAGCTTCGCTCCGTCCGCCGCCAGCAGCTCGGCTGGGCTGCTGCTATCCGCGGCACCGGCCACTGCCACCAACTGGCCGTCGGGGGAGGCCGCGACGCTCCCGAGTGCAAGAGAGGCGACTCGCGCCGACCACGTCGGGGGATTCTCGCGGTCGGTCGGATGAGGCAGGGGAGGGGCGACCATGGGACCGCCAAACGCGGCCGTTGCACCGCACTGAGTGCCCGGTGCGACGGGGCGGTTCGGACTCGGACTCGGGGACGGGCTTAGGAATCGCGGCGACGCCGTCGCAGGCAGCACCGTCGATGGAGGCACGGGCGGCGATGCTGGCTGTGTCCCGCAGGCGGCCACCAGCAAGGACAAGAGGAGGGTGGCGGACTTCAGACCGCGCCTTCGCCCAGCTACTCCTGCGCCCGCATCTCCAGAAGGGCCCATGGATCACGTATACCACCGAGCTGCCGCGCTAGCCTGCCCTCGTCGGTACGTAGCAGTCTGCGGGACTGGGCCTTCCGGCGGCCCGTGTCTTCTCAAGTGGAGCGGCGCCGACCAGCCAGGGCTGCCGTCCACTGGGTACATTCGCGCGCCCAGCCGCGAAGCGGCGCCAGGTCGCGCGTCCCGCGAGAGCAGGCCTGCCTCCGGACGGCTGATCCACGCCGCCGATGGGCCCGGTCTCAGTCGACCGAGACGCCCGTCTCGTCCGCGCCGCCGGCCTTCTCGCGCAGGGATGCCGCGGTCATCTGCGTGCGATTGACCAGGACCAGGGCGAAATGGCTGATGACTCTCCGGTCTGCCAGCGAGCGTGCCGTGGTATCCACCAGCGGGATGAAGCGCGGATCCGGAGAATCCACGAAACTCGCGACGTCTGTCTCCGAGAAGAGGCTGATCGTGCCGGTCAGCGTGTGGCCCGGAGTGAAGATGACGAGCTCGCGAGGGACCCGTTCCATCAGCGGACGGTCCATCCCCCCCGTGAGGCCGCCCGACTGCGTGCCCGAGGCTTCTTCGGCCGTCTGGCCGATGAAGGTGATCTCGTCCTGGTTGACCATCAGCTCCGGTACGACCAGGTTGGTGGGCTCGCCGTTCCGACGAAGCAAGCGGGCGTCGGTCAGCTTTACGTAGCCCCGGCTGTGGTTGACCAGATCCGAAAGCCGATTGAACCGAAGCAGCGAGATCGTTCCGCTGACCCGGAGGTGCGGGCCTACGAGCTCGATCGTCTCGTGTTTGATAGGACCGCCCGCCCCGGGTGGCCCCAGAGGGTCAAAACCTGGCGAAGGCCGATCCCACTCAGTCATAGCGTCCTCCTCGTCGTTCGGTATCGGGCGTCAGGGGTACGGCCTGCCGACTTGCCCGCCTGCGTGACCTGCTCCGACACCGCATCAGGTCGATATTGAGCCTCCGGGGAGGCGCCGTCGAGACCTCGAATCAGGCCTGACGAGTGACCGCCAGCTCGATCCAGAGCCGCGCCCCACCCTCGGCCCTGTTTTCGGCCCCGACACGCCCGCCATGGGCCTCCGCCAGCGCGCGGACAATCGAGAGCCCGAGTCCGCTCGTACCGATGCCGCGGCTGCGCGAGGGATCGGCCTGGTAGAAGCGTTCGAATATGCGAGGGAGCGCCTCCTCGGGGATGCCCGGTCCCGTGTCCTCCACGGCCAGCCGGACGACCTGCCGTGTCGATCCCGTCCTGGCCGGCGACATGGAAACCGGGGCGACAAGCCGCACCAGGCCGCCTTCGGGCGTGTGGCGCAGGGCGTTGTCGATCAGCGCTCCGAGCATCTGGCGGAGCCGATCCGGGTCGGCCTCCACGATGATCCCGTCTCTGGCCTCGACCGACAGCTTCACCGAGGTCGCGGCGGCCCGCGCCTCGAAGCCGGCGGCGACCGAGCTGAGCACATGCCGCACGTCCTGCGGCCGCCGGTCCAGCGGCAGGTGCCCGCCTTCGGCCAGGCTGATCGTGCGCAGGTCGTCGACGATCCTGGCCAGCACTCGAGACTGGTCACGGATCGTTTCCAGGTGGCGTCGCTCGGGCGTATAGACGCCGTCGAGAATTGCGCTCGAAGTGGCGTCGATGACCGCCAGGGGCGTCTTGAGCTCGTGAGCCGCGTCCTGCAGGAAGCGGCGGCGCGTTTCGTCGGCGAGCTGGAGCTCGCCGGCCATCGAGTCGAAGGTACGGCCCAGCTGTCCGAACTCATCGCTGCGATCCGCCAGGCCGGATCGCTTCCCCAGATCGCCCCGGGCAACCGCCCCGGCGGCTTCCTCCAGACGGGTCAGCGGGCGGACGAGCCGGCCGGCCGCCAGAAGTCCCAGAATGGAAGCCACTCCGGCGGCCCCGGCCGCGGCTACAAGAAGCCGCAGGATGGTCGTCTCCTGAGCCTGCCCGGGCGTGGTCGTACCCCCTGCGCCGGAAGCTGCGGGTGGCCGGGTCGCGGCGGAGCTCGTTTCGATCGAATCCTCTCCCGGCTCGACCGTCGCCTGGGAGGCAGCCGAGGACGCCGGTACCCCGGCGTCATTGTCCAGGTCCACGTCAGAGAAACCCTGAGTGACGATGGGTGGCGTGGCCAGGGCTATGACGGCGGCCGTGGCCAGAGCGACAAGCGCGAACCCGAGGGCGATTCGCCAGCGCAGGCTCATCTCCCCCTCCCGGCCCTAGGCCGGTTCGACGGGTCGGGCGGCCCGGTAGCCAACCCCTCGAACCGTCTCCACGTAGGGGCCGCCATCGGGTCGCGCGCCCAGCTTGGCCCGCAGGTTCTTGACGTGGCTGTCGATCGTCCGATCGAAGGTGTCGAACGACTCGCCGAAGACCCGCTGCCCGATCTGCTCGCGGGTCCAGACCCGACCCGGCTGGTCCGCCAGGGCCGCCAGCACGTCCAACTCGGTTCGAGTCAGCGGCAGGCTGGCGCCGGCGCGCGTGACGTCTCGAGTCTCGAGGTCGATCGTGAGATCGAAGAACGCCAGGGGCGGGATGGCCTGTGGTCCGTCCGGTTCGGCCGCGGCCGGACCAGTCGTCCTTCCGAAGCGCCGGAGGATGGCCCCGACTCGGGCGACCACTTCGCGCGGCTCAAAGGGTTTGACAACGTAGTCGTCTGCGCCGAGCTCCAGCCCGGCGACTCGGTCGATCACGTCGTCGCGGGCCGTCAGCATGAGCACGCCCACGCTGGAGCCTTCGCTGCGCAGGACGCGGAGGACATCGAAACCGGACCGGCCCGGAAGCATGACGTCGAGGACGAGCAGATCGAGGCCGCCAGTCCGGCCGTGCTCCAGGGCTGTTTCCCCGTCCGACGCCTCGAGCACGTCGTAGCCCTCGCGCTCGAGGTAGGCGCGGACAACCTCGCGGATATGCGGTTCGTCGTCGGCTACGAGGATTCGCGACGTCATAGCCGCAACGATAGTGGAGTCGGCCCACGGACGGAACCACGGCCTGTCCGGGCGTTCCTCTGACTCCATGGCCGAGCCGCTCACGGGGCGTCCCCTCAGGCTGTCACGGATGGGTAGTAGGCGTTGATTGCGGCGCGGGCCTGCTCCACGTCGACATACCAGGTCTCGTCGATCTGGGCAAAGACGGACCATTCCTGCGGCAGTCGGTCGGCAGGGAAGATGGCCTGGTTCGGACAGGCGTCCTCGCACGATCCGCAGTCGATGCAGTTGGCAGGGTCGATGAAGAACTTGCGGTCGTTCGACGGATCGGACGAGATGCAGTCGACCGGGCAAACGGCAACGCACGACTGATCCATCTGGTCGATGCACGGTTCCGCTATGACGTAGGCCATTGGAGACCTCCAGGGGCTAGGCGGCGAACGGCCACCGGTCGATCACTCGTCGAACGGGCCGGCCATGGGGCCCTCGGTGGAAGCCGAAGGCGCGATGAAGACCCGGGCGCCGGGACGATCGAGCGGGCCGCGAACCAGGGTCGGACCCGCAGGGATGCCAGCCCGCTCGAGGTCCGGACGATGTGCCCGGCTGGACACACTGACGACGATGCGGTAGGTCAAGAGGAAGACTGCCGCGGTCACGGGGACCACGTAAACCCAGAACGCCCACGGGCTGCCACTGTCGGAACCGGAGTAGATGCCGTGTACGGTGGCGCCGATGAAGGCCAGGAAGGTCACGTAGTGGAGGATGCGCCAGGCTCGTTGGCCGATCTGGCGGCGGACGTAGAAGCTGGCCGTAACGATCGCCGTCGTGTAGAAGGTGAGCTGCCCGACTCCGACCCAGATCGGGGCGTACGGCGAGGCGAACGGGACCAGGATGGCGCGGGGCGTGAAGTCGAAGCTCTGGTCGGCCACCAGCAGCGCTCCGTGGAGACCGGCGAGGATCAGGGCCACGATAGCCAGGTCCTTGTGCAAGGCGAAGCTCACCGGCCGGTGGGCGATGGCGTCCAGGATCTTGGTCGAGAGCAGGAGTCCGTAGAGAACCGACGCGGCCAGCACTCCGTAGGCCATGAACCCCAGTGCGCGCACCGAATACCAGGCCAGCAAGCCGGGCTGCAGGGCGGCCACGGCGCCGAGGCGGCGAAGGGCCGTCGGCGCCGTCGTGCCAAGGACGATACCGACGACAAGCGACAGGGCCACCCAGCCGAACAGCCGTACTGGCAGCGGCAAGCCCCGGTAGACCTGCATGGGTCGCGGCCTCGGGGGCGGCACGGGCCGGGCAGACGGTCGCGGGGCTTCTTCCCCGTCCGGTTGCGGTTCCCTTTCGATGAGCATCTGGCCTGCCCTCTCAGCCGGCCAGGAGCGACAGCGTAGACGGCAGCGCCAGCGTCTCGCCGCGATCGGTCAACAACACGGCGCCCAGGACGCGGGCCCGCTCGAGGAGCGCAAAGCCATCCACGGTGCCGGCAATGACCGCGGCTTTGGCCAGGGCTTCGGCCCTCACGGACGACCAGGCTACGACAGTGGCCTGGACCACGTCCGACTCGGCCGGCCGGCCGGTCCGCGGATCGATCAGGTGGTGGCGCACCGGACCGTCCACCTGCCAGCGGTGAATCGAGACGCCCGACGTGGCCACTCCCCAGCGAGCCGGATATCTCCCCGCGGGCGCGGCCAGGCGCAGGATGGCCAGGTTCGTGTTGGGCGTTCTCGGATCGTCTACTCCCACGTCCCAGCATCTTCCGGGCGCGCAACGAATGGCCAGGTCGCCATCCGCGTCGACCACGGCGCTGGGCCACGCGCTCAGCAGGTCCAGGGCCCTATCGGCGATCCAACCCTTACCGACTCCGCCCAGATCGAAGTGCAGGCCGGCCGGCCGCTCCACGATGCCAGACCCGCGGGGCCCAGGAAAGAGTCGCCATTCCCCGTCCCGCGATGCAGAGGCCCGATCCTCGCCGCTCTCCGCGGCGAGCCGCGCGTCCAGCAAGGTGATATCGGCCAGCCCCTCGCTGGCCTGGCTGGCGAATTCGCCGGCTCGGAGGGCAGCTGCGAGCGTAGGCCGGACCGATACGACGGGCCTCGGGTCCCCGTTGAGGATGGACAGGTCCGATTCGGCCGTATACCGAGTCAGGCGAGCGGCCCAGCGGTCGATCCGCGCCACCAGGCGGCGGCTGGCACGCGCGGCCTCGGCTCCTTTGCCGTCGGCGTCGAGGTGCACGAGGAGCCTTCCTCCCATCGACCTCGCGACGAGGCTGACGGGGACGACCGGTTCGGGCTCTCGATCTTCCGGCTTGGCCTCGACCCGCGACACTCGCGGTGGAGCGATCACGGCACGACCTTACCCGATTGAGTCGTCGTTACGGTCACCGGCTGCTTGGCCACCGGGGGTGGAGCAGGCGCCCCGGCCTGCTTCTGAGCGGGAGCCGGGACGGTCACGATCATGGTGATGGGCGTGGGTGCGGTTGCCGGGATGACCGTCGCCCCAGGTGGTGCCGTCTCGCCCGGCTGGAGCTGGACGTAGCGGATCGGGCGCTGCAGCTGCACCGGCGTGCCGGTGGGCGCCGCCGTGACCGTTCCCTCGGTCGGTTGCGGAATCTGAGCGACCGGCGTCGAGGTCGCCGGCCGGGGCGGCAATACGATGGCCGCAGCGAGCGCCGAAAGGGCGGCCAGCCCTCCCGCGCCCAGAGCCAGTCTCATCGGCCGCGCATCAGGCTTGGCCTTGGGCGGATGTGCGGCCACCGGGCGGGCCGCGCCTGCGATCCGAAGGGGCTGGGGAGCGTCCATCAGTGGTCTCCTGGGCCGTCGTCTTCGCCGTTGAAGGTCGATGTGGGGGTGCTGACCGGGGTCGGGGCGGGTGTCGGTTTCGGTACGGAGACAGCCGGAGGAGGTGGAGCCTTCCTCACGACCTTTATCACCGCTGGCGTAGGCACCGGAGCGACATAGACTGTCTGCGGCTCGAGGGTGACGTCGACCGTGGCGGTGGGAGTCTGGGTCGGCTGCGCGGAAGTCGCCTTTGCGGCGGCGGCCGTGGCGGCTTCGTGCTGGGCGCTCGTGTAGCCCTGGACCACGAATGCACCGGCCATCACCAGCAGGGCGACGACACCTGCGATAGTCAGGCCGATGCGATGGATAGTTGTCATCGCAGTTCTCCCGCTCTATGGACCGAAGCCCGACTTGATGGAGCCTTCAACCGGCATGACCGGCGGTTCACGCGGCTCGCAACGGTCCGGCCCCCAAAAGTCTCGACGGCCGGGGTGGATGGTCGGTGGAGCGATCATGGAGGCTGGATGGAGGTTCCGTGCAGAGCCCTCAGAACGGGCCGAATGGTGAAGATCGGCTTAGGAAGCGCTTGAGGGACCCCAACCGATGAGGCGCCGAGCCGAAATCGACTGCTGCCGGAGGAACCTCCCCCCGGCCATGGGCCGGCGAGTCGCAGAACCAGCACCCGCTCGCGAACAGGCGACTATCGCCCGCCAGGAAGCCCTACCCTCGCGCGACGAACTCCGCGACGAACCTCGGCACCGGCGGATCTCCGGGCTCCAGGATCTCGTCGAGCGAGGCCAGCCTCAGGCCGGATACGCGGAAGTCTTCGAGTTCGCGGCGTGTCAGCGGCCACGGCATGTTTCCGACAGGATCGACGTCCGTTCGACTCCGGGCTATGACGAGAAGCCTCCCACCAGGCCCAACCATGCGTCCGATCGACCTGGCGCACGCCGTGCGCGCCTCGCCCTGGAGGACCTGGATCGTGTAGGCCTCGAAGACGAGATCGAACGCCGCCAGCCACTCGTCCGGGGGCCGGAGCGCGTCCGCGACCTCGTATCGGACGAGAGACTCGGGAAACCGGTTGCGGCACCGGGCCACGGCCGACGGCGCGACATCGAAGGCTGTGACCTCGAGGCCGCGGTCGGACAAGAACTCGGCATCGTCGCCGTAGCCACAACCGACGACCAGGGCGCGACCCCGCGGCAGAGCGGGTTGCCTCCCGAGCCAGGCGACCAGATATGGATTGGGGGCGAGGTCGACCCATGAGATGGCGAAGCCGTCCCGCTCCGACTCCACGTACAACTGCTCGAACCAGCCGGTCACGTCTCCGCGAGCGATCGCGTCCTGGGCGATCTCTCGGGCGCGAGCCCTTGTGTCGGACACGGGACCTCCGAATCGAGAGGGCCAGGTCATGTGACCTGGCCCTTCATGCGGTCTCGAACAAAGGGTCAGGCTTTGGGCTTCTTGGGCGCCGAAGCCTTGGACGCCGGCTTCTCGGATGTCTTGGCGGCTGCCTTGGTCGGGGTCTTGGCGGCTGCCTTTGAGGCGGGCTTCTCGGCCGTCTTGGCCGGGGTCTTGACTGTAGTCTTGGCCGCCGGCTTCTCGGATGTCTTCGCGGCTGCCTTGGCCGGGGTCTTGGCGGCTGCCTTTGAGGCGGGCTTCTCGGCGGCCTTCGCTGCGGCCTTGACCGGCGCCTTGGCCGGCGCCTTGGCCGGGGCCTTGGACGCAGTCGCCTTGACCGGCGCTGGGACCGCCGCCGCTGCCGAAGCGGCCTCTGCGCGAGCGCTCTTGGAGAGCGCAGCCTTGGCCTTGCCTGCGGCCGTTTGCGGACCCTTCGCCTTGGTGGCTTTGGCCGTGGCGATGCGCGTCCGGGCGGCCTTCACCGCCGCCGCCGTGCCGGTGGACTTGGTGACTCGTCCCGTAGGCTGAAGGGCAACGCCCCCAACCAGCGCGTTCAGGTTGATGGCCAGGCGCGACTTGCGGCGGGCGGCGTTGTTGGGGTGAATCGCGCCGACCTTGGCGGCCCTGTCCAGGGCGCTCATCGCCTCCGCCAGCGCCGTGGCGGTTTCGGTCTCGTTCGCGCCGCCGGCGACCGTCATCGCGTTGGCGACGTACGTCTTCGCCGCGCTCTTGCGAGGTTGATTGATGGCTCGCCGGCGCTGTGCCTGGCGGACCCGCTTGGTCGCTGACGGCGTGCGCGCGCCGGTCCAGCCTCGGGGCGTCTTGCCCAAGTTTCAATACCTCATGCTGCAAACGGAATGCGGCAGGCAGCCGGGAGGGGCCGGACTGACGCGACGGTTGATGGTAGCAGAGTCAGGCTAACGGCTCAGTGGCTTTCCCAGCTCGAACCGAATGCGGGAGAGGCTGCCCGCCGGGACCTATTCCCGTTGCGCCCACTCGAATCCGGATCAGTCGTATCGGTGCAGCGCTGGGGGCTCCATAATCACACGCAAGCCATATTCGCCACTTGGAGCGATACCGTGAACATCATCGACGTCGAAGGGATCGGTCCGGTCAACGGCGGGAAACTCGAAGCGGCCGGGGTCAAGACCACAGACGCGCTCCTGGAGCGTGGGGCCACCGGCAAGGGCAGGCAGGAGCTGGAAGCGGCCACAGGCATAAGCCACGCCATGATCCTCAAGTGGGTGAATCGCGTCGACCTATACAGGATCAAGGGCATCGGATCCGAGTACTCCGACCTGCTCGAGGTGGCCGGCGTGGACACGGTCCCCGAGCTGGCCCAGCGCAATGCGGCGAACCTCACCGAGACGCTGGCCGAAGCCAACGCCGCCCGCAACCTGGTGCGACGGGTTCCGACTGTCGAGCAGGTCACCGACTGGATCGCCCAGGCCAAGGGACTCCCAAGGGTCGTCGAGTACTGAGCGCCACCTGCGGCCGGGCCCGAATTTCATTCTCCGATGTCGTCTTGAGACCACCTGCGGAATGTCGTCGCGTCGGCTCGGCGACGGCTTGTTGGCCGGCCGCAAGGCCTTTGACCCGGTGATCGATTGTTCTGACAAGAGGCTGCACGAGCGAGGCTAGGGAGAGTCTCGGCGGGCTACACTGCCTGCCGTGACCGACCGGATTCCGCAGGACCGACTCCGCAACTTCTCGATAATCGCCCACATCGACCACGGCAAGACGACGCTCTCGGATCGCCTCCTGGAGCTGACCCACACCATCGACGCGCGCCAGATGACGAGCCAGGTGCTCGACTCCATGGACCTGGAGCGCGAGCACGGGATCACGATCAAGGCCCGGGCGGTCCGGCTCGAGTACACGGCGTCCGACGGCCTGGTCTACGGCCTGAACCTGATCGACACTCCCGGCCACGTCGACTTCAGCTACGAAGTCAGCCGGTCGCTGCAGGCCTGCGACGGCGCGATCCTGGTCGTCGACGCAACGCAGGGGATCGAGGCTCAGACCCTGGCCAACGTCCACCTGGCATTGCGCCAGAACCTGACGATCATCCCGGTCCTCAACAAGATCGACCTGCCGTCGGCCCAGATCGACACCGTCATCGAGGAGCTGGAAAACGTCCTGGCGATGCCCCGCGAAGAGGTCCTGCTTGCGTCGGCCAAGGACGGCACGGGCGTCCCGGAGATCCTGGAAGCGATCGTCAGGCGCGTTCCGGCTCCGAAAGGCGATCCAGAAGCCCCCCTCAAGGCCCTGATCTTCGACTCGCACTACGACCCGTACAAAGGCGTCGTCTGCTACATCCGGCTCGCCCAGGGGACCCTCCGCCAGCATGACGTCATTCGGCTGATGGGCTCGGGGGCGGAAGCCGAGCTCGTGGAGCTCGGCTTCTTCCGGCCCGGGCTGGTGCCGGTTCCGGAGCTGCGAGCGGGTGAGGTCGGCTACGTCGCGACCGGCTTGAAGAACGTCCGCGAGGCCCAGGTCGGCGACACGGTCACGACCGTTGCCGCGCCCGCTCCCGAGCCGCTGCCCGGCTACCAGCCGGCCAAGAGCCTCGTCTTCGCCGGGATCTACCCGATCCTCGGCTCCGACTACCCGCTCCTGCGCGACGCCATGGAGAAGCTGCATCTCAACGACGCGAGCTTCAGCTTCGAGCCCGAAAGCTCGGTCGCCCTCGGCTTCGGCTTCCGGTGCGGCTTCCTGGGCCTGCTCCACATGGAGATCGTCCAGGAACGCCTGGAGCGCGAGTTCGGCCAGGAGCTGATCGCCTCGGCGCCGTCCGTCGAATACGAGGTCGTCCTCATCAACGACCAGGGCAAGGTCGCCGTCGACAACCCGTCGAAGATGCCAAATGCCGGCGAGATCGAGGAGATCCTGGAGCCCTGGGTGAAGCTCGGCATCGTCACTCCCACGACCTACATCGGCACGCTCATGGAACTGGCGAAGAACCGGCGCGGCACGTTTGTGAACATGGAGTACCTGGACCCGCAGCGCGTCCTGATCAACTTCGAGCTGCCGCTGGGCGAGGTCATCGTGGACTTCTACGACCAGCTCAAGACCCGCACCCAGGGCTACGCCTCGATGGATTTCGAGGAGATCGGTTACCGCGCCGCCAACCTGGTCAAGGTGGATGTGCTGGTCGCCGGCGAGCCGGTCGATGCCCTGTCCGTGATCGTCCACCGCGATCGAGCGCAGGCCATCGGCCGCGAGCTGGTTCACCGCCTGAGGGGGCTCATCCCGCGCCAGATGTTCGAGGTAGCCGTCCAGGCAGCGATCGGCTCCAACGTCATCGCCCGTGAGACGGTCGCGGCAATGAGGAAGAACGTCCTGGCGAAGTGCTACGGCGGGGACATCACTCGAAAGCGCAAGCTGCTCGAGAAGCAAAAAGAGGGCAAGCAGCGCATGAAGCGGGTCGGGTCCGTCGAAATACCGCAGGAAGCGTTCCTGGCGGTTCTTCGAATGGACGACGTATGAGTGCCGACACGATCCGGATCCTCATCGCAGCCGGCTTCTTCATGCTGTTGCTGTTCCTGCGCCTGGAGTCGGAGCGATTCGGCGCCGCCGAGTACGACGAGCCGGGACGCCGCCGGAGCGTCTGGACGCGACTGTCCTGGTACCTGATCGGGGCGATCCTGGTGGCGGCGATCTACTTCGTCCATCCGTCGCCGCACGACGTCCTCTTCCTGCTGATCGGCCATCGCCAGGAAGTACGTTGCGGGTGGGCTCTGGCCTGGCCGCTCTCGGGGTCGTCCAGGCCGTCGCGTTCGCCAGGTTCCGGTACGGCTATCTGCGGCTGCCGCCGGCTCGGGCGTACCCGAATGGGGCCCTCAACGCCGTCGGCACGGCATTGATCGACGAGGCCACCTTTCGGGGAGCGCTGCTCGGCTCCCTCGTCGCGATCGGCTTGCCCGATGGTCTGGCCATCGTCACGGCCACGATCGTCTACGTGCTCGCCACGCGGCTGGCAGCCCCGGGCCGGCACCCCTACATGCCGCTGCTGGCGACGGGAATCGGCCTGGCCTGCGGCTGGGCCACGCTGGCCACGGGAGGCTTGGGTGCCGCGCTGATCGGTCACGCGGTCACTTCATTTGCGGTATTCGTCTGCACCGGGCATACGGGCCAGGTGCCGCCGGACGGCAATGAACCCGAAGAAGCGGCGCTTCGGCGGCAGATTCCCACAGGCTGGCAGGACACGCGCCGTCCGGTGGCCGCCACATCGGCCGCGGGTGAGAGCGTCTTCGAGACGATCGGGCCGTCCGGCTACGGCGAACGATCGGCGGCGAGGCAGGCCCGAACGCACAGGCGCCGTGGCCTCGAACCGGAGCGACCTGCCCGGGGAGGCCGGCGCCGACCGACCGACCCCGGGGCCAATCGGCGGCACAGGTAGCCTCTGTCCGTGAGCAAGACGCAACCGCCCGTCGCCCTCTATCTCCACCTGCCGTTCTGCATCGCGCGCTGTCCCTACTGCGACTTCGTCGTCTTCGCCGGAGCGGATGCTCGCGGGCCACGGGCCCAGACGGGCCGGATGTACGAGGCGGTGAGCCGGGAGCTGGAACTGCGGGCCGATGCTCTGGACGCGGCGTTCGGTGTACCGGGAACGGACGGTCGCCCGCCTCTGGCAAGCGTGTACCTCGGGGGCGGAACGC
Source organism: uncultured Chloroflexia bacterium (assembly GCA_963743795.1). Lineage (GTDB taxonomy): Bacteria > Chloroflexota > Limnocylindria > Limnocylindrales > CSP1-4 > Fen-1039. Next base: position 105,151 of record CAVUQZ010000009.1, on the reverse strand, counting down.
CCTCCCTGGTCCCCGCGGAGTGGCTCGCGAGGCTGATCGCGATTACGCGAACGCGCTACGGACTCACGGCCGACGCGGAGATCACGCTCGAGGCCAACCCCGGCCCTGATGAGCGTGGCGACCTGGTTGCGTTCCGGCAGCTCGGCGTCAACCGCGTCTCGTTCGGTGCGCAGAGCCTCAACGGCACCGAGCTGCGGCGCCTGGGCCGGCGCCACTCCCCGGCGGACGTGGCCACGGCCGTTGCGGAGGCGCGCGTCGCCGGTATCGAGTCGGTGAGCCTGGACCTGCTGTACGACGTGCCCGGCCAGACGCTGGCGAGCTGGGAGACGACTCTGAAAGCGGCGCTGCGGCTCGCGCCCGATCATCTGTCCCTCTACGCGTTGACGCTGGACGACCCGGATGGCGAAGGGCTCACGAGGGAAGGCGGAGATCACCTGCCCACCGTGCCAGGTGCCCGGCGCTGGCGAGAGCGAGCCGGCCGGGAGCAGGACGAAGATCGGGCCGCTGACCAGTACCAGCTGGCGTTCGAACGCCTGGACGCGGCGGGCTGGCGCGGCTACGAGATCTCCAACTGGTGCCGGCCGGGCCACGAGAGCCGCCACAACCTGGTCTACTGGGAGCGCCTGCCGTACGAGGCGGTCGGACCTGGGGCCCATGCGTTCGACGGAGCCACCAGGCGTTGGAACGCGGCGGCAATGGAGCCCTATCTGGCCGCGCTGGTGCCGCCCCGCGGCGCTCCCGGCACGCCGCCTGGCGGCGAGGAGCGCGTGACGGACCAGACCGCCGCGGCGGAGCGGGCGATCCTCGCCCTTCGCCTGGATCGCGGAGTGCCCGAGAGGATGGGCGAAGAACCGCCTCTGGCTGCGGTCCGATCGTGGGCCGAATCGTCGGGCCTGCTCGAGCGCGTCGGCGCGGATGGGCAGGCCCGCCTGCGGTTGACCCTCCGCGGCCGCCTCCTCAGCAACGAACTGTTCAGGCGGTTGCTCTAGCAGCCGCCCGGGTGCCACAGCTTCGCGTCCCGGACTGCCAGGCGGCCGGTGCCGGCCGTCGAATGCGACCGGCCGTTGACCTGTCCGAGAGAGGCTGCTACCATCCAGCCCAGCAGGTTAGCACTCGTATAGTGAGAGTGCTAACCAAGCCGGGAGGCAAGCCGAACGGGGAATCGGCGGCCGGCCGCGGACCCTCTGGCCCTTCAGGCGAGCGCCGCACGCAGCCGCCGCCCAGAACCCGCAACGGGTTCTCCGGCAGAGAAATGGAGCACGACATGGCGCGACGGCCACGCCGCACCATCGGCTCGCTGGACGCGCGATCTGGCGCCATCCTGCGAACCGTCATCGACGAATACGTGTCATCGGCTACGCCGGTCAGCTCGAGCTCGCTGGTCGAGCATTACCCACTGGGCGTCAGCAGCGCCACGGTCCGCAACATCCTGTCCGACCTCGAGGCCCTGGGCCTGCTGACGCATCCCCACACCTCGGCCGGGCGCGTGCCTACGGACGCGGGCTACCGCTACTACGTCCAGGTCCTCGCCGACGAGTGGTCGCTGCCGGCGGTCGAACAGCGCATGATCCGCCATCAGTTCGGCCAGGTCGAGCTGACGAGCGAGCACTGGTTCCGGCTGGCGGCAAGCACCCTGGCTGCCAATACCGGCACCGCCGGGCTGGCCACGACAGCCAAGGCAGTGGCCGCGCGCGTGCGGCGCGTGGACCTGGTCACGGTCCAGGACCGTCTGGCATTGCTGGTCGTGGTCTTCCGCGAGGGAACCATGAAGCAGACACTCCAGAACCTTCCACTGGAGGCGGACCAGGAGCAGCTGAATCGGGTGGCGAGCCTGCTGAACGTTCTGGCGATCGACCGGACTGCCGAGGAGATCGAGTCCGCTCTGGCAGACCTGCCGGCGGAGGATGACGGCAGCGACGACCTGGACCTCCTGCGGCTGACGGGCGCGGGGCTGGTGCGGACGATGCGGGAATTCGACGCAACGCTCATCGACGATCTCTTCAGCGACGGCCTGCTCAACGTAATGGCGGCCCCGGAGTTCGATCGGACCGACAAGGTCCGGCAGGTCTTCGCGGCTCTGGAGAACAGGGCCTACCTCGGTTCGCTCGTCGAAACGGTGGCCCGCGCGGGCAGCATTCAGGTCTTCATCGGCCACGAGAATCAGTCACTGGAGATGCAGGACGTCTCGCTCGTCCTGGCACCCTATGGCCGTGTGGGCCGAGCCGTTGGCGCCGTTGGCGTCCTGGGGCCGACCCGCATGCCTTACGCCCAGGCGATCGCCTCGGTCGAATTCGTGTCCGATCTCATGAGCGAGCTGGTGGAGCACCTGTATGCCTGAACGACACACGACCCCGCGAATCCACCATCGGGGCGCAGCCGGCGATTGGCCCGGCCGTCCCGCAGCCGAGGCGCCGGCGCAGCCCGACGGCGACCTGACCGCCGAAATCGAGCGGCTGCAGGCCGAGCTGGAGGCCACTCAAGCTCAGTCAGCCGAGCACCTGGCCTCGCTTCAAAGAACGGCCGCGGACTTCGCCAACTTCCGGCGACGCACTGCGGAAGATCGCGAGCGCGAGCTCGGGCTGGCCAGCGAGTCCCTCTTGCGCAAGGTTCTGGCCATCGCCGACGACTTCGATCGGGCCCTGGACGCCATGCCGGCCGAGGTTGAGGCCGTTGGCTGGATCGAGGGGATCGTTCTGCTGGACCGCAAGCTGCGGGCCCTTCTGGAGAGCGAAGGCGTGACCCCGATCGAGGCGATTGGCCGGCCCTTCGATCCTCGCGAGCACGAAGCCATCGCCAGCGTCCCCGCCACCGGCAAGCCCGATGGCGAGGTCGTGGCCGAAGTCCAACGCGGCTACCGGGTCCGAGACAGGGTCCTGCGGCCGGCCATGGTCGCGATCGCCGGCAGCGGTGAGGCCGCCGGCGGCGACGCCAATTCGTTCACCAACTGACGCAATAGCGACTGACTCAAGAGAGCCAAGCAACGAGGAGCACCACCGGAATGGGCAAGATCATCGGCATCGACCTGGGCACGACGAACTCCGTCGTGGCAGTGATGGAAGGCGGGGAGCCGACTGTCATCCCGTCCGCTGAGGGCGGTCGGACGGTCCCGTCGGTCGTCGCCTTCACCAAGGGCGGCGAGCGACTCGTCGGCCAGCTGGCCAAGCGCCAGGCGGTCACCAACCCCGCCAACACCGTCTACTCCATCAAGCGATTCATGGGCCGGCGATTCGACGACCCGGAGGTGGCGCACTCGAAAGGGCTAGTCCCCTACAAGGTCGAGCGAGACCCGAGCAGCGACGGCATCCGAGTTGCCCTCGCCGACGGCAAGAGCTACACGCCGCCCGAGATCAGCGCCATGATCCTGCAGAAGCTCAAGGCGGACGCGGAGGCGTATCTGGGCGAGAAGGTCACCGAGGCGGTCATCACCGTCCCGGCCTACTTCGACGACACGCAGCGCCAGGCGACCAAGGACGCGGGACGCATCGCCGGCCTCGACGTCAAGCGGATCATCAACGAACCGACCGCCTCGGCACTGGCTTACGGCCTGGACAAGAAGCACGACGAGAAGATCGCGGTCTACGACCTCGGGGGCGGCACCTTCGACATCTCGATCCTGGAGCTGGGCGAGGGCGTCTTCGAGGTCAAGGCGACCAACGGCGACACGCACCTTGGCGGCGACGACTTCGACCAGCGGGTCATCGAGTGGCTGCTAGCCGAATTCAAGCGAGACCAGGGAATCGACCTGCGGACCGATCAGCAAGCGCTCCAGCGACTCAAGGAGGCCGCCGAGAAGGCAAAGATCGAGCTCTCGACCACGTCCACGACCGAGATCAATCTGCCCTACATCACGGCCGACGCGACCGGACCCAAGCACCTGGTGGTCGCGCTGTCGCGCGCCAAGCTCGAAGACCTGGTCGCCGACCTCATCGACAAGACGCGCGGGCCGGTCAGCCAGGCCCTGCGCGACGCGGGCCTCAAGCCCGGTGAGATCGACGAGGTCGTGCTCGTCGGCGGCATGACCCGCATGCCGGCGGTCACCGATGCCGTCAAGCAGATGTTCGGCGGCAAGGAGCCGCACCGCGGAGTCAACCCGGACGAGGTCGTCGCCGTCGGCGCCGCGATCCAGGCCGGCGTCCTGGCTGGCGAGGTCAAGGACGTCCTGCTCCTGGACGTGACTCCGCTGTCGCTGGGCATCGAGACGATGGGCGGTGTCATGACTCGCCTGATCGATCGCAATACCACGATTCCAACCAGCAAGAGCCAGATCTTCTCGACCGCGTCGGAGAACCAGACGCAGGTGGAGGTCCACGTCCTCCAGGGCGAGCGCGACTTTGCCAGCGACAACAAGACGCTGGGCAAGTTCATCCTGGACGGAATCCCGCCGGCCCCGCGTGGCGTGCCCCAGATCGAAGTCACGTTCGACATCGACGCCAACGGGATCCTGGACGTCAAGGCCAAGGATCGCGCCACCAGCCGTGAGCAGCAGGTCCGGATAACCGCGAGCTCCATGCTTTCCAAGTCGGACGTGGATCGGATGGTCAAGGAAGCTGCGACCCACGCCGATGAGGATCGCGCCCGCAAGGAGGAGGTCGAGGCCCGCAACCAAGCCGATGCCCTGGCCTACCAGGCCGAGCGGACGCTTCGCGATCTGGGAGACAAAGTCACGGCCGAGGATCGAGCGGAGACCGAGCGCCGCGTCGAAGCGGTCCGTTCCGCCCTCAAAGGCAGCGACATGGCGGCCGTCAAGTCATCGACGGAGGCCCTGGTGGAGCAGCTCCAGAAGGTCGGCACGGCCGCCTACCAGGCTGCGGCCGCCGGAGCGGAGGCCGGCGGTCCCGGCGGATCCGGTGGTCCCGGCGAGGGCGGCGACGATCAGGCCGGCGGCTCGGACGGGTCGTCAGACCAGGGGAACGAGGAAGTCGTAGAAGGCGAGTACAAGGAGGCCTGATCGGGGCCGGGTTTGCCCGGCAGTCCGACGGGCCTGAAACCCTGGCCGGCCGGGCCGAAGCCCTGACCACCGGGGCCGAAGCCCTGACCACCGGGGCCGAAGCCCTGACCACCGGGCCCGAGCCCTGGCCACCGGGGCCGAAGCCCTGAGCCACCGGGGCCGAAACCCTGGCCAGCCGGGCCTGAGCCTGCGCCGCCCGTGGGGGTGGGTGTCGGGAAGTGCTCGATGACTCGGTCGAGCGGGTCGTACGAAGGATCCGTGAGCTCCGGCTGTGGCCCCGGCGTGTATCCGCCCTGGCCGGGACGGGCGATCCATGACCGAGAGCGACCTACCCGGACAAGCGTCCTGCGGGTTCGCTGGCGGTTCACCAGCCCAACCGTTATCGGGATGAGCAAGACCAGGGCGCCGGCCGTCAAGGCCAGGAGACTGCCTACCAGGAGAGCCAGTCCAAGCTGAGCTGGGCCCAGGCCGGCAGACTGCCAGCCGGGAAAGCCATGGCGACCGAGCGCATCGGAGGCACTGAGTCCGATCAGGGCCAGTGTCGGGAGGATGTACGTAGCGATGGCGAGGACGTTGGCCGAACGGAAGCAAGCCGACCAGAGCGACGCCATCGGGGAATCTATCGAGCCCTCGGTTCCGAGCTTGGCGTACAGGTCGGGCAGGTGGCGATTTGGCCTGGTCAGCCAACCGGCGGGATCGTCGAGGTGGCGCTGGGCGATCTCCACGGCCACGATCCCGGCGATCAGACCCGGGATCGGATACCCGAGCCATATCAGAGTCGCTGGAACGATGAGGCCCACCGCGATCCGGGCCTGAGTCCAGACCGCCACGGGCAAGACGAGCCCTGCTCGATAGGGGGTAAGCAGTGGCATGTCCGCGCCAAGGCCCGTCGCGTTGTGAGTCGTCATCGCCAGAAAGACCGAGAAGCAGAAGAGACTGGCGATTCCCAGAGACCCGAGTCCCAACGCCAGCATCCTCGTCATGCCCTGCTGGTGGGACGGCAGCCGGGACCACGCAACCGATGCGCTGGAGTGCTGCAGGAGGTCGCCGGCGGCAGGCAGGACGGTCAGGACCAGCACCACGCCGTCCACGGCCAGCAGCAGCAGCAGCACAGCCGTCAGATAGCCGAGCCAGTCAACGGTGACGGACCTGTGCCTGGCAAGCGAGGCGGCGATACGGCCCTTGACCGCCGCCACCGGGTTCGGCAGTCGCCTCGATCTCGTCCTTGCCTTGGCACCGACCGCCAGCGAGGCCGCGTAGGTGGATGGCAGGGCGACCGGGCGTGAGAGATATGACGGCTGCCTGGCGACCGCGCTGAAGTCTGCCAGAGGTGGCAGCGCTGCGGGCGGCGGTGGCGGTGGCGGGGGAGCGCTCGCGGCTATGGGCGTCGCCGCTTTGGGTACACTGCCGTACTTCTCCTTGCAGCTGTAGCACTTGTTGGCACTGGCACGGTTGAGCGATCGACAGTGACGGCAGACCCAGAACTCTTCCACGCGATGTCCCCTGCGGCGACGTGGTCGATGATAGGCTGCCCGTGAGGCGTCCGGACCACGCCCAGATCGTCCCGGGTCGGTCGAACGAAGGTTCTGGGGCCACCGAGGCGGACGCGTCCAGTACCGAATTGGGATTGCCGGTCGCAGAGTCACGGCCGACGCAGTCGCGGTCCGACTCCGCGCCTGGCGGTACCATCCGGACGTGCAGGAAGTCGTCGCTGCGCCCGAATCCCTGATCCACGCCCGAGCCCTGACGAAGCGCTTTGGTGCCTTCACGGCCGTCGATGGAGTGGATTTCGACGTTGCCCCGGGCGAGGCCTTCGGCTTCCTGGGTCCGAACGGCGCCGGCAAGACGTCCACGATGCGAATGATCGGCACCGTCTCGCCGGTCACCGCGGGTACGCTGACCGTATTCGGCCTCGACCCCAGGCGGGACGGCGCTCGAATCCGGGCCCGGCTCGGCGTGGTACCTCAGGCGGACACCCTGGACAACGAGCTGAGCGTTCTGGAGAACCTGCTGGTCTACGGCCGCTACTTCGATCTGTCCTGGGCCGAAGCGAGGCGTCGCGCCGTTGAGCTGCTCGATTTCGTCCAGCTCACGGAGCGATCGAACGACAAGGTCGAGCCGCTGTCCGGCGGCATGAAGAGGCGCCTGGTCATCGCCCGGGCGTTGATCAACGAGCCGTCGCTGCTCCTCCTCGACGAGCCGACGACCGGTCTGGACCCTCAGGCTCGCCACTTGCTGTGGGATCGGCTGTACCGCCTCAAGCAGCGGGGCGTGACGCTGTGCCTAACGACCCACTACATGGACGAGGCCGAGCAACTATGCGACAGGCTGGTCGTCATGGACCGAGCTCGCATCGTGGCCGAGGGATCGCCGCGCCAGTTGATAGAGCAGTACGTCAGCCGCGAGGTCCTGGAGCTGCGCTTCCGGCGTGATGACGGCGAGTCCGATGACGTCGCCCACATCGCCGGCCGGCTGGACGGACTGGCCGAACGCGTCGAGCACCTGCCCGACAGAGTCCTCGTCTACACCGCGGACGGCGAGGCGGTCGCGGCGACGGCATACGAGCGAGGTCTCCGGCCCACCAGCGTCCTCGTGCGGCGCAGCACCCTGGAGGACGTCTTCCTCCGTCTCACCGGCCGCAGCCTGGTCGAGTGATGACGGCCCTGACCGTTCGCTCCGGAGGCTCCGAGTCGGGCCTGTCACGCCGCTCGTGGCGCGTGCTCGAGCACGACCTGCTGGTCTTCCGGCGGGGCTGGTTTAGCTACCTGCTCTCGGGCCTGTCACAGCCGTTCCTGTACCTGATCTCGATGGGTATCGGGTTGGGTCTGTACGTGAACCGCAGTGGCGTTCCCGGTGGCGTTCCGTACCTGGACTACATCGCCCCGGCGCTGCTCGTGACCCAGGCGATGATGGCGGCTGCCTTCGAATCGGCCTGGCCGATCATGAACAAGATCATGTGGGACAAGACCTACCTGGCCGTGCTCAACACGCCTCTGGCCGCGCTCGACCTGCTGCTCGGCGACCTGATGTGGATCGCCTTCCGGGCGATGCTTCTGGCGGTCCTCTTCCTTGCGGCGATCATTGTCCTGGGCGCGGCGACCTCGCCCTTGATCGTACTGGCGGTGCCGGTGGCGGTCTTGACCGCGATCGCCTTCGCGGCGCCGATCATGGCCTTTACGGCCACCCAGACCGGCGACGGCGGCTTCAACGCCCTCTTCCGATTCGGCATCACGCCGCTCTTCCTGTTCTCCGGCACCTTCTTCCCGATCGAGCAGCTGCCCCTCTTCCTTCAGCCCCTGGCATGGGTGACGCCGCTCTACCACGGAGTCGCCGCGGCCAGGTCGCTGTCATTGGGCCAGGTCGAGCCACTCGCCTGGCTGGTGCACATCGGAGTCCTGGCGGCCTTCGTGGCGGTGGGTGTGGCCGCGGGCCGTGTCACCTTCAGGCGCAGGCTGGAGGTCTAGATGTCTGCGCTGGGACTCTCCGCGCCGCTGATCCGGATCCGCCCCGTCCGGCTCGTGGAGCGGAACATGATGGTCTACCGGCGGACCTTCATGGTCATCTTCTCCGGGTTCTTCGAGCCGCTGTTCTACCTGTTCTCGATGGGCTTCGGCGTGGGCGCGCTGATCGGCGACGTCTCCCTGGGCGACGGCCGGAGTGTTCCTTATGCCGTCTTCGTGGCGCCGGCGCTGCTCGCGGCGTCGGCGATGAACGGCGCAATCTACGAGACGTCGAACAACTTCTTCTACAAGCTCAAGTACGCCAAGCTCTACGACGCCGTCATATCCACGCCGATGTCGCTCGCCGACGTCGCTATGGGCGAGATCCTGTGGGCGCTTCTCCGGGGCAGCCTGTATGCCATTGGATTCCTGGCGGTCATCGGACTCGTGGGCGTGGCCGGGCTGGGGCTGCTCAGCTCGCCTCTGGGGTTGCTGGCCTTCCCGGCGGCGATGGTGGTGGGATTCGCCTTCGCGGGCGCCGGCATGGCCGCCACGACGTTCGTGCGCAAATGGCAGGACTTCGACTTCCTCCAGCTGGCCATCATGCCGATGTTCCTGTTCTCGGGGACGTTCTATCCGATCTCCGCGTATCCGGCGGGACTGCAGGCGATCGTCGAGGCGACGCCGCTCTACCGAGGGGTCCATCTGATCAGGGCCCTGACGACGGGCACTCCCGACGGTCTGCTTGTCGTCGATCTTGCCTACCTGATCGCGATGGGATTGATCGGGCTGGCGATCACCTCGCGCCGTCTCCAGAAGCTGCTCCAGTCCTAGGGCGGGCCAGAGTCCGCCCCCTCCCCGGCGCGGCCGTCGGGTTCGCTGCCGCCCTGGCCACTCGTCTCGTATCCTTTTCGACCAGATGGCCACCGAACGCTCCTACTACGAAATCCTGGGTGTCGAGCGAAACGCCTCCGACGCCGATATCAAGCGCGCCTTCCGAAAGCTTGCCCAGCAGTGGCACCCCGACGTCAGCCCCGAGGCCGGCGCCGCCGAACGCTTCAAGGAGATCAACGAGGCCTACCAGGTCCTCTCCGATCCCGGGCGCCGGCAGGTCTACGACGTGATGGGAAGGGCAGGGCTCGGCGACCTCGGCGGGACGAGCTCGCCCTTCGCCGAGGGATTCCCGGGGTTCGGCGACCTGTTCGACGCATTCTTCTCGGGCATGGGCGGCGCGGCGACCGGAGCCCGGCGGGGCCGGCGGCCCTCCGGATCGGACTTGCGGTACGACCTGCGAGTCACCTTCGACGAGGCGGTTCGGGGCGTCGAGAGGGAGATCGAGTTCGATCTCCTCGATCGCTGCGCAACCTGTGGCGGCGGGGGAGCGGCGCCCGGCAGCACCCCCTCCCAATGCCCAACCTGCGGCGGCCGGGGTGAGATCAGGAGCATTCGCCAGACGATGCTCGGGCAGATGGTCAATGTCACCGCATGCACTCGCTGCAACGGCGAGGGGCGGGTGATCGATTCGCCCTGCCAGACGTGCCGAGGCGAGGGCCGCGTCTCTCGCCGCAAGAAGATCAGAGTGACCATCCCGGCGGGAATCGATGAAGGTCACCAGATCAGGCTTTCGGGCGAGGGCGAGGCCGGCCTGCGCGGCGGTCCTCCGGGCAACCTGTACGTAGCCGTCCACGTGACGCCGCACGCCGCCCTGCGCCGTGACGGCACAGAGATCTTCCACGAGCTGTCGCTCTCGATCGCCCAGGCGGCGCTCGGGACGCGGGTGCGGATCCCGACCATCGAAGGCGAGGAGGAGCTGGAGGTTCGCCCCGGGACGCAGCCCGGGACAGAGATCCGGCTCCGCGGGCGAGGAGTTCCGCACCTGCGGCGACCGGGAACGCGGGGCGATCTTCACGTCCTGGTCCGGGTGAGCGTGCCGACCAAGTTGTCCAAGAAGCAGCGCCAGCTGCTGGAGGAGCTGGCGGCCGAGTCCGGCGAACAGGTCCTGCCGGCCGGGATCATCGATCGGATGAAGGATGCCCTCGGATAGCGAGTCCGGAGACGGCAGGCCGGACGAGGGTCCTTCCGGCACGCCCCCGGAGCCCTCCGAGCTCGGCCCGGGCGTCTGGGTCGAGCTCGCCGTATCCGCCGACCTCGAAGCGGTCGAGGCCGTCAGCGAGATCCTGACGCGTTTCGCGCCCGGCGGAACCAGCGTCGAGCCGGGCTTCGGTCTGACGGACGAGGGCCTGGGCGCGGTCATCGATGCGGCCAAGCCGGCAGTGGTGCGAGCTTACATGCCGGGGCTCGATCGGGCGGCTGTGGAAGCCGCGGTTGCCGATGCGGCCATGGCCCTTGGCCACCTGCAGGCATTCGGCCTGCGGCCGATCGGCGAGCTGCGGACCCGCCTGGTGCACGAGGAGGATTGGGCCGAGGCATGGAAGAGCCACTTTCCGGTGTTGCGCGTCGGACGGCGGATCGTCATTCGGCCAACCTGGCGCCGCCACCGCCGCCGGCCGGACGACGTAGTCCTCTCGCTCGACCCGGGGATGGCCTTTGGGACGGGCCTTCATCCTACGACGCGGCTATGCCTGACGGCCCTGGAGACCCTCGCCGACGAGGGGCTGCTGGCGAGCGGCCGAGCCGGTGACGGCCGTGCCCGAGTCATCGATGTCGGCTGCGGCTCCGGGATCCTCGCCATCGCGGCCGGCAAGCTCGGGGCGGGCGAGCTGCTCGGCCTGGACACCGACCCGATCGCGGTGGAATCGACCCTTGCCAACGCGCGCCTCAACAGATTGACCCGCCGGATCCGCGTCCGTCAGGGCAGCGTCCCGTCCGGCGATGGACCCTTCGACCTGATCCTCGCCAACCTGATCGCCTCGCTGCTCGTGCAGCTCGCCGTCCCGCTCTGGGGCGAGATGGCACGCGGCGGCCGAATCCTGGCTTCAGGCATCTTCCGGGACCGCGAGGCCGACGTTCGAGCTGCCTTCGAGGCCGCGGGACTCCGGATCGGCCGGCGTTGGGCCGAAGAGGACTGGGTCGCCCTGGAGGCGGTTCGGCCGTAGGTCGCGGCTTGGCGCCGCCACGGGCCGTGACGCCCGCTACGGCTGATACACCTGCGCCGGGCCGCCTTCGGTCAGGAGGACGTTTCCAAGAGTGAAGGTCGCAGTGTCGACTGAAGCAGCGGGAGTTTCGACCGGGCTGAACGTGCCGCTGGCCGGGTCGTAGATGGACAGCCCGCCGTTCGAGACGAACAACACCCGCGCGTCCTTGAGCCACACTGCCATCGACGCGCCGGCCGCTGTCATCGACCCGGCCGGGCTGAACTTGCCGCTGGCGGGGTCGTAGATCTCGGCCGTCTTGAGCGGATCGCCGGCGGTGTTCCTGCCTCCGGCCACCAGCACGCGTCCGTCTTCGAGTCCCATGGAAGCGAAGCCAGAGCGAGCTGTCGCCATCGAACCCGTGGCTGTGAACTTGCCCGTCGCCGGGTCGTACAGCTCGGCTGAGGCCAGCGCCGACGTCGCGTACTGATCGAGGCCGCCGGCGATCAGCACGCGGCCGTCATTCAGCAGCGTGGCCGTGGCGTCACGGCGCGGAACCGTCATCGCCCCGGTCGTGGTGAACTTGCCTGTGGCCGGGTCGTAGATCTCGGCCGATTTCAGCGACAGCGTGCCGCCACCGTACCCGCCGGCGATCAGCACGCGGCCGTCATTCAGGAGCGTGGCCGTGTGATGGGCGCGGCCCTGCGCCAGCGAGCCCGTGGGCGTGAACTTGCCCGTGGCCGGGTCGTAGAGTTCAGCCGTAGCCAGGTTGTCGAACCCGTCGCTCGCATCGATGCCGCCCACCACCAGGACGCGGCCGTCGTTCAGCAGCGTGGCGCTGTGGCCGGCGCGCGCATCGGCCATCGATCCGGTCGGTGTGAACCGGTTGGGGTCCGACTCGTAGATCTGCGCGGCCTGGCTGCGCAGCACGGTAATGCCGTTGGGCCGTTTCTCGCGTCCGCCGGTGATCAGCACGCGTCCATCGCCGAGCCGCACAGCCACGGGCTGGCTCAGAGCCGGGTTCATGGCGCCGGCGTCGTGCAGGCTGCCCACCGGGCGCGCGGTCGGTGACGGCTCGAGCGACGGGCTCGCGGGTTGCTCGGATGGTGCCGTGACGCCTGGCGTGGCCGTCGGCGGTTCGGTTGGCACTGCGGTGGCCGTCGGGGTCGAGGAGGAGCCCGCAACCGTCGACGCCGACGGCGAAGGGTTCGGGAGTGAGGCCCGGAGCGCGAGCGCCAGGACGATCACCAGCGCCCCGGCTGCGAGCACCGCGAATGCTGGCCGCGCCGAGCCCAGCCGGGGCCGCCTCGGCGCCGCGGCGATGGCCCGGTCAACGTTTGCCTCGAGACGCGCCGGCGGATCGACCTGGATGGCTCGGTAGTAGGAGCGCAGGCGCTCGTCGACCGGGTCGCTCATCGCCCGACCTCCTCGGCTCGACGTTCGGCATCGAATGCGGCCCGCAGGTGCTCCTGCGCGTTGTGGAGCCGCGACTTCACGGTCCCCTCTCGCAGGCCGGTTTGGGCGGCGATCTGCGGGACCGTCAGATCGCGCCCGAAGCGCATCGCCACCACGACCTGCTCATCCGGGGTCAGCCGCGCCAGCGCGTGGCCCACCTCGTCGCGAAGAAACTGGGAATCGTCCGGGCCGGCGGTCGGCTCCAACCTGATTCCCAGCGGCCGCCTCGACCGGCTGCCCAGCTCGGCGCGGCAGACGTTGACGACTATGCGGGCGAACCAGGCTTCGGCTCGCGCCGGATCCCGCAGCTCGCGCCGGCTGGCCCAGGCTCGAAGGGCCGCTTCCTGGACTGCATCTTCGGCCGCCTCGGGATCGCGAAGGATGCACGTCGCCAGGCGGTAGGCGCCCGCGAGCCGCCCGAGCAGCAACTCTCGGACGGAATCCTCCGCGGTTCCAGCCACCTCGATCCCCACGAGCGTCATTGTGCTCCCGCATCCCCAGGCGAAGAGGGCCCTTCTCGCTTGCCTACCAGTTGATCGGCACAGGGCGCGGATCGTTCAATCTTCGCCAGCCGTCCCTGCGGCGCGCCAGGTCGAGTTGCCCGTTGTGGTCGCGGATGGCGGCGCAGCCGCCGGCCGCCGGCGTACGATCCCGTCGTGAGATCCAATGCCAACGCCGCGCCCATCCGGCGCGCCACGATCGCCAACCTCGGCTGCAAGGTCAACCGGGCCGAGATGGACGTCGTGGAACGGCTGCTGCGCGCCCGCGGGCTCGATCTCGTGGACGCGGGCCAGGCCGCGGAGATAGTCGTGGTCAACACCTGCACCGTGACCTCCATCGCTGACCGGAAGTCGCGCCAAGCCATCCGGCGGGCCAGGCGGGCCAATCCCGACGCGCGGCTGCTGGTGACTGGCTGCTCGGTCTCCGTCGATCCATCGGGAATGGCCGCGGTCGATCCGGGCGCGCGCATGTTCGACACCGCATCGAAAGGTGGTCTGCTGGCCGAGCTTGCGTATCTGCTCGACATTCCGTCCGGTGCCGATCTGCCCAGCATTTCGGGCGTCGAACGGGTGGACGAGCCGGGGGAGGTCGGCCGACCCGCCGTGCCGGTGGGTGTCCGATCGCTCGAAGGGGACACAGGCGAAGTTTCGGGCGAGGACGCTTTCGAGCCCGAGATCGATCGAACGCGGGCCTTCGTGAAGATCCAGGACGGCTGCTCGTTCCACTGCACCTACTGCATCATCCCCAGGGCTCGCGGCCCCGAGCGGTCGGTGCCCGCCGACGAAGTGCTTGCCGACGTCCGTCGCGCGCTGGCCGCGGGCCATCGCGAAGTCGTCCTGACCGGCATCAACGCCGGAACCTGGGCCGACGAGCGCGACCCCGGCCCGGGCGGGTCAGGCGAGCGGCAGAGCCTGCCGGTCCTGGTCCGGCGCATCCTGGCCGAGACGGACGTGGAGAGGATTCGCCTGAGCTCGGTCGAGCCACAGCACGTCACCGACGATCTGCTCGATACCTGGGCCGGCTCCGCGGGGCGCTGCCTGCCTCACTTCCACGTCCCACTGCAGTCGGGCGACGACACCATCCTTCGGCGCATGGGCCGCCGCTACGACACCGCGTTCTACGACGCGCTGGTGGCACGGATCCGGCGGGCGGTCCCCGGAGTCGCCGTGCACGCAGACCTGATTGTGGGCTTCCCCGGCGAGGACGACGCCTCGTGGGCCCGAACCGTGGCCTACCTGCGGGCCCTCGACCTGGCCGGGCTCCACGTCTTCCGCTACTCGGCGCGGCCCGGGACGGCCGCTGCCCGAATGATCGGTCAGGTCGATGCTCGGACCAGGAAGCGGCGTGCGGCGGAAGCGCTGGCGCTGGCAGGGCAGGCACGAGCGGCCTTCGCCGCAAGGCAGCTCGGAGCCGAGTTGCGAGTCCTCTTCGAGCGCCAGATGACAGACGGGCGGTGGCTTGGGCACGCGGAGAACCACGTCCCGGTGGTTGCGGCGGCGCCGGACGGGGAGCCGCTGGGAAACGCGATCGGCCTGGTCGGAGCCGAATCGATCGACTCACGGGCGCCGGATCGATTGGCCGGACGGCTGATTCGGGTCGATCGACGGGGGCCCGACAACTGGCCGGCGCAGGAACCTCTGGCGCAGCCGGCTGTCACGGAGCAAGATCGGCGCGTAACCAGCGTCGCACGGACCGGATCCTCAGGAGCGCGCCATGCCGTCTGACTGCCTGTTCTGCCGCATCGTCACAGGCGAGCTGCCCGCGGCCCAGGTCTACGCCGACGATTCGGTCGTGGCCATTCGGGACATCTCACCTCAGGCGCCCACCCACATCCTGTTGCTCGCCCGCAAGCACATCGCCTCGGTCCGCGAGCTCGGCCCCGCCGACAACGAGTTGATCGGCGAGATATGCGCCGTGGCTACGGAGCTTGCGACTCGCGAGGGGATCGCCGAGGACGGCTACCGGCTCGTCGTCAACGTCGGTCGTAACGGCGGCCAGACGGTCGACCACCTCCACGTCCATATGCTCGGCGGCCGGCCCATGGGGTGGCCTCCCGGCTGATCGAGCCTACCGCCGCCTGCCCCTGCCGGCCGCTGCGGGGGCTGGGCCCTCCTCGCGAACCGGCATCGGCTCGTCGACCACGGCCCAGGCGCGGACCCGATCGCGCTGGACCTTGAACGTGTGAGTTCGCGGGAAGTCGGCGTCCGGCCAGAGGCGCCAGGCGGCGACGCGCTGGTGCACCGCCAGCGTGGCGTTGCCGGCTCGGACGGCGGCCTCGATCTCCGCCCTCACGCGCACCGGGTCGCCGATCTCCGGAGGCCGCGTCGCGTCCGCCGGTTCGCCCGGCCGCGGCAGCGTGGGCGCCCCGGGCGCCAGCACGACTGCCTCGATTCGACCCGGCACCGTCTCCACCACGACAGCGTCGCGGATGCCGGCGGTCCGGAGCGCGTTTTCGACGTCCTCGGGGTAGACGTTGAGACCGTTGGGCAGGACGATGATGTCCTTCTTGCGGCCCATCAGGATCAGATGCCCGGAGGCGTCGTGCCTGCCGATATCGCCGGTCTTGTACCAGCCGTCGGCCGTGAACGAGCTGGACATCGTGGCGGGGTCGCGCCAGTAACCGGCGAAGAGGGTCGGCCCCGAGACCAGGACCTCGCCGTCCTCGGCAAGCTTTACCTGGATCGGGGGAATCGTCCGCCCCACCGTGCCCAACCCATGGTCGCGCTGGCTCGTGGCCGAGGCGACGCCGCACTCGGTGGCGCCGTAACCCTGCATCACCACGACGCCCAGGTCCTCCCAGGCCTGCTGCAGCGAGGGCGGCAGGAACGCAGCCGCGGAGACGATGAGATTCAGCGAGCCGCCGAGCTGGCGGTGCACCCGCGAGAAGATCCGCCGCCGCACGGGGTAGGGGAGCCGTCGTGCGACTCGCCGCAGCCGATTGAAGGCGGTCAGCCTGCCCTGCCTGGCCACTTCCGCCTCGATTGCCGCCCAGAAGAGGCCCATGATCTGCGGCACCACGACGAGCGACGTGGTCCGGTGGTCGCGTATCGCCTCGAAGATGACCCGTGGATTGCGACTTCGGACGTACAGCACGTGGGCGCCGACCGTCATGGCATAGAAGACGAGCGCGACCTGTTCGAGCAGATGCGAGAGCGGTAGCAGCGATACCGCGCGGTGCTCCTGCTCTGGAATCAGGTTGTGAGCCGCCTCCATCGTGCCGATCAGATTGGCGTGAGTGAGGACCACTCCCTTGGGTTCACCGGTCGTGCCCGAGGTGAAGATGATCTCCGCGATGTCGCCGCCCTCGGGTCGCGGCCAGCTGTTCACCTGCGCCTCCCAGTCGTCCGGAAACGCGGCATCGGTCTCGGCGGCGAGGTGCTCGACGAACGAGGTCGGGAAATGCTCGAGGCGCGCGTCGGCCGGGTCTGGCGCATCGCGCCCCTCGCCCAGGACCAGGCGGAGAGCATCGGCTCTGGCGACGATCCTCTCTATGGCGCCGCTGGACATCCGAAGATCCAGAGGCACGAAGGTGACGCCGGCCCGCATCGCCCCGTAGTAGAGGGCCGGCACCGCCGGGCTGGAGGGAGTCCAGACGAGGATACGGTCTCCCGGTCCGAGGCCGAGCGCCCGAAGGCGCCAGGCGACGATGCGACTGCGCCGATTCAGCTCGCGGTAGGTCCAGTGCTCGGTCGTGCCGTCGTCGCTGCGCATGCCGAACGCGAGCCGATCGCCGTAGCGGGCTTCGCCCTGGTCGATGATGTCCAGCAGGCTCTCGAGGCGCTCCATCTGGGGCCATCGTACCCATACGTCAAGAGGTGAGCCGCGCGCGCGTCGCAGGTCGGGCCACCGGCCCACAATCTGCATGAACGAAACGTGGCTCCCGGCCATCGTATTGGACATGCCAGACGCGCAGGCGATAGCGGTGACCACGGAAGGGAGGGGCGCGGTGCCGGTCGAAACGAGCGAGGCGGCGTTCGCCGCACTGACGCGCCGCCACCTGGACTCTGCGTATCGCCTTGCCTGGGCGATCCTGGAGAACGACGGCGACGCGGACGATGCGACTCAAGACGCCTTCACGCTGGCGTGGCGAGGCCGGCGGAGCCTGCGCGATCCCGCCCGGTTTGACGCTTGGTTCGGCCGAATCCTCGTCAACGTCTGCCGGCAACGCCTGCGGCAGCGAGCTCGCTCCAGAATCCGTCCCCTCGAGGATGCTGGCGAGCCTGGGATCGCCGATGGGAGCGGGCGGACGTCGGCCCAAGACGCGATCTCGCGGGCGATGAGCCCGTCTCGACGCCGACCACCGGATCGTGGTCGTGCTGCGCTATTGGGCGGACCTGTCGGTCGATGAGATCGCCGCCCGGCTGGACGTACCGGCCGGCACAGTCAAGTCACGCCTCCACTACGCGCTTCGGTCCATGCGGCCGCGGCTGGAGGATGCCCGATGAACGATCACGACTTGGGCCGCGATTTCGAGGAAGAGGTGCGAGCCGGACTTCGGCACAGCATCGTCCCGCCGCCGACCCCGGAGTACCTCCGCGACCACGTCGAGAGATTGGCCGCGCGGGAGATTGCCGATCCTGGCTACCGCGGGCCCTTCCGCTCATGGTGGCGGCGGAGGTCGCTCCTCGGCGGCCTGGCCGCAACCGCTGCCCTGATTGCGATCATCGCAGCGACCGCGTTCTGGCGTGGCGCCGGCTGGAGCGCCGGCCCGGCGTCCTCGGGCTCGTCGGGACCAACGTTCGCGCCCGGCCCGGTCCTTCACATGAGCGTGACGGCCGACGGCGGAGGTTTCGTCTACACGGATGGCGACGGATTGCGCGTCACCACGGACCGTGGTGTCACTTGGTCCGAAGCCCGGCAGGTTCCGGCCAGAGACTCTGCTCAGGATCACCTCTGGGACTTGACCTCGCTCGACTTCGTCGACGCACAGCACGGTTGGATCACCGGTGTCAAGAACGCTTCTCAGGGATCCCAGGTTGTGGTGTACCGGACCCGAGACGGCGGCAGAACCTGGCAATCGGCGCCGGTGACTCCCCTGCTTCCGGAACCGTCGCCGGCGCAAGGCTCGTTCGTGGCGGCTGAGGATCACTTCTGGGATGCACTCCATGGCCGGGTCGTCGTCGGCCGTGTCGTGCCGAACGATGGCGAGATGGCTGGCTGCCAGTGGTATGCAACGGACGACGGCGGCGTGACCTGGTCCGGGCCCACGAGCGGTCCCTGCATCGGGCTGTCTCCGATGGTGAGGTGGACGACCGATGCGATCGGCTACTTCGTGCCCACCGACGCACCGACAAGCGTGTCGGTCACCCAGGACGGTGGACGGACCTGGCGCACCGCGCCCTTGCCCGGACTGTCTGTCGGGACCATCCTCCCCGAGCTGCTGGTCGTGGATGGGATTGGGCACCTCAGCCTCGTCACGTCAGTCTCGCCGTCCGACGGGCCCGCACCGCAGCTGGTCTTTGGGAGTTCAGATGGCGGTGTGACCTGGTCGAAGGAATTCGACATGACGCTGCCGGCCGGCTTCGATACCGTCGACTCGGTGTCGGCTCTGGGCCCGCAGCACTGGATTGTGGTCGTGGAGGTCGCCCCCGGGCCCCCCATGACAGGCACGCCGCAGGCACAGTACGGCTACGCCCGGTTTGCCGAGACCGTGGACGGGGGTCGAACGTGGAGCCTCATGGATGGCGGGGGCGTGCAGGGCGCCGGTGGGTCGCTCTGGTGGGACGATCGGCGGGGCATGACGGCGGCCGGCGACCCGACGAAGATCCTCGTGACCGATGACGGCGGCCGGACCTGGCACCAGGTGCCGTTCTAGAAGCGGCGACTCGGTGGTGGGTCCGGTCGAGAATTGGCCGTCGCCCAGCCAGTCAGCCGGTGACTGCCCGACCCGCTCCGCTTCGGGCTTGGCCTCGCCCTCGGCCTGGGCGCCTGTCCGGTAGACAGCCGCGCGGAGATCGGGCTACACTCCGCGAGCCCTGTTTCGCGGGATGTCTCGCATGCTCTCCGGAGCCGATCAGCGGGTCGTGATCGCGAACGAGCCCCAAAGGAGGTGATTTCCGGATTGGCAGAAGTCCGTGTGGGTGAGAACGAAAGCTTCGAGAGTGCCCTGCGCCGGTTCAACAAGAAGATCCAGCAGAGCGGCATCCTTGCTGAGGCCCGTCGCCGCGAGCACTATGAGAAGCCGAGCGTGAAGCGCAAGCGCAAGGAAGCGAAGCGCAAGAAGGTCGCCCGCCAGCAGCAAACGTAGGCTCGACCTCGCGCCGTCGATGTGTGTGCGACCGGCCGCGGCCGCGCCACCCGCCCCGAGGTGCCACACCGGTGTCCCTCCGCGATCGACTCGATACGGAACTGAAGGCCGCGATGCGGTCCGGCGACGCCGTGCGCCGCGATGCCATCCGCATGGTGCTGGCAGCCGTCCAGCGGGCCGAGAAGGAAGGCAAGCACGAGCTCTCCGACGACGAGATGCTCGGTCTCCTGGCTCGCGAACTGAAGGTCCGGCGCGAGTCGGTGGACGCCTTCAAGGCCGGTGGTCGAACCGACCTCGTGGCCAAGGAAGAAGCCGCCATCGCGGTCGTCTCCGAGTTCATGCCCAGGCCGTTCGGCGAGGCGGAGCTGAAGGCCCTCGTCGAGCAGGCAATCGAGGAGACCGGCGCCGCGTCTCCCCGAGACATGGGCAAGGTAATGGGCTGGCTCTCGCCGCGGACCCGCGGACGCGCCGACGGGAAGCAGGTCAGCCTGCTCGCGACGCAAATGCTCGCGTCCAAAGCTACCGGATCGTGACGGAACGCCCGTGTTGAGAGAGCCGCACGACCATCCGAGACCATTCGGGCGACGCGACGCCGCCAGGCTCGTCTTCGCCGGCGTGCTGATCGTCCTCGCGCTCGGCGCCGGTGTGGTCGTGGACCTGGTGCCGTCAAACCCGGGCTACGCGTCCGGAACCATCGCCCCTGCCGCGATTCGGGCGCCTCGCGACGCCCTCATTCCCAACGAGCTCGAGACGCAGCAGGAGCGCGACGCCCAGGCGGCGGCGGTCCCTCCGCAGTACGACTACACGAAGGCTGGAGCTTCGTTGAAGGCCGCCGCTCAGGTTGCCCAGCTGCAATCGGATCTGAAGCCCGTCGACGACGCCTTCGGCCCCGCGAAGACGCCGGAGGCCCGCCAGGCCGAACTCCAATCGGTTCTGCCATCGCTCTCGCCAAGCGACCGGCAGACGCTCATTGCCCTCGACCCTACGCGATGGCAGATCGTGGAGCAGGCCGCCCGAAGCGCACTCGGCCGGGCTGAGCAGGACGAGATCCGCAAGACGGACCCGGCGACGCAGGCCAGTCTGGTCGCTCAGTACATACCCACCTCTCCTGAGCTCTCGGGTTCGGAGCAGGCCCTCGCGGTTGCCATTGGGGCGCCCCTCGTGGTCACCAACTCCGCCATCAGCGACGCGCTTACTGCGCAGGCGAAGGCGAAGGCGGCGGCCAGCGTACCGACCGTCGTAGACACTGTCCAAGCCGGCCAGGTGATCGTCGATCAAGGGCACGTGATTTCCGATTCGGACATGATCAAGATCCACTACCTGAGCCTTGACACGTCTCGCGTGGACTGGGGCAAGTCGGGGGCCTGGATCCTCATTTCGGTGCTGACGACGGCGCTGCTGCTCGCATGGCTGTGGAGGTTCCGCCCGGAGTACTGGCACCGTGGTCGGACACTGGTTCTCGTCGGCGCCGTCTTCGTGGTCGCCGTGCTCGCGGAGAAGCTGCCCGGTGGACGAGCCTGGCTGCCATATCTCATCCCGGCCCCGGCTGCCGGCATGCTGTTGACGTTGCTGCTGGACGCCGGCGTCGCGACGGTGGTCCTGGCATTGCTCGCGGTGATGGCGGGAATGGTCAACGGCGCATCGCTTGCGCCTACGGTCTACGTCTTCCTGGGAGGCTTCGCCGGAATGTTGGCCATTGGAAAGGGCGAGCGTCAGCAGCGATT
The DNA here is from genome assembly GCA_963743795.1 of uncultured Chloroflexia bacterium. Taxonomy (GTDB): domain Bacteria; phylum Chloroflexota; class Limnocylindria; order Limnocylindrales; family CSP1-4; genus Fen-1039. Next base: position 83,804 of record CAVUQZ010000009.1, on the reverse strand, counting down.
CATACAGGCGGGAATCGCCGTCGCGGCGACCGAGCTCGCCGTGGTCGGAGTCTTTGGGCTGCTCGGAAGCAACGACATGACCGGGCTGCTCGAGATCGGCGGTGCCGCCCTCGGCGGAGCCCTGCTGGCCATGATCATCACCATTGGCAGCTTCTCCCTTCTCGGCAACATGTTCGGAATACTCACCGCCCCGCAGCTCCTGGAGCTTGCCAACCCCTCGCAGCCGCTGTTGCGCCGGCTGCTCATCGAGACGCCCGGGACCTACCACCACTCGCTCATGGTCGGCAACCTGGCCGAGCGGGCCGCCTCGGCCATCGGGGCGGATCAATTGCTGACGCGCGTGGCCGCCTACTACCACGACATCGGCAAGCTGGCCAATCCGCTGGCGTTCATCGAGAACCAGGCCAACGGCGAGAACATCCACGATCAGCTCGAGCCGGAAGTCTCGGCCACGATCCTGCGGCAACACGTTTCCGACGGCATCGACCTGGCCTACAAAGCCGGTCTGCCCAAACCGCTCATCGCCTTCATTCCCCAGCACCACGGGACGGCCATCCTCGGCTACGTCTATGGAAAGGCACGTGAAGCGGCGGCCGCGCCTTTCGGTGGCCCCAAGACGGCGGGTGGGCGCGAAGCTGCGGATACCGTCGATCAGACCCGGTTCCGTCACGGCGGCCCCAAACCGCAGTCGCGCGAAGCGGCCCTGCTCATGCTGTCGGATGGGGTGGAAGCGTCAGTCCGCTCGCTCTCGAGCCGCGATGAGGCCACAATACGGGGCATGGTCAGCCAGATCATCGCGGAGCGACTGGACGACGGGCAGCTCGACGAGTGCGACCTCACGATCCACGATCTCGAGAGCATCCGTGAGGCGTTCGTGGGACAGCTTCTGGGGATGTACCACCAGCGGATCGCCTATCCGCAGAACAAGGTCGTGGAGCTCGAAACGCGGCGTGAAAGCAACCGGCGCGGATAGCGTGGAGGGGCAGCTCGGCGATGAGGCGCGAGGGGCAGAGTCTGCCTCCGCCCACGCTTCGGCCCGCCGACCTTCCCGGTGGACGGAATCTGACGGAGTCCGGGCGTGACGGGTAGCCCTCCCGTTCCGGGCGAAGTCGAGGAGGGAGCCACCTCCTCGATATACCTGCCGCCGTTCCGGGTCGACGTGACGGTCCGTCCGGGAGTGGCTTCCCTCACCTCCCGCCGCCGTATCGCCGACGCGGTCCGGGCCACCCTGGACGCCGCCGGCGCTCCCGGGCCGGCGTCGATTGGAGTCGTCCTGTCGGTCGATCGCGAACTGGCCGACCTCAACGAGTTGCACATGGGAGGGTCGGGCGCCACGGATGTGCTCTCCTTCCCGTTCTTCCCGCCCGAGGCGTTTCCGCCGCACGAGGGCGGGACGCAGAGTCAGCGAGACCACGGGGTGGCCGCGGCGCTCAAGCAGGCCTTCGCGCTGCCGCCGGGGCTGCGCGCACATCTGGGCGACGTCATCGTGTCGGTGGAGCGGGCCCTGGCCCAGGCGTCCGACGGGCGCGGCGGCCAGACCGGCGACGTCCAGTGGACGGCGGTCGAAGAGCTGCTTCTGCTCACGGTGCACGGCACCCTGCACGTATGCGGCTGGGACCACGCGGATCCTGTGGAAGAGACGGCGATGAGGGCGACGGAAAGGCGCGTGCTCGAGTCGCTGGGAAGGCATGACCCGGATGGCGAGCCGGCCGCGGCGGAGGCCGGAGTGGTGGAGGCCACGGAGCCCGAGGGCTGAGCCGCGGGCCCTTCGGGGCGAAGCCGGAACCCGCGGACTGATCCCGGCGGGTCCGCTGGTTCGGTCCCCGGCTGGCCCTGATACCATCCCCGCAGGCCCTCCGGAACCGGATCGGGGCTAGTTTTGTGTGTCGCGCTCATGTGCGGCGGCAGTTGCTGGAGCAGCCGTGAAGATCGTCGTCGGCCTGGGCAATCCCGGCGCCCAGTACGAGAAGACGCGCCACAACGTGGGCTGGATGGTCTTGGACAGGCTGGCCGATCGAGCTGGGTGGTCCGGCCGAGGTCGGACGCGCGACGCGTCCGCGATCGCTCAGGGCCGTTACAACGGCCTCGATCTGCTCCTCGTCAAGCCACTGACTTTCATGAACGAGTCGGGGCTGGCGGTGCGGAAAGTCCTGGCCCGCCAGCATGCGCCCCTTTCCGAGATGCTCGTCGTTGTCGACGACTTCGCGCTCCCGTTCGGCAAGCTTCGGTTTCGCGAGGGCGGCAGCGCAGGTGGGCACAATGGGCTGCGCTCGATCATCGGCGAGCTCGGGAACGAGCAGTTCAGCCGGCTGCGCGTTGGGATCGGCGAACCGGGTCGAGACGCCATCGACCACGTACTGAGCCAGTTCGGTCGCGGCGAACGGGCGCGTCTCTCGGAGCTGCTGGACGCCGCCGCTGATGCCGTGGAAGCCTGGGCCCGCGACGGCACGAGTAAGGCGGCCGGGCATTTCAATGCATTCGAGCTCCGGCCGGACGACGAAGAGCGCTCCGCTGCTCCGGGCGCAGTCGAGGGACCGCCCGGACCGGATGGGATCCGGCGTACCAGAACCGGATGGCGCAAGCCGCGGCCGCCCGAGGCGGGAGAGTGAGCGTTCGGGGAGGCCGTTCTCTCAGGCGCCAGATCGATGCCGCTCTGAGCGGCGAGGCCGATCCGCTGGGCGAGGAGGGGCTGGGCCTGCCCGACCGGCCGGAGGGCGACGGCGCCGACGACCTGGGCGGTCGCCTCCCGGCTGCCGAAGGCGAGGCTGATGGGAATGGCGCCGGCGCGCCGGTCAAGCGCGGCAAGCGGGGCCGGGAACGACACGTCGACGAGTCGGTCCGTATCGCGTATCAGGCCGCTCAGGAGGCTCGGGCGGCAGCGGCCCGGGAAGCAGGCACCGGGAGCGTGCCTGGAGCTGGAGCTGGGGTCACCGCCCGGCGCCTGCCCGACCTCCACGTCCTGCCGCCGCTGCTCCACGCCAGCGGAGCGTTCGGCGCGCTCCGGCAGCGGCTCGACGCAGGATCGGGGCCCCTTCCGGGGGGCGGTCGCCACGCTGCCCTGGCCGCCGTCCCGCACGGCGCCAAGACCTACCTGGCCGCGGCGCTCGCACTGGACGGTGCGGCGGGGGTCGCGACCGGCGGTGCCGGGGAACGCCTCTGCTGGATCGCCCGGGACTCGGAGATAGGCGATCGCGTAGCCGAGGAGTTGCAGGCCTGGCTGGGCGATTCCGAGGCCGTGGCCGTTCTGGAGCCGCGAACGGCGCTCGCCTACGAGCGAAGCGAGCTGGTGCGAGACGAGACCGCGGCCCGAGTTGCGGCCCTGGCGGCGTGGCGATCCGGCCGTGCGCGAGTGCTCGTCGCCAGCGTCGCGGCGCTGCTGCAACACACCCTGGACCCGGAAGAAGTGCCTGCCGAACCGGCGCGCCTGCGCATCGGCGCCCGGATCCATCGAGACGAGCTGCTCCACCAGCTACTCGCCCTTGGCTACGACCCGGTGCTCGAGGTCGCCGGTCGAGGGGAGTTCGCGCGCCGCGGCGGACTCGTCGACGTCTTCCCGTCCGCGGCGCCGCTCCCGATCCGGATCGAGCTGTTCGGCGACGAGATCGACTCCATGCGTGTCTTCGACCCCACCGACCAGCGCAGCCTCCGGCCCGTCGAAGAAGTGGTGCTGCTGCCCGCCAGCGAGTTCCTCGTGCCACGTGGCGGCATCGACGAGATTCGGGCCCGGATCGCGCGCTTGCCGGGCCGGCTTTCGAGCCGTCTCCCGGATCGGCTTGCCGCGGATCTGACCAGGTTCGAGGAGGGCGTGCGCGCCGGAACGGGCGATCTGGGCGCCCACTCTGGTCACGTGCATGACGTCGCGGCGGCAGCCCGGGCCCTCGAGACCGGCGACGCGGCCGAAGTCTGGGCGGCACTTCTATGCCCCGCCACCGGTCTCGACCACCTCGGTTCGGGGACCCTCCTGATCCTCGACGAACCCGGCGACATCGCCGAGTCGGCCGACTTCCTGTGGCGCCAGGCGCAGGAGCGACGCACCGAGCTGGTCGGCTCAGGCGACCTGCCGGCGCATTGGCCCGAAGCCTACCTGGGCCAGCGTGGCTGGAAGACGCGGCTGCTCGTGGGGCGAACTCTCGAGCTGACGTGGGAATCGGAAGCGGCGGCACCGACCGGTGGCGGGACGCCGATGGGCGATCTGTTCGGCTGGCGCGAGCCCGCTCTCCCGCCTGCGCGGACCGAGCGTCTCGCTCAGACCGTGCGCGGCTGGACCGGCGACGGCGATCGCGTCGTCCTCGCTTCGGACCAGGCACCGCGACTGGCCGACCTGCTCTCCGAGCAGGGCCTTCCCACCGCCGTCGTCGATCGCCTGGTCGAGGCGCCGGCGCCCGGGACGCGCACCCTGGTCGGTCGGAGCCTCAACGGCGGGTTCGCCGGAGGGCCGGACGGGCTGGCTCTGGTCACCGACCGGGAGCTGTTCGGCTCGGTTCGAGTCCGTCGGCCCAAGGCCCTCAGACGCGTCGTCCCGAGGGACATCCTGGAGCGGCTCACAACCGGAGATCTCGTCGTACACGTCGATCATGGCATCGCCCGGTATGAGCGAATGCTGCGTCGCGGGGCCGCCGGCGAGGAACGCGACTACCTGGAGCTGAGCTTCGCCGGCACGGACAAGATCTTTCTGCCGGTGGAGCAGATCAACCGGATCAGCCGCTACTCCGGCGGCGAGAACCCGGCCCTCAGCAAGCTCGGCGGGGCAGACTGGCTGCGGACCAAGCAGAGGGTGAAGCGGGCCGTCACGGACCTGGCCAGGGAGTTGCTCGAGATCTACGCGGCGCGCGCCGCCGCGCCGGGCTTCGCATATCCGCCGGACACCCCGTGGCAGCAGGAGCTCGAGGCGTCGTTCCCATACGAAGAGACGCTCGACCAGCTCCGGGCCACCGCCGAGGTAAAGCTGGACATGGAGGCCGGCCGGCCGATGGACCGACTGGTCGTCGGCGACGTGGGCTACGGCAAGACGGAAGTGGCCCTGCGCGGCGTCTTCAAGGCCATCCAGGGCGGCAAGCAGGTCGCGGTCCTGGTGCCGACCACGATCCTGGCAGCCCAGCACCACCAGACGTTCGGACAGCGGCTCGCGGCTTTCCCGATCACGGTGCGGCTCCTCAGCCGTTACGTACCCGATAAGGAGCAGGTGGCCACGATCGCCGGGCTGGCGGCCGGCTCGGTCGATCTCGTGATCGGCACCCACCGGCTGCTCAGCAAGGACGTCCGCTTCCGCGACCTCGGCTGGTGATCGTGGACGAGGAACAGCGCTTCGGCGTCGCCGCCAAGGAACGGCTCAAGAAGCTGCGCCGCGAGGTGGACGTCCTGACGCTGACCGCGACCCCGATCCCGCGCACCCTCCACATGGCACTGGTGGGCGTCGGGACCTGAGCCTGATCGAGACGCCGCCGGAGGATCGGCTGCCCATCGCAGACCCGCGTGGCCGAGGCATCGACCGGGTTGATTCGCGACGCCGTCCTGCGCGAGCTCGACCGCGGAGGCCAGGTCTTCTTCGTCCACAACCGCGTCGAGACGATCGAGGCGCATGGCCGAGCAGCTTCGCCAGCTCGCTGCCCGGAGTCCGCATCGCCGTCGGTCACGGCCAGATGCCGGAGGGTGAGCTCGAGCGCGTGATGCTCGGCTTCGTCGGCGGCGCCACCGACGTGCTCGTCTGCACGACGATCATCGAGTCCGGTCTGGACATCCCCAACGCCAACACGATCATCATCGACGGGCCGACCGCTACGGGCTGGCCCAGCTGCTATCAGCTCCGCGGCCGCGTCGGCCGGTCCAGCCGGCGAGCTTACGCGTACCTGCTCTACCGGCGGCGCGAGCGACTCTCGGACGTGGCCCGCAAACGCCTGCAGGCCATCTTCAACGCCTCGGAGCTCGGCGCCGGATTCCAGATCGCCCTGTCGGATCTGGAGATCCGCGGTGCGGGCAACATCCTGGGCGCCGAGCAGCACGGCCACGTCGCGGCCGTGGGTTTCGACCTGTATACGCGCCTGCTCGCCGAAGCCGTCGAGGAGCAGAAGGCCGAGTTCGAAGGCAGGCCGCCGGTCATCGAGCGGCCGGGAGCGGTCGTGGACCTGCCGGTCGACGCCCACCTGCCGGACACGTACGTGCCCGAGACGGCCCAGAAGCTCGAGCTGTACAGGCGTCTCGGCCGCGTCAGAACGGCAGGCGAACTGGCCGCATTCCGCCAGGAGCTGGCGGACCGGTTCGGGCCGCCCCCGCAGCCGGTCCTGCGGCTGCTCGAGGTCGTGGAGCTGCGAACGGCAGCCGAAACCGCGGGCATCGCCTCCATCTCCCGCGAAGAAGGCGAGCTGGTCGTCAGGTTGGGAACGCTGTCGCGCGCAGCCGCGATTCGTGCTCTCGCCCCTATGGGCCGGGAGGTGGTCCGGTTCGGCAGCAACCAGGCCCGAATCCGGCTCCCCCGCGACCCGGCCCGGTCCTGGGCCGTGGCCCAGTCCGTGGTGGCGCGTCTGCTTCCGGCCGCGGAGGAGCAGCGAGAACAGCGCGAACGTGCAGCAGCCGCACAGGGGCCGGGGTCCTGAATTCGGCTCGGTCCGGCCGAACTCGGGCCCATCGCGTAACCTATGGGCGGCTCGCATCCTGACAGAAGAGGCGAGCTGACCCCGGTGGGGTCGTCACGGGCAGCCGGTCAGTTCCGTCGCACCCCGCGCCACGGCGGCCACCGGAAGGACGTGGGATGCAGCGAACAACCAAGGCGATATCGGGCGTCGCACACCCGAGGAACGCGCCCGAGAAGGACGGGTTCCGCCCGGACATCGAGGGTCTTCGCGGCCTTGCCGTTTCGCTGGTCGTTATCTTCCACGCCGGCCTTCTCTCCCACGCATCCACGCAGCTCACCGGCGGCTTCATCGGCGTCGACCTCTTCTTCGTCGTCTCGGGATTCCTGATCACGGGGCTGCTCATCCGCGAGCGGGAGCGCACGGGGCGGATCAGCTTCTCGCGCTTCTACGCCCGCCGCGTCAGGCGCATCCTGCCGGCAGCCGCGGTGGTGCTGCTGATCACGATCCCGCTCTCCAACCAGCTGGTTACCCTGGTCGACCGCCCATCGGTGATGCAGGACGGCGCCTCGTCGGCCCTCTCGATCGCGAACATCCGCTTCGCCATGACCACCGACTACTTCAACCCGGTCAACTACTCGCCGTTCCTGCACTTCTGGTCCCTCGGCGTCGAGGAGCAGTTCTACTTCGTGTGGCCGGCCCTTCTGGCGCTGGTGGCGTGGAAGGCGCCGCGGCTGGGCGCGGCGGCCGCCCTCTCGCTGGTGGTAGTGGCGTCGTTTGCGGCGAGCGTGATGATCAGCGACTCGTCGCCCTCCACGGCCTTCTACCTGCTGCCGACACGGGCCTGGCAGCTTGCCGCGGGCGGCCTCCTCGCGGTCGCCTCGGGATCCATGGATAGGTTGCCCGCGGCGATCCGGTCGGCGACGGGGATGCTGCTGGCCTTCGCGGGCTGGGCGGCACTGGCCGCGCTGTTGACAGGGGCGGTCTTGATCGACTCGATGACGTCGGCCTACCCGGGTACAGCTGCGCTGGTGCCCTCGATCGCCGGGGTGCTCCTGATCGCCTCGGGCCGACAGGCGGCCGGACCTGGGATCTTGCTGCGGCTCGCGCCGATCCGTTTCCTGGGCAAGATCAGCTACTCGCTTTACCTGTGGCACTGGCCGATGCTGATCCTGGGTGGCATCTGGCTGGTCGGTCCTCTCGGTACCCTGACGCTGGATCAGGCAGTCGTTCTGGCCGTACTGGCCATCCCGGTCTCCACGATCAGCTGGTACTTCGTGGAGGAACCCATCAGGCGCGGCACGATTCCGCTGCCGCGGCCAAGCCGCTTGGTGGCCGTCGGAGTGGCCGTCATGCTGGCCGTGGCTCTGATCGGGGCTAGCTTCGACTACGGCGCCCAGTCCGCGCTGGCAGATCTCGGTGGGGGTGCGCCAGATCCCACCGCGACGGCGACTGCAACCTCGGGCGTTACGCCTTCGCCCACCCCCGTCGTGGTGCCGGTGACGCTGGCTCCCAGCCAGACGCCCACGCCGGTTCCGGCCATGACTCCGGCGCTCACGCCTTCGCCTGCTCCGATCGATTCGGGAACCTACGCCGTCACCAACGCGATCAGGCCTGCCCTTGGCAAGGCGGCGACCGACTACGAGCAGCCCTGGCACGACAACTGCCTGGGGTGGAAGGGGACGACAACCCCCAACGCCTCGAGCAAATGCATCTACGGGGACCCCAGCGGAACGTACACCGTCGCATTCGTCGGGGACTCCCACGCGTCGGCCCTATTCCCCGGCGTGAACGCGATGGCGAAGGCCCACGGCTGGAAACTCATTCCCTATCTAAAGATCGACTGCTCGTTCCTGGACTTCGCCGATCTGGTCTACTTCGGCCCGCCGACGGTCCCGTATCCCGAATGCATGACCTGGAACAGCAACGTTCTGGGCAAGCTCCGCAAGAGCCCGCCGGATCTGATCGTCGTCTCGGGGAGCCGCTGGATCTTCACCGCCAATACGGCCGAGGAGAACGTGACCTCGGAGACCCAGGCTCTGATCAGGATGATCGGGAAGCTCCCGACTTCCAGCAAGGTTGTGATCATCCAGGACCCGCCGCTGCCGACTTCCGTGAAGGTGCCGGACTGCCTTTCGACCTACCTGAACGACTACCGGCGCTGCTCCTACACGCGCAAGGTGGGCTTTGGATCCGGCATGGGCCTGCGCGAAAAGGCTGCGGCCTCGGCCACCGGGGCGGGGCTCATCGATCTGACGGACCAGGTTTGTCCGGGTACGGGCAACTGCCCGGTCGTCATCAACAACGTCATCGTCTGGCGCGATGAGCACCACCTCACGGCCACTTTCTCGGCGACCCTGGGCCCGGCCATGGACGAGCAGCTGGTCCAGATCCTGCAGAACTGGCAGAACCCGGCCCCCTCGAGCTCGAGCGTGCCGTAGAGGGCAGCCCTCCGGTCCTGGGGCGGCGGTCTGTGGGCCGCCCGCCGAGCGCCGGCTGCCGGCGCATTCGGTCCCGCCTTCCCGGCGCTGGCCGGTCGGACTCGGTTGCCGCTGCGGTAGACTTCGCTTGCCGAGCCCAGCCGTCACCTGCCTGGAGGACCGCCTCGAGATGTCAGCCGAGGACCTGCGCGCAAAGATCCGCGAGATCCCCGATTTCCCCAAACCGGGGATTCTGTTCTACGACATCACCACGCTGCTCAAGGACGCAGCCGCATACCGTGAAGCGATCGATCTGATGCTGGCTCCATTTCGCGATATGGGGGTCGAAGCGGTCGTGGGCATGGAGTCCCGGGGTTTCATATTCAGCGGTCCGATCGCATACCAGCTCCATGCCGGCCTGGTACCGGTCCGGAAGCTAGGCAAACTGCCGGCCGAAACCCTCTCGGTCGAGTACGCCCTCGAGTACGGATCCAACACCCTCGAGATACACCGGGACTCAATTCGGCCGGGCCAGCGGGTCCTGATCGTGGACGACCTCCTGGCGACCGGGGGGACCGTTCGGGGGACCATCGAACTGGTGGAGCGGCTGCAGGGCGAGATCGTCGGGTTGGCGTTCCTGGTTGAGCTTCAGTTCCTCAAGGGTCGAGATCGACTTGCCGGCTACAAGACGACGAGCGTCATCCAGTACTGATCGGCGGATGGTTGCGTGAATCTTCCCGGTTCGGGCGCCGAAGCCACTTTCCCGAGCGCGGGCCACGGCCGGAGCATTCTCGCCACACTCGGGCCGGCGATCGTGCGACCTGCCGGCGACGCGCCCGGGCCCGTACCGAATGGCCGCGCCTGCTGCCGGTGTGAGCTGCCGCGGTGACGGCGACCTCCTTGGCCCGGCGCGAGCGAGGCACGATCCTTGTCCAGGAGACGGTCGACCGCGCCATGCTGCGCGCCTTCCTCGAGACGGACCGGCTATACGCCGCCTACGCCCTGTGCGATCTGGACGACCGTGAGTTCGTGCGCACCCGCTGGGGAGTTGCGTTCGCAGGTGGCCGGCCGATCTCGGTCGTCCTGCAGTACGCCGGTTACTCACCTCAACCCATCTTCGTGATGGGCGAGAACGACGGGATCGAGGCCATTCTGGCCAACGTCATCAAGCCGCGGACTGCGTACGTGGCCGCTCGTCGCGAGCACCTCGAGGCCATCTCCGCCAGCTATCGCGTCGATCCTGGCCCGGCGATGCAGCGGATGTGGGTCGACGCCGCGCACTTCCGCCCGTTTCCGGCTGATGTAGAGCGACTTCTGCCAGTGGAGATCGGTGAGCTCAACAGGCTCTACCAGCTCGGCTTCGCGGCGTGGCTGCCCGCCAGCGCCATCGCCGACGGCCTCTACTACGGCATCCGAGTGGGCGGCCGATTGGTTTCGGCGGCGGGCACCCACGTCATAAGCTCGGCGGCGAGGCTCGCGGTCGTGGGCAATGTGATGACCCACGCCGATTACCGCGGCCGCGGTTACGCTACGGCAGTGACGTCGGCCGTGACCGCGGAGCTGCTGCGGTTTTGCGATCGAGTGGTGCTCAACGTCCGCGCCGACAACCCGCCAGCGCTGGCCGCTTATCGCCGCCTCGGCTACCAGATTCACGTGACGTTCGAGGAGCGCCTCATCCATCGCTCGGAGCCCGTCTGGAGCGGGTGGAAGGGCATGGTCCGGCGCATGTTCAATCGCAAGGAGTCCAGACCTCTATGACGACACCGACATTCCCGGCGGCCTCGGTCCCGGTCGCGCAACTGCCCAACCACGAGGTTGCCGATCCCGGCCTTGCGGACGAAGGAAAGCGGCGCATTGAGTGGGCCGAGCGTGAGATGCCAGTCCTCCGGCTCATTCGGGCACGGTTCGAGCGCGAGAAGCCACTGGCCGGCCTGCGCCTTGCCGCCTGCCTGCACGTGACCACCGAGACGGCCAACCTCGCCAGAACCCTCAAGGCCGGCGGTGCCGACGTGGCGCTGTGCGCCTCCAATCCTCTCTCGACCCAGGATGATGTCGCCGCCGCTCTCGTGGCCGAGTACGGCATCTCAGTCTTCGCCCGCCACGGCGCCGACCGCGACACCTACTATCGCCACCTCAACGCCGCCGCCGACATCCGTCCCCACATGACCATGGACGATGGCTGCGACCTGGTGACCCTCATCCACCAGGAGCGGCGCGGGCAGCTCGCCGAGATCCTTGCCGGGACCGAGGAAACCACGACGGGCGTCATCCGCCTCAAGGCTATGGCGGCCGACGGTGCTCTCGGCTACCCGGTCGTCGCAGTCAACGAAGCCCTGACCAAGCACCTGTTCGACAACCGCTACGGAACCGGCCAGTCGACCCTGGACGGGGTGTTGAGGGCCACGAACCTGCTCATCGCCGGGCGCCACGTAGTCGTTGCCGGCTACGGCTGGTGCGGCAAGGGAATCGCCTCCCGCTTCCGCGGACTCGGCGCGCAGGTGGCCGTGGTCGAGGTCGATCAGGTCCGCGCTCTCGAGGCGCTGATGGACGGCAACCTCGTCATGACGATCGGCGACGCCGCCCCCTGGGGCGACATCTTCATCACTGCCACGGGCGACATCCACGTCATCCGGGCCGAGCACTTCAAGAAGATGCACGACGGGGCGATCATGGCCAACTCCGGCCACTTCGACGTGGAGATAGACATTCCCGCCCTGCGCGAGCTGGCCGGCGAGCGCATACGCGAAGTCCGCGAGAACGTCGTGGAATACGATCTGGGCGACCGCCGGGTCCACGTCCTCGCCGAGGGACGTCTGGTCAACCTGAGCGCTGCCGAAGGACACCCCGCCGCGGTCATGGACATGAGCTTCGCGAACCAGGCGCTGGTGGCCGAGTGGCTGCGACTGCACCACAAGGATCTCGCCAAAGGGGTGCACGACGTGCCGCAGGAGATCGACGTGGAGGTGGCCCGGCTCAAGCTCGCGGCCATGGACATCGTCCTGGATCCGCTCACCCCGGAGCAAGAGGAGTACATGCGCTCCTGGCAGCACGGCACTTGATTTGCTCGGAGCTCGGGCGGGCGATCCCTTCGTTGCCGGCTGCGCTCCTCGCTCACGCACCTTCAGGTGCGCTCGCTCCGGTGCTCGGCGGCGCCTAGGCCTCGCCTCGCCGGAGCGCCGATCCGGTCGAGCTGGGGCGGTCCGGAGCGTCGTTCGTCGCTTCGCTCCGCCCGCTCGCTAGGGCCGCGGATCGGCTGCTCGTTCGGGCTGGCGTGTTGGGGCGCTCGAACCGCCGGATGGCAGACGGCCCGCTTCTCGTAGGGACCTCCGAAGCAGGAACTCGACCTCGGCATTGAGGCTGCGGAGATCGTCGTTGGCCCACGCACGCAGCGCGGCCATCACCTCCGGGTCCAGGCGCAGCAGGAAGGGGACGCGCTCGGCCACGTCAAACCCACCCTGTGCCGATGGACGGAGACGCCACGCGGGAGTCGCGGCCGGCTTGCGCCGACCGCGGCGTTCCGCCCGTCGTGTAGCCGCTCATCCCTGATAGAGGGTCCCGGCGTTGACCACCGGCTGCGTCTCGTGCTCGCTGCACAGGACTACGAGCAGGTTGCTCACCATGGCCGCTTTGCGCTCCTCGTCGAGCGTGACGATGTGCTTCTCGCTGAGCTGCTCGAGGGCCATCTCGACCATGCTCACCGCACCCTCGACGATTCTCGTCCGAGCCGCGATCACGGCGTTCGCCTGCTGGCGGCGGAGCATCGCGTTGGCGATCTCCGGAGCGTAGGCGAGGTGGCTGACCCGGACGTCCATGACCTTGATTCCGGCGCTCACGAGCCGGCTCTGGATCTCGGTCTTCATGACCTCGCCGATCTCGTGCGGGTTGCCCCTAAGAGAGATCTCGCCGTCGCCGTGCGCGTCGTACGGATACGACGTGACGACGGTTCGAATCGCGGCCTCGGTCTGGACCTTCAGGAACTCCTCGTAGTCGTCGACCTCGAAGAGCGCCTCGGCGGTCTCGACGACTTTCCAGACCACGATCGCGGCGATCTCGATCGGATTACCGTCGTGGTCGTTGACCTTCAGGCGGGTGCTCTCGAAGTTGCGAACCTTGATGGAGATGCGGCGGCGCGGGTAGGCGAAGGGGTTGATCCACCAGAAGCCTTGTTCTCGAATGGTGCCCTCGTATCGGCCGAGCAGGACGATGGCGCGGGCCTGGTTGGGTGCGACGGCCGTGAAGCCTCCGTACAGGATCCAGTGGAGCAGGTACACGATCACCATGACGGTGAAGAGTACCCATTGATCCACGATGAACTGGGGACTCAGCACCGCCAGCGCGACGAAGCCGATCGTCATCCCCACGGACGCCACCATGAGCGCAAACAAAGTCGGCCAACCCGGCAGCGCGAATGCCGGCCGTTCCTTGATCATCTGGTTGAGCCTCCTTTCAGGTTCAGGCAGATGATATCACATAGATATCGCAGTGATAGCCCGTTCGGCATGAAGTGGAGGGGCAAGACGGAGCGGCGTGTCTCGACGGTTGGCCCGAGCCGAGGCGACCTTCGGACCGAACGCCCGCAACTGTGAGGCAGTCCGTCTCAACCCCGAATTCGCGGCCTTCTCCCGCCGTCCGGTACTTGGCCAGGCCGATGGCTCTCGCGTGCTACCCTTCGGGCTGCAGCTGACCGCCCGCCGCATTCGCCGGCCAGAAGGGGCGCCCTGGGAGAAGAATGACCAGTATTGTCGACGACCCGCAGTACCTGTTCACGTCCGAGTCGGTGACCGAGGGGCACCCGGACAAGATGTGCGACCAGATCTCGGACGCGATCCTGGATGCCATCATTGCCGAGGATCCAATGGCTCGAGTGGCGTGCGAGACAGCGACCACCACCGGCCTCGTGCTCGTGCTCGGCGAGATCACCACCTCTACGTACGTGGACTTCCAGGCCGTGGTTCGCGACACGGTCCGGGAGATCGGCTACACCAACGCAGACTACGGCTTCGACTACCTGACGTGCGGCACGCTGGTCAGCGTAAAGGAGCAGTCGCCGGATATCGCGATGGGTGTCGACGATGCCCTCGAGACGCGCGGCGACGGAACCTCACCCGCAGCCAGGCACGAGCTGGGCGCGGGCGACCAGGGCATGATGATCGGCTTCGCCTGCCGCGAGACGCCCGAATTGATGCCATTGCCGATCGCCCTTGCCCATCGCCTGGCCCGACGGCTGGCGGAAGTGCGCAAGAGCGGCCAGCTGCCGTACCTGCGGCCCGACGGCAAGACACAGGTGACCGTCGAGTACGATCGCGGCGTCCCCAAGCGAGTGACCAACGTGGTCGTTGCGGCCCAGCACGATCCCGACGCCCGGATGGAGAAGCTCCGCTCCGACATCATCGAGTCGGTGATCATGCCGATCGTGCCGGCGGAGCTGCGGACCACGGACCCGGTCATGCACGTCAACGCCACCGGCCGGTTCGTCATCGGCGGACCGATGGGGGACGCGGGCCTGACCGGCCGCAAGATCATCGTCGACACCTACGGCGGCATGGCGCGACACGGCGGTGGCGCATTCTCCGGCAAGGACCCGACGAAGGTCGACCGCTCGGCCAGCTACGCCGCCCGATGGGTGGCCAAGAACGTCGTCGCCGCGGGCCTTGCGGACCGCTTCGAGATCGAGATCGCCTATACGATCGGCGTCGCCCACCCCGTGTCGGTCTCGATCGAGACCTATGGCACTGAGAAGGTGCCGGACGACAAGATCATGGCGGCCATCGCGAAGCACTTCGATCTGCGCCCGTCGCGGATCATCGAAGCCCTGGACCTGCGCCGGCCGATCTACCAGGCCACCGCCGCCTACGGGCATTTCGGGCGGAGCGACCACGACTTCACCTGGGAGCGAACTAACAAGGCAGCCGCTCTTGCCGATGAGTGCGGCCTGGCCCTGCCGGCGGCTGCCGGACGCTGAACCGCCATGTACGCCGTCGTCCTTGCCGGTGGAAGCGGGACGCGTCTCTGGCCGCTGAGCCGGCCTGAGTGTCCCAAGCCGTTCCTGCGACTCGTCGGCGATGAAACGCTGATCCAGCGCACCGTCGCGCGGCTGGCGCCGCTCATCGCTCCGGAAGACGTCTACGTGATCGCCGAGCGGCGCCACATGGCGCTGGTGGCGGAGCAGCTGCCAGCCGTCCCCGCCGCGAACCTGATCGGGGAGCCGATCGGCCGCAACACCGCGGCGGCCGTGGCGCTTGCGGCCGAATGGGTCGCTCGTCCCGAGGACGAAGTGATGCTCGTCCTGCCGGCGGACGCCTACGTCGCCGACGAAGCTGGCTTTCGGGATGCCTTGGCCGCCGCCGCTGCCGTGGCCACGGCCGGGACCGGAGGCGCCGTTGCCGGGCCCCTCGTGACGCTGGGCGTGACGCCCGACCGGCCCGAGACGGGCTATGGGTACGTCCTGGCACGGCCGCCGGCCCGCCAGGTAGCGGGGCGACCGGCCTTCGACGTGGAGCGGTTCGTGGAGAAGCCGACCGTGGAGAAGGCGGAGGCGCTCCTCGCCACGGGTCTGGCCAGCTGGAACGCCGGCATCTTCGCCTGGACCCGGGGCGCCATCCGCGCCCGCCTCGCCCGCCACGCTCCGGAGATCCTGGGGCCGATCCGGGCGATCTGCGCTGCCGGAACTCCGGCCGATCTCGCGGCTGCCTATCCCGCCATCAGGGCGACGTCGATCGACTACGCGGTCATGGAGCCGGCATCTGTGGAGGGCGGCGTCGCCGTGGTGCCGATGGACGTGGGCTGGAGCGACCTGGGCAGCTGGGCTGCGCTCAGGGACATCTGGCATGCCGCCGCGCTCGAGGCGGCCGCCGCCGAGTCCGCCCCGGGCGCCCCCAGCTCGGCCCGGTTCGGCGCGCCCCAGACGGATTCCGTCGCGCCTGGTGCGGTGGGACGCGGAAACCGTCGCGACCTGGGATCCAAAGGCACCCTGGTTCTCGCAGGAGATCGCCTGGTCGTTACGATCGGCCTGGGCGACACCATCGTGGTCGACACGCCGGAGGCTCTGCTCATCTGCTCTGCCGAGCGCTCGCAGGACGTCCGGGGAATCGCCCAGGAGCTTATGAGCTCCAGCCGGACACCTCCAGCCACAGAGGATAAGCAGTGAGCCTCACCCCAACCGTCGCCGAGCCAACCCGCATCGTCTTCGGCACGGACGGCTGGCGCGCCAAGATCGCCGACGACTACACGTTCGTCAACGTCCGCCGCTGCGCCCGGGCAGTGGCCGAGTACGTGGTCGACAGCGGACAGCAGGCCCGCGGCATCGTCTTCGCCTACGACCGGCGGTTCGGCAGCGAGCATTTCGCGGCCGCCGCGGCCGAGGTGGTTCTGGCCCACGACATACCGATAGTCTTCGCCTCCCACGCCGTGCCCACACAGATGTCCTCGTTCGAGGTCGTCCAGCGACGGGCCGCGGCCGGCATCGTGATCACGGCCAGCCACAACCCCTGGACCGACAACGGCTTCAAGATCAAGTCACCCACGGGAGCCGCGGCCGGGCCGGAGATGCTGGCCGACATCGAGGCTCGCATCGCAGCAGGAGCCGCAGGCGACATCGAGACGCGCCCATTCGCGGACGCCGAGGCGGCCGGACTGGTCGAGCGGTACGACCCTTTCGACGCGTACCGGGAGTTCATCGGCCGGAACCTGGACCTGGACCGCCTGCGGGCCGCCGAGATAGACCTCCTGGTCGATCCGCTCTTCGGTTGCGGGGCCACCTGGATTCCGCGTCTCCTTGCCGGAGGCCGCATCCGCGTCAGGGAGATCCACTCGGAACGCAACCCCTATTTCGGCGGCGTCAATCCCGAGCCTATCCCGCCCAACGTCGACGAAGCCCTCGCCGCGATCGTGACCGGGCACGCGGATCTGGGACTGCTCCTGGATGGCGACGCGGATCGGTCCGGCGCCGCCGACGAGCGGGGCGTATTCATCACCACTCTCCAGGTGTACGCCCTGCTCATGTACTACCTGATCGAGCATCGGGGCCTCCGCGACCCCGTCGTGAAGACGGTAAACGAGACGTCGATGGCCGAGCGGCTGGGCGAACGCTACGGCGTGGCTGTACACGAGGTCCCGGTCGGGTTCAAGTACGTCGGGCCCAAGATGATCGAAACCGGGGCGATGATGGGCGGCGAGGAATCCGGCGGCTTTGGGTTCGGCATGCACCTGCCGGAACGCGACGGGATCTTCGCCGATCTGATGCTGCTGGACCTGTTCCTGCGGGAGAAGGAGGCCGGTCGCTGGCCGGTCTCGAAGGCCCTGGCCCACCTCCACGAGATCGCCGGCCCGTCGAGCTATCGGCGGGTGGACGTCCACTTCGATCGGGCCGTCTACCCGGCGCTGAAGAGCCGCCTGCTCGTCGAGCTGCCGCAGAAGGCGCCGCCCGACCTGGCCGGCAGTCCCGTCGTTCGGACTCAGACTCTGTCCACGAACGACGGTTTCAAGTTCTTCTCCGCCGACGGGTCGTGGCTCCTGATCCGATTCAGCGGCACGGAGCCGCTCGTGCGGGTCTACACGGAGGCCGTCTCGAACGCCGCCGTGGACGCCAACCTGGCGGTCGGCGAGAGGATCGTCCGGGGCGCGTAGACGATCGCCGGCGACCGAACCAAACCGTAACCTCCCGCCGCCGTGTGACGTCGCGCCTGACAGTCCGGCCGGTCAGCCCTCTCTTGGCTCGCAGCTGTACAGTGAGGACCTGGAGCCGGCGGCCGCGACAACGCGACCGGACGGGACCTCTTCGGGGCAGGCAGGGCGACGGAGGGTTTCGGCAATGCACAGCTCTCTCATCGGGAAGGTCGAGAAGGCGAACCGCTACGCGCGCGAGTTGGATCGGATCTCATTCGGACAGCTCGCGGTCACGTTCAAAGGCGACAACGACACCCATACGGTTCGACTCGACGGCGAAACCTGGCAATGCACTTGCCACTTCTTTGAGAGCTGGGGTTCCTGCGTCCACGTCCTTGCCCTGCAGAAGATTCTGGGCGTGATGCTCCCCGAAGGCGCGCAGGTGTCGATCTTCACCACTCAGCCGGCCGTCCCCGCCTGAGCCAGCCGGGTTCGAATAGGCGTTCTGGTCGAGGGCGATCCGGCCCCTCCCGGCGCCGGCATCACGAGATTGGGGGAGACGTGAACAACCGAGGACTACCCGTGAATTCCCGACGCCCGCGCGCCTACCGGATCCTCGCCGCGGCGATGACCCTCTGCCTGGTAGCGGCGGCTTGCAGCAGCGCAAAGCCGTCGCCGATCGTCATCTACACGACTCCGACGCCTGCCCCGCCGACGCCTGAGCCAACGGCGACGCCCGAGCCGACTCCGACGCCGACTCCGACGCCTGCGCCAACGCCGACCCCGGAGCCCGGCGCCCCCACTCCGACTCCCAAGCCGACTCCGACTCCCAAGCCGACTCCGACGCCCGGTCCGGCCGGCCCCGCAGCGTTGTGCTCCGGGGGCGCAGACAAGCAGGCCTTCTTTGCCGACGCGGCCAACCAGCTGCCGTTTGCGGTGTACTGCGGCGTGATGCCGTCGGGCTGGTTCTTTGCCTCGGCCAACTACACGCAGCCAAACGGCGGACAGCTAACAGCTACCTACAAAGGTCCGGGCGGGAGCCAGATCGTCATCCAGGAGGGCGCCTTCTGCACCACGAGCGCCGCCGCCTGCTCACCCCACACCTCGGTCATCGGGACTGGCCATTTCGGAGGGCTGTCGGGCGCGCTCGACTCAGTCTCCGGCGGCGGGTTCGCGATCTACGTCAGGTCCGGGGACGGCTCAGGGCTACACGGCCACGGGCACCAACGTGAGCCAGGCGACATTCGTGAGCATCGTCGCCGCCCTGTCGAAGGTCGCCAAGTCCTGACGACCGCCAAAGCGCCGGGTCTCGCTGGAGCAGGCGCGAGCGACCTACGGGGCGGGCTCCGGGCGATTGATCGGGCGGGGCGACCTGCCGAGCCTGGGCTGTTGACGCGCTGGCTGGTCGGGCGCGGCGCCGAATTGTGTTGGCCATGATGGGAGCGCCCTCGGGCTCGACCTCCTGGTCCTCACCCGCCTGCGGCAAGCGCGGCACTCTGATCGGATGGCCCTCGCGCTCCTCGACGCGTCTGGCGGCGCGCAGGGCCACGGACGCGATGTCACGGTTGCGTCCCAGGTAATAGAAGAAGAACGCGGCGATGACTGCCGCAATCGGGACGGCGAAGATCGCGCCGGGGATGCCGTCGATCTTGCCGCCGATCATGACCGAACCCAGGACCACCACCGGGTGAAGGCCTACGGCTTCAGCCATGAGCCGCGGCTGGACGATGTTCATCAGCACGAACCAGCCCACGACCATGATGATCAGGACGGGCAACGCGGCATCCGGCTTGAGGAAGATGGCCATGAGCACCGGCGGCGTCCACGAGACGAAGGGCCCGAAGAACGGGATCATCTGCAGCCCACCCGATGAGACGGCCGTGACCGGCATGTAGGGCAGACCGAAGAGGACGCTGGCGACCATCGAAATCAGGCCGTACATGATCCCCATGAGGGCTTCGCCGCGCAGGAAGCCGCCGAATGAGCGGGAAACGCTGTGCTCGAGCAGTTGCGCCTCGTCCGTGTAGTTCACCGGGACGATGCGGAAGAGGAAGCGAGCGATCCGTTCGCGGTCCACGGCCATGTACAGCGACAGGAAGAAGATGAAGAGCAGGTTGCCGAAGATGCCGAGGCTGGCTACCGCGATGTCGCCCAGCGGTTTGGTGAGGTCGCTGGCGCCGCTCTTGAGGTTCGTCAGGAGCTGATTGACCTGGTCGTAGAGGCTGATCCGGCTGCCGCCGAGATCGTTCAGTCTCGCCTGCAGCGGGTCGAGGATCTTGCGCAGATGCTCCGGATCGTTGAAGGCCTTGTCATGGATCAGGTTGTTGATCGACGAGTACAGCTGCTGGGCGATGAGCAGGACGGCCGTGATCAGGATGACGATCAGCAGGCTGTATACGATCACGACGGCGATGGCCCGCGGCAGGCGCGGGAAAAGGTGAACCAGGCCGTTGGCGATCGGGCTGAGGATGAAGGCGAGCAGCCACGCGAGGAAGAACACCATGATCACGTCGTTGAAGTACGTGAGGTACTTCCCCGCGTAATCGATGACGACGAAGGCGAACGTCAGCGTCGCCAGGATGAGGAGGGCGGTTAGCCAGCGATGCTCGCGCGGGGTCAGCGTGTACGGCGGCGGAGCTGGCTGCTCGGTCATGACCTTCGATCCTCGGCGGGCTGGTCGAGCAGATGGTACGACGGACCGCCAGCCCGAGGATGGCTGCAGAGGTCCTAGCGGAGTCCCATCCGTTCTCGGACCTCGACCATCGTGGCCTGAGCGATTGGGCGAATCCGTTCGGCCCCCTCGTCCAGGATTCGGCGCAGTCGAGCCGGATCGGCGGTCAGCTCGCGATAGGTCTCCCGGGCGGGCGCGTAGTGGGCGATGATCCGGTCGGCCAGCAGCTTCTTGTTGTCGACGCAGCCGGTGCGGGCCGTTCGCTCGCCTTCCCAGATGTACTCGTAGTCGTCGCCGAAGAAGCGATGCATCTGGCAGACGTTGCAGACCTCCGGCCGACCCGGGTCTGTTCGAAGGATCCGCTGGGTGTCGGTCACCATCGACATGACCTGCTTGCGGATGAGATCCGGCTCGGCCAGGACTTCGATCGTGTTCCGGAGCGACTTGCTCATCTTGCGCTGGCCGTCCGTGCCCAGCACGACGGGGGCTTCCGTGTAGACCGCCTTCGGCTCCGGGAAGGTCTCGCCGTATCGGGCGTTGAAGGCGCGCACGATTTCGCGACTCAACTCCAGGTGGGCGGCCTGATCCCTGCCGACCGGCACCAGTGAGGCCTTGTAGATGACGATGTCCGCGGCCTGGAGTACGGGGTAGGTCAGCAGACCGTGGTTGACGTCCTCGGGCTGGTTCTCCCGCTTCTCCTTGTACGTGGGCGTGCGCTGCAGCCAGCCGACCGGGGTGACGGTGTTGAAGAGCCAGCACAGCTCGGTGACCTCGGGCCGGTCCGACTGGACGAAGAGAGTGCACTTGTTCGGGTCGAGACCGAGGGCGATTAGCGAGGCGGCCATCTCGAGCGTCTGCCGGCGGAGTATCTCCGGATCGTGGACGTGGGTCAGGGCGTGGTAGTCCACCACGCAGTAGATCGTCTCGAAGCCTTCGGCGACGCCCCGGTCCTGGAGAGCGACGTAGTTGCGGACCGCGCCGAGGTCGTTGCCGAGATGCATGACCCCGCTCGGCTGGATGCCGCTGAAGGCGCGCGGCTTGGGTGGCAGGGTCGGCGCGCGAGGGACGGACGTGGCGGCGGCGTCGGTGGTCATGGCCGCGAGTGTACCGGACGGGGGCCGGGCAAGGCGTCGTCCGGCCCGCGCTTTCGGGCAGAGTGAGCGACGCCTCGGGTACCATTCCGAGACGACGCACAGCCAGTCCGTCACCTCGGCTGCGGTTCCACCTCGGTGCCGCTGGCCCCAGTCGAGCAGTCCATGCCCTCCGAGCAACGACCCGTTCGTGTCGCGATCCTCGGCGTGGGCACCGTCGGCGCGGAGGTGGCCCGCGGCTTCCTCCGCAGCCCCGACCGGCGCATCGGTCCGGCCGGCGGCCGGATGCTCGAACTGGTGGCCATGGCCGATCTCAACGTCCAGGGCGCGGTGGACCGCGGCCTGCCACGCGAGCTCATCGTGCCGGATGCGGTGGCCGTGGTCGGGCGCGAGGACGTGGACGTCGTCGTCGAGCTGCTTGGAGGAGACGAACCGGCCCTGTCGCTCATCGCCGCGGCGCTGAAGGCGCGGCAAGCCGGTCGTCACGGCCAACAAGCACGTCCTGGCCCATCACGGCGCCGAGCTGGAATCGATCGCCCGAGCCGCCGGTACGGCCCTTCGCTACGAAGCCGCGGTCTGCGGCGGCACGCCGGTCCTGGACACCATCGCCCGCGGTCTCGCCGCCAACCACATCCGCCGCGTGCGCGGCATCGTCAACGGCAGCACCAACTTCATCCTGACCGAGATGATGCAGGCGAAACGCAGCTACGAGGAGGTCCTGGCCGCCGCCCAGGCGCAGGGCTACGCCGAGCGCGACCCGAGAGCCGACGTGGAAGGCCACGATGCCGCCAACAAGCTCGCGGTCCTGACCCGGCTGGCCTTTGGGGCGTGGCCCGAGATCGACTCCGTCATCGCCCGCCCGCCCTCGCTGCGCGGCGACGGCAAGCCCGGCATCACCGGAGTCTCGGCCGCCGACATCGCCGGCGCTGTCGCGTTGAACCTGGCGATTCGACTGGTTGCCACTGCCAGCACGCCGGGCACCGCCGAGCCGTCACTTCGGGCTGGCGGGCTCGGTGATGACCTCCGCGGTCCCTGTCGGCCGCGCCGCTGGGTCGCACCGACGGCGTGCTCAATCGACTGGAGGTCGATGCCGATCCCGTCGGCCGCGTCTCCTTCGAA
Organism: uncultured Chloroflexia bacterium; assembly: GCA_963743795.1. Taxonomy (GTDB): domain Bacteria; phylum Chloroflexota; class Limnocylindria; order Limnocylindrales; family CSP1-4; genus Fen-1039. The sequence goes on along the minus strand of CAVUQZ010000009.1, from coordinate 61,333 downwards.
GGCCCCGGCGCCGGCGGACCAGCCACGAGCAGCGCCGTCCTGGCCGACCTCCTCGAGGTGGTCCGGAGCGGCCTGTCCACCTGGGCGGACCTTCCGCCAGCCGCACCGGAGCTGGTCGTCCTCGCCGACGACCGCGCCACAGTGAGGCGGCCGTGGTACGTCTGCCTGCCGGGCGTGCTGCCCGACGAGGTCCCGGGTCGACTCGCCGAGCAGATGGCCGCTCCGCCTCCGAGCAGCGTCCCGCGTCATCGGAGCCGGACGTGGGTGGCGGTTCAGACGAGGCCGGTGCCGCTGGCCGAGGTCCGCGACGCCATCGAGCCGCTCATCGATCCGGACCGCGACGTGCCCATCTATCCGATCCTGACCTCGTAGCCGGAGCCACCCGCCGTGTCCATGCCCGCCAACCTCTCCGTCGCCCACGCAGCCCGCCCGCGCCTGGTCGAGCGCTATCGGGAGTTCCTGCCCGTCACCGACGCCACTCCGATCATCAGCCTGGGCGAGGGCTTCACGCCTCTGGTCCGCCTGGACCACATTGGGGCCCGCATCGGCGTGGCCAACCTGTACGCCAAGTACGAGGGCATGAACCCGACCGGCTCGTTCAAGGACCGGGGCATGGTCGTGGCCATCTCGAAGGCGGTCGAGGAGGGCGCGAAGGCGGTCATCTGCGCCTCCACCGGGAACACGTCGGCCTCCGCCGCGGCGTACGGCGCGGCGGCCGGGCTGGAGGTGATCGTCGTGCTGCCCAAGGGCAAGATCGCCCTGGGCAAGCTGATCCAGGCCATCGCCGCCGGCGCGAAAGTCGTGGCCGTCGACGGCAACTTCGACGAAGCCCTCCAGGTCGTTCGCGAGATGGCCGAGCAGCGCGACCATCCGGTCACGCTGGTCAACTCGGTCAACCCCTACCGTATCGCGGGCCAGACCACCGCCGCCTTCGAAGTCTGCGACGACCTGGGCGCCGCGCCCGACATCCTGGCCATCCCCGTCGGGAACGCCGGCAACATCACCGCCTACTGGGCCGGCTTCAACCGCTACCAGGCCGCCGGCCGTATCTCGGCGAGGCCGCGCATGTACGGCTTCCAGGCCGCCGGCGCCGCGCCGATCGTGCTCGGCCACCCCGTCGAGAAGCCCGAGACCATCGCCACGGCCATCCGCATCGGCAATCCGGCGTCATGGAAGCAGGCCGTGGCCGCTCGCGACGAGTCGGGCGGGCTCATCGAGACGGTCACGGACGACGAGATCGTGGCGGCCTATCGGGAGCTCGCCACGAGCCAGGGAGTCTTCTGCGAGCCCGCCTCGGCGGCCAGCCTGGCGGGTATCATGCAAGCTGGCCGGGGCGGGGCGGATCGACCGTGACGCCACCGTCGTCTGCGTCCTCACGGGCCACGGCCTCAAGGACCCGGAGACGGCCGAGCGAACCGCCGGCGGCGCCGGCGCGATCCTCGAAGCGGCGCCGACCACGGCCGGCGTGATGCGCGCCCTGGGCTGGTAGACCGAGCGGGGGTCGGGCCGCCTGCTTGCTCCCGAGTTCCGCCCCTCTGCGCCGAGTCGCAAACTGCCAATGCGCTGTCGCGCCGGCCTCGGTCGCGTCAGTACGCCGGCCGCGGGGCCGCCATAGTCCTCACGCCATATCTTGCTTGATCAGTTCCATCAAATCCGTGTATGTCTCCACGGCCGGGAACTGGGGGAATTGCTGCTTCACGCCGGCGGGCGCGCGGAACAGGATCCCTGCGTGGGCCTCGCTGAGCATGGCGATGTCGTTGAATGAGTCGCCCCCGGCGATGACGTGGTAATTCATACGCTTGAAGGCGGCCACGGCTTCGCGCTTCTGCTCCCGGATGCGCAACTGGTAATTCACGATGTGGTCGTTCTCGACGATCAGCCGGTGGCACAGGAGCGTCGGCCAGTTGAGCTGGCGGAGCAGCGGAGCGGCGAACTGCTCGAACGTGTCGGACAGGACTACGACCTGCACAAGCGAACGCAGCTCATCCAGAAACTCCTTCCCGCCGGGCAGGGGCCGCAGCGTGCCGATGACATTCTGGATGTCTGACAACTTCAATCCATGCTGGTCCAGGATGGCCAGACGCCCGCGCATGAGCTTGTCGTAATCCGGCTCATCGCGTGTGGTGCGGCGCAGTTCCGGGATGCCCGTCTTTTCGGACACGGCAATCCAGATCTCCGGCGTCAGGACGCCTTCCATGTCCAGGGTGACGATCGATTGCTTCATTGACGCGAGTCTTGCAGAAGGCCGGTAACGTGTCCAGCTTCACCGTCGATCGCCGCAGTTCGGCGGCGGTGTAGTTCAGGTGGTCGCGTCGTCCTCGAACTCGGGCAGCTTCGGCTCGCCGATCGTGGTCTCCCAGGCGGCGTAGAGACTCTCGGTATCTTCGGGTTCGAGCAGGTCGGCAAGCACCAGTGCGGAGACCGCGTCGACTGCGGCGGGCAGCGCGCGCGCCCAGGCCTCGACATCGCCGACGGGGGTTCGGTCCGGATGGATGGGGCGCGACAGGTGAGGCCTGTTGGCCCAGGAGGCGACCTGGTCCTGAGCGGCCTTCACCTGGTCCCGCCAGGTCTGGTCCTCGCGAACCAGTTCTTGCATGGCCCGATGCGCCAGCCTCAGGTCCGACTTCGATTGCTCCCTCCAGGACGCTGTCAACTCTGCCGCCTGTTCGGGGGTGAGCTCGTCGAGCTTCGCCAGGAACAGCCGGACGAGCTCCGTGTTCGGCCCGAACTCGCCCTGCGGCTCGGTCGCCTCCCCGGAATCCCCGGAGTCGGCGCCGTCGCCCGCGGACGTGCCGGCATCGTCGGCGTCCATGACCTGCGCCCCAGGGACCGTAGAGCATGTCGTAGTCGGCGTCGTCGATATCCTCGTCGAGGATGATCGCCTGGACCGCCCCGCGGGCTGCGTCCGCGACGACGGTCCAGAGAGCGGCTTCGTCGTCGTCCTCCAGCTTGAGGCTGTTCAGCCAGGCCGTGACCGAGTCCTCCGCGGCCGACAGTTCGTACCTGCGTTGGCCTTGACGGCTGCGCTGGAGCAGGTCCCGCTCCAGGACGTCGCGCTCGGTGGGATCGACGGCCGTCCACGCGTCGGCGAGCTGCTCCGCTCGATCCTCATCTATCTCGGACAGGGCATCGAGGACAGCCGCGACGTCCTCGCCGCGCGGGCCGTATATGGCAGACGGGTTCGAGCCGGTCAGTCCGAACTCTTCGGCCTGCCGTTGGAGCTCGGCCTGGAGGTCGGCCTGGCGCTGGGCGAGCGTCCGCTCGTCCAGCTCCTCTTCCTCGCCCTCCCCCTCGAGAAGCTCGTCGCCCTCGAGTGCTCCTCATCGTCGAGGAACTCGTCGTCGGCGGGCTCCAGCTGGCCGGCCTCGGCGTCGGTCGCGGCCCAGGTCAGCTTGTTGGGCTCCGCCTCGCCACGCAGCTTGTTGGCTACGGGGCCCTTTCCTTTGCCCTTCCCACGGCCGAACATCATCCCTCCTGGCCCGGTGGCGCCGGGCGGTCTTTCACTTGCTGGGCTTCGCCTTCTTGGTAGCGCCCTTGGCCGGGCCGCGTCCTTGGCCGGAGCCGCGCCCTTGGCCGGAGCCGCGCCCTTGGCCGGGCTCTTCGACGGAGCCGCGCCCTTGGCCCCGCCAGCGCCCTTCGATGTAACCGGGCCCTTGGCCGGGGTCTTGGGGGTCTCTTCCTCCGCGAGTTCGGGGAGCGGGGGCGCGCCGATCAGATTGAACCAAGGCCCGTAGAGGACCTCGGCATCCTCCGGATCCAGAAGATCCCCCAGCACCAGCGCGGCCACCGCGTCCGCAAGTGCCGGACCGGCCATCTTGCGGGACTCGCCCTGGCCGGCCTGGCCGAGGAACCCCGCCGTCTCCTCGATGCGACCCGAGTTCAGCCAGGCGGTCAGCTTCCTTTGGGCATGGCGGACCTGTCCGCGATACTCGGGATCCTCGGCGGCCAGGCGCTTGAGTGACTCGTGGGCCTGCCGCAGCTCGTCGCGGGGGGCATCCTGCCAGCCGCTCACGAGGCGCCCGACCTGTTCGGGCGTCAGCAGCCAGAGCCGGTTCAGGAAGTCGGTCACCGCGTCCGAGTTGGGGCCGAACGCGGCTTCTTCCTCGTCGTCTTCTTCTTCGTCTTCGCCTTCCGCCGCCTCATCGTCGCCGACGGCCCCATCGCCCGACGCGAGCTTCGCCGCGGCAGCGGCCGCGTCCAGCTGGGCGGTCGTCTCAGACCACGGCGTATAGAGCGCCTCGAAGTCGTCCTCCTCGAGGGACTCTTCGAGAATCAGGGCAGTGGCCCCGTCCAGGGCCGCCTCGCCCGCCTGAGCACAAACGCGGGCCCAATCCGGTTCCGCCTTGACGAACTCCGGGTAGCCGGCGGTCACCGCCATCCACGTGCCGACCGCCTCTCTGGCCAGCTGAAGGTGGCGGGTGGCCTCCTCATCGGCTTCGTATAGCTTGCGCACTGCCTTGCGGGCGTGATCGCGGTCCGACTTGGGAATCTCGAGCCACGCTTCGGCGAGGGGCCGGGCCTCGGCTGGGGTCATCTCCTCGAGTCTGTCGAGGATTTCCAGCACCGCCTCGGCGTTGGGCCCATACATCCAGACGTCGTTGCCGGCCAGGTAGTCCGCTGCCTGCGACTCCAGGTCGGCGGTCATGTCTTCCGGCTCGTCCTCTGCCGGCAGCCCGTCCTCGAACGCAGCCGGCTCGTCCTCCAGGAACTCGTCCCGGCCTTCGTCCGGGTCCCCTGGCCGGGGCTCCTGCGCTGCCGCGTCGCCGTCGCGCCGATCGTGTCGCCTGAACATCAACTCCTCCGGTGACCGGCGCGAATCTCGCCGCGCATGAGGAAGCCGCCGCGAAACGGCGCCTCGCCCGCGAATGGTCGCACAGCTGCGGCGCGGCGTCGCGGGATAGACGCTGAAGGCTGACCGTAACGGGACGGCGGCGCGCCGAGGTGCTCTGGGCAGCGGCTCGAGGGTCGTGGGGTCGCCGGGTCGTGGGGTCGCCGGGTGGGAGTCGCCGGCTCTGGGCCCGAATCGGACGGAGCCTACCTGGCTCCGTGGTCCATGATGAACCGCCGGACGCGGCCCCAGGCGTCGTCCGACTGGACCTGGAACTCGGCCTGCTTGCGGTCGAAGAAGCTGTGCGGCGCGTCCGGCTCCACGACTATCTCCTGGTCTATGCCGGCCGCGGTCAGGGCGTCCCGGAACTGCTGCACGATAGCGACCGGAATCCCCTGGTCGGAGCCGCCGAAGATTCCGAGAACGGGACACTCGAACTGGCTGACCATCTCGATCGGCGCCGGCGTGTCGTTGCGAGCCGGCCCACCGGGCCAGCCGTAGAAGCCGATGACGCCGGCGAGGCCCAGCCCGAGCGTGGCGGACAGGAACGCGTTGCGGCCGCCCATGCAGAAGCCCGTTGTGAAGAGGGCTCGGACATCGCCGTCGCTCTCGGTTCCGCGAAGGTACGATGCCGCGGCCGCGACGTCCGCCGACAGCCCGGCCCACGTCGTCTGGGCAACGTGCGGTCCGGAGTCGAAGTCGTCGCCCCGTTCGCCGGTCCCGGCCGTCCGTCCAAAGTAGTCGATCGCGACCGCCTCGACGCCGATCTCGGCGAAGCGGACTGCCAGCTCTTCGTAGTAGTGGTGGAGGCCCCGCACGTCGGGCAGGATGACGATCGCGTTGCCCGTCGTCTCCTCCGGTCGGGCGTGGAATGCCCGGAAGGTGTTGCCGTCGGCCGCTCCGATCTCGATCGACCGCTTCTCTACTGCGGCGCCGGCGTTCGGCGCGGATGGGCGGGCTGCTGTCAAGGTCGAAGCACATTGCGAGCGACTCCCTGGTGAGATAGACGCGATTGTCGGGGACTCGCCCGTCCGAGTGGCCCGGGAAGCTCGCCGGTTGCACCCCGTGGTGTCGAGGAACGGGCGAGCGCTGCTAGAATGCCCGCCATGTCCAAATCCCTCGTGGTTCAGAAGTTCGGTGGCTCGTCCGTCGCCAACGCCGACCGGATTCGCCGCGTCGCGGCGCGAGTCGCTCGTGAACGCGCCACCGGCGCGGACCTTGTCGTTGTCGTCTCCGCGATGGGCGATGCCACGGACGAGCTTCTGGCCCTTGCCGGCGCCATCACCGACGACCCCGATCCACGCGAGCTGGACATGCTTCTGGCGACCGGCGAGCACCAGAGCGCGACCCTCGTCTCGATGGCACTGCACGCCCTCGGAGTCCCGGCCATCGCGCTCTCGGGCGCCCAGGCCGGCATCACAACCGACGGCAACTACGGTAAGGCCCGCATCGCCGGCATCGATCCGAAGCGCATCCTGAGCGAGAAGGACGCAGGTCGCGTCGTCATCATCGCCGGGTTCCAGGGCCAGAGCGTGCTGGACCCGCATCTCAGGGAGATCACCACCCTCGGACGTGGCGGCTCGGACACCACGGCAGTCGCCATTGCGGCCGCGCTCGAAGCGGATCGCTGCCAGATATTCACCGACGTCCGCGGCATCTACACCGCCGATCCGCGCCTCGTGCCCGAGGCTCGTCAGCTGCCGGTCATCTCCTACGAGGAAATGATGGAGCTGGCCCACCAGGGCGCGCAGGTAATGCAGGGCCGAGCCGTCGAGCTAGGCTGGGTGAACAACGTGGTCATCGAGGTGCTGAGCTCGTTCGAAGACCTGCCCGGCACTCTCATCAAGGAGGATCCGTTCGTGGAGCAGCGCAACAAGGTTCGCGGGCTGGCCCACGACCGCAACGTGGCCAAGGTGACCCTCGTCGAGGTCCCGGACCGGCCCGGAGTCGCTCACGCCGTCTTCGCCCCGCTTGCCGAGGCGGGCATCAACGTCGACACGATCGTCCAGAACGTTGGCCATCACGGCACGACAGACCTGAGCTTCACCATTACCCGGGGCGACCTGGCGAAGACCAAGCGCATCCTCGAGCCGATCGTTCGGGAGCTCGGCTTCCGCGAGATGACGACCGACTCGGCGATGGCCAAGGTTTCGATTGTCGGGGCCGGCATCCAGAACGCTCCCGGCTACGCCTCGCGCATGTTCGCGGCGCTCGCCGAGGCCGGAGTGAACATCGAGATCATCTCTACTTCCGAGATCCGGATCACCTGCATGATCGCCGAGGACCAGGTCGAGACCGCGGTTCGGGCGCTGCACAAGGCGTTCGCTCTCGAGGAGCCGGAGCCAATGCTCCAGAGCGAGCTGGCCGCCGAGGCCGGTGGGGGATCCGGCGGGACATCGAAGACGGGCGCGTGACGACGAACGTCGCGTTCCTGTCGCGCCAGGAGCGGTTTCGGTCGGTCCCCTCGACCAACGATGTCGTTCGAGACTGGCTGACCGCAGGAACGCCAGAGGTCTGTCTCGCTATCGCCGACGTGCAGACTGCCGGTCGTGGCCGATCGGGCAGATCCTGGGTCGCGCCGGACGGCGCCGCCCTGACGCTCTCGGTGGGCTTCCGGCCGGGCTACCTCGCGCCCGATCGCTTGTGGCGGCTCCCGGCGGTCGTGGCTCTGGCGATGGCCGATGCAGCCGAGGAAGCGGCCGGACTGCCGCTCGGCATGCTCCGCTTCAAATGGCCCAACGACATCGTGGTGGCCGCCGAGTCCGGAGTGCGCAAGCTGGCCGGGGTGCTGGGCGAGAGCGAGGGCGCGGGCACCGGCCGCCGTCACGGCCGTCGTCGGAATCGGAGTGAACGTCGATTGGCCGCGGGACGCATTCCCGCCGGAGCTCGCCGACTCTATGACGAGCCTTCGTGAGGCGTCGCGGGGGCGCCCGGTCGACTCCGGCGACCTGTTGACCGCCTTCCTCCTCCGCCTGGAGCCGCGCGTGCTGGCCCTGCGGGACGGCTACTTCGACGTAGCGGGCTGGCACGACCGCCAGGTCACGACCGGCCGGATGGTTCGGCTCGAGATGCCGGACGGGGCGGTCCAGGAGGTGCAGGCCGTCGGCGTGGATGGGGCGTCCGGGGCGCTTCTCGTCGAGGATGCTGCCGCGCCGAGCGGGGAGCGTGAGCTGCTCGTGGGCGAGGTGGCCCACGTCCGGCTCGGTCCCGTGGAGGTCGGCGCCGCTCACGGTGCGGCGGCAGCCGGCGGCCGGGGCGTAACGAATTGAGCCGGCCAGTGTTGAGTAAAGCGGAGAAGGGCGCCCGTCCCGCCCGGCTGGACCGCGACCGCGGCCTGGTGGAAGCGGCCCGGCGCGATCCGACCCGCTTCGACGCCCTGTATAGGAAGTACCTGGCCCAGGTGTACAGCTACGCCTACTACGAGCTCCGGAACCACCACGCCGCCGAAGATGCGACCGAGCGAGTCTTCATGCAGGCGCTGACCGGCCTGCCTCGATTCGAGGAACGCGTGGACGAGTTCATGGCCGCGCGCCCGGTCGCGATCGAGGCCGGGGCCGACGCTGATCTCTCCCCGGACGCTTCCACGTTCCGGGTGTGGCTTTTCCGAATCGCCCACAATGTCATCGCGAACGAGCGACGCCGCGACCGCCGCCGGCCCGTGACGCCCCTGGAGGAAGCCGCAGAGCTGTCCGCCCCGGACGACGTCGCGGAGGCCGCAGCAGCTCGCGAGGCCGGCAGCGCCGCATGGCAGGCGGTCTCGCGCCTACCGGACGATCGCCGCCGCGCGGTCATTCTGCGTTTCGTCGATGAGATGTCCACGGCCGAGATCGCGGCCGTTCTCGGCCGTTCCGAGGGTGCGGTTCGGGTGCTGCTGCACCGCGCCCTGCGCTCCGTCGCGGACGACCTGCGGGGGCAACTCAGCTGATGCTCAGCGGCGGAACGCGAGACGCTCGGCGAACTGAGCGCTTTCTAGACGGCCTCATGGCCGCCGACGAACGGCGAGTGTCGGACTTCCCGGTGGACGTTGAGATGGACCCGGCGATCCGCCTGGTGGCACGCAAGCTGCGGGCCGATCTGGTTCGAGTACACCCGTCGTTCCGCTTCGAGGAGTCGCTTGCGGGCCGTCTCGCCGCGGGCGCCGCGCGCCTGCGGGCCGGCCTGCCAGTGGATGCCCCGGAGGCTCGGGCAGGGTCGACCGCCCCGGGCACCGTGGCGGACTTCCGGAGCCACCTTGCCGCGGGAGCCGACGGGGCTGCTGCGGCTCCGGCCCTGGCCCCGGCCGGCCTGGCGGCGCTGCACTCGCCTGTGCCCGTGTCAGGGTTTTGGCGCATCCCCGAGATGGCCGCTCGCCAGTCGCGGCCGCTGATAGTGGGCGGCGTCGGCGTCGCCTCCGCGGCGATTTCGATCGGGGCGGTGTACGTTGCGTGGCGACACTCCCACCCGGCGCCGGGCCGGATGGGTCGAGCCGCCCGTGCGGCGCATGGTCGTGCCACCCAGTCCGGCCGCCGCCGGACCGGGGTCATCGACGGAATCCTCGGGGTCGTGTCCTGATGCCGGTCAGATTGCCCTTCCGCCCCCGCCGCGACGCCTACCCGCCGGACCTGTGGACCAAGTGCCCGGACTGCGCCGAGATGCTGTTCAACAAGCAGCTCGAGAAGACCCTTCGCGTGTGCCCCCATTGCGGGCATCACTTCCGCATCTCCGCTATGTCCCGCATAGGGCAGCTCGTCGACGGCGGCTCCTTCGTCGAGCGCGACGACGATCTGCAGCCCGTGGATGCCCTCGGCTTCGTCGACCTCAAGGCCTACCCGGATCGGCTCATGGCCGCTCAGCTCTCCACCGGCCTGCGCGACGCGGCCGTCTGGGGCCTGGCCACGATGGGCGGCAAGCCAGTGTCGATATGCGTCATGGACTTCGGATTCATCGGCGGGTCCATGGGCTCGGTGGTGGGCGAGAAGGTGGCTCGCGCCGCCGAGGCCGCCCTGGCTGAGCGAATCCCGCTGATCATCGTCTCCTCCTCGGGCGGCGCCCGGATGCAGGAGGGCACGTACTCGCTCATGCAGCTCGTCAAGACGATGAGTGTCGTGGAGAGAGTCCGCGCAGCCCGCGTGCCGTTCATCTCCGTCCTGACGGACCCCACGACGGGCGGGGTCTTCGCCTCGTTCGCCGTCGTCGGCGACGTCAACATCGCCGAGCCCAACGCCCTCATACGGTTTGCAGGCGACCGCGTCTCGGCCGGGACCATCGGCGAGGAGCTGCCGCCCGGCTACCAGCGCGCCGAGTTCTGGTTCAGCCATGGCTTCGTGGACAGGATCGTCACTCGCGCCAACCTCCGCGGCGACATCATCGCCCTGCTCGCGTACCTGGTCGCTCCGTCGGCGGCTGGCTCCGGCGAGCTGCTGGGGGCGCCCGCCGGAAGACCGCGCTCGTTGCTCTCGGCCCTGACCGGTGCGCTCGTCGGCGAGAGCGGCGATTCGCGTAACGGCGATACGAATGGATCTCGCGGGGAGGCCGCCCGTGGTTGACCGACTTCTGAACCGCGGCCACGCCGCGGAAGGCGGGCCGGACAACGTCGCGGCCGCGGTCTGGGCCCACGTCCAGCAAGCTCGCAACCTGAAGCGACCGCACACTCTCGAGCTGCTCAAGGGAATGGCCGAGGAGTTCATCGAGCTGCACGGCGACCGGCTCTTCGGCGACGACTCGGCGATCGTGGCCGGACTGGCTCGCATCAGGGGCCGGCACGTCGTCGTCATCGGCTTCCAGAAAGGCCAGGACACCGAGGAGAACATCCGCCGCAACTTCGGCCTGCCCCATCCGGAGGGTTACCGCAAGGCGATGCGCGCGATGGACCTGGCCGAGCGCTTCGCCATGCCGGTCCTGACGTTCGTCGACGTGCAGGGGGCTTTTCCGGGCGCGGCGGCCGAGGAGCGCGGTATAGCCGAGGCGATCGCGAAGTCGGTCGGTTTGATGACCCGTCTCCGAACTCCCATCGTGGTGGTCATCACCGGCGAGGGCGGCTCGGGTGGCGCGCTCGGACTGGCCGTCGGCGACGTAGTGCTGGCGCTCGAGAACTCGATCTACTCGGTCATCAGCCCCGAAGGCTGCGCCGCCATCCTGTGGCGATCGGCTGAGAAATCGCAGCAAGCAGCCGTCGCCATGAAGGTCACGGCCGCCGAGCAGCACGAGCTCGGCATCGTGGATGCGGTGATTCCCGAGCCCGGCGAAGGAGCTCACACCGACCCGACCGAGACCGCCCGGCGCATCCAGGAGGCCGTGATCGAGCAGCTCGACGCGCTCGGGCGCATCCCGCTCGACGAGCTGGTCGAAGCTCGCTTCAAGAGATACAGGGCGTACGGGCCGTTCACCGTGGCCGAGCGGCCGGCCGCGCCGCCGGAGCGGATTGGAATCGCGGATCGCCTGCGCGGTCTGCTGGCCGGCCGGCCGGCCATGCCGGCGTTCCACGGAACGAGGCGCGACGCGCCGTCTGACCGCGAGGAGGTGTAGGCGATGCCCGCCCACCAGCAGACTGCCGCCGGCAGTCCGACGGAAGCCCAGGAGACGCTCCGGGTCGAGCGCGACCACGAGGCAATCGGCCGGTTGGCCGAGGAGCTCCTGCCGGCGCTGATCGCCAAGCTCGCCGCCAGCGGGCTGGGCGAGATCGAGGTCCGCGAGAGCGGCTGGAAGGCTCGGCTGAGAAAGCCCGCCGGTGCCCACGAGAGCCGCCGGGCGGCGTCAGGGAGTCCGGCCGACGGCCACGCCGGCCATGGTCGTGCGTCCGGGCGGCCGGCCGCCGGCTCCGCGCGGGCCCCCGAGGACAGGGACAGACGGCCCCGCGAGGACGGCGAAGCCGATGTCGAAGCGGAACCGGGAGTGATCGCGGCCAAGTCGCCGGCCGTCGGTATCTACCATCCGCGCCGCGATCTGGTGGTCGGGATGCGTGTCAGGGCGGCGGATCGCATCGGCTGGGTCGACGTGCTGGGTGTCCAGCAGGACGTTGTGGCGCCGGTCGACGGCGTGATCGGCTCGAGCCTTGCCGAGGCCGGCGAGGCGGTCGAGTACGGGCAGGAGTTGGTCCGGATCGAGCCGCCGGAACGCGCCGACGGGTACGACGGGCCGCGGCCCGAGCGCCAGCCGAGCGCGGTCGGAAACGCCTGATGTTCACCAAGGTCCTGATCGCGAACCGCGGCGAGATCGCTCTGCGAGTTCTGCGCGCCTGCCGAACTCTCGGCGTCGGCGCGGTCGTGGCCTATAGCGAGGCGGACCGGGAAAGCCTGGCCGCTCAGCTGGCCGACGAGGCCATCTGCATCGGGCCGGCCGACGCTAGGCACAGCTACCTTTCGGCGCCGGCGATCATCTCAGCCGCGATCGTGACCGGATGCGACGCCATCCACCCCGGCTACGGGTTCCTGTCCGAGGACGAAGGCTTTGCCGACGTCGTCCGCGCCCACGGCCTTACTTTCATCGGGCCGCCCGCTGAGGTGCTCGAGCGCTTCGCGTCCAAGGAAGCCACGCGCCGGCTGCTCGGGGCGCACGGCCTGTCCACCATTCCGGGGTCGGGCATGCTGCGCGACGAAGCCCATGCCCTCGAAGAGGCCGAGCGTGTCGGCTATCCGGTCCTGATCAAGCCATCGGCCGGCGGCGGCGGCAAGGGGATGCGGCTGGTCCGGACCCCGCGCGAGCTGGAGAGCGCCTTCAAGGTCAGCCGCTCCGAGGCCAAGGCGGCTTTTGGAGACGACGCCCTGTACCTGGAGAAGTACCTCGACGACAACCGCCACATCGAGATCCAGGTTGCCGTTGACCACTTCGGCAACGCCGTCCACATGGGCGAGCGCGACTGCTCTGTCCAGCGGCGGCATCAGAAGGTCATCGAAGAGACGCCCAGCCCGGCTCTCTCGGAATCCGCCCGTCAGGAGCTGGCCGAGCGGGCCGTTCGGGCCATTGCGGCCGCCGGCTACGAGAACCTGGGCACGCTGGAGTTCCTCGTCGATTCCCGGGGCGACGCCTATTTCATCGAGATCAACTGTCGCGTCCAGGTGGAGCATCCCATCACCGAGCTATGCACCGGCATAGACCTCGTCGCGCTCCAGATCAGGCTCGCCGCCGGCGAGCCCCTCGGTTTCACCCAGGCGGACGTGGTCTCACGCGGCCACGCCATCGAGTTCCGGATCCTGGCCGAGGATCCCGGCAAGGATTTCCGGCCGCAGGGCGGTCAGGTCGACGCCTACCTCGCCCCGGGCGGGCCCGGCGTTCGAATGGACTCGCACATGTATCCGGGGTACGAGATTCCCACCTACTACGACTCCCTCCTGGGCAAACTCTCCGTCTGGGCTCCGGATCGGACCCAGGCCATCGCCCGCGGCGACGCCGCGCTGCGCGAGCTGCTCGTGGACGGCGTAACGACCAACATCGAGCTGCACCGCGCGATCCTCGCCAATCAGATCTTCATCGACGGCAAGGTGACTACGAACCTGCTCGACCGCGTCGGCAGCGCCCCGTTCGTCGCCGCAGGCAATCGCTGAGCCGCTGCCCACGCCACCAGGAGCCGCCACGTGACCGATACCGCCGCGACCAACGAGCCGATCCTGACCACCCGCCAGATCGAGAAGCTCATCCCGCACCGCTGGCCGTTCCTTCTCGTCGACCGCATCGTCGAGTACGACCAGGAGGCCAAGCGGATCGTGGGCCTCAAGTCGGTGACGGCCACGGAATGGTTCTTCCAGGGCCACTTCCCGGGTCAGCCGATCATGCCGGGCGTGCTCCAGATCGAGGCTCTCGCCCAGACGATGGCCGTCTTCGTGGCCCAGCAGCCGGGCTTCGGCGACAGGATGGGGCTCTTCGCGGCGATCGACGAGTGCCGCTTCAAGCACATCGTCACTCCCGGCGATCAGCTCCGGCTCGAGGTGACCATGGAGCGGCTCGGCAGCAAGTTCGGGCGCGGCAGGGGAGTGGCCACCGTCGACGGCGAGGTCGCCTGCGAAGCCGTCCTGAGCTTCATCATCGCCCCAGAGAGCGCTCTGCGCTGATGGTTCGCATCGCCGCCCTCTCCGATGTCCACGGCAACCTGCCTGCGCTGGAGGCGGTCCGCCGGGCCGTCCACGCCGCTCGCCCGGACTTCGTGGCGGTCTGCGGCGACCTGGTCTTCAACGGCCCCGATCCGGTGGGGACGCTGGCCCTGGTCCGCGAGCTCGAGCAGGCCGGCGCCCACGTGATCGCCGGGAACACGGACCTGGCCGTCGCCGACGGCGACTACACGGCCGCGTTTCCCTGGTTCACCGAAGGAGCACCGGATTCCTACAAGGCCGCGGCCGAATGGGCCCACGACCAGATCGGAGACGACGGCGTGGACTACCTCCGCCGCCTGCCGTGGGAGCGACGGCTGCGGATCGGAGACGACCTGGTCCTGTTCTGCCACGCCTCGCCCGGTTCGCTGACGGACGGCTTCCCGGTAGACCTCGATCCGGTCGTGACCATCGATCGCCTCAGCCGCACTGACGCCAGGGTGATCGTGTGCGGCCACACCCACGTGCCGGAGGTTCGCGAGGTTGGCTGGCGGACCATAGTCAACGCCGGCAGCGCCGGCTACATCTTCGACGGCGACCCCACGGCGAGCTGGGCCTTGATCGAGATCGACGATGGCGAGATCAAGGCCGAAATCCACCGCACTACCTACGACGTCATGGCAGCCTCGGACGCGCTCTCGGCCCGGGGCCTGCCCGGGGACGTGTATCGAGCAGCCACGATCCGCACGGGAAAGCTGGTCCGATGAGCTCGACCGGCAGCCAGCCTCGCGTCGTCGTCACCGGCATGGGGGCGCTGACCTCGCTCGGACTCGACGTTGGGTCGACGTGGGAGGGGCTGGTGGCCGGCCGGTCCGGCGTGGGTCCGATCACGCAGTTCGACCCTTCGCGCCTTACCACCCGGATCGCCGCCGAGGTGAAGGATTTCGACCCCTCGCCGATCCTCGACCGCAAGGACCAGCGCCGCAACGATCGATACGTTCAGTTCGCGCTGGTGGCGGCCCGTCAGGCGATGGACCAGGCCGGGCTTCCGGCGCGACTCGAGGGCCCCGAGGCGGAGCGGGCCGGCGTGATAGTGGGCTCCGGCATCGGTGGCATTCGAACCCTGGCCGACCAGATCCTGCTCATGGGCGAGAAGGGGCCGGATCGAATGTCGCCGTTCCTGATCCCGATGGCGATCGGCAACCTGGCCGCGGGTGTGATTGCGATCTTCTTCGGGCAGCAGGGCCCCAACTTCGGGGTCGTATCCGCCTGTTCGACCGGCGGTCACGCCATCGGTGAGGCATGGGAGACGATCCGGCGTGGCGACGCGGACGTGATGCTCGCGGGCGGCACGGAGGCTACCGGTCACGAGTCGCTCGTGGGCGCGTTCGCCGCAATGCGGGCGCTCTCGACCCGCAACGACGATCCCGAGCACGCCTCCCGCCCGTTCGACAAGGGCCGAGACGGCTTCATCATCGGCGAGGGCGCCGGCATCCTGGTGCTCGAAACGATCGAGCACGCCCGCGAACGCGGAGCGGAACCGCTGGCCGAGATAGTGGGCTACGGCGCCACGGCCGACGCCTCCCACATAACGCTCCCCGCACCCGGGGGGGCCGGAGCGGTCCGGGCGATTCGGCGCGCCCTGGAGAAGGCGGACCTGACCGTCGACGACGTCGAGATGGTGAACGCTCACGCCACGTCCACGCCGGAAGGCGACCCGCGCGAGCTCGAAGCGATCAAGACGCTCTTCGGCGAGCGGGCCGGGCAGGTCAGCGTGACCGCCAACAAGAGCATGATCGGCCATACCCTTGGCGCGGCCGGGGCCATCGAGGCCATAGCCACGATCATGAGCATTCGAACCGGCATCGTGCCACCGACGGTCAACCTGGAGGATCCGGACGAGACCGCGGAAGGGCTGGACCTGACCCCCAACGTGGCCCGTCGCCGGACGATGGAGATCGCGGTCTCCAATTCATTCGGCTTCGGCGGCCAGAACAGCGCGCTGGTCATCCGGCGCTGGGCCGAGTGAGGAGCGGGCGATGAGCGAGCATCCTGACAAGGCGCCCGGCCAGCCGGCCGGCGAGACCTCCGAGGAAGCCGGAACCGGCGAGCCGGGCCTGTCCGAGGAGACGGTGTCGCTTCTGAATCTGATCGATCGGCTCGGCGCACTCCTGGAGCGGAGCGATCTGATCGAGCTGGAGGTAGAGGCCGGCGAGACCGGCATCGTCCTGCGCAAGCCCGTGGCGACGGCGGCCTCGGGGCCGGCCACGGTGGGGACCGGCGGTGCCGGCGCGGGCACGGATCCAGCCGGCGGCGTCGCGACCGGCGCCGTGACCGGACCTGCCCAGGTCTCGGCAGCGAAGGTCGTGAAGGCGCCTCTGACGGGCATCTTCTACGGGGCTCCGTCCCCGGGCTCGCCGCCCTACGTGGCGGTCGGACAGCACATCACCGTCGGGCAGGTCATCGGCCTGATCGAGGCCATGAAGCTCTTCAACGAGATCAAGTCCGACCAGGCAGGCACGGTCGTTCGTCTGGTCGCCGAGTCCGGGAAGCTCGTTAAGGCGAAGCAGCCATTGATTGAGGTCGAACCGTGATGTCGCGCCCCGTGACCGGAGTCCACCTGACGGGCTGGGGAGCCTACGCCCCCGGCCTGGTCCTCACCAACGCCGATCTCGAGAAAATGGTGGAGACGTCCGACGAGTGGATCGTTAGTCGGACGGGCATTCGCGAGCGCCGTATCGCAGGACCCGGCGAGACGACGGCGAGCATGGGAGCCATCGCCGGCCTGCGGGCGATCGCGACGGCGGGCTTGCAGCCGGAAGACATCGACCTGATCCTCGTTGGCACGCTCACTCCGGATTACCCGCTTCCTTCCGCGGCTGTGCTGGTCAAGGAGGCGATAGGCAACACCAGGGCCGCCGCGATGGACATTGCCGCGGCCTGCTCCGGCTTCGTGTACGGCTACGCCATGGCTCATGCGTATCTATCGAGTGGCCTGGCAAAGCACGCCCTGGTCGTGGGCTCTGAGACGATGAGCCGCTGCACCGACTTCACCGATCGGGGCACCTGCATCCTGTTCGGCGACGGCGCCGGGGCGACGGTGCTGTCCGCCTCGGACGAGCCGGGCGGAACCCTGGGCATGGAGCTGACCACCGACACGGCCGCGACCTACTCGATCTGGATTCCCGCCGGCGGCGCGACTCGCCCGGCCAACGAGGGGACGGTCGCGGCGCGAGAGCATCTGATGCGCATGAAGGGCGGCGAGACATTCAAGCTGGCCGTCAGGCGGCTTGGCTCTACGTCGCTCCGCGCGCTCGAAAAGGCCGGTATGGGCCTGGACGACGTGGACCTCGTCGTGCCTCACCAGGCAAACATCCGCATCCTCGAGGCGCTGGCCAAGTCGATGAGCTTCCCCATGGAGCGGGTCTTCGTCAACATCGACAGGTACGGCAATACCTCCGCGGCGTCCGTCCCGATCGCCCTGGTCGAGGCCGTGTCGGAGGGGCGCATCAAGCAGGGCGACCGCATCGTGCTCGTCGCATTTGGCGCCGGAGGCACTTCCGGCGCGATCGCGCTCCAGTGGACCGCAGACCCGGCTCACCGTCTCCGCGCCGATGCCATCGATCCCGACCGCATCTCCCTCTCCGTGCCGAACATCGAGCCCGTGAACCCGTTCCCGCCGGCCCTCGCATGGCTTCTGGATCGCACCGCCGGAAACGGTCGCAGCACCGGGCCCGACCTCCATGCCACCACGCATCTCGGACGGCGCATTTCCCGACGCCGCAAGCCGCGTCACTGAAGGGAGTCAACGATGATCGACCTGACCGGCAAGTCCGCGCTCGTCACTGGCGGCGCGCGCGGCATCGGCAAGGCCATCTGCCTGAGCCTGGCCCGCCAGGGCGCCGACGTCGCGTTCGTGGACATCGGGCGACTCGAAGTGGCCGAGGCCACTGTGGCCGAGATCCAGGCGCTGGGTCGTAAGGCGCTCTACGTACCGGCGGACGTCACCGATCCGGAGGCCTGCGTGAAGGCCGTTGTGGCCGTCGTGGACGCCTTCGGCAAGGTCGACATCCTGGTGAACAACGCCGGTATCACCCGCGACGACCTGATCATGCGCATGCCGATCGACGACTGGAAGAAGGTCCTGGAGGTCAACCTCTTCGGCGCCTTCTACATGACCAAGGCCGCCATCCGCCCCATGCTCAAGGCTCACGCCGGCCGGATCATCAACATGTCCAGCGTTTCGGGTCAGGCCGGCCAGATGGGCCAGGCCAACTATTCGTCCTCCAAGGCCGGCCTGATCGGACTCACCAAGGCAACGGCCCGAGAGGTGGCTTCGCGCGGCATCACCTGCAACGCCGTAGCTCCCGGGTTCATCGTGACCGAGCTGACCAAGGATCTGCCGGAGTCCCTGACCGCCCAGATCAAGGCCAGCACGCCGCTCGGGCATTTCGGCACGGTCGAGGACATCGCCAACGCGGTCACGTTCCTCGCGTCGGACGAAGCCGCCTACATCACCGGCCAGGTTCTCGCGGTCGACGGTGGCCTGGTGATGCAGTAGGGCTCGCTCGAGCCGGCGGTTGCAGTCGACAGCGTCTTCAGACCGGTAGTATTTGGCCATGGGCTTTGATTTCGGAGGTTCGCGTCGCGAGCCGCCCAACGTGGGGGCGCGGCCCGTCGATCCGGACGAGAAGGTAGTCGAGACCAAGTCCAGCTTCTTCTCGGCCGCCCAGGTTGACGGCGCCGCGCCAGCGCCCCGCGCGGTCGCAGACGAAAGCCATGCTGGGGCACCGCGGCTTCGCCGCCTCCGGCCGAGAGTCCCAGCGCGACTGTCTTGGCTTTGGACAGTCGCACGCCTACGGGTCCGCGGAGATCGACCCCCGGCCGTCCCGCACGCGGAGACCGCTGAGTCCGCCCTCGAGCCGCGGATCCGCCGCTGGTCACCGGGTATCGCGGCTGGTCTGTCCTTCGTGTGGCCCGGCCTGGGGCAGCTGTTCCTTGGACGCCGGTCCCGGGCCGCGATCCTGGCTGTGCCGGCGTTGCTCGTGGCCCTCGTCGCCGCCATCCAGCTCAGCCAGCCACTGTGGTTCATCTTGAGCCTGTGGGATCCCTCGTACGTCGCCGCGGTGGTGGTCGTCGCGGTTGGTCTCGGTGCCTGGAGGGTGCTGGCGATCGCAGACGCGTTCCTGAGCGCCTCGAGGCGCCGCCGGCCCGGTCGGGCGGGAGTGACCTTCGCCGTCGTCCTGATCGTCATGGTCGTGGCTACCCACGGCCTCTTCGTCGCCGGAACGTGGGCGTGGTATCAGGCCAGCGTGGACGTCCAGAACAACGGCCTGATCCCCAACGAGACCGACTCGCCGCCGCCGCTGTCCGGCAACGTGCTGCCCTCGCCCAGCGGCGACCTGTCACCGTCGCCGGACACGAACTTCATCACCCCGTCGGCCTCTGCCGAAACCCCGGCGCCCACGCCGGGGCGAAATCCGGATCGGGTCACCATCGTCCTCATCGGCTTCGACTCCCTGGCCGGGCGCGAGGGCTCGGCGAACACCGACACGATGATGCTCATCAGCATCGACAAGAAGACGGAGAAGGTCTCGATTGTGAGCGTGCCGCGGGATACGACCAGCTTCTTCCTGTACTTCGGCGGCCAGGCCAGCCCGACCTTCAAGCTCAACACCCTATGGGTAACCGCCAGCAGTCGCAACTGGCGCGGGCCGGACAAGCCGCTCCAGACCGTCGAAAACGAGATCGGCTATCTGGTGGGCGTGCCCGTGGACTACTACGCGGCCGTCTCTCTGGCCGGCATGGGGGCAATGATCGACACCCTGGGAGGCATCGACATATACAACTCCCAGTACATCAACGATCCAGGTACCGGCATCACCATGGGGATCGGGCAGGTGCATCTCAACGGCGCCACGGCGATGCTGTACGTCCGTTCGCGCGAAAACGGAGGCAGCGACTACAAGCGGGCAGCTCGCCAGCAGGCTCTCCTGGTAGCTCTCGAGAAGAAGGTAGTCAGCCCCACCGGCCTCGCGAGACTCCCGAGACTGCTCTCGATGGCCGGCAAGGTCATCGAAACCGACTTCCCGCTGAGCACCGCGCGCGACTACGTCACCTACGCTCAGAACATCTCGAGCATCCAGAATTGCGTGCTCGGTCCGCCGTACAGCATCCACCCGGATACCTCTACGACGGGCGGCAAGTGGACGACCTACCTCGACATGACCCTGCTCGCCGGCCTGTCGATCGACATGTTCGGCCAGGACAGCCGCTACTACGGGTCGGGGATCCCGCCGGCCCCCTGCCAGAGCTAGAGTTCGCTGCCGAACGTTCGGAGCACAGGACCAAATCGACCCCTTCCGGGACGGGCTCGGGCTCGCCAGGGTCGAGCGTGGAATCGCTGATCGGAGGGAGGCATCCTATCGGTGCGCCGAGAGGAGTCAGCCCGACACTATGCGGGTGAAGGTGGGGACCGGGCCGATGCATGCTGCCGGGGCCGTCCGCCAATCCGTGTGACCGGTTTCGCGTTTCCGGAGGGCCGCCGGTTCGCGTCGTGGCGTTGGCGACGAACCGGATATGAAGCTCAACCTCTTACGGCGCTGGCGGAGGACATGCACCGCCCGAGCGCGTGGGCAGGCCCGAGGACGGAGCGACTCACGCAAATCTGACGTCGGCGGCTGACGGCGTGTCGAAGACCGGCGACTTGGCGCGAGGCATTCGGCCGAGCCCTAAGCTTTTTCCCTTGCTCAGGCGTCTATTGGTTGTGATGACGAAGGAGCCTCTCGCCGCAGGCCGAAAGGGCAGTCCTGGCCGCCGGGGAAACGGAGCGCCTGGTTCTGTCGCTCCATGCCCGACGAGGGCAGGACCTGTACGGCTTCGCCGCGGGTCTCGGGCTCTCTGACGCCGACGCCGCCGACGCTGTCCAGGAGGCGATGCTCAGGCTCTGGCGTGAACTCTGCTCAGGCCGGGAGCTGCATGATCTCGATGCCTGGGCCTTTCGGACGACCTACCGCCTGGCGATAGATCATCACCGCATCCGCCACCGATTGGCCGGATTGTTCGGCCGTCTCGCCGACCGGGGCGCTCGATACGCCTCCGACCCAGCCGACTCCTCGGACGCCGCGGCGCTCTGGCAGGCGGTCGATGGCCTGCCGGAGCGGCAGCGCGCGGTGCTCTATCTCCGCTACCGAGCCGATCTGCCCTTCGACCAAATCGGGCTCGTATTGGGCATCACGGCGAACGCGGCGCGCAGCCACAGCACGGTTGCGCTTTCGACCCTGCGCCGCCGTCTCGCGCAGGAGGAGTCGTGATGGACACGAAACGCATCGAGGAGCTGCTCCGCACCAGGCCGCCTCGCGAGCGGACCTACGACCGCCAGCTTCCCACTCTGATCGAGACGACGCGACCGCTCAAGGTAACCGTTCGGCTTCTTGGCGGACCGACGGTCGGCTGGAGCACGCGAGCGCTCATCCTCCCGCTAGTGCTGGCGATCGTCGCCGGAGCAGCCGCGTTCGGAGTCTGGCACTACTATCAGCCGGCCGTCGTCGCGACGCCGACGCCCAGCTTCAAGCCAGGCGCCTTCTCAGTGACGGGATCGATGACGACCGCTCGGCTCGGTGCGACGGCCACTCTCCTCTCCGACGGCCGCGTCCTCGTTGCCGGTGGCCTACTGCCCGCGACCGGCGTTCTAGCCTCTGCCGAGCTGTACGACCCGAAGACGGGCACCTTCGCCGCGACCGGATGGATGACGACCACACGGTGGCGCCAGACTGCCACCCTCCTGGCCGACGGCCGCGTTCTGGTCGTGGGAGGGACGGACAAGGACGCCAAAGACCTCACGTCGGCCGAGATCTACGATCCGGCGAGCGGCACGTTCAGCGCGACTGGATCCATGGGAGTTGCGCGGTCCGGCCAGATGGCCACGCTGCTGCCGGACGGCCGAGTTCTGATCGCAGGTGGCGAGGCGGACTACAACAACCCAGTCCCGCTGGCTACGGCGGAGCTGTACGACCCTGGCACCGGGAAGTTCGGCCCAACCGGGTCGATGTCCGCCGGTCGCACGGGTGCGACTGCCTCCCTCCTGGCTGATGGCCGGGTCCTCATCGCGGGTGGCGATGGCAGCATGGTCGGTTATGCGTATCAGGCGTTGAAGTCAGCCGAGTTGTACGACCCGTCGGTCGCACAGTTCAGCCCAACCGGGTCTCTGACGGTCGCCCGTTCGGGCTCCACGGCGACCCTGCTACCGGATGGCCGGGTCCTGGTCGCCGGCGGCGTGGGCAGTCAAGGCGCGCTGTCCTCGGCGGAGTTGTACGACCCGAATTCCGGCATCTTCCGCCCGACTGGATCGATGGCAATTCCGCGCCAGAACCCAACCGCAGTCCGGCTGAACAATGGCCGGGTCCTCATCCTTGGCGGGGGGGAACTGACCGCGACGGCCGAGCTATACGACCCGGCAACGGGCGCCTTCGCCTCCACTGGCTCGATGACCACTGCGCGCGGCAACTTCACCGCCACTCTGCTTGCTGACGGCCGGGTCCTAATCGCCGGAGGCGGGGGATTTGTCGCGGCCAACCCCGTCAACCTTGCCTCAGCCGAGTTGTACCAGCCATGAGCGGCAGGCTTCCCAAGTAAGGTTTTGGGGGAGCGGCCCGTTGCGACTCGCGACCACCACAGCCGAGCTGGTGCCCCTGAGAGGATTTGAACCTGCCTGTCCCACCGCTCAGATTGTGGTGCCGGGCTGGATCGCAGACGCTCTTACTCTTGGGACTGGTCGGGGCGAGAGGACTTGAGGCCGAGATAACAAGCTAACCGTCGAGATCGGCCGCAACCGCTCTGCGCCCTGACATGGCCGTGGTCAAGCCGTCGTCGGCGCCCGTCAAGCAGTTCCGCGACCAGATCGTTTGGGACCGCCTGGCCCAGGTCTGCGGCCAGTATCTCGGCAAGGGCCTAGTTAGTAGGGCGGAGACGGTCAGGATAGGTCCCGGTAGCGCTGCTTCGCCGAGTCGAGCACCTGATCCGCCAGCACCAGGAGCTGGTTGAACAGGTCGATGGACTGGGGCGATTCCCTGGCGCTTCGCGGCGCCAGCATCACTTCCTTGCACAGGCGAAGCAGGGCCTGCGCCGACTTGTGGTCAGGGATCAACCGCATATCGATCTCCCAGCGTTCGTCGAGCTTGGCCAGCCGCTCACGCACGTCGGCAGTGTCCTCGCCGGCCAAGACCCGCGCAAGGTCCCGCCACGCCAAGATCGACTGGACCGTCAAGTCAAGGGCCTCTCGCTCGGCCCGAGCGCGGCGATCACGGACGGTCCAGCGGTGCTGAAGCCACGCCAGACCGATGCTCGACACGAAGGCGATCAGACCACCAGCGAGCACGAGCGCGACATCGTGATCCATCGCGTCCATCATGACGCCATGGCGGAGCGCCGGTGAGGCAGACGAGATAAGCCGCCGACAATCGGCTGCCGTTAGGCTCCAGTCGGCCCCGCTCCGCTCAGTGCCGACGATCCCGCAGACGTGCGGCCAGTCCTGGCGCTGGCGTCGGGGCCACCACGGGCTCGCTAACGCGGCTGACCTGCCCTGATACCCTGTGTCTGACACCCAGGGGGCTTTATGTCCGACCCTCCCGACGACAGCCCGAGCCACGCCGAAGCCGTGGCGCCTCGCGTGCGCAGGTACGCGAGCCAGCCGGCGGGAGAGGGTGGTGATCAGGTGGAACGCAGGCATAGGTGGGTGGCGCCGACTCGCGACTCGAACGTCAGTGGGTGGGCGTCGGCGTGGTCATGCCCGCACTGCCTCGTCTACTCCCACCAGTACTGGACGCCGCTTTATCGCGTGAAGCGGGGCACCAACCCCAAGGAATACGAGGAGGCGCCCACGTTCGCCGTCTCGCGCTGTCAGATGTGCGACTTCGAGATGGTCTGGTACGAGGACCGCATCCTGTATCCGCCCGTGAACAGCGCCGAGCAGCCCCACCCCGACCTGCCGTCGCCGGCGCGCGACACCTACCTTGAGGCAGCCGCGGTGCTGGACGCCTCGCCTCGGGAGCGGCCGCCCTGCTTCGTCTGGCGCTGCAGGAGCTGTGCGAGTCGCTTGGCGAGCACGGCAAGCTCGATACGGTGATCGGCCGGATGGTGAAGGACCGAGGCCTACGGCCCATGGTGCAGCAGGCACTGGACGTGGTACGGGTCACGGGAAACAACGCCATTCATCCCGGCGAGATCGACATGACCGACGACCGGGACCGAGCAGCCACCATGTTCGCGGTGCTGAACGCCATCACCGAGGACCTAGTGGCGAAGCCCAAGCAGATGCAGTCGCTGTACGACGGCCTGCCCGAGTCGGTGAAGCAGCACATCAGCCAGCGGGACGGCAGCTCCTAGACGCCTGCCGAGCGCCAGCGAGCTGGGCCGCGCTGCCACGTGCGCCGAAACGGTGCCATGGGCCTGACCAGGATTTCCGTGCTCGACTCCGACGAGGCCGAGCCCATCCCAAAACGAGGTCATTTCGGAGCGCGCTCCGATGAATGACCCGACCGTGCCGAATTGCCCCAGGCCGGACATAGGGCCGACGTTTCGGTAGTAGGCTCGGCGCGTGCCGATTATCACGCTCCCGACGGGCTCCGACGAGGAGATGGTCTTTCAGACCTTCCGCGGCTACCTGTGCGCGACCTGCAACTGGGCGCGAGATCTGTACCCACACCCGGGCGGCCTCCTCCCGGGTCTTGCGGGAGCAGTGAAAGCACGGCGGTGGATGACGCGCACGGCCGCTAACAGCATGAACTTGACGAGCCGCGGTGCCGAGATCCTTCGCAACGGTTGGGCGACCGAGGTTCTCTTGAACTCCCCGCGGGTTCTCGGCGGGGGCGATCTGATCGCCTTCGCCAACCTATGGGCGCCCGTGCAGGCCTACTATGCGGTCTTCGAAGTCTTCACTGCCCTCCATATGACGATCGGCGGATCGAAACCACCGAAGACCCACGCCGGGCTGCTCGCCTGGGCCGGCAGCAACGTCGCGCATGCCGATACCCCCTTCGTCGTGCCGTGGACCGCGCGCGTGGGCGGCGCGCCCGGCGCCTGGACGTTCGACGGATTTGGGACGACGACGCCTAACCCGGGCATCAGCAACCTATCGGCACCACACGCCGCGAACGCGCCGCACCTTCTGGCCAAGGGCCTGATGACCACTCGCCGCGAACAGATAAACGACCACCGCGACAAGTGGCTCGAGAAGCTAACGACGCGGGCAGGAATACCTCGAAAGAACCTCCCCGCTGCGATCCTCACGGCTAGGGCGACCGCGATGCGTCCGACCACGCTCTTCGATCTGCTCTGGCGGCTCCGCGTTCGGTCGAACTACAAGGAAGGGGACGCCCTGCTTTCGGGGGCGCTCGGGCCGGCTGACGCCGCCACGTTCCACGATGCCCTCAGTGAGATCGTTGCCGCGACCTTGCTGACAACCGAGATCCACCTGGCTCACGTCGTGGGGAAGGCCGTGCTCGAACGGTGTGCCGACATG
The DNA here is from genome assembly GCA_963743795.1 of uncultured Chloroflexia bacterium. GTDB lineage: Bacteria > Chloroflexota > Limnocylindria > Limnocylindrales > CSP1-4 > Fen-1039. The sequence goes on along the minus strand of CAVUQZ010000009.1, from coordinate 35,988 downwards.
CTGCAAGTACCGCCGGCGCTGGCTCGGCACTCGATGCGCGCCCGCATTCCGCTCTGGTAGCGCCTCGCGAAGTCCTGTTTCTCGGGAAGCGTGTGGTAATCAGCGACTGCTAACAGGACCCTTGACGGGGTGCATGCCACTCTCTCGACGGGTGGTCTTAGAGCTGCTACGGAGACGGCACAGTCGCTCGAGTCCACGAGCTGCGTGGGATGGCGTATTCAGTCATCGTGCGAGGCCGCGACATGCACGTTATCGTCGGATCGCGCACCCAGTAGACGTTGTTGATCCCCGTGGGATCGAAGTTCTCGACGATTGCCAGCACGTACTGATCTCGGAGGGTCGTTGCCTGTCGCCATTCACGTGCGGTGAGGGTCGGAGTGCAGTAACTCGACGAGCTCTTCGCATCAACATGTAGCGTTCGCGACCTCTTCTGCGCGAACAGGTCGTATCCGAGCTGCTGACGGGACACGTCGTAGACCGTCCAGCCGTCGTCCTCTAGCGCTCGCTTCACCAGTGCCTCCGCGTCCCACCACGCTGTCGCGACCGGAGGAGCCACTGGCGTTGCTGTCAGCACCGGCGCAGGGATTGTCCGTGGGCGAGGGGTCGTCACGGCAGGCCCTGCCGGCCGGCCTGCGGACACCGGCGGCGAAGGGGCCATCATCGCGAGTGTGAACGGCGAGTACGAGATTCCCCAAGGTCCGCCTACAAGGGCCGCATTGTGGCGATTCGCGGGATCCTGGTCGAAGTAAGCGCCGACCTCATTCGGCGACAGGTTGAAGTCGGCGACGAAATCCGCCACGTCGACGCCTGCAAGGGCTCGTGCGCCGGTCGCCAGTCCGGGGTCGGCGTCGTGATAGAGGGCGACGATCAGCGGCACGATCGGAAGCCGCCTGCCCCCAGCCGCCACCCACGATTCGAAGTTGGAGACGAGCATCGTGTCGACGCTCGCGACGGTTTTGCCGTCCGGGTAGATCTTCAGCCACTTTTGATGATCCTCGGCCCGGTACCTCGGACTTGCGAGCGCGAGTTCGCATGTTGCACCCCGGAGCTGTCCAGCGCGGACTGGTCGGAGGTGGCGGCAGGCACGGCGCGGCTCGCCGAGGAAGGCGGGTGACGAAAGCTCCGACGCGTCCGCGTAGCAGCCGACGCCCTTCTGAAGGTGGAAGTTGTTCCGCCAATTGTTCTGGGCGGTCCTGTTCCCCGGCCCCACGATGCCGGTCCGAGCCAGATGTGAGCCATCGAAGATCATCGCCACACAGGCGTTAGCTGGGCGGGATGACTTCGCGTATAGGTCATCAAGCAGGCTCTGAAATGGCCCGGCCTCGGATGCCCTGGCCTGAGAACATGCTCGGGACCGCTTGCTGCCAGAACTTTAGGCCGAGGAAGATCTGGACGAAGTGGCCCTTGTATGCCTCGCCCGTCAATCGCTGACATTCCCGAGTGTAGGCATTCAGTTCTGTCAGGGCCGCGCCATAAAGTCCGGAGTCAGCAACCGGGATCAACGTCGGCCCTCGCTGAGTGCGTTGAGGAATTCGGCTGGGCTGAGATTATCCCGGGCGTAAAGCTGGTACAAGTTCTGGGGCTCCGACGTATAGGCCAAATTCGCGCCATCCTGACCGGGCTTGAGAGGTGGCAGATCCCCGAGCGCCTCTTTCGCTGTGTAAGAGGCCGGCAACCCGTCGACGGTCATCTTGCTCGGCAAGACCGTGACCGGGGCTGGGCGCGAGGGGCGAGCCCTCCCCCGCCGGTGTCCGACGATCAGAACCCGATGGCGCCGTTGAGGAACGCCAAACTCCTCAGCCCGGACGATCCACAGATCCGTTTCGTAACCCGCAGCTCCGAGCTCTTGCCGTATCAGATCGACGACGGCGCCGCCGTGCATGTTGAGCAGCCCTAGGACATTCTCGAAGACGAAACCGTCCGGCTGTAGAGCGACCAGAGCGTCACGGTATCGCTCGAACAGCCGATTGCGATCATCCCGGAGGCTCCTAGGTTTGCCGGCCGTCGAGAACCCTTGGCAGGGGGGACCCCCTAGCACCCACAACGGCAGTTCCTGGGACCGGCCGGAGAGAGCTTGGTCGACCAGGTTTGAAAGCACAGCCTCCTCGCGAATGTCGCCCTCAACGACACGCTCGTGGATGTTCGAGGCGTATGTTCGTAGGGCGGCCCGGTCCCAGTCGCTTGCGGCCAAGGGTTTCCAGCCGGCCCATGCAAAGCCGAGGGAGAGTCCGCCGGCGCCACAGAACAGATCAACGAACTCGGCAGGCGAGGGTGAAACCCCACGCGCCACCTGATAGGCCAGCAATGGCGGCACGGCGTTCCCAATCTGCACGTTGACTGCAGAGCGGCTCCCGTGGAATTCAAAGGCGTCGGGGAAGCTTTGAAGCCGTGCCGCCTCTCGTTGGGAAATCAGGCGGTGTTGGCCTCCATCGGCGTCATAGTGGATATGACAACCGTTGCCGGGGCGCCCGATATACGTGCCGATCGTGTACGAAGGAGCATCTGGTTTCAATCGGCCGTAGTACGTCGACCGGCTGCCCTCGCCTGCGGCGTAGCTCGTTCGTATCTGTGCGAGGCGTTTGGAGGGCACCGAGGCCGGGATGTCCTTCCAATTCCCGCCTGGCGGCACCGAACGGACAACGAGCGCATCGAGGTCGCTCAGAGGGGGCGTGTAATGGTTCGGGATCTCACTGGTGGGCCTCCGTAGCGTCTCGGTCATTCGCCTACGCCTCTGGTGCCAGCCGACGAGAAGCGCCGATGAGGAGAGCGTGGACCGTGTCCAGCTCATCGGCGATCCCGTAGAGGGACGCCACCGCGACTTCTATCTCTGCATCGGAATCGGGTCCGTCTTTCATGCGCTTGTCGACCAAGTCGGCCAGGCTGCCGACCGCAGCGTCATCGAGCGTTGGCACCCGACACATCCGCACCGTGCTGAGCGAGACGTGGGCTGTCGCTAGGTGCGCACGGACTTGGCACTCGAACACCGCCGAGTTCAGGACTGCTAAGAGGGCCTTGAGCCGTCCCATGTCTCCATCCCGGAAGTACGCGACACTCAATGAGTTCCCGGTGACCCAGCCCGCCGGAAGCAGTGTCGCTTGCATGCGACGCCGCTGATTTCGGGCGGGAGACGTCGCGCCACGCTAAGCGGGGAAACGCCACGGATTTCGGGATGCGTGGGCCGTCGGCGTCGACCGTCAGGGTCGGCTGCTCTGCGATCACATACCGGGCGATCATGCGGCCCTTTACGAACGGATGAGGTCCGCGGTGTCCCAGGTAGCGTCGGCGGTCGGTTTCATCAAGCTCTCGCCCCGCCCACAGGTCACGTGGCCCGGGGCCCTCAAGGTCGCGAAACCGAGGGTGCCCAGCAATGCGTGCCAGAACGCGCGCTGCGTCCGGGCCAAGCTGAATTGGCAACGCGAAATCGGTCGCCGCGAGCTCCTGCAAACTCGCCCTGTATCTCCAGTCATCGATGCGTTCTCGGCTTGGCGAGAACCTCGTAACTGCGACGTCAATGTCACCAGCCCCTGGGGAGGCAACGAACGTGACCGCGGGCTGGTCAACTCGGTCAAAGAGGCGTGCTTCGGCTGGAAAGTGCGCGATCTCCCGCACGTGGAAGCGGCTCGCCATCCACTCCCGTATCGCAATCGACGTTCGATCCGCGAGGAGGGATGCCGGCGAGACGATGCCGCAGACGCCATCTTCGCCGATCAAGCGTAGGGCAATCTCCACTCCGACGCGTGCAAGGTTGACACCCCAACCTGAGAACCTAGAACGGGGACACGAAACGGGATACTGCTCAACAAGGCTGTTGGACTGCCCCCGTAGCGCACCGACGTACTCGGCAGCGTCGGCCGGGGAGAGCAGCGTCATTTCCCGGCGGTCCGGCTTGAGGGTTTCCCACGGCGGATTGGTTAGCACGACGTCGAATGACCCGAACTGCATGGGCGCGTGGCTGAAGGTGTCCACAACCGCAATGTCTACCCGAGCTGTGACACCTGTCTGGCACAGTGCGTCAGCTACGTTGCTCTCGGCCATCCCGAGAGCAACGGGATCGCTGTCCCACAAGACGATCTCCCACCGAACCGTCAGGAGGTCCAGCCGGGATCGGGCCGCCTCGAGGAACCAGACGACCAGGCGGCCGTCGCCACAAAACGGGTCGGCGACCCGAATTGTCGGCCGCACCCATGCCGGGAGATGCCGCACGACCGCGGAGGCAAGGTGCCTTCCGATCAGTTCAGGCGTGTAGAACTTGCCGGTCGCGCGGTCGTAAAGGCTCTTCCGCCCAGATGCGGCGACCCCCCCGTTTCGGAGCAGTTCAAGGTGCTCGAGTGCCATCCCATCCCGCACAGCATTTCAGCGCGGTGTCAACGACCACGGGGCCATGGTACCCCGCAGCTACCTCCGCCTGACGCCCGGACGACGACTCTGTCCGACTTACGCGGCTCCACCGAGCGCCGTGGGGCGATCCACTCGGGCAGCGCGATCCGTGGCCTGGTACCAGAGGTTCAAATCCTCTCGCTCCGCTCCGAAATGACCTCCTTGTGAGACGGCCCCGGCGGGGGCTCGGGCAGCACGAATCACCTGCCGTGGACAGGCTGTCCTTTCGGTGCACCTACAGACCGCCCGACCGGATCGACCGCCAGACGAGCCCGCGGCCCCGACGCCAACAAGGCCAACGTGTCCGGCTGATAACTCGCAGCAAAGCGGCGATCGCTAGCCTTTGTCTTGGGCCGCGCTCCGCGCCCGGAGGCTCGATCTCGGAGACATCCGACCAGTCCGGTCCGGGGCGACGCGGCCCTAGTTCGAGGTGCACACTCGTTCAAGCGAGAGAGTCGAGCCATCGGGCGAGGATGGCCCTGACGTAGTCCTCGGCCTCCTCCAAGCCCATAGGATCGGGTGGAGGCGCGTCCGCGAGCATGGCGTGCCGTGCGTCGTCGCCCACAGCCGCGTACGTGTTCGCGGTCTTCCGGAACCGTTCCAACTCTGGAAGGCTCGCCCACCCGTGGGTGACAAGGCCGGGAGCGCCGTTGTTGGCGTCCCGTATCGTCTCGTACGCCTTCCAGAGGTTGAACCACGACAGGTCGGCGTTCAGAAAGTGCAGGGCGAGACGAAGGTGCTTGTTCGACGCCTGCAGGCGAAGCAGTCTGACCTCCATCGGTTCGGGGATGCTTCCGTTGACGACAATCGTTGGAGGTAGCGCCTGCGCCCTGGCTCGGGCAGCACCGGGATGGACGAACAGGTCTGACGCGCCGTCTGGTCGGGTACGCCCGAGCGCGCCGGGGACCACCCGCACTCGCGTGTATCCCGCGCCTGCTGCCACGTCTGATAACTGCACGAGTAGGTCACGCAGGGCCGGCCACGCGTCCTCGTGACCGAGTGTCGACCCGACTGTCGAGGACCGCAGGCGCCACTCGCCTGCCTCCAGAGCTAAGGAGTGGTCTGACGAGGACGTGCACAGTCTGCCGAGCGCGACTAGGTCGGCGTCGTTACCCCGGACCGCGAGATACCAGGCAGAGAGCATGTGTGCATTCTCGCATCGGCCCCTTGATCGGCCCAGTCCGGGGCGGGCGGCCTGTATGCTGGACTGATGGAAGCGCTGCGCGACGCAACGTGGATACGGCTCGACCGTTTGTGCGCAGCGGATCTGCCGCAGTACGGCGACGTTCGGGGTTGCTACGTCTTCCGGAAGGCCGCGTCAGGCGAGATCATCTACATCGGAGCGACCGACAAGCTTGGCCGACGCCTGTTCGGCAACTACATCGGCGGCGTTGGCGGCCCGACGACCAAACGCATCCACGCCGCACTCTTCGAGCCGGAGGTCTTGGCCGGCGTCGAGGTGGCCTGGGTGGTGAGCGAACACTGGAAGGCGCTGGAGACAGAACTGAAGCGCCAGTTCGCGATGCTCGCGGCTAGGCCACTGCCGCGATGGGTAAGGCGATAGCGCAAACCCGTCGTCCCAGACTCGCCCGACCAGCCCGCTCCGGGGCGTCGCGGCCAACCTAGCACGGAATTGGAGCGGCAGCTCGGCGGGCTTGGGAATGTCCTTCGACTCACGGATCGTTCCTGGGCGGTCTACCATGTGAGCTCCTCGCTGTTGCGGGCGGCTTGCACAATCGTCCCGTGCCCAAGCCGGAACTGCCGCTCCCAGGGGCGTTTCACGTCAGCGGCCGGGAATACCCCGGCGGGGTGAGCCTGCAACTCGACGCCTTGAGGATATGGGCCGAGGGGGCCAGCCTCTCAGAGGCCAGGGCCAACCTTGTCAGCGAGGTTCGACGGCGCATCGTCGGGTATCTGACCAGTCCGGCGCAGCAAAGAGCACCCTCCATGGAACGACGCGGCCCAATCCTGGAGACGCTAGCGTGGCTCACTAACCCCGAGATCGACGCGCTGCTCGAGGTCGATATGCGGGTCGGAGCCCGGGCCAAGCGTTGACGACAGGTCGATGTACGACGACCTCGCCGATGAAGACCAGCCCACCAATGACGACCTCCTCACCGCCGAAGACCTTAGGCCACGTCGGGAGTGGTGGGAATGATCCGCCGGTGAACTGCGACGGCCAGCCTCGGCTTGGCCCGCTCCGCAGCCCGCTGACGATCCCGGCGCAGTACGGCCAGCTCGCGCGGGGACGTCGGGCAAGGACAAACCTTTACCTTGTACTGGTACTCGGCGTGCTCCTTGCCGTTGCCCCGGAACTCGTTCGTGGCCACGCCGAAGGTGGCCACAGATGAACCGCTGGCCACCGCCCGAAGCTCGATCCTCGCCGCGGTGGCGGCTGAGCCCGCAGAGCCGGGCAAGGGAGCCCTCCCGAAGCCCAGGAATCGCGATTCGGACGGAAAAAAACTCGATTGCAAGTTTGAGCGTGAAATGGCGCGAAATCAGGTCGCTTGGGCCTGAAGCGCCCTCGTGAGAGTCCGCGCAGCGATGCCGCTCCACGGCGTATACGTGCTTCGACGCGTGGCGCCCGAGTGGACGCCCGCGCGAGAACCGCGAAGGACCGGCGTCCCCATGTCGGAGTACCACCACTCCCACCCCCACCGCCACGGCCGGCGAGGCGTCCACGAACACCGCCACGGACACCGCGGGACGCCGCCCTCGCGCTGGCCGGTCCCGGCTCCGGCGGAGCACTGGTTCGGCGAGCACTCCCACACCCACCCCGATCCGGCAGACGAGGCTTCGCTGCTGGTTCCGCCAGCTCCGGGACGGTGACGCGATGGCACCCGTGTGACCGCTCCGTCCACATCGAACGGCGCGACGCCCGCGAGGCGCTGGCTGCCTTGCCGCCAGGCTCCATCAGCGTCCTGATCACCGACCCGCCCTACCGCACACGTGGCCAGGCGCGGGGACGGCGGCCACCTACGGCGCTGGTTTGCCGCCTCACTGTCCTGGCGCGAGATCGGCGAGTCACTGGCCCTCGCCAGATCGCGGATGCGACCCGATGGGGTCGCCTTCGTGATGACCAATCCCGACGGCCTGCCCGAGGCCATCGAGGCGCTGGAGCGAGCCGGCTTTGTCCGGCGTCCGCCCCATCACCTGGGACAAGGTCACATCCGGGTCTCGGTGGCGGGCTCCGGCACCAGACCGAGTTCGTGCTGGTGGGCTACCTGCCAGGCTTCCCGCACTCTTGCTGGACGTCGATCTCGTGTCGGTCCGGGCAGTCGGACCCGGCACCGCGGACCGGTACCCAACCGAGAAGCCTGCCGACCTTGGCCGGGGCCTGGCCCGGATCGCCGGCATCGGCCGCAGCGACTTCGTGGTCGACCCATTCTGTGGCTCGGGTGCGCTGCTGATCGGAGCGGCCGAACGCGGCGCCAAGGTGGCCGGGTACGACGTGGCCGCTACCGCGGTCCAGCGGGCCTCGGTGCGGTTGACCGCCCCGGGGAAGCTGGCGGCTGCCGTCCGACCGAGCCCGAGGGGTCGCGCGAAAGCCGGCCGCACCTCGGCAGCCTCGTCAACCCCCAAGCCGCGGACGCAAGCGAGGGCAGCTCGGCCGCGAGGGACAAGGAGGGGGTCGCGATGAAGCACTCTGCGACTCGGTTCGGCGCGTCGCCGGCCGGCCAATCAGTCGGCAGGCCGGGCGATCGGCGCTAGAAACGCGCGTTCAACGGGTTACTCGAGCGCGCCTGCGTAGTCTGCGGCGGTCCGGTCGTTCGCGCGGCTCGTGGGCCCGCCCCCGCGGCCTGTGCGGCCTGCGGCGGCCGGTCCGGGCCGTGCGCCAGCTGCGCGCCTACTTCGCCTCGCGCCGAACGGCTGGCCGACGGCTCTGGATCGGGAGTCGGTGGCGGCTCTCGCCCGCCAGGCTGTGGCTGCCATCGAGCGGGAGGCTCCCCGATGAGCACCCGCTCGGAGCTCGTCCGGTACTCGGACGTGACGCCCGCTGACGTCGAGTGGGTATGGCCCGGCTACCTGCCCGCCGGGATGATTCTCCCTTCTCGACGGTGACCCGGCGTCTGGGCAAGAGCACCTTCACCGCCGACCTCGCCGCCCGGATCAGCACCGGGCGAGCCGATGCCCGACGGCACCGGAGGCGGGAGAGCCGCGAGGCGTCATCCTCATGTCGGCCGAGGACGATCGGGCCCGGACGATCAGGCCGCGTCTCGATGCCGCCGGGGCCGATCCGGATCGCGTGGTCACGTTCGACCTCGCCGAGTCCGATGGCAGCCGCCGGCCGCCGATGATCACGCCCGAGGACCTGGCGACGACTAGAGAAGATCATCCGCACCCAAGACGTCGCCCTGGTCGTATTCGACCCGCTCAGCGGCATACCTGCCCGACGGGCTCGACACCAACCGCGACGCCAACGTCCGCCGCGTCCTCTACTGGCTCGCCAAGCTCGCCGGCAACAGCGGCTGCGCGATTCTGGGCCTGCGCCACTTCCGCAAGAGCCCCTCGGAGAACCCGCTCTATCGCGGCGGCGGCAGCATCGCCTTCATCGCAGCCGCCCGAGCCGCCTACCTGATGGCTGTCGACCCCGACGAGCCGACCGGGAACCGGCGCATCCTCGCGCCCACCAAGCTGAACGTCGGGCCGCTGCCGCCCTCGCTCGCCTTCCGCCTGGTCGTCGACCGGGCGACCGGCTGTCCTTGGATCGAGTGGGACGGGACCTCACGGCATACCGCCGCATCCCTCTCGGCGTTGCCGAACGCGGGGCATCGGGACTCCGCGCGTTGAGCGAGCGATCGTCTTCCTGGCCGATGTGCTCGATGACGGACCGCTGCCTGCGAGTGAGGTCTACAAGCGGGCGGCGGAGGCCGGAATAAGAGAGCACACCCTGGTTCGGGCGAAGGCCGAATTCGGCGTCGATTCGGTCAAGCTCGGCCGACCCGGTGAGCCGAGCCATTGGGTCTGGTTTCTGCCGAAGGATGCCAACATCGCCCGAAGGATGCCAATCCTCGGACTTGGCACCCTTCGGGGAGACTTGGCTCCCTTCGACGCCGACGGGGTCGAAGACGAGTCCCCAAGTGCGGGCCCGAATGCCCGGACCGAGTCGCTATGACGCCACGCCTGGCCCAGATCATCGCGGCCATGATCGACGCCAAGCTCGACGCCGAGGCTCGCGGAGGCGTCGGGTCGAGAGGTAGGATGACGCGCGCCAGGCGTCCCGACCGACCTGCCCAGGACCCGGTCGGGCGCCGGCCCACCGTGGGGCGCCGGCCCACCGTGGGTCCCCGGCCGGCGCCCAGTGGATCCACCAGGCAAATACGGCCGGGGAGCCGTCCGTGAACGGCCCGCGTCAGGCCGGCGGGGCGTCGGCCCTTACCGGCTCATCGGGCCGCGCCCGGGCGGTCGAGCCCGGTGATCCGCTGGTGCGGGCCCTCGCGGTGTGCATCCGTCAGGCCCACGCCCGCCGCGCCGGCCGCAGGCCCCTGGACTCACGCGGGTGATTGAGCTATGACTCGCCCTACCGTGCACGCCCTACCGCGCTCCATCGACCAGGTATCAGGCCTACGGGTGGCCCGCTGGATCCGCGAGTCCACCGCTGGCCAGTACGACAACTGGGGACCCGATGCCCAACGGGAGCTACAGGACCGGATCATCGAGCGCTATGGTCTGGTCGATACAGGGCTGGCCTGGCAGAGCGCCGCCTCGGGCCGGACGGTGTACCAGGCCCCAGAGTTCGCGGCCATGACCGAGGCCGCCCGGGCGGGGCGCTACGACCTGCTCCTAGTCGGCTACGTCTCCCGCTTCCAGCGAAACCTCAAGCAGACCCTGATCGCGGTGGATGATCTCCACGTGGCAGGGGTCGCGGTCCTGTTCTGCGACGAGCGGATCATCTCCACCGACGCCGACCGCTGGGACGACTTCGTCCGTGAGGCTCACGAGGCCGAGTCCTACAGCCGCAAGCTGGGGCGCCGCATAGCCGAGGGCCTCGCGGCCAAGCGGCGTCGCCTCGGCGAGCCCGGTGGCCAGCCGCCCTACGGCTACGCCCGCTCGGGCAGGCCGCCGGTCCTCGAACCGATGCCGGCCGAGTTAGAGCGGGTCCGAGCCTGTCTTCGCCGCTGCGGCTGAAGGCATGACCGATTGCGAAGTAGCCGAACAGACGGGCATGCCGTTCTACACGGCCCGCGGCATCCTGACCAACCCGATCTACATCGGCCGCCTCCGGGACGGGACCGCGACCCGAGTCCCGGCCGTCATCGACCAGAACACCTGGGACCGTGTCCAGCTAGCTCGCAGCAGATACACCCGCCGTCATCCGGGCCGACTCCACGACTCGTCGGCCCTACGCGCTCTCGATGCTCCACTGCGCCGCCTGCGGCCGCCATCTGATCGGCCAGTCCGGCCGCTACCGCCACAACTTCCCGTGTCCCGAATGGCTCGCTGCCGCCCGGGCCGCACCGCGGCACTTCCGCAACTCGACCGACAAGCGCCATCGGGGCGTGAGCTATCCCGCCTCATCGTTCGAGGGTCTCGTCCGCCAGGCCCTGGGTCACGTGAGCGCCAACGCCGAGCTTGCCGCGGCCGTGGTCGGCAGGGTCGCCGATGACGACACGGCGCCCGATCCCGTCACTCTCGCACGCATCGAGCGCGACCGAGACACGGCCACGGCCCGCTACCGCCGCGACCGCGACCCCGACGCCTTGGAGGCGACCATGCGGGCGCTCGATCAGGAAGAGGCGCGGGCCAAAATGGTGCCCGCCGATGGGCCTACGCCCGAGGAGGCCGTCGAGTCGCTGCGCGAACTACCCAAGCTCTGGGACGACGCCGAGCCGTCGGGCCGTCGAGCTCCTGGCCGAGGCGCTTCTCGATCGGATCGACGTGCTCGGAGCCCGCAAGGTCAAGCTGCACCCGAGCGCATCCGCGAAGGCTCAAGGGTGGGACGTTGCCTGGAATGGGGCTCGATTGGTTGTTATGGTCGGGGCGAGAGGATTTGAACCTCCGACCTCATCGTCCCGAACGATGCGCGCTACCAAGCTGCGCCACGCCCCGACCGAATGCCCGCTGAGGGCCACGGAATGATATCAGGGGACCACCCGGAGCGGTAGCAAGGGGCGGGGTTGGCGGCGCGTCCGCCCCGCGCTCGGCCTTTGAAGTCGGCGCGGCGGCCCCACGCTCGGGCCTGGTGGCGCTGCGGCCGTGCCCGGCGTCAACTGAGGCTTGACCCGGCGTGGCAATGCGCGATGATCGTGCCATGACTGAGCCACTTACGCTCGACCGTTACTTCGCCACCCCCCGCTTGTCCGGCCTGCGGCTGTCGCCCGACGGCAGCCGCCTGGTCGTCGCCGTCTCGCGGCCCGGCCCGGAGCCCAACGAGCTGCGGACCGCGATCTGGCAGGTGGACCCGGCCGGGGCGACCGCCCCGCGCCGCCTGACCCGCTCCAGCGCGGGCGAGTCCGCCGCCGACATTCGCGCGCGACGGCTCGCTGCTGTTCACCTCGGCCCGGCCGGATCCGGACGCCAAGGCGGACCCGGACCAGCAAGATCGCGGCCCTCTGGACGCTGCCGGCGGACGGCGGCGAGGCGCGCCTGCTGCTCGCGCCCGACGGCGGGATCGACGGCGTGGCCGCCGCCCGCAACGCCGACGCGATCGCCTTCGGCGTCCCGCTGCATCCCGCTGGCGACCAGCCTCGAGGACGACGCCGCCCGGGCGAAGGCCCGCAAGGACGCCGGCGTCGGGGCGCTGCTGTTCGAGGACTACCCGATCCGCTACTGGGACCACTGGCTCGCGCCGCAGCGCCAGCGCATCTTCGCCGCCCGCTGCCGGCCGATCCGGAGGCCCGGCTCGAAGCCGAGCGACCTCACCGGCGATCCGGGCCCGGCCTTCCTGGAGCCCGAGTTCGACATCTCGCCCGACGGCAAGAACGGTCGTGACGAGCTGGTGCGACTGGTCGAACCCGCCGGCGACCCCGCTGCGACCTGGTCGCGCATCGACGTCGAGATCGAAGGCGCGCCGCAAGCTCGACGCCCGGCGACGCGCTACTACGACCACCCCCGCTTCTCGCCGGACGGCCGGTTCGTGGCCGCCGTCCGCGACGACGTTCGGCACGCCCGACCAGGCGGCCGCGAGCGACGCTCTGGCTGATCGACCTCGCCACGGGCAAGGGCCGCGACCTGACGCCCGAAGCTCGACCTCTGGCCCGAGTCGCCGGTCTGGGCGCCCGACTCGAGCGCGGTCTTCTTCACCGCCGACTCGACTGGGCTGGGTGGCCGCCTTCCGCGTCGACGTGGCCGGGCGGCAGGGTCGACGTGCCTGGTCTCCGAGGGCGCGGTCTCGGACCTGTGCCCGTCGCCGGACGGCAAGACCATCTACGCGCTGCGGGCCACGATGACCGCACCCGCCGCGGATCGTCCGCTTCGCCGCCCGCGGCGAGAACCAGACGCCCGTCGAGCTGCCGCCGCAGCATCGACGATGGCGGAATCGAGGGCCGCGGCCGCGTGGAGCGGCTGACCGCCACGGCCGCCGACGGCCAGGCGATCGGCTCGTGGCTGGTCCTTCCGCCGGACGCCTCGGCCGAGACACCCCGCGCCGCTGGTGGTCTTGGCCCACGGCGGCCCGCATCGGGTCGTGGAACGGCTGGCACTGGCGCTGGAACCCGCACCTCCTCGTCGAGCGCGGCTACGCGGTCCTGATGCCGGACCCGGCCATCTCGCATCGGCTACGGCCAGCGGATGGTCGAGCGCGGCTGGGGCCGCTGGGGCGAGGCGCCGTACACGGACATCATGGCCGCGCTCGGACGCGGCCCTGAAGCGGCCGGACCTGGACGCCGCGCGGACGGCGCTGGTGGGCGGCAGCTTCGGCGGCTACATGGCCAACTGGGTGGCCGGCCACACGGACCGGTTCCGGGCGATCGTCACCCACGCCTCGCTCTGGGACCTGCGGCCGTTCCACGGCACCACGGACACGGGCGTCGACTGGGAGCACGAGATGGGCGACCCGTACACCCAGCCCGAGCTGCTACGACCGCCAGTCGCCGGCGGCGCACATCGGCGCGATCAAGACGCCGATGCTCGTCATCCACGGCGAGCGCGACTTCCGCGTCCCGCTCAGCGAGGCGCCTGACGCTGTGGACGGACCTGCACGCGCCACGGCGTCCAGGCTCGCTTCCTCTACTTCCCCGACGAGAACCACTGGATCCTGAAGCCGAACAACGCGCGGCTCTGGTACGAGACGGTGCTGGCCTTCCTCGACGAGCACGTCCTGGGCAAGGAGTGGGTCCGCCCGGCGCTGCTCTAGGGGCTTCGAGGCCGTCCAATTCGATTCGTATCCGATTCGCCACCTGACGTTTCCGATTTGTCACCTGTGGGAGACCGCATCGTTCCCAATGCCCGGTAGCCCTGTGAGAACATCGACTCCGATGTGGGATCTCCCTTCGGGACCGGGCCTCGGCCATCTCCGATTCGGACTGCCGGCCGTCCTGACCGATCCAGCGACCGGGCTTCGCCTGCGGCCGCCCGCGGGCCGACCCCTGGAGGCGCACCCACCACTCATGCGTCGATAGGAGTCGAAATGACCGCTCGCCAACAGGCCATCGAGGCAATCGCCAGCCGCAGGGTTGCCTCCACCCAGAACTACCTCGAGCACGCCGGCGAGGACATCTACGGCCAGTACGTGTTCGGCGAAGACGCCCAGCGCGAGTACCTGGCCAAGCCGGTCTTCAAGAAGCTCCGCCGCACCATCGAGGGCCTCGAGCCGTTCGATCCGGCCATCGCCGACGCGGTCGCCCAGGGCGTGAAGGAGTGGGCCATGGCCCACGGCGCCACGCACTACACCCACTGGTTCGTGCCCGCTCACCGGCACCTCCGCCGAGAAGCACGACTCGTTCCTGAGCCCGATCGGCGACGCCGACCGTTCTGGCCGAGTTCTCCGGCAAGGGCCTCGTCCAGGGCGAGCCGGACGCCTCCTCCTTCCCCTCGGGCGGCATCCGCTCCACCTTCGAGGCCCGCGGCTACACCGCCTGGGACGTGACGAGCCCGATCTTCCTGCAGGTCGAGCCCAACGGCGTGACCCTGACCATCCCCACCGCCTTCGTCTCGTACACCGGCGAGGCCCTCGACCACAAGATCCCGCTCCTGCGCTCGCAGGAGGCCCTGGGCAAGCAGGCCCTGCGCATCCTGCGCTGGTTCGGCAGCACCACTCGCCCAGCCGCGTCTTCACCACCATCGGCCCCGAGCAGGAGTACTTCCTGGTCGACCGCGGCCTGGCCGAGCTGCGGCCCGACCTGCTCCTGACCGGCCGCACCCTCTTCGGCGCCCCGTCGCCCAAGGGCCAGGAGCTCGAGGACCAGTACTTCGGCCCGATCCGCGAGCGCATCCTGGCGTTCATGATGGACCTCGACCGCGAGCTCTGGCGCCTGGGCATCCCGGCCAAGACCCGCCACAACGAGGTCGCCCCGGCCCAGTTCGAGCTGGCCCCCGTGTTCGAGGCGACCTCGGTGGGCTCCGACCACAACATGCTCGTCATGAGCACCATGCGGCGATCTGGCCCTCCAGCACGGCCTGGCCTGTTCCTGGTCCACGAGAAGCCGTTCAAGGGCGTCAACGGCTCGGGCAAGCACAACAACTGGTCGATGGCCACCGACGAGGGCGAGAACCTGCTCGAGCCGGGCAACGATCCCGCACGCCAACGCGCAGTTCCTGGCCTTCCTGGTGGCCGTCATCCGCGGCCGTGAACACGCACGCGGACCTGCTGCGCGCCGGCATCGCCGACGCCGGCAACGACCACCGCCTGGGCGCCAACGAGGCTCCGCCGGCCATCGTCTCGATCTTCCTCGGCGAGCAGCTCGAGGACGTGGTCGAGCAGCTGGAGAACGGCTCGGCGGACTCGTCCAAGACGGGCGGCGCGCATGGAGCTGGGCGTCTCGTCGCTGCCCGTCCTGCCCAAGGACGCCACCGACCGCAACCGCACCTCGCCGTTCGCCTTCACCGGCAACAAGTTCGAGTTCCGCGCCGTCGGCTCCTCGGCCCCGATCTACTGGCCGCAGACGGTGCTCAACACGGCCGTGGCCGACTCCCTTGGGAAGCTTGCCGACGAGCTCGAGAAGCTCGAAGCCCAACGACATGGCCGGCCTGACTAAGATCCTTTCGGCCATCGTCAAGGAGAACAAGCAGGTCCTGTTCGCGGGCAACAACTACTCCGAGGAATGGCACGCCGAGGCGGCCAAGCGCGGACTGCCCAACAACAAGAGCACCGTCGAAGCGCTCCCGGCCCTCGAGACCGAGAAGGCCAAGAAGCTGTTCTCGAAGTTCGGCGTGCTGTCCGAGCGCGAGCTCGCAGCGCGCGTCGAGATCATCTGGGAGCGCTACGTCAAGGTCTCGAACATCGAGGCGAATACCTCGCTCGACATCGCCAAGACCCTGATCCTGCCCGCGGTCGCCAAGTACCTGGGCGAGCTCTCCGGCGCGCCGGGCTCGAAGGGCCTCGCGCAGGTCGCCACGGCGGTCGCAGCCCTGGCCGACAAGCTCGTCGACGCCATCCACGCCCTGGAGAAGGCCCAGCACGCCGCCCACGGGGCCGGCTCGCTGCGCGCCGAAGCCAGGGCGTTCAAGGAGACGGTGATCCCGGCCCAGAACGACCTGCGGGACGTGGCCGATGAGCTCGAGACCCTGGTGTCAGACGAGCTCTGGCCGCTGCCGAAGTACCGCGAGCTCCTGTTCCAGTACTGAGCAAGCAGGCGATCGGCGGCCGGCCGGCCCTCCGCCGCGCCTCCGTCGGACCGCTACCCCTTCGCGGCCCGGGCCGCGTCCAGCCCCAGCTCGAGGTCCTCGCGCAGGTCCTCCACGTCTTCGAGCCCGACCGAGACTCGCAGCAGGCCGGGCGCGATGCCGCTCGCGCGCAGAGCGTCGGCGTCGAGCTGGCGGTGAGTCGTGGAAGGCGGATGGCTGATGATCGTCCGGACGGCGCCCAATGAGGCCGTCCGTTCGGCGACGCGCATGGCGTCCAGGAAGGCCCGGCCCGCTTCTCTGCCTCCGGCCAGCTCGAAGGCGAACATGCCGCCGAAGACGTCGAGCTGCCGGCTGGCCACCTCGTGCCCCCGGTCGCTCGGGCAGCCCGGGGTAGTAGACGCGCTCCACCCGATCCTGGCCCTGCAGCCAGGCCGCCAGCTCGAGGGCGGTGTCGCTGTGGCGCTCCATTCGGAGGGCGAGGGTGGGCAGGCCGCGCAGGACCAGGAACGCAGCCAGCGGTGCAAGCGCCCCGCCGGCATCGACCAGGATCGGGCGCACGGCGTCGATGCGCTCGCGATTGCCGACGACCACACCCGCCAGCACGTCGGCATGGCCGGAGAGGTACTTCGTGGCCGAGTGCATGACCAGGTCCGCACCGTGCTCGATGGGCCGGCAGGCGTAGGGCGAGGCGAACGTGTTGTCGACCAGGAGCAGCGCGCCGTGACTATGGGCGATCCCGGCCAGGGCGGAGAGGTCGGAGACGATGATCGTGGGGTTGGAGACCGTCTCCACGTACAGGATCGGCGAGCCGGTCCGGGTCAGGGCCGCATCGACTGCGGCAAGGTCGGTCGGGTCGACGAACTCGGTCGCGACCCCGAGCCCGGCCAGCACGCGGACGAGGAGGTCGCGGGTGGTGCCGTAGACCGCCTGAGTGACCACGATCGTCTGGCCGGCCCGGACCACCGAGACGATGGCGGCGTGAATGGCGGCCATGCCGGTGGCGAAGGCGAGCCCGGCCTCGGCCCCCTCCAGCTCGGCCACGGCGTCGGCGAGGGCCGCGGTGGTGGGGTTGTCGATCCTGCTGTAGGCGTAGCCGTGCGAGACGCCGGTCAGGACGTCTCCGAGCTCGGCCGCCGTGGCCGTCGAGAAGGCTGCCGCCTGGTAGATCGGGATCGCCGATGGAACCTGATGGACCTCGGGGGAGCGAGTCGCGGCGAGGATCGCGCGGGTGGTGAATTGAGCCATGCGGAGATCCTAGCCGATCGCCGTCCGTTAGCCGGCGCCAATCGGACTGCGGGCGTCTGCCGGGTCAAGGGCGGCCAACGGGCGCCGGCTCGGGCTGGAGCGCCGGGTTCCCCGACCTACCTGCGCTCGCCCCGCTCGACGGGCTGGCCCTCGCCCTCGCGCGGCAGCGGCCGGAAACCGGGCGTGGTAGCTCGCGGGCGAACGCGTACCGGCTGGCTGGAGTCGCTCGGCCTCACGTACCCCACGACGCGATTCTTCCCCAGACGCTTGGACGAATACATGGCCTCGTCCGCGGCAATCATCAGCTCGTCCGCGGTCGGGCCGTCCTCCGGATACGAGACCACGCCGATCGACAGCGAAGTCGTGATCCGCTGACCACCGGCCTCCAGGGACAGCTCGCTGGCGACCTGGCGTATCTTCTCGGCCACCACCCAGGCGCCGGTCGGATCCGTCTCGGTGAGCAGCGCCACGAATTCGTCCCCGCCGTACCGAGCGGCGACATCTATGCCGCGTAGATTCGCTTTGATGACCCCGGCCACGCCGCGCAGGACGATGTCGCCCTGGTAGTGGCCGTACCGGTCGTTGATCGACTTCAGGCCGTCGACGTCCATCATCAGCAGGCAGAAGCCGCGCCGGAACCGCCGGCCTCGTTCGACCTCGCGCTCGACGGTGTTGAAGAGGAACGCTCGGTTGCCGAGGTCGGTCAGGGAATCGACCGTCGACAGCCGGATGGCCGCGTCTCTGGTGCGCCGCTGGATTCCGCCGACCACAATGCCCGAATAGGCCAGCAGCAGGAGCACGGTCAGGTTGACCCCGACCACAGCCAGAGTCTCGCGGGCAGTGCTGGCGTTCGAAAGTCCGGAGACGGACGCGACAGCGTAGGCCGCCAGTGTCTCAACGATCAGGGCCAGGGTCGCTCCTGGACGGGCGATCAGCGCCGCTCGACCCACCAGGAGGGCGTAGAGGAAGAAGAAGGGGCTGGCCGAACCGCCGGTGAGCAGGACCAGCATCGTCAGGAAGGCAATCGCTGCACTGCCCTCCAGGACGATGCGCGCCGTCCGGTGGCTCCCCGGCGGCATCAGCTCGTGGACCAGCAGCACGAGGAGAGGGGCCGTTACCAGCGTCGCGAAGACTTGCGGCTGAACCGGCTGCCGGAGCTGACCGGCGGAAACGATCAGCAGGACGACGACGACGATGAACGACCAGGTCAGCAGGGGAACCGCCCGGTTGTACCTGTTGACGGCCGGGGAACCGCGAAGAACCTCCTCGAGCCCTCCGTCGGGCGGTCGGATCATGCGGTGGGCAACCGCATCTGCCCGGGCCACCCGTCGCCGATCCGGTTCCGGCAGCCGGGCGGTCGGCTGATCGCCGTTGGGCTCCGTTTCCTCGCGATCGGCCCGCCGGCCCGTTCGGGCGGCCGCTCTGGCGTAGCGACCTGCCCGCCGCCCTCTGCCTAGCCGAACGGCCGCGAACATGACGGCCAGGTCGATGATGATGACCACGGCCGCCGCCAGTATCGCCAGGGAAGTCTCGACCCCGGACATAACCCCCACAACGCTGCGGCTCGGAGCCACATCATAGGACCACCGCGTAGGACCTCCGTATGAGCTCTTCCGCTCGTGGTGCCGTCTCGCACCGCGATATTTCCCGGTCCTTGGAGTCCGCGAGGAGGTTAGGGGGGGTTGAGGTGGGTCCGACCCAATCGCCGGAGGTACCGTGCCCGGTACGGCATCGGGTGGGGCCGGTCGCGCGCCGGGGCGGTAGCATCTGTCGCATGCCCATCGGGCCCGGTCAACATCGAATCGAACGGCTGACTGCCGCCTTCGAGGCCGCCTTCGGCGACGCCGCGTCCCTCGACAGGGCCGCATCCGCCGCGGGTCGGAGCCTGGAGATCGTGCGGGCCCCGGGCAGCGTGCATCTCATCGGCGATCACACGGACTACGACGAGGGGTTCGTCCTGCCGGCCGCCATCGGGCTCGAGACGTGGATCGCCTTCCGCCGCCGCCGCGATGGGCTGGTCCGGATAGCCTCGCCCGGGCAGGCCGGGACGCGCACCTTCTGGATCGACGACCTGGCGCCCGCGTCGGTTGCGAGCGCCGATGGGGCCGTCCGCGGCTGGTGGGACTACGTCGCCGGCACTGCCTGGTCGCTGCGCGAGGCCGCACTCCCGATCCGTGGCTTCGACGGCATAGTCGACTCTGCGATCCCGCCGGCCATCGGCCTCTCGTCGTCCGCGGCGCTGGAGCTGGCTTCGGCCCTCGCCCTGTTGAGCGGCACGGCCGCACCGACCGAGCCGGCACTGGCGGCCCTCGCCCAGCGGGCCGAGCGCGACTACGTAGGCGTCGACCGCGGCATCGTGGGCCAGCTGGCCGGCGCCACCGGTCGGGAGGGACGAGCGCTGCTGCTCGACTGCCGCTCCCTGGAGAGCCGCCTCGTGGCCTTGCCCTGGGGGGTTCGGCTGGTGGTCTGCGACACAGGCTCGCCTCGCCAGCCGCACGACCGCGCCCTGAAAGATCGCCGGGCCGAATGCGGCCGGGCGGTGGCCCTGCTATCCGAGCGAATCCCCGGGCTCTGGTCCCTGCGCGATGTGGACGCCGCCTTGCTGCGGCGGCACCGCGCGATCCTGCCACCGGCAGTGGCTCGGCGCGCGGAGCATGTCGTCGCGGAGAACGGTCGTGTCGTGGCCACGGCGGAGGCCATGGAATCGAACGATCTGGACGAATTGGGCCGGCTCTTCGCCGAATCTCACGCCTCTCTGCGGGACCTGTACGAGGTCGGATCTCCGGCCCTGGACGCGATGGTTGGAGTGGCGCTGGCGGTGCCGGGGGTCGTGGCGGCCCGGATGACCGGTCAAGGGTTCGGGGGATGCACGGTCAACCTGGTCCTTGCCGACGCGGTGCCGGCGCTGGTGGCGGCCGTTCTGGGTGATTACCGCCACGGTACCGGCCTGCGCGGGACCGCATATCCGGTGGCCATCGTCGATGGCGCGGGGCCGCTGTCCAAAGGGGAACCCTGACGCGGGCCTGACCGATCGCCGCCGGCGGCCCAGCCGTCCGGCGCGACCCCGGGCGTTGCCGTCCGGCGCGAGGGCGGGTCAGCCAGGGGGCCGATCGACGCCCGCCTGGCCGGCGAGTACCGAGGCCAGCCGCTCGTACTGGCCGAGGTAGTTGTAGGCCTGGGCGGAGATCCGGACCAGCAGGTCGAACTTCGTCGTCGGCGGCAGATCGCCCGACTCGACGAGCCAGGGCAACGGCCAGACGATCAGAGGCACCTCGAAACGCTGCCCGCGCAGCGCCGCATCGATCATGGCCATCCGGCGCATGGCCTCGGCGCGCGGCCAGGGCCCGCCGGGCAATCGCACGGAGGCCATGGAGCCGATCATCGAGAGGGGGGCCTGGAGGGGGGTGTGGAGCGCCTCGGCGAGCATCCCGCCGGCGGAGGCGGCGAGCCGGTGGTTGATCGAGAGCAGGGCCGGCCAGCCGCCCGGCAGCATCTCGCCCAGGCCGTCTATAGCGGCCGGGATCGAGAGCAAGCCGCTCGGGTCGATGCGTGCCGGTCCAGTCGAACTCGAGGCGGAACCGCGATCGGTCCACCCGCGGGTCGTTCGCGCCGTGCGAGATGGCCAGCGGCTTGATCATCGCCTGCCGGTCGCGCCGGACGTACAGGAAGCCCGTGCCCTTCGGGGCGCACATCCACTTGTGGGTCGTGCCGGCGTAGTAGGCGGGGGCGAGCTCGCGCAGATGCAGTGGGATCATGCCCGGCCCGTGGGCCCCGTCGACGAGAACGTCGACGCCCTTCTCGGCCAGCGCCGGCACGAGCCGCTCGATCGGCAGGATCAGCGCCGTCGGGCTGGTCACGTGGTCGATCATCGCCAGCCTGGTGTTCGGCGTGACTGCGTCCATGATCGCCTCGAAGGCCTCGTCCTCGCTCGAGATCGGGAACGGGAAGCGCGCCAGCACGACCGTGGCTCCGGCATGAGCGGCGGCGAAGCGCAGGGCGTTCAGGCTGGCGTTGTAGGCGTGGTCGGTCGCGAGCAGCTCGTCGCCCTTCTCGAACTCGAGCGAGCGCAGGACGGTGTTGATGCCGGCCGTGGCGTTCGGGCATGAGCGCCAGGTCGTCCGCGTCCGCCCCGACGAAGGCGCCGATCTCGGACCGCGACCAGTCGAGCAGATCCTCGAGCTCGCGGGCCAGGAAGCCGGACCGGCTCTGCCTCGAGCTTGTCGCGCCAGCCGCGCTGGACCTCGAGGATGGCCTTGCAGGCACGCCCCGAATGAGCCGTGATTGAGGTAGGTCACGGTCGGGTCGAGGGCCCACTCGGAGGCCGGAGAGGCTGATCGCCCGAGCTGCGGCTGGCCTTCGGTCATGGTCACCATTGGGGACGCCTACCTGGCCGGCGGCCTGCCGGCAGGAAGCGGCTTCTGACACGCGGACAGAGTACTCGTGCGTCGCAGGACGGGGCTTGGATGGCAATGCTCGACGGCCAGGCGCGGGCCGAAACGGCTTTCCCAACGGGTAGCATCCGATCGGGTATTGCGGTCGCCCGATGGCAGGCGTACGGTGTAACCGTCTCATCCGCCAAGGGTCTCCGGAGGCACGATGCAGGCAGCGACGGCGGCACAAGGTTCGCGACTTATTCGCGGCGGCGGGGGACTCTCGCCCACGGCCGACCCGGATCGCGGCGCGTTCAACCTCCTCAGGAGACCCCGGGCGGGCAACCTCAGCGGTGACACTCGCGCTGGCAGTCCCGCGCGGTAGGGGCCGACGTCCCTGCCGCACTCGCGATATGCCAGGACCGGCGCCAGACATTGCGCCGGTCTTGTGCTATCCGGGGGCCGCGAGCCGCGAGGGCCGCGATCGCCGCAGCCGGCGACAGGGCCAGGCGCGGCGGTTCTGCCGACGGCGCCTAGGAGTCGGGCAGGGTCAGCCTGTTCTTGCGCGCGATGTCGCCGAGGAAGTGCGCCGACGGCTTCGACCGTCCGTTCCTGCGTCGTCCGGTCGACCGCGATCAGCCCGAACTGCATGGCGTAGCCGAGCGCCCACTCGAAGTTGTCGAAGGCGCTCCAGTGGATGTAGCCGCGCAGCGGGATCCCGTCGCCGATGACGTCGTGAAGGGCCGTCGAGCCCGTCCGTGATGAACTCGATCCGCTCCGCGTCGTCGGCCGTGGCGACGCCGTGTTCCGTGACCACGATCGGCTTGCCGGGCAGTAGCTCGGCCGCTCGGCGGACGGTGGCGGCAACGGCCTGCGGCCGGAACTCGTAGCCCATCTGGGTGCGGCGGATTCCCTCGCGGGCGTGGACGGTGGGATCGCGCGCTGGTCTGGCGGTTGACCAGCCGCGTGACGACGAGCTTCTCGATCGCGTCGACGGAAAGGGCCGCCCTGGTCAGCCAGCCGACCACTCGCGGCATATCCAGCCGGGCGCGCGTGTACGTCTGGACGCCGATGAAGTCGTCCTCCTTCGAGGCCTCGAGGAAGACGTCCTCGCCCATGTGGCGGGCGTATTCCATGACCGCGACCGTGCCGCCGGCGTTCGACTCCCACTCCTGCATCGAGTGGGTCTGGCCGACCTGCGCGCGGGGGCGGAGCTCCTTGACTGCCGCTCGTGCCCGCGTGTGGCCGGCGACGAGCGTATCGGCGGCCCTGGTCCAGTTGGCCAGGCCGTGAGTTCCGGGCGGGAAGCCGAAGGCGCCCATGTAGCCGCCGAAGGCGACCACTCCCGGCTCGTTGATCGTGCAGTACCAGTCGACGGTGTCGCCGAGGGCCTCGACCACGCGCCGGACGTACCGCTCGAAGAGGGCCGGCGTCGCCTCGGAGAGCCAGCCGCCCCGCTTGGCGACCCACCGCGGCAGGGTGAAGTGGTTGAGCGTGACCATCGGCGTGAGCTTGCTCTTGCGGACCACCTCCACCATGCGCCGGTAGTGCTCCAGCTCTGTCTCGTCGAACTGGCCCTCGCTGGGCTCGATGCGGGCCCACTCGACCGAGAAGCGGTAGGTGTTGAAGCCGAGCCCGGCCAGGATGGCGACGTCGCGGCCGTAACGGGTGTAGTGCTCGATGGCGGTGCCGCTCGGCTCCTTGCATGGAGTGTCCGGGCCGCGATTCCCACTCCCACCAGTCGCTGTTCGAGTTGTCGCCCTCGACCTGGTGAGCAGCGGTGGCCGTCCCCCACAGAAAGCCGGCTGGAAAGACGAGTTCGTTCATGTCCTGGAGGATAGCGGCTCGCCCGAACCGGCACAGCGCCGTGCGGCTTGGGCCGCCGCTGGCGGCGGGCCGGCAGCCGTCGCCCGGCCCAGGGCCGCACGCGCCTCGAGCGCTGCGCGAGCGGCTTCGTCCAGCCAGCCCTTCCAGGCGCTTGGCGGCGCCGCGGCATCGGCCGCCCTGTTCGATACTTGTGCCATGGACGACGGAGCCCGCGTACAGCCCGAGAGTCGCGCGGCCTGGCGCGAATGGCTCGCCGCGAACCATCGCGACAGCACAGGTGTGTGGCTGGTGACCTGGAAGAGGCGCACCGGCAGGCCGACCCTTGGTTACGAGGAGGCGGTCGAGGAGGCACTCTGCTTCGGCTGGATCGACGGCCGGCTGCGCCCGGTCGACGACGAACGTTCGATGCAGTGGTTCGCGCCGCGGCGGCCGAAGAGCACCTGGGCTCGCTCGAACAAGGAGCGGGTCGCCCGCCTCGAGGCCGCGGGTCTGATGACGACGGCGGGCCTGGAGGCCGTGGAGCGAGCCCGCGTAAACGGCTCGTGGAATTCACTCGACGACATCGAGGCGCTGGTCATGCCCGCCGATCTGGCCGCCGCGCTGGACGCCCGACCGGGCGCGCGCGAGCAGTTCGACGCGTGGTCGGCCTCAACTCGAAGGATGGCCCTGGCCTGGGTCACGCAGTTCAAGCGGCCCGAGACGCGAGTCGCCCACGTGGAGCAGGTGGCCACCCTGGCGGCGCGCGGCGAGCCCTTTTCGAACCTGTGGCGGCGCGACTGACGGCTCCGGGCGGGACGGGCGCGCCGGTCAGTCGATCGGCTCGATCGACTCGGTGATCGGGAAGCCGCGCCGGCGCAGCTCGGCGACGATCTCCGCGCTGTCGGTGGCCAGCTCGACCGGGGCCGCGCCCAGGGCGATCCGGCTGCTGGCCATGAGATGGGCGACGATGGCGGCGTGCCAGCCGGTCGTCTCCTCCATCGCCGAGAAACCGAGCTCGCTATCGCGCACGACTCGCATGTCCACGATCGCCCGAGTGGGCTGCCCGGCATTCCGTCCGGTGACGATGACGTGGGCGATGACGATGTCGTCGACCGTCTCGTCGGCCCGGATCTGGGGCTCGATCAGGGCGTGGAACAGCTGGCGCGGGACCACGTCCTGGCCGCCGACCCGGATCGGCTGCTCGGAGAAGAGCCCGGCGTCCATGAACCCCTTCCACACCGCCACATGGCCTGGGTATCGGACGACCTTGTTGCGCATCGAGCGGAGGCGCTTGCCCAGGGTCCAGGGAGTAGTGGAGGCGCCGCCGGTCGAGAAGGCCTCCAACATGCCGACCGGCTCGCCCAGGTCCACCAGCTCGTATTCGGCCGGATCGAACGAGGCAACCTCGACGGCCTTGCCGTCGCGAATGTAGACGCTGCCACCCGCGTATTCGTTGGTGAGGCCGTCCATCGAGAAGGTCAGGCGGTAATTCCAGGGCGGGGTCGGGTGGAGCGGCAGTCCACCGTCGAGCAGGACCAGGTCCTCGGGCTCGTCGAGGAGCGACATGGCATACGCCATCAGGTTGCTCGCCAGCCCCGGAGCCTCGCCGCAGTCGGGCACGACTCGGATGCCCGCCTCCTTCGCCCGGACGTCGAGTGCGAGCTGACTGAGGACGACCTCGGTGTTACCGCCCAGGTCGCACCAGTCGGTCTTCGCCTCGATCGCCGCCTCGGTGAAGCCCAGGTTCAGCTTGTAGCTGATCGCCCCGATGGCAGCGTCAAGCGGTTTGAGGAAGTCAACGAGGGCAGGGGAGTCGGTCGCGTCCAGCCCCACTCCGGTGGCGACGTCCCGGCCGGCGAGCTGGTTGACCCGGGCCGCCGCAGCCGTCGCCCGCGCTCCGTCGAGGTCCGCCAGAACCATGGAAACGGCCTCGCCCCGGAGCGCCAGGTCGTAGGCGGCGGCGGTCCCCTGCCGCCCTGCACCCAGCACTCCGTACCGAAACTGCCCGGCATTGTCGCTCATACCGACCCTCTCCTCGCGGCGTTTGGCAATGCTCGGGCTGGTCGGGGTGGTGGGATTCGAACCCACGATCTCATGCTCCCAAAGCATGTGCGTTAGCCACTACGCCACACCCCGAGTGGGGCAATGATACGGCCAGCGATGCTAAGGGAGGCAGTCGCCCGGCGACCCGGGGTCAGGGGGGCCTCCCCCGGTCGGCTGGACGGCACCGGTCCACATGCTCAGTTCCCCGCAAGAGAGGTTCACGGCTGAGTACTTGCCAAAGTGCACCTGTCCAATCTCGGCCGGCCCTTGGACGTCTCCCGGGCCCGCTGTCATGGTGACCAGCACGCGCCCCGATGAAGTGCGGGCCTGGACAACCCAGGGCAGGGGCGGGAGCGCGCTCATGTGGATGGTCAGGTCCCAGGTATGCGGTGCGAACGTTTTGATCACTATGGCGTTCACCACGAGGGAAACCCGCAGCTCCGTGTTGTTGATCACGCCAAGGCCGATCGAGTCTTCGGCAGGCGAGGTTGAGGAAGTCGAGGTTGAGGAAGTCGAGGTTGAGGAAGTCGAGCCGGCGACGCAGCCAACGAGCGCCCAGGAGATCAAAGCCGCGGTTGCCAGTTTGCTGATTTGCATACGCGTTTGACGGCCTTCGCCGCTGGCGGGTTCCGTGTGCCGCGACCGGCGCCGAGTCGTTCGCTGAGCGCAGGCGGATGCGGCTGCTGCAGGGGTCAAGGGGTCAGGAGCACCGGGACGGGTCGCCCTTCCTGCACCTCGAGCACGGCGCGTCCACCGAGGGGTGCGGACAGCTGGGCCTCGGCCGTGCGTCGGGCACCGACAGCTGAACATGCCACAGGGAGTCCGTTCGAGTGCTCGATGACGATGACCACGACCGCCGTGGACAATTCGACGGCCTCGGCGGTGTAGTCGGCGCCGCACGCCTGATCGCCCGTTCCCGGCGCACCGGTGAAGGTGACAGTCAGCTGCCGCCCGCCTACGGTTCCGGTCGCCGAGTCGATCGAGATGCCCACGGGCGAGTTGTTGGGATCCCAGGGGGGAGGAACCACGGTGACGCGGTCGGCGACGGCAACGCGGGTCACCCGGACTTCCGTGCCCTGCAGGCTGAACTCCCACACTGGAGCCTCCGCGGGGCCGCGGCTCGTTTCAACCGACCCGCTCGTCAGCCGTGCCCCGGTGATCTGCAACGGTACGCAGTCGGGACAGGGCCCAGCCGCAGCCCCGTCGGCCCTTATCCCCGACAAGGCCTGCTGCGCGGACATCAGTCGAACCGTCTCGATGCTGCCGTTCTGCCAGCGAACCTCCCCATCGGGCGGTGTTTCGGCTGGCAGGCTAACGGCCGCCTCGACCACGCCGGACATCAGGGCGATCTTGTTATTGCCTCCGACGGCTTCCTCCCAATCGCCAACCTGGCCGGTCAGTTCGCCCACGGGAGCGAAGTCGGATCGACCGCCGGCGGCTGCGACCGCGTCGGTCCATCTGGCCAGCGCGGCCTGCGCCTGCTTGTGAAGCCTCGACGTGTCAGGCGTTGCGGTCCCCTGCAGCGGGTAGCGGGTCGGATCGACAACCACCACCAGCGCATCCGGCGGGAACCGACGGGCGAGCTCATCGAGCAGCGGCCGGCTGAAGCGAGCGATTGTGATCCACGTCCTGTTGTCACGAAAGTCCGGACCCGTCTCGTAGATGAGCACCGCGTCTGGCACGCCCTGGGCATAGAGGCGTGTGGCGTCGTCCTGGATCTTCTGGAGCTCGGCAGAGGTGTGAGCCACGTCCCGGATCCGGACCGGGACACCGAAGGAGGTGCTCTCCAGCAGGGCCCGACCGTGGGCGGTCGCCGCGGAGACCACCAGCTCACCGGTCGAAGGGTCGATCCAGGGATAGCCGAGGTCGTTCGGATTGCCCTCCTCGGCGAGCCGCAAAGCCTGGTCGAACGCCATCGCGACCGCCTCGTCTGTCGAGCCGGACTGCAATTGATAGTCCCGACCGACGATCAGGATCCCGGTTGGATCCAGGCTCGCCGCCGCCGATGCCGCTGCGGACGACTGCGACGACGAAGATAGCGGCCCGCCGCTGTTCGAACTCCAGCCCGTCCGCCATGCCAGGGCAGTAACCGAGAACCGCCGCGACAACGAGAACGGCGACGAGGCCGAGCAGGACTCGACGGGTCGGTCGTCCCGATCCGGCGCGGATTGGCCGGTCCGCCCGGACGGGGCCGCCCACGACCCTGTGCTCGACGGGCTGCGAACCGTCGACAAGGCTTTCCTGACCAGGATCTGAATGCTCTGTCACGCGCGTCCCCGTCTGCTGCCGCCGTACGTCTCGATCGAGCCGGTCCGGCCGCCCCTCCAACATGCCAAGTCTCGTGATCGATGGTCGCTGGCAGCCCGGTCAGGGCCGCGCCGCCCCTCAGTCTATGCGCGCCAGCCTGAGCTTTGGTTCAAGCGTCGGCTCTCGTCGGACGTTGCCTATCGCTGGCTCAAAGGTGATGGCGACTTCGCGATGAGGATTGATACCGGCGTCAGCTGAGAGCCGACCGCAGGCGGTGCCCGGCTGCCCGTCGTACTCCCGCCGCGCCCGGGTGGGCGGTCAGCCCCCGGCCAGGTCCGTCAGAGCGGCGGCGAAGGCCGCGTAGGTGTCGCTCGAGTAGAGCACGAAAGTGGCGCGCTCCAGGCGGCGCGCGTCCGCCAGGCCGTCGCGAGCGGCCCGCAACGCCACCGCGGACCCCTCGCCGAGGGGGTAGCCGTAGACGCCGCAGCTGATCGCCGGCAGGGCCACGGTGGTGGCGCCGGCCTCGTCGGCCAGGCGGAGCGCGGTCAGGTAGGCGGATCGCAGCAGCTCCTCCTCGTCCCCGCCACCGCCGGACCACACCGGCCCAACGGCGTGGATGACCCACTGCACGCCGATCCGGGCGAGGCGGCCGGAACCGGTGATCACGGCGCTTCCCGTGGGGCAGCCGCGGTAGCGCGATCGCAGCTCCGCCATCAGCTCGGGGCCCGCGGCTCGATGGATGGCGCCGTCCACGCCGCCGCCTCCGGCCAGCGCCGCGTTCGCCGCATTGACGACCGCGTCGGCTCGAACCGAGGTGATGTCGCCCTGCTCGAGCGCGATCAGGGCAGGCGTTCGGTCGGGCCGGTCCACGTGCAGCCATGTCGGGCTGTTCACCTCATCAGCATGACGCGCCTGTCGAGAGGTCGCCGCCGGCGGCGTGGCGCGACGGCCTGAGGCCGGTCGGCCCGGGCCGCCGCTCACCTGCATGGCGCGACAGAGGGCCATGCCGTAGTATCCCGGGGCGACCCAACCGGCTGGCCCGAGACTGCCCGGAGCCGTCGAGCTGGGAGGGAGGGACCCGGCGCCACCCCGGTGCCGGTTCGAGCTTGAAGCTCGCTCACGGGGCGCTTCGATTGGACACCGCCGAACAAGTCAAGGCGTCGTTGAGCCCCTCCCACCTGACCCGTTTGCGCGGTCGCGCGCTCGCCAGAGCGCTGGTAGCCGGCGCCGTCTTCCTTGCTACGCTGGCGATCGTCGCGTTCAACGAGCACGCCCCGTACGACATCCAGGCCGGCCTGGCAGCCCGGGCGCTGGCGGGGACCGTGCCGCTGGTCGCCGCAGCCGTCGCGGGCTATGCGGTCCTGCGGCCCTGGCCGGCCTACCTGGCCGTCCTTCTGCTGACGCCGTACTGGGACATGGCGCAGGTGTCGTGGCACGCCGGCCCGGTCCAGGTCATCGGCCAGACGCTGTTCCTGGCCGCGGTCGGTTTTGGCTGCCTCCTTCGCGACGACGTTACGCCGGCGTCGATCGCGGCCTGGGCCCGAATGCTGGGCCGCCAAGGCGGCGATCTGACGCCGCTTCGCGTTGCCGGCGTGGCGCTCGTCGCGCTCCTGCCGCTGGCGACCGTTTCGACCGCCTTCTCGCCGGCTGTGGGGACGAGCGCGACGGTCCTGTTCCACGGCATCCTCGAGCCGGTGGCGATGGGCCTGCTGCTGTTCGCGCTGCGACCCACTCGCCGGACTCTGGTGCTCGTGGCGATCGCGCTGGGCTTCTCCGTCGGGCTGGGCGGACTGCTCAACATGATCCAGACGCTGCCGGCCGTCGGATCACTGTCGCTACTCCAGGCGGATCGGCTGCTCTTCTCGCGGCTCACCTACTTCAACGTCGGCCTGTTCGGCGAGATGCTGGCCACGGCGATGCCGCTCCTGCTGGCGGCGCTGATCGAACGCAGGCGCCTCGCCTTGAGCCGCGTCACGGTCGCTCTTCTCGTGGTGGCCGTGGCAGCCTGTCTGACGAGCCTCTTCCTGACGTTCTCGAAGAGCGCGTGGCTGGCAACCTCCGCCGGGTCGGCGGTCCTGCTTCTGCTGCTCGTTCAGAGCTGGCGTCAACGGGCGGCGATAGTGGTTGTCGGGGGTCTGCTGTCGACGGCGGTCATCCCTTGGCCGGCCTTCGTGCTCCAGGTCGCGCCGCCCCTGGACAGCGCCTACCGCAGCGTGATGGTCTCCCTCATCGGCGAGAGCCGGTTCGACTCGTGGAATCCCTCGACTCTCTCCGGCCGCGGGTCGCTGCTGGAGCGGTTCTACGCCACGCGAGCCGCCGTGCAAATGGCCATCGACCACCCGCTCCTCGGCATCGGCCTCGACCAGTTCAAGACGCAGTACGTGGGCCGATACAAGCCACCCGAGGCCCATCTCGATCTCGACTCTGCCCACACCTTCTGGCCCGAGATCGCGGCCGAGCTGGGCCTGCCGGCCCTGGCTCTGGTAGTGCTCGTCTTCGCCGCGGCCCTGCTGTCCCTGTGGCGCGTCTACCGCGCCCCGCCGGACGAATTGACGCGGATCCTCGCGGCCACGCTGCTGGCCGCGCTGGCGGCCTGGCTGGTGGTCGCGACCGCCTTCGACAGCGACCTGTACCGGGACTGGCGGAACATGTCGTCTGACGTGGTCATGATGGCCGTGATCACGGCCGCTGCCTTCGCGCTGTACCGCCACGTTCGAGCCGGTGGCGTGGGATCGCTGGAGAACGCCGGCGGTCCGGAGCCGCTCGCGTAGCGGATCAGAATCCGAGGTCGGTCAGGATGCCGTGCATCCGGCGCGCGGCGCGGCCGCGATGGGAGATGCGGTTCTTGGCCTCGGCGGTCCACTCGCCCAGGGTCCGGGCGCCGGGCGGCTCCGCGGCCGGCTCGAAGATCGGGTCGTAGCCGAAGCCGCCACCGCCGCGTGGGGCGGCGGCGATCCGGCCCTCGCAGCGTGCCGTGGGCCAGCCTGACGCGCATCCCGCCCCGCGGCCCGCGCTCTTCCGGCAGGGCCAGGGCCAGCACGCAGCGGTAGCGCGCGCCACGCCGCGCCGGCGCCGAGTCCGGCGAGCGCTCCGCAGGAGCTTCACGTTGTTCGTCCTCGTCCGTGGCGTTCTCGCCGGCGTAGCGCCGTGTGCGAACGCCGGGACCGCCGCTCGAGCGCGTCGACCTCGAGGCCCGAAATCGTCGGCCAGAGTCGGCAGTCCGGAGAGGGCGGCGAAGAAGCGCGCCTTCTTCGACGCGTTGGCTTCGAACGTCTCGCCGTCCTCGATCGCCTCGCCGACGAGGCCGACGTCGTCGAGGTCGACGCAGCTCCGCCGCGTAGCGGCCCCAGCAGCTCGCGCAGCTCGCGCAGCTTGTGGGCCGATCGCGTCGCGACCAGGAGCCTATCGTCGAGCGCCGGCTGCCGGCTGACCGCCGGCCTCGGCCCGGCCGCCGGCTCCTCGCTTCACCGGCCCCGGGGCCACGGACGCTAGCGAGCGACCGAGGCCACTGCCTCGGCCTGGGCGGCGAAGAGGCGCTCCAGCCCGCCGGCCGCGAGGTCGAGCAGCCGGTCCACGTCCGGCCGGGCGAACGGCTTGCCTTCGGCCGTGCCCTGCAGCTCGACGTACTTGCCCGCGTCGGTGGCCACCACGTTGAAGTCGACCTCCGCCCGCGAGTCCTCGGAGTAGTCGAGGTCCAGGCAGGCGACACCGTCGACGATGCCGACGCTGACCGCCGCCACGCGGCCCAGCAGGCAGCGTTCCATGCCGTAGGTGCGCAGCGCCGCCGCGAGGGCCACCCAGCCGCCCGTGATCGACGCGGTGCGCGTGCCGCCGTCGGCGTTGATCACGTCGCAGTCGATGGTGATCGTCCGCTCGCCGAGCTTGGCCATGTCGACCACGCCGCGCAGCGACCGGCCGACCAGGCGCTGGATCTCGTAAGTTCGGCCGCCCAGCCTGCCCTTGGTGGCCTCGCGGATGTTGCGCTCGCTGGTGGCCCGCGGCAGCATGCTGTACTCGGCCGTGACCCAGCCCGTGCCCTTGCCGCGCAGGTGGGGCGGAATCTTGTCCTCGATGCGTGGCCGCGCACAGGACCTCGGTCCCGCCGAGCTTGATGAGGCACGAGCCCTCGGCCCACTTCTGCACGCCCAGCGTCAGCGAGACGGGCCGCAGGTCGACGGGCAGGCGCCCGTCCGCTCGCTGCAGCGATTGAGCCCCGATGGTCATGGCTCGGTCTCCTCTTCCGCCGTGGGCGGGTGGGACGCAGCTCGCTCCTCGGCCTTGGCAGCATCCCACAACTCGTCGAGTTCCGCGAAGCTCATGTCGCGCAGCTGGACGCCGCGCTCGCGGGCCATGCGCTCGACGCGCCGGAAGCGGCCGCGGAACTTGTCCGCGGCGGCCCGCAGCGCGGCCTCGGCCTCGACGCCGTGGCGGCGGGCCAGGTTGACCACGACGAGCAGCAGGTCGCCGACCTCCTCGCGCCGCTCCGCGTCGGTGGCGGCCGCCTCCAGCTCGGCCAGCTCCTCGCTGGATCTTGTCGAGGATGCCGACGATCTCCGGCCAGTCGTAGCCGAGGTGGGCGGCCCGCTCCTGCATCTCCTGAGCTCGCCGCCAGGGCGGGCATGGAGCGAGGAGATGCCGTCCAGGGCGCTGGCGACCTCCCGGCGACGCCTCGCCCTCCGTCTTCGGCGTCGGCCGCGGCGGCCTCGCGTTCGGCCCGCTTGATCTGCTCCCACTGGCGGTTGACGTCGCCGGCCGTGGCGACCTGGGCGTCGCCGAAGACGTGCGGATGGCGGCGGACGATCTTGCGGCCGATACCCTCCTGGACGTCGGTGAGGTCGAAGACGCCGGCCTCCGCGGCGAGCTGGGCGTGGAGCACGATCTGGAGGTAGCAGGTCGCCCAGCTCCCCGGCCAGCTCCGGCGTGGCCCCGCCATCGAGGGCGTCGTAGACCTCGTAGGCCTCTTCGAGCAGGTGCTTCTTGAGCGAGGCGTGCGTCTGCTCGCGATCCCACGGGCAGCCGTCCGGCCGGCGCAGCCGGTGGGCGATCCAGGGCAGCGCCCAGGGGCTGGCGAGGGCCGCTCCGGCGCGACCGGGCCCACGTACAGGGCGCCGGCGAATGCCGCGGCATCAGCTCGCCGATGGTCGTGGCTTCCGGCACACCGAAGCGACCGACCGGGTGGTCGGCCGGGTAGAGGCGTTTCAGGAGAGCCAGGGCGCCATCGTCGGCCGGCGCGTGCCGGCCCGGCAGCCGCTCGATGGCTGCTTCCGGGGACGAGCCCGCCCCCAGAATCCCGCAGCGGCACGAGCAGCAGGGGCCTGGACGGCTCGAGAGGCGTTCCGGCCAGCCGCTCGGTCGCGGCGATCTGGAGTCCGGCCGCTGGGTCGAGCCCCCAGCGGATCCGGGCCTCGGCGACTAGGGCATCGAGCACCGGGTCCGCGCGGCTACGGCGTGGCGGAGGCCGGGCCGAGGGCGCTCAGGCCGGTCTGATCCGTCCAGAGGAGAGTGTCCACCTGGAGCTCGTTCAGCCAGTCTCTTGAACACGACGTTTCTGAGCTTGGCCGCAGTGGCCGCGTCGGGAAGCCTGGTCTGCTCTTCGACGACCTTGAACAGGGAGTATGAAGAGCTGTCCGAGACCATACGGCTGATGCCCCCTACGGGCGCCGAGAAGATGGCATTCTCCTGGTCAAGGGGAAGCATGTAGCGGCTGACCCAGCCCATGTCTCCGCCATCCGGCGCATCCGCGGTCTGGGACCACTGCTTTGCGAGGGCCGAGAAATCCGCGCCGGCGGCAATGCTGAGCTGCGCGTCGGCCATTCGCTGGTCGGGAGCCGGCCGGCGCCCTTCGAACTTCACCACGACGTAGCCCTGAGACGTCTCCTGTATAGGATCGAGAATCGTGTTGGGCGTGAGCGTGGCCCCGAAGACCGCCAGCTGCACCGTCGGCAGTCCGAGGCCGGTCGAACCACCTGCGGTCTGGGCGTTGAACAGGTCGGAGGGAATCCAGGGGATGGAGCCGCCGCTGCTGCTCCATGTCGTGTCGTCGTTGACGGTCTTGTCCTTTGCCATCGCGGCGAACTTGGAGGGGTCAGCCCGCAGGGTCGCCACCGCGGCGTCGGCCCGGCTCTTGGCCTCGGCCCAGGACGGGTCCGTGGTGGCCACGGAGGAGGCATTGGCCACGCTGTGGCCCGGGGCGAAGACCATGATGCTGATCTTGACGTCGTCCCCATCGCCGGCCGGGCCGTAACCAGCCCTGATGGCGATCTCGAGGACACGGCGCTGGACGGTCGGAGAGTCGATGTACTGCTTCTCGACCGCGTCCTTGACGGCCTTCTGCAGGCCACGGCCGTGGACGTAGTTCTGATAGTCGCCGGCCATCGCCTTCTCCCCGTCCGCGTCAACGTACGCGGGGACGATGCTGGTCACGGTGGCGAAGCGGTAGACCCCGTCGGCGCCCTTGAAGACCGGGTGACGTCGTTGACCTTGGCCAGCTTGAAGACGGCGTCAATCAGATCCGGGTCCAGGCTCGGCGCCTCGCTCGCTAGTCAGGCCGATGTCGCTGCTCCCGGCGCCGGCGAGGCTGTCCTGACCTCGGTGGCCACGTCGGCCCACTTCTTGCCGCGACTGACCTCGGCGAGATAGCCCTGGGCCTTGGACTGGGCGTCCTGCTGGTCCGCGGCGTGACGGCGGTGGCCGGCGGAGTGGGGAGGGCATCACGCCGATGACCATGACGTGGCGCATCTCCGGGATCGTGCTGTCGGTCTGGATCTGGTCCTTGATCGCTGATCGCCGATGGCGATGCCGTTCTTGGAGGCGTACTGGCGGAGCTCGGCCTCGGAGGTCAGCTGACTCAGCGCGGCGCTGTACAGCGTGCTCGAAGGTCTCGTCGTTGTAGGCGTCGTCGAAACGACCGAGTACTCGTCCGGCGTGATCATGCCCTTGTTGCGGAGAACCAGGTAGTCCTGCACCTGACGCTTGTCGCGCGAAACCTTGAGGGCGACCCGATCCCGGACCGCGTCCTTGCTGATGGCCTCGCCGTTGACCGACGCGATCGGCGGCCCGTGGTCCGCGTCAGTAGTATGCCGCGAACACGCCGGCGACCAGCGACAGCGACACCGCGATCGCCGCGACGAAGATGACCGACACGAGGACCGTCCGGCGAGTGTCGTCGCGACGGGAGCGTCGGCGCGTGGGCTTGGGGGCATATCGAGGGCGGAAGGTCATCTGGGCGTCCTGGTGCGAGCAGGCCGGCGAGGCAGGCCGGGTCAACGGAGCCGTATGCTACCGCATTCCGCTTCCTGAAACCGGTGGTGGCGGCCCGGAGGTGGACGACGAACCGGCCCTGGGCAGGCCTACGGTCGGGCGCTTCGGCGGGATCTGCGGCTACCAGCATCCGCGACCATGCGGCGGACGACCCCGAGATAGGCTTCCGCCTGCCTCGTCCAGCTGAGCTCCTCCACCCGCTGGCCAGTTCGCCGGACGCGAGCTCGGCGCTCGGCGGGATGGTCGACGAGGCGCAAGATCGTGGCTGCGAGCGACTCATGGTCGCCCGGTTCGTAGACCGCGAGCGTGCCGGCGTCGAAGTAGCGCTCCACCGTCGGCAGGCGCGACGCCACGACGGGCTTGTCCATGGCACCACCAGGGAAAGCGTGGAAATAGCCGAAAGCGGAAGACAAGTTTCGAAATAACGCCGCACCACGTCCTGCTGGACGAGTCCATCGGCATTGGGGCGCAGGGAAAGGTCAATCCGCCGCTGCGGAAGAAGCCGGTGGCGGAAGAAGCTGTTCGAGGTGCTGAAGACGGGCCGCGCAATAGTGGCCAGCGACCATGCGCCTCACACCCTGAAAGAGAAATCCCTGGAGTTTGCCCAAGCCCCATCGGGTGTTCCGTGGCGTGGAGACGCGGGTGCCCCTTTTGATGGCCCTGGCGGAGAAAGGCGTTCTGCGGCATTCTGCTGTACAGGACATGTGCTGTCAGCTTCCTGCTGATTTATTCGGCTTAGAAAGGGCGAATCGAGGCCGGGTACGACGCGGACCTTGCATTCTACGATTTAGAGAGAGTTGTTAAAATCGAAGCTGGAATGCTGCATTCAAAATGCGGCTGGACGCCATTCGAGGGCTTTTCTGCTATATTCCCGGTCGGCGTGATGCTGCGTGGCAACATGATAATCAGAGGCGGG
>CAVUQZ010000008.1:0-121121 GCA_963743795.1 uncultured Chloroflexia bacterium | reverse complement strand
AGAGCCGTCCTGACGATGGCCGAACGTCGGCCTTAGCGGTCGTCAAGCCCCGATCGGAGACGGCTGCGGCGCCGTGGTCATCCTGTTCGCGTTGAGTGGCTGCGGGTCGGCCTCGCCTTCCTCCGCCGGGAGCCCGGCGACTTGATCGCTGGTCTCGCTGGCCGCCCTCGCCGGCCCGTGGGAGAATTGAGGAGTGAAGGCGAAGCTGGTCTCGTTCGGGCATCTCGAGATCGACGGCGAGATGTACCGCAAGGACGTCGTCGTGGACGGCGGCAAGATCCGCAAGCGCGACAAGGGGCCGTCCAAGGCGCTCTACGGCAAGAAGTGGGGCCACACGCCGCTGACCGCGGCCGAGGAGATCCCCTGGGGCGGCAAGCGGCTGATCGTCGGGACGGGCGCGCACGGCGAGCTGCCGATCTGGCCCGACGTTCGCGAGGAAGCGGCCCGGCGCGGGATCGAGATCGAGGCGCTGCCGACCGAAGAAGCCTGCGAGCTGGTGAAGGACCTGGACGCGGACGACGTCTACGCGATCTTCCACGTCACCTGCTGAGGGCGGCCGCGCCGGACTATGCCTTCCCCGATGCGGCGAAGCTCCGGGTCCTGAACGGCGCAAGGGTCAAAGGTGGCGCGAGCCGGCTGCGGGGTCCGCCTATGCAGGTCGCGCACATCCCCTCGAGGACCCGTCGCTCCGACCTCGTCTCCGTCGGCACAACCCCGATCCTACGCCCCAGCTCGGAAGATGAGCCGACGGGCGTTCTCGGCATAGATGAGATTGAGCACGTCGTGCGGAAGCCCCAATCCGGTGATGGCCCAGCGGCCCTGGCTGCCGGGCCCGCCGTCGGGATCGTAGGGGAAGTTCTCGTCGCGGGTCTCGAGAAACCGGAAGTTGACCGACCACGCGGCGGCGTTCGGCGGCGAGTCCGTGCCGAACAGGATGCGGTCGGCCCAGCGGCAC
The DNA here is from genome assembly GCA_963743795.1 of uncultured Chloroflexia bacterium. Taxonomy (GTDB): domain Bacteria; phylum Chloroflexota; class Limnocylindria; order Limnocylindrales; family CSP1-4; genus Fen-1039. The sequence continues at coordinate 120,166 of CAVUQZ010000008.1, read as the reverse complement.
ATGAACTCGCGGGCTGTGTAGGGCTGCCGGCCGAGCTCGGCGATCCTGGCCGCCAGATCGACGTTCCAGTTCGCGTACGCGGCCAGCATGCGCGAAACTCGATCGAGATCTTCAGCGGCACAGCCGACGTGCGCGCCAATGAAGGTGGTATTCGGATGGGAGGCCACCACGGTCTCGAGACCGGCGATCAAATCGTCGAAGTCAGGGAAGCCGGCCGCTTCGGGATGACCCGCCGGCTGTCTCGGCCAGAAGTGCCAGTCCGGATGCTCGTGGAGCTCCTCCCAGCGCTCGTTGGCTCGATCGAGCGGCCGGAAGAAGGCGATCGGGTCCGCGACGTGGATGGTGACCGGCAGACCCAGCTCACCGGCGGCGGACCACACGGGATCGAGTCGATGGTCGTCGACCGCCACCAAGCGGCCGTGGCTGTCGCGGGCTCGCAGCCCCAGTGACTTCCACACCTTCAGGCCCCGCGCCCCGGCCGCGGCCGAAGTCGCAAGCCGCCGCGCCTCTTCCTCCCCGAAGTCCTCGCGTGAGGCCCACATCTCGTAGTCGAGCCCGGCGAAGACCGCGACCTTCGAGTCGAGCCGCTCCCAGCGGGCGATCTCCCGCTTGAGCGCCTCGCCCTGACCGCCGTCCAGATCGACGATGGCCGTGATCCCCGAGGCATCCATCGCCTCCTCGAGAGATCCGGCGTCGCGAGCCGACCATCCCTCCGAGAAAGGAGTCGGGCCCAGGTGGTTGTGAGCGTCAACGGCCGGGAGCGCGGGTCGCGCCGGTGCGCCGGCCCAGCGAACCCGGAGCTCGGACCTCGGTTGGTAGTCGGCCAGCGGCAGGTCGTCGGGCCCGTGCGCCGACGCGACCGTCATCGCGGCTCAGCCTTTGAGCCCGGAGATGGTGATGCCGCGGACGAAGTATCTCTGGGCGATGAGGAACAGGATGATCATCGGCAGGAGGCTTACCAGAGCCCCGGCCATCATCACCGGCCAGTTGCCGATGTACTGGCCCTGGAAGAAGGCCAGCCCCACCGTGGTGGTGTAGCTCGGCAGGTCGCGCAGGTAGATGAGCGGATCGAGCAGGTCGTTCCAGCTCCACATGAATTGGAAGATCGCGAGCGTCGCGAGTGCCGGCCGCGCAAGCGGCACGTAGATGTTGATGAAGATCTGCCAGGGGTTGGCGCCGTCGACCCGCGCCGCGTCGGCCAGGTCGGCGGGGATCGTCAGGAAGAACTGGCGGAGGAGGAACGTACCGAACGCCCCGCCGAAGAAGGCCCAGACCCACAAGGGCAGGTTCGTGCCGATCCAGTTGCCGCTGTCGCTGAACGGGTACGGCAGATACCTGTAGAGGATGAAGTTGGGGACCAGGACCACCTGGAACGGGATGATCAGGGTCGCCAGTATCAGAGCGAAGAGGACTCGCTTGCCTCGAAACTCGAGCACGGCGAAGGCGTAGGCGGCCATCGAACAGGTGATGAGTTGGCCGATCGTGGCCATGCAGGCGATGAACAGCGAGTTCTGGAAGAACGTCCCGAAGGTGACCCCGGGCAGGGCGAACCACATGTTGGAGTAGTTCTCCCAGTGAAGCCCGGTTGGGAACGAGAACGGGGCGCTCAGAAGACTTCGCTCCGCGCCTTGAGCGACGTCGAAACCATCCACAGGAACGGGATCATCATCGCGAGCCCGCCCGCGACGAGGCCGGCATAGAGGGTCACCCGGCGTCCGATTCTCGCGCGGCGGCGCCTGGTCGCGTGCGCGGACCACTGGTCTCGGGATGAGGAGACCGACGCTATCGGGGCGCTCATGGCTGAAGCCTCACTGGTAGTGGACCCATCGATCCTGCGTTCGGAAGTAGATGAGGGTGAAGACGGCCACGATCAGGAAGAGGATCCACGCGGCGGCGCTGGCCACGCCCATGTGGAAGTTGCGGAAGCCGCTCTCGTAGATGAAGTAGACGAGCGTGATCGTCGCCCCGCCGGGTTTGCCGGGTTGGCCATGACGTACACCTGGTCGAAGACCTGGAAGGCTCCGATGAGGGCCAGGATGCCGGTGAAGAAGATCGATGGCGTCAGCAGCGGCAGCGTCACGAAGCGGAACCGGGCGAAGCGTCCGGCGCCGTCGACGCTCACGGCGTCGTAGTACTCGGTCGGGATCCCCTGCAGGCCGGCAAGGAAGATGATCACGTTGGCCGGCAGCCCTTGCCAGATGCTCATGGCGATGATCGACGGCATCGCCAGAGTCGGGTCGGCGACCCAGCGCTGCGGCGAGATCCCGACGATGGACAGGGCGTGATTGAAGAGACCCGTCGGGCTGTACATCCAGAGCCAGACGATCGCGATGGCCGTGGAGGACGTTACGAGGGGCAGGAAATACATCGTCCGGATCCAGGCGATGCCGCGGATCCTCTGGTTGAGGGTCATGGCCAGGGCGAGCGCGAGGCCAAGCCCGAGGGGCACCGAAACGGCTGTGTAGAAGAACGTATTCCGCAGTGCCTTGAGGAACCGGTCGTCGCTCAACAGGTCCGTGTAGTTCTCGGGGCCCACGAACTTGGGCGCCGTCAGCATGTCCCAGCTTGTGAGGCTGATGCCGAGCGTTGCCAGGATCGGCCCGGCGGAGAGGACCGCCAGGCCGATCAGCGTCGGCGCCAGGAACAGCAGCGCCCAGCGTTCTTCTCCCGCCCGCGGCCCACGCCGCGGCCGGACCGACCCGGCCGCGGGAGTCCGCCCGGCGGGCGGCTGAGGAGTAGCTTCCTGACTGGCCGGCGATCCGGGCAACGTCAGGTCAGAGCTACTGGCCAAGGAGCGGGCCTAGTTTCGGCGCGACCTCATCGAGGGCCGCCTTGGCGGTGAGGCTGTTGTCGTTGAACACCTTCGAGTCGAGCTCGTCCTGAAGAGCCGTGTTGAACTCGTTGTAGCCGCGGAACGACGGCTTGAGATGCGCGTAGGTCAGCGCGTCGGCGAAGGTCGCGCCGCCGTCGAACGAGGTCGCGTAGACGTTGGCGAGGATCTGCTTGTTGGCGGGCATCGAAGCCTTGAGGTTGGCCACGATCGTCTGCATCTGCGGGCCCGTGTAGCACTTCACGAACTCCCAGGCCGCGTCGGTGTACTTGGTCCCCTTGTAGACGACGACACCGCTGGGGTTGACCGACGTGGCGCGTCCGGCCGGCCCGGACGGGCAGCGGAGCGACACCGAATTTGATGCCCGCGGCCACGTGGGTCGGGACGAGCCAGGAGCCGTTGGCCTCCATCGCTGCCTGGCCGTTCTCGAACAGGTCGCCGCTGCCTCCCGGGGTGGGCTGGGCCATGACCTTGGACTTGTAGATGAGGTCCTGCAGGAACTGAATCCCGGCGGCCGCCTTGTCGGAGTCGACCAGAAGGGTCTTCTTGTCCGGCCCGACGATGTCGCCGCCCGCCTGCCAGACGAGCGAGGACCAGTAGTTCTCCATATCCGTCGTCTCGGTGTAGAAGCCCCACTGAGTGGCCCCGCCAGAGGTCGTGGTCAGCTTCTTCGCCACCTCGACGAGCTTGTCCCAGTTCCACGTTCCGTCGGGGTAGGGGATGCCGGCCGCATCGAACATGGTCTTGTTGTAGTAGAGGGCGATCGTGCTCAAGTCTCGCGGCAGGCCGTAGAGGTGGCCGTCGGAAGCCGTGAAGTCCTTGACGCCGAGATCGGCCAGCTGGCCGGTGTCGAAGCCGTCACGGGCAATGAGCGGAGTCAGATCGAGCAGCTGGTCGCGGGTCTGATAGTCGGGGAAGAGCGGGCCGTCCATGACGAACACGTCGGGGGCGTTGCCGCCCGCCAGGGCTGTCTGGAGCTTGTCCCAGTAGGTATCCCAGTCCGACACCGAGAGCTTGACCTTGATCTTGGGCTCCATCGACTGGAAGGCGTCGAGGATCTTCTGCTGGTTCGTGAGTTCGGTCGCATCGCCGAAAGTGGCGTAGCTGATCGTCGTGTCGGGGCCGCTGTAGCTGCCGCACGCCGCCGCGGGGTTGGGCGTCGGTGACGGGCCGGCCGGCGCCGACCCGCTGGCCACGGCCGATGTTTGCGCGGGCGCCGTCGGGGTCTGGGCCGGAGTGGCGCTCGACGCGGTCGAGCTGCACCCGGCGAGGAAGATGGTGGCGATGCCGGCCAGCGCCAGCGCTCGCGGCATGCGCGCGATTCGTAACATGTCCGGGTCCTCCTCTTGGTCAGTCCGTCCAGTTGGGGGCCGCGCCGCCGAGCCAGGCTGGCAGCCACTCGGCCTCCGCGGCGATGAGTTCATCGGTCAGTCGCCAGGCCTCGTCCAGAGCGAGCCTGGCCTGGACCTGAGGATCGGTGAGCACGGCGTGATAGACGAGGTCGCGGCTCCTTTCGAGTGCGGCCGCGACGGTCAGCAGTTGGCAGTCGACCGCGGGGTGCGCGTAGGCCGCGCACTGGATGGGCAGCGGACCCGTGCCCATCGGATGGACACCCAGCCGGTCGACCATAGCCGGCACCTCGACACAGGCGTCGAGAGCCAGGTTGGGGATGAGCGGCTCGCTTCCGCCAGAGCCCGCTCCAGTCGCGCCGTTCATCACGTTGGCGACGATGCGGGCGGGTCCGCCCGTGTCGATAGCGTGCACGATGACCGGCGCGTATTCGCCGCTCTGCTCGATCTCGAACGGCGCCCCCGCGTCGAGCAGACGCTTTGTCTCCTCGAACTCGGCCTGGTTGTGGGCCACCCGCGAGAGGTACTCCCCGATCGGGATGTGGAGGCTTTCCACCTTGCCCTTGGGTATGAACCAGGGGCTGTACTCCGCGTGGTGCTCGGAGGGATTCCGTCGGGTAGACGCCGAAGCGGCGGAACAGCTCGGCGCGCACCAGGTCGTCCTCCGGGACGCCGCCCGACTCGACGAAGGATCGGAGAGCGGGATAGAGGTCCTTGCCGTCATGTTCGAGGCGCAGGATCCAAGCCAGGTGGTTGACTCCGCCGGAGAGGGCGTCGACCTCGTCGAACGGAAGACCCAGGTAGCCGGCCAGGGTATGCACGGTCCAGTAGACCGAGTGGCAGAGGCCCACGACCGGGAGGCCGACGCCCTGGTCGACCGCCTTGACGAGGATCGCAAGCGGGTTGACGTAGTTGAGCAGCAAGGCGTCCGGGCAGACGTCCGCCATGTCCCTGGCGATGGCCAGTACGACCGGGATCGACCGCAGCCCGCGGAAGACGCCGCCGACGTTGATCGTGTCGTTGATCGTGTAGTGGAGCCCATAGCGAGCCGGAACGTCGAAATCGATCTGCGTCGCGCGGCTGCCGCCTACCTGGATGATGTTGATGACGTAGTTGGCGCCCGCCAGGGCTTCCCGGCGGTTCAGGCTCGCCCTAACAGTGGGCGTGGCCCCCAGCGCGCCGGCCGTCCAGCTGGCCATTCGCACAGCCGTGGCCAGCCTGTCCTCGTCGATGTCGTGCAGGACGATCTCCGCGTCGCGCAGCTCCGGGAACGAGAAGAAGTCGCCCAGCAGGTTACGGGTGAACTCGACGCTGCCTGCTCCCACCAGAACGATCCGAGGCATGGTCAATCCACCTCCGCGCGGCCTTCAACTCCAACGATGTGGCGGAGGCCCTGGCTGTGGTAGCGCTCCACCCAGCCCGGTTGGTCGGGGTTTTGGCCACGCCGTCCGGCGAGGACGAAGGCGAGCAAGGCTACCGGGGCGACCGCAACCAGCGGCGAGTAGTCCTCGGTCGACGTCGCGGGTATTGGCAGATGCGCCGCCCCTTCAAACGCCGGACCGCCTCCCGGACCGACCCCCGGTCCGACCTCGACGATTCGCGCGCCCCAGCCGGCGGCGTGCCGGGCGACGTCGAGAGTGGCTTCGCGGCCGGGGCCGTTGGGTGCGAGCGCGATGACGACCGTCCCCGGTCTTACGATGGTCGCCCCGCCTGTGGCCATCTCCCAGGATTCGGCGCCCTCGGCATGGACGATGGCCATCTCTTTGAGCTTGAGCGCCGCCTCGAGGGCCGCGGCCGTCGCGTTGCCGCTGCCAATGACGAAGATGTGCTCGGCGTCGATCAGCTCGTCCGCGAGCCGTTCCACTCGAGGCATCGCCGCCTCCACGGCCGCGTCGACGTCGCCCGCGGCGCCGCCCAGCGCATCCCTGACCGCGGCGGCTCGTGGCTCGCCGAGCAACTCGCCTAGCAGCAGCTGGGTGGCGGCGAGCGTGGCCACGAACGTCTTTGTCATGACCGGGACCAGGCTCTGTCCTCCGGCCGACACCACGGAGTGGTCCGCGGAGCTAGCCAGTGTGCTGCCCGGGACGTGGATTATGCCGACGGTGGGCACGCGGCCACGCAACTCGTCGAAGACGACGACCACGTCGCGGAACTCGCCGGAGGCGGATATGCCTATCACGGCGTCGCCCTCGCCCAGAGCCGGTCGGTAGTGGCGGAACTCGCCCGCTCCCAGTGGGATGACCGTCGGGTCGCCGGCTGTGGCGATGTGGCGGTAGGCCGTCGCGGCGGCCAGCGCCGAGTGGTAGGACGTGCCATTGCCTATGACGTAGACGCGCCGCGTGCCGGCCGCGCGCAAGGCTCGGCCTGCCGACCGGGCGGCCGGGCCGCTCTCTGCAAGGGTGGCCCGGATGGCCGTGCCTTCCGCTGCGATCTCGACGGGGATGATGCCTTCGATCATTGGTACAAGGCTCTCCCGTGCGACCTGGCTAGCGGGCGACGATGACCCGGATGTTGTGGACCTTCAGCGAAGCGACGTCGGCCGGATCAACGTAGGAGTCCGTGATTACGGTGTTGACCTCGCTGAGCCCGAACACGAACGCGGGCGCGACCTGCCAGAACTTGGACGAGTCGGCCAGCACGACGCAGCTCCGCGAGCTGTTGCGGAGCGCACGGTCGGTCAGGATCTCCGGCACCGAGTCGTTCATGAGGCCGCGCTCGGGATCGATGGCGCCGACGCCCATGAACAGCGTGTCCGCCCGGAGCTCGCCCATCGCCAGCTCGGCTAGATGACCGAGCATCGAGTGCATCCGCGGCCGAACCACGCCGCCCAGGATGATCAACTCGATGCCGTCACGGTCGATCAGCACCGTGGCCACGTCCAGAGCGTTGGTGATGACGGTCAAACGCCGGTCGACCAGCCGACGCGCCAGCTCCAGGGTCGTCGAACCGCTCGAGATGGCGATCGTCTGCCCGTCCTCGATCAGGTTCGCGGCCGCGACGGCGATGGCCCGCTTGGCCGCGTTCGTCGCGTCGCCGCTCCGCGTGGTGGTCGTAACGCCGGGAAGCGCCGCCCCGCCGTAGGTCCGGACCAGGGTCCCGTCAACGGCGAGACTGGCGAGGTCGCGACGGATGGTGGACTCCGTCACACGGAGGTCTTTGGCCAGCGCGGGGACGCTGACCCGGCCGTCTTCTCGGAGACGTAGGACGAGGGATCGTCGGCGGTCGTTCTGCGGCATGCGCGCATGCTGTGACTCGAAATGCGCGTAGTCAAGCCAATTCCTGCGCGATTCACGCAGACTGTGGATTGTTATCAGATGGCTGCCTCCATATGATCGGCTCGATTCGCGCGAGGTGAGGCATGGTCTACTTGCTCGGAACACGCCGCGGACTGGACGCCTGCGCATCAGCGCGCGGGACGTTCGGCGTTCTCGCCCTGGATCACCGCCAAAATCTGCGGCGAGAGCTTCATCCCGAGGATCCGGCGGCGACCACGTACGCTGAGATGGTCGAATTCAAGCGAGCCGTCGTTCGCGCTGTCGCCGGCGGCGCCACCGGCACGCTTCTCGATCCCGAGATCGGCGCCGCGCAGTGCGTCTCGGACGGATCCTTTCCGCCCTGTTCGGGGCTGATCGTGGCGGTCGAGGCTACCGGTTACGAGGGCCCGGCGAACGCCCGGATCAGCCGCGTGCTGCCGGGATGGTCGATCGAGAAGGCCAAGCGGATGGGCGCTTCGGCCGCCAAGCTCCTCATCTACTACCACCCCCACGCGGCCAACGCCGGCGACCAGGAGAAGTTGCTCGAGACCGTTGCCCAGCAGTGCCGGGCATCCGATCTGGCGCTCTTCGTCGAGCCGCTCTCGTTCGATCCGGCGAGCGGCGGGAAGCTCACCGGCGAGGCCCGCCGGAGCTGCGTTGTTGAGACCGCACGGCGCCTGATGGCGCGTGGCGGAGACATCCTCAAGGCCGAGTTCCCGTACGACGCCTCGGTCACAGACGAGGCCGCCTGGGCGGATGCCTGTGCCGAACTCGACGCCGTCGCGCCCGTCCCGTGGGTTCTTCTCTCCGGCGGCGTGGACGATCGGACGTTCGAGCGTCAGGTCTCCATCGCCTGCCGGGCGGGAGCTTCGGGCGTGCTCGCCGGACGCTCGGTCTGGGCTCCGGCGGCCACGATGCCGGCCAACGACCGCGACGCCTGGCTGACGTCGGAGGGGCGTTCGCGCCTCAAGCGGCTCGTGGATCTAGTCGACGCAGAGGGCCTGCCCTGGCAGACGAGATCACGCGGAACGCTCGCGCTGGCAATGGCGCCCGGCGACGGTTGGTACCGGGAATACTGAACCGATGCGAACCCCGAGCCGGTCGAACGACCAGTCGGCCTCGAGCGCGGAGACCAGGCCGTCCCGCGAGCGCGAGCCGCGCGACTTCGACGTTCTCGTAGTCGGCGAGATCCTCGCGGACGTGATCGTGCGAGCTCGAGATCCCAAACCCGCCTTCGGCCAGGCGGAGCGTTACGTCGACTCCGTGGATCTGGTGATGGGCAGTTCGTCGGTGATATTCGCCTGCGGGACGGCCCGACTGGGGCTGCGAGTCGCGATGGCCAGCGTCGCGGGCGACGACGCCTTCGGTCGTTTCATGCTCGCTTCGATGGCGGAGCGAGGCCTCGACACGACCGCGGTTCGCGTCGATCCGAGCCGTCCGACCGGCGCGAGCGTCGTCCTTGCGTCGTCGTCGGATCGGGCGATCCTGACGGCTCCCGGAACCACTCCGCTCCTCCGCGTCGAGGACGTGCCCGCGTCCCTCGTTCTCAGGGCGAGGCACCTCCATGCCGGCGCGGTCTACGTGCTGGACGCGCTGCGGCCCGACCTGCCGTCCCTGTTCCGGGCGGCGCGGGCGGGCGGCGCCAGCACGTCCTGCGACACCAATTGGGACCCCACCGAGACCTGGGACGGAGGCATCGGCGAGCTCCTGAGGGAGACCGACATCTTCCTGCCCAACGAGGCGGAGGCGACTCGGATCGCCCGAAAGCAGGACCCGGAGGCGGCGGCCCGGGCGCTGGTGGCCATGGGCGCCCGAGTTGTCGCCGTGAAGCTCGGGGCCGCAGGCGCGATCGCCGTCACGGCCGACGGACGCCGGGCCAGCTGTCCCGCGCTGCCGGTCGAGCCGGTGGACGCGACAGGCGCGGGCGATTCGTTCGACGCCGGGTTCGTCGCGGCTTGGCTGGCCGGGCGGACGCTTGAGGCCTGCCTGGCCCTCGGGGTGGCCTGCGGGTCGCTGTCGACGCGCGGCGTCGGGGGGACGGCCGCTCAGCCGACACTCGATGAGGCGGAGGCGGCTGCCCGAGCGGCGTCGATCCTGCGGTGATTGCCGGAGCCGGGCCCGTGCGTCGATTGGTCTGCGTTTCCGTGAACGCCGCCATCGACAAGACCGCCGCGGTCCCGCGGCTCGTCGCAGGCGAGATCCATCGCCCGCAGATGCTCTCCGTCCTGCCGGGTGGCAAGGCCCTCAACGTGGCGCGGGCAGCGCGGACACTCGGCCTGGAGGCGAGCGTGATAGCGGTCCTGGGAGGCTGCGCCGGCGACTGGATGGAGCAGCAGCTTGCAGCGCGCGGGATTCGTACCCGGGCCGTCCGGGTGCCCGGAGAGACGCGGACCTGCCTGTCCATACTGGATCGCGAGAAGGGCGGTCTGACCGAGTTCTACGAGGCTGGTCTGGAACTTCGAACGGAGGGTTGGGCCTCCGTCGAAAGCGCGCTGCGGGCGGAGCTTGCCGACGATCCGTCCGGGGCGTTGGTCGTCATCGCGGGCAGCCTGCCGCCCGGCGCGCCGCTCGACGGCTACGGACGATTGAGTGGCATCGCGGCCGAGCTGGGGGCGCGGGCAGCGGTCGACGTGGGCGGCGCGCACCTGACGGCGGCGCTGCCCCTCCGTCCCTGGCTGGTCAAGGTCAATGCCCGCGAGGCGGCTGAAGCCTGCGGTTGGGCCGAGGGAGCCGACGATGGCGAGGGCGGCAGCGTAAGTCCCGATGGTGCCGCGGGCGCAGCGCTCGAGCTGCGAAGGCGCGGCGCCACGGTCGCGCTCGTGACGCGGGGAACGAGAGGGGGCAGTGCTTGTGGACGAGGCCGGTCGCCGATGGCTGATCGGTCCACCGCCAGAGCTAGGCCCGTTTCCCGTCGGCAGCGGCGACGCGTTGCTGGCCGGAATGGCCGCGGCCCTGGCCCGCGGTCTGCCTCTCCCCGAGGCCGCACGCGAGGGGGCGGCGGCGGCCTGCGCCAATGCCCTCCGACCAGGTCAGGGGAGCTGGACCGTGCCGACGTCGCGCGGATCCTCGCGGGGATCTCGCTCGCTCAGATGTAGCCGGGTCCTCCGGCGTCGGGAACCTACCGTCCCGTCCGGTCTTGTCCCGGGTTCGTTTGGCAGGGGCCACCCGCGCTACGAGAACGGCCCGACCCGGGGAGATTCGTACCGGTCACATGTGTGTTGACGGCGTGTAGAGTAGGCCGGGGTCCACAGCCGAGGGAGCGTCGATGGGGGAACTGGTTGTCACGAGAGAAGCGGAGCGCAGGTCGCGCGGCCGCGCCTTCCGCGACTGCCTTCAACCGCTGGTTCGTCACGCACGAGGTGGCGTGGGAGCTGGCGATGGCGGCGCTCGCGGTCGTGTACGTGGCGCTCGGCTTCATCGTCGACGACGTGGAGCCGGCGAGCGCGACCGGAGATCGGCGCGGCCGAGCTCGGCTCTGACCGGCCTCTTCGTCCTCGAATTCGGCAGTCGAATCCTGGCCGCCCGAAGCCGGACGGCCTACCTGCGCGGCCACTGGATCGACGTCGTCGCCCTGGCGCCCCCGATCCGAGGCGCCCGGGTCGCTTCGGCTCCTTCGGCTGCTTCGACTCGTTCGAGCCTTCGCCGGCATCTATCGGGCCGGGCTGCACCTCCACGGCCTGGCTCGACACAAGGGCTTCGCCTGGCTGCTGCTCGCCTGGCTCGGCGTCATGGTCCTCTGTTCGGCCTGGATGTACGTCGCCGAGCACGGCATCAACAAGGCGATCGAGTCGCCGTTCGACGCGCTCTGGTGGGGCGTCGTCACCCTCACCACCGTCGGCTACGGCGACGTCTACCCGCGTCACCACCGAGGGCCGCATCGCCGCCATGGTCCTGATGCTCCTGGGCATCGGCCTCTTCGGCGCCATCACCGCCACGATCACGAGCTACCTGATGACCACCGACCTGCGCCGCGTCGAAGCCAAGGTCGAGGCCGACGTCGCGCTCGACCGACCGACTGGCCTCGACGAGGCGATCGACGAACGACGGCGACGGCGTCGAAAGGACCTCCTCTGCCAGCGGCTCCCTCGTCTCCGAACTCGAACGGCTGGCGGCACTGCATTCGGAGCGGACGCTGACGGACGAGCGAATTCGAGCTCGCGAAGGCGCGACGCTGGGCCGACGCCGATCCCGAGGAAGGCGGGACATGACCATGGACGAAGCCGAGTCACGACCGATCGCCGTGGCGGCCGGCCCCAGCCGCACCGCCCGGCCTGCCGCGGCGCCAGTCCGACCGAAGACGCCGAAATGGGAGGTCGACGCTCGCGAGCGGCTGAAGGTCGGCATCCGCAAGTTCGCGAAGCCGTTGGCGGACTTCATCGCCCGAGACGTCAACGAGGCCGACACCCGATTCCTGGTCACGGACTTCCTGTGCGAGGCGCTCGGCTACGACAAGTTCTCGGACCTGACGGCCGAGTTCGCGATCAAGGGCGACTTCGCCGACTACGGTCTGCGCGTGGACAAGCAGCTCGTCGCGCTGATCGAAGTCAAGCGCGTCACCACCAAGCTCATCGAGAAGCATCTCCGCCAGGTCGAGCAGTACGGCGCCAACGAAGGCCTGGAGTGGCTGATGCTGACCAACGGCGCCCAGTGGCAGGTCTACCACCTGGACGCGACCCTGCCGACTGACCGTCGAACTCGTCTTCGAGGTGGACTTGCTCGGTCCCGAGCCACCGGCCAAGAAGGCCGATCGCCTATTCCGATCACGCGCGACGGCATGAAGCACGGCGTCATCGACGAGGTCTGGAAGGCGAAGCGGGCCACGTCCCCGAAGGCGATCGCCCGCGTCCTGACGTCGCCGGCCGTCGTCACGGCGGTCCGCAAGGAACTTCGCCGCGAGACGGACTACTCGGCCACCGACGAGGAGATCCTGGGCTTGGTCCGAGGAACGATCAAAGACCGACTGCCTGTAGGGCGGAGCCATGGGACCGCATCGCGACAATCCGTACACGCATCACGAGGCCATGCGAGTGGTCCTGCGGGATCACGGCGGTGGTCTGCACGCCGTGGACCTCGCCCGTGAGGTAGCCGAGCGAGGTCTGTACCTCCGCCACGGAGATGGTCTGCCCGCGCCAGCGCGGCAGGTCCGCGCGCGAGCCCGACGATACTCGGCCCTGTTCACTGTTGGCGCTGGCTCCGTCTGCCTTCTGAAGCCCAACGCCAACTTTGCCGCCGGAGGTGGGGCTACATGACCGCCCTCTGCGCCTTGCATGGCGTGATGGCTCTCTGCTCGGCCTGGATATACGTCGCCGAGCGCGGCCTCAACTGCGAAGCGAGGTGCTAGCGAATTGGCCAATGTGAGGGGAGTAGCCGCGGCTACGCTCTTGGCGTACGGGATTGGCGCTCGACTTTGTCGACGGATTTCGCCACATGGTCGAGCTTGTCCTCAAGGCGGCGTGCCCAAGCGGGGGTTCCGAGATACCCGCCGAGCTCGAGAGCCTCCACAGGGTCGGCACCGAGGGCGAGAGCGATGAGTAGCAGCTCCCGGCGCGACGGCTCTGCTTCGCCGCGCTCGACGGCACTGAACCATGGCTGGCTCTTGTCGAACGAGACTCCGTGCGAAAGGGTGGCTGCCAGCTCCTCTTGCGTGAGTTTCGTGTGAACCCTGGCGCCCTTGATCCATTCTCCGAGCCGAACAAGTTGCTGTGTGGCCATTTCACACCTCTGGTTGCTGCGCGCTCGGCGGCATCCTCTCAGACTACCCGACAAGGTCGCGCGAGCGACAGGTCTGTGTCGCCAAATCAAGGGCTCAGGTGCGATGCGTCCGAGGGCCGTGAGCCCGGCGGCGCTTCGATCCTAACCTTGCGTCTGGCAAACAGACCCTTCGTCTGTTTCCCGGGGCCTGCCCGAAGAAGATGTATCTGAGAATCTACGGCCAGGTCAAGCCGAGATCCGAGTAAGCGTACGGCCGCCATGTAGCCGACCACATCACCCCGCGTCGCCTGCAGACTGCCTCCGTGCGCGATTTCGTGACGAACACTCACGAGCGAGCCTACCCTCGCGACCACAGCCTGGGAGAGACGGTAGCTGCCAAACGCTGCGATCATCTCGCGTTTGGACAGGCCAAGGACCGCAAACAAACTGAAGATCTTCTCTGGCTGGGGGTCGGCAAAGTCCTCGCATAGGAGATCTGCGTGGACATCTTGGCGTCGGATCATTGCCGATGTCAGGAGGGCCGAGTTCTGGGAGATCAGACCCGCGAAGGACTGGGCAAAGGAGTCGGCATTCGAGATGTCGGCGACTTCCCGGACTGCGCGGATACCATGCTTGTATCGAAGCTGATTTCGAGATGCGGTTGCGTGGCAGAGGAGAGATCAGGAGGAATTCACCCCCTCGCTGAGCAGCTGTTCGACGAATGCTTCGAGGTGGCTGCAGAGCAGGACAACTGACGCTCGGTTCACTGCGGTATCGGCTTGGGCCGCCCCCTTCGTTGCGGGGAACGAGCCCACCGCAACCGGATTGAGCGACTGAAGAGCACGGACCTCTTCGAGTCGCTTGTCCAGCTCAACTAGCGCCGGGAACGGCATTGCTACTCGATGGTCCGATGGCCAAACGCCTGTAGGTGGTCAATGGGCAGGCCTACCTTTGCGACCGCCTCGGAGAGTATCCGTAGCCTGTCGACCATGCGTGCTCGATCAGCGGTTGCGAGCCCAATCGAATCCTCGAATTCAATGTTGCCGAACAGGGCTGCCTGCGCCTGCACGACTTCGGTTTTCCGTGCCACAACCGCCGCCGGATCTAGTCGACTGAAGCAGAGCATCTGGGCGTCGAAAAGGGCGCGGTTGACGTTATCGTCGAGTCGCGCCCCGGTAGCTCCGATTCTTCGGAACGCTGCACCGCCGAAGACAGCTGTGACTGATCGGATGGTGGATACGAAGCTGGCTCGCATTGCCTCGACAGCTGCTGGATCCATCGCCCGGTTTGTCTCCATGAAGTTGTTGAGGACCTTCTTCAATGGGGGCTTGTACCGACGGATTTCGGAATCGAGAGCCAGGAATCTCAAGACCAACTCGTGGTCTCGCATCCTAGGGTCGGGCTGCCGACGGCCCAAAGCTCTCCTGAACTCCGGCTCCAACACCAGTTCTTTCAGGAGAACATTCAACTGCCCGCGGTAGATGCAGTTGCGCAACTCCTGGGCATTGAGTGACACGGCATTCGTGTTGAGCCGCTCGAAGACGTCAAACTTGAGATCTCGATCTGACTCCCGGGAAAAGACGACGCATCGAATTGTGCGCCTCTGTAGGTCCCTCTGCGTTCCAGGCGGCAGCCGTAGGAAGCGCAACCCTTTGTGCTGCTTCAACTCAGTCAGGGTCCGGAGAGAGAAGTCGCCCTTCAAATATCGCCAGATCGAGTGGAGCCGCTGGTGGCCATCGACCACCTCGTAAGTTCCGTTCTCGTCCTCGGCAAAGTAGCAGACTGGTATTGGAATGTTGAGCAGCAGCGATTCGATGAGCCTACTGGCCTTGGCGTCGTCCCAGACGTAGTTTCTCTGGAAGTCCGTGGCCAGGACCAAACCCTTGTCGTCGATCTGCTCAACAAGAGTCTGTATCGAAAGGTCGTATGGCTGTGACACAACACGCCTGGCGCGTCCTTCCGTTACAAGTGGTTCCGCGATCTCGGGGACGAATCCGCCTTCTGTCTGATCATCCTCGCGAAGGGCTGGCTGCAGCTCCGCCTCTTCCTGATCCACCGTTCTCACTCCATGCTCTGGCAAATCGACGGAGGAACGATGCACGACGGCCCTTCGCCGTCGCTTATCGTCGAGTTACGTCCGGAGGAGGGAGAGCGGCCCCGCTCAATCCCCTCCGATAGGCTTGCCCTGTGGTCATTATCGCTCGCGATTGATCGTGCGGTGCGGCTCTCGTTCTCCGATTCGCCATTGCCAGAGCCAGCATCTACCCCTCCGATCAAGCTGGATTGAGCCTACCGGTTGAGGAGGGCGACCGTAAGAACCACGACCGCGACGGTCCCGAGCGCGGCGATCGTTCCTGCCAGTACATCCACGCGAGTCCAGCGAGATGGCGATCGTTGCTCGGCCCGGAGTCTGCGAAGCTCACTGAGTGTCGCGTCCTGGCGGTCAGCCAGAAGCTCGATCGCCGCCGTCATGGCTATCAGCTGCTCTTGTTCTTGCGTCTGAACCTCGACCAATGCCTCGACTCCAGCCGCAACGCGAGCCGTGTCCTCGGCGAGAGGAGATGGCTCGAGTTCGATGTCGGGCAGGTCGAAGGCCGGAACGTTAGGAGGCGCAGCCCAGAAAGCCGGAAGGGCGGACCGTTCGAAGATGCGGGCGACGTTGGTCGCGGCGGCTGCGTCTTCCATAACCTTCGCCACCGCCGCCTGCGAGTCCTCGATGCTGGAGATGAGCGCGCGAATGCCCGAGCTGGTGTCGAAGCCTCCCAGCAGCCGAGTGGCGGCGGATGCGGCCTGCTGGGTGCTGTTCGCAGTCTGTACTGCATTGGCGGCTTCTCCCAGGGCTCCTGCCGCGACTGCACCGGTGGTCAGCTGCGCCAGCCCCGCCGGAGTTCGCTGGCCTTTCATCACGAGCAGCCGCTCGTGGAGCCGCAGTTGAGGCACTTGTAGCAGCTGCCGTTGCGGACCATGATCGAGCCGCATTCGGCGCAGGAGGGGGCGTCCGCCTGGGCGCTGAAGGTGACCTGGGCCTTGCCGATGCCGAGGGGGCCGATGATGCCCTTGAGGGCGGAGCCGTTGGTCTTGGGCCCGCCGTTGCCGTTGCCGTTGACAGGAACGACGATGGCGCGCTTGCCGCCGCCGAGGTCGATGCCCTCGGGGGGCCGCTCACTGGCGGGCGTCGTGGCCGGTGGCTCGGCCCCCGGAGCTGCCACTGCGGTGGCCGGTGAGGAGGCGGCCGGGGCGCCAGCACCGGTCTCCGACGAACCGGCGCTACCGCCACTCCCCGATGAAGCTGGGCTTGCGGCGTCGAGCGGGGCGGCGGCCCCGCCTCCGCTCCCTGAAGTCCCGGCGCCACCAGAACCTGCGGCGCCCGAACCGCCGAGTCCCAGGTTGAGAGGCTGCACCGACGATTCAGCTGTCGCCGCGCGGTCGACCAAACCAAGCGTGGCTCGGTCCTCCGGAGGGAGGAACCTCGAACCCATCCAGCGGAAGATGTAGTCGATGATCGACTTGGCGATCGGGATCTCCGGGTTGGCGGTGAAGCCCGACGGCTCGAACCGGACGTGGGCGAACTTGTGGACCAGGTCGTGCAGCGGCACTCCGTACTGCAGGGCGACGCTGACCATGGTCGCGAAGCTGTCCATCAGGCCCGAGATCGTGGAGCCTTCCTTGGCCATCTTGAGGAACATCTCGCCCGGCTGGCCGTCGTCGTAGAGGCCCACGGTGATGTAGCCCTCGTGGCCGGCGACGTCGAACTTGTGAGTGATGGCGTTGCGCTCGATGGGGAGGCGGCGCCGGTACGGCTTCGGCTCAGCCATGGTCGGGGCTGCGACCGGCGCCTCCACCTCGACGCTCCTTGTCCTTCTTCTTGCCAGTCATGAGCGGCTGGCTCCGCTTGCTGTTGTCGCGGTAGATGGCGATCGCCTTGAGGCCCATCCGCCAGCCCTCGAGGTAGACCGTCTCGATCTCCTCGGGGGTGGCCGCCTCGGGCATGTTGACCGTCTTGCTGATCGCGCCCGAAAGGAACGGCTGGACCGCCGACATCATGCGCAGGTGGCCCATGTAGTGGATGGAGCGCGTGCCGTTCATCGGCTTGAAGGCGCAGTCGAAGACCGAAAGGTGCTCGGGCCGCAGCTCCGGGCGCGCCCTCGATCGTCTCGCGCTCGTTGATGTAGGCGACGATGGCATCGACCTGTTCGGGCGTGTAGCCGAGCTTGCGCAGGGCCGCCGGGACGGTCTGGTTGACGATCTTGAGGAAGCCCTCGCCGACGAGCTTCTTGTACTTGACCAGGGCGATGTCCGGCTCGATGCCGGTGGTGTCGCAATCCATCATGAAGGCGATGGTGTTGTGGCTGACGAAGCCGTTGGCCACGTAGGTCACGTTCGAGGGGACCGAGATGTCGTAGGTGAGCTGCTCCTCGCCGAGCGCGACGGAGGCGATCTCGTCGTAGAAGTAGTTGAGGGTCTGGGCCAGCTCGGGATCCGCGGTCCGCTCGAGGAGAGCGGTCGCGGAGCGGCGTGAGACGAGGCCGGTGCGCGACAGGGAGAGCAGCATCGTCTTGCGGAGGTTGTCGTTCTCGGGGGCGAGCCGATCGACCGTTGCGCGGCTGACCGGGATCAGGTCGTAGCGGGCGGCCTGCTGGGCCTCGGTGGGCGCGAGCGCGGTTCGCTTGCGCTCGGAGATGAAGCCGATCTCGGCCAGGAAGCGGGCGCCGGAGCTGGCGTTGAGGATCCGGATGACGTGGATCGGGTTGGCGCCCAGGTGACCACGGCCGGGCTCATCGGTCTTGTGGGTGGTGACGAAGCCGAGGGTCAGC
The DNA here is from genome assembly GCA_963743795.1 of uncultured Chloroflexia bacterium. Classification (GTDB taxonomy): domain Bacteria; phylum Chloroflexota; class Limnocylindria; order Limnocylindrales; family CSP1-4; genus Fen-1039. Next base: position 102,228 of record CAVUQZ010000008.1, on the reverse strand, counting down.
AGCAGCGTCTGGACGTCTCGGCTGAACCGCTCGGAGACGGTGGAGAACGAGGCGTAGCCGTTGTTCACGCTGCCGTCGGCCTCGAACAGACCGCGGACGAAGGCGCGGTAGACGGCCGGATCGTTCGAGTAGAGGACGGCGTCCGGGATGTCGGGCTCGTAGCCCTTGCCTCGATGGGCACCTTCGGGATCGGGGGCATGCTTGGCGAAGCCGCAGGCCTCCCACCACAGCACGAGGCGGACGGAGTTGAGGGCGACCTCGGTGTAGCCCTGCTGCGCGGTGACTGCGGCCTCCAGGCCGAACAGCGTCGCGGCCGAGGTTGACGATTCGATCGACGACGTCCGTGTCCGCCTCGGTGACGCAGAAGCGCAGGCCTTTCGAGTGGAGCGAGCCGTCGCCCATGAAGTAGCCGACGAGCTCGGCCAGGTCGGCGCGTCATTCGGCGCGGGACGGACGTTCGGTAGTCGGAAGTCCAGTAGGCCTCGGGGAGCGGCGGGAGCGGCACCTCGCGGGGCTCGCCGATCATGCCGCCGAGCATCATCGGCACGCGATCGCCGGCCCGGACGTCGGCGAAGCGGCGCCAGACCCAGTTGCCCTCGGCGTCCACGACCTTGATGCGGTGAGTGGTGGTTCCCTGGACGCGGTAGCCGCGGGCCGTCTCGACCGTCACGACCGGCTCGGCGCCGTTGAGGAAGAAGCGAGTCGCCTGGCGTGGGCCGTCGTCCGTGGCGACGTGGAGGTTGTCGAGGTTCTGCCACTGCTGGCCGTTCGGATTGGCCAGGCCGCGCAGCCGGACCAGGCCGCGGTCGGTCAGGACGAGGCTGTTGCCGACGAGGCAGCCGGTGGGGGCGAGCAGGGTGGTCTGGGCGTTGCGGTAGCCGTGGGCCTTGCCCAGGGCGAGGGTCTCGTCCCAGATGTCGCGGGCGGCGCGGTGCAGGTCGCGCCGGGACGCCGGCCTTGTCCGGGATGGCGTGGGCGGCGTCGCGGTGCTTCTGGATGACGCGCAGGAACGGCTCCTCGTTCTTGCGGTACTCGGCGAACGGGCCGCCGTGGTCGCGGGCGATGATCGCGCTCTGGCTGTAGGCCTCGGCGGTCATGACCGAGGTGATGGCGGCGGCGTAGGCCTGGCCCTCGGGCGAGTCGTAGGCGAGGCCGCGGCTCATCAGCAGCGCGCCGAGGTTGGCGTAGCCCAGGCCGAGCGGCCGGAACAGGTGCGAGTTGTCGGTGATCTTGGGCGTGGGGTAGCTGGCGTTGTCGACCAGGATCTCCTGGGCGGTGATCGTCAGGCGGCTGGCGTACCGGAACGCCTCGACGTCGAACTCGCCGTCCTCGCCGCACGAACTTCATCAGGTTGAGGCTGGCCAGGTTGCAGCTGGTGTCGTTGAGGAAGGAGAACTCGCTAGCAGGGGTTGGTGGCGTGCTGGCGGTCCGAGTTGGCGACCGGGTTCCAGTCGTTGATCGTGGTGTCGTACTGGATGCCGGGGTCGCCGCAGACCCAGGCCGCCTCGGCCATCTCGTGGAACAGCTTGCGGGCGGGGTAGGTGTCCATCGGCCGGCCGTCCACGACGGCGCGTGGTGGTCCACGGGCCGTCGGCCATCGACCGCGTGCATGTAGTCGTCGGTGACGCGGACCGAATGGTTGGCGTTCTGGAAGGCGACGCTGCCGTAGGCCTCGCCGGTGAAGCTCGGGTCGTAGCCGGCCTCGATCAGGGCCCAGGCCTTCTTCTCCTCGTGCAGCTTGCAGTTGATGAACTCCTCGATGTCCGGGTGGGTGACGTCGAGGATCACCATCTTGGCGGCGCGGCGGGTCTTGCCGCCCGACTTGACCACGCCGGCGAAGGCGTCGTAGCCGCGCATGAAGCTGACCGGGCCGGAGGCGGTGCCGCCGCCCGACATCTTCTCCTTGCTCGAGCGAAGGGTCGAAAGGTTCGAGCCGGCGCCCGAGCCGAACTTGAACAGCATCGCCTCGGTCTTGGCCAGGTCCATGATGCTGGACATCGAGTCCTGGACCGAGTTGATGAAGCAGGCCGAGCACTGCGGGTGCGCTTCGACGCCCACGTTGAACCAGACCGGCGAGTTGAAGGCCATCTTCTGGTGGACGAGCAGGTGGGTCAGCTCGGCCTGGAAGGCGCGCAGGTCTTCGTCCGTGGCGAAGTAGTGCTGGGTCTCGGCCCAGGCCGGTGATGGTGTTGACCACGCGGTCGATCAGCTGGCGGACGGAGGTCTCGCGCTCGGGCGTGCCGAGGTGGCCGCGGAAGTACTTGCTGACGACGACGTTGGTGGCGAGCTGGCTCCAGAACGCCGGGACCTCCACGTCCTTCTGCTCGAAGACGGTCACGCCCTTCTCGTTGCCGATGCTGGCGATCCGGGTCTCCCACTCGATCTCGTCGTAGGGGTGGACGCCGGGGCGGGTCCAGCGGCGCGGGAAGGTGAGGCCCTTGACGCCGATGCCGGTGAAGCGGCCGTCGGGCAGCATGGGGGCGCTCTCAGCCATGACGGGGACCGCGGGGGGAGTGGCCGGGAGTGGGGGTCGCGCCGGGGCCGGAGTAGCGGTCGCGCCGGTGGGGTTCGCGCTCGCGGAGGGGACGCTCGCGGCGGCTTGGCTCATTTCCTGCACCTCTTTGGGGTCTCTCTGCTTCGCGTTCATAGGGTGCGTTTCCGGCGTGGGCGGCGTGGCTGCGTGGCGTGGCTGCGTGGCGTGGCTGCGTGGCACGAGTGGCGGTGGCTTGTTCCTCGGGCGGCGAGGAGGCGTCCGTGAGGGGCGTCTGGCGGGCCAAATCGGCGTGTTCTGCTTGCTCTGTGGATTGGCTGGCCGGTTCTCCAATCGACTCAGGCCGGCGGTCCGTTGCCGCCTGGCGATAGCTGCGAGGCTCGCGGCTCAGCTAGCCTCGCGCCCGCTCGCTCCTGACCGTCCCGGCCCGGATTCCTCAGTCCTTTCGGACTCTCTTCCGGCCCTCGAGGCGGCCCAACTCAACCCACCGAATCTACGCCCGCCATGGGTCTCAGTCAAGCCCAGAAACACAATATGTGGTGGTATCCTGCCATATGCAACCCCTACATCTAGCGCTTTGCCCCGATTCTGTGGAGATCCGCCGGGCCGCCTGTGCGGGCCCTGGGGATCGTCTGTGGATGCCCTGTGGACGAGGAGGCCGGGCTCCAATCGCCCCGGAGTGCGTCCACTCGTCGTGGCCTCGCAATTGACCGCTCGGGGCTCCTGACCGCCCGCGCGGCCTAGGCTAACGGAACGTCTGTTCCATTATACACCCGTGTCCACAGGCGTCCGGATCGGTCAGCCCGGTGGCGCCCCCGAATTCGACCGCCCGGTTCGACCGTCCGGCCGCGCGCTCGGCGGCCCGTCCCGCGGCCTGCCGTCCGACGGTTCCCCGCTATACGTCTCCGGGTAGTGCTATTTGCGGCCACCTGGCCCGGACGGCCCCCCGGCCACCTGGCCCGGTGGCTCGCCGCGGGGACCACTGCCTCGACCGTGGCGCCCCGGCCACTCGGCCCCGTCGGTCCGAGGCCCGAGCAGCGAACCCGATCCCTCCTGTGCCTCGCCTCAGCTCGCCTCGCCCTCACTCGGGCAGCGGTTGGAGCCGCGCAAGCCCGGTCGTCGCCCTTACGCCGGACGAGCCCGGCCTGCCTGGCGCGGCTTCCGGCCCGGCGTCCGGCGCGGCGCCTGGTCTGGGGCCGTGCGGCGCTTCGACATGCGTTGCGTGCAGTCGCCGCCTCGAATTGCACTATCCGGGGACGTATTGAGGACAAACCAGATGCCACGCAGGCTGCCGGCCGGATCCCGGACCCACCGACGCACGGCCAGGGTTCGAGCTGGCAGTGCCGCAGCCAGCAGGGCCGCGTGTCGAGCCACCGCGTTTCGGTGGACGGTGGCGTCCGCCAGGACGAGGACTGCGGCCACCGCGGTCGGTCGCCAGCCGCGGCTGCGAAACATGGCGGCGGGCACCACGCGCGCCTTCATGTCGAGCGTCCGGATCGTCTCCTGCAAGTCCACCAGCTCGGACTTGATCTCGACCAGGAGCAGCGCCCGGCGATCCGGCCGCCAGGCCAGGACGTCGACCGAGCCGCGCTCGCCGTAGAAGTTGAACGATTCCTCGACGTGGACCTCCCAGCCGGCGGCCGCGAGCAGCCCGGCGACGCGGTTCTGAAGCTGGGCATGCCGCCGATCGAGGAGACGAGCGAGCTTCGGGCCGCGCCATCGAAGCGTCAGTGCGAGGTCCGCCTGGATGGCCTCGGCGACGGAGGCCAGAACATCGGTCTGGACAGCTCCGAATCGGCCGCGCTCTATGTTCGAAACCGTCTGCTGGCACACGCCGGCCCGCGCGGCGACGTCGGCCTGTCTCAGCCGCAACTCGATGCGGATGGCTCGGAACGTCGAGCCGATCCGCACGCGATCCATGGCCGAAGGATGGACTGCGGCGCTTACGTGCCGCTTATACGCCGACCTACTGCAGGGACGAAGGAGCGCGGTCTGAGCGGACGAACGGCGGACGGCGACGAGCCGGCGAGGGACGAGGGGCGGCGTGAGCCGGCGGGGGTGGAATGCGGTCTCAGACGGGGGTTGCGGACGGGAGACTCGCCGGGGCCGAGGGTACCCACGGGCTCGTCAGGCGCGGGCCAGTCGATCCAGGGCGGCCGAAAGCCCCTCCGCGTCCGAGGCTACCTCGGTCGGGCGCTCGGCGGCGGGCAGCGCGGCCACCTGCGCAGCGGTGGTAATGCCGGTCAGCATCAGGATGGAGCGCGCGCCTGCGGCCCGGGCCGCCGGAATGTCCGTGACGAGGCTGTCGCCGATCATCACGGCCGAGGTCACGGCGGCCGGCCCAGACGGCATGGGCGGCGATCTCCAGGAGGAGTGGCCAGGGCTTGCCGATCGAGACCGGCGTCACGCCCGACGCTGCCTCGATGGCCGCCACCACGGACCCGGCCCCGGGCATCAGGCCGTGCTCCATCGGGTAGAGCGGGTCCCGGTTGGTGGCCACGAAACGCGCCCCCGCCCGGACTGCCCCCACAGCGACGGCCAGCCTGGCGTAGGTGAATTCGATGTCGAGGCCGACAACGACCGTGTCGATTCCGGCGACCGCCGCGGCTGCGTCCCGACCGTTGGCGTTCCAGCGCTCCGCGGCTTCGGCGGAAGGCTCCGCCTCGATCCCCACGTCGAGGACCTCGTGGACCAGCCCCGCGCCTCCGACCACCAGCACCCGCCTCGGAACCGGGGTCGAGTCGGCCAGGAACAAAGCGGTCGCGCGGGCCGAGGTGACGATTCGATCGGGACCGACCGGCGCCCCCATACTCTGCAGGCGGGTAACGTAGTCGGCGCGGTACGTCATCGAGTTGTTGGTGACGTACACGACCTCGTCGCCGGCGGCGGCCCGGGCGGCCAGCACGGCGGCCACACCCGGGACGGGCTGAGCGCCGCGATAGACGACGCCATCGAGATCGACGAGCAGGAGCATGGACGCGATGCTACCGGACGAAGAGCAAGGGTGCGTCGCGAGACCCGACGAGGCGGGCCGGACGACCGCGCGCCTGCTGCCTGCGGGCCGAAAGCCTGCCGGCGACACGAGTGCGGCGCGAAGGCCCGCGGACCGAACGGCTCCGGACGGATTGGCGGCCGAGGTGATCGCCGATGCCTGACGACCGGCGAGTGCTCGACGGCGTCGCGCGGATGATCGTCGACGGCAACAACGTGCTCCACGCTCTCCAGCGGTCCCCGACGCCGCTTCCGGCCGCGGCTCTGATCGGCCGGCTGCGGGCCATCGTTCCGCCGGCCGTAGCCATCACCGTCGTCCTGGATGGCTCGCCGGAGCACGGGCTCGTGGCCCGGCACGTCGCCTCGGGTGTGGAGGTCCGGTATGCCGGCCGCGCCACCGCCGACGAGTTCATCGTTCGCCTGCTCGACGACCCGTCGCGCCACCAGCCCACGGACACGCTGGTAATCACGGACGACATCGACCTGTCGAGCGCCGCTCGGCGATCGGGCGCCAGAACCGTCCGAACGGGCTGGCTGGTCAACAAGCTCGAGCGCCAGCGTCTCTCGGCGCCCTCGCCCGGCCGACCCGGGCTGGCGCCCGCCACGCCCTCGATCGGGCAGGGGCGCGGGCGGCGGCGTGATCCGGGCGACCCGGGCGCGGGTCCCGGGGCCGGCGACGACGGCATGGACGAGCCGCGTTGGACGCCCGGCCGCGGCGCCACGCGAAAGCGCGGCAATGGCCGCCGCCGCCCGGCCGGAGACCGGTAGCCGCGCGTCGGCTGCCGGCGATCGGGGCCGGCGAGGGGGCGAGGGGAGCCCGGCGATCGGGGCCGGCGAGGGGGCGTGGCGATGGGGGCTGGCGAAGACCAGGCGACGGGCTACCGGCCACCCGCGAATGCCAGGCCGCGGGCCCCGGCCTGCGGGGGCGCAGCGCACCACGTTACCCCGGATCCACTCTCCACGGCCGGACTTCATCCGAACAACGCATGAAGAAGGCGGGTGGGTTGGAGGTAGACTGAGGCGCCGCCGGAGCGGTCGCCCGGCGCGTGGTACCTCCACCGTCATAGACCACGAGTGGGGCTTGCGCTTGGACGCTCGAGGCACACCCGCCGAGCGCCAGAGGGAACCCGGGGTCTCACCTCGGCTGCCTGTGGACCTGCGCCGCCGAATTGGCCAGATGATGCTGGTCGGTTTCCGTGGACTCACGCCGCTCGAGGCTGAGCCCACCCTTCGCCACATCCGCGAAGGCGGCATCGGCGGCGTCATCCTCTACGATTTCGACCCCGAGACCGGCGGCCAGCGCAACATCCGGTCACGCGACCAGGTGCGCGAGCTCGTCACGGCGCTCCACGAGGCGGGCCCGATACCGCCGCTCGTGGCGATCGACGCCGAGGGGGGCTTCTTCCACCGCCTCAAGGAGAAGTACGGTTTCCCGGCCGTGGCCTCCGCCGCCGAGCTTGGGGAGCGCAACGACCTGGCCTTCACCCACGCCAACAGCCGGGTGATCGCGGAGATGGTGGCCGACCTCGGCATCGACATGAACATGGCGCCTGTCGTGGATCTGCTCAATCCGGCCAACCTGAACGTGGCCGGGCAGCGTCGCAGCTTCTCCGCGGATCCGGAATGTGTCGTGGCCCATGCGCGCGAGTTCGTCAGTGCCCACCGCGAAGCCGGCGTCTTCAGCATGCTCAAACACTTCCCCGGCCTGGGTGGGGTGCTTCGGCCGTACTCACCGGGACTGGGAGACCTCATCGAGGGCTGGTCGGCCCCCGAGCTGGAGCCTTACCGCGCCCTCGTCGTCGAGGAAATGGTCGATGCCATCATGGTCTCCCGCGCGACCAACGCGGCGCTGGACCCGGACTTCCCCGCCTGCCTTTCGAGGAAGGTCGTCGGGGATCTGCTTCGGGGAGAGATCGGCTACGACGGCGTGGTCGGCACCGACGCCCTGGAGCTGCTCGCGATCTGGGATGCCTTCGGTCTCGCCCGAGGGACGATCCTGGCGGTCAATGCCGGGATCGACCTGCTGATGTTCTGCAATGAGTCGGTGATCGTCCCGTACAGCGACGACCGGGCCCAGGACGCGATCGACGCGATCGTGGACGCGGTCTCCACCGGCGAGATCGCCGAATCGCGCATCGACGAAGCCTGCGGGCGCATCCTCAAGTTGAAGTCACGACGGAACTGACAGCCGCGAGGCGTGACCGCCGCCGCGGTTGACCGCAGCTGCCCGTGACGGCCGCGACCCCTGACGGCAGCCTGCCCCCACGAGCCTGAGCCAGCCCCTAGGACGTGTCTCCCTATTCGGCTGCCCACGTGAGTGCGGCGGCCTCGCGGTTCAGGGGATGCCATCGAATGATTCGGAAACCGTGCTTGATGGCTGACCGGAGGGACGAGTCGAAACGGATGAGAGATCTCGTCTCAGCGCCTCACGGTGCCGTCTGTGCAGGTTATGGCTGCGATCGCCGGATGGCTCAGCGCAGCTCGTTGATGCGGATCAGGTTGCCCGCGGGATCGCGGAAGGCGCAGTCGCGAACCCCGTACGGCTGCTCGGTCGGCTCCTGGACGACCTCGGCGCCGCTTGCCTCCAGCCGCGCGAAGACGCCGTCGAGGTCGGCGGTGGCCAGGACGATAATGGCGTAGCTGCCCTTGGCCATCATCTCGGTGATGGTGCGGCGCTCGTCGTCGGTGATGCCGGGGTCGGCGGCCGGCGGGTGCAGGACGATGGACGTGTCGGGCTGGCCGGCGGGGCCGACCGTGATCCAGCGCATCCCGCCGTATCCGACGTCGTTGCGGACCTCGAAGCCGAGGGTGTCGCGATAGAAGGCCAGGGATGCGTCCGGGTCGTCATGCGGGAGGAAGGTCGAGTGAATGGTGATGTCCATGGCGGTCACTCTAGGTGCCTCCCGTGAATGGTGATGTCCATGGCGGTCACTCTAGGTGACCTCGGTGACCGGCGCTTCTCGATTCCTGATCGGTCTGGTCACCTGTTTCGCCACGCACGACGGCATCCCCGCCGTCGCGTGCGCCTGGTGGCGCCGGTAGGTGCTGGGCGGCATCCCGACCAGTTCGGTGAAGCGACTGCTGAAGGTGCCCAGCGACGAGCAGCCGACCGCGAAACAGACCTCGGTGACGCTGAGGTCGCCACGACGCAGCAGCGCCATCGCGCGCTCGATGCGCCGCGTCATCAGGTAGCCGTACGGCGACTCGCCGTAGGCGAGCCGGAACTCGCGGCTGAGGTGCCCGGCCGACATGTGCGCGCCGCGGGCGAGCGCCTCGACGTCCAGCGGCTGCGCGTACTCCCGGTCGATCCGGTCGCGGACGCGGCGCAGCCACGCGAGGTCGTGCAGGTGCTGCGCCGCGGCGGGTCTGCTGGTCACCTGCGAGATCGTGCCACATACGACTGTGTGTAGAGCAGGATGAATGCCTGCTCGACCCTGTTGAACACGCCCCTTTACCGGTCGGGACGAGTCGAAACAGATGAGAAAACTCGTCTCACGGTGTCCGCGAGGGCCTCGGTCAGGTGCCGACGTAGGCCGCGAGGTGCTCGCCGGTGAGGGTGGAGCGGGCGGCGACGAGGTCGGCGGGTGTGCCCTCGAAGACGATCCGGCCGCCGTCGTGGCCGGCGCCGGGGCCGAGGTCGATGATCCAGTCGGCGTGCGCCATGACCGCCTGGTGGTGCGAGATGACGATGACCGACTTGCCGGAGTCGACGAGCCGGTCGAGCAGGCCGAGCAGCTGCTCGACGTCGGCGAGGTGGAGGCCGGCGGTCGGCTCGTCGAGGACGTAGACGCCGCCCTTCTCGGCCATGTGGGTGGCCAGCTTGAGCCGCTGCCGCTCGCCGCCGGACAGCGTCGTGAGCGGCTGGCCGAGGCTGAGGTAGCCGAGCCCGACGTCGGCGAGCCGGTCGAGGATGGCGTGCGCGGCCGGCGTGCGCGCCTCGCCGGCGCCGAAGAACTCCTCGGCCTCGGTCACCGACATCGCGAGCACCTCGCTGATGTCGTTGCCGCCGAGGTGGTATTCCAGCACCGATGCCTGGAACCGCTTCCCCTCGCACTCCTCGCAGGTGGTGGCGACGCCGGCCATCATCGCCAGGTCGGTGTAGATGACGCCGGCGCCGTTGCAGTTGGGGCAGGCGCCCTCGGAGTTGGCGCTGAACAGCGCCGGCTTCACGCCGTTGGCCTTCGCGAACGCGTTGCGGATCGGGTCGAGCAGTCCGGTGTACGTCGCCGGGTTGCTCCGTCGCGAGCCGCGGATCGCGCCCTGGTCGACCGACACCACGCCCGCGCCGGCGGGGATCGACCCGTGCACGAGCGAGCTCTTGCCGGAGCCGGCGACGCCGGTGACGACGACAAGCACCCCGAGCGGGATGTCGACGTCGACGTCCTGCAGGTTGTGAGTGCGGGCGCCGCGCACCTCCAGCACGCCCGACGGCGTCCGCACCGACGGCTTCAGGGCGGCCCGGTCGCTCAGGTGCCGCCCGGTGAGCGTGCCGCTGGCCCGCAGCCCCTCGACGGTGCCCTCGAAGACCACCTCGCCGCCGGCGGTGCCGGCGCCGGGGCCGAGGTCGACGACGTGGTCGGCGATCGCGATCGTCTCCGGCTTGTGCTCCACGACCAGCACGGTGTTGCCCTTGTCGCGCAGCCGCAGCAGCAGGTCGTTCATCCGCTGGATGTCGTGGGGGTGCAGCCCGATCGTCGGCTCGTCGAAGACGTAGGTGACGTCGGTGAGCGACGACCCGAGGTGGCGGATCATCTTGGTGCGCTGCGCCTCGCCGCCCGACAGCGTGCCCGACGGGCGGTCGAGGCTGAGGTAGCCCAGCCCGATCTCGACGAACGAGTCGAGGGTGTGCTGCAGCGTCGCCAGCAGCGGCGCGACCGACGGTTCGTCCAGACCGCGCACCCACTCGGCGAGGTCGCTGATCTGCATCGCGCAGGCGTCGGCGATGTTGATCCCGTTGATCTTCGACGACCGGGCCGCCTCGCTGAGCCGGGTGCCGCCGCACTCGGGACAGGCGGTGAACGTGACCGCCCGCTCCACGAAGGCGCGGATGTGCGGCTGCAGCGCGTCGACGTCCTTGGACAGGAACGACTTCTGGATCCTCGGGATCAGACCCTCGTACGTCAGGTTGATGTTGTCGACCTTGATCCTGGTCGGCTCCTTGTAGAGCAGGTCGTGGAGCTCGGTCTTGGTGTACTTGCGGATCGGCTTGTCCGGGTCGAAGAAGCCGCAGCCGCTGAAGATGCGGCCGTACCAGCCGTCCATGCTGTAGCCGGGGATCGTGAGCGCACCCTCGTTGAGCGACTTGCTGTCGTCGTACAGCTGAGACAGGTCGAAGTCGGTGACCGATCCCATGCCCTCGCAGCGCGGGCACATGCCGCCGGTGATGGAGAAGCTCCGGCGCAGCGCCGTGCTGGACCCACGCTCGACGGTGATCGCCCCGGTTCCGTGGGCCGAGGCGACGTTGAAGGAGAACGCCTGCGGCGAGCCGATGTGCGGCTGCCCGAGCCGGCTGAAGAGGATGCGCAGCATCGCGTTGGCGTCGGTGGCGGTGCCGACCGTGGAGCGGGCGTTGGCGCCCATCCGCTCCTGGTCGACGATGATCGCCGTCGTCAGCCCGTCGAGCACGTCGACGTCCGGCCGCGCCAGCGTCGGCATGAAGCCCTGCACGAAGGCGCTGTAGGTCTCGTTGATCATCCGCTGCGACTCCGCGGCGATCGTGTCGAACACCAGCGAGCTCTTGCCCGAGCCGGAGACGCCGGTGAACACCGTCAGCCGGCGCTTCGGGATCTCGATGCTGACGTCCTTGAGGTTGTTCACGCGCGCGCCGTGCACGCGGATCAGATCGTGGCTGTCGGCAACGTGCAGCGCAGGCGACTGCGTGTCCGTCCTCGTGGCCATGCTCATCGTGTCTCCATCTGCTAGGCGGGGCCCAGTGGCGAGCGCAGTCCTCAGCTCACCGCCTTCTTCACGAGCGCGCCGATCCTCGCCTCGTCGGCGGCGGTCAACGCCGTCAGAGCGAAGGCGCTCGGCCACATGGCGCCTTCGTCGAGGTTCGCCTCGTCGCTGAAGCCGAACGTCGCGTACCTCGTGCTTGAACTTCTGCGCGCTTTGGAAGAAGCAGACGACCTTGCCGTCCTTGGCATACGCGGGCATCCCGTACCAGGTTTTCGGCGAGAGGGCCGGCGCGCTGGCTTTGATGATCGCATGGAGCCGCTCGGCCATGGCGCGATCCGGTTCCGGCATCTCGGCGATCTTCGCGAGCACGGCGCTTTCCCCGTCCGCCTTGTCTGTCGCTCGGGCCGCGGCGCGCGGCCGCCTTCAGCTCTTGGGCGCGCTCCTTCATCGCGGCTCGTTCTTCGTCCGTGAATCCCTCGGACGTCTTTCCGATCGCGGCGGTGCTCTTGGCGGTCTTGGGCGTGTCTGTCATCGCAGGTTCCTTCTCTGGGAGGTCTGCTGGGTCGACCCTGATGCTAAGGCGCCGCCGCCGGCACTCATCGGTCCTGAAGCAGCCCGAGGACGTTGCCATCGGGGTCGGTGACGGTGGCCACCAGGCGGCCGCCGCCGACGTCGTGCGCGGGCTCCTTCACGGTGGCACCCGCGGCGGTCACCTCGGCCAGCTTCGCCTCGATGTCCGGCACGTGCCAGTAGGCCACCGGTGAGGTCATGCCCTGCGGTCCACCGCCCGGCACCAGCCCGATGTGCTGGCCCGCGGCCTCGAAGCCGACGTAGTAGGACTCGTCGGTCTGCGGCGGTACGCCGAGCAGGGCGGCGTACACCGCCTTGGCCGTCGCCAGGTCGGACACGGGATGCAGCACGGTCTTGATTCCCTGGGTGGAAGAGCCGGTCATGGTCACTCCTGAAGTCGTGGTGGTGATGTCCATGGCGGTCACGCTAGTTGCGGCTCGTGACCGGCGCTTCTCGATTCCTGATCGGTCTGGTCACCTGTTTCGCCACGCACGACGGCATCCCCGCCGTCGCGTGCGCCTCGTGGCGCCGGTAGGTGCTGGGCGGCATCCCGACCAGTTCGGTGAAGCGACTGCTGAAGGTGCCCAGCGACGAGCAGCCGACCGCGAAACAGACCTCGGTGACGCTGAGGTCGCCACGACGCAGCAGCGCCATCGCGCGCTCGATGCGCCGCGTCATCAGGTAGCCGTACGGCGACTCGCCGTAGGCGAGCCGGAACTCGCGGCTGAGGTGCCCGGCCGACATGTGCGCGCCGCGGGCGAGCGCCTCGACGTCCAGCGGCTGCGCGTACTCCCGGTCGATCCGGTCGCGGACGCGGCGCAGCCGCGCGAGGTCGCGCAGGTGCTGCGCCGCGGCGGGTCTGCTGGTCACCTGCGAGATCGTGCCACATCGCGCCGGAGGTGCATAACGCCGCTGGCTGGCGTCCCACCCCACTCCGCGTCCGCTCTGGCCCGGTCTGCTCCGCTTACGTCCTCGACCTGTTCAAGCCCTGCGGTATTCACCACTCGTCCCACGTCAATACGTCTCGTTAGCAGTCAACAAGGGTGTGGCTCCCAAGTGGTCGACGGTGATTGCGCCAATCTGGCCAGGTGACGCGTTCAGCTGAACTAAGCGAGGCTGCGTGGGCTTGGATCGAGCCGTTGATGCCTCAGGCGGTGGGTCGCAGCCGTGCTGCTCTGGCTCACCGACTTAGGAGACAACGTCCTAGGCTGCGTCCGCCCTCGAGCTGCCGCCGACAGTCCCCTCGCGGAGCAGGGCGGTCATCGCCTCGGACGGGAGCGGCCTCGAGAAGAGGTAGCCCTGGCCGATGTCGCATTGCAGGACGCGCAGACGATCGGCCTGCTCCGCCCGTTCCACGCCTTCGGCGACGGTCTCCAGGTTCAGCGCCTTCGCGATCCGGATCATGGCGTCGACCAGAGCCGCGGCCGTGGGCTCGGTTGCGATTCCGTCGACGAACGACTTGTCGATCTTGATGATGTCCACGGGGAACCGGCGCAGGTAGGCGAACGACGAGTAGCCGGTCCCGAAGTCGTCGACGGCCAGCCTCACGCCCAGCGACTTGAGCTGGAACAGGCGGCTCAGGGTCGCGGCGGTGTCGGTCATCAGGACGTTCTCGGTTAGCTCGAGGACCAGTCGGCTTGGCGCCAGGCCGGAATCTTCGAGAGCGTCCGAGACGTCGCGGACCAGGTTCGGATGGTGCAGCTGGCGCGGCGAGAGGTTGACGCTCAGCGTGATCGGCTCATCCACGGGGAAGTCTTGCTGCCACTTTCGGATCTGGCGGCAGGCTTCACGGATGGTCCACACCCCCAGCGGAATGATCAGCCCGGTCTCCTCGGCCAGCGGAATGAATTCCATCGGCGCCACGAGACCGCGCCGCGGATGCTGCCACCGCACCAGGGCCTCCACGCCCGTCAGCCGATCGTTTCGAAGGTCGATCGTGGGCTGGTAGTGGAGCGTGAACTGGTGTTCGTCGATCGCCGTTCGCAGCTCCGATTCCACCTCGATGCGGCGGATCGCCTCCGCGTGCATCTCCGGATCGAAGAGCGCGTACCCGCCCTCGAAGACGCGAGCCTGACGCATCGCCACGGCGGCGTTGCTCAGCAGGTCCTCGGCAGACTCCTCGCCGCTGATCGACACGGCGACGCCGATCTGCGGCTGAACGTCGACCTGGGCTCCGACGAGCTGGAATGGCTGGCGGAGGGCGTCCATGATCCGCTCCATTGCCATCGTGGCGTCGACCGGGGTGATCAGGCGGTCCAGGAGAATCCCGAACTCGTACCCCCCGAGGCGCGAGACGGTATCCGGTTTTCGGACGCATCCGCGCAGCCGGCCGGCGACGGCGGTGAGGGCCGTTTCGCCGACGCTGGACCCCAGGCTGTCGTTCACTCGCTTCATGCCGTCCAGGTCGCAGTACAGAACGGCGACCATGCCGCCGTCCCGCCTTGCGGAGACGAGCGCCTGTTCGATCATGCTCGAAAACAGAGTGCGATTGGCCAGTCCGGTGAGCGGGTCGTGGAACGCCTGATGGCGCAGCTCGGCCACCAGGTTGTGATGGTCGGTTATGTCGCTGGTGTTGAAGACGATGCCACCGACTTCGGGCACGTCCAGCCGGTTCGTCATGCGGGTCTCTGTATGGCGCCACGACCCGTCCGAGTGTCGAACGCGGCATTCGACGGTGCGCGATGATCCAGCCTCGACCACGACCCTGGCGAGCGCGAGCATGACGCCACCCCTGTCGTCGGGATGGACCAGGCTGGAGACCGGCGAGCCGAGGACCTCATCGGGCTCCCAGCCCAGGATCTGGCGGGCTGACGGTGACAGATAGGTGACCGAGCCCTCCGCGGACGTGATGGCGATCACGTCGCTCGAGCTCTGGACCAGGGCCTGGAAGCGCTCGGCGCTTTCGCGCGTGGCCAGCACCGACTGGAGGTCCAGGCGCGAGATAGCCAGGGAGACCTGGGTCGCCAGGGCGTGAATGCCGCCGGGCAGCCCTTCGGAGATGGGACCGGGCGATTCGATCAGGAGGGCGCCCCGTACCGATCCTTCGACGCTGATGCGGGTGACCAGCATCTCTCCCGGCAGGAAGGCCGGTTCGTCGATGCGGTCTTCGTCGGCTCCGGCGCGAGCTTCGTCGCCGGATCGGAGGAGTCGCTGATCCGCCAGCTCGTGGCCGGCGACGGTGAGGCGGCGGACCTCGACGACCGCCTTCTCCATCGCGCCGGAGCGCTGGCCGGACGAACGCAGGACTCTGAGCTTGAGCGGAGGGCGGTCCGAGCCCTCGACCATCGCCAGGCTGACCCGTATGCCCGGCAGGTCCGCGCACAGGGCGCCGGCCCCTTCGACCGCCGAGGCGACGATGGCGGGAAGATCGCACGCGGCAACCAGGTCGAGGCCGATGGCGGCCAGGATGCGCTCCCGTCTGGCGGTCTGCTCGTAGCGCTCGACGAAGGTAGCCATGGCGTGCATCAGGCAGGCGACGACGACGAACGCCACGACGAGGACCACGGCCGGGGTCAGCGAAGCCTGATCGCTGATCCCCTGGCCCAGGGCCACCGCCGAGATGAGGCCCGTCCGCAGAAGCACCCTGGGCAGCGAGCCGTAGGCCGCTCCGAAGAAGACCGCGGCCATGAGCAGAGCCATGACCGCATAGAACCAGCGATCGGGGACGGCCATGGTGATGACGCAGACCGCGCCAACGGTGACGACGTCGGCCACGACGTCGTAGGTGCCTCGACGGTACGTGGACAGCCAGACGGCTGCCAGGGCAACGGGGGCGGCGAGCCCGGCCAGGTACAGGACGAGGGGCTGGGCGCCGAACGCCACCACAACTACCAGCGCTCCGGCCGCGTCGACCAGGGCGAAAGCCAGGAGCAGCAGTTGCACCCGACCTTGCATGTCGCGAGGCCGAGCGCCGGCTCGGAGCCCCGGGGCGATCTCCGCGATGCTGAGCCGTACCAAGACGACCATTACCTCCCGAGTGCCGACCCACGACTAGACGGGCACCGAACGGCTGCGGGTGCAACCGCTCATATGGACTGCTTCGGCGGTCGGCGCCCGCTTCTGAGGCCATGGCCCTACGTCATCTGGACGATCTTGGAGTAGGGCACTTGTCCAGGGCCCGGCCGGACCGGTCCGGCCGGGCTCCGTCGGTGTAGCATCGCCGCGACCATGACGATGCCGGATCGGCCCGCCCACTCTTCCAGTTCGGGTCTGCGCCCCATCGAAGGGCGCGACGTGGACGCTCTGGCGCCGGTCCGATACGACTACGACGTCTACGGCGGCGACCTCGACGGCAGACGGATATGGCGGCGCCCCCGGCGATCGGATCAGGAGCGGGGTGGGACGTCAGCTCGTTCGGTTGGGCTGGCTGGTGCTGGCCGCCGGTCTCGCATTCGGTTCGGCAGGCGTCGTCTCCGCGACGCAGCATTCGCCGGCCAGCGGCAACCGGGAGGAGCTGACCTGGGCGGCGGACGATCAGTTGTCGGCGGAGCTCGATGCGGCTGTCCGCGAACTGGTCCTGCTCAACGATGACGTGGACCAGCTGAGCCAGATGGCCCGCAAGACCCTCTCCGGCCTCGCCCAGGTCAACCAGGCCGCCCTGACGCGCGGCCTGGGATGGCGGCTCGAACGCCATCGATGCCATCGAAGCCCATGCGGCCGATCTCGCGCGGCGGCTGGCCTGCGACTCGTTGAACGCGGCCCGCGAGCTGGAGCTGAGCCAAGACCTACAGCCCGGCTCCGATCGCCCGCTACCGCAGCGTGTGTGCGGCCGTCGCGTTCGATAGCTCCGCTCCGAGACGACTGGGAGGCGCTGGTGGCAGGCAGCCGGACGGCCATGCAGGTGGCGTCGGACATCGACAAACACGATCAGGTCGCCGCGGCCGCCCTGCAGCTGGCGACGGCAGGACGCTATCAGGATGCCCTGGCTCAGCTGGCGAGCGCCTCGAAGGCGATTGCCGACGCAAAGTCGATCGCCGACCGGCTCGCCAAGGTCACGGACGTCTCCACCCTCCAGGACTGGCTGTCGCGGACCACTGTCATGGACGACTCACTGGGGATCCTGTGGCAGTCGATGATCGACTCCAACGGTCGCATCACGGCACAGGTCACCGCCGCGCTCAAGGGCGTCAGCGACGCCCAGGCCCTCCTGCCGAACAACAACTCGGTCATGCAGGTAGTCCTGTACGAACTGGCCGGCAATCTCATTCCGGACGGGATCTCGATCGAGACGGCCAGGGGCGCGCTCTCCGGCGTCATCAGCGACCTGACGGGCGGCACGGTTCTCGGCAAATAGGGCGAAGGCAGCCCGGGGAATCGATCGAGGCGAGGGTCGTCTCCGGCGGGTCGCCGGACGTCCGAGTCGGTAGACTTTGCGAAACCGTCATGGGCCGGCGCCCTAGCGCCGACGCATGGTGCCCGCGGCCACACGATGAGCCGCCCGCAGGCCGGAGGCCTTCGTCATGCAGTTGCGCGTTGTCCGCGATCAGCCCTGGGATGTGCCGGCGGACGCTCTCGTCATCCCGTTGATCGGCGTGCCCAGGTTCGAGGGACCGCTGGCCGAGCTGGACAGGCGGACGGGCGGGGAGCTGGCCGCCCTGGCCGCCTTCGGGGAGATCAAGACCGAGCGCTATAGCACCGTCCTGGCCGGCGCCGGCGAACTCAAGGCCGGACGGTTGCTGGCCATCTCCGCCGGAGATCCGGCGACGATCACCAGACAGGTCGTGATCCGCATCGGATCGGTCGCGGAACGGCGCCTGGCCGGTCGCAAGGTGACGCGGCTGGCCATCTGGCTGGGCGACCTTGCCCAGCGGCTCGATGGCGGCGCCGATGCCGTCGCCGAGATGCTGGCCCGCGGCGTGGTGGAAGGCAGCTTCGAGCCGGCCACGATCTACCGCGACGACGCCGGATTCGGTCCCGCCGCGAACTGGACGAGCTGATCCTGGTTGCGCCCGGAGCAGGACTCCGCCGCGCTCGAGCGGGCGGCGGAGCGAGGGATCGTCATCGGGGAGGGCGCCAACCTCTCCCGCCGCCTGGACAACCGCGCCGCCAACGACGTCACGCCCGAAGTCCTGGCCGGCGAGGCTCGCGCCATCGCCGAGCGGCACGGCCTCGCCATCGACGTGATCGGGCCGGAGAAGGCGGCCGAGCTCGGCATGGGCATGTTCCTGGCGGTGGGGCGGGGAAGCGACAACCCGCCGCGGCTGATCGTGATGCGATCCGGCGAGGTCGGGGCCAGGGACGCCGCCGGCCGGCGGCTGGCTATCGTGGGCAAGGGCGTCTGCTTCGATTCGGGAGGCATCAGCATCAAGCCGGCCGACCGGATGGAAGAGATGAAGATGGACAAGTCCGGGGCCTGCACGGTCATCGCGGCCATCGCCACCGTGGCCCGGCTCGCCCCCGGCACTCCGCT
The DNA here is from genome assembly GCA_963743795.1 of uncultured Chloroflexia bacterium. Classification (GTDB taxonomy): domain Bacteria; phylum Chloroflexota; class Limnocylindria; order Limnocylindrales; family CSP1-4; genus Fen-1039. Next base: position 83,872 of record CAVUQZ010000008.1, on the reverse strand, counting down.
GCTGGCCCTGGCCCCGGCCGTGGAGAACATGCCCGGCCCCCACTCGGCGCGGCCCGGCGACGTGGTCAAGGCCATGAACGGCAAGACCGTGGACATCATCAACACCGATGCGGAGGGCCGGCTGATCCTGGGCGACGCAATGTGCTACGCCGAGAGCTGGGCGCGGACCATCTCGTCGACATCGCCACTCTGACCGGGCGCCGTGGCGCGGGCCCTCGGCGATCAGATGACCGGGGCCTTCGGCATGCCCCAGAACTGGTACGACGCCGTGGCCGCGGCCGGCAAGCGAGCTGGAGAAAGGTTCTGGCAGCTGCCCATGATCGACGAGTACCGCCAGGACCTGGACAGCACCTACGCGAACATGGTCAACACCGGGGGGCCCGAGGGCGGCCTGGTGAAGAGCGCCCTGTTCCTGCGCGAGTTCGCCACCGTCCCGTGGGTCCACCTGGACGTCGCCGGCACGGCCTACTTCCACAAGAAGACCTCGTACGCGCCGGCCGGCGCCACTGGCGTGGCCCACGCCACCCTGGTCGAGCTGGCTCTCGCCGGCTCCGCAAAGGCCTAGCGCCGCGATGCCGGAGTTGGGGGCGGCGTGGCAGGGCGGCCCGGACGCTCCTGGTCCTGGTGCTCGGCCTGGCGGGACTCATCTGGGGATTGGCTGCCAACCGGATCGCGACGCGATGGCCCGCCCATGAGGACGGTCCCGTCCGCGGCTTGGACTGGCGGACCCTGGTCGTGGCCGTCTTTGGGGCGGTGGCGATGGCCGCGGTCCCGGCCCGCTTCGGCGACACGGGCGAGCGGCTTCTGTTCGGGGCCTACTTCGCCGCCCTGGTCCTGCTCATGGCCACCGACCTCGATCAGAAGCTGCTGCCGGATGCGGTGACGCTGCCCCTGATCGTCCTTGGCGGGTTCGCCCTCGTGTGGGGCGGAGACACGCTCGTCTCGCGCTCGCCGGCGCTGGGCCGTGGCGGGTGCCGTGGTCCTTCCTGGGCTGCTGTTCGCTGCGTCCATGCCGTTCGGAGAGGGAGCCCTTGGCGGCGGCGACGTCAAGTTCCTGGTCGGCGCGGGCCTGATGGTCGGGCTGGTCAGGCTCCTTCTGGCGCTCTTCGCGGGGGCCGTGCTGGGCGGGGTGGTCATATTCGCCCTGCTGGTCACCCGGCGGATCAGCCTCAAGAGCTTCGTCCCATTCGGGCCGTTCCTCATCGCCGGGGCGGTCTGGGCGGTGCTCTTGCCGGCCTCGTCGTAGGCGCAGTCCCGGCGGGCTCAGGGAATCCGGCAACCGCTTTCGATCGGCCCGCGGCCGGGCCGGCTGGCCGTCAGGCTGGAAGACTGGCTCGCCGTGTGTCGCAGCTCGGGCAGTAATAGGTCGTGACGTTGCTCGAGCTCTTCTCGAAGGCCAGAAGATCGGCCATGAGCTCCTGCTGGCCGTCCTTGCGAATCCTGGCCATCGGGTAGCCGCAATCGCACCAGGCGACCTCCTGTCCGGCTCGCTTGCCGATCTGGCGCTCTTCGGCCAGGAAGGCTTCCAGGGAGGTTCGTTTGGACTGGTCGTCGCCTTCGGCATCGAGCAGGGCCAGAGCTCGCTGTGCCAGATCCAGGCGGGCGCACGGCGCGGCCCGGGTCTGTCCCAAAGTGGCCAGGGCTGCGGCCGTCGGCGATGCGGTCGCGCCATTTCGGCGAACTGCGCAGGACCGTGTCCAGGGCCTCCACGGCCGGTGGGCCGATCTCGATGCACTTGTCCCAGCGCCGCTGCGCCGCCCAGTAGTACGCGGCCATGGAGTCGGCCTCCGGCGGCTCCCAGTCCGAGCTGCGCCAGAGCGGCGACTATCTCCATCCGCTCCGAAGCATCGACCTGGTCGAAAGAGGCCACGAGCAGCGGAATGGCGGCCCCGCCGCACTCGGCGCTTCGCTGCCACTGTCTCAGCGCGATCCAGTATCTGGCCCCGGTTTCGTCGGCGGGCGGGTTCCAGCCTATCTCCTGGAGGCCGCGCGCCGCCGATCGGCTGATTACCGAGTTGCTGTCGCCCAGGGCGGAGGCCAGGGTGTCGGCCACCTCCGGCGATCCCACGCGGGCCAGCCTCCGGACCGCGATCTCGCGCACGTCGAAATCGCTGTGAGCAAGCGCCGCCTGAAGCGATTCGATCGCGCGCGCGTCGCAGAGGGCGTCCAGGGCCTGGGAAGCGGCCCGTTCGACGATCAGGCTCGAGCGCCCGGTCGCCCTCAGGCGAACCTGCTCGTGGGCCAGCACCACGATCAGCGGCAACACCGCCGCCACGTCGCCGATCGCGTGGAGGGCCTTGATGGAGGCCGCTCGGACGCTCTCGTCGGCGTCCATGACGGCCTTGATCAGGGGCTCGACCGCGTCCGCGGAGTGGATCCTGCCCAACGCAGTCGCCGTCGCCCGTCGGGTGTCCTGGTCGGGATCGGTCATCAGGCGCCGGAAGACGGCGGTCTCCGCGGCGGACCGGACTTCCGGGTCTCGATCTTCCATCGCCGCGACCAGAGGGTCGACCACGCGGAAGCCGCCCCGAGCCGCCAGTGCGGCGACAGATGCCAGGCGCAGGCGCGTGTCGTCGTCCTTGAGCAGCGCTGCCAGGGGCTCGACCGCAAGCGGGTCCTTGAGAGGAGCCAGGGCATCGGCCGCGGCGATGCGAATGGCTACGTCCTTGTAAGCCAGGGCCTTGATCAAGCCCTGGGCATCTCTCTTCGCCTCCATCTGAGCGATGTTCGGGGGCCCGAAGAGCGGCATGGTTGAGAGCCTCTTTGACCTCTTGTGACGACCGGGGAACGCCTCGGCCGGAGACGGAATCGTGAACTGTCCGACGGCTGCGACCGCAGTTGAAGGACCGCGGCTGGAGGCTAGCACCCTTCCGCGGCCCGGTGCGAGCGCCTCGTCTCCCATATTGACGCGGGTGGCCCGTCTCCGCACCTCAATCGACCGTACCGCACACGAGTGGGACCTTCGACTAGCTGGTCGGAGTCGGCCCTTGACCGCGATGCTGCTTGGCGCGCGATGTATGATCCGGACCAGCCGGAGTCGTCCGGAGGCAGTGCCCTTCCGAAGGACGGCGTCAGACCGGCGGGCGTAACCGCATAACGCGCCAGGGCGCGTTCAACGGAGCTTGCTCGCACGATGACTGCCTCGAACGACCGCCGCGCCAGAAGCCGCCGCCGCTACGGCCTGCGGCTGCTCCAGCTGGTGTTCGCCATCGCCCTGTTGTCCCCGGCTCTGGCGTGGCAAACGCCTGTGCCCGCGGTGAAGGCCGACGGCCTCAGCGACGCCATCGCCGAGCAGCAACGCCTGGCCAGGTTGATCGCGGACCAGAAGGCTCAGCTTGCCAGGGTGGCATCCAGCCAGGCGAGCATCTCCAGCCAGATCGCCACCACTCAGCAGGATCTGGCCGGCGTCCGGACTTCCATCGACCAGGTCCAGATCCAGATCGACGGCCTCAAGGGCCAGCTTGCCGACGTGACGGTGCGGTATACGGCCATCGTCGTCCAACAGGACGGCCTCCGTCTCCAGCTGGTCCAGCTGTCCGCACAGGAGGCGGCCAAGCAGCTCGAGCTCGACCAGCGACAGCGGATCCTCGCGAGCCGGCTGGTCGCGGCCTACGAGACCGACCAGACGCCGCTGCTGCAGCAGCTGCTCACCGCCCACTCGTTGACCGACGTCCTTTCGGACGTCTCGTACTACTCGAACCTGGCCGCCGCGGACCGGGCGCTGGCCGACCAGATACGATCGGACAAGCTCCTGGTGGCGCAGCTCCGCGAGAACGTCTCGACCGCCGCGGCCGCGACGGATCAGCTGGCCGCCCAGGTCGGCGGCCAGAAGAAGGTCCTGGACGAGCAACAAGCCCTGCTCGGCAGCGCCCAGACCCAGCTGGCCGACCTCAAGACCAAGCTCGAAGCCCAGCTCGCAGACCAGAAGGCGGCCGAGGCCAAGCTGGCCAAGAACAAGACCGATCTGGCGGCCGCGATCCGGGCCAACGGCACGGCTCTCGACGACCTGGGCGGCCGGATCGATCAGCTCATCCGCGACCAGGGCGGCTCCGGCAAGATTCCCTCGCAGTACAGCGGCACGTTCAGATGGCCGATGGGTGGCGTCATCACCCAGGAGTTCGGCTGCACCGGCGTCATCTCCGAGCCGCGCGTGGGGAGCTGCGCCCACTTCCATCAGGGCATCGACATCGCGGCGCCGTGCCTGACGCCGGTCTATTCAGCCGGCGCCGGCGAGGTTGTCTTCGCCGGCTACAACCCCTACGACGCTCCGCCGCGAGCGTGGCTGGTGATCGTCGCCCACTCGACCAGCATCGTGACCTGGTACGCCCACATGACGGCGAGGGCGCCGGCCGGCATCTACGTTGGGGCGCAGGTGGCCGCCGGCCAGCTCGTGGGCACGGAGAACACCACGGGCCACTCGTCGGGCTGCCACCTTCACTGGGCCGTTCGCGTCAACGGCACGTTCGTGAATCCGCGGCTCTTCCTCTAGTCCCAAACGGGTCCGAGGGCGGGGAGGGCCTGGCCCGCAAGCGCGTCGCCGTGCGTCCCCGCGGGCGGCCGTGCCGGGCGCCCCTGAAGGACGGGCGAATGCGGGCCGTTCAGACCTGGCGGTGGGATGCTAGCATCGCCTTTGCTCTGGGAACTCACGGACAGAAGCGAGAGGACGCCTTATGAAGCGAACTCTGGCGGTGATACTCGCCGGCGGCGAAGGCGAGCGGCTCTCGATCCTCTCCTCCCTGCGCGCCAAGCCGGCCGTCCCCTTCGGCGGCAAGTACCGCATCATCGACTTCACCCTCTCCAACTGCGTCAACTCGGACATCGACAACGTCGTCGTCCTGACCCAGTACAACCCCCGCTCCCTGAACGACCACATCGGCATGGGCCGGCCGTGGGACCTGGACCGCAACAACGGCGGCGTCCGGATGCTCCAGCCGTACATCGCCCGTGGTCGCGTGGCGGAGTGGTATCGCGGCACCGCCGACGCCGTCCTCCAGAACCTCAACGTCATCGAGCAGGCGCCCGGCGACGTCGTCCTGGTGCTGGCCGGCGACCACATCTACAAGATGGACTACCAGCCCTTCGTGGCCGCCCACCGCCGCCACCGCGCCGACGTCACGATCGCCGTACGCCGGGTCCCGCTTGCGGACGCCTCGCGAATGGGCATCCTGGCCCTCGACGAGACCGATCGGGTCGTCGAGTGGCATGAGAAGCCGCGCCAGCCCAAGAGCGACCTTGCCAGCATGGGCGTGTACGTCTTCTCCAAGCGAGCCCTGCACCGCTGGCTTTCCGATACTCGGGCGGATTTCGGCCACGACGTGATCCCGGCCATGATCGACGGCGGGGCGCGCGTCTACGGCTACCGCTTCGACGGCTACTGGCAGGACGTCGGCACCGTCCAGTCCTACTGGGAGGCGAACCTGGCGCTTCTCGCCGACGCTCCGGAGCTGGACCTCTACGACCGCGAGTGGATCATCCACACCCGATCCGAGGAGCGCGCGCCGGCCAAGATCGGAGCCACGGCCCAGGTCCACCGCAGCCTGATCAGCCACGGCTGCGTCATCAACGGCTCGGTCGTCAACTCCGTGCTGTCGCCGGGCGTCGTCGTGGACGTGGGCGCCGTCGTTCGCGACTCGATCATCCTGTTCGACTCGATCATCAGGCCCGGGCGCCGTCGTCGATCGGGCCATCCTGGACAAGGAGGTGGCCGTCGGTCCGGGCGCGATCGTCGGCGAAGGCACCGACTTCGACGTGGTCAACCGCCGCGAGCCCGGCCGCCTGAACACCGGCATCACCGTCGTCGGCAAGCGGGCGGTGATTCCCACGGGGCGTGCGGATCGGCCGCAACGTCCTGATAGGCGAGGGGGTGCGAGCCGCCGACTTCACGTCGCGGGTCGATCCGCAGCGGCTCCACGGTGGAGCGGCCGCGAGAGCGCACGACCGGGCCGCGGCCAGGGCCCATGCCGGCGAGCCCTCCGAGGGGCGAGATGGGCCGAGTGCGACCGCCGATCGTGTCGGGGCCGAGCCCGACGCCGGCGCTCGATCCGCCTCCGCCGGGAGGCTCGTCGCCGGGGAGACGAGCGACTGAGTCAAATGTCGACGCCGGACACACTGCTACGACGGACGATCCGACGGCCGGTCCGCGCCGGTCGGCGCGCCCGATAGGCTGCGGTCGCCATGCTCACAGGCGTGCGACTTTCAGCCGTCCGGGTCCTGACCGTGACCGCCGTCCTGTCGGCGGGTCTGTCGGACTATCCAGGCCGCCGCGCCGGTCCAGGTCGCGGCCGCGCAGACCGACCTGAGCTTCGTCTCGAGCTCGACCTGGACCGCCGATCCGACCGCCGCCCGGGTCCACGTCCTGGTCTCTTTGACGGCAACGTCCCACGCGGTCGACACGTCGAACCGGCGCTACTTCTACGACCAGGTCCAGCTCGTGCTGCCGCCCTCCGCGACCGCATACGCCGCCACGACCGTGACCGGGACGCCCGTGCCGGTGACGCTCCAGAGCGCATCCGCATCCGGAGTGACCGTTTCCATGGGGCTGGGGCAGCGCCTGTACTCGGGTGAGAGCGGGTCCGTGCACCTCAAGTTCGACCTGGTCGACACCGGCGGCTCGACGGACCGAAACCTGCGCATCAGCCGGAATCTCATGTCGTTCCCGGTATGGGCGTTCGGCAGTCCGGGCACGCCGGGCAGTTCGGTATCGGTTATCTTCCCGTCCGACTTCACGGTCCAGGAAGAGTTCGGAGGGCTCACCCGATCCGCCTTCGGCTCCGGGTGAGGTGGTCTTCTCGTCCGGCACCCTCGACGACGCCACGACTCTGAGCGCCTGGTTCACGGCCGTCCAGCCGGTGCCGCCCGGCGGTTTTCTGGTGCGGCAGGTCACGATTGGGCCGCTTGATGTCCAGCTCCGCTACTGGGCCGACGATCCGGGCTGGGCCGATCGAGTCGAGCTGGTCCTGCGCCAGGGCTACCCGGTGCTGCGCAACCTCATCGGCCTGGGCGATCCAACCGGCGTCAGGCTCGCGGTCGCCGAGGCATCCAGCCAGGAGATCGGAGGCTTCAGCGGCTCGTACGACCAGACCAACGGCAGATGTCCAGGTCTCGTACTTCGCCGATCCATTCGTCATCCTGCATGAGACCGCCCACCTGTGGTTCAACAACGGACTGGCGAGCGATCGGTGGATCGAAGAAGGGTTTGCCTCGTACTACGCAGAACGGGCGGTGCTGGCGCTGGGCTTGGTCGACCATGCCCCGGTGCTGACCGAGCGCCTGCAGGCGGCTGCGGTCCCCTTGAACGACTGGGTCAGCTCCGGTCAGCCGAGCTCGGCGACCGACGCATACCTCTACGGCGCGACCCTGGAGGTGGCCAGGCGCATCGCGGCCCTGGCCGGCCAGGACGGCCTGCGGACCGTGTGGCTGGCCGCCCGTTCAGGCATCTCGGCCTACCAGCCGACCCACGGCTCGAAAGACCCCGCCGCACCCGGCCACCCCCTGGACTGGCGAGCGCTTCTCGACCTGCTGGAGCAGACGACCGGCAGTCAGTACGGGGCCATCTGGAGCCAGTGGATCGTCGACCCGTCACAGGCGCCGGCGCTGCAGCAGCGAGCGGGCGCCCGTGACGCCTATGCGGATGCCCAGATGACGGCCCGCCCGTGGGATCTGCCGCCACAGATCCGGCAGGCCATGGCCGCCTGGCAGTTCGATTCCGCTCTGGACCTCCTGGCCGAGGCCGGAGCCGTCCTGACCCAGCGCGACGAGATCGCCGCACTGGCCGCGGACGAGGGAACTTCGGCGCCGGGGACGCTCAAGACGCTGTTCGAGCAAACAGGAGTGGGGCCGGCCCAGGACGAGGCGGCACACGAGCTCGCGGCGTTGGGCGCCCTGACCTCAGCCAGGCGGGCGGAACGGAGAGCCAGGGCGGAGCGCGGGCTTTGGGCTTGCTCGGCGCCGATCCGGAGGCCGAACTCGCGACCGCCCGAGCGGCCTTCGCAGCCGGTGACACGGAGCGCGCTCTGATGCTGGCCACGAGCGCCCGGTCCGCCTGGGAGGGAGCCAACGGGACCGGCCAGATCCGCATCTTCGGCGCTTTCGCGATACTCGGCGGCTTGCTGTTGCTCCTGGTTGCCCTGGCGTGGTGGCGGCGGGGCCGCCGCCCGATCGACACGGCAGGTCCGGCCGTTTCGGACTCCCAGGCTGGAGCGGCCGAGCTCCCGACCGAAGCGGCTGCCGCCGACCCGGCTTTGGGCGTCGCGAGGAGCCGCCAGCCCGAGCGCGCCCGGGTCGTGGTTGGGGCCGTAGCGGGCGACGGCGGCGCACCGAGAGGCCAGGACGACTGCGCCCCCATGGGCCAGGACGGCGGCGACGATCCGGAGGAGTCCGCCTACGAGTTGCTGCAGCGCGGCCACGCCCTGCTGACCGATCGCCACAACGCACAGGCCGCGGTGATCCTGGAGCGCGCGGCCCGCGTCGAACCCGGGAAGGGCTCGATCCTGGAGGCGCTCGGTCGGGCCTATTTCAACAGCGGCCAGCACGCCCGGGCAGTCGAGACGTTCGAGGCGCTTCTCGAGATCGATCCCTCGGCCCACTACGGCCATTTCGCTCTGGGACTCAGCTTCGCCAGACTCGGCAGAGCCAAGGAAGCCAGAACCCACCTGAGGCTCGCCGTGGCCCTCGATCCGGCCAGCGACACCTATCGCAAGGCCCTCCAGAAGATCGACGCTGTGCGCCTGGGGTTGCCGGCCGACCACGCCAATCCAGGCTAGTCGGCCCCGGCCTCCAACCGCCGGGCAAGCATGAGGATGCCCGCAATCGATTTGGCGTCCTCGATTACCCCGGCCTCCACGGCCGCCACCGCGTCGCGCCACGGTAGTCGCAAGAGGCGCAGGTCCTCGTCCTCGTCGGGGCTCAGGCGATCCTCGTCGGCTGGACGAAGATCGGTGGCGAGGTAGAGCGTCAGATACTCGGTCGAGAATCCCGGCGCGCTCCAGAAGCCGCCGATGCGCTCCATCGAGCCGGCGCGATAACCGGTCTCCTCCTCCAGCTCTCGGTGAGCTGCGGCAAGAGGGTCCTCGAATCCGCCGTTATCGAGATCGAGCGTGCCGGCGGGAAGCTCCAGGAGGGCGCCGCCGGCGGGGAGTCGGTACTGCGTCACCAGCAGGAGCCGGCCGGCGGCGTCCAGGGGCGCCACAACGACAGCGCCGGGGTGGACGACGATGTCGCGCTCGACTCGGCCGCCGTCCGACATGATGGCCACGTCCCGCTCCACGGCCAGGTAGCGGCCCGTGTGGACGGTCCGCCGCTCGGCCAGCCGTTGCTCCAGGTCCACGTCCGCCGCGCGCAGCTCGTCCAGCAGCGCGTCCATGGCGGGGATTCCGGTCGGGGCACGGTTGGGGCGGTGATGGGCCGGCGAATCTGGCATGGCGGAACTATAGGGGAGCCCGCCGCCGGGCCAATGCCGGCCTCCGGAGACGCGACGACGCCCCGGCCGTCCGGCCGGGGCGTCGATCTTCTGGAGAGCGATGTCAGGCGGTGACGGGCCCGAACGGAAGAGCGAAGTTCGTGTCCGGGTCGAAAAGCTGCATCCGGTCGAGCGGAACCTTGAACTCGAGCATGTCGCCGGGGCGGACTCGATATGTCGAATCCACGATGGCCACGATGTCGCGGCCGGAGCCGGAAGCGTGGATCAGCTCCTCGTTGCCGAGGTACTCGACGACTTCCGCCTTGGCGTTTACCACTGCCGCGGCGCCGGTAACCGGGCCGAGGGAGAGGTGCTCCGGCCGGAAGCCCACGATCAGCTGCCGACCCGCGGCGCCGATCGACTCGCGGAACTGCGGCGGCTTGGGAACGGTGATGTTCGCGCCCACGAGCTGGGTGTCGTCGCCGGTGCCCTGGACCTCGACGCTGGCGAAGTTCATCGCCGGGCTGCCGATGAAGCCGGCCACGAAACGGTTGATCGGGCGGTCGTAGAGTTCCTGCGGCGTGCCGACCTGCTGGAGGCGACCCTCGTTCATGACCGCGATGCGAGTGCCCATGGTCATGGCTTCGATCTGATCGTGGGTCACGTAGACGAACGTCGTGTTGAGGCGCTGGTAGAGGCGCAGGATGTTTGCCCGGGTCTCGACGCGCAGCTTGGCGTCGAGGTTGGAGAGCGGCTCGTCCATGAGGAAGACCGCCGGCTCGCGCACGATGGCGCGCCCGAGGGCGACGCGTTGGCGCTGGCCGCCGGAGAGCTCGCGCGGCTTGCGGTCCAGGTAGCGGCTGAGGTCCAGGATCGCCGCCGCCTCCTTGACGCGGGCCTCGATCTGCTGCTTGGGGACGTGGCGCAGCTTCAGTCCGAAGGCGAGGTTGTCGCGGATGGACATATGCGGATAGAGCGCGTAGCTCTGGAAGACCATCGCGATGTCGCGGTCTTTGGGCGGGACGTCGTTGATGATCCTCTCGCCGATCCGCAGCGTGCCGGTGGTGATCTCTTCCAGGCCGGCGACCATCCGCAGGCTCGTGGTCTTGCCGCAACCGGAAGGCCCGACGAGCACCATGAACTCCGCGTCCCGGATGTCGAGGTTGAGGTCGTCGACGGCGACGACGTCCCCAAACCGCTTGCTCACATTCTCAAAGGTCACTGTTGCCATCAGCACGACTCCCTGGTCTCTGCGGTCGATGTGGCGGCATCGTAGCAGGGCCTCCGGCGCGGGCAGCCAGCGCCGGACTCCCTACGGCCTAAACGTTTAGCTCATGAGCGCGAGGTGCGACCCTGGAATGCCGGCCGCGCGCATCGCGCCCGTTCGAGGGTACATTCAGCATCAGTTCAGCCCCCGACCGTTAAATCGATCCCAATGGGGGAGACGGAACCTGACCGGGAGCGCATCTATGAGCGAGTTCGACCCGAATAGAGAGGACGACTCGACGGAGGCGACCGCCGACCGGCGGAACGACCCCGTCGACGCGCCCGGGCCCTCGACCGGGGGGTGGCGCCGGGCCTTGCCACTGATCCTGGCGGCGGCCCTGTTGTCGGCCTCGCTCTCCGCGCTCGGTACCTTCGTTGTGGCTACGGTCGCCCTGCGGCCCGCGGACGCAGCGGCGAGCCAGCAGGCGGCCAACGCCCAGGTGATCAGCCTCACCGAATCGACGCGATCGTTCGTGTCGCGTCCGCCGTCAAGCCGTCCGTCGTCACCATCACGACCAGCGGAATCTCCAACCTGAGCCCGTTCTCGGTGCCGGAGACCGGCGCCGGATCCGGCTTCATCGTCAGCGCCGACGGCCTGATCCTGACCAACAACCACGTCGTCACCGGGGCCACCTCGCTCGACGGTCACGCTCGACGACACCAGCCAGTTGCCAGCGACCGTCGTCGCGACCGACGCCGCCCACGACCTGGCCCTCGTGAAGGTCAACGCCACGGGTCTGACGCCGGTCACGCTCGGCGACTCGAGCTCGGTCCAGGTGGGCCAGCTGGCGATCGCCATCGGCAGCCCGCTCGGCACCTTCACCGACTCGGTGACGCAGGGGATCGTCTCCGGAACGGATCGCACCATCACCGTGGGCGATCGAACGACCCGCAACACCGAGAACCTGACCGGGCTCATCCAGACCGACGCGGCCATCAACCCCGGCAACAGCGGCGGCCCGCTGCTGGACGTGAGCGGCTCGGTCATCGGGATCATCACCGCCAGCGCCAGCAACTCGCAGGGAGTGGGCTTCGCCATCCCGATCAACCAGGCCAAGCAGCTGATCGCCGGGTCGGCCAAGTAGCGTCCGACCGGGAGTTCCATCACCCGTAGCGCCTCCGCGCGGCCGCTTCTCTCAGGCTGCCTCCACGACTCCTGCCGGCTCGGCGGCTGCCTACCCGTTCCGGGCGGCCGCTGCGGGCCCGGCGGCTTTCAGGGTAGTTTCAGCGGCGCTGGGCCATACATCTCGATGGCGTCCCCTGATCCTGGCATCGCCAGCGGTGGAGGCATCCGGCGAGCACGAGAGGCATGGCTAAATGAAGCTCAGGTTGGCAGCAATCGCGCTGATCCTGGTGGGCGTTGGGTCGGTGGCATTGGTCGTTGTCGGGCCCACGTTCGGCGGATCGTCCAGTTCCAAATACATCACATCGACGGTCTCCACGGGAACGGTCAGCGCCACTGTCCGTGGCCACACGGCACCGATCGCCGCCAGCACCGTCTACGGCCTCAAGTTCGGGGTCAACCCGGACATCGTCAGCTCGGCCAGCACCACCTCCGGCACGGGCGGCACGACGAGCGGCACACCGGCTCGAACGCCACCGCGGCTCACCTGGCCGGTCACAGACCGTGTCGGCCACGGTCGGGCAGAAGGTCACCAAGGGCGACGTGCTCGCGACCGCCGACGCCACGGCCGCACAGCTCCAGCTGGCCTCCGCTCAGGCGACACTCGCCTCGGCCCAGAGCCAAGCTCGCCACGGACCAGGGCGGTCCCGATGCGCGTGACCATCGCCCAGGCCAAGAACCAGCTCAGCCAGTCCTAGAACAGCTACACGCAGGCGGTCGCGAATCGCAACAACACCAACCAGCAGAATGCCTTGACCCTCAGCCAGGCCCAGGCCGCCGTCACGTCCGCCCAGAACCAGCTCGACGCGGACACGGCGGCGAGCGCGCCGCAGGCCACGCTCGACAAGGACACCGCCGCGCTCCAGCAAGCCCAGGCGAACCTGGCCTCGACCCAGCTGAAGGTCAACCAGTCGAACCAGCAGGCGGCCCAGCAGGTCACCAACGCCTCGCTCAGCTACCAGGCCGCCAAGCTCCAGTACCAGTCGAAGATCGCGCCGGCCTCGAGCGCGACGGTCCAGGCCGACCAGGCCAAGGTCGCCTCGGCCCAGGCCACCGTCGATGCCGCCCAGGCTGCCGTGACCGGGGCCTCCATCATGGCTCCGGCCGACGGGCTGATCATCGCGGTCAACATCCTGCCCGGCGTCAACGCCCCGTCCGACCTACGCCATCGAGGAGTCGGTCGGGCCGATGGTCGCGACGGCCAGCTTCGCCGAGGCCGACATCACCAAGCTCTCAAGGTCGGCCAGTCGGCCACGGTCTCGGTCACCGCGGCCAGGTGTCTCGGTCCCCGGCGACGCTGACCCAGATCGTGCCGGTCGCCTCCACCGCGACGGGCGGCAGCAGAGCAGCGTCGTCACCTACGCGGTCACGGTGACGCTGACCGAGCCCGCCGGAGACCGTCCTGGCGGGAATGAGCGCCACGGTCACGGTCACGACCGCCTCGGTCGACAACGCCCTGCGCGTTCCGGCCACCGCGCTCCAGGGATCCGCGACCGCGGGCTACACGGTCCAGGTCGTCAACGGCGACGGCAGCGTCTCCACCAGGACGTCCAGGTCGGCCTCGTGACGACGTCCATGGCGCAGATCACCAGCGGCCTCAGCGCAGGGCGAGTCCGTGGTCGTCGGCACGTCTACCACGCCGCACCGGAACCACGACGCGGCAACGGCGGCGTCAACCTCGGCGGCCTCACCGGCGGCGGCGGCTTCAGGCCGGGCCTGGGCGATGAGCGCCGTGGCAGGCGAGCCGATCATCAGGCTCGAGAACGTGAGCCGCGTCTACGACACCGGCAAGGTCCAGGTTCCGGCCCTGCTCGACGTGGACCTGGAGGTCGCCGACGGCGAGTTCCTGGCCATCGTCGGGCCGTCCGGCTCGGGCAAGTCGACGATGATGAACATCCTCGGCTGCCTGGATCGGCCGACGTCCGGCCGCTACGTCCTCGACGGCCAGCCGGTGGACGAGCTGGACGACGACGGCCTGGCCTTCGTCCGCAGCCGCTCGATCGGCTTCGTCTTCCAGAGCTACAACCTGCTGCCGCGAACGAGCGCCCTCGAGAACGTGGCCGCGCCGCTCATGTACCAGGGCATCGCCAGGAAGGAGCGGCTGCAGCGGGCCCAGGCGGTCCTTGGAGCGGCTCGGCCTGGGCGACCGCCTCGGTCACGTGCCCTCCGAGCTCTCGGGCGGGCAGCAGCAGCGGGTCGGCATCGCCAGGGCGCTGGTGACCGAGCCGGCCCTGATCCTGGCCGACGAACCCACCGGCAACCTCGACAGCCACTCCGGCGCCGAGGTTCTCGAGCTGTTCAAGGATCTCCACTGCGCTTGGGCGAACCATCGTCCTGATCACGCACGACGTCGACGTGGCCCAGGCCGCCGACCGTGCCGTGCACCTGCGGGACGGACGGCTCCAGGAAGCGGTGCCGGCATGAAGACCACCGACCTGATCGGCCTGGCCCTCTCCAGGCTCGGAACCGGGAAGCTCCGCACCGCCCTGACGATGCTCGGCATCATCATCGGCGTGGCCTCGGTCGTGGCCCTGGTGAGCGTCGCCCAGGGAGCCACGAAGGGCATCAGCGACCGGCTCCAATCCCTCGGCACGAACCTCCTGACGGTGAACCCGGGCTTCAGCCCGAACCGGCGCCACCCGTCGGAGCTTCGGCTCCGCGACCACGCTCACGGTCGACGACGCCGACGCGCTCGCCCAGCTCGACGGCGTGCAGGCAATCGCGCCGCAGCTCACGACCAACAAGCTCGTGATCGCCGGGACGCAGAACGAGACCGTCCGAGTCATCGGAACGACACCCGGCTACGTGTCGGTCTTCGCCTACCAGCATGTGGGTGGGCTCGTTCCTGAACCAGGCATCCGTCGACCACAACTGCAGAGTCGCGGTGATCGGCGCGACCACCGCGGACAACCTGGGCCTCACCGAGAACTCGGTCGGGATCGACGATCTACATCGGCGGCCTGCCGTTCGACCTGATCGGGATCCTGCAGCCGAAGGGCGGCACACGACCGCGGACGACCAGGTGCTGATCCCGCTGTCGACCGCCCACGAGCTGTTCGTCGGCAGCAACAGCGTCTCCTCCATCGGCGTGAGCGCGGCGAATCAGGACGTGATATCGACCGTCTCCGCCGAGATCACGGCCACGCTCGAGCAGCGCCACGGCATCACGAACGGCGTGGACGACTTCTCCATCGCGACTCAGGCCCAGCTGCTCGGGCACGGTCAGCTCGGTCAGCGACGTGCTCACGCTGCTGCTGGCCGGCATCGCCTCGATCTCGCTGCTGGTGGGCGGGATCGGGATCATGAACATCATGCTGGTCTCCGTCCGCGAGAGGACGCGCGAGATCGGCATCCGCAAGGCCATCGGCGCGCGCGGCCGGGACATCCTGTCGCAGTTCCTCGTCGAGGCCCTGGCCCTCTCCCTCGCCGGAGGCGTCATCGGGATCGGGCTGGGCGTCGGTGTCTCGTTCGGCATCGGCGTCTACGCCGGCTGGGGCTTCGTCTTCAACCCGGTGACGGTGGTCGTCGCCGTGGTCTTCAGCCTCATGGTCGGGATCGTCTTCGGCGTCTGGCCTGCCAGCCAGGCCGCCCGGCTCGATCCCGTCGTCGCACTTCGATACGAGTAGACAATGCGAACACGAAAGGGGAGAACACATGACAGCAACGGCCCGGCCGGCCAAGCAGGATCGCACCACGATGATGCTGCTCCTGGTCGCCGCCCTGGTGGCGGTGGGCGGGATCGGCTTCGCCCTCGGCCACCTCACGGCGCCGGGAGCATCCGGCGGCGGCCAACCCGACCGGCGCGCGCGGCGGCTTCGCCGGCCGCAACCTCCCGTCCCTGGCTCCGGGCCAGACCTTCAACACCAGCCAGTTCGGCGGCTGGCGCCGGCGGACGCGGCGGCCTCGGCGGCGTGGGCGGCGGTGTCACCGGCACCGTCCAGTCGATCAGCGGCCACGGCGATAACAATCCAGGAGGCCAACGGCACGACGGTTACCATCGATCTGACCGGCAACACCACGTATCACAACGAGACGTCGGCCCAGGCGGGTGACGTGAAGGTCGGGACCAGCGTCGACGTCCAGATCGACACCAGCGCCCTGGCCAGCCAGTCGCCGAATCCCGAGCGCCAGCGGGGCCCTCGGCGGTCGGACCCTGACGGCCAAGGACGTCCTGATCACAACCCCGTAGGAGTCCCAGGTGCACCTGCTCGTCGTCGAAGACGATGTCCGCCTGAGCCGTCTCCTGAAGCGACTCCTCAGCCAGGACCGCCACATCGTGGAGACCGCGTTGACGGCGGAGGAAGGGCTGGAGGTTGCCACCTCCAGCCTGGAGCTGGACGCGATCGTCCTGGACGTCGGCCTGCCGGACCGGTCGGGCTTCGACGTGGCTCGAACGCTTCGCAAGAAAGGCTCCCAGGTCCCCATCCTGATGCTCACGGCCCGAGACTCCGTGAGCGACAGGGTGGAGGGTCTCGACGCGGGAGCGGACGACTACCTGGTCAAGCCGTTCGCCTACGAAGAGCTGCTGGCCCGTCTTCGGGCCCTGGGCCGGCGGCCGCCGACCCGGAAGTCGCCGCTCCTGCGAGCCGGTCCGATCGAGCTCGACGAGACGACTCGCCGGGTCACGGTCTCCGGCAAGCCGGTGGACCTGAGCCAGCGCGAGTTCTCGATTCTGGAATGCCTGCTGCGCCGGCCCGGCCAGGTCCTGTCGCGCGACCAGCTGCTCGACTACGCCTGGCCGTATGGCGTGGCCCTTACGCCGAACACGGTGGAGGCCTACATCCATCTCCTGCGAGACAAGCTCGGCGGCGACGGCGCCGCCCGGGTCGAGACTGTCCGTGGCGTCGGCTACCGGCTCCGAGAAGGCTGATCGATGAAGATCCCCGGGCGACTGCGACTGGCGCGACTGTCGCTGCCGAGACTGCCACGCCGGGCCTCGTCCGGCGGCGGATCAGGCGGCGGCTTCGGCCGCAAACGGCCCAGGCCATTCCGACGACGACGCTCGAATCCTGCGCCGCACCCGACTGCGGCTGATGGCCGTCAGCGGCCTTGTGACGCTCGTCATCCTGGTCGTGCTCGGCGGGCTGGTCTACAGCGTCACTGCGACCGCCCTGGCCGTCCGACAGCACGAACCGTCTGAGCCATGTCGCAGCCGAGATCATACAACCCCGGCAGCCTGGGCCCACCCACCGAGTACGACTGACCTTCGGAGGCGAGCGGGCGGGAATACTCGTCCTGGTCGTCAGTTCGAACGGGACGATCGTCTCCGCATCCCAGGCTGTGGCCCGTGGGTCTGCCCAACGCAGGCCGGATTCAAGAGCCGCGCTGGCCGGTCTCACAGACGTTCGCACCGACGTGGTCGCCGGTGGCATCCCGGTTCGGGTGTACACGGTCCCGGTGCGTCGACACGAACTGGCGCGATCATCGGTGTGGTCCAGACAAGCGCCGACAGGACCGAGGAGGTCCAGCTCCTCGGCACCCTGCTGTGGGTGCTGCTCGTGGGCGGTGGAGCCGCTCTGCTGGCCTCGCTGCTGGCGGGCTACCTCTATGCCGGCCGCGCGCTGGTGCCGATCCGCGCCTCGATCGACCGCCGTCAGGCCGCCCTGCAGCGCCAGCGGGAGTTCGCGGCCAACGCCAGCCACGAGCTGCGAACGCCGCTCACCGTCATCGGGGCGAGCGTGGAGGACCTCAAACGCAACCGACGCAGCCAGGGTCGAGGAGGTCGGCGACGCCCTGGCCGACATCGACGCCGAGGTCCGGCACATGACCGCCCTGGTCGAGGACATGCTCCTGCTGGCCCGAACGGATTCCGGCGTCGTCCAGGTCGAGCGCGTGCCGGTCGACCTGGGCGACGTCGCCGCCGAGGCGGCATCGATGCTGAGCCACGCTCGGCCAGGAACGCAACGTGAAGGTCGTGCTGGATCCGCTGCCGGCGCCGTTGACGGGCGACCCGCTGCGCCTGCGACAGCTGGTGACGATCCTGGTCGACAACGCCATCCGCCACAGCCCGCGCGGGCGCCACGGTCGAGGTCTGGGTCCGAGCGGAGGAGGGCGCGGCCATGCTGCAGGTCGACGACCACGGTCCCGGCATCAAGCCGGAGGACCTGCCCCGCCTCTTCGAGCGGTTCTGGCGGGCGGACGACGCCCCGGCCGGCGGCACCGGCCTCGGCCTGGCCATCGCCAGCTGGATCGTGGAGCAGCACGGCGGGACGATCGATGCGGCCAACCGGCCCGAGGGCGGCGCCAGCTTCCGGGTCCGCCTGCCCGGTCACGCGATCCCGCCGGCAAGCGGCCGAGCACGACCGCGGCTGGGCCGTGGCTCGAGGCGCCGGGCATGCGGCGCCGGACTACGCCCGATGCCGGGATCAGCGCCGCCTCCGACTCGTCGCCGGACCCGTCGGCGGCTGCGACACCGCCGACCTGGGCTCCGGACGAGGGCGGCGGCCAGGATCTCCTAGCCGAACAGCAGCCTCGCCTCGGCCAGGAGCCCGACGCAGATGATCGCCAGCCGAAGCGCGGGCGCCGGCAGCCGGCGTCCGACGCGGGCCCCGACCTGGCCACCGACGATCGAACCGGCGGCGATGAGCAGCACCACGTCCCAGTGGACCGCGGGCGAGGCAGGATGAACAGGATCGCGGCCACGCCGTTGATCAGGCCGCCAGCACGTTCTTGAGGCCGTTCAGGCGCTGGATGTCGTCGGGCACGAAGATCGTCAGCAGGGCGATCATGATGATCCCCATCCCGGCCCCGAAGTAGCCGCCGTAGATCGCCGTCGCGAAGAACATCAGCCCGAGCGGCCAGGATCGATGCGCCTCCGGGTGGCGGTGCTCCGCCAGCGCCTCCGAGAGGCGCGGCCCGATCGCGACCAGGACCAGCGCGACCGCGATCAGGACCGGCACGATGGCCGCGAATGCGCCCGGGAAAGGCCAGCAGCAGGATCGCCCCCGTCAGGCCGCCGGCGCCGGAGACGATGCCCAGCCGGATCGCGCGCCCTCGCTGGCCGACCAGCTCCCGGCGGTAGCCGATCGAGCCGCTGACCGAGCCGGGAACCAGGCCCACCGTGTTCGAGACGTTGGCGTCGAGCGGCGCGAAGCCGAAGGCGAGCAGCGTGGGGAAGGTGATCAGCGATCCCGAGCCGACGATCGTGTTGATCGTCCCGGCGGCCAGCCCGGCGCCGAGAATGGCGGCCGCTTCGAGCGGCGTCATCGAGCGGCCGCCGATACGGGCACGCGACGGGACACTGGGCTTCTCACCCGGCGATCGTAGCCGACCGGCCGTCGCAATTCGTAGGGCGCTGGCGGCGTATCGACGCGTCCACGATCACGTTGGCAGCGACCCCGCGACCACGCAACGGAACACGCCCGGCGTGATGCCACCGGGCGTGCTTCGCGTTTGCTCCCGACGGTCTCCGCAGGCCCTCGCGGCAGCCCTGTCTCAGTGTTCGACGATCTTGGGCAGCTTCTTGGCCTCCTCGATCCAGCCTGTCACGATGGATTCGGTGGGGACGCGGCGGACCCGCTTCTTGGCCTTGTTGACCTCTTCCAGCTTGGCGGCCAAGCTGGCCCGGACTCGATGAGCCAGTTCGGCAAATCGGCTGCAAGCCGCGAGGATCGCGGCCTGAGGTTCCAACCGGCATCGCGATTCCCGACAGATCTCGCGATTGCCACAGCAGGAGGGCGGCAATGGCCAAACAGGAGACAAGGCGCAGCCTGCGTCAGCTGCTGCGCGTCAGGCCGGGCGAAAAGGTGGACCTTGCCGCATTCGACTGCGGGGCGACCTTCGGTCGCAAGAAGGAATTCAGCCGGCGGCGTTCTTGAGGACAACCTGGGGACCCTGGCCGATCTTCAGGGACGCGTCTGGGCCGAGGCCAAGCACGCGATCCTGATCGTGCTCCAGGGCATAGACGCGGCCGGCAAGGACGGCACGATCAAGGTCATCGCCGGAGCCTTCAACCCGCAAGGCACAACGGTTACCTCGTTCAAAGTGCCCACGGCAAAGGAGCTCGCTCATGATTTCCTGTGGAGAGTTCATGCGGCCGTCCCAGGCAAGGGTGAGATAGGCATCTTCAACCGCAGCCACTACGAGCAGGTCCTAGTCGTCCGCGTGCACAACCTGGAACCGGAGGCACGCTGGCGCCGCCACTATCGCGAGATTCTGGACTGGGAGCGGATGCTGACCGACGAGGGCGTCACGATCATCAAGTTCTTCCTCGCGATCGACAAGGAGGAGCAGCGCCGGCGCTTCCAGGAGCGGGTTGACGACCCGACCAAACGCTGGAAGTTCGCCCTGGGCGACCTCGAGGAGCGCAAGCTCTGGGACGACTACCGCGCCGCCTTCGAGGAGATGCTGGTCGAGACCAGCACCGACTACGCCCCCTGGTACGCAATCCCCGCCAACCGCAACTGGCTGCGCGACCTGGCGGTGAGTGAGATCGTGGCGGACGTCCTGAACGAGCTGGATCCTCAATACCCCGAGCCTGCCGCCGGAACAGAAGCGCTCAAGATCGTCTGACGGCGGGGTCTTATTCTGTCAAGCGGAGCTTGCTACTCTCCGGGGCAGGGGCCGATCAGGCGATGACCGCCAGGAGGAAGACCATGGGTGCACCCGATCTGGATAGGGTTGTCCAGGATGGGTACGGCTTCGATGTGCCGGTGCTCGAGTTCGGCGCCGCGGCTCTGGGCGGCAACGCGCACCCGGCGGCGAAAGTGCGAGTCCCCCTTCAGATGGTCAATCGCCACGGCCTGGTGGCAGGCGCCACCGGCACCGGCAAGACAAAGACGCTGCAGCTGCTGACGGAGCAACTATCCGACGCCGGCGTGCCGGTCTTCCTCGTGGACATCAAGGGCGACATCTCCGGCCTGGGCGGGCCGGGTCAGCTCAACGACCGCATCCAGGCTCGACTGGACCAGGTGGGCCAGAAAGACTGGCAGCCGAGGGCATATCCCGTCGAGTTCATGACCCTTGAGCAAGGCGGACGAGGTATTCGACTTCGCGCAACGGTCGGCTCGTTCGGACCGATCCTGCTATCGAAGGTGCTGCAGCTCAACGAGACTCAGGAGAGCGTCCTCTCCCTTGTCTTCAAGTACGCGGACGATCAGCAACTGGCCCTGGTGGACCTGTCGGACCTGCGCGCGACGCTGAACTTCCTCAACGGCGATGAAGGCAAGCAGGCCATGGCCGAGTACGGCGGGCTGTCGACGGCCACCGTTGGCGTGATCCTCCGCAAGATTGTCGAACTCGAGCAGCAGGGCGCCGAGGCCTTCTTCGGCCAGCCCGAATTCGACGTCGAGGATCTGCTCCAGACGCGGGCCGGACGCGGACTCGTGAGCATCCTCGAGGTAGCCGACATGCAGGATCGGCCCAAGCTCTTCAGCACCTTCATGATGTGGCTGCTGGCCGAGGTCTACCACGATCTCCCCGAGATCGGCGACGTCGACAAACCCAAGCTCGTCTTCTTCCTGGACGAGGCTCATCTCCTTATTCGAAGAAGCCAACGCGAGCTTCCTGAACCAGATCGAGATGGTCGTGCGCCTGGTCCGAAGCAAGGGCGTGGGTGTCTACTTCGTTACCCAGTCCCCCGAGGACGTCCCGCCGAAGGTGTTGGCGCAGCTGGGCAACCGCGTCCAGCATGCTCTGCGAGCCTTCACGCCGGACGACCAGAAGATGATCGAGGCGACGGCCCGAACCTTCCCGACGAGCACCCTCTACGACATCGCGACCGAGCTGACCTCGCTCGGGACCGGAGAGGGGCTCGTCACCGTCCTGAGCCCAAAGGGCGTGCCCACACCCACAGTGCACTGCATCATGCGTCCGCCGCGGTCGCTGATGGCGCAGCTCGATCAGGCTACTTTCACGGCGATGGTCTCCTCGTCCAAGCTCGTCGGCGAGTACGCGACGGACGTGGATCCTCAGTCTGCCAAGGAGATGCTGGCTGCAAGGATGCAGGAGGCGCAAGCGGCTCAAGCGCAGGCTCAAGCGCAGGAGCAGGCCCAGACTCAAGCGCGGAGGGGCGCGGCGTCAGCCGGGCGGGCGGCCCCTCGCCGGAGCGCCGGCAGCGGTGGCTTCGACCTGGGAGACGCCGCCAAGCTGGGGACGCGTGTTCTCACGAGTTCGACCACGAACACTCTGCTCCGTGGGATCTTCGGCGCCCTGACCGGTTCCCCGGCCCGTCGCCGTCGTTGAGGCAGCACCGCCTGAACGGGCAATGGGAGTCGACAGATGACGTTCGATCCAAACGCTCGGCTCGATGCCTCACAGGTTGAGGACAGACGCAGAATCAGCGGCCGCGGGATTGCCATCGGCGGCGGCGGCGGCGCCTTGGGAGTTGTGCTGCTGCTCGTCTACACGCTCCTGGGCGGTGGCAGCAACGGCACTCCGTCCGCGGATGACCTCTCCAATCTCCTGAACGGAGTGGCCGGCAACGGCGCCGGTCCGGTTTCGACCAGCACCTTCCTGGCCGCCACATGCAAGACGGGCGCCGACGCGAATGCCCGCCAGGACTGCCGGATCCTGGGCTACGTCAACAGCGTCCAGGCCTACTGGAAGGACGAATTCGCCCAGTCCGGGCGGACCTATGAACCGGCTCAAACGGTCTTCTTCAGCGGCCAGACGAGCACCGGCTGCGGGACGGCCTCGACCGAGGTCGGACCGTTCTACTGCCCGAATGACAAGCTCGTCTGGATCGACCTCGGGTTCCTCGACGAGCTGCACACCAAGTTCGGGGCGACCGGAGGCCCCACGGCCCAGGCCTATGTCATAGCCCACGAGTACGGTCACCACATCCAGGATCTGCTGGGGGTGCTGGGGTCGAGCACCAGCCAGCAGGGAGCAGAGGGGCGGTCGGTGCGGACCGAGCTGCAGGCCGACTGCTACGCCGGTGTATGGGCGAACCATGCCGCGGGCACGGGCTACCTGGAGCCTCTGACCGAGAGCGACATCGCCGATGCGCTCAACGCGGCTGCCGCGGTGGGCGACGACCGCATCCAGAGCGAGTTCCAGGGCCGGGTTACCCCGGAGTCGTGGACGCATGGCTCGTCTGCCCAGCGCAGCCAGTGGTTCACGACTGGGTCCCAATCGGGCGATATGGGCAAGTGCGACACGTTCAGCGGGAGCATCTGACGCCGGCCACGGTCTCTGAGCATCCCACGAGGGAATTGGTGGGGTGGCCTACGGGGGTCGAACCCGTAACCTGCGGATCCACAGTCCGCTGCTCTGCCGGTTGAGCTAAGGCCACCGTCGCCGACCCAACGGGGCGCAGCGTCCGTGCCGGCCGCGCCGCAGCGATGGGGCGACCGGGAGTATAGCGGCTGCATCCACGCCCGGGTAAGGGCCCATCGATCCGGCCGGGCCGGGCCTGGCATCCGTGCACCGGGTGGGGTTCCCGAGCGGGGTACCCACCCGATCGGAGATCGGGGTGGTACCACCTGGTGTACCCAGAGGGGACGAGCGGCAGGGGTTCCGGACGAGGTTCGAGACCTACGGTTGGAGCAACAACCCTTTAGCCGGAGTGGACTGCCAAGTCATGTCTGGCGTAATCACTTCGCCCGCCCCAGCGGTCCACCGTTCCGCTGGAAGGCTCCGCGCAGCCGGTCTGGCAATCGCCCTGGCCGCGCTGTCGACCATCGCCACCGCCGGCCCGGCCCTGGCGTGGGAAGCGCGGCGCTGTCAGCCCGGCCGACGAGCAGCTTCTCTTCTCGCTGACGAACCAGGATCGGGCATCCGCCGGGCTCAACGCCCTGGTGAACGACTCGTATCTCCACACCAAGGCCGAATGGCGGGCCAAGGACATGGGCGACCGCGACTACTTCTCCCATCAGATCCCGCCCGACAACGCCATGGTCTTCACCTACATGCAGCAGGACGGGTACTGCTTCAAGGTCGCCGGCGAGAACATCGGTCTGAGCACGTACAGCGACGACGTGGCCACGAGCCGCATCGAGACGGCCTTCATGGGATCCACGAGCCACCGCGAAAACATCCTGGGGACGTGGGCTCGCATGGGGGTCGGGGCGTACAAGGCGGCCGACGGACGCAAGCTGTACGCGGTGCTGTTCTCGATCCCGTGCGGCGTGACTGTCCCCACCCCGACGCCGGTGACGACGCCTCCGCCGGCGGACGGCCCCGCCCCGACGCGCGCTCCCACGCCGAGACCGACCCCGAGACCGACCCCGAAGCCCGCTGCCACTCCAACGCCAACCCCGACGCCGACCCCAAGCCCGTCCCCCACGCCAACCCCGACGCCGACGCCGGCGGCCACTCCGTCGCCCCTGCCGACGACTCCCGTCTCCACCGTCGAGCCGTCCGTCCCGCCCAACGGTCCGACCGGGTCAGCCGAAACCGCAACGACCGCGAGTCTCCGGGTTCGTGAGAAGCCCGCACCCGCCGGACCGCTCGACGCGATCTTCCACTTGCTCTTCGGCGGCATCTTCGGCTGGTAGCAGCCCCCGGCTCAACGGGGTGCGCCCTGTCCCGCGGCTCACCAATGACTACACTGCGGGGCGTGCCAACTGAACCGCCCCTTCGGTCCCAGCCCGAGGCCAGCTCCTCAGGGCGGGAGCGCGTTCCGTGGGGCGATGGCACGATCCTCGAAGCCCGCAACCTGACCAAGACCTACCGGCTGGGCACTCGCGACGTCCAGGCCCTGCGGGGAGTCTCGCTCCAGGTCCATCGAGGCGAGTTCGTGGCCCTGATGGGGCCTTCCGGTTCCGGCAAGAGCACGCTGCTCCAGCTGCTCGGCGGGCTCGACCTGCCCACCAGCGGCGAGGTCGTGCTCGACGGTGAGGTGGTGAGCCGTCTCGAGCGACGCGCAGGCGACCCGCCTCCGGCGCGAGAAGACCGGCTTCGTCTTCCAGTTCTTCAACCTGATCCCGCTTGCTCGACGTCTACGAGAACGTGGCCCTGCCGTTCACGATCGCCGGCGTCGACCCGCGGCACGGGGACGCCGCGGCCCGGATCCAGGAGGTCCTGGGACTCGTGGATCTGCTCGGCCGCGAGCGCAACCGGCCGGACCAGCTCTCGGCCGGTGAGCAGCAGCGGGTGGCCCTGGCCCGGGCCCTCGTCGGCCGGCCGGCGATCCTGCTTGCCGACGAGCCGACGGGCAACCTGGACTACGCCACCGGCGGCGAGATCCTCGACGAGCTGTGGCGTTCTTGCGACGAGCTCGGCCAGACGATCGTTCTCGTGACCCACGAGGCCCGGGCCGCCGCTCACGCCGACCGCGTCCTGGTCGTGGGCGACGGCCAGATCCGGGACGAGATCGAGCTGGGTCGTCGCACCGATCGAGATGCCAGACCGCTCATCGCCCGCCTCGCCCAACTGGGCCTCTAGCCGGTGAGGCGCCTCTCGTCGCTGGCCTGGCGGAGCCTGGGCGCTCGAACGCTGCGCAGCCTGCTGACCATCGCCGGAGTGGCCCTGGGCGTGGCCGTTCTGTTCGCGTCGCTCTCGGCCGGGGCGTCGATGGACGCGGCCGTCGACCGGGCCGCGTCCGACGAGATGGGCCGAGCCGTTCTGCGAGTCGGGGCGCTCGAGGAGCACGGCCTGAGCCCCACAGCTGTAGAGGTTGTGGAGCGAGCCGCGGGCGTCTCGGTGGCCGCCCCCGCCCTGCAGCGAAAGACGTACCTGGCCGTGAGCCCCAGCCAGACCCCCTCGGCCGGCTGCCGGCCCCGGTGACCGTGCTGGGCATCGACCCCGTCAGAGAGCCGGCGCTCCACGACATGCCACTGGCCTCGGGCCGGCTCCTGACCGCCGCAGACGTCCAGTCCGCGTTGATCACCGAGACCCTGGCCACTCAGGAGTATCTCGGAGTCGGGGACTCGATCACGCTCAACGGGACCGTGGCTGCGGGCCCGCAAGCCTATCGGGTCGTCGGGATCGTCCAGGGTAGCGGGCCGCTTCCCGATGCAGGCGGCCGCCTGGTCTTCATTCCGCTCGCATCGGCCCAGACGCTCTTCGCGACGACGGGCGTCAGCCGGGTCGACCTGGGCGCCGACGCGGGTACGTCTGTCGAGGAGCTGATCGGCAACCTCGAGACGACCATCAGCAGTGAGCCGTACCTGCTATCCCGGCAATCCGACCTGGCCGACTCGCTCCGAACCGAGATGGCCGACTTCCGCAGCGCCCTGCTGCTCGTTGCCGCCGTCGTCCTTTTCGCCGGCGCATTCCTGATCTTCAACACGCTCTCGATGACCGTCGCGGAGCGGAGCAGGGAGATCGGTCTGCTGCGCGCAGCCGGAGCCACCCGCTCGCAGGTCGTCAGCTTCGTCCTGCTGCAGGCCCTGGTTCTGGGCATCGTTGGCTCCGTGCTGGGCGTCCTGGGGGGAGTGGGCCTTGCCGCGCTTACCCTGTCCTGGGTGGAGTCGTCCGGGCCAATCGCGCTGGCCGCACCGAGCATCTCGGCCGGCTCAGTGGCCCTGGCCCTGCTCATCGGCGTAATGGTCACCCTCGCCGCCTCGCTGGAACCGGCCTGGCGGGCGAGCCGGATTCCCCCGGTTGAGGCCCTCCGCCGCGGCCCCTCCGGGCACGGCAGCGCGGGCAGCCAGGCTGCGCTGGCTCGTCCTGGTCTTCGGGGTCCTGGCGGTGACGGCCCTGGCGATGTGGCCCGATGGCAGCGGAGCCCTGGGGACTGGGGGCGTGGTCGAGGGCAGCGGCTCCGGCATGTTGGGTCCGCTCGCGGTCTTCGGCTTGCTGCTCGTCACGGTCCTGCTCGTGCCGCGTCTTCTCGGCCCTTTCCTGCGGGTGGCAGGCATCCCGTTCCGGGTCTTCCGCAACGAGGAGCGCCTGGCGCGCAGCTCCCTGGATCGCGACCGAGTCGCACGGCCCTGACCGCCGGCGCGCTGGTCGTCGGTCTGGCCATGGTCGTGGCCCTGGGTACCGCGGCCCAGGACGTCCGCAAGATCGGCAGCAGCTGGCTTGCCGAGACGATACCGGGGAGCGAGCTGCTCACCTCGATCCGTCCGGTCGCCATCACGGACCCGATCCGCGACCAGCTGGCCGCGATGCCGGGCGTGAAGTCGGTCTCTCCGATCGGCCTGTTCGGGGTTCCGTATCAGGGCGTCGCCAGGAAGCGGCCGCCATCGTGGGCCGCGACTACCTGGCCGACGGTCGGCTGGTCTTCGTTGCGGGCGGCGGTGACCGGACGGCAGCCCTGACCGCGCTCGACGCCGGCGGCTCGGTCATCGTTCCGAGGTCGCTGGCCGACCAGATCGGCATCCACGTCGGCGACACGCTGGACGTTCGCCACCGGCCCCACGCCCACCCGGCTGCGAGTGGTGGGCATCGTCGCCCACTCGATCCCGGCCGGTGCCCAGGAGGCGATCCTCATCGGCTGGTCGGACGCGCTCGAGCCAGTTCGGCGTCACCGGGGCGGACTTCTACGCAGTTCGGTACGCGCCCGGGCAGGAGTCGTCGTCGCGCGGCGCGCTCGACGCCACGGCAACGCAGTACGCGCTCGAGCCCGCCGACCTCGAGCCGCGTCGCAGGGAACCGTCGGCGATGCCCTCGACCGGATCTTCCGCCTGCTCGACGCGCTGGCTCTCATCGCCGTCCTGGTGGCCGGTCTGGGCATGGTGAACACGTACTCGATGAGCGTCCTGGAGCGAGTCCGCGAGATCGGCGTGCTTCGCGCCACCGGAATGACCAGCCGGCCAGGTCTGGGGCATGGTCGTCGTCGAGGCCGGCCTGCTGGGCATCTTCGGAGCGATCGTCGGAGCCGTCGTCGGCGTGGTCGTCGGGGCCCTGCTGGTCGGCCTGGTCCAGCGCGGGATTCGGGCTCGTCTTCGAGCCACCGTGGGTGTCGATCGGCCTGGCCATCGTTTTCGGCGTCCTGATCAGCATCGCCGCGTCGATCTACCCGGCCGGACTGGCCAGCCGGCTCTCGATCGTCCGGGCGCTTCAGCACGAGTAAGCCTGGACGGTCAGCCCGGATGCCGCGCACGTCGGGCGATGTCACCGGATCTGCACGGCTGTCCATCGCGCACCGGCGTTTCGTTTGCTACACTCCTGCCACCTGACCAGGAGGACACGTCCAGGTCGACAGCCGCGCCGTCATCTCAAGGAACCCGACGCATGCTCGCGACCCCGCAGCTGCATCGACTTCCGGCCGCCGAACGGGGCATCACCCTCGGCGATTTCCTCGTGCCGATTCGGATCGGCGAGCGCATGAGCGCCCGGATCCGCCACATCGCCCTGATCTGCATCGGCGCGGTCGTTCATCGCCCTGACCGCCAACGTCGCCTTCCGCTTGCCCGACAATCCGGTTCCGGTCACCGGCCAGACGCTCTCCGTGCTGGTCGTCGGCGGCGCGCTGGGTCTTCGCCGCGGGATGCTCTCGGTCGGGCTCTACCTGGCCCTCGGCCTGTTCCTGCCGGTCTACGCCAACCAGGCGCCACGGCCTCGGCACGATCGTCACCTTCGGCTCGAGCGGCGTGGGCATCGCGCCGGTGGGCGGCTACCTGGTCGGCTTCCTGTTCGCCGCGGCCCTCGTGGGATGGCTGGCGGAGAACGGCTGGGACCGCCACATCGGCGGCGCCATCGGGGCGATGATCCTGGGCGAGGTCCTGATCTACGCCATCGGCGTGCCGTGGCTGGCCGTCTCGCTGAACGTCTCACCACAGGTCGCGATCGACAAGGGCCTGACGCCGTTCCTGATCGGCGACGCGATCAAGCTCGCGATCGCGGCCGGGATCTTCCCGTGCGCCTGGTGGCTGGTGGGGCGCCGCGCAGGCGACCGCTAAGCCGCTCGGTGCCGGGCGGCTCATTCCTTCGTTGGCCTCTGTGGTCCTCGCTCACGCACGCTCGGGTTGCGCTCGCTCCGGTCCTCGGGTCCGCCTCGGCCTGAGCTCGCCGGGCACCGAGCGGAGTCGCCGCGCAGGCGCGCGGCGCTTGCTCGCTGCCGACCGTCGGTCCGCACAAGCCGCAAGCGGCTAGAGTGCTGCGCGAGCGGTCGCAGCTCCCGTCGCCGCGGTAGTAGGCCGCGAGGCTACAGGCGTCGCCCACTCGTCCGGGCCCAGTTCGCCGACGCCGAACAGCTTCAGGCACGGCTCCAGGCCCTCGATCGTGACCGGTACGACAGCGCGGTGCCACGTCTGCGGCGTGACCCGAACGCTTGATCTCGAGGGCGCGCTTGCCTTCGATGGCGCAGACCTCGTCGCCGATGGTCTGGTAGCCGAGCTTCTCCGAAACGCGGGCCGAGGCGGCGTTGCCGTCGAAGTAGCCGGACTCCGCCATCTCGGCGCCCAGGCCGTCGAACGCCAGGGCGAGGATCGCTGCCCGCATCTCCGTCCCAAGGCCCTGTCCCTGGAATTCGTGGCCCAGCCAGCTGCCTGACAGGATCGCCCGCCGGATGCGGAAGTCGCGCCCGACCAGCTCCTGGATGCCGATGGGGCGCCCGTCCTTGAGCACGGCAAGCCCAAGCGACCAGTTGTCCGGACTCCAGCGACTGCGCACCTCCCACCAGTGCAGCAGGAACTGCCGCTCGAAGGCCGGGGAGGGGAGCTTGTGCCAGGGAACGAGGAAGACGGGACGGTCCTCCTCCACGATTCCGGCCCGAGCGACGCTCACCAGTTCGAGCAGGTCGTCGTCGGTCGGCAGGCGCAACTCGAGGCGGGGCGTGCGAAGTCGAAGGTCGAACAGAGGCCAGGGATGTCCGGACATGGGCAAAGGTTAGCGAAGGCCGATCAGCGCGGCCAGCGGTCTTGGGGCGACCCGGGTGCCGATCCACTGAGGTTTCTCGCGAGCAAGGGCGCCGCGCGGCCACGGGAGCGGCGACGGGAGCTGCGACCGCTCGCGCAGCACTCTGGCCGCTTGCGGCTTGTGCGGAGCGACGGTCCGCAGCGAAAAGGCGCCGCGGCTGTGGCTCAGGCGGACTTGCGGCGCCGGACCGGGGCGGCCTCGGTTTCGGCCATGACCGGGACGCCAACGGGCTTGGGCTTGCGCATAGCCTTCGAGGCCCTGGCAGTCTCGATTCCCTCGGGTTCGGCCGTGCGGCGCGCCGCTTTGGCCGCGGCTACGCTCGCCTCGAGAGCGGCCATCAGGTCCGTGACCCTGGCGGCCGGTGCCGCCGCCGGTTCGGCGACCTGGGCGCCGGCGGCCTTGGCCTCGATGATCGCCATCAGTGCCTCGCGGTACTCGTCGTGATACGCGGCCGGATCGAACTCGGCGGTCATCGTCGCCACGAGCTGCTCGGCCATCGTGCGTTCGGCCGGCTTGATCTCGACTTCGGCCTCGGGGAACGAGAGCTCGCCGACGGTCCTGATCTCGTCGGGCCAGTAGAGCGTGGACAGAAGCATCGTCGACGAGAACGGGTCGAGGGCGACGAGCTGCTCGCGGTCCCGAAGCACGATCTTGCCGATGGCCCGCAGCCCGCGCTCGGCCAGGACCTGCTTGAGCAGGTAGAAGGCCTTGCGGGCGACCGGCTCGGGCTCCAGGTAGTAGGCCTGCTTGACGAAGCGAGTGGCCTCGCCGGCCGAGTCGATCGGGACGAACTGCTCGAGCTCGATGGATCGGACCGTCTTGAGCGGCACCGAAGCCAGGTCCTCGTCCGTGACGACCACGTACTGGCTCGGCGCGATCTCGTAGCCGCGGACCGTGTCGCTGCGCTCGATGTACGCGTCGTCGGTGGGGCAGTACGTCTTCATCTGGATCCGGCCGTGGCACTCGGCGTGGAGCATGTTGAAGCTCACGCCCTTCGACTCCGTCGCCAGGTAGAGCTTGACGGGAATCGTCACCAGGCCGAACTGGATGGCCCCCTTCCACATCGAACGCGCCATCGCACTGCACCTCGCTCCGCGAGCCCTTCTCGGCGGGCTGCGAGGGGAGAGCATAGCGCGGCATTCCAGCCTGTCCAGAGGGATGCTCCGGCGTTGCGCGGTGCCGCCCGGACTCACGTTCCGCAGTTCGGCCTCCGCTTCGGCGAGGCGGGCGAGAATGCCGTCGCGCAGCTTGTCCAGACCGGCGTGGACGTCCCTGGCGCTCGTCCCGATGGAGGTGAGAGTCTGCTTGAGCGCCCGGACGAGCTCGAGCTGCTCGCGAACTCCCTTGAGGGCTTCCGCGACGGCAGCCGCATCCACCTCCACGTCACGTTCGCGGAGCGTCTGCAGGGCCAGCAGCCGAGCCAGCCGGACCGCGGCCTCGAGCGTGGCAGGCTCCGGCGCCGCCGGATCGATCACGCAGTACACGTCGCCGGCTCGGACGTCGAACGGGGCGATCCCTGCGGGGGCATGGGCGGGAGTGAAGACGACCAGGGCCACCGCCGCGTCGCGGTTCGAGCGCGCCTCGCGCAGCTCGTCGCGCATCGCCCGTCCGGAGACGTAGCGGTCCTTGCACTCGACGACGATCCGCAGCTCCGCGCCGGCGGTGGCCTCGGCGTTCAGGGTCAGCACGAAATCGCCCTTCTTGGACCCGATCGAGGCGCCCGTCTCGGTGCCGGTCCGTTCCAGCACGTCGCCCGAGCCTCTCGCGATCACGCCCAGCAGCTCGTCGACGATCTCCTCGAAATCCGAGCCCTTGGCCGTCGACTTCGACCGTTCGGATGCCCGCGCGGCACCCGCCGCCTCGATCGCGGCCAGCCGCTCGTTCAGCCTGGAGAAGCCGTCCGCCATCTCGCGACGGAACTGGTGGAGTGGCGACCCGAGCCGGGTTGGGTCCAGCAGCTGGGCTAGGCGCGAAGCGTCGCCGTCGAAGTAGGTCCCGAGCAGAAGCTTCATCCGGCCGATGGCGCTGTCGCGCTTCGATTCGTCGAACAGCTCATCCACGAAACTCCGAAGCTGGCCCCGGTCGCCCAGGAACCGCTCCAGGGTTCTGGGCAGCCGACCCTCGCCGTCGGCGAAGTTCTGGCGGAGCATCATGTCCAGGGCGGTGGCCGCCCTCTCGTTCGCGGCCTCCGTCTGGCGCAGCAGCCCCTGGAACTCCGCCCGGACCGCATCCACGTTGACCGTGACGCCGACGCTCTGGATGGCGGTCAACCCGACCCGCAGCGCTCGCTCCACGAGCACCGGCCGTTCCTCGGCCGGCGATCGCCCACGAAGGCGGCCAGGGCATGGTCCTCCAGGACGAGATGTTCGACGACGAGCCGATCGGCCTCGATCCGGACGCTCGGCGCTGACGGCTCGATCTGCGACGGCAGCGGGACGAGTCTGGCGGCTCTCCATGCCGCCGATCTGATCGCCGCCTGTGACAGCTAGCGTGTCACGACCGGCTCGCACCTATGGAGAGGTAGGGCCGGGGCGCCTCGGCTCCGCCGGTGTCTGACCCAGGAGTTGAGGATCTCGTTGGCCTCCCGGGCGTAGCGTTCATGACGTGGAGATACGCCCGCCTTCGAGGACGGCGTCAGTGGCAGCTTGCCGATCCGGAGTCCGCAAACGTGTAGCCGGGAGCCGGCACGAACTTCCAGCTGTAACCGCTCGGTCCGAGTGACATCTGGATAACGCCGAAGGACTGGTCGTTCCGCACGACCTCGCCTGTGAGGGGCGCCTGCACGAAGCCGTAGTGGTTCTTCCCGCCCGTCCCGACCACGAACTCGGTCGTGCCGGTCGGGTCGGGCTGGCCGCTGGCATTGAGAGGAACGAAGCGCTCATAGTCGTGGTTGTGCCCGGTCAGGACAACGTCGACGTGCGCGGCCGCGAGATCGGACCAGATCGTGACCATCTGCGTGGCGTCGCCGTGCTCGCCAGAGGAGAACCGCGGCTCATGCCAGTAGACGAGCGTGCAGAGGGATGGATGCGCCGCGAGGTCGGCCAGAAGCCACTTCTCCTGGCGGGAGCCGGGTCCACAGCCGCCTACGCCGCCGCTGCTGCACTCGGAGTCGAGGCTGATCATGTGCCAGTCGCCAAGGTTGAAGCTGTAGTAGGGCGGAAACCCGAAGTAGGTGAAGTAGCCGGCTGCGCCGGAAGTCAGGTACTCGTGGTTGCCGATGGCCGGGTACATGATCGAACGGTACTGCCCCCACGTCGGCGCGAAGACGCTCTGGAACGCGGCCAGCGTGCCGTCTTCGTACTGGTTGTCGCCGAGGGTCAGGACGGCCGTCGGCCGAAGCTGGCCGATCTCCGCTGCCGTTGCCGCCTGGTCGCAGTCCGTGGGCTGGCCGACGTTGGTCGCGGGGTCGCAAGCAATGTCGCCGGCGGCCACGATTGTGACGGTCATAGGCTTCGGTTTGACCGGGGGTACAGTTGGGCTGCTCGGCAATGGTTGGGCCGATTGGCCAGGGCCCGGAATGAAGCCTGGCTTGGGGGTCGTGAATGGAACCCTCGGCGTCGCGCTGGCGCTGGCGCTGGCGCTAGCGCTCGGGCTGGGGCTGACGTCGGGAGTGCCGGTCGCGCCGAGGATCGTCGATCCCGCGTCTGGCGACGATGAGGGGAGTGGCGAGGCCGTTGACGGGGAGGTGGATCGCTGGGGGCCCGCCGGGCTGCACGACCACACGGCGGCCGCGACAAACCCGAGGGCCGCAAGTCTGGCGATGAGAATCCCGGGCCGCGGTCTGGTGACTGAGGCCGTCATTGGATCCTCCCCTTGGATGCCCCCGGCGTATCGAGCGGAGACGCAGCCCGCTGGCAGGCGCGGAGTATGAACGCCGGCACCCAACCCTGATGTGGGCGGCCCTGGTCGTTCCGCCTGCCGTCCTGGTCGTTCCGCCTGTCGAAAGGGCGAACTCCGGCCGCATTGGCCGGCAGCCGGCTTTGAGCCCAGACTTTCACGTAAACGGCAATGTTGCGCTAGGATGCAAGTATGACTGACACCAAGACCGGCACCGGCGATGCCGCCGGGCTGCTGCGCATCCAGGAAGCTGCTGCCGAGGCAGGGCTCACGTCCCGATCGGTGCGCTACTACGAAGAAGTTGGGCTCCTCCGGCCGGCCGCCCGATCTGAGGGCGACTACCGGCTATACGACGCCACGGACGTCGAGCGGCTGCGCTTCATCAAAGGGTTGCGAGACGACGCCGGTTTCTCACTTGCCGAGATAGCCCAGCTACTCGAGGACGAGGATGCCCGGGAGCGCGGGCACGAGGCCTACCACGCCACGACGGATCCCGCCGAGCGGCTCCAGATACTGCGCGATCGCGTAGCCCGGTACGAGCACCAGATAGAGATGCTGCGCTCGAAGATCGAGCGGCTGCAGGCGATGGTGGACGAGACCGGAGGCCGGTTGGCCCGAACCACGGCGAAGATGACAGCCTTGACCGACGAGATGGCCGCCTCGACCGAGACCGAGATGGCGCGATGAGCCCGGTCGGCGCGATGGTCTCGCTGATGCGCGGGGAGCACCGGTCCTATCAGGAGACCCGACCTGTATTCGAAGGCGGGACGGCTCGATGATGGTCGGCGGGCGGGTCCGCTTCATGGCCGCCGGACGGGCCCTCGAGCATCGCAACTTCCGGCTCTTCTTCTTCGGCCAGCTGATCTCGGTCACCGGGACGTGGATGCAGATCGGTGGCCCTGGGCTGGCTGCTCGTGACGCTGGTCGGGTCGAACCAGGCCATCGTCTACTCGGCCTGCTGGGCGTCGTCCAGTTCCTGCCCGTCCTGGTGCTCGGTCTCTTCGGCGGGATCATCGCCGACATCTGGCCCAAGCGGATGCACGGTCATCGGCACGCAGACCGCGGCCGGGATCCTGGCCCTCACTCTGGGCGGCCTCGTCTACTTCCACGTCGATGACGGTCTGGCAGATCTTCGTGCTGGCTTTCCTGCTGGGCCTGGTGAACGCCGTGGACATGCCGGCTCGCCAGTCCTTCGTCGTCGAGATGGTGGGCCAGCGAAGACGTCGCCAACGCGGTCGCCCTCAACTCGGCCGTCTTCAACGGCGCGCGGATCGTAGGGCCGGCCATTGCCGGGATCCTCATCGGCCCTCGCGGGCACGGCCTCGTGCTTCATTCTCAACGGGCTTGAGCTACGGCGCGGTGGTCGTCGGACTGCTGGCCATGCGCGACGGGGAGCTGCGGCCAGCCGATCGGTTGGCCATGCCCAGGAGCGTGGCGGCGGTCCGCGAGAATCTCGGCGAAGGGCTCCGCTATGTCTGGCACACGCCGATCGTGCTGCTGGCGATCAGCGTGATCGGGTTCGTCTCGACGTTCGGCATGAACTTCAACGTGGTCCTGCCGGTAATGGCCGCCGGGGTCCTGAACGTCGGGTCCGAACGGGCTACGGGCTGCTGTTCGCGCGATGGGAGCCGGAGCGCTGATCGCGGCCCTGGCGGTGGCCACGCTGCAGCGGCCGCGGGTCCGCGTCCTGATCGGCGGCGGCATGGTGCTGGGCGTGGCCGAGCTGGTCCTGGCCAGCACGACCTCATACCCGGTCGCGCTGGCGGCGGTCTTCGTCTGCGGCGTGGGCGCGATCGCCACCGCGGCGAGCGCCAACTCGCTGGTCCAGATCGCCGTCCCGGGCCCGCTTCGGGGCCGCGTGATGAGCGTCTACACG
Source organism: uncultured Chloroflexia bacterium (assembly GCA_963743795.1). Taxonomy (GTDB): domain Bacteria; phylum Chloroflexota; class Limnocylindria; order Limnocylindrales; family CSP1-4; genus Fen-1039. The sequence goes on along the minus strand of CAVUQZ010000008.1, from coordinate 48,685 downwards.
ACCGTCTTCGCCGGCTCGACGCCGATCGGGAACGGGCTGACCGGCGGCGTCGGCGGCCTGTGGGGCACGCCCGTGGCGCTGGCGATGAACGGCGCCGTTGCCCGCTTGGCGCCGAGGCCGTCGCGGCGATCGCGGTGCTGCGCGGCAAGCCGTGCCGCGGTCGGCGAGGGCAGGCCCAGTGCAGGACCGGTCGAACAGGTGCCGGCGCGCACCTGGTCGACTCCGCGCGGTCGCCTTCGGTCCCGAATAGTCGGTCTCACGAGCCGGACCTGCCGCCGAGTCTAGGTCGAAGGCGTAGGCGATAAGATCGATCCCCGGCGCCGGCGAGAAGTCGAGCTCGGGCACCCGCACGAAGCCCATTCGTTCGTACAGGCGGATGGCGGCCGGCATCAAGTCGGCCGTGTGCAGGACCAGGCGGGCCGCGACCGGCGGCACGGGCACGCTCCAGGCAGGCTTCTGTCAGGGCGCGTCCGATGCCACGACCCTGGCAGGTCGGATCCACGGCCAGCATCCGAATGCCGGCCTCACCTGGCGCAGCTCTTCGGAGTACGGGTCGTCCGGACCGGAGACGTAGGTGACGCCGCCGAGCAGCTGCGCCGGCCGGGACTGGCGGCCACGAGCACGCACGAGGTCCGCGCCCGTCGGGCCACGTCGCGCAGCTGCGAGGTCGTAGACATCCTGGTGAGGCATCTCCGCGGGGATGGCGTGGTACGCGGCCACGGTCAGGTCGCCCAGGGCCTCGTACTCATCGGGGCGGATGGGGCGGATCAGCGAACGAGGTTGCGGTCGCGCTCACGACGGCAGCGGTAACGCCGGCACGCGATGTGCCGGCCGCCGAGCGCCGAGTCGTGGGCGCCGGGCGTCCGCCGGGCCGACGCGCGATCATTCGACCATGGCGGATCGGAATGGTGGAAATCCGCTCCTGGTCTTCGGGCCTCGCTCGCTGACGTACGACTTCGGGCCTTACCACCCGCTGAGTCCGCGGCGCTTCGGGCCGGGGATCGACCTGCTGCGGGCGGTGGGCGCCGAACCGGGGCTGGCGCCGGAACCCGCGCCGGACGGGGAGCTGGAGTGGCTCCACGCGCCCGAGTACGTCGCGACCGTCCGGCGCTTCTCGGCCGATCCGAGCCGGCCCGCCGGCCGCGGGAATCGGGCCGGGAGACGATCCGGCGTTCGCGGGGATGCACGAGGCTGCGGCGGCCGTGGCCGGCGGCTCGATCCGGGCCATGGAGGCGATCCTGCGCGGCGACGTCGAGCACGCCTACCAGCCCGGGCGGCGGTCTCCACCACGCCATGAGGTCGCGGGCGAGCGGCTTCTGCATCTACAACGACGTCGCCCTGGCCGATCGCCCGAGCCCGCCGCGACGGTCTGCGGGTCCTGTACGTGGACCTGGACGTCCACCACGGCGACGGCGTCCAGGCGCTGCACGCCGCGGACCCGGGCGTCCTGACCGTCTCCTTCCACGAGTCGGGCAGGTCGCTCTTCCCCGGCACCGGGTTCCTCGACGAGCTGGGGGAGGGGACCGCGGCCGGGACTTCGGTGAACGTGCCGCTCGAGCCGCTCTCCGGGCCGGAGGCCTGGCTGGCGGCAGTCCGCGGCCGTCGTCCCGGCGCTGGCCGCCGCGTTCGGGCCGGACGTGGTCGTCAGCCAGCACGGCGCCGACGGCCACGTCTGGGATCCGCTGGCGCACCTCTCGCTGACGACGACGGCGATGGGTGAGGCGGCGCGGCTGGTCGATCGGATGGCGCACCGGTATGCGGGCGGCCGCTGGCTGGCCACGGGCGGAGGCGGGTACTCGGTCTATCGGGTCGTGCCGCGGGCGTGGGCTCTGACCTGGCTCGCGGCCGCGCACCGGGAGGCGCCGCGGCTGCTCCCCGAGGAATGGCGGGCGCGGTGGGCCGGCGACGCGGCGCGCTGGGACGACTCGCCGCTGCCGGCCGGCTTCGAGGATGACGCCGGCTCTGCCGGCAGAACGATCGATCAGTCGGGCGGCGGCCGAACGGGACGTCCGGACGGTCGAGCTCGTTCGAACGACTGACGGTGCCGGCGCTGCTGCGCGTTGCCGAGCGCGAGGGCTGGTGGCGCTTCGACGGGCGAGGCGGGCGGTTCGCCGCCAGGCTCCGCGGCCGGCGGCAGAAGCGCCGCCGGCCGAGGCCGACCCGGCGGTCATCGCGCTCACCTCGGAGATCGCTCGAGCGCGTGGCGCTTGTACCTCGCACGATCCCGCCGGCGGACGCGGGCGAGGGGTTGGCGCTGCTGCGAGGGCCTTCGCGGCGGCGCCACCGCCACGGGCGCCGTCATCGGGGAGTGGCTCGTCGGCGTCGCGCTCGTGGCGCCCGACGCGGCTCGATGGCGTGGACGAGCTGGCGGCCCTCGGCGTGGCTCCGGAGTGGCGGCGCCACGGCCTGGCCACGGCGATGTTGCGGGCCATCGTCGCCGAGCAGGTCCGGCGCGGCCGTGCTCTCGTGGTCCTCCACACGGCCGCGGAGCGCGATCCCGTCGAGCCACTCCCCAGGGCGTTGCGCGCGGAGCGTGGCCGCGCGACTCGCTCGCAGTGCCGGTCTGCGTTCGATGCGCGTGCCGGCGGAGGTCGACGGCCGCGGACCCGCATGCATTGGCGGCCGCTCACCTGCCGCCCTCTGCAGCCGCCGATCTCGAGGGTCAGAGTCGAGGCCTGGTTGGCCGGCCGCTGACGCTTCGAGAGGCCCGGTGCGCCATCCGCGGGAGCGTCGGGCCCGAGCGCGATCCGCGGCGGCGGCGCTGCGCCTCCTCATTCCAATACTGACTTCGGTGCTGTTCTAAAGGGTCCGACCGGACCGGGACCTTTGGGACCAACGGCACCCTAAGAAATCAGTAACGACCTCTACATTCGTTCCATCGAAATGGATAGGTCCGCAGCCCGGCTGATCGGGCAGGTCGGACCAGCCACTGAAAGGTGTAGGGACATACGGTGGAAACGAAGGATCGTGGGATCTTCGTCCTGCGGGCAGTCGTAGGCCTCGGCTTCCTGTTTGCCGGCCTCGACAAGTTCTTCATGTGGGCCAGCGGGACGCCGTTCACGGCCGCCGGCTTCCTCAAGTTCGCCACGGGCGGCGCATGGCTCGGCAGCGACCCCAAGGCGATCGTCAACCCGACGCACGGCTTCTGGGTTTCCCTCGCGGGCAACGCCTCCCTGATGGGCGCCATCGACACGCTCGTCGTCTTCGGTGAGTGCGCGATCGGCATCGCCCTGATCCTCGGCCTCGCGACCCGCTTCGCCGGCGTCAGCGGCGCCACGATGATGGCCCTCTTCTTCGTCGCCAACTGGAGCTTCGCGAACGGCCCGTTCAACGAGCAGCTCATGTACGGCCTGATCGCGGGTGTGGTCGCCTACGTCGGCGCCGGCGCCTACGCCCTCGACACCGTCGATCGAGAAGCTTGCCATCACGCAGAAGGTCCCGGTCGTCAAGTACGTCCTCGGGTAGCCCACCCGGGACAGCTCCACAGACCGCAGACCGATCGTAGGGAGAATCGTCACTTCTCTCCCTGCACCTAGAAACGGCGGGTCCCCCGGCCCGCCGTTTCTCTTTGTGCCCGGCCGGTCCTTCCCGGGAGGAGGCTCCAACCAACGCCCTGAACGACCGATGACTAAAACGTCCCAGACGACTCGGCTCCGGGAGTTGGCTGGGGGCATCGCAGCCTTGTTTCGCCGGGCCGTTCCGCCATACTCATGGCGATCCGTCCCGGTCCACCTTCAACCGAGCACAGGGGACCAATCGGATGAGCGAAGAGGCACGGCCCGTAGTCCACGTAGGCACGGGCATGAGCGGGCTCAAGGACGCATTCGAGGCGGGGAAGGCGGCCGCGACCCAGGCCGTCGAGCCGCTGGCCGGCAAGGCGCCCGAGCTGGTCATGGTGTTCGCCACCCCGAGATACGATCTCCCCGCCCTACTTGCCGGGATCCGCTCCGTGACCGGCACGGCGCTCCTGGTCGGCTCCACCGGCTCCGGCGAGATAGTCAAAGGGGAATACCTGGGTTTCGGCGGCGGCGTTGGCGTGCTGGCCATGACCGCGGGACCGTACCGGTTCGCGGCGGCATCGGCCGGCGGTATCGGCGGCGACCTCGATCAGGCGGGCCAGTCGCTCGCGCGAGCCAGTCGTGCCAAGGCCGGCAGCAGCCCATATGCCGCCGCAATGCTGATCACCGACTCGCTCCTCGGCGACCTGCAGCAGTTCGTGCAGGGTGTCTACCGGATCACCGGCCCCAAGGTGGCCATCGTCGGCGGGGCCGCCGGCGACGAGCAGCGGTTCGTCCAGTCCTCCGTCTTCCACGATGACGCGGTGCTGGACAAGGGCGCCCTGGTCCTTTGGATCGCCAGTGACCGGCCGCTGCGGGTCGTCACCCGCCATGGCTGGGTGCCGATCGGCGTGCCGTTGCTTGTCACCCGCGCCGAGGGCACGGAGATCGCCGAGCTCGGCGGACGCTCGGCATCTGCGGTGTACGAGGAGCAGCTCGGCCTGACGTCTGCATTGAGGCCCGAGGCCTTCTGGTCGACGTCCATCCTGCATCCTTTCGGACTCCTGCAGCCGGACGGCACGCACGTCATCCGGGTCGCGCGCTCGAAGACCGAGCGAGGAAGCCTGATGATCCAGGGCTGCGTCCCCTCGGTGGGAAGCGCTGTCCAGGTCATGGGCGGATCGGCCGACAGCCTGCTCAGCGTCGCGGATGAAGTGGTAGGCGGTGCCCTGGAGGCCCTGCCCGGGGCCAGGGTCCTGCTGACCTTCAGCTGCGCCGCGCGGGCAATGATCCTGGGCGGACGGGCCCCCGAAGAGGCGCAGCGGCTCCAATCCTCGGCGGGAGCGGTGCCGACGTTCGGCTTCTACTGCTGCGCCGAGTTCGCACGCACGGCGGGTGTCCTCGGGACGCACAACGCCACCCTGACTGCCGTGGCCCTGTGATCCGGGGCGGGGCGCCGGCCGGGTGAGATACGGCGGACCCGAGCGGCGTATCAGCGACGCGCCGCTCGCCGAGTACCGGACGGCGATCCGCGACACGACCCGTCTGAACCGGCTGTTTGCCATCCTGAGCGAGCCGGCGCCGGTGGCGATCGTGATCGACCGAGTTCTCCTTGCTCTTTCGGAGATGTTCGCCGCGGACATCGTGGCGGTCCTGCAGCCCGCCGGCCCTGGGGAGCTGGCGGCACTCGGGGCGATCGGGTTGCCCGAGGAGCTGATCGGGCGGCCCTTCTCCGGTGTCGAGGGCAGCTACGCAGCGGTGGCGATCCACGATCGGGCGCCGGTTCTCGTCGATAACGGCCTCGCCGATCCGAGGATGGACCCCCAGCTCACTGAATTGGGGGTCGAGACGGCGGCCTGGCTGCCCGTCCTCGGCAGTAAGGAGGTGCTGGGCATAGTGGTCATGGCCCGCTGCCAGCCTCTCCCCTTCGCCCGCTCGGACGCAGACATGCTGATGGCGATGACATACCGGATCGGGCTGGTTCAAGAGCGCGCCCGAGCCGAAGAGGAACGCGAGCGCCTGGCTTCCAGGCTGCGCCAGGCGGAGAAGGCAGAAAGCCTGGGCCGGATGGCGGCGGCCATCGCCCATCATTTCAACAACAAGCTGACCGCGGTCATGGGATCCCTCGAGCTGGCGCTCGACGATCTGGCGGCCGGCCGGGATGTCAGGACGGAGATCGCCAATGCGCAGGAAGCTACGCGTCAGGCGTCCATGGTGAGCCAGCTGATGCTCGCTTATCTCGGCCAGAGCTTCCACGCACGCGAGATGCTCGACCTGGTCGAGATATGCCGCGAAGCGCTGCCCGAACTGACCCGCTCGTTGCCGGCGAAGGTCAGCCTCCGAGCTGAGTTCCCCGACTCGCCCCTGACGGTCCTCGCCAGCCCTATGGACATCCGGCAGGTGCTCGCCAACCTCGTCATCAACGCCGGCGAGGCGATGAGTGCCGGCGAAGGACAGATCGTCGTAGCCCTCCGCGAGGTGCCGGGATCACAGGTGGCTTCCTCGCCGCTCCTTTCGCGTGGCTGGACGCCCGAGGCCGGCTCATACGCCTGCCTGGAGGTTTCCGATAACGGATCCGGGATGGACTCCCGAACTCTGCAGAATGTGTTCGACCCGTTCTTTACCACCAAGTTCACCGGCCGAGGCCTGGGACTGCCCGTAGTCCTGGGTGTCGTCCGCGCTCATCACGGCACCGTCACCGTGGACAGCAAGCCGGGCCAGGGGAGCAGTTTCCGCGTCTGTCTGCCGTTGACGTCCTCGACCGAACAGGTTCGCACGCCGGAATAGCCGATTCGCGACACCGAAGCGGCCAGCGGCATCCCCGCGGTCTCGGCCTGCGCACCCGGTCGGCCGATTCCCCGCCCTTTCATGCAATCTTCAGGACCGCTCCCAAGACTTCCCTCGGAGTACCTCCAGCCGGGCGATCGCGGAGGCACGCCAATCAGGTTGCGGTACGGACTGGAGACCACTCCCGCATGACACTTCGGCAGGATGAGTCTGTCCCACCGGTGAACCCGTCCCGGTCACGGCGGCTCTCTCTGACGAGCCGGCGGTTCCGGACCCGGCTCCGCTGGGCCGGCCCATTCGCGTTGGGGGTTGTGGCCGCCTTCCTGGGAGTGGCGTTGTACGGGGTCATGGCCCCGGGGCAGCGGCCGCTGACGCCGAGTGACGTGAAGAACAGCATCGCCTCGGCGCTGGCCTCGGAGACTCCGGCCCCGGCCCTCTCACAGCGCGTGTATCAGGCGGTCGAGCCTTCGCTCGTGCTGATCCAGACCAACGTGGCGACCAACGTCGGCGCGGCGGACGGCACCCTGGGCAGTGGGGTGGTCGTCGACGCCGGCGGCGACATCCTGACGTGCCTGCATGTGGTCGCCAACGCGACGTCCATCCAGGTGACGTTCGCAGACGGCACCATGTCGCCGGCCACCGTCGTGACGCGGCAGCCCGCGAACGACATCGCGGTTCTGCGGGCGAGCCAGCCTCCGGCCCAGGTCGTACCGGCCGTTCTGGGCAATCCCAGGAGCGTCCAGGTCGGAAGTGAGGCTTTCGTCCTGGGCAATCCGTTCGGTCTGGACGGCTCGATCAGCTCGGGAGTCGTCTCCGGCCTGAATCGTTCCTTCCAGCTCCCCAACGACGGCCCCACGCTTACCGGCCTGATCCAGGTGGATGCGGCCGTGAACCCGGGCAACTCGGGCGGTCCGCTGGTCAACCGCGACGGGCAGGTGGTCGGGATCGTGTCCGCGCTCATCAACCCCACGAATCAGGACGTCTTCATCGGCATTGGGCTCGCGGTGCCAATCAACGTGGCCGGCGGCGCCGCGGGGTTGCCCCCGGATTAGCAACCAGCTCCGCGGGCCGGTCGGGTTCGGCGGAGGAATCGTTCTTAGGAGGTGCAGACCAGTGGACCAGGCGGCCGACACGGCGCCCATCGTCCCGATGGAGCGCGTGCTATACGAGGTCAAGAAGGTCATCGTCGGCCAGGACCACCTCCTGGAGCGGCTCGCCGTGGCGCTCCTCGCCAGGGGCCACCTGCTGGTCGAGGGCGTGCCCGGACTGGCCAAGACGATGGCGATCAAGACGCTAGCCGGGGCGATCGGCGGTGAGTTCAAGCGCATCCAGTTCACGCCCGATCTCGTCCCGGCGGATCTCGTCGGCACGCGTATCTACAACCAGAAGACGGGCGAGTTCAGCACGTCGCTGGGTCCGGTCTTCACCAATCTCCTGCTCGCGGACGAGATCAACCGGGCGCCCGCAAAGGTCCAGAGCGCACTGCTCGAGGTGATGCAGGAGCGGCAGGTAACGATCGGGCGGGAGACCTTCAAGGTGCCGGACCCGTTCCTCGTCCTGGCGACGCAGAACCCGATCGAAACCGAAGGTACGTACGCCTTGCCCGAGGCCCAGGTCGACCGCTTCATGCTCAAGGTGCTGGTCGGCTATCCGAGCTCGGCCGAGGAATTCGTCATCGTCGAGCGGATGACAGGGGCAGCTCGACCCGGTGCAGGAGGTGCTCTCGACGAAGAGCCTGCTCGAACTCCAGAAGGAGGCCGACCGCGTCTACGTCGATCCGGCCCTGATGCAATACGCCGTGCGCCTGGCAACGGCCACCCGGGCCCCCAAATCGCACGGCCTGGCGGAGCTGGAGCGGTACATCACCTACGGGGCCAGTCCGCGAGCCTCGATCAACCTGATCCTCACCGCCCGCGCCCTGGCCTTCGTACGCGGTCGCGACTACGCGCTGCCCCAGGACGTGCTCGACATGGCCCGCGACGTCATGCGCCACCGCCTCGTCCTGTCGTTCGAAGCGCTCTCCGACAACGTGACCGCCGACGACGTCCTGACTACCGTCCTCAGTCGCATACCGGTGCCCGCGGTGCCGCTCCGGGAGGCTTCCCACGCCCGCGCCAGCGCCTGAGCGCATCGTCCCCGCCCGGCATCCGGACGCCGGCCCGGAGACGTCCGCCCGGCGCGACCGACCTCGGCTCCGGAGCGAGTTCTCCAGCGCCTCGACTGGCAGGTCGTCCGGCGGCTCGACGGCATCCTCCAGGGCGACTACCGGAGCCTGTTCCGCGGCAACGGCCTGGACCTGGCCGGCCTGCGCGAATACCAGCCCGGGGACGACGTGCGGTACATGGACTGGAACGTCACCGCTCGGACGGACACGCCCTACGTCCGCGCAGTACGTCGAGGACCGCGAGATCACGGCCTGGTTCCTGCTGGACCTGAGTCCCTCGATCGACTTCGGCACGGTGGAGACGGAGCGGGTCAAGCGAAGCGTCCTGATCGACTTCGTGACGACGCTCGCGCGACTGCTGACCCGGCGCGGCAACCGTGTCGGCGCGATGTTCTACGGCAGCGCCGTTGAGCGGACGATTCCGGCGCGCGGCGGGCGCGACCAGGTTCTCCACCTCATCGACGAGCTCCATGCGTCATCCGCGCATGGCGAGCTCGCCGCTCACCGACCTGTCGCCGCTGCTCGAGCGCCGGCGAGCACACCATCAAGCGACGCTCGCTCGTCTTCATCGTCTCCGACTTCATCAGCGCCCCGGGATGGGACCGGCCCGCTGAGCCTGCTGAACCGGACGGCACGAGGTCTTCGCCGTTCGCCTCTTCGACCCGCGCGAGGTCGAGCTGCCCGACGTCGGTCCGCTGATCATGGACGATGCCGAGACGGGCGAGCAGCTCTACGTCGACACGCACGACGCCGCTTTCCGACGCCGCTTCGAGGAAGCGGCGCAGCCGGCGCGAGGCGGACGTGAGGGCGCCTTCAAGCGATCCGGGGTCGAGGCCCTGTCGCTTTCGACCGACGAGGATCTGGTCCGCGCCATCGTCCGCATGGCCACGATCCGACGGCAGCGGCGGAGGTAGGCCGATGTCGTTCATCTGGCCGCCGATGCTGCTCGCCCTGGCGCTCATCCCGATCGGGCGTGTGGCTGTATCGAATGCTCGATGGGCGCCGGCGCCGTCGTCTGGCCACGTACGGCGGAGGCGGCCACGTGCCGGAGGCGGCTGGCAAGCTCGGGCCCGCCTGCGCGGCCGGATCCCGGCCGCGCTGTTGCTCGGCGGGCTGATCGTCATGACGCTCGCGCTGGCCCGACCGCAGGCCGTCGTCAGCCTGCCCCGCGAGGAGGGCACGGTCATCCTCGCCTTCGACGTCTCCGCCAGCATGTCCGCCACCGACCTCGCGCCCACGCGGATGGAGGCGGCGAAGGCGGCGGCGAAGGACTTCGTGGCGACACGAGCCGGCCAGCGTCTCGATCGGGGTAGTGGCCTTCAGCGACTCGGGCGTCTCGGTCCAGACGCCGACGAACGATCAGGCCTCGGTGCTCGCCGCGATCGACCGGCTGGCGCCCCAGAAGGGAACGTCGGTGGCCAGCGGCATCCTCGCCTCGCTCAACGTCATCGCCGTCGCGGCGGCGGGGCCGTGGGTCGACTACTACACCAACGCGAACGCCCGCCCCAACGCCGACGCCGACCCCCGTGCCGGCGGGAACTCACGCGCCGGCCGTGATCGTGCTTCTGACCGACGGCGAGAACAACGAATCCCCCGATCCGGCGGCCGCGGCCCAGACGGCGGCTGACCGAGGGGTGCGGATCTACACCGTGGGGATCGGCAGCGCCGCCGGCACGAACGTGGACCTGAACGGCTTCCTGGTTCACACCCAGCTCGACGAGGCGACGCTCCAGCAGATCTCTCAGGTCACCGGCGGCACGTACTACGGCGCCACCGACGCGCAGCAGCTCCAGGCGATCTACGACAACCTCGACACGCAGCTCGTGCTCCAGCCGGAGATGACCGAGCTGACGGCGATCTTCGCGGGCGTCAGCGTGCTGATGCTCGCTCGCCGGCGCCCTGACGTCGCTCCTGTGGCTCGGTCGACTGCCATGAGCGCGCGTATGCGTCTCCAGCGGCAGGCAGGGCGACGATAGATGGGCTTCCTGTGGTCGGGTTTGCTCGTCCTCCTCGGCGTCCTGCCGGATGCGATCGCGATCTACGTCTGGAGCCTGCGGCGGCGGCGTCCGTCGGGCGTCCGCTATTCGAGCCTGGCTCTCATCCGCGACGCCCAGCCCGGATCGTCGCGACTGCGGCGCCATCTGCCCTTCGTCCTCGTCGTCGCGGCCCTCGGCGCCCTCGTCCTCTCGATGGCCCGACCGGTCGTCGTCCTCAGCGTGCCGACCAACAAGACCACCATCCTCCTGACGATCGACGTCTCGGGCAGCATGTGCTCGTCCGACATCCCGCCCAGCCGCCTCGAGGCGGCCGAGGCCGCGGCGGCGTCCTTCATCAACAGCCAGGCCTCCACCGCGCAGATGGGGATCGTCGCGTTCAGCAGCTTCGCGGAGGTCGTCCAGTCGCCGACCACCGATCGGGGACGTGCTGCTGGACGCGCTCCACAGCCTGACGACCGGACGAAGGACGGCGCATCGGCAGCGGCATCCTCGCCTCCATCGATGCCATCTCCCAGGTCGATCCGGCAGTCGCCCGGAGCCAGACGGACACCAACCCGGGAGTCGCTCCGGCGCCAGTTCCGCAAGGGCGACTACGCACCCGACATCATCGTCCTGCTCACCGACGGAGCGAACAACACCGGCCCGGACCCGCTCAGCCGCGGCCCAGCAGGCTGCCGACCGTGGCGTCAGGGTCTACACCATCGGCTTCGGCACGGCCAGACGGAGGCGCCCTCAGCCCGACATGCGCGTCGCAGTTCCTCGGACGAGAGCCGGGTGGCGGCGCGTTTGGCGGTGGGCTCGGCGGTGGCGGCGGCCGGAGGTGGCGGAGGTTTTCGGAGAGGGATCGACGAGGCGACCCTGAAGCAGATCGCGGATCATGACTGGAGGGACATACCATCCGGCCGAGAGCGCGAGCCAGCTCGAGAGCGTCTTCCAGGGGCTCCCGACGAACCTGATCACGGCTCACCAGGCGGTCGAGGTCAGCGTCGTCTTCGTGGCGTTCGGAGCCTTGCTCGCGGGCCTGGCGACGTTGCTGGGGAAGGCCTGGCGGCCGCTGCCGTAGGTCGGCGTCGGGACGGCGAGCGGGGCATGGCCGCCGAAGGGCTCCCGTTCGGACCTGGCTGGCTCCGCGGCGCCCGGCCCCGTTACGCCCCACGCGCTCTAGAACGCATGGTCTAATTAAGGCGTGGCCGCCTATACTGGGCGCCTCGTGGCTGCCTCGACTTCCGCCGATTCCGGTCGGTGGCCTCGACGACCCGCTCGCGCCCTTCAGCCCGGCGGTCGCCGAGTGGTTCCGCTCGGCCTTCGCCGCGCCCACGCCCGCCCAGGTCGGCGGCTGGGCGAGCATCGCGGCCGGACGCCACACCCTGATCCACGCCCCCACCGGCAGCGGCAAGACCCTGGCCGCGTTCCTGTGGTGCCTGGACCGGCTGGGCCGCGAGCCGCGGCCAGCGACCGCGAGCGCGCCGGGCACGGTGCGCGTCCTGTACGTCTCGCCGCTCAAGGCGCTCATCTACGACGTGGAGCGCAACCTGCGCGTCCCGCTGGTCGGGATCCGGATGGCGGCCGAACGGCTGGGCGAGCCGATCCCGCAGATCGAGGTCGGCGTCCGGACCGGCGACACGCCGGCGGACGAGCGCCGCCACCTCGTCCGCAACCCGCCGGACATCCTCATCACCACGCCCGAGTCGCTCTACCTGATCCTCACCAGCCAGGCGGCCGAGATACTGCGCGGCGTCGAGCACGTGATCGTCGACGAGGTCCACGCCCTGGCCGGCACCAAGCGCGGCGCCCACCTGGCCCTGAGCCTCGAGCGGCTGGAGAAGCTGACCGCGCGCCCGCCGCAGCGGATCGGCCTCTCGGCGACCCAGCGCCCGGTCGAGACGATCGCCCGATTCCTCGGCGGCGTCGGGCCGGGCAGGGCGGGGGAGAGCCGCGACGTCCGCGATCGTCGACGCCGGCTCGCGCAAGGCTCTCGAGCTGTCGGTCCGCGTCCCGGTCGAGGACATGAGCAGGCTCGGCGAGGCGCTGCCGCCCGAGGAGCAGCCCGGCGGCTCGGACGGCGGCCGAGCCTGGTCCGCCGCGCGTTCGAGCTGGCCACCGGCCCCGAGGCGCGCCACAGCATCTGGCCGGCGATCCACCCGCGGATCCTGGAGCTGATTCGCGAGCACCACTCCACGATCGTCTTCTGCAACTCGCGCCGGATGGCCGAGCGGCTGGCCAACAAGCTCAACGAGCTGGCCGGCGAGGAGCTGGTTCGGGCCCATCACGGCTCGCTCGCCCGGGAGCAGCGCGTCCAGATCGAGGAGGCGCTCAAGGCCGGGCGGCTGCCGGCCATCGTCGCCACCAGCTCGCTCGAGCTGGGCATCGACATGGGCGCGGTCGATCTGGTGATCCAGGTCGAGATCGCCGGCGAGCGTCGCCAGCGGCCTGCAGCGCGTCGGCCGGGCCGGGCACCAGGTCGGCGAGCCGAGTCGCGGCGTCATCTTCCCCAAGTACCGCGGCGACCTGCTCGAAGCGGCCGTCGTCGACGGCGCGGATGCACGAAGGCGCGATCGAGGAGACGAAGCTGCCGCGCAACCCGCTCGACGTCCTGGCCCAGCAGCTCGTCGCCATGACGGTCCGCGAACCCTGGCAGGCGGACGAGCTGTTCGAGACGGTGCGGCGGGCGGCGCCGTACGAGAGCCTGACGCGCGACGCCTTCGAGGCGGTCCTCGGCATGCTGGCCGGTGCGTACCCGAGCGACGAGTTCGCCGAGCTGAAGGCGCGCGTCGTGTGGGACCGCGAGACCGGCCGGGTCGAGGGCGGCGCGACGCTCGGACGGTGGCGATCACCAGCGGCGGCACGATCCCGGACCGCGGGCTGTATCCGGTGTTCCTCGTCGGCGAGGCGGGCACTCCGGGCCGGCGGGTCGGCGAGCTGGACGAGGAGATGGTCTACGAGAGCCGCGTCGGCGAGGTGATCGCGCTCGGGGCCACGAGCTGGCGGGTCGAGGAGATCCGGCCGGATCGAGTCGTCGTCTCGCCCGGCGCCGGGCGTGCCGGGCAAGATCCCGTTCTGGCACGGCGACGGCCTGGGCCGGCCGATCGAGCTGGGACGGGCGCTCGGCGAGTTCGTGCGCGAGCTCGAAGGCGACCTGGGCGGCGGCGAGCGCGGACGGGAACGGGCGCGGCGCCGGCTGCTCGAGCACCACGACCTGGACGAGCTGGCGGCGCAGAACGTCCTCGACTACCTGTCCGAGGAGCGCGAGATGGCCGGCTATCTGCCGACCGACCGACGGATCGTCGTCGAGCGGTTCCGCGACGAGCTGGGCGACTGGCGGGTGGTGATCCTGACGCCCTTCGGCGGGCGGGTCCACGCGCCCTGGGCGCTGGCGATCGAAGCGCGGCTGGAGGAGCGGCTGGGCGGGGGCGCCCAGACGATCTGGTCCGACGACGGCATCGCGATCCGGCTGCCCGAGGGCGAGCTGGCCGGCGCGGGGGCGGCGAGTGGCGCGCCGACCGGCCAGGCGGGCAGCCTCGGCGACCTGCTCTTCCCCACGGCGGACGAGGTCGAGGACCTGGTGGTCGGCCGGCTCGGGACGTCGGCGATGTTCGCGGCCCGTTTCCGCGAGAACGCGGCCCGGGCGCTCCTGCTGCCGCGGCGCCGGCCGGGATCGCGGACTCCGCTGTGGCAGCAGCGGCAGCGCTCGGCCGGGTTGCTGGCCGTGGCCAGCCGGTACGGCTCGTTCCCGATCATCGTCGAGACGTACCGCGAATGCCTGGCCGATCTGTTCGACCTGCCGGCCCTGCGCGAGGTGCTCGGGGGAGTGGCCACGGCGCGAGATCGAGGTCCGGGACGTGGAGACGGTCGCGGCCTCGCCGTTCGCCGGATCGCTGCTGTTCGACTACCTGGCCGCCTACATGTACGAGGGCGACGCGCCGCTGGCGGAGCGGCGGGCCGGCGCGCTGGCCCTGGACCGCGAGCTGCTGCGCGAGCTGCTCGGGCCAGGAGGAACTGCGCGACCTGATCGACCCGGCGGCGCTGGCGGACCTGGAGCTGGCGCTGCAGGCACTCGTGCCGGAGCGGGCGGCCCGAACGGCGGACGCCCTGCACGACATGTTGCGCCGGCTCGGCGACCTCACGACCGAGGAGGTGGCGGCGCGGATCGCGGAGCCGTCGGCCGCCGGCGAGTGGCTTGCCGCGCTCGACGGGTCGCGGCGCGCCGTGGCGCTACGCATCGCGGGCGAAGTGCGCTGGATCGCCATCGAGGACGCGGGACGATACCGCGACGCGCTGGGCGTGGCGCTGCCGGTGGGCGTGCCGACGGCGTTCCTGGGACCGGTCGAGAACGCGCTGGCGGGCCTGGTGGCGCGCTGGGCGCGCTCGCACGGGCCGTTCCTCGCCGGCGAACCGGGGCGCCGGTTTGGGCTGGCGGCGGCCCGAGTCGAGGAGGTCCTCGAGCGGCTGCTGCGAGGCGGGCACGATCCTGCGCGGCGAGTTCCGGCCCGGCGGAACGCAGCGCGAGTGGTGCGATCCGGAGGTTCTGCGGCAGCTTCGCCGACGCTCGCTGGCTCGGCTGCGCAGGGAGGTCGAGCCGGTCGAGCAGGTCGTGCTGGCCCGCTTCCTGTCGGCCTGGCAAGGTGTCCGGCCGGCGGCGCTGGGCCCGGCGCCCGACGCGGCGAACACCGCGGGAGCGGCTCCGCTACGCGGCGAGGCGGCGCTCGAGCGGCTGGCCGAGGTGATCGACCAGCTGGCCGGCGTGCCGATTCCGGCCTCCGTCCTGGAGCGGGACGTTCTCCCGGCCCGAGTTCCCGGCTACCAGCCGCGCCTCCTCGACGAGCTGGGCGCCCTGGGTGAGGTTGCCTGGGTGGGGCGCGGCAGCCTCGGCCGCGACGACGGGCGCATCGTGCTGTACCGGCCGGGCCGAGAGGCGTTGCGGGACCTGGCGGCTGGCGATGCGAGATTCCCCAACCGGCGATTTGCACGAGCGGCTCCGCGAGCGGCTGCGAGATCCGCGGCGCTTCCTTCTACCGGGAGCTGGCCTCCGCTGCCGGCCCCGTCGCGGAGCGAGAGATCCTCGACGCGCTGTGGGACCTGGTCTGGGCCGGCGAGGTGACCAACGACACCTTCGCTCCGCTGCGGGCCCTGCGCTGGAGACGGCCGTCCGGAGAGCGGCGGCCCCGGCCAGGCCGGCTGCAGCTCGGTCCGCCGGAGGCGGCCGGGCGGTGGTCGCTCGTGGAGCCGGCAGAGCCGGCGGCCGCAGCGTCCGTTGCGGGGATTGGCGCCGGTGCCGGAAGTGCCCCCGCCGCTCGAGCCACCGCACGACTCCACTCGATCTGCCTCGCCCTGCTCGACCGCCACGGCGTGCTGACCCGCGAGGCCGTCGTCCGCCGAGGAGGTCGCGGGCGGCTTCTCCGCCGTCTACCCGGTGCTGCGGGCGATGGAGGAGTCCGGTCGCATCCGCCGCGGCTACTTCGTCGACGGGCTCGGGGCAGCGCAGTTCGCCCTGCCCGGCGCCGTGGACCGGCTGCGCTCGATGCGCGAACCGTCCGGTGATCGCACCGCCGGCCCGACGGTGCACCTGCTCGCGGCTGCCGACCCCGCCAACCCGTACGGCGCCGCGCTGGCCTGGCCGCGTCGCGGCGAGTCAGATCGACGGCCCTTGCAGCGCGCCGCCGGCGCGTACGTCGCGCTCGTGGACGGGGCTGCGATCCTGTACCTGGAACGAGGCGGCCACTCCCTGCAGACGCTTCCCGCCGCCGACGATCCAGCGGTGGCCGCAGCCGCTCTGGCCGCGCTTCGCGCTCTGGTCGAGGACGGTCGCTTTCGCGAGCTGGTGGTGACGCGCGTGGACGGCGAGGCGGTGGCTGGCTCCTCGTGGCGGGCACGGCTCGAGGAAGCGGGCTTCGCCGCGGGGTACCGCGGCCACGTCCTTCGGCCGTCTTCCAGGCACCTCGTGGCCGGGAATCGACGATGAGCGCGATCGCGGTCGAAGCTTCGCCGGTCGAGGGCGGCTGGCTGGCCTGCGTGACCGTCACCGACCACGGCAGCAGCCGCGAGTTCGAAGTGGGCGTCACTCTCGCCGAGTTGAGCCGTTTCGCCCCCGGCGCGACCGACCCGGCGGACCTGGTCCGCCGCTCGTTCGAATTCCTGCTCGCCCGAGAGCCAAAGGAGTCGATCCTGAGCTCGTTCGGCCTGTCGGTGATCGGGCGCTACTTTCCCGAGTACGAGCGCGAGATCCGCCGCGCCACCTGATTGTCTCGGGCCGCGGCTCGACGCCCGAATTGGACGTCGATGCGGCGCCGGTCGCTTTGCTCGCGCCGGTCAGACTTCGAGGCCGAAGAACGCTCGGAAGCGAGCGCGGGCGACCCGTCGCATCGTGACCGCCGTACGTTCGGGACTGCGCCGCCAGTGGACCTGCCACAAGCGAGCCGCTGCGGCGCCCGTCTGGGCGGCACCCGGCCACGTCGACGGGATCAGCCAGCGGAAGGCCTCGGGGTGGCGCCATGCCCACGGGACGAGGGCCCAGATGAAGACCAGGTAGTCGACTCGAATTGGGCGCTGGAACGAGAACAGCACCTGCAGCTGCACCAGCGTCGCGGGCAGAGTCAGGGCAGTCAGCACCAACGCCAGGGCAAACCAGATCACGCCCCACAGACGGCCCCGCGGCGAGAGGAACAGCCAGAAGACGACCGGCACCCACTTCAACGTGGTCGCGATCATCCACAGCAGGCCGGCCAGTGCCGGCCGGGCGAATTGAGCTCCGAAGAGCAGCAACGTCAGGGGCAGATTGATGTTGCCGGTGTCCAGGTTGGCCGCCAACGGGAACATCAGCAGCACGAGCAACAGGGCGGTGGTCATGGGTCGGCGCTTGTAGGCCCAGTGGACGCTCCACAGCAGGCCGATGACCGTGGCGCCGCGCCACACGAACCAGGCCACGTCCCAGGGCAGGATCGACCACGGCACGAAGAGCGGCAGCATCCAGGGCGAGTAGACGTATGGCATGAACGGCCCCGTCGGATGGTAGGGATCGCCGCCGTTGAGCCACAGCCGTCCGGCGGCCCAGTACGCCCGCGTGTCGGCTCCGGCCGCCTCGCCGCGGGCAATCAGGCCGGCCAGCACGAACCCGGCAACGAAGCCAAGGATGACCATCATCGTCAGGCGTCGAGGATCGCGGATGCGGTTGATCTCGTGGCGGATGGCACGTCGGAAGACGCCGGCTCGCCGCCGAGTTGGCCGATCCACGCGGGCCACCGCCGGCAGAGCCGCCACGCGCGCGGAGACACGGCCCTGAGCCCGGGCAGGGTGCGCGCCCTCGGGTGTCAGGTCGCGGTCGGGCGGTCCGGCGGCGCCGGCGGCCTTTCGCGTGCGGGTGCTCATGAACCCTCGGTCACCGTGCAACAGGGCAACGTGCGCAACCCGTCACGGCGGGCTGAGAAACGCCGAGCGCGATTCGTGATGGCATCTTCGCCTCGTCCGATGGGCACGTAGCAAGGATGATGCGAGCCGCGCGGCCGGGGCGCAAGCCCCGGCCCGGAGGCCGATCGCGTTCTTCGTCGTCGGCCGGTCGGCGGTGTCGCTTGCCGGCAGACGTTGGGCAGGTGATCGCGCGTCTGCGGGTGTCAGCGCAGGTAAGTCTTGCCGCAGGTGTCGCACACGGTGTAGACGGCCCGGGCGTTGCGGGCGTATCCGGCCGAGTGGAGCAGCCCGGAGCAGCCCGTCGTCGGGCACTTCCAGACCCACCATCGCTCCTCCGCAGGCAGTCCGATTGCCTCCGCGTGGACCTTCTCGGCCAGCCCTCGGTTGGCCGACAGCGCTCGAGCGACCTGTGCGGCGCGCTCCTCCTCGCTCTCGCTCGAGTACGGGTAGTTCTGGCCGATGTTCGACGACAAGGTGCTCTCCGCGCTGGTCCGAGCTTGCCGGACTGCCCATGCCGAACCGGTGGCAGGGGCGATGTGAGCGCGGCGAGCCACCGGCGGACCCGAGTATAGACCGGCTCTGCCGCGCTACCGACCGACCGGGCTCGAGCGCCGCTCCTCGTCTTCACCTGGCGGCGGAGCCTCGCCCGGGCGCCGCGTCCGCGATGTCGCCGCCCGGCGACGGCAGCCGCTAGGCTACGCATGGTGAACCGCTCGATCACCTCCATGCTCGTGGCCACGTTCGTGCTGCGCGTCAGCACGGCCATCACCGGCGGCATGCTGGTCTTCCTGGTGGACGATCTGACCAGGGACCGCGGGACCGGCCCGGGGCGATCTCGCTCCTCACCGGCGGGTTCTACGCGACCGAGCTGACGGGGGCGATCGTCTTCGGCGTCCTGGCCGATCGCTACGGCCGCAAGGTCATCATGCTGCTCGGCCCGCTCTTCGGATCGCGTCGCCGTATTCATGACCGGCCTCACGACCCACATGCCGGTCCTCTTCGTGACCCGGCTGCTGGAGGGCAGCTCGACGGCCGCCTCGATCCCGTCGACGCTCGGCTTCATCGCCGCCGAGACCGCCCACGACGAGAAGCTGCGCGGCCGGGTCGTATCCCTGTTCGAGCTGGTCTCGCTGGGCGGGATGCTGGCCGTCGGCCCGGCCCTGTCCGGGGCTGCTCTGGGACGCGTACGGCCGTCCGGCCTTCTTCCTCAACTGCGTCCTCTATCTGGTGGCGCTGGCTCTGTACGCGTACGGCGTCTCGGAGGTCCCGCGCGATCGCCAGGGCGATCTGGCCGGCAGGTCCCGATGCGGTCCGGCCAACCGTGGTGTCGAGGTACCTCAAGATCGCCACGAACCGCAAGGTCCTGCTCTTCGCCCCGACCTGGCTGGCCATCAACGCCATCCTTGGGCTGTGGGCCCTGCAGGCGCCGCTGCTGATCAAGGGCAACGTGCACGGACTCGAGCCAGTTCCTGATGCAGGGCATCTCGGCAACCGCCATCGGCTTCGGCGAGGCCGTCCTGGCCGTCGTCTTCGGAGCCGGCCTGCTCTTCTGGGGCACCGTCTACGCCCGTTTCCGCCGGACGACCCTGCTGCTCGCTGGCGTCGGCGCGTTCGTCGCCATGACGGTCGACGTCCTGGCGGTCAACCATTTCGGGGGCTCGTCGGATGTGCTTCTGGTGGCGTTCGGGGTCGTGGCCGTGGTTGCCCTGTTCGTCATGTCCGGGGCCACGCCGGCGGCGCTCGGCCTGCTGGCCGACGTCAGCGAAGGCTTCGAGGAGGATCGGAGCGCCATCATGGGCCTCTACTCGGTCTTCCTGGGCCTCGGCCAGGTCATCGGGCGCCGTGATCGGCGGCGTCGCCGCCTCGTGGAAGGGGATCGACGGGCTGGTCGTGGCCACGGTCGGCCTGCTGGCCGTCGGCCTCGTCGCCCTGCTGAACCTGCGGGCACAGGAGGCGGCGCTGCTGGACGGCCCGGCGCCCGCGCTCCGGACCGCCGTCGCCGTCGACACCTCCGCGATCCGCTTCTCGCCCACACGGCAGACAGGCGTCGCAGCCCGAGGCAGCAGTCAAGGAGGATCGATGACCGTCGCCATCGTCACCGATTCCGGGATCGGACCTGACCCCGGCCCAGCTGCGCGAGAACGGCATCCGGCAGGTCCCGCTCTCGGTGTCGATCGGAGAGCCGCAGCTACCTGTCGCCGGACGAGCTGGCTCCCGAGGAGTTCTGGCGGCTGATGCGCGCCCCGGACAACCCCTTTGCCCACACCGCCGCCCCGAGCGCCGGCCAGTTCAAGCAGGCCTTCGAGCAGGCTTTCGCGGAAGGTGCGGACAGCATCGTCTGCGTCTGTCTGAGCGAGACGCTCTCGAGCACCATCCAGAGCGCCCGAATGGCCAGGGAGATGCTGCCCGGGCAGGCAGATCAGCGTCGTCGACTCGCGCTCGGCGTCGATGGCGATCGGGTGCTCTGGCCCTGCGGGCGGCGGCCATGGCGGCACAGGGAGCGTCGGCCGCGGAGATCGCCGGACGACCTGATGGCGCTGCGTCCGCGAGACCATCTTCTTCGTCGCCCTCGAAACGCTCGAGTACCTGCGCAAGGGGCGGCCGGATCAGCCCCGCCGGGCGGCCGATCGGCGGACTCCTCTCGGTCAAGCCGATCATGACCGTCGAGGACGGCCTGGTGGTCGCCGGCCGATCAGCCGCGGACTCGGGCCAAGGCCCACGAGCGAGTCCTCGGAGCCTCATGACCGACGAGTCCGGTCGACCGAGTTGCACGTGCTCTATTCGCGCCACCGGCGGACGCAGAGGCCTTCCGCGACGAGCTCCTGGCGCGCCTGCCCGGCGCCGGCCCCGAAGCTGGTCACGGCGCAGGTCATCGGGCCGGTCATCGGGGCTCACGTCGGCCCGGGCGCCTACGGCGGCGTGCTCCTGCGGGAAGCCTGACGGCCAGAAGGCCATCGACAGTACTTGCCAGGCAATTCGTGCGGCGAATCGGCAGTCGGCGACTCGCGGAACGTTAGGCCAATCAGCCATCTAGCCAGTGACCTCGGGCGAGTGGCCAACTCGGGCCGGAGGTCTATACTCGGCCCCAAGTGGAACCTGCGGCGCTGCTTTCCGGGATCAAGCGGAAGGCCACCGCGACATTGTCGGGACTGTCAGGGGCGGGCGCCTGTTGCCGTGCCGAGCGAGCCGGCGCGGCCAACCCCGAAACGGATGCCCGGCATTGGAGGGTATCCGGCCGATGGCCACAGAACAGATCGCAGCCGCGATCAATCCCTGGCACGTCGCCCAGCAGCAGTTCGATCTGGCTGCCGAGCACCTCAAGCTCTCCCCCGACCTTCGGAAAGTCCTGCGTGAGCCAAAGCGCGAGCTGACCGTCCACTTCCCGGTGAAGATGGACGACGGCTCGGTGCAGGTCTTCACGGGCTATCGAGTCCAGCACAACCTCGGCCGCGGCCCGGCCAAGGGCGGCATCCGCTACCACCAGGACGTGACCCTCGACGAGGTCAAGGCCCTGGCGATGTGGATGACCTGGAAATGCGCCGTCGTGGGCATCCCGTTCGGCGGCGGCAAGGGCGGCGTCATCGTCGATCCCAAGAAGCTGAGCCTCCGCGAGCTGGAGGGCCTGACCCGCCGCTACGCCACCGAGATCAGCATCATCATCGGCCCGGAGAAGCGACATTCCGGCCCCGGACGTCAACACCAACTCCCAGACGATGGCCTGGATCATGGACACGTACTCGATGCACGTCGGGTACACCGTCCCGGCCGTCGTCACCGGCAAGCCGATCCCGCTCGGCGGCTCGGAGGGCCGGAACGAGGCCACTGCGCAGGGCGCGGTCTACACGATCATCGACGCCGCCACGCACCTGGGCATGGACCTGACGAAGTGCCGCGTCGCCGTCCAGGGCTTCGGCAACGCCGGCGCCATCGCCGCCCAGCTCATGGCCGCCCAGGGCTCCAAGATCGTCGCCGTCAGCGACTCGACCGGCGCCATCTACCGGTCCGAAGGGTTCGACCCCAACTCCGTCCTGGCCTGGAAGCAGGAGCACCACTCGGTCGTCGGCTTCCCGGGCACCACGGAGATCAGCAACGCGCGAGCTGCTCGAGCTCGACTGCGACATCCTCATCCCGGCCGCCCTCGAGAACCAGATCACCGCGGCCAACGCCGGCCGGATCAAGGCCCGGGTCATCGCCGAGGCGGCCAACGGCCCCACGACTCCCGAAGCGGACGAGATCCTGTACAAGAACGGCAAGTTCGTCATCCCCGACATCCTCTGCAACGCCGGCGGCGTCACGGTCAGCTACTTCGAGTGGGTCCAGGACCTCGAGCGCGACTTCTGGGACATCGAACACGTCAACGAGAAGCTGCGCGCGGTCATGACCAAGGCCTTCGCCAGCACGCTCGAGATGAGCCTCAAGGAGAAGGTCAACATGCGGACCGCGGCCTACATGCTGGCCGTCCAGCGCGTCGCCGACGCCACCTCCGTGCGAGGCCTGTACCCGTAAGACTTGCGCACTGCGCAACTCCCTTGCGGCCCCGACGTACCCCCTCGCGTCGGGGCCGCTCTTTGCCTGGCGGTCGGCCGGCCGATCGCCGACGCGGACAGGTGCCCTCCGGGTCCGCCACGTCGAGTTGCGGGCGCCTCGCGTCGACCCTATCGCCAGGGCGGCCGTCCGGTGGTTGCCCGGTGCTACGATCCGTCGGCTGACGAAGCCGCTTGCCAAACCCGAGCGACCCGGCATCGCGGACCCTGAGCCGCCCGGGATAGGAGCATCGATGCTCGACCACGAAGAGAAGTTCCTGTTCAAGGAGGAGACGCTCCACCTGGCCAACGCCCTGGCCGAGCCGGGCGTGCTGGACAACGTCGAGGACCTCCTGACCGACGTCATCACCAGCCCGCGCTTCGACTCCGAGGTCTTCACGCTCGAGCGGTCGCTCCAGGTGATGCTCGGGGCGCGGGCCGGGGCGACGCTGGTCGGGCTGCTGACGGTCACGCCCGAAGTCTTCGACGAGACGGCCGAAGTGCGAATCCCGCCCGAAGTCCAGGAGCGCCTGGTCGCCTGGCGGGCGCGGTTCGGGCTGGCGATCGACAACGCCCTCAACTACCTGAACAACCCCGACGGCATCCAGGGCCACAACTTCTCGACCCAGATCGCCCACGCCGACGAGCGTCAGGTGCTGCAGGGCCGCCTGACGCTGGTCCGATACAACAACGAGCCGCAGTTCTTCCTGGCGGACGCGAGCGTCTTCTTCGGTCTGGTCGTCGACATCCTGGAGCGGCTCGGGCCCTACCTCGGGCCCGACTCCGTCGACGCCGAGACGGTGGGGCGGCTGCGCGATGCCATCCAGCTGGTGGAGCGCAAGACGATCACCCGGAGTTAGGCTCGCCCCTCCGAGCCCCACACGAGAAACGACGGTCGCCAGAAGGCGACCGTCGTTTGCTTCAGGGCGCGGCCTCAGGGCTGGGGTTCCTGCGGTCCCGTGCCTGGCTGCCCAACCGGCGGCGCGGGCGCATCGGCGGCTGGCCAACCGGCCGGTGGCGGCGGCAGCGGTGCCTGCGCCGGATAGGGCGATCCCCAGCCGGGTTGGTGGTACCGGACCGGCTGGGCCACCGTGAACGGCAGCCAGCGGCGTCGGAGCGGGTCCAGGAGCTTCCCAATTACGACCAGTACGAGAAGCAGCAACAGCAAAGCCAGAGTCACCGGCAGGATCAGGACAAGGACCCAGATCGCCGCCGTGGCCGCGTTCTGGCCGAATGCCCCTAGTTCGCTTGCTGCCTGATTGAACTGCTCGCTGGCGCTCCACGGGCCCGGAGTCTTGGATGGCTGTGGGGTTGGGGTTGGGCTCGCATCGGGCGCCGGCATCTCGAAGACGACCGTCAGCGTGCTGTAAGCCGACTTGTCGGAGAGGCCGGCCAGCTGGGCCGTCAGCTGCTCGATCTGGCCCTGGACGTCGGACAGGTGCTGCTGAACGGTCAGGATCTCGTCGATCGTCTTGGCCTTGTCCATGATCGCCTGGATGGCCCTCTCGGACGACTTGAGGTTGTCGATCCGGGCCTGCAGGTCGACGATCTGGCCGCCGACGGATTGCGAGTCGCTGTTCTCGCTGATGACCTTCTTGCCGAACTTGCGCATCAGCCCGACCGCATCCTCGAACCGATCGACGGGGACTCGGTAGGTGACCGAGGCCAGGCCGCCCCCGGAGGCGGACGTGCGATCCGAACCCGCCATCCAGCCGCCGAGAGCGTGGATCTGGTCAGTGGCGCGGGCGATGCTGTCGTCGAGGTTGGCGACCTCGATGTGGATCGAGCCAGTCTTGATGATGCGGTCTTCGGCGGCGGCCAGGGCACCGCTGGGCAGCGCGGCCGGACCCGTTTGACTGGCGCCGCCGGCGGAAGTCGCGGCGGGCGCTGGGGTGGCAGCGGGAAAGAGCTGGTCCGGGAGACCGGCGTTCGTAGGTTGGGCGGCGCCGTATCGGTAATCGCCCAGGCCCGGGGTCGCTGAGCTGCTGCTGCAGGCAACGGCGGCGAGCACGACCAAGGCGAGCGCCGCGCCGATGAATCCTCTGTTCCGCATGATCTCCCTCTCATCCCCTGGCTCCACGGGTCAGTCCGTCGCGGAGTCCTCGTATTGATTGCGCATGCCGGGCGTCCTCGGTTCACCAGTGATCCTGTGGACCACGCAGGCGCAGCGTTACCGGCAAGGCCCATTAGTGTCGGTGGCCACGGCGCAGATCCACCACGACTGCCCCGCTGCCGGCTGGGACGTCGCCACAGGGCCATGACCAGCTTCCAGCCGGTACAAGTGGTAGACCGCGCCCGAGCGGCCGGCCAGGGTTGACGCCGCCAGGCCGGCCAGGACCAGGATCCCCGCCATCAGCACGACGGCTGACAGGGGAGCGGTCGACCGTCTCATGCGGTCGTGGCAGCACTGTCGCGGCGCCTCCGGGCGAGCAGGCGACGGGCAAGTGCCAGGATAGCCAGCAGAAGGAGCGCCGCGAAGCCGATCGGCAGGACCACGACGATGGCCCAAACGCCCATGGTCGCCAGGCCCTGGCCGATCCGAACGAGCGCGGCCGCGGCCTCATCGACCTGGTTGCCGAGCGTCCAGTCCTGTGTAGCCTGCGTCGTCACGGTCTTGCCGGGCAGCTGGAACGTGACCGTGAGAGTGCTCATGGCCGCCTGGTTCCTCAGGTAGTTGCGCTGGGCCGTGAGCTGCTCGATCTGGCCCTGCGTCTGGCTGAGCTGGTTCTCGACGGCGATCACGTCCGGGATGGCCGATGGCTCGAGCCATGATCGCCTGCAGCGCGCTTTCGGTGGTCTTCAGGTTTGTCGAGGCGGGCGTCGAGGTCGATGACCTGCGAGGTGACGTCGCTCGTGTCGGTCTGCTCGGACAGGGTCTTGGACCCGAGCTTGCGGAGGGCGGTCAGCGCGTCATCCCAGCGGGCGACCGGCACGCGGTACGTGACCGAGGCCACGGCGTCCGTCGCCGGTCCCGGACAGGTTCGACGTCGAGACCGAGCCGCCCATGCCGACGATCGTCGCCTGGGCCTGCGTCACGGCCTTGTCCAGGTCGGCGACCTCGAGGGACAGCTGGCCGGTCTTGACGATCAGGTTCGACATCGACGGCGGCGAGCAAGTTGATCCGGCTGGCCGGTCGGCACCAGCCTGGCCCTGGTCCACGCCCTTGCCGGTCAGATCCGACCGGGCCTGCCGGGGCGGCGGTGGCCGCCGGTACGGGCTGCCCGACCTCGCCGTTGGAAAAGGCACCGTCAGCCGGGAGGTATGCAAGCCGCTGGGCGTCGAGATTGGCCGCGGGTCCGGCCGGGCTGCCCAGTACATAGGCGCCGGCGACCACCGCTGCCACCGCAGCCACGGCGAGCGCCATGGCGAGGAACCGGTGGCCCAGAAGGCGCGAGAGGATGGCGCGCCCTGCCGGGATGAGCCCACGGGATCCGGTCTTCGGTTCGGAGCGACGCGGGGCCTCGGGGTCGTCCAGGGGTTCGAGTTCGTTTGTGGTCACGGGTCCGCCCTCCAGCGTTCGTCCCGGCCGGAAGACCGGCCGTTCGAGTTGGCAGACGCCCGTGAGGGCGTGGCGGTTCCCTGGGACGTGGCCGGTCCGGCGCGGCGCGGCTCACGCTGGCCGGTGGCAACTGCTAGGGCAGCGGCTCGTTGTCGATGAGGCGCACGCTCGCCGAAGCGCACCGCCAGCGACAGGAGGGCCGGGCCCTCGACACGTGTCAAGCTCCCGGAGAGTGGCCGGATCCGCGCAGCTCACGTACTCCGGCGCGGCCAGCGGCTCCGCGGCGAGGACGGCTCCGCATCGCCGCCCGCAGATCGTCTCCGCGTCCCTCTCGCCGGCCTCGTACGCGGCGCGGGCGGCCAGCAACGACCTTCGCAGAACCGGGGCGGCCGCCCGCTGCTCGGGCGTGAGGCGCACGTTGCGCGAGCTCATGGCCAGGCCGTCCGGCTCGCGCACGATCGGGCAGGCCACGATCTCCGTCGCGATGCCCAGGTCGAGAGCCATGCGCCGCACGACCAGCAGCTGCTGGGCGTCCTTCTGGCCGAAGTAGGCGCGCTCGGCTCCGCGCCAGCGACAGCAGGATCGCCACGACCGTGGTCACGCCCTCGAAGTGGCCCGGGCGAGCGGCGCCCTCGAGCGGCTCGGTCAGAGCGCCCGACCCGGACGCTCGTCTGGAACCCGGGCGGATAGACCTCCTCCACGGTCGGGATGAAGACGATGTCCGCCCCGGCCTCGCCGGCGATCGCCAGGTCGGCGGCCTCGTCGCGCGGGTACCTCTCGAAGTCGGCCGGCTCGTTGAACTGGCGCGGGTTGACGAAGATCGTGGCCACGACCGTGGCGCTCTCGGCTCGGGCGCGATGGATCAGCGAGGCGTGGCCGTGGTGCAGTGCGCCCATAGTCGGCACGAGGCCGATCGGTCGGGGCGCGACGGCCAGGGCGGCGCGCAGCTCTGCCCGGTCCGGAGGACTAGCGGCCGACGCGCCACGACCGGCGCAGGAGCGGCGTCCGGCATCCGCCTAGAGATCCCGGTCGAGCGGGATTCCGCGACCGGACTCGATCCCTTCGGGGCGATCCAGCGCGGTCCGTCCGAGCACCTCGTCGAGGATCGCGTCGTCCATGCGGGTGCTCTCGTCCGGCCCGGGGAACGCTCCGGTCGGCGACGTCGGTGCGGTAGGCCTCGGCGGCCGCCTTGATGATGTCGTGCAACTCGGTGTAGTGGCGGGCGTGCTTCGGGGTGAAGTCGGCGCTCATGCCGAGCAGGTCGGTGACCACCTGGACCTGGCCGGCACAGCCGGCTCCCGCCCCGATGCCGATCGTCGGGATGTGGAGTCGCTCCGTGATGGCTGCGGCCAGCTGCTCCGGCACGAGTTCGAGGACCATCGCAGAAGGCTCCGGCCTGCTGGACGGCCAGGGCGTCGGCCAGGAGCTGGCGGCCGGCCTCGCGGGTCTTGCCCTGGACGCGATGGCCGCCCAGCTGGTGGATCGACTGGGGCGTCAGGCCGATGTGGCCCATGACCGGGATGCCGGCCCGAACGATCGTCTCGATGGTCCGGGCGCTGCGCTCGCCGCCTTCGAGCTTCACGGCCCCGGCGCCGCCCTCGCGCATCAGGATGCCGGCGTTCTCCAGGCTGGCCTCCGGGGTGACGCCGTAGGAGAGGAACGGCATGTCGGCCACGACCAGGGCCCGCTTGGTGCCCCGCACCACGGCCTTGGTGTGGTGGAGCATCTCGGTCATGGTCACGCGGACGGTGCTGTCGTAGCCGAGCATGACCTGGCCCAGCGAGTCGCCCACGAGCAGCATCGGGATGCCGGCCTCGTCGAGGATCCGAGCCGTCGGGTAGTCGTAGGCGGTCAGCATGGCGATGCGCTCGCCGTCGGCGTACAGGCGGGCGATGGAGGAGATGGTCAGCCGCGCGGCCTGCTGCGGCGAGGGCGTCTGGCTCACCGGCCCGCTCTCCGCCGGTTCGGGCGCGGCGGCTCGCGGCTCACGGCGGCAGCCAGGCGAACGACGACGCGATCGAGCAGCAGCTCGGCCACCTCGCGCTTGGTCAGCAGCGGCAGCTCCTCGGGCGATCCCGTCGATCGAGTAGATGGTGACCTTGTTCGTGTCCGTGCCGAAGCCCGAGCCGGGCTCGGCGACGTCGTTGGCGACGAGCAGATCCACGCCCTTGGAGCGCGAGCTTCTCCGCGGCCCGGTCCAGCGAGCCGGTCTCGGCCGCGAAGCCGACGAGGACCGGCCGGCGGGCGCCCGAGGCTCGGATGCTGGTGCGGACGCGCTCGGCCGTCTCCGCCAGCAGATCGGGCGTGGCGTCCAGCTCGAGCGTCAGCCCGGACGAGCGGCTCACCTTTCTGGCGGACGGCGCTGCGCGGCCGGAAGTCGGCCACGGCGGCGGCCATGACCAGGACGTCGAAGCGCGGCCCCTCGGGCGGGGTCAGGGCGCGGCAGGGCGGCCTCCATCTCCGCGGCGGTCTCGGCGTGGGCGACGTGGGCTCCGGCGGGGGACTCGACGGTGTGGTTGCCGAGGATGAGCGTCACGGCCGCGCCGCGGTCGAGCGCCTCTGCGGCGACGGCGATGCCCATCTTGCCGCTGGATCGGTTGCCGACGAAGCGGACGGGGTCGATCGGCTCGGCGGTGCCGCCGGCGGTGACGACGACGTGGCGGCCGGCGAGGTCCGTGCGCGAAGACTCCGCCGGCTCGTACTCGCTGCCGGGGGCGTCGCTCGCGGGGGCGGCCGCGGGCGGAGGCGGCCCCGCGGCCGCGGCAGCCAGGGCCTCGACCGTCGCGTCGACGATGCGGTCCAGCGACGCGAGCCGTCCGTGCCCGACCATTCCGGAAGCGAGCGGACCCGACTCCGGTTCGACGATGTGGTAGCCGAACTCGCGCAGCCGGGCGACGTTGGCCTGAGTGGCCGGATGGGCGTACATGCCGCCGTCCATCGCCGGGGCGACGACCACCGGCACGGAGGTCGCCAGGCAGGCGGCCGTGATCGTGTCGCCGGCCAGGCCGTGGGCCATGGCCCCGAGCCAGTGGGCCGTGGCCGGCGCGACGACGATCGCCTCGCACGTCGTGGGCGGTGTCTGATGTGGCCGATCCGGCCGTCCGGCTGAAGCGCCAGCACGTCCGAGTCGACCGGGTGCCGGCTCAGCGTCTCGAGCGTGAGCGTGCCGATGAACTCGGTCGCGGACGCGGTCATCAGCACACGGACGTCCGCCCCTTCGGTCTGGAGCAGGCGCAGCAGCTCGACCGCCTTGTACGCGGCGATGGAGCCGGTGATGCCGAGGGCGATGCGGCGACCCTCGAAGGCGTCCGACTCGAGCGGTCATGTGGTGTGCTCCGAGATGACGTGGATCGATCCGGCCGCGCTGCCGGTCCAGCCGACGCCTGTCGTCGCCCGGCGCGGATGGCTCGCCGTTGGCGAGCGCCCACAGTATGCGCCAGACCCTTGAGCGTCAGCTCGGGGTCGATCGCGTCGACGCCGGGCAGCCCGCGGGCCCAGGCTCCCGCCGAGAGCCCGCCGGTGAGGACCACCTGGATATTCGAGCCGTCGACCTTCTCGGTTCGCGCCAGCTCGGTCTTGATCCGTTCGAGCAGACCCAGCGTGAGGGCCCGATAGCCCAGCACGACGCCCGACTGCATGGCCGAGACGGTGTCGGTGCCGATGGCCTTGCGCCGGCTCGGTGAGCTCGATGCGAGGCAGGCGGGCGGTTCGGGATGCGAGCGCCTCGAGGCCCAGCTCGAGGCCGGGGGCGATGGCGCCGCCGACGTACGCTCCGTCTCGGGCCACGCAGTCGAACGTCGTGGCCGTGCCGAAGTCGACGACGATGGCCGGAGTGCCGTACAGCCGGGCCACCGCCAGCCCGTTGACGAGGCGGTCGGCGCCCGACCTCTGCCGGGCGCTGCACTCGGATCGGCATGGGCATGTTCCCGGCCGCCGCGACCATCAGCGGCAGGCCGCGCCGGTCGGCCATGGCCGTGGCAGCGCCCGTGAGCGCGGGCACCACGGAGGCCAGCGAGATGCCGGTCACGTCGGCCAGTGAGGCCCCGTCCAGGCGCAGCAGTCCGTCGAGCAGGACCTCGAGCTCGTCAGCCGTGCTCGCGGCTCGTGTCGCCGCCCGACGGCTGGCCATGATCGTCTCCCCGTTGACCAGACCGAGGGTGACGTTCGTGTTGCCGATGTCGAGGGCCAGAAGCATGACCGATGATAGCGCGCCCTCGAGTCCCGGGCTCCGGGCGACGGGGTCAGTTCACGATGCGCCAAAGCCGGGATTCTGACGCTGCCACGAACCCCTTGTCCCGCCTCGTGCGGCTGAGTTACGATCCGCGGGTCCGTCACCGGCATCCCAATCGTCACCCCCGGCTGCCCTCAGGAGGAGTGGTGTCGTCCGTGCCGCCCGCGAAGTTCTTCGTCAATCGCGGCATCGTGTCGAGCCGGACCGACCTGCTCAATGTCCTGCGCCCACTCGAGAAGCAGACCGTGGCCTACCGCTACTACCGAGGCCACGAGCTGGTTCAGCACGGGCTGGGCTGGGTGGAGCGGATCGTGGCGAACGAGCCGGAGACGTCGACGTTCTTCACCCCGCTCTCGATCTGCTTGAACGTCGATTCGTTCGAGCATCTCGAGTTCGAGACCCGTCCCGACCAGCTGCTCTCGTATCGCCTGGTTCAGGGGGACGAAGCCGTCGTGATCGACTTCGCGCCCGCCGGCGTTGCACGCCGGCGACGCGTTCGAGCCCCGTCAGCTCGAGTTCGATACGTCCGGCTACGTCCAGATGGAGTTGCTCGGCCCCGATGCGAAAGAGGACGAGTAGGGGAGCCTGACTACCAGCGCGACCGCGATCGAAGGAGGCGGCGGAGACCGACCCGAGCGAGGGCGTGGTGGGCCGCGTCGCGACGCGGCCAGGAGGCGCAGCGCCGCCCGGCAAGGTGGAGCTCCGGGCGGTTGCCGATCGGTGGGATACGACCAGGCAGACACCAGGAGGAGACACCGTTGGAAGCCGTAGCGCGCTACTTCAAGTTCGCCGAGCGCGGCACGAACATCCTGACCGAGACTCGGGCGGGCCTGACCACGTTCATGGTCATGGCCTACATCATCTTCCTGAACCCGGCAACATCATTGCCGAAGCCGCTCGGGCTCGATCCAGACTTGCGGTCGCCGCTGGCACATGCCTCGTCGCCGGCGTCATGACCATCGCCATGGGCGTGGTCGCCAACTACCCGTTCGCACTGGCGGCGGGCCTCGGCATCAACGCGATCGTCGCGTTCACCTGTCCGGCGAAGGGCTACACGGCGGCAGGCCGCGATGGGCGTGATCGTGATCGAAGGCGTCGTCATCACGATCCTGGTCGTCCTGGGCCTCCGAGAGGCGATCATGAACGCCGTGCCGCTCGCGCTGAAGCGATCGATCGGCGTCGGCATCGGCCTCTTCATCCTGTTCATCGGCCTCGCCAACGGCGGCCTGATCGCAGGCTCTCAGTCCGCGTACGGCAGCGTGCCGCCCGTCGGCCTCCGGCCGATCACCGAGGTCAGCCAGTGGGTCTTCTTGCTCGGCGTTCTCATCACGTTCGTGCTGTTTGCGCTTCGCGTCAAAGCCGCGCTGATCATCAGCATCCTGGCCACGTCAGTCGTCGCATTCATCACGGGCGTCACGTCGGCTCCGGCCCAGTGGACCGTCACGCCGAAGTGGGACACGCTCTTCCAGCCTGACCTCGTCGGCGCGATCAACCAGGTCGCGTTGATCACGGCCATCCTGACGATCTTCGCGATCATGCTGAGCGACTTCTTCGACACGATGGGCACGGTCACCGGCATCGCCGCCGAGGCCGGCCTTGCCGAACGAAGACGGCTCCGTCCCCGGCATCGGCCGGGTCCTCGTCGTCGACTCCCTGGCCGCGGTCGCCGGTGGCGCCGTGGGCGTCAGCTCCAACACCACCTACATCGAGTCCGCCGCCGGCGTGGCCGAAGGTGGCAGGACCGGGCTGGGCCTCCGTCGTCACCGGCGTCCTGTTCCTGGTCGCGATCTTGCTGTCACCGCTCGCGGGCCTCGTCCCGGGCGTGGCAACCGCCCCGGCCCTCGTTCTTGTCGGCTACCTGATGTTCACCCTCGTCAAGGACATCAACGTGGCCGATCTCGAGGACGGTCTGCCGGCGCTCCTGACCATGATCGTGATGCCGCTGACCTACGACATCACCGTCGGCATCGGCGCCGGCTTCGTCAGCTGGATCCTGATCAAGATCGTGCAAGCGCAAGTGGGCCGAGATCCACCCGCTGATGTGGGTGGTCACGCTCGCCTTCGTCGTCTACTTTGCCAAGGATTGGATCCAGATCGTCTGGCACTGATCTCCTGGCTCGTGAAGCGGCCGGCGCCCGAAAGGACGCCGGCCGTTTTGTCTTTGGCGAGATCGGGCGCGGAGCCGGCAACGCCGCCGGCCCTTCGTCGCCAGCCTTCCGGCCCGAGACTCAAACTGGCCGCCGTCGCCTCCACCTCGCCATCCGGTAGCATTCGCTCGATGTACGAACGAACCGCGCTGCCCGACGGGCCGCGCGTCATCACGTCGCGCCTCACGGGAGCCCGCTCGGTCTCCATTGCCGCCTACGTGCTGGCCGGCTCGCGCCTGGAATCGGCCGACGAGGCTGGCGCGGCCCACTTCATGGAGCACATCACCTTCAAGGGGACGGCGGCCTACCCAACCACGCGCGCCGTCTCCGAGGCGATCGAGGGCGTCGGCGGCAGCTTCAACGCCGCCACCGATCGCGAGTCCACGGTCTACTGGGTCCGCGTTCCGCTCCGCGAGGTCGCCCGCGGGATGGATGTCCTGGGCGAGCTGATCGTCCGGCCGCGTGCTGCGAGGCGAGGAGATCGAGTCCGAGCGGGCCGTCATCGTCGAGGAGATCCGCTCCTACCTGGACGACCCCGGCGAGCACGTCCACACCCTCTTCGACCTGGCGATGTTCGGCGACACGCCACTGGGCCGCGAGATTGCCGGCAGTGAGGAGAGCGTTCGAAGCCTGCCCCAGGCCAACCTTCGGGCCTTCTGGGCAGTCCGCATACCGGCCGGGCAACGTCGTAGTTGTCGGCGGCCGGGGACATCTCGCACGAGGAGATCGTGGCCCTGGTCGATCGCGGCTTCGGAAGGGGCCAGGCCAACCACTCGTCCTTCGCCCCGGCGCCGGCGCTTCCGGCTGGGAAGCGCGTGCTGTCCGTGCGGCGCGACACGACACAGGCGCAGCTTGTGCGTCGGAGTGCCGGGCCTGCGGAGAGATGACCCTGAGGCCTGGACACTTGAGGTCCTCAACGCCATCCTCGGAGATGGCATGAGCAGCCGCCTGTTCCAGTCCGTCCGCGAGGAGAAGGGCCTTGCCTACGACGTCAGCTCCTACATCGTCGACTACGCCGACGCGGGGGCCTTCGTAGTCTCGGCGGGGGTCGATCCGGACAGGATCGCACCGGCGGTCGGCGCGATCCTGGAGGAGCTGGCGCGCGCCCGCGACGATGCGGTCCCGGCCGACGAGCTGGCCCGGTCGAAGGCGTACCTGGCCGGCAGGCTGGAGCTGCGGATGGAGGAGACTCGCCACGTCGCGTCATGGCTGGGCGGCCAGGAAGCGCTCCACGAGCGGGTCCTCACTCTGGACCAGGCCCTGGCCGAGTTGAACGCGGTCACTGGCGAGGGCGTCCACTCTCTCGCCGCCCGCTTGATGCGCGACGACGCGCT
The DNA here is from genome assembly GCA_963743795.1 of uncultured Chloroflexia bacterium. Lineage (GTDB taxonomy): Bacteria > Chloroflexota > Limnocylindria > Limnocylindrales > CSP1-4 > Fen-1039. The sequence continues at coordinate 15,105 of CAVUQZ010000008.1, read as the reverse complement.
GCGTCTGGCGGTCGTTGCGCCGCCGCGGAGGGGCCGCCGTCTGGAGTCGCTGCTGCGGCTACCGGGAGGGGCGGCATGAGAAGCAGCCGCAAGCCGAGAGGCACTCCGGCAGGCGAGACCGGCGAAGTGGCGGCGAGCCTCCCGCCGGTGCCCGCCGCCGACGAGCCGGACGCGCAGCTGTCGCTCGAGTCGACGGAAGAGCCGGACGAGATCCTGGTTCGATTCCCCACCGACGAGGTTGTGGCCGAACCCGAGGCGGATGTGCCGCCCGAGAGCGAATCATCGATGCCGATGGAGGCCTCAGCCGAGATCCAGGCCGGAGCTGCCGAGGCGACCGCTCAGGACCAACTCGATCCCGGCCCGGCCCACCTCGAGGGCGCCGTCGGGGAGCAAGCCGAGGCGGCCCCCCAGGATTCCGTGACGACCGAGTCGCCGCCCGAGTCAGCGCCCGAGGTGCCCCCCGAGCTTCTCGAGGCTCTGGCGGAAAGCCCATCCGCCCGACCGCTGCCGTATGAGCCGACAAAACCGGATCCGGCCGAAGAGACGTCGCTTCAGATTCGCCTGGCTCGGATCCGCCTGCGGACCGGCTCCCTGTCAATGGCCCGTGCAGAGCTCGAATCCCTCGCCGGTCGGGACCTTCTCGATCCTCCGGGTCTGCTCGATCTGGCCGAGGCGCGCTGGCGGACCGGCGACCTTCAGGGCGCGGGGACGGTGGCGGTCGCGTATCTCGCGGCCAACGGTGGCGAAGCTCTCGGGTTCGTCATCGCGGCGGAGGCTGCTTCGCTCGGCGGCCGCCATGCTGAAGCTCGCCGTCACATGGAACAGGCCCACCTCCGCACGTTGACGAGCCTCGACTCCTTCTTCGCCGGGATCCCGCGCAGAGCACCCTTCGACGCCGTCGGCTGGGGAGCTGTCGGGATGCCCGAAACGAGCGCCGCGGCGGAGCCGCCGGACGTCCGGGCTCCCGCCGTCGCACAGACCGAGCCCGCCGCAGAGCCGATCCAGTCGACCGCGGCGCCGATCGAGCCGGCGGTTGCGCCCGCGCCCGACGCCCCACCTACCGAGTCGACGCCGGAGCCCGGCGCCTCGCTTGCCGAGTTGACGGCAGAGCCCGCCGCCATGCCCGCCGCAACGGAGGAGGAGACAGTCGCACCTGTCAGCGCTGTCGAGCCGGAGCCCGCACCGATGGAGCCGGTACCGACGGAGCCCGCACCGACGGAGCCCGCACCGACGGAAGCCGCGGGCGAGGCGGCCGCTGCCGCGGCCCAGCTGGCGGCGGCCACGATCGAACCGGCGGCGGCGACGATCGAACCGTCTCCGGCGGAGACCGCCCCCGAACCCGCCGGCAGTCCGGGCCTCGCCGAGGCCGATACCGAGATCGCCGAGGGGATCGCCCGCCTCGGGGAAGGAGACGCGTTGCTAGCCGCGCTCCACTTCGGGCTCGCGCTGCGCATGACCCCAGGTTCCGCGCCCGTCGTGCTCGCCGCCCTCGGCGACAGGCGGGACCTCGCTCTGGAGCTGGTTCGAGGCGACGCACTGCGCTTGCTCGGCCAGGAGAGTGACGCCGGCCAGGCTTACTCGTCGGTTGCGAGCGCCCTGAGCGCGGCACGGAGCGCCAATCAGCCTGCGGTCGAAGAGACGGCCGGACCGCCCGCGATGCAGCAGGCTGGTGAGCCTCCCGATTCGCCGGAACGACCCACGGAGACGGCGCCGTCCGGTGCCCCGCCGGAGTCGCCGGCCCGCGAGGATCGAGCCCCCGAACCGCCACCTCCGATCACCTGGTCGGACTAGGCCTTTCCGGCTCCGAAGCGATCGAGCCGAGGGCGACCGCCTGTCGTGGCGCAGTCCGCCCGGGCGGGCCGCCCCACCCGCTACACTCCCAATCGTATCCATCGACCGCAGGGGTATTCGAACCGTGACCGAGCGCACCCTCGTCCTCGTCAAGCCCGACGGCGTCCAGCGCCAGCTGGCCGGCCGGATCATCGCCCGCTTCGAGGAGCGGGGCCTCAAGATCGTCGGCCTCAAGCTCGTCCAGGTGGATCGCGACCTGGCCGAGCGCCACTACGCGGTTCACAAGGGCAAGCCGTTCTTCGAGGGGCTGGTCGCGTTCATCACGTCGAGCCCGCTCGTGGCCATCGCGTTCGAGGGACCGAACGCCATCGCCATGGTGCGGACGATGGTCGGCGCCACGAAGCCGGCAGAGGCTGCTCCAGGGCACGATTCGGGGCGACCTGGCGATCGAGATTGGGCCAGAACCTTGATCCACGCTTCCGACGGACCGGAGACGGCCGCGACCGAGCTGGGGATCTGGTTCCGGACCGGACGAGCTGGTCCGCTACGAGCGCGAGATCGACCGCTGGGTGATCGGCCCGCAGGACTGACGGACCCCCACAGCCTCGGGGAGGTCAGCTAGGCGCGAGTCCGGCTATGGCACCGGGCTCGCGCTTGCAGTCGAGGAGGCCGACGAGCTGGGGCTGGCCGTCGGCGCGGGAGTGGGAAGCGCGATCGGCGTGACCGTTGGCCTGGGCGACGGTGTGGGCCGCGGCGTCGGACTGGGCGCGGGGGTGGCGCGGGCGGCAACGTCGAAAGGTATGCCATCCCGCGAAACGCTCGACGCGCCCAGGCCGCCGAGGGACAGAACCAGGGCGAGCGCGGAAGCGGCCAGGACGGCGCCGCTGACCTCCAGAGTCCGGTTCAGGCGCCAGGCCGAGACGAGCCAGCTGCCAAAGCCCAGCCCCGGCTCCACTGTTGGGGCCGCCGCGGTCCCTTCTCCGGAGGTGCTCGCGGACTCGGGCTTGGTATCGGCCGCGGTTGCGGAGTCGGGCACGCCGGCTGGGCCGGCGGCGTCGGTCGCCAGGGAGGCCGCGGCCGGGTCCGTCACCGCGGGCCATATCTCCGCGGTGGCGACCGAGCGAGAAGCCTTGCGCTTCGCCTTGGGTTTGGGCGTGTCGGAGCTTGCGGCGGTCGCGGCACCGGCGGGGGCAAGTGGGCCGGGTACGGCTGCCGGACCGGCAGCGGAGGCGGCCTGGTCGCCGGCCGACCGATCGGCCGAGCCATCTGCCGCGATCGCCAATCCGGCCGGGGCCGCTTGACTCGTACTCGAGTCGGCCGTGGCTGCGGCGATGCCGCGCCGCCGGCGCCAGCGAGGCCGCTCGCCGGCGGCCGCGGTTACCGCGTCGACGGGGGAGAGAAGGCCAACGAGCAGCAGCCGGCCGAAGTAGGCGAGCGACAGGACGATCGCTACGACGCTCAGGAAGTGGAGCACGATCGGGCAACGCCAGACTAATGAGGGTCGAGCGTGCCTCGTAGACGGCGCTGCCGGGCCAGCCGAGCGTGGCTGCGGCAATCGCGACGAGGGCCAGGCCCAGGATCGGGGTCCGTCTCAGCCAGCCGCGAAGCTCGCCGAGACTAGACGATCCGAAGGCCTGCGATGCCGCCGCGGCCCAGGCAACGAATGCCGTCTTGGCCGCGATGAAGACGAGCAGCCAGAGGCGGGCGGGCTCAGCCGCGCCCTCGTCGCGCGAGGCCAGGGCGAGCAGGATGAACCCCGAATCCGCGACGATCGAATAGACGGCAATCTCGGTGACGTCATCGTGGAGGAGAGCGCCCACGGCCCCGAGGACGAGCGTGGCTATGGCAACGATTTGGACGGTCGTTGCCACGAGGTCGAGCCAGTCACTGCGAACGCCGAAGGTGGTCGCGCTCCAGCTAACGGCCAGGACGCCGATGCCGGCCGGGATCCAGATCAGCACCAGAGCCTGTGACGTGGACGGGCCGCGCCTGCCAAGACGGGCTGCCGGCAGGTGAAAGGGAATTGCGCCGCTCCGGGCTGCCAGCGCGGCCGCGAGGGCCAGGAAGGCGAGGACGAGAACGGGGCCGTCCTGAGCGGCCCAGCTGGGCCGTGAGACGGCTATCGCAGCGAACAGCAGGCTGCCCACCAGGAGTGCCAGCGTGCGTGCCTCGGACAGGCGAGCCGCTCTCTCCTCAGGGTCTGTCCCAGCACCGGACGAGACCACTGCCCCGGTCGTGGCCGCTGCCGCGGCCGCTCCAAGTGCGACGGCCGGATCCGCGGCCGCGAAAGCGAGCCCGAGGCCGCCGAACGCGGCAAGCGCCGCCGGCACGAGTCGATCGGGCCAGCTCGAGCCGAGCCCAACGAGGTACAGGAGCAGGCATGTGCCGGTGCCACAAGCCAGGAACGCGCCCGCATATGCGCTGCCCGACAGGCGCACTTCGCCGATGGTCACTCCCTCGGAAGACCCGATGAGAAGGGCGGCGACGCAGGCCGTGGCCAGACCGGCCAGGCCAATGATTGGGCCGAGCCGGCGGAAGGCCCGGGTCAGCAGACCGAGGCCGGCTCCGACGGCACAGACGGCGAAGAACGCGGCGAGGGTCACTGTCGTGGCTCGTTGCCGCGGGGGTGCCGAATCAGCCGAACGGTTGGTCCGGGGCGCGGAGAAGGCCGCGGCGACAGGGAGGACAACCCGGCGGGGGAGTCGACAGCCGGCGCCCCTCCCGCGGCGGATCGCCTCGCCTTTCCGGCCGGGGCGGCCGGCGATTCTCCTTCGACAACCGCCGCTTCCGTGGCTGGCGCGCCGGCTCCGGCGAAGGCATCCCCGACCAGGATTGGCACGCCATCCGTGCCGTTCTCCGCGGCGAGATCGGTATCGAGATCCTCCCCGGGCGCGGCCGGGCGTGAGATCAGCAGACTCGTGGCGCCTGCGATCCCGACGATCAGCGTTGCCAGCGCGAATTGTTCGAACGGGCGCGCGGGCCCGAGCCAGGTTTCGTGCAGCATCGAGAGGCCGAGGGCCAGCACGGCCACCCCGATGCCCAATCGCAGCACGTCCCGGCCGGTGAGAGGAACCACGGAGAGCGCTACCAGCGCCAGGCCGGCGGCCTGCTCGCTCAAGGGTCCGGGCAGCGGCGCTACCGGGGCGATCGACATACCGATGGCGAAGGCCGCCGCCGCTATCGCGGCCTCGGCGGTGAGGCCGAACGCCGAGCCTTCGCTCGGGGCCGACTTGACGCGAGTCGCGACCCACAGCAACTCCGCCGCGAGCATCGCGCCGGCAACTCGAGCGACCAGACTCGGGGCACTAGGCAGTGGATCCGTGGCCAGTGGTGCCACAAGGAGAGCGGCGAGCAGACCCAGGGCGACGGCGCGCCTGTCGCGGGCGGCGACCGCGACCACGGCGCCGGCGACGGCCGCCACGGCCGCGACCATGGCCACTTGCATCAGGCGACGACGGTCGCGGCGACCCTCGCGTCGCGCAGCCGGGTCATGGGGACGGGGACGATGCCGGAGATGCGCTCGGGGCGGCCGACTGGGTGGCCCGGGGCAGGAATCCGAATTGGTCGAGTGGCCAGTAGCGGATCCAGGCCCGGCCAACGACCGTCGACTTGTCGATCGGGCCGAACTGGCGCGAATCCTCCGACGCCTGCCTGTGATCGCCCATCACGAAGAGCTGGTTCGGGCCGAGCTTCCAGGTCTTGCCACTGCTCACTCGACAACTGCGTAGCCTGGCCCTCGAAGAGGTACGGCTCGCTGATCTGGACGCCGTTGATGAAGACGTGGCCGCCGTGGATATCCACGCTGTCGCCACCGACGCCGATCACCCGCTTGATGAACGGAGAGCCACCCGGATCCTGGGTCCACCCGGGCGGCGGGTTGAAGACGACGACGTCCCCGCGGTGGTATTCGCTGAACTGCGGGGTCAGCTTGTCCACGAGAACGTACTGATCCGGCATCAGCGTGTTCTCCATGGATTCCTGCTTCACCTGGTATGGCTGCGCAACGAACATCTGTATGACGAAGAAGATGACGAGCGTGAAAAGCAGCGCCTCCAGCACCTCGAAAAGGCAGCCAAGCATTCGACGGTTCACAAGTTCGCGAGTATAGGGGCTGTGCTATCGTCGTGCCCCGTGGAACTCCCTAGACGTCTGGGCTGGCTCAAGAGCGGCCGGTTCCTGAGGCTTCTGTCCGCCTTGACGGCGCTGGCCATTCTGGCGGCGATCCTCTACAACGCCACCATGATCGACAGGGTCCCGCCGACCTACTCGATCCACGTGATCAGCACCTCGGCCAAAGGCTTGGCCATGACGCTGACGGCGATCGACGTCGACTTCAGCAAGGACGTGAATCACGAGACGGCCGAAGCCGCGTTTTCGATAACGCCCAACACACAAGGCTCATTCCACTGGCAGGGCCTGAAGCTGATCTGGACGCCCTCGGCCAAACTTCCCCTATCGACGGACTTCAAAGTCCACATGGCCGCAGGCGTCCAGGATCTCGCCGGGAACGTCCAGGGTGGGACCGCGGATCTCACGTTCACCACCGTCGGCCGGCCCACCGTGACGGCAGTGTCGCCGCCGGCCGATCAGCAATCGGTCCAGGTGGACACGCCCATCCAGATCACCTTCGACCGTCCGATGGACCCGCAGAATGTGGCGGCGGGGCTGAAGGTCGAGCCGAGCTTCACCTACGAAGTCTCGTGGAATGGACCCGTCCTGACGCTCACGCCAACGAGCCCGTTGCAGTACGGGACCGAGTACAAGCTCACGATCGGCGACCCCGCGGTCGACACGGACGGCACCCGGCTGCTGCCGGACTACGTGACGACGTTCAAGACCGTGAGCATCGGCCTGAGAGCCACGGCCCTCATCCCGGCCTCCGAAGGTGGCCGGGGTGAGCATCCACAGCCAGATCGCGGTCATTTTCGATGGCCCACTTGACCCCGCGACTGCGTCCGGCGCGATAACGATCACGCCGCCGGTTTCGGGGTCGACGAAGGTCGCGACCCTGCCTGACGATCGCACCGCTCCCGCAGCGCCGACAGGGACGCCGCCGGCGACGCCTGCGCCGACATCGGCGAGCCTGGCCTCCAACGTTCTGGTCTTCACACCCGACAATCCGCTCGCCGCCAACACCACCTACTCGGTCACCACGAGCGCCACGGTGCGCCGGACCGACGGTCAGGCCGCTCCCCAGCAAGCTTGGACCTTCACCACCGGCGAGCCGCCCGTCAATGCCCTGAACCAGATTGCATTCGTTTCGGATCACGGCGGCGTGGCCAACGTCTGGTTGATGAACCCCGACGGCACCAACCAGCGCGAGGTCACCAGCGAGCTCGTGCCCGTGAACGGCTTCGACGTCAGCGGCGACGGGTCGACCATCGCGTATGGCGCCGGGGGAGTCGTCAAGAAGATGTCGATCAGCGGCGACGGCCTGCAGATCCTGACGGCCGCGTCCAACATGGAATATGCCCCGACATTCACGCCCGACGGGACGGGCCTGGTCGTCGGCCGGCGCGACGCAACCGGCGCCGATCTCGGCTACTGGCGCATCCCCCTGATCAGCGGAACGGATCCCCGGCAGGTTGCGCCCGAAGGGGCTCCCGAACATCGGCAGCACCGCGATCAGCGGCGACGGGCTCACCACTCAACCGGGTCTCACGGGCTGGGCGCCGCGAGCGGCAATCAGCCAGGACGGGTCGACGATGCTTCTGGTACGCGGCTCTGATGGAGCCGTCGTGCTCGCCGACATGTCGGGCGCGGATCCTCCCCGGTCGCTGAACCTGGTAGGCGACTCGCGGCCGGTATGGGTCCAGAACGACTCCGCCTTCTACGTGGCCGGGTCCGCCGACCAAGGCGTCACGTGGGCCAACTGGCGGGTCACCCCGGACGGCTCTGTGACCAACGTCGGGCCCGCGGTGGGCGATATCGACACCTCCGGCACCGGCGCTCTGACGTTCATGGTGCGAGCCACCGGCGGCGGCACCCATGTGGGTTATGCCACCGCGGCAGGGCAGCCGTTCAAGCTTCTCACCAACGACCCGGCCTTCAGCGAGACGTCGCCGTCGTTCTCCCCGGATGGGCACATGGTCGTCTTCGGCCGGGTGCCGGCGGGGAACCCCACGATCTCGGCGGGCATCTGGATCGTCAAGCCCGACGGTTCCGGCCTGACCAGCCTCGCCACCGACGGCGCCTATCCTCGCTGGCTCCCCTAAACGCCGGTCCGGGACGCGGGCTGGCGCCAGCCGGCCGGTGGTCGTCGCTCCTCAGCAGGCACGCGCGGGCCAAAGGTCCCGAGCTGGAGGGGTCCAACCGCCCCGCCTGCGTGCCCCCAATGCATAATTGCCGGGCTTTGCGGAATTCGACCCACCCTCAGGACCATTTGATACACTCCGGCCGGCCCGATCGTGCATCTCGTCCAACCCGGGCCACGCCCCGGTTTGGCTATCCGTGCGGCGCCCGTCCCGCGTCCAGAGAGAAGGAGTGCCTCGTCTCCCATGGAACCAAGTGAGCTCCTGCAATGGTTCGTCCCGTTCGCGGGACTGCTCGCGGTAGCGTTCGCGATCTTCCTCGCCCGTGACGTCCTGTCCCGCGATACCGGGACAAAGGAAATGATGGACGTCTCCGCGACGATCAACGAGGGCGCGGTGGCCTTCATCAAACGCCAGTACTCCACCATCGCGGCGCTCGCTCTCGTCGGCGCCGTCGTCATCGGGATCGTGATCACGATCTTCGAGACGAGCGCAGTCGCCGACACTTCGGTCAACGGCGTGGAGCTGGGCTTTCGGACCGGATTTGCGTTCCTGGTCGGCGCGGCGTGCTCGATGGCCTGCGGCATCATCGGCATGCTGGTCAGCGTCAGGGCCAACGTCCGCGTCGCCTCCGCCGCCCGACGAAGCCTCGTCGAGGCCGTCCAGGTGGCCATGCGCGGCGGCGCGGTCTCCGGCTTCCTCGTAGTCGCCCTATCGCTCCTGGGCGTGTGGTCGATCTTCGCCATCAACGGCGGCCTTGCCGGTGGCCAGAACACCCACGACGCGCCGTTCCTGATCGTCGGCTACGGCTTTGGCGCGAGCTTCGTGGCCCTCTTCGCCCAGCTCGGCGGCGGTATCTACACAAAGGCCGCCGACGTGGGCGCGGATCTCGTGGGCAAGGTCGAGGCCGGCATTCCCGAGGACGACCCGCGCAACGCCGGTGTCATCGCGGACCTCGTCGGTGACAACGTCGGTGACTGCGCGGGCCGCGGCGCCGACCTCTTCGAGTCCACGGCCGCCGAGAACATCGGCGCCATGATCCTCGGCGGCGGCGTGTACCTCCTGGCCCTCAAGTCCGGCTGGGCGCACCCGGAGGCCTGGATCTTCTTCCCGCTCGTCGTCCGAGCCTTCGGTCTCGTCTCCACCATGGTCGCGATGTTCTTCATCCGCGGCAAGGAGACCGAGAACCCGATGAACATCCTCAACCGCGGGTACTGGGTGACCACCATCCTGAGCGCCGCCTCGCTCGCGTTGGTCACCAACGTGATGATGAGCACGGGCGGCACCACGGGCGACAACGGCATCCCCACCTGGGTCTACTTCTTCGGCTGCGGCATCGTCGGTCTGGCGACGAGCATCGCCTTCGTCTACATCACCCAGTACTACACCGCCGGCACGTTCCGCCCGGTCAGGGAGATAGCGGAGGCATCCAAGACCGGTCCGGCAACGAACATCATCTCGGGCTTCTCCGTGGGCTTCGAGACGACGGCCGTCACCGCCATCACGATTGGCCTCGCTCTGCTGGCCAGCAACTGGCTCGGGGCGCACTCCGGCCTGGGCTCCGTAGGTGGCATCTTCGGCACTGCCGTCGCGACCATGGGCATGCTCATGACCACGGCCTACGTCCTGGCCATGGACACGTTCGGCCCGATCACCGACAACGCCGGCGGCATCGCCGAGTTCAGCCGCGCCGAGAAAGGCGCCCGCGAGATCACCGACCACCTCGACGCGGTCGGCAACACGACCAAGGCCCTGACCAAGGGCTACGCCATCGCGTCGGCCTCTCTGGCGGCCTTCCTGCTCTTCTCGGCCTACATCGACAAGGTCAACCTGATCCTCCAGCGCCAGATCGACGCCGGAAAGCAGGGCGTCCATCTCATGACCTCGGTCAACCTTGCGGACGTCAACGTCTTCGTCGCGGCCCTCATCGCGGCCATGCTGGTGTACTTCTTCAGCTCGCTGGCCACGAGATTGGGTCTGGCGGCCTGGTTTAAATAAATCCGAGATATCGAGCGCATCGCAGGCCGGCGCATCCTTTAACCTGGCAAGGCCCTGCAAATCGAAAAAAAGAAATTTTTCGGGAAAACAGAAATATTCGAACAGCAGCCGGTAGCCGGGAAAAGAGCGTTTTGGAAAAGACATGGCTGATTCGTCTTCCTCAAAACCCACCGGGCCGATCGGGGTTGGCGCCAGCAAAATGCGATGGGGGGTTCCCGTGATTCCGGCAGGTTCACATTCGACCTGACAGACGTTGTTGAACAGCAGCTCGTAAAGATGAAAACGTGCTGATGCGGCCGTGCAGAGAAACGAGGCTTTTCCATGCGAGCTTGGAAAAGGGGATGTTGTTGGCGGTTTTGAAGACAAAAAACTGCGGACCTCTTGTTCCAATCGTGGAACACAACCGGCAGGATGTGGTTTCGCTCGCGCTTCTTTTCTTTCGTCTTCTGGGAGAGTCCTATGGCTGTCGCTGACATTGTCCGGCTTCTTGAAACAAATGTCCTGTACAGCAAACGGGTTGTTTGCCGCATCTCTCCGGCCCGGAGGCACCCCGTTATGGGACTCTTTCAACGCCACTTCCGGATGTGCTTGCGGCATATCTTGACCGAAACAATATCCGTCTTTATTCCCACCAGTGTGATGCCATCAATCATATCCGGTGCGGGAAAAATGTGATTATCACAACGCCTACCGCGAGCGGTAAGACGCTGGCATTTAATACTTCCGGTTTTTACCGCGCTCGAACGCAGACCCGGATGCCCGTGCGCTGTACCTCTACCCGACAAAAGCGCTGTCAAACGACCAACTCGCCACCCTGACGCAGATGGCACACTATACCGGGATTTCAGCAAAACCTGCGATCTATGACGGGGACACTCCACCAGTCGCGACGAGCGGCGATACGGGATAACTCGCGGATCATCATATCAAATCCCCATGAGATTCACCATATATCTGTCCTGGCACATGAAATGGCGTCCGCTGTTTGCCAATCTCCGGTATATTGTCATCGATGAGGCACACCGGTACCGGGGGGTCTTTGGTTCACATATCGCGATGTTGATTCGAAGGTTGTCACGGCTTTGCCTTCACTACGGTTCACGTCCGCAGTTCATCCTGTCCACTGCAACTCTGGCAAACCCGGATGGAATTTTCCCGTCAATCTCACCGGTCATCCCTTTGAATTGGTGGATGGTAATGGATCGCCTCATGGCAGGAAACATTTCGTTCTCTATAACCCGTTCTATGATGGTATAGGTGAACGTTCCACTCACCAGGAAACAAAAGATCTTCTGGTATCCTGCGTGAAAAACGATCTCCAGACATTGTGTTTCACCGGTTCGCGGAAGATGGCTGAGCTCGTAACGCTCTGGGCACGGGAGGATGCACGGCGCACTGTGCTCAGGCTCGCAGATGCGATCTGCGCGTACCGGGCCGGTTATCTGCCTGAGGATCGACGGGCGACTCGAGACACGTCTCAAGGATGGGGCGATGAAGGGAGTTGTGTCAACAAACGCGCTCGAACTCGGCATTGATATCGGATCGCTCGATGCCGTGATTATTTCCGGCTATCCGGGCACCATGATGTCACCTGGCAGCAGGCCGGGCAGGGCGGGAAGGAAGGGAGAAGTATCCCTTGCCATCCTTGTTGCGCAGGCAAATCCTCTTGACCAGTACTTCATGAACCATCCGGATACAGTTTTTTCCCGCGTTCCAATGAACACGCGATTGTTGATACAGAAAATCCCTACATCATATCTCGGGGCACTTGCTCTGCGCTGCGGCTGAACTTCCCCTTCGTGAAGATGAAGACCGGGTATTTTTCGGGGATTCGCTTTCCGCAATTGCTTCCGGATTTGGCCTCATCCACTCTCGTCAGGAAAACGCCCGTGGGTGGGTGTATTCCGGGCGGGGCAGGGCAGCGAACTGGTAAGCCTCGGAGGGCATACCCGGAGAAACATTCCGGATCATGTGCCACGGCAAGATGCTTGAGACCATGGACCGGGCGCAGGCATACCGGGAAGCGCACAAAGGTGCGATTCTTCTCCACCAGGGGAGACGTATCCTTGTCAAAGAGATGGATCTGGAAAGCACATATCGTGCGTGTAACGGAGGCCGACGTGGATTACTACACGCAGCCCTAAAAGAGGTGGACCTTGCCGATCATCGAGACGCTTGAAACACCGTGAAGTGAATGGCGTGAAAGTGTGCCTTTGGGGTGGTGGAAGTAACCGAACAGTATACCGGTTACAAGACTCAAACGCGGCGATACTATCCTCGGTGTTGAACCGCTATCACTCCCGCCGCTCACCTTCAGGACAAAAGCATTCTGGTTCATCCCCTCTCCCGGATACGGAACAGTAACGTTCTGAAAGGGAATCTGGATTTGGCCGGTGGACTGCATGGTGCAGAGCATGCCACTCATTGCCCTCATGCCCCTGCATGTGATGTGCGATCGCTGGGACATCGGTGGATTATCATCAGCCTGCATATGGTGAGAACGGTGAGCCGTCATATTTGTGTACGATGGATATGAAGGGGGCATCGGACTTGCGGAGAAAGCCTACGAACACCTTGCCCGATCTGTTTGCCACTGCCCATGCACTGGTCCGGGACTGCCGATGTGAAGATGGCTGCCCGTCCTGCATTTACTCCCCCAAATGCGGCAATGATAACCAGCCGCTCGATAAGATCGCGACGGTGCTGATCCTCAAATCGTTGAGCGTACAACTGAAAAAATGTGAATTTACTGGTTGTCCGGATGACAAGGGCATGATGATCTTATCAGCCATTAATCCACGAGAACATACCGGGCCTCCTGTTCCGGTTCATCGTCCTCGAATATGAACAGGTCGTCTATTGTGGTATGCAGGGTCTTTGCGACATCATGGGCGAGTTTGAGTGACGGATTATATTTACCCTGTTCAAGAAAGACGATGGTCTCCCTCCTCACACCGACCGTTTTTGCAAGATCATCCTGTGTCATGGCAAACCGGGCACGATATTCCTTTATCCTCGTCAGCATGACGATCATTTCCCTGAATATCCGGCATCACGCAACGTCTCCTCTACGGAACAAGTACATCTGGTAAATCCGTGCAGAGAGAGCGAAGTACGACAATTGAAAGGACAAGTGCAATCTGGGTGTCCGGTTTTACCACATTCAGGTAGTCCAGCCAGAACAATGCAAACATAAACAAGAGTCCGGTCAGCCATGCATACGACAATCCATATGCCCCGATCCGTTTTGAGCGTTCATCTGATTCGGATCGTCTCCATCTTCCGGTGCCGGGTGATGCCAGCAATGAGAAACGTAAGTCCCGCAACGAGCAGGATCGTGCCGATGATGGCTTCTCCCATGGTCAGGATGATCGTTACGATACCGCTGATAAGCATGAGTGTCCCGATGACAATACGGTAGACATTTCGCGATTTCATTTCAATTCCTTGTTATATATTTCTAACATGGATCCATATTAATGTTATCTATTTCTAACAAATATGGGATTACCCGAGATTGATCAAAGAAAATATCTACAACGTCCACGATCTCCTGAATTCTTTTGTTTGCTTTTTTGACCGCAACTCCTTCACAGGTTCTTAATATCATTTCATCGTATGGTGGTACTATTGGCATGAATTCTCAACCCAATTTCAAAGATATCATCGCCCATTCCCCAATTGTATTCACTATCGGTGTTGCGGGTGACAGTGGCTCCGGAAAAACCACGTTCACCCATGCTATTCGCGAGATCTTCGGTACCGGATCTTGTCGCCACTATCACTCTTGACGATTACCATACATACGACCGTGACGAACGAAAGCGACGTGATGTTACTCCGCTGGATCCAAAAGCCAACAATCTTTCCCAACTAGAATCCGATATCGCCCGGCTTAAAGCAGGGCAGACCATCCAGAAAACGGTTTACAACCACACGACCGGAACGTTTGATCGCCCGATCCCGTTTGCTTCGCAAAAGATCCTCATCCTTGAAGGTCTCCACACACTTTTTACCCCACGATTACGGGAACTGATGGACTTCTCCATCTTTGTCGATCCGGAAAATAAAGTGAAATATGAGTGGAAGCGGCGGCGTGATGTGGAACGCAGGGGCTATTCATCCTCCGAAGTATCTGAAGAAATTGAACGGCGGGAAAAAGATTATGAGACGTATATCGCTCCCCAGCGATGTATGGCGGATGCGGATTATCCGGATTGGGTATTCAAAATATGGAAAAAAGAAAAAGGGCCGGAACAGAATATCTATCAGATCTCCCTTCTCCAGAACCGGATGAATCAGGCTATCCGCGATATAGATCTCACTATAGACCTTCACTCGCTCCTTCATTCCATCTGACCGGGATTTCCTGATCGAGTTTTCCACCCAGCCGGTCGATTGTTCCCGTATGCGGGCGCTCACATTTGACGGAGAGATGAACTATGAAACTATAAGGAAACTTGAAAAAAGTATTGAGCAGCAGACGGGCGTTCACCCAATCGCGATGTTTGAGAACCGGGAGACGGTGACGGCAACAGATATTGTCCAGTTAATCCTCTCATGGCGAATCATTCACCGGCGGATATTCCTCCAGTCAGAAACAAAAAAACAGGAAAAATAATCGAAACATGATTATTCCTGAACGATTGATCGCACACTCAAAAAGACCGGGCCCCGCACATCTACTTTCTTTTTGGTGTCGGTGATTGCACGCATCGCGAACTCTTCAATTTTCAGGTTGATGTCACTGGGGAGTTTTGCCATCTTTACCTGGACGAGTGTCGCTCTGCCACACCGCGCCGCTTCTTCAATCCGTGCTGCTGCAAGTGCGGACGCGGCGTCAAGGTAGGCGAATACCGGTTGTCACGCCTTCAGTGCGAACAGCCTTCCACTTCTCTGCGTCCGGAACTCCGAGAATGGAACCTTCATGCACAAATATCTCGTTTGCACAGGCCGGGCCGCAGAGTTTTGCATTCACCTCTGTTTCTTCCACAACGACTTTTACTTTGGTTGTGCCAAAGACGCCTTCCCATGCATCAAACGAGCATGGGCCCGGTGCAGTGGC
>CAVUQZ010000007.1:0-5150 GCA_963743795.1 uncultured Chloroflexia bacterium | reverse complement strand
CGAGAGCATGGCCGCAGCGATATACCCGACCGAGGCCGCGCCCGATCCCGACGACCATCCAGGAGGGGGGCGGCGCTCGATGCCGGATGACCGCGAGGTGCCAGAGGAGCCGGACATCCAGGCCGCGAAAGCGTAGGCAGCCGAAGCCGGTCCGACGCTGGCCAGTAGCACGATGAATATGTTCTCGCCGACCCCGGCGCCAGCTCCTTCTGCAGAGGTCAGGACCTGGCCGAACTGGTCGTCGGACTGGCGATGTGAAGCCCCAGAGGGTTCTGGAGGACGGTGGTCAGGCCCTTGTCTATCGCGTTGAAGTGATCCTGAACGATGCGTCCGTCCCGCTGAAGAACGACGTCATCGAGTACCTCGCCGAAGGAACCGCGAAGGAGCGACCAATACGATAGCGACCACCCCGAGGAATGCGCGGCGGCGGCAGATCAGGCCGGCAGACCAGGACGGCCAGGCCCGCCGCCATCCAGCTGCCGCGCGATATCGGCGTGACCACGGCGGCCGCCGACGAAGAGGCCGAAGATGGCCGTTGCGGCTGCCGGGAGGCGGCGGCCCTGATTGATTAGCTGGTAGAACAGGGCGACTGCCAGGACGAGTGGCAGCACGAAGTAGTGGCCGTTAACCGGTTGCGTGAACGGCCCAACGGCTCTCGGGAATGCCGCCCACGCGCCTTCGCCGAAGCGGGCAATCATGCTGAGATCCCACAGTGTGTGGACGTTGGGCAGACCCTTGAACCACCCGCACGAAGGTGACGAGATCCAGCGTCGAGGACCAGAACGTCGCCGGCATAAAGAAGAAGACGAAGACGGTGAAGGCGGCGGCAAGGGCTGCAACTGCCAGAAACCACCGCACCAGGAACCGTGCGTCAGCGCCGGCGGCCACGTAGTCCACCGAGCGCATACAACTCCACCGGCACGAGCAACTCTCGCGCCGAGGCGCTGACCGCATCAACCAGACGCTGACCCAGTAGCCAGGGGACGGTCGAATACACGCCGACGAGGGCAACATACGCGAGGGCCGCCCAGTCGAACCAGTAGAACCGCAGTCGCCGCCAGTACCGCGCCAGAAGTAGGCGATGAGAACGACGGTGAAGACAATCCCTGGCCAGGAGCATCGCGCGAGCCAGGGTTTCGGCGTGGCCATACTGAAACACGATGAGAGCGAGAGGCGTTTGGAGCGGCAGCCAAGCAATGAGCAGCGCCAGCGCGACCGTGGCAAACCCTAGCGTCCTGACGGTGGGTCGTCCGCCGAGGAGGGTGACAGAGCAGCAGGTTCCGCCATCAGGCTCAAGCTTGACCACCTCTGTCTGCCGCCCAACGGCCGACTGAGGTCATCGGCACGCGGCAACTCAATGGCCGGGAGTATAGCCGGGCTTGCCGGGTCGTCAGGAAAGCTGTCCGAGCGCGGCCTCAAAAGCTCTGGCCGTCTCATCGCGAGAGTAGCGCCGGGCGCGTTGCCGCCCGGCTTCCTCAAGCCGTCCGGCCAGACCCTCGTCAGTCAGGACCTTCTCGATTGCGGTCGCCCAGCCCTCGGCGTCGCCTGGCGCGACGTGCAGGGCGGCGTCTCCGGCGACCTCCTCGAAGGCGGGCGCTGTCGAGCTGATGCAGGGCAGGCCGCGAGCCATTGCCTCCAGAAGGGGCAGGCCGAAGCCTTCGTAGACCGACGGCAGAACCAGGCAGCGCGCCGACGCGAAGAGGGCGTCGCGATCCCCGTCCGGCAGGTATCCGGTCACGGTTGTGGTCCCCTCTGCCTCAGCCGCTGCGAGCTCCACGCTGGCCCGCTTGTCGATCCAGCCGCGGCCGCCGATCAAGACGAGCGACACCTGGCCTGCCGCCCCGTCGCAGGGAGGCCACCGCACGGACCGCCGTCAGAACGTTCTTCCGGGGTTCGACCGTTCCGATGCATAGGGCATAAGGGACCTTGATCCCGAGGCGATCGAGCACCTTCTGGTCTGCAGTCGTCGAGCGGGGGGGGTGACACCCAGGGCGGCACAACGACCGCCCGACACGGACCGAACAAGCCTTCGATGTCGCGCCTGGTCGTCTCGCTCAGGGCGATGATCGGGTGTTTGCGTACCGTTCGCCTCATGAGCAGGCGCTCGACCACCCCGTTCGCAGAGTGTGGTGCTCGGGGAACAGGAAGCTGATGACGTCCAGGACGATCGGGAGGCACCGGACGCCGGGGAGCATCGGGACGATGAGGCTCGTCGAGCAGTAAGCCCGCACCGGATGACTGCGCAGATGGCGCCAGGTACGGAGATGCCAGAGGATTCCGCGCGAACCTATCCGGACCGGCCGAACGCTCGCGGGGAGGCCGGGGACCTCGTCGCGGACGTAGGCTCGGAGCGGGAGATCGGGGCTGTGCTCGGACAGCGCCTGAACGACCGAAAGCAGATATCGACCCGCGCCGGTGGGAGAGCCGCCGGCCGCCCGGAGATCGAAGGCGATCTCGCCGGTCATCGACCCAGCACCTCGCGGTACAGCTCGAGGTGACGCTGGGCGATCGACGCCCATTCCTGCGCCGGATCCGGTGGCTTGTCGAGTCGCGGACGCGCGGCCGCCTCCAGGATGGCGGCGACGAGGGCGCCTGCGTCCCCGGGTCTCACGAAGGACGTGTTCGTCTGGCTGTCGAAACTCCGCTCCGTGAGGCTCGTCGTGACGATGGGCAGCCCGTGGGCCACCGCGGCCTGGTAGGAGCCTCGGTTGGCCGTAAGGCCGTCGCGAAAGGGGAAGACGCAAACGTCGAAGCCCAGCAGTGCCGCGGACAATTGCTCGACCGGCACGTGCCCAAGGCGAACCGTATCGTCACCGACGCCCAGCCTGGCGATGAGCTGGTCTATCCGCTGCACGTAATCTGCCTCCGAGCCCGGATCGCCGGCGATCACCAGCCGAGCACGGCGCACTGCCCGGACCCGAGCGAAGGCTTCGATCAGCGTCTCCACCCCCTTGTCCGGGCGCAGGAATCCCCAGTAGCCCACGATCAAGCTCTCCAGGCTCCCGACGGAAATCCTGGGGGACGAGGTCGCCGGACTGGCCCGGGACGATGTTGGACGCGAGCGGGACCTCGGCGATCCTGAGCCCGGGACGCCGGCCCAGGTACCTGCTCACCGCCCGAGTCAGCTCCGCGCCGGGCGTCACGACCAGGCGGCACGGCAGCGCGCCTGCTGCCAGGCGGAGCTGGTGCCGGCGCGAAAGGCGGTCGAACTCGTGGAATGTGAGCGCGACCGGCAGCCTCGGGCGTGCCGCCAGGAGGGCCCAAGGCAGCGCCGTCACGCCAAAGCCTCGGCCGTATCCAGAACCCGGAAACTCGATGTGGACGATGTCGGAGTGCGTTCGAAGGACGGCTTTGGCGAGACGCGGCGTCCCGGCGAATCGCCAGTCCGTGAGGACCGGCGAAACCTCGTAGTCAAGGTCGGAGCGCAGGCCGGGCCTCGCGGCGGTAACGACCACCGGTTCGGCTCCGGCCGCCGCGAGAGCGCTCGCCAACCTGTCGGTGTAGTCCCCGATGCCGCAGGCGATCGCCGGGAGAGCGGCGCTGACGAAACAGATCCGCAAGCGCACCTCCTCGCATCGGTCGCGGTCAGCTTCTGCCGCGCGCGATCAGGCGGTAGTCTAGTCCGGCGGCGAACCGGATCGCTGGCGGAGAGATGACTCGCCCTTGGAGGATGGATGGGCTCTGAGCGCACGCCAGGCGTGGTTACCGTCGTGGTCACGTTCAACAGACTCGCCGATACGATCGCGTGCGTCGAGTCTCTGCTGCGTACGACCTATGCGCGGCAACAGATCGTGGTCGTGGACAACGGCACGTCCGGCGAGGCCGAAGCGTTGGAGGCCCGGTTCGGACACGCCGTGGCGACGATCCGCGCTGGCCGAAACCTGGGGTTTGGGGCCGGCGCGAACCTGGGCATTCGCTGGGCTCTCGATCACGAGGCAGACTACGTCTGGGTGCTCAACAACGACACGATCGTCCCGCCGGAGACGATCGGCCACCTGGTGACGGCGCTCGAGGCCGACCGGCAGATCGGGATCGTCAGTCCACAGATCACCGCGCCCGAGGGGCCCGAGGCCCCCGGTGGGATCTGGTTCGCCGGCGGCGTGGTCGATCTCGGCCGTGGCGAAACCCGACACCTGGTCACGCCCGTTGCGGCAGGGAGCGGCGCGGTGCACGTCGGCGTTCCTTACCGGCTGCGCCCTGATGATCCGCGCTGACGTCCTCCGACAGGTGGGCCTCTTCTGGGAGCGGCTCTTCCTGTACTGGGAGGACACTGACCTCGACCTCAGGGTTCAGCGGTACGGGTGGACGACGTGCGTGGTGGCAGACGCTTGGGTCCACCATGCCATCCACGGATCGACGGACAACGGCGTGGTGGCCTACTACCACTTCCGCAACGCGCTCCTGGTGGCGTGGCGGCACGCGCGCCGCAGGATCGTCGCCAGAGCGACGGCGCACCTGGCGTACGTAGTGACCCGTCGCTGGGCGGGCGCTGCCCTGAGGCGCCGGCCGGTTCCGATGCCGGAGACTCGTGGGCTCTTTGCGGGCTTTGGGACGATAGCGCGCTGGACCTTCCGGGCCCCCCGCGACGCTCGTCTTGCGCCGCCACCTGTCTACCAAGACGAGAAGCGGCTGGCCATCGTCCACGTGGTCCGGCGGTACGCCCCGATGGTCGGCGGCACGGAGACTCTATGTTCGGGACCTGGCCGAGGCGCAGGCACGCCGGGTCACCGCGTCACGGTCCTGACCCTCGACCACGACGTGACGGGCGTCATGGCGGCCGTTTGCCGTCCCATGACGACGGTGACGGACATCCGCGTGGTCCGGGTCCCGGACTCGGGGCGCGGCGGTTCGCGGTCACGAGCCGTCCGTGGCGGCTGATGCGAGAAGTGCGCCGCGCGGACGTCGTGCACATCCATGACATCCACTTCATGACCGGGCACGACTTGCGTGACGGCTCGGCTGAGCAGCCGCCGCGTCATCCTCCACACGCACGGCCTCATCTTCCACACTCAATGGGCGGCGGGCCTGAAGCGCGTTCTTGAGCGCCTACTTCGGCCCGTCCTGCGGCTGACCGGCCGGCGATCGTGGCCAGCAGCCAGTCGGACCGCGATTCTCTGCTTGCGCTCGTCCCGTACTTGACCCGTCAGCTA
>CAVUQZ010000006.1:0-157938 GCA_963743795.1 uncultured Chloroflexia bacterium | reverse complement strand
GGCAGGGGCGAGGCAGGCTCGTACATTTCGGTCGGCGGCATCGCCGGGGGAGCATGGAGGGGCCGACATGAAGGGGAAGACTCAGGACGAGACTATCGACCGTCATGTCACGCAACTCGTCGTGGACGTGTACATGGGCGAGTACACGGCCCTCCGCGAGGAGATCCTCCTGCACATGCGCAGGGTTTCGAACCTCGTCGTCTACTCCATCGTGGGTACCGGTGCCCTCGTGGGCTCGACGGCGGTCACGAGCTTCGCGGACCGCCCAGATGTCTTCGCGTCGGTGCTGCTCCTCGTCTCGGCCGTGCTGGCAATGGTCTCGGCGACGTGTATCGGAACGACGACGAAGATCCTGCTGATCAGCGGATACCTGGCCGACAGGGCCGACGACATCCGACGGCTGCTCCGTCCGGCCGTCGGCAAAGACAGCCCAATCTCAGCGGAGATGTTCTCCTGGGAACGCCAGTCGATCAACGTGCCCACCCGGTTCTTCACGATGACCATGCTCAGAAGCTGGGGCGGCTCGATTCTCGAGATTCTCGTCGTCGGCGTGCTGGCGATCGCGGCCTGGGCCGCCGCCGTCTCCATCCTCATCCAGCAGGAGGCTGCGCGAACGCCCGTCACGATGGTGCTGGTGGTGCTCGACGCAGTCGTCGAGCTCGCGATCATGGTTTGGGGAACCCGCGTAAGCGGTCCCAGGGGGGACAAGAAGGGGCTGGCGAAGGCAAGCCCGAGGGCGAACGGCAGCCAGCCCGGAGGCGGCGCTGCAGGCTAGAGGTCTTGCGCCTCGAGCAAATCCAGGTTCGGAGCGCGGGCGCAATGTTGACAGCCGAGGAGGAGCGTGAGATACCCAGCCGACCGTTCGGCCGTCGGCTCCAGCCAGATCAGGCTGGCCCGCGAATCCGCCCCCCGAGTGTCGAGGCCCATTGCGTCCCATGACCAGTCCGATCAATTGGGGGACCCGGATGCGGGGCACCCTCCTGCTGGCCGACATCTCCGGGTATACCGGCTTTCTCCAGGGCGTCGCCGACGCACACCACGCCCTCATCGTGGAGGCAGACGAGCCTCCTCAGGCATATGCCCTCCTGTCGCGCCTGCTCGACGCGATGGCAGCCGTGGTCGCGCCGCCGTTCCGGCTGATCAAGTTCGAAGGCGATGCCCTCTTTGCGGTCGCCGACGATCCCGAGATGGCGATCCACGGGTCCGCTGTGTTGGCGTGCCTGCGCTCCTGCCACGCGGCATTCGAGGCGCGGCTGGCCGAGGCGGGCGTGACGTGGACCTGTACCTGCGGCTCCTGCTCCCGCATCCACGACCTCAGCCTGAAGTTCGTGCTGCACCACGGGGAGTACGTGACCCAGAGCATCGTCGGCCGCGACGAGCTGGCCGGGCCCGACGTCATCGTCGCCCACCGGCTGTTGAAGAACCACGTGCGCGACCTCATCGGGGCGCGGCCCTACGCGCTCCTGACGGACGTGGCGCTCCAGGCGCTCGAGGTTTCGCCGGACGAGATGGTCGCGACGACCGAGTCCTACGACGATCTCCCGCCGATCCCGGCCCACGTTCTCGCCCTGGCCTGATCGCGCCAGGTCCGCCGCGCGAAGGCTCAGACCACGGAGTTGGCGCCCTAGTTGTTCGGGCCGTCGCCTTCCGCGAGCAGGGTGCCGTCGCTTGCCAGGAAGCGCCAGTGGATGCTCTGCACAGGCGCATGCCCTTGCTTCGGAATCACCGCCAGGAACGTGCCGTCCCCCTGGATCTTGGCCGTGCCGGCCGGAACGGTCTCGACGCTCGCGGCACCAGCTGGGGCGAGCCCATACACATACATGTCCGACACGCCCTGCGCCGGCCAGTCGAACCACGAGAAGTGAACCGCCGGCGGCGTGCCCTTTGGTGTGAACTCGGTGCTCACGTCGGAACGCCCCTCGGCTGAGCTGGTCAGGACGACCTTGTCGCCGTCCCGGCCGACGCTCACATACGAAGAGGCATCCCCCGCGTCGGAGCAGCCGGCCGCGACCATGGCCGCGCCAAGGACACAGACTGCGAACCACCGACGCATAAGGGCCACTCGCCGCATCGAGCTACGTGAGGACCGACGCCGGCGTCCAGACGGCGGTCACGACTACACCCAGCAGAACCCCGTCGATCGCCAGGCCGAGGATCAGCTGCGGATCGAAGAAGAGCGCCAGGGTCACGACCGAGATGACGGCCGAGACCGCGACCAGAGGCCGCCACCAATCGGACGGCACGACGATGCCTGCCGTGGCCAGGCCGGAGAGCACGAATGCTCCCGCCACGGCGATCACGAGCGCCGCCCCGATCGCGCGCACCAGCCCAGCGTCCAGTCCGGCGTTGCCGATCAGCCAGGACTGGCCGAGGTCGAACGGCCATTCGGGCCCGGACGCAGAAGCGGCGGGCGCCGGCACGAAGAACAGGAGGTGGATGAGGCCGTGGGCCACCAGGAATCCCGCCAGCAGCCACTTCCCGAGCGAGTTCTCGCTGGAGAGCAACCACCAGATCGCGGCAGCGATGCCCACGAGCACGATCCCAAACGGAACGAGACCGCCGATCGTCTTCGCCATGTCACTCCCGTCCATGACCCCGCCTCCAGGATTGCCCCCGTCGCAGTCGAGCTGGCCACTCCTCCGAGACCAGCTCGTGCGACTTCGCCATCCTAGCGAGCGGCGTGCTGCCAGGAGTGCCGGGAATCCCGCGATCAGTCTGCGAGCGGCTCCCGCCTGGGTCGGCGAAGCGCTTCGCGAAGGTTCGGGTGTCCAATCGCACCGGACGAGCAACGCTCACGACGTTTCCACCGTCATAGCACAGCAATACCGACACCCCTGCACGATCTGATGGGGTACGGGGCTCACGCTGGAAGGGGTTCACGATGTTGACGAGGCTGTTCTCCCGCGAGAACGCCGGGCCGGGCAGTCGAGGGCGGCGAACGGGGATCCGCACCGGCGCGCTCCTGGCAGTGGCTGTCCTCGTGGCGGCGTGCGGAAGCGCGGCGACGCCGCCGCCGACTCTCCGCACCGTCGGCCGCGCTCGTTCCGTCAGCCTGGCCCTCGGCCTGGCCGACCTACTCGATGGAGCCGACGGCCTCGCCCTACTCCTCCGCCGTCCCCTCTTCCGCACCCGGCGAGTTCTCGATTGCCATGGGCCAGGCCGCGTTGCTCGCGCCCGCAGACGATGGAGGTCTCGGCGCCGGCAGTCAGATCAACGACTTCGGCTTCGACCTCCTCAGACGCCTGGACTCGAATGGAAACCTGTGCACCTCCCCCACCAGCATCGCCCTGGCGCTGGCCATGGTGCGGCCGGGTGCGCGCGGTACGACGGCCTCTGAGATGGACAAGGTCCTGCATTCCTTCGGTGCGGAAAGCCAGGGCCCCGAGATCGTGGCGCTGATCAAGTCGCTCCAGAACGACACCTTCTACGACGATACCTACCGGCCCTCGGACGATCCGGCGGCCACACCCGATCTCACGGCCAAGGAGCCGGCGGTAGAGCTGGACGTCTCGAACGCTGCGTTCGTCCAGAAGGGGACGGCTTTCCAGCAAGCGTATCTGGACGCCATCAGCTCACGCTTCGGGGCCGGGGTGGGACTGCTCGACTACCGGCAGGATCCGGAGGCCGCCCGGCTGACCATCAACAAGTGGGCAAGCGATCGGACCAAGGGCCGAATCCCGGCGGTCCTGCAGCAGGGCGATGTGAACGAGCTCACCCGAATCGCCCTCGCGAACGCCATCTACCTCAAAGCCGGGTGGCAGTCAGCCGTTCGATCCGCAGCAGACCACGCTTCGGCCGTTCACCAACGCCGCGGGCAGGAAGCTCTCCGTCCCGACCATGGCCATCGACAGTCGCTTCGCCTACGGCACGGGGGCCGGCTATCAGGCAGTCGAATCTACCCTTCAGCGGTGGCTCGCTGCGAGATGACTGTGATCGTCCCCGACGACATGGCGTCCTTCATCGGCGGCCTGAGCGCCTCGAAGTTCAACGCCATCAGCCGCAGCGAAGTGGTCCGCCGTCGTGGATCTGACGCTGCCCAAGTTCTCGGCGCAGACCCGGGTCGACCTGGCGGACGTTGCTGAAGACCATGGGCATGCCGGCCGCATTCGATCCCCAACTGGCCGACCTGTCCGGCATCACCACCGAAGAGGCGCTGTATCTGGAAAAGCGTCATCCACCAGGCCAACATCGACGTGGTCGAGGAAGGCACCACTGCCGCCGCGGTCACGGTCGCGATCGTCGGCGTGGCGGTGGGCGCGCCCGGCGAGCCCGAGCACGTCCAACTCCACGTGGACAAGCCGTTCCTCTACTTCATCCGCGACGGTCTCTCCGGGGCAATCCTCTTCATGGGTCGCGTGGACGACCCGTCCATCTAGCCTGGGGACTCCGCGGCCAGCGGCAACCCCAGGTCGCGCAGGTCCCGCCGCAATTGGGCCGCGTCGACGAACTGGACCGCGATCATGCCAAGCTCGGTTGCCGTGGCCACGTTCCGGTCCCAGTCGTCGATGAAGACCGTGGTCCCCGGCGTCAGCCCAAAGCGCGCCAGGAACTCGCGAAAGATGGCCGGGTTCGGCTTGCCCACCCCCACCTCGCCCGAGATGAGGATGCCGTCCATCTCGTCGAGGAACCGATGTCGCTGCCGCGTGATGGGGAAGGTCTCGGCCGACCAGTTGCTGAGGGCATAGGTTCGCAGGCCGGCGGCTCCGCAGCTCGCGCCAGATGGCGACCGTCCCCTCGAACGCCCCGCCGAGCATCTCGTTCCAGCGGACGCGGTAGGCGGATATCAGCTCGGCCTGGTCCGGATGGGCCTTCACGAGCTCGGCCACGGCCTCCGCCCAGGGGCGGCCGGCGTCCAGGCGGGAGTTCCATTCCGGTGAGCAGACCTCGGCCAGAAACCGCTCCATGGCCGCTTCGTCGGTGCCGAAGAGCTTCCGATAGAGGTAGCGCGGGTTCCAGTCGATCAGGACGCCGCCCAGATCGAACGCCACAGCCGTGACGGGAGACGTCATGGATCCTCATGAATGGCCGGCGGGCGGCGTCTCAGGTGACGGCGTCGGTCCAGGCCGGGTCGCCTGATCTTACCCGAGCCGGATCGTCCGATCAGTTCTTCGGCCTCATCCGCGCGACCCGCGCCGCCTACCACCCCGCGCCTACGGCAGGGCGAAGACCTCGACCGTGCCTTCGCCGGAGCCTGTATAGACGCGCCCGTCCACCACCGCCGGGGAGGACATGTTGGCCATCCCGGTTGAGATCTGGGTGGACCAGAGCGGGGCGCCCGTGGCGGCGTCGTGGGCAACGAGCACCTCATCGGTTCCGGCGTAGAGCACGCCGTTGGCCAGCACCGGCGAGCCCCAAACCTCACCTTCGTAGGGCGTGGTCCAGAGCAGGGCGCCGGTCCGGGAGTCGAGCGCGAGCAAGCCCTCATCGATCGAGCCGATGAAGACTTTCCCTTGCCCTGCCGCCGGGGTCACGTGGACGTCGTCGCCGGCGTAGTTGTGCCAGAGCACCCGGCCGTCTGAGACCTGAAGGGCCCAGATGTCGAAACCGCCGCCTTCGTCACCGGAGTGGCCTTCGGGCACGTAGACGATGCCCGAGTAGATGGCGGGGCCGCCGGTGTGAATGCCGCCGCCCGCCTGGACGTTCCAGCGGACCTTGCCCGTCCCCGCGGCCAGGTTGTAGACGTGCCCGTCGTTGCCCGCGGCCACGACGTACTCGCCGTAACCGGAGACCGCCACGGGTCCATCGATCGTCCCCCACTCCGCGGTGCTCACCACGGTCTTCCAGCGGAGGTGGCCGCTCGAGGCGGAGAGTGAGTAGATGGTCGTCCCGGCCGAGAAGTAGATCGCGTCACCGTATACGGCCGGCGCGGTGACAAAGGCAGTGCCGCCGATCCGAGTGCGCCAGCGGCGCGCGCCCGTTGCGGCATCGTAGGCGGCCATGAAGTCGCCGGCGCTGTCCACGCCCGGCACCACCACGAGACCCTGCCAGATGGCCGGCGTCGAGTTCGAGCCGGTGCTGACGGTGACCGTCCAGAGCCGGTGGCCGTCGCTCCGGCGCAGCGCGTAGAGCTTGCCGTAGTAGCCCAGGGCGAACACTCGGTCGCCTGAAACCACCGGCGTGCCGTAGACCGTGTCGTCGAGCGCCCGCTGCCAGCGAACGGACAGCTTTCCGACGTTGGCGGTGTTGATGGTCTTTTCGAGCGGGGCATACCCGGAGCGCGTGGCGGCGTAGTGGAACTGGGTCCAGGTACCGGAAGCCGCGGCGTCGACCGGGTCAGGGGCCAGCCCGGTGCCTCCAACAGCCACGACGGACGCGAGCAGTGCGGGAGCGAACAGTCGAGCGAAGCGCATGGCTCACCTCTCATGCCACTCCGCTCCGCCGCGCAAGGGACGACGAGGCCTCTCCCGGCCTGTGCGGGCTGTAACGCGGATTGGCTGCACGGCTCGGTACCCCAGACCGAACCAGACAGCACCTTACCGACCACGCGACCGGCGGGCCAGTGCCGATGAGACCAGCCCATTCGGGCAGCATGCCCGGCCCGCGAATGCCGGCGACGGCGCGGATTCCGCCTCGCTGACGGACGGCGTGGACCGTCGCGTCAGGCGGGTCAGAACGCGCGACATGCCGACGTTGCGCGAGTTCGAGGCCGCAGTTGTCGATCGGCGTGGGTTCGGCGCGTCGGTTTGGCAGGACGACCGATCAAGGAGTCGTTCGAGACTCAAGTCCAAGCGAGGAGATCGACAGATGGCAACTCATGTGATCCACGTCGAGGTCGTGGGCCGCGACGGCGCCAAGCTCCAGAAGTTCTACGCGGACGCGTTCGGCTGGGGGCTCGACACCAACAACCCCGACGGCTACGGGATGTACCGCGAAGAGAGCGGGCTCACCGCCGGCATCGGCAAGAGCCAGGACGGCGGCGCCGGGCACGTGACCTTCTACGTGCACTCCGACGACCCGAAGGGAACCCTCGCACGGTCGAGAAGCTCGGCGGCAAGGTCATCATGCCGCTCACCCAGGTCGCTCCCGAGACGACGATCGCGCTCTTCGCGGACCCGGAAGGGCACGTCGTCGGCCTCATGTAGTTCCGGCAGCTCGAGCTCGGGCGGACGAACGCACGCGCGGGACTCCGCCCGAGCCGACGCTCCGTCCTATGCGGCCACGCCCTCTTCGGAGCCCGGTCGCTTCGTTCGCTCGATGTACAGCCAGGCGAGAGCCAGCACAAAGACCGCGATGCCGATGAAGACGGCGACGCCGCTGGCGACCACGAATGCGCCCCCCGACGCGCCGGCCCCGGCCGCGTCTGCAGGCCAGGGGATACCGGTCAGGCTCGAGCACGTCGTCTGCGTCCACACCCCACCCGGGGTGGAAGTCGCCGAGCAGTAGGCTGGCACGATGAGCAGCTCGGCGACGTTGAACGCGACGAAGCCGAGGAAAGCCGGCCAGAACGCGAGCGGCCGGTGGCGAATTGGACTCAGCACGAGCATCGCCAGGCCGATCAGCAGGAATGGCAGGCCTATCGACATCGCACCGGCGATGCCGAAGGCGATCAGGGCAAGACTCGCGGTCCAATAACCCCTCGCGTTCGGGCTTGTTGGCCGGCCGGTGGCACCGCCCCGATTTGCGAGCTCGATCAGCAGCCACGCGAGGTCTGCCGGGATCAGCCACCAGCCGCCTTCAAAGGCCAATAGGAACAGGACCGGCAGCAGTCCGATGGCAAGCGCAACCCGCGAGGTTCGATCTGGGACTAGCCCGGCCCGGCCGATGCTCCAGATCAGCGCCAGGATCGCCAGCCACACGGCAACCAGGGGCCAGATGACAAAGCCGGTCGCGACGAGCGGGATGGCCAGTCCCGTCACCGCCAGGAGCCACGGCACGGAGTGCAAGCTCAACTTCATCTCGGATCCTCCCCACCACGATCAGGGTGATCGTCGCGCACACCCCGTCGAAGAGCAAGGCCGCAGCATTCCCAGCGACCGCAGCTATGACTAGCGCGCTCAGAGCCTCAGGCGACCGGCCCACCCTCGAACGCCCGGCGCAGCGCGGCGACGTCGATCTTGCTCATCTTCAGCATCGCCTCCATGGCGCGGCCGGCCCGCTTCGTGTCTGGGTCGCCGAGCATCTCGCGGAGCTGGCGCGGGACGATCTGCCACGACACGCCGTACCGATCCTTCAGCCAGCCGCACTGCCCCGGCGTTCCGCCGCTTTCGGTGAGCGCGGTCCAGAGGCGGTCAACCTCCGGCTGGCCCTCGCAATCGATGACGAACGAGATCGCCTCTGTGAACGGGAACTGGGGACCGCCGTTGAGGCCCATGAACGGCTGGCCGGCGAGCGTGAACTCGACCACGAGCACCGCCCCAGCCGGCGTGCTCGGATTGTCCGCCGGGGAGCGCGATACGTTGTCCACCCGGCTCTCGGGCAGCAGCGAGACGTAAAAGTTCGCCGCTTCCTCCGCATGGCCGTCGAACCATAGACACGGTGTGATCTTCGACATCTCTGTTCCTCCGGGAGGTGCCGGTGGCGTGCCGGAATGAGGTCTGCCGGCAAAGACTGGCCGCATCGGACCGCGCTGGGAAGCCTGCATTCGCCAGATGGCACACCTGCGTAGGGCGCGAGACCCCGCCCGAGCCAATTCCCGAACCCAGCCGCCAACCGACCCGACGCCCCTCGAACCCCGGCCCCCAAGCTCGTTGACGCGGGCGCGCCTCCGTGGAATCGTTAGGCCACAGGAGGTAGGACGATGGCGTTAGCAGTCAGCCTGCGAGCCAGCGGCCTCCGGAAGGCCGCACTCGGCGCGGCGATCGCCGGATTGGGGACCTGCGCGGCCGGGGGCTACACCTGGTGGAGTTACCGAGGCGACGTGCCTCGTCTCGACGGGTGCGCAGGTATCGGGATCGCCCTCCTGATCCTGATCGCCATCGGAGCGACCGCGGGGCTGATCTCGGGTCGCTTCCGTGACGCCGTTGCCTCGTGGGTCGGGGCGCTGATCGGCGCGACGCTCGCCTACCAGGCCAACTACACGATCGACCCGAGCTGGCCCAGATCGGAGACTCCGTTCGAAGGATGGGTCGTGCTGGCTGCCGTCTTCCTCTTGCCCTTCATAGCAGGTGGCCATCTGCTCGGGGCCTGGGTCGCGAACCGCGTGCTGCGGTAGGTCGGACAGGGGCGAGTTCGTTCGTTGACATGGGCGCGCAGCCGTGGAATCGTTCGACCACAGGAGGTGGGACGGGGTGTTGGCAGGGAGCCTCCGAGCCAACGGCCTGTGGAGGGCCGGACTCGGCGCGGCGATCGCCGGATTGGGGACCTGCGCCCTGATCCTGTTCGACTACTGGAGCTTCCGAGCCAACGGACCCTATTCGGGTGGGGCAGCGGGTGTGCTGATCGGTCTCGGGCTCTGGATCGCCATCGGAGCAAGCGCGGGTCTGATCTCGGGTCGCTTCCGTGATGCCCCCGTTTCGTGGGTCGCCGCGGTGATCGGCCTGCTGTTGGCCTATTGGGTCTTCTACACGGTGCTGTTCCTTGGCTCGCCCTACCCCGGCGAGGACGGCTTCGAAGGAGATGTCGTGCTGCAGGCCGCCTTCTTGGTGCCTGTCATTTCGGGAGGCCATCTGCTCGGGGCTACGGTCGCGAATTGCTCGTGGCGCAGCGCTAGGTCCCGGCGAACGTGAAGACGGCGGACTCCTTGATCTCGGCATCCTCGAGCTCGCGGCTGGTCCGGACGCGGTAGGCGGCGAGGCGCTCGAGGCCGCGTCGGCAGGTAGGTCCTCCCGGGATCGCCGAGGAGCACGCGTGTGCCGCTCCGCGCCGCCAGCCGGAGCCAGTCGAGCATGCGGCTTGCCATCGTCTCCTGGTAGCAGACGTCGCCGGCGAGGATCACGTCGTACTGGGGCGGAGAGGCGCCGAGGAGATCCTGCCTGCTGAAGCCGATGCGGACGTCGTTGGCTCGAGCGTTGACGGCGACCGCCGCCTCCGAAAGGGGGTCCGTGTCGACAGCGTGCGCCGAAGCGGCGCCGGACCGCATGGCGACGATGGCGCACAGGCCAGAACCGGAGGCGATGTCGAGCACGCGCCGGCCGGCCACCTCCTCCGGATGATCCTGCAGATAGCGGGCGATGGCGAGACCGCCGGCCCAGGCGAAGGCCCAGTAAGGCAGGTCCGGATCCGACTCTCCCAACTCGCTGCTGGCCAGCCGAGAGACCGTCGCGACGTCGCCGGCGAGATAGAGTCGCATACCCGGAACGTCCGGCACCGGCAGGAGTCGCGTATTCCGCCGGACGAAGGCCCGCAGATTGGCAGGCGACGGCGTTGCCATCGGGTCAGGCTAGCACCGGCCGGTCGCGCTCCTGCGCCGTCTAGCTACGGGTCTCCGCAAGGCGTCGCCGCAGGAAGCGGCGTTCCGCGTCGTTGTCCGAGAGGGCGAGGGCGTGCTCGTACTCCGCGGCCGCTTCCGGGAGGCGCCCCAGGCGCCGGAGGAGATCCGCCCGCGCCGCCGGCAGCAGGTGGTAGCCGGCGAGCTCGCCGCGCGCCGCCAGATCGTCCAGCAGGCCGAGACCGACCGCCGGGCCGTCCGCCTGGGCGACCGCGACGGCGCGGTTCAGCTCGACTATCGGCGAGGGGTCGATCCGGGAGAGCGCCTCGTAGAGCGTGGCGATCGCCCGCCAGTCGGTCGCTCGTCCGTCCAGCGTGCGGGCGTGCTCGGCGGCTATCGAAGCCTGGAGCAGGTACCGCCCGACGGACGCGTGGGACAGTCGCGCAGCGGCCGCGAAGCCGCGCTCCAGCGCCTCCTGCCCGCGGGCGATCTCCGCGCGATCCCAGCGGGTCCTGTCCTGTTCCTCGAGCAATGCGATCGAGCCGTCCGCGCCGAGCCGCGCCTCGCGCCGCGAGTCCTGGAGAAGGAGCAGCGCGAGCAGCCCGTGCGTCTCCGGCCGATCCGGCAGCAGGTCGGCGACGATCGAGGCCAGCCGGATGGCCTCGCTGCAGAGCTCGCGTCCTGACGGCCGACTCGCCGGATGTCGCCAGATAGCCCTCGTTGAAGACGAGGTAGAGCGTCGCCAGGACGCTGTCGAGCCGCTCCGGCAGCTCCTCGGCCCGCGGCACGCGATACGGAATCCCGCGCCTGGCGGATCTTGCGCTTGGCCCGAACGAGTCGCTGGGCGAGCGTCGCCTCCGGGACGAGGAACGCCCGGGCGATCTCGGGCGTGGTCAGCCCGCCCAGCGTCCGGAGCGTCAGCGCGACTCTCGCGTCGAGCGGCAGGGCCGGGTGGCAGCACGTGAAGATGAGGCGCAGGCGATCGTCCTCGAGTCCACCCTCGGTTCCGAGCTGCATCGGGGCTACCTCCGTGACCGTCGAGCTCGCTGCTCGAGCGCCGCGAGCTTCTCCGCGTGGCGCCGGTCGCGCCGGATCCGATCGAGGGCGCGGTTGCGGGCCGCGGTCGTCAGCCAGGCCGCGGGCGTGGCCGGGATGCCGTCGCGAGGCCAGGTCTCGAGCGCCGTCGCGAAGGCGTCGGCGAGCGCTTCCTCCGCGGCGTCGAAGTCCCCGCCGAGGAAGCGGATCAGCGTCGCCAGGACGCTTCCGTACGCGTCGCGATAGGCGCGCTCGATGGCCGCGTGGGTCTCGGCGCTCGGTCCGGACGCCTCAGCGCGGCTGCGAATCACCCGACCGGCATTCGGTCGTCCGGCCGCGGCGGCTCGGTCGCATCGGAGGACGGCCATGCCGATGATCGGCCGGACCTCGATCGATCCTCCGAGGGCGCCCGGGCAGCGCGCCGCCGCCTCGAGGGCCTCGTCGAGGTTGTCGCATTCGATGATGTAGTAGCCGCCGAGCACTTCCTTGGTCTCGGTGTACGGGCCGTCGGTGACCAGTCGATTGCCGTCGCGGACTCGGACCGTGGTCGCCGAGGACGACGCCGCCAGCTGCTCACCGGCGGAGTGGATGCCCTCTCGGAGCAGCCAGTCGGTGTATTCCATCCAGGCCGGCGGTATCTCGGGCGCATCGCCGGACGCGCCGTCGTCTTGCTGGGCTTCCTCGGCGTAGATGAGAAGCATGTAGCGCAAAGGACGCCTCCCAAGACGATGGTGGACGGCAGCCGCCATCCTTCACTGGGACGACGATCGCGAAACGTCGGAATCGACAGTCCGAGGGCGGATGCGGTGGCTTGCCGGGATGCAGGCTAGAGGCAGCCTGACGGCATCGGACCCGGGCAGGAAGCCTGCTATCGCCAGGTGAGACCCCACGCACATGCCCCGCGACGGCCGCGCCCCAAGGGAGAGCGTCGATCCCGAGTCCTGTCGTGGCCCCGGCCCGTCGCGGCCCCCGGCCCGCGGCCCCGGGCCCTGCCCTGGCCGCGTCCCCGGGCAACCGCTCGGGAGCGGCAAGGTTCGGTAAGATTCGTCTTCCGTCACCCCCAGCCGGCGTCGCAGTGGTGCCACCCGGCCCCGAATGGATCCGATGAGAGCCTTCGTTCGCAGCGCCATGAATATCGCCCGCAGCTACGTGCGGATTGCCGTGCTCGTCCCGTCGGGAGGGGCATGGCTCGCCGGCGCGCTCGTCGTGCTGAACGTGATCCTGGGCCTCCTGCCCGTGGCCTTCATCCTGGCCACGAGCGTCATGATCGGGCGCGTCCCGGCGGCGGTGACGGGTGGCGTCGGCTCGGCCGAATGGAACTCGCTGGTCGTGGCCTTCGTGCTGGCGGCCGTCGCCTTCGTGGCCCAGCAGATCCTCGCGCCGCTCCAGGCGGCCCTGGGCGAGCTGCTGGCTCGGCGAGATCGACGGCCGCGTCTATCGAGCGGCTCATCGGCGCCTCGCTCCAGAGCACCGGCATCGGCCCGCTGGAGGACCAGCGCCTCCTCGAACGACCTGAGCCAGGCGGTCAACAACCTCGAGTTCGGCTTCCGCACGTCCGGGCTCGCCTGCGCCGGCCTTCTCGCGCTGATCGGCCGGTACACGCAGCTGCTCGGTTGCGTGTTCCTCGTCGGCCTCGTGTTCTCCTGGCCGGCCGGTCTGGCTCTGCTGGCGGCGACGATGGTCTTCCGCAAAGGCCAGCGAGGCGGGCTCCGTACGTACGTGCAGGCTGTTCGCGGAGAGCGTGGCCATCCGGCGTGAGATCGAGTACTACCGCGGCATCTCGATGCGCCCCATGGCGGCCAAGGAGATCCGCGTCTTCGGGCTGGTGGGCTGGCTCACCGAGCAGTACCGCCGGCTTTCGATGGACATCCTCATGCGGGTCTGGGCCGAGCGGCGGCGCATCTACCTCAAGCCCTACCTGGTCTACACCGCCTTCGGGCTTGTCGGTGGCCGGGGTCAGCCTGGCGGCCCTTGGCCAGGCCGCGGCGTCGCGGGGCGATCTACGCTCACGCAGCTCGCGCTGGCCATCCAGGCCGCCCTGGCGGCGCTCCGGCTGGGCGAGCACTACCCCGAGGCGGACACGCAGACGCAGTTCGGGATGCTCGCCTACGACGGCGTCCAGGGCTTCGAGCGGGGCGTCGCCGCCTTCGACGAACGAGCCGTCCAGCTCGAGCCGCGCCGGGACCCGAGCGGGTCTGCCGCGGACGCGAGATCCGCTTCGAGGGGGTCGACTTCCGCTACCCGGGCGCGAGATCGGGCCGTCCTCGACGGCCTCGACCTGGTGCTTCCGGCCGGCCGGTGCACCGCGATCGTCGGGCTCAACGGCGCCGGCAAGACGACCCTCGTCAAGCTCCTGGCCCGGCTGTACGAGCCGACGGCGGCCGGCTGCTGGTCGACGGCATCGACATCCGATCGCTTCGGCGTCGACGACTGGCGGCGCCAGATCGGGGTCATCTTCCAGGACTTCAACCGCTACGAGCTGACCGCGGCCGAGAACATCGGCTTCGGCGCCATCGAGATCGGCGGCGACCGCGAGCGCATCCGCGAGGCGGCGCGTCGGGCCGGCATCCTGACCACGCTCGAGCGCCTTCCGCGCGGCCTCGACACGCCGCTGGCCCGCCAGTACGAGGACGGGGCGGAGCTCTCCGGAGGCCAGTGGCAGCGCGTCGCCATCGCGCGGGCGCTCTTCGCCCTGGAGAACGGCGCCTCGATCCTGGTCCTCGACGAGCCGACCGCCGCGCTCGACGTTCGCGCCGAGGCCGCCTTCTTCGACAAGTTCGTGGACGTGACCCGCGGCGCCACCGCGATCCTGATCTCGCACCGCTTCTCGAGCGTCCGCCACGCCGACCACATCGTCGTCCTCGAGGGCGGCCGGGTCGTCGAGCAGGGCAGCCACGACGAGCTGCTCGCGGCACGACGGCCGCTACGCCGAGCTGTTCCGGCTCCAGGCCGAGCGCTTCGCCGAGGACGAGGCCGAAACCGAGAACGTCGACGACGCCGATCTGGCCGGCGACGAGGCCGCGGCCGGAGACGCGCCGAGGCCGGAGCCCGGCGCCCGGGACCGGGGCCGCGGCGGCGCCGGTCCGGACGCCCGCCGGAGACCGTCCGATGACCGAGACGCTCCGCAGCGCCTTCAGGCTTCTCGACTCTCGTGGCGCCAGAACCGCGCCAAGACGCTCATCGCGCTGGTCCTCGTCCTGAGCAACGCCATTGCGGCGCCGCTCATGGCCCTCGCTCTCAAGTGGCTGACCAATGCCGCCATCGGCGGCGACTGGCGGCACGGCCGCTGTCGCCGGGTTTGCCGTCGCGGTCTGCGCGATCGGCGTGCTGACGCTCGGTCATTTCGCCCACATCGCCTACTTCGAGCTCTCGGAGATCAACCTGCTGACCATGGAGGAGCGCCTCATCGCTCTGACCAACGGCTCGGCCGGCATCGAGCACCAGGAGCGAGCCGACTACGCCGACCGGCTGGCCGTCCTGCGAGCAGGAGTTGCGGCAGATCCAGAACGGGTTCTACGCCGTCCTGGCCCTGCTCAGCCTGGGCGTCGCGATCGTCATCACCGGCGTCCTGCTCGCGCTGGTCAACCCGGTGCTGCTGCTGCTGCCGCTCGTCGCCTTCCCGCCGCTCTACACCGGCCGGCGGGCCCAGGCGATCGATGGATCGCGCCCGCGAGGAGACCGCCCGCGACACGCGGCTGGCGCATGCACCTCTTCCGCCTGGCCACGAGCGCCGGGCCGGCCAAGGAGCTGCGCGTCTTCCGGCTTCAGAACGAGATCCTGCGCCGGCACCGCGAGCTGTGGGAGCGGACCACGCGACGCCTCTGGCGGGCCCAGGTCGGGGCGACTGCTCTTGCGGGCCGCCGGGCAGCTGGTCTTCGCCGGCGGGCTACGTCGCGGGAGTCCTGATCGTCGTCAACGACGCGATCGCGCGGCCATCGCAGCGTCGGCGACGTGGTCCTGGCCATCACCCTGGCCGCGCAGGTCAACCAGCAGGTCTCGGCCGCCGTCTCGCTGCTGCACGACCTGCAGCGGATCGCCCGCGCCTTCACGCGCTTCGAGTGGCTCGAGAAGTACGTGACCGAGCGCGAGCCGCAGCGCGGCCGACCTCCCGACTCCCGCCGCGGCTGAACGACGGGCATCCGCTTCGAGAACGTCGCCTTCAGCTATCCGGGCACGGACCGGTCGGTGCTGTCGCGGCGTCAACCTCACCCTGCCGGCCGGCTCCACGGTCGCGATCGTCGGCGAGAACGGCGCCGGCAAGAGCACCCTCGTGAAGCTGCTGTGCCGCTTCTACGAGCCCACGGACGGGCTCGATCCTGGTCGACGGCGAGGACCTGCGGCGCATTCCCGTCGACGAGTGGCGCGAGCGCATCGCCACCGGCTTCCAGGACTTCGCCCGCTTCGAGTTCGTCGCCCGCCGGACCGTCGGCGTCGGCGACCTGCCGATCCTCGACGAGCCAGCCGGTCGTCGAGGCCGCGCTGGAGCGCGCCCGCGCCGGCGACATCGTGGGCCGCCTCGCGGACGGCCTCTCGACGCAGCTCGGCAAGTCCTACACGGACGGCACCGAGCTGTCCGGCGGCCAGTGGCAGAAGCTGGCCCTGGGCCGGGCGATGATGCGCGAGCTGCCGCTCCTGCTGGTCCTCGACGAGCCGACGTCCGCGCTCGACGCCGAGGCGGAGCACGCTCTCTTCGAGCGCTACGCGGAGGGCGCGCAGCGGGTCGGCCGGGCCACGGGCGGGATCACGGTCCTGGTCTCGCACCGCTTCTCGACGGTCCGTATGGCGGACCTGATCGTGGTCGTCGACGACGGCCAGGTCGTCGAGGCGGGCCCGCACGCCGCCCTGATGCGCAATCGCGGCCTCTACGCCGAGCTGTACGAACTGCAGGCCAGCGCCTACGAGTGAGTGGGTCAGCCGGGCTCGCGCACGAAGATCGTCGCCGCGGCGATCGCCACGGGTTCCAGGATCGACCAGCCGACCAGGGCGACAATGGCAGTGAGGTCCACGACCGAGGCGCCGGCGTGCAGCGCATCCGTCTTCAGGATCCCTTCGAACGGCCCGACGAAGACCTGGCTGACGTTCAGGACGGTGGAGACGAGCGCGTTCGCATGGTTTGCATCGACCAGGAGAAAGACGAGTCGCAGCAGGATCGAGCCCTGCATGACGGCGAACAGGAGCACCAGGACGCGTCGAACCAGCTCGCCGCGGCTCGGGCCGCGCGTCTCCAGGACGGTGCGTCGCCGAATAGTCAACTGACGGGCCTTCTTCCGATCGTGCGAGTAGGTGGACGCTCGGCAGCGTAGCCTCGACGGGCCAAACCGGCCAGGGGTGCCCGTCCCGTGTCCCATCGTGGGACTGCTCTCGGTCGTTCCGGCAGCCCCCGCACACGCGAAATCGACTACATTCGCGTCGGCCGGATGAACCAGCCCCGCCGGCACACGCAGCCCCGGTGCAGACCTCGAGAGCCAGGCCGTTGATCGGCGATACTGGAGCCACCTTGACGACGACCATCGAGAATCCCGTTCTCCCCGGCTTTCACCCCGATCCCTCGATCCTGCGCGTAGGCCAGGACTACTTCATCGCGACATCCACCTTCGAGTGGTGGCCGGGCGTGCGGATCCACAGCTCGCGCGACCTTGTCCACTGGCGCCACGCCGCTTATGCGCTCACCCGGACGAGTCAGCTGGACATGCTCGGGAATCCGGACTCCGCCGGGATCTGGGCCCCGTGCCTGTCCTATCGCGACGGCCTGTTCTATCTGGTCTACACGAACGTGCGCTCATGCCTGGGCGCCTTCAAGGATGCGCCCAACTACGTCGTCACCGCGCCCGAGGTCACCGGCCCGTGGTCTGAGCCGGTCTACCTGAACAGCATCGGGTTCGACGCCTCCCTCTTCCACGACCAGGACGGGCACACCTATCTGGTGGGCATGAAGTGGGACCACCGGCCGGGGCGCAACCCCTTCTGCGGGATCTTCCTGCAGGAATACTCCCGTGACGAACGACGGCTGGTTGGGTCGTCTCGGCTGATCTTCGAGGGCTCGAGCATCGGGGTGACGGAGGGCCCGCACATCTACCAGCGCGGGGGCTGGTACTACCTGCTCGTCGCCGAGGGTGGGACGTTCTACAAGCACGCGGTCTCGATCGCCCGCTCGCGCTCCCTCGCCGGACCGTACGAACTGAGCCCCTACCACCCGCTGCTCACCTCGTTCGAGAAGCCGCGCGATCTCCTGCAGCGGGCCGGCCACGGAAGCCTGGTCGAGACCCCCGCCGGCGAGTGGTACCTGGCTCACCTGTGCGGCCGCCCCATCGAGTGGCAGGGGCCGGACCGGGACCGGGCAGGCGGCTACGAGTCTCTTCACTCTCCACTGGGTCGCGAGACCGCCATCCAGCGCGTGGAGTGGACCGACGAAGGCTGGCCGCGCCTGGCCGGCGGAGGCAACGCCCCGGCTTGGAGCGTGCCCGCCCCGCGCCTCGCGCAGGAGATCCCCGCCCCTGAGGCGGAACCAGAAACCGACTCCTTCGACGGGCCCGAGCTCTCGCCGCACTTCAACAGCCTGCGCGTTCCCGTCGACTCGAGCTGGCTCTCGCTCACGGATCGTCCGGGGCACCTCAGGCTCTACGGGAGGGAGTCGTTCAGCTCGGTCCACCACCAGAGTCTCGTCGCCCGACGCCTCCAGGCCTTCCGCGCCGAAGCCGAGACGGTGGTCGAGTTCTGGCCCACCTCCTTCCAGCAGATGGCCGGGCTGGTCGCCTACTACAACACCCACAACCACGCCTACCTGCACGTCACGCACGCCGAGGGCGCGGGACGCGTGCTCGGCGTGGTTTCCACCGACAGTGGCGTCTACCGGGAGGATCCGGAGCGGGTTCCGCTCGGAGACGCCACGCGCGTCTGGCTGCGCGTCCAATTCGACCTGGACCGCTTCCGTTTCTGGTACGCGCTCGAGCCGGGCTCCTGGCTCCCGATCGGCGCGGAGCTGCCAACGGCGCTCCTCTCGGACGAGCACGCCACCCGATTCGAGCACGACAACATCGCCATCTCCTTCGGGTTCACCGGTGCCTTCGTCGGCCTGGCCTGCCAGGATCTCAGCGGCGCCCGTCTGCCCGCCGACTTCGACTCGTTCGCATACCGATCCTAGGAACAATCTGGGGCCAACAGCCGGCGCTCCCTTGACGCGCTCCGGGGCCTGCTGCCAGAGTCCGCGACATGGCAGAGGGCAATCGCGTGGAGCATGTCCCGACCGGCCACATGCGGCCGGTGGAGGCGTTCCACCGACTGACGGGCGCAGTCTTCGGCCTGCCGCCGGTGATCCGGCTCCGGGAGATACATCGCGTCTACGACGCAGCCGGCGGCAGCCTGCTCGCCGCCGGCCTGGCCTACGGAGCCCTGTTCGCCACCTTGACTGGGCTGCTCTTTGGGGTCGGGGTTCTGGGGTACCTGGTGCCGGCCGCGGCCGACCGGCAGCGTCTCGTGGACGGCTTCACCGGGCAGCTGGCCCCTCTTGCGCCGATCGCGAACGACGCGCTCGCTAACCTCGCCGCCCATGCCGGTGCGTTCTCGCTGATCGGCCTCGCAGGGATGGGCTGGGCCGCGAGCCAGTTCTACGGCTCGCTGGACAAGGCCATCGCTCGGATCTTCGTGTGCGCGCCCGCCCGGGGCCTGCTCAACCAGATCCTGCGCGGAATCGTCTCGGTCCTGCTGCTCGTGGGCGGGCTCCTTTCGGGAGTCGCCCTGTCGGCGATCCAGGCCGTGGCTGCAACGGCGATCCCGCCCGGCTCCCAAGGCGATACCATCCGGACCCTGTCTAGCATCGGGTTCCCACTCGCCACGGCGATCGTGGTCGTGACCGCGGTGGCCGTTCTCTATCGCGTCGTGCCGAACACGGACGTAGCCTGGTCCTCACTGGGGCCGCCGGCCATCGTGACCGGCCTCGTCTTGACCGGTCTGACCGAGCTCTTCGTCTTCATCGCGCCCCGCCTCGCCGGAGCGCTCTCGGTCTTCGGCGGGTTCGCGGCCGTCTTCGCAGCCCTGGCGTGGCTCTCCCTGGCGTTCCAGGTCTTGCTGATGGGCGCCGCCTGGACGTGGCTTCGCGAGTGCCCCCCGTGCGATCCCGCCTGACCAGATTAGCGGCGAGTCTTGCCCGGTCGGGCTCGGGAGAGCTTGACGACCGCATCGAACTGACGGCGGGCCGAATCGATGTCCTCCGTGTCCGCGGCAAGCGTTCGCGCTTCGCGCTCCGCTGCGGCGTCGCGCAGCAACGCGTTGACCTGATCGTTGAACAGCTGATCGTCCGGCTGGAGCTGTTGGGCCGCCGGACGTGAGGCGGGAGTCTTGCGCGCCGGTCTGGACGACGCCGGATGAGCAGACATAGCCGCCCTACCTACCGCACCTTTGCCGGGCAGTAGCCGACGCTCGCCGTCTTGCGCTGAGCCCAGGTCTGTCCCGCTCTCGCTCGACCCTTCAGCCATGCCTTGCGATCCCGCAGGTGGCTGCGCTGGACGCCGGACCCGCCGGTGAGCCGGTTGTCGACGGTGGCCACGGGAGTGGATCGGTAGGACGACTTGCTGCGGTCGGCTTCGGGACGCGGCGGCGTGGGCGTTACGTTGTCTGTCATGAGGATTTCCTTTCAGGCGAGATCCGTGTGGGACGCGAGGTGGGCTACGAAATCGCCCGCGCGATGACGATCGCCGCGACAGCGACGAGCACTGCCGTTGCCAGCGCCAGCGAACCCGTGGTCAGGCGACGTGGCAGCGCGCCTCCGTTGGGCGGGAAAGTCATCCCGGACAGCGTGTTCGGAACTCCCTGGTCGTGGAGCACATTGACCAGCGCGCCGCTGGGAACCTGGTTGATGAGCATGAGGCTCCTTCTCGAACCGCAGGCCCTGCGCCGGGCGCGAGGGTGCCCTGTGCCCGCCCGGCGTTAAGCCGCGCTGTCGTTGCGTCCGAGACCGAGCTCGCCGCGCACCGCGGCCGCGCCGTGGCTTCGCGACCACACCGATACGGCAGCGTCGAGGGCGACCGAGTCGGGTCGGACGGAGAGCTTGTCGTCAAAACCGCGGAGCGTGGGCCCGAGCTCGGCGACGACGCCACGGTATGCGGGCTTGTCGTTAGGCCGGCGATCTGCGGGCGGGAAGACGTCGAAGTAGCCGTCGGAGCTCACAACGATGAGCGCGTCGGCGGTGCGGAACGGTCTACGGGCCACAGAGGGCCATCCAATCTGCCGAGCGCTACAGGCAACTGAGTTAGTCCCGGCGCCTTCGGCGGCTACCACCATGGGGCCGCAGGCCCATTCGGTCAAGTCGGCGCGAAGGCGACGGCGCGTTTTGACCCGCGTCACAGTATCCGATTTCGGACCTGCCGCAGAGCCGACCGGGGCCTATTCGCGTGCCCATAAGGACGTCCACCCCGCAGCGGTGGGCGTCCGCGGACCTCGTCTCGGGGCCCGCTAATCGTCTACTTAGGGACTCCAGCATTTGTGCTATCGACCAAAACGTGGTAACGTGACTGCGTCGCCACCTCTTGTGGTGACGCTCCGCGTGGTCAACCCCCTTCTCGAACGGACCGTGCGTCTGCCGTCTGGTTCGGGAAGAGAAGAAAGGGTCACTAATGACCACCGGTACAATCAAGAAGGTCGTTGGCGACCGCGGATTCGGCTTCATCGCAGCCGAA
Source organism: uncultured Chloroflexia bacterium (assembly GCA_963743795.1). Lineage (GTDB taxonomy): Bacteria > Chloroflexota > Limnocylindria > Limnocylindrales > CSP1-4 > Fen-1039. The sequence continues at coordinate 136,926 of CAVUQZ010000006.1, read as the reverse complement.
GACGGGAAGGAATACTTCTTCCACCGCGGCGGCCTCCTGGCCCCCCTCGACTTCGATCGCCTTGTCGGCGGCGAGCGCGTCTCGTTCGAGATCGAGTCCAGTCCCAAGGGCCCGCGCGCCGTACAGGTTAGCGCCGCCTAGTCCGACTTCCGGCAATTCGCGGCCCGGTCGGCGATTTCGCCCGGGCCGCGAAGCACCGCGATACGTCAGCTGCCGTCACCGAACAGGAGCGACCTCATCTCGAGGACAGCCTTCGTTTCTACTTACGCACCTCGCCGATGCGGCATTGCGACGTTCACGTACGACCTGGCCACGACGGTCGGTGAGCGCGAGATCGTCGCTCTTCACCCTTCCAACGAGCCCGGCCCCTATCCGGCCGAAGTCCGTCACCGCATCCGGCGCGACATCCAGGACGACTACGCGTACGTGGCCCATGCCCTCAACGACTGCGGCGTGGACGTCGGTCTCGGTTCAGTACGAGCCCGGCATCTGGGGCGGCGACGACGGGGCCTACGTCCTGGACTTCATCCGGGCCCTCCGAGTCCCGATGGTGGCCACTCTCCACAACGTGACGGCCCGCCCAACGCCGGCCCAGTCGGGAGATCCTCATCCGAGCTCGTGGACGTCGCGAGGGCGACGGTGGTCATGTCGCAGGCCGCCGCCGATCTGCTGACCCGCGACTACGGCGTGGACGCCACGCGGATCGAAATCGTCCCCCATGGCGTCTCCGATCTGCCGCTGATCGCACCCGACACGGTCAAGCCCCGCCTGGGCCTGCAGGGCAAGGCGGTCATCCTGAGCTTCGGGCTCCTCGCGCCCGGCAAGGGCTTCGAGTCGATGATCGAGGCCATGCCGGCGATCGTCGGTGCCGTGCCCGTCGGCGCGATACATCATCCTGGGCTCCACCAGCCCGGAGACGGTCGAGGGCGATGCCGAGGCTTACCGGGCCGCCCTCGAAGCGCAGGTAGCGGCTCTGGGCATGGCCGAGCAGGTCAAGTTCGTGGATCGGTTCGTCGGCCGAGTTGAGCTGGGCACGTGGCTCGAGGCCGCAGACGTGTTCGTGGCCCCGTCCCTGGATCTCGACCGGACCGTGTCGGGCACGCTCGCCTACGCCATGGGCGCCGGCAAGGCCATCGTCTCGACTCCCTCCGCGTACGCCTCCGAGATGCTCGCAGGCGGACGCGGCAGGCTCGTCGACTCCAGGCTCGCCCACGAGCTCTCGCCGAGAGCGATCACCGAACTGCTGACGGACGCCGACGCTTCGAGCCGCGATGGGGCGGCGGGCATACGAGCACACGCCGCGGCATGGTGTGGTGGGAAGTCGGCCGCCAGTACCGTCGCATCTTCGACCGGGCGGCGCAGGCACCGGAGATCCGGTCTGCCTCAGCCGCGTCGCAACCTGGCGGCAGTCGTTGCCTGAACGCGACGCAGCGCCGCTCGGCGCAGCCAGCACCAACCACCCAACCTCGATCGCGCCCAGGCGGGCACCAATCCGTCTCGCCCGGCGCGCTCAGATCCTGCGTCAATCGACGCACTCAGGAGAACTCGTTTGACATTCGAAAACCTCGGCCTTTCGGCCGACCTCCTCGCCACAGTTGCGCGAGAGGGCTACACCGAGCCGACGCCCGTACAGAGCGCGGCCATCCCCCTGATCCTCGCCGGCCGCGACGTCTCGCCGCCGCCCAGACCGGAACCGGCAAGACCGCCGCCTTCGTCCTGCCGATCCTGGAGACCCTGCGGCACCACGGCAACGCCGGCTTCTCGCCGGCGCGCCACCCGGTGCGGGTCCTCATCCTCACCCCGACCCGCGAGCTGGCGGTCCAGGTCGCCGAGGCGGTCAAGACATACGGTCGGGGCGTTCCGCTCCGGTCGGCCGTCGTCTACGGCGGCACCCGCATCGATCCCGAGATCAAGACCCTCTGGAGCGGCGTCGAGATCCTGGTCGCCACACCCGGCCGCCTGCTCGACCACATCGGCCAGCGCAGCGTCAACCTCTCCCAGGTCGAGATCCTCGTCCTGGACGAGGCCGACCGGATGCTCGACATGGGCTTCATCCCCGACGTCCGCAAGATCGTCGGCGAGCATCCCCGCCAAGCGCCAGACGCTGCTCTTCTCGGCCACCTTCTCCGACGAGATCCGCCGCCTGGCGGGCGAGTTCCTCACCAACCCGGAGACGGTCGAGGTCGCGGCCCGCAACAGCATCGCCGACAACCTGACCCAGGTCCTCTACCCGGTCGATTCGGAGCGCAAGGCGGACCTGCTGCTCCACCTGATCCAGCGCGACCACGATGGAGCAGGTCCTCGTCTTCACCCGAAGCAAGATCGGCGCCAGCCGGCTGGCCTCGTACCTGGACCGCCGCGGCGTGAGCACATCGGCCATCCACGGCGACCGAAGCCAGCCCGAGCGAACCCGAGCCCTGGCGGCCTTCAAGGGCCGCTTCGTCAAGGTTCTCGTTGCCACGGACGTGGCCTCGCGCGGGCCTGGACATCGAAGATCTGCCCTACGTCGTCAACTTCGAGTTGCCGTACGAGCCGCAGGACTACATCCACCGCATCGGCCGGACCGGCCGGGCGGGCGCGAGCGGGACCGCCATCTCGCTGGTCTCGCCCGACGAGGTCGAGGAGTTGCGCGGAGTCCAGCGCCTGCTGCGCAAGGCAATCCCCTATGCCGTCGTCGAGGAGTTCCTGCCGGACCCGAACCGCGAGGCGGCGCCGCCGCGACGCTACGGCGGGCGCTCCGGCGCGCGCACATTCTCAGGCGGAGTGCGATCCGGTCAGGCTCGCCCCGCGTTCGCGGCTTCCGGCCGCTAGGGAGGGCAGATCGCAGTGCGAAAACGCAAGATCAACTACCCGGTGGCCCGGACGGCCACCCGCCAGGTCCGAACGGTCGGACTGCCCGGCGACCCGGCCTACGTCCGCTCGACGGTGGCCGAGATCAACCTCGCGGCCCTCACCGGGCGCGACGACATCTCGGTCGGCGACCGGGTGCGCATCGGCGGCGGCGGACTCTACGCCGGCGAGCTCGCGGTCGTGGACTCGATCGTCGGCGGGCTGATCCCCGCCGCCCTCGTACGCACGGATGCCGGCAAGACGAGGCGCGTGCGGGCGGTCGATCTTCAGCGGGTCGCGCCTGTGGCAACGGTCGGCGAAGAGCCGGCGACCATTCAGCCCGACTAGCTCTACCACGGAGTGGCGCCGCGGGGGCCTGGCGCCCTCAGCGAAGCCGCTCCCCGGCTCGGACCTCCACGTCCAGGCGGTTCTCGGGTGGCGAGAGGGGGCACGACCATCGGGGGTCGAAGGCGCACGAGGGCTGGTAGGCGAAGTTGAAGTCCAACGATGACCGAGCCTCGAGAAGGGTCGCCGCCCAGATCAGCCCCCTTGGAGCTGTCGAGCAGGTAGCGACCGCCGCCGTAGGTCTCACTTCCGTTGGTCGCGTCTCGGAAGGGCAGGAAGAGCCCTCCCGAGTATTCGGGCAGCCAGAACAGGGCGAGCCGGCGAACGCCCGCCTCGAATGGGACGTCCAGCCAGCCGAGCCGGTCGAACGAGATCTGTTGACCCACGCTTATCGGCAGCGCCAGGCCGGCGGCCAGACTCGCTCCCAAACCTCCGAGTATGCCCGTACGGGCCGTGTCTGCCCGATCGCCCGCCTCGTCCGCCTCGACCGGTTGCACCGGGAGCTCGAAACGGAGACTCGGGTCGTAGGCGAAATGCTGGGCGACGAAGCCGGCCCGCTTGTCGGCCGGAACCGGCGACGAAGGGTGCTCCCGGTACAGCCTCTCCCGGGTCAGACGCCAGCGCTGCCACGCTGCCGCGGGGTCCGTGGAAGCCAGATGCCGCACCTCGCCGTACAGCTCGGCGACGCAGCGCCGCCAGTCCGCGAGCTGGAGCTTCTCGACCCGCGGATCTTCGGCCTCGGCGTCCGGAGCCGTCTGGGCCCCTTCCGTGGAATGCATGCCGCCACGATATTCCGGGGCTCTCCCACAGGTTGGCGCCGGCTGGACGTGATGCGGCCGGCGAGCTGTCGAGCGGAGTCAGGGGCCAGCTACCAGCCCGCGCCGTCGAAGATCCTCGAGCAACTCCATGAGGCTCGGCACCGCGACCGCAGCCCCGGCCTCCAACAGCGCCGCGGACGCGGCCGCGCCCGTGGTAACGCCGATCCCCACCATTCCGGCCCGGGAGCTGGCCATCATGTCCCAGGTCGAGTCGCCGACATACCAGCACCGCTCCGCCTCGACTTCCAGCCGAGCGGCGGCGGCGAGCAGCAGATCCGGTTCGGGCTTGGCGCGCTCGACGTGGCTGCCGTCGACGATCCGCGGCGGCGCCGGCAGGTCCAGCGCCCCCACACTCGCCTGCACCTGTCCGGGCTGGCTCGAGGTGGCGATCGCGAAAGAGAGACTGCTGTCCTCGAGCGCGGCCAGCAGCTCGGTCGCGCCCGGCAGCGGCCTGGGCGCAGCGTTCATCGCGTCGAACAGCGCCCCGCTCACCCGATCGATTTCGTCGCTTTCGGCCCAGTCGATCTCGCGGCCGGCGACACGGGCCACTTCCCGTGCCAGCCACCGTCCGTCGGATCCGATGTAGCCGGAGAGGCGCTCTCGATCGATTTCGAGCCCGTACCGGCGCAATGCCTCCTGCCAGGCCGCGATCCGCAGCCCGACCGTGTCCACGAGCGTCCCATCCAGATCGAAAAGCAAAGCCCGCGGCTCGGGAAGTTCGTGCAGGGTGCGCCCCTTCGGGAGGCGATTCCGGGGGCTGGATGGGCTCACGCCCGAATGGTGACAGATGAAACCGCTCCACGGCGGCGAGAGCTCCGGGCGGTCGGCCCGCCTAGCCGGACGTTCTGGCGTGGGCGGCGAAGAAGTCCGCGACCACCCTGGAACCGTCGAAGGCGTCCGGCCCGCCAGCGCCTGTTGGCGTTCCCGGCCAGACGTGCCAGCCTCCCTGGACGACCCGCATCGCCACGGTAGTACCGCCGGGACACTGCCAGCTGGTCGTGGTCGAGGGCCCGTCGGTCGACGCTGAGGAAGCCCCGCCGCAGCCGTCCGCCATCCGCCACTTGGCCATGACGTCGACAAGGGGCGAGAACGGAATGTCCACCCGGCCGCCGGCGATCGGAATGACGCCGTCGGCGGTGCCGTGGATCGCCAGCACCGAAACCGGACGAGTCGGGTTGCACGGCACATCGGCCGCGCTACCGGTGGCCGTGGCCATGTTCCCCGACACGGGCGCGATGGCGGCGACCCTCGACGCAAGCTCGCAGCCGATCCGGTGGGTCATCATGCCGCCGCGCGACATGCCGGTGACGTAGACACGGCCGGGATCGACTCCGTCGCCGGCCACGATCCTGTCGATCAGAGCGCCGATGAACTTGACGTCGTCCGCGCCCGGGTGGAGGCCCCAATCCGGCGTGCTGCCGAACGCGTCCCAGCCGTCGAGGACGCTGTCGGGATAGGCGGCGATCCAGCCCAACCTATCGGCCTGGGCGTCGAATCCGGTCGACACCTCGGCCTGGAAGCCGCTGCCGAAGACGCCGGACAGGACGATGACGAGGCCCGGTTTCAGGGCGAGCGAGGCCGGCCGGTAGACCCGGTACGAGCGGGCCACCGACTCGACCGAGATGGTCGACGCCTGCGTCCGGCCCTCGAGCTGGGAGAGCACGACCGGGCCCATGACCCCGTATCCGACCAGCGCCGCGATCATCTGAACCGCGACCAGCACGCTCAGGGCGGCCCCGAGGCCGCCGAACGCCAGACGACCCCGCCTCGACCGGATGGCGGTGACCCGGTCCGCACCGCGCAGGGCGAGCAGGACGAGCGCGAGCCCGCCGATCCAGACGATGGCGACCATCTCGCCGGCGATCGCTCCTTCGGTCTGCGGCTGGCCGGCCCCCGCCATTGCCCCGACGGCAGTGGCGTCGATCTCGGCCCAGCCCGCGACGATGCCGGCGCCAACTGAGCACCAGCCGGCGATGGTCGAGCCGGATCGAATCAAGCCGATGCCGGCAAGAAGGGCCGCGGCGGGCAACGAGACGTCGAAGACCAGCGCCGCCACACCGCGCGCGGGGCTCGTCTCGTACATCAAGGGATCGGTCGGGAAGAACCGGATCGCCATGTTCGATGCGGCGGCCACGGCCATGAGTCCCACGAGACCGGCCCAAACCAGTCGGCCGTGGATGGCCGCGCGCAGCCCCAGAGCCAGGACCACCAACAGGACGGCCGCCGCGGCCATCGTCACCGTCAAGGGCACCCAGTACGGTGCCCCGCCCCAGCCCAGTACCCGGTCCGGGCGCGAAACCAGGGAGTGGCTCAGATGGGCCCTGAACACTTCGACCGCCAGAACGGCTCCCCAGAGAAGAGCCCCGCCCAGCCCCGCCAGGGCAGTCACTCGGGGCGAGAGCCGGGCGCCCCGGAGCCATTCCGGAAGCGATTGGGCGAGGCCGTCCGGATCGCGGCGTCCGGGTCGGTTGACGGCGGATCTCTCGTCGACGGTCACGCTTAGCTCCCCTGCTGCTCGCCGTGACGCCATGCCAGGTCAGCGGCAAGGTTACGCCACCGCAGGTCCGCGCGCCCTCCGCGCTCCTTCGGCGCGGGCCACCGGCCTACATAACAGTGCGAGCGGACCCTTCGGGCGGCCTGGCGTGCGGCACGAGACGGTTATGAATGGCTGCTTCGCCGCGTTATGCTGATTGGGCGTCAATTCACCACCTGTTGGGAGGGATCTGCTATGGCCTTTCCACCGCCACCAGGCTCTCCGGGTTCCGACCCACCGGCGCCCGACTCTCAGCCTCCCGTCACTCCCCCCGCTGACTCGCAGCCTCCCGTGACTCCCGCCGCTGACTCTCAGCCTCCCCCCGCTGACTCGCAGCCTCCCGTGACTCCCCCCGCCGACTCGCAGCCTCCCCCCGCCGCTTGCAGCCTCCCCCCGCCGACTTGCAGCCTCCCCCCGCCGACTCTCAGCCTCCCGTCACTCCCCCTGCCGGCGGTCCGCCTCCCGGCTATGTCCCTCCGGGCTATCCGCCTGCTGGCTACCAGCCTCCCGGTTACCCGCCAGCTGGCTACCAGCCTCCCGGTTACCCGCCAGCTGGCTACCAGCCTCCCGGTTACCCGCCAGCTAGTGGTCCGCCTCCGGGCTATCCGCCTGCCGGCTATCCGCCTCCCGGTTACCCGCCTGCTGGTGGTCCGCCTCCCGGTTACCCGCCTGCCGGCTATCCGCCTGCGGGCTATCCGCCCCCCCCGTATGCTGCGCCCGCCTACGCGGCTTCCGGCGCGTACCCCGTCCAGCTGACCGTCACCGACGCCCGCGAGATGAACCGGCTGTGGGGCATCCCCTTCATCGGCATATTCGTACGGGGCATCCTCGCGATCCCGCACATCGTCGTGTTGATGATCCTCGGCATCGGCATGTACATCTGGATCTTCCTGGGTTGGATCCCGATCCTCGTTATGGGTCGAGTGCCAGGGATCGCCCTCAAGCTCGTCACAGAGACGATCCATCGAGGCCAAAGGATCGCCGCATACACAGCGTTCCTGATGCCGGGTGGGTATCCGCCCCTCGAGCCGGGGGCGCCCATCCCGATTGCACTCCAGATCAATCCTGAGAGCCTTCAGATCAACCGTGCGTGGGGCATCCCGATCTTCGGCTTTCTGGTCCGAGTCATCATCACGATCCCCCACTTCGTGGTACTCGGGATACTGGCCATCGTCGTGTACCTGAGCTTGCTCATTGTCTGGATCCCGATCCTGCTGTTTGGCCGCTACCCTGACTTCGCAGCTTCGTTCTATGGGTCCTTTCTAAGGTATTACGCGCGCGTCGGAGCGTACCTCCTGTTGATGCCCGTCCCCTACCCGCCCTTCTCGCTCAGCTGACCCAGCGCCAGCCCAAACGAGCTCGCCGCCGCGGTTTCGCGGCGGCGAGTCGAATTCTCCGGCCGGGCAGGACACCCGCCCGTGCAGGCTGGGCCCACGACGGTCCCCGTTGCGCTCGGCGCATCTGAGTGCGCGCCTGACGGGATGGCCAGCTGCACCTGCGCAACGACCGCAATTCGAGCCGCGGCGGTCCCTACAATCCGAAACCAGGAAGACCCAGTAGGCGCGGTCTACCGGCTCGAGGAGCCCTGGCCGCCAGACACCGCAGGCTGCCAAGCCCGCGAAAATGGATGAACGGATGTCGACAAGAAGCGATCGCGCAGAGACGAAGCCGCTCCGCTGCTCGATCTGCAAGCATCCCCTCGCGATTCAGGGAGGCCAAGGTCGGCGCCACGCTGCTCTGATCGAAGATGGCCTGACACTGTGCGACGTATGCGCACCGGCGGGGAATCACCAGCCCATCCGTTTCGAACGATAGCCCTACCTCGGCCCAGGTAGCGAGCCAGCTCTAGAACTCCTGCGGGCACCACGGCATCGTCGCCGTCGGAAAGAGGCGATCGGCCGCGGCCAGGGCGCCGGGGCGCAGTCTCCTCGACGCGTCCGGCGGCGGCGAGGGCTGTGGCGGTGGACCCGCCCAGGAACATCGAGCCCAGGCTGTTGGCGTCCAGAGTCAGATCGGCTTGCCCGCCGGTCCTGGCCACGCGCGCCCGGCCCGCTGAGACCTCGAGCCTCCAGAGCCCCGCGTTCCACGGGCAGTAGTCATCCCGCAGGTCCAGATTGAGGGCGCCGCTGCCGATCTCCGCCGATGCCGTAGGTCCGGCCCTCCAGGGCGGCGGCGACATCCACTATCCGCAGCCAGAGCCCATCGCCCATGCGTCAGCCCCAACCGGCGCGGTTCCGCGGCCAGCGCGATCAACGGGTGATCGAGCGGCAGGCGCCACGACTTCAGAGTCCGCATGAGGTCCAGGCCGAGCAGATACCGCCAGATCTCGCGCGTGCCGAGCGGGGTGCACCCGATCGCCTCCTCCACGGTCACGACGCCGCCCGGACCCCGACCGTTCCAATCGGCCTTGGTCTTGTAGACGGCATAGGCCTCCGGTCCGCGATCGCTCTCGTAGACGACCAGCCGGCGCGCCTCCCCGCCCTTGCCGTCCTTCTCCGAGTTCGGGAGGATGCCCGACCCACCAGTCCGGAGTTCGCCCGAGGAAGCCCGGGTGCTGCGTTCGCGCTGCCTCGTAGACGGGCTCGACCAGGTCCAATCCCTAAGCCGGCGGGAATCAGGCGGCAGCGCCCCTCGGGCGGCCACTCCCGGGCGAAGCCAACGGCCCGCGACTCCGCCTCGAGGTCGACGGAGACAGTCGCCATCCCGTAGCCGAAACGCTGGTAGATCGACCCTTCTGACGCCCACAGCATCGCCAGCGGCTCGTCTCGGGCGTGGCAGTCGTCGATCATGAGCCGCATCATCTGCCGCAGGATTCCCCGCCGCCGATGAGACGGCAGGACCGTGACCCACGTCACGCCGCCGGCGGGCAGGTCTCCGCCGGGCACGCGCAGCCGCGGACGAGAAGACGCCCGCCGGTTGCGACGAACCGGTCGCCGTCGAGTGCGCCGACGAAGCGCTCCGGGTCGGAGACCTTGCGGACTCGCTCGATCAGATCGTCCGACACGTCTTCGCTGAAGGCCACCTCGGCGGTCGTGAGCAGCTCGGCGAATCGCTCAGGCGGTGCAGGCTCGAATCTCGATGCTCATGCGGTCAATGGTGCCAGAGCCCGGCCCGCACGCAAGGGGCAAGAGGGCTCGATTGCCTGGAGGCAGTGGCGCAAGTTCAACCGGCTGCGATTCGCACTCGGGAACGGAGCCAATCCACGATCGCGGCCACGACCTCCGGCCCCTCCGGCTCGTTGAGCGTCTCGTGGCGCAGGTTCGGCAGGACCCGCCGCTCCACGGCCCGCGCACGAGGCGAGTGGCTCGCTGACGACCGTGGGGACGAGGGTGTCGGCGCCGCCGTGGATCGCCAGCGTTGGGACGTTGATCCGATCAACCTGGGAGCGTGCCCGCTTCATCGTCCGGAGCAGCTCCGCTCCGAGTCGCGCCGTCGACCGCGGCTGGACCAGCGGGTCGGCGAAGTAGGCGGTGCCGACGGCAGGGTCGCGGGACAGCTGGTCCCCGGAGATCGGGTTGGCGACGAGCAACGTCGGGGCCACGCGGCTCAGAACAGGAGCGAGGACGCGCTGCCAGGCTGGCGTGCGAGCGCCGAGCGGCACGGCGCTCAGCACGAGCAGTTCAGGACCCGGACGGTCCGAGCAGACGTACGTCAGCGCTATGAGCGCGCCCATCGAATGGCCCAGCAGGACCAGCGGCAGGCCCTCCTGCCGCACCTGGGCGAGCCTCAGCTCGAGGTCGTCGAGGAAGTCGTCCCAGCGGCGAACGTAGACGCGCCGCCCACCGGAGAGCCCGTGTCCGCGGAGATCGAACGCGTAGACGTCCAGCCCGGCGTTGGCCATCAGCTGGCCGGTCCGCTCATAGCGGCCGCTATGCTCGCCGATGCCGTGCACGATCAGAACGGTGGCCCAGGCATCGCCGGCAGCGGGCCAGTGACGGACGTGGATCGGCGTGCCGTCCGCCGAGGGCCAGGTCGACCGGGCGACCGCCTCCTGGCTTGCCTCGGGACCCGTGTCCCTGGCCGATGGAGCCGCCATCACTCTCCTCGCGGCGCTCTGCGCCGGTCTCCATCGTAGCCAGGCTCCCGTCCGACCGCCAGCGCCGTTACGCTTGCCCCGGGTGAGACGGTCCCGGCCTCTTTCGGTGCGGTCTGGGGACCGGCGGCGTTCGAGGTTGTCCGGTGAACCTGACGATCGAGTTCGTGGCGCGTCTTGCAGTGATAGTCGCCTGCCTCTCGCAGCTGACCGCGGCCGTCGCCGTCCTGGTCCGCGAGCGTAGGACATCGCGGCCGGCCCCTCTCGAACGTGTCGGCGGTCCGCTGGCACTCGTCAACTACGTCGGGATCTCCGTGTTCGTGTTTGCGGGCCTGGCACTGGCAATCACCAACCGAGGGACGGCTGGCAGCCTCGCCGGGGCGCCGGCCGACGGGCTACGTGTCGCGGGGATCGCCGTGCTGTGGGCCGCGGGCTTCCTGGCGATCTGGGGCGTTCGATCGATGGGCCGGCACCTGGTGGCGCCCGCCGAAGTCAGACCGGACACCAAGCTGATAACAACCGGCGCCTTCGGGCTGGTCCGGCACCCGCTATACGACTCGGTCTTGCTTCTCTGGGCCGGAGGCACGCTCGCCCTGCTGAACTGGATGCTGGGCGTCGGCTTCGTGGCGCTGCTTCCCGCCTTCTACCTGCGGTCACGCGCCGAGGAGGGCCTGCTGGTCCGCCACTTCGGGGACGCTTACACGGCTTACGCGACCAGGGTGCCGATGATGCTTCCCAGGCTTCGCGGCCGGTAAGGCCACATCGGCCCCCGTCTTGCGCAGCTTCGCCCAGACGACAGCGGCGACGCTCGGGCGAAAGGATGGGACGCCCGGGCGAAAGTATGGGCGGAGGAGGCCGCTTCCGGCTAGGACACCGCTCGGCTGAAGGCGCGCGCGCCCCGATCGAGATGGTGGTTACTGCGAGGACCGCCAGCAGGACGACGCCAAGGACAATCTCCGAGTCCTCAAGGGGGGTGCCAGCAAGATTGAGTTGAGGCTGCCCCGACCGGTCGGCGTGGTTCCGATCCGGGTCACCGGGGGTATGAGCCCCATCGCGATCGAGCGGCCGCTCGAGGTCGCAGTCGGCCTGGAGGTCAATGGCGGCATCGGCGAGGTCGTCGTCGATGGCGACTCTCGCAAGGGCGCTGGCCGGCTTTCGATCCAGACCCCCGGCGCGGATTCCGCCGCCGATCGCTACGAGATCGAGGTCTCGGGCGGCGTCAACAAGGTGACCATCTCGCAACGCTGAGCGATCGTCGTCGAGGCGCCTATTCCGTCGCCTTCTCGAAGTCCAGCGACGCCGAGTTGATGCAGTAGCGCAGCCCTGTAGGCCGGGGGCCGTCGTCGAAAAGGTGGCCCAGGTGGGCGCCGCAGTTGGAGCACAGGACCTCGGTCCGGGCCATGCCGAGCGAGGTGTCGCGGCGGGTGGTGACCTTGGCCTTGTCCAGAACGTCGATAGAAGCTCGGCCAGCCGGAATGAGAGTCGTACTTGCTGGACGCGTCGAAAAGGACCTCGCCGCAGACGACGCAGCGATACGCGCCGGCGTCGTGGTTGTCCCAGTAGGCGCCGCGTGAACGGTCGCTCTGTGTCCGCTTCCTGGGTGACCGAGTACTGCAGTGGGGTCAGCCGCCGCCGCAACTCCGCCTTGTCGATCGGCACCGTCATGCCGGGCTCCTTCCTTCCGCATCGAAGCGATCAGTTCTCCGGCCCGGGCCACCGCCTCGGGCGTGCGCATCATGGTGTTGCGGAAGATGAAGCCGCCGAAGCCCGCGTCCATGTAGCGGTGCAGGATGTCCGCGGCCTGGTCCAGGGTCGCCGGCATCGCCATGCCGCGTATGGCGGCCGGCACCTGCTCGACCACCCGGGCCTTGTCGCTCTCGCTCTCGGCCAGCACGATCGAAAGGGAAACCGTACGCAGGATCTCGGCTGGGTCGCGTCCGATGGCCTCGCAATGGCGGTCCAGTACGCCGAGCTTCGGAACGGCTTCCTCAAGCTCGCCGAACCAGTTGGTGATGTCCGCGAAGCGCGCCGCGAGCTTGAGGGTCCGCTTCTCGCCGCCGCCCGCCCACCAGGATCTTCGGCCCGCCGGCTGGATCGGCCGGGGGTCGGTTGAGGGCGCGATCGATGCTGGTAGTAGGCGCCCTCGAAGCTCGGCCGTTCTTCGGTGAACATGGCCTTGCAGATGGTCAGCGCCTCCTCGAGGCGATCCTCGCGCCGGCCGATCGACGGGAACTCGAAGCCGTAGCCGGCGTGCTCGGACTCGTTCCAGGCGGCGCCGATCCCCAGAACTGCCCGGCCCTTGGAGATCACGTCCAGCGTGGTGACGACTCTTGGCGAGCAGCGCCGGGTTGCGATACGTGACGCCGGTCACCATGGTCCCGAGCAGCACCCTCGTCCGTGCGCATCGCGATGGCCCCGAGCGTCGTGTAGGCCTCCAGCATCGGCTCGTCTTCCTGGCCCACGACCCCGATCTGGTAGAAGTGGTCCATGACCGTGAGCATGTCGAAGCGGCCTTCTCGGCCGCCTGGGCCAGCTCGACGACGCGATCGAACAGCCGCCCGTCCGGCATCGCCGGGGAACGTGTAGTTGGGCATGTGGTAGCCGAAGAAGGGCCGCATCGCTCTATCTCCTGGTTTCGGGTCTCGGCGCGCCAGGGCTCGTCGCCCGAATTGACATCGACCACGAACGTAGCACGGCGGCCGCTGCGACGGCCGCACGAGCCGGATCGCCGTCGCGCAGGCCGGCTTCGCGGTCTGGCGAGCTGCTGCACGCTGCCACTGATCAGCTGCGCTGGTCGAACTGGCAGAACGGGCTAGTGTCCGGCCTCTGGGACGGATATCCTCGGCACCGCCGTCGCTCGATGCCCGCACGACCCAGCCGCTGGAGGCTCGAATGGATCCCAACGACCAGCCGCCCAAGCCGAATCAGCCGCCACCGCCGTGGGAAGCGCCACAGCCGGAGGCTGAGACCCCTCCAACGGCCCCGGACTGGAGTGCCCCGCAGCCGGAGGCGGCGCCTCCGCCACCGGCCACCACGCCCGAGTGGACCACTCCGGCCCCTGCGTCGCCCGACTGGAGTCCGCCTCCGCCACCGGCCACCCCGCCTGCGTGGACCACTCCGGCCCCTGCGCCCCAGCAAGAGGTCGCGCCTCCGCCACCGCCCACGCCGCCCGACGCGGCGCCTGTGTGGAGCCCCGCGCCGCCACCGGCCACCCCGCCGCCGCACCCGTTGGAGCCCCGCGCCAACACCTGCCACCCCGCCCGAGTGGAGCTCTACAGCACCGTCGACGCCGCCTGAGTGGAGCCCCACACCGCCGCCGGCCACACCGCCTGAGTGGAGTCCTGCTCCACCCCCCGCGCCGCCTGCCGGGTCGCCTGAATGGGGCGCCATGCCCCCGGCGTGGGCTCCGCCGCCCACCAAATCGGGCGGGCGTGGCAAGTTCGTGGTCATCGCCGTGGTCGCGGCCCTCATCGTCATCGGCGGCCTCGTTATCCTGGCCAACCTGCGCTCCGGCGCCGGCACCGTCTACTTCTCCAAGACCGCGTACGACCAGGGCAGCGACACCTGCCAGTTCAGCTCCCCCGTCACCACCCTCTCGACCACGGACTCGGTCTACATGATCGCCTCCTTCAACGACACTCTTCAGCCGCAGGACACGTACACCCTCGAGGTCTCCGAGAACGGCGCGCCTCCCAACACCACGAACGCGACTGCGGATACGAAGTTCAACTGCTACGTCGAGAAGACACCCCTCGGCCCGCTGCCCGCGGGCACTACAAGTTCACCTTCAAGCACAACGACAAGGTCGAGGCCGAGGGGACGCTAACCGTCAAGTAGCGCCGAATCGCATATCGCGGGGTGCGCGCGACGCGGGGCGGGTAGACGCGTCCGCCCACTTGCCGGCGCCGGGTCTTGCCGAACGCCTGGCGGCTGCGGCGCCTGCCGCATCTCCTGTCAGGCGTTCGTTCGCGGGTGCGATCTCACCCGCAGATGTCGCGCCAAGCCCGGTAGGTGGGCCATCCCCACCTGGCCGAGAAGACGGCGATGGCCAGGCCGATGCCGAAGCACAGCGGATGCAGGAACGAGACTTCCCGGATGATCGCCAGCTCCACGGTGATCCAGATCATCTGACCGCAGCCGAGAGCGAAGGCCAGGAAGGGCGCGATTCTCCAGGTCCGCAAGCTGATTGCGGCCACCGCCAGGGAGCCGACACCGAACAGGCTCCCGAGGATCAGGCCGGGAACCAGGAAATCTGGAAATGGGCTGCCGTCCAGGTAGGCGGTGGGCAGATGCATGACGCTGCCGTCCGGCCTGGCGACCAGCGCAATCCCACCGGCGAGGGCCATGAGGCCGAGCAACGCCAGCAATCCAACAGTGGTTCGGCCCGCGCAATTCATGGTTGGTCGAGGGATCGAAGCCGAGGATTGGGCCGAAATCTGCGTGCTCATCTGCCTGCCTGTGGTGTGCGCTGGGACAAAGTACCGGGATCGGGACGCGCCATCGATCGTCGGCGGGGGCGCGTTTGACGGTCAAGGGCCATCGGGCCCGTCCCGCCTGCTCCCCAACCCGGGCCGTCCTGACCGACCGACGCGGCTGGTCTCGGTCGAGAAGCGCGAGGTACTCCGGGCGGCGAATGCCCCGGAATCGCCTCCGTTTCGCTACCGTAGGATCGTGCAGCGGAGCCTCGCGACCGGTGAGCGACCGGTAAGCCAGTATTGCGCGGCTATACCCGACCTCGCCCGGTAGCCCTGCCCGCTCGAGAACGCCGGAGGTTCGATGCGCCTGCAAGACTTCGCCCTGGAACGCTTCTTCGCCCGCTGGGAGTTCAGCGCCGAGATGCTCCTGTGCGCCTCCGACGTCGAGGGCTGGCCGATGCGCGAGCTGCTCGCGCTGGCCGACGAGGACGGCCGCCGGCGCTGGGAGCGACCTGCGGCTCGGCTACACCGAGTCACCGGGCGACCCGGCCCTGCGAGCGGAGATCGCCGGGCTGTACGAGCACCTGACCGCGGACGACGTGCTCGTCTTCGCCGGGGCCGAGGAGGCGATCTTCGCCCTCCACAACGTCCTCCTCGGGCCGGGCGACCACGCCGTCGTCGTCCGGCCGGCATACCAGTCCCTGGCGGAGGTGGCGCGGGCGGCCGGCGCCGAGGTCACGCGCGTCGAGCTGCGCGCGGAGGACGGCTGGCGCC
Source organism: uncultured Chloroflexia bacterium (assembly GCA_963743795.1). Lineage (GTDB taxonomy): Bacteria > Chloroflexota > Limnocylindria > Limnocylindrales > CSP1-4 > Fen-1039. The sequence continues at coordinate 121,179 of CAVUQZ010000006.1, read as the reverse complement.
TGGACGTCGACGAGGTCCGGGCCGCGCTGCGGCCGAACACCCGCCTGATCCTGGTCAACGAGCCGCACAACCCGACCGGCTCGCTGAGCGACCGGGCCACGTTCGATGGATCTGGTCGAGCTGGCGGCCGAGTCGGGCGCGCGCCTGATCGTCGACGAGGTCTACCGCTTCCTCGAGTTCGATCCGGCCGACCGGCTGCCGGCCGGCGCCGACGCGCTGCCGACGCGGCGTGAGCATCGGCGTCATGTCCAAGTCGTTCGCCCTGGCCGGGCTGCGCATCGGCTGGGTCGCGACCCGCGACCGCGACCTGCTGGCGCGGCTGGCCGCGTTCAAGGACTACACCACGATCTGCAGCTCGGCCCCGAGCGAGGTCCTGGCGCTGATCGCGCTGCGGGCCCGTGATCGGGTCCTGGCGCGGAACCGGGCCATCGTTGCGGCCAACCTGCCGCTGCTGGACGCATTCTTCGAGCGCTGGGCCGGCGTCTTCGACTGGGTCCGGCCGCGCGGCGGCAGCATCGGCTTTCCGCGCCTCGCTGGCGGACGTGCCGATCGACCGCTTCGCCGAGGACCTCGTCCGCGAGACCGGCGTGCTGATCCTGCCGGGCACGGTCTTCGACGACACGGACAACCGCTTCCGGATCGGCTTCGGCCGGACGAACATGCCGGCGGCGCTCGATCGGCTCGAGGAGTACGCGGCCAGGACGCTGAGGTAGCCTTCGACACTCGCAGGGCGACGCCGTCGCGACGCACCCCGCCTCTTGACAAATGACTTAGTACTCACTAAGTTACGCGCCATGAGCACCCACCCGCCTCACCGCCGACGAACGCCGCGACGAAGTCATTGCGGCCGCCGCCATCGAGTTCGCCGTCGGCGGCTACGCAGGAACCCCGACTGACGCGATCGCCCGTCGGGCGGGCGTCTCCCAGCCCTACCTCTTCCAGCTGTTCGGCACCAAGAAGGATCTCTTCATCGCCGCGGTCGCGCGACTGCTTCGAGCGGACCGGGCGAACCTTCGAACAGTCCGGCAAGGCGGCTCGCGCGCCGTGGTCTCGGGCCGGTCGGGATCCTCGAGCAGATGGGCCACGCCTACATCCGCCTGCTGATGTCCGACCCGAACCTGCTGCGGCTCCAGCTCCAGGCCTACGCCGCCTGCGAGGACGCCGAGATTCGGGCGGTCGTTCGGGACGTGCTACAGCGATCTGTGGCGGGACGTGGCCGCTATCTCGGGCGCCGATGACAAGGCCATCCAGGGCTGGTTCGCCCAGGGAATGCTCATCAACGTCGTTGCCAGCATCGGCGAAGGCTCGACCTTCGACGACTACCTGGGCTCCCTTTCCGGAGGTGAGACCACGATCTGCTGAGCAACCCCCTTTTTTGCCCGCGGAACTTAGTGAGTACTTAGTTAGCCCACCTGACCGCGAGTCCCGAAAGGAGCACCACCAACATGTCCCGCCGATCCTCAGCCGTTCTGGACCTTCGCCATCACAGCGATCGCCCTCTTCATGGTCAGCCTCGACAACCTGGTCGTGACCATGGCCCTGCCGGTCATCCGGCGCGACCTCGGGGCGTCGCTGAGCGACCTCGAATGGACCGTCAACGCCTACACCCTCACCTTCGCCGCGCTGCTCCTCATGGGTGCTGCCCTCGGCGACCGCTTCGGCCGGAAGCGGCTCTTCATCATCGGCCTGGCGATCTTCACCGCTCGGGTCGGCGTGCGCAGCGCTCTCTCCTTCCAGCGGAACGCTGATCCTGGCCCGCGCCCTCCAGGGCGTGGGCGGCGCCATCACCATGCCCCTGACCCTGACCATCCTCTCCGGCGCCGTCTCCGCCGAGAAGCGGCCACTCGCTCTCGGGGCCTGGGGCGGCATCGGCGGCCTGGCCATCGCCGTCGGGCCGGTGGTCGGCGGCGCGATCACCCAGGGCGTTTCGTGGCACTGGATCTTCTGGATCAACGTCCCGATCGGGATCGTCGCCATCGCGCTCGCCTACTTCCGCCTGTCCGAGAGCAAGGGACCCGATCGGTCGATCGACCTCGTCGGCGTTGGCCTGGCCAGTCTCGGTCTCGTCGGAATCGTCTGGGGCGTGACCCACGGCAACGGCCGCGGCTGGACCGATGGGCAGATCCTCGGCGCGATCGCAGTCGGGCTCGCGTTCCTCGCCGCCTTCCTCGTCTGGGAGGCCCGCACCGCCGAACCGATGCTGCCGCTTCGCCTCTTCCGCCGGCGCACCTCGCTCATCGCCAACGGCGTCTCGTTCCTGATGTCGTTCGGGATGTTCGGCTCGATCTTCCTGCTGTCGCAGTTCTTCCAGATCTGCCAGGGCCTCAGCCCGCTCGACTCCGGGCTGCGCATCCTGCCCTGGACGGCCACCCCGGTCGTCGTGGCGCCGATCGCCGGGTGGGCCTCGGGCCGCATCGGCGCCCGTCCGATCCTGGCCGCCGGTCTGGCCCTGCAGGCCCTCGGCCTGGCCTGGATCGCCGCCGTGACCTCGCCGACCGTCTCCTACGCCGCGCTCGTGCCCGCCTTCGTCGTCAGCGGCGCCGGCATGGGTCTGTTCTTCGCCCCGATCGCCAACGTCGTCCTCTCCGCTGTGCCACGGGAGGAGGAGGGCAAGGCGTCGGGCGCCAACAACACCATCCGCGAGCTGGGCGGAGTCTTCGGGGTGGCGGTCCTGGCCGCCATCTTCTCCGCCAACGGCTCCTACGCGACTCCCCAGACGTACGTGAACGGGCTGATCCCCGGCGTCTTCGCCGGTGCCGCGGTCGTGGCCCTGGGCGCTGCTCTGGCCGTGGCCCTGCCGCCAACGATCGCGAGGCTGCGCCGGGCCGACATGACCGGGTCCGTGGAATTCGGCCAGGAGGTCGAGATGGCCGCATGACGTGCGCGCCACCCTGACGACGAGCCCCGGTCCGCCAAGGCCGGGGCTCGCCTGGCAACTAGGCCGGCAGGGGCTGGCCGCGGAGTTTCCTCAGGGCATCCGCGTACAGGCCGTCGAAGGAGCGCGAGGTCGACGGGAAAGCGTGCAGCATGCCCGCCAGCGTCGGTATCGAGATACGCGCCTGGATGGCGAGAACGACCTCGTGGATGGCGGCCGAGGCATCCGGCGCCACCACCGAAGCGCCCAGCAGAGTCTGCGAGGGTCGGTCAACGACTATCGCCAGGTGCCCGAAGGCAGCCTCCAGCGAATAGCCGCGGGCGGTCGTGGCGAGGTCGACCGCAAGCTCGAACGCGTCGGCGCCGGCCGCGCGGGCCTGCGCGATGTCGACGCCCACGGAGGCTACTTCGGGCTCCACGTAGACGGCGCGCGGGATGGCGCGATAGTCCGGCGCTATCTCCTCGCCGAGGGCCATCCTGACGGCCAGGCCGCCCTGGTAGTGGGAGACGTGGGTGAATAGCTCGGGGCCGGCAGGGTCGCCGATCAGGAAGACGCCGTCCGCGACGCGGAGGCGGCCGTCCCTCTGGATGGCGCTGGGGTCGACCCCTACCGCCTCGAGTCCCAGGCCGTCCAACCGGAACTCGCGCCCGAGCGCCATCATGATCTGGTGGCCCTCCACGATCCCGCCGTCGCTCAACTCGATGACGTGTGCATCGCCGCCTCCGGCACGCGGCCGGACGCGGTTCGCCCGTGCCCCAAGGCGAAGCTCGACGCCGTCGTCGCGCAGGATGCGCGCGATCGCCTCCGAGTTGCGGGCATGGTCCCGCTCCATGATTCGGTCGTGGGAGTGGACAAGCGAGGTCTCGACGCCGAATCGGGCGAAGACCGACGCCATCTCCACCCCGCTCGCCCCGCCGCCCAGGACGACCAGGCTGCGTGGCAGCTCGCGGGTCGAAGTGGCCTCACGGTTGGTCCAGGGATTTGTCGCGGCCAGACCCTCGATCGGCGGCACCCTGGACTGGGAGCCCGTGGCCACGACTATGTTCGCGGCTTCCAGGCGCTCGACCGGGCCGCCGCCGGCTCTCCGAACCTCAACCGTGCGAGGGCCGGCGATTCGGGCCACTCCGCGGAAGAGGGTCGCGCCGGCCGCTTCGAGCGTGTGAACGTGGCCGGAGTCGTCGGGCCAGTCTCGCCGCTCGCGGTTGATCATGTAGTCGCGGCGGTCTGAAGCACGGCTCCACGGATACGTACCGTAGCGATGCTGGGCGGCCGCGTGCAGGAGCGTCTTGGAGGGAATACAGGCCCAGAACGAGCACGATCCCCCGAAGAGCTCCCTGTCTACCACGGCGACGCTCTTGCCACGTTCGAGCGCGGCGTGGGCCGCGGCTTCCCCTCCGGCGCCCGCACCGATGACCACGAAGTCGAAGCGGTCCATGGACAGCCCACCCTTCCGCGCCCCAACGGCCGGGGCGATGGGCCGATCATCGCGCCGGCGCTCGGGCTGGGCTCGATCTCCGGCCTGCGGGCCCGAGGGGCGAGCCATGCCCGCGATACGCCGGCCTCAGCCCGGCCGCGCGTCCCAGGCCGAAACCTGGGCCGGCCCCCGCTTACTATTCGAGGCGCTGATCCGTAACGTCGGAGGTTCGCAATGGCGCCCAACGTCGGCTTCGGGCTCTTCCGCGGTCACACCGGCTCGGCTCCTTCGCCATTCGACGCGCTGAACGGTCCGCGGCTGGCCGGATCCGAGAACAGCCATCCCCTGCACTCCGTCGCCGCCGAAGAGCTGCTCCGGCCGACCGACGGCGCAGTGAACGGGGAGATCTTGCTCGACCATCCGGCGATCGTCGGCGGAGGCATAACCGGCCGGATCCGGCTGACGGCGGCGAGCGCGTTCGCGGCCCGCAAGGCCTATCTGAGACTTGACGGCCTGCGCCTGGACGAGGTCCGGAAGTCCCGGGACGAGACCGACTCGGAGGGGCACGTCACCTCCACGGAGCGCTGGGTAGAGACGAGCGGAAAGCTGTTCGTCGCGGACTCGTTCCTCGAGCCTGCGATTCCAACGGCCTGCCAGCCCGGCGCGGTCTGGGAGGCGCCGTTCGCGGTCCCGGCGCCCCAGCTCGGTCCGCCCACGGCTCACCTGGGTGAGTCGATCATCGCCTGGGCTCTGGAGGTCCGCTGGGACGTCCCCATGGGCTCAGACCACTGGGTCGCGCGCTACCTGCCTCTGGCCCAGAATCCGGACCTCCTCCGGGCCGGAGTCGGCAAGCAGGGTGGGACGAGCCTCCTGGCCAGCGTGCCGATCGGCGACGCGACGATCAACGTCGCCACGGCTCTGCCGGCGCCGGCCGGCCAGGAGATGGTCGTCAGGGTCTACTGGCCCTCCGCGCCTCAGGGACAGGGTGCCCGCATCGAGATCCACCGCAAGACCAACGCCCCGAACGGAACCGAGGGGATCATCGCCTCGGCGGCCGTGGATCCGGCCACGCTAACGAGTGGAGCGGCCGAAGCGCGTCTGCTCATTCCTCCGGGATTGGGTCCGTCATTCGACGGAGCGGGACTGGAGATCCTGTACGTGATCCGGGTCCTGGTCGATCGGCGCTTCCGATCGGACGCGGCCATCGAGCGGCCGGTCGCGATCGTCTAGGTCGCAGGAGCGGCACGGGCTGGCGCTGTGGGCGGTGTCCCTGACTGAACCGCCGTGCGATCGAGCGACCGCCTACTTGTAGGTGACCGCGGTCCCGATCGGCACGCTCTGCATGAAGATCTCGCCCCGCACGAGCGGGATGACGTTGCCGGAGTCGTCATACAGCAGAGTAAGGGCCGTATTCGAGGTCTTCTTCCACGTCCCGGTGATGGCCAGGCCTTCCTTGAATACGATCGCCTTGCCCGAGCCGACGTTGGCAACACTGGGCCTGGCCTTGTCGAGCGACGCCACGATCGAGTAAGCCTGGAACATGACGACGATGTTGCGGGCGTAGACCTGCTGGTCGTTGGCCGGGTCGATCTGGAGCAGCCCGTTGACCAGGCGGAGATAGGAGTCAGTGACGGGGTCGTACTGGTAGCCGATCTTCTCGGCGAGGTAGGGAATCGTGATCGACTGGGATGAGGGCCTCCCCGAGGCGGGCGTGTCGTCGGTGAAGGTTCGGACGGGCAGGCCCTGGTAGGTCGCCGGGTAGCTGCGCTTGGCCGCACACCTGATGAGTTCGGCGGAGTTGGTGTAGGCGTTGTAGGGAGCTGCTCGGGTGCTGACCCGGTGGTAGGGGCAGGAGCCGCGGTTCAGATCGTCCTCGTCGTAGATGTTCTTGGCCATGGCGGGGATGACCCTTTGAAGTGCCTGGGCGTCGCCGCCGAAGTGACCGAACAGGGCCTTGTACTCGGCTGCCCAGTACACGAAATAGGGTCGAGCGCTGCGCACCGGCCCGATGTTCGACGCGGTGCCCTCCTGGAAAATCATCATGTAGCGGTCCGAACTGTCGTCGATCATGGCCTGATAGACGATCGAGGCCGATGAGAACCCGGATTGGGGCCGCGCATTCTTGTAGTCGTCGATCATGATCGCCAGCGGCAGCCGGTGGGCCAGGTCCGCCGGAGCCGCCACCCCGTCGAGATCGCTGTACTCCCAGCCGGCGGGAATGGCCGAGGGGCCGGGAGTAGGTGAGGGCGAAGGGGAAGGCGAAGGGGAGTCAGTCGGCGTCGGTGTCGGGGTCGGGGTCGGTGTCGCGGCCGCGATCGGGGAGCTGCTCGGCGAGGCGCTGGCGGGCGGCGCCCCTCCCGACCCCGCGAACGCCAGCAACGCAGCGGATGCGATCGCCAGCGCAGCCACGATGCCGCCGACGGCGACCACCCGCTTCTTGTGGCTGGTCCAGATGCGTGCGATCCCAGTCCGGATGCCTTCGATCACAGGAACGTCTCCGCGCAGTCGGGTTCGAGCCAGAATAGCCGGATTGGCGGCCTGCCGGCTGGATCAGGATGCATCTCAGCGGCGTCGGTCCGGCCTCGATCCCTCTTCTTTGGCCGCCGCCGAAACTACCCCCGACTCGGCCGGCGCACGAGGACCATCACTATGCCGGCGACCGTGACTCCGGCCAGGACAGGGACTGCGGCCTTCGCCGCGCGAGGCGGAAGGATTAGCTCGAAGAAAGGCACGGGATCACCCCACTGAGCCTGGAGCGGCCCCATCGGGCAGTCGCCGCCACCCACGGCAAGTCCGGCCCCCTCGAGCGAGAGGAAGGCGACGCTCGCCCAGAGACGTCGATCGCGGCGACCCGTCACCGCGCAGGCCCAGATGTAGCCCAGGCTCGCAAGGCCGACCACGGACCACGCGGAGTGGACGATGCGGAACGCCTTCGCTCGACTGCCGAGGTTTGCCCAGCTCATGGCCTCGAGATCATAGCGCAGTCTGGTTCGGCTCGATCGACGGTCGCAAGCCCGCGCCCGCTGAAGAGCGACTGAACTGGGTCGGGCGAGGTTAGCGAGCCTTCTCGATAGCCACGGCCGCTTCCGAGACTCTCCGCGCCGCCGCTTCCGACTTGAAGAAATCGACCGGCAGGGTGACGCCGGTCGCGTGGTTCGGGCAGTAGCCGTCCGGGACCTTGTGCAGATACTGCTGGTGGTAAGCCTCGGCGAAGTAGAAGTCCGGGGCGGGGCGGATCTCGGCGGTGATCTTGCCCTTGCCGACCGCGGTCAGTCGCTCCTGGAAGAGGTCCCGAGTGGCTTCGGCCTCGCGCTGCTGGGCCTCACCGTGGGTCAGGATGGCCGAGCGGTACTGCGTGCCGTGGTCGCCGCCCTGGCGCATCCCCTGCGTCGGGTCGTGCTCCTCCCAGAAGATCTTGAGTAGCTGGCCGTACGAAACGAGCTTGGGGTCGAAGACGACGCGAACAACCTCGATATGCCCGGTCCGGCCGGTGCACACCTCTTCGTAGGTTGGGTTCGGGGTGAGGCCGCCCGCATAGCCCACGGCGGTCGAGATGACGCCGGGCGTCTGCCAGAAGAGCTTCTCGGCGCCCCAGAAGCAGCCCATCCCGAACTCGGCGATCTCGCTGCCGGCGGGATACGGCGGTCGAAGCGGCGTTCCGAGGACGGCGTGCCGCTCGGGGACCGCCATGGCCTCGGCGCGACCGGGGAGGACTTCGTTGGGCTTGGGCATCCGCATCTTGTGCGGGTCGACGAACCAGTTCATGGACCAATCCTACGCTGGAAGGTGCCGTCGAGTCCGCTCCCCGACCGGGGCGGGGCCGTGCCGCGGATCGGGTGGGCCGGGCCCGACAAGGCACCGACATGGATACGCTACGGCGATGACGCCCGAACGCCTGGACTGCATCGAACGCCTAGCGAGGGCGATTCTCGCGATCGATGTCGAGCACCCCACTCGCGTCGCCATCGACGGACCGGACGCCGCCGGCAAGACCATCCTCGCGGACGAGCTGGCACGGCTCATGGAGCAGGATGGGCGGCCCGTCATTCGAGCCTCGATCGACGGCTTCCACCGACCGCGAATTCGAGCGGCTCGCCCGTGGATCCGAGTCGCCTGAGGGCTACTTCCGCGACTCGTTCGACTACGCCGCGCTCCGAGCCACGCTGCTGGATCCACTTGGGCCGGGCGGCAACCGCCGATACCGGCGACGCGTATTCGACTTCCGGACGGACCAGCCGGTCGTCCAGGCCACCGAGGTGGGGCCCCCCAACGCGATCTTGTTGTTCGACGGCGTCTTCCTGCTCCGGCGCGAGCTGTTCCACTTGTGGGATTTCAGCGTCTTTGTCGCCGCGCCGTTCCGTGAAACGCGGCGCCGCGCGGCAACTCGCGACGTGGCTCTCTTCGGTTCCGAAGCTGCGGTGCGGCACCGCTACTCCGTCCGATACGTCCCCGGCCAGCGGCTCTATTACGCGCTGGAACATCCGAGATCCAAGGCGGATGTGGTCCTCAATAACGAAGATCCCGCAAGGCCCCGACTTCGCTTCCGACGCGCGGTCCCAACCCGCTGATGGAGCACGACGGCCGAGACTCGGTCGAGTCGACAACCGGCGCCCAGCGGCGCTGAGGCGCGACGCCCTCAGCCACTACATGCCGGGCAGTGGTTCCAGGATTCCGAAACGGTTGCCCTCGGTGTCCGTGGCATAGGTGAAGCGGCCGATATTGGGGATCATGTCGATGCTTCCATCGGCCCGCCCGCCGGCTTTGCGAACGGCTTCCATCGTCGACTCGAGACTCCCGACGCCCACGGTGACGACCGTGTTCTCGGCCGGCTTCTCGCGGGGCATGATCGCGCCGTCGATGCCGCGCGCGTCTGCCGGTCCGGTACTGATCAGCCAGTACTTCTCGTCACCGAAACGCTCGATCTTCCAGCCGAGCGCCTGCGCGTAGAACGTGACTGCGCGCTCGGGGTCGTCGGCTGTGATCTCGAAATGAACGACGCGTGACATGGCCTGCTCCTCTGCGGATTGCCAGCGTACTGGGCGGCCTGTTGTCGGGAACTCCGGCAACCTCGCCGATCCGTCTGGCGCGAGCCGCGTCTTGGCTGCCGATCAGGCCTGAGGCCTCGATCCAGCTTCGTCCGGCGCGAATCTCCGTTTGGAGCGAGGATTCCCCGATGCGACGGCTGACCTCGCTTCTGGCCATTGCGGCGATCCTGGCGGCGGCCTGCGGCTCGTCGGCCTCCTCGACGGGCTCGACGGCCACGGGAGCCTCGAGCCCACCGGCCGCAAGCGAGCAGAGCCTGCCGCCCTCGCCGACCGGCCCGTCTTCGCCGACCGGCCCGTCTTCGCCCGACTCGAGCGCCCTGGCGCCGGCCACCCCTTCGCCAGTCTTGGACGACACCGTCTGGCTGTGCAAGCCCGGCCTGGCCAGCAACCCGTGCGCCGGCAGCCTCGACGCGACCGTGGTCGATGCGTCGGGAGCGAAGACCGTGGAGCCGGCAGCACCCGCCTCTGACCCGCCGATCGACTGCTTCTACGTCTATCCCACCGTCAGCCGCCAGAAGACGACCAACGCCAACCTGACGATCGACCCCGAAGAACGAGCCGTCGCGGTCGCGCAGGCGGCCCTCTTCTCGCAGGTCTGCCGCGTCTACGCCGCCGATGTACCCGCAGCTGACGCTGGCCGCGATCGCCAAGCCGGGCGAGATCGGCCTCGGCTCCGCGCTGATCGCCTACAACGGGGTCAGCTCGGCGTGGCGCAACTACCTGGCCAACTACAACCACGGTCGGGGCGTCGTGCTCATCGGCCACTCGCAGGGGGCATTCCTGCTGACCGCCCTCATCAAGTATCAGGTCGACACGGATTCGGCGACCCGCCACCTGCTCGTCTCGGCCCTGCTGATGGGCGGGAACGTGACGGTGCCGGTGGGCAGGTCCGTCGGCGGCGACTTCGCCAACGTTCCGGCCTGCAGCTCGGCGAGCCAGACCGGCTGCGTTGTCGCCTATTCGAGCTTCGATGCCACGCCGCCCGCCGATGCGGTGTTCGGCCGGATCGGCTCGCCCCTGGATCCGTTCAGCGCCAAGTCGACCATTCCGCTGCAGATCCTGTGCGTCAACCCCGCGGCGCCGGGCGGCGGCAGCGGCGTCCTCCGTCCGTACTTCCCGACGACCGGACTCTCCCTCGTCGAGGGGGGCGTCGGGGCCGTCGCCGCTACCCCGTTCGTCTCGTACCCCGGCGAGTTCTCGGCGCACTGCGAGAGCACGGGCGGGGCGACATGGCTCCAGATCGACCGGACCGGCGGAGCGAACGACGTGCGACCGGCCGTCGCCAGGTCTCAGAGCCCTGCCTGGGGTCTTCACGTCGTCGACGTGAACATCGCCCTTGGCAACCTGGTCGAACTCGTGCGGTCGGAGTCGGCGGCCTACGGCTGACCGGACCGAGGCGCCCAGCCAACCCGGGCCGAGGCGGCCGGCCCGGCCATAACCGCCACGCTCGGCGGCTACGCCAACCCGCTCTGGCGCAGCCGCGTGATCACCGCCGGCAGCCAGTGGTCCAGGTACGCGGCGTCGTAGCGGGCGCGGATGGTGGCCGGGGCGGTGGCGCGGTCGAACGGCGAGGCGTCGCCGAGCGCAGCCGTGACCGATCCGTAGAGCCCGCATGCGACACCCGCCACCAGAGCCGCGCCGAGGGCGCCCGCCTCCTCCGTCCTGACGATCTCCAGCCGGCCCGGGCCCAGGGCCGCCTTCGCCGTCACCCAACGGCGGTTCCGCGTCCCGCCGCCGGTGAGCCTCACTCGATCCAGCCCGCCGGCGGTGATGCGGGCCAGTTCGTCGAGCATCCAGCGGACGTGGTAGGCGGCTCCGTCCACGACCGCCGCGGCCAGGTCCGGCAGGCCGTGCGTCTCGCGCAGCCCCTCGAACTCGAGACTGGCCGAGAGGTCGAGGTGCGGCGCCGTACGACCGCGCAAGGTACGGTCGAACGATCGGCTCGACTGGACCGGGCGCGGCGCGGTCCAGCAGCTCGAGTGAAGCGAGCGTACCGATCGGTCTTGCCGGACGTCGAGGCCACGAACGTGTCGACGAACCACTCGACGAGAGCGCCCGACGACTGCAGCCCACCGGCCACGTAGTACAGACCGTCGAGGGCGTGGCAGCCCGTCGAGAAGCCGTTCCGCGCCGGACCTCGTCGCCGAGGGCCGGCTCGCGAGGTCACGAGCAGGGCCACCTCGGCGCTGCCCATCGAGTCGAGGGCCTCGCCCGGTTTCGTGACGCCGGCGCCCAGGGCGGCGGCCAGGTGGTCGTGGCCGGCGACCGCCACCGGAGTGCCGGCCCGGAGCCCGAGGCGCGCCGCGGCGGCCTCGGTCAGCCCGCCCGCCGCCTGTCCCGAGCGGCAGCACCTCCGGCATGTTCTCGGGCTCGAGACTGGCCAGGGCCAGCAGCTCGGCGTCCCAGGCTCGAGTGGAGACGTCGAACGCCAGGGTCCGGCAGGCCAGCGACGCGTTTGTGGCCAGCTTGCCCGTCAGACTCAGCGCCGTCAGCTCCGCGACCCCGGCCCAGTGGCGCAGCCGCGTGAAGTCCGCCGCCCGGTGCTCGCGGATCCAGAGCAGCTTGGGCAGCGAGTACTTGGGCTCCGGCCGCAACCCGGTCCGTGCGAAGAGGGCCGCCGCTCCGATCTGCCGCTCCAGCGACGCCGCCTGGCGCTCGGGCCGCGGGTCGTGCCAGGCGAGGATGTCGCCGACCGGCAGGTTTCGCCGATCGATCGGGACGCCGGACTCGGCCATGCTGGCGATGCCGATGCCGCTCGGGCGGCCCAGATGCCGGCGCGCCGCGGCGGCCACGCACTCGGCGATGGTCGACTCCACGGCCCCGAGCAGCTCGCCTGGCTTGTGGTATGCCCCGCCGCCGCGTACCGAGGTGAGTCTCGGTGGTGCCGGCGAGCGACGTGGAGGACGCCACTTCCCGGCGCCACGAGCGCGGCCTTGATGGAGGTCGACCCGATGTCGACCCCGATCAACGTCGGGGCACGGCTCGTTCGTGCTGGCATTCCGCAATCATGGCGCACGTCACGATCGTCGTGGAGCCTATGTTCGCGGAGCCCGGCCACGTTCGGTGGCCTGCCGGCCCCCTGAGTCGCAGCCGTCCAGCCCGGCTCTTTCGGGCGCCGGGACCCTCTTCGAGGCATCCGCTCTTGAGACCGGGCGCCGCCGTCAGTCGGCCGGCTTCGACCGCCGGCCGCGAGATCGACCGTCACCGTCAGCTCCTCGACACCGCGCACGAGACTCAGCTCCAGCATGCACGGTACCGGCCTTCTTGCCGGTGACGGCCCTGTCGAGGGCCGCGTGGAGCTCGTCCGGATCGGTCACCGGCTGCGCCGGCCGCGGCGACGATCAGGTCGCCCTCGCGGATGCCGGCCGCCTCGGCTGGGCTCTCCGGCTCGACGCCGCGAACGAGGATCCCGTCGCGATCGGGAAGCCCAACCGCGCGACGCAGATGCCGGGCCACGTGGCCGGGCGCGACCGCGATGCCCAGCCTCGGCCGAACGGTCCACTCGCCGCGACCCAGGGCGTCGACCCGGGCCTTCAGGCTCTCGTCCGCCGGGAGCGCCAGGTAGAAGCCCTCGCCGAGCCGTCTGCGTGTTCAGGCCGAGCAGCCGTCCCTCGGCGTCGACGATGGGACTTCCGGACGAGCCCGAGGCGAGCGGGGCCGTGTGCTCGATGCTGCCGCCGATGAGCCGACCGCCCGGGCCGCGGAAGGACCGCTCCACACCGGAAACCAGCCCGATCGTCGTCCGGACGCCCCCGCCGGCCGCGCTCGCCACGGCGAAGACCGCGGAGCCCAACGGCTGGCAGCGCCCCGCTCGCCCAGGACAGCGGCTTCGCGCCGGCGGTCTTGACCTGCAGCACCGCCAGATCGCCGTCCATGTCCTGGCCGAAAGGCGGCCGCGTTCGCGCCGGCCGTCCCCGAAGACGCACGTCGCGCCGTCGCCGTGGACGTTGTGGGCGTTGGTCAGCACCCGATTCTCCGCCACGACCACTCCGGACCCGCGGCGCCAGTGTCCGCCGATGCCGACCACGGCCGGCGCCGCACGCTCCGTCACTTTGTGCAACGGCCTGCTGGACTCTCGTCCAGTGTGCCCATTTCCCTGTATCTCCTGACCTGTGGCCGCGTCCGCCGTTGTGCCGCGTCTGTGGTCCGCGCCTGCGGTTCCGCGTCAGTTACTAGCGAGTTGCAAGTTACAACACTACCCGGGCCGGTGCAACTCCGGACTCGCTACCATTGGGCCGTGACCGACGAAGCCAGCCATCCCGCTCCAGGCCGCCCTCGACCGCGTCGGCGACCGCTGGAGCCTGCTCGTCGTGGAGTCGCTTCTCGACGGCGCACGCCGGTTCAACGACCTCCAGACCGCGCTGCCTGGGATCGCTCCGAACATCCTCTCGGACCGTCTCAAACGCCTCGAACGCGAACGTGTCCTGGTCGCCCGGCCGTACTCGCAGCGTCCGGTCCGGCTCAGCTACGAGCTCACGGCCGAGGGCCGCGAGCTGGCCGGTGCATTGCGGCTGCTGGCCGACTGGGGATCGCGAGCGGGGTCGGCTGACGTGCATGCGTCACCAGAGCTGCGGCACGCCGCTCGAGGCCCGCTGGTATCTGCCCGACCTGCGCCCGTGCCATCGCCGAGGACGAAACGTCCGATCTGCGCCAGCTCTAGGCGCAGCCGGCTCCGGTGCCTTGACCTCGCTGCGGAAGCCGTCGATGCTGGGCGCAGCCATTTCTCGAGGATGTGGAGGGCAAGATGTCCAGCCGATCCAGAAGCCTGCTTGTGGCCGCGATCGTGCCCTTTGTGGCAATGTGGGCCGCCGCCTGGTTCGATGGCAACGTCGTCCACGAGGCCGTGAACGCAGTCCGGGCTGAACTTCGACATCGCCCCTTATGCCCTCGCCTATTCGGCCGCCTGCCCTGATCGCGATGGGCGGCGGCCTGGCCGTGGCGGCGGTTGCGTGGTGGATCCGAGACCAGATCGTCGGGCTGGCCTACCTCGTCGTGGGCGGGTTCGTCCTGCTCGATGGGTTTCTGGTCGCCAGATTGGCGATGGAGCGTCAACGGAGCGTCGCCTGCTGCCCCGGCGCCCGTGGCCGATTTCCTGCTCCAGGTGTGGTTCTCGACGATGGGCCCGTCGAACGCGGCTCTCGTTGTCGCCGCCGCATGGTCCTGGCCGGTCTCGGCTCCTTTGCGCTCGCAGGCCAGGACCGAGACGCGCCTGTCACGACCTGATCGTCACAGGCCGCTGCGCTCGGTTCCCGCCATCGCGACCTGGGTCCAGGTCGGTCGCGCCAGCGCCCATCGGTCATAGTTGCCTCTAGTACACTGGAGGTGGCCATGGGCCCGCACCACATCGATCGAACCCCACTCTCACGGATCGCGTCTGCGCGACTCGGCGACCGACGACCTCGACGGCGTGACGCACCGATCTGGAGCGAGGATCCCGATCGGTCTGGACGACCCGGAGGTTCGGCGGCGCGGTCCTCGATCGGTGCGGACGATTGGGCCCGCTTCGAAGCCAGCATGGCCGAGATCCTGACCGCGTTCGGCGCTGAACCTCGACACGGCCGGCACGAAGGACTCGCCGCGGCAGATTCGTCCGCGCCCTGTACGACGCGACCGAGGGCTACGACGGCGACCCGAAGCTCGTGACGGTCTTCCCGACCGAGTGCTACGGCGGGGCCAGCTGCGAACTGTCGCAGGTCGTCGAAGGCCCCATCCCCTTCACGGCCGTGTGCGAGCACCATGCCCTGCCGTTCTCTGGCCGGGCGTTCGTCGGCTACATCGCCCACGAGAACATCATCGGCATCAGCAAGCTGACCCGACTGGTCCGGATCGCGACCCGACGTTTCGGCGTCCAGGAGCGCATGACCCACCAGATCGCCGAGACGCTGGCCGTGCTGACCGAGCCCCATGGCGTCGCGGTCTACATGGAGGCGCACCACCTCTGCACCCAGATGCGCGGCGTCCGGGAGGTTCAGCCCGTGACCCGGACCACGGCCTTCCGCGGAGCGTACGAAACGAGCGCGGCCCTGCGCTCGGAGTTCTACGATCTCGCCGGGCTGGGACGCGGCGTACGCGACTGAGGTGATTCGATGGCCGGTCGAAGCGAGGGGCTGCCGCTGGATCCGCTGTGGCAAGCGCCCGATCGCGGGGGACCGGGGCGGTCGATCGCGTGAGGCCGGCCGGGCCGATCGCCGTAGCCGGGGCGGTCGATCTCCGCGGCGGCCTGCTGCCGCCAGGACTCGCGGATCGTTTCGCAGGCGAACTGACAGTGGAGCTCCGGCCGGATCGGCCGACGATCGTCGCCAACTTCGTGTCGACGATCGACGGCGCCGTTGCCCTGGGACCCGGCGAGCCCAGCGCAGGCGGCGGCGAGATCAGCGGCTTCTCCGAGGCCGATCGATTCATGATGGCCCTGCTGCGCGCCCTGGCCGACGTCGTGATCGTCGGGCGCCGGCACGGTGCGCGTCGGGCCGACACCACGTCTGGACGGCCCGACACGTCGCAGCCGACGCTCGCGGGCGCGCTTCGCAGAGTGGCGCTCCGAGCTGCGGCTGACGCCGCAGCCGACGACGATCGTCGTCACCGCCAGCGGCAACCTCGACGCGGCGCACGCCGGCCTCAACGATCCCCGGACGTCCCGGTCATCGTGGCCACGACCGCGGCCGGCGCCGACCGCCTGGCGAAGCTGCCCCTCGCCGGCACGTGCACGTCAAGGTCGCCGGCGACGAGAAGCGAGTGCCGGCCGAGGCGCTGCTGGAGATCGTCCGTGGCACCGGGGCGCGGCTGGCCCTCTGCGAGGGCGGACCGCACCTCTTCGGCGAGTTGCTGCGGGCCCATCTGATCGACGAGCTGTTCCTTACGCTCGCGCCGCAGGTGGTCGGACGCGACGCGGCGGCGCAGCGGCTGGCCCTCGTCGAGGGGACGAGCTTCGGCGAGGGTCGGGGCCGCTGGGCCGACCTGGCCTGGGTCCGCCGCGCCGGCGACGACCTCTTCCTGCGCTACCGCTTCGAGTCGTAGCTGGGTCGCTGACGCGGCACCGCCGGCGCCCCCGCTCCGGGCGGCGCAGCCCGGCGCGGGAGACTTGGAAAGCGGCGTTTCGTGCGGTTCGGACCGTCGCCGAGCGCCCCGCGCGCCCTAAGATGGCGCAGTCGTCAACAAGCGCGCGGCCGCCTCTTCGGCCCGCCCGAACATCCACGGAAGGCAGGCATGGCTCGAACCCCTCGCATCGGCATCCTCACCGGCGGCGGCGACGTCCCCGGCCTGAATGCCGTCATCAAGAGCGTCGTCTATCGCGCGACCGAGATCGGCTACGAGGTCTACGGCATCCGGCGCGGCTGGGAAGGCCTGACCCACATGAAGCCGGGCCCCGGGCTGGATGAGGACTACGTGATTCCGCTCGATCGCAACAACACCCGCGCGATCGACCGAACCGGCGGCACGTGGCTGCACACCTCGCGCACGAACGCCCGCAAGATGAAGGCCGGCAAGACCCCGGCCCACATCGGGGCCGAACGCCTCAAGCAGCTCGAGGTCAAGCGATGGCGTCTACGACTTCACGCCCGTCGTCCTGGAGAACATCGAGCGCCTCGGCCTCGACTACCTGGTCCCGATCGGCGGCGACGACACCCTGAGCTTCAGCCAGGTCCTGGCCGACAAGGGCGTCAAGCTGATCGCCGTCCCCAAGACGATGGACAACGACGTCCAGGGCACCGAGTACTGCATCGGCTTCTCGACGGCCATCACCCGGGCCAAGGACGCGATCAACCGCCAGCGCACCACGCTCGGCTCGCACGAGCGCATCGGCGTCTTCCGCATCTTCGGCCGCGACGCCGGCTTCACCGCCCTGTACACGGCCTACGTCACCAGCGCCCGCTGCCTGATCCCCGAGTACAAGTTCGACCTGGACCACCTCGTCGAGCTGCTGGTCGAGGACAAGCGCAAGAACCCGAGCCAGTACTCCTTCGCGATCGCCGCCGAGGGCGCCATCTGGAAGGGCGGGGAGATCGCCGAGTACGGCCCCGCCGACTCCTTCGGCCACAAGCACAAGGCCAACGTCGCCGAGGTCCTCGCCTCCGAGATCCAGGCCCGCTCCGGCGAGGAGACCCTCGCCAGCGAGCTGACCTACGACCTGCGCTCCGGCGACCCGGACGCGGTCGACTCTATGGTCGGGCATCACCTTCGCCAACGTGGCCATGAACCTCATCGCCGACGGCGTGAGCGGCCGAATGGTCGCGATCCGCGGCGGCAAGTACAGCCACTCCCCGCTGCCCGACCCGAACCAGGGGCCGCGCTCGATCGACATCCCCACGATGTACAACACGATCGCTACCGCCCGATCTACACCAACCGCATGGGCCTGCCGCTCCTCCTCGGCATCCCGGTGCCCGAGGACCCGAGCCTCTGCCCAGGCATAGATCGGTCTGCCGCCCACCAGAGATTCCGAAGGCCCCGGCGCCGCCCGGGGCCTTCCTTCGTCCGCCACGGCATGGGCGCCGACGGTCGCTCGTTTGACAACCCGGGCACCGGCAAGGCACGGTTCACACGTGACGACCTCATCGTCCCCACCGGCCCACTCAACGGCCGCGACCTGCTGCGGTCGAACGGCCTCTCCGGTCGAGGGCCCGATCCTGTGGGGTCGGCCGGTCACCGGAGGCAGCCCGGGCGTCTTCGTGGTCGAGCTGCCGGCTCCGCAACCCAAGGTCTCGATAGACCCGACCGCCATCCGGCAGTGGCTCGAGCGCGTTCCCGGACCTGCGCCTGGACGGCAAGCGGCCCACCGTCGCGGAGCTGCAGTCGCGGCTGGCGTCGTTCTGGCTGCCGGGCCAGACCATCCTCTATCATCGGCTCGAGCCAGAAGTCCGTGGCCGCGCGCCTCGCGGGAATGTTCAAGACGCCGCTCGGCGAGCGCCGCCCGCAATCCGCCGGCTACTGGCTGAAGACCCTCCACGATCTGAACAAGGCCCGGATCTGGTGGGCCCCGACCGCCGACCCGGAGCTGTACGAGGACACCCTGATCGAGCAGTTCCAGAAGAGCGTGGGCGAGCTTCCGTATGCGGTCCTCGCGACGCCCAGCGGCCAGCGCCACGAACACGGCATCACCTCGCCGCTCCACGATTCGGAGGCGAACAGGCCCGTCAAGGTGACGAAGGTGACCGTTCTGCCGGACGCGAACGAAGACGAAATGGCGGCCAGCAGCTCGCCGGCTCGCGGACGAGGCGGCACGCCCCGACAAGGCCCGCCAGCCTGAGGAAGGCCCGACCCACGCCTCGCAAGATGGCCGCCGAAGCCCATGGCCACGACGGGTCCGTCGGCGATCGAGACCCGTCGTCACGCGCCGCTCGTCCAAGAGCGCGGCGGCGCACGCTCGCGTCCGCCAGTTCGGCCCGACCCACCTGACCGCCGAAGGCCTGGCCGCCCTCCAGGACCGAGCTCGAGGAGCTGACCACTCGGCGCCGGCCGGAGGTCATCGCCCGCATCAAGGCCGCTCGCGAGCTGGGCGACCTGAGCGAGAACGCCGACTACGAGGCCGCCCGCAAGGAGCAGTCCTTCCTCGAGGGCCGCGTCCAGCAGCTCGAGCAGATGATCAAGAGCGCCGTGATCATCGAGACCGAAGGGCACCGGCAGCGTGGTCGTGCTCGGCTCGACGGTCGTGATCGAGACGGATCGCCACGGCGAGGAGACGTTCACGATCGTGGGCTCGGCCGAAGCCGATGCCGCGGCCGGCAAGATCAGCTTACACGTCGCCGATCGGCCGCGCCCTGATCGGCCGGCGGGCCGGCGAGACGGTCCGAGTCCAGGTGCCGGCCGGCACGCTCGACTACACGGTGACCAAGGTCCGGTAGACCCGCCCGGCACCGAGCGCCGCGGTCCCAAGCCAGTTGTCGCCACGACCTCGCGGGGCGGCGGCCGGAGCGGCTCGCCCGGTCCTATCCCAGGGGCGCGGTCGGAGGCTCAGGCGGAGCCGGCGGCGTCGGAGGGGTTGGCCGGCCTTCGCCCCATTCGATCCGATCCCGCCCTGCCGGAGCGCGACCCCGGCCGCGGCAGGACGTTCATCAGCACGATGAGCGCGCCCAGGGCGATCGCCATAACCGGAAGAGCGTCTCGAAGCACTGTGCTCCGGTGATCCGCGTCGATGCCGATGATGTTCTCGAAGAAGAGCCCGAATCCCGACGAATAGCCCGAGGCCTACCGCCGCCGTCCGCAGACCGGCGTCGAGCAGGTCCATGCGGCGGTGGAGCAGCCCGTAGAGCGACAGGGTCGCGCCGACCGATCCCGGCGCAATCAGGGCCCAGGCGTATGCCCAGCTGGCCCAGGCGCCCGTGGCATCCTGGAAGGCAAGGAGCAGGCCCACAGACGTGATGATGCCGCCCGGGATGGCCAGTCCCAGGCCGGCCTCGCTCGGCATCGCCAGGCCCACCAACAGCAGGAAGAGGCCCGGCACGATGACGAAGATCGGCCAGCCGTGCTCTCCCCAGTTGAAGTTGACCTGCTCGCTGACGAGGAATGCCGCCCCCAGGGCAATCAGGAGCGCGCCAAAGATCATCGTCCCCGCCTGGCTACCTCGGCCGGGCCTGTCATCTCGCTCGTGCCATTCGCCGTCCATGACCAACCTCGCTGGTTCACCTCGACCGGGCCAGTCTAGCGACGAGCCCAAACGTTGAGATCATCCCGAAGTCGGAAACTGCGCCGCCGGGATCAGTCTCTAGAGAGAGGCCACGAAGACCGGGACGTCGCCCACTGTGAGCACCTTGTCCGGGCCGAGGTCCGCTTGGCTCCCATCGACCACGAGCGAGACGCTGACGTCACCCGACGCGTGGAGCATCACTGAGCCGACCACGGCCTTGTGATCGAAGATCACGTCGCGAGTGACGTCCGTCACTCCGTTGCCGTAGACGAGGAACTGGTTCATCGCGTGTGCAGGATCGATGCTGTCTGACGGCAAGCCCAGTCGGATCGGATCGATGACCTGCCAGCGCGTCACGCCGAGCCCCTCCACCAGGACGTGGAAACCCCCGTTGGTGGGAACGCCCTCGACGATCGGAAGGGAGCCGGAGAAGCGGACCTGGACGCGAGGCGTGTTCGACCAGCCCGCCAGGCCGAACTTGTCGAAAGTGACCGCCACCGGGGCTCCGGAGCCGGATCGGATGTCTACGGGGAGGGCCACGACCCACCGATCCGCGTCGGTCTGGACTTCGGCCAGCCTGTCCGAGACCAGACGACTGACCACCGGCCCGGCGAGGACGATCCCTCCCGTCTGAGCGCTCGATCCGTCCGCCTGGGCCATCGTCACCAGCGGCATGAACTCGCCGGCGTAGGAATCGGTCTTGAGCCCGTAGCGGTTGTTGGCCAGGGCGTAGTAGATCGCCCGACCGGACTTCAGCTGCACCGCGAGCCCGGGCACCACCTGGACAGGCACCTGGATCCCGTCGTCGCCGACGTAGACGAAGCCGTCGCCCACCTTGACGAACGCGGCCGACCGCGGGCTCGGGGACCCGGAGAGCACGGGCGTGGGCGAGAGGGCCGGGGAGGGCGTCGGGGGAAGGCTGCTCCCGGAAGGCCCGGGCGAGGCTGACGGGCGCGAAGGGCTCGTGCCCGGGGTGCTCGCATGCGCGGATGCGGTAGGAGTGCCGACCGACGCGGTGCCGCCGGTGTTGGTGAGACCCGCGTCGAAGACGATGGCCGCCACGCCGACCGTGATGAGCACACCGGCGGCCGCGGTCAATACCGTGACGACGCGCCGTCTGGGTTCCATCGACTGGCCACTCCAACTTCCGAGGTCCCGGTGCAGTCTAGCGGCGTCGCTGCCAGGTCAGCATTCCCATCCGGCAACGGGGCCGAATGGCCCACGCTCGCCGACCTGATGGCACTCGCCGGGTCGCGACCGCCACGGGCATGCTCCAGCCATGGACGACTACTCCGCCGTCATCGCCATGCTCAATCACACCTGGTTTGGATCCGACCTCGCGCCCGAGACGCAGGAACGCCTTGCGAAGCTCGGGGAGATACAGGACTTCGAGGCGGACGAGGTGATTCTCCACGAGGGCCAGGAAGCCACCGAGATGGGCATCCTGATCTCCGGACGGCTCGCCCTGCGAACGCTGGTCCCGGAGCGCGGTCCGGTCACGATCCTGAGCGTCGAGCCGGGCGACATCTTCGGCTGGTCCGCAGTCCTGGCCGACACGAAGGCTCAATCCACGGTCGTTGCCACGGAGAAAAGCCAGGCCCTGGTGATCGAGGGCACCAAGTTACGAGCGGCTCTCAAGGAGGACCACGCCCTCGCGGTCAGCCTCTACCCTCGAGTTCTCCAGGCCGTCGCCCGACGGCTCCGCCAGACGCGGCTGCAGCTTCTCGATCTATTCGCCCGCTGAGGGTAGGTTCGGCCGCTGTCGAGTCGTTCGCCAGCTCAAGTCCGCATGCAAGTCGACGCCTCAGGAGGTCCGACCTTCCGTGACAACCGCTCCGGTCCCAAGCCAGACGGCCGCGGCCAGGCAGTGGTTCCTGGCCCGCGCGGACCTCGGCGCGCTCATCGATGGCCTGCGCGGCTCCGGTCGGCGCGTCATCGGCCCGACTATCCGAGAAGGCGCGATCGTCTACGACGAGATCCAGTCGGCAGCGGAGCTGCCGGCTGGTTGGCGGGACGAACAATCGGCCGGACGTTACCGCCTCGAGCGCAGGACGGACGAACGGGTCTTCGGCTACACGGTCGGCCCGACCTCGTGGAAGCGGTTCACCTTCCCGCCCAATCTGGCGATCGCCACTGCCCATCGAACCGGGTCGTTCGGCTTCGAGCAGCCCGCACCCGACGTTCCACAGCTGGCGTTCCTGGGTGTCCGCGCCTGCGAGATCGCCGCCCTGGGCATCCAGGATCGCGTCTTCCTCGGCGGCCAGTTCACCGACGAGGACTTCCGCGCCCGCCGGTCGGCCGCGTTCATCGTCGCCGTCCAGTGCACCACCTCCTCGGGCACGTGCTTCTGCACCTCGATGGGCACGGGTCCGGAGGTCCGCGGCGGCTACGACATCCTGCTGACCGAGATCGACGAAGGTTTCGTCGTCCAGGCCGGCTCGCCCGAAGGCGCGGCCATCGTGGCCAAGCTGCCGACGCGCCGCCCGAGCCACGCCGAGGCGGGCGCCGCCGTGGACAACGTGGAGTCGGTGCGGACGCAGATGGGCGAGCCGCTTCCGATGGCCGGCATCGGCGAGCGGCTCAAGCTCCAGCTGGACCACCCCCGCTGGGCCGTGGTCGCCGATCGCTGCGTCGAATGCGGCAACTGCACGATGTCCTGCCCGACGTGCTTCTGCACCTCGGTGGTCGAGAGATCGGACATGGAAGGCCGGCGCAGCACCACGGAGAGGCAGTGGGATTCCTGCTTCGACGTCGCGTTTGCGAAGGTCGCCGGGGGAGACTTCCGCTCCCGCCCGCGCGATCGCTATCGCCAGTGGCTCACCCACAAGTTCTCGACGTGGTTCGACCAGTTCGGGAGCAGCGGCTGTGTCGGCTGCGGCCGCTGCATCACCTGGTGCCCGGTCGCGATCGACGTCCGCGAGGAGCTCGGGGCCATTGCGCCGCCCATCGCCCCGGTGATCCGGCCAGTCGCGGTGGAACCCGTCGCCGCCAGTCCCGGTTCCTACTCGATCGCCCGCGTGGCGGCGATTCGTCCCGAGACCGAGGACACGTCCACGATCACCCTGACGGACGTGGACCCGGCATTCCTGGCCGGCCGGCCGGGCCAGTTCGTGATGATCGCCCTGCCCGCTTTCCCGGCCGTGCCGATCTCCATCTCGCGATTCCGGGCCAACGGCATCGACCTCACGATCCGCGCCGTCGGGCCAACGTCCACCGCCCTGACCAATCTCCACCCGGGAGCCAAGGTCGGTCTGCGGGGCCCGCTCGGCACTTTCTGGCCGATCGAGGAAGCGTACGGCCGGCACGCCGTGGTCGTCGCCGGCGGTGTCGGCCTGTCTCCGCTCCACGGCCTTGTCGACGCTCTCGTGGCGAACCGCGACCGGTTCGAGTCCGTCTCGCTGTTCTACGGCTCGCGAACGCCGGAGGACCAGCTGTTCCGAGACGACCTCGCGGCCTGGGCGGCCAGCAAGGCCATCGACGTCGCAATCACCGTGGACCGGGCCGGGCCTGAATGGAAGGGCCGCGTCGGCGTGGTCACGACTCTGTTCGACATGATCTCGTGGGACTGCACGAAGGTCACGGCCTTCGTCGTAGGGCCCGAACGGATGATGCAGGCTTCAGTCCAGGGCCTGATCTCCAAGGGCGTCCCGGCCGACCGCATCTGCGTTTCGATGGAGCGCCACATGGAATGCGGCATAGGCCTGTGCGGCCACTGCCAGATGGCCGGCCGCTTCGTCTGCAAGGACGGCCCGGTGTTCCGGCTCAACGAGCTGGGCGACCTGTTCAACCGGGAGGGGATCTGATGGCCACCTCCGGCAGGACCGCCCGACCGCGCGTTGCCGTCGCCAAGTTCGCTTCCTGCGACGGCTGCCAGCTGACGCTCCTCGATCTGGAGGACGAACTCCTCGAGATCGTCTCCCGCTTCGACATCGTCGAGTTTCCCGAGGCGACCTCGCGCCGGTCGCCCGGCCCGTACGACATCGTGTTCGTCGAGGGCTCGATCAGCGCGCCCGAGCACATCGACCAGATCAAGGAGCTGCGCAAACAGGCCCGGATCCTGGTGACGATCGGCGCCTGCGCCACCGCCGGTGGGATACAGGCGCTGCGCAACTGGGCCGACCACGACGCCTATCGGGCCGCCGTCTACGCCCATCCGGAGTGGATCGAGTCGCTGGCCAAGGCCACGCCCATTGCGGAGCACGTCAAGGTGGACGGGGAGCTGCGCGGCTGCCCGATCGACCCCGGCCAGCTGACGGAGCTTCTGACGGCTGTGCTGGTGGGTCGCCGGCCCCAGATCCGCGACGAGGCCGTCTGCCGCGAATGCAAGCGGAAGGGGATCGTCTGCCTCGTCGTCGCCCGCGGCGAGGCCTGCATGGGTCCGGTGACCACATCCGGCTGCAACGCCCTCTGCCCCACCTACGACCGCGGCTGCTACGGCTGCTTCGGGCCGCGCGCCAACGCCAACGCGAAGAGTTGGAGCACCGGCCTGCTCAAGTCGGGCCGACCGCCGGAGGAGGTCCGCCGCCTCTTCGCCGGCTTCACCGGTTACGCAGAGCCGTTCCGATCGGTCATCACGGAGCTGGGCAAAGCCAAGGGCTAGCAACGCAGCGAGGGCTCATCTTCATGTAGCCCGCTCGTGACGGGTACCAGCCCCGTCACTCAGATCACGCCGCGAGCCCGGCGGCCAGGGTGAGCGCGCTTCGGGCCCGGTTCAGGATGTAGAGGTGATAGCCCGGTGCTCCTCGCGCCAGGAGGTCACGGATCTGGGTGAGCGCCCAATCGATGCCGAGGGCTTCGATGATCTCAGGCTGGTCGCCGGCCGCCTCGATCCGCCTGATCAGCCGGTCCGGCAATGAGGCGCCGCACAGGTTCGTGATTCGTGTGACCTGCTTGAGCGAGAGCACCGGCATGATGCCCGGGACGATGGGCACGCTGATCCCGGCCAGGCGGCATCGATCCACGAAGCTGTAGTAGGCCTCGTTGTCGAAGAACAGCTGGGTGGTGACGAACGATGCCCCGGCGTCCACCTTGCGCCTCAGGTTGACGAGATCGGCTTCGAACGAGGGCGCCTCGGGGTGTTTCTCAGGATAGCCGGCCACACCCAGGCACAGGTCGGGGTGCAGTCCCTTCAGCAAGGCGACGACGTCAGAGCCAAAGCGCAAGCCGTCCTTGAAGGCGGCCTCCGCGGGCAAGCCGTTGGGCACGTCGCCCCGGAGCGCCATGATGTTGCGGATGCCGAGCGCGTAATGCGCCTGCGCGATGGCCTCAACCTCCGCCCGCGTGTGATTGACCGCGGTCAGGTGCGGCATGACCGTGAAGCCGAACTCGTCCTTGAGAAGGGAGGCCACCTGGGCGGTTCGTTCCCGCGTGCTGCCCCCCGCACCGTAGGTTACCGACACGAAGTCCGGGCCGATCCGTCGCAGCGCCGCGGCGGTCTGGCGCAATGCCTCGACGCCCGCCTCGTCCTTCGGAGGGAAGAACTCGAGCGAGCGCACCGGACGCCCCTGCGCAAACAGCTCGGAGATTGGCCGGTCTGACTGCATTGACGTATCAACGGACACGAACTCGATGATACGGGTAAAGCGACGAAAGGAACCCCGCGAATCCCGAGGCGGCTCGTTCGGATTGATCGGAGATGCCCGCGGACTGCGCCAATCTCCCTGGGGGTACAGTCCCGTCCCACGATCGAGGGGAATCTCGATGTACCGGTGAGGCCCCAGCGTGGCACGATGAAACCATGAGCGAACCCGAAGCCCCCGCACCGGACAAGATCGACGACTCCGGCAAGCGGCCGGCTACTCGCAGCCGCCGCCCGACCGGCGAGCCCTCGATGGCGCGCGAGCCCAACTACCAGACGAGCCGCCCGACCAAGATCGCCATCGTCGGCGTCGGGCTCGTCGGCTCGACCTTCGCCTACACCCTGCTGCTCTCAGGCATCGCATCGGAGATCGTGCTGATCGACGTCAACCAGGAGCGGGCCGAGGGCGAGGCGATGGACCTCAACCACGCCGTCCCGTTCGCCCACCCGACGAAGATCTGCGCCGGCGACTACTCCGACTGCGAGGGCGCGGCGATCACGGTCATCGCCGCCGGGATCGGCCAGAAGCCGGGCGAGTCGCGCCTGGATCTGGTCAAGCGCAACGTCGCGATCTTCGGCCAGATCGTCCCGAGCGTCGCCGAGGCGAACCCCGAGGGGATCATCGTCGTCGCCACGAACCCGGTCGACGTACTGACGTACGTGACCATGAAGCTGGCCGGGCTGCCGCCCAGCCGGGTCTTCGGCTCGGGCACGATCCTCGACACGGCCCGCTTCCGCTACATGCTGAGCGAGCACCTGGGCGTGGACCCGCGCAGCGTCCACGCCTACATCATCGGCGAGCACGGCGACAGCGAGGTCCCGGTCTGGTCGCTGGCCAACGTGGCCGGGATGCGCCTGCCGACCTTCTGCGCGGAGAACGGCATCCCGCTCTCGGCCGACACGATGGAGCGGATCTTCCGCCAGACCCGCGACGCCGCCTACGAGATCATCAGCCGCAAGGGCGCCACCTACTACGCCGTGGCCGCCGGCCTGATGCGCATCACCGAGGCGATCCTGCGCGACCAGAACACGGTCCTCTCGATCTCGAGCCTGGTCGAGGACTACTACGGCATCGACGACGTCTGCCTGAGCCTGCCGACGGTCGTCAGCCGGCGTGGCATCGAGCGAGTGCTCCGCCTGGAACTGAGCCCGCACGAGGCTCGCGGCGTGCGCAAGTCGGCCGACGTGCTGCGCCAGACGATCGAGTCGCTGGGGGAATCGGGAGCTAGCGACCTGCGCGCTGGGGGCCGGCGACCGGCTATCGCGGCAGCGCGTGCTCCTCGAGGGGCGTGTCCCAGTGGGCCTCGATCAGCTCGAAGCGGCGCTGCTCCTCGCGCGCGAGCTTCTCGGCGTCGGGGTACAGGCGGGCCACGATCGCCGGGTCGGTGTGCTCTTCCATGGACGCCCAGTCGCGATAGGTGATCGTCACCTCGAAGGTCCAGTCCTGGCGGCCGTCGCCGTGGAAGCGGGGCTCGTAGGCCCTGCACGTCGAGCATCCGGCCCGACTCCATCTGGGCTCGCAGCAGCGGCCAGTGGTTTCGCTCGAACAGCTCGACGAACTCGTCCTGGAAACCCCAGCGGATCTTGTAGAAGTACTGGACCGTCACGGGCGTGCCGGCGTCGGCCATATCCACTCCTCTCGCGGCCCGACCGGGCCGGGCAACGACACTTCCTTGCGCCGGGCCAAGCGCGAGCTTCGTCCGGCCGGGCCAGCCTACACGCTTCGCCGGCGGGGTGTTCCGCTGCCGCCGGCGGCGCTCGAAGGTCGATCGAGCGCGACCCTCTCCGAGCCCGGCCGAGAACGCCAAGGCCCTTTGGCGGCGCCAGGCCGTCCCTTCGGCACCGCGAGTCGATGCCCGTCGGCCCTCGGCCTGCCGCAATCCAGGCTCGATGCTTCCCAGAGACTCCCGGCTCGCCCCGCGGACGCCGACGTCGGCTCATGCGACCACAACCGTCCGCCCGATCTCGTCGAGACATGGCCAGCAGAATCCCCTCGCGCCCCACTCGCAAATCCCTCACCTCGGAACGGAGCCCGCTCGAGCAGCGTCTGGAGGGCCTGGACGGCCACCATGCCGCCGCGCCGCAGCTTGGCTTCATGCTGGCCGGCGCTCAGTGGCGCGACTCCTGGCTGCATGGCTTCCGGAGTCTCTATCTGGTGATGGAGGTGATCCTCCTCGGCGTTGCCGGCGGTCTTCTCGTGTCCATCCTGAACCTGGACGTGGCCCGTGCCTGGGTACCGGTGGCCCTGCTAATCGTGGATGCCACGATCAGCCTGATCCTCCTCGCCAGAATGCGACGCGCCGCGCTGGGCCTGGGCGACGACGTGCGCTTCTGGCACCGCGAGATCGTTCGAGCAGAGCGCGAGTTGCCGCCTGAGCGTCGCGTCTTCACTCGCTTCAAGCTGCTGCAAAGGTCGCGCAATCACGACGATACGGACGAGCTCGCGGAGCTCGCTCTTTCGCAGGATGGCCTTTCCGAGGTGGACCTTGATCGGCTGGTGGAGCCATTCAGCGCCAGTGCGACCCGCCGTCTCGTCGAGAATCGGGTCCCTGCGTTGATCGCCGTCCTGTGGATCTCCTGGGTGGTTGCCGGCGTGGGGGCCTTGTATCTGAAGGCCTCGCACATCATTCCGTAGCGGGTTCGCCGAGCAAGACACCGCTCGGTCGCGAAGGCGCGCTTGCGCCTGCGGGGTCGGCCAGCGATGAGGCAGCACAATCGAGGGCGCTCGCGCAGGTTCTGCGGATGGCGGATGCGAGCCGGGCGAGTGGCGTCACCCTGGCCCGCGCGAAAGAGACCGAAATCGTCGCCCGTCTCACCTTCAGCCGCTCGGCTATCTCCGACTGGCGCAGACCATCGACGAGCGCCATCCGGGCCACGACCTTCTGCCGCGCCGTGAGCGTGCCGAGCAGCTCGGCCATTGCCGGGGCCATGCCGTCCAGCAGTTCGTCGGCGTCGGCCCGGCCAGTCCGGATCACCAGTCGCTCGCGCCCGGCCCGAGCCGCCTCGATCGCCACGCGGGCAGACTGGAAGGCCGGCCCGGTTCGCTCCGTGGCGGGTCCATCGCCCGGATCGATCGCGCCCCTGATGCAGGCCCAGCGGACTGGAAGAGGGCCCTCGCCCAGGGCGGCATGCAGGACGGCAGAGAGCGGATCGGCAGTCACGGGAAGCAGGCCCTGCACTTCGTCGCCCTGAGTGAACCCAAACGGAGCAATCTTGTCGGCGCCATAGACATCGTCGAGTTCGGCTACCAGGGCGCGCAGCCAGACGGCGGCCTCGACACGAGCCTTCTTGGATCCGATCACGTCGCCGAAGAGCACCCAGGCTTCGGAATCGTCCACGCGGCGCAGGCTAGCAGCGCAATTGTTAGCCGTCAACGGCTATCTGAGATCTATAGTAGCCAAATACAGCTATCAAGCGCCGGGCCAGGCACTCCCCCGGTCTTCGTCGCGGCGCGCGAGCAATGGCCACGCCACGGACTCGGCGCCGCGGCGAGCGGCTATCCTGAGCCGGTGACTGCCGAAACCCGCGCGCCTGGCCAGCCCGGCGCATCTCCAGGCCCCTCCATTCCGCGCAACCCCGGACGCAGCGATCTGGGGATGCGGGCCACGATGCTCTTCCCGAACCGGGAGATCGTGGAGCGCTACTACGTCCCGCTCATCTACACCGCCTGCCGGACGTGCTACTCGGAGCTGGCCCCCGACGACATATTCGAGCGGGCGGTCGACGGCCGGATCGCGCCAGAGAAGCAGCGTGAGCTGATCGGCAGAGTGATCGAGTCCGGCCACGGCTCGACGATCGAGCACATCGTCTTCACCTTCGCGATCACCGGCGTGAGTCGCACCCTCAGCCACCAGCTGGTGCGCCATCGAGCCGGCGTGGCGTTCGACCAGCAAAGCCAGCGCTACGTCTCGTACAAGAAGGGCGCCTCGACGATGCTGCCCGGGACGATCGCCGAGGCGGATCCGGATCTGCGGGCCCGGTACGAAGACCAGGTCGAGGGCGCGCTCGAGCTGTACTCGGACCTTCTGGAGGCCGGCATCCCCGGCGAGGACGCGCGTTTCGTCTTCCCGAACGCCACGCGCACGAACCTGGTCATGACCGCCAACCTGCGGGCGCTCATCCACATGTCCGGGCTGCGCCTGTGCACGATGGCCCAGTGGGAGATCCGCCGGCTCTTCCAGCTGATCCGCCACGAGGTCTTCGCCGTCAGCCCGTTCCTTGGCAGCTTCCTTGCCCCCAAGTGCGTGGCCCTGGGCTACTGCGACGAGGCGGGCAACCGCGACGAACACTGCCCGATCAGGCCGCACAAGGACAACGTCCTCGCTGCCTGGGCCGAGAAGGCCGGGCGCGACCGGTCCGTTCGTCGCGAGCCGCCCACCCCTTCGGGATCGACGCCCTCGGACTGACCCGCTCTGGGCATGCGACAGGGGGGTACCGACGACGACGCGCGTCGGTACGTTCGGTGCAGTGGCCTCCGTCAACACGCAGGCCATGATCGAAGGTGGCGAGTCCCAGCGAAGCTCGGCTTGGGGGACTCGCGATCATGGCGTGAGGTGGCACGGGCACTGGCGGCGACGCTCACCAAGAGGCCGGCCCAGATGGGCAACGGCCTCGGGCGCCCGGTCGGACCCGCCATCAGGCGCAGGGAGACGAGCGTGAACGATACGTCCGCGGATCGTTCCAAGCAGTTCCTGGCGGACCTCGGCAAGGCAATGCATTCGACCGCCGAAGCGGCCCGGCTGGCAGCGACCGACGAATGCAGGTCGAACGCGCAGGCCTATACCGAGTACCTGCGGGCCAACAGCGAAGGTGCCTCCCTGCACAAAGCCGCGGCTGCGGACATCACCAGCCATCCGCGACCTCTCGAAGGCCGAGATGGAGAGAACTCGCCAGGAGACCGAACAGCGGATCTCGCAGCGCAATGAGCTGCTCGAAGAAGCGCTGAGGGACTACACCTCCGCCGTCGACCTCGAGATCGAGCGTGTCCAGCAGAGCGTCCAGGGTTTTGAGGATGAGCTGGCTCGATTCTTCGAGCAGCTCCTGCACGGCGACCCGACCGATTTCGCCACCATGGCCGCGAACGTGCCCGACCCGCCGGAGTTTCCCGAACCCGACCCGGAGGCACTGGTCCACGTGCTTCGCCTTCGTCGCGAGCAGCTTCTGGCCATTGAGACCAGTCCCGAGACCAGTCTTGAGACAGGGCCCGAGACAAGTCCCGAGACCAGTCTTGAGGCCAGTCTTGAGACAGGGCCCGAGACAAGTCCCGAGACCAGCCTTGAGACCAACCTTGAGAACGGTCCCGAGCCAAGTCCCGAGACCAGTCCCGACGCGAAGGAGGTCCTGCCGGATCACTGGTGGCTGGACTCCCCGGCAACTCTGGCGGCAAGGACCCAATCGACGCCGGATTAGGGCAGCCCTCACTGACCTCGGTCCGGCCGGCGCCCTCAACGGAGCCGGGCTCGCCTGGGTGGACGTCGCCTCCGCAGACGCCCGCCGGACTGGCCCGATAAGGCCAGGACCGACGTGGTCGCCGCTATGGTCGAGGCGGCCCGGCGGAAGAGCGGGAGGCCCCGAAACCCTGGACGTGGGACCCTCCGGACCACGCCGCACTACGCCAGACCGGACGCCCGGCGAGTTGCGTCCGCATCGCAGGCGGTACGGAAGACGGTTAGTCCTGGTACCTCCAGCGGGGTGCCCGGCCGCAACGCCCGGCCCATGATTCCACCGACTAACGGGGCTCTCGATGCTGACCACGGGACGGGCGATAATAATGCGCACTCCCGGGCTCAGCGCAGTAGCCTTGACGTCCATTTGAATCGCCACCAAATCGGGACCTCTCCGGCGTCCGGCCGGGGCCCGGAGAATCAGACAACGGGGAGATGAGCGTGAACGAGACGGCCGCGCGTCACCCGAACCGTTTCCTGGCCGACCTCATCCAGACGATGCGTTCGACCGCCGAGACGGCCCGGCAGGGGACGATCGAGCAGTGCCAGGCAGACGCCAAGGCGTACACAGAGAAACTCCACGCGCGGACGGACGACGAGGCCGCTTCCCTTCGTAAGGCCGCCGAGGCCGACGTGAGCGCCATCCGAGACTGGTCCAAGGCCGAGATGGAGCGCATTCGCGTCGAGACAGAGCAGCGGATCTCGCGCCGGCGCGAGCTCCTCGAGCAGGAGCTCCAGGAGTACAACTCGGCAATCGAGCTCGAGATCGAGCGCGTCCAGAAGCGAGTCACGGCCTTCGAGGCGGAGGTTGCCCAGTTCTTCGAGCAGCTCCGCCAGGAAAGCGACCCGACCGTCTTCGCGAGCATGGCCGCCCAGATGCCCGATCCACCCGAGTTCTCGGCATCCGAACGCGGCAGCATCACGGAAGACTTCCGAGCCCGCCGCGAGCAGATCATCAGGTCCGCGGCGCCGGAGACTGCAGCCCCGGAAGCCGGCGAGCAGGCAGGCCGACGCGGCACCGGTGCCGGAACTCGGCGACGAGGCCGTCGACGCCCGCCTGGCAGGCACTCGCGGCGCGGCCGCGAAGCCGCCGGCCGGCGAATCGACACAGGTCGTCGTAGTTGGTCTCGTCAGCGTCGCCAGCATCGCCACGTTCAAGCGTCAGCTCGGCCGTCTGCCAGGCGTCAAGAACGTCGGCGTCTCGTCCGGTCCCGACGGGGAGTTCATCTTCACCGTGGGTCATGGCACGGACACGTCTCTGAGCCAGCTCATCCCCACCCTGCCCGCGTTCCAGGCTCGCGTCGTTAGCGAGCGGGAAGGCGTGCTGAACGTCTCCGCGCACGATCCCGAGGCGGAGGGCTAGACTTCCCGGACCCTACTCGAGCCACAGGGAGACCTCGTCAATTGCCTCGGCCAGCCGTAGCCATCGCTCTTCCGCAAGCTGAGCTTGTCGCTGTGAGCGCACAGCTCGCCGAGGCTGGCTACGAGCCGATAGCGGTCGAGACGGCGGACGAACTCGAGGAGTTGCTGGGCAGGCGCCAGGACATCGGCGTGGCCATCCTCGACGGTGAGAACGACTTCGATCGGACCCTCGAGATGTACGCCCTCCTCCACGACGACGATCGCAACATCCCCGCCCTGATGGTCGTTGCCGCTCGAGCCCTGGACCGGATGAGCCTGGCGGGCCGGGCCCGCGTCAACGACGAGTACTTCACGCGACCCTACTCGGCCGAGTCACTCCGCTGGCGGGTCGAGGCGATGCTCATCCGGGCGGAGATCTCGGTCGACGACACCAAGGGCGCGATCATCGAGTCAGTGTCCGAGGTGGAGACGTCGTCGGACGGCCGGCGCGGCCAGATCATCATCGTCTTCAATCCCAAGGGCGGCGTCGGCAAGACGACGATCGCCGTCAACGTGGCGGCGATGCTGCAGGTCCGCAAGGGTCAGCGCGTGCTTCTCGTGGACTGCGACACAGTCACCGGCCACGTGGCCTCTTCGCTCGGCATGGAGAACGTCCGGACGGTCGCGGACGCGTGGACCGAGGACTCTGGACAGCGGCGCTTCCGAGACGTTCAGCGAGATCGCCGGCATCCATCAGAACGGCGTCTCCGTCCTGGTGATGGCGGAGTCGCCACTCCACACGGAGATCCTGGAGCCCAGGCGCGTGGCGGAGGCGATCACCACGGCCTGCCGCGTCTACGACTGGGTAATCGTCGACATGCATCCGGACTACGGGCCGCTCAACCAGGTCATCTTCGAGCGAGCAGACAAGATCATCGTCCCGGTGACTCCGGACGTCCCAGCCATCCGAGCCGCGGTCCAATTCCGCGAGGTCGCCGTCGAGCTGGAGATCCGCGAACGCCTGGCCATGGTCGTCAACCGGGCCAACAGCGGCGTTTCGGTCGCCGACATGGAGCGGACGGTCGGGATGGCGGCGCTGGCGGAGGTGAGGTCGGCCGGGATGATCTTCGTTCGAGCGGCCAACGAGGGCCGCTCGGCCGTGGAGAGATTCCCCAAGGAGAAGGTGATCGAGGACATCGAGAACCTGTGCGACCGATTGATGGCGACGCGCGAGACCGGCGCGGCCAAGTCTGGCGTTGGGTTCATGGG
The DNA here is from genome assembly GCA_963743795.1 of uncultured Chloroflexia bacterium. Classification (GTDB taxonomy): domain Bacteria; phylum Chloroflexota; class Limnocylindria; order Limnocylindrales; family CSP1-4; genus Fen-1039. The sequence goes on along the minus strand of CAVUQZ010000006.1, from coordinate 87,592 downwards.
CATCTTCGGGGGTGGCCGGAACACCAATCCCTCGGTGCGCGCCTCCTAGCGTTCCGGCCCTGGCCGGGCCGCCGTGCGGCGGTTCAGCCTTCCGCGTCGTCGGGTCCAGCCGCCGGCAGCTCCTCGTCCACTCGCGCCGGCATGCCATCCCGGCCGGCCTGGGTCAGGAGCACGCGCTGGGGTTGTGGGATTTCGATCCCAGCCTCGCCGAAGGCGGCCAGCAGGCGCTTACGCAACTCCCCGCCGACGGCCCATTGCTCCGAAGCGCGCACGGTGCCCAGGATCTTGAGAGTCACTCCGAACTCACCGAGCGCGGAGACTCGCTCCACGCTCGGCGCCGTCAGGATGCGCGGTCCCCACTCCGGATCCTCGGCCAGCTCCCGGCCGACGCGATCGACGACGCTCGTGGCATTTTCGATGTTCGTGCCGTAGACGACCTGTACGTCCTGGATGACCCTGGCCCAGACGCGCGTCATGTTCGAGGCGACCGTGATCTCGCCGTTTGGGACGGTATGGACCGTCCCGTCCTGGTCGCGCAGCGTCGTGCGCCGCAACGTGAAGTCCTCGACCTGGCCCGAGACGCCGGCGATGCGAACGATGTCGCCCTTGGCGTACTGGTTCTCGATGAGGATGAGGGCGCCGTTCAGGTAGTCGCGAACGAGATGCTGGGTTCCCAGGCCGATAGCGATCCCGGCGATCCCGAGGCCGGCAATCGCGGGACCGATGTCCAGCTTGAATCCGGCCTGGAGGATCATCAAGCCCGCGACCACCAGGACGAAGAAACGGATCACGTTGACGCCCAGGGCCTCGATGGTGTCCTGCCGCTTCTTCAGCTCGAAGCTGGAGAGCTCCTGGGCTGTGCCCTCGAGCTTCTCCCTGTTCAGGAGGGCACGGGCGACGCTGGCTACGAAGACGTGAGCCAGGCGGATCACGACGGCGGCCACGATCACGATCGCCAGAACCGCGGCCGCGGCGCCAATGGTCGAGCCCAGGTGGAGCGTTCCCCCACCCCAGGGCGGCGTCAGCGTCGGGTCGAACGAATCCATGTCCATAGCGTAGCGCGGCCCGCCCCGCTACGAATCCTCCGCGGCATCACAGGAAGCGGCCCCTCGGGAGGGGGACCGAGGGGCCGCAAAGGTCACTGCTATGGTAGTCGGCCCGCCCCGCGGGCCCGGGCTCAGAGAGAGGCGACCACGCCTCCGATTCGGTCCGTGATCACCGCCGCGACCTCGCGGGCTCGATCCACGAGCTCGGGAACGCGGCTGGGCGTGATCCGATTGCCGGAAGCGCGAACTTCGAGGGCCGCGACGACCCCGGCGCGCTGGTCGAAGACCGGCACCGCGACCGCGTTGACCGACGGCTCATGCTCGCCGAAGGCCGTGGCGAAGCCGCGCTTGCGGACGCGGGCGAGCTCCTCGAGGAGGAGATCCACCCGAACGATCGTGTGGGACGTGTAGGGCGTGAACCCGATCTTCGAGAGGCGGATGACTTCGCGCTCGGGCTGGCTGGCGAGAAGCACCTTGCCCGGGAGCCGTGGCATGGAGCGGCGAGTTCCGGCCGGTCCGATCGCGTCCCATGCCGGAGGCATCGGAGTAGGCGATCGTGAGGACGCTGTCGCCCTCGAGGATCTCGAGAGTGGTGGTCTCGCGGATTGACCGGGCCAGGGACTCGAGCTCGGACATCGCGATCGCCCGCAGGTCCAGCGACTTCTCCGCGTGGCCGCCGAGCCGCACGACTGCCAAGCCCGAGCCGGTACTTGCCCGAGTCGTCGTCCTGCTCTACCAGACCTCGCTTCTGCAGCGTGGCGAGCAACCGCGACGCCGTCGACTTGTGGAGTCCGAGCCGGCGTGCCAGCTCGGTCACTCCTGCCTCCCCTTGCGTCTCCCCAAGAGCAATCAGGAGCGAAGCAGCCCGGTCGACTGACCGTACCGCATTCCCGTCTAGCATTGAGCTTCTCCTAAGCGGGCGGCTCCCGAAGTCTGAGCTTCCCCGCAGCTTCGGGGCTGCATCGTCGCTCCGCGCCCGAACCGGAGCGACCGTCTTCGAACTGTTGCGGCCCCCGGGCCGCCTGACGTTGGCGCACCTCCGGGCCTACCTGCCTGGGTCGGCATTCCGGGAGGAATGGCCCTTTACGTCCCGGGAGGCGCAACGTCTGGTTGAATGTTGACATAGTTACTAAGGATTAGTCAAGACCTCCGGAGGGCGTTCCTCCGCTGCGCCAGAGGTGTCATTTCGCCGACACCAGGTTAGGTCGGGGACAGTCGCCGAGCCGCTCAAACCGCGGCGCCAAATGCTGCAATCTCATCGCAGCAGCCGTCGGCACGGCCGCGGCCTCCGGTCGGCTGGCCGACCGGCCGGCGTAAGATCGACCCAGTCAGCCCGTCGGCAACGATGAGCAGAATGATCCCCAGCGACCGCCTCTCGCGACATCCGGACCAGTTCCCTGCCCTGTCGCGCCGCCACGGCGGCCGGCCGCTACATCTACCTGGACGGCCCCGGCGGGACGCAGGTGCCGCAGCGGACGATCGAGGCGATGGCCGGCTACCTGGAGCGCTGCAACGCGAACCACGAAGGCGCCTTCGCGACAAGCGAGGAAAGCGACGCGCTGCCTCGCCGAGGCCCACGCTGCCGCCGCCGACTTCCTGGGCGCCGGCGCGCGGACGAGGTCGTCTTCGGGCAGAACATGACGACGCTCACGTTCGCCGTCAGCCGAGCCATCGGGCGGACGCTGCAGTGCGGGCGACGAGATCGTCGTCACGCGGCTGGACCACGATGCCAACGTGGCGCCATGGCTGGCCCTGCAGGAAGAACGCGGCGCCGTCGTTCGCTGGGTCGACATCGACAAGGCGGACTGCACGCTCGACATTGCCGGCCTGGAACGGGCGCTGGGCCCCCGCACGCGGGTGGTGGCTGTCGGTCTGGCCTCCAACGCGGTCGGCACCGTCAACCCGATCTCCCGGATCGTCGAGATGGCCCACGCCGTCGGGGCCTGGACGTACGTGGACGCCGTCCACGCCGCGCCGCACCTGGCCCTCGACGCGGCCGCTCTGGGGACGGACTTCCTGGTCTGCTCGCCGTACAAGTTCTTCGGGCCGCATCTCGGGCTCCTCTACGGGAGGCGCGAGCTGCTCGAGAGCCTGGCCGCGTACAAGGTCCGACCGGCGCCCGACGCAGCCTCCCGGCAAGTGGGAGACGGGCACCCTTCCTGGCGAGTCGATCGCCGGGCTGCTCGGCACGTTCGACTACCTGGAGTGGCTGGGTCGGGAGTTCGGTGGGGCCGACGTCCGGCCACGGACCGGCGCGGGGCATTGCGTGCCGCCATGCGAGCCATCCGAGAGACGGAGCGAGACCTGGCGCTGCAGGCGCTGGCAGCCCTCCGCGAGGTGCCGGGTCTGGACCTGCGCGGCATCGTCGACCCGGCCCGGGTGGACGAGCGAGTTCCCACGTTCGCCTTCACGCTGGCCGGCCGCACGCCCCGCGAGGTGGCCGCCGAGCTGGGCCGGCGCGGCATCGCCGTCTGGGACGGCGACTACTATGCCTACGAGCTGATCCGTGCCCTCGGCCTGGCCGAGTCCGGCGGTATGGTCCGGGTGGGCTTCGTGCACTACAACGAGCCCGCGGAGATCGAGCGGCTTGGCCCAGGCACTCACCGAGATGGCCGGGCCGGTAGCGGCGCCGGCGCAGGCCCGATAGGGAGGCAGTCCGCGTGCCAGACAGGCGCCCAGCCGAAGCTGCTTTCTTCGAGACCGTTCGACGCGGCGACGAACCGGCGGTCGACGAAGCGATGTCCGCGGACCCCAGCTTGCTGCTGGCCCGCGATGAGACCGGGCTCTCGCCGGTACTCGCCGCTGCATACTCAGGGCACTCCCAGCTTGCCGAGCGTCTGGCGGAAAGAGTGGCCAAGCTACCCGACGGCCTGACGATCTTCGAAGCCGCGACTGTGGGCAACGTGGCCGCCGTGCGGCAGCAGCTGGCCGGCGATCGCGCAGCCATCGACGAGAGCGGCAGCGACGGCTTCACCGCGCTGCACCTGGCGGCCTACTTCGGCCGGCTGGAAGTGGCCCGGTTGCTGCTCGGCCTCGGGGCCGATCGCAACGCGGTCGCCATGAACGAAATGCGCGTGACGCCGCTCCACAGCGCCGTCTCGGCCCGGCATCGCGACATGGCCAGCCTTCTCCTTGCCCACGGCGCCTCGCCCAACGCCGTCCAGCACGGCGGCTGGACGCCGTTGCATGCAGCCGCGCGGGCCGGCGACGAGGCCATCGTCGACATGCTGCTGCTGCGCGGAGCGGACCCGACTCGCAAGAACGACGAGGGCCAGACCCCGATCGACCTGGCGGACGAGGGCGGCCACGGCGCCATCGCCAAGATCCTGCGCAACTACGCGCGGCGCTGACTTCCGGCCCTGCGCTGGCGCCGGGAGCTGCCGCCGCTCGCGCGAGCACTCTGAGCCGCTTGCGGCTTTCTGCGGAGAGCACGGCGGACAGCGACAAGGCGCCGAGCCGGCTACCCCGCCGTGCCGAGCCAGCCGGGGAGCTCCTTGGCGAGGGTCGCCAGCGGCAAGGTGCCATGGCCCAGGATCGCGTCGTGGAAGGCCCGCAGATCGAAGGCGGGCCCGAGACGCGCCGACGCTTCACCCCGCAGCCGCTCGATCTCGCGCTGCCCCACCTTGTAGGTGAGGGCCTGGGCCGGCAGGCAGATGTATCGGTCCGTCTCGATGGCGGCGTTGGTGTCAGACAGCCCCGCCTCGAGGAGCTGGGCCACCGACCGCTCGCGCGGCCACCGGAAGGCGTGAATGCCGGTATCCACGACCAGGCGTGCGGCCCTGTGCGCTTGCCCGTCCAGCATCCCGAATCGTTCACCCGGGCTCGAGGTACAGGCCCATCTCGTCGGCCAGGCGCTCGGAGTAGAGGCCCCAACCTTCGACGTAGGCCATGCCCGCCATGCGCGACCCGAGCCGGCGGAAGGCGTTGAGGCTGGGATGCTCGGACTGGAGCGCAAGTTGGAAGTGGTGGCCTGGCACCGCTTCGTGGAAGCTCGTGCTGGCCAGCCCGAAGAAGCTGCGGCTGGGCAGGTCGTAGGTGTTCACGTAGTAGATGCCGCCCCGGCTGCCGTCGACCGCCGGCGGGTAGTAGTAGGCGGCAGGCGCGTCCGCTTCCTTGTAGGGCTCGACAGCCTTGACCTCGCAGCCGGCCTTGGGGAGCAGTCCGAAGTAACCGGGGGCGGCTGCCAGTGGCCCGCTCGATCTGGCCACGGGCGCGGTCCAGCAACTCCCCGGCGGAGGACGGGACGGCGCCGGGCCCGGTTCGCAGCGCCGCACGGGCGGCCCTCGTGTCAGTCGCCGAAGCCGAGGTCGCGGGCGATCGCGCGCCGCTCGCCCTCGATCGCCTCCAGCTCTTCCAGGCCGAGCCGGTGCAGCTCGCCCGCATCCATGTCGAGCGACGTCCAGGCTCGAATCTGGGTTCGATAGAGCCGCTCGCCGTCGGGCGCGGACCAGAGACCCGGCTCCTGGCGGGAGGCCTGGCGGTACGCGCCGCGCAGCGCCTCCAGGAAGATCCAATCCGCCGGCCGGACGTACTTGCCGATCGCGGCGACGAGGCGCTCGCGATCGGCCTGCCCGGGCACCGACAGGGCGGTGGCGACCGGCGACTGATCGTCCGGCAGGGCGAGCAATCGCTCCAGCTGGCTGATGACTCGCTCGGTCACGATGCTGGCGGCCGTCAGTCCGCTGGCCAGGCCCTCGCGAACCAGCTCCGTGTTGGCCGCCATGAAGCGGGGGTAGTCGGCCAGCCGGGCCAGGAAGAGGTCGAACTTCTCGGGCGTGTCAGTCGTCTGGAAGGCGGCCAGCAGCGGCAGCATCGTCTGCGGCCCGTCCATCTGGTCGACGACCTTCAAACAGTCGAATCTCTGCTCCTGCTGCTCAAGCTCGACCTTGCAGATCACTCGCAGGATGTCGAGCGTGATTCGCTCCTCCAGAGGCAGGGCAGACGCCGGGTTGGCCTCGGCTTCGATGGCGTCCGCCGAGACAAGGGTGTCGCGGAAGAGCGATCTCGCTTTGTCCCGGCCGGCCGGTCCGGGGTCGTCTAGTCGATCGCGGCCTTGCTCGTAGCCGAGCAAGGTCGCCGTGATCGGGGAGAGATCGAGGATGCCATTCCAGAAGCGATCCGAAAGCGCGTTTACCGCGTCGGCTGCGGTGCTGACATCGCCCACCGGAACCCTCCACTGACTCGCCAGCGGCCGGGCGCGGGGCGTCGTCCGGCGGGGGCTGTTGCGCTCAGAGTACCCGAACCCTGGTCAGGAGCCGAAGAGCGGCAGCTGCTCGCCCACCGTGTCTGCCGCGGCGTCCAGACCGAGATACGGCTCCAGGTCGTCGAGGGTGAGATCCGGCCGGGTGGCAAAGGCGGCCAGGTGGTTCCACTTGATGAAATGCCAGTTGCGCTCTTCGATCGCCCGGCGCAGGAGTGGCGAGCGGGCAACTTTGAACTTGGCCAGCTCGGCCCGCTGCGAAGGCAGGACGAGAAACCGCACGACCTTGTCATCGGCCGGGTAGCGAGCGTGGCGGACGAGAAGCGGCTCGCCGAGCATGGCCGTCCACTCCACTTCGAAGAGGAAGGTCGCCTTTCGGCGAACGTACCAGGCGCAATCCAGCCGATCCAGCTCGCCATCCGGCGCCCAGGTGATCAGCGGCAGGTGGACCTCCCGCTCAGCGTCGTCCAACCAGGACGAGAGCGGCCGCCCGGCCACGCGGCGTGTCTGTTGGCGCTTGCCGATCCAGACCCTCATACCGAGGCGGTGGCCCAGATCGGCGAGCGTCGCGATCACCGCGTCGTGATCTGCGGTGCGCCGCTCCAGCTGGTCCGATCCGATGACCTCATCCGGCGTGCTCGTAGGCGCGCTGTAGCTGCGCAGGCACGCCTCAATCAAGGCTCCGTCGGGCACGTCAGGGCTCTGGAAAAGCGCAGCCGTCCGCTCTACCGCGCCCCGCTCGGTGAGGTGGCCGGCAGATGAGAGCAGCGAGAACACGGCCCACTCGACTCGATCGGCGACCGGCTGCGCGGCGACCGCGCGATCCTCGTCCGAGGCCAGCCAGTAGTGTCCCGGCTCGATCTGGCGGATACGCCTGTTGTTGGGCCGATCCAGCTCGCCGCGGATCAGATCCAGCAGCTGCGCCACCAGGTCCGGCCCCTCCGAGGCGCCCGCCTCGGCCAACCCGGACCCTGACGACTCGGCAACGGCCGAGGCTATCTCGGACGCAGCGGCAGCGCGCCCGATTGCGGGGCGGCGAGGCTCGGCCCCTCCACGAATGCCGGTCGCGGACCCGTCCACTGCCAGTCCGGCGGCCGTGGATCCGCCTTCCGACGAATCGCCGATCCAGGCCGACCAACCGTCGTCGGCGTGCGGCGGGCGAAGGGAGCGGGCCATGCGGGCGAGCTGGCCGGATCGATCCAGCCCGATCAGCAGATCGCCCAGCATGTGTTCGAGAGTGGCTGGCTCGCCGCGAGCCTTGAGCAGCTCCACGGCCGTGTCGGTCACGGTCTGGGCGGCCACGCCCGCCCGAAACGGGCCTTCGTCCAGCTTCTCCGGCGCGGAGAAGACTCCCCTGCCCGGGATCGTGCCCGGGTCTCCCGCTCCACCCGCGACCGGCGGCAGCGGCCGGTTGGCCCGAGTACGCGGGCCCGGGGTGAGGACGCCCGTCGGCGGCACGTACACGGCGATTCCGGCGCTCTCGTCGCCGCCGCGGTGAAGCCGGGCCTCGACCAGGCGGTAGCCTGCCGCCGCGCCGCCGAGCGCGGCCGCGACGAGCGTCGCCGGCTGGTCGTCGTCCAGGAGGATCACGGCCCGGCCGTTGTTGGCCAGGGCCGGCGAGGCAATGGCCAGGCAGCGACCGAGACCGCGGGCCAGCACGTGCGTCTGCTCCGCGGGGGTGGCCCGGGCCGCGGGGCGGAAAAGGGCGTCGTACGGCAGCAGCGAGACGGCGCCGCCGCCGAACACCCAACCCGTCCCGTGGTATGAGGCCGCGAGCCGCTCCGGCGTAAGGGGCAGCGGCGCCTGGCCCAAAACGAGCTTCACCCGCGACGGCGAGCCGGAGTGTGCCATCCGCTCGCCGTGGAGACCCAGCCGTCGGAGGGCGGCGGGCGTGGACTCGACGAGCGTAACGTTGGCCGTTCCGCTCTCGAGCGCTGCCAGATCTGCTCCGAGCCGGGCCAGGGCCGCCCTGGGAGTCCCTGCCTCCAGTCCCTGTACAAACGTCTTGACCAGCTTGAGCCCGTCCTCGAAGGCAAGCCATGGATTGCGTTCGTGCCACTCGTGCACGGCCGGCAGGCGGACCGCACCGTTGGCGATTCTCAGCGGCACCGGCTTGCCCTTCGAGACGTTGAGGCGGCTTGCGCCGATGACGGCGTGCAGCAGGGCGAGGCGCAGGCTTGCGGTCAGGGCCCCGGCCCTCTCCTCGGCCTCGATTCGGGCGAGGATGGCGTGAAGACCCAGCAGCTGGCGCGGGGTGTGCAGATCGATGAGCTGGTCCACGAGCGGGTGCGTGGGCCTGGGCGCCGGGAAGCGCCGGCGCATGCTCTCGCGGACGTCGCCGCTGGCCGGGACCGAGTCCGCCAGTGCCAGGTCACCCTGGGTAGGCTCGGCCGTCTTCAGCTCCGGGCCGCCGAACTGCTCGTAGCAGGCGGCGCATCGATACTCCCGGGCCAATGCTCGAAGCGACGCATCGCCGACGATGGTCGGGGCGGGGATCGAGTCGGTGGCAGCGGCAGCGGATCCGGCCCCACGACGACGCTTCGGCCCGGCGCCGGGGGTGGCGCGGCTCTTGGCCTTGCCTGGAGCGCGAGATCCGGACGGCTCGGTCCCGGGAGCGGTCGCATCGGGTCGCGCGGACGACTGGCCTCCCCTGCTTCGCCCCAGGGACGCCGGGCCGCCCGAGGAAAGCGCCGACCAGACCATGGCATCGAGGATGACCGGCCGTCCGCACTTGGCACACGTGCTGGCGTAGAGGGAGTCGATCGTCCTGCGGACCGTGGTGCCGGCCAGAGGTGCCGCGGCGATTGCCTGGGCGGCGGAGTCGATCTGGCGAAGGTCCGGCGGCCGCAGGACGACTTCGGCCAGGAGGCGGGTCAGAGGCCAGGCCTCGAAGTCGGCGGCCCGGCGCTGTTCCGCTATGGCCGCGCGTGCGACCCACCCTCCCCGGCCGGTCAGGTCGAGGACAACCTCGCCCGGCTTGGTCCAAGCCTCGATCTCGACGACGAGATCCGCCGCCGCCGCGGGTGGTGCGAGCCGTTCGAAGGCGGGCAGGGACGGAACGGATTCGAGTCGTTGCTCGGGGTTTGTGGCTGCACGCCCGACCATGCCGTCATTGTGACAGACGCGCCCCTGGACAAGGCGGCGGCATAACTGGATTCGACGTCGCCCTTGCGGCGGACGAGCGTCGCGCGAGCGATAACCGAGTCACGCGCCGCCGACGATCCCTCTCCACCGCAGCGTCCGGAACCGAGCCGGGCACGAGGTCGGCGAGCGCGCCTACGGCTCCTCGAGCTCGTCGGGCTCGTCTTCGAAGGCCTCTTCGCCGGTCACTTCGGCCGGCAGCACTCGATCGAGGTCCTCGATCTCCTCGTCCTCTTCGTCTTCTTCGAGATCCTCCTCGATGAGCTCCTCTTCGCGCAGCAGCGTGCCCTTCGTGTAGGGTCGCAGGTCCGAGGAGCGGGCGGCCGTCGGGAAGCTGACTTTGCCGTAGTTGCGGGGATCCTGGAAGACCTCCCGGATGACGATGCGGACGTCACGGTCGCCCAGAGAGGTGATCCCAGCCGAGTACTTGTTGCCATCAGCGAGAAGCTTGAGCAGGCGGGCGGCCACGCGCGGCTCGACGATCCCGATCCGCGTCCCATTGGCCTCGGCGAAGAGCCGGCTGCCGTCCGGGATCAGCTCGACGGCGTCTCCGGGATTGACGTGGGCCAGGGTTCGCGGCGCGGCCAGGTCGGTCAACATGGCGAAGCCGGTCTTTCCGGTCTCCTCGACGAAGATCGCCACCGGCGCCTTCTCGGCCTGTTCCGCCGCCACGGTCTTGTCGCCGGCCTCGCTCATGAGGACTCGCAACCGCTCGATGTTGCGCTCGGCGATGCGGTTGGTTGGATCCAGGGCCAGCGCCACCTGGTAGTGCTCACGGGCCTCGCCCAGCTCGCCCAGCTCCCAGAGCGCCTTGGCGAGGCGATTCTCCGCCTCGGCGTCGGCGCCCATCTCCAGGATCTTGCGGTTGGTATCCGCCGCGTCGGCCCATCGTCCCCCGGCGGCGTTGGCGATGGCCTGCTCGGCCAGCTGGCGCTTGATCCGGACGGTGTTGCCGCCGGTGCTCTTTTCGATCTCGGGGAAGGCCAAGTATCGGGTTCCTTTCGTATGCTGAGCCAGACCGCCGCTTCGAGCGGCGAGACGGCGGCGACCGCCGGCCCGCGGAAGGCATGCCAGTACGACGCAGACGCGCGCCCGGACTCATGCTTTTAGCATCCGGGAGCGGGACTGTCAACGCGAACGGTCCGCGGGCCCGGCCGGCTCCTACCGGACCATCAGGCCCCAAGACAACGGCCAGAGCGCCGGCCAGCCCTAACAAGGCCGTCTCCTGCAGCAAGCGGCGGTTGTAGACGACCGGCTCAGGCGAATCGCGCAGGCCCGTGACGACGTAGGCAACGAGCGTCAGCAGCGCCGGGCCGAATAGCCGCGGCAGGGCGAGCATGCGCAGCGAGGCACCTGCGATTCCGATCGGGATCGCGTACTGGCCGAAGGCCAGCACCCGGACGATCCGGTCGAACCGGGAGGTGCTGCGTCGATCGAGGCGATCCGATAGCCGACGAGGCCGCCGACCAGGACATCGAGCGTCACGATGGCCGCGAGCGCCTGCCCGCCGAGCGGCCCGCCCGTCGCCCGCGAAACCACCGGGAACCATCCCCCCGATCGCCACGAACGCGACGAAGGCCACGCCCAGCGAGGTCGCCCTCATGGCCAGGGGCCGCGGGTGAGGTGCCAGTTCGGGGCCGGTCTCCAGACGGCTCGGCAACTATCTTCGGCAGGTCGAACTCGGCTCGTCGCCTGGGCCGCAGTCGGACGGCCGGGGTGGTCGGCCCGGGCACCGGATCGCGGCAGCCGACGAATCTGCCGAAGTCGACCGCGACGCGGGGCCGACCTCCAGACCGACGACCCACGCTACGGTTGCCCAGCCGAAGACGAAGACCAGCGCCAGCCACGGCACCGGATCCACGAGGCGGGCGATGCCCGCGACCGAGAACGCGGCCAGGGCCGGGAGAACGAGGGGGATCAGGGGCATCCGCCACGGCCGCGCCTCTCCAAGGAGGGCGCCCGTTCCGCCATCGCCGCGGCGACGGCGAGCAGGGCCGTGGCAGCGGCTGCAGGGGCCGAGATCGACGAAGTGGACGAGCACGCCGAGCGTGGCCACGATGAGCGCCAGCTCGCGGGCTCCATTGCGTTGCTGCATTCGCGCATGGTACGCAACCGAGTCCAAAGCCCGCACGGTGAGCGGCCGAGGCGGCGCGGTGGCCACCGGGCTCAAACGCGTCCGGGCTTGCCGGCGGCCCAGGCGATCAGCTCGGCGCGCGACCGCGTGTTCACGATCCGATCCGGCTCCAGCCAGGCCCGGCGGGCCATGGCCGTGCCCCAGCGGAGGTTGTCCAGCTCCTCGGTTCGGTGAGCGTCCGAGTCGATCGCGAAGATGCAGCCGAACTCGGCCGCCCGGCGCGCTCGCACGTCCGAGAGATCCAGGCGCTCGTCCGAGCCGTTCAGCTCCAGGGCCGTGCCGGTCCGCGCGGCTTCGGCGAAGACCGTGTCCCAGTCGAGGTCCAGGTCGTCGCGGGTCCCGATGTACCGGCCGGCGGGATGAGCGATGACGTCGACGTGCGGGCTCCGGATGGCGGCCAGAGTCCGGGCCGTCAGCTGTTCGCGGCTCTGGCGCCGCGCGACGTGCACCGAGGCGACGACCAGGTCGTAGGTCGCCAGCAATTCGTCGGGGTAGTCCAGGGTGGCGTCGGCCCGGATCTCCAGCTCGCAGCCGTGCAGGAGGCGGAAGCCCTTCGGGCGGCGTCTCCGGCGGTGCGCTGCCTGCAGCCTCCTTCGGCGCCGAACCGCTCGTTGAGCGCGGCGACGATCCGGCGCTGCCGCTCGACCCGCTCGCGGTCGAGGCCGCGGGCGATGGCCAGGCTGAGGGTGTGGTCGGTCAGAACCAGGTACGCGTACCCGCGCCGCCGGGCGGACTCGGCCATCTGCTCGATCGTGTGGACCCCGTCAGACCAATCGGAGTGGCTGTGGCAGTCGCCGCGGAGATCGTCCTCGCGCCACCAGCCGGGGCAGTCTGCCCGGCCAGCGCCGCCTCGATCTCGCCTCGATCCTCGCGCAGCTCGGGCTCGATGAACGGCAGGCCGAGGAAGCCGTAGGCCTCCTCCTCGCTGGCGAAGGTTCTCAGCTCGGCCGCGTCGCCGGCAGCCGGCTCGCCGTTCTCGCCCAGCCGCACGTACCCCTTCTCCGAGAGGCTCCAGCCACGATCCCGGGCCATCCCGCGAAGTCGGACGTTGTGCTCCTTGGATCCGGTGAAGTGGATCAGGTATGTCCCCGCCTCGCCGGGCGGCATGATCATCAGGTCGACCTGGGGGCCGCGGAGCAGCCGAACGGCCGCCTTGTGCGGCCCGCCCCCGATCACCGACTCGACCGCCGACAGCCCGACGAATCGTTCGACGAGATCCGCCGGCCGGTCGGTCTCGGCCAGCAGGTCCAGGTCGCCGATCGTCTCGCGGCGCCTTCGGTACGACCCGGCCGGACTGATGGACCGCAGGCCGGGTACGTCCGCGAGCTCAGCCAGCAGAGTCTCCACCATCGCCTCGGCCTGGCCCAGACGCATCCGGTCCTGGCGGTTCGCGAGGGCTGCGATGCCCGCCAGAACCTGCTGCTCGGTCTTCTCCGACATTCCTCGCAGGCCGCGCAGCGTTCCGGCCTCAGCGGCCCGCCGGAGATCCTCCAGGGTCTCGACGCCCAGCTCCTCGTGAAGCTGCTTTACCGTCCGCGGACCGACGCCCGGAATCTCGAGCAGCGCCACCAGGCTCGGAGGTACCTCATCGCGCAAACGGTCGTAGAAGGCGAGGCGGCCGGTCCGGGCCAGCTCGTCGATCTTCGCGGCGATCGCGTCGCCGACGCCGGGGATTCGGGGCGGATTGCCCTCGCGATAGGCTCGCCCGACCTCGACGGGCGAGTGGGCGATCGCGTCGGCGGCCCGTGGTAGGCGACGGTCTTGAAGACGAGCTCGCCCTTGACCTCGAGCATGTCGCCGATCTCGTGGAAGATGCGGGCCAGCTCGCCGTTGGAGAGCGGCGCCGGAGCGGTATCGCGGTCGTCCATCGCCCGAATGGTAGCCGGGGTCCGTCGCCCCATCGGGACTGGCTCGGCCGGCGTTCCGCCATCCACGGCGGTGGGCGGCCGGCCGCCTCCACTCCCGGTGCCTTGCCCCAGCCTACTGGGCCACGTCCGAATTCCAGGCCTCAACGACGCGGTCCCGGCCCGTGCGCTTTGCGGCGTAGAGAGCCCGGTCCGCCCGCTCCACGATGCCGTCTATCGTCTCGCCCGCATCGTGACCCGACGCCACTCCCACCGACACTGTCACTCGCTCGGTCACGCCGGCCTCGCATCAGATCGAGGTCGCGAACGCCCTGCCTGATCCGCTCTCCGATCTCCAGGGCGACCCCGTCCGACGGGTTGCGCAGCAGGACCACGAACTCCTCGCCGCCGAAGCGCACGGGCACGTCCTCATCGCGGACGGATCTCTGGATGGCATCGGCGATAGCCCTGAGCGCGACGTCGCCGATCTGGTGCCCGTAGAGGTCGTTTATCCGCTTGAAGTGGTCGACGTCCACGGCCAGGATCGCGACTCGGTCCGAAGACCGCCGGCGGGTGACCAGGAGCTTGCAGTACTCGTCGAAGTAGCGACGGTTCGGCAGCTGGGTGAGCTGGTCCGTCCTGGCTTCCGACTCCGCGGCCTGGTGCGAGTAGACGCGAGCGAGGGCTGCGGACGCTTCGTAGGCGGCACTCCAGAGCAGCCTGACCGCGGACTCCGGCCAGACCTCGCCCGTTCGCCGCGACAGCACGATCGCACCGGCGAGGGACTGGCCCGACTGGAGCGGAGCTGCCAGCGTGTTCCGCAGGCCGTAGGAGTCGCTCAGCCGGAATGCGATCCGATCGGCAACCTCGCGTGCCTGCGCCTCGTCCACGACGAACCCCGGAGTACGCGCCCGAAGCCGGACGTTGTGTCGCATGCCGTTGTCGCCGGCGGTTCCCGGCTCGTCGGGGGCCGCGTGGTCGGGCCCATCCCGCCACAACGGTTGCGGCTCGCCATCGACCAGGTGAATCGGCGTCATTGAGGACGGCTGGCGCGGAAGGTCCCGAACGTGCCTCGTCTCGACAGGCTGCAGCTGGCGCAGGGGCATGATCGTGTTCGAAGTGGGAGTTCCCGGGAGCATCGAGACGAAGGTCACATCGAGGACGGCGCCGCCGGGGCGAAGCCTGACCACGGCGACGTGGTCCGCCTCGGTTGCCGCACCGAGCTCGTGGACGATCGCCTCCACCACGGCGTCGGGCGAGACCGATCGGGACAGGGCACGGACGATGCGGCTGAAGCTCTCCGTCTCGGAGTGGCGTCTCTCGACCTGCATGCCGGCGGCTCGAGCGTTGGTCACCGCCGAGGTGATCAGGACCGAGATGGCAATCGCAAGGACGAGATCCACTGCATCGGTCCGCCCGGAGACGAACTCGATCGCCGCCCGCCCGACCAGTATCACGACGGCGAGCCCGAGGAGGATCCAGGTCAGAAGTGTGCGCGGCGGCGCAACCGTCGTCCCTCTGCCGGCCGATCTAAGCCGTGCGGGCGGATTCATTCTGAAATGCCCGAAATGGGCGGCTTGTCTCGGTGGTCGAGCGCGTGTATGGCAGCTGGCACAGACCGTACTTTCTGTCGGACGTTCCCCGGTTCCGATGGCCCGGCCTCGTTGACCCACCGGCTGGGCTCGGGCTAAACTCCGAACTGGTCCGAGGGTCAGTGTTCCTGCACCCTCGGCGATCGTCAAGTCCTGCTTTAGGAGGACCCCTCCCCACAGTGGAGCCCGGACCTAGTACCTGCGGCGCACGCGGCGCCGAAACACCCTGCGGGTCCTCCACCGCCTTCTAGCGGACGCGCCACCTAACGCGTAGCAGATGGGCGGGGCCGGATCCCCGTCCTGACACGCGCTGTCGAGGTGGCACATGCTCTACCTGAGCCAGGCGATCGGCCGGCCCGTGCGCGACCAGGCCGGCGAACCGATCGGCACCGTCGCCGACCTGATCGTCGCCATCGGCGATCGCTACCCACCCGTGACCGGCATCGTGGTCAAGACGAACGGTCGCGAGATCTTCCTCCAGTGGAGCTCCGTGGCGTCCCTGGACGCCAGCGGCGCCAGCCTCGGCACGACCGCGATCGACATCAGCAAGTTCCAGCCAGCGACCCAACGAGATCCGCCTCAAGCGCGATCTGATGGACCGCCAGATCGTGGACATCGACGGCCGCAAGGTCGTTCGGGTCAACGACCTGCGGCTCGACGAGGTCGAGGGCGCCCTGCACCTGGTCGCCGTCGACGTGGGACCGTCGGGCTTGCTCCGCCGCCTCGGCCTCGAGGGACCCTGGAAGACCGTCGCCCGGGGCCTGCACCGCGAGGTTCCCGAGCGCTACATCGACTGGGAGGACGTGGACCCGGTCGAGCGGACCATCGCCAGCGTCAAGCTGAGAGTCCCGCACAAGGGCCTGGCCGAGCTGCATCCGGCCGACCTGGCCACGATCATCGACCAGCTCAGTCGCAGCGATCGCGTCGGCGTCATCACCTCGCTCGACGACGAGGTCGCGGCCGACGCGATCGGCGAGATGGAGCCCGAGACGCAGGCCGACATCCTCGAAGACCTCGAGCCGGCCCGAGCCGCCGACATCCTCGAGGAGATGGACCCGGACGAGGCCGCCGACCTGGTCGCGGACCTCTCCGAGGAAACCCGCGACGAGATCCTCGGACTGATGGAGAAGGACGAGGCCGAGGAAGTCCAGGAGCTGATGACCTACGACGAGGAGACGGCCGGCGGCATCATGACCACCGAGTACGTGGCCGTGCCGGCAACGCTCACTGCCGCCCAGACGATCGACCGGCTGCGCGAGCTCGAGCCCGATGCCGAGACGATCTACTACGTCTACGTGACCGACGACGACAATCGCCTGGTGGGCGTCCTCTCGCTGCGCGACCTGATCGTGGCCAAGCCGGAGCGGCTCATCTCCACCTTCATGTACGACGAGCCGGTGGCCGTCCAGACCGACGCGAGCCAGGAAGACGTGACCGAAGTGGTCGCCCGCTACAACTTGCTGGCCGTCCCCGTCGTCGACGCGGAGGGGCGCCTGGAGGGGATCGTCACCGTCGACGACGCGATCGACACCCTGCTGCCCCAGCCGTCGAAGCGCCGATTCCTCAACATCTTCAATCGCGGCGGGGCCCCTGAACGATGAAGGCCCCGAGCCTCATCCTGAGCCCGCGGGCCGTCAATCGAGTCCGCTTCGCGGCCATCCTGGGCGTCCTCGGACCGGGCCTGGTCAGCGGCTTCGCCGACAACGACGCCGGCGGCATCACCACCTACTCCGTCGCCGGCGTGAAGTACGGCTACGAGCTGCTGTGGGTGCTGCTGGCCAGCCAGATCGTGCTCTTCTTCACCCAGGAAGTGGGCGCGCGGCTGGGTCTGGCCACCGGCCAGGGCCTCACCGGGCTCGTCCGCGAACGCTTCGGCGTGCGCTGGGTCACCTTCCTGACCATCACCATGCTCATCGCCAACGTCGGGTCGATCGTCGCCGAGTTCGCCGGCACGGCCGCGGCGCTGAGCCTGTTCGACGTGCCGGCGGCCGCGAGCGCCGTGCTGGCCGCCTCGGTGGTCATCCTGCTGCTCACCCGCGGCAGCTTCGGCAAGGTCCAGTACCTGTTCGTGGCGGTGGGCATCGGCGTGTCGCTCGCGTACTTCGCATCGGCGGTCATGTCGAACCCGGACTGGGGCAAAGCCGCCGGATCGCTTCTGGTGCCGAGCGGTAGCGGCTCCGCCGCGTACTGGCTGGCAGTCGTCGCGACCGTGGGCACCACGATCACGCCCTGGGGCCAGGCATTCATCCAGTCCTACTGCGCCGACAAGCGCCTTGGACCGGAGGATCTCATCGGCGAGCGGCTGGACGTGGGCCTGGGCGCGCTGCTCACCAACCTGATCGCGGCATTCATCGTGATCGCGTGCGCCTCGGCATTGTGGTCGCACAACCAGTGATCAACACGAACGACCCCAACGCCGTCGCATCTATTGCGGAGGCTCTCGCCCCGCTGGCAGGGACAGGAGCCAAGTACCTGTTCGCCGTCGGCCTGCTGGCGGCATCGTTCCTGGGCCTGGGCGTCGTACCGCTGACGAGCGCATACGCGGCCTGCGAAGCATTCGGCTGGGAGACCGGCGTCAACTGGCGCTGGCGCGAGGCACCCGCGTTCTACGGCCTGCTGGTCTTCTTCATCGTGTTCGCCGCGTTCTTCGTTCTGATCCCGGGCCTGCCGCTGGTCGAAGTCATGTTCATGGCCCAGGTCATCAACGCCCTCCTGCTGCCGTTCGTGCTGGTCTTCGTGATGCTCCTTGCCTCCGACAAGAAGCTCATGGGGCCGCTGGTCAGCGGCCGCTTCCTGCAGGTCATCGGCTGGGCCGGGACGGGGCTGCTCGTGGTGCTCTCGCTGACGCTGGCCGCTACTTCTCTTGTGGGACCCTAGAGCGCGTTCTACGCAGTCGGAGGAGACGAACCTGTTGCACGAACTCCTGGTGATCGGCTTCTGGGTGGGTCTGATGACGCCGATCGCGGTGTACGTTGGCTACCCCGCCTTCGTGCTGGCACTGTCCAGGCTGACCAAGGGCCGGCGCTTTGCGATCGACCCGACCAGTCCGTGGCCGAGCGTGACCGTGGCGATCGCGGTCCACAACGAGGAACGCGACATCGCGAGGGCGATCCGCAGCGTCCTGGCCGAGGACTATCCGGGACAGCTGTCCGTACTTGCCGGCCTGGACGGCTGCACTGACGGCACCCGGTCGGTAGTAGAGGGCTTCAGCGACCGGCGGGTGGGGTTCCTGGACCTGGCCCGGCAGGGAAAGGCGGCCACCGACAACTCGATAGTCGCTGCCGCGTCTTCTGATGTGATCGTCACGACGGCGGCAGGCGGGGAGCTCGAACCCGGCACCCTACGCCGCCTCGTGGGTCCGTTCCGCGACCCTCTCGTCGGATGCACCACCGGCAGATTCGCGCCCCGCCAGGACGGCACGATAGCCACGGGCGGCTCGGGGCTCTACTGGCGCATGGAGTACCTGATCATGGCCGCGGAGAGCAAGCTCGGGCTGCTTGCCGCAGCCTCCGGCACGTGCATGGCCCACCGCCGTTCCGTGTTCCGCCCGATCCCTGAGGATTCCGACGGCGACGTCTTCATCGCCCCCAATGCCATCCTCCAGGGCGCCCGGGTGGTCTTCGTCTCGGATGCAATCGTCCACGACGACGGTCCGGCGAAGATGGAGACCGTGCTGCGGAGCCAGCGCCGGATGGCCCTTCGGGCTATACCGGCAACCTGCGGCGTGACCGTCCGGCTTCTGCGACGCCACCCAAACGTCGCCTTCGCCCTGGTTATGCACAAGCTCCTGCGCTGGTTTGCGCCGTTCTTCGGCATCCTCTGGGCGATCTCGGCCATAGGTCTCATCGCCGCCGGCGACTCTGCCTACACAGTCGTGACCGCGGCGCTCCTCGGGGTCGGCGCCGTTGCCGCCGTCGCCGCGTCGGTCGTGGCGCCCAGGCTGCGCGGCGCTGTGATCAGCTTCGGGCTCGTTCAGGTCGCCTTCGTCCTGGCTACGATCGACGTCGTGCGCGGACGGCGAGCCAGGATGTGGAATCGCGCCTGACCCACCGGTGACCCCCGTCAGGCCGCCGGTTTTCGGGCGGCGCCGCACGTGTGGGTTCGAAGGATCGGGAAGAGCCCCAGCAGCGGATACGTGACGGCCGTGGTGAATCCGAGCCGCCGCGCGATCTGGGGCACGAGCGTGGTCGGCCGCCAATTCACATCGTAGGTTGGCAGCGTGACCCTCACCTCGGCCGGCAGGAAGGGCTGGACGTCCGGGTTGAACGGATTGCGGCGGCGCATGTCGTACCAGACGAAGAGGCCGCCCGGCCGAAGGACGCGGTCCATCTCGCGCAGGATCGCGACGCGCAGCTCGCCGGGCGGAACCGAGCTCAGCACGGTCGAAGCCAGCACCACGTCGAAGCGACCGTCGTCGAAGGGGAGCCGGGCCGCATTGCCAACGTGGAATTCGATCTCCGGATGACTGCGTCGCCCGCGCTCGATCGCTTCGGGCAGGATGTCCAGGCCGCATCCGCGACGGGCGAGACCCTCGGCGACAAGCGCCGAGACGATGTCGCCCACACCGCAGCCGATCTCGAGGAGCTCCCCGGCCGGCGGAGGGAGACGGCCTATCGCCGCCCTGAGGCGCCGGTCCCGCTCGGCCACGATCCGAGCCTGGCCGCGATTGCCGGTCAGCCGCCCCTCTACCGGCCCTCGACGAGCGTAGGCATGCCGGAGCCTGTTCGCCTCATCAGTACCGTCGGAGCCCGGGCCCACGGCAATGTCCGGTCCTTCGCCCACGTTCGTCCTCCTCGACGCGCCCGGCTGCGGCCGGGCCGGAGCCGGGCCAGTATATGGTGTGGGCCCGCTCCGCCAAGGGCCGCCGAGCGCCGCCGGGCGCCGCCGTGCGCCGCCGAGGCGCCGCCGAGGCGCCCCGCCGAGGTGCGACTTGCCCCATCCTCGGCGGCTAATCCGTTGAAGCCCGCCCAACTCGCGGCGCGAGAAGGCGGCGGATCAGGGTCAGCCCCGTCCGCAGCAGCCGGCGGACGTCCGAAGGTCGGATCAAGACGAAGCTCCAGACCGGCTGGCCGCTGCTCCGGCTCGCGGCCAGGGCCAGGATCGCGGCGTTGAGCGAATACGACAGCAGCGACGACGCCGACGCCCCCACGATTCCCCAGGCGGGGATCAGGACGAGGTTGAAGCCGACGTTCGCCACAACCGCCGCCCCGGCGGCTACGCCGACCGGCCAGGCTTTGCCCAACCCGATCAGGTAACCCTGGAGCACCTTGGAGATGCTCAGGGCGACGACGCCCGGCAGCAGGACGAGCAGGGCCGGAATGGCGCCCGTGTACCCCGGCAGGATCACGTAGCAGACGAAGAGGGCGGCCGGGACGATGGCGACCGCGACGCCAAGAGTGGTCAGCAGGGTGAGCCGGCTGACGTCGGCTACCGCCCTGTCGGCTTCGGCCCGGGAGGCCGCCGCCACCCGGGGGAAGAAGATGGAGCTGATCGCATCGGGCGGGTAGAACGCGATCTCAGCCAGGCTCACGGCAACCACATAGAGGCCGATCTGACCCTGCGAGGCCAGCAGCCAGCTCAGCAGGAAGACGTCCGCCCGGTAGTTGAAGAAGCTGGTGATCACCGACGGGTAGAGCTTGAAGCCGTAGCCGAGAAGCTCGCCGTAGCGGACCGGCTGGCGTCCGGGCTCGTCATGGCGGACGACGCGACCGACTTCGAGCAGCACCGCGGCAGACCCAACGGCGGTCGTCAGCAGGAAGGCCACAACCGCCCCGTAGACGCCGAGCCCAAAGACCCCGGTCAGAAGGAGGATCCCGACGAGTAGGGCGGCCGACTGGACCACCAGGATCGCGTTGTAGTTCCTAACCACCTGTCGGCCGAACAGGATGCAGCCCAGGAGCGCGGACCCGAACTGGAATGGGATGGCCAGCAGGACGAGCTTGAGCAGGTAGTCGGGCGCGGTCTGCAGAAAGCTCTTCTCCAGGAAGGGCAGGGCCGCGAGGGCCATGGCGATGAGCCAGATCGAGGCCGCCGCGGCCATGACCAGCGTTACCTTCCGCAGCGAACGGAGCGACCGGCCCCGGCCCGCATAGAACGTCGTCGACGAGGGCAGACCGAAGGTTGCGAGAGCGTAGAGGGTCCCGGGCACCAGCATGACGACCGCGTATTCGCCGCGACCGTCTTTTCCGAGCAACCCCGCCAGAAGCAGCGAAGTGACCAGTCCGATCGCGAAGACGCTTATACGCGCAGCAAAGACGCCCGCCACCCGACCCACAAAGCCCGGCTGCCCGACTCCAGCCGGCGGGGCGGCCACGGCGGGGTCGGAGGCAATCGAGCCGCTCGCGGTTGGCGCAGGACCGACAGGCTCTTCGATCATCGCCGGCACGACCCGAACGACGAGCTCACTAGGGGCTGGCCCGGACCGGCGAGCCGGCCTGCTCTGCCTCCAGAGACGGACGGAGAACGGCGATCGCCCCCAGCACCAGCCCGAAATACAGCATGTCGGTGTTCATGTAGCGGTAGGCGCGATAAAGGTCCGTGCCGAAAAGCGTGGCCACGATCATGAACGCCAGCAGCGACAGTCCGAAAGCCAGGGCAACGAGCCTGGCCAGGCCGCCTGTGGACCTCCACAGGCGCCACGCCTCCGCGAGGGCCGCCGCCACGACGAGAGCCAGCAGAACCGCGAGGGGCAGGCCGTACTCCGCCGAGACGTTGGGCAGAAGGTCGTGCGGCGACTGGAGCACTTCCTTTGCCTGCGGGTCGTGATAAGGCCCTGCATATTCGACGCCGAATAGGCCGGGCCCCACGCCGAAGAGGGGGTGGTCTACGGTCATGGCGATCGCCGCCTTGGTGGCGATGTATCGCTCGGTGATCGATATCTCGCCCTCGGGCGAGTTTGGGTTGAACGAGTTCTGGCGGTCGTTCGTGGGTGTGGTCGTGGCCGGGGCCGGGCTCGAGTGACCGGTGGCAATGGCGACGAGGTCGCCGTACGGCACCACGAGAGCCGAGGCGGCCAGAACGGCGACGCAGGCCAGGCTTCGACCGCGCCAGCTGCCCGGCAGGGTCAGCGCCAGCCCCACGAAGACAACCAGAGTGGCGATCCATGCGCTCTTGGAGTACGTGAGGTACGTCACCAGGAGCACCAGCGCGAGCGCGAGACCGCCGGCGAGGCGGACCCACAGTTGGACTCGCGGCCCGGGCTCGGAGCGCCGGGGCTCGGAAACCCGCCCCGCCAGGGCGGCCACCATACCGGCCGCGCGCTCGACGGCGGAGGCGAATGGAGCGGGGCGGACGATCGCGACGACGATGAAGGGCACAACCATGACCAGCATCCCGCCGAGGATGCCGACGTTGTAGTACGTGACTCGCCCAAGCTCGGCCCGCAGGCTCTGGAAATCTCCGAAGGAGTGAACGATGGTCAGCATCCGGGCGAGGCTGACGGCTCCGGCGATGGCGACCGAGGCTGCCATGACGGCGCCCAGGGCCGCCAACTGGCGGGTAGTCGGTCTCATGGCGATCAGCAGCAAACCGATCAGGACCGGCTCGAGTACGCCGTGCATCGTGATGGGAATGCCGGTGGACAGGTCGGGCGAGAGAGCCGTCGCCACGATCGCCAGCAGGGAGATGGCGCCGCCTATCGCGACAAACGAGGCGGTCGACCGGAGCGGCCGTTGAGCCTGTCGTTCCCCAGCGCCGGAAGGTCGACCAAGACCGAGAAGGAAGGAGCAGGCCAGAGTGGCAAGGATCACCGTCGAGGGGGTCAATTGGATCCAACCCACGAACGGCCCCAGGCGCGCAGCGGTGAAGAACGGCATGGCCAGATATCCAGGCCGAGCAGAGCAGGCCAGGGTCTGTAAGCCGCGAGCACGGCGACGGCGATCCCGACCGCCATCACTCCGAGGGCGGCGGCGAGCGGGACGTGAAGGCCGCTGCGCTGGTAATCGCGTGGCAGGCAAACCGCCGCCGCGGCCACCGCCGCGACCACCGCCAGGGCAGCGACTTTCCAATCCGGCCTCTCGGCCAGGAGCCAGTCTCGAGGACCCGAGTATGCCCGGCGAAGCAGGTCGGTCATCGGTCGATGGTAACCGACCCAACTCCCGCACCGCGCCGACGGCGCGACGGGCGTGCTCCGGGCATCGGCCAGACCCGGCTTGTATAGTTTGGGCCGCTCCGGGCCGGGAGACCGGCCGATCCGATCGGCCGATGGACTGACCACGGCCGGGCCGGACGTCCACGTCATCGAAGACACGCGGAGGGGCCCGCGCCACATGACGTTCGAAAACCCGGATGAGTTGACGGTCGCGATCGTGGGCGACCAGACGAGCATCCACATCCGCCGCTGGTCAACCGCTCTGGTCGAGCGCGGTTTCCGCGTCGTGCCGATCGATCTTGCCCGCCACGGCAGGGCGGCGCCGGTGGCCGCTTTCGACGTGTTTCGAGCCCGCCGAAACCTTGGTCGCCTGGTCCGCCAACCTCGAACGATCGTCGCCATCCACTACGTGCACGGCGGCCTCATTGCGACGGCGATGCGAGGCCTTCACCCAATCGTGCTCCACGCGTGGGGCCACGACGTGGCCGCCGTCCCAACTGGGCCGCTCGGGCGCCTCTACGCCTGGCAGGAGGGAGCGCTGTTCCGACGCGCCGACGCGGTGACCGCGACGGGTGAGTACCTGGCATCGGTGACCCGGGCCCGGTTTGGGGTCGGCGCGACGGTCGTGCCTTTCGGAGTCGACACCGCGCTCTTTCATCCTGCTCCCGGCGGCTCCACGGCACTCCGGGGTGTCGAGGAGCAGCCCCTCCGCATCGGATTCGTGAAGTGGCTCCAGGCCAGGTACGGAGTTCAGGACCTCGTCGAGGCGCTCGGGTTGTTGGCCGATCTCAGGTTCGAGGCGACCCTGGTGGGCGACGGGCCCGCACCGACCATCTCTGGAAGCGCGCGTCGCGGAGCTCGGCCTCGGCGAGCGCGTCCGCTTCCTCGGAAACCGGCCTCATTCGGAGATCCCCGGTCTCATGCGTGGCTTCGACGTCTTCGCGATGCCCTCGCACGAGGAAGGCTGGGGAGTGGCGGCGGCGGAGGCCAGCGCGACGGGCATTCCCGTTGTGGCGACCCGTTTCGGGGGCATCCCCGAGATCGTCGTCGACGGCCAGACGGGCTTGCTTGTCCCGCCCTCCGATCCGTCCGCGCTCGCGGCGGCGATCCGGCGCCTCGCCGGCGACCGCGACCTCCGCCTTGCGCTCGGTCAGGCCGGCCGCGCAAGGGTGGAGTCGCTCTTCTCCTGGCAGCGCTGCGTCGATCTCATGGAGAGTCTTTATCGCGACGTGGCCAGCCGTTCGTCCTCGCGCTGACGACGGAAGTCAGCCGGCCGGACGCGTCCGCGCCGTGGACGCTCGCATTCGGGTGAGGCCGCGGGCGAGACTGCGACGCATGCGCTCGACCTCGGTCGCTCCGGGGACTATGAACGCGAGCGGCGAGACCTTCGCCATCCTGCTGGCCATGGCAAGCAGGATCAGGGCGTGGCACGTGTACGAGATCAGGGAGCTTGCCGACGCGCCCACGATCCCCCACCGCGGGATCAGGATCAGGTTGGCGACGATGTTGAGGGTCAGGGCGACGATGGCGGCGACGGCCGTGGGCATAGGCCTGCCCACACCGGAGATGTACGACGCCAGGACCTTGGACAGGCTCAGCGAGACGATGCCGGGCATGATCACGACCAGAGCCGGGAAGGCGGGCCGGAACTCGTGGGGCAGCAGGAACCAGATGGCCACGAAACCCGCGGGGATGATCGCGGCCGCCGCGAGGCCCGTCGCGAGCATGGTGAAACGGGCAACGGACGGCGCGAAGCGATCTGCCTCGGGCCGCTCCGATGCCGAAATCGCCGGATAGAGCATCGCGCTGATCGCGTCGGGGATCATGAAAGTCATCTCAGCCAGGCGGACCGCTATCGCGTAGTAGGCGATCAGCCTGAGATCGCCCAGGAGCCAGCTGAGCAGCAAGACGTCCGCCCGGTAGTTGAAGAAGCTCATGAGGTTCGACGGATACAGCCGAATCCCATAGCTGACGAACTCTCGGGGTGAGGCTGCCGGACCCGCGGACCCTTCGGGACGCCGAACCAGCCGGTGGACTTCGTAGACGGCGACCAGGGCCCCGGCACAGCTCGCGATCAGGTATGCCGCCACTGCCCCGGTCACCCCGAGCGGAATGACGGTCACCAGGATCAACGTCAGGATCAACATGAAGGCGGCCTGGCCGACCTGGATGCCGTTGAAGGCCCGGTTGTGGCCGCGCGTGTACAGGATCCCGGCCGCGAACTGCATCAGCAGCTGGCATGGCAGCGCAATGAGGACGAGGCGGAAGAGGTCTTGCGATGTCGTCGCGTGGGTGCCGCTCAACGCCTGCAGAACCGAGTCGAGGAGCACCGGCAGGGCCAGGATGGAGCCCAGCCCAAGGACGGCCGAGATCGCCGCGGTGAGCACGATTGCGAGGCGCTCGAGCGAGACCAGGGACCTGCCGCGGCCGGCCAGATAAGTCATCGCCGCCGGCATGCCCAGCTGTCCCACGGCGAAGAGCATGCCAACCCAGGTCTGGAGCAGGCCGTACTCACCGCTGGGCCCGTCGCCGAGAAGCCACGCTATCACCCAGAGAGTGGCGGCCCCGAGCCCCAGCTGGGAGATCTTGGTGGCGAAGACGAACGCCACCCGCCCGGAGAAGAGCGACGTGTCGTTCGCCCAGCCGGAGCGCTCGAGCGGCACGTACCCGCCGCGCGAAGGCGTGTCCGGAAGGTCCGGCTCGGGGGGCGACGGCATTGGCCGAATATACAGGTTCCCCGGATGGCCTCCCCTCTCCCCGCCTGGCGGATCGCCCCGGGGCGGAGCGGGCCATACGCTTACCGAGTAGGATCGGCGTCGATGACAGCCCTTGCGCACCCGCTCGCTACCGCACGCGGCCGGATCGATGCCTGATCGGCTCCAGCGCGTCGCCGGCCTGATCCTCGCCCTGATGACCGGACCGCTGCTGCTTGCACTGGGGCTCGCCGTCCGTCTGGAGACTCCCGGTCCTGCTCTGTACAAGGCCAGGCGGGTGGGACCGGGAGGGCGCCCCTTCGAATGCCTGAAGCTGCGGACGATGCGGGCCGACCGGGCGGAGGCGGGCCCTGGCGTGACCGGTGGTCGCGACACCCGGGTCACCCGCGTCGGCGGGCTGCTCCGGCGCCTCCGCCTTGACGAGCTGCCCCAACTCTGGAACGTGGCCAAAGGGGAGATGCGGTTCGTTGGCCCGCGGCCTGAGGACCCGCGTTACGTCGACTTGACCCTGCCGCTCCACCGTCAGGTCTTCACCGCTCCTCCGGGGATCGCGGGCCTCACCCAGCTCGTCTACGCCGACGAGGGACGCCTCCTGGATCGGCGGCGAAGACCCCGACCGCTACTATCGCGACACGATCCTGCCACGCAAGCTGGCCATCGACGCCGCCTACCTCCGGCACCGCTCCGCCAGGCTCGACCTGTGGATTCTGGCTCAAACGCCGCGAGCGCTCCTGGGCCGCACGATCAGCCTGCCGGCCGAGGTCGAGAGCTCGATCGAGGCGCCGGTCGATGGGTAGCTTCGTCCTCCGCGGCCGCCACCTCTTCCTCTACGACGTGGCCGTGACGCTGGTCGCGATCGTCCTGGCCTTCCTGCTCCGATTCGACCTTTCGAGCCTCGGGCCAAACCTGTCGCTGGCGATGCCGGTGGCCCTCCTTCCCCTGGCGGTCATGCCGGTCGTC
The DNA here is from genome assembly GCA_963743795.1 of uncultured Chloroflexia bacterium. Lineage (GTDB taxonomy): Bacteria > Chloroflexota > Limnocylindria > Limnocylindrales > CSP1-4 > Fen-1039. The sequence goes on along the minus strand of CAVUQZ010000006.1, from coordinate 60,872 downwards.
TTCGTCGCTTTCGGCCTGTACCGGCGGGAATGGCGGTATGCCTCCGTCCAGGAGATGTACCTGATCGTCTTCGCCGTTCTGGTCGCGACCGCCGTCTCGGTCGTGGCCTTCCTGGGCCTGGTCGTCGTCCATTTCCCCGGCACGCCGGGCTATCCACGCTCGATCTTCGCCCTGGAGGCGCTCCTCGAGGTGGCGTTCGTCGGCGGCGGGCGCTTCGCCATCCGGGCGAACCTGGAACGGCGCGGCATCTCCGGAGGAACCGACGAAGAGCTGGGTCGGGTGCCCACGATCGTCTACGGCGCCGGCGAGACCGGAGCGACCGTGGCTCGGGTGGCCGCGCGCGATCCGGCGGCCCACCTGAACGTGGTCGGTTTCCTCGACGACGATCCGCTCAAGCAGGGGTCTCGGCTCCTCGGCAAGCGCGTCTTCGGCGGGCTCGACGCCCTGCCCGGGGCCGCACACTCCACTCACGCCCGACAGCTTCTGGTCGCGATGCCCACCGCCTCCGGACAGGCCGTCCGGCGGGCCTTCGAACGCGGGCAGGAACTCGGCCTGGAGGTCCGGACCGTCCCCCACCCACGGGAGCTGGTCGGCGGCGAGACGCTGACGCATCGGATCCGGCGGGTAAGCGTCGACGACCTCCTGCGCCGCGAGCCCGTCGACATCGACACCGACGCGGTCGCCGGCTACCTCAACGGCATGAGCGTCCTCATCACCGGCGGCGGCGGCTCGATCGGCAGCGAGCTGGTTCGCCAGATCCTCGCCCTCGGCCCTCGCCTCATCACCGTGGTAGACAACCACGAGGAAGCCCTGTGGTCGATCGAGCGTGAGCTGGCCGAGCGGATCGCCAGCAACCCGGGCGTCTCGTTCGATCCCGTCCTGGCGGACGTTCGCTCGCCCGAGGCGGTCGATGCGGTCATCGCCCGGGCGCAGCCGGAGGTCGTCTTCCACGCCGCGGCCCTCAAGCACGTCCCGATCGTGGAGCTCTCCCCCGCCGAGGGCGTGATGACCAACGTCATCGGCTCGCAGGAACGTCATCTCCGCCTGCGAGCGACTCGGCGTGAAGAGGCTCGTGCTCATCTCCACCGACAAGGCCGTGGAGCCGATCGGAGCCATGGGAGCGACCAAGCGCCTGGCCGAGTTGCTGACGGTCGCCGGCGCTCGCCGTACGGGTCTGCCGTACGTGGCCGTGAGATTCGGCAACGTCCTGGGCTCGAGCGGCAGCGTCATCCCAACGTTCCAGCACCAGCTGGAGCAGGGCCGGCCGCTCACGATCACCAATGCCGATGCGACCCGCTACTTCATGACCATCCCCGAGGCCGTGAGCCTCATCCTCCAGGCCGGAGCAACGGCCGTGCGGCGGCGACATCTACGTCCTGGACATGGGCCAACCGGTGAAGATCGTTGACCTGGCCCGGGACCTCATCCGTCTCTCCGGCCTGGACGTCGAACGTGTCCCGATCGTGTACACCGGGCTGCGCGCCGGCGAGCGGCTGCATGAAGCCCTCTTCTACGATCACGAGACGACCGAGCGGACGGGCCACGAATCGATCATGCGCGTTCGAGCCGATGCCGTCGGACCGGTCGGGAAGCCGCTCGAATCGCTGCTGGCGGAGCTCGAGCCGGCGGCCCGGCGTCACGACGACACGCGCGTCCGCGAGCTCCTCAGGAGGGTTGTCGAACTCGGCACGCCGCGCCAACCGGCCGCTCCCGAGACGGCAGTGGCGACCCCGCTCCACGACGAGACGCCTGCAGCGGCGCGTGACAGGGGGCCGACGGCGGGCACATGAGCAATCCAGCCCAACCGTCCTCCTCCCGGCCCGGGAAGGCCGCCCCCAACCGCAAGATCCCGTTCCATCGCCCTTCCATTGGATCCGCCGAGCGTGAGGCCGTCCTGGAGGTCCTCGACTCACGCTGGCTGACCACCGGCCAGAAGTCGGTGGCGTTCGAGGAGGCGGTGCGGAGCCGCGTCGGATCCGCGCATGCCGTCGCGGTGAATTCGGCCACGGCCGCTCTCCATCTCATCCTGGAGGCGTTGGGAATCCGACTCCGGCGACGAAGTCATCGTCCCCACCTACACGTTCGCAGCCTGTGGGGAAGTGGTCCGATACCTGGACGCGCGGCCGCGTCTGGCAGACGTCGATGCAGCGACGTTCGATCTGACCGTGGAGACGATCGAGCCTCAGCTCCGGCCCGAAACCAGGGCCATCATGGTCGTCCACTACGGCGGACGGCTGGCGACCGATGGAGCCGATCCTCGAGCTGGCCCGCAGCCGCGGCCTGGCCGTGATCGAGGACGCCGCCCACGCGCTGCCGTGCAGCCGGTCGGGTCGGGCCGCAGGGACCTGGGGGACGGCGGGCGCGTTGAGCTTCTATGCCACCAAGACGGTCACGACAGGTGAGGGCGGCATGCTGCTCACAGACTCGGCGGAGATCGCCGACCGCGCTCGCCTTATGCGTCTCCACGGCATGAGCCGCGACGCCTGGAAGCGCTACTCGGGCGGCGGCAGCTGGTACTACGAGATCGAGGACGCCGGCTTCAAGTACAACCTTACGGACGTAGCCGCCGCCATCGGGTTGGTCCAGCTCAACCGTGCGGAGGCCATGCGACTGGAGCGGGAGCGGGTCGCCCTGCGCTATGGCCAGGCGATCGAGGCTGCCGGGTTAGCCGAGCTCGTGGAACTGCCGGCCGCACCGGACTCCGGCGAGGTGCACGCCTGGCACCTCTATCCGCTGAGACTGAACCTGGATCGCGTGCCGCTCGAGCCGGGCCGAGACGATCGACCGGCTGGGCGAAGCCGGGATCGGAACGAGCGTCCACTTCATCCCGCTCCACCTGCATCCCTACTACCGCCGAACCTACGGCTACCTGCCTGGCGGACCTGCCGGTGGCCGCGCGGGAGTACGAGCGGGAGATCTCGATGCCGATCTATCCCGACCTCACGGACGGCGACGTCGACTACGTGGTGGAGCGCCTGGCCGGGATCCTGCGACCTCGCTGAGCCCTTGCGGGGCGGAGGCTCAGCGCCAGTCGCCTCGGCCAACTAGATCGGACACGTGTTGGCGGGCGGCGGCTTGCCGTACCACGTGCTGTCCTTGCCGAAGAGCTGGACCGACAACTCGGCGACCTTGTAGTTCAGCAGGCACGTGGTAGAGGCGGAGCTGGTGTGGGGGAAATTGGTGATCGTGTACGTGGGGGGTCCCAGCACGACCTGCTTGAAGTTACCGGCTCGGAATCGACTGGCCCACCGCCACGTAGTCGGCCACCTGTTCCGCAGGGAAGTTGGTGGTGACGCTCGATCCCAGCGTGGAGATCAGGTTCGGGAGCTGGAGGAACTTGCTTGGCTCGGACATCCTGTGCAGCAGGCTCAACCAGGACCTCCTGCTGTCGCGAAGCCCGGGCCCAGTCGCTGTTGTTGCTCCGTGGCGGGACCTCACGTAGGCCAGAGCCTGGTTGCCGTCCAGATGATGCGGTCCGGCCGCGAGCTGGAAGCCGATGATCGTGCCCACGGGGGTGGCGTACGAAGGGTCGTCGATCTCGCTCGGATTGTTGACGTCGATCCCGCCCACCATGTCGACCATCTTCACGAAGCCGTCGAGATCCATGACGGCGTAGTAGTTGATCGGGATCCCGACCAGGTAGGCGATCTCCTTGACGAGCGTCGTGTAGGGAGCGTCGGGCGACCTGACCCAGCCGTTGCGGACATAGGTCGGGCAGCGAATTGATGCGAACGTTGGCGCTCACCTGGCCCCCGAAGTACAAAGGGAAGCTGGCGCTGTCGCGCGGGACGCTGACCATCTGGACCGAGTTGGTGGGCGGGTCGTAGCTCACGACCATGATCGAGTCGTACAGGCTGCTCGCCACGGGTGGGATCGGCATCCACACCGGTGAACAGGATCGTCACCCGGCTGCCGATCGGCGGCGCGGTCACGGTGGCTGTGGGAGTGGCCGGCGCCGGCGTCGCCCCCGGGGGCAACGAAGGCGGCTGGGTGGCCTCGACGATCAGGGGGCTGGTCGGGCGAGAACGCCTTGGATCCAGCCTCGTAGCCAACCCACAGCATGTAACCGGCGGCGCTGTGGCTCAACACGACGATCGCCACCAGAGCCCCTGCAAACCCTCGCTGAAGGGTGCGCCGCGTCTTGGGCGGCTCGCCGGCCAGGAACGCGTGCGCCACTGCGACGACGCGCCACACGCCGAGCAGCAACGACAACCAGGAAAGCGGCCAGGGCGAACCTCGGGTTGACCAGCCGCGCCCCAAAGACCACGAGGCCCTGGCGCATCTGGTAGAGCAGGAGAAGCAGAACCAGCACGGCGGGCACGGCGAAGATGGCCGCCAGGCGACGCCTGCCGGCGTACAGCTGCCCCAACCCCGGCCATACAAAGGAGAGCAGGGCGGCTAGTGCTGGAGATCGCCAGCGACCCCTCGCTGTCGGCGCTTCTGTGTCCAACGTCACGGGAATGTACCACACCGCTCTACGGCGGCAGGTTGCGCGACAATCGGAGAGGCGCGATACTCACAGTCCGGGCCGGGGAGGACTCGAGTGCCCAGGCAGAAAGGGAAAGAATGATCCGCCGCTATGCTGCGGTGTTCCGCCTGACGCTGGCGGCCGCGGACACTGCGCTGGCGCTGCTGGTTGTCGTCGGTGCCACGAACTTCCGGTTCGGGCGTACCTCCGGCTGGCCGCCAGACGTGCGCACCGCCCTTCCGGACCCGAATCTGGCAGTCGCCGTCTTCGTCGGCATGTGGATCGCCGTCCTGTGGCTGCACGGCCTGTACCGCAGCCGGGCCCGCTGGACGAGGCGCGGGGAAATCGCCGTGGTGCTGCGCGCAACGGTGGTCCAGCTCGTCCTGACCCTGAGCCTGCTCTACGTGTTCAAGCTGCCGGACGTCAGCCGGCTGCTCCTGATCGTCGTCTTCCCCTCTCTGGCCGTGGCCGCGATCGGCATACGGATCGTCGGCGAGGCAGGTCCTGGTCTTCGCCCGAGACCACGGCCGCAACGTCCGCTACATGCTCATCCTGGGCGCCAATGCTCGGGCCAAGGCCTTCGCCGACCTCGTCGAGAGTCATGCCGAGCTGGGCCTGGTCGTGATCGGCCACCTGAAGGCGGAGCGAGCGGAGCGCGGAGTCGTGCTCGGCCACCCCATTCTCGGCACGCTCGACGATCTGGAGCAGATCCTGCACAGCCAGATCGTCGACGAAGTGGCGATCTGCCTGCCATTCGCGATGGAGGAGCTGATCGAGCAGTCCGCCTTCCTGTGCGAGCAGGAGGGCAAGGTCGTTCGGATGCCCATCGCCCCGGTGGAGCGCGTTGCTGACCGCCGGTCGCTTCGAGAGCGTGGACGGCATCGGCATCTACACGCTGGCGAATGGCCCGGACCGCGCGGCGAGCCTGTTGCTCAAGCGACTTCTCGACGTCGTCGGATCGGCGGTTCCTCCTCGTCGTGCTGTCCCCGGTCCTCGTCCTTCTGGCGGTCCTGATCAAGCTCGATTCGCAGGGCCCCGCCCTCTTCCGTCAGGAGCGAGTCGGGCTGCACGGGCGACCGTTCCAGGTCCTGAAGTTCCGAAGCATGTGCTCCGACGCGGAGGAGCAGCTGGAGTCAGCTGACCCGGCACAACCGCGATCAAGGGCCACGCCTTCAAGCTGGACGAGGACCCGCGGACCACGCGTGTCGGGCGCTTCCTGCGCCGGTCCTCCCTCGACGAGCTGCCGCAGCTGTGGAACGTGCTCCGAGGCGAGATGAGCCTGGTCGGACCGCGACCGCCGCTGCCGAGCGAGGTCGCCAGGTACGACGTCTGGCACCGGCGCCGGCTGTCGATGAAGCCCGGCATGACCGGCCTCTGGCAGGTCGACGGGCGCCACGAGCCCGAGTTCGACCGCTGGGTCGAGACGGACCTCGAGTACATCGACACGCTGGTCGCTCTGGCTCGACTTCAAGATCATCGCCCGAACCGTTCCGGCGGTCCTGGCGGGCACCGGCCGGTAGGCTGAGTCCAGGCCTCCGACTGCCGCGGCGCCGGGAGTCGACCGACGGACGCGCGCTTTCTGCGACAATCCCGGCATGAGCGACGTGATGGCGACGTCCAAGAAGGCCCTGATCACCGGCATCACCGGCCAGGACGGCTCGTACCTCGCCGAGCTGCTGCTCGCACAAGGGCTACGAGGTCCACGGCCTCATCCGCCGCTCGAGCTCGTTCTCGACCGGGCGGATCGACCACCTCTACCGCGACCCGCACGAGGGCGCGACGCGCCTGTTCCTCCACTACGGCGACCTGACCGACTCGCTCGTCGCTGATCACACACGCTCAACCGGATCCGGCCCGACGAGGTCTACAACCTGGGCGCGCAGAGCCACGTCAAGGTGAGCTTCGAGATGCCGGAGTTCACCGCCGACACGGCCGGCATGGGCACCCTGCGGCTGCTGGAGGCGATCCGCCGCGCCGACTGGCCGATCCGCTTCTACCAGGCCGGCTCGTCGCGAGATGTTCGGCAAGGCGCGCGAGACGCCGCAGCGCGAGACGACGCCCTTCTACCCGCGCAGCCCCTACGCGCGTGGCCAAGGTCTTCGCCCACTGGATGACGGTCCAGTACCGCGAGGCCTACGGCCTCTTCGCCGTGCAACGGGATCCTGTTCAACCACGAGTCGCCGCGGCGCGGCGAGACGTTCGTCACCCGCAAGGTCACCCGCGGCGTCGGCGGCGATCCTCGCCGGGCGCGAGGAGAAGCTCTACCTGGGCAACCTCGACGCCCGGCGCGACTGGGGCTACGCGCCCGAGTACGTCGAGGCGATGTGGCTGATGCTCCAGCAGCCGGAGCCGGACGACTACGTGATCGCCACCGGCGAGACGCACACCGTGCGCGAGTTCGTCGAGACCGCCTTCGGGCTGGTCGGGCTCGACTGGCAGGCGCACGTGCGAGATCGACCCGCGCTACTTCCGGCCGACCGAGGTGGACGAGCTCTGCGGCGACGCCTCGAAGGCGCGAGCGAGAGCTCGGCTGGCGGCCGCAGGACGCGCTTTCGCCGAGCTGGTCCGGATCATGGTCGAGGCGCGACCTGCGCGAGGCCGGGCTCGATCCCGAGCAGCACATGAGGCGCCGTCCGCTGACCGGGGCCGCGGCACGATGAGCGGCTTCTGGGCCGGCCGGCGGGTCATGGTCACCGGCGGCGCGCGGCTTCCTCGGGTCGGCGCGTCGTCGCGCGGCTGCGAGGCCGGCGGGCGCGACCGAGATCTTCGTCCCGCGCAGTCGCGCGACTACGACCTGCGCACGCGCGACGGGATCGACCGGGCGCTCGCGGACGGCCGGCCGGACCTCGTCATCCACCTGGCGGCCGTCGTCGGCGGCATCGGCGCCAACCGCGAGAACCCGGGCCGCTTCTTCTACGACAACGCGATCATGGGCATCCAGCTGATGGAGCAGGCGCGCCTCGCCGGCGTCGCCAAGTTCGTCGCCGATCGGCACCGTCTGCGCCTACCCCAAGTTCACGCCGGTGCCGTTCCGCGAGGACGACCTCTGGAACGGCTACCCGGAGGAGACGAACGCGCCCTACGGCCTGGCCAAGAAGATGCTGCTGGTCCAGGGCCAGGCCTACCGCGCAGCAGTACGGCTTCAACGCGATCTACCTGCTGCCGGTCAACCTCTACGGCCCGGGCGACAACTTCGATCCGGCGCAGCTCGCACGTCATCCCGGCGCTGATCAAGAAGTGCGTCGACGCGCGCGAGCGCGGCGACGGCCACATCGAGGTCTGGGGCACGGGCTCGGCCTCGCGCGAGTTCCTCTACGTCGACGACGCGGCCGAGGGGATCGTCCTGGCCGCCGAGCGCTACGACGGCGCCGAGCCGGTGAACCTGGGCGTCGGCCGCGAGATCACGATCCGCGACCTCGTCGGACTGATCGCCCGGCTGACCGGCTTCGCGGGCGAGATCCGCTGGGATCCGATCGAAGCCGGACGGCCAGCCGCGCCGAGCCCTGGACACGAGTCGCGCCCGCGAGCGCTTCGGCTTCGAGGCCACGACAAGCTTCGAAGATGGCTTGCGGAACACGATCGACTGGTACGAGGCAAACAGGGGCGGGCGCCGAGAAGCTCCGGGGCCCGGTAGCTCAGGCTAGCTCCGCGGCTACCCTATCCGTCGGGGCGGACATCGTCGATCCGATCCGAACCACCCACCAGCCGACATTCCGAAGAGCAGCGGCATCGAGCGCATTCCGGCCGTCGAAGATGATGCGTGACCGGACAATCCCGCCAAGCCGGACCCAATCAAGCGAGCGGTACTCGGGCCAGTCTGTCGCGAGAATGGCCAGGTCCGCACCTGTGAAAGCCTCTTCCACAGTCTCCGCCCTCTGCAGGCCGGAGATCGTCGCAGAGACAGATGCAGGCACGGCCGGGTCGTGGGCGACTACGTTTGCGCCGCGCGCCATTAGCTCCCGCGCCAGCCCCACCGCGGGCGAGTAGCGCGTGTCGTCCGTGTCCGCCTTGAAGGCCAGCCCGAGCATCGCGATGCGGCGCCCGTCCAACGGCCCGAAGACGCGCTCGAGCCGCTCGGCAAGCGCGCCTGCACGCCCGTCGTTTGCCGCCCCTGCGGCACCGAACATCCGCATCGGCAGCCCGCGGCTCTGTCCCAGCCTCACCAGATTCGCCAGCTCCTTCGGCAGGCAGGAGCCGCCGAAGCCGATCCCCGGCCGGAGGTAGCCCGATCCGATACGTGGATCCAGACCGATGCCCCGCACGACCGCTTCGACATCCGCACCGTACGCTTCGCAGAGGTCGGCCACTTCGTTGATGAAGCTGAGCTTTGTCGCCAGGAAGCCGTTGGCGACGTTCTTGATCATCTCCGCCGATGCGAAGTCCGTAACGATACGGGGAGCCTCCACGCCGGCGTATAGCTCGTCGACCCGCGCTGCCGCTCGCGACGGCTCGCCGTCGACGGTGCCAATCACGATCCTGGTCGGCGCGGTGAAATCGCGGATGGCGGAGCCCTGAGCGAGGAACTCAGGATTCGTGACAACGCCTTCGAGCGACGCCCGACCGAGCCACTCCGCCAGACGTGGGGTGGCCCCCATCGGCAAGGTGCTCCGGACGACGACGATGGGTTTGTTGGCCGACTCCCCTATCGTCCGGCATGCGGTCTCGACCTGCCGCAAGTCCGGCTCGCCGTCCGACGAAAGCGGGGTCCCCACGCATACGAGGACCAGCTCCGACGACGCTACGGCAGACCTGCCGTCGTTGGTGACGTGCAACCGGCCGGACGCGAGGACCTTCCCGAACAAGTCGTCCAGACCCGGCTCGTAGAAGGGGACCCGACCACCCTCGTACTCCGCGAGGCGCGCGCCCGCGATCTCGACCAGGCTGACGGTGTGGCCTCGATCGGCCAGGCAGACGGCGGTGACCGCGCCTACGTAGCCGGCCCCGATGACAGCGAGCTCCACCGCGAGACTATATACCGGGCCCTAGGCGGACCGCGAGCTGGGAGGCTAGCCGGAAGCGGCGACAAGCACGTTCCAGGATGCCGCTGACGGTGGGTTCTGAACGTCCGGGAAGGCGGAGACCGATCGTAGGGCGAGCCCCGCGGCCTCGAGAAACCCGCCGAGCTCTGTCTCGAAGAAGTAGCGCATCCGATGTGTCTCGAACGCCGTCACGTCTGGGAGCCCGACGCGGCGACGCGTGAGCTCGTAGGTGACCGAGCAGACGTGGCCCTCCGGCTCGAGCGTGCCAACTGCCCGGCGCTCGATCGCGCCCGCCTCGGTCGTGACCACCTTCACCCGAACTGACGGGCCGACGGCCAGCACAGCCGGGCCGTACCAGACATCGAATACGAAAAGGCCGCCCGGTTCCAGGTGACGCCGGACGTTGGCCAGAGTCGATCGAACCGCCGCATCGCCGATCTGGTAGCCGACGACGGCGAACATGGAGACGACGGCATCGAAGCGCCTTCCCAGCTGGACCGTCTGGATGTCTCCCCGTACGAACGCGGTCCCACCAGCCGCCTTATCGACCGCCCGGCGACGGGCCCGCTCAAGCATCGCCTCCGACAGGTCCACGCCCGTGACCTCGTATCCTCTGCGGGCTAGTTCCACCGAATGCCGGCCGGTGCCACAGCCGAGGTCCAGGACGCTCCGTACTGGCCGGCCGGCACCCCGGAAGATCTCTTCCAGGAGGTCGCATTCGGCGCCGTAGTCCTTGTCGGCGTACAGGGCGTCGTACGAGTCCGCATAGTCGACGCCGAACACTTCCGTCATGCCAGAACCTGCCTCAACGCAGCTATCACGGAGCCCTGCTGCTGCTCCGTGAGGGCCACTCCAGATGGCAGGTACAGGCCCATCTCCGCCAGCTCGTCGGTCACCGGGTACGTCTCTCGGTCAAAGAGCCCGCGGGCGCGCAGGGCGGGCTGACGATCCATGCCCAGGAAGAAGGGTCGCGTCTCCACCCCCAGCGCGGACAGGCTTCGGGCCAGCGAGGTCGCGGTGTGGCCGCTCGAGGGGTCGAGCACCAGGCCGTTCATCCACCAGACGGAGCGCGCCCACGGCTGCTCGGCCTGCAGTCGGATCTGGCGCAAGGCGGACAGCTCCTCGACGTAGCGAGCTCCGATGCGCCGCTTCGTCTCGACGGTCTGGTCGATCCGCTCGACCTGGGCCTGGCCGACTGCGGCCTGGAGGTTCGTCAGCCGAAAGTTGAACCCAAGCTCTTCGTGGAAGAACCGCCGCCCTGGGATGAAGGCCAGGTTGCGAAGGCGGCGAAGCCGCTCGGCGAGGGCTTCGTCGTCGGTAACCACCATCCCGCCCTCACCGGTGGTAACGAGTTTGTTCGCATAGAAGCTGAAGCAGCTGAGCTCGCCGAAGCTGCCGCAGCGCCGCCACGCCGGGGAAGAGCCGCGCATCGACTGGTACTCCGCACCGTGGCCTTCAGCGGCGTCCTCGATGATGGCCAGGCCGTGTCGCTCGGCGAGCTCGAGCAAGGGATCCATTTCTACCGGATGCCCGTAGATGTGGACCGGCATGATCGCTCGGGTCCGCGGAGTCAGCCGAGCCTCCACCTGGGAAACGTCCATGCACCAGGTCGCCGGATCCGCGTCCACGAGAACTGGAATGGCCCCCGCGTACACGATCGCCATCGCACAGGAGATGATCGTGAACGCCGGCATGATGACTTCGTCCCCCGGCTGGAGGTCGAGTGCGGCAACCGCGAGCTGCAGGGCGACCGTGCCATTGCTGACGGCGACGCCGTACCTTCTGCCGCAGTAGGCGGCCCAGCTCTCTTCAAAGCTCGCGATGAACCGTCCGGCCGATGAGATCCAGCCGGTTTGCAGGCATTCCGTGACGTACTCGAGCTCGCGGCCGTCGAGACGCGGCTCGTTGACAGGGATCACCCCCGGCCCAGCTCGTCAGGAGGGTCGAACCGCTCTTTCTCGGTCAGGCCACCGTAGGGACCCTGCTTCACCTCGAAGAGAACGGTGTCCTCCAACATGCGAAATCCATGGCCGCCACCAAGACAGATCACCAGATCGCCGGCAGTCAGCTCCCTTGACGCGACCAGGGCGCGATCGTCCGAGTAGAGATCCACGATGCAGCGGCCCTGCCTGACGATGAGAACCTCCGAGGTTCCCACCACGGTCCGAACGACAGGCAGGTGCAGGTGAGGCTTGATCGAGCCTCCGGCAGGATAGACGACGAATCCGGCCTGGAACGCCGCGTCGTCGCCTGTCAGAAAGGCAGTCGCGGCTTCCGTGGCGTCGGCCCTGACGACGAACGCGAGCAGCATCTGATCCCGCCAGATCGCCTCGACGTTGTTCATCGTCTCGTAACTACGACCTCGATGAGATTCACGCGGCGATGATACCGGCTGGCAGGCCATCGGCATCGTGGACTGCCGCCCGAACCCTGCCGCCCAACGGCCGAGTCGCGACTACTCGTCGGCGGCAGAGGACCGGGCCGGGCCCTTACTCATGGGTGCCCGGGCGATAGCGCGGAGAAGTCGGAGCGTCCGGCGCGGCGAAAGCGGCCACATCAACTGCGAGAGCACGGCGCATCGATACGCGCCACGCCTGTCGCCGGCCTGGATGCGGATCTCGGCGACGATCCGATAGTGGGAGGCCAGTACCCGCAGCCCGGCGACCCGGAGGACCTCGCCCCAGTGCGCCGACACTACATGCTCGTATCCATCGGCCGCCCGGCGCGAATCTCGCGAGATGGCGCCCCTGGTCCGAAGATCGTAGAGGAACGTCGGCGTCTCGACGAACCCGAAGGACGCGATCGCAGCCAGCCGGATCGACGTATCCCACTCCTGGTAGGCCGGCACGGCCTCGTCCAGCAGCCCGATCCTGTGGAGAAGGTCACGCTTGACGATCAGCCCCTGGAACATCGGCGCCGGAGCGGTGAGGAGAGACCGGTAGACGTTGCCCTGCACGGGGGGAACCGGAAATGGAGTCTTGCCATCCGGCCCAACGGCGTCGCAGGCCGAATGGACGACCTGGAGGTCGGCCCGTCGGGCGGCATCCAGCCTCAACTCGATGCTCTCTCTGTAGTAGACGTCATCTGAATCGAGGAACGCGATCCACTCGCCACGGGCTGCGCGGATGCCCGTATTGCGCGCGGCCTGGGCCCCGCGGTTCTCCGGGTGCGAGAGCACCCGAAGGCGGGGCTCATGCTCCGCGATGGCCCGGGCTATCTCCGGGGTCCGGTCGTCTGAGCCGTCGTCGACGACGACGATTTCCAGCGCCCCGAAGCTCTGACTGCGAACGCTCTCGATCGCGGAAGCTATTGAAGCCGCCCGGTTGTGGGCCGGGATTATCACACTCACCACCGGTGCGGGCGGGCGTTTCGAGGCGCTTTCCCCACCAACCGATGCCGGCTCCTCCGGCTCTCGGGCACCCTGCCTGGCGCGGCGGCCGGCATCCTCGACGACGGCGGACAATCGCGCGAGGTAGTCCGGGCGCCCGTATTGCGCCAGGCGCTTCGTGCCGGCGGAGACGAGCCTCTTGCGCCGTCGCTCGTCCGACCACAAGGCGTAGACCCCCTCCGCAATGGCTGCGACGGAGCTGGGGTCGACAAGGATGGCCGCGTTACCGCACTGCTCGCGGATACCCCGGAGATCAGATGTGAGCACAGGCACCCCGAGCGCCCAGGCTTCGAGGATCGGGATGTTCGTCGGTCCAAAGAACGTCGGCAACAGCAGCCCGCGCGAGCCGGCGTAGAGGGGCGCCATCAACTCGTCGTCGACGTACCCAGGCAAATGGATGAGATCGCTGACGCCTTCGTCCCCGGCAGCTCGACGCACCTTCTCCAGCACAGACGCCCTCAACGGGTCAGCCGCCGATCCACACATGACGACGTGCACGTCGACGCCTCGCTCGGAGCGGATCTGAGCCACCGCTCGGACCACACGCACGTGATTCTTGTGCGGCCAGAACTGGGCCGGGAAGAAGAGGTACTGCTCCGGGAGGCCAAGGCGTTCGCGGACCGCCGGTGACATCGAGGCGGTCTTTGCCGCGTCCAGATACGGGGCCGGCAGGAAAGGCAGGACTTTGACGCGCTCCGGAGACACCAGCTCGCCGTAGCAGTCCAGGACGTCTTCACGCCCCACGTCGGAGTCGACCAGCACCGTCAGGGCGTTCGCCAGGCTATTCCGGAAGAGGCGCTCGCGCACATCCCACTCCCCGTCCGCGGACACCTCGGGGAATTCAGGATGGATGCGGTGCTGGAGGTCGTGGACGGCGATGACGTACGGCAGCCCCGACCCGAACACCACGGTCTGAGGTGTAGGGAACACCAGAAAGTCGACCCCGGAGCGGGCGATCCATTCCGCCAGTGCAGCCTCCGCTTTGACGCGCCGGACCCGACCCGCGCCGGGAATACGGCTGACGATCCTGCCCAGCTTCCATCGGGCTGTCTGGGGCCACAGTGGGAGAACGCGGTATCCGCGCGCTTGCCAGATCTGCGCTTGCGATGCCCCGCGCCGGTCCGTGAACAAGACCAGGTTCGGCCGAGGCTCGATCGCGAGAAGCCCATCCAGCATGGTGACGCTGTACTGGTAAACGCCGCCCTGCGAGCCATCCAGGATGGGCACGACGCCGATTCCCAGCGGGCGGTCGGACATGCTGCTCACCAGTACGCGCCCCCGTCCTCGACCTGCCTGAAGTTGCGCCGGCGTTTCGGACGGTCTGGGTCTGGTCCAGTGCTCGTTGTAGAACTTCGAGATGACCTCGTGCTCGTCCCAGCGACGACCACGGATTCCGAACAGCACTTGAGTCGCGCCACCCATGTGGATCGCAACCTTTCCCATCGCTTTCGCATACGCCGCCAGCGGCAACCCATAGGCGCCGGCGCCGACGATGCAGACGTCGAACTCGACCGCCTCCATCTCCGATTTCATGTGGTCCAGGGCATCGAACCAGGAGGCGAACTCGGTCTCCTCCCCGGCGATCGACTGGACTGCCTTCAGGACGCGCAGCTCGAAGGCCGGCAGAACGCTCGGATCCTCGAACAGCACCTGGCGGATGTGCGCGTAGTTGTCCGCGATCGAATCGGCAAACGGATGGATCACCAGAACCCTTTTGCCAGCGAGCTTGGCGCTCCAGGGAACCCGGTGGTAATAGGGCTCGAGACTCCGCAAGGGAACGAGTTCGGCCTCACGACAGAACTCTCGCGCCAGATCGCTCTCGCCGGGGTTGAACCACACTGCGACAGCATCGAGTGCCCCGACCGCGTGCAGGTACTCCCTCGCAAACCTGTCCAGATCCTCGGCGGTCGCGGGGAAGAACCCCGCATTGTTGCCCATGTGGAACGCGACAGCGTCCGGATATGGGCTCGAATCTCCGCCCCGACGGTGCTTCAGGTAGTGGGTCACACAATCCAGCTCGACCGTCCCCGGGCGCCCTGCCAGGAATGACCGACCCGACACCAGCGCCCCCCGTATCAGCGCGTTGCCATCCTCGAGCGACAGGATGGCGCGGTGGTAATCAGAAGGTCGGAGGGGAGCCCGGACATTCGCTGTCCGCTTGTGTCCCAGCCATGACGCAACGGCCCGGGCACCGGGCAAACGACCTCGGGACGGGCGGCCGAACTCGGCGCTCACGACTCCATGCCCAGGTGACCATCCAGCCGGCCGCGGAGCCTGAGGCCTCTGGCGCCGGTCCTCAGCAGCGACATCGGGAAGGACCGGACCTCGAACCGCTGCTGGAAACAGTCGAGAGTAGCCAGGATGGCGTCGAGCTTCTGGCCGGCGGTCAGCGCCGACTCCTTGACCGCCTTGATGTGCTGGTCGCGCAGCCCGCGATACAGGCGACCCGTGGGCAACGATGCGCGCTCGCTCGCCGTCGACGGATTCAGGTCCTCGAGAGCACGGGCTCTATGCTCCAACGGCTCCTCCGATGGGCGGTTTCGGCGGCGGAGGTACAGATGCCCGCCAACCTGGAGGAACGGGCCCTGCAGCACCAGCCGGGCCAGGACTAGATGGTCCGGACCGTGCACGTCCGGGAAACCTCCAGTCGCGGCCATGGCCTTGCGTCGGGCCACGCCATAGACCATGTTGCAGACGGTCAGACGCCAGATCAGTCGCTTGTAGCGCGCCAGGGCCGATCTGCCGTCGAGGTCGATCTGGTCGTCCATCTCCTCGAGGACCGCGCCGGTTTCATCGATCAGAAGACTCCCCGGGTAGGCCAGCACGGCGGCCGGATCGCCTTCGAGAGCGGTCACACAACGCGAGATAAGCGTGGGATCCCACAGGTCGTGATCGGCGGCCCACATGAAGTAGGTGCCCGTCGCGAGGCCCAGGACCCGATTGAAGTTGGCGGCACCACCCAGGTTCGTGTCATTACGGACATATCGGATCCGGTCGAACCGTCGCTCGTAGTCGCGGGCTATCTCCCCAGTCTCGTCTGTCGAGCAGTTGTCGCTGATCACCAGCTCCCAGTTGGGGTAGTCCTGGTCGAGCAGCGAATCCAGCGACTGACCCAGGAACCGCGCCCCGTTGAACGTGGGCATGCCGATGGTCACGAGAGGTGCGTTGCTGATCCAACTGGGATCTCCCCTGGGCCCGCCCATCGGCGGCCGAGCATCTCGCGGTGGACGCGGTCGCCGGCTTGAGCGGTCGTCCTTTGCCGGAGGACAGGGTACACGCCTGGCCGAAGGACGAAGACGCGGGCCCAGACCGCGGCGTTCGGCCGCGACGGCGTCACGGGAGGTGCCCGCGGATCCATCTCGGACCTCCTCGACCGGCCGGCGCTGCACTTCCGGGTATACCTCTTCGGGCATAATAGGTTCCGTGAAGGTTGTCATCCTCGCCGGCGGACTGGGTACGCGCCTGGCCGAAGAGACGGAGATGCGCCCCAAGCCGATGGTGGACATAGGCGGCCGGCCCATCCTCTGGCACATCATGAAGCACTTCGCGCACTGCGGATTTGGGGAATTCGTCGTCGCGCTGGGCTATCGCGGCGATGACGTCAAGAGGTTCTTTCTGGACTACCTGTCCCTGAACGGCGACCTGACAGTCGAGCTGGGCGATCGTGCGGTGACGCGCCTCGAGCCGGAGCGGGACGCGTGGACCGTGCACCTGGTCGAGACGGGCCTCGAGACCAACACGGGCGGACGAGTCGGGCGGCTGCGATCCTGGCTGACGGACGGTCCGTTCCTCCTCACCTATGGCGACGGCGTCTCGGACGTCGACGTGCGGCGACTCGTGGAGTTGCACCGCGCCTCGGGCAAGCTCGCCACGATCACCGCCGTCAGGCCCCCCTCCCGGTTCGGGGGACTCAGTTTCGCCGCGGACGGCTCGGTTCGCTTCATCGAGAAGCCGCAGATCGGCGAGGGCTGGATCAATGGCGGCTTCATGGTTCTGGAGCCGGAGGTCCTGGACTACATCTCGGGCGACGAGACGAGCCTCGAAGTCGCATGTCCTGGAGAAGCTGTCCGGGGAGGGCAGGCTCGGGGCGTACAGACACGAAGGCTTCTGGCAGTCGATGGACACCCTGCGCGACGTCCGTTACCTGCGGGCACTCTGGGCCGCGCAGAAGGCGCCCTGGGCCACATGGCTGTAGGAGAGAGCGGACACGAGCCCTGGGTCGGACGGACGGTTCTCGTCACCGGAGCCGCGGGCTTTCTGGGGGGCTGGGTCGTCCGCGCCTTGCTCGAATCCGGCTCGTCTGTCGTAGGGCTGGACATCGCCTGGGACGGCCCGCGAGCTACGACCCCGCCCATGGGCGTTCGAGCGCATCGATGGCGACATCAGAGACACGGCCCTGCTCGGCGATCTGCTCGGCGACCGCGACGTCGACACGGTGATCCACCTGGCCGCGCAGACACTGGTGGGGCCGGCGATCGAAGACCCGGTCGACACCTTCAGCAAGAACATCGAGGGGACCTGGAGCGTGCTCGAGGCCTGCCGCAGCGTCAACACCGTGGAGCGAATCGTGGTCGCGTCGTCCGACAAGGCCTACGGCGACGCCTCCGGCCGGCCCTACCGAGAGGAGGCGGCACTGCGAGCCCGCCATCCGTACGACACCTCCAAGGCGGTCACCGACATGCTCGCCCAGACATATGCGTTCACCTACGGCCTGCCGGTCGCCATCACGAGGTGCGGCAATCTCTACGGCGGCGGTGACCTGAACTGGAGCCGAATCGTCCCCGGTACCATTCGCTCGGTTCTGGAGGGCGAGTCTCCGGTCATCCGCTCCGACGGGACGTTCGTGCGCGACTACCTGTACGTTCGGGACGCGGCTGCTGGCGTCCTGGTGCTCGCGGAGGCCGTGGGCGATCGACCTGAGCTCGCGGGCACGGCCTTCAACTTCGCCGCCGGCGCCCGGCTGTCCGTGATCGACATCGTGCGCCGGATCCTGCGGCCTGATGGGCTCGGACCTCGAGCCGGTGGTGCTGGGCCTGCCGCTCAAGGAGATCCCCGAGCAGCGCGTCTCGGCCGCTCGGGCCCGGCGCCTGCTCGGCTGGCGACCGCGGACGACCATCGATGCGGGGCTGCGCGAGACGATCGACTGGTACCGCTCGCACCTGAAGGCGCGTCCCGATGAACCGGACCACCTGCCGCGGTTGCGGCACGTCCGGCCTCGAGGTCGTCCTGGACCTCGGCGAGATGCCGCTCGCCAACGCCATCCTCGACCGAGGCGGATCTCGCCCGGCCCGAGCCGCGCTACCCGCTGGCGCTGGCCTACTGCCCCGACTGCTGGCTGGTCCAGATCACCGAGACCGTCTCGCCGGAGCGTCCTCTTCCGCGAGTACACCTACTTCTCGTCGGTCTCGGACGCGTTCGTCGAGCACGCGCGCAGGCATCGCCGAACGGCTGATCGCACGAGCGCGGCCTCGGACCCGAAAGCCTGGTCGTCGAGCTGGCCAGCAACGACGGCTACCTGCTGCAGCACTACGCCAGGGCCGGCGTGCCGGTCCTGGGCATCGACCCCGCCCGGAACATCGCCGAGGTCGCGACCGCGCGGGGCGTGCCCACGCTGGCCGAGTTCTTCACCCGCGACCTGGCCGACGAGCTGGCGAGGACCGGCCGAGGCGGCGGACGTCGTCCACGCCAACAACGTCATCGCCCACGTGCCCGATCTCAACGGCTTCGTGGCCGGCATCGCCCGAGTCCTCAAGCCGGACGGCGTGGCCGTCATCGAGACGCCCTACCTCCGCGAGCTGGTCGAGCGGCTCGAGTTCGACACGATCTACCACGAGCACGTCTTCTACCACTCGCTCACGGCGCTGGCTCGCGTCTTCGAGCGCAACGGACTGGTGGTCGTCGACGTCGAGCGCATCCCGGTCCACGGCGGCTCGCTGCGGGTCTTCGCCATGCGACGCCGGCGTCCAGCGAGCCCGGCGAGGCCGTTCGCTGCGCTCCTCGCCGAGGAGGCGGCGGTGGGCCTCTGCAGCGCCGCCTACTACGCGACCTTCGCCGGTCGAGTGGACGCGCTCGGCGCGAGCTTCGAGCCGCTGCTGGCCGACCTCCGGTCGCGAGGCCACACGGTCGCCGCCTACGGCGCCGCCGCGAAGGGCGCCGTCCTGCTGAACGCCTTCGAGATCGGCCCGGACCTGATCTCGTTCGTGGCCGATCGGAGCCCCCACAAGCAGGGCCACCTGATGCCGGGCGTCCACATCCCGATCGTCGCGCCCGATCAGCTCGTCGAGCCGCAGGCCGGACGAGTGCCTGCTGCTCGCCTGGAACTTCGCCGACGAGATCCTCGCCCAGCAGGCCGAGTACCGGCGGCGCGGCGGCAAGTTCATCATCCCGGTTCCGAAGCCGACGGTGGTGTGACGATGATCGACGGCGTCCTGGTCGTCCCGCTCAAGCGCATCCCGGACGAGCGCGGCACGGTCATGCACATGCTCAAGCGGACGGATCCGCACTTCATCGAGTTCGGCGAGATCTACTTCTCGAAGATCTACCCGGGCGTCGTCAAGGGCTGGCACAAGCACGCCGAGATGACGCTCAACTACGCCTGCATCCACGGCCGCATCAAGCTCGTCCTGTTCGACGACCGCGACGGGTCGCCGACCAAGGGCGAGCTCATGGAGATCTTCCTGGGCCCGGACAACCACAGCCTCGTCCAGATCCCGCCGGGCGTCTGGAACGGCTTCAAGGGCCTGGGCAGCGAGATGGCGATCGTCGCCAACTGCTCCACCCAGCCGCACGACCCGAGCCGCTCCATCCGCCTCGACCCGTTCGACAACGACATCCCCTACGACTGGGAAGTCCGCCAGCACTGATGCGAGTCCTGCTGACCGGGCGCGACCGGCTTCATCGGAGCGCACGTCGCCCGGCGCTGGTGGCCCGCGGCGCACGAGGTCCAGGGCATCACGCTGCCGGGCGCGCCGCGCGACCGCCTCGACGGACGTGCGATCGCGGATCGAGCTGCCGAGGGCGACCTCGCCGACGCGGCCTGGATTCGCGAGGCGGTTCGATCGATCGCTCCGGAGGCGGTCATCCACCTGGCCTGGTACGCCGAGCCGCGCTCGTATCTCCACGCGCGAGCCCGAGAACCTGGCCTCGCTGCGAGGGCGGGATCAACCTCCTCGAGGCCCTCGCGGACGAGGGCAGCGTGCCGCCGTGTGGTCCTCGCCGGAACGTGCCTCGAGAACCTCCGACTCACGAGCCCACCGTCTACGCGGCGGCAAAGACGGCCCAGCACCGTCTGGCATGGGCCTCGCCGATCGATCGATCGGCGCTGCCTGCGCCCACATCCACTATCTCTACGGCCCGTGGGAGGACGAGCGGCGGGTCATCCCGTCGGTGATCCGATCGCTTCTGCGCGGGCGAGCCGATCGACGTGACCGACGGGACGCAGCGCCGCGACTACCTGCACGTCGCCGACGTCGCCGAGGCGCTGTGCCGGATCGCCGAGAGCGACCTGACGGATCGGGTCGACATCTGCACCGGCGAGCCGGTCAGACTTCGAGACGTGTTCGAGGCGATCGCCCGGGCCACTGGTCGGGCGGAGCTGATCCGTACTGGGGCCCTCGCCGAACAGCGAGCCGACGGGATGGCCGGCCACGGGCGACCCGACGGCCCTCCTGGCCACCGGCTGGCAGCCGCGCTTCAACCTGCAGCAAGGGATCCGGAGACGCCACCGAATGGTGGGCAACCCGAGAGAGGAGCCGGTCAGTGAACGAACGGACGGCCGTCAGCCAGCCCGACAGGCTCATCAAGGTGCGCACGGCAGAAGGCGAGAAGGAGATCGACATCTACTCGCCCGAAGGCTTCGACATCCTGGCCAACCTGTGGACCCGCTCGGGCTGGCAGCGAAAACTGTCGTACGAAGTCGCCTGGCTCGGAATCCCGATCATCCAGCTTCCAGAAGACATCCTGATGGTGCAGGAGCTGATCTGGAAGCAGCGCCCTGACGTGATCGTCGAGAGCGGCGTGGCCCACGGCGGCGCCCTGGTCCTGTACGCCTCCCTGCTCGAGCTGCTCGGGCGCGGCCGGGTCGTCGGGGTCGACATCGAGATCCGCAAGTACAACCGCCTGGCCATCGAGAGCCACCCCATGAGCCACCGCATCACGCTGATCGAAGGCAGCTCGACCGATCCGTCGACCGTGGCCGAGGTCCGCTCCCGCATTCAGCCGGGCGAGAGCGTCATGGTCATGCTCGACTCGAACCACGCTCGCGACCACGTGCGAGCCGAGCTGGAGCTCTATCACCCGCTCGTTCGCCCGGGCGGCTACATCGTCGTGTTCGACGAGGTGATGCCCATGGTCGCGGACGCCCCGAATGGCAAGCCCGGCTGGGACGCCGACAATCCACTCGCGGCGGTGCGCGACTTCCTGGCCGCCCATCCCGAATTCGAGGTGGATCCGAGCTACGGCCGGCTCGCAGCGACCTACTGCAGCGGCGGTTTCCTCAGGCGGGCGGCGCCCCCGGCCGAGCGCTAGAGACTCCTCACGGGACCGGCACGCTGTGGCGTTGGGTCCCGGTGCGAGGCTACGTGGGCGGGGCCCCGGCCGGCTGGAAGTAGCCCGTCACGTCGAACACCAGCGAGGTTGTCCTGCCGGCGCCCGAGAGGTATGTGGCGCTGAGGCTGCCGTCGCCGGCGAGGGCTATGGTCACTCCGTTGGCCCGAACGTCGCCCTTGAGGAAGTTGACCGTAGAGGTGGAGGGATTGCTCGTGGGGTTGGGACCAAGGAAGACGGCATAGCCGCTGGTCTGGTCTGTCACGGTGAGGTTTCCGGTGACCGCGGTGGCGGCGACGGGCACGAGATAGCGGCCGGTGACGGCGAATGAGCGAGGAACCCAGGAGCTGAACGGACCGACCAGACCGTTGCCATAACGGGTGTCGAGGAGGCGTCCAGGGATCACCGGCACGTACGTCGCGCCGCTCGAGTCGGCCACGAAGTAGCCGGTGACGTCGAAGACGAGGTTGGTGGTCTGGCCCGCGGTCGAGAGGTAGGTGGCGGACAGGGTGCCCCCGGAGCCCAGGGCGACGGTCACCCCGTTGGCGATGGTCTGGCCACCCGAGAAGTTGATCGTGGAGGTGGTCGGACTGGGGAGCGGATCGGGTCCCAGGGCGACGGCCCAGCCAAAGGAGGCGTCGGTCACGGTCAGGTTGCCGGTGACCGCGGTGGCATTGGCCGGCACGCCGCCACGACCGCTGACCGCGAAGGTGCGCGGCACGCCGGCGCTGAACTTGCCGCCTAGACCGTTGGCGACCCGGGTGTCGAGCAGGCGGGCCGGAGTCAGGGGCACGAAGGTGGCGCCGCTCGTGTCGGGCGTGAAGAAGCCTGTGACGTCGAACACGAGGTTGGTGGTCTGGCCCGACGTAGAGATGTAGGTAGCGCTCAGGGTCCCGTCGGAGCCCAGGGCCACGGTCACTCCGTTGGCTATGACCTGCCCGACTGTGAAGTTGATCGTGGAGGATGTGGGATAGGGGTTGGCGACCGGACCCAGGAAGACGGCCCAGCCGCTGGTCTGATCGGTGACGGTGAGGTTGCCGGTGACCGCGGTGGCATTGGCCGGAACGCCGCCCCGTCCGGCGACCTGGAATGAGCGGGGCACACCGGCGCTGAACCTGCCGCTAAGACCGTTACCCGAGCGGGTGTCGAGCAGACGGGCCGGAGTCAGGGGCACGAAGGTGCCGCCGGCAACAACGGCCGGCACGACGCCGGGCGACGGATCGGAGGGAGCCCCCGTGCCGACGATGTTCGTGGCGGTCACGCTGAACGTGTAGGCGGCGCCATTTGTGAGGCCGCTGACCGCGCAGCTCAGCGAGCCTGTCGTCGAACAGGTCTTGCCGTCCGGGGTCGAAGTCACCGTGTAGCCGGTGATCGCGGAGCCGCCATCGCTGGCCGGGGCCGACCAGTTTACGAACGCCGAGGAATCGTAGCCGACCACCGAGACCGCGGTTGGAGCGCCCGGCACGGTAGGAGCTCCCGTGATCACGATCGGGTCGTAGTAGATGTGCAGGATCTCCTCGCCCGTCTTGCCGCCCAGGGCGCACTGGCGCGCGCTCTTCTGGTACAGCCGATTCCCGTCCGCGTCAGCTCCACAAGCGACATCGGTGCCCGGGCGGTACCCGGTGAAGAGGAAGGCGCCGCTCCTGGTGAGCGTCTCGGGCCAGGTGCTCTCGACTGCCTGGATGTGACTGGCCGCCGGCGTCTGGGACTCGGGTGCGTAGATCTGGTCGTTGCTGTTGTCATAGACGTCTGCGCAGCCGCCCGTGCCCGTCAGGCCGCGGTAGTGCATCGCGTAGTACCAGGCGTACTGCTTGATGGCGACCGCTCCGGCCCGCATGGACTCGATCGGGCCAGCCAGGAGGCCACTCGGCTGGCATGACGACCTTCACGTACGTCTTGAAGTCGACGGTCTGGACGACCCCGGACGTGCGCAGAACGCGAATCGTGGGGGGCGGCGTGGTCTCGTTGGACCAGCCGGTGCAAACGGCCGCATGCACGACGGGCGGTGACGAGACCGTCGGCAGCCAGGCCGCAGCCGCAAGCAGGATCGCCGCCGCGAGTCTGCGCATGTCCGGAAGGTACGCGTGTCGTCCGAAGCGAGTCAAGCCGGGCAGCGGGCCTGAGCGGGACCCGGGGCACCGACGAGGGGCGTGCTCCATCCGTGCAAACGTGCCCCGGTTAGGGCGCGAAGTAGCCCGTCACGTCGAAAACCAGGCTGGTTGTCTGGGTCGGCGTCGAGAGATACGTGGCGCTGAGACTGCCATCGCCGCGGAGGGCAACGGTCACTCCGTTCGCGATAGTCAGGCCGGCCGAGAAGTTGATTGTGGAAGTGGTAGGAGTGTTCGTGGGGTTGGGACCCAGGAAGACGGCGTAGCCGCTGGACGATCCGGTCACGGTGAGGTTGCCTGTGACCGCCGTCGCACTGGCCGGGATCAGATAGCGGCCGGTGACGGCGAATGAGCGGGGCGTTCCGGCGGTGAACTTGCCGCTGAGGCCGTTGGAGGCCCGGGTGTCGAGCAGTCGAGTCGGAGTCATGGCGACGTATCGGGTGCCGCTCGAAGTCGGCCACGAAGTAGCCGGTGACGTCGAAGACGAGGTTGGTGGTCTGGCCCGCGGTCGAGAGGTAGGTGGCGGACAGGGTGCCCCCGGAGCCCAGGGCGACGGTCACCCCGTTGGCGATGGTCTGGCCACCCGAGAAGTTGATCGTGGAGGTGGTCGGACTGGGGAGCGGATCGGGTCCCAGGGCGACGGCCCAGCCAAAGGAGGCGTCGGTCACGGTCAGGTTGCCGGTGACCGCGGTGGCATTGGCCGGCACGCCGCCACGACCGCTGACCGCGAAGGTGCGCGGCACGCCGGCGCTGAACTTGCCGCCTGAGGCCGTTGGCGACCCGGGTGTCGAGCAGGCGGGCCGGAGTCAGGGGCACGAAGGTGGCGCCGCTCGTGTCGGGCGTGAAGAAGCCTGTGACGTCGAACACGAGGTTGGTGGTCTGGCCCGACGTAGAGATGTAGGTAGCGCTCAGGGTCCCGTCGGAGCCCAGGGCCACGGTCACCCCGTTGGCTATGACCTGCCCGACTGTGAAGTTGATCGTGGAGGATGTGGGATAGGGGTTGGCGACCGGACCCAGGAAGACGGCCCAGCCGCTGGTCTGATCGGTGACGGTGAGGTTGCCGGTGACCGCGGTGGCATTGGCCGGAACGCCGCCCCGTCCGGCGACCTGGAATGAGCGGGGCACACCGGCGCTGAACCTGCCGCTGAGACCGTTACCCGAGCGGGTATCGAGCAGACGGGCCGGAGTCAGGGGCACGAAGGTGCCGGGCGCGGAGAAGACCGGTGGCGGCTGGCTTCCCACCACGTCCGTGGTCAGGCCGGGGAGCGACACCAGGGACCTGTAGTACACGTCGCCGTCGCTCTGAGGATTGTCGAGGTTGGGATCGATCTGGGACGTGAACCCGGCGTTCTTCGTGCTTCCCCAGCTCGTCACGTGGTTGTGGAAGCCCGGATAGGTCTTCCAAATCTGATCGATGGACTGATGTGTCGCGAAGAGCGCGTCGATGTAGGGGCTGATGCTGCCCAAGCCCTCGGCAATCACCGCTCTCGCGTTGCCGCTCAGGAAGCCCGAGGCATAGCCGTCCACACGTGTCTGGGCAACGGCGAGTGTGGGGTTTCCCCTTCCCGGCTCGCTGTCGCCCGAGGCATAGCAGAGGTGATTGAGCAGCACCACAGCGTTGGGCGCCAGACCGAGCTGGGCCATGTAGCTCGCGCCGTAGTACTGCAGGTTGGAGTCGCCGTTTCCCGCAGTGGCGTTGAGGCCCATGCCGTTGTCGCCGGCCACCGGGTTGGCGTTGTAAGGGTTCGGGTAGCCGCTGCCGTGGCCCAGGTAGACGAAGACGCTCGCGCCCTGAGCAGCCGCCTGGACGTTGGCCCAGGTCGCGTTCGGCGAGTAGACCTTCACGATGTTGCTCGTGTATTTGGCGAATGTGGCAGCTGCGGAGTCGGCGCTGCTTCGGTAGGACGACGTCGTGCCCTCGGTCGCGCCGACGACGATGACGACTTTGGCTTGCGATGCAACTGCCGCTGCCCTGCCGGCGCCAATGGAAAGCACACCGGAGGCAACGAGCAGGCCGATCGCGAGCGCGGGGATGAGCTTTCGCATTGCCAGGCCTCCCTGGTGGCCCCAAGACGGCTGACAGTGCCGCGTGCGTCACCAGCTCCCGCGGGGGGCTGGCTGGGCCGGTGTCCTCGTTGACAGTGAAACTGTCACCTGGATCGGCTTCAGCCTATCCTGCCATGGTCCCAGGCTGGGTGACCCAAACGGCTAACATCCCTTAACCCGCTAGGGCGCGAAGTAACCCGTCACGTCGAAGACCAGGCTGGTTGTCTGGGTCGGCGTCGAGAGGTATGTGGCGGATAGGGTGCCGTCGCCGGCGAGGGCTACGGTCACTCCGTTGGCCCGCGTGTCACCGTTGAGGAAGTTGATCGTGGAGGTGGAGGGAGCGCTCGTGGGGTTGGGGCCGAGGAAGACGGCATAGCCGCTGCTAGCGTCCGTCACGGTCAGGTTGCCGGTGACCGCGGCAGCGCCGATGGGGACCCCGCCTCGACCCATGACGGCGAAGGATCGAGGAGTCTTGGCAGTGAACTTGCCGCTGAGCCCGTTGGAGGCCCGGGTGTCGAGCAGTCGAGTCGGAGTCATGGCGACGTATCGGGTGCCGCTCGAGTCGGCCACGAAGTAGCCGGTGACGTCGAAGACGAGGTTGGTGGTCTGGTACGCGGACGACAGGTAGGTGGCGGACAGGGTGCCCCCAGAGCCGAGGGCGACGGTCACCCCGTTGGCGATGGTCTGGCCGCCCGAGAAGTTGACCGTGGAGGTGGTCGGACTGGGGAGCGGATCGGGTCCCAGAGCGACGGCCCAGCCAAACGAGGCGTCGGTCACGGTCAGGTTGCCGGTGACCGCGGTGGCATTGGCCGGCACGCCGCCACGACCGCTGACCGCGAAGGTGCGCGGCACCCCGGAGATGAACTTGCCGCTGAGACCGTTGGCGACCCGGGTGTCGAGCAGGCGGGCCGGAGTCAGGGGCACGAAGGTGGCGCCGCTGGTGTCGGGCGTGAAGAAGCCTGTGACGTCGAACACCACTTGCGCCGTCCCGGAGCCGGTGTAGCTGCTGTATATGGCGCTGAGGGTGCCGGTCGTGGAGAGGCCGAGCGTAACGCCGTTGGCCCGGGTGTCGTTGGCATTGAAGTTGACCGTCGAGAAGGTGCCCGTCACGGAGGGACCGAGCCGGAGGTTGCCCGCCGCCCCTGCCATAGTCACCGTTACGTTGCCGGTGACCGCCGTCGCGTCAGCCGGTATCCCCTTCACACCGGCTACCGCGAACGAGCGGGCCTGGCCAGTCGGGAATGCGCCGCCCAGGCCCGTCCCATTGCGGGTGTCGAGTATCCGGACGGGAGCCATCGGATGGTAGGTAGCAGGGGTAGCCTGCGTCAGGAACTTGGCCGCTATGGCGTTCATCAGGTCGCCATCTCCGCCGTTGTTGCTGTCGTAGCCCAGAGCCCAGATGCCGATGCCACGGAGATTCCAGGCGTCGATGGCGTCGCACTTGGCCGAGACCGCCCGGGCGTCGTCGAAGTACAGCTCCCGCCACGTGTTCTGAGTGCCGCCGAAGTTGCCGTAGTACGCCGTCCAGGCGGTCTGCTCGCCCACGTCGTACTGCCAACCCAGGCATGTCGCCGGCGGACCGGCACTGCACTTGACGTCGGGATCGACCTGATTCGCAATCGCCTTGGCCTTGGAGTAGTAGGGGTTTGCCGGCGCGCCGTATGTAGGGATGTCGGCTGGCGGCGCGTTGACGGCGTTGGTGGCGCCGGTGGACCAGGCCTCGCCATACCACGGCAGGCCGAGGATGATCTTCGAGACGGGAACCTGGGACGTGAACGTGTTCGTAACGTACACGAGGTCGTAGCGGATGAAAGGACTCTCGAGAGGATCGATCGAGCCGGTGTTTGCCGGGCTCCCGCCCCGCAGGTTGTAGGCCATGATGAAGACGGCGTCCGCAGCCCCGTCCGCCAGGAGGTTCGGGAGGTCGTAGGTGCCGGGGGCCCCATTGGCGCAGAAGGTCAGCTCGTAGCCGGGGTGGACCTTGTCCAGCTCTATTCGCAACGTCCGCACGAACGTCACGAAGTTGCTGCGTTGACCTGAAGCGATCGGCTCGAAGTCCAGATTGACGCCGTCGGCCCCCCTGCGGCCTACCTCAGCGGCGATCTGCTGGGCGGCGTTCAGGCTTATCGAGGGGCTCGAGAGGATGGTCGACTGCGCAGCTTGTCCCGCGCTGTCCCAGGCGAAGCTCTGGATGGTGAGGGCAACGCGCGTGCCGTGAGTGTGGGCGTTGTTGATCACCGACGTCATGTTCGAGCTCACCCAGCCGTTCCAGCCGCTGCTCGAAGTGTTGAGCGTGCCATCGAGCTTGAGGTCGACGCCGAAGTAGGCGATGGTCGAGAGCGCGTCGTAGTTGAGCGAGGTGCCCGACAGCTCCCAGTAGGGCAGGAAGCCGAGGACCTCGCGACGCAAGATGTTCGCGGCAACGTTCGGGGCGAGGGTCTGCGCGCCCGGGGTGGCGGACGGGCTCCCGGCGCCCGCCGGAAGCGCAATCTGGGGAGCGCCGTCGACCAGCCTCGAGTCTCCCGGCCGCGGCCGGAAAGGCACCGTAACCGCGGCGCCCCGGGTGAATGTGTGCGGCTCGGCCGCGTGAGCAAGGGCCTCCTGGTACTGGATGGACGGCCCTGTCGCCGGATCTCCGCCGGCCGCGTTGGCGACGCTGGGTGACACCACACCGAGCGCGGCGGAGGCCGAGAATGCGACGGCGAGTCCGATCAAGAGCCGGACGCCCCGCTCAATTCCCCTGCGGCCCCATCCTGGTGGCCGAAGAAGTGACGGAAGCGGCGGGGTTGGCAGACGGTCGAACATGAGGTTCCTCATCCGATCGCGCGGCGCCCCTGCGTCCCCTCGAGCAGGGTCGGCGATGACGGGTCGCGCGTGACTTCTCTGGTTGACGACGCCCCTGACGGCGTCAGCTTCCGAGTTGTCGGACGATAGGTCCAACCTGCTTGGTGGAAGGTGGCCGGCGCCCATCCTAGCATCGGACCCCGTCTGCGTGTCGAGCCGCCGTCTCCCGCACCTGAGACGGGGAGACCCGCCTACGGCGCGAAATACCCGGTGACATCGAAGACGAGACTCGTCGTCTGACCGGTGCTGGAGATGTAGGTGGCCGACAGCGTGCCGGTCCCAGAGAGGGCCACGGTAACCCCGTTGGCCCTCACGTCGCCCGTCCAGAAGTTGATGGTCGAGGTGGCCGGGGCCGGCGTGGCGTCCGGTCCGAGGAAGACGGCCCAGCCGAAAGTCTCGTCCGTCACGGTCAGGTTGCCCGTGACAGCGGCGGCACTGCCGGGCACGCCTCCCCGACCGAAGATCGGGAAGGATCCAGGCTGGCCGGCGCGGAGCGGCCCACTGATTCCGTTGGCGTGGCGAGTGTCCAGGAGCCGGGCGGGCGTAAGTGGGAAGTACCTTTCCCCACTGACATCGGGTGTGAAGTAGCCGGTGACATCGAATACGAGGTTGGTGGTGTTGCCCGGTGTCGAGAGGTATGTGGCGGACAGACTGCCGTCCGAGGCCAGAGCCACGGTCACGCCGTTGGAGACCACCTGGCCCGCGGTGAAGTTGATCGTGGAGCTGGTCGGGTTCGGCGTGGCGACCGGACCCAGATAGACGGCCCAGCCGAAGGTCTGGTCCGTCACGGTCAGATTGCCGGTCACCGCGGTGGCTCCCGCCGGCACGCCGCCGCGACCGCTGACCTGGAAGGCCCGTGGCACCCCGGCGGTGAACCTGCCACTCAGGCCGTTGCCGACCCGCGTGTCGAGGATGCGTGCAGGAGTCAGCGCATGGTAGGTGGCGCCCGTCATGTCTGGAACGAAGTAGCCGGTGACATCGAATACGAGGTTGGTGGTGTTGCCCGGTGTCGAGAGGTATGTGGCGGACAGACTGCCGTCCGAGGCCAGGGCCACGGTCACGCCGTTGGCGACCACCTGGCCCGCGGTGAAGTTGATCGTGGAGCTGGTCGGGTTCGGCGTGGCGACCGGACCCAGATAGACGGCCCAGCCGAAGGTCTGGTCCGTCACGGTCAGATTGCCCGTCACCGCGGTGGCTCCCGCCGGCACGCCGCCGCGACCGCTGACCTGGAAGGCCCGTGGCACCCCGGCGGTGAACCTGCCACTCAGGCCGTTACCGACCCGCGTGTCGAGGATGCGCGCGGGAGTCAGCGGGACGTAGGTGGCACCGACGTCGGGAGAGGCCGGCGCGGTGAAGGCGACGGTGCCGTTCGGCGTGCCCAGGCCTGTCGGCCCGTCATAGCCTGCAACCCCGGTGCAGAAGTAGATGACCGAGCAGTTCCCCCAACGGATGTCGTTGTTCCCGGAGGTCACGTCGTTGAGGCCCGCCCCGGCGCCATACAGATAGCTGGCGGGGTAGGTACCGGGCGCCGGACCACCGGCAAGAGCAAACACCGACGCGATGATCGGCGACGCCGCGCTGGTGCCGCCAAAGACGTACCAATTGCCGTTGTAGTAGGCGGCCACACCCGTTGCGGGATCGGCCACGGCCGAGACGTCGGCCTGGGTTCGGCGGGCACAGCCGGCGTCCTGCTGCCAGGCGGGCTTGGGCTCATACGCAGAGCATCCACTGCCTGCGCCTATGGCGTGCGCGGCGTCTCCCCAGGCCGACTCGGCCCAGCCGCGGGCGCTCCCGTCTCCCACCAGGCGCGTGCCGCCGACGGCGACCACGTATGGAGAGGCGGCCGGGTATTGGACGCTCTGGTGGTAACCCGAGGCATCCTGGGCGCAGTTGTAGCCGCAGTCGCCGGTCGATGCGGTCACAGCCACGCCCGGATGGTTGTAGTGAGCGTCGCCGGCGAGCTCGCCGGACCATTCCGGCCCACCGTAGCTGTTCGACACCGCGACCGCGCCCAGTGAGACGGCGGTATCCACTCCCGCACCGAGATCGTTGAGGCTGGAGCTGTCCGTCTCGACGAGCAGAATGTGGCAGTTCGGGCAGGCCGCGGAGACCATCTCGATGTCCAGCGCGATCTCCTGACCCCAGCCCGCGCTGTCGGCGGGGTAGCTGCCGGCCACGCCGCGCTGGTTGACCTTGCGGAAGCAGCCGTTCGCCGTCGTGCACGCCGGCAGTCCGAACTGGGTTCGATAGGCGCACAGGTCGGCTTCGGCGGTCGGCAGGTCGAACGCATCGACCACGGCGACGGTGAGCCCCAGACCCTCGCTGCCGCTCGGCAGGGCGTAGGCGCTCTGGATGTCCGCGGGGCTATAGCCGGCAGGCGGTGCCATCGGAGACATAGCCGTGGCAGGTCTTGCCTCGACGTCCGTCCTGCGCAGCGCCAGACACTGGGCGAACCCGGGGCTCGCGGGAGGACAGACGGCCTCCACAGTGGGACTCGAGGGAGCGGATGCACCGGCCGTCGCGGGCGTGAATCCGAGGACCGACAAGGGCATGACGAGAGCGGCCAGCAGCCCGGCTGCCGCCGAGATCCGCCGTGGCGCCCGCGGGATCAAAGCCAACCCAGGCCCTCCTTGAGTATCCGCAGGATCGGGCGACGGCTTGCGAACCACGGGCCTACGGTGAACCGCAACCTTAGGCCAAACCCGGCCGTGTCGCCGACGAGCGCTATGGCGCGAAGTAGCCGGTCACGTCGAAGACCAGGGCGGTCGTCTGGCCCGGGGTGGACAGGTACGTGGCGCTGAGAGTGCCGCCCGGTCCAAGGGCCACGGTGACGTTGTTGGCGATGACTATGCCCGCCGTGAAGTTGAGCGTTGAGGTACTCGGCGTCGACGTGGCGTTGGGGCCCAGGAAGACGGCCCACGCGAAGGTCTGATCGGTCACGGTCAGGTTGCCGGTGACGCCGGTGGCACTCGTCGGGACGGCACCGCGTCCGGTTACCTGCAGCGTCCTGGGCTCGCAGGGAGATGAACCTGCCGCTGAGGCCGTTGTCGACTCGCGTGTCGAGCAGCCGTGCCGGGGTGAGAGGGATGAACTTGGCGCCGCCCGGGTCGGGCGAGAAGTAGCCGGTTACGTCGAAGACCAGGTTGGTCGTCTGGTCCGGGGTGGACAGGTACGTGGCGCTGAGAGTGCCGCCCGATCCCAGGGCCACGGTCACGCCGTTGGCAATGACCTGCCCGGCCGAGAAGTTGATCGTGGAGGTCGAGGGCGTGGCGGTGGCGTTGGGACCCAGGAAGACGGCCCACGCGAACGTCTGATCGGTAATGGTCAGATTGCCCGTGACGGCCGTGGCGTTGCCGGGAACGCCGCCGCGTCCGGTTACCTGGAAGGTCCGCGGCACGCCGGCGGTGAACCTGCCGCTGAGGCCGTTGCCGACTCGCGTGTCGAGCAGGCGCGCCGGGGTGAGAGGAGCATAGGTTGCCGCGGTGGCGTCGGTGCCTTCGGGAACGAAATACCCCGTGACGTCGAAGACCAGGTTGGTCGTCTGGCCCGGCATGGACAGGTACGTTGCGCTGAGAGTGCCACCCGATCCCAGGGCCACGGTCACGCCGTTGGCAATGACCTGCCCGGCCGAGAAGTTGATCGTGGAGGTCGAGGGAGTGGCGGTGGCGTTGGGACCCAGGAAGACGGCCCAGCCCATGGTCTGATCGGTCACGGTCAGATTGCCCGTGACGGCAGTGGCGTTGCCGGGGACGCCGCCGCGCCTGGCGACCTGGAAGGTCCGCGGCACGCCGGCGGTGAACCGGCCGCCGAGGCCGTTGCTGACTCGCGTGTCGAGCAGGCGCGCCGGGATCAGGGGCTTGAACGTGCTCGGGATCGTGCCCGAAGGTGTGACCGTGACTGGCAGCGCCGCGGCCGTGAGCGAGCCGTCGTGAGCTCCGACGTTCCTGGAACCGGCTGTCTTGAAGGTGACGTGGAAGATGCCCACCCCGCTGCTCAGAGTCGACGGCGCCGGCAGCGTAGCCTGGCTATCGGAGCTGGTGACGGTCACGGTCCCACCGTAGCCGGTGGCCGTGTTGCCGAACGGATCGCGAGCGGTCACGGTGTAGTCGGTGACGACGCCGGCCGTCGCGGTGCCCGGACCGGTGATGACGAGCGCGCTGGCGGCCGCGGGACTGACGGTCACAGGCAGGGCCGTGGCGGAGATCGCACCGGTTGTCGCCCCGACGTTCTGGGAGCCGGCGGTCTTGAGGGTGACGTGGAAGACCCGCACACCGCTGGGCAGGGTTCCGGATGGAGGCGAGGAAACCATCGCCCCGTCCGAGCTGATGATGGTCACGGTGCCCGCAAAGGTGGTGTCAACGTTGTTGAAGGCGTCCTCGGCTGTGACGGTGAAGTCCTGGCCGACGCCGGCGGTGGCGGTTCCCGGACCCGTGATGACGAGCTGGGTACCAGCGGGGTTGACGCCGACCGGCAAGGGTGTGGCCGTGAGCGTGCCGTCGTTTGCGCCCACGTTCTTGGAGCCTGCGGTCTTGAGGGTGACGCTGAAGGTCCCGACACCCAGAGTCAGAAGCGAAGGCGGGGGCAGGACAGCCTGGACATCGGAGCTGGTGATGGTGACGGTTCCGACGTAGCCGGTGACCGTGTTGCCGGAGACGTCTTCGGCGGTGACGGTGTAGGCGTGGGCGTCACCGGCGATGACCGCGCTCGGACCGGTGATGACGAGGCGGGTGGCAGCGCCGACGTTGATCGTCACGGGTCCCGAGGTGCCGGATCGGGCAGTCGTCAGAGGTGGCGGTGAAGGTGCCGATCGCGGCGTTGCCGGTGTACTTCATGCCGAGCGAGGTGAGGTTGGCCACGCCGCCGGCGAAGTCGCTGGCCCGGTTGAGAACGTTGTTCGCGCCCGTGCCGAGGCCGCTGACTGTGCCGGTCAGCGGCGAGACGGCCGTGATGGTCACGTTATCGGTCGAGGCGTTGAAGGTGGAGACCGTGTTGCCGTAGGCGTCCTGGGCGGTCAGGGTGTTCGTGCCGGTGAACGCCGCGCCGTTGGTCTGCGGACTGGCCAG
Source organism: uncultured Chloroflexia bacterium (assembly GCA_963743795.1). Taxonomy (GTDB): domain Bacteria; phylum Chloroflexota; class Limnocylindria; order Limnocylindrales; family CSP1-4; genus Fen-1039. The sequence goes on along the minus strand of CAVUQZ010000006.1, from coordinate 27,432 downwards.
CACGAACGTGAAACCGGCAAGGGTCGCCGGGCTGACGTTCACCGACAGCCGGTCGGCGCCGGCCGAGGAGATCGTCCCGTCGGACACGGAGATCGTGGCGGTCTCGGCCTTGTACAGGGTCATCGACGCCGTTGCTCCCGCCGGAGACGGTCGCCACGCCGTTGGTGAAGGTGATCGAGGTCGGGCTCCCGAAGGCGACTACGGAGCCGTCCGAGCTGGTCACCTTCGGGTTGAAGACTCCGATCGAGGCGGCGCCACTGAAGGTCAGGGTCTTCGGGCCGGTGTAGCCCGTGTCGGTGTTGCCCGAGGCGTCCTTGGCCGTAATCGTCAGGCTCTGGCTCGTGCCCGCGGTCTGCGCCGCAGACCCGGTGATGACGAGGCGGGTGGCGGTGGCGGCGTTGATCGTCACGCTCCCCGAAGTGCCCGTCCGCGCGGGCAGTCGCCGAGGTGGCGGTGAAGGTACCTGTTGCGGCGACGCCGGTGTACTTCATGCCGAGGGCGGTGAGGTTGGCCACGCCGTTAGTGAAGTCGCCGGCCTGGTTGAGGATGTTGTTCAAGCCCGAGCCAAGACCGCTCACGGTGCCGGACAGCGGCGAGTTGGCCGTGATGGTCACGTGGTCGCCCGAGGCGGCGAAGTCCGTGACTGCGTTGCCGTAGGCGTCTTCGGCGGTCAGGGTGTTCGTGCCGGTGAACGGCGCCCCGTTGTTCTGCGAGCCGGCCAGCACGAAAGCGAACTTGCTCAGGGCGCCGGGGCTGACGGTCACGGGAGTCGACGTGCTGCTGTATCATGCAGTATTCGGGCTCGTCTCCGTGACCGTGATGGTCATGCGGCCAGTTGTCTCGAAGGTGACGGGGTCGGCGAAGGCGTGAATGCCGTCGGTCGAATCCCGGTGCCTGTGAACGTGTAGTCCGCGGGGAGCCCCGAGCCGGCGCTGATCCTGCCGTCTGTGGCGCTCGAAAAGTGGACAGTGCCCGTGTAGCCGCGTCTACAGTGTTGTCGATCGACAGGCGGACTGTGACGGTCACAGTCTGGGGTGTGCCCGCAGTGACCGACCCAGGCCAGTGATATCGAAGTGGTGGCCGTATCGGCCATGACGGACGCCGGGACCAGAGCGAACAGCAATACGCCGACGGCGGCCACGGCCAGGCGGCGGAAGAATTGCGGGTAGTTCATGTCTAGGTGCCTCATCGTGCCCTCGCCCCATTGCCGGGCCGGCTACCTGGCAAACGAGGGCTTTGCGCCATCAAGATGGCGTGCGCCGATCCTACGCGGGCCGGGTGACAGTCCGGCAGCCTGTCTAAGGTACTACGACAGTCGACCAGGTAAACCGCCGATCACGCTCAGGCTGCCGGCGACCGCCTACGATACCTGCTCGACGTGCCACTCGAGCATCGGCCGAACAACGCCCGGCCACTCGTTGGCGAAGACTCCTCGCGTTCCGTCCCCTTCACTGCGATCGACGACGTTGAACGCCACAGCGTCCCTCTCGATGGCATGAACCATCGTCGGGTTGTATGTGCTGACCACGGCGGTGACCACCACCTGCCCCTCGGCCAGGAAATTGCCCGGGATGCGGCACACCGCCCGCACCAGGCCTGGCTTCCGCGGCCTGGCCCACCAGTCCCGGTCGTTCCAGTCGTTGTTGACCAGGAGGCAAACGCCCTCGTCGTTGTAGAGGTGCAGATTGACCGACGGTCGAGTCTCTCCGGGCTCCTTGCACCAGTATTCGACCGCGATGTCCACGGGACGCCTGATGTCTATCTCCTCGGTCGAGCCGCCGCCTTCGGGGAGAACGCGGACGCTCTTCAGCCTGGCCACGTCGTCGCCCGGCGCGGTGGCCGGATCGTTCCAGGTCCTCTCCCCTGCTCGCCCCAGGTCCGACTCGACGTACCGGCGGACGACCTCGTGGGTCTGCCCATCCACGACGACCCGACCGTGATCGAGCAGGATTCCGCGGTTACAGAGCCGCATGATCGCCGGCATGCTGTGGGAGACGAAAACGATCGTCCGGCCGCCCTCGCCGAGCTCCGACATCTTGCCCAGGCACTTCTGCTGGAAGGCCAGGTCGCCGACCGCGAGCACCTCGTCGACGAAGAGGATCTCGGGCTCGAGGAAGGCGGCCACCGCAAAGCCCAGGCGCACCTTCATGCCGCTGGAGTAGCGCTTGACCGGGGTGTCGATGAACTGCCCGATGTCGGCGAAGGCCACGATCTCGTCGAACTTGCGCAGGATCTCGGAGCGTTTCATGCCCAGGATCGCCCCGGATAGAGAGACGTTCTCTCGGCCGGAGAGCTCCTGATGGAAGCCGGTCCCAACCTCGAGCAACGAGCCCACGCGGCCATGGAGCTCGGCCCGGCCCAAGGGTCGGCTCGGTGATGCGGGACAGGATCTTGAGCAGCGTGGACTTGCCCGCGCCGTTGCGCCCGATCACCCCAACCACCGCTCCCCGCGGAACTTCGAAAGAGACGTCGCGAAGGGCCCAGAAGTCCTCGTCGTGCTCCTTGCTGCGTCCCCGCCGCAGGGGATTGGTGAGAGCCTCCCAGAGCGTCTCGGTCAAGCGACCGTAGGGATCGCGGCGGACGCCGATCCGATACTTCTTGGCCAGGCCGCTGGCGCTGATGGCGATGTCGTTCATCAGATGACGTCCGCGAATGTCCGCTCGACGCGGCGGAAGTAGACCAAAGCCCCGAGCAGGACCACCAGGGATGCCACCGCGGAGACCAGGATCAGCTCGTCGGGTCTGGGTCCGCCGATGAGGGCCCAGCGGAAGCCCTCCACCACGCCTGTCATCGGGTTCAGCGCGTAGAGAGCGTGCCAGCGCTCCGGGATCAGGGTGCTGGTGTAGACGACCGGCGAGCCGAACATCCAGAGCTGGACCAGAAATGGCACCACGTACTTGACGTCGCGATAGCGAACGTTGACAGCCGAGAGGAAGGTGCCCACGCCCAGCGCCGACACCAGGGCCATCAGCGTCAGTGCCGGAAGCCAGACGACGGCGATGGATGGAGCGACCCCGTAGTAGGCCATGAGCACTGCCAGAGCCCCGAGGGAGATCGTGAAGTCGAGCACGAACGAGCCCACCGAGGCGAAGGGCAGGAGGAGGCGCGGGAAGTAGACCTTGGTGATGATCGCTTCGCCGCCTACCAGACTGTTGGAAGCGCCGGTCAGGCTCGAGGCAAAGAGGGTCCACGGAATCAGGCCCGCAAAGACGAAGAGCGGATAGGGCACACCCGCGGGACCCACGCCGGCGATGCGGCCGATGGATACCGAGAAGACCGCCATCAGCGCCACCGGCTGCATGACCGCCCAGGCCGCGCCGAAGATCGTCTGCTTGTAGCGGACCTTGAGATCGCGCCATATGAAGAAGTAGAGCAACTCGCGGTGGGCCCAGATCTCGCCGAGCCCAAGCTGACGCCAGCCGTGGCGCGGCTCCAGGATGACCACGTCTCGATCAGACGAGGGCGAGGCGGACCCCGACCTGGACTTGCGACTCAGCAGCATGCGCGAAACCGGACTCCTCTCGCCACTTCACCGGGACGACACGATACCGTATGGATGCCTAGCTTCGGCGGGCCACGACCCTGCGAAGCCCTCGGACGAGCCCGCTCGGCTTGGTGATTCCGTTCCGAAGCGACCTGTAGGCCTTGCTTCGCACGATCCCCTGCTGTCGCAAATAGACGGCCCTGCCAGCGCTGCCACCCAGCGCCCAGTCCGGCACGTCGTGCTCGGAGATCCCGGCGCCAGTCAGGATCTCCGGCAGGTAGAAGGCCTGCGTTTCAGGTCCGCGATCCTCGATGAGCTCACCGGGGTCTCGCAGGAAGGACTGCCCCGGCCCCACGTCGTTGTAGTGGACGTGCCATCCGCGGACCCGTTCATGGCGATCCCAACGCGGGATCCGATCCCTGAAGATCTTCTGCTCGCCATGGCTTTGCGAGCGAATTGGGTAGTGCCTCAACAGGAACTTGTACGGGAAGATACGCCGGCCGGAAAAGGCGGCCTGATGACCCGCCGAGGTCGCCAGATCCACCCGTCCGACGTTCTTCCAGGCCTTGACCTGCAGAAGCAGGTCCGACGTCCGGCCGAACTCGAAGTGGCGAAAGTGCCGCTCGAAATCGCCGCCCGGCTCGAAGGCGTTGTCGATCGGGCGGTAGTTGAGGACCGTATGGTCGACGGCCGAGAAGCCGGCCCGGTCGACTCGCCACAGCGATTCGCGCAACCCAACGCCGGGCCACGGTCCGCAGCGGCGCTCGTCGGCATCGTGGTGGATGCACCAATCCGCATGGAGACCCGCGGCGACCGTGGCCACTCGCCGGAGCAGCACCCGAGCGACAAATCGGCCGTTCGGGACCTTCGGGAAACGCTCCAGGCCCACCAGTCCCCTGCCCTCGAAGTCGCGCACGATCTCGTTCGTGCGATCGGTCGACCAGTTGTCGATGACGTAGACGCCGACGCCGTCGTCGACCAGCTTCTGGATCGAGGGCCCGATGATGTCTTCCTCGTTGTAGGCGGTCATGATCGCCACCACCCGGAAATCGTCGCCGGGGGGGACCTGCTCCTGGCTCAAGGGCGCCAGGCCGCGGTCGACCACGATCAGGTGGCCCGAGTGGTCGACATCCTGGGCGGTGGCCCGCGTCCGACCTACGAACGCCGGCTCGAGCCCCATACGGCCCAGGAGCGCCAGGACCGGCCCGGAGTCATCCGTGGCGGCGACCAGGAGCGGTGAGGCTGCCAAAAGGTCGGTGAGCCTCTCCAGGACGCCGCCGGCCGCGCAAAGCTGGCTGGAAGCGCCAACCGCAAGGACGGCGGTCTTCGTAGGGTCCAGTCGAGCCAGCCCGGGGCCTGCCACGGCCGAGTCGATCGGGTCGACCGGGGTCGCCCGCAACGAGGGGTACAAGATCCGGAGCTCGGGAGTCCACGAGAGGCCTGCATCCACGACCTGCCTGAGCCCGTACAGGGAGGCAACGTGGCCGGCGAACTCGGCCGCGTCGGGGTAGGGCCTGCCGCTTGGGTCTGGTTCCATGGCCCCGAAACGGTAGCATCTGCGCAGGCCCCGCAGCCCGCGACTACGCCGCGAGCCTCGAGCCGCATCGGAGACGGAACCGCCAGTGCAATTCACCATCGTCAGCCCCGTTCTGAACGGGATGCCCTGGTTGCCCCAGGCGATGACGTCTGTGGCGAGCCAGCGGGACGGCGCGGACTTCGAGGTGGAGCACGTCGTCCTCGACGGTGGCTCCACGGATGGGTCGCGCGAGTGGCTCGAGAGCCACCCCGAGCTCGGCTGCAAGCTCGTGTTCGAGCCGGACGGCGGCCAGACGGCGGCCCTCCGAGCGGGTTTCGATCGAGCGACCGGCGAGCTGTTCGGCTGGCTCAACGCCGACGACGTCCTGGAGCCGGGGGCGCTGGGCGCTGCCCACGACATCTTCGTCGCCCAGCCGGACGTCCTCATGGTCAGCGGAGCCTGTCTCTTCATCGATGCGCAGGGCACGTGTCATCGGCGCCATGGCGACTCCGCCCGTGCCGACCTTCGAAGGTCTCGTCAGAACCCGCCTCAACCCGCCGCAGCCGTCGACCTTCTTTCGCGCGGGCGCATACCGGGCGGTCGGAGGTCTCGACGAGCTTAATCTTGCGATGGGAGTGTCACCGGCGCGATGGCGACCCCACCCGTGCCAACCTTCGAAGGTCTCATCAGGACCCGCCTCAACCCGCCGCAGCCGTCGACCTTCTTTCGCGCGGATGCGTACCGGGCGGTTGGCGGCCTCGACACCAGCCTGAACCTGGCCATGGACGTGGACCTTTGGATCAAGCTTGCTCGGGCCGGGCGCTACGTGGTCCTGCCGGATCGCGTCCTCGCCCGCTATCGGGTCCACCCGCGGGCCAAGTCAGAGCGACTGGCCGCGACCTCCGCGAGGGAGGACCTCCGCGTTCGCCGGCGCTACGGCATGCCGTGGCTCAGCCAGGCAGGAGAGGAGCTTCTGCGCAAGGCCTACATCGGCCCGATCTTCGGCAGGATCCCGCGGGCCGTCGGCAGGTCGCTCCGGGGCGTCGTTCGTCGGGTCCTCATCCGACGACGTCGCGCCTGACCTGAGACCGTGGCAGCCCACGGCGCGGCCATGTTCTCCTGGGACAAGGCCGCGGGCCGGTTTCGGGCCCGGTACCGGCGACTGGCCAAACGCGAGCTGACGGACGAAGATGGCGATGCTCTAGGATACGGAGGCACTCGTCTGATGCTGAGGATCGGGATGACATGAGGACGATCGTCACCGGCGGCGCAGGGTTCATCGGGTCGCACATAGCGGATCGCCTCCTGGCCCTCGGCCATGACGTCACGGTGGTGGACGACCTGAGTCAAGGAAGACGCGAGAACGTCCCAGTTGCCGCGTCGTTCGTGCTGCGCGACATCGCCTCTCCTGACACGGCCGATCTCGTTGCGGACCTCAAGCCCGAGCTCGTGGTCCACGCGGCCGCCCAGGCGTCGGTCCCCAGAAGCATTGCCGACCCGCAACACGATGCCCGGACAAACATCATCGGCACACTGACGTTGCTGAATGGAGTCTCGCGGTCGGGATGCAGGTGCTTCATATACGTGACCACCGGCGGGGCCCTCTACGGCGATCCCGTTCAACTTCCGTGTAGCGAGAGCCACCCGGTGCGTCCGCTGAGTCCCTACGGCCTGAGCAAGTGGACTGCCGAGCGGTACCTCGACCTGCTGGCCGACGCATGTGCCGTCCGAACCGCGCTGCGCCTGGCCAACGTCTACGGCCCGCGCCAGCGCAGCGACGGCGAGGGCGGAGTGGTCAGCGTCTTTCTTGATCGGATGCGGTCGCAGGGCACCGTCGAGATCCACGGCGACGGCGAGCAGACCCGCGACTTTGTCTACGTGGGCGACGTCGTCGACGCGGTTGTGGCGGCGAGCATCCGCTCCTCGCTCGTTGACCCTCAACATCGGTACTGGGGTTGCGACCTCGGTCAACGCTCTCTTCGAGCAACTCGCGAGGATCACCGGGTTCCGAGGCAAGGCTGTCACTGCGCCGGCCCGGCCCGGCGACGTGCGGCACAGCCGCCTGGACGCCTCGGCCGCGGCGCGGGAACTAGGCTGGCACCCCGCAACCGACCTTGAGACCGGCCTTCGCCTCACCGCCGAGAGCTGGGGGCGGGGATCCTGACCGAGGCGAATCTCGGCGAAGTACGGCCCCAGACGGCTAGTTGTAGGTGACGGAAGTCCCGGTCGGAACGCACTGGATGAAGATCTGGCCCCGGACGAGCGGGATCTCGTTCCCGCTCGAGTCGTACAGGCGCGTGAGAGCGTTGGTGGTCGGCTTCTTCCAGGTTGCGACGATCGCATGGCCTTCCTTGAAGACCAGGGCCTTGCCGGTGCCGACGGAGGCGATCACGGGGCGGTTGTGACCGGGGTCTGAGGCCGAGTCGTATGTGAGCGCCTGGAACAGCACGATCACGTTCCGGGCCACGACCTGCTGGTTGTTGGCCGGATCCGTCTGCAGCTTGCCGTCGACCGAGCGCAGGTACGAGTCCGTCTGCGGATCGAACTCGTAGCCAACCGAGCCGGTGCGATACGGGATGGCGACGTGCTCCTGGGTGCCCCGATCGGCAACCGGCGAGTCGTCGACGAAGGTTCGGACGGGCACGCCCTGATACTTGGCCGGCTGCCCGATCTTCGCGGCGCAGCTGATCAGCACCGCCGAGTTGGTGTAGGCGTTGTGCGGCGCGGCCCGGGTGCTGACACGGTGATACGGGCAGGCGTCGCCGTTGAGCGCGTCCATGTTGTAGATGTACTTGGCCATGGCCGGGATGACCTGCTGGAGCGACGTGATGTCGCCGCCGTAGTGGCCGAAGCCCGCCTTGTACTCGGCCGCCCAGTAGACGTAGTAGGGCCGGGCGCTTCGGACCGGGCCGATGTCGGACGCCGTGCCTTCCTGGAAGACCAGCATGTAGCGATCCTCGCCGCCGTCGGCGGGAGCCTGATAGACGACAGAGGCGGCCGAGAAGCCTGACTGCGGCCGGGCCACGGTGTTGTCGTCGACCATCACGGCGATCGGCAGACGATTGGCGAGATCGCTCGGAGCTGCCACTCCGTCCAGATCGGCGTACGCCCATCCGCTGGGCAGAGCCGTAGGACCCGTTTCGATCGAAGGCGAGGGGCTGACGGTGGCAGAGGGGGTGGATGAGTCACTCGCGATGAGCGAGGGGCTCGCCGACGGCGAAGGGCTGGACTCCGGTGAGCTCCGTCCCGGCGCCAGCGAGATCAGCAGCCCGGTGCCGACGACGGCCACGATGGCGATCGCGCCGATTGCGACCACCAGGTTCCGATGTCCGGTCCAGATGCTTTCGATCCGTTCGATCACAACTCAGTCTCCGTAGCAGTCGGGTCCGCCCCAGGATAGGAGAAGGGGCTTGGGAGGGACGGCGGCTCCCTTAGGAGCGGCATTGGCCCAGTCGCGGCGTCAGTCGGGACGCACGAGGTTCGAAGGTTAGCACGCGGGGCCGCTCACACGAGTCCGCCGTGCTAGCCGGCGGAGGTAGCAGGCGCGGTCGCTCCCGCGGTCAAGCGCGTCCGGTTCCTCCGTCGAGTGTTGCGAGGCCAGCACCAGACCCACGCACAGCCCGACCACGAGCCAGACGGACGCGGACGTGGTAAAGCGCATGAGCGGCGAGGCGAACAGCGCAGACGACGTAATACCCGACCAGCGCGGCGACCGATCCGACCACGATCCAGCCCAGGGGCGGTCCCCGGCGTCAGAGAATTGCCAAGACTCCACAAGAGTCCGCCCATCCAGGCGACGAATGCAAGGAAGCCCAGCGGGCCAACGCTCACGAGCAGCTCGAGGTACATGTTCTCGCCGATCCCCGCGCCCGCGCTGTCACCGCCGGAGAGAACCTGACCGAACTGCCCTGACTGACCAACGCCCCAGCCCAAGGGGATGGTCCAGGTAGGTCTTCAAGCCCTGTGTCCAAAGCCTGCGCATGGCCTGCAGAGGAGGTATCCGTGCCCGTCAGGGAAGTCACGATCGAGTTCCTCGAGGCCGGCACGGCGAGCAAGACGGCGCCGGCGACGAGGAAGACCACGAGCACGATGGCGGAGTGGCGATAAATCAGGGCACAGAGCAGGAAGGCGAGCCCCGCGGCGATCCAGCTGCCTCGAGAGATCGGCGTCACGACCGCCGCACCCACGAGCAAGGCCAGGAAGCCAGCGATCAGAAAGTCCCGACGGCGTCCCGCATTGAGCGACTCGAAGACCGAAGGCCACGCACAGGATCGAGCGGCAGCACGAAGTAGTGGGCGGTACCGACCGGTTGAGTGAACGGCCCCACGGCGCGCGAATAGATGGTGCTGGCCCCGCCGCCGAAATGGGCAACCAGACTGATGTCCCAGATTGTCAGGGCGTTCGGGATACCCTGGACGACCCGGACGAACCCGACCAGGTCCAGAGTCGACGCCCAGAACGTCGCTGGCAACAGCGCCCAGACCCCAACCGTGAACGCGGCCGCCAAGGCCGAAACGACGAGGAACCACCGGACGAGCAACCGAATGTCCGCACCGGCTGCGAGGGCCAGCCGGCCCAGCGCATACAGCTCGACCGGTACGCCGAGCTCGCGGACCGAGGCGACCACGGAGGCGACCCCAGATGTGCGAACCGAGCAGCCACGGGACGACCGAGTAGACGCCGAGCAGCGCCACGTATGCGACGGCCGCCCAGTCGAACCAGTAGAACTGGAGCCTTCCGCCAGTAACGGGCGAAGAAGTAGAGGATCAGCAGCGGCGGTGAACACGTCCTTGGCCAGGAGCATCGCCCGAGCCAGACCTTCGGCGTGGCCATACTGGAAGACCACGATCGCGAGCGGTGTCTGGAGCGGGAGCCAGGCAATGAGGAGCGCCAGGGCCACGGTGGCCAGGCTCAGGGTCTTCGGCTGCGACGTCTCCCTCGCGGGAGCCTGACGGCGCGGTGAACTCTCGCGCGAGACTCAACTGTGCCGAACCCCTGTCGTCAGCTCGGCGGCCGACACCCGTTTCCGCCACGGCGGTTCAATGGCCGGGAGTATAGCCGCGGCCCTGGAGAGGCGTCAGGCCAGCTGCCCGAGCGCCTCGCCAAACTCCCGTGGCCGTCCCCTGCGGGCGAATAGCGTTGGGCGCGCTGCCGGCCGGCCGTCACGAGCTGCCGGGCGAACTCTCGATCGCCGGAGCACTCTCCACCGCCGCCGCCCAGGCAGCCACGTCGGTGGGAACGACGTGCAGCGCCGCGTCGGCTGCGACTTCCTCGAAGGCGGGCGCCGTCGAGCTGACGCATGGGCATTCCCCAGGCCATCGCCTCAAGCAACGGCAGGCCGAAGCCTTCATATACGGATGGCAGGACCAGGCAACTCGCCGCAGCGAACACGGCGTCGCGGTCTGCGTCGGGAAGGTAACCGGTCCAGACGAGCACGCCGTCCCGTCTGGGCGGACGCCAGCTCCGCCGCGGCTCGCTTGTCTATCCAGCCGCTGGCCGCCGACGAAGACGAGCCGGACCGTGCTGCCGTTCCTCGCGGAGCGAGGCCACCGCGCGAACCGCCGTGAGAACGTTCTTGCGCGGTTCGACGGTGCCGACGTAGAGGGCGTACGGGGCCTTGGATCCCGAGGTGCTCGAGGGCCGCGAGGTCGGCGGTCTCGAGCGGGCCCGGCGACACCCATGGCGATACGACCACGGCGCTGACACGACCGAACACACGCTCGATATCCGCGCCTGGTCGTCTGACTGCCGGCGATCAGGGGGTGCCGGCGCACGACGCGCCGCATCAGCAGGCGCTCGAACAGCCTCGTCCGCATGGTCTGGTGCTCGGGGATACAGGAAGCTCACGAGGTCGAAGACGACCGGGAGGCAGCGAACCCCAGTGAGCGCGGGAATGACGAGACTCGTCGAACAGTAGGCGCGAACGGGATGCCGGCGGAGGTGCCACCAGGTCCTGGCGTGCCACAGGAGACCACCCGACGGGATCCGGACCGTTCGAACGCCGCCGGGAGGCCGGCGACCTCTTCTCGAACGTACGCTCTGAGCGGCAGGTCGGGCCGGTGCTCGGCCAGCGCCTGCACGATCGACAGCAGATATCGCCCCACGCCGGTTGGAGAACCGCCGGCCGCCCGGAGGTCGAACGCGATCTCCCCGGTCATCGACCAAGCACCTGGCGGTACAGCTCGAGGTGACGCTGGGCGATGGACGCCCATTCCTGCGCCGGATCCGGCGGCTTGTCGAGTCGCGGACGCGCGGCCGCCTCCAGGATGGCGGCGACGAGGGCGCCTGCGTCCCCCGCTCTCACGAAGGAGGTGTTCGTCCGGCTGTCGAAACTCCGCTCCGTGAGGCTGGTCGTGACGATGGGTAGTCCGTGGGCAACTGCCGCCTCGTAAGAACCTCGGTTCGGCGTCAGGCCATCGCGGAAAGGGAAGACGCAGACGTCGAAGCCGAACAGTGTCGCCGACAATCGTTCGGCCGGCAGAGGCCCGGTGATCAGCGTGTCGTCCGCGAGTCCGACCTTGGCGATCAGACCCGTCGATCCGCTCCGCGCACTCTGCGTCCGGCCCGGGATCGCCCGCAATCACCAGGCGGGCACGGCGGACCGTCCGAACACGAACGAAGGCTTCGATCAGCGTCTCCACCCCCTTGTCCGGGCGCAGGAAATCCCCAGTAGCCGACGATCAAGCTCCCCCGGCTCCCGACGGAAATCCTGGGCGACGAGATCCCCTGGCGAGCCCGGGATGACGTTGGACGCGAGCGGGACCTCGGCGATCCTGAGCCCGGGACGCCGGCCCAGGTACCTGCTCACCGCCCGAGTCAGCTCCGCGCCGGGCGTCACGACCAGGCGGCACGGCAGCGCGCCTGCTGCCAGGCGGAGCTGGTGCCGGCGCGAGAGGCGGTCGAACTCGTGGAATGTGAGCGCGACCGGCAGCCTCGGGCGTGCCGCCAGGAGGGCCCAGGGCAGTGCGGTCACGCCAAAGCCTCGGCCGTATCCAGAACCCGGAAACTCGATGTGGACGATGTCGGGGTGCGTTCGAAGGACGGCTCTGGCGAGACGCGGCGTCCCGGCGAATCGCCAGTCGGTGGTAACCGGCGAGACCTCGTAGGGAAGGTCGGAGCGCAGGCCGGGCCTCGCGGCGGTGACGACCACCGGTTCGGCTCCCGCGGCCGCGAGAGCGCTCGCCAGCCGGTCGGTGTAGTCGCCGATGCCGCAGGCGATCCTCGGGAGAGCGGCGCTGACGAAACAGATCCGCAAGCGCACCTCCTCGCATCGGTCGCCGTCAGCTTCTGCCGCGCGCGATCAGGCGGTAGTCTAGTCCGGCGGCGAACCGGATCGCTGGCGGAGGAATGACTCGCCCCGGAGGATGGATGGGCTCTGAGCGCACGCCAGGCGTGGTGACCGTCTTGGTCACGTTCAACGGACTCGACGACACGATCGCGTGCGTCGAGTCTCTGCTGCGTACGACCTATGCGCGGCAACAGATCGTGGTCGTGGACAACGGCACGTCCGGCGAGGCCGAGGCGTTGGAGGCCCGGTTCGGACACGCCGTCGCCACGATTCGCGCCGGCCGAAACCTGGGGTTTCGGGGCCGGCGCGAACCTGGGCATCCGCTGGGCGCTCGACCACGATGCCGACTACGTATGGGTGCTCAACAACGACACGATCGTCCCGCCGGAGACGATCGGCCGCCTGGTGGCGGCGCTCGAGGCCGATCCGGCGATCGGGATCGTCAGCCCGCAGATAACCGCGCCCGAGGGCCCCGAGGCCCCAGGCGGGATCTGGTTCGCCGGCGGCGTCGTCGATCTGCGGCCGTGGCGAAACCCGACACCTGGTCACGCCCATTGCCGCCGGGCACGCGGCGCGGTGCCGTCGGCATTCCTCACCGGCTGCGCCCTGATGATCCGCGCCGACGTCCTCCGGCAGGTCGGCCTCTTCTGGGAGCGGCTCTTCCTGTACTGGGAAGACACCGACCTGGACCTGAGGGTTCAGCGGTCCGGGTGGACGACGTGCGTCGTGGCCGACGCCTGGATCCACCATGCCATCCACGGATCGACGGACGACGGAGTCGTGGCCTACTACCACTTCCGTAACGCCCTGCTGGTGGCGTGGCGGCATGCTCGCCGCAGCGACCTCTGCCAGAGCGGCCGCGCACCTGGCGTACCTAGTGACGCGTCGCTGGGCGAGCGCGGCTCTGAGGCGCCGGCCGGCTCCGCTCCCGGAGACTCGTGGGCTCCTTGCCGGCATGGCCACGATCGCGCGCTGGAGCGTTCCGGGCCGCCCCGCGACGCTCGTCTTGCGCCGCTACCGGTGTCCGAAGGACGAGAAGCCGCTCGCCATCGTCCACGTGGTGCGGCGGTATGCGCCGCTGCTGGGCGGCACGGAGACCTACGTTCGAGATCTGGCCGAGGCGCAGGCCCGCCAGGGTCACCGCGTCACGGTTCTGACTCTCGATCACGACGTGACCGGAGTGGATCGCGGCCGTCTGCCGTCGCGCGAGGAGCGCGCCGGCGTCCGCGTGGTCCGGGTCCCGGCATCGGAGCGCGGCGGTTCGCGCATCACAAGCCGGCCGTGGCGCCTCGTGCGAGAGGTGACCCGGGCGGACGTGGTCCACATCCATGACATCCGATTCATGACGGGCACGACCTGCCTCGCGGCTCGCCTCAGGGGCCGCCGCGTGATCCTGCACACGCACGGCCTCATATTCCACACTCAGTGGGCGGCGCGCCTGAAGCGCTTCCTGATCAGGGCGTACTTCGGCCCGTTACTGCGGCTCACCGGAGCGGCCATCGTCGCCAGCAGCAAGCCGGACCGCGAATTCGCTGCTTGCGCTCGTCCCGTACCTGACCCGTCAGCTGGTCCTCGTCGAGAACGCGATCCAGCTGGAGCGGCTCCTGACGCCTGCCGCGGCGCCCGGTTCGTGGCCGGATCCTCGCCTTCGGCCGCGTCTCCCGGTCGAAGGGCCTCGATCGATTACTGGAAGCAGTCGCGACCGTGAAGAAGCCGGAGTGGGAACTGTGGATCGCGGGGGCCGAAGAGCCGGCCGAGCGGGCCCGGCTCGAGCAGATCGCCGCTCAGCTCGGCATCGGAGAGCGAGTCCGCTTCCATGGCCCCTACTCGGACGAGGAATTCGGAGGCCTCCTCGCGTCCGCCGACCTCGCCGCGTTCCCGAGTGCCGGCGAGGGTTTCGGGCTGGCGCTGCTGGAGGCGATGGCCGCGGGAGTGCCCGTGCTGGCGAACGACATTCCGGCCCATCGCGCTCTGCTCGGGCCGGACCTGGCCGGGCAATCTGGTCGACTTCGACTCGCCGGTACGGGCGGGAGCCGAGATCGCACGGCTGCTCGCGATGCCGCTCGGACGAAGCGTCAAGCTGGGCGAGAAAGAGCGATCCCGTGCGGCCGCGTACGACGAGCCACGGCTCGTCCACGACATCGAGAAGCTCTACGAGTCCTTGGGCGTTCGCTCGCGTCCTCGGCGGGTCTGAACCATCCACCACAGGAATCGAGGGTCGTCCCAGAGATACCGTCGTGACAGCCGGCGCGGCTCCTGCGCGAGACGGAACAGCCACTCGAGACCGTTCGACGTCACCCAGCGGGGGGCCTCCCGCACCCTTCCCCCGAGTACGTCAATCGCGGCGCCGACACCGACCAGGACCCGATCGTGCAGCTCTGCCGCGTGACGCTCCATCCACAGCTCCTGCTTGGGCGCGCCCGAGCGCCACGAAGATGACGCGAGCCGGCGAGGCCAGCAGTCGAGCGGTCGCCTCGCGATCCTCGTCCGATCCGACGACGAAATGCATCGAGGGTCCGAAAGAGTCGGACACGAGCACGCCACGCTTGCGCAGCGTTCTTGCGGCCCGCTCCGCGATCTCGGGAGGGCCGCCGAAGAGGGCGATCGACTGGCCCTTCGCCGCCAAGCGCCCTCCCCACGGCTTCGGGGAGGAGACGTCCGGTCACTGTCGAGAGCGAGCCGCGTCCGGCGATGCGCGAGCCGTAGATGATCCACATGCCGTCGGGAACGCGCAGATCCGCTCCTCGCACGGCTCGCCTGAAGGCCGGATCGCGCACGGCGCGGACAACGTGATCGACGTTCGGAGTGCAGACGTAGCCGCCGTTGCCCGACATTGCGCGGTCGACGATCCAATCGACGGTGCCCTCGAAGCCGATCGGGCTCAGCTGTATGCCCGCCAGCGTCACCGGCCTGCGCGGTCGTGGGCGTTCTGCCGCCGGCTCGCACAGCCCTGCCATCCAGGCCTCGTACGAGTCTGTGATGGCGTCCCAGCCGTACATCTTCCGGGCCCGCTCGCGGGCTCGATGGCCGAGGTCGCTCCGCGAGCGACCGGATCGTCGAGGACCTTCTGGAGCTGGACGGCCAGTTCGTCCGACCCGCGGTAGTACAGCCCGGCGTCGCCGAGCGTCTCGCGATGTTCCGGAACCTCGTTGGCGAGGATGGTGTTGCCGAAGCCCATCGCCTCGACGAGCGCGGGATGGGTTCCTCCCACCTCCGTCGCCTGCACGTAGGCCGTCGCGTGGGAGCGCAGGATCTTGTAGCCGGACCCGTAGATCGCCCCAGGAACCTGACCCGCGGATCTGTCGGTCTCGTGAAGCGACGCGATGTAGTCCGTGGAGTAGGGCGCGTCGCCCACCATTGCCAGCGGACAGGTCGGTGGTGACCTTCGAGTAGGCCTCGAACACGACGTGGGCGTTGTTCTCGGGCTCGAGACGGCTGACGTAGAGCACGTAGCGGCCCGGTTCCAGCCCCAGGCGCGCGAGGGTGCCGTCGTCGGGGACCGGCTCCAGCTCGGTCCCGTAGGGGAAGTAGTCCGTGTGGCGCCCGTACGCTTGCCTGGTAGTAGGCCTGGATCACGAGAGCGTCGGTCACCACGTGGACCGGCAGCCGGGCGGCCGTCCAGGCGCACAGCCGGTAGTAGGCCCGGCCGATCGGGCTCCACTTCCGGCGCTTCCATTCGAGGCCGTCCACGTTGAGGACGACTCGCCGCCCGAAGAGCCGCAGCAGCATCACCGCGGGCACGTTGGCCGAGTTGCAGACGTAGACGATGTCGTAGTGCTGGGTCAGGGCGTGGATCGCCGCGAACAGCGTGTGGATGACGGTTTCGAAGTACTTGGAGCGCGGCGCCGGGAGACGGACGATGCGCATGCCGAGGTACGTCTTGATCTCGCGCGGGACCGATGTGTCGCGCCCGTAGACGGTGACGTCGTGGCCCCGCGCCACCAGGCGCCTGCCGAGCTGCTCGGCGAACGTCTCGAAGCCGCCGTAGTTGGCCGGCACGCCGCGGGTGCCGAGGATCGCGATGCGCATGGTGGCGCAGATGGTACCCGCATCTCGCCGCCGGCAGCGGGCCTTCCTACCAGGCAACGAGAAGGCGGACCTTCATCCGGCCGCGTATGGGCGGACACTCGGGGAACGCAACCGGCGGCGACCGAGCCCGACTAAAGACTCGCGAGGACGTCGCCCAGCGTCTGCTCGAGCGGAATGCGCGGGCTCCCAGCCGACAAGCCGACGGATCAGACGTCGCATCGCCTCTGATCTCGGCCGGATCGTCCGCCCGGACGAGTGACTGGTCGATCTCGATGAGCTGGCGTCACGCCGGCCAGCGCGCACAGACGCTCGATCAGCCGTCGCGACCGGTCACTACGCTCGCCGGAAGCGACGTTGACGACCGTGAAGCGATCGCCCAGCGTCGCCTCGGGCGGCGGCCTCGACGAGCAACCGGTAGGCGACGACGACGTCGCGGACGTCCGTCAGGTCGCGGCGCGACGTCGACGTTGCCCGCGGGTATCGACGTCGCCTGGCCCCTCTTCACGGCCATCACACGCTGGGCCATGGCCGGCACGACGAAGACCGGACGCTGCCCCGGGCCCGGTGTGGTTGAACGATCGCGTCACGACGACCGGGAAGCCGTAGCGAGCCGAGGCCTCGGCCGCCACTCCCTCCTGGGCCACCTTGGACAGCGCGTACGGACTGTTCGGCGCGAGCGGTGCATCCTCGCGCAGAGGCAAGATCCTCGGGTCGCGGCGTGCCGTAGGCGTCCGCCGAGCAGCTCACGAGGACGGGCGGCCGGATGCCGACCTCGCGCAGAGCCTCGAACAGCGCCACCGTGCCGCCGACGTTCACGCGAAAGGCCTCGCCCGGGTCCGTGACCGGCGTCCGGCGCGAACGCCATTCCGGCGAGATGGACGACCGCGTCCGGAGCTCCGGCCGGGCTGATCCAGCCACCGCACCAGAGCCCGGCCGATCCGCGATGTCGAGCACGTCCGGGCCCGGGTGCGGCGACGACCTCGTGGCCGCTGCCACGAAGCTCCTTCTCCAGCCACTGGCCGACGAAGCCGATCGCGCCGGTGACGAAGACCCTCATCGGACGTCAGGCGTGGCTGGTGGGAAGAGCCACGTCGAGCTGTGGAACGGAGTGCCCCTTGAGGCGAGCGACGTCGGCGTCGACCATCATCCGCACCAGCTCCTCGAACTCGACCGTGGGCTCCCAGCCGAGCTCGGTTCGGGCCTTGGTCGAGTCGCCGAGCAGGTGATCGACCTCGGCCGGTCGATAGAGGCGCTCATCGATGACGACGTACTTCTCGTAGTCGAGGCCGACGTGCTCGAAGGCGATCCGGCACAGGTCGCGGACGGAGTGCGCGATCCCGGTCGCGACGCACGTAGTCGCCGGCTCCGGCTGCTGCAGCATCGCCCACATCGCCTCGGACGTAATCGCCGGCGAAGCCCCAGTCGCGCTTCGCGTCCAGGTTGCCCATCCGCAGCTCGGTCGCCAGGCCGAGGTGGATGCGAGCGACGCCGTCGGAGACCTTGCGGGTCACGAACTCGAGGCCTCGCCGCGGCGACTCGTGGTTGAAGAGGATGCCGGAGACGGCGTAGATGCCGAAGCTCTCGCGGTAGTTGACCGTCAGGAAGTGGCCGTAGGCCTTGGCCACGCCGTACGGGCTGCGCGGGTGGAACGGCGTCAGCTCCGTCTGGGGGATCTCGCGGACCTTGCCGAACATCTCGCTCGACGAGGCCTGGTAGAAGCGGATCGACGGATCGACCTGGCGGATGGCCTCGAGCATGCGGGTCACGCCGAGCCCCGTGAACTCGCCCGTCAGGACGGGCTGATTCCACGACGTCGGCACGAAGCTCATCGCGGCCAGGTTGTAGACCTCGTCGGGCTTGGCGGATTGGAGGGCGGCGACGAGCGAGGCCTGATCGAGCACGTCGCCCTGGACCAGCTCGATGCGGTCCAGCAGGTGCTCGATCCGCTCCATCGCGTCGGTGCTGGACCGGCGAGTCATCCCGACGACGCGATAACCCTTCTCGAGCAGCAACTCGGCCAGGTACGAGCCGTCCTGCCCGGTGATGCCGGTGATGAGAGCTGTCTTCATGTCCGGAGTATAGGGAGTCTCGTCGCCTCCCCGCCGGCCGCGTGACAACCTACGGCGACGGGAAGAACCCGGCTCGGCAGCGGTCCTTTGGGGCCGCGGCTCCTCGTCCGCGGAAATCTGCCGCCTTCGCGTGCGGTAGGCTTCAATGACGAGCAGTCATCATCGGGAATCCGCCCGCGACCGGACCCCGATGCCAATCAGAAGTGTCCGAATGGCCAAAAGGAAGACCACGTTGCCGACGCCCGTGAGGATCCTGTATGTCGAGCCGCTGGGTGTTCGAGGCGGGATGGGCCATTACAACGAGGCGCTCGTCGCGGGCTACGACCAGGTCGGAGCGGTCGTCGACCTCGTCACGAGCTCGCACGATCCCACTTATGGGTTCCAGGCAAGGGTCCACGTCAGTTCTTTCCTTCGCCTCGCCATGGATCGGTCGAAGCCTCGAATCCTGCGCGCGACAGGGTATGTTGGCGGCTATCTCGCCTGTCTTCTGCTCGCGCGCCGAGCCGACGTCGTCGTGATGCACTTCCTGCACCGGCCCACTGTCGACCGATGGGCCCTCAAGGCATTCCGAGGGCTTGGCGCGGTGCTTGTCCTGGTAGCCCATGAGCCGAAGCCCATACTGGACAGCCAGCGCGGAGACAGCTACGGACGCGCGCTGCGCGCCTTCGACATCGTCGTGGTCCACGGTCCGCAGGCGCGAGAGGATATTGTCGCTCAGGGCGTTCCAGAGGATAGGGTCCTGGTAGCGCCCTTCGGCGAGTATCGGGCGACGCCACCGCTGGACTCGGCGACCGCCTCTCGAGCACTCGGGCTGGCAGACGTGGCCCACCCGAGTGGCGGCCATCATCGGAAACCTCAGGCCAGGCAAGGGGATACGGCGCGCCCGCGAGGCGCTGGATGCCTCCGACTCGCCTGTCCGCACCCTGCTGGCTGCCGGTGCGCGCCATGATGTCTGGGATCTCAAGGAGGCTCTTCGGACGTTACAAGGGAGCCCGCTGGCGGTAGTCCGCGTCGATCGGCGGATGTCCGATCTAGAGGAGCAGTCGGCCTACTCGCTGGCAGACGTGGTTCTGACCCTGTACGACACCGCATACTCGTCCGCAGTCATCGCGCGAGCCCACTCGATAGGCAAGCCCGTCGTCCTCACAGACATCGGCGATCTGGCGCAGCAGGCAAGCCCAGGCGATGTGGTCCTGCCCTTCGACTACACGGCCGAGCAACTCCGAGGCGCCGTCGCGCGTTGCTTACAGGGGAACAGTTCCGCGCCGGTTACGTGGGACCTGGGAGCGTGGCGCTTTCATGCCGAGAGCGTCCTGGCGCACCTCCGCTGAACATGCCTTGCCCCTCTTCAGTCCGCTCAACGTCCCCGTCCGATGGTCCTTCCACCGTCGATCTGGACGTCGCCCTGGGCGAGGTCAGGGCGGGCCTCGGCGCCTACCTCGATGAGCATCTCGCCGGCGTTTCCGATGCCACGCGTCGACGGCCGTGAAGGCTGCGCCGCCCGGCGTCCGTCTCTCGCGGCGTGTCTCACCGAGTCTTCCGCCGAGCCCTGGATCTCCGGTCCACGTTCCGCCGGATCTGGGACGGGCGCAACTTCGTTCCTGTTCGCGGCCGGCTTCGTCCTGCCCAGGGCAATGAGCCTTCTGACCATCCCCGTGTACACGCGCCTGCTCGGCCCGGCCGATTTCGGTCGCTACGGTCTCGACCTCCATCTTCTCCCTCTTGTACGTCGTGTGCCTTCTCGGCATGGACTTCGCCCTGTCCGTCCGTTTCTTCGGGCTAGACGACGTCGAAGGCGGAGGGACGCCACCGCGGCGGTCGTGGTCGCGGGACCGCATCCGTCGTGGCCGCCCTCGTCCTCGCGCGATCGCCGGATTACTCGGTCCCCTCGTGCTTCAGTCCTCGGCCGGCGCCGCTTCCGTTCGCAATCACCGTTGCCGTCATCCCCTTCAACGTCCTCGGCGGCGTGCTGGCGATGTGCCTGCGCCTGCAATTCCGAGGGCGAGCGTTCTTCGCCGCAATGGTCGGCGGTCGATCGGCGGTGCTATATCAGGCGTCTTGCTCGTCATCGCCCTCCATATGGGCCTAATCGGAGCACTAGCCGGCTTTGCCTTGATCCACGTGCTGACGTTCGCGCTCCTGGTCGCCGGTCGAGGGGTGTCCTCGCCGCCCTGGCGTCGATCGCGAAGCGCACAACCCGACTCGCTCCGCGTGCGGCGCCCCACTAGTGCCGGCCGGCGCCTTCGAGCTGGATCTTCGCTGTCGCCGACCGCTTCTTCGTGTCCGCTTTCGTCGGCTTCACCCAGCTCGGCCTTGTATGCCGCCGCAGCACGACTCGGCACGATTCTTGTCCTGATCCAGTTCGGCTTCCACGCGACGTGGGGCCCAGCGGCGCTGCGATGGGGAACCGCCCCGGACCGGGACCGGCGCTACGCAGCTTCACTCCGTGTCGTCGCGGTCGGCGGCGGCGCCTTGGTCGCCCTGGTCAGCTGGCTCGCGTATCCGCTGCTGTGGGTCCTGGCCGGCCCGCAGCTACGTAGCTGCCGTCGATGCGGTCTGGCTGCTCGCGGCGAGCGCGCTCTTCCTGGCCATGTTCTACATCGTCCAGATAGGCGCGAGCCTTGCGCAGCGCGGCGATCGCGTCGCCTGGGCAACGATGGTGGCCGCCGTCGCCGAACACCGTCGCGAACGTGGCCCTGATCCCGCCTTTTGGCTACATGGGCGCGGCGTGGGCCACTCTGCATCGCCTACGCCCTCGCGTACCTCATCATGTACCGCATGAGTCAGGGCCTGGGGAGGATGAACTGGGATTCGGCAGATCGACGGCGTGGGCCGCCGGTGGACTGCTCGCTGGCGTGGGCCTCGGCGCTTTCACCGGCGGATCTGGCCTGTCCTGGTGGTGATCGTCGCCCTCGGCCGCGTCCGCCGCCATGCTAGATCGCGGCTGGCGACGCTGCCCGCATTCTCACAGTGCCATCCCGGCCGCGATCGATGGCAACGCAACGCGGACCAGTTGAGTCGAGGAGAAGGTCCAGCATGACAGGATCGCTGAGCCGGTTCGAGTTCGCCGGGGACGCAGCGTACACCCGGCGGATCATGGATTACTACGCGACCTTCTTCGATCGCGGGCCGGTCGCGGACCTGGGTCCGGACGCGGTTTCTTCCTGGAGGCATTGCGCGCGCAGAGGCGTAGAGGGAATCGGAGTGGACAGCAGCGACGAGGCTCTCGCAATACACCACCGCGAACGCGACCTCAAGTGCGTCAAGGCAGACGTGCTGGACTACCTCCGAGGAACCAGCAACCTCGAAGGCATATTTGCGCCCACATCATCGAGCACTTCCTAGCCGAAATGGCCGAAGTGATGATTGCCAGCGCCGGCGAGGGCCCTTGTGCCTGGTGGTCGTCTCGTCGTGGTCACGCCAACCTGCGGGACTACCCGGGTGCTGACCGAGATCTTCTGGCTCGACACCACGGCACGTCCGTCCCGTACCCGCCGCGTCTGATCGCGGCGTGGATGGAGCGCTACGGTCTATGGCGGTCGACGAGATCGGACGGGGCAGGATCCCGCACGGAAAGGTGCGATCCCCGACCTGATCCTGGGCAGGCTTCGGTTCGGTCGAGACTACGGCTCCGAACGAAGTGTTTGTGCGTGCGCCACCGGCCGGTCGCGACGCTGAGTCGGCAGGCCACAACTCGTCGCCCCTGCTTCACCCTGACGCCGATCTGCGCCGCACGGTGACTCAGGGCAACGGGGTCGCAGCGCAGAGATCGCACGGTGCTGAGTCCGGCCGAGTTCGACAGTGGGCTCGTGAAGGTCACGCAGTCATCGGCCAGCCGTAGATCGAGGAGGCCCGCAGCGGCGATGGCCGTGTCGCGCTGGGACTTGTAGAAGATCACTCCGATCGACCGGCCTGCGATCGCCTGCTCCTCCACGGCCGCGTCGGTCGAATTAAAAGGACGGCCCGCCCAAATCTGCTCCCGTGCTCCGGGAGCATCCCGGGTACACCGCGCGCAGGAAGGAGAGCGGGTCCGACCCGACCAGGATCGCCTGGTAGACGAGTCAGCGGCTCGATCGTCTCGGACGGAATGATCGGAGTCGCCTGCATGGGACGCCGGCCGAAGTCGGCGATCTGAGTTGTCTGCCCCAGCATTGCGGCGAGAAGGACGAGCGCTGGCACCATGGCGATGCTTCTCGTGAACCTTGGTACGGCCAAGTAGGCTCCGGCTCCGATGATCGGCACCGCTAGAACCTCGAGCAGCACCGCATACCGCTGAATGCCGAAGAGCCCCGCCCAGACCGCAAAAGAGACGCACCAGAACAGGATCAGCGTCAGTCCCGGAAGACTGGCGCGCCCCGAAACGGCCTTCAGCTTTGGGTCGCACCGGCCCCAAATGGCGCACACCGCGATCCCGAGGCCGGCTGCCATGAAGCGCCATAAGCCCATCGGACATCCTCGAACGACAGTCCCTCAGCAGTGCAGCGCGGTCCCAAGCGCCTGCCGGATTGGCAGCGCGAGAAGGTCCTCGAGCGTCCTCACTGGGAATCTGTCGTCCTGGAAGTTGACCGGCGGATAGCGGGTGCGTGGAAGATGGCATTGAACAGGGGGAGACGGGGCTGCCGAATAGATCCTGCAGGACGCAGAGCCCAGGGAGCGCACAGGATCGATCGCGACGACCGATCGCGCGCAGGAGCACCAGCAATTGGGCGGCGTTTCGTATGCTTCCCCGCAGCATCATGGCGACGGCGACGACCAACAACCCCGGAGCGATGTAGGACCCGACGGTGTACTTGAGCGCCACCGCGACGCCGACCAGTACGCCAGCAAGCACGGCGCGCGCCCGGCCGGACGGTCCGTCCTCGGCCAGACCGACAGGAGAAGGTAGAGAGCCCAAGCGAGCAAGATCGCCGGCGGGATGTCGCCCATGGTGCCGCCGAGCTCGGTCACCGTCATGGCGCCGGAAACGCCTATGAGGCCGACGGCCATGGCTCTCGGCACGCGAGAGAGCATGGGACTACGGTTTGGAGAATCAGGCCGAGCGGGATGAAGATCGACACCTGAACGGCTACGAGCACTGCCGTCGCGATCGGTGCCGGGACCCCCGAAACGAGCGGCCAGCAGAGAAGATCCTGGTACGGGGTCAGATACGTCTGGATCGAGGCCGGATGAATGTCCGAGAACCAGGTGCCGTTGAGCAGCGCCGAGGGCACGTAGGCGTGGTAGTTGAGGAGATCCCAGTTGGCGTCCTGGCCGAGGAAATTCAGCCGCGAGATCCAGAGCAAGCAGCAACACGCCACGGCGAACAGGACCGCGGCGATCGGATCCACCCGGCACCGCCCGCGGGTCGGAGTCCTGTGCGTCACCGGACCGCAGCGTCAATCGAACCGTCGTGCCATCAGGTCACGCTCGTAGGCCAGCCGCTCCATATGGACGACCGAGTCGAGGATCAAGCCAATGCCGAGGCACAGGAGCGCGATATCTCGAGCCCGGTCGCCAGGACGGCGAGTGGCAAATGGTAGACATAGCGGTAATCGAGATAGTCGAAGATCGCCGGAAGCGCCGCCGCCAACCCCGTCAGACCAAGTAACGCGGCCGCGGTGCCGAAGAATAGAAGCGGCCGGTAATACCGGACGAGCTGGATAACGGTCGAAACGACGTGACGGCCGTCCTCGAATGTCCGCAACTTCGAGACGCTCCCAGCCGGCCGACTGCGGTAGTCGACAGGGATTTCGGAGACCCGGAAGCGCTTGTCGAGGGCATGTAGCGTCATGTCGGTCTCTAGCTCGAACCCGTACACGAGCATCGGGTAGCCCGCGACGAAGGACCCGCTCACGGCCCGATATCCGCTCATGATGTCGCCGAGGTGCGCCCGGAAGAGCCGGTTGACCATGGCCAGGATCAGGCGATTCCCGAAGCCGTGCAGCCGGCGCTTGTTCTCCGCCGCATAGCGGCCGCCGGCAAGCCTGTTGCCCACAACCATGTCCGCCTCGTCGTTGGCGATGGGGCGAACGAGTTCGAGCAGGTGGTCGCCGGGATACGTCATGTCGGCGTCGGCGAGGACGTAGATGTCAGCGGCAACGCTCCGGAAAGCCCGGCGGATCTGCGTAGCCCTTGCCCTGCCTGGACTCGGTCAGGAGCACGCCGGTACGGATCGCGGCAAAGGCATCGAGCGTGCAACTGCGCGTGCTGTCCGTCGAGTTGTTGTCCACGACGACGATCGAGGCACCAGGGAGGGCCCCGTGGAATTCCATGATCGTCGCCGCGATGGTCAGCTCCTCGTTGAACGCGGGAAGCACGATCGCCACTGAGACGTCACGCCCGTCGATGCACAGACGCTCGACGCACGTGATGGGCAGGGTGGCTACCGCACCCCGCTCATCGGCCGGCGAGATGCTCACGCTCTTTCGCCCTCCCCACGAGTTCCCCCTGCTTCTCGCTGTCGTCCCGCTCCACGCCCGCTTTCGTCGCCACGACAAGCTGATTCATTCCCAGCGAGAAGGACCGGTATGTGATCGCGTCCTCGGCGAATCCAGCGCGGACGAGGAGCGTCCGCAGTTCCCGCTCCGTGTAGTAGTGCTTGTGGTCTCGGATCTCGTCGGCGTCGATCACATGGAGGCGGAATGCGAGCAGCTCGAGGAGCTTCTTCGACCGCACCGACGGCGTGGTAATGATCGCCACTCCGCCGGGGCGAAGGATGCGATGCATCTCGCATACATGAACGGCAGGGTGCTCGAGGTGCTCGAGCACAGCCAGAGACGTCGTCGCGGCGACCGAAGAGTCCGCGATCGGCAGTTGCGCGGAGAGATCGGCTTCGATCAGCTGAATTGCATCGTCTGGCCGAGAGGCGTCAAGCGACACGTCGACGACGATCCCGGCCTCGATCCGGCCAATTCGGCGCGCAAGGCGAAGGAACCGAGCGTCGTATCCGGACCCAAGGTCGGCGACAATGGACGCAGGCACGGGCAGCCGCGACAGGACTTTCCGAGCCCGGACGCTGAAGATCAAGTCGTCGAGCCATGACGTGGCTCCTTGCCGGAATGACCGATCGCGCACGCTACTCCTAGGCGTCGAACGGAGTGATCGAATGATAGGTCGTCCCGAAGCGGCAGCCGGCTTGACCGGGGTCACCCAGCTGCCGGCCTCTAGCGTCCAACTGTAGGCGATCGGAGCGCGGCCGTGGGGACGACCCCGGAACTGCGATACTTCGGGCGATGGCGCCCTCCACGCTGCTACTAGACGTCGGGTCCGCCACGGGCCCCCATGGGGCGCGCGGCATCGGAAGGTATGTAGGAGGACTGGTCGACAGCATCGAGGAATGGCCGGTCGAACGACGCGAGAGGGTCTGGGCCCGTTGGCCTGCCGGGTGACACGCTCGACCACTTCGGGGAGCGAGCCGTCTCCTCGGAGTCCCTCGGCTGGCGACCTCTCGACACGGGGTGGCTGCTGGGTCGGTTTGCCACCGCCAGGGCGGTCCGTCGCGCCCACGCCCGCGTTCTCCACTCCACCGATCCGCATCGACCGTGGCCACCCGGCGGAGTGCCGTCGCCTCGTCACGGTTTACGACCTGATTCTGTTGAGAGAGGTTGCGCTGCTCCGGTCGTGGCGGCCAAACCACAGACTCGGCTATCGCTGGTACCTCAGGCAGATAGCTCACGCCGACGCGGTCATCGCCATCTCGAACGCGACGTCAGACGATCTGGTGCGACTGCTCGGTGTCGCCCAAGACAAGATCCGCGTCGTGTATCCGGTCGTTCGCCTCGCGGAAGCAGTCGTGCGCAGCCTGGCCGATGAGCCCACTTTCTTGTTCGTCGGAGGTCTCGATATCCACAAGCAGCCCGAACTGGCCATCGAGGCCTTGGCTCGGTTCCGTGGGCGTGAAGGGGAAGGCAAACTCAGGTTCATCGGCCCTTCGAGCGAGGCGCAGCAGGCCGCGGTAATCGGCGAAGCGCGCCGCAGCGGGGTGCTCGATGACATCCAGCTGGACGGCCGGATCTTCTACGCAGCGCTGGATGCAGCATTCGCGTCAGCCACAGCGCTTCTATCAACGTCCCGTATCGAAGGCTTCGGCCTGCCGCCCGTGGAGGCTGTGCTCAGGGGCGTCCCTGTGATCGCGGTGGATATCCCATCCGCTCGGGAGACCATC
This sequence comes from uncultured Chloroflexia bacterium, assembly GCA_963743795.1. Classification (GTDB taxonomy): domain Bacteria; phylum Chloroflexota; class Limnocylindria; order Limnocylindrales; family CSP1-4; genus Fen-1039. Next base: position 903 of record CAVUQZ010000006.1, on the reverse strand, counting down.
GCCGGGGCTGCGACGCTCGTCCCGTCCGATGCGGAGGCGATCGCCCAAGCGATGGCTGAGCCCAGGCCGCCATCGCCGGAAGCGCAGGATCGAGTCCGAGCGAAATTCTCGAGGAGTGCTTCCGCCGAAGCACTCTGGGCTGTGTACGAGCCTCTCCTGAACGATGGCTAGCGCCACCGTGACCGCTCCGGGATCAGGTCAGGCGCCGCGCTACCACGAACATTTCGAATCCGAAGTTCCACGGAGTCATAGCCGTCAGGATCGTCCGGATCCGGAATAGAGCGGCGCCGGCCGCGCTCCGAACGGGCGCGGCGTCGTCCACGCCAAGCTCCTCCACCGCAAATCCGCTCGAGGCCAGCCGGCGCCGCAGCGTTTTCGGGGTGAAGTGACTCAAATGTGACTCGGCGCCGGGATAGAGACGCACGTACCGCGGGAGCATCGAACCTCGAAGGCGACGGACCGCTCGCCGAGCAGAGGACAGGGAGTGGGCAGCGGCCCCGTCGTTTGGCATCGCCATGATGAGCAGCCCGCCAGGGGCAAGCAGCTCATGGCATTTCGCGAGGGTCGATGCCGGCGAAGGGACGGTGCTCTAGCACGTGCCAGAGAGTGATGATGTCGTACGATCCGCTCCCCAGGTCCATCTGCTCGACCTGGCCGCGGTGGAGCACGATGCCGTAGCGTTCCAGAGCGTAGCTCACTGCCGTCTCGGATACCTCCGTCCCTTCGACCGCCCAGCCATCCTGCCTCGCCTGGGCAAGGAAGGTGCCGAGCCCGGCCCCGACGTCGAGCAACCGGCCAGCAAGCTTGGCGTCCCGCACCCGGGCCCAACGCCGCTCCCAGAGCGCCTGCCGGGCGGCGTCTACGGAAGAATACCGTACGCGAACGAGTAGTTACATAAACATA
>CAVUQZ010000005.1:0-21959 GCA_963743795.1 uncultured Chloroflexia bacterium | reverse complement strand
TACGCGCCCGCTCTGAAGACAACGGCTTCTCCGGGCTCGCCGGCGACGCAGCGATGGCCCGAAGTCAGGTCCCCTCGATGGATGGCCCTTGGCGGGGATCGCGCCGGCACCATGAGCCACCGTTTCGATGTGCAGGTCTCGGGTGAGCGATTCGAGCGCGCGACCTGGCCTCGACTTCTGCCGTCAGCTCGTAGAAGCCCATGGCGGCCGGATCTGGATCGACGAGTCCGCTTCGGGGGCTGGAGTCTCCTTCAGCCTGCGACGCTATTGGTCCGGGTCGAGCCCAGCGGAGAGGCGCGAGCCACATAGCCTCGCTGGCGCGGTCAAGCTCTGAGGGAGCCTGCCTGTCTGGCGCCTCTTGGACTGCGACGAGACCGCCAATGGCTCAGCGCCTGAGCCGCGCCATCATGAACGACATCGCGACTGCCGCCAGGAATAGAGCGACCAGGACCAGGATGCGACCCGACACCTCTATGTTCACGAACGGTATAGCGACCACGAACTTCTCCTCGACCTAGCCGAAACAGGTCAACCTGGCTGTCGTTTTGAAGGCTACGACACCGCCGACTCAAACCGGCGGTCAGATGCGCCGGATCCGAGCCAACCAGGCGCGCACGAGCCGCACCGGAAGAAGGCTATCGAGCGACTCCTGCTCGATCGACTCGACTGACCAGCCGGAGCGGAAGCTGGCTCGAATGTCTGCCTTCCGGATGCGCTCCGGGCCGTAGCCCAGCGGATTGAGGGCGCTCCAGCACAACAGGTAGGCGCGTCCACCCGGGCTGAGGGCTTCGTGCAGACTGGTGGCGTAGGCAACCCGATCGCTGGGCGCGAGGCAGTGGAAGAGGCCGGAGTCGATGGCCGTCTGGAACGTCCGGCCCAGTTCCCCGACGTGGAGGGCATCCCACACCAGAAACTCGACGTTGGTGCCTGCAGACTGCTGCGTTGCCTTTGCCCGAGCTTTGTCAATCGCGGCTCGGGCCAGGTCGATGCCGACGACGTCGTGGCCCAGCGCCGCGAGATAGAGGGAGTTCTCGCCCGTGCCGCAGCCCACGTCCAGGACCGGACCCGCGATCGAGCCGGCGGCCGCGAGACGCACGATGGCTCCCTGCGGCCTGCCGATGTCCCAGGTGGGAGTGCCCTCATAAGCGTTGTCGAAGAACTGCATCCCGGGGTCAGGTAGAAGTTGCGCGGAACTGCACGCTGTCCTCCTAGGAAGACGGGACGCCAAGATACAGGAGCGTGCCTTTGTAGTCCGGACCACCAGGCCTCCTTGACACCGAAACCGCGCCCGGCCGCTCATGCCCAATACGCCCTCCCTGCCGCGACATACTGGCAATCTGCAGATGCGCGCCGGTTCCAACTTCATGGAGGGATCCAATGGTCACAAGGGAGCCGCCGCCCCCGCCCGGCCCGGGCAAAGCGGCCAAAGGCCTGTCGCGCAAGGAGCGGGTGGCCCTCTTCATCCACCGCGGGCTTGATAGGAGGCTCTCGCCGCTCGGCGTTTGGGTCTTCCGACGCACGAAAGGCGGGATCGCGAAGCCGTGGAAGGTTGACGCGCTTCTGCTCACAACCCGTGGCCGGCGATCGGGCCGGGAGCGGACGGTCGTTCTTCAGTTCTTCCCTGACGGGGACGCGATCATCCTGGCGGCAGCCAACGACGGCGGGACCGCGCACCCCGGCTGGTACTTCAACCTGAAAGCAGAGCCAGTCGCACGCGTCGAGATCGCGGGCCGGAGGATCCCGGTCCGGGCGGAGGAACTGTCAGACGAGGAGGCTACTGCCCGGTGGGAGCGGATCCTGGACCGGGACCCGAGCTACGAGCGCTACGCGCGGGCCACCAGCCGCAGGATCCCCATCGTGCGCCTCGTTCCCACTCCGGAGGCGTCTTGACCCCATGAGCTAGGCGCTGGAACTGGGCCCTGACCAGATCCCGCAGACCGTCGGGCATGTTGGGAACCGCGGAATCCGCTGGGGTCTAGTGCTGGTACTGACTGCAGACGATGGTGCCCCCACCGATAGCGCTGTTCGTGCCGTCCGTCGCCGTGACGACCACGGGCAAATCGGTCCTCTGCAGGACACCGGCACCGTCGAGACAGTTGTCCTCGAACGAGACGGTGAACGTTCCGTCGGCGGCGGAGGTCGGGTTCAGGCCGTAGTCACCGAGACGAATCGGGATGGGAGAGCCGAACTGGTAGGTGATAACGATCGTCACGCCCGGGCGGAAGCCCGTTCCGCCCATCCAGTCCAGGATGTAACCGTCACTAGCAAGCTTACTGGTGAACGCCGCGGTGGGCCCGATGGTGACCGTCGCCGGCAGGCTCGTCGACGTCCAGGAGTAGTACAGCACCGTCACGGTATAGCTGTGGGTGCCGTTGCCAAGCCCAGTGTCGGTGCACGTGAGAACTGAGGTCGGCGCCGCCTTGGTCGGGCAGTTGCCGGCGGGAGTACCGCCATCCCTCAGCACGTAGTAGGAAATGGAGCCCGATCCCGGCGGCGGGACGGCCACCCAGGTGAGGATGACAGTCGCCCCGGAGCCCCTCGTGGCGGTCACCGTGGTCGCGGCCAGGCGCCCGGCGGTGATGGTGTTCGCCCCGACGGCCCGCGACGAGGTGAACCGAGCCAGGCTGGAGCCGGTGCCGGTGGAGAGCAGGCAGGCGGTGGCGAGGGCCAGGATCAGGATCCCTCGAATGCGCAGCCGGGGCATCGGTCAGCCTGCCAATTCGGTCGCGTGCGTACTGAGACCGGGCCGAGCGGCCGGTTTGTCCCCGTCATCGGCAGCTTCGAAGAGCCAGATCGCGCCGATGAGTGCAGTTCCTGCGATCGGCAAGGCAGGCAGACCTCGTCTGCCGCGTCGATCTCGCCGTGGCTCCTGGCCGATCTCCACACCCCAATCCTTCGCGTCCGGCCGGCCGGGGTTTTGGCTCGGCCACCGGGGGCGGCATGTCCGCCGCAACATGTCCATCAAACCGCCCGAAGGGTGATGCCACAACCGGACTACCGGCGGGTGCCGGCAGTACTTCCGTCACCTCAGGGATCTAGCCCGAACGAGCGAGCGGGAACGCGGACCGCGCCCACAGGTTCAAGCTTCCCAGCCCCCAGAACGAAAGGTCGCCACAACCTCGAGTTCTACCTAGCGGCGGATCGTCCTTCGTTGTGCCTCAACTGCTGCGAGGCCCAGCCCGCCAAATGCGAGGCAGATCAGCAGTGCGAAGAGCGGGGTCGAGTTGTTGCTCGAGCCGCTGCCACCGGTGCTGGTGGGCGGCGGCGTCGAGGTCCGTCCCGCGGTAGCCGTCTCGCCCTGGAAGCTCTGGAACGGGGTCGGCGTCGCGACCGGCGTAGCCGTCTCGCCCTGGAAGCTCTGGAACGGGGTCGGCGTCACCACCGGGGGCTCGGTTGGGGGAAGCGTTGGAGTCGGAGTGGGCGTGGGCGTGGGCGTTGGGGTTGGGCAGGCGATCTGCGTGAAGATGCCGCTGAAGAGCGTCGGCAGGAGGCTCGAGTCGACTACCTGGTAATAATCGGTCGAGGGCTTCGCTAGCAACTTCATGAGGCCGAGATCGACAAGGTTGGAACCGCTGCCGCCGCCGCTGCCGATGGCGATGGAGTAGATCGTGTCCGCGGGGGCCTGGAAGGACGCCAGGTTGGCCGCGGTTGGTCGCTGACCGGTTGACGTCGTCGCCAGGGCGCCGTTGGGCCCCTGGTCGGGATTGGGCCGGCCGTCGGAGAGGAAGATGATGACGTGCTGGACGGTCAGACCATTGGCCGTCGTCCGCTTGTTGGCACTCAAGTCACCGGCGCCGGTCGACATCCCGGTCTTGAACGGGGTGCCGCCGTTAGTGGTTAGGCCGCTGATCGCCGTGTTCACCTGCGCGGCGGTCGAGGTCCCCAGAGCCAGGACGACGGCGGACGTGGTGCCGCTGAACCTCGTCAGGCCGACATGGTGGAGCCCTGAGGCGCCACCGACACCGCCGTTAGCATCGAGCTGGTTCACAAGCTGCGTCGCCGCCGCCCGCGCCCAGTAGAGCCGCGTGTGCGACGGTGAGCCCGACGAGTTGGATCCCATCGAGCCGGACGTGTCGAGGATGATCTCGACGTCGAGCGGGACCGTGCCGCAGGCGGCCGTCGGCGCGGCTGCCCCTGGCGCCGCGAGGTTAGGGGATACGGCAAATGATCCACCTGCGGCCGCCAAGACCGCAATTGCGCCGAGCCCGATTGCCAGGATCGGCAGGGCAAGTCGGTGACGTTTCATTGATCGCGTCCTCCCACCTTGAGCGGGCCAGGCCCACCCCATCCCGCAACCAACTACGCTAGCCATCGGTAGGGGGCGCGTCTAGTACTTTCGTCCCTAGTAACGAACCATCTACGAGTCGCCACCGTCGCGATCTCCCGCAGGCGGCCGCTCGATCATGTCGACCGCGGCACTCAAGTCGGGTGCGTGCGCGAACCCGGGCTCGGAACGACGAACGAGCACGCCCGGGATGCCGCACCGGGCTGCCCCGGCGATGTCAGCTTGTGGGCTGTCGCCGATCATCCACACGGGGTCGGGGTGGCCGAGATCGCGCAGCGCACGGGCAAAGGCTTCTGGGTGCGGCTTCTCGAACCCGATCTCAGCCGACGATAGAACAACCTCGAAGTAATCCCAAAGGCCGAGGCCGCGAACGAGATCGGGCAGCTCGGGGCAGTGGTTCGAGAGAATCGCCTGGCGCCATCCGGATCGTCGCAGCCGATCGAGTGCCGGCTCGGTATCGGGGAAAGTCGCCCATCGATCGAGCCGGACGTATTCGGAGCGGAAGCGAGACGACGCCCTTTCGGCAACCTGCTCGCTGACGCCCGCCTCCTCCATGGCTCCGCGCAGTACCGGCCGGAAGTTGTTCCACCAGCGGTCGGGGTCGGCCAATTCCGGATGGCCCCGCTCCCAATCGTGCCAGGGGAAGCCGTGCGACAGGCCGGGCATGAAAGACGAGGCCGTCCAGGGGTGGCCGGGCTCCTCTAGGTTCAGGGCCTCCACGAGCGTGTCGCTCCATCGCCCGGACCGTCGCGCCAGTGTCTCGTCGAAGTCCCAGATGACCGCTTTTGGCAAGGTGCGAGGCCCCCCAGGGAAGCTGGCGGTCCATCCAAGCCGCCCATCGACCCCCCTGCAATCGAATGGTATCCGCCGGAAGATGCCGCCGATCGTGACTGCGCTCGGTGTACGCCTGAGTGGGTCGGCAGGTTGGCCCCTATGTGCCGAAGCTTCACCCGGGCGATCGCGATGGCCAGGTCCGCCTCGGTGACGGTCTGACGCGTCTCGGCTATAGCTTCGTCGTCATTACCGCTACGACGCGAGCCGCGGGGACGCCGAGATCCTCGTCACCTGCGATGGCGATGGAAGCCTGCGCGTCATCGACTGTGACAAGGCGCGTCCAGAGCCGCCAGACGATGTTCTGGCCGATGCGGATTTCGCTATCGGCAGACTGCCCATCGTCAGCTAGGAGGGTCCAGCGCTGGTCGCCGCGACGAAGCAGCCACCTACCCCCTGCGGGGCCATCGATCACGACTGCGACACGGGCTCCAGCAGTTGCCGGGATCGGCTCATACGCCAGAGGCAGCGCTCTCATGAACGTGGCGAGGACAGGGTGCAGCCAGCGGCGCCCCAACAAGGCTGGCCTACCTAGAGCCTGCCGAATTTGCTGATGGTGGACCCAGCGTTCGGTGTACTCCCCGGCGACATCGAGCCAGTAGATCGAACCCTCGCGCGACCTGACGGCCGGCCATTCGTACCCGCGCCGGAGCCTGGTGCCCCCAATGGGGCTTGAGGGCGCACAAACCAACGGATGTGAGCGTGCTCGGGTACTACGGCTGAAGGGTTGAGGGTCTCCCGGTCGATCGAGCGACTGCCTGGCGCACGGCGTCGAAGTGCGTGTTGGCATGGCCTAGTAGGCCTTCCTCGATCTCTCGTTCTGTCGTGATTGGACCCTCAACGGTGTCGATGGTTCGGGCGAGCTGCTCGTCAGTCAGAGTCGCGAGGAAGCGCTCGATCACTTGGCCGTTGCGACGAAGCGCACGCAGGCCCTGCTGGCGCGAATGCCCGCAGAATCCCAGGGCCTGGCGGGCATTGAAGCGGCCGCCCGTCTCGGCAGTTCTTCGAGCGGCGACTGGAAGAGGCAAACCATAGGCCATCGCCTCGACGATCCCGCCGATCACCAAATGCCCCGCGGCGAGGTGCTCGACGACTTGACCGACCGTTCGACCTTCTCGCTCGCACGAGGACCGCCACTGATCGTCGCTGATGGTCCGGACGAACGTGATCACTTCGTCGTTCGCCGCCCGGAACCGGCACGAGAGATCGAGGGCGCGCTGACTCGTAACAGGCTGGTTCGATCTGGTCCGCTTCACGTCCGGTCCCCCGGTTCTTGGTGCGCGGGTCTGGCCGAGAGGCCGACCGCGGATATCGGCTGCCAAGCCTACGCCAGCCTGTAGCCGCGATACAGCCGGCCGCTTCAATAGCCGGGCCTTGAGGGCGCGCCCACCACCGGATTCGAGAGCGCTCGACTACTACGCCGAGGCGACATGCCAGTGAACACGGGCGAGTGACGGAGGTTGTTCCGGTCCCGGGAACGCCCGAAGACGCCCGGACATAGGCAGCGTAGGCGGCACGGTCTAGCGACGACGAGGCCAAGCGACCCCAGCGACGTCTTCACTCGACGCATCTTGTTGCCCAAGTGCCTGCTCCGTAATCGAGTCGAAAGGTGGCAGCGCCGAGACTGCGACCGCGGACCAAACACCGGTCCAGTCGAAACCCGTAACAGGAGCGTCTCATGCGAAGGATCCAGCTGACAATGGCGGTCGCCGGTGCGATCGTCGCCGGAGGGGCGGCTGTTATGCTGCTCGTCGCCTCCGGTGTGGCAAACGCGGCCTCGCCGGCCACGTCGGCACAGCCGGCTGCGTCAGCGGCTGCCAGCCAGACCACTGCCGACCAGACCACTGCCAACAACCCCTTCGGCCGAACCGAGACCGTCAGCGACCAATCGGTCGTAGCCGGTGTCATCGGCATCACCGAGGCACAGCTCGATACCGCTCTTTCGAGCGGTCAGACGGTCGCGGCGGTGGCGAAGGCCCACAACGTCGATCCCCAGAAAGTGATCGACGCCCTGGTCACCGACGGCCTGAATGAGCTAGCGGCTCAGGTCAAGGCCGGTACGCTCACCCAGGCACAGGCCGACGCTCAGAAGGCGGCGGTCACCCAGCGGGCGACCGACCAGGTCAACGGCACGTTCTCGGGCCCCGGCGGTGCCAGCCACTGACCCCTTCCTCCCGGCAACGAGAAGGCGGCGGGCGCCAGCCCGCCGCCTTCGTATCTACGGTCAACTGATGTCAGGAGCTGGGCTGGTGCGCAGCCAGCCGGCCGATCGTCGGGAGATCGCGCAGAATCGCGAAAGTGGCAACGGAGAGTTGGCTTGTCGGTGATGGGCTTCACCATTCGGCGCGGGAAGATCGTCGAGATCGACATCCTCGCCGACCCCGAACGCCTTCGGCAACTCGACCTGGCGGACCTCGATGACTGACGCAGGGCGCGCGCGTCGGCCTGGGCGTCAAGGCCAACCGCGACACTCATGGAGCCTTGCCCTTCGCAACCTCCTCTTCACGGTCGTCGTCCCGGGCTTGGGAGGCGTGGTGATCCCCTGGTGGATCCTGACGCGCGCCGAGGCGACACCCGCGCCGGCCGCATGGCCCGCGGTGGCGCTCATCGCCCTGGGAGCGGCGCTCTACTTTTCGTGCCTGTGGCTCTTTGCTATTGTCGGGCGAGGCACCCCGGGGCCGTGGGATGCGCCGCAGCGCCTCGTCGCGGTAGGGCCCTATCGCTGGGTCCGCAACCCCATCTACGTCGCCGCTCTCCTGGTCGTGGTCGGCGAGGCCTGGTTGTTCCTCTCGCTCCCACTGTTCGAATACGCCGGGGCGATGGCGATCGCTCTTCATCTCTTCGTGATCGGCTATGAGGAGCCGACGCTGAGTCGCGCCTTCGCCGGGACCTACGCTGACTACAGGCGGACCGTACCGCGCTGGCTTCCCCGACCGCCACCGCGCTCGTGATGCGCAACTCCGATCAGGGTGCTGGGACGAGCCTCTCGGACTCCACTGCGCCGGACCTGGTGCCCCCAAGGGGGCTTGGGGACCTGCCCACCAACGGACTGGAGCGCGCTCGTCCACTACGGGTGCGAGCGAGAGTCGGTCGCGTGGGACGAAAGCGCCCGCTCGATGTCCTGGACCCGGTGCTGCTCGGAATGGCCGTCGAGGTCGATCGGCCACCACTCAGGGCGCTCACGGCCGCTGAACCATACGTCAGGGGCCTCCCGCAGAGCTGAGAGCACGTCCGCCTGCGCCTGCCGGTGCCACGCCAGAATCTCCGGCGGGGAGAGGTCGCGCCAGCGAACATAGACGAGGTGGTTGGCCTCGCTGAGATTCAGGCCGCGCTCCTCGAGTGGTCGCCGCCGGCGCCGAATGGAGCGGGCAGTGTCCGCCTTCCAGTGGGCGATGTGTGCCACCGCGTCCTTGACGGTCCAAGGATCCTTGGCTTCGGATCGCGACACGGGACGAGCCCAGTCGGCGTCCGTCAGCCCGGCGATCAAGCGGTCGAGGCGCTCGAACTCGCGGATCGTCCTCTCGACCACATCCGCCCGGGTGTGCCGCATGGCCCAAGCCTAGCACTGGCAGGTCGCTGCGCAACGGAATGAGTCGGCGCATGCGGATCGTAGGGTCTGGTGCCCCCAAGGGGGCTTGGGGACCCGCCCGCCGTTAACTCACGATGACCTCGCGTGGTATGCGGCATGAGCGGGTCCGATGCCTTCCGCAAGTGCTCGAAGCTTTCGGAGCCAGCTTCGCACGCAACCCATATGGCCTAATCGGAGCACGGATTCGAACGTGTTCAGGCCCGCTCGAGAAGCCGCTTCTTCTGGTCGGCGAACTCACTGGGCGTCAGGAGGCCGGATCGCCCCGTAACTGGCTGAGCACCTGTACTGCGGTGTGAGAATGGGTGTCGAAGCGGGAGGCTAGGACGCGCGGCCCAGCATGCGGCCGCCCGGGCTGCGTTGAGCCAATGGCGAGACCGATCCGCCGGAGGATCCGCCATGCGCGTTCGTTCGCTGCCCGCCCTGTTGGCTCTTCTGCCCTTGCTCGCGTTCGGCTGCGGCGGATCCGCGACCGAGCCGACGGGTGCGGCACACGGCACATCCCTGGTACAGAGGTCGGCATCCTCGCGCCCCAGCCCCAGCCCCTCACCCTCCCGGCTCGGCACGCCGCCCCTCGAGGCCCCCGGCTGGGAGGGGGTGGTCGTGCGCACCGCCTGCCTGGACCTGGAACTCTCGTTCGGGGCCGAGGTGGCGAATGCGATCGAGAAGGGAATCAGGAACACGCTTACCGGTTTCGGGATCGAGACGATGCCACCAGGCGGTTCCTGCGAGGCCACCCTCTCCGTCGCGCTCACCGGCGGCGCCCTGGGTGCCAACTACGGCAGGGCCGGGTATTGCTACCCAGGCGTGGAGTTGAGCGGCATTGTCACGTTCCAGGGCGGGGGGCGGGCGTCCATCCAGTCGGCCATCGACTGGGAGATCGACACGCCGCTGGTGATCGTCGGTTGCCCCAGTGCACGGACGACCCTGTGCGGCTCGGCAGCCCGCCAGGTCTTCAACCACGTAGTCAACCTGTGGGATCTCTCCCAGCCGGCGGACCCCACCCTCGGCACGAGCTACGGGCTTCACCCCGCGGGGCCGACTCCCAGGCCGCTCGTAGGCGGACGGACGGACACCATGGCCTACGTGACGTGGTGCGTGTTTCCGGCGACAGCCTCACCGAGCCCGGGCTAGAGACAAGCCACACGCGAGCCGGGACCAGTCGAAGGATCTGCCGTGCGTACCCGATGGACAATCGCCTTCGCAGCCGTCCTTGCACTACTCGCCCAGGGCTGCGCCGGGTCAGGGGCGTCCGCGACCCACCTCGCCTCGTCGGCCACCCGCCCCGCGTCGTCGGCCACCGCGCCCATAGCCAATGCATCGATCACACCGTTGCCGCGCCCCAGTCTCGGTGCGCCGTCTCTCAAGGCGCCTGGATGGGAAGGCGTGGTAGTACGAACCATCTGTCTCGACATGCGACTCTCACTCACCGACCCCGCGGTCGAGGGCGCCGTTGAGCAGGGCCTCATGGACACGCTCGAAGGGCTCGGCATCACGACGGTCGAGGTCGGAGGCTCGTGCGAGGCGACGATCGCGGTGGCGCTGACCGGGAAGGCGCTGAGTGCTCAATACAAGGACTTGGGCTGGTGCTACACGGGAGCGGAGATCAGCGGCACTGTGTCCCTGCTGGGCAGCGGCCGATCTCCGTATCCAATCGGCCGTCGATCTGGCGCAGACGGTCCCGTTCCTGGCGAGCAGTTGCCCCAAGACCCCACGGGAATCCAGCCTGTGCATGTGGTCCGCCCTGGAGATCTTCGAACGCGTCGTGTCACCTATGGGATCCGTCCGTTATGGCCGCGGAACCCCACGCCGAACAGGTTCGACTGGTCGCTGCCCACCTTCAGCGTGCTGATGGGCGGACGGACCTCGACGATGGGCTATCTGTCATGGTGCAAGCCGCTGGCTGCGGCTTCCTAGCCGAGGGATCGGTGCCATCGACCTCCGCACGCCGGGAGGCTACGGGTTTGTGGGAGCGTACGAGCAGGCGCAGAAAGGCCTCAAGCTGCTCGATGGCATTCGGCCGCAACTCAGGCAGCTAGCGAGTCCACCGGCAAGCTTGCGGGCGGTGTTGGCCGCGCAGGCTCGAGCCGCGCCTGATCCCCGCGTCGACCGGTCAGAGAACAGCGCTCCGACCCTGACGTGGCCGCCGAGGTCTTCCTGCGGCCTGAGTACCGGGCGAGGCTACTAGCGACTGAACTGCACCGTGTACTCGTAGTACGAAACCGCCAGAAGCTGTGTCGCCTGTTGACGATCGTGCTGGCCTCATAACCCTGGGCCTTCAGGAAGGCGTCGATCTCCGCCTCGGCTCTCTCGTCGGCTGTCTTTCCGCTGGCGAACCCACTAACGAAGACCCTGACCGTGTACTGATCGGGGATCTGCGTCGGCTTGAATCCGCGGCCATAGTGGCCGTTGCATTGAAGAGACCCATCGCCATGTTGAGCCCGATGGCGGCGACGCCGAAGCCCACCGCGAGGACGACCAGCCCGTACTGCATCGAGTCCGCCTCGTAGGTCAGGGCTGAGATCAGGTTGAATACGACGGCGAGGACGGCCGGAATGAACGCGAGCACCGTGACTGCGCGCACCCATGTGGGGACCCCGAGCCCATTCCCCAGCGGAACCTTCGGCACGAACAGAACCACGAGCGCCACGATGGCCAGCGCAGCCCCGGCCAGCAGGGTCGTCAGTCCGGTGACGAAGGGGCTGAACCTGCTGAACATGTCCCAGATGACGAAGGGGTTGTCGCCGGGTCGCAGATGCTTGGTCCAGATGTCCCAGCCGCTCACAACGAGGCTGTGCTGTCTCAGCCACGGCAGAAACGACGACACCATCATCAGGCCGCTTCCCAGCAGCGTGATGGTCACCCCGAGCCGCACCTTCTTGCTGTCGGATGGAATGTCGGTCATGTGAACCTCCCCGGCCCGCGGCCGGCCGCTTCGCGCGAGAGTCAGCCTGCCCCAACTCGCTCGAGCCCGTAAGAGGCATCGGTCGTGAAGTTGCGGCGGAGCCGAACGCCCGCTTGCCTGTCCTTGAACAGCCCGACCGGGCAGCCAACCCCGCCTCGCGCGTCATACGCTGACCGTTCACGTTGTGCTGGGGCTGCAGCCTGGGCGTCACGTTCCACGCGACGTCGCCGCACCAACCTCGGTCGCCGTCGGGGCCGTGTACGCCAGTGGGAGAATCCGGGCAGCGCTGGGCGAGATCTACACGCGGGCCAGACGGGGGCGCCGGGACCGCGCACAGCCACCGCCGAAGACGATCGGCGCGCAACAGAGCGCGGCCGCGGAAGGCACGAGCCAGAGCGCCCGCCGCACTGGAGGCCGAGGCGACTCCAGAAACTCGGAGCGCACGACCGCTCCGTAGGCGGGACGCGGAGGATGGGCCGGCCGGCTCTTGCCGATCGCCCGGACCGCGCCTACCTTGACCGCGCCCGACGGGGCCGCACGGTCTCTCGGGGATCGCGTCTGCGGCCATCGTGTGGTCCTGCCGCGGGGGTGCGTCATGGGTGGTGGACGTCAGGCATCTGCTTCCAGATTCGTTGCCATGCTGGTCCTGTGCGCCGTGGCGGCGGCCTGCGCCGGGTCGGGGGCGTCCGGGGCGTCTGCGACGCCCAAACGGTCGCTCATGCCGGACTGGACGCGGACCATCTCGTCGGCGTGCATCGACTCATCCGGGCAGCCCTACATGGGGATCGACGACGATCCTATGGTCGGAGTCGTCGAACGGCTTACGGACCGGATCGGCATCCGCATCGCGACGACCGGGGACTGCGACGCGACCCTGACCATCGCGCTCGCGTTCACGCCCCTCTACGAGCACTACATGGGGCTCCTCGGCCCAGGCGGCGACTGCTACACGGGCGCGAGCGTCGCGGGCTCGCTGACGCTCGAGGCGCCTGGAAAGACGCCTGTCAGCGTTCCCGTCTCCGGTGAGCAGAAGCCCATCACGGGCACGATCAGCAAGTGCCCCACGGCGTCCGAGGCGCCGTTCAACTCAGTCTGGCCGAGGCCGCTCGTGCGGGCGCTGGGGACGCTGCTCGGGGAGCCGGTGGCCGACGCCGCCATCGCCGACGGCGACCCCACCATCCGCGCGACCGGGGTCGGCATGCTCGGCACACGCCCGTCCTCGGATGTGGTACCCGTCCTTCTCGGCCTGCTGAAGGATTCCGACGAGACGGTGCGCGCACAGGTGACCTACGCGCTGCGCGAAAGGCGGCCCGACTCCGCGGAGGTGATCGACGCCCTGATCGAGGCGCTCTCCGATCCCTCGGCAATCGTCCGGGTCGGTGCTGCACAGGCGCTCGGCGAGATCGGAGCGCCGGCCGCCCGGGGCGCGCCCGAGATCGTCAAGCTCGCGACCGGCGGCGACATCTGGGTCGGGATTGCGGCCGTGGGCGCCATCGAGAAGATGGGTGCCGCGGCGAGCGCCGTCGTGCCGCAGCTCATCAAGCTCTTGGCGCACTCGGCGGGCCAGGTCCGCGAGGCCGCGGCCGACGCCCTGGGCGCAATGGGCCCCGCTGCCTCGGCGGCCGTGCCCGCCCTGACGGATCTGCTCGACGACTCCGAGTGGTACGTGCAGGACAGTGCAGAAGACGCGCTCGCGCACATCACCGGAGCGAAACCTTCGATCTCCGGGTGCACCGTCCCGAATGTCGAGGGGCGAACCGTGAGCGAGGCGCGCCCGCTGTGGGCCCAGGCCGGGTTCTCGACGTCCATCGAGACGGTCGGGACCGGCGACTACAGGATCTCCGATCAGTCGCCGCAGGCGGGAGAGATCGTCGACTGCAAGACGCTCATGCCGCTGCTGGTCCTGCCCTGACACCGGAGGCGCGAGGGGCAACCGCGCCCAATATGCTGGCGGAACGCTGAGGTCCGCCGCGAGCGGTCTGCTGCGTGGGCCACGAAGGCTATCCAACCTCTGCGGCCGAGACTATGCTGAACCCGGCTACCTCGCACCCTTCAGGGAGGGTTCCGCCTTGGATACCCAAGCGTCCCCTGCCGCCGCCATCAGCGGTGCCTACCCAATCCAGCTAACCGTCACGCAGGAGCGCCAGCTGAAATCGCCTGTGGGGTATCCCGTACTTCGGGATGCTCGCGTCCTATCGACCGAGGCTGACTCCGAGGCACGATGCGAACATCGTGATGGTTGGCTCGGCTCGGCGTCCCTACAGGACGTCTTCGCGAACTGGATCCCGGCGCATGAACCAGATGTGCGGTCCGCCATCGGGTGCATCGGCCTCGCTCAGCACGCGAAACCCGAAGTGCTCGTACAGGGGGACGTTGCCTGCCACGCCCGTCTCGAGGCAGAGCGGCAGCCCGTGCTGCTCGGCTAGCTCAATCGCGAAACGCAGCATCGCGCCGCCGATCCCTCGCCCCTGCGCAGCCGGCTCCACGGCGATCTGATCCAGGAGCCAGTGAGGCTCCGGCTCGGTCATCGACCAGACCCATGCCCAGAAGCGCTCGTAGCGCTCGCCGCCGTCCGGGGTGAGGGATGCGATCGCCGGTGCGATGGCGTCGGCGATCTCCCGCTCCCGCTCCCCGATGGCTGGCGGCAGCAGACTCATTACGCCGAGCCCCTCGCCGGCCGTGTAGATCCAGCCTTCGCCGGCAAACCGGGTGTCGACGATCTCGAACGTCATCCGGATGCGCTCCGCCAGCGCGTCGCCGGAGACCAGGGGCCACACGGTCATCGGATCTGCTCCGAAGGCGCGGGCTAGAACCCCGGCCAGCACTGGGATCTCGGCGGGGGCGGCGGGCCGGACCGTTCCGGATTGGCGCCGGTCGTGCAGCGGCGTCCGGGCGTCCATGCCTGTCAGCCTACACCGCCGACTGGCGATGCCTCGCTCCATGAAAGAAGCACCAGGAGAGAGCCTGAGGCGTCACGGCATCTCCACGATCCGCGCATAGAACGGGATTGGGCTGGAGGATGGCCGAGGTTGGCCTCACGGCCTCATCCACGAGGCCGTGCGAGAGGCCGTTCCGAAGACTCATTCCGAACCGGGTCGAGCCAATCGTCACGAATGAGCTCCCGCCTCGAGAGCCCGCCGAGGCCGCCGTGACGAATGGCTCTGGCGCCGCGACTGATGCCGTTCCATCCTCCGCGGGAGCGTGGGGGCTTTGACGCGCGGCCCACATCCCGGCCGCCGGGACCGCGCCGAGCCCACTGGCGAGACCGACCCGCGACAGTCCGATGTCTTCCGGCTGCGGCAGGCCCTCCGGCAATACCACCCGTGGGGTGACCCGATGAACACGCACGTCTCATCACCCTTGCCCGTGACCCGCTGGCCGCGGCTGGCAAAGTCACAGCGAATGCGTCCAGCGGGACGTCGGCGGGACGTCCTACGAGTCCTCGCCAGCGCGACTGTTGTGTGTCTGTCTCTGGCGGTCGGCGCCGCCATGTCGCCGCCTGCCGTCGGTGCTGCGGACCCGACAGTCGCGGGGCCGAGCCTGGCGGAACTCGGCCTGCCGAAGATCGCGTCGATCACGTCAGGGGCGAGTCACGCCTGCCTCATCGGCGAAGACGGCAGCCTCTGGTGCTGGGGTGATAACCACTATGGCCAGCTCGGGCTCGGGCTCGCACTGGACGCCCGGGTGACGGTGCCGCAACGCGTGGAGGGCGTCTCGGGTCGTGTTCGGCAGGTCGTGGCCTACAGCGTCAACACGTGCGCCCTGACCGAGAGTGGCGGGGTGTGGTGCTGGGGCGCCAATATGAACGGGCAACTCGGCGATGGAACGACGACGGACCGGTTCGTGCCCGCCCCGATCCGAGGACTCGAGTCGGGAGCTGCCGCGCTGGCCAGCCCTTCGGACACGCACATGTGCGCGATCGTGACCGACGGGTCGGCCGCGTGCTGGGGAAGCAACAACGTCGGTCAGCTGGGCGACGGGACTACCGACGAACGGGCCGGCGCCGTTCGGGTGACGGCGACCAACGAGAAGCTCGTCGCGATCAGCACGGCGCCCGCTGCGACCTGCGTCGTGACAGCCGGGGGTGCGCTGCGTTGCTGGGGGCAGCTCTGGGAGGACAGGGCCGGGAAGACAGAGGAGGGGACGACCGACCGCCTCGCTGCCGTGACCCCGCTCGGCCTGGGATCCGGCGTGGGCTCGTTCACCACCGACTGGGACACCGCCTGCGCCCTCCTGAAGGGCGGCGACGTCCGCTGTTGGAGCTGGGGGTTCGAGAGTCGCGATTTGTACGCTCCCTGGCGTCCGGGCCCGCTCCCGGAGGCCGTGGCGGGTCTGCCCGGAAGCATGGAAACGCTCGATCTGATCAGCTTCACCTGGCAGACAAGCGCGACATCTCAGGACTCCCACCTCTCCATCTTTGCCTGCACAACCCGTGGCGAGCAGGCCTGGTGCTGGGGCGATAACCACGAGGGCCAGCTCGGCGACGGCACGATGACGGATCGACCAGCGCCCGTCCAGGTGCAGACCGGTGGCATCGCACAGCTTGCGCTCGGGTATTCGTCGAGTCTGGCTCTCCTCCGCGACGGGTCGCTGGTCATGTGGGGCGACGGCAACCCGACTCCGCGCTCACCGTTCGCCGCGCCGGCCAAGCCCGCGGCCACCGGCTTCCGTGAGCCCGACACGCTCGTCCCCGCGATCACGACCCACATCCCAACCCCGGCGGACATCTCCACCGACCCGCCGGTCGTCGGCGCGAACCTTCTCCTCGCGGCGCTCGCGATGATCGCCTTCACGATCGCCACGGAGCTTCTCAACCGGAGCCTCGGACAGGCCGAGCCGCTCCTGGCCCGGCGCCTCCGCCCGATCGGGCAGCTTGACCGGGCCCGGGCGGGACTCGACGCGGCGGTCATCGGCCGGTTGGGCGGCCGCGGGCACGGGCGCCTCGCCAACGCGCTCCGGATCCTCGGCATTGCCGCGTTTTACGGGATCGTCTTCGCCCTCCTCGACCCGACCTGGAACCCGCTCTCCGTCACCGGACTCTGGCTCGTCCTGATCATGGCCGTCGCCTTCGGGCTGATCGGCCTCTCGGGCGACATCGCGGCCTGGGCCGCGGCCCGGCGTTGGGGCATCGCGGGCGAGCTCGCGGTCAAGCCCGGGAGTCTCGTGGCCGCAGTCGGCTCGACTCTCTTCTCGCGGGCCTTCGTGCTCGTCCCGGGGGTGATGATCGGGAGCCCCGAGGCGCTGGAGATCGACGAGGAGCGGGTCGACCGGCACAGGCTCGGCGGGCTCGCCGGGGTGGGCCTCGGGACCGTCCTCACCGTCGGCCTCGTCGCCTGGCTTGTCACGCTCGGGACGACCGCGCTCCGCGGCAACGGGGCGACCCTCGATGTCGCACTCGGCGGGGCCGAGGCCTTCCTCCTCCTCGTCTTTGCGGCTGCCGTCCAGAACGGGTTCGTCCAGCTGATCGCGTTCCGTGAGAGCGCCGGCCGGGCCCTCCGCCGGACCCATCGGATCGCCTGGGCGCTCGCGCTCCTCGGTGTGACGTTCGCGTTCTGGCACACCCTCGTCAATCCGCGCGGCAACCTGGCCGCGGCCCTCAGCTCGACGAATGTCCAGGCATTCCTGACAACGGTCGGGATCGTGCTCGCCTTCGCGGTCGCCGTGTGGGCCGCCACATTCACGGCCCGGCGACGCGCGGCGCAGTCACCGGCGTCCGAGACCTGACCGCCGGCGGCTGAACTGGCGCCACCGGCGCCCGAGCGGGTGACTCAGGCGCCGGCGCCGGACAGGGGTGGGCGATGGTAGTCCGGAGATGCGCGATGGTGTTGTCTTCGGCTCGCCATCGGAACACCGGCTGGAGTGACATCGAATGAGCCAGCGCGCGAACGGCAACTGAACCTGAACCCGCTGTTAACGCCGGGACGCGTAATCGGGGCCTATCCTCGTTGCTGACCCTGCCTCGTCTCAGAAAGAGGCGGAGCAGTGGCCGGAGGCATACATGTCCGAACGAAGAACCAAGATCGCGCTCATCGCGCACGACGGTCGCAAGGCAGACATGGTCGCATTTGCCACGTTCAACCGCGAGCGGCTCGCCAAGTTCGACCTCGTCGCGACCGCGACAACCGGGGACCTATTGATCGAGAAGGTGGGGCTGCCGTGCGAGAAGGTGCTGTCGGGCCCTCAGGGCGGTGACGCTCAGATCGCCGCCCTGGTGGCCGAGGGTCTGGTGAAAGCGGTCATCTTCCTGGTCGACCCGCTGACATCCCACCCCCACGACCCGGACATCCAGACTGTTCTGCGCGTCTGCAACGTCCATAACGTGCCGATCGCCACCAACGTGGCTGCGGCTGATCTGTTCGTGGCCTCTGAGTTGCTGGCCCCCCATGAACCCGCTCTAGCCGTCGGCGCGGCCGACTAGCGACTCGAGACCGACCTGGCCAAGTCGTTCACCGGGCCCGGGTTCTTCCCTGCAGCGGTAGTTGATGGTGGGCCGACGATGCCCCTCTGCCTGGCCCGATGGAGGAAACCCGGCGCGCAACCGGTAGCAGCGACTATGCCTTGCTCCTGTGTCAAGCAGCCGCTCGCGCAACGCCTTCGAGGCCGACTCGAGCCGCCTCGTCGGCCTGCAGTCGGCGGAAAACCTCGTCGCTGAGACGGCGGCGCAGTGCCCGGATAGCCTCGGTCTTGGTATCCCGGCGGCCTGTCGTTTGGCAACGTAAGCCTGCCCGAGACCTGGACAGCGGAGTTGAGTCACGGCGATCCGATGAAGAGCGACATTGAGCTGACGGTTGCCACCGCGGTTGAGCCGATGACGCACAAGATTGCCCGACCAGACGGGGACGGGAGCTGTCCCGTTGTGAGCAGCGAAAGCAGCCCGTGAACGGAAGCGGCCAATCCCCGCGGTCTCGGCCACGATCTTCGCGGCGGTCAGCGGGCCGCAGCCGACAAGAAGCAGCAGCGTCGGAGCGATGGCATCGGTTCGCTTGCCGATCTGCCGCGCCAGCGTATCGATGGCCACGGTGAGTTCGGAGATCCGAGCAACCAGGTCTCGTGCGATACGAGTGCACGGCTCAGTCCGGCCGACGAGTTGGAGATCGACCCCGGCGAGCACGATGGGGATCGCGAGTTTGCGCGACGGAGGCTCGGGGATACCGAGCTTCGACGAGGAACCAGCGTAAGCGTGACTGGTGGCGTGTTCGATCGGCGATCAGAACCTCCCGATAGTCCACGAGCAGTCGCAGCTCGCGCTCATGCCATCGAGTCGAGCCACAGGCAGGTTCGGCTCGCGCAGGGCCGCCCGGGCGACCGAGAGTGCGTCGATGGGATCGCTCTTGCCGGGCTCCCTGGCCGACCGTCTTGCCCCGGCCATGAGCTTGGTCGGCACGCGTCGGACTGCCTCGCCAGCCTTGAGTAGGTCCGCTTCGAGCCTCCTGGTGAGGTGGCTGGTAATCTTGAGGGCCCAGGTACGGTCCGTCCAGCGGCGGCTCCAGCCCAGAAGGTCCAGATGACCGTCAGCGGTCGTGGCGACCGTTCGTTCGGCGAGCTTGCGGCCGACTTCGTCGACGGCGACGACGGTGTGCGTCCGCTTGTGCGAATTGACTCCAATGACGACCATGTCCCGTGTCTCCCTCGTTGCTGGGGGTTGACTAGGGCCGGTCGGCGGACACACCTGAGTTGGGGCGACGCCACGCTCCTGTCAAGTCACGTCGGCCGGTCCGCTATGTCCGGCAGTCGGAGAAGGCATCCCGGCCACACGCACGGTGGGCAGCGATAGCGAGAGCCAGGCCGCCGGACACGATCAGGCTAGACACTCACGCGATCGTGTTGTTCTCGGTGGCCGCCTGAGCGAGATCCGTCGCGCAGCGCGAGAAGTCGGGTTTTGGTGGGGCGCTCCACCGCGGGGACCGTGCCGCCACACAAGGCCAGCCAGATGATCGCGGCCGCCGGGCCAGCGAGGAACAGGCGCATCGCCGGTACGCCCGAAGAGGGGGGCCTGGTCGATCCGCTAGACTCACTTCACGCTTCCGGGTAGCAGCGAGGATCCCCACTCCGTGCCACGGGCTGCCGTAGCCTTCGTGTTGCAACGCCCCGACTTTGTCGCCGCACATGACGACCTGGTCGCGGCCGGCTATGAGCCGCTCCATGTGGAGACCGCGGACGACCTCGAACGGTTGCTGGGCAGTCGAGACGACGTCCGAATCGCGGTTCTCGACGCCGAGAAGGACCTCGACCTGACCCTCGAGGTGTACGCGCTGCTGCACGAGGGCGGCCGCAACATACCCGCATTGATCCTGGTGCCGCCGCAGACACTGGGCCTCATGAGCCTGAGCGGCCGCAACGAGTCCACCGACGAATACCTGTCGAGACCCTTCTCGGTGGAGTCTCTGCGTTTGCGCATCGACGCGATACTCATCCGCCGCGGCGACGTCCCCGCCGGCGAGGCTATCGTCGTCGACCAGATCGTGGCCGCGCGTGGGATCGCGTCCGCCGCACCCAGCGTCGAGGCTCTCGACGAATTGCAGCGCGGACGCCTGATCATCGTCTTCAACCCCAAGGGTGGAGTGGGCAAGACCACTGTCTCTATCAACCTCGCGGCGGCGTTGCAGCTCCGCAAGCACTATCGTGTCTTGCTGGTCGACTGCGACGCGGTCACCGGACACGTCGCCCCATCCCTCGGTCTCCCCCAACTCAGGACTCTGGCCGAGGCTTGGCTCTGGGACCGCCAGACCAGGATCGCAGAGGAATCCGTGGCTCAGGTGGCCGCTACCCACTCGCCCGGCCTAGACGTTCTCGTCTTGTCGGCGACGCCGTTCCACACCGAGGTCCTGGTGCCGGAGCGGGTGGCCGCCGCGGTTGCGGCGGCTCGGGCCTCCTACGACTTCGTGATCCTGGATCTCCACCCGGACTTTGGACCGCTCAATCTGGCCCTCTTCGAGCTCGCGGACAGGATCATCGTGCCGGTGACCCCGGACGTGCCCTGCATGCTGGCCGCAGTCCGATTCCGGGAGGTTGCCATTGCCCTGAACATGCGCGACCGCTTGCTGCTGGTGATCAACCGCGCCGACAGCGGCATCGCGCCGTCGAAGGTCGAGCGGGTCATCGGGATACCTGCGCTGGCCAGGATTCGCTCGGCAGGGACGCTGTTCTACCAGGCTTCCGACGCCGGAATGTCGGCCGTCGAGAGTTCCCCCGGCGCCAAAGCCATCGGTGACGTAAACCGGTTCGCCGATCGACTGCTCACGGCGCTGGATGCGGGCGAGCACGGCGGACTCGGGCATCAGCCGCGGGGAGGGATCGCGGGTTCGGTCCGGGCCCTGTTCGACCGGGTGACCGGTTAGGCCTAATCGGGGCCGTGCGCACACAAGTCAGGTCACGCGTGAGGGACATGCCTTGAGCCTGAGCGCGGACGTTCGGTACTTGGCATGCGCATCAGCCTTGGTGCCCCCAAGGGGGCTTGAGGACCCGCCCGCCGTTAACTAACGATGACCTCGCGTGGTACGCGGCATGAGCGGGTCCGATGCCTTCCGCATACGACCGAGTCGCGAGGAATACACTTTTTGCACCCGCCGTAGACCGTGACGCCCGCACGATGGCGAGATGGTGGCTGACCACGCTGGCACGAGTCCGTCATAGCGCCATGCGACTGGCATATTGCGTCCGCACGCCTACCGCTCGATCCACCCGCCGCGATCGCTCCGCCCATTGGTGAGGCACGCGCCGCCGTGCCAGACTGTTCGCGCTTGCCTCGATACTTGGAGTAGGACGCGATGGACACCACTCGCCATGCCGGTCGGGTCGTTGTCGTCACCGGTGCGGGCTATGGGATCGGCCGCGCGACGGCGCTGCAGTTTGCCAGAGAGGGGGCGACGGTCGTCGGGCTCGACATTTCCGACGAGGGATTGAGACTGGCGGCGGAGGAGTTCGAGGCCGCCGGGGCTAAGGTCATGCTCCGGAAGGCCGACATCACCAGCCAGGGAGACGTGGACCGGGTGATCGATGAGACGATCGCCGCCCACGGCCGGGTGGACGTGCTCGGCAACGTCGCGGGATCATGGACTTCTTCCTGGCCGCCCACGACGTGGACGATGCGACCTGGGCGCACGTCATGGACGTCAACGTCACCGGCCCGATGCGTCTGGGCCGCAAAGTCCTGCCTGCGATGATGGCTCGCAAATCCGGCTGCATCGTGAACGTGGCTTCGATCGGGGGCTTCAAGGGCGGCGCGGCGGGCGTTGCCTACACGACCTCGAAGCATGCCATCATCGGCTACAACCATCAGTGCGAGCCAGGCCGCCGGACCCGGACAGCGTGACACTCAAACCATCGTACCTATCAGCGAGAGCCGGTCGAGC
>CAVUQZ010000004.1:0-1074775 GCA_963743795.1 uncultured Chloroflexia bacterium | reverse complement strand
GTGCGCGGAGTGTTGGCGCTGAACCGGCCGGATAGACCGTTGCCGATCCGGGTGTCGAGGAGGCGAGCCGGGGTCAGCGGGACGTAGGTGGAGCCGCTGACCACGACCTGCGGCTGTGCGGGTGCGGCCACGGCCGCGGCCGGAATCACAACGCGCGACCGCCACCAGCGCCAAGGCGGCACCATAAGCGACCAGTCGAGCCGAGAGCCGGTTGGAACCATGGCGGGCTCCGGCAGATGAGCCCGGCAAACCTGCCCGAGGGTGTACCTCGAGCGATCTATGTGAAGTCATAGAAACTCCTCCTCTTACCCCGTTCCCGTTACCCCAGCACATCGGATCTGACGTGCCCACCAGCTCGGGGGCCTACCCAGAGAGTAGGAGACCGGTCCTACCCGGCCTCCCCCAAAAGTAGTAGGAATCGAGCTTCCGGAGGCTATCACACTCCCAGCGGGAGGGAAAAGGGCGTTTGGCCTCGTCGGTGACTGAATGCACCGTCTAACGCGAGACAGACGCGAGGCTCGCGGGGGTAAGTCATCCAGGGCTGCGGGTGGCCCAGCTGCGTGTCTCCGTCTTCGTTCTTCCCACTGGGGTGCCGGACCCTATGATGCGTGGCTATGCGGGTGCATGTCTCTTTGGGGTCGCCCCTTTCTACGAGCCGGTGGCTCGCCCTGGCGAGTCGATGGCCGGTCTTGGCGAGCCGGTGGCCCGCCCTGGCGAGTCGATGGCCGGTTGTCGCCAGATTCACTCCCCTGGCGGTGGCCATGGGGCTATGGGCTTCGGCCCTCCCTGGCATCGACACGACCCGGATGAGCGACCTGGGACTCATTTCGGTGCTGCCGCTTCAGGTTCCGCTGGCTGTCGTTCTGATCGTGGCGAGCGCGGCGTGGCACCTGCGGCGAGAGCGTCTGAGCGGCCCATTTCTGGCGGTGCACCTGGCGGCTCTGATCCTCGTGCTCTATGGAACCCCAACGATCATCGAAGAGGAGCCGCGATTCGCTGCGACCTACATCCACGTCGGCATTTCCGAGTACATAACGCGCACCGGCTCGGTCGCCCCCGGGCTCGAGGCGCGCTTCGACTGGCCAGGCTTCTTCATCCTGGCTTCGTCTCTGAGCCAGGCGATCGGCTTCAAGAGCGCTATGGCTCTGGCAGGCTGGGCGCCCGTCTACCTCAACCTGATGTACCTGGCGCCCCTGGCGTTGATATTCCGTTCGGTCACCCGCGACATCCGTCTGGTCTGGGCCGGGCTGTGGCTCTTCGAGTTGACCAACTGGGTAGGGCAGGACTACTTCTCCCCCCAGGGGCTCAACTACTTCCTTTTCCTGTCCATCGTCGGCCTTGTCCTCACCTACTTTCGAACGCCCAGACCAGCCTCTGACCGTCTCCGGGAGTGGTTACGAGGGCGGCGTCACGGCGCAGCTCTCCTGACCGGAGCCTACTCGTTGGCGACGCCGGAGCAAACGCCAGCCGAGGCGCTGTCACCAGTGCGGCGAGCCGGCGTGGCGATCGTCATCGTGATCGTCTTCTCGTACATCTCATTCAGCCACCAGCTGACGCCCTTCTTCACGGTGGCGGCTCTCCTGATGCTGCTGGCGTTCAATCGCATAGGGCTTCGCGGCTTGCCCATCCTGATGGGTGTGATCGCCGTGGTCTGGGTCAGCTATATGACGGTGCCCTTCCTGTCGGGGCACGTCGCTCAGCTCGTCTCGGAGTTCGGACAGGTTTCGGGGTCGGTTGGATCCAACGTCACCGGACGGCTGGCCGGCAGTCCGGAACACCGATTCATCGTCCTGATGGATATGGTCTTCTCGGTTTCTCTCTGGATTGCTGCGGCCATCGGCTTCCTGGTGCGATTCCGACGACGGTCGGCGCGACCTGTCGATGGTTCTGCTGATCGCCGCTCCGGTGCCGCTCGTGGCGGCGCAGGCGTACGGCGGCGAACTTGTGCTGCGCCTCTACCTCTTCACCCTCCCCTTCATGGCGTTCCTGGCCGCGGGCTTGGTCTACGGAAGGCCGCGAGCTCTCCCATCCAAGCTTCGGACCTGTGGCGTTGTCGCGGCCTGCGCCGCTATCACCTTGGGCTTCCTGACGACGCGCTACGGCAACGAGCGAATGGACATCATGACGACAGCAGAGGTCCAGGGCATTCAGGAGGTGTACCGAATTGCCCCACCCGGCTCCTTGCTGGTCTCGCCCAGCGGCAACCTGCCCTGGAGGGCCCAGGCATTCGAGCTGTACACGTATCTGCCTCTTGCGGACTCCATCCTGATTGGTCAACCTCAGGATCTGGCGGCGACGATGAGGCAGGTCGGTCGGCCCCATTCCTACCTCATCCTTACCGCGAGCACAGAAGCCGAGGCCGAGCTCTTCTCGGGTATCCAATCGAGCGACTTCGACGCGTTCGTCGACAAGATGTTGGCATCGGCCGATTTCCGGCTGGCCTACCAGAACGCCGATACGAGGGTATTCGAGCTTATGCCCGAAACCGCGGGGAGATCGGCTGCCGTCGCGGACGACACCTCGGCGACGGCGTCGGCAGGAGACGCCGCTTCGGGATACCGATCGGAGGCAGTTCCGTGACTGCCACCGTGACGAGTATCGCGACCAAGGCTCTGACCACGATCAGCTACGACAACCTCTCGACGTCAATTGGGATAGCTGTCATCGCGGTTCTGGCCGTGCTGTTGCTTGTGCGCGATTTCGGGCCGATGCTCCGCGGCGGCAACGCTCCTCGATTGACGCGCGCACTGGACATGGTGCTCGTGCCACTGTTGATGGTGTTCACGATCATCGTCGTCGTCCGTCTGGCGGAGTTGCTTCGATGAGCCCGACACGGCTCACTTTGGCGACTCCAGTCGGTCAGGCGGGATCGGGGCGCGCTGTCCTACTGGCGACACCAGCAGGGTCGAACGGCTGCCAGGACAGCAGCCGTCTCGACTTCGACAACGACACCGCCCTGGAGAGTGCGTATCGACTGGTCGGTATCCCGTCTGGCAGGGCATGGGAGCAAGTCAAGGCTCGAGACGGCCTGACCGGTGCTTTGCAGGCGGACCAGGGGCAGGCGGCCGCAACCACCATCGGCGAGCAGTCGGGACCGGGTGGCGCCGTAGTGGTCGCATCGTGCGCCGCTGCCATCGCGGCCGCCGAGTTGAGCGGCTCAGCTTTCGGCGCCATCCCCGGCGCCGTCTTTGACGCCGCGCTGGCGTTGCTGCTGGTGATCCTCTTCGCCTGGCGGCCAACAACCCGGTCTGCGCCACTGCTGCCCGCACTGGCGCTGGTCGCATTCATCAGGCCCATCAGCCTCGCGGCCGTGGCGCCAAGTCTGCCGCCACTGGCCTGGTACGCCCTCGCCGGCCTGCCGCTGCTCGTGGGCGCGATGCTGGCTACACGCCTGCTGGAGGAGCCGGTCGGAGAGCTCCATCTGCGCATCCAGCAACCGTGGGTGGATGCTGCCGTCGGGGCCGCCGGGCCCTCCGCCGGCCTGGTCGGCTACCTCCTGCTTACCCCAGCGGCGTTTCTCGGTCAGCCAAGTCCGATCAGCTACGCAGTGATGGTCGCGGTCCTGATCATCTTCGGAGGGCTGGTCGAGGAGCTGATCTTCCGCGGCCTCGTCCTGAACGCGGCAGTCCAGGCGCTCGGCGACGAGGTGATGGGCGTGGCCGTCACTGCGGCGCTTTCCATGGCCCTGTATTGGGGATCTGGATCAATTCCATACATGCTTTTCATGGGTCTCTTGGGCGGCGCCTTCGGGCTCGCGCTGTTGCGTGGCGCGTCGCTCTGGGGAGTTGCGTTCAGCCACGGACTGATGCTCGTGACAATGGCGCTGCTGGCGCAGGAGCTTGGCCGATAGACGCGGTGCTTCCTGTCACCGGCCAAGCCCCTACCTCACGAGGCACAATTTAGCTACCCCTTTTCTTCCACACAGCTACCTGCTAGGCTGCCTCCAGGTCTAGTCATTTTGGATGGGGCGCGGTAGTACCGACGTCCTACTCCGAGGGCTCGAGGCCGCGAGTCAGTTGGCCTGTCGCAGGCCGGCTCGCCGGGGTAATTACTGGGGCGAGACCGAGAGATCGCTCGCTCAGGGGCAGAGTGGTAGCTGACCCCTGAACGCGACGCGTGTGTCATGTTTTCGGGTTGCTGGAGATGCCGTGGCGCATGCCGGGCAGAGGGATTGCCAGGTGACACTAGAACAGACCGAGATCGGTGGGACTTGCTCGAAGGTTTCTTCCGAGCGCCGCCCGTTTCGAGTCAGCGTCGTGATACCCGCCCTGAACGAAGCTCGCAACATCGCATGGGTGCTGGAGAACATGCCTCTCGATGTGGACGAGGTCGTGCTCGTGGACGGGCGCTCGACCGATCGGACGATCGAGGTGGCCCTGGCCGTCCGGCCCGACACGGTCGTCGTCCTCGACGATTCCCCCGGCAAGGGCTGTGCAATTCGCAAGGGGATCGAGACGGCGACCGGAGACTTCATCGTGATGCTCGACGCCGACGGAAGCATGGACCCACGGGAGATCGGCCGCTTCGTCCAGCCGCTGTTCGATGGCCACGATCTCGTGCGGGGCTCGCGCTTCATGCCCGGCGGAGGGACCATCGACATGTCGCCGGTGCGCAATGTCGGCAACCGTGCGCTGTTGATGCTGACCAGGATGCTGTATGGAGTCTCGCGCTCGGACCTGTGCTATGGGTACGCTGCGTTCCGGCGGTCAAGCATCATGGCCCTCGGCCTTACCGCCACCGGTTTCGAGATCGAAGCTCAGCTCTTCCTGCGCGCGGAGCGCGCCAGGCTTGCGGTCGCAGAAGTGCCCAGCTTCGAATCGCCGCGCCGCGCTGGCACCTCCAACTTGCATGCCTTTCGGGATGGGCGCCGGGTGCTGAGAACGATCATCTCGGAGCGCCTTCGGTCTCAAGACGATCTTGGCGGAGTTGTGGCCATACCGGTTGGCGCCGGCTCGGATTCCTCGTTCGGGGGACGCAGCCCGCGACCGTCGATTGCCCTGGATATCCGGCAGCCGTTGTTGCGGTCGCGCGCAATTGGGCTGGTCTTAGGTCCTCGGGCTCGGACCAGCATCACGAGACCTCCGGATGAGCAGGCTATGACCGCCGCGCTGGTCTGGTCTCTGGCGGTGAAACATGGCAACGATCGGCTGCGAGCCGTCGCTCTGGCCGACTACCGCGAGGCCCGCCGGCGGGCGGCAGCCGCGCTCCCGGTTCCAGGCTTCAGCCGGCTCCTGGAGATGAAGCAGGAACTGACGGCGCTCCGAGCGTAGGCCGAAGCCTCCAGGCTTGCGCCACCCGCGTTACGGCCCGGGTTGCGCGGCGAGGCCGATGGCTGCCCCGAAACCCGCGATCGAGTCTCCCGACAGTGGAGAGGGCGCGGTGACTCGCTCGATCGAGGCGCTCTCGAAAGCCGCGATCAGCAGTCCCTCCTCCTTCCCCTCCAAGCGAATGAGCGCCTCGCGCCACGAGTCGCCGCCGGCGAGCGCCAAGTGTTCCCGCTGTTCGCGAAGCAACCGCATGGCCTGGCTCACCGCATCGGCGGCGGTCGCGGTCTCTGTCCGTAGTCGGCCCCTGGCCACGGGGCGCTCGAGGATGACGACTCGTCGGATTGGCGCCGGATGGAGCGGGCCCCTCTGCCCGAAGATCGAGATCGGCACCGCAAGAGGCGGTGCGATCGCGCCGCGCGAAAGGATCCGCACGAGCTTGCGGACTCGGAGTTGGGTGACGAGGCGCCGAGGCATTCGATGGAGAGCCAGCGGCACGCGCTCGCCGAGATCGGAGTAGACGCGAAGCCGCCTCGGGAACGCCCGGCAGGCGCCCTCCGGGTCGATCAGCACCTGGTCGTCCCCAAGGACTGCGGTGCCCAGCGCGAGCGCATGCATCGACAGCGATGTCTTGCCGCTGCCTGACCGCCCCAGGATGACGGTCGTGCCCGATTCGCCTAGAAAGGCCGCCGCCGGCAGCAGAAGCGCACCGGCCCGGGCGGCCGCGACCGAGAGCAGGGGTTCGACGAAATAGCCCTGAACCAGCGTGCGGGCGAACGCTCGCGGCCAGCCGGAGAGCTCGATCCAAACGCCGAGCACGGTCGCGTCGGGCGCGCGTGAGCTCGGCCCGCCAGCGCACGCTCTTGTGGCCTCCAGGGACCGATCCTCCGGATTGACCGCTGCCGTGCCTCGGGAATACGACCTCGACGGCAACCGGGGTTGGCTCGAGCGTGGCTGCGGACCCGTATTCGCGGTCGAAGTGGCTCACCGTCGCCGCGTCGCCCTCGATCGCGAGACCGAGCCCGGGCGCGAACTGGTACCAGGCCCTCATCGGACCTCGAGATTCCCCAAGATGCTCTCGGCGGCGCGGCGTGGATCGCCCGGAAACGGCGTCCGCACCTCCAGCACACCGGCATCGGCGAATCGGGCTCGCAGAAGGCTTTCCTCGATGCCGGCCACGGTCGGGCCGTCCGTGCGATCCCGGCTAGCTCCACCGTAGCGAACTCGGTCGGTCACCGAAAAGTAGGTGCGACGCTCGAACGCGGCCGCCTGCGCGAGTCGGCGAGCGACGACGCCCGTCTCGGCCGATGTCACAGCCGGGCGAGTGCCGGGTGCGACCGTCGAGAGCAGAACGACCAACCCGAGAGGCAGGGGCGTGGTCACGTCACCGACGGTGCCGTATGCCGCGCGGACCTGCTCGACCGAGACCGCGGCACGCTCGGCCAGTGCGACGAGCTGGGTCGAGCGCGAGCCGGCCTCGCGCAGGACTTCGTTTCGGAACGACCGTCGGAACGGGCGCGATACCAGGGATAGGGCGGCCGCGCCGGCGAGCTGGGCTGTGGCGGTGCGCGGCAGCCGCGCTCGCAGCTTGGGCAGGTACGGCAGCACCCACCGCCGGATACCGACCGACGCCGGGAAAGGGCAGACAGAACCATCTGCTCGCACGATCGTCCATTTGTCAGAGATGAACTCAGCGCCCGCCTCGGCGAGCGCGAGCGCGATCTCGGTCTTGCCACTTTCCGACCAGCCGCCGATGAGTACCGCGCGACCGTTGATCGAGACGGCCGCGGCATGGACGACGACACACTCGGTTCGCAGCGCGGTAAGCGAAACCGCCGTACGGACGTAGGTCCGGACCAATTCGTGCACGGGAAACCCCGGCGTATACGCGAACGCCGCCGGGGCGTCACGCAGCGGGTCGGGCACCACGCAAGCGTGCCGGCCGCGCAGGATGTAGGCCCGCTCGCCGTCGTAGGCCGTGACCAACTCCGTCGCCTGCCGGATTCTCGATGTCCAGGAACCTGGGCGTGTACGACAGCGGCTGGATCGATACCCCAACTGTGGCTACCGGATCGAACCTCGGTTGGTACGGTCTGAATGCCCCGGCGATGGCCCGAGCGAGCGCCGGCTCGGTCCCCGACGCGACGGCAAGTGCGGTCGCACCACCGACGTCAAACCACATCAGCGTGCATCCCGCCGCTTCGCCCGCACGTCGACGAGGAGAGACAGGCCCGCGCACCGCAAGGACACGCCGAGCCGAGGGATGGAACCTGCGCGGACTGGCCGTCGCCGCCGTGTCATCGGAGCTTGCCCGGCTCCCGGCGCCGATCCGAGGCTGCGGCCCACAGGGTGGCGATCATCGACGAATAGTTGAACACGGCGTGCATCAGGTAGTAGGGGATGTACTGGGGTTCCAGACGAAGGGTCGTCACGGTGACGCCGCGCACGGCGTCGGCCAGGGGCATCAGCAGAAGCAGGCCGCCGCCGCTGTGAGTGAGCGCCATGCGCCCCAACCCGGCCCCGTCCGCACGCCACTGACCCCTTGCGAATTCCAGCGTGTCGCCGAAGCGGTGGCTCACAACGGTCTTCCTCGAAACGCCCAGACGAACGCCGGCGCGGCCGAGGCGCCACCTCAGGTCGATATCTTCCCCGGAAAGGAAGGAGGCATCGAGCGGATAGGCCAGAAGCGTTTCCCGGCGGAATATCGTCGCCATGACGCCCAGCCAGTGGCGACTGCGTCCCGTGTTGTGGTGGCGAGCGAGCGCCCGGCCGTAGTAACCGGGCCCTGAGGTGCTCTGCAGTCCTGCCTGGAGAGCCGAGTAGCCGCCGCTCCGGAACTCGGCCAGCAGCGCCGCGAGTCCGCCGTCCGGCAGCACGATGTCCGCATCGATCAAGGCGACGAACTCCGAACTGGCCTCATGGACGCCCATCATCCTCGCCGTCGCGACTCCTCGGCCGCCATCGCTCAGGACGCGGATCCCATAGGCCCCGACGATGTCGAGGGTTCGATCGGTCGAGCAGCCATCCACGACGATGATCTCGGCCGGTACGGCCGCCACCACCGATGCCAGGCATTCATCGATGAAGCTCTCCGCGTTCCTGACCGGGATCACGACGGAGACGGGCAGTTGGCCGGTCAACGCCCCAGCGCTGGCTCGCCGAGACGCGGTCATCCGCGCGGCCCCTCGGAGCCGACACTTGCCCCGGCGTCCCGGAGCCGGGGAACGGCCCCGTCCTCCGTCGGCGATTGGGGCCGACCGGCGCGGAGCAGCGGACCGATCTGACCGATGAAGGGCGGCGAGCGCCACCGTCGATTGGCCTAGGAGGAAAGCGACGCCGACGCCGGCGATTCCCATCGCCGGCAGAAGGACGACAGCCAGAGCGACGAACAGCCGGCCTGGGCTGCCTGGATCGCGAAGATCACGCGGAGCTGTCGTCTGGCGCGGGCCACTCCGAGGCACACAGCGTTGACGCCGTGCGGAAGGACGCCCAGGGCCAGGAGCCGCAGGAGCATCGCCCCTTCATCGGAGTACTCACCTCCGAACACCTGGAGTATCAGGGGAGCGAGGATCGCGACCAGGACGACGAGCGGCATCTGCAGCCCGACGAGAAGCCGCAGCATTCGGCGCATGCCCGGCCCGACTTCCGAGCGTCGCGCCGCGCCCTCTACGCTCAAAGAAATCCCCATGCTCAGCGAGAACATCTGCATTGAGTAGGCGACAGTCCAGGCGATGTAGTAGTAGGCGCTGGCCTTCGCGCCGGCCGTGGCGAGCACGATCAAGGGGCAGCAGAGCTGTTGACGCGCTGACCAGCAGCGAGCCTCCGAAGTCGGAGGCCAGGTAGCGGCCGATCAGGCCGATGCCACCTTCGGGTTCCGTGTCGCGATGGCGGACCACGTGGTTCGGCAGGAACCAGCGGAAGATCATGATGTTGATCGGCACGATCGGACAGCGCCGCCGGCACCGTCCACGAAACATAGATGCCCGCGCCCGTCAGCGATCCCGCCAGGGCAACCAGGAGCAGGACCTTGGTCGCGGCGAAGATCGTGTTTTCGATCGGCACCCAGACCGTGCGCCGAAGACCGGTCAGGACCGCGTCCTGGAGGGCGAACAGGCTCCATGCCATCGTCGCGGCCAGGAACCACGCGGTGGCCGCCGGGCTGTCGACGAGGGACCGGACCTCTGGTGCCCAGATCGCCAAACCCAGGACGAAGACGGATGCAACGGCCGCCGACATCGAGCACCGACGCGCCATATGCGCCCAGGATCAGCCTGGTGGTGGCCCGGCCGGCCGTTGGAATGAAGCGCGTCAGGGCTCCGGCCAGGCTCAGCTGCGAGACATAGGAGAGGAACATCATCGTTGAGATGAGGGCCGCGTTGACGCCCACATCGTGTGCGCTGTAGAGGCGTGCCGCGAGCGTCCAGTAGAGCAGGCCGAGGACCGATGTCGAAGCGCTGCTGAGGATGAGCGCGTAAGCGCGGCTGTAGATCGGCGACTGCAGGTGGCCGATGACGCCGCTCGGCGGGGCGGTCCGGCTCAGCCATCGATGTCGCCCTGGCGGTGAGCCGATACCGCCGATCTCAGCCGGCGTGCGATTCGCCAGACCTTTGTCTGGGGACGCTCACCGCGCCAGCTGATCGGCAATCCTTCGCCGCGGATCCACGAGTCCAGGCCCGACATCGACATGTCCGAGCCTACGATCGCACGGGCCAAGGCGAATCGATCGTCGCCTGGATAACTGAGCGCCTGCTTGACGGCGCACGCCGATTCGAAACCGGACGTTTTCAGATACCGCTTGATGCTGCCAGTGTGGTACCCGTAGGGGTAGGCGAAGGTCACGACCGGGTGACCGACGATCTCTTCGAGCACGACGCGCGACGTATCGATCTCGCGGATGGCCTCCGAAAAGGGCATCTCGTCGAGGGCCACGTGCCGGTGGCCATGAGCCCCGAGGTCGACGCCGGCCTCATCTAGATCGCGGACCTGGCTCGGGGAGAGCATCGGCCGGTCGCCTTCCCCAACCGGTGCCAGCCATCGGCTTTGCCCGCCCAGATGTCCCGTGACGACGTAGAGGGTCGATCGCAGCCTCAACCGCGTCAACACGGGAAGGGCAACCGAGTGCATCTCCTCGAAGCCATCGTCGAAAGTGATCAGGAGCGGTCGTTCCGGCATCGATTCGGAGGGGTTCGACAGCGCCGCTGACAGCTCGCTTACGGTGAGGGTCCGATAGCCGCTCGCTGCGATGTGCTCCATCTGCTCGGCGAACTGCCCGGGGTCCATAGAGAAGCGCCGGTACGGCTCCGTCGCCTCGGCCTTGATGGAGTGATAGAGCAAGATCGGGATCACGGTTGGTTGCGTCATCTCAATGGGTCCCGTCGGGCGAATGGCTCCGACGCTTGCCCTGCCGCCTCAGCTCCAACCTGCCCAGGCCGTAGGCGAATGGGCCCCAAGCCAGGCCAGCGAGCTCTCGGAACGTCAACTCGCGCGGATACCCGGCCGACTTGTGGGAATTCTTCGGGGATTCCGGCGACAGCAAGTAAGCCAGACCGGGCGGGATTCGCCGAGTCACCTCCACCAGCGTCGACGGGCGGTCGTATGCGGTCTTCGCCAGATAGGCGCCCAAGCCTACCCCATAGCCCAGTATGACCTGGCGCAGCTTCTCGTAACTGGCGTGGTGCCGGTGACTGACGAGCATGCTGGGCTCGTACACGAGGCGCCTTCCAGACAGGAGGGCGCCTGCGAACGCCGCCAGGTCCTCGCCTCCGCGCGCCGCCGTTCCGATGCCGAGGGCGGGATCAAAGCCGTGGATACTGATGATCGTTTCACGCCGGAAGGCCATATTGGCGCCAGATCCGTATGTTCCGGCGGCGTACGGGAACAGCGGGACCTCCGCGGGGGAATCGAACGGGTCGAAGACACGCCGCACGAAGCCCTTGGAGAAGCCGCCGTACTCCTCGATCCACATCTGGGCTCGCGTGTTCAACTCCGCTGCGATGATCGGGCCGGTCACACAACCCGCCTCGGGCTCTTCCAGGAAGGCCGCTACGAGGCCGGCCGCCCAGCCGGTATCGACGATTACGTCGTCGTCGACAAAGGCCACGATCGCGGCGGTGGCTTGCTCGATGCCGCGGTTTCGCGCCCGAGAACTTCCGGCGCACCGCTCCCATACGTAGCGGACACGCGACCCCCAATCGACCCGGCCTGCGACGAGATCGGCGGTTTCCGTACCCGATGGGTCGTTGTCCACGACGATGACCCGCACCTGCCTGTAGCCGCTGGCAAGGATGGAATCTACGCATTCGGCGAGCCGGTCGGGGCGGTTCCGGGTCGGGATGACCACATCCAGCGGCGGACCCGAGTCGTTGAGGGCCCGGCTCACCCGCTCACATCTAGGCTGCGTAGCAACCGCCAAGGTGCTGCCGAGCAGGCTGGCATCCACTGGCTGTTCGTCACGCCAGCGATGAGCCTGGACCGCTTCGGAGATCGCCGGTGCCACGAGCGCTTCGAGCTGCCGGGGCGTGAAGCCTTCCTCCGGCAAAGGAGCCACTAGCAGGCCCACCGGACAGTCGTGGAGCCGGGCGATGACCTGGACGCCCCCGGCCGGTGAGGGTCCTTGCTTGGACCCGGGGACCTTCGGCCAACCCTGATCGAGGTCGAGCTCCAGCCTGCGTACCGGCGGCTTGGCCAGCCCTCTGGCAACGGGCGCCTTCCTCATACCGACTTGCCTCCGGCCGCGCTGGTCGGCATCTCTTCCACCGGCCCTCGTCGCTCCGTGGCACGTGCGCTGACGTACCCAAGCGCGGTGACGTACAGGCCACAGACAATGGCCGCTGCCCGCTGGGCTCCGCCAATATCGCCACGCACCGCCTGGCTCAAGCCTCGAAGCACGCCGGCGGGAAGCACCCTGAGCGTGTAGGAGCGCTCCGAAGAGAGTGCGGCGGCTGAGCCTTCGAGCCTCGACAAGATCGCTTTGGAGCGTCCCTCCTGGTAACAGCGGGACCAGAAATAGGCCCAGCGCGCTCTGCTCGCCGTGACGTGGTGACGCACCGTGGAGGTTGGAGCGTAAGCGACTCGGGAGCCCGGGAGCAGACGGCCCAATCTGATCGCGATGTCCGTCTCCTCGCACCCCGCCGGGATCGTGCCGACGCGCCCGACCTCAGTCCGAAAGCCGCCAGCATCCACGGCGGCCTGTCGCCGCAGCGACATGCTGCACCCTATCGGGTTTCGGATCGGAGCTTCCTTCTCGGGCAAGCCACGGTAGGAGCAGCCCACGACCCAATCGAACTCGTCGGGCATCCATCGAGGCCTCGCCGTATCCCAATTCGGCAACACCCTGCCGCCAGTTGCGATAACCCTCTCATCGTCGTAGGGGTGAAGCAGAGCCGCCAGCCAGCCGGGGTTGGCTTCGGCGTCATCGTCGAGGAAGGCCGCGATCTCGCCGGTGGATGCGGCCAAGCCGGTGTTCCGGCCTCCCGACAGGCCGCGGACGCCGGCGTTCTCCAGGACTCGCACGCCAGGGAACTCGGCGCTGGCGCGCGCGAATAGCTCGGGATTGTGATCGACGACCAGGATCACCTCCGTCGGCGGCGGCAGTTGCCCGGCTGCCGAGCGTAAAGCTTGTGTGAGCTGATCCCATCGATCCAGCGTGTAGGCGCAGACGATCACTGAGACGTCGCGGGTCATTTCGATCCCCTCACGCCTGCCCTTCTCATCGGCGGAGGCCGCCGCCCCGGTTCAGAACCGATCGCAGGACTCTACCCATTCGGCCTGCGATCGTCGCGAGTACGAACTGCAATTGTCGAATGGTACGCTAGCCGGGTGGGTGTCAGGTTACCGCCTGGTCGTCTGCCCGTTCGATCCCTCTCGGAGACGGGACCCGAGCCCGCGTCCGCCGAGCCGGATCTCGAGAGTGCCCGCCGCTGGGATCAGATCTGGGCCGAGAACTGGCCATGGATCATCGTCGTCTCCACCGTCGCGGTCGAGCTCGCATGGCTGGTCCAGGCCGACCCGGTGGTGCGCGGCCCCCTTGTCCTGTGGTTCTCCCTGGTCTGCACGGGCATGGCGTGGGTTCGACTGCTGCGCATCGGCGAGCCACTCGCCGAAGCTGTAGCCGCAATCGCACTCAGTGTGGCGCTATCCGGGTTGACCGCTGCTGCCTTTCTTTTTGCGGGCCACTGGTCTCCGGGTTGGACACTGATCGTGCTGGAGGCGATCACGCTGGCGGGGGTCATTCTCGACCGCCGCGTCAACGGGTCCGTTTGAGCCGATGCCAGAGCCCGGATCGCGACAACGCCGACTCGGGCGGCCAGGCCCGTCGCCTCAGCCGGGGTTCTCCACGGTGATCCAGTCGATCTGGATGTCCTCGGTGCCGGTCGTCCCAGATGGGCAGGAGGAGTGGCATTCCTGCTGGAGGACCACGTGCTTGAGCGTATCAGGCAGTGTGTTGGAGTCGCCCCGGAACGTCCACACCGGGCTGGTCATGTTGTCGATGAACGCGGAGACCACGTGGTTGAGCCGCTCGAAGCGGAGGGTGTGCCACTGGCTCAGGTCGACCGAGTAGGAGTGCTGGTTCTGCCTGTTGGAGGCGCTGTAGTGGAGGAACGTCGTGCATCCGGCGGTGGTGTCGGTCTCGCAGAAGTCCTCCTCGCCACCGGCCGGCCAAGAGGAGTTGTCATCGGGCCAGCGCATGGGGATGATGAAGTGGCCCGCGACGCCTGCGTCGACGACCCGGAAGCGCACCGTCACGCGCTGATCCACGGAGCTGTATCCGCTAAGCGCAAGCCCGGCAGTGTACCAGCCGGCCCCGCACGAGCCCGAGGCCTCATAGCTCATCAGCAGGTGGAGATAGCCACCCGAGACAGACGCGTGCGAGGGGATGGCGCAGTTGCCGGGGCCCGAACCATACGGCCCGTCGTAGCTGTGCCACCGGCTCGGCAGGCCGCCAGAGTCGAAGCGGTCGTTGACCACGGTCACCCAGCCGCTCGGGGCCGGTGGGGGAGTCGGGGCCGGAGTCGCAGGCGCTGGCGTGGCGATCGGTCTATGCGTTGGGGCGGCCGTCGGCCTTGGGGTAGCGGTCGGTCTTGGCGTGGCAGTCGGCGTGGGATCGTCAGGTGTCGGCGTCGAGGCAGGTGCCGAAGTCGTCGCGATCGCCGGCGTGGAGCTCGCAACGAGTTGAGGCATCGACGACCCGGTGGCCGCCGCGAGCTTGCTCTGGTCGGCAAATACGGTCGTGGTCACCGCCCCGGACATAAGAGATGGTCCGTTGGCTCGGACGGCGCCCGAGAGAAGGACCGTCGCGGCGAGAATAGCGCCGCCGCCGGCTATCGCGGCCAGCGGGCGGAAACGATCGAAGTTGCGCTCAGATGCCACAGTCGGCGCCCCGATCTAGCCGCTGGGCTGCCCTATTCGGCGCCACCACGAATGCGCCCGCAGCAACGAGACCGACGATCGAGCTTGCCCGGGAGTTCGGTGACCCGGAGAAGACCTGCACGCAGGTGCCCGGCGTCCGCACGGCGATGGCGCCGACTCCCACCTGTCCGGCGAAACGTGCTTTCGACCACGCCCCGGCAGAGGGCACGAGGCTAGGCGTCAGGAGCCTCTGCAGCTGCGATACGACGGGCATGGCGCAAAGTATGCGCCCGCATGCCGACAGCCGAGTTCTAAACGTCTCAAGATTCATTCACCTATCCGGCCCAGCCGTGTCGACCCGGTCACGATGTGGCTCGCAGGCTCGAACGTTGACTACGCGTTTCGGCAAGATGCGAGTCGTTCAGGCTGTCTTCCCGGCCCGGCCGTATCTGCGCGTTTGACCGCCGCCGTTCGGGTCATTGGTCTCCGAGGCAAACGCCCGCGTGACGTGCCGTCTGGACCCACGGATGTTCCATGGGGACGAGCCGCCGTTTGCCGGCGACCTCTTCGAGCGGGACGGGTTCCGCGCCTTCGCCGCGCGATGCCACCATTACGCCGAAGACGCCCTCGGCTATGAGATCCGCACCGGCGCTGCCGAGCCGGGTCGCCAGCAGCCGGTCGGCCGGCGAGGGCGTGCCGCCGCGCTGCACGTAACCCAGGATCGTCACCCGCGCCTCCAGGCCGGTCAGCTCCTCCAGCTTGCTGGCGACGCGGAGCGTATTGCCTGCGTGCGCAGCTTCGAGCGCGGCAAGCGCGGCCACGGCCTGGTCTCGCTCGGGCCCGGTCGGAGCCGCCTTCTTGCGTTGGAGCGCGGCAGCGTAGGCAGCGGCGTCCTCGACGTTTCGAGCGCCCTCGGCGATTGCGACGATGCTGAAGTTGGAGCCGTTGCGGACCCGGCGCCGGACGGCCTCGGCCGCCACCTCCACCGAATAGGGAATCTCCGGGATCATGATCACGTCGGCGCCGCCCGCTATGCCGGCGCCGAGGGCGAGCCAGCCCGCGCCGTGGCCCATGATCTCAACCACGATGATGCGGTGGTGGCTGTGGGCGGTGCTGTGCAGGCGATCGACCGCTTCCGTGGCGACGTCGAGCGCGGTCGCGAACCCGAAGCACGCGTCAGTCCTGACGACGTCGTTGTCGATGGTCTTGGGCAGGGTGATGACGTTGAGTCCAGCATTGACCAGACGGAGCGCGTTCTTGGCCGTGCCCCCGCCGCCGAGGCACACTAGAGCGTCCAGCCGGTGCTTCTCGTAGTTGCGGACGACCGCGCCTGTCATGTCCGCGACGACACCGTCTACGAGCATCTGATGCGGCTTGTCCCGGCTCGTTCCGAGGATCGTTCCCCCGGTCGTGAGGATGCCCGACAGCCTCTTCGATTCCAGCGTCGTGAACCGATCCTCGACGAGCCCGCGGAATCCGTCGCGGAAGCCCACGAGCTGCATGCCGTGGTGACCGATCGCGGCCTTTCCAACGCCTCGGATGGCGGCGTTGAGCCCGGGGCTGTCCCCGCCCGCGGTCAGGATCCCGATGCGCTTCTTCCGTGCCATCGTCTCGCTCCGCTCGTGCCGCCAGTTCCGCCCGAAAGGCTCGCGCCATCCGGACCTCGGCAATCCACGCACATCCTCGGGTGACGGTCAAGCGTAGCGGCCGCGGTTGTGCGAGGCGCGAGGGCAGAGGACACGCTCCTGGTATCGTGGCGACATGGATAGTCGGGCCGAGGACCCGCCATCGTATGCCGCTTCGTCGCCCGCGCCGATCACCGCCTGGTGGCTCGGCCGGACGCGGTATCGCGATGCCTGGGATCTTCAGCACCGACTCGTTGTCGCCCGCGCCGCCGGCGCAATCGGTGACCAGCTCCTGCTGCTGGAACACGAGCCGGTCCTGACGCTGGGCCGCCACAGCGACCCGGCTCACGTTCTGGCGAGTCCGGGCGAGTTATCCGCCAGGCAGATCGAGCTGATAGCGACCGAACGGGGCGGTGAGGTTACGTACCACGGCCCCGGCCAGCTGACTGCCTACCCGATCATCCGTCTCGCCGACCGAGGTCTGCTGGTTCGGCCGCTCGTTCGAGCCCTGGAGGCCGCCCTGTCCGTCGCTTGCGACGCATTCGGAGTCGAGGCCGGGCCGCGCGACGGCTACCCCGGTTGCTGGTGCGGAGGCGGAAGCCGCAAGATCGGGGCAATCGGAGTCCGCATCGAGCACGGTGTGAGCTACCACGGCATCGCCCTCAACGTGACCGTCCGACTGTCCGACTTCGAGTTGATAGACGCCTGCGGCCTGCCCGGCGTCGAGTCGACGTCCATCGCCCGCGAGAGCGGGTGGACCATCGCACCGTCGATCGAATCGGTGGCTCAGGCGGCATCGGCATTTGCCCCGGCCCTGGCTACCGCTATCGGCGCTCCGCTGGCCGGAGACCTCCCGCCGGCCGCCGATCCTGCCGTGGCCCGAGCCACGATCGAGGACCTGCTCGCGTCGCGATCGTCACTGGTCGGAGGTGCTCGCCGATGAGCGGCGGTCTGTTCGAGCTGCGCCGCGACGAGATCACCGGCTGGTGGGTCGCGACCGTGGTGGACCGCCAGTTCCAGCGCGGCCGCTTCGCTCTCGCGGCGGCGCCGGTAGACGATGGTGGGTCCTGCCAGAACTGCACCCAGCCGCCCGGTGACGGGGTCCGCTTGCGGACGCTCAAGGACTACGCGTTCCACGTCGTGGGCGGTCAGGACGAAGCCCGCGAGCTCGAGAAGAACCTGGCCCAAATCGCCATGTCACAGGCTCGGGCGGCGGGAAGCTGGCGAACCGTCGTGGCGCCGCCCGGGGAGCACCGGCCGCTGCAAATGATCGGCGGCGATCTGCTGTGCGCGATGCTCTCGACGGTGCGCAAGGCGTTCATCGAGGCCCAGGGCGTCGGCCAGACCGAGTATCTGCAGGTCGTGCAGAACTGGGGCGCCCAGGCTGGCGCGCGCACCAACCACCTTTGTCTGGACCTGTACGACCTGCCGCAGATCCCGCATCGCGTCGCCGAGGAGATCGGTGGGGCCGCGCGGTACCTCATCAAGGAGGGCGAGTGCCCTTATTGCCGGCTGGTTCGGGAGGAGCCGAAAGCCGGGTTGAGGCTCATCTGGCAAGACGATGCGAGCGTCGCATTCGCCCCGTTCGCATCGAGATCGCCGTTCGAGGTCTGGGTCGTGCCGCGCCGCCACGCCGCCGATTTCGGTCAGGCCGGGGAAGCGGACATTCTGTCGACGGCGGAGGCGTTGCGGCAGGTCTTGAGCCGGTTGGCCCATCTCGACGGCCCGCCTCACAACCTGGTGCTGCACACGTCCCCACTCCGCCAGCGAGTCGACGCGACGTACCATTGGCACTGGGAGATACATCCGCGGTTGCGGGAGATCGCCGGATTGGAGCTCGGGACCGGTCTTCCGGTCAATCCGGTTTCGCCGGAAGAAGCCGTCGAGGAGCTACTCAGATACCGGGCTCGGGGGGAAGTCTCAGACAGGCCATGAGACGAGGGGGATGCCGAACGCGTCGTCACAGCGGCGGATGCCACGCCGTCACAGGATTCCGGCGCGCGGGGAGGCGCCATCGGCTGTTGACCCGTAAGACAGCGGCGGCGGATAGATGTCGATCAGCACGACAACATGGCCACTGGGGTACAGCGTGACCGCCCCGTACGAAGGCGCCGCCGACCGGACCTTCATCGAGGAGCTCTTTGCGCTGCACCATTCGGAGATCTACGCCTACATCTTCCGCATGGTGCGAGACGCCGACGTCGCCGCCGACTTCGCCCAGGACACCTTCATCAAGGCCTACCGTGC
This sequence comes from uncultured Chloroflexia bacterium, assembly GCA_963743795.1. GTDB lineage: Bacteria > Chloroflexota > Limnocylindria > Limnocylindrales > CSP1-4 > Fen-1039. The sequence goes on along the minus strand of CAVUQZ010000004.1, from coordinate 1,056,291 downwards.
CCAGGATTCTCTGGAGGACCGAACCAAGGCTCGGGCCTGGCTCTATCAGATCGCGCACCGGGTCGTCCTCGACGAGATGCGACGCCGGCGCATCGTCCGCTTCCTGCCCTGGACAGGGGAGAGCTACGGAGCCGCTCCGTCAGCGGAGCACCTGGCCATGGAGATGAGGCTGTCGGGGCCGCTCGCCAGGGCACTGTCCCGCATTCCCGAGCGGCAGCGGGCAGCGCTCCTCCTGGCCGAGGTGAACGATCTGACCGGCCTGGAGCTGGCCGAGGTTCTGGGGATAAGCCATGTAGCCGCTCGGGCCCTGCTAACCCGAGCGCGGGAGAGCCTCCGTCAGGCCCTTGCCGATGAGCGTCGCCGCGAGAAGGACCGCGAAGCGGAGATCGACGCCACATATGCTGATCAGACACGCGCCGCGGACCCGCGACGACGACCCGACGACCACTCCGGAGCCGGTCGATGAGTCCCGAGTTCCGGTCCTCCTCCACAGCCGGCGACCGCCTCCACGAGCGCGCCAGGTCGCTCGCAGCCCAGGCCGTCGATGCCGATCTCGAGCCGGTCGATGCCGCGTGGCTGGTGGAGCACCTGGATGCGTGCCCCGACTGCAGCGCCGTCGCCGACGAATACCGTGCCCAGCGCCTGGAGCTGCGATCGCTCCCGGCTCCCGAGCCGCCGCGCGACCTGTGGGCTCGGACATCCGCAGGGATGGATGCGATCGATGCCCGGACTTCGAGCCGAAGGCAGGTCCGGCCGTCTGGCACACGAGCCGGTCGACGCCCGCTCTTCGGCACAGCGGTCGCGGTCGGAATCGTGGTCCTCGTAGCGACCGCGTCACTCCTCGCCCAGAGCCCGATTGCGAGGGTCGCTCCCGGTACGGCGCCCAGCAGCCACATCGCGGTCGCCCCTGGATCGACCGTCCCGGCTTCCGAGGCGCCGCAGGCGCCACTCGCCGTCGTGAACGGCACGAGCTACTGGATCGCTTCCGATCAGGGCGTCTACCAGATCAAGGGCAGTTCCGCTGACTGCGTGCAGGCCAGCGGCAGCTGCACGGTCTCGGGTGGCTCAGGCCAGACGGTGGGCTCCATCACCAGTGACACCAGCGTGTCCGCGGTGCTCGCCCCGGACGCGAGTCAGGCGGCCGTCTGGACGGCGGACAAGATCGCGATCGTGCCGTTGGCGGCCGCGCCTCAGACGGTCCCTCTCGATCTGTTGACGCCGCGACCGACGCAGCTCCCCACGCCCACCATCGAGGCAGTTACGCCTCCTCCGACGAGTTCGACCACGCCCGAGGTCCCGCCCTCGTCCAACTCCATGACGCCTAACGCGAGCCCGATCGCGACTCCTTCTCCGACCGCGACGGCTACGGGCGGCGCGGTCGTGACCAAGCCCACCGCGATTCTCGACGGCTACGAGGTAGTAGGGCGCGATCCGGAGTTCTCGGCGGACGGTGGGCTGGTCGCTTTCTCGGCGAGACCGGTCGACCACAGCACCGGTCCGGACCTGTTCATCTGGAAGTCGGGTGATGAACGGGCACGCGCAGTGACGACCGGGCATGCCGACATCTTCGCAGGCTGGCTTGGTCGCAAGATCGTGGTCAGCGAGATCGCGGCGGGGACTGGCAGCGGCGCCACGGCCGGCGGCTCCGACACGATCGTGACCAGGTCCTACATCTTCGATCCGGCCAACGGCGACGTGGAGAGGATCAACCGGCCGATGCTGGTCGCCGGCGCGGATCCGACCGGCCGATACCTGATCTACTGGCAGGGTACCGTCGAGTTCGATCCGGTCTCGGGGCTGTGGCAGCCCGGCAAGGGCGATCTCTACTTCGACGATTGGGCCAACCTGAGGCTCGAGCCGGCGTCTCTCAACCCGAAGCCGACGCCTTCCCCCGGATCGGCCGCCACCGCTTCGCCGACCCCGAACCCCACGCCGGGCTCCAGCCCCTCGCCGGCGATTGAGTCGCCGACGGCGACTGCGCCGACGAGGGCCGCGCCGACGGCAGCCACGCCGACGGCAGCCACTACTGAGGCCCCATCGATGGCGCCGGGGCTGGCCGGTTCTCCGCAGCCGAGTCCCGCGAGCTCCGTAACCCCAGAGCCGACGCAATCGGTCTTCCCCCAGCTGCTCTCGGTCGCAGGCGCGCCGGCATCTGTCCGGCGATGGACCGTCCGCTGGGATGCCGCCGGCCACAACGTGGCGGTCTGGGTCGCGGATCCCGGTAGTCCGGCCGTCGGCCGCCTGGGCGTCTTCTCGGTCGATCCGGTTTCCGGGCTGCTCGACCCCACGATGGCCGCCGACGAGGTGCTGTCGACCATCGGTTTCGACGACTCGAACCTCATCTACACGTCGGCGATGGACGGCAAGACATACGTCAAGCCGGTACCGGTGATCCCGCCGCCTGTCTCCACCCCGGCTCCGCCGGCTCGGAGCCTGGCGCCCGCTTCGGCCGGACCATCTGGAACGCCGGCGCCAGCCTCCGATCGCCCCGGCAGCTGACCTTCGCTGAAGCCCCGGCACCGAGCACTGCTCCAGGCGGGCGGCCACGCCCACCGCGCTGTATCCTTCGCACGACCTTTAACGACCGGCACGGTGAGGCCGGGAAGGAGGACTGCGTCGTGCAGGGCGGCAGGGTTCGATGACCGACCGGCAGATCATGACCGGGGACGAGATTCGGAGGGCCATAGTCCGGATCTCCCACGAGATCGTCGAGAAGCAGGCCGGGACGCAGGGCCTGACGCTCGTCGGCATTCAGCGCCGCGGCGTCCCTCTCGCCAGGCGCATTGCCGATGCCATCGAGGAACACGAAGGGGTCCGCGTTCCCGTGGGCGCGCTCGACATCACCTTCTATCGCGACGATCTCTCGCTCGTTGCCCAGCAGCCGATCGTCAAGGGCACGGACCTGCCCTTCGACCTGAACGGAGCCACCATCGTTCTGGTCGACGACGTGCTGTACACGGGCCGCACGATCCGCTGCGCCATGGACGCCCTGATCGACTTCGGTCGGCCTCGGGCCATCCGGCTGGCGGTGCTCATCGACCGCGGCCACCGGGAGCTGCCGATCCGCGCCGACCACGTCGGCAAGAACGTGCCCACTTCGCGCGAAGAGCTGGTCCACGTCCACGTCGCCGAGATCGACGGCAGCGATGAGGTCAGCATCGCCCGCGACCTCCATACCTCCCAACCGGCTCCGGCTGGCAGCTGATGAGCGGCGACTGATGGGCGGCGAGGGAGGCATCGCGGTGGCCTGGAACCACCGCCATCTCGTCGACGTGGACGTCGTCACCTGGCCCGAGATAGAGCTGATCATGCGGACCACGGACGAGATGAAGGGCGTCCTGGCCCGGCCCATTCGCAAGGTGCCCGCCCTCAACGGCCGACGCGTCACGACCCTCTTCTACGAAGCCTCGACCAGGACCCGAGTCTCCTTCGAAACAGCCGCCCGAAACCTGTCCGCGGACGTCGTCAGCATCGCCACTGCAACCTCGTCGGTGACCAAGGGCGAGTCGCTCGTGGACACGATCCGGACTCTGGAGGCCCTCGGCGCCGAGATCCTGGTGATGCGTCACTCCGTGTCCGGGGCGCCGTACCTGGCGGCCGAGGTCTTTGGCGGCCACGTCCTCAACGGCGGCGACGGCTGGCACGCCCACCCGACACAGGCCCTCCTCGACCTCTACACGATGCGCGAGCATCTGCCGCAGGGAGACTTGCGCGGCCGCAAGGTGGCGATCGTGGGCGACATCCTCCACTCGCGGGTGGCCCGCTCGAACATCTGGTCCCTCACCGCGGCCGGCGCGGATCTCTGGCTGTGCGGCCCGGCCACACTTTTGCGAGGGTTCGATCGATGGGCCGCCGCGTGGAGCGGCGGCGCGATCCCGGGCCACGGCCGGTTCAACGTAACGAGCGACGTGACCGCGGCGCTGCGGGACGCGGACGTGGTGATGGCCCTTCGGATCCAGCGCGAGCGGATGCAGGGCGGACTCCTGCCTTCGCTGCGCGAATACGCGGCTCGCTTCGGGCTGAACGCCGAGCGCGTGGCCCTGGCCAAGCCCGAGGCGATCGTTATGCATCCAGGGCCGATGAACGAGGGCGTCGAGATCGCCCCGGACGTGGCCACGAGCGGCCGGGCCGTTATTACCGAGCAGGTGGCAAATGGCGTGGCGGTCCGCATGGCTTTGCTCTATCTGCTGGCAGGAGCGCACGAGGCGGCCCACACCTCCGAGGCGTCACGATGAGCCCCAAGCCGAACGCTCGGAAGGCATCTTCGGGGCCAGCGGTAGGCCAGACCGTCGGGCGTCTCGAACTCGAGAAGGCCTGGCTGGTCGACCCGCTGGCCGGCCGCGAGGGGCCGGGCGAGATTGTAGTCGCGGACGGCGTGCTCCAGTCTGTGGTGTGGCTGGAGGGGGCTGATGCCGCGGGCGTCACGGACCAGGGCGTCGTTGTCGCGCCCGGCTTCTTCGATCTCCACGTCCATTTCCGCGAGCCCGGCTTCGAGGACGCGGAGACGATCGCAAGCGGTTCCGCGGCCGCAGCCCATGGCGGCTACACGAGCGTGGCTCTGATGGCGAACACGTCGCCCGCGCTCGACGAGCCGGGCGTGCTGGAGAGAATTCACGCGGCTGCCCGCGCGAGCGGCTCGCCCGTCGAGATCTTCGCCTTCGGCGCGGTCTCCGCGGCGAGGGCAGGGGAGCAGCTTTCGGCGATGGGCGAGCTGGCCGATGCCGGCGTGCTCGGCTTCTCCGACGACGGCGCGCCCGTTCGAACGCCCGGGCTGCTGCGAAGCGCGCTGCTGTACGCCGGGATGCTCGGGCTGCCGGTCGTGGATCATGCCGAGGATCCGGAACTCACCGCCGGCGCGGAAGCTCGTGAAGGATATGTGGCGTCGGTCCTGGGTCTGGCCGGCTGGCCGACCGCGGCCGAGGCCAACGCGGTCTCGCGGGATCTGGCGGTCCTGCAGGACGCCCTGCGCGACGAGCCCCGAGCCCGGCTCCACCTGACGCACCTCTCCACGGCCGCGGGGCTCGACATGGTGTGGCGGGCGAAGGCCGCCGGGTTGCCCGTCACCTGCGACGTGACGCCGCACCACCTGGCCCTAGCCGACGAGTGGGTCGCCGGCGCGCGGCGCTGGTCTTGGGAAGCGCTTGGCCCCGATGGCGAATCCCGCGACCCATGGGCGGATGGCGTGCTCCACGCCCCTCCCTACAACACGGCACTTCGGGTCAACCCGCCGCTGGGCACGCCTGCCGACGCCGCCGCGTGTCTGGCCGCGCTGGTTGACGGGACCGCCGACGCGGTGGCCACCGACCACGCCCCGCACACCGTCGTGGACAAGGAAGTGGAGTACGGCCGGGCCGCCAACGGCATCAGCGGCCTCGAGACGGCGTTGGGCGTGCTGCTGGCGCTCGTCGACGCCGGCCGCCTGCCGCTCGCTCGAGCGATCGCGGCCCTTACCGTGGGGCCGTCGGGAGTGGTGGCGTCATGGCCCGGTCTGGCATCGGCCCCCGCCGCCCGCGGGCGAGGTCTGACCGAAGGCGCTCCCGCGGATCTGGTGGTCTTCGACCGCGCCGACCGCTGGCGCGTGACGGCGCAAGCGCTTCTGTCGAAGGGCAAGAACTCGCCGCTCCTGGGCCGCGAGCTGTCCGGCAGAGTGCTTCTCACGATCGCCGGTGGACGCCTGGCTTACGAGGACCCCGAGGTCGGCTCGACCGAGAGTTGAGGGCCTCCGACGTTGGGCCCCGGCGTGCGAGAATAGCAGTCCGGGCCGGCGAGCCGGAGTGGACCGGCCGTAGCCCAATTCGAAGTGAGGAGACAGCGGAGCCAGTGCCAGTCCTTGCGACCTTCTTCCAGGTTCGCCGCGGGCGCGACCCGTTCTTCAAGTTCTACATGAAGACGATCATGCCCCGCCAGATGAGGGCGTACGAAGAGAAGTTCGGAATCAAGTTCATGGGCTGGTACAACGTGGCCTACGGCTGGGATTACGACAACGTGATCCTGCTGGAGCTGCCCGACTACGCAACCCTGGACAAGCTCGAGGCAGACGAGGCGACCCGCGCCCTGGGCCACCGAGCCGGGGAGTGGATCATGTCGCGGGCTCATTCGATGTTCCTCCGGGAGCGGATAGGCCCGGACCTCCAGTACAAGAAGTTGGGGAGGCCATAGCGATGGATACGAGCCGCAACGACCAGCTCGGCGAACTCGCCGCGGACGCCTCCCTGGAGCGCTCCGATTTCCTGGTTCAGTCCTCCGCGCAGCTGCGCAAGTTCCTGCAGGGGAACGCCGAGCGCATCGCCGATCTCGGCGGCCTGGTGCTCATCGATGATGAGGTCGACTACCTGGCTATTGCCGCCGATCTCACGTTCCGCAGCCGAAGCCGGTACCTCGACGAGGCGACCCACAAGTGGGTCAGCGAGACGGAAGTCATCGACAATCCCTCTGAGCTGGTCGAGCTGTACAACCTGGCCGACGTATTCGCCGCGTTCGCTGAAGCGACCAAGTCCGAGGCCGGACTCGAAGAGGAGCCCACGGCCGTAGGAGACCTTCTCAAGACCGCCGACATCGCCCCGGAGGAGACGGTGGCTCTGGGAGCCGCGAACCCATATGCGGAAGCCGCGGACGAGTGGGCCGCGGGCCGCGACCTGGACGAGGCTCCCGAGAGCGAGGAGGAAGCCGCGGAGCGGCTGTACGACCTGGCCCTGGCGTTCCAGGAGCGCAGCCAGCAGACAGAAGCGCACCTTCTGGAGCAGTTCGAGTCGGCCGCGGGCAGCCTGACTTCGGTCCTGGGCGATCTCGTAATCGTCGACGATGAGGACGAGCGGCTGACTCTCCGCGCCGCCGGCTCCTTCTCGGCCGAAGTAGTCCCGGAGTCCGATGTCGAATCGGGCACCTGGCGGAAGCTGGATGGCCCGGACGACATCGTCGAGTTCTACGACCCGACCGACATCTTCGGAGACCTGGCCGACACACTGGCCGAGGCCTTCCCGGCGCTCGGCCAGGTCGGTGCCGCCGCCGAGGACGCCGAGGATGTCGAAGATGTCGAGGATGTCGAGGATGTCGAGGATGTCGAAGATGAGGCAGGCGACGAAGAGGGCGGCGAGTCCGAGGAACCCGAGACCGAAGGCAAGTAGGACGGCGGCTGTCGGTTGACGATGCGACTCGTCGCGGCCGAACTGGTCGAGAGCCGGCAGATACTGCCCGGGCAGTGGCTTCAGTCGTTCCACGCGCCCGAGCTGGCCAGTGGCTCTCGTGCCGGGCAATTCGTGCACGTCAGGACCGGGGACTACTCCGGCCTGGTCCTGCGGCGTCCGTTCTCGATCAACACCGCCGATCCGGCGACGGGGATCGTCACGCTGCACTTCCGCACGGTCGGCCGGGGCACCGAATGGATGGCGCGCGTCCGTCCAGGCGAGAGCCTGGACATGCTTGGGCCGCTGGGCCGGCCGTTCGAGGTCGATCCGCGCAGCCGCCACCTGCTTCTGATCGCGGGCGGCCTCGGGATGGCCGGGATCAGGATGCTCGCCGACGAGGCGGTCCGTGACGCGCGCCGGGTCACGATCCTGTTCGGGGCGTTGAGCGCGAGCCACGTTTATCCGTCCAGCCTGCTGCCCGACGAGGTTGAATACGTAGTGGCCACCGACGACGGCTCCCTGGGCCACCACGGCCTGGTAACCGAGCTGCTGGCCGACTACGAGGCCTGGGCCGATCAGGCGTTCGCCTGCGGGCCCTATCCGATGCTGGCCCGCCTGGCCCAGCTTGCAGCCGGGCGGCGCGCCCGATTGGGAGTAGCCAAGCTCGGCCGCAAACGAGGAGCCGGCAAGTCCGACCCGCTCGGTTCATCTGCGGCGCGACGCAAAGCCTTCCTGCAGGTCTCGATGGAGCAGAACATGGGTTGCGCCGTCGGCGCCTGCCTGGGCTGCTCGGTCATCGGCGTTGAGGGCCCGCGTTCGCGTTTGCCGGGAAGGCCCGGTCTTCGCTGCCGAGGAGATCGCATGGCCGGAGAGCGCGTGAGGGCGCGGCGGTGAAGACCCGCAAGAAGGTGATCGCGGCCTCAGACTTGCGAGCCGCCAAGGGTTCGGGCAAACGGAAGCGGACCCCGACCGTGCGGACGATCAAGAGCGCGATCGTGCCCGTCGATCGTTCGGCCCTCCGGTCCGGGTCGTCGCCGGCGGCCCGGCCAAGGGTCGAGACCGGTCGGTCGGCCGTCGCCGACCTCGGCACCGCCGCTGCCGTCAAGCCGACGCTGGCCGAGCGCGAGGCGCTCGACCGTATCGACCTCTCCGTGGACCTGGCGCCGGAACACGGCGGCCTCCGGCTGGCCAACCCGATCCTCGTCGCATCCGGGACGTTCGGGTATGGGGTCGAATACGGCGAGGTGGTGGATGTCCAGCGCCTCGGCGCGATCTGCTGCAAGGGCACGACCCTCAAGCCTCGAGCCGGCAACCTTCCGCCGCGGGTCACCGAAACGCCCGGCGGGATGCTCAACTCCATCGGCCTGCAGAACCCGGGGGTCGATGCGGTCATCGAGAAGTACAGCTCGGTCTGGGCGGGTTGGAAGGTGCCGGTCATCGTAAACGTGGCCGGCGAGTCGATCGAGGACTACGTCGAGGTGGCGCGTCGCCTCGACGGCGTGCCCGGCGTGGCCGGAATCGAGCTGAACATCAGCTGCCCCAACGTGGGCAAGGGCGGGCTGCAGTTCGCCATCGACCGGGACGCCGCGCGGGCCGTCACGGCCGCGGTGCGGCGGGCGACGCAGCTTCCCGCTCCTGGTCAAGCTCTCGCCCAACGTGGCTGACGTCCGGCCCATCGCCAAAGCAATCGAAGAAGCGGGCGCGGACGCCATCACGGCCATCAACACGCTCTCCGGCCTGGCCGTCTCCCCGGATCGGACGCGTGCCTTCCTGGGCAACACCTACGGCGGGCTCTCCGGCCCGGCGATCAAGCCCGTGGCGCTGCGGATCGTGTACGAGGTGGCACAGGTCGTCTCGATCCCGATCGTGGCGATCGGCGGCGTCACTTCCATCGACGACGTCCTGGACTTCCTCGCCTGCGGGGCGGTGGCGGTCCAGGTAGGGACGGCGATCTTCGCGGATCCTGAGCTGCCGGTCCGACTCGTGGACGAACTGCGGGCTGTGTGTGTCGGGCGCGGCTGGGAGACATACCGGCCGTTCGTCGGCACTGCCCTGCCGAAACGCGCGGGGGCGCCATCGGCCAAGGGCGCGGAGTACCGGCCATGATGCTCATCGTCGGAGGCGGGGTTCTCCTCATCCTGGCCTTGCTCTCGCTGGCCGAGACCCACGGCGGCGACTGGAGGTCGAAGTGACGACGATTCGGTCGGCGGCCGATCAGGCAGCTGCCAGGGCCATCGCCTCGCGGACGGAGGAGCTGTTCCGGCGATCGGGCGCGCTCAAGGAAGGCCACTTCCTGCTCAAGAGCGGCAAGCACTCCGAGCGCTATCTCGAGAAGTTCCTGGTCCTGCAGGATCCGGCCGCGACGAGCGAGCTGTGCGGGTTCTGGGCTGCGCGGCACCGAACTCCGGACGGCACGCCGATGGTGGACGTGGTGGCCGGCCCAACCACCGGCGGCGTCGTGCTGGCCTTCGAGACCGCCCGCCAGCTGAGGGTCCGAAGCATCTTCGCCGAGGAAGTAAAGGACGCAGACGGCACCACGCGGCGTGAGTTCCGGCGTGGCTTCACGATCGCCCCCGGGGAGCGGGTGCTCCTGGTGGACGACATCCTGACCACCGGGGGCTCGCTTCTGGCGATGCTGCCGGCCGTCGAGGCCTTTGGCGGCGAGATCGTCACATGCGCGGTTCTGGCGGATCGGTCGGGCGGATTGGCCTCGCTCGAATCACCGAAAACCGGGCGGAGCTACCCGCTCCGCGCTTTGTGGCAGCTCCAGCTCCCAACCTACGATCCGGGACCTGAGACGTGTCCGGCCTGTGCGGCCGGCGTGCCACTCCGCGCTCCGGGGAGCACGGGGACCACGGCTGGCTAGTCGGTTTGCGCCCCCCGGTTACAGGTTGACGTCGTCGCTGATCGCCCAGACTTCATCGGTGACTTCGACTCGGAGCGCCTCCAGACGATCGTCCGCAAGTAGATCGGCGATCAGCCGAGTGGAGCCGCCCACGTAGGTGGAGTCGAGGTCGATCTCGGTAGCCACGCACCAGGCGTGGTCGTCGGGCCAGAAGAGGTTCGGCGATTGTGGGATGAAGAACCCGCTCGATCGGTCGCCCATGTCGGACGCGCCCTCGAGCGGGCCTTCGAACAGAAGGTAGTCGCGGTTCGGAATGCGAACCCTCGGCCCGGCGGGCGCAGGCGCGTGGGTCCTGGCGTGAAGGTGAAGGCCGTGCAGGCGGCCCATATGCCTGCTCGTGGGTCTGGGACCGGGCCGGCCGGAGACCCAGGAGCCAGTCCATCGCCGGAGGGCCCTGGACCCAGCCGTAGCCTTCCCACAGACAGAACCAGCATCGGTCCGGGCAGGTCGTATGCGATCCAAGAGGTTGGCAGAGCGTGGCCAGGAGGGACGCCGGCAGGCTGCCGATCGGAGGCGGGGCATCGAACGGTGCCGGCTGCCCCGCCGTTCTCTTGCGAGGCTTCGCCATTGCCTCGAATTGGACGCGAGGATGGACGGTGCCGCCCGACCAATCGGCCACGGTCGCCCAGCTGACCGACGTATTACCTGGACCGCGCGCCGGATGCAGGATCCGTCCGTAGGCCTCGAACCCATGCGGGACGAGCCCGCCTACTCCCGACCCGAACGAACCCACGCCGCGCACGACCCAATCGCCGGCCGACGAGTCGACGGCAAGACGCAGCCGAGGAGCGGTCGTCATACGACTGGATTCTCCGCCAAACGGGACGAGCTAGCCAGGTTGGTCGGCGTCTGGGTCGGTGCCGGTCAGGTCCATCTCCAGCTCCAGCTCGTCGCGAATCGGGATCCCGTGGTTGCCCGTGAGCGGGATCTCCGGTTTGAGCAGCTTGCGCGCCTCTGCAACCGCGTTGGGCCGCAGGCGGACGAGGCGCAAACCGCGGCGCTGGTAGAAGCGCAGGGCGTCGAGGTTGTCGTTCGTGGTGACAAGCCAGAGGCGGTGAGCGCCCGCCGCGCGGGCCTCCTCGACTACCGCCTCGAGCAGCGCCGTCCCAGTCCCGTGGCCGCGTTCGAACGTCTCGATCAGGACCAGCTCGCACTCGTCGCCGTCGACGCGGTAGGCGGCAACGCCGAGCCAGCGAATTCCGTCGGTGGCGACCAGGCAGGGCAGGTCGCGGACTCCGTGGACCGCGCCGCGGCTGACGACCCGTGACGAGCCCCAGCTCTCGGCGACGACGCGAGCGAGCTCCTCGCGCTCGTCGTCGCGGAGCGATCGGATCGTGAGGGCGGCCCCAGAAGATGCGGGCATCGGAACCCCAGTCAGTCGAGAACGATGGCCTGGTGCCAGTGGGGAGCGAGCGTCGGCAGGCCCAGCGCCTGGATCTTCGGCTCGATGGCCTGCTGGGCCTCCGCGTCGCCGTGGACGATGAAGACCTTCCTGGGGACGCCCGCGTCCCCGGCCTTTCGGCCGTCGATGAAGTGCCCCAGCCAGGCCAGGATCTGCGACTCGTCGGCGTGGGCGGAGAAGCCGCTGATCGATCGCACGGCGCAGCGGACCGTGTACTCCTGGCCGTCGATGCGGGCCGTCTTGGCACCGGCCTGGAGATGGGCGCCCATCGTCGCCTCTCCCTGATAGCCAACGAACAGGATGATCGCCTTGGGGTCGCCGATCAGAGTCCGGAGGTGGTTCAGGACGCGACCGCCGGTCAACATGCCGTTGGAGGCCACGAGGACGTACGGTCGCTTGCTCCGATCGATCAGCTCCGACTGGGCCGCCAGCGGCGTCTCCTTCGCGCCGGGGAAATCTATCGGCCCTTCGCCCGCCTTCAACAGCGCCAGGGTCTCGGCGTCGTAGTAGTCGGTGTGCTCGCGGTAGATCGTGGACGCCTTCGACGCCATCGGGGAGTCCAGGAACAGCTTGACCTGAGGGATTCGGCCGGCGTCGAGAAGATGCTGGAGGGCCCAGACGACCTCCTGGGTTCGGCCGATGGCGAAGGACGGGATGAGTAGGACGCCTCCCTGGGCGACGACGTCCTTGACGGCCTGCTCGAGCTGGGTCAGCGATTCGTCTTCCGGCTCGTGCTCGCGGCCGCCGTAGGTCGATTCGACCAGGACGTAGTCGGCCTGGTTCAAGACGGTTGGCTCGCGCAGGATCGGGGCGTGGCTGCGGCCCAGGTCTCCCGAGAAGACCAGGGTCCGGGCTGGGACGTCCTTCTGGGCATCGACGTGCAATTCCACGATCGACGGAGCCGAGGATGTGGCCGGCGTCGTGGTATACGGCGGTGATACCCGGCGCGACGACGACGGATGCCTCGTACTCGACCGGCCTGAATCGTGTGAGCGCGTCCTGGGCCTGAGCCTGGTCGTAGAGGGGCTCCTCGAGGACGAGGTTCGGGTGCAGGGGGCTGCCGGCCATGGCAGCCTCGTGATTGGGATGGCCTACCGGCGGGAAGCCCAGGCGAGTCCCCATGCCCTGCTCGTCGTGGAGAGCCAGCTCGTCTATTCCGGAGGCGACTACGTGCCCGTCGGGAGTGAGGTCGCCGGCGTGAAGCTTGCCCGGCGCCGAGGCCGCGTCTTCCTGCTCCGCGATCAGCTCCTGCTCCTCGATAGCCTGCTCCTCACGCTGGTCCTCGCGCGCCGCCTTGTCCGGGTTCTTGGCCGCCCAGTGGCGGTGGCGCTTCGCGTACTCCTCCTGGAGCTTGCCCGAGTCGAGCAGCACGAGAGCGGCGAGCTCGATCGTGCCCCTGGTGGCGTAGATGGGCCCGTTGAAGCCCTCGGCCACGATGTGGGGGATGAGGCCGCAGTGATCCAGGTGCGCGTGGGTCAGGATGATGGCGTCGAGGCTCGCCGGGTCGTAGGCCAGTGGCACGTGGTTGCGCACCACCTCCTGCGGGCTGCCCTGGAACATCCCGCAATCGATGAGCACCCGGGCACGTTCGGTGGTCAGCAGGAACTGAGATCCGGTGACGGTGTTGGCCGCCCCAAGGAAGTGGATTTCCATGCGCCCATACTGCCACCGCAGCGTTGAAGACGCGCGCTCGTTGCGGGTGTCTCCAGGCTTCCGGGCGTGCGATACCATGGGGCCACGTCAGGAGGGTGAGATGACGGATCGGTTGAGCGCCGACGACTCGGCGGCTCCCAACGACGGTGGCTTGCAGCCAGTTCGCCCGACGACCAGGTCGCGGATCCGAGCCGGGGGGTTGCTCGCGCTCGGGGGCCTGCTCATCGTAGGTGCGCTCGGTGCCGGGGCGGTGGCCGTTGGCCTGACGCGCAGCTCGGCCGCAGGACCGCCATCAGTCGCACCTCAATTCGAACCGCACGGGCCTGGTGAATTGCTTGGGCCAGGCGTCCCGGAGCCGTTCCCGAGGGGCGCTGGAGCCGTCCGAAGCGTGCCCCGATGATGGCCGTGCCGCCGCAGGGATACGACGCAGCGACCTGGATACTCGATCCGTCCATGGCCTTCGGCCCGATGCCACCGTGCTGCACATCCTGGTCGATTGGCAACCTGCCACGGAGTACGCTAGCGCGGACGGGCGGATCGTCCAGAACGTGGCCTACAGCGACGCCGATGTCGTCGTCACCCTCGCGGTGCGTTCCCTTCAGGGAGCGGCGACCTGCCCTATCCGCCCGGCGACGCCGTACACGGTCCACCTCAACGAGCCTGTGGGAAATCGTGCGCTGCTCGACGGCGGGCTGTGGCCCCCGAACGCGATCGCCAGGGGCGGTCAGCCCGTGGTGTCCCCAACGCCTACGCCCTATCCAAGCAGCTGGCATCAGCCGATGGATTGCAGCCCGGACGTGGACTCAGCCGGGTTCTTCAAGGCGGCGGCTATGGGCACGGCTTTCGACTTGTACTGCGCCGTGCTGCCCAGCGGTTGGTCCATGGGCTCGAAGAGCGGCGACGAGCAGGGTGCGGCGCTGGTCGTCGTGACCTATAACGGACCCGCCGGCGAGGTGCTCACGTTGCAGGAGGGGAACATCTGCACGAAGAGCGTGCGCGGAGTGCATGGCCGGTCACCAGGCAGGAACGGCCATGTTCGGTGACCGTGAGGGCATCCTCGTCGATGGCCTGAACGATGCCGACTTCGCCGTGTACGTCGAGCCCGGCAAGAACCCCTCCTGGATCGCCTCGGGTAAGGGCATGAGCGCTGGAGCGTTCAAGGCCCTGACGGCCGGACTGATCGTGGTCGGGAAGTATTGACCTTGATGGCCTGGCCGGCGCCGGTGGCTTTCGGTTAGGGAATCGCGGCTCGCCGAGTTTTCGCCCGAGCGTTTTGGCCCCGGCCCGCGTCTGTAGAGTGTGATGACCGATCAGTCGACCCTCGACCCCGGGGCCGTCTCCGTCGCCGGCCTCGATGCGTCCGCGGAGCAGGCCGACCTCGGCGTCCGGCAGGTCTACAGCCGGCGCGCGCAGCAGATGTTCGGCTTCGCAAGGAGGCTGGGGCTTTCCGACGACGACGCGGCGGACGCAGTCCAGGAGACGATGCTGCGTCTCTGGCGGCAGCTGGAGTCCGGCAGCCAGATTGCCGACCCGGAAGCATGGGCATTTCGGGCGCTCTACCGGCTGGCAATCGACGACCATCGCTTGAGGCGACGACTGCACGGCCTGATCGACCGCATGGGCAGTCGAGCGGCGGCGACCGAAGGCCGGGCCGGGTCGGGTGATCCCGCGCAGACGCTCGACGTGGACTCCATATGGCGCGAGGTCGACAGGCTGCCCGAGCGTCAGCGAGCCGTCCTGTACCTCCGCTACCGGGCGGACCTGCCGTACGAACGGATCGGGCTCGCCCTCTCGATCACACCGGGCGCCGCTCGCGGCCACGCCTCCACCGGCCTGGCCACCTTGCGCCTGCGCCTCAGCCAGGAGGGCGAACCATGAGCCTCGATCAGCGCATCGAAGACGGGCTGCGCCAGCGGCCATCAGACGAACGGGTCTACTCGGAGTCGCTGAGGCGTCTCGTGAGCTTGAGGGGAGTTGAGCCGGTGATTGGCCAGCGAACCGGTCGATCGACGTTGCGCCGTAGCGCCGTGCCGGCATTGGCCGCCTTCTGCATGCTGCTGGTGCTGGCCGCTGGGGCGCTCTTCATAGGGGCCGTCGGCCCGTGGCGGGCCACGAACATGGGCGGCTCACCCCAGGCCAGCGGGTCGCCCCTGGCGAGCGGGTCGCCACGGGCAAGTGGCTCCCTTCGCGCAAGCGGCCCTCCAGAGGCGAGCACCACGCCGGGGGTCAGCACGTCATCGCCGCTCGTCAGCCCGATACAGCTGAGCGCGTCCGTGCCGTCGGTCGCGCTAACCGGTCAGATCGCGTGTTGGGGTCGGGCGCCGGGCTTCACCGAGGCCGAGATGGCCGCCGCCTTTGCCTCACCCTCCGCAAAGGTCGACACGGCGAGCACCCCCGCGGCGGCCGCGATGCGCTCGATGCTAGCCACACTCGCAAGCCAGGCCCTGCCGAAGACCGGTTGGGTCGTCGTTTCGGAATCCTCGACCCAGGCGACGTTCTTGACTATCAGTCCCACCGACTACCAGTTGTGGGGCGCCACCTTCACCTTGGACACGCCAACAGCGGGCTGGCGGTCCACCTTCTGGGGCCGCTGCAACGCGATGGCCGTGCCGCCTGACGGATACGAGAGAGCGACCTGGTCGCTCGACCCATCGGCGCCTCCGACTCCTAGCACCACAGATCTCCACATCCTGGTGGCCTTTGGCTCGTGCCACGACCAACCGATCTCCGGTGGCCCGATCGCCGTCAACGCAACGCAATCAGGCGCGACGGTCACCGTCACGGCATTCGGCCGAACACCAGTGGGCGCCCAGACGTGCTCGGACACGCCGCCCGTTCCCGCGATCGTCCATCTCGAGCAGCCATTTGGAGACCTGACCCTGCTCGACGGGGGACGCTACCCGGCGGTCCAGGTTGCCGCTAACGGCCAGCCGACGGTCACCAGCTCGCCGGCGGCCCAGGTGACCGCTGCCCCGAGCCCAGGCCCGACTTACCTGGTCTACGTGGTCAAGTCCGGCGATTCACTGTCCGCGATCGCCGCGAGGTTCAACCTGACGCTCTGGGAGATCGAGCTGGCCAACCCGAAACTCACGAACCCCAACCACGTCGAGGTCGGCCAGAGCCTGAACATCCCGCCTCCGGGATCTGCTGACCCAGCCGCCGGCGTCGCCGTCGGGCGGGTAGGGGTCGGCTCCGAGTTCGGACTCGGCCGCGCCGGCGCGGCCGGTCGCGTTCCTTCACGATTGCGCTCGGCGAACCGCCGCCGGCTCCCGCTGGACAGCACCGTCCCGCACGCCTAGCGTCGCCGTCGATGGCGGCTCGCGTGTGAGGAACGACAAAAGGGACCGGCTCGCACTGATAACGGCTGCGGCCTGCCTGGTTGCGGCCTGTTCGGCGACTCCGACGACGGTCCCGCCCACCTCCCTTTCCCCGCCGCCTGAGGCGCCCTCCGGCGCCGCGACCGGCTGGATCGCCGCACGTGTGGAACAGCCCGTCACCATCGAGGGTCAGCCCACGGATGCGCCGGCCTTCTGCTCGCCCTGCCATCCGATCGTCGGGACCTACATCGACGCGCTGGTGGCCTTCCGTGGCGGCTACCTGGCTCTGGGCAGCGATCATCCGCCCTCCCATGCCGCAGCGTGGAGTTCGGCCGACGCCGCCTCATGGCGACGCGTGACCACTCTGCCGGCGCCGGAGGGGAGCAGCATCGCGGCAGCGGTCGCACGGTCGGATGCGGTTATCCTCGCGGTCGGAACGGACGGCCGGGCGGCTGCGGTCTGGACCAGCGTGGACGGCGTTACCTGGACGATGGAGCCTCTGCGGGCTCCGGCGGGGGTCGGAGCCACCGAGCATCTGACGGCGGTGGCGCACGCCAGCGGCGGTTATGTTGCCGCGGGATACGTGGAGTCGGCCGACGCCGCGCGATCGGCCACGTTCTGGCGGTCGTCGGACGGTGTGGCCTGGTCCCCGGCCACGGCCACGCTGCCATCCGGCGCGAGCGAGGTCACCGGCCTGGCCGCCTCGCCGGGCGGTGACCTCGTTGTGGCCGTTGGCATCTCCGGCGACGATCGGCGCGGAACGGCGGCCGTCTGGCGGTCGACCGACGGTGGAGCGAGCTGGCAGGCAGTCTCGAACCCCTCTCTTGCGGGCGGCCGCATGCTGGCGGTCGCGGCCGGCGAGCGCGGCTTTGCGGCCGTCGGCGAGAACACCGATCAGACAGGCGCGGCCGCCTGGACATCGGCGGATGGATCTGTCTGGTCCCCGGCCCCAGTTCAACCGTCGCTGGCCAACGGCGGGCTCCAGATGGTAATGGCGGCCGTTGCCGCGGACGGTCCCGGTTTCGTTTCCTCGGGATGGAAGACGGACGCGGGCAATGGGTCGGCAGTCGTCTGGCGTTCCACGGACGGGAGCACCTGGGCACGTACCCGCCAGGACGCTTCATTCTCGGGCGCCGGGATGGCCGCCGTCCTGGCCGGGCCCCGGCTTCTGGCCGCCGGGACCATGGGTTGGCCCGACACCCACGCGGCCGAGGTCTGGATAGCACCGCTCCACTGATCGTGGCCGGCCATCCGGAGCGGTATCTCGGGCGCGGCCACGCAGGCGAGCTCGCATGCTCTGGGTGCTGCAGCCTGCCAACCTGGACCTTCGAGGCCCGTCTGGTCTACCCTGGTCGGAGACCGGCCTCACGCCTGGGATCTCTTCGAGCGTCGCAACCAGGCCCCGCCGCCACAGGGGCTGGGACCCAGAGGGGCCGCCACAACGAGGATGAATGGTGAATTGCCACGAAGAGAGGGTGACGCGCAAGAAGCGCCAGCAGACCTACGGGCCACTCGGTTCCGAGCTCCCGGGTGCCTCGGATTCGGGCGATGCTGCGCGTCGTGACCATCCTGCCTTCCGGCCCGTCACGCAACCGGGAACTATGCCGACTCCGATCGTGCCGTCTCCCTTCTACAAGATCCCAAGCGGTTCGGGGACGCGCCGTGGCCCCAGCTACCCCGCCTGGGAAAGGCCCCCTACGGCCTTCGACTACCCGCGGCTGCGAGGTCGTGAAGGACGCAGGCCGATCTCGCCCATATGGCCCGTCGTCTTCACCGCCGCCGGCGTCGCCGTGGTCCTGTTCGCGCTGGTGGTCTTGCCCGCTCTAATGGGCCACGGCGGGGGCGCTGCGGTCGCGAGCCCGTCGGGCTCGTTGGTGGCAAGTCACTCCACCGGTCCTTCGAACAGTCCGGTCGTGACACCGTCGAGCCTCAAGAGCGGTGGCAACGGCTCGCCAGCGCCGCAAGTGAGCTACGCGCAGTACCAGGTCAAGTCCGGCGACACCATCACCAAGATCGCGAAGAAGTACGGCCTGAAATCCTGGGAGCTGCTGCTGGCCAACCCGGATCTCGCCAGTCCCGACAACCTGAGGATCGGGTTGACGCTCAACATCCCGCAGCCAGGCCAGATGACCCCGCCCACGACGACGCCGACCGACTCTGGGGCGCCCTCCTAGCGAACCTTACCGGCCGGGCCCGGGCGTCAGTCCGACAGGTCGATGTAGACCGGGGCGTGGTCAGAGGGGAGCTTGCCCTTGCGGGCGTCGCGATCGATCTCGGCGGCGGTGCAGCGGGCGGCGACGGGAGCCGTCACGTAGAGATGGTCGATCCGCATGCCCAAGCCCTTGTGGAAGTTGCCGGCCCGGTAGTCCCACCACGAGAACTTGCCGGGCTCAGGGTGGTGCAGCCGGTAGGCGTCTACCAGCCCCCAATCGCGCAGCGCCGCCATCGCGGCCCGCTCGGGTCCGGAGACGTGCGTCGCCCCGGCAAAGTCGGCCATGTCGTACACGTCCAGATCCTCGGGCGCGACGTTGAAGTCGCCGCCGATCACCAGCGGCTCGCGCCGGGTCGCAGGCCTCGCGGAGCCAGCGGGCCAGTCGATCGAACCAGGCCAGCTTGGCCCGATAGAAGGGCGTCTCGA
Source organism: uncultured Chloroflexia bacterium (assembly GCA_963743795.1). Lineage (GTDB taxonomy): Bacteria > Chloroflexota > Limnocylindria > Limnocylindrales > CSP1-4 > Fen-1039. The sequence continues at coordinate 1,037,252 of CAVUQZ010000004.1, read as the reverse complement.
GGGCACGACCGTTGGGAGCGTAGACGCTGACGACACGGACGCCGCCGCAGACCGCCGAGACCATTCGAGCTTCGTCGGCAGAGGCCTCGGACGCCTCGGCCTCCAGAGCTTCGGCGATCGCCGAGGCGCCTGTCTCGGGCCCCGGTGAGCGCCGAACGGGCCCGTCGCCGAAGTTCGTGACGACGTCCGCGATCCCGACGCGGCTCGCGATCGCGACTCCGTTCCAGCGCCCCTCGCCGTGGTGGAGCAGCTCGTAGCCGGCCATCCGGAACGGCATCTCGGGTGCGGCCTCGTCGGCCAGCTTGGTCTCCTGCATCAGCAGGACGTCCGGCGTGCGCTGGGCGAGCCACTCCTCGACCCGGTCCATGCGGGCCTTGAGCGAGTTCACGTTCCAGGTCGCGATGCGCATCCGGTTCTCCGCTCCTACGCCCGTTGCTGCGATGAGCTTCGTGATCAGCAGCTCAGCCGGCCCGATCGCCGACTGGCCGTCCACGTCGAATGCGAGCGCGAAGCCTTCCGGGAACTTTCTGGCGGACGAGATGGCTCGTGGACGGATGCAAGTCCGGGTCGTGCAGCAGGGCGTCGCGCTCGGCCTCGCGGATGGCCATGCTCATCCTGAACCCCGCGCAGCGGGATCAGGTAGAGCAACGCCTTCTTCCGATCGTGGATCTTGAGTATCCATCCGTCGGTCCTGGTGAAGGTCCAATCCTGGGCGAACGCCGTCGCGTGGCCGAGAATCGCTCGATAGTCGGCGTAGGCGGGTCCGAGCGCGGCCTCGAGCGACTCGTCGTTCGGCTTGTTCGATTGGGCCGAAACGGCCGATCGGCCATGGTTCTCCCCGGCGTCCGTCGCCTAGTAGCGGCGGCCTTTCTGGCGGGCGAAGTCGAACTTGGCCGTGTCGGCGATGCCCATGACAGCCATCGTGCCGGCCTGGACCGGGTCGGTGACCACGAGGTCCGCCACGTCCGTCACCGAGCCGACCATGTTGAGCGACGATGACCGGGATGCCGAGCTGCTGGAGCTCCGAACGGCCTTGGTGATGTCGCCGCCCATGATCGAACCGGCGAGCAGGAGGGCGCGGGCCCGGTCCAGGTCGGCCACGGCCCGAACGGCCGCCGCCAGGTTCGCCTCGCCGACGAGCGGGATGGTGTCGACGCGAGATCTTCTCGCCGCGGAGGTTGTGGCGGTCCGCCTCGCTGACGGCGCCGAGGACGGCCTGGGCGATCTGCGCTCCGCCGCCGATGACGATGAGCCGCTTGCCGAAGACCTTGTCCAGGGCCTGGGTCACGCGGCAGCCGCGAAGGTCCGGCAGTCCGATCGAGGATGCCCGGTGACCTGCTCCTGGGTCAGCCCCTCGACCTCCAGCTCGATCTCGACCAGAGGACCTGCCGCGGCGTCCGTCCAGCGGCGGACGGTGCTGAGCGTCCGGACGGTCCCGCCGGCCGCGGCCACGTGCGCGGCGATCTCGCGCGATCGCGGCCGGGCGGTCGGCGTAGTCGAGGCGGACGGCGACGGTTGGGGCGGCGTGCTCGATCGAGGCATTCGCCTAGCTCCCGGCGCCCATACCGCGGTCGGCCAGCCCGGTGGCCCGCGACATGTCGTCGAGGGTCATGCCCGCGTCGGGATCGTGCTCGTCGAAGGCGAGCTTGAGCCCGTCGAAAGCCTTGCGCGTCCCGGCCGCGTCATTGGTGGCGAGCATGAGCGCACCGTCCGTGTCCTCGGCGATCCCGACGATGGCGGTGATGTTGATGCCTTTCGCCGCCCAGCGCGGCCGCCATCTTCGCCAGGGACCCGGGCTTGTCATCGAGCTGGACGGTGAACCAGACCACGCCGCACCTCCTGCGGGGATGGTACCTGCCGGCGCGCTACGAGGGGAGGGGAGTGGGGCAGTTCGAGATCGCATGGGCGCGCTAACCTGACAGGATGCCCGCCCCGACCGCCCCTACCGTCCAGCTCTTCGGACTCGCCGACTCTCGGGCCACGCAGGCGGCATTGCGTTTCTTCAAGGAGCGCCGCGTCGACGTCACGTACGTGGACCTGCGGCGCAAGCCCATCGCGCCGGGCGAGCTGCGCCGGTTCGTGGACCGACTGGGCGCGGCCGCTCTGCTCGATACGGGGGGACGAGCCTACAGAGACCTGGGCCTCGCGTACATGCGCCTGGCAGACGACGAGATCGTCGATCGACTGCTCGCCAGCAACGAGCTGCTCCGGCTGCCCCTCGTCAGATTCGGCAACATGTTCACGGCCGGCCCGGCCGACGCAACCTGGAAGGCCTGGCTGGCGGGCGTGCCGAAGTGGTGACGGACGATCCGATCGAGGGATTGCAGGGCGGGGCGTGCCTGCCGATTCCTCCGGAGTCTTCGCACAGCAGCCTGCCCAGCGTGGCATCCTCTGACGGTAACGAGCAGGAGAGACTGATGCCACATTCGCAGAACAAGAGGGGCAAGGGCGGCGTCGGGCCGACCCAGAGGACACGGCCGGCGCCCGCGAAGCCCGCCGGCGCGCCGGACCCGGCCCCGCCGCACGCGTCGCCGACGCGTGCCGACGGCAGCGGCGCCGGCAATGGACAGTCCGGCGCCAACGGCTACGGGATCCACGGGCGGCGCCGCAGCGGACGCGTGACCTACCAGCCCAAGGCCGCCGCGATGCTCACGACACATGCCCGGACCGAGGACGAGCGACTCCTCGACACCGGGGCCCGGCCGGCGTTCCTGGACTCGGACCCGTGGCGCTCGCTGCGCATCCTGGCGGAGTTCGTGGAGGGTTTCGACGCCCTGGCCAGCATCGGCAAGGCGGTCACGATCTTTGGGTCCGCCCGGGTCGACGAAGGCGATCCCTACTACGCCAAGGCCCGGCAGCTCGCCGGGTTGCTGGCCAGGGAGGGTTTCGCCGTCATCACCGGCGGCGGGCCCGGGGTCATGGAGGCCGCGAACCGGGGCTGCCACGAGGCCGGCGGGCTCTCGATCGGCTGCAACATCGAGCTGCCACACGAGCAAGCGGTCAACCAGTACGTCGACCTCGGCGTCGAGTTCCGGTACTTCTTCGCCCGCAAGACGATGTTCGTGAAGTACGCGGACGGCTTCGCCATATTCCCGGGCGGCTTCGGGACGCTGGACGAGCTGTTCGAGTCGCTCACTCTCATTCAGACCGGCAAGATCAAGCACTTCCCGGTGGTTCTGATCGGAACTCAGTACTGGTCGGGCCTGCTCGACTGGCTCAAGGCGCAGGTCGTGACCCACGGCGCGATCGAGGTCGCCGATCTGGACCTGTTCCATTGCACGGACGACATGGACGAGGCCTGCCGGCTCCTGACGGCAGGTTTCAGCGAGCGGGCCCAGGAGTTCGACAAGGCATCTCACGCTGTCGGCGGGGCGACGCGGCAACGCTAGCGACGGTCCGGACCGCCGGAGCGTCTTCGCCGGGAGGCTACTCGGGCAGGATGGGCAGCTGGGCCTCCAGCCGGCTTTCGCGGATGCGGGCCGCGTAGTAGCGGAGACGGTTGACGCGGGTGAGCCGTCGAGCCTCGAGCTTCTTTGTCGGTGGCTCCGGCTTCAGCCCGGCCCCGGACGGCGACCACGGCGCGTGATACCGGCCGTCGGCATCGAGGCCGCCAGTCGTGGGCATCTGGACCGTCTCACCGGAACGCAGGTCGAAGCGGCCTTCGTGCAGAGGGCAGGCGACGACGCAACCGGCCAGTTCCCCGATGGATAGCGGCGCCGACATATGCGGGCAGCGGTCGTCGGTGACCACGATGCCGTCTGGCATCCAGGCCACCAGCAGGTCCAGGTCCGCGCGAGTCACTCGCCTCATGGATCCAGGTGCCAGGTCCGAGAGGGCGGCGATGTCGATGAAGGGTGCGGCTCGCGTACCGGGGGCGCGCAGCTCGCGCGGGAAGCGTGCCACCGGCGAGGCGCCCGCAGGCGGATCCGGCGGTGGCGGGCCGGCGTCCGCATAGGCTTCGTCCTCGGCGAGGTCTTCGGGGGTCATAGAGAACATGACCGCGTCCATCGGCCGCTCTTCGCGGTCGGAGTCCCAGTTGCGGGCCAGTCCTTCGTATCGGAAGCCAGCCTTCTCGGCCACCGCTTGAGACGCCACGTTGCCGGGCAGCGTCCACAGGGCCAGACGCTCGATGGCCAGACGCTCGAACGCCCAGCGCGTCACAAGGCGTAACGCTCGGGTCGCGATCCCACGGCCTCTCGCCTCAGGCGCTACCAGATAGCCGATGGCGTGGCGTCGCGGGTTGGAGCCGAGGTGCAGGCCGATGGAGCCGAGGAATCGGTCGGTCGCTGCATCGGCGATGGCGAACTCGTAGCCGGTGCCGTCGTTCCAGGCCTGCAGGGTCATCAGGATGTAGCCGCGGGCGTCGGACTTCCGTGTAGGGCACGGGAATGATCGGGATCCAGCGCTGGATCTCCGGATCCTGGCAGGCGGCCGTGACGTCGGGGGCGTCTTCCGCCCTGAAGCGGCCGCAGCCTGATGACATCGTCGCCGAGGGGTGGATTGGGCGGGCTGAGCTTCTCGGCCATGACCGAAGTATGCGACTTTCCTCGCGGTGGGCCGACTCTGGCCGAGCCTTGGGGGACACCACCAGCCACGGAAAGGAGAAGGCGGGCCGGTGAGGGGGGGCCGGCCCGCCTGAGGTATTGGCAACAGATAACCCTCGGAGAAGGCCGATCGGCCCCTACCGACGGACGCGCCGAAGTCTAGCGGGCCCGGAACCTTCTTGCATCAGGAAAAATGACGTTCTTCGCTCGGAGAGAGATGATGCTCGGACTTGCCGCTTGTGGGTTCGGTCCCACAACCCGAGCTGCCTGGAGGTCGCGATGCGATTTGCGCTGATGACAGAGCCCCAGCAGGGACTCTCATACGTCGAGCAGCTCGAGCTTGCCCGGCTGGCCGAACGCCTCGGATTCGAGACCTTCTTCCGATCGGACCACTACCGCAGCTTCCCGGGGCCGGACGATCGGCCGACCACAGACGCCTGGACCGTCCTGGCCGGGATCGCCCGAGAGACGACCCGCATCCGCCTGGGCACGCTGGTCTCGCCGGTCACGTTCCGCCATCCCGGGTCGTTCGCCAAGGTCGTGACCACGGTCGACGAGATGAGCGGCGGCCGAATCGAGGTGGGCGTGGGGGCCGGCTGGAACGAGCCCGAGCACCGCCAGCTCGGCCTGGCATTCCCGGAGATCGTCGAGCGCGCCGATCTGATGGAGGATGAGCTGGCGATCCTCCACGGGTTGTGGGAAGAGCCGGACGGCTGGTCGTTCGAGGGGAGGAAGGTCCGCCTCGAGGCGGCTTCGTTCAATCCCAAGCCCGTCCAGCGCCCCCATCCGCCGATCATCGTCGGCGGCGAGGGGAGCCCCCGCTCGCTCCGAATGGCGGCCAGGTATGCCGACGAGTACAACATGTCCAGCAGCGGTCTCGACGCCTGCGCCAGGGCTTTTGCCCGGCTGGACGAAGAGTGCCGCAAGATCGGCCGGGATCCTGGCGCCGTGACGCGGTCGGTCATGGCGGGGCTGCTGATCGGGCGAGACGAGGCCGAACTGGCCGCGCCGGGTGCAGGCTCAGCTGGCCATGATCGGCGACTCGGGCACTGACGCCGTGGCCTGGTTGGAGGCCCGTGGCACGCGCTGGGTTACCGGCACGCCAGACCAGGCTCGGGCGATGGTCGCCGCATTCGAAGCGGCGGGCGCGCAGCGGATCATCCTGCAGGACCTGCTGCCGCGCGACCACGACATGATCGAGCTGGCGGCTCGCGAGCTGATAGGCGGCCGCTGAGCCGCTCGCATCGCCGCCTCGCCGCGCCGCCGTCTGAGGCGGCGCAACAGCCGCTGGGTAGCCCGGGGAGCTTACCGAGCCCGCCGGACCAGGCCGATTCGCCGCGCCGGAGCGTAGCGGAACCACGCCCGCCCGGCCAAGGCGTCGATTCCCACCGGGCCATAGCGGCGCGAATCGATGGATAGGGCGCCGTTGTCGCCGAGCAACCAGGCCTGATCGAGACCGAGGTGGAGGATCCCTGCCGAGATGCGGACGCGATCGCCCGGACCCGCTGCCACTCTCTTGACGGCCAGAAGGCCACTCCCCGGCTCACGGAAGACAACGACGCTGCCGCGCCGAGGCCAGCGGGTCGGGGTGGGATCCAGGAGCAGCCAATCCCCGGCGGCGAGGGCCGGGGCCATGCTCTCCTCTGCGACCGCGACTCGCCAGATCCCGCCCCGAGGCGGCTCCACGCCGCGGCCAGGCGCGACGAAACGGTCTGGCGCCGGACGGCGGCGGAGGAAGACAGCGAAACGCCGGAGGACTTGCCTCCGGCGCCCGGCTCGTCCGATTGCTCGGACGTCACTTCTTGGTCGACCAGAAGATGTCGGCAAACTCCTTGACCGCGGCTTCGAGCTCGGCGGCAGCTGCGGCGTCGATGTTCTGCTTGTTCTTGCCGGCGAGCTTGAGGATCTTCCACGTTCGATCGTGGAGATCTGGATAGCGCTCCAGGTGCTCAGGCTTGAAGTAGTCGCTCCAGATGACCTGGATCTCGTGCTTCACGATCTCGGCGTGCTGCTCCTTGACCGCGACGCAGCGAACGAACTTGTGTCGGTCGGCCAGTCTCGGTGCTGCCTGCCGGGATCTGGCCGATCAGCTCGACCATTCGAGCGACTGTTCGAGCGGCCAGCTCGGCGGCATGAGGGTCGTAGATACCGCACGGAACGTCACAGTGCGCATAGGCTGTGGTGGGCGGGCGAAGCCAGCCGGTTACTCGGGACATCGATTTCCTCCCGGGATGTCGGGCGAGGCGGAAACACGGATTCAGCTTCGCTGGGCCTCGGCCGCCTGCAAGTGTTGGAGGCGTCGCCTCGCGTGTCAATCCGGGTACGGCTGCGATGCGCCGGCCGCGTCCGCACGTCCCGAGCCGCCTTGTGAACCTGGCCGGCGGCTCGAGATTCTCCATGCAGTCTCCACGCTACGTCCACAGATGCGTCGTTGCGCTTTCAGCTGTGTGTCAGGATTGGCACCGAGCATTGTGACGCCAGGTCGCCGCGGATCGGTGCCGCGGTGGCGAACCGGCGAGTGTCCTGGCCCTCGCGCCAAGTGCAGGGAAACCCGGTGACATCAGACCGCCCACTAGACGGATTTCCAGGAAGTCGAGGCCAGGCCAGGCGGGCGGCCCCGGCTCAGAAGTCGCGCCGAGTGCCGCTGCCGCGCGTCTGGCCGGTGAGAGCCAATGACGTGTATGCGGTCCTGATCGGCAATGGGTTGCTGATCGCGGCCATGTGGGTTCGTCACGGGAATCTCCACGAGCTGTCTACGACGGCCGGCATTCTGACCGCGATCGGCGAGCTGGCGGCTCTCTACGGGACGTACCTGGTCCTGATTCAGCTGATCTTGATGTCGCGCAGCCCGTGGCTCGATCAGATCTTCGGGCAGGACCACATCACGGCTGCGCACCGATGGGTCGGGTTCACGGCGATCTGGCTCCTCGTCGGCCACGCAATCTTCACCACTGTCGGGTACGCGATGGGCGTCAACAGCTCCCTTCTGGATGAGGCCGCAACGCTTCTGTCGACGTACCCATACGTGCTCTGGTCGGCCGTCGCGCTCGGGTTGTTCATCTTCGTCGCGATCAGCTCCGTCAGAGCCGCTCGCCGCCGGGTCTCGTACGAAACCTGGTACGCCATCCACCTCTACACGTACCTGGCCATCGCCCTGGCCTTCCTGCATCAGCTCTTCGTCGGCATCGACTTCACGACCGACGTCGTCGCCAGGGTGTACTGGATCGCCCTCTACGTGATTGCCTTGGGCACGCTGCTCACATTCCGCTTCGGCCAGCCTCTCGCGGCCTCGTGGCGGCATCGCTTCCGGGTCGCCAACGTGGTCGAAGAGGTCCCCGGAGTGACCTCCCTATACCTGACCGGTCGCGATCTCGACCAGCTTCCCGTCCGGGCCGGCCAGTGGTTCCGCCTGCGCTTTCTGACGGCGGACGGCTGGTACCACTCGCATCCGTTCTCCATATCGGCCGCGCCGAACGGTCGCTACCTCCGGTTCACCATCAAGGAGCTGGGCGACCACACGCGACGGTTCCAGCGCGTGCAGGTCGGCACCTCGGTCATGCTCGAAGGCCCGTACGGAGCCTTCACCGGTCTTGCGCGGACGAAGGCTCGGGTCCTGCTGGTCGCCGGCGGAATCGGGATCACGCCTCTTCGAGCGCTGCTCGAGGAGCTGCCCGCGTCACGCGGCAATCTGACCCTGGTCTACCGTGCGAGCAGCCCCGAAGATCTCGTCTTCCGTGAGGAGCTCGATCAGCTGGCGAGCCTTCGGGGGGCCACCGTCCACTACCTGGTAGGGCGGCGCGGCTCGCGCGAGGTGCCGGTCGATCCGCTCGAGCCGCGGGCCCTGCGCAGACTCGTGCCCGATCTCCACGAGCGAGACATCTACATCTGCGGGCCGGCCGGGATGATGCAGCGCGTCCTCAGCGGGCTGCGCTGGTTGCGGATTCCGGCTTCGCAAATCCATTACGAACGCTTCTCGTTCTGAGCCGAGGAGAGATCGAGATGCCTAAGCGAGCAATGGTGGCGACGTTCCTCACAACTGTCGCCCTGGCGCTGCTCCTGAGCTTCAAGACTCCGGACACTGCCGGACTGACCGCCCCGGCTCCCGCCCAGGGGAGCGGCGCCGGTGGCGCTCCAAAGGGCACCTACACGGGTCAACTGACGGGTGGCACCATCCAGACTCCGTTCGGCAACGTCCAGGTGCAGGTGACACTCCAGAACGGGCAGATCACCGACGTCCAGGCCCTCCAGCTGCCGGCCGGGCCCCACTCGTCGCAGGTGAGCCAGTACGCGGAGCCACAGCTCCGCAGTGAGGTCCTCCAGGCGCAGAGCGCCCAGGTCGATACCATCTCCGGCGCGACGTACACCAGCCTGGCCTACCAGCAGTCTCTGCAGGCAGCCCTCGATCAGGCCGGGTCGGGCTTCGCCGGCGCCGCCATCGCCCAGGCCGGCCAGGGGTCGGGCTCAACACCGGGAGCCTCCAGCGTGCCTGGGACCGTCGCAAACGGCGGCACCAGGGGAACGTACACCGGTCAGCTGACAGGCTCGACCGTCCAGACCCCGTTCGGCAACGTGCAGATCCAGGTGACGCTCCAGAACGGCAAGATCACCGACGTGCAGACGCTGCAGCTCCCGAGTGGAGGCCACTCATCACAGGTCAGCCGGTACGCCGCGCCGCAACTCCGCAGCGAGGTTCTCCAGGCCCAGAGCGCCCAGGTGAACACGATCTCCGGCGCGACCTACACCAGCGAGGCCTATCAGCAGTCTCTGCAGGCGGCTCTGGACCAGGCCGCGGCTTGATACGGCGCCGCGAGCCCATCAGGCCAGCCGGTAGAGAGTCCCGTTCAGGCCGACGATGAGGAGCTCGCCCCCGACGTCCTGGCCCCAGCCTGCGATGTTCACCCCCGACGCCAGCAGTAGTTGCGGCGCCTGTGGGGCCGGGCCGGCGGCGTCGAGATCCCAGATGTTGCCGCTGCATTCGTCGCCGAAGAAGTAGCGACCGTACAGCTCCGGGTGTCCGGCACCCCTGTAGACGTAGCCGCCGATGATGGCGCAGCCGACCGAGTCGTTGGCCCCGTGCCCGTACTCGGCTAGAGGAAGGGTCTTGCCGGACCTGCTGCAGCCTGACGAAGGGTTGTAGCAGTGGTTCGCTTCCATCACGTTCCAGCCGTAGTTGAGGCCGGCGCCGCCGCCGCTGGCCGCTGGGGCCCGATCCACTTCTTCCCAGAGGTTCTGGCCCACATCTCCGATCCAGAGATCGCCTGTCTGGCGATCGAAGCTGAAGCTGTAGGGGTTGCGCAGGCCGTACGAGAATATCTCGCCGAGCTTGCCCGACTGGCCCGCGAACGGGTTGCTGGTGGGAATGGCATAGGGCAGGCTGCCCGACGACCGATCGACGTCGATGCGCAGCATCTTGCCGAGCCACGTGTTCAAGCTCTGGCCGTGGCCGTGGGGATCGCCGCCGCTGCCTCCGTCGCCCGTCCCGATGTACAGATAGCCGTCCGGACCGAACTCGATTCGGCCGCCGTTGTGATTGGCGTAGCTCGGATGCGGAATGGTCATGATGACCCGCTCCGACGATGGGTCGGCGAGGTTGGGGTTCGAGCCTACATGGAACTCCGAGACCCGCAGATCGCCGGCCGAGTCCGTGTACCGAACGTAGAAGCGACCGGTGGATGCGTATCGCGGGTGGAAGGCCAACCCCAGGAGGCCGCGCTCGCCGCAACAGGAGACACGGCCGGAGATGTCGAGGAAGGTGCCGGTCGTCTTGCCGCCGCTGACCGTGACGATCCGCCCGGCCTGCTGGATCACGAACAGGCGTGGGTCTCCTGGGGCGCTCGAGACTCCTACGGGGTTCGCCAGTCCGGTCACCACCGGCTGAAGGCTGATCGAGACCGGCGGCAGAGGCGTCGGCGGTGGCGTCGCGACGGCGCTTGCAGGCACACTCGGAATGGCTGAGGGCGACAGGGACGCGCCCGCGGCCGAAGTCTCAGATGCGCCGGCTCCGGCCGATGCCGTGCTCGAAGCCGATGCCGTCGCGGGTGGGGACGCGGACGCAGGGCCGCTCCTCTGCGGGGTAGACGACGGCTGACCGCTGCCGCAGGCCGCCACGATGAAGGCGGCTACCACCAGCGCCAGTACGAGGCGGATCCGACGGGCCGCTCGGTTCTGGAAGTGATGCATAGATAGATCCTTACGTCAGCGTGGCGTCGGTGATTATCCGCCGGCATCGAGGATCGCTCTCTACAGCCGTTGAGCAGGATCGCGCTGTGGCGCCTGCTCAGCACGCCACAACACCCGCCTGCCGGGCTATGATCTGCTGCGTGATTGAGGAGACACCTTCACCTCTCGATGGGGGCCCCGCCGCCTGCCCGTTCGTCGCTTTCGAGGATGATCGCGACCACAGGTCCAGCGCCCCGGACTACCGCCATCGCTGTTTCGCCGCCGCCGAACCCGAGCCGCGTGCGTTCCCCCACCAGGAGCGTTACTGCCTGGCTTCCGCCTTCCCGCAGTGCCCCGTCTTCCTCGATTGGGCGCGTCAGGAAGCGGCGGGCGTCCGGCAGTCGGGCGTCGCGTCGGCGAACGGGACGACCGTGGGCGCCGACGACGGGGTGGTCGCAGCAGCCGCGGCCATCGGTGGGGAAGAAGCCGCACCGGCCTTCCTGGCGGGGCGTCCCCGGCCCACGCCGGGGGCGGCCGTGGCCGCCTCCATGCGCCGGCCGACCGACGCGGGCACCAGCCTCTGGAACTACGAGGACGAGAAGAAGCACTCCTCGTCTCCGTCGGCCCCGACGGCGCCGTCGTCGCTCGGCTCTCCCGCAGTGGCCATGGCCCGGCGCGGACCGAGCCACCCTGGCTGGGAGAACCCGCCGCGAGTGGAGAATTTCCCCCGGCTTCGGAGCCGCGACGAACGCCGTACGAATCAGCCGCTGCTGTATGCGGCCGTCGCCGTCGCGGCTCTGATGGTGGCCCTGATCGCGCTCCCGATTCTCCTGGGCAACGGGGGCAAGGCCGGCCCCGGACCGTCGCATTCGCCGTCGGCGTCGGCCCCGCATGGCTCTGCCAGTGCCAGCGCTCCCGCGGGATCGCCCTCGGCCTCCACGGAGCCGGGCACGAGCTACCTCCAGTACACGGTCAAGCCGAACGACAGCCTGTCGGTGATCGCACAGAGGTTCAACCTCCAGCTGTGGGAGATCGAGCTGGCGAACCCGCAGATCACCGACCCAAACCACCTCGAGGTCAGCCAGGTTCTCAACATCCCGCCCGCCGGCTTGCTGACACATCCGCCCGCGTCCCCGAGCGGGCACTAGGTCGCCGGCGCGCCCGGCTCAGCGGCAGATCCAGTCCGCTGTCTCTCTGACCCAGCGCCTGATCAGCGGGGCGTGAGGTTGATCGCAGTGATCTTGCCCGTCTCGACTCGGAAGCTGGCGTCCAGCTCCTGAGTCGGCGCCCCGGGACGGACCACGAGCAGGCTGGCCTGGTAGGTATTGCCCATGTCCCGCACGTCTCCCGGCATCATCCGGAAGCCCGGCTCGGCGCGCAGGAACCAACCGCCAACCTCACGGATGCCGCGCAGGGTTCGGGCGTTGCCGCCTACGTGGACGCGTAGCTCCGCCTTCTCGTCCATCAGCGCGACGGCACCTTCGCGGTTGCCGGCGTTCAGCAGCTCGAAGAACTGCTCCATCGTATCGACTGCACCCATGGCGCGAGTTTAGCGGACGCGAGGTGTGGGCCGTGCCGGCCGCGAGTCGGCGACTCCGCCTCAGTCTCCGATCGAGTCGTTTCGGTCAGAAGCCGCCACCGGCGCCGCCGCCTCCGCCGCCTCCGCCCCCGCCAAAACTGCCGCCGCCCGAGTGCGACGTGGAGGCGCCGATCGAGCCGATGGCGGACATCATGGAACCGACGTCCGGGATGGCGCTGGCCGAAAAGGCCCCGCTTCCCCCACCGCCGAAGCCGCCACCGGCGAACGATCGCCCGCCCACCGGAATCCACCACATCGGATACCAGCCGACGGGGCGACCCGTGGCTGAGCCCGCCTCGACGCTCCGCCGCAGCACCGCGTCGATCTCATCGTTGAGCCCGAACGCAACGCCCCAGGCCATGGCTTCGTCGGGCGTGGAGACCCACGGCAGAGCCCGGCTGGCAACGACCTGATCCATCGACTGCGACTGGGCCAGCGTGTACTGGAGCGTGCGCTTGTAGGCGGCGAGCATCGCCCGCAGCATCGCCCCGAGCTGCGTGCGCGACGGCATGAACCACGCGGTCATGCCGGTTACGACCGCCGCCACGATCAAGGCGACTGCGCCCATCAGCCCGCCGCTCGCTCCGAGGTTGACCGTCCAGACAACGAGCGGTACTGAAGCCAGCCCTTCGGCGACAGCCACCACGATCCAGAGGGCGACAACGCGCGACGGCCTCCCGGTCAGCCAGCTCTTCTGTACGGAGAGCGTCTCCAGATCGCTCTTTAGCTTGCTGACCGCGGGCGCAAGCTTGGGCATGGAAGACGTCTCGACGAACCCGTCCGGCTCGGCCAGCGCGGCGATGGCCGAGTAGAGGCCCGCTTCCGGGGTGGCGATCGTGCTCGTCCTGGCGGTCACCCCCACGCTGGTCTTCTTCGATAGGAATGCCTCCTCCTGGCGGAACTGGACCAGGCCGCGGGCCGCCAGGTCCACCATCGCCGCCGATACGGTTCGGCTCGACGTCCGATCGTCCATGAGGAGCGTCGCCATGGCCGGAGTCAGGCCGTCCGGAGGAGCGGGCATGAGGACGGAGTTGTCGTCCACGTAGATCGGGTCGCGGCCATGCGTGTACCAGCGGATGATCACGAACGCGACCAGCCCGATAGAGATGATGAGCACCGCGAAGCCGATGAGCGCGTTGAGGATTCGGGCCCGATTCAGCTCGTCCGCATGCTCCGGGGTTGCCGCGGAGCTCACGTCGTCGAGTGCCACCCTCAGGGCGCCGTCGAAGTCGCCTTCCACGAGCCTGGGCTTCATGTCGTTGTCGTAGATCGCCTGCCGATCCGAGTCGGTCAGAAAGGTCGCCTTGAAGCCGCTGCCCGCGTACAGGCTCACCTGGCCGTGCCGGAGGTTGTCCTGCATGTCGAAGAGGATCACCAGCCCGTCGTCGAAGCCCTTGCGCCCCACGCCCCATTGGTTCATGAGGGCCAGTGCGTCCTCGTTGGCCTTGTCGAGCGTGTCGCTCGCCGGTTTGACCTGGGTGTAGACGGCAACCTGGGCGCCTGTCCGCTGCTCGATCGCCAGGATGGTCTGCTCGGCCTGCGAGATGGCTGCCGGCGAGAAGATGCCGGCGAGGTCATAGACGCGCTGCCCGGTAACCGGACCCGGATACGGCGGGCCGGCCGAAATTCGATGTGGTGCGGGCCGCGGCGATCGAGGCGACCGCGAGCCACATGCAGACGGCCGCCGTCGCGAAACCGATGGCCACGAATCTCCGGCTTGCCCTCATCCCCAGCCTCCTGTTGAGCCCTAACCCGTCTTCCTGGCCGCCTGCCGAGCGCGCAGCCGGCGGACCAGCTCGGCCGCCAGCTCGTACCGGCCGAAGCTCGGCATGATGTACGTTCCCTTTACCTGACCCTCGCACTGCTCCAGAAGGTTCATCGACATCTCGAGGCCGACTTCAGCGCCGCGTTCGCCCGCCGCGTGCATGGCCGCCCGCTGCTCGTCGGGGATCGTGATGCCCGGTACTTCGTTGTGGAGGAACTCGGCATGGCGGGCGCTGTGGAGTGGGAGCACCCCCAGCAGGACCGGAACCGGGAAGCCGTTCTGGCCGAAACGCTCGCGGGCCCGGACCAGCATTGCCTCAACCTGCGCCGGCGAGTAGAGCGGCTGGGTCATGATCAGGCTCGCGCCCGCGGCCAGCTTGCGTTCCAGCCGGAGCCACTCCTTGTCCGGGTCCGCGGCCGTCGGGTCCAGGGCGCAGGCGATCGTGAAACCGGCCGCCTGTCCGATGGAGCTGCCAGCGCCGTCCTCGCCGCGATTGAGCCGGCGGATGATCTCGATCAGCCCGATCGCATCGAGGTCCCAGACGGCCGTGGTGGCGGGCCTGTCCGCGACCCGTGGCGGATCGCCCGTCAGCGCAAGGATGTTCCGGACGCCCAGGGCGTGGGCGCCGAGCAGCTCAGCCTCGAGGGCCATCAGATTGCGGTCACGTGTCGTCAGGTGGACCAGGCACTCAAGGTTCAGGGCTTGCTGGATGCCGAAGGCGACGGCCATGGCACCCATCCGGACCCGGCCCGTCGCGGAGTCGCTGATGTTGACCAGGTCGACGCCGGCCTCCTGGAGAAGGCGTGCCGCTTCGATGGTCCGGTCGATTCGAATGGATCGGGGCGGGTCTATCTCGACCGAGATGACGAAGGCGTTGCCGCCGAGCATGCGAGCCAGACCCGAGGGGGGAGTGGAGTCGCCACTCCCCGTTGCTTCGGGCGTCGGCGTTCGGGGTGCGGCGCCGGCGGCCGGGTCGGGTTCGGCAGATGGCGGTTCGTGGTCTGGCCGCGGGGCCACGCTCGTGCGCGCTCCGGCTCCGTCCGAGCCGAGAGCGTCGATGGTGGCCCGCATGGCCCGAGTGTGTTCCGGAGTCGTACCGCAGCAACCGCCGACTATCCGCGCTCCCGCGGCCAGCATCTGCGGGACCATCTCACCGAAATACTCGGGCCCGGCCGAATAGACGAACTGGCCCTCGATGCGCTGAGGCAGACCCGCGTTGGGGACGATGGAGCGAGCCACGGTCGGAGTCGGGGGCCCGATCCGGACGAGCGCCTCGAGGCAGACGAGGGGACCGGCCCCGCAGTTCACCCCGACCGCATCGACCCCGGCCTCGGTCAGGGCGGCAGCGGCCGCCTCCGGGGTCGTCCCGTCGCTGGCGACCAGGTCTTCGACGAAAGTCATCTGGGCCACGACGGGCAGGTCGCAGGCCCGGCGCGCCTCCTCGACCGCCGCCAGGAGCGTTTCCACACGGTCGAACGTCTCGAAGACGAACAGGTCGATCCCGCCTTCGAGCAGCCCCTCGATCTGCTCGCGGAATGCGGCCCGGGCAAGGCCAGGATGCGGCCGTGCCGGCATCCGACCGGTTGGACCGAGCGGTCCGATCGACCCGGCGACGAGGGCTTCGCGTCCCGAGGTCTCCCTCGCTGCACGAGCGAGCTGGGCGGCTCGCCGGTTCAGTTGGCCGGCGGTCATCTCGAGGCCGTATTCGGCCAGGCGGAAGCGGTTCGCACCGAAGGTATTGGTCTCGATCGCGTCGGCGCCCGCCTCCAGATACTCGAGATGGATGGTCGACACGACGTCGGGCCGGGTGAGGACGAGCTCGTCCAGGCAGGATCGCTGAGGCACGCCGCGGCTGTACAGCAGCGTGCCCATCGCGCCGTCGAGGAGCAGGGGCCGGCGCCTCAGCCGAATCCGGAACCGTTCGCGCTCCGTCAGCGCGCCCGGAACGCCGCCGGCGCCTGAAGCCTCGGACAAGGCGAAGAGACTGGCGAGCGGCGACGTTTGCGCTACCGGCATGCCGGAAAGCCTAGCGGGTCCGAGGAACGGCGGACAGACGCCGAGTGCGGCCGAGATGGGCGAAGCCGACCCCGTGGCCGAAGAGCGCGACGTCTGCCCGGTCTAGAGCCCGACTACCCTGCGCGGCACAAGGATCAAATCGAGGGCCGTGGCCACGATGCTGATCACCAGCGATGCCACCACGGCCGCGCCGATCGCCTCGTAGCCCCAATTGGGCGGATAACCGCCAACCTGGAACGTGAAGTTGGTGTTCAGCAGGTCCTTGACCTGGCTCAGATTGACCAGCCAGGCAGTGCCCAGAAGCATCGCGCCGTTGATGACGAACGCGATCAAGCCCATGGTCAGCAGGCCGATCGGCATTGCCAGGGTCTTCAGGATCGGCTTCAGGTAGGTATTGACCAGGGCGAAGACCAGGGCGATTCCGACGATCATCGCCCAGTCCTCGAGCTTGTCGCGAGGGGACAGGCGAACTTCCGGGACGAACGTCGCCGCGACCACGAGCGCCACGGCGTTCACAGCGACCTTGATGAGCAGGTCGAGCATGGGCTGTTCCTCCGAGGACCGAGCGCCGCCTGCGGCGACGGCTTCGCATTGGAGGATGCTAGCGCGCGCGGTGGAGCCGCGCGAGGTCTCCTCGGCCCCTTCGGCCGCGGCCCCCTCGGCCAGCGGCGCTACACTCGGCTAAATGCCCAAGGGGAGAGCAATGTCGCAATTCGCCGATCGCGTCGATTCTTTCCTCGACGAGTTCTTCCGGCTGTACCCGGTGTCGGCCACCGCCACGGGCATGCACGCCGTCGATGGGGAGTGGCCGGATCTGAGTGAGTCCGGCCGCGCCAGCCGCGTCGCCTTCGCGGACCGCTGGGACGCGGAGCTTCGCGGCTTCGCCGATTCCGGGCTCACGTCGGACGAGAAGATCGACCGCGACCTTCTGCTCTCGGAGCTGGCGGCCCTGCTGTTCGACGAGACTGGGCTCCGCGAAGGGGCGTGGGACGCGCTGGGGTACGTGTACCTGCTCGGAGGCGGCATCTTCCCGCTCCTGGCGCGCGACTTCGCACCGCTCGGAAGCCGGCTCGTGTCCGTAGCCGGACGCCTGGAGGGAGTACCAGAGGTTCTCGCGGCGGCGCGGGCTGAGCTGGGCAGCCTGCCGGGGCGGCCAGTTTCCCGGTTGCATACCGAGATGGCCATCAAGCAGCTGCCCGGGATCGCGGCCCTGGCCGACGAGGCGATCGCCCGCGCGGAGGAGGCGGCGGAGCAGCCGGACGTGGCCGCGGTCACGCCGCGCCTGCAATCGGCTGCGACCGCAGCTCGCGTAGCAATCGCCGCCTTTGAAGCATTCCTGCGCGAAGACCTGCTCCCGCGATCATTGGGCGACGGTCGCCTTGGGGCCGAGCTGTTCGGCCGCAAGCTGCGCCATACGTTCCGGTCGGACCTGACCGCGGACGAAATCATGGCCCAGGCTCGATCTGAGTACGAGGCGGTCCGCGGAGAGATGATCCGGATTGCCCGCGGGATATGGGGCGAGTGGGTTCCCGGACAGCCACTACCTACGGCCGACGGCGACGGTGGCCAGGACGCGGCAGACCAGCGAACGGTCGCCGCCGTCACCGCCGCGATCGGCCGGTCGCACCATCCGGCTGCGAATCTCCTCGACTACTGTCGCGAGAGCTATCGCGACATCGTCGACTTCTGCCGGGCGAGGGAGCTCATCAGCGTCCCGGACGACCCGCTGGAGATCGACTGGACGCCGCCGTTCCTGCGTGAGTTCGCCGGCGCGATGCTGGATGCGCCGGGGCCGCTGGACAAAGGCCAGAAGGCGTTCTACTTCATGACCCCGCCGCCGGCGGAGTGGACGGCAGAGCAAGTGGAGTCGTACCTGGCGGAGGAGAACGACCGCCAGATCGACCTCACGACCATCCACGAAGGGACGCCCGGCCACTATCTCCAGCTGGTCTACTCCAACCGCTGCCCGTCCATCGTGCGGACTGTCTTCGGCAGCGGCGTCTTCGTCGAGGGTTGGGCCGTGTACGTGACCCAGGTCATGATGGACGTGGGCTTCCACGCCGACGACCCCGCCCTGCGGCTGAGCCACTGGAAGTTCTACCTGCGCGCCATCACCAACGCCATCATCGATATCGGGATACACGCGGGATCGATGACCGAGCAGGAGGCGATGGACCTGATGGTCCGCGGCGGCTTCCAGGAGGAGTCTGAAGCCCGCAAGAAGTGGGATCGCGCCCGCCTCACGTCTACGCAGCTCTCGACGTACTTCGTGGGCTCGATGGAGATGTGGCGGCTGGAGCGGGATCGGCGCGAGCGAGCGGCCGTGGCGTCCGGAGATCCGCGCGGCTCGGCAGCCGTGCCGGCGCCGCGGATCGTTGGAGACTTCGGCAGAACCCCGGGCTTCGTCTACAAGGAGCACCTGGAGTCGGTCATCGCCCACGGTTCGCCGCCGATTCCACTCCTGAGGCGGATTCTGCTGGGCGAGTAGGGCAGGCTAGCGGCCCGCGCCCGGGCGCCGCGGCTGACGCCACTTCTCGGAAGCTCAGCCTGCCGCCGAATCCTCGAGCCTGTCGAGCTGGTATTCGGCGGCCTCGGCCGCCTGAGCCAGGGCCGTGGTCAACCTTTCGGTCTCGGACAATCGCGCGGCCAGACGCACCCTGGAAAGCTTGGGTGTCGCGGCAGCTTCGAGCGCGTCGAGGGCGAGCATCCACCACAACACCTGCCCGAAGGACTCGCGGTTGAACCAGCTGATCCCTTCCCAGACGTTGACGCGGATGTATGGTCGAATGGCCTCGTCCGCGACGAGAGCCCGAACCAGCGCCGGCAGCCCGTCCTGCGGCCGGCAGCTCCGAAACGGAGCTCGCGAGCGGCAGCCCGCGGAGCATTCGAATGAGTGCCAGCAGCCGCCACGCGGCCCCGTCGTCAAGCCCGAGGTCGCGGAAGACACGCACCATGACCGGCCCGAGTTGCAGCTCGTCGAGCGAGCCGCCCCGGGCCGCCTCGGGTCCGGCCACCGACGCGATCGCCTCGGAGATGAGTCGCCCGACGATCGCGACCCAGGCCCATTCGTCGACAAGGCCGGCGCACAGGCGCGCCCGGCCCAGGCCGGGCAGGCGGAGCGCGGCCTCCAGGCCGGCGCGGAAAGCGGCCGCGGCCGCCTCCACGTCTCCGGCCGCGCCGGTCACGTCCATCGCGGCCTGCAGGGCCGGCATCACGCAGGCCTGAGCGTCGTCCAGAAGCCTCTTCACTTCACGTTCCGGGGCATGCGCTCCGGTCCGCCGCTTGGCCCGCGACGGGTCGGGAGCCTTCGACGCCGGCCCGCGCAGTCCCAGATCCACAGGCGCCGCGGTGCTCGGACAGGCCGCTGCCGCCCGCGCGGCCCCGATCTCGGCCAGTCGCCGGAGCGACCCGTTCGCCGCCAGACTGCGCACGGCATCGTGCAGCGGGGCCAGCTGCATATCGCGCAGGGCGCCGCTGATGCTCGGCACGCCGGCGCCGCCGAGACGCTCGGTCAGCCGGCGCATCTGCCCGGACGGGCCGTCCTGCACCTCGTGGATGTCGAGGAAGACCTGGCACCCGTAGGCGTGCAGCTCCACGAAGAGCCCGTCGCGGCACAGGTCGGCACTGGGCCGGACGAACTCGAGCCCCGACCGCTGCTCGCGCATGAGGGTGAACCACTCGCCATCGGGATGGAGCCCGAGCCCCTCCGCCAGCGAGCGTTGGATCTGCCGTCGCCCGCCCGATTCGTCGGGCACCGAGTACGCCGTCGACATCTTGATCCATCCCGTCGCCTCGGCGAACCGGTTGTGGTAGACGACCAGGCCCCGCTCGTCGCCGTTGCGGTTGGAGTAGGCGAAGACGTTCTCGTTGACCCAGCCGCCCTGGGTCGAAGACGTCGTAGAGCAGGAAGTCGGTCACGTCGGCGAAGAGGGCGCGGCGGTGGAACAGCGGGAAGATCTCGCGCTCGTGCCGCTCCACCAGCCAGCCGTCCGGCTGCTCGTCGCGGTAGGCGCGGCGGTACTCCATGCCGTACTTCTCGGCGAAGCCCTCGACCTGGCCGTGGCCGAACATCGGCAGGCCGGGCATCGTCGCCAGCAGCGTGCAGACGCCGAAGTACTTGTCGCCCTTGCCGAACTGGTCGACGGCCGTCCGCTCGTCCGGGTTGTTCATGAAGTTGACGAAGCGCTTCAGCACCTCGGGGTCGAACTCGATCGTGTTCTTGATGACCCGCCGGTACCTGGCGTTCTCCTCGTCGCGGAGCATGTTCATGAAGGCGCTGTTGTAGACGCGGTGCATGCCGAGGGTCCGGACGAAGTAGCCCTCCATCAGCCAGAAGGCCTCGGCCAGCAGCAGCGTGTCGGGCGCCTCCGCCGCGACGCGGTCCACGACCTCGCGCCAGAACTCCGCCGGCATGCGCTCGTCGAAGACGCTCTCGGATACGGCGTGCTCGGCCCGCGACGGGATGTCGCCGCCCTGCCCGGGCTCGGGATACCAGAGCCGCTGGATGTGGCGTCGGGCCAGGGTCATGGCCGCGTCGAAGCGGATGATGGGGAACTGGCGGGCCACGTGGAGGATCGTCCCGATGACGGCCTCGCGCACCTCCGGCTTGAGGTAGTCGAGCTGGGCGGTGTCGTTCCAGGGCATGCTCGTGCCGTCGTTGCCGTGGTAGATGTAGCGGACGTCGCCCGGTCAGGTTGTCGGTGCGCTTGAAGACCACGGCCGCGTCGTGCGATCCCAGTAGTGGTCCTCGATCTGGATGGCGACGCGCTCGTCGTCGGACAGGTTGCCGCCGGTGAAGGTGTAGGCCGGGATAGGGCGGATCGGGCAGGCTGCATGAACCAGTCCGGGTGCTCGATGACCCAGCGGGAGTCGATGCCCATGTGGTTGGGCACCATGTCCGAGCTCAGGCGGATGCCCGCGTCCGGCGCAGCGGGCGCGAAGCCGCTGGAACGCCTCGTCACCGCCCAGGTCGTCGGCGATTCGGTAGTCGAAGAGCGAATAGGCCGAGGCGGCCGCCTCGGGGTTGCCGCGCCACTGCTTGATCCGCTGGCTGGCCCGGCTCCGCTCCCACAGGCCGATCAGCCACAGGCCGGTGAAGCCGCGTCGGGAGAGGGCCTCGAGCTCCTCGTCGGGGATCTCGTCGAGGCGGCCGATCGGGCGGCCGTAGCGCTTGGACAGCTGGTCGAGCCAGACGTACGTGGTGCTGGCCATGAGCACGACCCGCGGCATCCACTCGCGATCCTTGCTGAACCGCTCGTATTCGTTCTCGAGGCCTCCGAGGCCGGGGCCCTGGACCGCGGGCCCGGGCCCGGGCGCCGGATGCATCCTCATCCAGAGCGCAACTTCCTCCTCGTGCAGGACGTCGAGGGTGACGATCAGGCGGTCGAGGAAAGGGGTCAGCACCAGACCCCAACGCGATCGGATGTAGCGCAGCTGCCCGGCCAGCGAGTCCGGCTCGGCAAGCGCGGGGGCCCGCAGGAAGGCGATGAGGGACAACCCTTTGGAGCCGAAACCGGGCTGGTTCTCGAAGTGCTGGCGCAGGCTGGCGATGACGTGCGCGTAGGCCGTTCGCTCGCTCAGGTCGGAGTCGTCGAATAGCTCGTCGAAGGTGGCGAACGCCGGGTTGACGTTGGCCAGCCACAGCATCAGCAGCTCTTCCAGCGCGATCTCGCGGTTGGGGACGCCGTCCGTCGAGCCGGCCAGGTAGCCGGCTGGGTCCGTCCGGGCCGCCGACGACGGCCAGCGGCGGGAACTGCTCGACGAAACGGGCGAGAGTGCGGTCCAGCAGATCCGGCTGGACGTGGGACACCAGCGCGGCCAGCGCGTCCGCCATGACCTTGGGGTTGACGGTCCGGCGGTAGATCTCCACGGCGTGGTGGAGGATCTCGTCGATCAGCCCCATGGCGTTGAGCTCGGCGGCGTGAACGACACGATCGGGATAGCGCTCCGGGTCGCGGCGGTCGTTCATCCGCCTCGCCAGGAGCCGGGCGGCGGGGAAGTTGGGGATGATGACGTTGCCGCTCGATTCGAAGAGCGCCTCGTCGAACTCGTAGCGGTCTCGGGCCGCCCTTGACACGTGGAACTCGAATGCCACGGATGCGCTCCCAGGATGCGGGCGGCGTGCGCCTCTGCCCTTGAGTCAGCCGAGTCTAGCAGGCCCGAGGCGGGCCACCGCTCGGCCCGCCTACGCCCCGCGTGCCCGATCGCCGCGACGCCGATCGCCTCGGGCGGGTGGCTGGCCGGCCTCTGCGAGGGCCTCGTCGTAGATCGCCGCGCCGTCGATGCGGCGGGAGGGCGACGTGAAGAGGGAGAGGTCGTCGCGCAACCGGCCTTCGAGGTTCGTGCCCGCCAGGTCGTCGACCATCCGCGTCGCCCTTGCCGCGCAGAGCAGGATCTGCTTGGTCTCGAGTCGGACCGGATCGCCCCAGAACCAGCCGTCGCTGGCGAACATCGCCAGTCGCCAGCGTTCGGCGTCCAGCAGTGTCAGGAAGCGCGTCCGCTGGTCCTGGGTCGCGTCCGGCAGGCAGCGTCGGGCGAAACTCATCGGCCGTTTCGGTGCCGAAGATCACGTCCACGTACTCGTCGCGAGCAGCCCACAGTGCCGGGGGCTCCATGAAGTCCGAGGCCTGCTCCTCCGCCACCGTATCGATCGCCGACGCCAGCCGCTCCAGGGCGGCGCGGAGCGGTCCCTTCCAGCGGCCGTCGGCGGCGTCGGGGCATTCGGCCGTCCAGCGCAGGATGCCGTGATGGCAGCTCCACGAGGTTCGCTCGACGATCTGGGTCAGCGGGAAGGCCTTCGCGTCTCTGCCACCGACGAGCTGCCCCACGGTGGTGACGTCGAAGCCTCGGTTTCGCGCCTCCGGGCCCGGGTTGACCAGCCGCGCCAGGAACAGGTCGCGGAACTTCTGGTGGTGCCCGTACAGCTCGCCGTCCGTGGCGATGACCGCCATGGGAGGCGTGCCGTCGGGCAGCTCGGGCCGGTCAGGCGCGGCAGGACCCGCTCGCACGCGAACGAGTCGGCGTTCATCGTGGCGCCCGACTCGAACGAGGCGGCCGCGGACAGGGCTGGCGTCGTAGAAGACGACGATCATGGTCTTGCCGCCGCCCAGGTCCACTCGATACGGGCGGCGGGTGTCCAGGCGCGGGTCGGCGGCCTGCCAGGGTGCGAGGATCGTGTAGCGGACCCCTTCGTCGGCCAGGATGCGCAGGGTCGGGAGGTCCACGGCCGTCTCGGGCAGCCACATCCCAGTGGCGCGCCGCTTGAACCGCAGCTCGAAGTCGCGCAGTCCCCAGCGGATCTCGGTCCGGCGGTCCGCGAGCGAAGCGAGCGGCAGGATGGCGTGATGGTAGGCCTGGGCCATCGCGTTGCCGCGTTCGCCGTCGTCGGCTTTCGGCCGATCGGCGGACACGAAGCCGGCAAGGGTCGGCGCATCGTTGTCCTGGCAGCCAGGTCCCGAGCGTTGGGCCCAGGTCGTACGAGATGTGGCGCAGGTTGCCGCGCTCGACGTTGGGCTTGTAGCACTCGGCGTCGATGCGGGCGTTCCAGTCGCGGTACGGCGCCGCGGCCGGCTGGGGCGGCACCTGGCCGCTGAAAGGGTCGCGGCGCTCGGGCTGGTAGAAGTGGCCGTGAACGGCCAGCTTTGGGCGACTCACTCGGCGGATGGTAGCGGAGCCGCGCCGAGCGGGCATCCTCGGACCGCGCACGCCGGCTGAGCCCCTGAGCAGGCGCCAGCAGGACGGCCGCAGCCGACGGCTGTGATACCTCGTCGCAGAGTCGTGCCGGAGTTCAGCCCAGCTCAGCCGTCGAGTGATCGATCGATTGGGCGACCGCGAAGCGGACCGTGAAGGTAGGGCGTGCCCGCGGGTCCAGCGCGATCGGCCAGCGGAAGAGGAGCGAGCTGCCCTGGTAGACGCGCTCGAAGCCGCCCTCCGAGTTGGAGACGGTCTCGACCGGATACCACGTCAGCCGGGCGGCGGGCTCGGCCGTGGCGTCGATCCGGACGCCTTCGTAGTCGTTGCCGAACGCCAGCGGCGGACGCCAGGCCACCTCGCCGGGCGCGTCGTGGGGCTGCGGGTGCCGTCCGCGGTCTCGTACCAGGCCGCCGGGTTGTGACCGCCGCCGAGCAGGTTGACGTTCCACTCGACGGCCAGCTCGAAGGCCACGGGCCGGTCGCCGGGGTTGGTCGACGGTCGTCGCGAGCTCGAGGGTCGGGTCGGTGCGCCCACCGGCGAAGCGGTACGTCTTGAGGATCTCGAGCGGCCGCTCGTCGCCCTCCAGCCGGACCGCGCCGAGCCGGCGGGCCTCGACCCTGCCCTCGGTCAGCTCGCCCGGGACGAACGCCTCCTCGGTGAAGTCGCCCAGCTCCTGGTACGTGGCGTCAACGAACGCCGCTGCCCCGGTGGAGCCGTCGGCCGGGAGCAGGTGGACCAGGCCGCTCCGGCGCTCGTGGCGGTCGTAGTGGAGCAGGCTCGCGAGTCCGGGCTCCTTGGTCGTCACGATGTCGTGGATCGTCCGCGGGGCTGTCGGAGCGCCGCGGCGCGCCGTCGCCGCGTACCCGCGCCGAGCGCCTCCGCCTCGGCGGCCCGCTCGAGGGCCACCAGCCGCTCGTGGTAGGCCTCCGGTCGGCGCCGCATCACCGAGCCGAGCGCCACCCGGCTGGCCCGCAGGTCCCAGGTCGAGATGGCGGCCCCTTCGGCCAGGTCCACGACCACGGTCTGGCCGGGAGTCGTGACGAGCACCTCGTCGATGGCGTCGAGGTCCGTGTCGGCCAGACGGGCGCCGTACGGTCGCCCGCCGGCCGCCGCCGCTGCCGAGTCGGCCAGGTCCTCGGCCGCGATCAGATGGGCCAGCGTGGCCATCCGCATGTGGACGATGTAGATCCCGCCGAAGAGCCCGTGCCAGTAGCAGTCGTTCGACTGGCCCTGGTAGAGGTGGTCCAGGGCCGTGAGGCCGTCGGCCCGGCCGGCATCGCGGCCACCTTGTCGGAGACGCGCAGCATCTGCTTGTGCAGCTCGTTGATCTCGCGGTAGCGGGCCGCGTAGTTGCGCCAGAAGCCGCCGCGCAGGAATCGCGCCGCGGGGTCGCCGCGTTCGCGGGCCGTCTTCGAGCAGCCGCGTGAAGACCGGAGTCTCGTCGGGCGGCAGCACCCACTCCGTCATCTCCACGTAAGAGGCCGTGGGGAAGTAGGCTCGGGTCGTCGGCGGCGTGCCGGTCCAGCCATTCGGACGGAGTCACCGTGGCCAGCCAGTCCGCGTTCGCCTCGATCGCCTCGAAGCAGCGGTCCACCCAGTCGCTCGCGGCCCCAGCAGTACTCGTACGTGCCCGGCCACGACCCGAACTTCTCGCCGTCGTCGCCCATCATGCCCACGAACCGGCCGTCCGGCGTGGCCCGCGCCCGCAGGTAGGAGATCAGGTCCTCGACCGGCTTGAACGGGATCCGGTAGCGCAGCCCCTGCTCGGTGCCGAAGACCGTCAGTCGCTTGCCGCGGTCGTCGGTGTTGAAGGCCGTCCACATCTCGTCCTCTCGGATCGATGCCGCCCGCAGGTGGTTGTCGTCGAGGACGGTCCAGCGGTAGCCGGCCGCGGCGATGTCGTAGGCCAGCGACGGGCTCCCAGACTCGCTCGGCCAGCCACGCTCCCGTCGGGCCGGCGTGCCGAACAGCGCCTCCAGCTCGTCGCGCATCCGAACCAGCTGGCCCTGGCGGTCGCGGTCCGGCAGGGTGACCAGGATCGGCTCGTAGTAAGCCGCCGCCCACGATCTCGACCTGGCCGCGGGCGACGAGCGCCTGAATCCGGGCGATCGCCTCCGGCCGGTTGGCCGCCAGCCACTGGAGCAGCGGCCCGCTGTAGTGGAGGCCGAGCCGGACGCCTGGGTGGCGTTCCAGGGCGTCGAGCATCGGTGCGTAGGCGTGCTCGAAGACGTCCTCGATGACCCAGCCGAAGTTGCCGACCGGCTGATGGTTGTGGATTACCAGAGCGAGCGAGACACGGTCGCCCAACGCGGTCTCAGCCCGCTTCGCGGCCCCCCGGCGGCCCGGAGGCCGGGGAGGCGTTCTGGCTGGCCGGCCCGCGGGCCCGGCGGGGTCGATGCCGGCCGCGGGGAGGTACATCTGCTCGACGTACTCGTGGAGCATCCGGATCGTGGAGAACCGCCAGATCGTGCTGGCGATGGAACGCCGCATCTGGGCGGTCCAGCCCTCCGGAACGTCGTCCTCGTTGCGGCCGTAGTAGAGCGGCACCACTTCTTCCTCGAGCAGCCGGTAGAGGTCCTGCGAATCGGCCTGGTCCTGCGCGCCATCGTCCGGATTCGTCTCCCGGCCGCCGATGGCCCAGCCGTTGTCGCCGGTATAGCCCTCGTCCCACCAGCCGTCCAGCACGGACAGGTTGACGACGCCGTTGCTGGCGGCCTTCATGCCGCTCGTGCCCGAGGCCTCCTGCGGCCGGCGCGGGTTGTTGAGCCACACGTCCACGCCCTGGACCATGAAGCGGGCGACGCGCATGTCGTAGTCCTCGAGAATGAAGACCCGACCGCGCAGCTGCGGCGAGCGCGAGCGGGCTGAAGATCTCCTGGATGACGCCCTGGCCCGGTCGGTCGGCCGGATGGGCCTTGCCGGCGAAGATGATCTGGACCGGCCGATCCTCGTTCCACAGCAGCCGCGAAATCCGATCCATGTCGGTGAAGATCAGGCCCGCTCGCTTGTAGGTTGCGAACCGGCGGGCGAAGCCGATCGTCAGCGTGCCGAGATCCAGCACGTTCTCGAGCTCCTCCAGGACGCTGGGGGCCTCGCCGTGGCGGGCGAACTGATGGCGCAGGCGGTTTCGGGCGAAGATCATCAGCTCCAGCTTCTGGCGCTGATGGGCCTCCCAGAGGTCCGCGTCGGGGATCTGGTCCGTTCGCTCCCAGAACCGGCCCGAACGCTTGCGGGCGTCGACGTTGTCCAGGCGGGCGTCGAGGTAGCGCTCGAAGAGGTCGCGCCATTGGCTGCCCGACCCAGGTCGGCAGTGGACGCCATTGGTGACGGCCAGAATCTGCTTGTCGCCCAGGCCCTGCCAGGTGTTGTTGGCCGTGACGCCGTGCAGCTTGCTGACCGCGTTGGCCGCCTTGGACAGATCGAAGCGACATGGCCGTCATGTCGAGCTGGCCGGTGTCCCCGTCCACGCCGCGGGCCAGCTCCAGGATTCGATCCATCGGCACGCCGCCCGTTCCCTTACGGCCGTCGCCGTCGTAGAGCGGCCCGGCCACACGCCGGACCAGGTCCGAGTCGAAGCGCTCGTTGCCGGCGGCGACCGGCGTGTGGATGGTGAAGACGCTGTTGGAGCGGACTCGATCCAGGGCCTCGTCCAGGGGCACGCCCTCGGCGACGAGAGCCCGCGCGCGCTCCACCAGCAGGAAGGCGGAGTGGCCCTCGTTGAGGTGCCAGACCGCGGGCTCGATGCCGAGGGCCTTGAGCGCCCGGACGCCGCCCGCGCCGAGCACCAGCTCCTGGTAGAGGCGCATCTCGCGGCCGCGAACGTAGAGAATGTGGGTGACCGGCCGGTCCGACTCGGCGTTGTCCGGGATGTCGGTGTCGAGCAGCAGGACCGGCACTCGCCCGACCTGGACCAGCCACACGGCCGCGTAGAGATCCCGATCGGGCAGCTCCACGGATATGGTGAGCGGGTCGCCGTCCGGGCCCAGGACGCGCAGGATCGGCAGCCTGGTCAGGTCGTAGTCGGGGTAGGCGTGCTCCTGGTGTCCGTCCGCGTCGATCGTCTGGCGAAAGTAGCCGCGCTTGTAGAGGAGACCGACGCCCACGAACGGCATGGCCATGTCGCTGGCGGACTTGACGTAGTCGCCGGCCAGCACGCCAAGCCCGCCGGAGTAGATGCCCAGGCTCTCGTGGAAGCCGTACTCGGCGCAGAAGTAGGCGATCGGGCCGCTCAGAGATGGACCGAAATCTCGGTTGAACCGTTCTGGCCGCCGCCGGCCATGTACCGCTCGAACTCCGCCAGGACCCGCGTGTACTCGGCCATGAAGGCGGGGTCGTCGAGCAAGTCGGACCAGTCGATCGGTCGCGAGAGAACCTCGATCGGGTTGCGGTAGCGCGACCATGACAGGCCGTCGATCCGGCTGAAGAGGGCCCGAGCCCGTGGATTCCAGCTCCACCACATGTTGAATGAGAGGCGTCGCAGGCCCTCGAGCTGAGGTGGCAGCCTCAATGAGGATCCGGGGAGGGTGGGGACCTTGACCGATGGCTCCATCTGCCACGCATCATATCCGACACCGAAGGGCGGCCCGCGGGCTCCGACGCGGGCGCCGGCCTGGGCGCCGGCATGGGCTCCGGCGCGGGCCCCGGCGAGGCTCCGGCAAGGGCTCCGGGCGCGGCCAGGCGCGGCCGGGCGGCGCCCGCCGATCCCTGTCTGCCTTCCGGTCTACCATGGCATCCACTGTTCTGGAACCTGAGCCGGTCGCCCACAGGAGCACGCTATGCGGGTCGTCTGCATCTCCGCCGAATGCGAACCGTGGGCCAAGACGGGGGGGCTCGGCGACGTCGTCGACGCGCTCGCCCGGGCCGTGGGGGCCACGGGCCAACCGGGCCAACCGGGCCAGCCGGGCCAGCCGGGCCGGGCGGCACAGGCAACCGACTCGGACCGCTCCCGGCCCGAGAGTGCCGGCGGCAGACCGCATGTCCTGCAGTCACAGGTGTGGGCGGGGACGGGCGGGGTCATGGGGGCCGGCGACGGGGCGCCTCCAGGCCACGTGGAGCCGCCGGTGGACGTCTTTCTTCCGAAGTACCGCGGCCTGGAGGTTCCGGCCGGTTCGACCTCCACGCCGCTGGCGGTTCCGGACCCGCTGGCCGAGAGCGGCGTCACCGAGGTGACGCTTGTCGAATTCGAGGCTCGGGGCTATCGCGTCCGGCTCATATCCCACCCGCCCGCCTTCGATCGCGACGGGTACTACGGCGACGAGAGCGGCGACTATCCCGACAACGGCTGGCGATTCGGACTGCTCTGCCGGGCCGCGATCGAGGCGCTGCTCGCGGACGAGCGCCCGGTCGACGTCCTGCATCTGCACGACTGGCAGGCGATGCCGGCGGTGTTGTTGCGCGACTGCGCCTATGAGGCCTACCCGCTCATCTCCCGGGCCGCGGTCATGGCGACGATCCACAACCTGGCCTACCAGGGCTGGCTGACCCGCGACCAGGCTGCCGGGCTGGCCTTCCCCGACGAGCTCGAACAGGCCATCAAGCCCCACGCCGACGGCGTCCTGCTGCTGCGCGAGGGGATCGAACGGGCTGAGCTCGTCAACACCGTCAGCCCGGGCTATGCCCAGGAGGTCCTCACGCCCGCGTTCGGGATGGGCCTGGACCCGATTCTGGCCGCGCCTCGGCCACCGTTTCGGAGGCATCCTCAACGGCCTGGACACGACGCTCTGGGATCCAGCGACGGACGCGGATCTGGCGGCGACCTACTCCCCAACCGACTTGGGCGGCAAGGTTGCGTGCCGGCGAGCGCTCCTGACGGAGCTGGGCTTCGATCCGAGCGACCGCGGGCCCGTGTTGTCGATGATCGGCCGCCTCGACCCGCAGAAGGGCTTCGACCTGCTGGCCGGGGCCGCTCCGGAGCTGGTCGCGGCCGGCGCCCGGATCGTCGTCCTGGGCACCGGCGATCCAAAGCTGATCGTGGGCCTGCGCTCGGTGGCGGCCAAACACCCGGAGTCGGTGGCGGTCGTGGACGCCTTCGACCGGGCCCTCGCCCGGCGTATCTACGCCGGCTCGGACCTGTACGTGATGCCGTCGCGCTTCGAGCCGTGCGGGCAGGGCCAGATGATCGCGCTGCGCTACGGAACCCCGCCGATCGTGCACCGCACCGGCGGCCTGGCGGACACGGTCGTGGACGTTGGCGAACGGCCCGACGACGGCACCGGCTTCGTGTTCGACGCGTCCTCCGCGAAGGCGTTGCTGAATGCCTGCCGCCGGGCCATGGACAGCTACCGGAGCGGCGGCGAGGCGTGGGCGGCGTTGCAGAATCGCGGCATGGCGATCGACTGGTCGTGGGAGGCCGGTCCGGCGGAGCAGTACGCGGCTTCGTATCGGCGAGCCGTGTCGCTTCGCCGGGAGGGCTGATCTGGTGGCCCATACTTTGCCGGACGTGCTCGTCGTGGGGGCGGGCGCGGCGGGCCTGACGGCGGCGCTCACCGCGGCGGAGCGCGGCGCAAGCGTTCTCGTGCTGACGAAGGGCCACGCCCCGGATTCGTCGAGCTGGCACGCCCAGGGCGGCATTGCCGGCGCCATGGGCGACGACGACACCGCGGGCCTGCACGCCGTGGACACCGAGAGGGCGGGCCGGGACCTGTGCCGGCCGAGCGCCGTCCGGGTCCTGACCGAGGAAGGGCCCGAGCGTGTCCGGGAGCTCATCGCAATGGGCGTGCCGTTCGATCCCGAGCTGAACCTCGAGGGCGGACACTCCCGCCGACGGGTCTCCAGCGTCGAGGGAGCCGCGACGGGTTGGGCGGTGACGAGCCTGCTCGGGCGGCGGGCCGCGGCCATGCCCGGAATCACGGTCCGAGAGGCAACCGCCGCACTGTCGCTGTGGGTGTCGGACGGCCGCTGCCTGGGCGTCGTCACGCCGGAAGGTCCGCTTCCCGCCAGGGCCACCGTGCTGGCCATGGGCGGGGCGGCCGCCCTGTGGGCCCGGTCCACCAACCCCGAGGGCCAGATCGGAGACGCCGTAGCGCTCGCCCTGGCGGCCGGGGCCGCGGTCGCCGACATGGAGTTCATGCAATTCCATCCCACCGTCCTGGTCGGCTCGCGGCTGCTCCTGACCGAGGCGCTGCGAGGCGACGGCGCGACCCTGCTGGACGAGTCCGGCGAGCGGTTCGTCGACGAGCTCGCTCCGCGCGACGAGGTGGCTCGGGCGATAGTCCGAAACGGACCAACCTTCCTCGATCTGCGTTCGATCGATCGGGCCCGTTTTCCGGGCCTGATGGAGGAGATCGAGAAATCCGGCTTCGACCCGGCCCGCGAGCCGATCCCGGTGTCGCCGGCGGCTCACTACACGATCGGCGGCATCGTGACCGACCTGGACGGCCGAACGGATGTCGCCGGCTTGTTCGCCGCCGGGGAATGCGCAGCGACGGGCGTTCACGGCGCCAACCGGCTGGCCTCCAACTCGCTGCTCGAATGCCTGGTCTTCGGGCGGCGAGCCGCCCTGGCCGCGCTCGACGAGAGCGCTCCACCCGCCGGGCAGCGGGGCATGCCGGCCGCGCGGCCTCCCGCGCCGCCCGCGCCGCGCGTGGCAACGGCCGAGCTGCGCGAGCAGGTCTGGCGCCAGGCGGGCGTGATGCGCGATCCGGCCGATCTGGCCGATCTGGCGCACAGCCCCGACCCGGTGGCCGCGCTGGTGGCTCGCGCGGCGCTGGCCCGCTCGGAGAGTCGCGGCGTCCATTACCGTATCGACGCACCCGCAGCCGATCCGGCGTTCGAGGGCCACTTCGTCCTCCGATCGGGCCAGCAGCTGACCCTGGAGCACTGGACGTGACCGAGACTCAGACGACTCCGGACGCCGGCACCCGGCGCCAGATCCGCCCACCCGACCCGGAGGCAGTGGCGCGGGTCGTGGCGGCGGCCCTGGCGGAGGACCTGGCTCTGGGCGATCCCACGACCGAGGGTCTCTTCGGGCCGGAAGCGACGTGCGTCACGTCGCTCCTCGTCAAGGAGCCGGGGGTTGTCTGCGGCCTGCCGCTCGTTGCCGCGCTCTTCGCGGCGCTGGATCCGGCGGTGGTCGTGACACCGGCCGTAGCAGCGGGACCGGCCGAGGCCGAAGGCCCGGCGGCGGCAGTGGCCGACGGGGACCACATCCGAACGGTACCCGCCGAGATCGCCCGCATCACCGGCCCAACACGGGCCATCCTGTCCGGCGAGCGGACCGCGCTCAATCTACTCGGGCGCCTCTCCGGGATCGCCACCCTGACCGCACGCTGCGTCGCCGAGCTGGAGGGCACCGGCGCCACGCTCCTGGACACTCGCAAGACGACGGCCGGCCTTCGCGAGCTCGAGAAGTACGCCGTTCGATGCGGCGGCGGCACCAACCACCGCCTCAACCTCGGCGAGGCCCTGCTCGTCAAGGACAACCACCTCGCGCCTCGCCGGCGGCATCGCCGAGGCCGTGGCCCGGCTGCGCCGCTCGTCCCCGCGGCTGCGGCTGGAGGTCGAGGCCGAGACGCTCGACGAGGTCCGCGAGGCGCTCGAAGCGGGCGTCAATCGGATCCTGCTCGACAACATGAGCCTGGCGAGCTTCGCCGGGCCGTCGAGATCGATCGGGGGGCGAGTCGAGACCGAAGCGTCGGGCGGCATCACCCTCGACAACCTGCGCGAGGTCGGCGAGACGGGCGTCGACTTCGTCTCGCTGGGCGCGCTGACGCACTCCGTCGAGGACCCTCGACGTCTCGCTCGAGGTCGTGCGGTGATCCCGCGCGACAGCGGCCACCGACATAGCGGCCGATCAGGCGGCCGAACGCGCGGCCAGCCCGATCGATCCCCGTCGAGCCCCCGGGCGACCCGGCGACCTTCCCCGCCCTTCAGGCCGAGATCCGCCGCCTTGCCCGCCGAGAAGACGCCGTCATCCTGGCCCACAGCTACGAGCGGCCCGAAATCCAGGACGTGGCCGACCACGTGGGCGACTCGCTGCGGCTCTCGCGCGTCGCCGCCTCCGCGCCCGCAGTCGACGATCGTCTTCTGCGGCGTCGCGTTCATGGCCGAGACCGCCAAGATCCTCTCGCCGGACAAGCGGGTCCTCCTCCCGGACCTCGCCGCCGGCTGCTCGCTCGCCGACTCGATCACCGTCGAGCAGCTGCGCGCCTGGAAGGCCGAGCATCCCGGCGCGGTCGTCGTCTCGTACGTGAACACGACCGCGGCCGTCAAGGCCGAGAGCGACTACTGCTGCACCTCCGGCAACGCCCGGGCCGTCATCGAGGCCATTCCGCGCGGACCGCCAGATCCTCTTCCTGCCGGACATGTTCCTGGGCATGTGGCTGCAGCGCGTCACCGGTCGCAAGCTCACGATCTGGCTGGGCGAGTGCCACGTCCACGCCGGCATCCGGCCAGCGGACGTGGCGGCGCTGGCATCGCGGCGGAACCCGGCGCCGAGCTGCTGATCCATCCGGAATGCGGCTGCACCAGCCAGGTGATCGAGGCCGTCGGCGACGACGCCCACATCCTCTCGACCGAGGGCATGGTCACCTACGCCGAGCGCTCGGCCGCGCGACGAGCTTCCTGGTCGCGACCGAGGTCGGCATCCTGCACCGGCTCGGGCTGAAGGCGCCGGGCAAGCGCTTCGTGCCGGTCAACCGCGAGGCGATCTGCCAGTACATGAAGCTGACCACGCTCGAGAAGCTGCGCGACTCGCTCCTGCGTCGGCGATCTACGAGATCAGGTGTCCCGGCCGACGTCGCGGCCCGCGCCCGCCTCGCCCTGGAGCGGATGATCGCGATCTCGTGAGCGCGCCGGGACCGGGCCCAGCGGCCGGCCTAGACCGGGTGGCCGATCTCGAGCTGGACGGCCGGGCGGGTCTCGGCCTGGGCCAGCCGGGCGAACACGTTGCCCCGGCGATCGGTAGTGCTCGACGAGACGCTCGTACTCGTCGGCGACCCAGGCGTAGTCCGGGTGGCCGGCCTGCCACTCGCGCCGGAAGACCACCCCGCGCAGCCGGACCTGCATCAGTTCCTTGAGGCAGTTGAAGCAAGGCTGGAGCGTCGTGTAGAGCATCGCCCCGTCGATCGCGATCCCGAATCGGGCCGCCGTCGCCATGGCGTTCTGCTCGGCGTGGACGCACAGGCAGATGTCGTAGAGCCTTGCCCGACAGTCCGGCCTCGGGCTGCTCCCGCCGCAGCGCGCAGCGGCGGCAGCCTCGCTCGGTCTCGGTGCAGTTGGGGTAGCCGGCCGGCGTGCCGTTGTATCCGCTGCCAAGGACGCGGTCGTCCCGGACGATCACGGCGCCGACGTGCGAACCGAGGCACTTGGCCCCCGACTCCACGACCACCGCCAGGCGCATGTAGAAGTCGTGGCGAGCCCACGCCGCATCGGCCAGCTCGATCGAATCAGCCGCCACTTGTCCGCCTCTTGCCTGCATCCGCGGCCGGTTCGCGATTCGCCGACCGTCATCCCGGGACGGTACACGACCTGCGGGCGATCCGCGACCCGCATCGAATGCACATTTCGGCGAGGGCCGGTACTAAAATACGGCCACGTAGCAGCCACGCTTTCATCGGGGGGCTCTCGACGATGATCGTTCACCTGCTCGAATATCGGGTCGTGCCGGGCCACGAAGCGGAGGTCGAGGGCTACCTGCGCCACCAGGGCCTTGTCGCGCCGGCGCCTCGAGGGATGGTCTGCCGCTACGTCGGCCGCCGTCTCGGAACGCAGGGCCCCGAGCATTTGGCCGTCTCCTTGTGGAGTGGTCAGGCAGGCTTTGCGCAACGGGCTCGACGAGCAGGGGGTCCCGGGCTTTCTCGCCGCGACGTCGGAACTGCTGGGCGCTAAGCGTTCGAGCCGGTATCAGGTAGTCGCCTCGACCGGGTTGGAATGCAAGGGAGCGCGAGTCCTGCGTGTCTACAGGACCAAGGTTGCAGCCGAGGCGATCAAGGCATGGGAACAGCGGGCCCGCGAACCGGTCGGCCGGCTGACCTCCCGAGAAGGCTTTCTGACCGTCTTCGCGGGAGTCGGCACCGACGATGATGGACCGATTGCTTCGGCCGCAGAGGCCGGCGTCATCGTGGTCACGGCCTGGACCGACTGGAATCTTCTTCTGGCGGCGATCGGAGGCCGCCTCAACAGCCCGTTGCTGGGTACCGAGCTCGACGATCTCGAGCATGAGGCCAGCCTGGACCATTACGAAGTGATCGAGCCTGAGCCGGGACCCGAGTAGGGGAGCGTCGACACGTCAAGGGGCTGAGGGGACCTCGGGCATTGCTCACCCGACGGGACAACAGGACGGGCGCGGACTGCGAACATACGTCTCCCGCTCGGCGTGGAATCGCCGGCTGGCGCGGGGCCGGGGCGCGTGTTAATCTCCGGCGGCAGTGCCTTGATCTGCCGGCGGGAGTAGCTCAGTCGGTAGAGCGTCAGCCTTCCAAGCTGAATGTCGCGGGTTCGAGACCCGTCTCCCGCTCCACTTCCCCTTTCGTGCTCAGCCCGACACTCAGCCTGAGGGACTTGCATCCTGCGTAGGGTGGTCTGAGCACGTGTACCCGTCTCTTCCGACTACCCCACCCTATGCTTCGGGGCAGCACCGCAGCTTAAGGGTTGTGTCGCGTAGGCGCATTCGAGGTCATTTGGCAGACGCATTCGGCAGGAGGAGAGAGCCATGCGGCCGGTCTATAGGACGGTTGTCGACGCCTCAATCTGGCTTCTGTTCGCCAAGGGCTTACTGATCGCGTCGGTGACTGTCTACACCTTCAGCCAGGCGTATCTGGCCGGTGAGGGAACGCCAGCGGTAGGGGTGGCCGCTTGTGCCGCCGGCACATTTGCTTTCGGCATGACCTGTGTCGCCGTCTGGATCAGGAAGGCCTTGGGGTAGAGATCCTTAGGGCACCCGCAGCTCCGACGACCTGGTCAGTCGGAGCCGGACAACGACTCGATACGGAACACCGGGTGGTCCGCTGGATCGGGGAGCTGCCGCATGTACCTCTGGCAGCCGCATGTGATCGTGTTGGCATAGGCTGTGACGATCGCGTCGCGCTCCGCTCCGTGGAGTTCAACGGCGCGGAACGGCTCGGTGCGCCGGCGGATGCGCAGCTCGCCCTCGCCGGCCGCGCGGAGATTGCGGGCCCAATGCGTGTCGCCGAGTGGTGACACCAGGTACCGCTTCCCGTCCCACTCGAACGGGGGATCCATCGGCACAGTGAGTCGCTTCCCGCTCCGCCGCCCGCGTACGCAGAGGACAGTCTGCGACCCGATCAGAACCCTCAGCGGATTGAACACCCGCCGCATGAAGGCGCCGTGGTGAACGTATAGTCCCGGACGGCCAGCTGCCGCGCCGTTTGGATCGGTCTCCATCGTCTCCATCCTGAACCATCCTCTCGGGCGACACACTCACCCCAAGCCGGCCTGCAGCACTCAAGTGCGCCTAGGAGCTGCCGATCCGGCGGGAGTCGTGGGTCGGGGCCGCCGAACCAGCCGTTCCCCTCGCGCTCGTAGCGCCCGGCACCTACGCCATGGCCGGTATCGCACGGCGATCTGGCGCGATCTCCGTCGCCATTTCATATGCCATGGTCCAATACCCGGTCCGTCCAGCGCTTTCCGCGAACCGTTCGTAGCTGGAGGGGCTTGACTCCCAGCCACATCCTCGTCGCAGTTCGAGCAATTCCGTCAGCCAGGCGACGATCTCCACATCCACTTCAGCATGGTACCGGCGCCGGTCGCCGCGTCCATGCCAGATTCCCCGAGATGGGCCGCCCTCACGACACGATAACCGGACACGCTACGCTCGGCCTCTCACGAGGGACGCTATTGCGCTAACACCCCTCGGCCTTCCAAGCTGAATGTCGCGGGTTCGAGACCCGTCTCCCGCTCCAAATCCCATTTCGTGCTCAGCCCGGATTCTCCCACCGGCGTCGATGAGCCCCGGCGCAGCCGCACGAACTGACCGGCACGAGGGCCGCGTCAGGCGGGCCTTGGCGTCTCAGGCGGCCGCGGCCAACGCAACGACAGGCACAAAGAGTGCGGCAAGGTGACGCTGCCGTTGGCGAGCATACGGGAATGTACCCAGACGTCAGCAGCCTTGGCTGGTCGGGGCTAGTCCTCTCGCCCCGACCACTTGTGACGTCGCCCCGTCTCTTGGGCCGGACTCCAAGCCTAGGCGGCTTGGTGTCCTTTCGCTACTGGCACAGCCCTCCCAGTTGCGTGAAGGCTGGGCCGCACGCGGGCAGCGCGTGGTCGGACGCCCGTGCTGCCGTCACCACCTGCTTCACCGCTTCCATCACCAGACCGGGCTGCGTGTACGGGATCAGGTGGGTGGACCACGAGGCGATCACGTGCCGGGCGTTGGACGACGCGGTGGCGGTGTCGGTCCCGAGCTTCTCCCAGGTCGCGTCGTACGCCGGGTTCCAGAACGGCAGGTCCGGAGAGTGGGACAGGACGACGAGCGGGAGCGCGCCGAGCGACCCCGCGACCTTGCCGCCCTCGAGCTTCTTCATCGCCTGGATGTCCCCGTACAGGGGGCAGGATGCGTCGGTGCACGTCGTGATGCCGAACGGTGCGGTCGGGATCCGTCGCCGGGCCCGCCCAATCGTCCTCGTGGGACGGATCGATCGAGACCAGGCCCGCCACTTCCTTCGGGTACGTGAGGGCGAACAGCCTTACGAGCAGGCCGCCGTACGACCCACCGGCCATCACGTACGGACCCTTCTCGCCGGCCTTCGCGAGAGCCGTGTGCAGGTCCGTGACCGCTTGCGACCAGTGGCTGACGTCCTCGTACGTGCCGGGGTCGCTCCACCCCAGGCCCGGCCGGTCGTAGACGCAGACGCGGCTCGTCTCCGCCAGCCTGCCCATCAGGTACTGCGCGGTCTGCAGCCAGCCGGGCCCCTGGGCTCCGGCCTCCCACACGATCGTCGGGCTCCCGGAGCCGACGCACTGGAGGTACACCTTGTTGCCGCCCACGTCGACCATTGTCCCGGGATGGTCGACCGGGGTGGACCCGTGCCAGGTCGCGACCAGCTGCATGTCGGGCGCGTGCTTGGCGAGGGTGCAGTCGCCGTTGATGCCGACGCACGCGAGGGTGTAGATGTTCCCCGACGGCGCGACGCGCACGGCGACGGCCGCCTGGCCCATGCCGGGGATCTTCCACTGACCCGACGGCTTCCCGTCCGGGCCGTACTTCAGGAGGCCGAGGAACGGATCGGCGACGAAGATGTTCCCTGCTGAATCGACCGCCGCATCCGGGAACGAGAGCGTCGAGCCGCCCGAATCCGAGATCGTCAACATGGGGCTGCCGGTCGGCGAGAGCTGCACGACCTTGCTTCCGCCGGCGAACAGCGCGAGCGGCTGCACAGTCGAGGCGTAGACGTTGCCCTTCTGGTCGACGGCGACGTCGTACGGCGCGGTCTTCCCGCCGGGGGCATCCCAGACCGACACGACCGTGCCGTCCGGCGTGAACGTCTGGATACGGTCGGCGCCCATGTCCGCGACGACGATGTTCCCCTTGGGGTCGACGGCGATCCCGCCCGGGCTGAAGAACTGGCCCCTGCCCGGACCGGTCGATCCCCACTTGCCTTTCTGCGTGAGATCGGACGCCAGGCGCACCACGGCGTCGGCGGTGGTGTCGGTGACCCAGATGTCGGCGCTGGCCGGATCGACCGCCACGCCGACCACGGTGTCGGGCTGCCCCGGCACGACGTCGAACCCGGCCCAGCGCGCGAGCACGGTGCCATCGGGTGCCATCTTCACGAGGGCCGCACCCTTCGACCCGCCGGGCAGGTAGACGTTCCCGGCGGCATCGACGGCGAAGAAGGCGTTGGTGGCAATCCCGACGCCGAACGGGCGCACGCTGAACCCCGTCAGCTCGATCGTCGCTGCCGGGACCACCGCCGTCCCAAGCGGTGGCGTCGCGACGAGCAGTGACGGGGAGGTCACGCTCCCGGCACATCCGCTCAAGACGGCGGTGATCGCGACGCCGACCACAAATCGGCTAATGACCCGGCCGTACCCACTCATCTCTTCCTCCCTTGGGACGCACAGCGCGGGTCGGTCTCGCCAGTGGCTGGGCGGGGTTCTGGCGGCCAGTGTGTGCGGGCCGCGTGAGCCAAGGCTGAACTCCCCGTTCAATGCGGCTAGCGTCGGAGGGAAGGCCGCGATCATCGTCGGCCGGCTCCGCGAGAGGATGGTCGAGTGCCGCAGGGTCGCCAGCCTCGGAGCGGACAAGCGGCCGACCCGGCGTCACGTTCAACCCGGCGGCCCTCGCCCGTGCGAAAAGGGACACGATCGCCTGCGCCGGACCTCTGCACAAGGCCTCTGCATCGATCGTCGAGATGATTCTGCAGAGGCGCTGCGATGGCCGATACGTGGATTCCCACGTACTTTGCCTTCGGGCTCCACGTTCAGCAGACGGCTCGCGCAGATGCACAGCGAGTTGACGAGGGGCGATAATCGCCGAGCCGGCGGAGTCGCGACGGCTGGAGCAGGACGTGGGTGGCATGACTCAGACCGTCATCGGCAGAGGGCCCGAGCTCGCGGAGATCGATGCCTTCCTCGCCGATGCGTCGCACGGCGCGCGGGTGCTGCTGATCGAGGGTCAGCCCGGGATCGGCAAGACAACCCTCTGGCTCGCCGGGCTCGAAGTGGCGGCGGCTCGATCGTGGCGGATCCTCCTGGCGCGGCCGACCGACGTGGAGGCGACCTTCGCCTATGCGGGCCTCGGTGACCTGCTCGAGGCGGTCGACGAGGAAGTCCTCTCCGGCTTGCCAGTCCCCCAGCAGCGGGCCATGCGGGTGGCGCTCCTGCGTGAGGAGCCCGTAGGTCTGGCGCCCGACGCGCGAGCAGTCGCGGTCGCCTTCTTTAACGCGCTCCGGGCGCTCTCGCAGGATCGGTGGGTCCTCGTCGCCGTCGATGACGTCCAATGGCTCGACCCGGCCTCCAAGCTCGCGCTCGGCTTCGCGATGCGCCGGTTGCGAGACGAGTCGATCCGGTTCCTCCTCGCGCGCCGAGTCGAGGAGCGCGCGGGCCCACGTCTCGTGCTCGACAGAGCGCTGGCGGACGAGCTGCAGGAGCGCATCGCCGTCGGACCGATGGGTCCGGAGGTGGTCCGCCGGCTGCTTCAACTCCGGCTCGGACTCACGTTTCCCTACCCGATGCTCGGCCGGATCATCGCTACCTCCGGTGGCAACCCGCTATTCGCTCTCGAGCTCGGGCGAGCCATCCGGAGCAGACCAGCCGACCTTGAGGCAGGCCAGGATCTGCCGATCCCCGACCACCTTACGGCCCTTGTTGCCGTGCGGATCGCGTCCCTACCGGGCGAGACACAGGACGCTCTGGCAGTTACGGCGGCCTTTGCCGCTCCGACAATCGAGCTCATCTCACAAGCGATCGGCGGGCCAGCCGAGAACGCGCTCGGGCCAGCGCTCGACGCCCATGTGGTCTCGCTCGACCAGGGGCGGATCCGGTTCACCCATCCGCTACACGCCGCTGCCGTCCGCTCGTGGACCGCGCCCGCGAGGCGGCGCGAGATCCATGCCCGTCTCGCGGCGATCGTCGGCGATCCGGAGGAGCGTGCCCGTCATCTCGCGTTGGCTGCCTCAGGGCCCGACGAAGCCATCGCGTCCGCGCTCGAGGCGGCGGCTGGTCGGGCGCTCGCTCGCGGAGCGCCCGATGCGGCCGCCGAGCTTGCCGCCCAGGCGTGTCGGCTCAGCCCACCGGATCGGCCGGAGGATATCCGCAGGCGGAGCCTGTCCGAGGCCCAGTACGCGCAAACCGCGGGCGACTTCATACGGGCACGCTCGCTCACCGAGGAGGTGATCGCCACGTGCCCTCCGGGCGAGACTCGCGGCCGAGCACTCCAACGGCTCGGGGGGATCTATTTGGAAGGCTTCGACTGCCGTGCTGCTGTCAGGGTGCTTGTTGCGGCGCCTGCCGAGGCCGGTACCGACGATCGACTGCGCATGGGCTGCGAGGGGTGGCTGACCGGAGCTCTCGACACGCTGGGCGAGGATGTTCGAGAGGCCCTCTGTCACGGCTACGCGGAGCTAGAGCTCGCGGAACGCCTTGGGGACGAGACCTACATCGCCACGGCGCTCCGGGGGATCGCCCGAAACGAGCAGCGCCTGACCGGTCGAATGCCGACCGAGCTTATCGAACGATCGATGGCGCTCGAGCCGTCGGTTGCGGCGGCTAGAGCTGTGACTCAGTGGCCGAGCGTCTGCTATGCAGAGATGCTCTCGTGGACCGATGATCTCGCGGCGGGGCTGGAGCGATGGGACTGGGTAGGCCAGCAGGCGCTCGAGCGCGGAGAAGTGAACTCGCGCTGCGACATCCTGATGCGCGCAATCCCCTACGAGTGCGCCGCCGGCGTCTGGCAGCGGGCCCTCGGTCACGCCGAGGAAGGTTACGAGCTTGCGCTCGACGGGGGCTCTGTTGTGTACCAGGCTATCATCGTCGCCGATCGAGCCCTCGTCGAGGCGCATCTGGGCGACGAGCTGGCCGCACGACGCGACGCCGAGGAGGCGATCCGGATCGGTGCGCCGTTGGCTGCGCTCCCGGCCGTGCGGATCGCGGCTTGGTCGTTGGGGCTCCTCGAGCTCTCCCTCAGCAATCCAGCCCGAGCGCACGAGCAGCTGGGTCCTCTCGTCGCTTCGCGGCGGGCCGCCGGCGTCGGCGAGCCGGGGGACATGCGCTTCGTCACCGATGAGATCGAGGCCTTGACTGGAATCGGGCGGCTCGCTGACGCCGAGGCCATGCTCGACTGGTTCGAGGGACTCGCCAGGAGGAGCGAACGGGTCGGCGCGCTCGCGGCGTGCGCCCGCTGTTGGGGCCTGCTGCACGCCGCCAGCCGCGAGTTCGAGGCAGCCGTCGCCGCGCTCGAGACGTCCCGAAGCCGCTACGCAGCCGTGACTGAGCCGTTCGGTCTGGCCCGGACGCTCCTCGCGCTCGGGGCGGTCGAGCGACGGAGGCTTCACAAGCGCGAAGCGCGCGAGGCGCTCGAAAGTGCGCACGAGGCCTTCGAGACGCTGGGTGCGAGGCTCTGGGCGCAGGCGGTGAGCGCCGAGCTCGGCCGCATCGGCGGTCGAGCGTCATCCCGAGACGCGCTCACGCCGAGCGAGCGCCGGGTCGCGACGCTCGTGGCCGAGGGTCGGACCAACCGCGAAGTCGCTGCCGCGCTCGTCCTTACGGAGCGAACGATCGAGAGCCACCTCTCGAGCATCTACGCCAAGCTCGGGGTCCGCTCGCGGGCCGAGCTCGCCCACCGACTCACTGCGAAGTCTGAGCCCCAGGCATAGTCGGTGGCAACTCTCGTCAGAGCCTGTCTGATCGCTCCGAAAGGACCTCCTTCTGGGACGGCGACGGCGAGACCGTAGCTGAGCGTCAACAGCTCGTTGCGCGGAGGCTGCCCTTTGGACGTCCTCCTCAGCCGGCCCGCGCGATCCCGGCCGCTGAATGGTTGCGACCGACTCGTCTGAGTCGGATCGGGCCGGCAAGGGGGAAGGCGACCTCGCAACTGATCCGGGTTGTCAGGTGCCGATGACGTACTCTGAGGGGCGAGGCTCGATCAGTCGCTACGGAAGACGGACAGAAGAGGACGTCGACGACGAGCGAACGTACAACATCCTCACCGACGCGAGTCCCTCGTCCGGTGGCGCCCTGAGGACGCCTGGGGCTCCGGAAGTGTTCGCCGGAGGCGCCAAACGACGACACGATAACTGGACACGCTACGCTCGGCCCTCCACGAGGGACGCTATTGCGCTAACACGCTTCGGCCTTCCAAGCTGAATGTCGCGGGTTCGAGACCCGTCTCCCGCTCCACCTCCCCTCCTCGTGCTCATCACCAGACCCGACTCGGGCGGTCATGCCCTCCATGGCGTTTCGACGTGTGCCGCCGTTGTCGGTCGGGCCACGAGAGATCACGCGGCCCATCCTCGCCAGGCTTCCATTCTCACCACGATGCGCCCCGTCTGACTCTGACTTCCGCTGCTTGGACGGAGGGCCGGCGCTCAGTACAACACTCAGCCGTGCTCCTGATCGCTCGCGGGCCGTCTGAGATACGCGCCGCCGAGGCTAGGTTCGGACTCGCGTTCCCGCCCCTCTGGCCGGACTGCTGCAACGCTACGGATCCAGGAGCACGCGGACCGCGGCCTCGATCCGGGCTGTCGCCTCCTGGGCGGTGCAGCCGGGCTGGAATGTGACGGGCGGCCCGAAGCTCAGCCGGACTCTACCGCGCCGGCGTGGCAGCTTCGCGCCCTTCGGCAGGATGGCGTGCGCCCCGCGGATCCCGACCGGCACGACGGGGACGCCGAGCTGCGTTGCGAGGAGGCCGATCCCGGACTTGAAGGGACCGAGCTGCTCGGTCGGCGAGCGCGTCCCCTCGGGAAAGAGGATCACGTTCCAGTCCGCGTCGAGGAACGAGCCGACGTATCCCAGTGACGCGCGGAC
This sequence comes from uncultured Chloroflexia bacterium, assembly GCA_963743795.1. GTDB lineage: Bacteria > Chloroflexota > Limnocylindria > Limnocylindrales > CSP1-4 > Fen-1039. The sequence goes on along the minus strand of CAVUQZ010000004.1, from coordinate 994,075 downwards.
GTGCTCGGTCCGGCCGAACGGAAAGGCGCCGGTGGCGAGCGCGACAACGGGGCCGAGCAGCCCGCCCTCGAAGAAGTAGTCTGCCGCAGCGGCGATCGCGGTCTGGTCCCGCATCCTGCCGGTCAGGACGTAGCGGACCGAAAGGGCGTCCAGGTGACTGGCATGATTCGGACAGATCAGGACCGGGCCTGGAAGTCGCTCGAGGTTCTCGAGACCGTCCGCCGAGGGTCTAGCCACGAGCGAGACCAGCGGTCCGGTGATGATCCGATCGAGCCAGTGCCGCGCGAAACGCGCAGGGGCCGTGTGAGCCCAGCGCGGCGGCTCGGACGGCGGAGCTGCGCCGCGCCTGTCCACGATGACTCGGGCGAGCTCGGCTAGGTCGGATGCGGACGCCATTTCCGAGTCGTCGAGCGACGCACCGAAGGCATCCTCTATCTGCAGCGCCAGGCCCACACGCCCCAGGGAGTCCAGGCGTAGCTCGTCGAGGGTTGTGGACGGACCGATTGGGCGGGCGGTCTCGCCGGCCGACGATTCAATGACGACGCCGACGAGCCGGATGAGTGTCGGCAGCAGGTTGGCGGCGGCGTCCGAGCCGCTCGGAGCCGCAGCCGCGCGTGGCGCGGCTGCGGGAGCGGCAGAGACTGCCTGCGTTGGGCGCGGGGAGGACGTGCCGAACTCGCCCGCGTACCACTCCTGTACCTGCGCGCGACGCACCTTCAGTGTGTGCGTCCGCGGGAAGTCGGACCCGGTCCAGCGGACCCACCGACGAACGCGCTGATGGGGTGACAGCGAGGCGTTGGCTCGCGCGATTGCGGCCTCGAGATCCGCGTCCATGGTGGCGCTCTCCCTGGGCAGGAGAACCGCCACCAGGTAGCCCGGGCTCGTCTCGAGCAGGACGGCAGCTCCAACCGGGCCGGACTCCACGATCGCGGCCTCGACATCCTCGGGATAGACCTTGAGCCCGCTGGCCAGGGCGATGCGATCCCGCGTCCGGCCGCGGATCACCAGCTCTCCGTCGGGCTCTATCTCCGCGGCATCGCCGGAGTGCGCCCAGCCGTCGACGATGACCTCGGCCGTCTGCTCGGGCTTTGCCCAGTACCCGAGCATCACGCCCGGGCCCCTAACGAGCACCTCGCCGTCTTCGGCGATCCTCACCTCCATTCCGGCCAGAGGCGGTCCTACCGTCCCCGGCCGCCGGGCGGTGCGAGTGTGGCCCGTGATCGAGGCGCATTCGGTGGCACCGTATCCCTGGACCACGGCTATGCCGAGCGCCTCCCAGGCCAGTTGAAGCTCGGCGGGCAGCATCGCGCCGCCGCAGGTGATGGTCCTCAGCTCGCCGCCAAACTGCGCCAGGACGGAGCGGAAGATCGCCCGGCGCAAGGGCATCGGCAGGTGAAGTGCGAACGCGCGGAGCCGGCGAAGGCTCTCGCTCCGCCCCCTGCGCGCGGCCTCGGCCTCGATCCCGTCCATGAGCAGCCTGAGGAGCTGCGGCACGGCGGTGAGGGCCGTGATCCTGTCCCGCCTCATCGCTGACAGGAGCGCCGACGGCGTGAGAGCCGGCAGGAAGGTGAGCTGGGTGCCCGACATCAGGCCGTACAGGAGCGGCACGATCTGGCCATACGTGTGGGAGAGTGGGATGAGGGCGAGTGCCCGTTCACGCTGGATTCCGGCGGTGATGGCGATGGTCCGCGCGCTGTGGACCAGCTGCCCGTGGGTCAGCATCGCGCCCTTGGGGTCGCTCGTGGTTCCGCTCGTGAACAGAACCTCGGCGAGCGTGTCGGGCGCGACGGCGCGGCGGTTGGCCCCAGGCGCCATTTCGGTTTCGATTGAGAGCGGAAGCCGCGTCCCCAATTCGCCGGTGAGCCACATGGCGTCAACGCCCAGGACGGGAGCACCGAGCGCGGCAGCCTCATCGGCGGCGACATCCGTGCCCGCCAGGGTCAGCGTGGGCTCAACGGCTCGACCGATCCGGATCGCGATCTCGGGAGCCATCCGCAGGTCCAGCGGCACGACCACCGCCCCGAGCCGCCAGACCGCGAAGTAGGCGGCGACCAGCCAGGGGTCGTTGGCAGCCCACGTGATGACCCTGTCGCCGCCCCCAACACCCTGCGAGACCAGTGTTTCCGCTATTCGACGGCTCTCCCGCCCGAGATCGCGGTAGGTCCACCGTTCGAGGCGCAAGCCGCGCGGCATGACGAAGACGGGAGCATCGGGGTTCCGCGCGACCGCCAGCTCCAGGAGGTCCACCAGCGTCTCGCCGCTGAGAGACCGGATCGCGTCGGGAACCCGGGGCCCGACCAGGATTCGATCGTCGCTCATGGCCTTAGCGCCTCGGCCGGCGGCCGGCGGCCGGACGCAAAGCAGGCTCGAGTCCGCAGAGCAGGTGCCCCTCGATAAAGACCCGAAGATCGTCTGGCACCACTCGTTCCTTCCTCGATGAGCTCCGGCCGTCCTACCGGAGCAGCGTCGCCAGGGCCGCAAGCCAGGGGCGCCGGCCCGCTCTCCGGTCGCCGGCGAGGATCGCGTCGACGAGCCGGCCCGCCTTCGGCTCGTGCAGGCGCGCGGTGTGACCGCTCCGCTCGGTCACCCAACGCTGGGTCGCCGACGCAACGTGCGGGGGAATCACACGCGTTAGCGATACGCCGGTCGGCCGCCCCGCTAGCTCGCCCTGGAACGCCTCGCACCACGTCCACAACGCACCTTGGCCGCCCGAGTAGTCGCCCAGACCGGCCATTCCCAGGCGGGCGTTCTGAGCGACGAAGACGCCGATGCGCCCGCGCGAGCGTTCGTGCATCCGGGCCGCTACGGACTCGATCAGGGCGGCCGGAACGACGAAGTCGGCGCGGGTCATCGTCTCGCGATCCCGGCCGGTGACCGCGGTGCAGAGCACGAACACGTCCGGGACCCCGCGTGGCGTGAGCTCCGCCACCGTCGAGACGGCGCCTGCCGTGTCGAGCCGTTCGAGATCGAGCGGCGCGAATGACCATGACCGACCGAGTCGGCGCGCCTCTTCAGCAAGCTCGGGCACGTCCCGCCTGCCAAGCGCCAAGATGTCGTACCCGCGCGAAAGCAGGTTTCGGGATACCGCGCCGCCCCAGACCCCCGAGGCGCCGACGACCCAGGCGATCACGATCGCACCATGGTCACGACCCCGAAGAGCCGGTTGGGCTCCCGGTCGATCCTGACGGCCCGCCAGCCGAGTGGCTGGGCTACCGCCAGCACCTCCTCGGCCGTTCGCGTTACGGCGATCCAGGGCTTGCGATCCCAGTCCACCAGCACGTCGCGCAGCATCAGCAGATCCGGGTGCCCCTCCATCACGGTGAAGACCCAGTGTGCGCCGGGGAGGGTAGCCGCCGACCCGGCCTCGATCAGCCGCCGTACGTCGCCTATGTCGTCGAGGATGTCGAAGAACCCCGAGGCGACGAGGACGTCGAAACGCGGCTTCGGCCAGGTCGCGGCGTCGAAGGCGTCGGCCTGCACGAAGTGGATGTCAGGACGAGACTCGCCAGCCGCCCGTGCCCGCCCCCGCTCGACTTCCGCCGGGTTCATGTCCGCGGCCCACAAGTCACCTACCGACAGCTGGAACAGGTACGAGCCGGGGCCTGCCGCGACGTCGAAGAGGCTTCGCTCGGGATCCTCCTCGAGCAAGGCCCGCGCGTGCTGCACGAGCAGCTCCCGCCGCCCTCGAACGCCTCGCCAGACGACGTTGTTGAGCATGACCCGGTCGATCAGCCGGCCCAGGGGCGAGATGCCGCGGGCCTCGTTGCGGTAGACGTAGTCGACCATGGTGCCGGAGTTGAAGCCGACCCGGTAGCCCAACCGGATGCCGTCCGACAGCCTCCCGAAGGACCGCATGAAGGCCCGCAACGAGCGGTGATAGAGACTGGGCCGAGGTCGCGCCGCCGGAGACGCGGCTGCACCCTCGGTCGCCGGGTCGGTCGTCATCAGGCTCCCTCCACGCGGGCCGTGCCCACCTGCCGAACCGTTCGGAAGATCCGGAGGCAGATAGTCACGACCATCAGGGCGACCAGCAGGGCGCAAACAGCGTCCCAGGGAATAGGCGTCACGATCGCCACGGCCGCGGCGACCATCACCACGGCTATCCGGTCCGGCTGACCGCCCGGGCCGACCCATTGCGGCGACCCTCCCGAGAGCAGGGGCAGGATGGCCAGGATGTTGACGATCCAGGCGCCGGCGAGCACGAGGCCAACCCAGCGCGGGTCGGCAAGGGCGAAAAGCGCGAAGAACAGCATCGCGTCGCCGATCTCCTGGGGCAGCCGGTTGACGTAAGGCCCGATGCGAGTCTTCTTCCCGTACGACTCCGCGATCAGCCCGTCCAGGACCGTCAGCACCATCCGGCCCCCGATGCCGACCACGACCAGCGCCCACCAGCCCTGCCACAGCGACACGGCCGCCAGCGCGCTCGGAACGAGCGATGTGATCGAGACGGCGTTCGGCTCCAGGCGTGAGAATTCCTGGTATTCGGTCGAGCCAGCGGCGGAGCGCGTACTTCGTGGTGTACAGGCCGACGTCGCGATTGCTCATGGGAAGCCTCCGAATAGGAAGCCCATGAAATGGGCGAAGGCAGGGGCGGTCACCATCAGCGAGTTGACCCGATCGGTTACCCCGCCGTGGCCGGGCAGGAGCGTGCCGAAGTCTTTGACGCCGACGTTTCGCTTGACGTTGGCCATGGTCAGGTCGCCGACCTGGCCGCCTATCCCGACGATGATCCCAGCCGCCAGCACCCCCCACGCAGGAACGTTCGGCATGGCGATTTGCCACTGGGCGAAGGCGAGGGCGATCGTGGTCGTGGCCGCCAGAATCGAGCCCTCGAGCGTCTTGTTGGGGCTGATCGAGGTCCAGCGGTGGCGCCCGAAGAGTTTGCCGTAGATGAAGCCCAGCGCGTCGTTCAGCTGGGTGCCGAGCAGCACGTACAGCAGGTAGCCAGGACCGATGGGCGAGCGCTGGAGGTAGCTCAGATGGGCCAGGAAGTAGCCAAAGAAGATGACCCCCGCGCCTGAGAGCATGACCCCCTGCAGCATCCGGTCGGTCCGGTTGAGGACGACCGGTACGAGCGTCAGGGCGAGGATGGCCCACATCGGTGTGGCCATGAAGAGGTTGTAGGTGCCTAGAAAGGCGAACAGGTTCTCGGCCACGATGGCGGCGTACACGACGGCCACGAGCGGCCGTTCCTGGAGGAGGTCGGTGACCCGGGCGAACTCGGTGAAGGCCACCAGCGAGATCACCGTGACCAGGAGAACCCACGCGGCCTGGCCGAGCCAGAGGGCGCCCAGCGCCAGGGGCAGCATTACCAGCCAGGTCCGGATGGGAACCCACACCCCCGGCAGGCGGACGAGAGCCAGCAGAGCGGAGACCACGACGACGAGCACAACGGTCGCGACCGTGTAGAAGCGAAGCGGGTCCTGTGCAATCCCGTCGAACCAGGTGGTGTCCACCAGGTCGCTCCTCTACTGGCTGGTCGTCCAGCCGGTCAGCTGGCCAGCCCGAAGGCTCGGTCCAGGAAGTCTACGCTCCAGCGCCCCCAGTCGGCCGGGCAGGTGTCGATGACATGCCCGTGAGTCGCGCCCTCGCACATGTGGAGCTCGACCGGCACGCCCGCAGCCTGCGCCGCGTGGTAGTTGGCGTTGACGCTGCGCGCGGGCAGGTCGTGCAGGTCGGCCGTTCCGTGGATCAGCAGCAGCGGTCGGTGACCCAGGGCCGGGATGACAGTCGATCGGGTTGGCGTCCATCAGGTTCAGCCCGGTGCGAAGCCAGATCCCAAGCAGGATCGCCGGCGTGCCCGGAAGGGACGGATGCCCCTCGTCGACCTCCAGGCGCCGGCCGACCAGGTCCTCGACGCGCGCATGCATGGAGTCGAGGATCAGCGCCTCGATGCGCTGGTCGTTCACGGCCGCCAGCACCGCCGCTGCGCCGCCCATCGAGTTGCCCATCACGGCGATGTGGGCCGGATGCTTGGTGCGCTCGAGCCAGTCGATGATCGCCTCGAGGTCGAGCTTCTCGCGCAGTCCGAACGTCACCTCGCTCCTCGAGCTTCGGCCGCCGCCGCGGAGGTCGATGGCGACGACGTTGTACGTGGCGTGGAACGGCACCGCGTACTTGAGCACCTCGCTCTTGTTGGCGGCAAATCCGTGGACGAGCACGACGGTCGCTGCCGTGGCGCCGGTGCCGTTGGCCGCCGGGATGTACCAGCCGGCGATGTGGACGCCGTCGGCTGGTGACGACCTCAGTGCCCGCGGTCGCGCCCTGGCTCGAACAATCCTCCATGTTCGGGTTGGCGTTCCGAAGGACCGCGTCGTCGGCGATGTCGTAGTTGATGGCCTCGTATGTCCAGCCGTACCGGACGAGCGGGGTCCGACAGTCGGGATTGCCGGTCGGATGGACTAGCTGGTCCGACCCGACGGCGCCGACGTACGCGGTGTAGCCGATCCCGACGACGAGAACGAGCGCCGCGGCCAGGGCGGCGACGAGACGAACAATTCGCTTCAGTCGCTTCCGAGCTGGAGCGGCCGGCTCGGGCTCGGGGACCGCGAGCCCGAGAAGCCCGACGGCGAGAAACGTGGTCACGCTCTTCACGACCGCGACCTCCCCCTACAGAGGCATCGGCGCGGGTCGGTCTCGCCAGTGGCTCGACGCGGTCCCGGCGGCGGGTGTTTGGGCCGCGTGTCTAAGCCCCCCGTGCACGCATTCTCTCACTCGCGTATGTGGTCAACAGTCAGCTGGACGACCGGACCAACGTCGGCGTCGCGTCATGGGTGGGGGAAGCCACGCTCACGGTGACGCCCCGCGAGGCTACTCGGCGCCCCTCGCGAAGACACGATAACTGGACACGCTACGCTCGCCCCTCTGAGCACGAGCGCTATTGCGCTAGACCCCTCGGCCTTCCAAGCTGAATGTCGCGGGTTCGAGACCCGTCTCCCGCTCCACTTCCCGTTTCGTGCTCAGCACGACACTCAGCCTGGCGTCCGGCGGGCTGGCGGGTCTCGGCGCGGCTGCAACGCTCAGCCGGTCCAGCTTCCATGTTCGACGGCCGTCTCCATGCATCGGTCGCGAGGGCACCGAAGCGTCAGCAAGACGCCACTGGGCAGTCAGATAAGTTGGCCACGATTCTCGTGAACGTGGCCATCGCCCCATGGGCGGAACTGCAGGAACCTTGTGGGCGCGACTTTGCGCCTACACGCCGGTGGGCGCGCCAGCTTCTAATTCGATGACGTAGCCGTCAGGATCGAGGAACTTGAACACGGCAAAGCCGGTCTCGAAGATCGACTCGATGATGGGAACCCCGTCGGCAACCAATCTCGCGTGGAGATCACGCACAGTGTCGATGTCGTCGCCGAGCAGAAAGCCGAAGTGGAGGGCGCGAGGCCACGCAGGCGGTTCCGGATCAGGGGTGAGGGCCAGCGAGAATCCCTCGGCGTTCCGGACGACGAAGGTTTCCTCCTGCCACTCGGATGGCCCGTCAAACCCCAGATAGCCTTCGTAGAAGGAGCGCGAGAGATCCAGGTCTCGAACCAGAAGGTAGAGGTGGTTGAGCTGCATCGCGCCCCTTCGATGGTGTCTCGGCGGACTGGCCGTGCCGGAGTCTTGACAACCGAAGCTTTCGGATCGCGCATTCGGCGTCGAGCCGTGTCGCGACTGACCCGACTCTACTACTGGCGGCGCCGGCAAGACCGGTCTTCGGGAGCGTCGGCTCCTGCTCCGGCAGGGATGCATGCCGGGTCGGTCACGACACGATAACTGGACACGCTACGCTCGGCCTCCCACGAGGGAGGCTACTGCGCTCAGACGCCCCGGCCTTCCAAGCTGAATGTCGCGGGTTCGAGACCCGTCTCCCGCTCCAATTCCCCAGTTTCACTGCCGAACTGGCGACCCTTCGAGTTGCTCCGGTGCCTACCGGGCCGGAGTTCTCTCGGCGGGCTGGATCATTTCGACAATCGACGAGCGGTAGGCCGGCGCCTCAAACATCGGCCCCCAGTAAGTCTGCACGCGCCACACGAGGCCGTCGCGGATCTCTCCGATCATGACGGCGTACCAATCGGTCTCGTCCGAGTAGTGGACCATCGAGACCCCGGTGAAGGTGTCGCCTGCGCCCTCGATCCGCAGCACCGTGTTCGACGGAGTCACGGCCCAGCGGTCCGCGCTTCCGACGATGCGAGCGGTGCCCTTGCCCTGGAACCCTCCCGGGTGACCCACTATCTCGGCGCGGAGGTTCTCGAAGCCGCGGATCAGTTCGCCGGACTGTGGATACGTCTCGGTGAAATCCGGGTGCACCAATTCACGGAGGGTGTCCGTGTCACCGCTGTTCATCGCCCGCAGGTATGCCTCGAAGATGGCCCGTGGTTCCGCAGACGGCATGTGTGCTCCTTCAGTCCAGTGGCATCTGGGGAGGCGCGTCTGCAAGCCTGAGGGCAGGGACGCCGACCCAGTGCGAGGACGGCGAGCATAGGGCCCGGAAGTCCCCGGTCACAGTTACGTCCCAGAGCGCGGTGTGATCGAGGTCGGCCGTTGCGCGGCCCGCATCGGGGCCGGCGACATGAACCGGGGCCGAACTTCGCGCAACTGCTCTCTCCGGTCGCCTCTGTCGCCATGCTAATCTCGCCGCGGACGGTCGCCTTCACGACACGATAACTGGACACGTTACGCTCGGGCCTCCACGAGGGAGGCTGCTGCGCTATCCAGCCCCGGCCTTCCAAGCCGAATGTCGCGGGTTCGAGACCCGTCTCCCGCTCCACCCCCCTCGCGCGGTTAGCAGGACACTCAGCCTCTGGGGTTGTGTTTCGCATGGGCTGCTACCAGGAATGGACGGACCGTCATGAGGTCCATCGCGCCTCTTGTGGGTCCCAAGTACCGGCGGCACTGCCGTCGAGCAGCGGGTCGAGGAACGGGCTGACGACCGCAAGGGCCTGGTGCAGGGTCCTGGCGATCGGCAGGAGCGACCGTTCCGCCTCAGCCGCGTACCCGCGCTCCCACAAGCCAGGATCCGGGACGCCGAAGTTGTGCGGCAGGCGAAGGCCTCGGCGTTCGGCCTCGGACCTGAGGGCAGCAGCCTGGGGCTCGGCATCCATAGATGCGGCGAGGACGATTGCAACGAGGTCTACGAGGTCTTTGTAGCGGGTTGATGGGGCGCTGATTGAGCCGTGGAGCTCGAGCATCGCGCAGACCTTATCTGCGATGTGGTCGACAAGCGGGTAGACGCGGTACCCGTGCTGCTCGACATCGGGCATGAGAACTCTGGCTAACGGCGGGACGTTGTCGGGCTCGCCGGTCATGCGCAGGCCGGTCCCAACGAGGTCGACATGGAAGGATGCCCAGACGCTCGTTCCGATGGAGGCCGTGAACGGAAATCGAACGCCTGCGCCGGCATCCCCGACGGGGCGCGGAGGGCCGATCTCGAAGCGAAACCAGTCGCCGATGTCCCTGCGGGCCGCCTCCCTTAGATCGGCCTCCGCCACCTCGAGGGCTGATCTGCGGTAGAGGTCGATGTCGATCGTCGCGCGGACCCCGATGTCGCGGGCAAGAAGTGCGGTGGCGCCCTTGACGATCCAGCCCCCGTCGACGAGGTAGAGGCGTTCGAGCAGTCGGTCGTAAGCCATCTGCCGCTGGAGCTGTGCCAACGTCCAACGGCTCGTCTCGGCCTGGATCTTAAGCCTGTCCGTGAGGGCGCGGCGGAAGGCGGTGGGACTCTCGTAGAAGCGGTCGTTCGTCATGACGCCGCGACTTCTTTGGCCGAGGCGGCTGCCTTCTGCCTGCTGCTCTCATCAGCAGCGCGGGCAACGTGAGCGCGCGCCTCCTCCATCCAACGGGACCTGTCGCGGTCTCCGTCCAGGTCGAGAAGCCAGCCGAGGAGAGCGAGACCGTCACCTCGGCGAAGCCCGAGCCGGGCTGCATGCGGTGCTAGCGCGTCCGCAAACGTGCCGGGGTAGTCGTATACGGCGCGTATCGCGTCTGCGACGACGTGGGCGACGGCCTCGGTGTCCTCTCGGTCATCGAGCAGGTCCGCCGCAATCCGTGATGGCCGCGTGACCGGGAGTCCGTGGATGATGATCCACTCTCCCTGCTCCAGCCGCCGCACGTGGAGTCGGACGTCGGCCCGGCGCGACTGCCGGCGCGTGGGCAGCGTGAACTCGTGCCGGTCCGCTGGAAGGTCGCTGAGGCCGTATACCGCCGCGGCTGACCGATGGGAGACGACTCCTTGCTCCGCTGTCCGCTCCCAGGCCAGAACCCCAGGAGCGAGCTGGAGCCAAGCCGCCCGGAGCGCCACGTGATCGGGCGTCGGTGCGCCGCTGAGGTGATAGACGCCTTGGGCCACTCGCTCGAGGACGCCCTCAGACACCAGGCGTTGAACCGTAGCGCGAGACACGCTGGCGAGCTGTCGCCGCGTCGCGAGCCCCCATTGGTCCTCGGCGATCCGCGAGAGCCGGCCCAGAGTCGAGTAGTGTTTCACCTCTGCATTATAGCTCACCGTTGATCTATAACGCAGTACCTATCCTAGAATACTGCTGCAAGATATCTCATATCTGAGCCATTCTGAAGAAGCTCAGCTCCTTCTAGTTATCGTCATGATCATCACGATCTTCGCGTCTTCCTCTTCCTCTTCCTCTTCGTCCTAGCCTCAGCCTATTCTTGGGAGTTCCGTCACATGAAGATCTTCTCAGCGATGGCGCGGCTGGCATCACCAAACGAAGACACGATAACTGGACACGTTACGCTCGGGCCTCCACGAGGGGTGCCACAGCGCTCAGACGCCTAGGCCTTCCAAGCTGAATGTCGCGGGTTCGAGACCCGTCTCCCGCTCCAGTCCTTTCTCGTTTGGCTCACGGCCAGATCCTTGTGTAGGGGGTCGCCCTATTCAAGGTTATAATGGCAACCTTGAATAAGGACTAGGGGGTTCAAGGATGCCTCGACTCATCGAACGGGTCTGGCGGCCGTCGCTCGACGCTTATGGCCCTCGCTCGGCGCGTTCGCCGTTCACCTATCAAGCCTTCATGCCCGACGCCATCCGAGACGCTGACGCACACCTCTCGAGTGCAACCGTGGCGGAGGTGGAAGCCGCCGCCGTTGCTGTCCGCGAACTACAGTCGAGCCCGACATTTCGCGGGCTAGAGGCTGTCGGCAGGCAACTCCTCCGAGCCGAGGCCCTCGCGTCTAGTCGGATCGAGGGTCTGGAAATGAGCCAGCGCCGCATCGCGAAAGTGCTGGCAGACGACGACGAGCGCGACGATACGGCACGCAGCGTCATCGCCAACATTTCAGCGATGCAACGAGCGGTCGACCTGGCAGCCGAGTCTCGACCGGTGACGGTCGCAGACATCCTGGCGATCCATGAGACCCTAATGACGTTGCCTCGTGAGAGGCGTTTCGCCGGCCGTGTCCGCGAGGAACAGAACTGGCTGGGCACCAATTCCGAATCACCCCGCGACGCCGAGTTCATACCTCCACCCGAGGACGAAGTCCCTGAGCTTCTCGAGGATCTGGTCGCGTTTATCGGGCGGCAGGACATCTCGCCAGTCGTCCAGGCGGCGCTGGTCCACGCCCAGTTCGAGACAATCCATCCATTCGTCGACGGAAACGGCCGAGTCGGTCGCGCCCTAATTCACATAGTCCTTCGCCGAGGGCGTGTGGCCACCCGAATTGTTCCGCCCGTCTCGATTGTGCTTGCGACGAACCGCAGCCGCTATGTCGAAGGGCTAACGGCCTTCCGCTCCGGGGACGTTGACGGCTGGACCGTCTTCTTTGCCAGGGCTCTCGCGGATTCGGCCGCGGCATCGCAACGCTTAGGCGAGCGGCTGAACGACCTAAGGGCGGCGTGGCTCAAGGCGGTCCGGCCTAGGGCCAGGTCTGGTGCAGGCAAGCTAATCAGCGGTCTTCCCGGACATCCGGTGCTGAGCGTTCAGATCGCCCGCGAGGTTACAGGTGTGAGCTTCCAGGCGACAAACGAGGCAATCGCTCGACTTGAGAACGCCGGAGTTCTGCGGCCGGTTCGTGGGGAGTGGCGGCGCAACCGCCTGTGGGAGTCCCCGGAGATTTTGTCGCTGCTCGACGAGTTCGAGGCGACCGCCGCGGTTCCGACCCGGGCCGGCGAACGGTCGAGACCTGCGCCTCACCTTAGGACTTGACGGTCGCGGTCTTCTGGCCTCGGGGATTCCGCACGATCGGTCGCGGGACCTGTCGTCATCAACATCGAGATCATCATCGTGATCGCGGTGATCGTTGTCGTGACCATCTTCGTCTTCGTCTTGGCTCTGCTGCTCCTCATCATCAGCGCGTTCCTCGACCTCCCGCCATGCCGAATGCACCTTCGGCGCCTCGCCAGCGCAAGTCCGCCGTTCTGGCACGACACGATAACTGGACAGCCCACGCTCACCCCTCTGAGCACGAGGCTATTGCGCTAACACCCCTCAGCCTTCCAAGCTGAATGTCGCGGGTTCGAGACCCGTCTCCCGCTCCAATTCCCCAGTTTCGCTGCTGAACTGGCGACCCTTCAAGCTGCTCCGGTGCCTACCGGGCCGGAGTTCTCTCGGCGGGCTGGATCATTTCGACAATCGACGAGCGGTAGGCCGGCGCCTCAAACATCGGCCCCCAGAAAGTCTGCACGCGCCACACGAGGCCGTCGCGGATCTCTCCGATCATGACGGCGTACCAATCGGTCTCGTCCGAGTAGTGGACCATCGACACCCCGGTGAATGTGTCGCCTGCGCCCTCGATCCGCAGCACCGTGTTCGACGGAGTCACGGCCCAGCGGTCCGCGCTTCCGACGATGCGAGCGGTGCCCTTGCCCTGGAACCCTCCCGGGTGACCCACTATCTCGGCGCGGAGGTTCTCGAAGCCGCGGATCAGTTCGCCGGACTGTGGATACGTCTCGGTGAAATCCGGGTGCACCAATTCACGGAGGGTGTCCGTGTCACCGCTGTTCATCGCCCGCAGGTATGCCTCGAAGATGGCCCGTGGTTCCGCAGACGGCATGTGTGCTCCTTCAGTCCAGTGGCATCTGGGGAGGCGCGTCTGCAAGCCTGAGGGCAGGGACGCCGACCCAGTGCGAGGACGACGAGCATAGGGCCCGGAAGTCCCCGGTCACAGTTACGTCCCAGAGCGCGGTGTGATCGAGGTCGGCCGTTGCGCGGCCCGCATCGGGCCGTTTCCGGCGACATGAACCGGGGCCGAACTTCGCTCAACTGTTCTCTCCGGTCGCCTCTGTCGCCAGGCTAATCTCGCCGCGGACGGTCGCCTTCACGACACGACAACTGGACACGTTACGCTCGGGGACGGCTGTCCGCTCCTCCAAGCGCGATCAGCCGCCTGGAAGCTCGTCTGCGGTCGGCGGGGTCTAGTGCCGATCATCCAGCCAGGTCAGCTCGAGCTGACCAAGGCGCGAGGGGTCGGCGAGCATGTCGATTCCTGACGATCTTCCCGAGCGTGATCGTGAAGCTGAATACGACGCGCGGCTCCCCGCCAGGAGCCCAGACCGCGCCCGCGGCTCCGTTGATGAGGGCAGGTCGTGCCACCCGCGCGCGCCCGGAGAAGGTTCTCGCTACAGCCGCCGCCCCGCGGACCTCCGGCGCCGCGCCGAACTGTACGGCCGCGGTGTCGGCGCGCAGTAGGACGTCCGGGTCCAACAAAGCCAGGAGCGCGTCGAACTTGCCGTCTCGTGAAGCCGCCAGGAAGGCCTGGACCACCTCTCTCTGGCGGGCGGGGTTGGGCTTCGGGGACGTTGGCACCTCCTCGCACCCGGCGCCGCCCGCGGCTGGCCAGTTGCCTCGCGGCTGTCGTAGAGCGCCCAACGATCGGCGCGATCTCGTCGAAGGACAGCGCGAACATGTCGTGCAGCACGAACGCCAGCCGCTCGGCGGGTGGAAGCGTATCGAGAACCACGAGCAGAGCAACGCCCACGGAGTCGGTCAGGAGCGCTTGGTTCTCGGGGTTGCCGGCGTCATCCCGCTCGGTCATCTTCCGGGCCACCTCGCCCAGTAGCTCCTCGCGCCGAGATCGGCGCGAGCGGAGCATATCCAGGCAGGCCCGCGCCACGGCAGTGGTGAGCCATCCGCCCAGGTTGTTGATGCCATCTGCGTCGGAGCCGCTGAGCCGAAGCCAGGCTTCCTGGACGGCGTCGTCCGCCTCGGTCATCGAGCCGAGGAGGCGGTAGGCGACCGCCCGCAAGTGAGCTCGCCGTTTCCTCGAAGCGTTCCGCCAGCCAGTCCTGTCGATCCATCGGTCACATTCCTCCGTTGGCTTCCGACAGACCAATGTCGAACCAATCCCCGCAGATGTGACAGGAACTTCGACTCCAATGTTGGGACACCAACAGAACAGGCATCCAGAATGACATCGAGCGTCGAGGCAGCCCTCCCTGACCTCGTTGAAGAACATAGAGGCGAAGTCCGCTCTCCGCCCCAATTACCGCGCTTGTTGAACCCGCTGTGTCATTGCCTTGTCCCGTTGCGTGGTGCCACTCTTCAATGAAACGGAGGACACCCTCCACTTGTTGTAGGCTGCGAGGCGTTCCACTGGAAGAGCCACTCCGCTTGCACTGAGGTACGCCACATGAAGGCATTCGTACTCGAGAGCGCCGACCGACCGGCCCGGATCATCGACATCCCGAAGCCGGAAGTTGGCGAGGCGGATGCGCTCGTCGCGGTGAAGGTCGCGAGCGTGAACGGCATCGATGTATACCAGGCAATGGGCGCCCTGGCCGGCATGATGGAGCATGACTTTCCGACCGTCGTCGGACGCGACTTTGCCGGCACCGTTGAGTCGGTGGGACCGGGCTTCGGCGACTTCGCGGTCGGCGACGAGGTGTTCGGGTTCATTCCGACGGTGCCGCCGCTGAAGAGCGGTGCATTCGCCGAGTATGTTTCCGGCGGACCAGCGCTCGTCCTCGCCCGGAAACCGGCCGGCCTCGGCTTCAATGAAGCTGCGGCGCTAGCGCTGGTCGGCTCGGCCGCACTCGATCTGCTCGACGCGATCGCTGGAAAGAAAGGCGACGTCGTGCTGATCGTCGGCGCCACCGGAGGGGTGGGCAGCTTTGCAGTGCAGCTCGCAGCGCGGCGCGGCATGACGGTCATCGCAACGGCCCTTCGCGACCAGGACACGTACGTCCGTGAGCTCGGCGCTGCCGAAACGATCGACTACTCCGCCGGCAGCGTCGCGGATGCGGTCCGCAATCGACATCCCGACGGCATCGCGGCAGTGATCGATGTAGTGAACCAGAAGGAGGCACTGACCGAGCTCGCCTCGCTCGTTCGGCCAGGCGGCCATGTGGCCACCCTCATGAATGCGGCCGACGTCGAGCTGCTCGCGCTCCGCGGGATCAGCGGCACCAACGTGATGGCCGCTCCGACTGCGGAGAAACTGAGTCTTCTTGCAGAGCTAGCGAGCTCAGGAGCGCTACGGGTTCAGATTCAGGGCGTCTACCCGATCGAGCGGGCAGACGAGGCACTCCAGGCGTTCCAGCGTGGTACCCGCGGCAAGGTCGTCGTGGCCTTCTGACCCGACGGGGCGATCGCCGGGCTGCCCGGGTTCGGCTCAATGCCCTGGGTACCGCGTCAAGCGTAGCTGAGCCTGTCTCGCTCGTCGGTCCTCCGGCCGTTGCGTGGCCGATCGGCCGCCCTAGTGTCAACATGGCGGACATGAAAGGCTACCAATCCCCCTCGCCACTCGGTATTGAGGGCGCCATCCGTGCATTGATCGAAAGGCGGTCCCGGCTCCGGCCAGGCAGGGTCGCGGTCATTCGTCTCTACGGGACGATCGGCGGGGGAGCGCGGTCGGCCGACTGGGTCCAGATTGTCAAGGAGCTGGGTCGCCGCAAGAGCGTGCCGGCGGTCGTGCT
Organism: uncultured Chloroflexia bacterium; assembly: GCA_963743795.1. Classification (GTDB taxonomy): domain Bacteria; phylum Chloroflexota; class Limnocylindria; order Limnocylindrales; family CSP1-4; genus Fen-1039. The sequence goes on along the minus strand of CAVUQZ010000004.1, from coordinate 978,234 downwards.
CGACATCGATTCCCCCGGTGGATCCGCCGCAGCCTCCGACTACTTGTACCTCGCGCTGAAGAGACTGGCCGAGGCGAAGCCGCTGGTGGCGCACGTCCGGGGAACCGGCGCCTCGGGCTCCTATCTCGCCGCCATGGCCGCAAGGCGGATTGTCGTCGCCCCATCGTCCATAGTCGGCTCGATCGGCGTCATCTCGGCGGGTCCGCGCCTGCCGAAGCTGCTCGACCGCCTCGGGGTGCGCGTCGAGGAGCATCGCGCCGGTCGCCTGAAGGGCATGGGCGCGCCCTGGCGAGACGAAACCGACGAGGAGGGGAGCCGCGAACAGCAGCTCGTCGATGCGTTCTACGAACGGTTCGTGGATCGAGTCGTTGCGGGTCGTGGGCTGGAGCGTACCCGTGTGCTCGAGCTGGCCACAGGCGAGGTCTGGCTCGGCAGCGAGGCGGTGCAGCTGGGGCTTGCGGATGCCACCGGCGATCTGGACGACGCGATCGAGGCCGCCGCTGCGATGGCCGGCGTGCCGGCCGAAGGCGCGCCCGTTCGGCTTCGTCGTCCGCTGCTGACCCGTATCGCTGATCGGTTCGCGACGCGGCTGGCGACCTCGATAGCGGACGAGATCGAAGCCCGCCTCATGCGGGATCGGTTCATGTAGCGGAGATGGTGCCGACGTCACGCATGCACGGCGTCGAGGGTGACCCGGCTGGCCCGGATACGCACCACGATCCGCGTCTCGCAGCCCCGCTGTTCCTTTGGGTAGATGTAGCCGTAGTAGCGCGGGTGGCGGGTGTACTTGCGCGTAAGCCGGTCGAGGTGATCCACCGCACCCTCTTCCTCGCAGTCGGCCAGCCCGCGAATCTGAATGAAGCGGCCCGTGTTGGCCGGGTCCACCACGAGCAGGCTGACCCTCGGATTTGCGGCCAGGTTCCGACCCTTTCGGCGCTGGCGAGTGGTGTTGACCAGGGCGTCCTCGCCGTCCCAGTCGACCCAAACCAGGCTCGATTGCGGTTGGCCGTCCGCTTCCATCGTGGTAAGAACGCCGTGGACGGGCCGCGTCAGGAGGTCGCGATGGGATTCCGGAATCGGCACCGCCGCCGGCTCAGGGGGCTCCGCCGGCATGCCCCTGGCAGGGTCGGCCGGTCTAGCCTGCTCGGTTCTGGCGGGCACGTCGGAAGGCTCCGTCTCATCGCCGGCCGGCCAGTCCAGCGTGACGACGTGCGTCGGCAGGATGCGGCACAGGACCGGCGTCTCAGTCTCGCGGAAATGCGCCGGGATGCAGCGCCCGAAGTACGGAGCCGCACCGACGTAGCGCAGTGAGAGCCCGTCGAGGTGCTCCATCGCCCCCTCCTCGGTCATCTCGACGACCGTACCGCGGACCTCGACGTTGCGCAGCGTATTCCGCGGGTCGTAGCACAGCAGCGTGACCCGCGGGTTGGCGCGCATGTTCTTCTCTTTGCGGAAGCCGCGCATCGTGTTGATGCGTATGTGCGGATCCTCGAAATCACACCAAACGACCGATGTTTGCGGCTGCCCGTCGGGCATGACCGTCGTCAGGGCCGCCACCGGGGGGCAGTCAACGAGATCGAGGAAAGCGGCCGGAATGGGCGTGGCGAGCGCCGGGCGTTCGATGTCGGTCACGTAAGCGTCCACCTGGCAGCGATATCAGCGGGCGTCACAACTCTACCGCTCGCCATGCATGGTGGAATGCCCGAGACGGCGTGGCTCATGAGGGCAGGACCCCTAACGACTGACGATCCGCCGCTGCTTGATCCTCGTCCGGTCGCCGGCGAACGGCCCGCCCGCCACGGACGGTCTCTCCAGCCTGGTCGATGGACGCGGGCTGGTCGTCAGGCGACGCCGGTTGCCGTCTTGCCGAGGAGGAACGCCGTCACGATCGGGGCAATCACCTCCGGTGGTGCTCCATGGCCCAGACCGTCGAGCGTGCGGCGCTCAGCGTGGGGCAGGAGTCGGGCGACGGCCGCGACCGCATCTCTTAGCGAGGCTGGGCTTTCAGCGCCGTCGATGACCAGGGTCGGAATCGTGACCTTCGTCGCCCACTCGGCCGGAAGCGGCTTGCCGGCCATGTGGTCGCCCATCGCCAGCCCGTCGTACGCGAGGGTGTGCTCGATCTTCACGAGGTCCGGCCACATTGGCATCGTCCTCATCTGGGCGATCAGCTCCGGCGGCATGAGCATGGCCACCCGCCAGAAATACTTGATCGCGGCCCCGGGAGGACCCGAAGCGACCAGCGCCTGCAGAGTTGGAACGTACTCCTGCGGCAGGGGAGGACGGCTCCCGTCCGCGATGTACGGTGGTTCGTAGAGCGCCAGTTTCGAAACGGCGAGCCCGCGAACCGCAGCCTCGAGCGCGAGCGCCGCGCCGGATGAATGGCCGAACAGGGAGGCCTCGCCCCCGGCCACGTGGATCAGGGCATCGATGTCGTCGATCTCACGCTCGATTGCGAACGGCCGTGTGTCGCCGCTGTCGCCCCGTCCGCGCCGGTCATGGGCGAACGCGGTGAAGCGCGGAGCCAGCGCCTCGGCAAGCGGCCTCGCATCGGCCCTGTCGCCGAGCGCCCCGGTGATGATGATGATGGCGGGCCCATCGCCCAGGCGCTCATAGGCGATGAGCGTGCCGTCCTTCGACCTCACCTTGTCCATGGCGAGAACACTACGCTGAATGCCCTCGGTCTCCGTCATTGGCGACAGCTGTGCCGAGGAGGTTGCACAGCGCGGGACCCAACGCCGAGGGGACCCCTCATCAGCTGTGAGTGAACAGAAGGTGCAACTCCATGATCCCGTGATCGTTGACCGAAACGACTGCAAAGGAACTGGGTCCCTGGAAGCCGTAGTCGCCGAAAACGATCGGGATCGAGCCCGCCACAGCGATGATGCCGCCTTGCCGTTGCGCCTGGATCGAGATCTGGACGCTCTTGGTCACGCCGTGGATCGTGAGGTTGCCGGTTGCGGTGGCGCTGACCGTCGCGCCGTCGGCCGGCAGGGATCCAAGGGCAATGGGCTTGGTGAGCGTGAAGGTCGCCGTTGGGAAGGTGTCCGTCTGGATGGCCTGGCGTCGAAGCTGATCGTCTCGCTGGCCAGAATCGCTGGCCAGGACCGTGAGATCGGCAGTGACCGAGACCGCGCTGACCGTCGAGCCGGCAAGCGTCAGCGATCCGGTCACCTTGGGCGTGCGTCCGACCGCGGTGTGGCCGCCTATGCCGGCAAGCTGCTCCTGCACTCGATAGCCGACCCAGGATGAGCTGAAGTCGGTCATCGAGCCGAGGCTGGTGTTGACCTGCCAGGAACCGTCGAGCGAGGCTGGGGCAGGAGCGGAGGCGCCTGCCGGAACCGCCGGAGCCGCCGCCTCGGGGCTGGGGGTTCCGACCAGGATGTACCAGAGTCCGAAACCGCCGGCCGCGATTCCGGCCAGGGCGAGAATAGCGACGACGACCAGCAGGTTCCGTCTACCGCGGAGTCGCCTGCCGGCCGTCGTGAGTAGCGTGGTCATGAGGTGTACCTCGGCTCCGGACACCGGCCGAGCCCGTGTGCACGGACCCGGCCGGTGTGGCCTCGAAGCATGTTGGTCAGGGCTTGACCAGGTTCCAGTTGGGATAGCTGCCGTTGGTGTCGCCCGGGGCCTTGTCGTTCTGGAAGAAGTAGAGCGGCAGGCCGTTGTATGTGACCTGGAGCGTGCCGTCGTCGGTGCGGGTGATCGTCCCGAGCTGGCCCGTCACGCCGTCGCCGGCGGTCGGAGTCACACCCGCGGCAACGGTCAAGGCCGGCCACTTGGTCAGGCAGCCGCCGCTGCAGGCGCTCTTGCCACTGCCGGCGGTGTCACTCGTGAATGTGTAGACGGTCATACCGTTGGAGCCCGCGACCAGGATCGTCTGGCTGCCGATGGTCTTTGCCATCACGGTGGCCGTTCCGGCGGCTGGCGCCGGTGTGGCTGCGGCTGGCGCCGGTGTGGCTGCGGCTGGCGCCGGTGTGGCTGCGACCAGCGTCGGTGTGGCAGCAGAGCTGCTGCATGCTCCGACCACGATCGCGGCCAGGAGAAGGCCTGCGGCCAGTCCGAAAGACGACTTCGTCAAGTGTAGTCTGCTCATCTGAGAACCTCGGGTTGTTCGTTCTGTCTTGCGGCATTTCCGCTCTCTTGAGGATGGGTTCGCCTCCCGGCGGCCGCCACGGGCCCCGGTTCCGAAATCGACCGGACCTTGGTCTGATGCCGGCTCGGGCTCAGGTCCGTATCCAATCCGGGTGACTCGGCCCCATACAATGGCCTCAGCAGTGGGCGCTGGAGGAGACCGTGCTCCGAGAGAGGGCAGCTAGTCTCGCGGCCAAGGCGCGCGCCGGGGTGCGTCGTCTGAGGTTGGGGCGCCTGCGGATCGGCCTGGCCAACCTGTCTCTGGCGCGCCGTTTCCTGCTTGTCAGCCTGGCCCTGGTCGTCGTCGGTGGCGCGGCGGTGGCTTGGGTATTGGGCCAGCTGATCGAGACGAGCGCGATCAACCGCACCACCTCGGTGACAGCCCTCTACGTCGAGAGCTTCGTCGCGCCCGAATTGCAGTCGCTGGCCAATACCTCCAGCCTTACTCAGCCCGAGATCGACTCGCTCCAGAACCTCCTCAACAACTCTCCGGTGGGCCAGGCGATCGTGACACTCCGGATCTGGTCGACCGATGGAACGATCCTCTACAGTCCGAACCCCCAACTCATGGGCCGCAAGTTCGCGATGGACGGCGACCGAGGTCGGGCGGCGCAGGGGGCCGTCACCGGTGACATCAGCAATCTGACCGACCCGGAGAACGTCTACGAGCGGCAGCAGTGGAGTCACTTGCTCGAGATCTATCTGCCGGTCCGGGCGAGCAGCTCGTCGCTGATCATCGCGGTCGCCGAGCTGTACCAGCTCCCCGACGAGCTGGAAGCCGAGGTCAACCACGATCGCCTCGTGGCCTGGGGGCTCGTGGCCGCGGCGGCCCTGGTCGCCTATCTGGCCCTGGCCCGAGTCGTGAATCAGGGCAGCAAGAAGATCATCAGCCAGGAGTCCGAGCTGCGCGAACGGGTCCGCCAGCTCTCTGCCCTGCTCGACCAGAATGCCGGGCTCCACGATCGGCTCCGCCGCGCGGCGGAGCGAACCACGGAGCTGAACGAACTGGAGCGACGTCGCATCGGCTCGGACTTGCACGATGGCCCGACGCAGACTCTGTCCTTTGCCATGTTGCGTCTGGACGCAGTCGAGAGTCGTTTGGAGGAGACTGGCCAAGGCGGCGAGAAGGACCTGGTGGACGTACGCGGTGCCCTTGCCGATGCACTCGGCGAGATGCGCACCATCGCCGCAGGGCTGCGCGCGCCCGAGTTGGAACGAGCCTCCCCGGCCGAGATCGTGCAAAGGGCGGTGGCCGACCACGAGCGCCGAGCCGGCGCGCACGCGACCGTCGACATCGGGGGAGTTCCCGATCGGGCGCCGCTCGCCACCAAGATCGCCCTCTACCGAATCCTCTCGGAGGCCCTTTCCAACGCCGCCCGGCACGGCGGCGGGGCAGGCGTGGAGGTCAGGGTCACCGGCGGGGGCGATGGCGACCTCATCGTCGAGGTGAGCGACAAGGGTCCCGGCTTCGACGTCCGGCAGCGTCCACTCCAGGGCCACCTTGGGCTCACCGGCATGCGCGAACGGGCCGAGCTGCTGGGCGGGCGGCTCGAACTGAAGTCCAGCGCCGATGGCGGGACTCACGTCCGGGCCTTCCTGCCCCTAACCGAAGCTGCGAGCGATGAGCATGACTGAAGCGATCCGTATCGTGGTCGCCGACGACCACCCGCTCTTCCTGGATGGGCTCGTCGCGACGCTCGCCGCCGACGATGAGCTTGAGGTGGTCGCCACCGTGGGCGACGCCGTCGCGGCCGTGCGCGCAGTCCGCGAGCACAGCTCCCGATCTCGCTCTGCTGGACGTGGCTATGCCCGGCGGTGGCCTGGAGGCAGCCCACCAGATTTCGGCGGCCTGTCCGGCGACCCGTCTCGTCATGCTCACCAGTTCCGAGGACGAGGACGATCTGATGGCCGCAATGAAGGCCGGGGCGAGAGGCTACGTGCTCAAGGGCGTCGCCGGCCGAGAACTGCGGGCGATCCTCAAAAGGATCCACGCCGGAGGGACCTATCTGGCGCCGGGGCTCGCCTACGGCGCGCTCAGGGGGCTCTCGAGGCCAAAGACCCCGAATCCCATCGACGAGCTCACGAGCCGAGAGCGGGAGGTGCTGGCGCTGGTCGGCTCGGGCCTTTCGAACGCCGAGATAGGCGGGCGCCTGGGATTGGCCGAGAAGACGGTGAAGCACTACATGACCAGCATTCTGGGCAAGCTCCAGGTGGCCAGCCGCGTTGAAGCCGCGCTGCTGGCCTACAAGGCCGGGCTGGCATCGAGCGAAGGTCGCTCGGCCGAGGATTGACGATCCGCGAGGTCGCATCCGAGTAGCGAGGCGTGCGGCTCCGTGAGCGCGACCGCGTTGCTCGCCGCCGGGGGGCCCTCAGTGAATCGCCGGAGGCGCCAATCCTCCGCGCATAGCCGATCCGTAGACCAAGGCCAGCCTTGACTTCAGGTCTTCCCCACCCTGCCATCGCGCGGAGCTCAGTGCAGGCGCCGCTCCCAATCGTTTGGCACGCGCCCAGCCGGTCCCGGCACGGGCTGATCGAGCGGATGGTGATTTGGCGGAGCCAGCTCCGGGCCGTCTACGTAGTCGCCGGCGGCGAAGTCCCAGAACCAGTCTTCGCCCGGCTCGTAGCTGCGAGCCACCGAATGCCCGGTATCGGTGGCGTGCCTGTGGGCGTGCTGCGACGGCGAAGAATCGCAACAACCGACATGGCCGCAAATGGCGCAACGTCGCAGATGGAACCACCAGCCACCCGCGGCCAGGCACTCGACGCAGCCTGGCCCGCTCGGGGGTATCGAAGTGTCGATCTCGTTCTCGCGAGGCATCCGCTCGTCGCCACAGGCTACACCGTGATCACGGTGTGTTCTTGCAGCAGGTTGGACCATCGGCCCGACGGCGGCCAGTCCGCGCGGTAGCGGGCCTGGATTCGCCTGCCTGGTGAGACTCGGCGCAGTCCCCGGCCGATCGTGGAGGTCATCGTCTCGGCGGGGCTGAGGCTCGCGGCTTACGCGACCCGGCGGACAGGCTCGCCCGCGACGCGATCGAAGTCCTGCAGCTCTCGCCTCAGGTCAGGCGCGTGTCGGAAGAACGATCGCGTTCGCCTCGACACTGCCAGGTCGCCGAGCACCTCGGGATGGAAGAGGGCCACCGCGACCCTGGCCAGTTGTTGTTCCTGGCCCTCGTTGAAGGCCAGGCCGAGCTGGCAGTCGGGTTCCGCCGAGGCCGTCGCGTCGGCCACCGCGGCCGTCTCGATATCGGTGGTCGACGCCGCCGTCGGGAGGTGCTGCCTGACTGCGCAGCGGAGGACGATCGTCTGGTCCGGCAGCAGGAGCGACAGGCTGGCTTCCTCACCGATGTCGGCTGCCGCCTTGGCTGGCAGCAGCACGCGGGCGCCAGTGATCGAAAGATCGAGGACGGTGCAGGGTGCACCACCGATGGCCGCCGGCGCGCAAACCGAAAGCCGCACGGCGCCACGCCGGTTTCCAGCGTACCGGGACGCTCGGATCCGAGCGATCGCGGCCAGGAGGATGGCCAGGTTCATCACCACGAAAAGGCTGGCAACGCGGGCCGGCCAGGGGACCTCGTATTGGTACGGCGTCAGGCCGGCCGTCGTAAGGCCGAACCAGACGAGCGACAGCACCGATGCGAGCGCCAGCAGCCATAGGAGAGCGAGGAACGCCGGCTCGCCGTCGCTGGTCGCCGGTCCGGCCCTTGGGCGTCACTTTGAACGTGGCGCGACGCCGGGGCAGGATGAACGCCAGCGTGGCCGGCAGGACCGCAGGCAGCCTCACCATTTCGAAGATCATCGACATGGGCAACGAGAACACCGGGCCGGTGAGGAGCCGCACGGCCGCCAGCTGGAGCAGGAGGGTCGTTATGAAGAGCGGCATGAAGATCTGTGCCGGGGCGGAGACCGGCACGCCGCCGGTGACGACGACCGCGATCGGGATCAGGAGGTAGGCGAGCGTCCGCCAGGAATCGAACCAGGTGATCAGGCTGGTCAGGAAGGCGATCCGCTGCGGGAGCGTCAGACCGGGCCCTCGCAGCGGGTTCTCGAGCCGCAGGACCTGCATGCCTCCCTGGGCCCAGCGGTTGCGCTGGACCAGGTAGCCGCCCGCGTCGTGGGGCGCGAGCCCGCGCGCGAGCACCTCCTGGCGGAACACCCCCCGCCAACCGCGCCGGTACAGGCGAATGGTCGTATGGACGTCCTCGGTGACCGACTCCGTGGCCACGCCGCCGATTGACCGGAGCGCCTCGACCCGAAGCAGGGCACACGTGCCGCACCAGAACGACGCGCCCCAGCGGTTCTTGCCCGGCGCAATCGCCTGATAGAAGACGGCTTCCTCGCTGTAGTCGTGGCCGTTGAGGTGGGAGTGTTCGAACGACTCGTGGTTGTAGAAGTCCTGGGGCGTCTGGACGAAGGCGATGCGATCGTCCTTGAAGTAGGGCAGGGTGGCGGTCAGGAACCGCGCCGTGGGGACGTGATCCGCGTCCAGGACGGCCACGATATCCGCGTCGACCACTTCGAGGGCGTGGTTGATGTTGCCCGCCTTCGCGTGGAGATTGTCCGGTCTGGTGAGGTAGCGGGCTCCGAGCTTCGCGGCCAGCGCGCGGATCTCTCCCCTGCGGCCGTCGTCCAGGACCCATGTCTCGTGGGCAGGCTCGAGGGCTACCGCGGCGGCGATCGTCGGCAGGATCACCTCCGGCGGCTCGTTGTAGGTCGGGATCAGGACCGCGACACGCCCTTTGGGCAGCCCCGGGGCCGGCTCTCTGGCAGGGCTCACGTCCCACAACCCGATCGTGTAGAAGACCAGCCCGATCGCCCCGTGCAAGTCGCAGACGAAGAGCGGGATCGACAGCCACCACCATTGGAGGCACAAGGTTCCGAACAGGCGCCAGATGAGATAGCCGAACGTCACCACGATGGCCACGCCGGCTACCGTCCGAGCCAGCGGGTTACGGCGCACGGTGATCCGCAGCCTGCGCTGAGTGGCGGCCCTCGGGGCGGTGCCCGCCAGAAGCGGGCGCGACAGGGCTGAGTCCGACATGCTGGGTAGGCTAGGGCCGAGGACTGGCCTCTCGCCAGATGACGATAAGATGCCCGCGATCCAGCCCAAGGTCGGCTCCAGTTCGATGCCCCGGCCGCCGACTAACAATGGGCGCCCGTTCGCCTCCCGCGCCTGTTGGCCTCCGGTGCATGAGGGGACCGGCTGAGGACGGCGGTCGGTCCGGACGGCGGTCCGGTACGACAGTTGGGTTATCGCCTGGTTCAACCGAGGCGGGCTAGACTGGCGAGGATGGGCTGGATTCAATCGTCGCGCCGATCGATCAGGCTAGTTGTCATTGCGGTAGCGGCCATCTCAGTGCTCGCGGGCGTTGGTCCCGGCGGCGCTTTGGCCGCCACCTCCGTCCCGCCCGTCACTCCCAACGTGGCCGCTCCGCTGCCTGGCCTGCCCCAGGGCTGGCCCTCGACCCATCTCGAGCTCGGCCTGGCCGATTCCCCGGGCGGCGCCCCGGCCCTGCACGCCAGCGGAGCCTACAAGTTCCGCTACCAGTACCTCTCCGGCGGAGTGAACACCGGCTCGGGCTGGGCTACGTGGAATAGCGGAGCGAAGTTCGCGGACTACTACGTCGACGAGTCGATTGCCGCAAACATCACGCCTGTCTTCATCTACTACCAGCTGTTGCAGTCGAGTCCGGGCGGGGGCGCGGAGAACCAGGCCGACCTGAACAACCTCAAGAACGCCAGCACGATGAAGTCGTACTGGGCCGACGTTCGGCTGCTGTTCCAGCATCTGGGGGCCTACTCGTCGAAGATCGTCGTGGACATCGAGCCAGACTTGTGGGGCTACATCCAGCAGGCTTCCAGCGGCGACGCCGGGTCATCGGTGCCCGCGGCCGTGACCAGCAGTGGCGACGCCGACGTTTCCGGACTGGCCAACAACGCGGCCGGCTTCGCCCAGGCCTTCGTCCGCCTTCGCAACAAGTACGCCCCGAACGTGCTGCTCGGCTACGAGCTCTCCATGTGGGGCACGAACACCGATCCGCTATACCAGAACACACCCCTGAACCAGATCGATGCCCTGGCCGCCCGCTCGACAGCCTTCCAGCAGTCGTTGGGCGCCGGCTTCGACCTCGTCTTCACCGACCCGGCAGATCGTGATGCCGCCTTCGACCAGATCATCTACGGCGATGGTGGCGCGAGCTGGTGGGACAGCACCGACTACGACCGTTTCAACCGCTACGTCGGCGACTTCGTCAACGGTGTTCGCCTGCGGATGGTGTTGTGGCAGATACCCCTGGGCAACACCAAGATGCGGGCCATGAACAACTCCTGGGGCCACTACCAGGACAACCACGTCGAGTGGTGGTTCGATGACACGACAGGGACGCACCTGGCCTCCACCGTTACGGCCGGCGTCGTGGCCATGCTCTTCGGCGGCGGCGCGACTGGCACCACCTCGGCTTTCGACGCGGAGCCAACGGACGGCGTCACCAACCCGCCCGCGATCAACGGCAACAATCTCTCCTCATACAGCGCCGACAATGACGGGGGCTACTTCCGCCATCAGGCCAATACCTACTATGCCGGAGCGCCGCTGTCGCTGCCGATCCCGCCCATATTCCTCTCCACCTACGTCCCCCTGACGCCGGCTCGTCTCCTCGACTCCCGCATCCGGCAACGGCATGCCCGGCGGCACGGCGGCCCGGCTCAAGGCCAACACGCCATTCACCTTCACGGTCGCCGGCCGGGGAGGAGTGCCCGCGAACGCCACAGCTGTGACGGGCAACCTCACGGTCACCGACCAGACCGCCGGCTGGGCCGTGTTCCTGGGACCCGATCCGGTGGCCAGCCCCACCAGCTCCACCATCAACTTTGGGGCCGGTGAGGTCCGGGCCAACGGGGTGACCGTGGCTCTGGGAGCTGGGGGCACTCTGAGCGCCACCTACATCTCCTCGAGCGGCCAGACCACCAACCTCGTGTTCGATGTGACCGGCTACTTCGTGGGCGACAACAGCGGGGCCACCTATGTGCCTCTGAACCCGGCCCGTCTCCTTGACACCCGCGTCGGCAACGGCCTGTCGGGCAAGTTCGCTGCCGGTGTGCCGCGGACCTTCGCGGTGGCCGGCCGGGGCGGACGTACCCGCCGACGCCACCGCGGTCACCGGCAACCTGACGGTCACCGACCAGAGCGCGGGCTGGGCCGTCTATCTGGGTCCGACCGACTATGACCCTGCCCACCCAGTCTCGACCATCAACTTCGTGGCCGGCGAGGTCCGGGCCAACAACGTCACGGTGGCCCTGGGAGCCGGTGGGATCCTATCGGCCACCTACCTCTCGAGCGCCGGTCAGACCACAGCTTCGTGTTCGATGTTACCGGCTACTTCACTCTCGATGGCACAGGCGGCAAGTTCGTGGCCCTTACCCCGGCCCGCCTGCTCGATACCCGGAGTGGGCAACGGCCTATCGGGCAAGTTCGCTCGCGGGCACGCCGCGAGCCTTCGCGGTGACCGGTACGAGGTGGCGTCCCGACCGATGCCACAGGGGTCACCGGCAACCTGACCGTGACCGACCAGACCGCTCCCTGGGCAGTCTTCATCGGACCCAACCCACTGGCCAGTCCAACCAGCTCCACCATCAACTTCGCGGTCGGCCAGGTCGTGGCCAACGGGGTCACCGTGGCTCTGGGATCGGGCGGCACTCTGGCGGCCACCTACATATCGTCGAGTGGCCAGACCACCAGTCTCGTCTTCGACGTCACCGGCTACTTCGTGCCGTAGCCGAGTCTCAGCCAGCAGGCGGCTGGCGGCCGGTTCGTGGGCCGCTACTGGCAGGTGTCCGCGACCGATCGAACGCGAAGGGCGGCCCGCGCCCGGCCGAGGTCCCAGCCGTCCGGCAGCTCGAAACCGACCGCCACCTCGCGACCTGCCGGCAGATCCAGGTAGTTGTCGTCGAAGACGACCTCGGCGCCCTCGAGCGAGAGCTCGACCCAGCGTGCCAGCACGTCCGACCGGAGGACGACGGTCGCCGTTTGAGCCGCCTGGTCCGGTCGCGCGGCCGTCACCGCCGTCCGGATCGTCGGGCGCCGCAGCGCCAGGTGCTTGTCGGGCGCGAAGGGCGTGACGACCAGCGCCAGCCTCGACTCGCCCTCGAGCAGCTCGGCCACCAGCACCGTGGTGCGACGCTCATGCGGCTCGGCAGGCGAGGGGAGCGCGGCCACCCGGGTCGTGCCCAAGCCGCGAGCTTCCACCTCCGCGTGACCGGCTGAGATGACCTTCCCGTCGAGCCCCTCCAGCGACCAGCGAACCTCGCCCTGCCAGGCTCCCGCGCGGTCGTTCGTGACGGCAATGACGGCCTGGCCGCCCTCCAGTGCGCACGACAGCAGCACCGGGGCGAAGAACCGCCGCGAGGCGTAGTGCAGCGCCTTCCAACGGCCGAAGTAGTCGATGCTCGACCAGGAAGAGACCGGCCAGCAGTCGTTGAGCTGCCAGTAGAGCGCCCCGCCGCAGCGGTCGCGCTCCCGCCGCCAGTGCTCGACGCCGACGCGCATCGCCTCGGCCTGGAGGACCTGGCTCAGGTAGACGAGTCCGCCGAAGTCGCGCGGCAGCCGGAACTGCTGGGCCAGGTAGTAGAGGATCCGCGCGTTGCCCGTCCCGGCACCGCTGGTGGTGGTCCATGACCGGCGAGCCCAGGTTCCAGTCGGCCGGGTCCGGCGCGAAGGCGGCGACCGTCGCCTCCGCCGGCAGCGACTCGAAGCCGAACTCGCTCACGAATCGGTACGACTCCCGGCCGTACGCCGAGAAGGGCGCGAGCCCGTGCCAGACGACCCATTCGTGCTCGTCGCCGCTCCGCTCGCCGATCGCCTCCACGAGCGGCCTGCCCGACGAAGGCGAGCTCGGCCAGTAGGCAGTGGCCGCGTCCTCGCCCGCGACCCACGCCGGCAGCGTCTCGCCGAAGAAGCGCAGGTACGCCGCCTTGAGATCCTGCGTCTCGGGTCGATCCCAGCCCCAGGCCGTCCAGCCGCGCTCCATCTCGTTGTTGCCGCACCACAGCGCCAGGCAGGCCCGATGGCGCAGCCGCCGCACCTGCTCGGAGACCTCGACGCGGACGCTTGCCAGGAACGCCGGGTCGCCGAGCGGATAGACGCTGCAGGCGAACATGAAGTCCTGCCAGACGAGGATGCCGAACCGGTCGCACAGGTCGTAGAAGGCCTCGACCTCGTAGTAGCCGCCGCCCCAGACCCGGATCATGTTGTGGTTCGCGGCCGCGGCCGCGCCTCAGCAGCGCCTCCAGCCGGTCGGGCGTTGACGCGCGCTGGGAACGTGTCGGCCGGGATCCAGTTGCTGCCCTTGGCGAAGACCGGCACGCCGTTGACGACGAAGCTGAACGACTCGCCCCAGGCGTCCGGCTCCCGGCGCAGCTCGAGCGTGCGGAGGCCGATCTGGAACGACTTCGTGTCGAGCGTCTGTCGAACCGTCGACCAGCTGGACCTCGACCCGGTAGAGCGGCTGCCCGCCCAGGCCGTTCGGCCACCACAGCTCCGGCTCGGCGATGTCGACCGCAAGGATGGCCACCGTACTGCGCGGGATCGATCCCCGACGTGACGCTGGTCGTCTGCCCGTTCGGGTGCTCGACTCGAAGTCTCGCCTCGATCGGCGAGGCCCGGCGGTCCGAGGCGCGCGCGATTTCGGCCCGCTCCATCCGCACCTCCGCCGAGATGCGCGCCCCGTCGCCCTCGATCGCCTGACTCAACCGGACGTCCGCCAGCCGGGCGACGCTCCAGCCTTCCAGCCGGACGCCCTGCCAGAAGCCGATGTTCGGCAGCCTGGGTCCCCAGTCCCAACCGAAGTGGCATGGCGCCTTGCGCAGGTAAGGCGCGCCGGGCAGCTGGCTGTCGGGCGAGTCCAGATGGCGGACCGCCTCCAGCTCGGCCGCACGCCCGACGGCGGATCGGAAGATCACCGAAAGCTCGTTGAGCCGGGCCGCAGCCGGCCGGTCACGTCCCAGCGCCAGGTCCGGAACATGTTGTCGGCGCTGCCGAGCGGCTCGCCGTTGAGGCGGATCTCGGCCAGCGTGTCGAGGCCGTCGAAGACGAGCGCGACGTGCTCGCTGCCCGGCCACTGCCTCGTCGACGGCGAATTCGCGGCGGTACTCCCAGTCGCGCTCCGCGACCCACTGCACGCGCAACTCCTCGTCGCCAGCGAACGGGTCGGAGATGCGGCCCGCGGCCAGGAGATCGAGGTGGACGCCTCCGGGGACGTGGCCCGGGATCCAATCGGCGGCGCCGCGCTCCCGCAGCAGCCACGCGCCGTCGAGGGTCTGTTCGGTCATGCGTCTCCGCGAATCCGGCCGGCGGCCTTTCCTGGTGGCAGCTCAGCTCCGAGCCTTGACGAAGTCGATGATCTCGGGCAGGTAGCCGTGGGCCAGGCAGACGACCGTGTCGGCGCCGCCGTAGTAGATCGTCAGGCGGCCGGTCGGTCCGTCGAGCAGCGCCGCGCAGGGGAAGACGACGTTCGGGCGTGTCGCCGACCTGCTCGTAAAGCATCTGGGGCGAGAGCAGGTAGTCGCGGCTGCGGGCGATCACCTTCCACGGCTCGTCCAGGTCCAGCAGAGCGGCGCCCATCGAGTAGACGAATCCGTTGCAGGAGGTCAGGACGCCGTGGTAGATGAGCAGCCAGCCTTCGGGCGTCTCGATCGGAGTTGGGCCGGCGCCGATCTTGGTCGCCTCCCAGGTCCACGCCCTTGGGCGCCATGACGTGGCGATGGCGGCCCCAGTAGATCAGGTCCGGGCTCTCGGAGAGGAAGATGTCGCCGAAGGGCGTGTGGCCGTTGTCGCTCGGCCGCGACAGCATCAGGTACGCGCCGCCGACCTTGCGCGGGAAGAGGACGCCGTTGCGGTTGAAGGGCAGGAAGGCGTTGTCGAGCTGGTGGAAGGTCTCGAAGTCGTGGGTATAGCCCACGCCGATCGTCGGGCCGTGATAGCCGTTGCACCAGGTCACGTAGTAGCGGTCTTCGAGCCAGGTCACGCGCGGGTCGTAGGCGTGCTCGAACCGTTCCTGGATCTCGGCGACGCGCCCGTCGCCAGCGATCCATTTGATGGTCCCGGGCTCGATGGTCCAGTTCACGCCGTCGGCGCTGCGGCCGGCGTGGAGGTCCATCAGGCGGGTGGTGTCGTCGACGCGGAAGACGCCCGCATAGCGCGTCGCCGAACGGAACCACTGCCGAGTTGAAGATGCTGTTGGAGCGGGCGATCTGGTCGCGTCGAATGATCGGATTGCGGCTCGATCGCCAGACCACGTCAGAGCTGCCGGACGGTCGATCCTCCCAGGGGATCGTCGGGAAGCGCGGTCGGATCGTGCGGCGCCCGCGGGCCCGGCGAGGACGTCGACGGGATTCATCGAGACCCTTTCGTTGAGAGGCGATCGTCATGCTCGGTCGACTGCATGAACCGGTTCCGGTTCGTGCGCGAAGCATCGGCAGTTTCTCCGGTGACGGCGGAGACGGCTCGATCGTCCGGACGGATTCGCGCTCGATGAGCTGCGGCCGGACGAGCGTGGAGGTGACGCACTCCTCGCCCACATCGAGCCGGTGCGCAAGCAGGGTGACGGCGAGTCGGCCCATCCCGGCCTTGTCGACCGCCATAGTCGTCAGGGACGGCGAGATGAAGCTCGCCAGGTCGATGTCGTCGAAGCCGACGACCGAGACCCTGCTCGGGCACGGAGATCCCGGCCTGCTGGGCGGCCTGGATGAAGGTGATCGCGACCAGGTCGTTGGCGCAGAAGATCGCGGTCACGCTCGGGTTGCGCGCGCAGGTAGCTGATGGCCGACGGCGGCGGCGGCTCTCGTGCTCGTAGTACGGCGCGTCGATGTAGCGGGCAGTCAGACCGGCTTCGGCCATCGCCTGCTCGTAGCCGCGCCGCCGCTGCAGGATGCTCGGGAAGGCGTCGGGCTCGGTGCCGAGGATCGCGATGTTGCGGTGGCCGTGGCTCGACGAGATGCTCGACCGCGGCCCTGCCGCCCAGGATGTTGTCCGTCTCGACCGAGTCGAAGACCCCGTCCTCGGCGTACGCATCGACCAGGACGGCCGGTAGGGCCCCCTCCAGGAGCGGGCTCGATGGCGCTGGCGAAGTGAGCGCCAACGAAGATCAGCCCGTCGCTCAGCCGGTCGGTGACGGAGTGCGGCACCTCGATGGGGTGGTTGTACTGGTCGACCGGCATGATGGCGAGCATCAGACCGGATGTGGAGCCTGCGGCAGCGCTCCTCGACTCCGGCCAGAACCGGGCCGTAGAAGCGGTTGGCACCCGGCGAGTCGCCGTGGAGCGCCCGGATGACGAGCGTGACCGTCAGGGGGCCCTGGTGATGGCGAGTCGTGTGCGAGAGAGGTCGGTAGCCGAGGCTTCGGGACGCCTCCACGATGCGCTCCCGGGTCGTCTCCGATACTCCTGGCTTGCCACGCAGGGCGAGCGAGACCGCCGCCGGCGAAAGGCCCACAGCGGCCGCGACGTCCGCGAGTGTCGCCACCTTGTGTCCAGTTCCCCTCGGCACAATCTGCTCCATCACGCTACTAAACGCTTTAGCTCACCTTATCAGCGGTGAATGGTCGGGTCAACCGGCTCTTGCGCTCGTCCAGGAAGGCGCGCACGCTCGGATCGCCGGTCCACGCAGCGTCCGGACTGGGCCCAATCCGCAGGCCATGTACTCAAATACTCAGTCAAAGTTTTAGATTGACAGGCTACTAAACGTGGTCTACTGTCGTGTCCGCCGATGCCCGGCCCTCCCCGTCACGGGGCGACCAACGGAGTTGGTGATCTGGCTTTAGCCATGTGGGGCGTCCAGCGTGCCTGATTTCGGTCAGGCCCAACGCGCTGCTCCTGCGCTCCTCATGGGGAAGGAGGAAAGGGATGCACATAGGCAAATCCAGGGTTCTAGCTCTGCTCGCCGTGGTGGCCATCGTCGGCTCAGCGTGCAGCAGCTCGAGCGCGACGCCCAGCGCGGCCAGCGACGCCCAGCCCCGCCGGTTACGACACCGGCCCCGGGCGCCACCCCGACGCCCGCGCCGAGCGCGACCGGTCTGCCGGCGACGGACACGACCGTCTACCCGCGAGACGCAGACCCTGTACACCAGCGGCAAGCAGTGGGGCGCCCCCTCCACCTGGAACCCGCTGGATCCGAACGCCGCCATGGGCGTGGTAGGGCTCCAGTACGAGACCCTGTTCCTGTACGACCCGATCAAGGACGTCTACACCCCGTGGCTCGCTTCCGGCGGGGACTGGGATAGCCGCCAAGACGACGTACACGATCCACGTCCGCCAGGGCGTGACGTGGTCCGACGGCTCGGCCTTCACCGCCGACGACGTGGCCTTCACGATCAACCTCGCGCAGAACAAGGCGATCGGCTCCAACCTGTTCGACTTCGTCGACCAGCGCGACCGTCTCGGCAACGACGTCGTGGTGAAGTTCAAGGCCAACCCGGCGTACCAGGAATGGGCGCAGTGGCTCTACAACTCCCCGATCGTCCGCCAAGGCGATCTGGACGCCGTTCAACAACGCCGACATCCTCAAGAACCTCAACATGAACGGCGTTGGCACCGGCCCGTACACGTTCAAGACGGCCGCCCAGGACCGCATGGTCTGGGTCAGAGAACCCGACACTGGTGGGCGACCAAGGCTCTCAACCTCAACGTTCAGCCCAAGTACATCGTTGACATCGTCAACAGCTCCAACAACGTCGCCCTCGGCCAGCTTCTCGCGGGCGGCCTCGACCTGGACAACAACTACCTGCCCGGCATCGCGCAGATCGTCAACGGCGGGTACGGCGTCACCACGTACTTCGCCGGGCCCGCCCTACATGCTGTCGGGCAACACCGCGTGGCTCGTTCCGAACACCAAGAAGAAGCCCCTTGACGACCCGGCCTTCCGCAAGGCTCTTGCTGAGTCGATCAACCCCGCAGAACGTCGTCAGTCAAGGACTACGGCAACATCGTCGCCGCAGCCGACCCGACCGGCCTCCTGCCGATCTGGAGCAAGTACATCGATACCGCGCAGGTCAAGGCCCTCGGCGTCGACGTTCAACACGGCCAAGGCCAAGGCCGACCTCGACGGCCGCCGGCTACAAGACCGGCAGCGACGGGTTCGTCACCAACAAGGACGGCTCGCCCATCAAGCTCAACCTCGAAGTTCCCGATGGCTGGTCCGACTGGATGGCAGCCGAGAACCTGATCGCCGCCGAGCGCCAAGGCCGCCGGCATCAACATCAATCCCAGTCCACCCCGACTACGACACGGTCGTCGCCGATCGCAACGGCACCGACAAGCGCCGCCCCGACCTTCGACCTCGTCATCAACAACGACGTCCAGATCGGCAACACGCCGTGGACGTACTACGACTACATCTTCCGCCAGCCGCAGATTGCGGCGGGCGCCGCCCGGAACCGCAACTTCGAGCAGTACGACAACGCCGCAGGCCTGGACGCTCGTCCAGCAGCTCGACCAGACGCCGGTCGAGGACATCGCCGACGATGAAGACGATCTGCTCGCAGCTCCAGAAGATCCAGCTGACCGACGTGCCGATCATCCCGCTGTGGTACAACGGCGAGTGGTCGCAGGTCAACAACTCGGTCTGGACCAACTGGCCGTCCGAGAAGACCTATCAGGTTCAGCCGGCCACCTGGAACGGCTACTGGCAGATGGGAGCAATCTACATGCTCACCAACATCAAGGCCGTCCCCAAGAGCTAGTCGTTAGCCACTCATGCCCCTCCCCCCGGCTCAACCCCGGGGGAGGGGCAATTCTCTGATTGCGGGTCCGCGAAGCGTCGCCGGATCCGCGAACGGGAGATCGCGTGCGACGCTACTTCGGGCGAAAGCTCTCACCTACTCGATCACGTTCTTCGTAGCGGCAACGATCGACTGGCTGATCCCGCGGTTCATGCCCGGTGATCCCGTCGCGTCGCTGGTATCTCGGACGAACGGCATCTCGCCGGAAGCGGCCAAAGCGCTGGCCGACTACTACTACAACCTCTTCGGCCTGAACCAGCCACTGCCGGTGCAGTACCTGAACTTCTGGGGCTCCCTGCTCCATGGCGACCTCGGACTGAGCGTCTACGGCCACGGCACGCCCGTGACCGACATGATCATGGCCGCGGTGCCGTACACGCTGGCCCTGCTGATCCCGGCGATCCTGCTGAGCTGGTGGGCCGGCAACACGTTCGGAGCCCTCGCAGCCCGCCGCACGATGGCTCGACAACACCGTCCTGCCCGTCGGCTACATCCTGACCGCGACGCCCTACATGTGGCTGGCGCTGGTCCTGTCGTTCGTGCTGGGCTTACACCTTCAGGTGGTTCCCGTTCTCCGGCGGCTACGGCTTCAACCTCGAGCCGTCGCTGACATGGCTGTTCTTCACGGACCTCGTCGCCCACTGGGTGCTGCCGTTCCTGTCGCTCTTCCTCGTCATGTTCGGCGGCTGGGCGATCGGCATGCGCAACATGATCATCTACGAGCTCGAGTCGGACTACAGCCGCTACCTGGAGGCGCTCGGCGCCCCGCAGAGCCTGGTCCGCAAGTACGCGTTCCGGAACGCGATGCTGCCGCAGATCACCGGCCTGGCTCTTCAGCTGGGCGTGATCGTGGCCGGCGCGCTCGTCACCGAGATCGTCTTCTCCTATCCGGGCGTCGGTCACCTCGTCTTCGCGGCCATCCAGAGCGCGGACTACTTCCTGCTCCAGGGGATCTTCCTGTTCATCATCATCGGCGTTCTGGTCGCCAACTTCATCGTCGACGTCGTCTACGTCATCGTCGATCCGCGGACCCGCGTGGCGATGCGAGGAGGCACGGCATGAGCGGCAGCGACGACACAGCGACGAAG
Organism: uncultured Chloroflexia bacterium; assembly: GCA_963743795.1. Classification (GTDB taxonomy): domain Bacteria; phylum Chloroflexota; class Limnocylindria; order Limnocylindrales; family CSP1-4; genus Fen-1039. The sequence continues at coordinate 958,241 of CAVUQZ010000004.1, read as the reverse complement.
CCGAGCCCCGGCGTCGGAGCGACGCCGGGAAGGCCGCCGATGCGCCGGCCAAGCGAGGCGCGCGGCGAGTTCCTCTTCTTCGCCCTGCGGTCGAAGAAGTTCCTCATCGCGTCAGCGATCCTCCTGGTTCCTGGCCTTGCCTGGCGATATTCGGGCCGATGATCGATCCCACCGATCCGATGGCTCAGGACGGCATGCCGATGCGGCATCCAACCCTGGATCCGGGCAACTGGTTCGGTACGACGTACTTCGGCGAGGACGTCTTCGCCCAGTTCGTCAACGGCCTGCAGGCCACGTTCTTCGTGGGCTTCCTGGGCGGCGGGCTGGCGGCCTTGATCGGCATGGCCATCGGCTTCGTTGCCGGCTATCGCGGCGGCTGGATCGACGAGATTCCTGAACATGATCACGAACGTCTTCCTGGTGATCCCGACCCTGGCCGTCCTGCTCGTGATCACGTCCTATCTGCAGGCAGCGCGGCGTGCTGTTCGAGGCCATCTTCATCGGCGTGACCTCCTGGCCGTGGGCTGCGCGCGCTATTCGCGCTCAAACGTTCTCGCTTCGGTCTCGGGAGTTCATCGATCTGGCCAAGCTGAGTGGTCGGGGGAGCTGGAAGATCATCGTCGACCGAGATCGCGCCGAACATGAGCTCGTATCTGTTCCTGACGTTCATCCTGCTCTTCGGCGGCGCGATCCTGATCGCGGCCAGCCTGGACTTCATCGGGCTCGGGCCCGACGGGCGGCATGTCGCTCGGGCTGATGATGTACAACTCCGTGACCTACGGGGCTGCCCTGCAGCTCGGCATATGGTGGTGGTTCATACCACCGGGCATCGGGATCATGGCCACCGTCGGCGCCCTGTACGTCATGAACGTGGGCCTCGACGAGATCTTCAACCCCAAACTCAGGGAAACTGTGACCCGTGAGCCTCCAGGTATCCGACCTTCGGGTCTACTACCGAACACTTGCCGGTGACGTGAAGGCGCTCGACGGAGCGACCTTCTCGCGTCGCCGACAAGGAGATCATGGGCCTCGCCGGCGAGTCCGGGTGCGGCAAGTCCACGCTCGGCAACAGCCTGATCCGCCTCGACGGCCGGATGAAGTACGTCGGCGGGAAGCGTCAATCTCGACGGCAACGAACTGCCCATCTGGGACAAGGAGGAGATGGTGCAGTACCGCTTCTGGGAAGTCTCCGTCGATCCCGCAGTACGCCATGAGCGCGATGAACCCGACTCGGAAGATCGGCAAGATGATCTCCGAGCTCGTCGAGTCGCGCGGGATGAAGTACCGGGAGATCAAGCCGGAGCTCGAGCGCCGCATCGACCTCGTCGGGCTCGAGCGCGACGTCCTGAGCCGCTACCCGATCGAGCTGTCGGGCGGCATGAAGCAGCGCATGGTCATGGTCATCTCGACGCTCCTGGACCCGTCGCTGCTGATCGCCGACGAGATCACCTCGGCCCTCGACGTGTCGACGCAGCGAGCCGTGGCCGAGACTCTCGTCAGCTTCCGCGACCACGGCTTCGTCAAGAGCATGATCGTGATCACCCACGACGTCTCGATCCTGTACCAGATCGCGGACTCGATCCTGATCATGTACGCGGGCAAGCTGGCCGAGAAGGCCGCCACCGGCGTCATCATCGAGAAGGCCTCTGCATCCCGTACACGCAGATGCTCGTGTCCTCACTGCCCGAGGTCGGGGTTCGCTACGCGGACAAGAAGCTGGCCGGCATTCCCGGGCAGCCCACCGTCGCTCCTCGACCCTCCGGTGGGTTGCCGCTTCCGGGCGCGCTGTCCGCTGGCCTTCGCCAAATGCGCGGAGGAGCCGCCGTTCGTCGAAGTCGAGCGCGACCACTGGGTCGCCTGCTGGAAGGCTGCCAGATCAGATGCTTAGCCTCGACCGAGTCTCCAAGACCTACAAAGTCGGCACCTTCGGCGGGAAGGATCTCGTCGCCGTCCGCGACGTCAGCTTCGACGTGAAGTCCGGCGAAGTCGTCTCGCTGATCGGCGAGAGCGGCAGCGGCAAGACAACCGTCGGCAAGATGATCCTCAAGCTCATCGAGATCAACAAGCGGCACCATCACGCTCGACGGCGAGGACGTCTCCCAGGTGCACGGCAGCGGCCGTCAAGGCCTACTACCGCCACGTCCAGGGCGTCTTCCAGGATCCGTTCAGCTCGTACAACCCCATCTTCAAAGCCGACCGCGTCTTCGCCCTGATCCGCAGCGAGTACTTCCCTGAGATGCCGACCTCGGAGTGGACCGCGAAGCTGGAGGCGGCGCTCCGGGGCGTAACGCTCGAACCTGGCCAGGTGCTCAACAAGTACCCGCACCAGTTGAGCGGCGGACAGCTGCAGCGACTGCTTGGTGGCCCGCGCACTGCTGCTGGATCTCAAGATCCTCGTGGCGGACGAGATCATCAGCATGCTCGACGCCTCCACCCGGATCGACGTCCTCAACCTGCTGGCCGAGCTCAAGACCCGGGGTATGGGCCTTCTCTTCATCACCCACGACCTCTCGCTCGGCAACTACATCAGCGAGAAGACGGTCATCCTGCGCCGCGGCTCCGTGGTCGAGATGGGCAGCACCGACAAGGTCTTCGGGCATCCCACGCATCCGTACACTCGACTGCTCGTCTCGTCGGTCCCACAGCTCCACAAGAAGTGGGCCCAGATCGAGGAAGAGCTGGGAGCCCCGATCACCGGCAAGGGTGACTGCCCGTTCCACGATATGTATCCGCTGGCCGGCCGCATGCCGGAGCGTCCGGCCGACGAGCCGACGCTCGTACAGATCGAGGACGACCACTTCGTGGGCTGCTTCGAGCTCGAGAGCGAGAGGGTCAGCCAGGTCGCCTGAGCGACTCTCCGAAGCCCCGGCGATGCTTTCCGGCGATCGGCAGACCGGTAAACCGGCGCGCCGACGACGGCGAGCCGCAGTTCGAAACAGAGGAGAGTCGTGCGCTACGGTCACTTCGACGATGAAGGGCGCGAGTACGTCATCACCCGGCCCGACACGCCGCTGCCCTGGATCAACTACCTGGGCAGCGAGGCCTACTTCGGGATCATCTCGAACACCGCGGGCGGCTACTCGTTCTATCGCGACGCCCGGCTGCGCCGCCTGACCCGCTACCGCTACAACAACGCCCCGCTCGACCTGGGCGGACGCTACGTCTACCTGCGCGACGACGAGTCGGGCGAGTACTGGAGCCCGAGCTGGCAGCCGACCCAGCGCGAGCTCGAGGACTACAGCTGCCGCCACGGTCTGGGCTACTCGATCATCGGCTCGCGCATACGCCGGGATCCGGGCCGAGACGCTCTACTTCGTCCCGCTCGGCGAGAACCTGGAGGTCTGGCGGATTCGCGTCACCAACGAGCGGCGGGCCGCGGCCAGTCTGTCGCTCTTCAGCTCGATCGAGTGGTGCCTCTGGGACGCCAACGACGACGCCACCAACTTCCAGCGCAACTACTCGATCGGCCAGGTCGAGGTCGAGGACGGCGTCATCTACCACAAGACCGAGTACCGGGAGCGGCGCGACCACTTCGCCTTCTTCGCCTGCTCCGCGCCGCTGGCCGGCTTCGACACCCAGCGCGACGCGTTCCTGGGCCCCTACCGCGGCTGGGACCGCCCGATCGTCGTCGAGCAGGGCAAGGCCACCGACTCGGTCGCCCACGGCTGGCAGCCGATGGGCTCGCACCACGTCAAGCTCGAGCTTGCGCCCGGCGAGACGCGAGAGGTCATCTTCCTGCTCGGCTACCAGGAGAACGCGAGGGACGACAAGTTCGACCCGCCAGGCAGCCAGACGATCAACAAGCGGCGGGTCAAGCCGGTCATCGCCCGCTACCTCCAGGCCGCCGAGGTCGCAGAAGGCGTTCGAGGACCTGCGCGACTACTGGACCGGTCTGCTCGGCATCCTGCAGGTCGAGACCGGCAACGAGCACGTCGATCGGATGGTCAACATCTGGAACGCCTACCAGTGCATGGTGACGTTCAACATGTCGCGCTCGGCCTCGCTCTTCGAGTCGGGCATCGGCCGCGGCATGGGCTTCCGCGACTCGAACCAGGACCTGCTCGGCTTCGTCCACATGGTCCCGGCGCGCGCCCGCGAGCGGATCCTCGACATCGCCGCGACGCAGCTGCCCACGCGGCGGCGCCTACCACCAGTACCAGCCGCTGACCAAGCGCGGCAACAACGACGTCGGCTGCGGGCTTCAACGACGATCCGGCCTGGCTCGTCCTGGCCGTCGCCGCCTACCTCAAGGAGACCGGCGACGCCTCGATCCTCGACGAGCCGGTCGCCCTACGACAACGAGCCCGGCTCCGAGACGCCGCTCTACGAGCACCTCCAGCGGGCGATCGGCTACACGCTCGAGCGGCTCGGCCCGCACGGCCTGCCGCTCATCGGCCGGGCCGACTGGAACGACTGCCTGAACCTCAACTGCTTCTCCGAGACGCCCGGCGAGTCGTTCCAGACGACCGAGAACAAGGAGGGCGGCGTCGCCGAGTCCGTCTTCATCGGCGGGCTGTTCGTCCTGGCCGCCGGACGAGCTGGCCGCCATCGCCGGCCTGCGCGGCGACGACGCCGAGGCGAGCCGTCTGAGCGAGGCCGCGCGAGTCCATGACCGAGGTCGTGGAGACGGCCGGCTGGGACGGCGAGTGGTTCCGCCGCGCCTACGACTACTTCGGCACGGTCGTCGGCTCGAGCGAATGCGAGGAAGGCCAGATCTTCATCGAGCCGCAGGGCATCTGCGTCGTGGCCGGCATCGGCCTCGAGAACGGCCTGGCCGACAAGGCCCTGGCGTCCGTTCGCGAGCGCCTGGCCACGCCGCACGGCATCGTCCTGCACCAGCCCGCCTACACCTACTACCACCTCGAGCTGGGCGAGATCTCGACGTTCCCGCAGGGCTACAAGGAGAACGCGGGCGTCTTCTGCCACACCAACCCCTGGGTCATGATCGCCGAGGCGCGGGCCGGCAACGGCGAGGGCGCGCTCGACTACTACCTGCGCATCAACCCGTCCGCCCGCGAGGAGATCTCGGACGTGCACCGCTGCGAGCCGTACGTCTACGCCCAGATGATCGCCGGGCAGGGACGCCCCGACCCAGGGCGAGGCCAAGAACTCGTGGCTGACGGGCACGGCCGCCTGGAACTTCGTGGCCATCAGCCAGTGGATCCTCGGCATCCGGCGCCGAGCACGACGGGCTGCGCATCGACCCGGTGCTGCCGCGCCGACTGGGGTGAGTTCCACGGTCACGCGCCAGTTCCGCGGCGCCACGTACGCGATCACCGTCCGCAAGGCCGGGGGGTCCACCGGCCGGGTCGCCCGCCTGGTCGTCGACGGGCGCGAGGTGGAGGGCAACCTGGCCCCGCTGCCGTCGCGCCGTGGCCAGACTCTCGAGGTGGAGGCCTTCGTCCAGTAGCGATCGAGCCGCGCCCGCCATGGAGCATGTCGCCGGGTCGCAGGCGCCCTGTCGACGGTGGAGGCAGGACCAGATGACCGAGCTCAGGGCGCGTCCGGGCGCCAACGCGTACGGCTACTTCGACGAGGAAGCCCGCGAGTACGTCATCACCCGGCCGGACACGCCGACGCCGTGGCTCAACTACATCGGCGAGGGTCGCTACGGCGGCATCGTCTCCAACACCGGCGGCGGCTACTCGCTTCGACCGCGACCCGCGCAACCGGCGAGTCACCCGCTACCGCTACAACGCCGTTCCCGGCCGACCAGCCCGGCCGCTACGTCTACCTGCGCGACCAGGAGACGGGCGAGTACTGGAGCCCCACGGCGGCGCCGGTCAAGCGCGACCTGGACGGCTACGAGTGCCGGCACGGCACGGCCTACACGAAGATCGCGAGCGACGTACGAGGGGATCGCCGCCGAGATCCTGTACTTCGTGCCGCTCAGCCCGATCGACGAGCCCGCGCCGTGCGAGCTGTGGGTCCTGCGGGTCCGCAACCTCGGCGCGGCGCCGCGCCGCCTGCGCAGCTTCAGCTACGTCGAGTTCAGCTTCGCCGACGCCTTCAACGACCTGACCAACCTGGACTGGGCCCAGCACATCGTCTTCAGCGCCTGCGAGGAAGGCGTCATCCGGGTCGGGACCAAGTTCCAGCCGCTGACTTTCTTCTTCGCCAGCAGCGAGACGCCGGCCGGCTACACCTGCGACCGCGAGGACTTCGTCGGCCGCGGCCGCGACCTGGCCGATCCCGATCGTCGTCGAGACGGGCGAGCCCTCGAACGCCCCCTCGCCGCGCGGCAACAGCATCGGCTCGCTCTGCCACGACATCGAGCTCGGCCCGGGCGAGGAGCGGCAGATCGTCTACATCATGGGCGCCACCGAGCGGCCGGCGGAGATCGGCCGCGTCGTGGAGCGCTTCTCGGATCCGGGCGAGGTCGCCGCCGCCTTCACCGCCCTGCGCGACGACTGGGACGACCTACCTGTCGCGCTTCACCGTCGAGACGCCCGACGCCGACACGAACGCGATGCTCAACTTCTGGAACCAGGTCCAGTGCCGCACCACGCTGTACTGGTCGCGCTTCGTCTCCGGCTACGAGACCGGCCTCGGTCGCGGCATGGGCACGCGCGACAGCGGCCAGGACACGCTGGGCACGATGCACACCGTCCCGGACCACGCCCGCGCGGATGCTGACCCGGATCTGGCAGATGCAGTTCGCCGACGGCCACACCTGGCACCAGTTCTTCCCGCTCACCGGCGAAGGGCGGCCCGGGACTCGCGGCCGAGTACCCCGACTGGCCGCAGTGGTTCAGCGACGACCACCTCTGGCTGATCATCTCGGTCTGCGCCTACCTGCGCGAGACCGGCGACTTCGACTACCTCGAGCAGAAGGTGCCGTACGTGGACCGCGCCGAGGAGCCGGTCTGGGAGCACATGCTGCGGGCGGTCGACTTCACCCTGAGCTCACCGCGGCCCGCACGGCCTGCCGCGCTCGGGCTTCTCCGACTGGAACGACACCCTCAACGTCGACCACGGCTCGGGCAAGGCCGAGAGCGTCTGGACGGCGATGCAGTTCTGCCGGGCCATGCTCGACCTGGCCGAGCTGTGCGAGAAGCTCGGCGCGGCCGGACGAAGCCGGCGTTTCGCCGGCCTGCACGCCGCGATGGCCGCGGCGATCAACGAGCACGCCTGGGACGGCGCCTGGTACGTGCGCTCCTTCGACGACGACGGGCTGCCGATCGGCGTGGCCGGCGCCGCCCACCACGCCATCGACCTGATCACCCAGAGCTGGTCCGTCATGGGCGAGGTCGCCCCGCGCGAGCGCGCCGAGCGGGCGATGACCTCGGCGGACGAGAAGCTGAACACGCGAGTTCGGCCTGGCCCTGCTGTGGCCGCCCTACGACGGCGTCGACGCGACGCGTCTGCGGCACGTCCACCTTCGTGCCCGGCGCCAAGGAGAACGGCGGCATCTTCTGCCACGCCAACACCTGGTCGATCGTGGCCGCGGCGATGCTGGGCCACGGCGACGACGCCTACCGCTACTACCGCCAGATCCTGCCGCTCGCCCGCACGGACGCCGACGTCTACAAGGTCGAGCCCTACGTCTACCCACAGAACATCTGCGGCCCGGCGCATCCCTCGTTCGGCCTGGCCCGCAACGCCTGGCTGACCGGCACCGCGTCCTGGACGTACGTCGCCGCCACTCAATGGATCCTGGGCATCCGGCCGACCTACGACGGCCTCCGCGTGGCGCCGGCCCTGCCGTCATCCTGGCACGGCTTCAAGGCTCATCGCGAGTTCCGCGGCACGTCCTACGAGATCGCCGTCCGGCGCGAGGGGCCGGGCAACGCCGTCTCCCTGGTCGTTGACGGAGTGGCGATAGACGGCGACGTGGTGCCTCTGCCAAACCCCGGCACGACCGCCGTTGAGGTGGAGGCGATCCTGCGATAGCCGATCCGTCCGCGGGCCCGCGCGTCAGCCCCTGACGGCTGTGAGGATCGCGACGCCCACGGCGATGGCCACGACTCCGGAGCGCTGGGGTGTCGAGAGCCGTTCGCGGAAGAGGAAGAAGGCGCCGATCGCGGCCACCGCCGCGTACTGACTCGCCAGGACGGCCGCGATGGCGATGCTCCCGCGAGCGCCGAGGATGTAGGCGGCATTGCCCAGCACCTCGGCGATTCCTATCACCACCACCATCGGCGCCGCGCGTCGGGTCATCTGAAGACGGCCGGTCAGGGCCAGGGGCAGAAACACGCCCACCACCCCGACGACACGGGGAGGCAGAAGGGCCACGAATGGCGGCAGGACGAGGCCGGCCTGGGCCGTGGCGTAGATCCCGCCCCCGAAACAGAGCGCCGCGGCAACGCCGAACATCGCCGCGCGACGCTGATCGTGACCATGGACCGCTGTGGCCGGCGCCGTCGCATCGCCCGCCGCATCGCCCGTCGCGAGCGCCACCGTCGCGATGCCGGCGGCTATCACGCACAGCATCACCACGACCGGGACGGTCAGTCTCTCGCCCGCGACGACCGCGATCACGGCCGCGATGGCTCCTTCGGTGGAGGCCAGCGCAGTGACGACGCCCACGTGGCCGACGCGCAGGCCCCGGTACAAGAAGAGCAGGCCGATCGCCCCGCCCAATCCCGAGCCGGCCAGCCAGACCGCCAGAGCCGGCGTCAGCGGCGGCAGAGGCCCCGACGCCAGGGCCAGAGGCGTGGCCATGATCAGGCCGACGAGCATCATCCAGCCCAGCGTCGAGGCGGCGCCGATCAGCCGACCGGAGCGCGACGAAGTGAGGTTTGCCGCCGCCCAAAGAACGGCAGCGGCCAGACCGCCGAGGATTGCTGTCACTCAACAAGTGTGAGGCACGACCGTCCGGAGCGCCGGGCGACCGGAGCCCCGGCGACCGAATGCCGAGGAGTGCCCGGAGACCGAGTCTTGGAGGGCTGTCAGGGCGTACTTTCGGATCGGTACAACAGGGGCAGGCGCCAAGCCGCGGCGGCCACCGGCACGCCCATGACCACCGTCCCGATGACCGCCAGCCCGGCCGGTGCCACGCCGGAGAGCAAGTCGGAAGCCAGCATCACCCCGTATGTGACCACCGGAAGCGCAGCGACGCGGAGGTTCACCGGTCCCAGCGGCATCGGAGCGAAGCGCTGCTCGAGGGCCCGGTAGGCCAGGTAGACGCTGAACGTGGTCAGCAGCCATCCGGCGTAGTTGTGGATCGGGATTCCGAAGTACGGTCCGCCCGTCTCCCAGATCCACGCTCGAACGGATGGTCCGGAGAGGATCGGATCGATGACGAGATCCCAGACCGTCATGACGACCGCGCTCACAGCGGCCAGGCGGATCAGCCGCGCCAGTCCGTCCGGCGTCCCGGTCGTCTGACGCTCGAGCACCAGGTTGGCGATGACGTAGCTCGGGATAGATCATCATGAACCAGGCCAGCGGTATCAGAAGCGGTACGTCGCCAAGTCTCGCGCCCAGGTAGTCCGTGTAGTGATAAGCGCCGAAGACCAGTCCGGTTGCGACGCCCACCTGCTCGTACACCCAGGAGATGGCGGCGCTGAGGCCGAAGAACGCCAGCGTGTGGCGGCCGCCTAGGGCATACCAGGCGTGAGCGAGGCTCGACATGGCGACGATCGCGGTCAGCGAACTCAGTCCTCCGGGCACGAGCGGCAGCCGGACGAACCCGAATAGCAGCGCTCGTAGGACGCCTTCGTAGGCGAAGACGCAGACAAGCACGACCGCCAGGCCGATCAAGAATCGCCCACGGGCGGTGCCTTCGGCCCGCGTGACGCGGTCCAGGGTGGCGCCCAGGCTCGCTGCTTCGGTTGCGGCCACCCTACGCGCCGCGCCTCGCTGGGGCGGGGCCTGCCGCCGGCGAACCGATTGCCACCCGTGTCGCCGTCCGGTTCCGGGAGCGGTCCATGGGCTCCTCATCTGGACGAGCTCCGGGGGTCCACGCCCCGACGCTTCGGACTATCTTGCCGGACTTCGGAGGAATGCGCGGGGCTGTTGCGACGTGGCTCGCGCTATCGGACGGCGTCGATGACAACCCACTCCCCGTACCACTCCGTCGTGCCGACGCGGCCGTCGATTGCGTCGACGAACGGCGAGTCTGTCTCCCGATACGGCGTGAAGGCGGCGCTCGTGGGGCCGGACTTCCAGTTGTGTGAGGAAACCCAGGTGTTTCGCATGGCGTCGGATCGGAGCGGATCCGTCACGTACACACCGACCACCGTAAAGCCGTCGCCCAGGCGCGGATCCCCGCCCATGACCATGTAGCCGGTTATGACCTGCGAATGGCGTCCGGCACGGGACAGCACGCCGACCGGACGGCCGTATCGGGCCAGTGAGACCACAACTGCCTTTGCTGCTGCGTCGAAAGAGGAGTAGGAGGAATCGCGGTAGACGCCTGCGTCCATGGAACCCCAGCCGTAGTAGTTGAGGGCATTTCGCCACCCGTGCGGGTCCGTGCCGGCCGAGGTCGGACGCATGGTCATGTTGGCTCGCGAGTATGCCAGGATCGCCTCCTGTTGGGCGTACGTGGTGTCGAGGCGCCACCTGAGGGGCGTGTCGCCGGGGCTCCGCGGGGAGGCGGCGCCCCCATCCGTGCGGGATGACGCCCATGTTCAGCATCATCGCGGTGGAGGCCGCGGTGCAGGCCGTCGTATCGGGGTCCTGCCAGAGCACCGCCCTCGGGTCGTAGACGTTGAAGATCCACGTTGTCGCCGCGCTGGGCGGCCCGGTCAAGCCGCAGACGGACCCGGCAGCGGGCAGAAGGACGATCGCCACGGCCAGCAGGTTCACGGCCATGGCTCGCCGCCCCGGCATGCGCCGATGGAACCCCAGACTCATATCCTCGAACCACGACTTCCCGATTCCGCGAACCCTGCGGCAGCGCGCCTTTTCGGGGACGTCCCGGCGCCGGCCTCGCCGGCTGCCCTAGGGCCGCGAGGAGCGGATCGGTGGGCAGGCGGGGCGCTGCCCATTCTTGATGGCAGCTCGGCGGAATGCAAACTGAGGCCCGCGCCCCACCTAAGTGGACGGCCGTCTCATTTGTCTGCCTACCCGGAGGTACTATCCACCGTACGTACAGAGGACAGTACTTTGCGTACCACTGTCCCATTGCGGCAAGGGGGCATTCGAACGACCTTCACTGATGATGGCCTGGATCTCCACGCCGCACCCGGTATTCTGTTTCGTGTTCGGTAGAGGCCTCTCATGAGCACTTCCCAGGAAGCGCCCGCCCTGATCCAATACGCATGCGAACGCTGCAAGACGCGCTTCGTACTGCCGCCGTCCAGCCGTGCCCTCGGCATCGGCGGGAAACTGCGCGCCTTCAGCATGGGGCTCAGCCGAACCATTCGATTCCACGAAGGCCTTGGGGCTAGCGTCGATACCGCTCGCCGCCAGCTGCTGGCCAGCATGGACGACGAGGCCTATCAGTCGTTCGTCAAGAGCTTCCGCTTCTGCCACGAATGCCGTCAGTTCGTCTGCAACGACTGCTGGAGCGCCTCGCGGCGCAGCTGCCTGACCTGCGTGGCCAAGTCGATGACCGGCACCGTCCGCCCGCGACCCCCATTCGCCCCCGCCGGACCCGAAATCCCACGGCCGGAGGTTGTGGCCGCGCCCGGAGTAGGTCGCCGCCTTCGCCGCGACGCGACCCTCGTCGCCCTTGGCCTGGGCCTCGTTCTCGTGGCCCTGGAAGCCGGCGCCCTCTTCGCGGGCTTCAACAACGGAAACCCGATTGCGGTGGCCACGCCCACGCCCACCCGGACGGCCGTCGTGACCCCCACGCCGACCCCGACCCCGACGCCCGACCCCGACTGCGACCGAGACCCCAACCCCGACCCCCACCCCGTCCCGACCCCGAGCCCGACCGCGACGCCGTCGCCCACTCCCACGCCGACTCCAACGCCCGCCCCGACGCCGAAGCCGACCGCCAGGATGACGGCCAAGCCGACGCTGCCATTTCCCGTGATCGCGTGTGGCGCCGACGCCGATGGCAACTGGGTCTGCAGCTGGACGAACGTGATGCGCCTTCTCCAGATTCTCGAACGTGACGTCCAACTGGCTCCGGGATGGCGACCAACTTCGGCCCGGGCTGCCATGACGTTCGGGCTCCGGACGGCTCGACCCATGCACATCGAACTACACGTCAGCGCGCCGGGCTACTCGATGGTCTCGGTAGGCGCCACGGAGCCTGCAAGCTGAGCCGCCGCCCGGCCAACCCCTTCCGGGCCCCGAGCCCTGCCCGATCGTCCTCCCATGAGGGCCGTAGCGGCGCCTCAGCCGCTCGCGCCGTAGACCGTCAGGCAGACCCCGATCGCGCAGTGGCTCTCCATGGAGCGGTATGCCGCCGGCAGGAGTGGGGGAGGCGCCCCAGGATCGGCCACCCAGAAGACTCGGCCGCCGTTGGCGGTCACGTCCGCGGGCACCGCGTGGATGACCGCCCCGGTCGGATACGCGGCGGTGCCGTCGAACCAGGGCGGATCGTCGGGTGCCAGGACGTGGAGGCGGGCTTGCGTCAGCGGGCCCGCTTCGTCCAGCAGGACCAGATAGTGGTTCGGCGACGCGGCCACCAGGTCGTGGTCGCCCACGCGAGCGTTCAGCTCCGGGACCAGCGTGGAAGTCTCGGAGTGGGTGATCGCGACGCTCAGGGCCAGGGCCGGCACGGCCAGGGCCACGACCAGCGCCACGGCCGTTCGTCGGGGCACGGCCGCCAGGCCCACGCCCGCCAGGGCGAACAGGGGCAGCCACATGATGCTCGCGTAACGGGCCTCCAGCAGCGGCCGCCAGAAGCTCACGACTACCAGGATCAGGATGCCGCTGCTCGACAGCAGGCAGAAGGCGCCGGCCCGACGCGACTCCGGTGACAGGCGACGCCACGCAACGGCGGCAGCGGCGAGGGCCGCGCAACCGGCGGCCAGAGCCACGAGCTGCAGGGCGATGAGCTCCGGTCCGAACGGTATCCTCGAATCCTGGAGCGGGCCGCTGAAGATCTGTCCGAACGTCCCGGCGATCACCGTCGGGCTCAGGGGCGAGATCCAGAAGCCCTGGCCGGCGTGCTCGAACTGAGCGCGGGCGTACAGCAGCCACGGCGTCAGCGTTAGAACGGCGGCGGCAGTGGCCAGAACGGCGGCCGCCGCGATCCGGCGCGATGGCCGGAGCCAGACTCCTGCCAGCACTATCCCGGCCAGGGCGACCACCGCGAAGTAGTCCGTCCAGACGGCGGCCCCCGCCGCGGCCGTGTACGCGGCCCAGCGGCCGAGGCTCGGGTTCTCGGTCGCCCGCCAGAGGAGCAACGTCGCGGCCACGGTCAGCGTCCCGGCGAGGCCGTACATCCGGGCGAAATCCGAGAGAAGAACCGTTGCCGGCAGGACTGCCACGAATGCCGCGGCCCAGAGCCCGGATGCGTCCCCGCCCACGCGCCGGGCAAGCGCGGCCACGAGCGGGATCAGCGCGATCCCGGCCAGGGCCGGCACCAGGCGCAGGGCCCAGGGAGAGGCGACGATCTGTGCCGGCAGCCACGCCAGCAGATAGAAGAGCGGCGGCGCGCTGTCACGGCCGATGATGTCGAGCATCCGGCCCAGCGGCTGGTGGAGGACGACGGCGGTGAAGTCCTCGTCGTAGCCGATGGGCTGGCGGGCCAGGAACGCGAGCCGCAGGACCGCCCCGGCTATCGTGATCGCCGCCAGGGCCCGACCGAAGCTGAGGCCCAGCCGTCGTCCGGTGCCGGTCTCGCTCATCTGGCAGGCGGCCCAGGTGTCTCCGCCGTCGCCGGTGCGGCGGGGATCGTGACCATCCAGACGGTCGCCTGCCCCGCGGGATCCCAGGCCACCGGTCGGGCCTGGTCGCCCAGGCCCGACCCAAGGGCCGTGACCAGATCGCCCCGTCTCAAGGCGATGATCTGCGAGTAGACGTATGGGTTCGGGATCTCCTTGCCGGGCTCGATCATCGCCGGCATCCGGTCGAAGTCGATGAACTGTATGTCGAACGAAGCGAACTCGTAGGCGATGACGGCGGAGCCCGGTGTGTCGTGGGCGATATCGGCCGCCGCGACCAGGTCCATGGTGAAGGTGACATAGCGATCGGACAGGGACCGGGTGAGGTATGCCCAGCCGCTCCAGATAGCGACCAGGCACAGGGACGCCGCCACCAGGCCCCCGGCGACGCCGGCCGCCCTGACGCCCCAGCGCCGCCCCGCCCAGTTCACGAGATCGACGGTTCCGAGGCCGATCACGACGCCGAGCGGCGCGGCGAGGGCCAGGGCTCGGAGGAAATGTGGCGAATAGCCCTCGGTGGCCAGGAGCGGCGCCAGGAGGAAGACCGGCAGGCTGAGCAGGATCAGCGAGTCGACCGCGTCGCGGCGGGCCCGCCACAGCCGCCAGACGCCGAGCGCCGCCAGCCCTACGAGCGGCAAGGGCAGGAGCGGCAGCGCGGCCACGTCGTGGCGGCCGTTCTGGTCGCCGATCAAGCCGAACATGCCCAGGGTGCGGAGCACGTGGATGGGGAAGCTGCTGTCGGCCTGGACGGCCGGGTTGAAGGTGCTGACCAGCGTCGCCCGCCCGAAGAAGCTCGTCGCTTCGGTTACGGCGACGATCAGCATCGGGGCGCCCACGACGAGGAATGCCAGCGCGAACGGGAAGAGGTCCCGGCGCAGCTCGTCGTAACGCTCCCGGTCGACGCGCCGCAGCCAGATCAGCCATACGACCACCAGAACCATCAGGAGCTTGAGCGGCTGGTAGGTGTACAGAGCTGCCAGCGACGTCACTCCGCCGGCCAGCAGGGCAGTCAGGCGACCCGGACGCGACGCCCAGGTGATGAGCGCGAGCAGCGCCACGGCGCCGAAGAACGGGACGATGGTGTTGCGCATTCCGTCCCGGCTCACGCACACCAGCCACAGCGACCCGGCGGCCCAGGCGCCGGCTACCAACCCGGTCCACGTGCCCCAACGCCGGCCGAGCCAGATGATGGCCAGGACTCCGGCCACCCCGAAGGCCGCGGCAGTGGCGCGCAGCACCAGAATCGTCCCGCCAAAGAAGTGGAACACCCCCGCAACCACGTACGCGAAAAGGGCTTCGCGCCCGCCGTCGTTCTGGAACCAGACCAGCCAGTCGGGGAGGTAGCCCGGCTGGTGGAGCATCTTCATGGCGTCAAGGCCTTCGGCCGCCTCGTCGCCGTAGAGGCCGCCGGGCTGGGTATCCAGCCCGGCGAAGCGGAGCAGGATCGCACCGAGGACTATCGCCGCGAGCGTCGCGAGGGCGAGCCAGCTCGATCGCGACATCCACCGCGACGTTGCGCGGGCCGGCTTCCGCGGTTCCGGATCCTGCCCCCGACCCGATCACCGACCCTGGGCCCGGTTCAGGGCCGCTCATGCGTCCGGTCCGGCGCCGCCACGGCAGCCGCCCCGGCCAGACGCCGCATCTTCAGCTCGGTATGGATCGACTCGCCGCCCTCGTGGCCGTTGAACGGGTACACCTCGATCTCCTTGGGTCCGCGGTAGTGGTTGTACGCGGCGAAGACCGTGGATGGCGGCGTCACCTGGTCCATCAGGCCCACAGAGAACAGCGCTGGCGCCTTCGCGCGAGCGGCGAAGTTGAGCCCATCGAAATACGAGAGCGTGCCGAAGACCCGCTCGGCTGCGTCGCGATGGATTCGGGCGAAGCGCACGATCTCGTGATAGGGGTCGCTGTCGGTGATCTCGGTGGCCCGCCGCCAGTGGCACATGAACGGGACTTCGGGCAGGGCCATAAGCACGTCCGGCACGAGGCCGGCCACGGCCAGCGTGAGACCGCCACCCTGGCTGCCGCCAGTCACGGCCACACGCGCCGGATCCACGAGCGGGTGGTCCCGGGCGGCCTCCACGGCCCGGACGGCGTCGCTCATCAGGCGGCGGTAGTAGTACGTGGACGGGTCCATGATGCCGCGGGTCATGAAGCCGGGGTGCTGGCCGGTCGTATCGCCCGTGGCTATGTCCGGCGTGTCGCCCGAGCGCCAGGTGCTGCCCTGGCCGCGAGTGTCCATCACCAGCGTGGCAAACCCAGCACTTGGGAACGTCAGCCAGTCGATCGGCCGGCCGCGGCCGCCGCCGTAACCGACGTATTCGACGACGCAAGGCAGGCGGCCGTCTCTTGCGAACGGGGAGCCGGCGAGGTCGCGCGGAACGAGGAACCAGCCCTTGATGGGCTGGCCTCCGAAGCCGGCGAAGGTCAGGTCGAAGACGTCGATCGTGGTCAGGCCCGCGTCGACCGCCTCGAAACGGGCCGCCAGCGGGTGGGATCGCGCGCCGGCCAGCGTCTCTCTCCAGAACTCGTCGAAATCGCCGGGCTCTTCGCGCTCGGGTTTGTAGACGCGGAGTTCGGCCAGAGGCAGATCGAACAGCATCGGTACTCCTTGCGCGGTGTCGAGCGCTCGAATCGTACGGTCTGCGGCAGCGCGCCGCTACTGAACGCGGGCTTCGTGGCCCTTCCAGAATGGCTCGCGCAGCTCGGCCTTGAGGATCTTGCCGGTGCCGCCCTTGGGCAGCGCGTCACGGAAGTGGATGTCGCGTGGGACCTTGAAGCGGGCCAGCCGCGCCTTGCAGTGGTCGCGCAGCTCCTTGGGCGTTGCGGTCGTCCCCGGCTTGAGGACCACGATGGCGACCGGGGCCTCGCCCAGGGCCTTGTCGGGAGCGGCGACGACGGCGCATTCGACCACAGCCGGGTGCGACGCAATCGCGATCTCCACCTCGACCGACGAAATGTTCTCCCCGCCGCGGATGATGATGTCCTTGGAGCGATCCTTGATCAGGACGTAGCCCTGCTCGTCGATCACCGCCATGTCCCCTGTGTGGAGCCAACCGTCGCGGATGGTTTCGGCCGTGGCTTCGGGGTCCTTGTAGTAGCCGCTCATGACCGTGTTCGACCTGACGACGATCTCGCCGATCTGCTCGCCGTCGGACCGGACGTCGCGGCCATCCGAGTGGACCACGCGGAGGGCGATCCCGGGGATCGGCCAGCCTGTCCATGACTGTCGAGCCTGGCGCTTCTCGGCCGGTTCGGTTTCGGTCAGGAAGGTCCGGGGTGTGGCCAGCGTGAGGATCGGCGAAGTCTCGGTCAGCCCGTAACCGGCGAACGCCTGCACGTTCAGGCCTTCCTCCAAACCCGCGATCAGAGTGGGGGACGAGGGCGCGCCGCCGATGATCGCCTGCTTGAGGCTCGACATATCGTGCTTGGCCCGTTCGCTGTGGTGCAGGACGGCGTTGAAGATCGCCGGCACGGCCAGGATGCGCGTGATCTTGTACCGCTCGACGGCCTGGATCAGGGCAAGCGGCTCGAACTTACGGAGCATCACGTGCTGCCCGCCGATCATCGTCAGGAAGTGGGGCGTGCCCCAGCCGTTGACGTGGAAGAGCGGAACCACGTGCAGGACGACGTCGTCCTCGGTGAACTGCAGCCCGATCTCGGCGTACAGAGAGTGCAGGTACAGCTCCCTGTGCGTCATCGCCACCCCCTTGGGAAAGCCGGTCGTGCCGCTCGTGTAGAAGAGCTCGGCAATGGCGTTCTCGTCGATCTTGGGGCTCAGCGGGTCGGGCGAGCCGCCTGCGAGCAGCGCCTCGTACTCATCGGTCGCGATTCCGTCGAGGGCCCCCTCCATGATCACGAAGCGAGGCCGCTCCGGAAGTTCGGGGATCAGGGCCTCGACCAGCGGCTTGAAGTCCTTGTGGAAGAAGACGACCTTCGAACCGGCGTGGCCGAGGATGTAGGCGATCTCCTTTGGCGTGAGCCGGATGTTGATCGGGTTCAGGACGGCGCCGGCCTCGAGGACGCCGTAGTAGGCCTCGAGCAGCTGGTGGGTGTTGTAGGTGATGAAGCTGACTCGGTCGCCGGCTTCGACGCCCAGCTCGACCAGCGCGTTGGCCAGTCGATGCGTCCGCTCGCCGAACTGGCGGTAGGTGAAGCGGCGGTCGCCGTCGACGACTCCGACCTTATCCCCGAAGTAGGCCTCAGCCCTGTCGCGGAACTCGAGAACCGAAAGGGGAACGAACACCGGAGACCTCCAGGCAAGTCAGTCCGCGGGTGACGCCGCCGACGGCGCCGGGTGCCGCAGTGACGCGGGACAAGATACGCGGCTGCGACACTGCCTGCGAAGCGCGCATGCAGGCAGGGCCGAGGCCGGTTGGGGTCGGCGGGCGGCAGGTCCCTCGCCGGCGGACCGCGGGCCGGTCAGGCAGGCGCGGCGCTTGGCTCCGTAGCGGCAAACCGGGCAGCGGCCAGGATGAAGTCCGCCCACAAACCGTCCAGCGCCTCCGGCGTCGACTCCGTCCGCTCCGGGTGGCACTGCACGGCCACCAGCCAGCGCCCATCCACTCCCTCGAGGCCTTCCACGAGCCGGCCGGCCTCGCTGTCGGACCAGGCCACGGCCCGCAGGCCCGCGCCCAGGGCGTCGTGACGGACCGCCTGGTGGTGGTAGGTGTTCACCTCCAACTCGAGCATGTCGTCCTCTGGATCGCCGCCGGCGACGCCGTCTGGCGCCGCGGAGGCGATGGCACGCCCGAGCTTGCTGTGCGGCGCGACCTCGAGGAAGTGAGTGTGAGCAGTTCCTTGACCGTAGGGCGTGCCGGCGTGGCTGGGCACGTCCTGGAGCAGCTTTCCGCCCGAGAAGACATTGATGGCCTGGAGCCCGCGGCAGATACCGAGCACCGGCACGGACCGCCGCTCCGAGACCCGCCACGCGTCCAGCTCCAGCTGGTCTCGAGCCGGATCCATGCCCGTGGCTCCGGCCGGCTCTTCGCCATATAGCGCGGGGTCGACGTCCGGGCCGCCCGTCAAGAGAAGGCCGGCCATCTCGGAGAGCACACGGTCTCGCTCCACGGCCGGAGTCGCGGCGTCGATCATGACCGGCGTGCCGCCGTGGCGGCGTATAGCGTCGGCATACAGCTCGTTCTTGCGGCGCGTCAGGGCAGGGTCTGACGAAGCGGCTGGGTCGGCCGAGGTAATCGCGATGAGGGGCCCCGGTGCGCCTGGTTTGACTGCCATGGCGCGCAGCATAGCGCGCAACGGCTGGTGGACGCCCCGGCCGGAGACGTGGCTCGCCAGGCGGCGACGGGCGGCAAGGAGCGATCGTCGGCTCGCCAAACGGCGCCACGGTCGGGGTCGCGGCGGCCACGCGGGTCGCCGTGACCAGTCGGCTCAGCGGCTGATCCGCGCCTGCGTTCCCGGCAAGCGGAGCCGTGCGTCCGACCTGCCGCGGGTCGACAGCGCGGGAGGGGCCGACAGCGTCCGGCCGCGGGCCGACAGCGCCGGGCGACGGACCGATAGCGCGGGACCACGGGCCGTCCGCCCCGGCAAGAGGGTGGAGCCGTCCGTTCGGGAAGCGCCGGGCGGCGACAACGGCGATCCAGCCGGCCCCGAAGAGCAGCCACATGTTGGAGCCGAAGGCGCCCACGCCGAGGATCAGCCATACCGCGGTGCCGCTCTCCAGCATCAGCACTGCCGGCAGGGCGAAGACAAAGCCGTGGGGCCACAGCGCGGGAGACGCGAATATCGAGGCCAGGCCGAGCGCGGCGAGCCCGCGCCGGTCGCGGAAGATGAGTGCAAAGGCAGTCACGGCGGCACAAGCGGCGACGTACGCCGGGGCGGGCAGAACCTTTGCGTACGAGTAGCCGTAGAGCGCGTCGGCGACCACCTGCGACGAGGCGCGGTAGCCCAGCCCCGCCCACCATTCCCGCCACGCCTCGATGCCCACCAGCGGCAGCGTCACGAGGATGATGGCCGCGACGACGGCACTCCCGGCTAAGAGCCCGCGCCAGCGCCGCTGGCGAGCCAGCCAGAGAACGGGAATGCCGCTCTGCACCTTGAAGATCGTATCGACGACTAGCGATCCGCCCGTTCGGACAGCGGCCGCGAACAACAGAAACGTCAGGCCCGCGACGTTGCCGGATTCGATGCCGATCATCACCGGCGGGAACGCGAGCAGCAGAAGGCTCAGGCTCGACGCCAGTCCGAGCAGCCGAAATGCGCGATACCAGCACGCCAGCTGGAACAGGGTCCATGCCGCCGCCACCGGCGCTGCCGGCCATTGCGACAGCAGGGCGAAGATCGGCAGAAGCGGCGGGGGGTAGAGGAAGAAGTCGGCGCTCGCGCTGGCCGGCCAGGCCGTCAATGTAGAGGTCATGTACGCCGATCCGCCGTTCATCCAGCGCTCGGATGCGCCGAGGTAGACATTCAGATCGTAGAGGTGGCCTGCCGGCTGCCACAACCCGATGTCATAGATGATCCAGACGACCATCACCTCCACTACGAACGCCAGCTGGAGGGTCGTCAGCCGGCGAAAGGAGAACCCCGAACGGCCGGGCGCTCGAGGGCCCGCAACGGCCGCCGCGCCGGCGCCGCCCGCTGTGGACCCGCCCGAGAGAACGGCAGCCGGAGCGTGAGTCCAGGGCAGCGCCCGGACCAAGGCCACGACGCCGGCCGTCGCCAGGAGCCAGGCCAGCCAGAAGGGGACTCCGGCCACGGTCCCACCCAGTTGCGGGATCGCATAGCCCACGACCAGAACCATCGCCGCGGGAAGTGCCAGGTTGAGCCCCCCGGGCCGGGCCCATCGAAGGCTTGCCAGGTCTGCGAGCCAGCCGCGCCCGGCGGCCACGAATGAGAGAAGCCCCTGCACCACGGCCGTATTCTAGGGGGCCGGTTCGTCGGCCCGGCGCCGGTGGCGACGGTGGGTCGAGTGGGCACGCAGCGTCCCCGCCGCGGGCCGCCCCGCCCTACCATGGGCTGGTGCTGAGCCGCTCCCGCTTCTCGATCCCGCGACCTCACCGGCCATCGACCGCCGGTTTGCTCGTGGCCGGCCTTGGCCTCGCATTCGCCACTCCCCTGGCGGCGATCGTCCACGACCAGTTCGGCGTCCAGGACGCCTCGATCGTCTACCTGCTGCCGGTCGTGGCCGTTGGCATGGGCTACGGCAGCTGGCTGGCCGTGGCCACGGCCGTGGCCTCGTTCCTGCTGTACGACTTCCTGTTCGTCGCGCCCATGTACACGCTGTCGGTCGCGGCGCCGGAGGAGTGGCTCGATCTGCTGCTCTTCCTTGTCGTTGCCATCGCCATCGGACGGCTGAGCGCGCTGCAGCTTCAGCGGCGCCGGGAGGCGGAGCTTCGCAGCGCCGAGGCTCGGACGATGTTCGCCATGAGTCGAGATATCGCCACCGCGGCGACGGCCCTGGAGGCGGCGCCGCTCCTGGTCGCCCGTCTGGCCCGCGAGGCCGAGATGGCGCGGGTCTGGATCGGCCTGGGCGTCACGATCGCGGACGAACGGGTAGTAGCCGACAGCGTCCCTGGGGAACCCCGACCGCCCGTCCTGTCCAGGTGGCTGCTCCACTCGCATTCGGCGGATGCCCAGCCCAGCTGGTCGCGCGTGCGCGAGCTGACGATCAGCCGGAGCGGCGATCGCGCGGTCGATCGGCGCGAATCGCGGCGGACGGCCCACGAGGGCGACGAGCCGGTGACGATCTTCCGCGTTCCCATCGAGGTCGGCGCCGAGACTATCGGGTCGGTTTGGGCGACGCGCCGTCACGGTGATCCATTCCCTGGTCGTTCGCACACTCGACTACTGGCAGCGGCCGCCGACCAGTTCGGCCAGTCGGTTGTGCGCGACAGGCTGGCCGCCGAAGCCACCGCGGCGGAAGTGGCTCGCCAGAGCGACGCGCTCAAGTCGGCCCTGCTCGATTCGGTCTCTCACGATCTTCGAACGCCACTGTCGGCGATCCGCGCCGCTGCCGGCAACCTCATGGATCCGGACGTGGAGGTCACTCCACAGGGGACGCGGGCTACCGCCGGTTCGATCGACCGGGAGGCGGAGCGCCTCAGCCGGCTCGTCCGAAACATGCTCGATCTCGGTCGAATCGAGGGTGGCGCGCTCCGTCCGTCGGTGGAGCTGTACGACCTGGCCGACATCGTCGAGCCGGTGATCGAACGAATGCGCGGTCCGCTTGCTCCCTCCAACCTGGAAGTCGGGATCGCGCAGAATCTGCCGGCTGTTCGAGTCGACGCCATGTTCGTGGACCAGATCCTCACCAACCTCCTCGAGAACGCTGCCAGATACGCCGCGGGGCGTCGAATCAAGGTTTCGGCCCGTCAGGCCCGGCCGGGTCGGGTCGATCTGGTGGTCGAAGACGCGGGGCCGGGAGTTCCGGCGGCAGCCCTGCCGCATCTCTTCGAGCGGTTCTATCGAGCACCGAAGGCCAAGGGTTCGCGGGCCGAAGGCGGCTCCGGGATCGGGCTGACCGTGGTCCGTGGCCTGGCGGAGGCGATGGGCGGGTCCGCCGACGCTCGGCAGAGTTCGCTGGGTGGACTGGCCGTGGTGGTCAGGTTGCCGGCGGAGAATGCCGAGCCGGCCGAAGCGGCGGACGAGGGCGAGGTCCCGCGCGCCGAGACGCGAAGTCCCGCGCGCGGCGCAAAGTCCCGCGCGCCGTGCGAAGTCCCGCGCGCCAAGCGGTCGGTCGAGCGAGCGGCACCACCCGAGCCAGACCAGGCGGCCGAGCCGGCCGAACAAGTCGATCCGGATCCGTCGGCCGAACTCGCCGAGCCTGAGCCGCCGGCCGAACTGGCCGAGCCTGACCAAGCCGCCGAGCCCGCGGAACCGCCGGCCGGCCCGCCCGTGTCCGAGCCGTCATGAGCGACGGCGCCGCGATCGTCCTGATCGTCGAGGACGACGAAGCCGCCCGGGCCGCGATCGCCGGGAACCTCCGGGGCCGCGGTCACGAGGTCGACGAGGCCGGCGACGTCCGCGAGGCGCTCCGGCTGTGGGACATCCGCCGGCCTGATCTGATCCTGCTCGACCTCGGCCTGCCCGACTTCGACGGCCAGGCCGTCATCCTGCGGGTCCGCCGGGAGGCGACCACGCCCATCATCGTGGTCTCGGCGCGAGGTCGGGAGCAGGATCGCGTGGCGGCCCTCGACGCCGGCGCTGACGACTACCTGACCAAACCTTTCGGGCTCCCCGAGCTGCACGCCCGAATGCGCGCGCTGCTGCGCCGGGCGGCCGGTCCCGGCGCCGATACCGAGGGCCGGTTGCGGCTCGGACCGGTGGTCCTGGATGTGCCGCGCCACGAGGTCACGGTGGGGGATGCGCCGGTGGAGCTGACCCCGCGCGAGTTCGAATTGCTCAAGGTGCTGCTCTCGCAGCCCGGGCGCGTCGTGACCGCGGGCCGGCTGCTGCGCGCGGTCTGGGGCACGGCCTACTCGGACGAGGGCCACTATCTCCACGTCTACGTCAGCCGGCTGCGCCGCAAGCTCGCCGCGGCCGACGCGTCGGGCGCCGCGGCAAAGCTCATCGTCGCCGAGCCGGGAGTCGGGTACCGCATCGTCGGGGAGTGACGGCGAGGCTACCGGATCAGGGCCCTGCCCGAGCCGGCCTCCGATTCCACCATCGGCGCAAAGCCACTCCGGACCAGACCAGCTCCACGACACCGAACGGCCACGCGCCCTGGAAGAAGCCGTAGGCCGAGGACGCCAGGCAGGCCCCGGCGAAGGCCAGCACGAACGCCGCCGACCGCGCCTCCAGCGCGTAGAACAGCAGCATCGCGGTGACCGCCAGCGCCCCGAAGAGCGTTAGTGCATCCATCTCGCAACTTCCAGGCTGACCGTCACGCCTGATGCGGGTGACCGACGGGCGCGGGCTCGCCCACCAGGTGGACCTCGAGGCCCGGAACGGCGTCGAGGAGTCGATCCGCGAGCGAGGCCCGGCCGACGTGCAGGCCGCGATGCGGCCGGTGGACCAGGACCAGGTGAGTGACGCGACGCTCGCGCACGACCTCCTCGAGCCCACGGGCAAGGTCGGAGGCTTCTCCCCTGATGATCTCCGCGCCGAGGTCTATGGCGTAGTCCAGGTTGGCCTTGACGTTCTGCTGCCGGTCGCGTGACAACGCGACCCCGGGCGTCTCGACCGCAATGGCCAGAAGCGGGGCGTGCAATGCGCTGGCGATGGACGCGGACCTCCGCAGCGCCCGACGGCATTCGGCCGACTCGTCCACGAGAGCCATCACCCGCTCCGTCACCGGCCCGACATGCAGGCCCCGTTCGCTGACGATGCCTTCGAGCTGCTCGTCCACCTTGCCGGCCACGAATCGCAGCGACAGGTCCCGCAGGGCGGTCAGGTTCGTCTCGGTGAAGAACCGCTCCAGCGCAAGCGTGGCGCGGTCGGGTGGATAGACGTTGCCGTGGCGCATCCGCTGGCGAAGGGCGTGCGGGCTCATGTCGACCAGCTCGATCTCGTCGGCGGCCCGGACCACCTCGTCCGGGATGCGCTCGCGGACCGGTACGCCCAGGATCGTCTCGACCGCGTCGGCGATCGATTCGACGTGCTGGACGTTGCAGGTGCTGATGACCTCGATGCCGGCGTCGCGGATCAACTCGACGTCCTGCCAGCGCTTCTCGTTGGCAGAGCCCGGGACGTTGTTGTGGGCGAGCTCGTCGACCAGGGCCACGGCCGGGTGGCGGGCGATTACCGCGTCGGCGTCCATCTCCTCAACCGCAACGCCGCGATACTCAATGCGGCGCCGCGGCACGATCTCCAGGCCGTCGAGGAGAGCCGCCGTGTTGCGCCGGCCGTACGTCTCGACGAAGCCCACCACCACGTCCGTCCCGCGGTCGTGGCGGCGGTGGGCTTCCTCCAGCATCTTGTAGGTCTTGCCGACGCCCGGGGCCATGCCCATGTAGATGCGCAGCCGGCCTCGCGCCGGCTTCTGCTCGGCGTTGAGCCGGGCGAGCATCTGGTCGCCGGTAGGCCGGCTCGGGTCTGCCGGTTCGGTCGTCACTTCAGCAATCCATCGAGGTCGAGGTTGAGCTCGAGCACGTGGACGCTGGCCGCGCCGATGAAGCCCAGGAACGGCTGCGCTCGTGTGCTTGGCGACCAGTGCTCTGACCTGATCCTCGGTCATGCCGCGCGCCTTGGCAACGCGCGGAACCTGGTACTCGGCCGCGGCCGGGCTGATGTCCGGGTCGAGGCCCGGAGGCGGAGGCCGTGACCAGATCGACCGGGATCGGCGCGTTGCCGTTGGCCTTGCGCAGCGCGTCGACCTGGGCCGTGATCGCGGTCGATCAGCGTCTGCGAGGTCGGGGACAGGTTCGATCCGCCGGAGATGGTCGGGTCGTAGCCCGTGCCGGCGGCGGACGGCCGACCGGAGAAGTACTTCGGGTCGTCGAACGACTGGCCGATCAGGCTCGATCCGATGGTCTGGCCATCGACGACGATCATCGAGCCGTTGGCCTGGCTCGGGAAGACGACCTGGGCGACTGCCGTCACGACCAGCCGGATAGGCGAGGCCGGTGATCACCGTGAACGCCAGCAGGATCGCCACCGCCGGCCAGAGCTGGGTTTTGATGAAGCTTCGCATCGTGGGCTCCTAGGCCAGGTGAATGGCGGTGATGAGGAGGTCGATCGCCTTGATCCCGAGGAACGGGGCGATGATCCCGCCGACGCCGTAGATCAGCAGGTTCCGCCGCAGCAGATCGGCCGCCGGCGCGGCGCGGTAGGCGACGCCCCGGAGAGATAGCGGCACGAGGGCGATGATGATCAGGGCGTTGAAGATGACCGCCGAGAGGATGGCGCTCTGGGGGTTGTCCAGGCGCATGACGTTGAGGCTGTTCAGCTCCGGGTAGGCCACCACGAACATCGCCGGCAGGATGGCGAAGTACTTGGCCACGTCGTTGGCGATCGAGAACGTGGTGATCGCGCCGCGGGTGATCAGCAGCTGCTTGCCGATGGCGATGACTTCGATCAGCTTGGTCGGGTCCGAGTCGAGATCGACCATGTTGGCCGCTTCCTTGCAGGCGGAGGTGCCGCTGTTCATGGCCAGTCCCACGTCGGCCTGGGCCACGGCCGGGGCGTCGTTCGTGCCGTCGCCGGTCATGGCGACGAGGTGGCCGTCGGCCTGCTCCGCGCGGATGCGGGCGATCTTGTCCTCCGGCTTGGCCTGGGCCATGAAGTCGTCCACGCCCGCCTCAGCGGCGATCGTCTTGGCGGTCAACGGGTTGTCGCCGGTGACCATCACGGTTCGGATGCCCATGCGGCGCAACTCGTCGAAGCGGGCCTTCAGGCCGGGCTTGACCGTGTCCTTGAGCTCGATGACGCCGAGCGGCCTTGCCGTTTCGGCGGATCGCCAGGGGCGTCGCCCCGAGCGAGGCGATCTCGTCGGAGATGGTCTGCATCTCCGGCGGCGCCTCGCCGTCCAGAGCCGCGACGATGGCGTCGACGGCGCCCTTCAGGACGACCGTGCCGTCCGCCAGGATCACGCCGCTTGTCCGCGACTCGGCGCTGAACGGGACCACCGTGGCGATCTCCGGCGCTCGGGGCGTCGCCGCCGTAGCGCCGGGACCGTTGGAGTCGATCTCGGCCAGGCGCTTGCGCGCCAGTTCCACGACCGACCGCCCTTCGGGCGTCTCGTCCTCGAGCGAGGTCAGCAGCGCCGCATCGAGGGCCTCGCGCTCGGTCGCGCCGGGCAAGGCCACGATCCGCGACGCGAGCCGGTTGCCGAAGGTGATCGTGCCGGTCTTGTCGAGCAGGATCACGTCCACGTCGCCGGCCGCCTCGACGGCCCGGCCGCTCATGGCCAGGACGTTGAAGCGGGCCACGCGGTCCATGCCGGCGATGCCGATGGCCGACAGGAGGCCGCCGATCGTCGTCGGGATCAGGCAGACCAGCAGGGCCACCAGGACGACGATCCCGAGCGGTGCGCCGGCGTAGAGCCCGAACGGCCGCAGGGTCGCCGTCGCCAGCAGGAAGACGATGGTCAGGCCCGAAAGCAGGATCGAGAGGGCGATCTCGTTGGGCGTTCGCTGGCGCTTGGCGCCTTCGACCAGCGCGATCATTCGGTCGAGGAAGGTCTCGCCGGGGTTGGCGGTGATGCAGATCGTGAGCGTGTCGCTGGTGAGCGTGGTGCCGCCGGTGACGCTGCTGCGGATGTCCGTGCCCGGCTCCTTGAGGACCGGCGCCGACTCGCCGGTGATGACCGCCTCGTTGACGTAGGCCACGCCTTCGATGACGTCGCCGTCGCCGGGGATCGTCTCGCCCTCGCGGACGACGACGACGTCGCCGGAACGGAGCGCCGAGGATCCGACGTCCTCGAACGTGCCGTCGTCGCAGCGGCGGTGGGCCATCGTCTCGGAACGGGTCTTGCGCAGGGTGGCCGCCTGGGCCTTGCCGCGCGCCTCGGCCAGCGCCTCGGCGTACGTGGCGAAGTAGACGGTGAACCACAGCCAGATCGCGATCTGGAGCTCGAAGCCCGTGCGCTCGACCGACTTCGCCCGCGGCGGCCTTGCTCAGGCCGAGGAAGTCGGAGACGAGGACGACGGTCACGAGCGCGGCCGTGACCTCGACGACGAACATGACCGGGTTCCTGGCCAGCTCGCGCGGGTTCATCTTCCGTACGGCCGGGCCGAGCGCCCCGCGGAGCAGCTTCGGGTCGAAGATGCCGCGGTTGCGCGGGGCTGCCGGCGGCTCCGGCCTGGCGGTCTTCGCGGGCCACGCGGCGGGTGCCGCGGGCGGTATCGACCACGGAGAGGGAGAGGAGCTTGCGGCGGAAGCCGCCGCGAGTTCGAAGGCCATCAGAAGAGCCTCCCGGCGTTGTTGAGGAGCTGGTCGACGATCGGGCCGAGCGCCAGCGCCGGGAAGAAGGTCAGTGCGCCGACGATGATGATCACGCCGATCAGCAGCCCGACCCAAATCGGTCCGGTCGTGGGGAAGGTGCCCAGGGATCGGCGCGACGCGGCGCTTGCCGGCCATGGAGCCGGCGATGGCCAGGATCGGGCACGATCATGGCGTACCGGCCGAGCATCATCGCGAAGGCGCCCGTCACGTTGTAGAAGAGCGTGTTGCCGGTCAGTCCGGCGAACGCGGAGCCGTTGTTGCCGGTCTGGCTCGAGAAGGCGTACAGGATCTCGCTGAAGCCGTGCGGGCCGCCGTTGAGCGGCCCGGCTTTGCCCGCGGGCGTGGCTGTCGCCAGGGCTGTGAAGAAGAGGATGCTGAAGGCCAGCGAAGAGGACCACGAGCATGGCCATCTTCATCTCGTAGGCCTCGATCTTCTTGCCCAGGAACTCCGGCGTCCGGCCGACCATCAGCCCGGCGATGAAGACGGCGATGATGGCGAAGACCAGGATCCCGTACAGCCCGGCGCCCACGCCGCCCGGAGTGATCTCGCCGAGTTCGATGTTGAAGAGCGGCACCAGGCCGCCGACCGGCAGGAAGCTGTCGTGCATGGAGTTCACGGCGCCGGTGCTCGTTCCGGTCGTGACCGTCGCGAACAGGCCGCTCGTGTCTGGCCCGAAGCGGACCTCCTTGCCCTCCATGTTCCCGGCCGACTGGTCGATGTTCTGCGCGACCGCCGCGGGGAGGGAGGGGTTGGAGCGCTCCTCGCTGGACATCGCGACCAGGGAGCCCGCCGACAGGACGACGATCATGACCGCCAGGAGGGCCCAGCCCTGGCGGGCGTTGCCGGCCATTCGGCCGAACGTGTTCGTCAGGGCGAACGGGATGATCAGGATGAGTAGCATCTCGACCCAGTTCGAGATCGTGGTGGGGTTCTCGAACGGATGGGCCGAGTTGGCGTTGAAGAAGCCGCCGCCGTTGGTGCCCAGCTCCTTGATGGCCTCCTGCGACGCGACGGGACCGAGCGGGATGGTCTGCGTGCCGCCGCCTGAGGGTGTGGACGGTCGATCGAGCTGGCGAAGGTCTGGATCACGCCCTGCGAGACCAGGAACAGCGCCGCCGACGAAGGCGATCGGCAGCAGGATGTAGAGCGTGCTGCGGGTCAGGTCCACCCAGAAGTTGCCGATCGTCGGCGACGACTTGCGGACCAGGCCGCGGGTCAGGGCGATCGCGACGGCGATGCCGGTCGCGGCCGACACGAAGTTGCGGACGGCGAGCCCGGCCATCTGGCTCAGGTACGTCATCGTCTGCTCGCCCAGGTAGTTCTGCCAGTTCGTGTTGGTGTCGAAGCTGACGGAGGTGTTGTAGGCGAGATCGGGCGCGACGTTGCCGACTCCGGAGGCGCCCGCTCTGGTTGAGCGGCAGGTACGTCTGGAGCCGCTGCTGCAGGTAGAGGGCCAGGATGCAGACGAACGAGAAGACGATCACCGAGACGCGCATATGCGGTCCAGCGCTGCTCGACCGTCTCGTCGACGCGCATGACCTTGTAGACGCCGCGCTCGATCGGCCGAAGGATCGGCGAGAGGAAGACGCGCTCGCCTTCCATGACCTTGCGCATGTAGCCGCCGAGCGGCCGCGCAAGGAGGATGGCGACGGCGAACAGGCTGAACGCCTGGAGCAGGCCAGGCAGCGAGGGGATCATCTAGAACTTCTCCGCTCGCAGAAGGGTGAACAGGAGGTAGACACCGAGGAAGAGGACGATCACGCCGCCCAACACGTCCTGCGCGTTCATCGGGCCAACCGGTCGCAGAGCCAGATCAGGCCCATGAAGAACAGCAGGCAGGCTGCCATCAGGGCGATCATCGCCAGGTCAAAAAGCATCGAGTCCTCCCTGGGGGACGGAGCCTTCGGGGCCGTCCGCTTCGCTGTGGTGGCGTTCTACGATCTCGATGAGCGTCGGAACGGCGAAGGGCTTGGGCAGGTAGCCGGCGCAGTCGAACTCGCGGAGCCGCGAGGGCGGGACCGCAGTGGCGCTGACTACGAAGACCGGCGGGTTTCCGGCTGCGTCGAGGCCGCCAGAGCGGAGGAAGCCCCAGCCGGAGTCGCCCGGCAGGTTGATGTCGAGGAGCACGATCGTCGGCCGGTAGCCGGCGCGGATCGATCTCGGTGGCTTCCTCCGCTGAGGCCGCGACCCGCGCCTCGTGGCCGCGGGCCCTCAGGTGCTTCGAGATGATCGTCGCCAGCGGCAGGTCGTCCTCGATCAGCAAGACTCGGGCCGGGGTCGACTCCACTACTCATCGATCCTCCGCACGATCAGGTCGCAGCCGGCGTCTTCGGGGAAGGGGATCGGGTCGAGACGGACCCCTCTGGATTGGGCATCCGCGCGGAAGCGCTCCGCCACCTGCTCGCCGAACCTCAGGCCGCCGAGAGTGATCCGCGAAGCCGAGCCGGACGCGACGAGCGCGATGGCGCTCTCGACCTCGGCGACCTCCGAGGTCAGCCGGCGCCGGGTCTCCTCGGGATCGGGGGTCGCGGTCATGCGTTCCGGGTCGCGTTCCATGCTCCCAGGATCACCTCGGCCTCCAAGAGGCGGCGGCGGTTTGAGGGAGTCGGATCGCTAAACGCGGTCTAAACGATCGGGTCCAGGTGGGCCTGGACTGCGCGCGCAGCGGCTCCAGGTCATGCAGTCAAAAGCGATGACTGACGGCCTCGACAGTTAGATCTCCAGCTGCGGGCCCCGGGTCCTCGGCGGAGACGGCTGAGGTGCTTGGTGGGCTGCTCAGCCGACGCAGTTGGCCGATCCCGAATCCGTGAACGTGTAGCTGGGCGCCGGCACGAACCGCCAGCTGTAGCTCGTGGGCCCCAGGGTCAGGTCCGATGACGCCGAAGGAGGTGTCGTTGCGGACCACCTCGCCGGTGAGCGGCGGCGTCACGAAGCCGTAGTGGTTCTTGCCGCCGGTGCCGACCACGAACTCGGTGACCCGGTCGGGTCGGGCGACCCTGCGGCGTCGAGCGGCACGAACCGCTCGTAGTCGTGGTTGTGGCCCGATCAGGACTACGCTCACGTGGGCGGCCACGAGGTCCGCCCAGATGGTGGCCATCTGCGTTGCGTCGCCATGCTCGCCGGACGACCAGCGCGGCTCGTGCCAGTAGACGAGCGTGCACGTCGAGGGATTAGCCGCTAGATCGGCCTGCAGCCAGCGTTCCTCCGGTGAGCCGGCCTGGCAACCGCCGATGAACGAACACTCCGAGTCGAGGGCGATCATGTGCCAGGCGCCGAGGTTGAAGCTGTAGTAGGCCGGGATTCCGAAGTAGCCGAAGTAGCCCGCGGCGCCTTTCGTGAGGTACTCGTGGTTGCCGATCGCGGGGTACATGATCGAGCGGTACGCACCCCACGTGCTGGCGAAGACGGAATTGAAAGAATTGAGCGTGCCGTCTTGATACTGGTCGTCGCCGAGGGTGAGGACCGCGGTCGGAGCCAGTTGGCCGATCTCGTTCGCAGTGGCCGCCTGATCGCAGTTTTGCGGAGCACCGGTGTTGTGGGCCGGATCGCAGGCGATGTCGCCGGCCGCCACGATCGTCACAGTGACTCCAGGGCGGGGGCTCGAAAGCGCTACCGGGCCCAAGAACGTCGGGCCGGCTGTTGCCGGGGCCGTGGATGAACGGGGTTTCGGCGAGGCGATGGCCTCCAAGATCGAGCTCACCGGCGAGGGGCTGACGGTGGGCTGTGCGGTCGGGTTGAGTTTCGCCGTGGGGCTGGCGCAGGCCCACAGGAGAGCGACGAGGATGCCGACGCTGGCGATCCAGGCGCCGATCCGGCGGGTTTGGGAGTTGGCGGCGGACATAACCGAGGCCTCCTCGAACGGCGAGCGAGTCCTAGACCGGACGAGCTTGGAACTGCCCGATCGGGTTGCCCACGCATCGATGTTCGAGTATCGATCGAGGAGGCGACGTCGGCCTGAATCTGGCCGGCCGTCTTGCCTGTCGCTCCGTTCCGGCCGGCTGAGAGTCCGGCGGAAGGGGCAGCGGACGCGAGTCTCAACGTCTGCGCCGTGGCGGCCTTCTGCGATAAGGGTTGACAGAGGGCCCAGGTCGCGGTCGTCGGTGGGATGGGACCGCCACGGCTGGCCGGCGCCGTCGCGCCAACAAGACACCAGCAACTACGGTGACCGCAAGCGCCAGAGCCACGCCGGCGATCAGCAGCACCCATGTTGCAGATCCAGCTGAACCTCCCGTCGAATTGGTGGAGGCGGTGGAGGCAGTGGCTCCTGGCCCAGTAGGTCCCGCGTTGACAGGCCCAGCAGGTCCGGCCTTGACAGGCCCAGCGGGTCCCGGGCTGGCCGGCACCCAGCCAGGCGGCGCGACGATCGCGAAGTCGCCGAAATCGGTGACGGCTGCGATGAACATGTGGGGTGTGCCCGCGGGGTCGGTCTTCAGGGCGGTCCAGCTGCCGCCTGCCAGGCGCTCGATCCTGGCCGACGGCAAGCTCGGGGGCCCACGAAGGACGATGGTCACGCCTCCGCTTGCCTGGCCGCTGATCGTCGCGCCGCTCTGGCTGGTCAGCGAGAAGCGGTAGACGTTGCCCGCAAGGACACCGTCCGTCGGCTGTGCTGCCGGCGGGACGGGTTGAATGGACACGTTGATCGTGGTCGTGCCGGGCGGCATAACCAGGTAGCCCTGGCCTGCGAAGACCTGAGCCTGGGGCGGCTGCTCCGGGGTGCCAACCGACAGGTCCGGGTTCTTGGCTCCCTGGACGGCGCCGGACGCGGCCGCAGATTGCGCACCGCCCGCGAATCCAGACGGGGGCGAGAGCCACTTGTATGGGTCCTCGACAACGACGCCGTCGTAGAGGGGAGGTCCAGCAAAAGGTGCCAGGTGCTGCGCCCCCACGACGACTCCGAAACCGCAGACCAGCGCCGCTATCGCGAGGCGTCTCCGCTGCATCACAGCCACCAGGTCGCAAGGTCAGCCACGACGTGCGCGGCGGCCGGCGCAGCCGGACCGCCGAACCAGAGCCTGAGCCCGCCGAAACACAGTCCGACGCCGAAATCGAGGGGAACGACGTCCCAGCCGTAGACGGGAACGTGGATGAGCGCGAAGAGGAAGCTCGTGACCAGTAAGGCAGTCACATCTCCACCAGCCGCGGCCATCCAACGCCAGAGGGTGCCGCGGAGGACGAGCTCTTCGCCGGTGGCGACGAGGGTCGTGACCGCGACCCACGGGAGGAACGCAGCAGCGTGGCCCAGCACGAGCGGCGGGAGCGGCCAGCGAGCCATAACCGAAACTGCAACGAGCGCTGCACCCGCCGCGAGACCGCCGGCCAGCGCGCCGGCCTGGGGCACGGATGGCCTGAGCGCACCGAGTTGTGCCACGAGGAGCAACGCGATTCCGAAGACGAGTCCCTCAGTGACGCCATCGAGCGCTCCCGTCCGGAATATCTGCCAGCGGACCGCAACCGCGAGGCCGAGTGCGAGGCACGTGGCCACGGCTCGGCCCGCCGCGACAGCTTGCGACGCAGTCGCGCCTCGATCCTGGACGGCGACTGCGGTCATCGCGGCAGCGGAACGAGCGATGAATCAATCGGCCCGCTCGCGAACTGCTAAGGCCACACCGTCACGCTCTGTGGGGTCGTAGCGGCTCCGGCAACCACGGACGCGCTCGCCGCCGGCGTCGCCGGCTGCCACTGCCAGACCACCGCCGCGGCAAGCTCGTTCTGGCCGAGTCGGGCCGGGTCTGCTGGAGAACCGCAGGCCCGAGCCGTTGGGCAGGCTGCCCGCCGGCAGGTCGACCGCGCGTGCTGCGGCTGCGATCGACGCGGGGTCATCGAGCTGGCGGCGTTGGGCAGAACGTCGTGGAAGAACGCCCACGCGGCGGTGAATCCCGCGAGGCCTTCCTCGGACGGCTGGCTCGTAGCCGTTCGCCTTTGCCCAGACCGCCGCGAAGCGGTCGTAGAGGGTTCGTGCTGCGGGCTGTAGAGCCACCGGGTTGAACCCACCGGTCGGTCGGTCCGAGGCGAAGACGCCAATCGCGTCGGCGCCGAGCTCCTCGCCGAAGTCGCCGACACACTGCGCCATAGTCGAGCCGATGAGCGCGCCGACATGGACGTTGGCCGCGATCATCGCCCGCCGGAATGCCTCCCCGTCGGGAATGTGGGCGGCGAGGATCACGACATCGGGCTGGGATGCGACCAGCCGCTGTCATCACCGAGGGCCAATCCGGGCACCGAGAGCGAGTAGTCGATGCGAGTCCGCCAGCACGGCGCCCGCAGCTGGCGATCCCGGCCTGGGCGGCATCGGCGACCGATCGGGCATAGTCGTCGGTTGCGGCGACGATCGTCACCCGCAGCGTCGCGGCGGTCCGCCCGAGCATCGGCGCGAGCACGGTGGAGGCGAACGCGGCCGAGTTAGCTCCGAGCCTGGCTCCGTCCGCGCCGACGCGGAAGACGAGCGGTAGACCGCGGCCCGTGAGCTGATCGGCCACGGCCCCGGACTCCCAGTAGACGAGCCCGGCGCTCGCTGCCGCGCTGCTCACGGCCATCGAGAGGTCGGAGGCATACGAGCCGACGACGACCGGGGCGCCTTCGGCCTTGAGCTGCGCGACGACGGCCGCGGCCTGGGTGCTGTCCGAGAGATCGCGCACGTCCAGGACGAGCTGCCGTCCCTGGACGCCGCCATCGGCGTTCACGAGATCGGCCGCGAGCTGGATGCCGAGACGTTCCTGACCGGCGAGCTCGGCAGGCATCCCGGAGAGCGGAAGGACGACGCCGACGTGCGATCGGGCGCCCGGAGCCGAGGTCGAGGGTGCGGCCGCGCGCGGTGCAGCCGGTGACGACGAGGCGCGACCAGCAGCGGCGACAGCAACGCGCACGACACGCCGACGAGCGGGAGATCGAGGCATGGGTCGGCTCCTCATTTCACGGTGAAGAAGACCTGGGTCCGACCAGTCGCGTGGGTTGAACGGCGCATGGTCGTTGGCGACGAACTCGGCCTTGAGGACGTACGTGCCGGGATTGACCGGTATGTCCTTGGTGAGGCTGTACTGCATGTACCAGAGCGTGTTGTCCAGGTAGAGATGGACGTGGCCCTGGTCGGGTCGGATGTCTTCGTTGGTGTCGTCGACGACCGTCGCCCCGGTGACCTGCACGACGACGTGCACGGTGCTTCCGGTGATCACCTCGTTGGGCGTCGGGCGAAACGATGGTGACCTTGGCCGTCGTCGAGGGGCGGCCCGACGGAATGTTGCTCGCGTCGATCGGATAGCGTCGGACGCCGAGTCGGGCGATGCCGGCGACGAGGCCGGCGAGGCCGAACCGCAGGAGGCGACGATACCGCCGCAAGAGTGCCAACCAGAGGTCGCGAGAGACGGACGGGACGCATCGGGAACCTCATGAGCTTTGGGAGATCTGGAGTTGGGTCTGCAGCGCGACGCCGCCGGGGCCGGTCGCGGCCAGGGCGAACGTCGCCGGCAGGGTCGTCGACCTGGACCGGGCCGCCTCGTGGCCCGAGTCGAGGATCTGCGGCTGGAGCGCGACCGACGCGCCGGAGCGGCAGGATCGGTCATGGTCACGTCCGACACCGGCATCTCGTGTCCCGTTGCGTCGAACCAGGTGGCGTGGAGCAGTGTTCGGTCCTGGCGTGCCCGGGTCGAGGTAGACCTGGACGGTTCGTCCGCTGCCAAGATGGACGGTGTAGATCGTCGGCAAGCCCGGCACGCGATTGACGTCGATCTGCTGGGGCGCTGCCTGGACGGTCACCTGGAGGTCCACCTCGACCGATGTCGTCGGCTCGGTCACCAGAGCCGACACCAGCCACGAGCCAGCCAAGGAGAGGTTTGCGCCCGTTCCGCACGTAAAGACGCCGCGGCTTTCGCAGGCGCAGGTCGAGCGTGGACGATCCGATGTCAGGACGACGCCGGAAGGCTGAAGCTGAGGCGAACGGCGGTCGCATCGACGGGCGCTCCGGTGTCGTAGTCCGCTGACTGCGAGCCGTGAACTCATTGCTTCCGACCGATTCCGGGCGAGACCGTCAACGTGAGCCGCACGGAGGTTCCGAAGTCGGAGCCCGTCACGTGGAGCGGCGTGGGCGTGGCGCTCGCCGCGACCGACCTGCGAGCCATTCTGTCCCGCCGCCGCGGCCGCGACCTCCGTAGGCGGTGCGACGTTGACCAGGATCGAAGCGACGAGCAGAACCACAGCACCGAGTGTCAGTTCGATCGATCCGGCACGCCGAAGAGGCCGAAGATCACGCCCGGCCCGCGGTACGTTGCGGAAGTGGTTGAACGCTCCCAGCGCGGCGATGGGCACGAGCAAACCGATCTTGAGCAGGACAAGCCGGCCGAAATTGGTCGAGACGAGAGCGTCGATCGAGCCGAGGTCGACGACCGCCCGGGCTGCTCCGGTCACTGCGACCGCTCCGAGTCCGAGCCCGGCCAGGAGAGCGAACCGTCGGGCGAGCTCGCCTTTGGCTGTGGTGGCGGGACCGCGGAGCTCGGACAGCAGCGCGATCAGTCCGCCCAGCCAGAGGCCGACGGCAATGAGTGGAGCCACTGCACGGCGATCTCTGCCGGCGCGAGTGACTGCGACGCGGCGTGGCTGAGGATCGCCTCAACGAGCAGCGCGATCGCTGCGAGCACTCCTGTCGCGGCCAGCAGAATCCGCGTCGAAGTCGCCTCGAGGGCCGGACAGCTGCCACCAGAAGACCCATCGCGAGCAGCAGTGGTGTCAGCCGGAGGATTGCATCGTTGCCGAGGCTCGTGCCCGGCAGGTTCGCCAGCGAGGCGCCCGCATCGCCGATCTGGAACGCGAGCAGCAGCACAGTACCCAGCGAGCGCGACGCCCAGCTCGCACAAACGCGAGTCGCATTGGCAGCCGCAACTCGCTGCCGCGAAGCAGCACGGCACCGAGGAACGCTGCACCAAGGAGGCCGAGCAAACCGACGAACAGGATCCAGCGGGCGACCACGACCCCGGTGGACGCCCCCGAGTTCGCCTCGGACGACGTCGGCGCGGTCACCGTTGCCCCTGCCGGTGGCGGGGTCGTGCCGATCGAGAAGGCGTACGAGCCCGCAGCGATGTGCCCGTCGACCGCGGATACGGTTCGCCATGCCACCGTGTAGACGCCTTCCGGCAACTGCCCGATCGCAATGCTTAGCTCGTCGCTGTGGCCCGCCACTGTCGAGAGCGACCCGGTGGTCACCGTCCCGCCGCTGCTGTCCAGTACCCGGACCGAGGAGAGCTTCTGGTCCGGCATTTCCGTGAAGGTCAGCGTGACTGCCGCAGGCGCGACCTCGATCGCCGAGTTGGGCGCCGGATCGGCGGACTGCAGGAGTGCATGGGCGCTCGCGGTCGAAACCGCGAGCGCCCAGAAGGCGAGCGCCGTCACCAGAGCGATGAACGCCCGGCGCATGGCTACGTCCGCCGTCTCGATGCGCGCAAGCCGACGATCAGGCCGGCCAGCCCGAGCAGCACACCGAGCCCTCCGACGAGGATGCCCGCCAGCAAGGCGCGGTTCGCATTGTCGGAGGCCTGGCTGGCCGCCTGCTGCGCCTGCGTGACGGTCTTCTGCGCCAGCACGGCCGCCTGCTGCGCTTGGGTCGCTGCCGTATTTGCGGTCGCGGCCCGGCCATCGACTCGCCCGATGAGCGTCGACAGGTCGCCCAGCGCGGGAAGCTTCAACGGGAACTGCACGTCGGTGCCGGCCGTGACGCTGTTGAACGTCTGATCGGACGATGTCGCGGTCTCATCGACCGCCTGGCCGTGGATGGAGCCCGAGAGGTGGAACGTGTAGTCACCCACCTGCGTCGGGATGATCGATGCGGTGTATTCGCCGGGCGTGCCGAGCCCAGTGTCGGGATCGAACGACGGCTGGAGCGGCAACGCAGCCGTCTGCTGGCCCGCCGTGGAGACCACCACCTGGAGATCGCCGGGTTGCAGGTCGTTCACGGGCGTGCCGGCCACGTCTTTGACGATGACCTGGACGGAGTTCTCGACGCCGACGTAGGTTGGCTCGTGGAGCCAGCCCATCGCGACGCTGTATGAACCGAATTGTTTGACGACGTGGGCGCTGACGGTCGATGAGACGGCCAGCGCCAGAATGATCGCGGCGCCGATTGCGGTGCCGCCGACCCTGAAGGCGCATAAGAACCTCTTCCGACTGGGACCTGCCGCCGGTTGCCGTTTCCGGCCTCGGTGGCTCCTGAGGCCTAAGCGGGAAGTGGTGCGGGCGGGGCGCGACCGGCTAGGTTGCGGCCGAGGATCGACGTGGCAGGCCGGTTCGGGTCGGTCCGGAGGCGCCGCTGCGGCGAGGAGGCGAGCGGCCGGACCGGGGGCCAGCTCGCGGCGATGCGAGCCTCGAGGATCGCGACTCCCCACCGGAAGAGCGCCGCGACCGCGGCGACGAAGAAGCTGACGAGCAAGAACACCGGTATCGGCCCGACAGAGTCGGCCGAGACGAGCACTTCGAAGCCGGGCAAGCTGAGACCGGCACTCCAGCGCTCGAAATTCTCCTGTAGAACGAACAGCAGGGTGGAGGTCGCAAACAATCCCAGCCCAGAGTGGCAGGAGGGCGCGAATGTACGCCCGCACCGAGAGAGCGCCGGTCGCGACGCCAGGGCCCAGTCGGAGAACTAGCCGATAGAGGTACGCCAGGCGGAGCGCCGCCACCGTGGCCAGCAGGCCTTCGGCTACCAGCACGGCGCGAACCGTCTCGTCCCAACGACTGCCGTGGCCAGTTCGGGCGAGGGCGACGCCAGTGTCCGACCCGTAGGTCAGCAGAAAGACGAGGTTGTGGCCAACGACGAGCACCGCGAGTGCCAGCATGGCGGTGAGCAGGAGGCCGGGGACGCGGCGCGACATATCACGGACTGTAGGGAGCGCCGCCCCCGGTACTACCCCTTCGGGTCTGTTGGCCCGCCAGTCGCGCCGGCAAGGGCTACATGCGCTGCTCTGTACCGCCTGCCGCGCCCGTCATCGCGGCCGACCCACGCTGTCGAGAGCAACGGATTGAGCTCGCGCCAGATGGCGTCGCCGTCGTCCGTCGCGACCGGCTGTTGAGGCGGCGCGAATGCCCAGTCGCAGATCACGATCCCGGGCATCGACAAAGCCGGCGGGCAGGGTGGTCCGGCTCGGTGACCGACAGCCATGGCTTGAATCGGCGAAGCTGATGGGGCCGCCGTTGAGCTGCCAGCCTTCCCGAACAGCGACCGTGGGCCAGGTGGAGCCGGGTCCGACCTCAGCGCGAGGCCGCGGTTCCCGGACGTTGCGTTTCGCGCAGAGAGTCGTGGTCGGCGATGCGGTAGCCGATGCCCGGCTCCGTCTCGATCAGACCGTCCAGCGAAGAGGCGGGCGCCGCGGCCGAGAGCTTGCGGCGAAGCCGGTTCACGTAGACGTGCAGGTATGAGCTCTCGTCGGCGTAGGCGAGGCCCCAGACCGCGCGAAGCAACCGGGCTTTGGTCAGGACGCGGCCCTGGCTCGACAGCATCACTTTGAGCAGCTCGTATTCGCGCGGCGTGAGCCGAACGGGCTCGCCCGCGACGTGGACCTCACGTTTGACGGTATCGAGCTCGATCGGGCCGAGACGCAGGCAGCCCTCGGAATCGGCATCCGGACCGGCGGCGCGCCTCAGCACGGCTCGGATTCGGGCGTTCAACTCGTCCGTGGCGAAAGGCTTCGTCAGGTAGTCGTCCGCGCCCGCCTCCAGGCCGCCGATCTTGTCGCGTTCGTCGCCACGGGCGGACAGGATGATGATCGGCGTCGTGGCCTCGCGACGGATCCGCCGGATGATGTCGACCCCGTCGAGGTCAGGCAATCCCAGGTCGAGCAGGACGAGGTCGGGCCGGTGAGCGTCCCACTGGCGCATTGCCTCGCGGGCCGACGCCGCCTCGTAGACGGCGTAGCCGCGGCGCTCCAGGTAGTCGGCGACGGCGCGACGGGCCGGCCCCTCGTCCTCGACGATCAGCAGTGCGGGCCCGGTCATGGGGCGGCTCGCTCGGGCACGCTGGGATCCCGTGTGGTCGTCGGCGAGGCCGCTTCGTCCGGCACGGGCGCCGGCCGCAGTCGCACGTCCACACGCAGGCCGCCGAGATCGCTGCGACCAGCCGCGACCTCACCGTGCATCGCCCGAGTCAGGCCTTCCACGACAGTCATCCCGATGCCCATGCCACGCCGCTTGCCCTCGCCTGGGGGCCCGGCCTGGTAGAACTTCTCGAAGAGGTGCGGCAGGGCGGACCTGGGCACGCCCGGCCCATCGTCCTCGACGCTGATCTCGACCAGCCCGTCTGGCCCCTGGGAGGCGCGCACTCGGATCGTCTCGCCGCCGTGGCGGATGGCGTTTTCGAGCAGGTTGGCCAGCACCTGGCCGAGGTACAGCTGGTCCGCCAGGACCGGCGGCAGCGATTCGGCGCAGCTCGACGCGGACGTGCTTGGTCGTGGTGGCGCCGGCACGCTTCGCCATCTGAGGCACCAGGTCGTCGAGATCGCACGGTTCGAGCTCCGGCTTGAGTGCTCCGCCTTCGATCCGACTCAGGTCGAGCAGGTTGCGGACGAGCCGGCCCATTCGTTCGGCCTCGGTGTCGATCGCCTGGAAGGCTTCGCGCTGGTCCTGCGCCGTCCAGGCCACCGACTCGTCGAGCATGCTGCCCGCAGCCGCTCTGATAGTCGCCAACGGGGTCCGGAGGTCGTGCGAGACGGAGTCGAGCAGGGCCGTCTTGAGGGCTTCGCCGCGGCGTGCGATCTCGGCGTTGGTCCGCTCCAGGCCTGCCTGGTCGCGGACGATCGCCTGGCCGAGCTGGTCTGCCGCTGCCGAGAGAATGCGCGTTTCCGCCCGGTCGGGCTCGCGCTCGTCGCGAGCTCTGAGCGCCCAAACGGAACCCAGCGCCTCACCTGACGCCTCGACGCGGACCCGGTGAACCGTGGCCCGGGCCGTCTTGCGCCGGACCATGGCCGTAGCTACGTGCATGCGAACCCAGCGGGCCGGCTCGTTGCCCGGCGAGCGCTGCAGCACAACCTGCCACGCTGGTACGGGAAGCGGCTCTCCCGGGGCCGTGTCGGCGATCGTCTTCTCCTCGGCCGGCGTCGCCCCCAGCCCGAACCAGATTCGGTCCATCGCCGCCGCGGCCGCGAGCCGTTCGAGCACGATGGGCGCCGCCTCTTCGACGGTTCGGGTCTCGGCGAGAGCCCGACTGATGCCGAAGAGGGCCTGGGCCTCGCGCGCCCTCTGGGCGACTTCCTCGGCGTGCTCCGCTTGAATGGCCACGAGCCGGCCGATGGCTACAGCCACGGCCAGGAGGAGCAGAAGGTTCAGCCATTCCTCGGGGCTGTTGATGGTGAAGGTGTAGAGAGGCTGCACGAAGAGGAAGTCGTAGGCGAGGAACGCCGCTACGGACGTGACCACGGCAGGGACTGTGCCCCAGCGCATTCCGATGGCGACGACCGCCAGGAGGTAGACCGGCGCGGCGTGCGTGACGCCGAGCGGTGCGAGAAGGGCGATCGCAGCGGACGCCGCGATCAGGGCGCCCGTGATCGTCGCTGCGACCAGCGCTGCACTTGCCAGGCCGGGCAGCCGACCGTTCGTTCGCGTGATTGCCATCCAGTCGATCGTAGACCCACAGGATGGCCGCGCGACCCCTTCGAACCCACCCTGTTGAGCGGTTGTTGAGCGCGAGAGGGCACCCCCGTCGGCGTTCCCTCGTGGCCGGCCGGACTAGGGTAGCGATGTGACATTCGCCGACAGCGTGTTCCATCTGGTTCGAGCTGGGGCCCGAATTGACACCCAGCCCGGTCCGGATACGGCCGATTCGTCGGAGGCTCCGGCCGAGGTCCCGACGGACGTGCTCGCCGGCGATATCGCCCAGTCCGCCCAGACCGACCAGTCCCTCCACGAATACGAGCCCGGGTTGGCAGACCTCGAAGCGGCCGTGGGGCTGGTGTCCGCCGGTCTGGCGACACGGGTCGTTCTCTCAGGGTTCCCGTCCTGGCCCGGCCTGCTCTGGCGGGCCTACCAGCTCGCCGCCGACAGTGACGTCCTGATCTTGCCGACGGTCGTCCGTCCCGGCGGCAGGGTGGACATCGTCGTGACGAGGAACTCCGCCGCCCATGGCTGAACAACCGACCCTGCACGGTAGGAAGCTGGGGGACCGGCGGGTCGTGGTAGACAGACCGCACGCGCGCTACTTCCGTTACCTGGGACCAGGCGTTCTGGAGGCCAAGCTCGAAGCTCAGGCCCCGCGAACGGCGCAGCAGCGCCGAATGGCCACCATCCGAGGCATCCTCTTCGGCCGCCCGCTGTCATCGGCCGCGGACCTCACGGAGCGCCTGCCCAAGTGGAAAGCCCTGCCCGTCTTCTCGTCGGATGTGATGTCCTCAGTGGCGTACGCGACCGGGGCGATGATGCTGATCCTTGTCGGCGCCGGGCGGGACTCGTTCAAGTACGTTCTTCCGCTATCCGTGGTCGTCGTCGCCCTGCTGGTCATCGTGACCTTCAGCTACCGCCAGACGATCCGGGCCTATCCGAATGGCGGCGGCAGCTACATCGTGGCCCACGCCAACCTGGGAGTGCTGGCCGGCCTCACCGCCGCAGCATCCCTTCTCACGGACTACGTGCTCACCGTGGCGGTGAGCGTATCGTCGGGAGTCCAGGCTCTGTACTCCGCCTTTCCGGTCCATCGAGCCTATAGCAGTTCCGCTCATCGGGCTCTCGATCCTGCTGGTCATGGTCGTGAACCTGCGCGGACTGCGGGAGAGCGGCACCCTCTTCGCCAGCCCTACCTACATCTTCATCGGCTCGATGCTTCTGCTCATCGCAGTCGGCGTGCTCCGATCGCTGACCGGGCAGCTTCCGCAGGCCGGAGATGTCGTCCCCTTGACCGGCATGCCGACCGAAACGATGGGCCTGTTCCTGCTCTGCAAGGCGTTCGCGGACGGCTGCTCGGCCATGACGGGCACGGAAGCGGTAGCGAACGGGGTCCCGGCGTTCAAGCCGGTCGAGTGGAAGAACGCCCAGCAAACCATGATCATCATGGCCAGCCTGCTGGGGATCATGTTCCTGGGTACGAGCTACCTCGCCATCCAGGTGGGGGCGCACCCTTCAGGGTTCCAGGCAGGCGGAGAGACCGTCCTTTCCCAGGTCGGTCGCACGGTGTTCGGCGGCCCGGGTCTCATGTACTACGTCCTTCAGATCTCGACCATGGGAATCCTGATCCTGGCTGCCCAGACCAGCTTCGCCGACTTCCCTCGCTTGTCGTCGATCCTGGCCCGCGACGGCTACTTCCCGCGCCAGTTCGCGCTGCGCGGCGAGCGGCTCGCCTTCAACTCCGGGATCGTCGCCCTGGCCCTCGTCTCGATCGCCCTTTGCGTGGCCTTCAACGGCTCGGCCGACCGCCTCATCGGCCTGTACGCGATCGGCGTCTTCACGTCATTCACCCTCTCGCAGTCGGGCATGGTTCGCCACTGGTTCTCCGAGCGCGGATCGGGCTGGCGCCGCAGTGCCCTGATCAACGGCGTCGGCGCGATCGTGACGGCCGTCGTAGTCGTGGTCATCGCCGTCTCGAAGTTCGACCAGGGCGTCTGGATGATCATCATCGTGGTCCCGATCCTCATCGCCCTGATGCTGTTCATCAAGCATGAATACGATCAGGAGGGTCTCGGCCTGGAGGTCCAGCCGGACGTCGTCTTCGGGCCGCCGCACCGCCGCCAGCGAGTTGTGGTCGCGGCGCAGGCGATGAGCCGGGCGGTGGTTCAGGCGGTCAAAGTCGGCGAGACGATGGGCGAGGAGGTCCAGGTCGTTCACGTCACCATCGATCCGCTCGAGGGCGAGCGGTTCCGCGAACGTGTAGAGCGACAGCTCCCGGGCGCTCGCGTGGTGCTCGTGGAATCACCCTACCGGGCTCTCGTCCGGCCATTCGTGCGATACCTGGAGGTCTCCCAGGCCGAGGACCCGAACCGCCTTACCGTGGTGCTGCTCCCGGAGCACCTGCCGCGCCACTGGTGGGACCGCGTCCTGTACAACCAGAACGTCCACCGCATCCGCGCCGCGCTCGTGGGTCGCAAGGATTTCGTGGTCCTGGACACGCCTTACCGGCGCGGAGCCTAGATCTCGAGCATCGCACCGGGCTTGGCGATCTCGATCGCGCCGTTGTAGGTGGTACCGGCCCGCTCGATGGCCTCCTCGTCGGTCAGACCGGGAGCCAGATGAGTCAGCACGAGGCGGGCGACGCCGGC
Organism: uncultured Chloroflexia bacterium; assembly: GCA_963743795.1. Taxonomy (GTDB): domain Bacteria; phylum Chloroflexota; class Limnocylindria; order Limnocylindrales; family CSP1-4; genus Fen-1039. The sequence goes on along the minus strand of CAVUQZ010000004.1, from coordinate 914,460 downwards.
GTGGGCCGCGGTCAGCCCGGCGTCCTCGGGGGAGAGATGGACCGATGGGATCTCGATGACGTCCGTCCCCACCTCGGCCACGAGGACGCGGGCGCCTTTGGCCAGAGTCACCAGGTTGTCACAAGGACCGCTGTCGCCGGTGTAGGCCATCCGTCGATCGCCAAAACGAGCCATCATCCCGAACGCCGGTACGCCGTGCTCCACCACCCGGGCCTGGATTCGCAGGTCGCCGATCTCGGCGATGCCGCGGTCCTTCAGCTCCACGACCTGGAAGAAGTTGCTCATCTTGTGATCGGCTGCGCTCTTTACGAACGCCTCCACGCGGGCGGCCCAGCCGGGCGGCCCAAGGACGGGGATCTTGCGCAGCCGGCGCTCAGAGAACGCGAACGCGTAGTAGAGGAGCGGCATGTCGCCGAAGTGATCCGCGTGGAGGTGGCTGATCCAGACGGCGTGCAGCGATTCCAGCGAGATCAGCTGCTGGAGGGCGCCGAGTACCCCGCCGCCGATGTCGACCAGGACGTTCGCTCCGCCGGCCTGTAGCAGGTAGCCCGAGCACGGCTCGTCGGCTCTCGGGTACGGGGCGCTGCCGAGCGTCGTCCAGCTGATCGGACCCTGAGGCTTCTTCTTCCCGGGCACGCCGATCTCTCTCCTCGGGCGGTGTGACTCAGAAGTTACCAGCGCCCGGCGGCAGGCGCTCATCAAGTTCGCAGGCCGCACCGATTGGTCGCCTGGATGAACCAGTCCAGTCCTCAGGGTCAGCTCGCCGCCGTAGTGCGGAAGAGCGCCACACACCCGGAACAGGCCTTCGCAAGCCGAGGGCCGCCCCGCGACCAGGGTACTGTTCCGGCTAGTTCATTCGTATGATGCGCAGCTATTCGTCAGACTTGATACAGTTCGCCAATGAGCGAACTATCGTCCGACAACCCGGACGTGGAGGCCGTCATCCAGGCCGCAAGCGGTCTGTGGGAACAGCCGGCCGCGGACGTGCCCGGGTGGGCGGCCCAAGAGCTGACGTTCGGGCAGATGCGGCTCTTGTTTCTGCTGAGCAAGCACGGTCCCTCGCCCATGAGCCACATCGCCGAGTGGCTCGGCGTTGGCCTGCCGACGGCCAGCGGGACGGTGGATCGGGTCGAGCGCCACGGCCTCGTGGAACGGCGGCATCGCGTCGACGACCGTCGCGTCGTGGAGTGCCAGCTGACCCATGCCGGCCGCGAGCTCCTGGAGGAGATCGCCGGGATGCAACGCGACGTGTTGCGCAAAGCCCTGAGCGTCCTGACAGGAGACGAGCTGCGCGAGTTCGCTCGCCTGATGCTGCTCATCCTGGAGCGCACTAAGTCGGGGGGCGCGTGAACGCGCCGGCCTCGCCGCGGGTCGTAGGTATCGAGGAGCCGATCCCCGCGACCCTGGGGCGAACCCAACAGGCGCCGCACCCAACCAAGCGTTCTGTCGAGCTGTCCTGCCGCACCGAGCCAAGGAGTCACTGGTGATCCGTCTGACCCAGCTAGCCATCGCCAAGCGCAGCGTGACCGTACTGATCACGCTGGGCCTCCTCCTCGCGGGCGTCTTCTCATGGGCGTCGCTCAAGCAGGAGTTGCTGCCCGACATCCAGCTGCCGTTCGTCATCGTCATCACGCCGATGCCCGGCGCAAGCGCTCAGGATGTCGCGACGCAGGTGACCGAACCGGTCGAGCGATCCGTCGGCAGCGTGCCGAGCCTGGAGCACATCAACTCGAGCTCCGTAAACAGCATGTCGATCGTTGTTGCTTCATTCAAATACGGCACCAACATCAAGGACACGATCGCGACGGTGGACTCGAACGTGAAGGCCATCGGGCTGCCTTCCGATTCGACCATCCAGTCTTTCGACATCAACGCCTTCCCCTCGCTGATAGTCGCCATCAGGGCCACCGGATCGACCACCCCGGATCAGCTGAACGAGATGGCGGCCACGACTATCGTTCCGGCGCTGCAGGGCCTCGACGGCGTCAGCAAGGTGGATCTGAGCGGCGCCACGCAGAACCGCCTCGTGGTCATGCTCGATCCGGCCAAGCTGGCCGCCAACAGCGTGTCCATTTCACAGATCCAGGGCGTCCTCGCGGCCAACAATCTGATACTGCCCGCCGGCTCCCTGCCGGTCACGAGCGGCGGATCGACGATCTCGATCCCCGTCTCGGCCCAGCACCAGTTGCTTCTTGCCAACAAGAACGAGCTGCTGTCACTGGCAGTCGGCGTGAAGATGCCGGCCGCAGGTGCCGCGACGGCCGCCCCCACGGCTATCACGATCGGCGATCTTGGAACCGTCGAGGTCGTGCCCGTCAACGCGACCGGATACGCGGAGCTGAACAAGGATCCGCAGCACGCCGACGCCGGTCCGGCGCTCGTCATCAGCATCACCAAGACATCGGCGGCCAACACCGTCAACGTCGTTGGGTCGGCTCAGGCCAAGCTCGACGAGCTCAACGCCCAGAACAAGGGCAGCTTCGAGATCGACACCGTCTCGGACTCGGCGTCTTTCATCATCGAATCGCGCGACAGCCTGGTGCGCGAAGGGGTCCTCGGCGCCCTGTTCGCGATCATCACGATCTTCGTCTTCCTGCTCAGCTTGCGGTCGACCCTGGTCGCCGCCGTCAGCATCCCTGTCTCGATCATGACGGCCCTGCTGCTGATGCTCGTCGCCAACATCAGCATCAACATCATGACCCTGGGAGGCCTGGCGATAGCCGTCGGCCGGGTAGTGGACGACGCCATCGTCGTCCTGGAAAACATCTACCGGCATCGGGGCAAGGGCGATCCGATGCGCGAGGCATGCATATCGGGGACGCGTGAAGTCGCGAGCGCCATCACCAGCTCGACTTTGACCACGGTCGCGGTCTTCCTGCCGCTCGGCTTCGTCGGTGGCATCGTCAGCCAGTTCTTCCTGCCCTTCGCTTTGACCGTGACCTTCGCCCTGCTCGCTTCGCTCCTGTGTGCGCTCACCGTCGTCCCCGTTCTCGCGAGTCTCTTCATCGACCGCATCAAGCTCGATCCGGACGAGGGCCCGCAGCACCACGAAACCCTGGTCCAGAAGATCTATACGCCGCTCCTGAAGGCCGCTCTACACAACCGCCGCAGCCGCTGGGGCGTCATCGGCATTGCAGCGGTGCTGGTCGTCGGCGCCGGAATGCTCGTGCCTCACATTCCCACGCAATTCCTCAACGCCGGATCCCAGAAGCAGCTGACGGTCAGCGTTGCCCCGCCCTCCGGGACCTCGTCGTCGGCGGTTCTCGAGCAGGCCAGGGCCGTCCAGGCCAAGCTCCGCGACTATCCCGAAGTAAGGCTCATCCAGACCACGGTGCCGAGCGAATCCGACACCGGCCTCGCAGCCCTTGCGTCGGCTTTCACCGGAGGCGCCGCCAACTCGGCCTCGATCGTCGTCGGTCTGGACCCGAGCACCAATCTCGACACCGAGCAGCAGAAGCTTTCGGCCGAGCTGGCCAAGCTGCAGCTCGACGGCTGGCAGATCCAGGTGGCCCAGCAGAGCATGACCGGCAGCAGCTCGATCAGCGTCATCGTGAGCGGTACGAATCCGGCCGACGTCGCGGCAGCGACGACGGCGGTGATGGACCGGCTCAAGACGATGACCGGGTTGCTTCTCAACGTGAAGAGCGATCTCGCCACCAAGACCACCCAGTACAACATCGATGTCGACCCGAACAAGGCGATCCTCGCCGGAACGAGCACTGTCGGCGTTCAGGCCGAAGTCCACAACGCTCTGGTCGGTACCAAGGCCGGGACGGTTACCCTGAGCGGCGCCCCGACCGACGTCTACCTCCAGGTCGATGCCCGGCTTACCTCCATCGAATCCCTCGCCCAGCTCCCGGTCGGAGCAGCCAAGCTGGCGCTCGGTTCGATAGCCACGGTCACGCCGGCTGACAATCAGGCCCGCATCAGCCGGGTCGACGAGTCGCCGGCTTCGACCATCTCCGCCGACACGACCAGCAAGGACACCGGCGGAGTGTCGGTCGAGATCCAGAAAGCGATCGACACGCTCAAAGCGGACGGCAAGCTGCCCGGCGTCACGGTCGCGCTCGGCGGCGTGACTGAAGAGATGAACAACGCCTTCAGCGGGCTGTTCGTCTCGATGGCCGTCGCGATCCTGCTCGTCTACCTCGTCATGGTCCTCGTGTTCAACTCGTTGATCGACCCGCTGGTCATCATGTTCAGCTTGCCGCTGGCCACCATCGGCGCCTTCCCGGCGTTGTTCCTCACCCAGCGTGCAATCGGCATCAGCGCCCTGATCGGCTTCTTGATGCTCATCGGCATCGTGGTCACCAACGCGATCGTCCTGCTGGACCTGGTGGAGCAACACCGGCGGCGCGGACTGCCGATGTACGAAGCGCTGATGCAGGGCGGCCGAACCCGTGTCAGACCGATCCTGATGACGGCTATCGCCACGATTCTGGCTCTGATGCCGCTCGGGCTTGGCCTTTCGGAAGGCGAGATCATCGCCTCGGAGCTGGCCACGGTCGTGATCGGCGGCCTCTTCACCTCGACTTTCCTGACGCTGATCGTCGTCCCCGTCGTGTACTCGCTGGTCGAGGACGCGAAGGTGATCACGCGGCGCCGGCTTGGCCTCGGCCCCGAGCATTTGGCCGAGCAGACTCCCGCGTAGCAGCATGCCGGCGTGAGCCGGCGACCTTGCGGGCTACAAGAGGCCGGGCGACGAGCCCGGCCTCCTGCTGCCAGGCGGGCGCGCCCTCCTCGGTTCCGTACCCCGCGACACGCTACCTCCGCCAATCCAGGAGGACGCAGGGACGCGTGGAATCAGCCGGCCTACATGGCCATAGGGAGGTGCCGATGTCAGCTCGCAGTCCGGAAACTCACTTTGGAGACGGCCGCCGGTTCATGGCTCTACGGCGGCTGCTCGCGAGTCAGGTAGCGGTGGTAGTAGCCGCCGCGACGATGTTCTCGGGCGTAGCCGCCCAGCCCGTCGTCGCCGCCGCGCCGCTTCACACCAACGTCATCGACGTTCACGGCCTTACCTTCCCGCCGACGACGTCCTACTGCCTCGCGAACTTCGGTATCCACTGCTACTCACCGGCTCAGTTCGAGAAGGCCTACGACCTCGGCCCGCTGCATTCGCACGGGATCGACGGCCGCGGCCAGACCATCGCCATCGTCGATTCGTTCGGCTCGCCGACGATCGCGAATGACCTCCACGTCTTCGATCAGACCTTCGGGCTGCCGGATCCGCCGAGCCTGAAGATCATCGCTCCGGCAGGGCCGATTCCGGCCTTCGATCCGACCAACTCCGACATGGTCGGCTGGGCCGAGGAGACGACCCTCGACGTCGAGTGGTCTCACGTCTTCGCGCCCGGCGCGAACATCCTGGTCGTCGAGACTCCGGTCAGCGAGACCGAGGGCGTCACGGGCTTCCCGGAGATCGTCAAGGCCGAGAACTACGTCATCAACCACAACATGGCCGACGTGATCTCGCAGAGCTTCGGCGCGACGGAGAACACGTTCCCCAGCAAGGCCTCGCTGCTGAACCTGCGGAGCGCCTTCTTCAACGCCTATCACCACGGAGTGACGGTCCTCGGCGCCTCCGGCGACGCCGGCGCAACGGACTACCAGCTCGAACCTGAGCGACCTGTACACGTTCAGGGTCAACTCCTGGCCGTCGAGCGACCCGCTCGTGACCTCGATCGGGGGCACTCAGCTGACCCTCGACGACGCGGGCAATCGGCTCGCGCCGGACGTGGTCTGGAATGACGGCTTCGGCGCCGGCGGCGGCGGGCTGTCTTCGGTCTTCGCCCGGCCCGACTTCCAGGACGGCGTCCGCAAGATCGTCGACGGCAAGCGCGGGACTCCGGACATCAGCATGAGCGCGGCCGTGGACGGCGGTGTCATCGTCTACTACACGTTCGATCCGACCTTCGTGGGCTACCACATCTTCGGCGGAACGAGCGAGTCCTCACCCGAGTTCGCGGGCATCGTGGCCATGGCGGACCAGCTGGCCCACCATCGCCTCGGCTTGCTCAACAACCGCCTGTACGACCTTTCCCGAAGCCCGTTCTCGGGCATCGTGGACGTGACCATCGGCAACAACACCTTCGGCCCGTTCACGAACACTGACGGCAACACCTACACGGTCGTCGGCTTCAAGGCCGGCAAGGGCTACGACCTCGCGAGCGGCGTCGGCACCGTCGACGCAGCTCACTTCGTACCCGCCCTGGCCTTCGGCCACTGACCCTCGGCCACTGACAACGCTGAGTGGGCCCCCGGGAAACCGGGGGCCCACTCATATGACCGATCGACCGGGTCAGCTGGAGGCGGGCGGATTCCCAGGGGGTCGCGATCGAGCGCTGCCCGCCGGGTCCCCCTCCGATCTGGGGATCAGCAGGTAGGCCAGGACGGCGGCGGCCACGTTGGCCGCTACGCCGAGGAGGATCGCCGCCTCGATGGGCCAGATGGCGAGTATCGCGCCGGTGGCCGCCGCCCCGATCGGGTAACCGGAGAAGTTGAGGTTCATCGAGACCGTGAAGGCGCGGCCCATCCAGGCCGGGTCCGTGCGGCGCTGGCGCAACGTGAACACGGCGATGTCGAGCGGTCCGTTGACGAGCCCGGAAACCGCCATGCAGAGGACGATCGGCAGCAGTCCGGCCGGCCAGAGCAGGATCGCAGTAGTGCCGATGAGGCACGCCGCCGGGACGACGATCAGCCCGCGCTCGCGGCCTTCGGTCCGGATGCGCCCGCAAGCGAAGGCGGAGACGACGCCGAATGCGCCGCTCAGGCCGAACATGTAGCCCACCATGTCCTGTCCCATCCCGAGGCGCCGCAGGATCAGCAGGGGCACGACGATCTCGATTACGCCGCCCGCCAGGTTCATCGTCGACAGCGAGAGCGCCAGAGCCCGAAGGGTCCGGTTGTTCCAGGTATAGACGAGGCCCAGCCAGGCGTCTCGGACGATGTTCCCCGTGGACGCGACGGCAGTGCGCGGGTCGGGCGCGCCGATCATCGCGACCGCGGCGGCAGAAAATGCCACTCCGATGATCGCCAGAGCCGCCTCGAAGCCGAGCAGCTGGGCGAAGACCGCGCCGAAGGGGGCGCCCACGACCGTGGCCAGAACCCAGCCGTTGGAGTCGACCGCGTTGACGCGTTCCCATAGCGGCTCCGGGACCAGGAGCGGGAAGAGACTGCGAAGGCCGCTGCTGCTGAGCGGGCCCGTCAGAGAGGAGACCGCGGCGATGGCGACCAGCAGCCACGCCGGCAACGCGCCCGCCAGCGAGAGCCCCGCCACCAGGAGCATCGTGATCGTCGCGACCAGGTAGTCGAGGATGATCAGCCGGACACGGCCGTGGCGATCGAGCAGCGCTCCGGCGATCGGGCTTATCAGCATTCCCGGGGCGACGCTGGCGAAGGCCACGGCGCCGGCCAGCTGCGGCGAGTTGTACCGCTGCAGGGCGAACAGGATCACGACGATGCCGACCATCGACTGGGCGATGCGCGCGATCTGCATGGCCAGCAGAACGCGCCACAGCGATGGCACGTCGAGGAGCGCGCGGTAAGAGGGACGAGTCGTCGTGGGCTCTGTCATGGCACATGAGCGGGTGGCGGGGCCCACAGCGGGAGCGTGCCACAGATTGGCCGGACGTGTGAAGCGGCCGTCGATCCGGCGCCGGCCCGCAGGGGACACGGCCCGTGACTCGGGTGCGGCGGCCGTGACGCGGTAGGTGGCACGGCCAGGGGCTATGGTGGGGCGATGCAGCTGATCGGCGGTCAACCCGTCTTCGCGGCGACGGACCTGGTCGGCTTTCTCGCCTGCGAGCATCTCGTGGGCCTGGAGCTGGCGGCCATGGCCGGCCTGGTGGACCGGCCGGTCAGGCTCGATCCCGAGATCGATCTGATAGCGAGACGAGGCCTCGAGCACGAGGCGCGATACCTGGCCGGCCTCGAGGCCGCCGGCCGGGTGGTTACGCGGATCGACCCGGGCGACCACGACGCGCCGGCGTCCGAGCGTCTGGGACGGTTGGTTGCGGCCGCCGCGGCTACGGAGGCTGCGATCCGGCGCGGCGACGATGCCATCTACCAGGCAACGTTCTTCGACGGCCGGTGGCTTGGGCTGGCCGACTTCCTTCTCCGAGTGCCGCGCGAGAGTGCCCTGGGGGAGTGGAGCTACGAGGTCGTGGACACCAAGCTGGCCCGCCACGTGAAGGCCTCGGCGTTGCTTCAGATCTGCTCCTACGTGGAGCAACTGACCCGCATTCAGGAAATAGAGCCGGAGTGGATGCACGTGGCGCTGGGCGGCAGTGCCCGAACCGTGGAAAGGCACCGTGTCGCCGACTACATGGCCTACTACAGGACGGTCAAGGCCGGATTCGAGGCCCGCGTTCGAGCGGATGGGGGAGCGGCGGCGGTCTATCCTCCCGCGGCGTCCTACCCCGAGCCGGTGGAGCACTGCGACGTGTGCCGCTGGAGCCTGGTCTGCCAGGCGCGGCGCCGGGCGGACGACGACCTCTCTCTCGTTGCCAGCGCGCCATCCCGGCTGCGCCGGGCCCTCAAGGTCAAGGGAGTGGCCACGCGCCGCGGCCTGGCGGCCATGCAACTGCCACTGCCGGAGCCCCTCGAGGGCGTGGGCGGGGCCGCCCTTGCTACGGCGCGCGATCAAGCCGCGATCCAGGTCCGGGGCGAGGACGGCGGCCGGATGCTTTACGAGCTGCTGCCGCCGAGCCGGCTGCGCGAAGGGGCTCTCGAGCCGAACCGGGGCCTGACGAGCCTTCCTCCGCCGCGCCCAGGAGATCTCTTCTTCGACATCGAGGGCGACCCGTTTGCGCTCGACGACGGCGTGGACTACCTGTTTGGGATCCTGGAGCCCGGACTGGCCGGTCCGGACGGCGGGCCGGCGTTTCACGCCTTCTGGGGCGTCGATGAGAACGGCCGGGTAACGCACCAGTCCGAGAAGCGCGCCTTCGAACAGGCAATCGACCTGATGATGGACCGGCTGGCGAAGGATCCGGCGATCCACGTCTACCACTACGCGCCGTACGAGCCGACGGCAGCCGGTCGCTTGATGGGTCGGCACGCCACGCGCGAGGAGGAGGTGGATCGGCTCCTCCGCGGTGGCGTCTTCGTGGACCTCTTCCGTGCGGTTCGGCAGGGTCTTCGGGCGTCGGTGGAGAGCTACTCGATCAAGAAGCTCGAACCACTCTACGGGCTAGCCCGCGAAGTGGAGCTGCGCGACGCCGGCTCGAGCATCGTCGAGTTCGAGCGGTGGCTGGCCGAGTCGGAGTCCGGTTCCGCCCTTGCCAGATCGCCCCAAACCGATCCGACCCTCGCCGGGATCGAAGGCTACAACCGCGACGACTGCCTCTCGAACTGGCGCCTGCGCGACTGGCTGGAGGACCGGCGGATCGAGCTGGAGCGTAAGCTGGGCGAACCGCTCCCGCGACCAGGTCCGAGCGAACCAGACCCGGGTCCGGAGCTCTCGGATCGACTGGCCCACGTGGCGGAGCTCGCGGAGAGGCTATCCACAAAGGTTCCCGTGGACCCGGCGAAGCGGTCTGCCGACCAGCACGGCCGCTGGCTGCTGGCCCAGCTGCTGAGCTGGCACCGACGCGAGGACAAGTCTTTCTGGTGGCGCTACTTCTACCTCATGAACGATCTGACCGACGAAGAGCGGGTGGACGAGCGCGAGCCGATCGGTGCGCTCAGATTCGTTGAGCTCGTCGGGCAAATGGACCGCTCGGTCGTATACCGCTACCGGTTCCCCGAGCAGGAGCATGCGATCGCGGTTGGCACGGAAGTGCGTGACCCGGCCACGGGCCGGTCGCCAGGCAGCGTGGTGGCGATGGACGAGGCCGCGGGCACTCTCGACCTGAAGCGTGGCCCCAGGACGGACGGTCCCCACCCGAGGTCGCTCGTCCCGTTCGAGTACGTCGACTCGGCGCCTCTGCGCGACAGCCTCATGCGAATCGGCGAGTGGACGGCCGAGCACGGGATCGAGGGTCCGGGGCCTTACGCCGCGGCCCGGGATCTGCTGGCGCGGCGCCTGCCGCGCCTGGTCGGCGGCCAGCCGCTCTGCCGGCCTGATGAGTCTCCGGTGGAGGCGGCCATTCGAGTCGCGCCCGCCCTGGATTCCAGCTGCCTGGCGGTTCAGGGGCCGCCTGGCTCCGGCAAGACCTACCTGGGCGCCGAAGTGGTCGCGGAGCTGGTCAGCCAGGGACGGCGGGTGGGCGTCACGGCAAACAGCCACCGCGTCGTTGGCCACCTTCTCGACTGGGTCGCCAGGCGCGGCGCCGACCGCGGTGTGGACGTTCGTATCGGCCAGAAGACCGACCGATCCGGCGATTGCGCCTCGGACGCGGCCACGCCCTTCGACGATTACGCGAAGTTGCGGGCGGCCCTCGAATCAGGCGAGGTGAACGTTGTCGGCGGCACGGGCTGGCTGTGGTCGCGGCCCGAGTTCGCCGGAGCGGTGGATGTGCTCGTGGTGGACGAGGCGGGCCAGTTCTCACTCGCCAACGCCCTGGCCGTCTCACCGGCTGCCACGAACCTGGTTCTGCTCGGCGATCCGCAGCAGCTGGACCAGCCGCTCCAGGGTACGCATCCGCCCGGCGCCGAAGCCTCCGCTCTCGGCCACGTCCTGGCGGGGGAATCGACCATGCCGCCGGAACGCGGGCTGTTCCTGACTCGCACACGTCGGCTCCACCCGGACCTGTGCCGGTTCACCTCGGAGGCCTTCTACGAGGGCCGAGTTGAGTCGGAAGAATGGCTCGCGCATCAGCAGCTGACCGGGACAGGCGCGCTGTCGGGCACCGGAGTCCGCTTCGTGCCGGTCGCCCACGAGGGCAATACCAACGAGTCTGCGGAAGAGGCGCAAGCCGTTGCCGGGCTGGTTCGGGCGCTGGTAGAGGGCGGCGCGACGTGGACCGATGCCGAGGGGGCGGTCCATCGTCTCGACTGGGACGACGTGCTGGTCGTCTCGCCGTACAACGCCCAGGTCGCGGAGATCGCCCGGGCGCTGCCCGAGGCACGAGTGGGAACGGTCGACAAGTTCCAGGGCCAGGAGGCGCCAGTGTCGATCTACTCGATGGCGACCTCGGCGCCCGAGCTGGCGCCCCGCGGCATGGACTTCCTGTACAGCCTGAACCGGCTCAACGTGGCGACGTCCCGCGCCCGCTGCTTGGCGGCCCTGGTCGCCAGCCCGGCCTTGACGCGAGTCCGGGCCCGAACGCCCCGCCAGATGCACCTCGCCAACGCGCTGTGCCGCTTCTTGGAGCTGGCCGAGGAAGGCGCGGACGGACGCTGACAAATCGAGGCTAGCCAGTCCCGATAGACCGGACGGCGCGGAGACCCGCCCGATCGGTCGGAGCGCAGACCCGCGGCGAGCCCGCAGCGGCCTCACGGCGCGAGAGCGCACGAGTGTCACTCGAGAGGGCCCAGGTCCTTCTTGCCGAGAACCTTTCGCCTCACGTAGCGGGTGAAGGTGGGCCAACTCACTGCCGATACCCCCTCTGCTGGCCCCCTGTTCCAGGGAGAGCAGGGCCGAGCGGTGCTCGCCACATTGCCCGGCCGGAGCAGCTGTCGGCCTGAATACGCGACCCAAGGATCTGGCAATGCAGAGCAGCATCCTGTCACAGCTCATCGCCCGAAAGCCTGCGCTTGTCCGCTGGGGGATCTTCGTCGGGCTCGGACTGGCCGTTGTCTGCGCCGCCGTCGGCGGTCTCACCTTCGCAGTAGGGTCCTCTTGGGCCGGCAGCTCGGTCGCCATCCTGGGCATGGGCATTGGGGTGGGCTGGGGCGTGACCTTCGCGATCTACCTGTTCACCGTCTCGCGCCCTCTCGCCCAGCTGGCGCAAGCCACCGAGGCTCTCGCCGGAACGGACGCCGCTGCCCTTTCAGACGTTCTGGCCGCCATAGCCGAGGGCGACCTGACCCGCCGCCTGGAGTTGCGCGCCAGGCCCGCCGACGTGGTCGGCACGACCGAGGTGAACCGCCTGAGCGAAGGCGTCGGCGAGATCATCGCCAGGCTCGGTGAGAGTGCGTCGAGCCTCAACAGCACGACCCACGAAGCCTGCCAGCGCCTGTTCTACGTCGGCCCAGACGGGTATGTGCAGGGTCAGGCGTGCGGCGAGGCGATGGGTCGGGCAGTCGGCAAGGGCCAGGTCCTGATCGTTACCTCTTCCTTCGAGCACGCGGGCCTGGAGCTGCGACGCAAGGGCTTCGAGGGCACTCCTTCACGAGCACTACCCGGGCATCGAGATCGTTCAGTCCATCGAAAGTCCGTATCCGGCGGCCGAAATGCGGGCCGTGGTCGCCCCGATGCTCAAGAAGTACCCCCGGCTGGCAGGCGTCTACGTCACGGTTGCCGGCGCCGGGGCGGCATGGGCCGTCGCGGACGCGGGACTTGCGGGCAAGATAACCCTCATCTGTCACGACATCGTCGACGAGGCGATGCCGTATGTGATCAAGGGCGTCATCTCGGCCACGATCGGTCAGGACCCGTACGCCCAGGGCCACGACCCGGTCATCCATCTGTTCAACCACCTGGTCGCCGGATGGCAGCCGACCGAGTCGCGAATGCTGACCTCAATGGATCTCGTCACAGCTGCCAACTGCGGCCAGTTCTGGCAGGCCGGCAAGGGTGTCATCGAATCGGCGGCCATGGCCGAGCGGCGCCCCAAGCCGATCAGGGCCTCCGGACGACCGCTCCGCATCGCCGTCCTCGGGGTCGAGGACGCGGTCTTCTGGGATGACGTCCGGGCCGGCACCCTGGCGGCCGCCGAAGAGCTGCGGCCATACAACGCTCAGGTGGAATGGATCGTCCCGGAACCGGACAAGGCGTTCGACGTGGCAATTCGCGCCGAAGCCATCGAGTCGCTCGCGGATCAGGGCTACGACGCCATCGCCACGCCCATCAACGGCACCGGCCTCGTCGCGAGCATCAACCACGCGGTCGCGCGGGGGGTGGCGGTCGCCAGCCTTCAACTCCGAATCGTCCAGCCTGCGCGGCCTCATGACAAATCTTGCCCACCGCGCCCAGAAGCTGATGTCGGTCAGCAGCGACCTGGCTGCCTCCGCTCAATCGTCGGGCGCGGCGACGCGCCAGATCGCCGAGAACATCTCCCAGATGGCCCAGGCGGCCACCACCGAAGCCGCGGCCATGAACAGGGCGAACGCCAGCATCGAGCACATCACCGAATCGGTCGACGCCATCGCCGCCGGCGCCCACGAACAGGCGGAGGCCGCAGACAGCCTGTCATCGGCCGCGACCCACATCGCCCAGGCCGTCCGGGTCGCCGGATCGAGCTCCGAGTCCGTCGTCGCCGCCACCATTCAGGCGCGCGGCACGGCCGAGAGCGGCTCGGAGGCCGTCCGCCAGACACTGGCCCAGATGAAGTCGATCGAGAGCGCGGTGGACACCTCGGCGGCGACCATCCGCGAGACCAACGATCGAGCTCAGCAGATCGGCGAGATCGTGGGCACCATCGAGGACATCGCCGCTCAGACCAACCTGCTCGCGCTCAACGCCGCCATCGAGGCGGCCCGGGCCGGCGAGCACGGCCGAGGCTTCGCGGTCGTCGCCAGTGAGGTCCGCAAGCTTGCCGAGAAGTCGGCCGCAGCGACCAAGGAGATCGGCGCCATCATCACCACCGTCCAGGCCACGGCGCGGCGCGCCGCCGAGGCCATGGACGTGGCCATGCAGAAAGTCCACGAAGGCTCCTCGATGGCCCAGCATTCAGGCGAGGCTCTCGATGAGCTGCTCGAGTCGGCGGTGGTGACGCAGCGTCAGACCGGCGAGATGGCGGACGCCAACCAGACTGTCGCCAACGTCATGGACGACCTTACGGCGGCCATCGAGCGAGTCTCGGCCGTCATCAGGGCCAACAAGGAGCGCTCCGAGATGGCCTCGGCCAGCATCCGAGAAACGCTGGACATCGTGGAGAGCGTCGCTGCCATCAGCCAGGAGAACGCGGCGTCGGCCGAGCGAGTGGCCGCCTCGACGGGCATGGTCTCGCAGCAGGCCGAGGAAGTGAACGAGGCGGCCTCCGAGCTCACCGGCATCGCCCACGAGCTGGAGGGCTCCACGGCCCGGTTCAAGCTCGAGCGCGACGAGCGAGACACCGACCCCGATCCGGCGAGGGCCGCGGTGCTGCCCATGGTTGCCGGCCCGACCTCACGGGCACGAAGGCATTCCAGGGCAGCCTGACCGGCGAGAGATCCCGCTCTCGAGGCGGATGCGCCCGCGCTCCGCACCTCAGACACAGCCCACTCTGCACGGTTTTCGCGGCGGGCTAACCTTCCATTGGCAGGCTCGATCGTTGACCGCCGCTCGCTCTGAGCGGTCGCGCGGAACCTCCGGCCTGGGCTCGTGTCGACCCGCCAACGAGAGGAGTGGAGACGATGCTGTATCGCAGGCTCGGCAAGACGGGTCGCGACGTGAGTGCGATCGGATTCGGGGCGTGGGCCATCGGGGCCGACTGGGGCAACGTCGACGACGCGGATAGCCTGCGCGCCCTGCATGCGGCCGCCGACGCGGGCGTGACGCTGATCGACACCGCCGACGTCTATGGCGATGGCCACAGCGAGAAGGTGATCGGCCGGTTCCTGCGGGAGCGCAGCGGCGAGAAGCTCTTCGTGGCGACCAAGATGGGCCGCCGGGTACCGGTGGAGATGAAGAACTACACGCCGGAGGCGTTCCGGGCCTGGACCGAGCGGAGCCGGGACAACCTGGGCGTCGAGCGCCTGGATCTGGTCCAGCTCCACTGCCTGCACCCCAGCATCTACTACAGCCCGGAGCATTTCGCCGCTCTCGACGACCTGGTCGCGGCTGGCGTAATCGCCAACTACGGCGTCAGCGTCGAGAGGGTGGAGGAGGCGCTCAAGGCGATCGAGTTCCCGGGCGTCGCATCGGTCCAGATCATCTACAACATCGTCCGCCAGCGTCCGGCCGAACGCTTCCTCGCCGAAGCGAAGCGCCGCGACGTCGGCGTCCTGGCTCGGGTGCCGCTGGCATCCGGCCTGCTGACAGGCAAGATGACCAAGGCGACGAAGTTCGATCCCTCCGATCACCGCCAGTACAACCGCCACGGCGAGTCCTTCGACGTCGGCGAGACCTTCTCGGGCGTCGACTACGAGACCGGTCTTGCCTTCGTCGACGAGCTGCGGAGCCTGGTTCCCGGCGGAGCAACGATGGCCCAGATGGCGCTGCGATGGATCCTGATGACCGACGGCGTGACGGCGGCGATCCCGGGCGCGAAGAACCCGGACCAGGCCCGAGCTAATGCCGCGGCGGCAGAGCTAGGGGCGCTTCCGCCGCACATGATGGAGCGGATCGCTCGCCTCTACGAGGAACGGATCAAGCCGCTGGTCCACCAGCGCTGGTAGACCGTCGGGCGGCTGCACAGGCGAGAACTGGTGATGCTCGCCCCCGGCTACAAGCGCGGCAGGCGGCCGTAGAGCTCGCGGTATGGGCCGGCCAGCTCGGCGTACAGCCGAACACGGGCCGGGTCGGGCTCCATCACTCGGGTATCGGCGGGAAGGGGCAGCGTTCCCTGGGCGGAGGAGGGGACCATGCCGGCGGAGATCGCCCCAAGGAGAGCGGCGCCCCGGGCGGAGGCGTGTTCCGTGGCACCCAGCGTGACGGGCATGTCGAACACGTCGGCGATGATCTGCTGCCACAGCCGGTTGACTCCGCCGCCGGCCACCACGCCGGCCCTGGGCTCCACCCCGACGCCGCGCATCAGGTCCAGGCCCTCGGCCATGGCCAGGGCCACTCCCTCCAGGACTGCCCGGGTCACTTCCGCGGGGCCGTGGCTCATCTGCAGCCCCACCAGGGCCCCGCGCGCCGCCGGGTCGAAGTGGGGTGTCCGCTCGCCCCGCAGATAGGGGAGGAATAGGAGCCCGTCGCTCCCGGCCGGCACCTTGGCCGCCGCGCCCAGCAGCTCGCGGGCGCCGTTCGGATCGTCGGGGTGGAGCAGCCGCACCACCCAGTCGAGAGAGGCGGCGGCCGAAAGGATCGCGGCCATCAAGCACCACTGGCCCGGGACCACGTGGCAGAGACCGTGCAGCCGTCCGTCCGGATCCACTTTGGGCTCAGCGACCGGTGCCAGCACCTGGCCGCCCGTTCCGAGGGAGATCAGGACCGTTCCGTTCGCGTCGGCCTCGCGGCCCAAGCCCAACCCCAGGGCCGCTGCGGGGGCATCGGCGCCGCCGACGGCCACCGGAATACCAGCCGGCAGGCCGAGAGCTCGCGCCGCGTCTTCTCGCAGCGGGCCCGCCGTGGCCTCCAATTCGGACAGCGGCGCCAGTTTCGACCGATCGATCTCCAGGCGGCCGCAGATGTCGTCGGACCATGCCCGCGCCCGCAGGTCGAACAGCAGGGTGGCCGAGGCGTCGGAAACGTCGCCCCCTACTTCGCCGGTCAGGCGCGCTCGCAGGGCGTCCTTGGGCTGAACGATCCAGCGCGTCCGAGCCATGATCTCCGGTTCGTGGCGGCTTACCCACATGATCTTGGGAGCGGTGAAGCTCACGTTCGAGCGGTTGCCGGCGGTCGCGACAAGCTCGCCGCGTGGAATGCGCGCCTCGATCTCCGCGGTCTCGGCCTCCGCCCGAGCATCCGACCAGATGAGGGCCGGCCGAACGGGCATGAGCGCCTCGTCGAGGAAGACCGCGCCGTGCATCTGGCCGGTCAGGCCGAGCGCGTCGACGTCCGCGTCCCGCAGGGAGGGTCGGGCGAGAAGGTCCGACATAGCGAGTCGCACTGCATCCCACCAGCGATCCGGGTTCTGCTCGGCGTATCCGGCCTGGCGCGACTCGGTCGCATAGGCGGCCATCGTCACGCCCAAGCTTTCGCCGGCCTCGTCGATGGCCAGCAACTTCACCCTCGACGAACCCAGGTCGATCCCAATCGAGACGCGCACCCATTCCTCCGCTGTGGCCGAGCTGCCGCCATCCTCTCGCTGCTAGGGTAGCGCCCCGCAGGCGGAGGGTCGCGGGTAAGGTATCCGAAAAGCCCAGGAGGCGGACGGTAGAGGTTGCGTGCGACGAACGGTGCTCGGCGTCAGCAGCGCTGGAAGTACGTGTCGCGCTCCCAGGGGGTGACCTGCCGGCGGTAGGCCTCCCACTCGAGCGACTTCGCCGAGTGGAATAGCTCCATCAGCTCGCTCCCTAGGGCGGCCATGATGACGTCGACGGTCCGGAGCACGACGCCTCCGGCGGCGTCGCATGAATGAATGCGTCCGGGCCACCCTTCGATGTGCTTTGGGTGACCCGGACGCAAGCACTGTCTTTGTAGATGACGCTTCTCGGCGCCTCTGAATGTGGAGTCAGGTCAGGCCGCGAGCGCCGCCTCCTCGGACTCCATGTCGCGGAACTCGATCGTCGTCGCGGCTGCCACCTTCGGGGAGGGTAGGGCAAGCCAGGCGGCGACGAGGATGGCGAAGCAGATGAATCCGGCTGCGATCATCGAAGTTCCCTTTCAGACTTCCGGCGCTAAGCCAAGTGTGGAAGGATGCGATTGAGCGGGTTCTCGACTTGATCGGTTGGCTAGGCTCACGACTGGTAGGCGACCTCCCCGTGCTGGGAGGCGTCGAGCCCAACGATCTCGTCTTCCTCCGGGACCCTGAGCCCGACGAGCGCGTCGACGAGTTTCAGGATGACGAGCGTCGCGATACCACTGAACGCCCAGGTGGCGGCCACGGCGACAAGCTGAGTCCCGACCTGACCGGGATTGCCGTCGATGAGCCCTCTGCCGACGGTGTTCACCGCGGTCACGGCGAAGACGCCGGTCAACAGGGCACCGAGCGTCCCGCCCACGCCGTGGACCGCCCAGACATCGAGTGCATCGTCGACCTTGAGCCGTTCGCGGAGCAGGATCGCGAGGTAGCAGATCGAGCCAGCGGCGAAGCCGATGACGATCGAGGCGCTCACATCGACAAAGCCAGAGGCGGGCGTAATCGCCACGAGACCCGCGACGGCACCGGAGATGGCCCCAACGACGCTCGGGTTGCCCTTGTGGAGCCAACTCACCGTTACCCACGTGAGCGCACCCATCGCGGCCGCGGTATTGGTCACAAGGAACGCATTCGCAGCCAACCCGTTCGCTGCCAGCGCGGAGCCGGCATTGAAGCCGAACCAGCCGAACCACAGCAGCGCTGCGCCGAGGACTGCCAGTCGGATGTCATGTGGCTCGAAGCGGTCGGATTCCCGCCGCACGCGAGGACCGAGGACGAGGGCGGCGACGAGCGCCGCGACACCGGAGCTGATGTGGACGACTGTCCCCCCTGCGAAGTCCAGCGCGCCGAGCTTGGCGAGCCAGCCGCCGTGGCCCCAGACCCAATGCGCGAGCGGCGAGTAGACGAAGACCGTCCACAAGAGCGCGAACAGCACGAACGCCTTGAAACTCTGACGCTCTGCGAAGGCGCCGGTAATGAGAGCGGGGGTGATGACGGCGAACATCATCTGGAACAGCATGAAGGCGCTCGCGGGCACGGTCGGCGCGTAGTCCGAGGGTGCCACCCCGACGCCGCGGCCTCCAATGAAGTCCAGGCCGCCGATGATGCCCCAGCCATTAACGTCGGGCCCGAACGCGAGCGTGTAGCCGATGAGCACCCAGGTCACGCTCACGAGCGCGAGGATGAACCAGCTGTGCATGATGGTGCTCAGCACATTCTTCCGGCGCACGAGCCCGCCGTAGAAGAGCGCGAGCCCCGGCGTCATGAGCATAACGAGCGCGGTCGCCATGAGAACCCAGGCCGTGTCGCCGCTGTTGATAGCCGGCATCCGAACCTCCCTGCCAAATTCGAACACGAGCGGTCGAAGACCACCGCCGTCCCGAGCGTATCGATGAGAGGACCGGAATTCAGTACTCAGCCGGTAGACGTTCGGTGGCGCGGTAGTCGCGGATCGGTTGCCCTTCGGGACGCGTTGGCCTGGCGTTCCAGTGGCGACCGTGCTCGAGGACGCCCATGCACTCACGCGTGGGTGCATGCGTTGCCCGGGAGGCATCACCCCGTTCAGCAGCGAGAATCGCTCGCAGGAGGGCGACGAGCCGGACGACCTGGCTCGGGCCCGCGTCCGGCGACGAGCACCTAACCCGTCCCGGATCCGCTCGGACGCTCCCGGCCTCCGATATGACCGGCGTCGTCCTCGATCGGGACACGGCCGACCGCTGCGGCGATGTGATGCCGTTCCGCGGCGGATTTGCTCCACGAGTCATCGATGCTGGGACCGCGTCCGATATCAACTTGTAGGCATCCGCGGCCGCCTGCGGGATCATCGAGCCTCCTTCGCGGTTTCGTCGCGGAGTTCACTGGGATCCAGCCTACCGAGCCGGTGCCCGTCGGTCGATGGAGGGACGGATGCGATTCGGTAGCGCGAGGGATTCCTTTCGCGCGACGACGGCTATCTGGCTAGCGGGCGAAACCGGCAAAGGCGATCACGGAACTCGCGCCCGAGAACGCCACGACGGCGCCGCTGTCGTTGGCCGCCACCTGGCCTCCGGACACGTGGAGCGAGGCGACGCCAGGCGGCAGCGACGCCTCTCGGAACGCCAGGGCCGTCGCGGTGGACGAGAAGGTGCCGAGCCACGGGCGGCCCAGTCCGTCGCTCCCTACGGCCACCGCCCCATCGCCGGCCGGTGCGATGGAGAAGACGCTGCCGGCCCGGACCAGGCTCGGCTCTCCGTTGAGCGGGAACCACCACACTCCGTCTGGCCCGCCCACAAGCACGCCGCCGCGGAGACCCGTGCTGGCGATCGGCTGAGCGGCCGGGCCTACGCCGATCTGCTGCCAGGTGGCGCCCTCATCGGTCGACTCGAACAGCTCGCCGGGTGCCCAGCCAAACAGGCGCCCGGTGGAGTCGAACCCGATCGGAGCCACCGTCTCGCGGTTAGTGGTCCAGGTGGCGCCGGCGTCGCGGCTGAGGAATAGATGAGCCCCGTCGGCCGTGAGGAGGGTCTCCGCGCGAGTCGGATCGAAGGAAAGCCACGTAGGACTGGCGGCCGCTCCTGGTGGCAGGGCCTCCGCGGTCCACGTGCTGCCGCCGTCCGCGCTCGAGTGGCGACCGAGGGTGCAGTACTCGCCGATCCCGGATGTGAAGACGCTATTAGAAAGGGGGTCGCCGGTAATCGCCTGTACATGACCAACCGGCTGGCCAAGCCACTGGGCCTGGCCACTTGTGTCGATCAGCCCGGTGACGTCCCCCAGGCACTGGCGTGGCTCCGGATGCCAGTCGCTCGAACCCTGGAAGGCGGCCAGGAGTGAGTCCCTCGTGGCGGCGACGTGCACGTCCGGCCCATCGATTCCGCCCAGCACCACCGAGACAGAGGTGATGGTCAGGGGAGAGGTGGGGCCGCCTGGCGAGCCGGTGTCTTGAGCCTGGCTCGCCCGCAGGCCCGTGACGCTCGCCAGTGCGATCGCGATAGTGACCGCCAATATCGCAAGAAAGGTGTTGATGGCGAATCCCCAGCCGGATGACCTGGCAATCTCGTCCCGTTCCGCGGCCGCAGACTCGGCCTCGAAGAGACTCCGCTGCAACCGCAAACGGAGCGACAGCGGCACCTCCTCTCCCGGGTCGCGCGACACGTAGAGCGCTCGCAGTCGAGCTTCCAGAAGCGCATCCTGTTGACCCTCGTGATCTGCCGCGAGCTCGCGCCTCCCCGCCTCGAGCCGCTCGCGAACGCCGGCGGGGATCGCGCCCGGGGAGCTACGGCTCCCGGGCCCGGACCATCCCCGAGGAGACTCCTGCCGCAGCCCGAAGTCCATGGCCAGGGCAAGCCGGTCGCCGGCGCTCAGGGACAGGAGCGCGGCGGCAAGCGACCCCTCGTCGCTGCCGGAAGTCTGGACGGCTGCCTTCAGGGCTGCCCGACAGCCGGCGTCGAGCGCCCGCCGGAAAGCGGCATCGAGGGCGGGGACAGGCCAGGTGCTGCCAACCCGCCATCCCTCCATCGCCGCATCGTGGACGACGTCCTGTGCCGTGATCGGGTCATCCAGGGCCATCGCGGTCAGGCGATAGGCGGTCGAGAGGTTGCGCCTCAGGTAGCCACCGAAGTCGCCTGCCTGGGTAACCTCTCTCGCTCCGAACGCCGTTCTGTCCTGCACTCGATCTCCGTCGTCGGACCCCGTCATCCGCCGATCTCCGCCGGCTGAGTCCCCGGTCGATACCTCGAACGATAAGCCTTTTACTACTCAATGCAACCGTCCGAATCGGTCGGCCGGGAATCGGTCGGCGGCCGCCCGGAGACGGCCGCCGACCAGCCTGCGCTGACGAACGACTACGCGGCCAGATCGCGCCGCTCGAACAGGACGATCGAGAGAGCCAGGCACACGACCGCTATGACGGCCAGGACCGCTGCGTCCGCCAGGTTCAAGCCGTTTCGAAGCGGGTCTGCGCCCATGTAGTAGCGGAACAGCGAGAGCGGCCGAATCGCGTTGAGGCCGTCGATGATGTTGGCCAGGGCGTCGACGAGGTACATGACCACCATCACGGCCACGGCGATGCCGATCGCGGCGCCACGATTTCCGGTGCCGGCCGAGATGGCCAGAGCCACGGCCCCGAAGGCGAGACCCAGGAGGACCAGCATTACCAGGGCCGCTGCCAGGCGATCGCCTGGCAGCTCGCTGCCGCTGGCTGCGGCCCCGGCAATGGCGAAGACCCACACCACGACGGCCGCGACCACGCACCCGATCATCATCGCCAGCCACTTCTCGAGGACCAGCCTCGTGCGCGAGACGGGATAGGAGAGCAGGACGTCGATCGTGCCGCGCGACTCTTCGCCTGCGGTGAAGCCACTGGCCATCCCGGCCGCGAAGGCGACTATCAGGGCGGGCAGGATCATCGAGAACAGCTCGATGTGCAGGAACCCGATGAGGGTGCTGGCGTCACCCAGGCTTGCGCCCATGAGCTTGGCCGCCGGTCCCATCTTCTCGAGGATGGAGTTGAGGTCGATGATCTTCGAGTATGTGGGGAACAGAAGCGCGAAGTAGCCGGTCATGGCGCCCATCCCCAGGCTGACCCAGAAGGTTGGCCAGCGGAGGTCGCGAATGGTCTTGGTGAATACGTTACGCAGCAGCATGATCCGCCTCCTCCACGGCGACTCCGTCGCCGGCCCCGTAGTACGCGAGGAAGATCTCTTCCAGGCTGGTGTCGATGCTGTGCAGGTTCACGACCTCGTACCGTGCGGCGGTCTTGACCAGGGCGTCGACGCTGCCAATGACTGTGCACCGGAGCGTCCCGTCGTCCACGGTCACGTCGCGAACGCCGGGCACGTTGGCGAAGTCCTCGGCCGCGACGGATCCGCGGAAGGCTATCTCCAGGCGGTGTAGGGCTCGCTCCTTGAGCGACGCGATCGATTCGACGGCCAGCAGGCGTCCCAGGCGGATGATCCCGACCCGGTCGCACAGGTGCTCCACCTCGGGCAGCTGGTGCGACGAGATGAAGACCGTCCGGCCCTCCTCGCGGGCTTCCTCGCAGAGGCGCTCGAATTCGAGCTGGATGAATGGATCGAGGCCGGCCGTGGGCTCGTCGAAGACCAGCAGTTCGGGTCGGATCATGAAGGCCGCCACCAGGCCCACCTTCTGCTTGTTGCCGCGCGACAGGCTCTTGATGCGTTTGGTGGGGTCCAGTTCGAGGCGTTCGACCAGCTTGTCGCGGTAGGCTGAGTCGACCCTGCCCTGCAGGTTGCCCAGGTACGTCAGCAGCTGGCGTCCGGTCAGCTCGCCGTAGAGGGAGAGCTCGCCAGGTACGTAGCTCACTCTCCGGTCGATGGCCAGCCTATCGCGGTGGACGTCGAGGCCCAGGACCCGGGCGCTGCCGCTGGTCGGGCGGATCAGGTCGAAGAGGAGCCTGATCGTCGTGGACTTGCCGGCCCCGTTGGGGCCGAGGAAGCCAAAGATCTGGCCGCTCTCGACGGTCAGGTCCACCTCGATGACTCCGCGCGAGCGGCCATAGAACTTGGTCAGCTTCGTTGTCTCGATCGCAACCGTCATCAGGGAGCCTCCTTCCTGGCCATCATCCGTTCCTCCTCCCAGCGGTCGAACAGCCGGGGCAGCTCGCGTTCCAGAAACGCGTACATGTCTCGCACCTCCTGCAAAGGCTCTGGGTTCCCCTCCGGGCCGAGCAGTTCCAGGCCGTCGGCGGCCAGCTCCTGCAGACGCTGGAGGAGCTCGACGCGCCACAGCATCATCCGGGCCCAAGCCCCGGATCTGATCACGAAACGATCGCGGCGATCGCCGGCCCGAACCGTGCGTTCGATAAAGCGGTAGTGGATCAGCAGCTGGGTCATGTTGCTGATCGATCCTTTGCTGGCCTGAAGCGTGGCCGCCATCTCGCCCGCCGTGAGCCCGTCCGCGGGGCCGAGAAGGATAGCGCCCAGCACCCTCCCGGCCATGCGGGGCAGATGGAGGGAATCGAAGACCAGGCCGATCTCTTCGACAAAGCGCTCCGTCGATATCCGCGCGTTGTGCCTGTCCCGGCTCCGATCCCAGACGTCGTTCATCAGACCGCTCCAAAGTGGCACACACCCGCGGCCGGCCGGCGCCGTCGCGGTGGTGATTCGCTGGATCGTAGGATGTTCGTGTGGTTCAGTCAATACTGAACTGAAGGTCGGGGTCCGAGCCCCGGCCGGTCGCGCCGCAGGTTCCCGAGAACGGCGTAGTACCTCCGGCCGGTATCGCGGCGACCGTCCCTCCCCGAACGGCTGCCTCGCACCGGGAATATCCACGCACGCGCTCGGGCTCGATGCTTTGACCAGATCAAGAGAGGAGTCCGGCGCCTGGCGGAGAGTGGATCGTCCGCCAGCCCGGCAGGCACACAGGGATCGAAGCCATGGGAATCGCCAGCTACCCCATCGCCGTTGCGGATCGCACGCCCCTGGCGGCCGACCACGGGCTAAGCCGAGACGAGCTTGTCGCCCGCTACGCCCATCTGGTGAAGTACGTCGTCGGTCGGCTGGGCGTGTCGGTGCCCGGGCTGTTCGACCACGAGGACGCCATGCAGGCCGGCGTTCTCGGGCTGCTGCGCGCGATCGATGCCTACAAGCCGGAGGCCGCGGCCTCGTTCGAGTCTTACGCGATCCTGCGTATTCGCGGCTCCATCCTCGACGCCGTCCGAGCGCTCGATACCGTAGGCCGGGCGGGCAGGGAAGCGGCCCGCGAAATCCAGGGCGCGATCAGAGACCTGCAACACGAGTTGGGCCGGTCCCCAGTGGAGTCGGAGATCGCCGGCAGGATCGGCCTCTCCTTGACCCGATACCGCGAGCGACTGCAGGCAGCTTCCATAGTGACCGTCTCCCTCGACGAGGCCGACGCCCGCGACAACGACGACGAGTCGCTGGTCATGGCCGACAATCTCCAGGACCACAACGCCGTGGATCCTGCCGAAGAGGCCGCGCGGCGCGACAGCATCACCGCCCTCATCCATGAGATCGGCCGGCTCGGCGAACGGCCCCGCATGGTGCTCGCTCTCTACTACCAGGAAGAGATGACCTTCAAGGAGATCGGCCAGGTCCTGGGTGTGACCGAGTCCAGGGTCTGCCAGATCCACACGGAGGCCGTGCTGGCGCTGCGTGGTCGACTCGTGGACGCCGATGTGGCCGATCACCTGGCCAGGCGGCGCGCGAGATCGTAATCGCCGCCCCCCGCAGTGCCGCGCGCACTAGGACCGCGGAGGTCAATAGCCAGCCTGGCGTCCGCCCGGTCGCCGGCCACGCACGGTCCGGCGCGCCCTGGCAACGTATACGTCGAATCGATGACGAATTCCCCCCTCCCGGAGGTCAAGTCGCCACGGTACCGGCCGATTCCTAGATTGACACCAGGGAGGGCAGACCGATCAGAACCGACGATTCGCAGTCAACCACCTTGCCATTGGTGCGGTCGCGCGAGATGCGCCTGGCGCTCCAGGCAGCCATGGCCGCTCCCGACGTCAGGGCCGACAAGGTGCTGGCAACCAGGCAGCGGATCGCCCGGGGCTCATTCCGTGTGATGCCCGCAATCGTTGCCTGGGCGATGGTCAACGCCCGGGTCTAGGGCGTTCCGACCCCGACGCTGCTAGCCAAGACTGCGGCTGCCCGGACCTCGCCGAGGGGTCGGTGGTCGAGCTGCTCCCGGACCAGATCCAGGAAGTGGTGCAGCCGGAAGGGCTTGAGGATGAGGCCGTTGACGCCGGAGGCGCGTGCGGCCGCCTCGTCCGGCGACTGTCCCGTCAGGATCAGGATTCGCATCCCTGCTAACGATGGCGCCTGTCGCAGGTCCGCGGCCAGCTGGTAGCCGTTTCGGTCTGGCAGGCCAACATCGACGATCGCGAGCAGCGGCCGATGGCGCAAGGCGAGGGCTTCTCCCTCCGCCGCTGTAAGCGCCGTCAGCAGATGGACGCGCAGCCCGCGCAGCGCAGCTTCGAGCGTGCCCAGGACGTACTCGTCATCGTCGACGACGAGTACCGATTGCGAGTGGCAACCGACTGAGTCCTGGAGGCTTGGATGCAACATACCCAGGGAAGGTAGGGCACGGGTGGGTAGTCTTGCATGCGGCATTTGTATGGTCTTAAGAAAGGACCAGTGCCGCGCCGGACGATGACCTTGAGGACGGGCAACTGCGTCTCAGGGGCGCTTGTAGAAGGTCCCTCCGGCGGGCACAAGACCTACGGTCCGGGCGTTGAGGATCGACTCCGTGGCGCCCATGAAGAGGATTCCGC
This sequence comes from uncultured Chloroflexia bacterium, assembly GCA_963743795.1. Lineage (GTDB taxonomy): Bacteria > Chloroflexota > Limnocylindria > Limnocylindrales > CSP1-4 > Fen-1039. The sequence goes on along the minus strand of CAVUQZ010000004.1, from coordinate 888,792 downwards.
CCGGCCGCAGGGCGTTGCAGAACCGGCTGTAGAGGTCCGTCTTGGCCCCCTCGGTGAAGTAGATGACCACGTTCCGGCAGACGATGATGTCGAAAGTCCCGTCGCACTGATCGGCCAGCAGATCATGGCGGCGGAACGTGACCAGTGATCGGATCTCCGGGCGGACCTCCCATCCCCCGGCGATCGATCCGAAGAACCGCGCTTTCCGGGCGGCTGAGACGCCCACCATCTGGGCCTCGGTGTAGATGGCATTGCGGGCGCGCGACAGGGTCGTCTCGTCGACGTCGGTGGCCAGGACGCGCGTCTGTGTGGCCGGCGCCAGCTCGTGCACGACCATGGCGATCGTGAACGGCTCGAAGCCCAGGGAGCAGCCCGCGCTCCAGATTCGCACAGACGCCTGGCTGTGGAGCATCGGTCGGAGGAACTGCTCGGCGAGCGCATCCCAGGCCTCGGGGTTCCTGAAGAACTCACTGACGTTGATCGTGAGCATGTCCAGGAACGCCTGGCGAAGCGCCGCGTCCTGGCGGACCCGGGTCACGAGCTCATCGACGTCGACCAGCCCTCGAGCGGCCGCAAAGCCGTTCACCCGCCGCCACACCTGGGCCGGCTTGTAGTGGTTGAGGTCGATCCCGAGCAAGAGATTGACCTCGCCGGCCAGCCGCTCGTATGCGCGAACGTCCAGTTGAGGGACCGGAGCGAAGCCAGGGAAAACCACGCGCCGCTCAGGCCGTCGCAGAGCCTCCATCTATGGAGATATCGGCGCCTCGGCAGGAGAAGTTGACGTCGAAGGGTTCTCAAGGGCGGTCGCGGGCGGGCCGACACCTTAGGTGAGCATTCAGCTGCCACGTCCTCTGCGAGCGTGCATGTCAGGTCAACAGTTCCTCGCTCCGGCTCCTCCAGGCTACGAGCCCGTCCCGGCTCGCGTTCTGGCGGACATCTCGATGCTGCCCTGCGACCTGTACGTCTGGCGCGGCCCGCGACCCGCCCTGTACGCGATGCGTGGCGGCGACCTCCGCAAGGTCACCATCAGGGCTGGGCGCGGCATGCCGTTCCTGATTCGCGAGATCGACTCTGACCTCCTGCGGGGCGCTCTGGCGGCGTCACTGCCACGCGTTCTCGGCAACCAACGCCTCTCACCGACAGAGCGGAGCAAGACGGCCTACTCGATCGCCGCGAAGGTGCTGGCTCGGGTCTTCGTGCGCGAGCGTCCGCTGGACCGCAACGGCCTCGTTCTGACTCACCGGGCGATCGACTCGCTGGCCCTCAGGCTCCTCGACGACGAGGAGATGGTGTGGGCTATGGTTGCGACCCTGCAGAAGCACGCGGCGACGCACACCCACGCGATCAACACCGCGGTCTACGCGATCGTCCTGGCTCGCTCGATCCAATTCGGAGGTCAGGCAGCGATCCGTGACGTGGCCCTGGGCGGACTGCTCCACGACCTGGGCAAGAGCCGGGTCCCTCGCTCGGTCCTCGACAAGGTGGAACCTCTGGACGCCGGTGAGTGGGAGCTGATACGCGGCCACGCCAGGGCCGGCTACGAGATGGTCGTCAGGGCTCTGGGGCATCCGCCTTCCTATGCCCACATCATCGCCGAGCACCATGAGCGATGCGACGGCTCGGGCTATCCGGCCGGGCTCGCGACCACGGCGATCGCCCTCGACAGTCAGCTGGTCGCGATCGTCGATGCCTTCGATGCGTTGACCACTGCGCGCCCGTACAAGCCGGCACTGAGCCCATTCGACGCGCTCCAGATGATGCGGCTGGGCATGAGGGGCCAGTTCAACGACGAGATCTTGTGCGCGTTCGTAGACCTGCTGGGTGGCTGGAAGGCCCTGAGCCATGACCTGGTGGGCGGCGATCTGCCGGGCGTCCTCAAGAAGGCTGGATAGGACCTCGTCAGGCGACGCGAGCGATCCGTGTAGACGGACCGTCGAGTGAGGTCGAGCGATCGATCAGGGCCGCGATGTCGACCACCAGGCCGACCGTGCCGTCGGCCATGACGGTGGCGCCGGCCAGGCCTGCTCGGGTCGCCGGCGACGTCGCTGAGGGACTTGAGCACGATCTCGTGCTGGCCGACGAACGCATCGACGGCCAGGGCCATCTCGCTGCCGCGCGACCGGACCACGACCAGGTTCATGAAGCCGCGTTCGTTGGCGTGGAGCGGCCGCCGGCGGATCGCCAAGCGCCGCTGTCGAGCTGCTCCACAGGGATGACCCGATCGCGCAGAGTCAGGACGTTGTGGCCGCGGATACGACCGAGCGAAGTGGGCGCGACTCGAAGCGTCTCGACGACGCCGGTCAGCGGCAGCGCGCAGACCCGCGGTCCGGACCGGACGAGAAGCGCGCCGATGATGGCAAGGGTCAGCGGGAGCGAGAGCGAAACGCGCGTCCCCGCGCCGGGAGTGCTGCTGACGTCGACCCAGCCGCCCAGGTTCTCGATGTTGTTGCGGACCACGTCCATCCCGACGCCGCGGCCGGAGACCTCCGTGACGACGCTGGCCGTGGAGAAGCCGGGCATGAAGATGACTCGCAGGATGTCGGCGTCGCTGAGCGCCTCCGCGGCTTCGCGGCTCATGAGGCCCTTCTCGACGGCTGCCTCGCCGCAGAGCCGCGGGGTCCATGCCCGGGCCGTCGTCCTCGACGGTGATGAGGATGCGGCCGTCGGCATGTCGGGCCGTCAGGCGGACCGTTGCCGGCAGCGGCTTGCCGAGCGGCACGGCGTTCTTCGGGAGTCTCGATGCCGTGGTCCAGCGCGTTGCGGACGAGGTGGCCGAGCGGATCGCCGACCTCTTCGAGGACCGACCGGTCGAGCTCGGTCTCCTTGCCCTCGATGACGAGCTGGACCTCCTTGTCGAGTCTCGACGGCGATGTCGCGCACGACGCGCGGGAAGCGGTTGAAGACGGTCTCGATCGGCAGCATTCGCAGGCCGGTGACCTGGTCCTGGAGCTGGCCGGCGATTCGGGCGAACTGCTGGGCGTCCTCGTCGGCCTGGCGGGCCAGAGGATCGTCGCCGAGGCGGGCGGCGAGCTCGTGCGCGCTGCGCTGCAGGCGCGTCTTGTGGACGACCAGCTCGCCGACGAGGTTCATCAGCTCGTCGAGCCGGGTGACGTCGATGCGGATCGTCTGCTGGGCGACCTTGAGCGGGTCGGCCGGCCGCGATCCGACTCGTTCCATGTGCGGTCGAGCTGGGGACCTGCACCGGATCATCGGGACGATACACGTCGGCGGCGTGACCGGGCGTCCCGAGCGGGGTCCGGCGCCTCGCCGGCAACGGGAGCATTGGCCACCTCGACGCCGACGACGTCGTCGATCGCCGCGAGCCGCTTGCGCAGGTCGAACAGCTCGATGGGCCGGCCCCGAACCAGCATCGCCACGAGCGAGGAACCGAGCCCGCTCTCGATCTCCTGGCGATCTGGTGCGGAAGCGATAAGGGCGCCGGTCTCCTGGCCTTCGATTACCAGCTGCAGAAGCCGGACGGACTGCCACTCGCTCATCGGGTCGATCCGGCAGACGATGAGCGAGCGCGGCTCGTAACCCCCGGGTGCCTCCCAGAGGAGCCGCTGGATGAGCGGCGCGACGGCCGACTCGGGCCCGCCGTCACCACCGAGCCGATCGTTGCAGTCGTCTGACGTGGCCGAGGCTGACGCAGGGGCAGCTGTCGCCGCCGCTACAGCAGCCGCGTCCGCGAAGTCTGCCGTGCCGCGCGAGCGGGGCGGCTGCCAGTGGCCGTACAGAGCAGCTCGCGCAGCTGGAGTGTCAGGGCTTCCGGTGCGTCGGTGAGAGTGGCTCCCTTCCCGAACCTCGGCGACCAGGGCGCGCAGCACGTCGATGGTGGCCAGGAGGACGTCGGCGAACGGGGCGACGTCGGTGAGCATGCCGCTGCGGAACGCCCCGAAGAGATCCTCCATGGCGTGAGTCAACTCCGCCAGGCGGCGATGCCCGATCGTCGCAGCGGAGCCCTTGAGAGTGTGGGCAGCTCGGAAGACCTCGTTGACCACTCGCGGATCGAGGTCCTGCTCGAGCTCGAGCAGACCTTGTTCGATCTGCCCGATCTGCTCCAGGGACTCGTCGGTGAACAGACGGTCGTCGCCCGGTTGCAGATCGAAAGTCAGGCGCATGGTCTAGGCAACTCCGGCGAGCGCCGACCGCTCATCTGTGCCCAGCAGGCCGTCGAGTGCGAGTAGCAGGACGAGCCTGCCGCCGAGCTTGGCGATCCCGCGCAGGTACTCGGCATCCGCGCCGGCCGCGACCTCCGGAGTTGGCTCGACCGAGTCGCGCGGGCACGAGCAGGACCTCCGACACGCTGTCGACGATCAGTCCGACGCGGGTGGAGGAGCTCTCCGCGACGACGATGCGGGTCTCCTTGGTCGGCTCGACCTCTGGCCATCCCGAAACGCGCCGCGCAGGTCCACGACCGGGATGATCCGGCCGCGGAGGTTGATGACGCCCTTCACGAAGCTCGGCGCTCGCGGGGACCGGGTGATCGGCTGGTGGCGGATGATCTCGAAGACGCTGCGCGATGTCCAGGCCGTAGTGCTCGTCGGCCAGCTCGCAGACGACGATCTGCAGCTCGCCGGACCGACCGCTGCCGCCTGGACGTTGGCTTGTCGGCCACGGCGGTCTCTCCTTCGGTCGCGCCGGACGCGATCCGGCTCGCGGGCTCTCCTGTTAGGTATCGGCGCTCTTCGCGTCCGGGTTAGGCGCGAGCGCACCCGAATGGATCGATCGGCTCAGGAAGCCAGGGCCGGAGGATCGGCTGCGGGCTCGGACCGACCGGTCCAGCGGACTCCGGCCCGTGCGGCGACCTCTTGCCGGCGGTGCACCAGCGCGGCCACCGCGGCCGCGATCCGGTGCAGCGGCAGGACTCGGTCCGAGAGCCCGGCCTCGGCCACCGCCGCCGGCATGCCGTAGATCGTGGCCGTGGCCGCGTCCTGGGCGATGACCGTGCCGCCGTAGATGCTTGACGGCCCGGGCGCCGTCGCGGGCGTCGTACGCCCATGCCCGGTCAGGACCACGCACAGCAGCCGCTCGCGCCAGATCGGGGCGACCGCCTGGAGCGTGACGTCGGCCGCCGGCCGGACGCCGTTCACGGGCGGCAGGTCGGACGAGCTGGATGTGGCCGCTCGTCGAGCTGATCATGTGCCGATCGCCCGGGGCGACCAGGATCTCGTCCTCGACCAGGACGTCCTCCGGCGCCGCCTCGGCGCAGCGCAGCGCGCCGGCCGAATCGAGGCGCGCGGCGAGCGACGCGGTGAAGCCCGGCGGCATGTGCTGGACGATGGCGACGGCCGCGCCCAGCTTCGGCGGGCAGGCCCTTCACGAGGACGCTGGAGGGCGCTCGGGCCGCCGGTGGACGACGCCACCACGACGAGCCTGCGCGGCGGCGACTCCGAAGCGAGCGGCGACGCCGCCTGGCAGGTAGGCCGTGCCCGCGCGACTCACCGTCGGTCGCTCCGTCCGCGGCCTCCGGCGGGCGGCCCGCTCGCGGCGTCGAGCGTGGCGCCGCCTGCTCGCGTGGCGCGCCGGCGAGAGTCAGGTTCATCGACCGCGACCTGGCGGTGGCGCAGGAAGGCGGCCTCGGGCATGGCGGCGGCGGCCTCGATCTTGCGGACGAGCTCGTCGCCGACGCGGCCGATGTCGATCGAGAGCGAGCCGGAGGGCTTGGGACACGAAGTCGATGGCGCCGCACTCGAGGGCGTCGAGGCGTCACCGCGCGTTCTCGGTCGTCCGGCTCGACAGCATGACGACGCGGGTCGGCGTCTCGAGCATGAGCCGCTTGAGCATGCCCAGCCCGTCGAGGACCGGCATCTCGACGTCGAGGGTGATGACGTCGGGCTCGCAGTTCGCGGGCGAGCCGCAGCCCCTCCTCGCCGTTGCGAGGCCGACGCCGACGACCTCCAGCGACGGGATCTCGCTCAAGCAGGCGGCCCAGGGCGTGGCGCATGAACGCCGAGTCGTCGACGATCAGGACGCGGATTCGAGCCATCGCGTCCGATTCCCGCTGGCAGCTGGGCCGCGGCGTCGAGCGCGCGGCCGGTGTCTAGGCGGCCAGCAGCTTGTTGACGGCCGCCAGAACTCGGTCGGGCGCAAACGGCTTCACGACGAAGTCGCGGGCGCCGCGCTTGATCGCGTCCATGACGATCGCCTGCTGGCCCATGCGCGGTCAGCATGGCGACTCGTGCATGCGGGTCCGTTCAGGCGGATCTCGGCGAGTGCCTCCAGGCCGTCCATCTCGGGCATCGTGATGTCCATGAGAACGCAATCCGGGCGCTCGCGCAGGTACGTCTCCACGGCCATCCGCCCGTTCTCGGCCTCGAGGACCTGATGGCCGGCCTCGACGAGCAGCTTGGCCGCCCGCAGACGCATGAAGGCCGCGTCGTCGACGACGAGGATCTTGGCCATCGAGGGTTGCTCCTGCTACTCGTGCTTCTACAACTCGGTGACGGACAGACAGACTCTTGACCAGGAATCGGCCGTCGCCGACCTCGAGTTGAACCGTTCGACCGGTGGTGCCGCCAAGGGCGCAGCCGCGGTCAGGTGAAGGCCGCGTTCGCTGAGAGCGGCCTGGATCGTTTCTGCGTTGCGATTGCCGATGGCCAGGCCGCCGGCGATAGTCAGCATGGAGGCGGCGCCGGCCGCCTTGAAGACGCTGCGGCTGACCACCGCGCCTCGGTCCTCCAGCGCCGCCAGGAAGGCTCCGAGGCCGGTGTCGATGAACTTGACCGGGCCGCTGCCGTTCGCCGACCCGCTCGGCAGCATGAAATGGGCCAGACCGCCGACCCGAGTGCGCGGGTCCCACGACCGCCAGGGCGACGCAAGAGCCGAGCCCGTAGGCGACGAGGTGGGAGTCGGGGCTCGAGCTCAGGACCATCTCGCCGATGCTGGCGACCAGCATCGTGGGGCTGTCGGTCAGGGTCATATGCCGATGGCTCCGAGAGCGTCCAGGAGGACCGGGAGGCTGCTTGGCGCGTGGCAGGACGAAGAGCGTGCCGTCGATCGCACGGTCGCCTTCGGTGAAGGTAGTCTTGGCGGCTAGAACCTGGTCGACCTCGGTCATCAGATCGACGAGGACCGCGTCGAGTACCGCGCCGGCCATCTCGACCACGATCTGGGGCGGCGTCGGCTGGACGGGCTCGTGGAGATGCATACCGAGCTCGTTGAGGAAGGCCGAGATGGTGACGTTGCCGGCCTCCTGGAGGGCCGACAGCTCAAGGTCGTCGTAGGCGAGCTGATCGCTCTCCGCCGACGCCGGCAACTCGCCGGGCCCGAGGAGGCCCGACAGGAGAATCTGCGCCAGGCGGTGGGCGTCGGTCGGCGAGAAGAGCAGCAGGGCGTGGCCCTGCGAGAGAGCCCTTGATTCCGACGTAGACAGCCACGACCACGGCCTCCGCACCGCCGGCCATGGCCATGACGGCCGCGGCCGAGCAACGGCGGAGCATGGGCGTCTGACGTCGATGACCTGGCCGCTCATCGCGCCGAGAGCCTCGCCGGCATGCCGCATCGCTCGCGAGAACGTTCTGGCGACGACTGTTTCGCCGGCTTGGGAAAGGGCGATCACTGTCACGGCGTGCCTCAATCGCGGCCATGGTGGCGGAACTACAGCGGATGTCCTCCCGGCCGCACGTGGCGGCAGGCAGGACCGCTGCGATCCTGTCTGGGGCATCGGTCGCTCAAGGAGGGGACTTGAACGGAACGGGCGCGGCAGGCCCGAGGTTGCCGGGCCCAGCGTGCCAGCGCGGAGTCAGTGTCAGGCCGAGGGTTCGAGCAGGCCGAGCTTGAGGGCCATGATCGCGGCCTGCGTGCGATCGGCGGCGCGGAGCTTCCAGATGATGTTCTGGACGTGCTTCTTGACCGTGTCCTCGGTGATCGAGAGGCGGCCGCCGATCTCCTTGTTCGTCAGCCCCTCGGCCACCAGGAGCAGGACGTCGTGCTCGCGCGGTGTCAGGGCGTACTGCTCGGCCCGCTGGCGAGCCGTCTCGCCGGTCGGACGGCGCCTCGTCGCGGGTCGCCAGAGCCTCGCGGAGCAGCTGCGGCTCCACGGCCAGCTGGCCGTTGGCAACGTTGTGGAGGGTCTGGATGACCTCGGCCGTGGTGGCGTCCTTGAGCAGGTACCCGGCGGCGCCGCGGCGGATCGCCTCGAGCACGTAGCGGCGGTCGTCGTACAGGGTCACGATGACGACGGCGATCCGCGGGTAGTCGGCCTTGATTCGCTCGAGGCAGGCCAGCCCGTCGATGCCGGGCATTCGGATGTCGAGCAGGACCATGTCGGGCTGGAGATCCTCCGCGAGCTTCAGCCCGCGACTCGCAGGAGTCGCCCTCGCCGACGACATCGATCCAGTCGGCCGCGGAGAGCATCGCGCGCAGGCCGCGGCGAGCCATCTCGTGGTCGTCGATGAGCAGGACACGTGCCTTCTCGTTCACGACTTGCCTTCTCCGTTCCGTCCTCCGGCAGCGGCGTCGCTGCTCGCGCCAGGGTAGCCTGCCCGAGTGCCGGTGTGTCGGGCAATCGGTATCGAAATCCGAACGAGCGTGCCAGAGCCGATCGGCTGCGCACCGAAGCCGCCCCGCCGAGCCAGCGCGCCTGCCGGCTGATCCCGAGCAGACCGAGCCCGCCGCCCGCTCGACGCCGCTCGGCGGCGGCCGGGTCGAAGCCCTGGCCGTCGTCCTGGACGGTCACCACGGCCCGGCCCTTGGCGACCCGCAGCTCGGTCCGGACCGAGCGAGCCTGCGAGTGCCGCACGGCGTTCGTCAGGGCCTCGGTCGTCATGCCGTAGAGCGCCTGCTCGACCCAGTCGTCGAGGCGCGGCAGCTCGCCTTCGATCGTCATCTCCATGCCGGACTCGGCGCCGAGCGACGTCATCCGGCTGTCGATCGCCATGGGCCGAGGCCGAGCTCCTCGAGCCCGGGCGGCACGAGGTCGGTGAGGACGGCCCGGACCTCCTTGATCGCGGTCGACCAGCCGCTCGGAAGCCGACTCCAGGTAGCGCGTCGACCGACTCGCCGGGATGGCCGCTGGCGTAGCGCTCGGGCGGCGTCGAGGAAGCGGAAGGCGCTGACCATCGACTGGGCCGCGGTGTCGTGGATCTGGTGGGCGATGCGCGCCCGTTCCAGGTCGCTCGCCCGGAGTGTCTGGCGGGCCAGCCGGTCGAGCCGGCGCTGGTTCCGCTCGAGCTCGCGGCGCTGCCGCTGCGAGTCGCGGTACAGCTCGTAGAACTCCTCGCTCGTCGCGACCATCTGGGCCAGGGCCGCCGTCGCGGTGCGGCGCCGGTCCGAGCCGCGCAGCCGCTGCTGGACCTGCCACTCGAAGAGCGGGCCGGGTCGCGCAGGACCCGCGCGGCCGCGCAGCGCCGCCCGGGCGTTCGGCCGGCGGCGCCTGCCGGGCGGCTCGTCGGAGGGCGCCGGCGAGACCCGGGTCTGGTCGGCGACCGCCGCGGCCTCGCGCGGCTCGGGCGGCCCGACGCGCAGGATCGCGGCGGTCGTCCGCGAGCCGCGCGGCGCCGGGAAACCCGAGCAGCAGGCCGCCGGCCCGGCAACGGCCGCGGGCGGCGCGGCCGGTGGCGAGGACCCGCGCCGCCAGCTCCTCCGGGCAGCGCCGGCAGAACTGCAGACCGACGTCCGTCGAGCAGATCGTGGCGCAGAACGGCTCGCCGTCCTCCCAGCCCGAGACGAAGGCCACGGTGGGCGGGTTGGCGTTGGGCCGGTCGGTTGTGGGGGCGGCATGATCCCCGTTGGCTCCGGCGGATCGAACCCCGGGATCGAGCGAGGGCGAGACGACGCCCGTCCACCCTCGTTCGCCGTCAACGCGGGCCCACAGCTCGGCACCGCCGAGATGGCGGGCGACGCTTCGCTCTTCCATCGTGGCGCCAGTGTAGGTCTGGCCACAGGTCCGCGGACGCCGAATCGGGCCGTCGTGAACCTGATGGCACCCCTTCCGGGCCGGCGGGGCGAGGCCGCGCCGCTCGGGGTTCGCGCGCGCCGGCGCGAAGCGCCGGGCATCCCTGGCCCGGTATCATGGGCGTCCAGCTTCCGGAGGAGACGAGCCACTCGATGCCCCTCATCGAAACGACCGGTCTCAGCAAGTCGTACGGGCAGGTTCACGCCCTGGCGAACCTGGATCTGCAGGTGGAGCCGGGCATCATCGGGCTGGTCGGGGCCAACGGCGCGGGCAAGAGCACCCTCATCAAGATCCTGCTCGGCCTCATCTCGCCGACGGGCGGCCGCGCCTCCGTGCTCGGGATGGACACGACCCGGGAGACGCGGGCCATCCGCAAGGTCGTGGGCTATCTGCCCGAGCATGACTGCCTGCCGCCCGACGTTGGCGCGACCGAGTTCGTCACCCACATGGCTCGCATCTCGGGTCTGCCGCGTACCGCCGCTCGCGAGAGAACCGCCGAAGTACTGCGCCACGTCGGCCTGTACGAGGAACGCTACCGCCAGATCGGTGGCTACTCGACCGGCATGAAGCAGCGCGTCAAGCTCGCTCAGGCACTCGCCCACGACCCCAAGCTGCTGCTGCTCGACGAGCCCACCAACGGCCTCGACCCGGCCGGTCGCGACGAGATGCTGGATCTGATCAAGCGCACCGGGACCGACTTCGGCATCTCAGTCGTCGTCGCTTCTCACCTGCTGGGCGAGATCGAGCAGGTTTGCACGTACCTCCTGGCCATCGACGCGGGGCACCTTCTGCGGTCCGCCGCGATCTCGACGTTCACACAGCGAACGCCGGTGGTTGCCGTCGAGGTCGAAGAGGGGGCCGATCGTCTGGCGGATGCCCTTGCCGGGCGCGGCTTCAAGGCCAAACAGGACGGGGCCTGCGTCCTGCTCGCCCTGGAGGACGAGAGCCTCTACGACGCGATCCGCGACACCGTGGCGGATCTCGGCCTGCCGCTGGTTCGAATCCAGCAGGAGCGCCGGCGCCTCGAGGACATCTTCCGCGACGCCGCTCCGAGCGCCGGAGGTGTCCAGTGAGCGCCGTCAATCGGGTCGGGGCGGCCAGCTCTGCCACCGGCAACATCTACGACCTGGGCTATCGCCACTACGAAGGCAGGCACCGCGGCCGATGGTTCGCGCCTGGTCACTCTACGTGGAGAGCCTGCGAGGCATCTGGGGCTTCGGGCGGCCGATGAGCGCAAAGGCGGCGCCCGTTCATCGTGGCCGGGCTGTACCTGCTCCCGGCCCTGTTTCAGCTGGCCTTCTCGTCGGTCATCTCAGAGTCGATCCAGCAGGGCGGGCGTCGGGGACCTCTTCACGTACGGCAACTACTTCGAGCGGCTTGGCATCTTCATCATCCTCTTCTGCGTCGCACAGGCTCCGGAAGTCGTCTGCCGAGACCAGCGGTATCAGGTGCTGTCCTCTGTACTTCACCAGGGCCATGGGCCGTGTGCGACTACGCCCTCGCAAGGCTGGCGTCGCTGGCCACCGCGCTCTTCCTGGTGCTCATGGTGCCGATGATCGCCCTGTTCGTCGGCGACGTGCTGATGAAGCCGGACACCTTCAAGGCCATCGGGAACGAGCTGCCGCAGGCGCTGCCCGCATTCCCGGCGTACTTCCTCGTCGCCGTGAGCATGGCTTCGATAGCGCTGGCGCTCTCCGCCGTACTCCCCGCGGCGCGCCTACTCGGCCATCGGCCTGGTGGCCTACTTCCTCCTGATGGAAGCGATACCTGCCGTCATCTACTCGCGTGGGCCAGCAGGCAGGCTGGACATGGTCGGACAAGCTCATGCTGCTGACGCCCAGCACCGGGTTGAGCGGGAGCCACGGCCTGGTTCTTCGACCGGCGCCTGAACCCGGACTTCCCCACGACGATCGGATCGGAGGCGTATCTCCTGGCCATCCTGGCCAGCATCGCCCTGTTCACGGCGATCTTGCTGCTCCGATACCGAAGGATCGCAGCATGACCGCAGCGCGCGTCGGCCTGGACGAATCCGCAGTGGCCGACAGCCCGGCGATCGAGCTCGTGAACGCTGCCCGCTGGTACGGCAACGTCGTAGCGGTCAATGACATCAGTTTCGCCCTCGGTCCCGGAGTCACCGGCCTGCTCGGCCCCAACGGCGCCGGCAAGACGACCCTGCTCCACATGCTGGCCGGCTTCCTGGCGCCTTCGGCGGGAACGGTCCGCGTTTTGGGCCGCAATCCGCACGAAGATCCGTCGTTGTACCGGCAGATCGGACTGGTCCCGGAACGGGAGTCGGTCTACTCGTTTCCTCACCGGTTTCGATTACATCCGCTTCAACGCCCGACTCCAGGGCCTGCCCGACGCGACGCGGCCGCGAGAGCGGCGATCCAGAGAGTGGGCCTCGAGGACGCCGCCGATCGGCCGATCGGCACCTACTCCAAGGGCATGCGCCAGCGGGCCAAGGTCGCCGGAGCTCTCGTCCACGATCCCCAGGTCCTTCTCCTCGACGAGCCGTTCAACGGCATGGATCCACGCCAGCGCCTGGCGATGATGGATCTGCTCGGTGAGATGGCGACCGCCGGAAGAACGATCCTGTTCTCTTCGCACATCCTCGAAGAGGTCGAACGCGTCGGCACCGAGATCCTCGTGATGGTTGCAGGTCGTCTGGCCGCCTCCGGGGACTTCCGGGCGATCCGCGCTCTCATGACCGACCGACCGCACTCGATCACCATCCATTCGAGCGACAACCGCAAACTGGCCACGACGCTGATCGCCGACGCGTCGGTCTTCGCGGTGGAGCTGCGGGCCGAACGCGTTGTCGGTACAGACTGCCCATCTCTCCGCCTTCCGAAGCGTCATTGCGGAAGCCAGCCGGCGTGCCGGGGTGCGCCTGATGGAGGTGGTGCCCGCGGACGAGTCGCTCGAGAGCGTCTTCGACTACCTGGTGCGCCGATGACCGGAACCTCGATGTCCAGTTCCGTATCCGCTTTCCCGGAGATCGTCCGCGTGACCGTCCGGCAGATGCTTGGGCGACGGCGGACCGCTCTACTGGTGCTGCTGGCCGCGCTGCCCGTGCTGCTGGCCGTGATCTATCGGGTCGCCGGGCAGATCGACATCAGATCCTTCACGCGACGCTGTCTTCGACGTCGTGTCCATGACGATCGTTCTGCCCCTGGCGGCCGTTCTCTTCGGCACGGGCGCGTTTGGGGCCGAGCAGGACGAAGGCACCATCCTCTACCTGCTCGCCAAGCCGGTCCCGCGCTGGATCGTGGTCCTGGCCAAGACATTCGCCGCCGCGTTGTTGACCCTTCTGATGACCGTCGGCTCCGTCCTATTGGCGGGGATCATCGAGCTGGTCCCGGCGGGTGCCGATGGCGTTTCCGCAACCGAGGCCTACGTCGCTGCCATGGTTGTCGGCTCGCTCTGCTACGTGGCGCTCTTCGTTGCCTTGAGCCTGTTCACGCGCAGAGCCCTGGTCATCGGCATCGGTTACACGCTGGTCTGGGAAGGCGCCTTGTCGTCCTTGCTGCCCGGGATTGCGAACCTGTCGATCCGGCAATACGCGCTGAGTGTGGCGGACGGAGTGTTCAAGCTCCATCCGGATCCTTCGCGGCTGCCACCCACTACTGCCCTTACGCTCTCGGTGCTCCTGATCGTCGTCGCCTTCGTACTCTCGGCCAGGCGGCTCATGCGCTTCGAGCTGCCGGGCGGCACCGACTGAGGTTGAGCCGGGTCAGGTTCCTTGCCTTGCAGTGGTTGCCCGTTGTCCTGTGGGCCGCTCTCATCTTCGCCTTCTCAGCCCAGCCAAACCTGCGCATCGCCGAGGCCGATAGTCTCGACTTCGTCGTCCGCAAGGCCGGCCACATGTTCGTCTTTGGGGTGCTCTCCGTTCTGCTGTGGCGCGCCCTGAGCTCGGCCGGCGTCCGCTGCGCGATCGTATCGAGCTGGGTGCTGACCGTGGCCTACGCGTCCAGCGACGAGTTCCACCAGTCGTTCACGCAGGGCCGGCACCCATCGCCGGTGGACGTGGGCATCGACGCATCAGGCGCGGTTATCGCCCTGTGCATCCTGGTCCTGTGGCTCCGCGCCCGGCGGAGGCGGCGCGGGCTCACGGCCCGAGGCTAGTCGGCCGGTTGCGACTCGTCCGCCACCGGCAGACCCAGGATGTTGAAACCGCCGTCGACGTAGATCACTTCGCCGGTCGTCTGGCCGGAGAGGCCGCTGGCAAGGAAGACGGCGACTCCAGCCACGTCCTCGATGGTGATGTTCGAGCGGAGCGGCGTCACGTCCTTGAACCCGCCGTACATCAACCGGAAGCCGGCGATGCCGTGCGCGGACAGGGTCCGGACGGGCCCGGCGCTGATGGCGTTCACCCGGATCCCGCTTGGGCCCAGGTCCGCCGCCAGGTATCGCGTCGTGGCCTCGAGCGCGGCCTTGGCGACGCCCATCACGTTGTAGTGAGGCACCACCTTCTCGGCGCCGTAGTAGGTCATGGCCATGATCGAGGAGCCTGGCTTCATGTACCGCCGGGCCTCGCGGGTCATCGCGATCAGCGAGTAGACGCTGATGTCGAAGGCGGTATGGAAGCCGTCCCGGCTCGTGTCGGCGAAATGGCCGGCCAGGTCCTCCTTCTCGGCATAGGCGACCGCGTGAACCAGGATGTCCAGGTCGCCGTTCCTGGCGTGCCAGCGCTCGAAGACGCGCCTTACCTCGTCGTCGTCGCGGACGTCGCAGCCCTCCACGAACGTCGAGCCGATCGACGCCGCGAGCGGACGAACGCGCCGCTTGATCAGCGACGACATCGAGCTGAAGCCGACTTTCGCGCCCTGCTCGTGCATCGCTTTCGCGATCCCCCAGGCGATCGAGTGGTCATTCGCGACGCCGAAGACGAGCGCCTTCTTGCCATCGAGGAGGCCGGAATGCTCGCAATCGTCAACCGGTCTCGTCAGGCGGCGGCCGACTCGCGGTCTGGCCATTGCCACGGGCGCGTCGACGGCTGCAGCTAGGGACCGGGGGGCGCCGGACCGCGATTGGCCGGGTTCGGGCGAGGTGACGGGCGCATCCTGCCCGGCAGGTGGCCCTTCGGTGCCCGATCCCGTTCGCCTCAGTCTCATGAGTACGGTGAGTCCTCCATTGGCTTCCGCTCGGCGGCGGCCGCTTTCACTCTGTCCGAACCCCGCTCGACGCCGGCCGTTACGCAAGCTCCGATCCGCACGTGACGTGTGGGACAGAACAGCGCGGAGGATAAGCCTCAGCCGCCCGCTGCACAAATCGGACGGGTAGCCGTTGCGATTGGCAATCGTCTGGCGCGTGCGGGGGCGTCCGCCTGCAGCGGCAGGCTTACCCCAGCAGGAGCGGGATCGCCTCGAGCGGGATGGGGGTCGCCGCCACGACGACCTCTCCCGCGGCGCGCACTCGGGGCGCGATAGACGCCACGTAAGTCCTGGCGACCGGCTTCTTGGCCTCGAGAACGCCCGTGTCGCGAAGCAGAAGCCACCCGCACGTCAGCCACACGGCCATGTCGACGAGGTCGCAGGCGTAGTAATCGACCCGGTCGCGCTCCGGCTGGGCCTTCAGGGCGTCGACCGCTCTGCGGAACGTCTCGGTCAGTTCGACCAGGACCGCCTTTTCGGCGGCCATGTCGGCCGGGTAGTCGGCGGCCAGCCAATCCGTCAGCAGCGGATCGAGAGCGTGGTTGAGCAGCTTGCCGATGGCCGCGACGACCTGTAGCTGGCTCGTGCCCTCGTAAATGTTCGTGATGCGAACGTCGCGGAACAGCCGCTCGATGTTGAACTCGCGCATGTAGCCGACGCCGCCGTGGACCTGCATCGACTGGTAGCAGACCCGGTTGCCCATCTCGGTGGCGCAGTACTTCACCATCGGGGTCAGCGCCTCGGCGAGCGTCTGGCACTGCTTGTGTCGGGCACGCATCGCATCCAGGTTCGGTGCGGCGCCATCGCCGAGGGCCTTTTCGTAGACTTTCCAGAGGTCCACCCAGCGCGCAGTCTCGGCGAGGAGGGCGCGCGTGGCCTCGAGATCGACCTTCATGGTGAGCAGCAGCCGGCCCACGGCGGGCAGGGCCCGGATCGGCTTGCCGAACTGGACGCGCTCCTTGGAGTAGCGATCCGCTTCGCGGTATGCGGCCTCGGCGATGCCCATGGCCTGGGCCCCCACCGCCAGGCGAGCGCCGTTCATCAGGTTCATCGAGTAGCGCATCAGCCCGAAGCGGCGCTTGCCGAGAAGGATCGCGGGGGTGTTGTTGTACTGGATCTCGCAGGTGGGCGATGAGTGGATGCCCATCTTGTTCTCGATCCGCCGGATCTTGACGGTCTCGTCCTTCTCCACCACGAACATGGAGAGTCCGCGGGCGTCGGACGAACCTTCCTCGCTGCGGGCCAGGACGAGCGAGACGTCCGCCAGGCCGTTGGTGATGAAGCGTTTGACGCCGTTCAGGTGCCACTGGCCGGTCGCCTCGTCCAGGGTGGCGCGGGTGGCCACGGACCCCAGATCGGATCCGGCGTCGGCCTCAGTCAGGACCATCGCTCCGGAAACCTCGCCGCGCGAGAACTTGGGCAGGATCCGCGCCTTCGTCTCGGGGTCGCCGTACTCCTCCAGGCAGGAGGCGATCTCCTGCAATCCGTACACAGTCATGAGGCCGCTCTCCGCCCGGGCGACGATCTCGACCATCATCTGGTAGATCGACTCGGGCAGGTTCAGACCGCCGTACTGGCGCGGCAGCATCGCCCCGAAGAGCTCGGCCTGGCGGAGGGCGTCGATGGCCTCCAGCGTGGGCGCGGCGTACGTCACCTCGCCGTTCTCGAAATGAGCGCCCTCCTCGTCCGCCTCTGCGGCCCGAGGCGCGACCCGCTCGGCGCAGACCTCGCCGAGGACCTCGAGGACGATCCGGTAGTTGTCCTTGGCGTCGGCGTAGTTGCGCGGCGCGCCGGGGTAGAGCGCGGCCTCGGCGTAGCCACTCTCCTTGAGCTCCAGCGCTTCGCCCAGATCGAGCTGGTCGAGCCGGAACAGCAGGTCCGGGTTGTCGAGGAAGAAGTTCTCGCTCATTCGGCGTCTCGCTTGTCCATTGACCGCTCGCGCAGACTCTTGATGATCATGGGCAGCACCTCTCCCACGTCGCCCACGATCCGGTAGTGCGCGATCTGGAACATCGGTGCGTTGGGGTCGGTGTTGATGGCGATGATCTTGGACGACTGGTCCATGCCGGCCCGGTGCTGTATCGCGCCCGAGATTCCTGCGGCGATGTAGAGGCGCGGCCGGACGGTGGTGCCGGTCTGCCCGACCTGGTGGGCCCGGTCGATGTAGCCGGCGTCCACCGCGGCGCGCGACGCGCCGACCTCGCCGCCGAGCAGGTTGGCCAGGTCGCGCAGGAGGGCGAATTCCTCGGCGCCGTCGACGCCGGCGCCGCCGGCCACGATGACCGGCGCGTCCTTGAGCTTGACGGTCGACTTGCGGACCTGGCGGCTCAAGACCTCCAGGGCGAAGTCGCCCGGCTCGAACGAAGGCGTCACGGCCTCGACGATCCCCGTGCGGCTGGAGTCGGCGGCGCGCTTGCGCATGACCCCTTCGCGGACCGTGGCCATCTGAGGCCGCGTGCTCGGGTTGACGATCGTGGCAATCAGGTTGCCGCCGAAAGCAGGCCGGATCTGGTAGAGGAGGTCCTTGTAGGTCTTGTCTTCCTTCTTGACGTAGTAGTCGCCGATCTGGAGGTCCGTGCAGTCGGCCGTCAGGCCGCAGCGCAAGGCGCTGGCTACACGTGGCGCGAAGTCGCGGCCGTTGGGCGTCCCGCCTATCAGGAAGATCTCCGGCCTGCGTTTGAGAGCTTCGGCGATCGCGACTCGGGCGTACGGGAGCGTCCGGTAGACGGCCAGCTCGGGATGGTCCGCGAGCAGGACCCGGTCGGCGCCATGGTGGATGACGTCCTGGGCCAGCGCGTCCACCTCGTGGCCGCACAACAGGCCCACAACCTCGTACCCGAGCTGGTCGGCGAGCTCGCGGGCCCGGCCGGCCAGCTCGAGGCTGACGTCCGCGATCACGCCATCGGAGTGCTCGATGAATACCCAGATGCTCTTCTGGTCTGTCATGTCGCGCCTACCCGACGATGTATTCATGGACCAGCTCCGCCACCATCGCCTCGATTGCCTCGGGCGTGGGTGAGATGGTCTTGCTCTCGGTGCTCTCCAGGACCACGAAGTTGATCTTGTGGACCTGAGTGGGAGAGCCCGCCAGCCCGATGCTGCCCTCGGTCGCGCCGACGTCCTCGGCCGTCCAGACGGGGATCTTCAGGTTGTTCGCAGCAAGGTGCTCCTCGAGGGCTGCGTCGGTCTCGAACTCGGGCCAGCGCTGGCGAATGGCCGCGTACTCGCCCGGAGCGGCAGCGAGCTTGCGCTCCATCTGGCGTCGCACCGACGCCGGTCGCGGCGTGTTGGCCGAGCCGACGACGGTGAGCAGGCACGGCATCGTGGATCGGACTATCTCCGAGCCGGAGTCGAGTGCGCGCTGGGCGGTGATCTTGCCGTCGGCGATGTCGATGATCGACTCGGCGTAGGTGATCTGCGGGATTCCCAGCTTCTCGGCCGTCTGCGGGCCAACCTGGGCCGTGTCGCCGTCGATGGCCTGTCGTCCGCACAGGACCAGATCGAACCGGCCGAGCTTCTCGACCGCGCGCTGCAGGACGTACGAGGTGGCCAGGGTGTCCGCGCCTGCGAACTTGCGGTCGGTCAGGAGGATGACCTGATCAGCTCCTCGAAAGAGCGACTCGCGCAGGATGTTGGCGGCCTTGGGCGGCCCCATCGTGATCACGGTGACAGTCCCGCCGTGGCGCTCCTTGATCTGGAGGGCCATCTCAAGGGCGTTGAGGTCTTCGGGGTTGAAGATGGCCGGCAGGGCGCCGCGGTTCATCGTGCCGTCTTTGGTCATCACCTCGCCGCTCAGGTTGTGCGTGTCGGGCACCTGCTTGACGAGGACCACGCAGTAAATCGGTCTGGAGTCGGTCATCCAAGTCTCCGGAGATCGCCCGGCAGCGCCGGGCGAGTGATGTTCGAGGCTCCCGGGTTCAGTTGCCTCCCGGGTGGCTGGGAACCGATGGGGGCGCGTGACGGCGGTTCCGGTGAAGGATACCCCGCCCGAGGGGCCGGTCGTCGAGTCCCTGATGGCCTCGGCCGCATCGGGGAGCGGACTTCCCGCAACTGAGCTAATCATGGGGCGACTCGTATCGAGCTGGCGGTCCGGCCGGTCGCTTGGCCAGTCGTGGAGCGACCGTAGTAGTCACCCCGTGACCATGTGTGAGAAGCCCGGTTCGATTCGGGTTTCCCGTCGGGGCGAGTTCAGGCCGCGGCGCTAAACTGGCCCAAATGGCTGCGCCCTGCTGCGGGCGCCCGCCCCGAGGCGGCGCGGCCAGATCCGTGGCGCAAGCCACCAGGAGGGCGTTCGGATGACCGCGACGTCTGAGCCCCGGCTCAAGATCACCTACGCGACGCTGCGCAACGACAACGAGCAGCTTCATGCCAACTACGACGCCGGCCTGCTGACCGCGAGAGGGGAGTTGGGCGGTACCCACGGCCTCTTCGTCAACGGGGAGTGGCGCTCGACAAAGGAGACCTTCGAGAAGCGCTCGCCGATCGACGGCGCGCTGGTCGGCCACTTCGCGAAAGGCACCCGTGAGGACGCTCGCGATGCCATCGCGGCGGCTCGCGCGGCCGCTCCAGGTTGGGCCCGCACGCCGTGGCTCGAGCGAATCGCGGTCATGCGCCGCATGGCGGACCTGATCAGCGAGCGCCAGATGGAGCTCGCGGCCCTGATGGCGATCGAAGTCGGCAAGAACCGTCTCGAGGCCCTCGGCGACGTCGAGGAAACGGCCGACCTCATCCGGTATTACTGCGATGAGGTTGCGGCCAACGACGGCTTCGACCACCCCATGGGCAACCTCGGCGACACGACCGTCCACACCCGCTCGGTCCTGAAGCCGCACGGCGTTTGGGCCGTCATAAGTCCGTTCAACTTCCCGATGGCGCTCTCCGGCGGGCCTGCCGGCGGAGCGCTGGTCGCGGGCAACGCCGTCGTGTACAAGCCGTCCAGCGACGCGCCGCTGTGCGGCGTCAAGCTGGCCGAGATCGCAGACCTTGCCGGCCTGCCGCGCGGCGTCTTCAACATGGTCACCGGGCCGGGCGCGACCGTGGGGTCCGAGCTGCAAGAGAACGAGGGGGTAGACGGCCTCCTGTTCACCGGCTCGTTCGAGATCGGCTTCAACGAGATCTTCAAGACCTTCAGCAAGAAATACCCCAAACCGGTCGTGGTCGAGATGGGTGGCAAGAACCCTGCGGTCGTCAGCGCGCAGGCGGACCTCGAGGAGGCGGCCGAGGGCGTGATGCGTTCGGCGTTCGGCTACGGCGGCCAGAAGTGCTCCGCCTGCAGCCGCGTCTACGTCGAAGCCCCGGTGTACGAGGCCTTCCTCGAGCAGCTCGTCGCCAAGACGAAGGCGATCACCATCGGCGATCCCACCGACCGCAGGAACTGGCTGGGGCCGCTGGTCAATGCCGGGGCCCTGGCCAAGTACGAGGCGGCGGTCGCCGAAGCGAAGCGCGACGGCCGTCTGGTCTACGGCGGGAAGCGGCTCGAGGGCGCGGCCTATCCGAGCGATCTGTTCGTAGCCCCGACGATCGTCGCCGACCTGCCCTTCGATCACCGCATCTGGCGTGACGAGCTCTTCGTTCCGCTCGTCGCAGTAGCGCCGGTCAAGTCGCTGGACGAGGCCTTCGAGCGCGCCAACGACACGATCTACGGCCTGACGGCCGGCTTCTTCAGCAACGATCGGGAGGAGATCGAGCGTTTCAAGGAGGCCAGCCAGGCCGGCGTGATCTACATCAACCGACGAGCCGGCGCGACCACCGGTGCCTGGCCCGGCATCCAGCCCTTCGGCGGGTGGAAGGGTTCGGGCACCACCGGCAAGGCGTCGGGCGGCCTGTACTACGTCCAGCAGTTCATGCGCGAGCAGTCGCAGACCCTCGTCGACTGATCTTTCGGGTACTTCAGGAGCGGGGCCCAACCTCGAGCCTCCGGCTCCGCTCGGCTATACTTGCCGGAGTATCCAGGCTGCATAAAGGCTATCCGTCAGCGCGGCCGCTGCGCCCGTTCCGTGGCGTCGCCCAGCCCGTCGAGGTGCACCGTGACCCAGGCTCCCGACAAGCTCGCCCAGGCCCCCGCCGTTCCGCGCCTCGTGACCGAGCTGCCCGGCCCGAAAGCACGCGCCCACCTCGAGTTCGACCGCCAGTGGACTTCTCCGAGCGTGCCTCGCGCCTACCCGGTCGTGCCGGTTCGCGGCGAGGGCTGCACTATCGAAGACATCGACGGCAACCTGTTGCTCGACTTCAACGCCGGGATAGCCGTGACCTCGACCGGGCACTGCCATCCGGACGTTGTCCGCGCGGTCCAGGACCAGGCCGGCAAGCTGATCCACTACAGCGCCGACTTCTACCTGCCGATCTACGCCGAGATGTGCGCCGAGCTGGCCCGCATTGCCCCGATGACGGAGAAGTGCCGGGTCTTCCTGGGGAACTCCGGGACGGAGGCGGTCGAAGGCTCGATCAAGCTCGCCCGCTACGCCACCAAGCGGCAGTACATCGTCGCGTTCCTTGGAGCGTTCCACGGCCGCACATACGGCTCCGTGTCGCTGACCGCGTCGAAGGCTAAGTACCACGCCGGCTTCGGGCCGATGCTCCCGGGTGTCTTCCACGCGCCATTCGGGCACGTTGCCGACCTCAAGTGGTTCGACGAGGTGCTCTTCGACAAGCTGGTTTCGCCCGAGGAGGTGGCGGCGGTCATCGTCGAGCCCATCCAGGGCGAGGGCGGCTACGTCGTGCCGGAGGACGGATTCATGCAGGGCCTGCGCGCCATCTGCGACAAGCACGGCATCCTGCTGATCGCCGACGAGGTCCAATGCGGCAGTGGCCGGACGGGCAAGATGTGGGCTATCCAGAACTGGGACGTCGAGCCTGACATCGTCGCCACGGCCAAGGGAATCGCGAGCGGCATGCCCCTCGGCGCGTTCATCGCCCGCGAGTCGCTCATGACCAAATGGGGTTCGGGCGCGCACGGGACCACATACGGCGGCAACCCCGTGGCCTGCGCTGCGTCGCTGGAGACGATCAGGCTGCTGGAAGGCGGCCTGATGGAGAACGCGGCGGCCCGCGGCCAGCAGCTGCTGCCGGGGTTGCGGGAGCTGAGAGACCGATTTCCTGCCCTCGTGCGGGATGTGCGGGGCATTGGCCTGATGATCGGCGTCGAGTTCGACACTCACGAGCACGCCGACGCGGTCGAGTGGGCGAGCTTCCAGCGCGGGCTGCTGACGCTCGGGGCCGGTCACTCGGTCGTGCGGATTTCGCCGCCGCTGGTGTTGACCGAGGCCGAGGCGGCCACCGGCCTGAAGCTGTTCGGCGAGGCGGTTGCCGAGGTTGCGGGCAAGGCAGGCTGACGTCGGCGGCCCAGGGACAGTGCGATGATTGTTCCCGTTGATCCGCAGGTGATCGCCGGGTGAGCGCCGATGGGTAAGGTCCGGTCGATGAGCGACGCCGTCGCCGCCCTCGTCCACGACGGTGACGTCGTCGCCATCGAAGGCTTCACGCACCTGATCTGCTTTGCGGCGGGGCACGAGATCATCCGCCAGCGCAAGCGCGACCTGACTTTGGCGCGCCTCACGCCGGACCTGATCTACGACCAGATGGTCGCGGCCGGCACGGCCCGAAAGCTCGTCTTCAGCTGGCTGGGGAACCCGGGCGTGGGCGGGTTGCACGCCATCAGGCGGCGCGTCGAGGAGCAGGATCCCGCCCCGCTCGAGCTGGAGGAGTACAGCCACTTCGGGATGGTCGGCCGGTACACGGCCGGCGCCTCCAACCTGCCCTTCTTCCCGCTGCGCTCGTACTTCGAGACGGACCTGCCGAAGGCCAACCCGCTCATCCGGCCCATTCGATCGCCCTTCGGCGACGAGACGGTCTACGCGGTCCCGCCGCTGAAACCGGACGTGACCGTCATCCACGCCCAGCGGGCCGACGCCGAAGGCAACACGCAGATGTGGGGACTCCTCGGCTGCCAGAAGGAGGCAGCGTTCGCGGCCGAGAGGGTGATCGTGGTCGTCGAGGAGCTGGTGGACGGAGCCGTCATTCGGGCCGACCCAAACCGCACTGTCGTTCCCGGCCTGATCGTGGACGCTGTGGTGGTCGAGCCGTGGGGCGCCCATCCCTCCTACGTCCAGGGCGCATACGACCGCGACAACCGGTTCTACCGAGACTGGGAGGCGATCAGCCGGGATGCAGCGACGACTCAGGCCTGGCTCGACGAGTGGGTCTACGGCGTCGCCGGTCGCGCGGAGTACGTGGAGAAGCTCGGGGCCGAGAGATTGACCTCGTTGCGACCCTCCGGCAGGGCACCCTCCGGATCGGTCGACTACGGTGTCTACGAATGAACGAGCCGATTGCCGCCGCTGCACCGGCCGCCTTCACCAGATCCGAGATGATGATCGTGGCTGCCGCTCGCGAGCTGGCCGGTCAACGCGTCTGCTTCGTCGGCGTCGGCCTGCCGAACATCGCCGTCAATCTCGCCCGCCTGACCGTGGCCCCGGACCTGGAGCTCGTCTACGAGTCGGGCGCCTTCGGTGCCAGGCCCGCCCGCCTGCCCCTCTCTATCGGCGACCCCACGATCGTCACGGGCGCCACTGCCGCCGTCTCCATGTTCGAGCTGTTCAGCTTCTACCTGCAGGGCGGGCTTGTCGACGTCGGGTTCCTGGGCGCCGCACAGATCGATCGCTTCGGCAACATCAACAGCACCGTGATCGGCGAGTATGCCCACCCCAAGACCAGACTCCCCGGATCCGGCGGGGCATGCGAGATAGCCATCAACGCCCGAGCGGTCTTCGTGATCATGCGCCAGTCCAAACGCTCTTTCGTGGATCGCATCGACTTCCGGACCTCCCCCGGCAACCTCGGCGGCGCCGAGAACGCGGCCCGCATCCGGCGCGAGGAAGGCTGGCTCGGTTCGGGGCCGTCGGTCGTCGTAACCGATCTGGGTATCTACCACTTCGATGAATCCGGCGAGATGCGCCTGGACTCGATCCACCCCGGCGCGACTCTCATGCAGGTCCGAGACACGATCGGCTGGGAACCTCGGGTCGCCGAACCGCTGCCGGTCACTCCCAGCCCAACAACGGAAGAGCTGCGCTTGATCCGCGACGACCTCGATCCGGAAGGCGTCTACACGAAGTAGCCCACAGCCCCTCGCGGGGCTATCCGGCCTTCCCCGGGCGCGCAAAGACGATTCCCGACCTGTCGTGCAGCCGCCCGGCCCGAGCCACGGCTTCTTCGAGGTCCAGGACTGTCATGTTCGCCTGATCCTGGGGGATGCCGCCCACCTTGGGCGGGGTCGCATAGTCGACGCACTCGCGGATGCTCGGGCGCTTCCCGCCGGTCGCAAGGTACTCGTCGAACCTTCCCTTGAACAAGATCCCCGCCCAGCTGTCGGGCAGCAGCCCGATGAACTCGGCTAGGTCGCCGTCGACGTCGTACGCGCCGGTCGCGAGATCGAGAAACGCGACCCTGCGCTGCCCGCTCGGGGCTCGGCTCGGGTCGAGCAGGATGAGGTTGCCCAACCAGTCGGAGGCGAAGGCAATCGCCCTGGGCTTCGAAGGCCAGCTCGCGTGCCAGCCAAACTGCCCATTCCACTCCGCCAGGGACGGTCTCGTTCCCGGCAGGAAGAAGCGGAGCAGACCCCCGCCGTGGCTCGTCTGGGCGGCGGTCATCAGGGCCGTGAAGAGCCGGTCATCCTGGCCGAGCAGCTTCTTGGTGTCCGCGGATTTCCAGGTCCCGGCGCCGGCGCGGATTGCGCCCGGGTCCGGCGGGAGCGCCGCCACGAACCGGGCCACGATCGTTTCCGGCGCAGCGACCGAGGCCGCCCCCTTGCTCCCGAGTCCGAACGGCATAGAAACTCTCTCCCAGTTCGGCGGCGCAGGCGAGATCCCCGTCCGCCAGTTTAGCGTGCCCCTCAGTGCCGAGCCGAGTCCGATCTACCGCGGACGACCATGACCGGGCAGTGGGCGTGGCGAACGACGTAGTCCGAGACACTGCCGATCAGGAAGCGGCTGACGCCACTCCGGCCGTGCGAACCCACGATGATGAGATCCGCGTCCTCCGCGTCCGCGGCGGCGACGATGGCCTCGCCCGGCTCACCCTCCCAGACCAGGAATGCGGCGTTGGCGCCGGCGGCTTTCGCCCGCTGCACGATCGACTGGGCCTTGGCGGTGAGGGAGTCGCGCGAGTCGGCCACGGCCGGGTCGGGCGATGCCTCAGACGGACGCGAGGAGGCCGAAAGGACGCTGACTACGAGGAGGCGCGCTTCGACCTGCGTGGCCAGATCTATGGCCTGTCCACTTGCCGGCTCCGAGGCGGGCGATCCGTCGGTCGCCAGAAGGATGGTTTCCAGGTGAGGCATGCGTTCTCGAGGAGCGGACCGAGCCGGCTTGATGCCGGTCTGCGTGTTGGGCGATGGTGGGCGCGCTGCGTGGGAGGGCCAAGGGACCTCCGGCCCGTTCACGTGGGCACAAGGTCGCCGGGGCTCGCCAAAAGGGTAGGTAAGGCGACGGCTGTTGACGCCCTTGCGGCACAGGCCGCGGCGGACCCGCGAGGAGCTCGCGAGTCTCGTCCGGCAGTTTCCCCATTTCGACCGATACGCGCGGTGAGGCCTCCTGCTAGGCTCCCGATGATGACCGCTTCCAAGTCGATCTCGAATGCCGGCCAGGGCAGCACGGGCCTGTTCGGCCTGCGGGATGTCGCCGGGGCCATGGCGGCCTGGCACGCCGACGCGAGCCCTGCCAGCCACGCTCGCCTGCAGGACGCTTTCGGGCGGGTTGTTGCGGATTCAGGTCTGCGTGGCGGCCACCTCCACCTGAACGCTCCACCGCTCACCGAGGTCGAGTTGCGGGCCGGAAGCCTGCTCGATCAGGGTTCCGAGACGGCAGGCCTGCGCACATACCAGCTCCGGTTCGGCGACCGCACCCTTGCGACACTGCAACTGGACGCCCCGCCCGAGGCCGTCTTCTCGGTCGACGAGTGCGCCCGGGGCCTGGAGATCGTCATCGGCTCGGCGTGGTCCAGAGCCCGAGCCGGCCAGGCTTCCGAGGAGCTGGCCGCGCTCGACAGCGCTACGCGCGGCATCGCCGGAGTCCTCGACCTGGACCGCGTCCTGCAGCTGATCACCGACCGCGTTCGAGAGCTGGCGCACGCCCAGTACGCCGCCCTCGGCATCGCCGACCAGGAGGGCGGGATCGAGCGGTTCATCACCAGCGGCCTCACCCGCGCGGAGAGGGAGAGGATCGGAGCGCCGCCGCGAGGTCTGGGCCTGCTGGGTGTGATCGCCCGGGATAGCCACCCGGTCCGCATCCACGACATCGGTGCCGATCCGCGCCGCAACGGCTTCCCGCCCAACCACCCGCCCATGCAAACCCTGCTGGGCGTGCCGATCGGGGTCAAAGGCCGGTCGATCGGCCGTCTATACCTCACCAACAAGCAGCCGTTCGGCGACTTCACCGAGGATGACGAACGGATGGTCGAGATGTTTGCCCTGCACGCCGGGATCGCCATCGAGAACGCCCGGCTCCACGAACAGGTGCAGCGTCTGGCAATCGTCGAGGAGCGCGAGCGCATCGGCCGCGACCTCCACGACGGCATCATCCAGAGCATCTACGCCGTCGGGCTGTCGCTCGAAGACGTACCGGACCTGATGTCCGACGAGCCGGAGGTGGCGAGGGCGCGGATCGAGCGGGCGATCGACTCGCTCGACCAGTCGATCCGCGACATCCGCAACTTCATCTTCGGCCTGCGGCCCGAGCTGCTCGAACAGGCCGGGCTGGTCGGCGGCCTGGCGGCGCTGGCCGACGAGTTCCGCGTCAACAGCATGGTGGACATCGACCTGGACACCTCCGCCGCCGAAGATCTGGACCTGCCTCCGGACCTCATCGGCCAGCTGCTCTCCATCGCCAGGGAGGCCCTCAGCAACATCGCCCGCCACTCCAAAGCGACCCGCGGGAGCGTCAAGGTCGAATCGCGGGCGGGCCACGTCAAGATGACTCTGAGCGACAACGGCGCAGGCTTCGACGCCGCGAGGCCCCGCGGCCCGGGCCACCAGGGCCTGGTGAACATGCGGGCCCGAGTTGCGTCCATCGGCGGCAGCCTGGACGTCGATAGCGGACCCGGCCGCGGCACGCGTATCATCGTCGCGGTCGCCCGCCGCGACCCACCTGCGGGCGAGGCTACCGATCGAGGAGACGAATGACCGACCAATCCGAAGCACGCCCCTTGCGGCTGCTCGTGGTCGACGATCACGAGGTCGTCCGCCAGGGTCTGGTGTCGCTGCTCGAGCGGCGCGAGCACTTCCAGGTCGTGGCCGAAGCAGGCACCGCGGCCGAAGCCGTGGAGATGACCCGCAAGTTCGAGCCTGACCTGGTCGTGATGGACGTGCGCCTGCCGGACGGGTCGGGAATCGAGGCCTGCCGGGAGATCCGCGCCGAGTTCCCCGGTACCCGCGTCGTCATCCTCACGAGCTATCCGGACGAGGAAGCCGTCCTTTCGGCGATCATCGCCGGCGCGTCTGGCTATCTGCTCAAGCAGATCCGCGGCCGGGACCTCGTCAGCGCCCTGGAGTCGGTCGGGCGCGGAGAATCGCTGCTGGACCCGGCAGTGACGGAGAAGGTGCTGGATCGAGTCCGCCGCATCGCCACCGGTACGTACACGGACGAGCTGGCACAGCTGACTCAGCAGGAGCAGAAGATCCTGTTGCTCGTCGCCGAGGGCAAGACCAACAAGGAGATCGCCTCCGAGGTCTTCCTGTCGGACAAGACGGTCAAGAACTACGTCAGCTCGATCCTGTCCAAGCTGAATCTCGAGCGGCGCGCTCAGGCGGCCGCCTTCGTAGCCCGCCACCGCATCAAGGGCGGGGCTTAGGCGCCCGGTCAGCCGGATCATCGATCCCCAGCGGTCCATGTGGCGCGGTAGGCAACCGGCCAAACGGCACTCGTGCCGCCATCGGCTCCCCCTAAACTCCGCGTCATGCGTATCGTCACCGCCGAAGAAGCCGTCTCCGGAATCAAGTCTGGTCAGCAGGTCTTCATGCAGGGGGCGGCGGCTTCGCCGTCGTTTCTCCTGGACGCGCTCGCGAAGCGCGGCGCCGGAGCTGACCGACGTCAAGATCGTCCACATGCACGCCGAGGGCCCGCACCCGCACTGCGCCCCGGAGATGGAGGGCCACTTCCTGCCATCGGTCGCTGTTCATCGGTCCGAACGCCCGCAAGGCAATCAACGAAGGCCGGGCCGAGTTCATCCCGGTCTTCCTGTCGGACATCCCGTCGCTGTTCGACAAGGGCATCCTGCCGCTCGATGCCGTCCTGATCAACGTCTCGCCCGCCCGACGAGCATGGCTTCTGCTCGCTCGGCACGTCCGTGGACACCGGTCTCGCCGCCGATCCGCTGCGCCAAGACGATCATCGCCCAGCTCAACAAGTCGATGCCGCGCACCCTGGGCGACAGCTTCGTCCACGTCAGCAAGATCGACTACGGCGTC
This sequence comes from uncultured Chloroflexia bacterium, assembly GCA_963743795.1. Lineage (GTDB taxonomy): Bacteria > Chloroflexota > Limnocylindria > Limnocylindrales > CSP1-4 > Fen-1039. Next base: position 860,282 of record CAVUQZ010000004.1, on the reverse strand, counting down.
GAGGTGGACCGGCCGCCGTACGAGCACCCCGACCCACCGATCAGCGACATCGAGCGGCGCATCGGCGAGTACGTCGCCGATCTCGTGCCGGACGAGGCGACCCTTCAGATGGGCATCGGCGCCATCCCGAGCGCCGTCTGCCTGTACCTCGACGACAAGAAGGACCTGGGCATCCACACCGAGATGTTCACCGACGTTCTCGTCGACCTCGTCGAGCGCGGGCGTGGTGACCTGCCAGAAGAAGGACCTCGACTGCGGCAAGATCGTGGTCACCTTCATGATGGGCACGCAGCGCCTATACAAGTTCGTGGACAACAACCCGATGGTCGAGATGCGCCAGGTCGACTACACGAACGACACCTCGGTCATCCGCACGGCACCGGCGCATGACAGCCATCAACTCCGCGATCGAGATCGACCTCACCGGTCAGGTCTGCGCCGACTCCATCGGCCACCGCATGTACAGCGGCGTGGGCGGCCAGATGGACTTCATGCGCGGCGCGGCGCTCGCGGAGGAGGGTCGGGCGATCATCGCCCTGCCGTCGACCGCGGCCGACGGCAAGTTCTCGCGGATCACGCCGCGCCTCAAGGAAGGCGCTGGCGTGACCACGACGCGATCACACGTCCGGTACGGTCGTCACGGAGTACGGCGTCGCCGAACTGTTCGGCCAGAGCTTCCGGGAGCGCGCCAAACGCCTGATCGCGATCGCTCACCCGGACTTCCGCGACGAGCTCACCTCGTACGCCCGGAAGTTCCACGAGCTGTAGCCGCCGATCGGGGCCCCATCGGGAGCGTCGCGCCCGGGCGCACCGCGCGCGCTTGCTGCCGAGCGGCCGCCGGCCACCCGGCGCCATGCAAAAAGGACGAACGCCGGGCGTCCCCTCCGGCGTTCGTCACGAGCCGAAGTCTGGGCGAGGCGCCACCTGTTGCGCAGTGCCGAATGGCCCTCCGCCGCGGGAATGTCGTCCCCGCCCAAACCTATGGCCCCGGTCGGTAGGAAGAGCCCGCCGCCATCGGTCGTTCCGGCCCGGACGGGACTACCCCGGCGGTGGACACGGACCCCTCGTTCGGGCGGGTCGCCCCTATCCCGCAAGAGGCCCGTGCGGGCCATATGGCCCCCGGTCTTAGGGAGCCCTGTCGCTACGGGCAGCGAGGTCGCGGGCGCACTCTATACCCCATGCTCGCCGATCCCCAGATACCTCTGCGCCGACTGCTCATCGTCAGTCAGCATCGCGCCGCCACCGAGGCGCTCTGCGATCACCTCTCGCGCCACGGCTTCATCGTCGCTCAGGCGTCGTGTGAATCCGCGGCCCGCGAGGCCGCAACCGCACGGCCGGACGTGGTGCTGCTCGATGCCGATGTCGCGGGCGGGTGGCGGCCGATGGTGGCGGCACTGCGCGATCTCATTCCCGCCGAAAGGATCGCCGTGCTCGCCTCCTACTGGCATGCGGACGAGCAGCGCGAGGCGGTCGCCAGCGGGATCGGCGGCACCCTGCTCAAGCATCTGGACGGAAGCGCACTGGCCCGCCAGTTGCGCGCATTGAGTGAACCGACCATCGTGACGAATACGCCGACCCCCGAGTTTCCAGGCATTCCGGCCATCATCGACGGCTCGGAAGCCATCGCCTACGTCGAGACGAGGATCAGCGACGGCGCTTGCGCCTACCCGATCACGCCGTCGACGACAATGGCGGCGGTCTACCAGGTCGCCGTCGCCAACGGCACCCCCAACCTGTGGGGCACCACCCTCAAGTTCGTCGAGCCCGAGTCGGAGCACTCCTCCGCCTCAGCCGCCGAAGGCTTCGCCCTCGCGGGCGGCCGGGTGACCAACTTCACCGCCGGACAGGGCCTCATCCTGATGAAGGAAGTCCTGTACGTCATCGCCGGCAAGCGTCTGCCCGCCGTCTTCCACGTCGGTGCCCGCGCGCTGACCAGCCAGAGCCTGAACATCCACGCCGGCCACGACGACATGATGGGCGTCGCCGACTGCGGCTGGGGCATGTTCTTCGCCCGCAACTGCCAGGAAGCGGCAGACCTCACCGCCATCGCCCGGCGCGTCGCCGAGGACGGCGAGACGCCGTGGTTCGTGGCCCAGGACGGCTTCCTGACGACCCACACGATCGAGAACGTCCAGCTGCCCGAGGACGATCTCCTGCGCCGCTTCGTTGGCGATCCGCGCCAGACGGTCCGCGACCTGTTCGACCCGAAGGACGCCCTGCATGTCCGGCGTGGTCCAGAACCAGGACTCGTACATGAAGGGCCGCATCGCGCAGCGGGCCTGGTACGACCGGCTGACGCAGATCGCCGAGCGGGCGATGGCCGAGTGGGCCGCCCTGACCGGCCGCCAGTACGGCCTGATCGACGCCTTACCGAACCGAGGACGCCGACTACGTCATGGTCTCGATGGGGACCATGGCGGACACGGCCACGGCGGTCGTCGACGCGCTCCGCGCAGACGGCCGCAAGGTCGGCTGCATCACCGTCACGAGCTTCCGCCCGTTCCCGGCCAGACAGCTCGCAGCCGCGCTTCGCAACGCCAAGGTCGTCGCGGTCGTCGAGCGAACCGACGAACCCGCGGCCGCGGACAATCCGCTCACTCGCGAGCTCAAGTCGGCTCTTGCCGACGCGGCCATGGACGGCGCTCCGCTGCCGCGTGTCGTCTCCGTTTCCGCGGGCCTGGGTTCACGCGACATCCAGCCTGGCGACCTCGGAGCCGTCTTCGACTGGATCGCGGACGAGAAAGCGGTCAAGGAGCGGCGCCGGGCGGTCCTCGGCATCCGCCACCCGCTGGCCCTCGCCAAGAGCGGCCTCAACATCCGGCCCAAGGGCGCCTACAGCCTGCGCGGCCACTCGGTCGGCGGTTTCGGCAGCGTCACCACGAACAAGCTCGTGGCGACGACCGTGGGTGAGCTATTCAACCTGTACGTCCAGGCCTACCCGCGCTACGGCTCGGAGAAGAAGGGCCTGCCCACGACCTACTTCCTGACGATTGCCGAGGAGCCGATCCGGCTCCACAACGAGCTCACCGAAGTGGATTTCGTCCCCCTCTTCGATACCAACTCCTTCAAGCAGGGCGATCCTCTCGCCGGTCTCGTGGACGGTGGCACCGTCTTCGTGCCAACTCCGCTGACCGATCCGGACGAGGTCTGGGCCGCCCTTCCGCCGGCTACGCGAGCTGAGATCCTGGCGCGGAGAATCCGCCTCCTCGCCCTGGACACCGCGTCGCTCGCCATGAAGCACGCGCCCAGGCCGGATCTCGAGATCCGAATGCAGGGCGTGGCGCTCGTGGGCGTATTCCTGCGGGTCTCTCCTTTCGCCGAGCGCGCAGGTCTCGACCGACCGGCCCTGATGGAGGCGGTACGGGGCAACCTGACCCGCTTCTTCGGCAAGCGCGGTTCGTCAGTCGTCGATGCCAACCTGGCCGTCATCCAGGGCGCCTACGACGGCGTGATCGACGTCACTGCCGCCATCACAGGCCAGGCGGCCGTCCCCGCGACGCGGGCGACTCCATGACCCGGGCTCGAACCGTCGGCGAGGTCATGTCCGCCAACCCGATCTCCATCGCCGAGACCGCGTCACTCGCGGAGGCCGCGAAGGTCCTGGACTCCCAGAAGATCAGCGGACTTCCCGTCCTGAACGCGAGCGGAGCTCTGGTCGGCGTGCTGAGCCAGACGGACCTCGTGCGGGTCCGGGCGAACCAGCAATACGTGCAGAACTGGCCCGGCCTTCCGGTCGGGCGGATCATGACCGCGCCAGCGCTCACCATCTCCGTGACGGCCGGCATCGAAGAGGCCGCCAGGGTCATGGATGAGCGCCGAGTCCACCGCCTCGTCGTAACCGACGATGCGGCCACCCCGGTCGGAATCATTTCCGCCAGCGACCTCGTGCGGTCGTGGCTGAAGCAACCCGATGACTGAGCGAGCGATGACTGAAACGATTGCCACCAAGAACAACGGCCACAGCCCGGCGCTCATGGCCGACATCGAAAAGCTTGGGGCGGGCCCCGGGCTGATTGCGCCGCAGACCTTCGACGCCGGGGCGTACGTCGACGACTTCAACAAGTCGGTCATCGACGCCTACCGCCGCGGTGTTGCCGATGTCGAGCTACCGGCCGACATGGGCGTGGGGCGCAGCCTCATCGCCCCGCAGACGCGCTGGCATCCGCGACTTCAGCGCCCTCTCGCCGCTGATCCCGGCCTTCATCGCCGAGAAGTGCGTCGGCTGCATGGCGTGCGTCAGCGCCTGCCCCGACAGCGCCATCATGGCGACGGCGCAGCCGAAGGGCTCGCTGGCCGCCGCGATCGACTCGTTCGCCGCGTCCCAGCCGGACACCGCGCTTGCCGCCGACCACGGCCAGGTCGCATTTCGTCCACACGACCAAGTACGCCGACGTCCCGGCCAAACGGGGCATCGAGGCGGCCGACTTCGGCCTCTTCATCGACCCGTTGCACTGCAAGGGCTGCGCCGAGTGCGTGGACGTGTGCGTGGCCCAGGGACACGACGCGCTCGTCATGGTCGAGAAGGCGACTCCGAGGCCAGCGGCGAGGGCACCCTCGATCGCTACCGCCGCGACATCGCCTTCTACAAGTCGCTGCCCCCACCCCGGTCGAGTACCGGAACGAGAAGGCCCTGGCCGACATCATGCTCGGCGAGCACGCCTTCGGCTTCGTCGGCGGCGGCGGTTCGTGCTCCGGCTGCGGTGAAGGCACGATCGTCCGCATGGTCACGGCGGCCACGCTGCAGGTCTACGGACCGCAGAGCATGGGCATCGTCGCCGAGACGGGCTGCAACACCGTCTTCGCCAGCACGTACCCGTACAACCCGTTCACCGTTCCGTGGACCAACTCGCTCTTCGAGAACGGCCCGGCCGATGCCATGGGCATCCGGTTGCGCTGGGATCAGGCGGGCCACGCCGACCGGCGGCTGTGGGTCTTCGGCGGCGACGGCGCCATGTACGACATCGGCTTCCAGTCGCTCTCGCGCCTGGTGGCGTCGGGCCTGGACGTCAAGGTCCTCGTCCTGGACACCGGCGTCTACTCGAACACGGGCGGCCAGACCTCGACCGCCTCGTTTACCGCGCAGGTCTCCAAGCTCTCCGCCTACGGCAAGGCCGAGCACGGCAAGCAGGAGAAGCGCAAGGAACTGGGCCGCATCATGGTCGCCCACGGCGATGCCTACGTCGCCCAGGTCGCGGCCTGCAACCATCAACCACCTCTACAAGGCGGTGATGGAGGCCAACGCCTATCCCGGTCCCGGCGGTCATCGTCGCCTACACGCCGTGCATGCCGGAACACGGCATCGCCGACGACGCGGCCAACCGCCAGGCCAAGCTCGCGATCGAGTCGCGGGCGTTCCCGCTCTTCACCTACGACCCGCGTCGAGGCGATTCGCTCGCCGAGCGCCTATCGCTCCAGGGCAACCCGGCGGTCAAGGAAGACTGGTCGAAGAACCCGGACGGAACGGTCTTCGACTTCATCTCCTTCGCCCGCACCGAAGGCCGGTTCGGCCAGCATTTCGACAAGGAGGGCAATCCCTCCGTCGAGATCCAGCGATCCCAGGAAGACCGCCTGAGCAACTGGCGGCTCCTCCAGGAGATGGCCGGCATCCGCTAGGTCGGCCGCCGGCCCTGCCGGTGCCGGTTCCTTCGCCGTCACGATGAGCCGGGACCTCGCAAGGGGTCCCGGCTCCGTTTGTCCCGGCAGTGGCTAGACGGGGAGTGCGGGAAGAGGCTCCGGCCTCGAGCCCGGCCGCGAAGGCGCCCAGATCCGACTGGACGATCTCCGGCCGCTTCTTGCTGGCCATCTCGCTCAGGGCGGCGCGAACCGATTCGGCGGTCACCCAGCTCAGACGCCCCACGAGCGCTCCCAGCGCCACGACGCTGACCAGCTTGTCGTCGCCGCCCCTGGCCGCGAGCTCCGTACAGGGCAGGCGCATCTCGTCCAGGTCGCCCCGACCGCCTTCTTCATCTCCAAGGAGCGAGGTGTTCAGGATCAGGAGCCCGCCGGGGGCGACGCGTGGCCCGAACTTGCGCAGCGACGGCAGGTTCATCACCACCGCGGCGTCGAACCTGTCCACCACGGGCGATCCGATCGGTTGGTCGCCGACGATCACCGTGCATGAGGCCGTGCCTCCCCGCATCTCGGGACCATAGGAAGGAATCCAGAAGACTTCCAAGCCATCCTTGATGGCGGCCCGGGCGAGGACCTGGCCGGTGAAGAGAAGACCCTGGCCGCCGAAGCCGGCGAACACGACGGAGCGTTCCATCTCAGGCCTCCTGAGCGGCCATGGTGCCGGCCGGTGCGGGATGGGCCGCCGCCGCGGCTCGATCTACGATGACCCCGAGCGGATAGGCTTCTACGACCGGGCCCTTGAGGTGCTCCAGCGATTCCTGCGGCGTCATGCCCCACCCGACGGGGCAGTTCGAGAGGGCCTCCACGAGGGCGAATCCGCCGCCGTCGATCTGGACCTGGCAGGCCCGCTTGATCATCGCCTTCAGCCTGCCGATCGACGAAGCGTCGGCGACGCTGCCCCGGGCCGCGTACGTGACGCCGGGCAGCTGGGCCAGCATCTCGGTTATCCGGATGGGATACCCCATCAAGGCCGCGTCGCGGCCGCTCGGTGAGGATGTGGTCCGCTGGCCGAGGAGCGTCGTGGGGGCCATCTGGCCGCCGGTCATGCCGTAAATGCCGTTGTTGACGAAGATCGCGGTTATGCGCTCCCCACGGGCCGCGGCATGGACGATCTCCGCCGTCCCGATGGCGGCCAGGTCGCCGTCGCCCTGGTAAGTGAGGACGAATGCCTCCGGCCGGACGCGTCGGATGCCCGTGGCCACGGCCGGGGCGCGGCCGTGGGGCGCCTCGACGAAGTCCACGTTGAAGTAGTCGTAGGCGAATACCGCGCACCCGACGGGGGCCACGGCGATCGTGTGTGCCGGCAGCTCGAGCTCGGTCATCACCTCGGCCAGGAGGCGGTGGATGATGCCGTGGCCGCAGCCGGGGCAGTAGTGAGTGGAGCGGTCGACGAGCACGTCCGGCTTGCGGTAGACCAGCCGCGCCGCGGCAACCTCGGGATGCTGCGCCGTCATGGCCGGCCTCCCGAGTGCACCGCGTGGCCCGATCGGGTTCGTTCGACCTTCCCGCGGAGGGCCTTGAGCGCGCCGAGCACTTCGTCCGGCGTCGGCACCAGACCGCCCATTCGGCCGTGGAAGGCAACCGGGCAGCGGCCTTCGACCGCCAGCCTGACGTCCTCGACCATCTGCCCTGACGAGAGTTCCACGGTCAGGACGCCGTGCAGGCGCCGGCTGAGACGGGCCAGCTCCCGCTCGGGGAACGGCCAAAGCGTGATGGGCCGGAAGAGGCCGACCTTGACGCCGTTCTCGCGGGCCTTTGCGATGGCGCTGCGGGCGACCCGCGCCGCGGTGCCGTAGGCGACGATCGCGAAATCGGCATCCTCGAGCTGCCAGCTCTCCCAGCGGGTCTCGTGACGGGCGATATCGCGGTACTTGTGCTGCAGAGCCAGGTTTCGACGCTCCAGGACCTCCGGGTCGAGATCGATCGACTTGACGATCCGAGCCGGCCGGCCTGCCGCTCCGGTGAGCGCCCAGTCGAACGCCCGGCGCTCGGGCGTTCGGAACCGGAGCTCGACAGGCTCCATAGCCTGGCCGAGGATGCCATCGGCGAGGAGCATGACGGGCGTCCGATACCGTTCGGCCAGCTCGAAGGCAGTCGCCATCAACTCCATCGCCTCACCGATCGAAGCGGGAGCCAGGACCGGTACTCGGTAGTCGCCGTGACCGTGGCCCTTGGTGGCCTGGAAGTAGTCGCTCTGAGATGGGCCGATGCCGCCCAGGCCCGGGCCGGCGCGCATGACGTTCACGAGGACCACCGGTGTGCCCGAGCCGGCCATATAGCTCATTGCCTCGGCCATGAGGCTGATTCCAGGGCTGGACGACGAAACCATCACTCGGGCGCCGGTCGCCGCCGCGCCCAGGGCCATGTTGATGGCCCCGAGCTCGCTTTCGGCCTGGACGAAGACGCGGCCGAGCTCCAGCATCCGGCGCGCCATCCACTCCAGCAGCTCAGCCTGGGGCGTGATCGGATAGCCGAAGTAGGCATCGCAGCCCGCCTGGATCGCCGCCTCGGCGATCGCCTCGTTGCCCTTCATGAGCACACGGGCCCGGCGGCCGGCCTCCGTCTCCGCGTTGGTCCGGCGGGCACCGATTCCGATACCCTGGGACTCGGTCATCGCTGTCCCGCCCCTCGGGGCGCGGCCCAGACCGTGAAGACGGCGTCGGGGCAGACCTTCGCGCAGAAGGCGCAGCTGGTACAGGCCGCGGCAACCGTCAACTCGACAGGGTGGTAACCGAGGACGTTGACCCGGCTCCGGTCCAGGGCGAGGACGCCCTTGGGACATGCGGCGACGCACAGCTCGCAGCCCTTGCAGTGGTCCTCGGCGATGACGAGAGGAGTCCAAGGCCGGGGCGGCCGGGCAACCATGGCAACGGGACTTATCGCCATCCTCTATTCGCTTTCGGGTGCGGGGCCCGCCGCCGAACAAGCCGCGGACCTTGCGGTCCGGGGCAGTCCCGCGCACGGGGCTTGTTGGCCGTAGCCTCCCGCGGCAACGGGTCGCCGGACAAGGGCCGAACGACCCGTAGGCGCCCGCGACAAGTACGACCGCCGCTACCCGATTGGAGAGCCGCGCAAGCCGGGGATGGGTGGGCAGGCCGGCCCGCGTCAAGCGTCGCGCCCTGATGGCATACTGCAGCTCGAGTAGGGCGATGCCCGGAGGCCCTGTAGCCGAGTCACGGCGAGACCCGCGTTCCGAGTGCCGAATGGACAGCGAACCGCACACCCCACCCAGCCCCGACACCTTCACGAAGGCTCCTGCCGTTGCTTTCGATCGCGACGCCGAACCGCCGGAACCCGTGCGCGCCCGCTTCCCTGGTGAAGACCCCCCGGACGGCCTGCGCATCGGCGATCTGGGACCCGGAGGAGAATCGGAGCCGCAGATTCGCCGGGCGCTCCTCGGTGAGCCCTTCGACGATCCGATCGCTCCGGGCAGCGTCCGCTGCGTGGCGTGCGCCCACCGGTGCGTGCTCCGGCCGGGTCGCGTCGGCATCTGTGGCGTTCGCCAGAACCGCGGCGGCCGGCTCTATACCCTCGTCTACGGCCAGGTCGTGGCGTCGAAGGCCGAGCCGGTCGAGAAGAAGCCGTTCTACCACTTCCTGCCCGGAAGCCGCGCGTATTCCGTCGCCACTCAGGGCTGCAACTTCCACTGCGCCTTCTGCCAGAACTGGGCCATTTCGCAGGCCCACCGCGAAGGCCTCGTTCCGGAGAGCCGCCAGGTTACGCCGGAGGGAGTCGTCGAGGAGGCCCTCGCAGCCGGCGTCCGCAGCATTGCCTACACGTACGTCGAGCCGACGGTCTTCATAGAGTTCGCGCTCGATTCGATGGTTCGGGCTCGGGCGGCCGGTCTTCACAACCTGTTCGTCACCAACGGATATCAGACCCCGGAGGCGATCGAGCTGGTCGCGCCGTACCTCGACGCCGCCAACGTCGATCTCAAGGCCGCCAACGACCGGTTCTACCGTCGCATCTGCGGCGCCCGCTGGGAGCCGGTCCGGGACTCGGTCGTAGAGATGCGGCGGCGCGGGATATGGCTCGAGCTGACGACGTTGTTGATACCGGGCCTCAACGACGACGTGCGGGATCTGCGGGCCATGGCCGAGTGGATCGCCACCGCCGCCGGACCGGAGACGCCCTGGCACCTGACTCGCTTCCAGCCGGCATTCCGCCTCGGCGAACACGAGACCACCCCGGCCGCCTCGCTGGTCAGGGGCGCGGGGATTGCCCGCGAAGTTGGGCTTCGCCACGTCTACGTGGGCAATGCCCCGGAGGTGGAAGAAGCGACCACTTCTTGCGCCCATTGCGGCGAGTTGCTGATAGCGCGCTCGGACTACGCGGTCACGGAGTGGCGACTCGTCAAGGGTCGCTGCCCGCGCTGCCGGTACGCACTGGCGGGTGTCGGCCTGGGGGACTTGCCGGTCGTCGCCTGAAGGGCGGAGGGGCAAGCCGCTCGCATGCGACATACCGGGCGGCCCGAGTCACGCGATGGCCCGCCCGACCAGGCGGGCTCTAGTCGGGACCTTCGGCACCAGGTGCGGGCCGCTCGGCAGGCGGAAACTTCAGCAAGACGATGTGAGATAGCCTCGGCAAACGGCATGACCGTGCGCCCCCGGGCAGCGAGCCCGGCTCCGGAGCGTCCCCAACGGAGGTTCGGTCCAAATGCATGAAGCAGGTCTGGCACGAGGCATCGCCAAGGCGCTGCGCGAGCGCGGCCTTCGCCTCGATGAGATACGGCTGGCGGTCTGCGGCGGCACCCATGAGGCCGGCGAGTTCGAGGTCGAGCTGCGCACGTATCTGGTCGAGGCGATGCCCGACCAGGCCGAGGCCGCCATGAAGGTCGAGATCCGGCGCCTCCCATTCGGTCACCTCTGCCCGAGCTGCGGGGTGGAGTTCACGGCGCCGGGAGTCGCCGAGCGCTGCCCCAACTGCGGCGCCGAAACCGTCCCGGAGGTCGCCACCGAGCAGATCGAGATCGAGTTGAGGGCGGCGGTCACGTGAAGCCCGGGCCCACCAGCCAGAGGGTTGCCCGCACGGTCGAGGTCACGGGCGTCGTCCAGGGCGTCGGCTTCCGACCGTTCGTATGGCGGCTCGCGACCGAGCTCGGGCTCGACGGAAGCGTCATCAATCGGGCCGGTCAGGTGGAGGTCGAGATCGCCGGCTCGGAGGAGGCGGTCGATCTGTTCGTACTCCGGCTTCGAGCGGACGCGCCGCCGCGCGCCCGGGTGGAGGAGGTCAAGGTCCGGCCCGCGGAGCATGAGCTCGCCGCCGGTTCGGGTTTCGCTATCGAGGAGAGCGAGACGGCCATCTCTACCGATCGGCTGTTCCCGCCCGACATCGCCACCTGCGACGACTGTCTGAATGAGCTCTTCGACCCGAAGGATCGGCGGTATCGGTATCCGTTCACGAACTGCACCAACTGCGGCCCGCGGGCCACGATCATCGATGACCTGCCCTACGACCGGGCCCGGACCAGCATGCGCGAGTTCCGGCTTTGCCCGGCCTGCGAGGGCGAATACCGGGACCCGGCGAACCGGCGATTCCACGCCGAGCCGGTGGCGTGCCCGGACTGCGGTCCGCAGCTGAGTTACCGGAGGCCGGGAGATGCCGCCCCGGCGGCACGCCGCGAAGCGGCGCTCCAGGCCGCCCTCGCGGACCTGCGGGCCGGGCGGATCGTCGCCGTCAAGGGCCTTGGCGGCTACCACCTGGCCTGCGACGCCACCGATCCGGTGGCCGTCGGGCGGCTTCGCGATCGCAAGCATCGCTGGGCCCGAGCCGTTCGCGGTCATGGTGCGGGACGTGACCGAAGCGCGCGCTCAGGCGGAGATGTCCGCGCAGGAGGAGGCGCTTCTGACGTCGCCGGCCCGCCCGATCGTGCTCGTGGAGCGGCGCCGGGACCGGCGAGACACCGCTCGCCGACGGCGTGGTGAACGCGGAGCCGAGGCGCGCGGAGGCTCTGAATCGCCGCGTGGGGCTGTTCCTGCCCTACACGCCGTTGCACCACCTGCTGCTCGAGGGCCTGGGCCGGCCGATCGTCCTGACGAGCGGCAACCTTTCCGACGAACCGCTGGCCACGGACGACGCCGAGGCGCTGGAGCGGCTGTCGGGTATCGCCGACTCGTTCCTGGCCCACGACCGCGAGATCCGCGCCCGCTACGACGACTCGGTGACGCGAGTCGTCGACGGGCGGGAGAGCCTGATCCGGCGCGGCCGCGGCTACGCGCCGGATCCGCTCGACCTGCCGATCGCGACGCCCGAGCCGCTTCTCGCCGTGGGCGCCGAGCTCAAGCACACCTTCGCCCTCGCCCGCGGCGGGCGCGCCCACGTCGCTCCCCACACCGGCGATCTCGAAGACCTGCTGACGTACCGCGCCTTCGAAGCGAACCTGGCTCACCTCAAGCGCCTGCTCGATCTCGAGCCGGCCTGGGTCGTCCACGACCTCCACCCGGGCTACCTCTCGACGCAGTTCGCGGTCAGCCAATTCCCCGAGAGCCGGCGCATCGGCGTGCAGCACCACCACGCCCACGTCGCCTCCGCGGCGGCCGAGGCCGGGCTGACCGGCGAGTTCATAGGCGTGGCGTTCGACGGCCTCGGTATGGGCGACGACGGCACGTTCTGGGGAGGCGAGGTGCTCGTGGCCACTCTTGCCACTTACCGGCGGGTGGCGCGATTCGGGCGGGCGCCGATGCCCGGCGGGGCGCTGGCGGTCAAGAAGCCGTACCGGATGGCGCTGGGCTACCTGCTTTCGGCCGAGGCCTTCGAGGTCGAAGGGCGCGATCGCCGACTGGATCGACCCGGAGCTGACGCGCGGACTTCCTCGACCGGCTGGACCCGCGGGAGGTCGAGGTCGTTCGGGTGCAGCTCGCTCGGGGGCTCAACGCCCCGATCGCCTCGTCGGCCGGCCGTCTCTTCGACGCCGCGGCCAGCCTGCTGGGCATCCGCGACGTCGCCGAGTACGAGGCCCAGGCGGCCGTGGAGCTCGAGCTGCTCGCGGAAGAGGCGACCGTCCTGCCCCTTCCATTCGAGATCGTTCGGCAGGACGGGCTCCTCGTCTACGACCCGCGGCCGACGCTTCGAGCGCTCCTGGAGGGCCGCGCGGCAGGCACGCCCGTCGAGTCCCTGGCCGCCCGATTCCAGGAGACCGTGGCCGCGGTCACGCGCCAGCTGTGCGCCGACGTCCGAGCCGCCACCGGATTGAGAGCGGTCGTGCTCTCCGGCGGCGTCTTCCAGAATCAGTGGCTCGCCACTACCCTCGTGCGGCGCCTGTCCGGCGACGGCTTCGAGGTCCATACCAATCGGCAGGTCCCGGCGAACGACGGCGGGATCAGCTACGGTCAGGCCGCGGTGGCAGCCGCTCGCCTGGCCGGAGCCTCATAGCAGTAGCGGTCGGCAGCCTCGGCAGGCGGCAAGGAGAGCGAAATGTGCTTGGGCATCCCGGGCAAGGTGGTGGAGATCCGCGACGGCGGCCCGTTGCGGATGGCCCTCGTCGACTTCGGGGGCGTGCGGAAGGAAGCCTGCCTGGCCTACGAGCCTGAGGTTGTCGTGGGCGACTACGTGATCGTCCACGTCGGCTTCGCGATCAGCCACCTGGACGAGGACGAGGCGCTTCGCACGCTCGAGATGCTTCGGGAGATCGACGCCGAAGGAATGGCCCAGGAGTTCGGCTCGATGGCGGACGCGCCGGCGGCGGACGCGCCGGCGGCGGGTGTGTCGGGCGCGCCGCCGGGCGCCGGTTCGGGGGCCGCATGAAGTACATCGACGAGTACCGCGACGCCCAAGTCGCCCGCAGGTTGGTCGACGAGATCCATCGCGTCACGACCAGGCCCTGGGCTCTGATGGAGGTCTGCGGCGGCCAGACCCACACCCTCGTCAAGCAGGGGATCGACGAGGCGCTGCCCGCCGGGGTGCGGATGATCCACGGCCCCGGCTGCCCGGTCTGCGTAACGCCGCTCGAGCAGATCGACAAGGCCCTGGTCATCGCCGCCCGGCCGGACGTCATCTTCACCAGCTACGGCGACATGCTGCGCGTTCCCGGATCGACCACGGATCTGCTGAGCCTGAAAGCCCGCGGCGCCGACGTGCGGATCGTCTACTCGCCGCTGGACGCGGTGCGGATCGCGGCGGCCAACCCAGACCGCCAGGTCGTCTTCTTCGCCATCGGCTTCGAAACGACCGCGCCGGCGAACGCGATGGCGGTCTGGCAGGCGCAGCGTCTGGGCCTGGCCAATTTCTCGGTCCTTGTCAGCCACGTGCTGGTGCCGCCGGCGATGAGGGCGATCCTCGAGTCGCCGACCTGCCAGGTGCAGGCGTTCCTGGCCGCCGGCCACGTCTGCGCAGTCATGGGCTGGACCGAGTACGAGCCGATCGCGGAGCGCTACCACGTTCCGATCGTGGTGACCGGCTTCGAGCCGCTGGACCTGCTGGAGGGCGTCCTGATGGCGATCCGCCAGCTCGAGGAAGGCCGCGCGGAAGTCGAGAACCAGTACGCCCGGGCCGTGAAGCGCGAGGGGAACCGTGAAGCGCAGGAGACGGTCTTCCGGGTGTTCGAGATCGGCGACCGCAAGTGGCGCGGCATAGGCATGATCCCGGCGTCGGGGTATCGCCTCCGGCCCGAATTCGCCCGCTTCGACGCCGAGGCGCGTTTCGACGTTGGCACGATCGCCACGGCCGAGCATCCGGCCTGCATCGCCGGGGCGATACTGCAGGGCACCAAGACGCCCCTGGATTGCACGGCCTACGGCGTGCTCTGCAACCCTCAGAGGCCGCTCGGGGCCCCGATGGTCTCCACCGAGGGCGTGTGCTCGGCCTACCACGCCGCGGGACGGGGACTGGCGACTGCCACGGCGGTGCCCCTCTACGAGCTGACCCGGAGAGAGCGGTGAGCGGGCGCCGGCCCCTGACCGATCCCTTCGACGGAACGGCCGAGCCTGGTCCGTCAATCGGCGCTTCGGCCGCGCCGGACCCGGCGACCCTCGTCTGCCCGGCTCCGATTCCCGAACGGTCGCGCGTCCTGCTGGGCCACGGTTCGGGCGGGCAGCTTTCCGCGGCGCTGATGCGCGAGGTCATCGGCCCAGCCCTGGCTATGGCGGCTCCAGGCGGCCCGTTGAACGACGCCGCGGTCGTGGATGTTGCCGGGCAGCGACTGGCCTTCACGACCGACTCCTTCGTGGTCAGCCCGCTGCAATTCCCCGGCGGTGACATCGGCGATCTGGCGGTCAACGGCACCGTCAACGACCTGGCGATGATGGGCGCCCAGCCAATGGCGATTTCGCTGGCCTACGTGATCGAAGAGGGGCTGCCGATCGAAGAGCTCCGCGAAGTGACCGAGTCTGTTGCCCGCGCGGCAGTCCGGGCGGGCGTCCGTGTCGTCACCGGCGACACCAAGGTGGTCGGCCATGGAGCGGCCGATCGGCTCTTCGTCAACACTGCCGGCATCGGCCTGGTGGCGGAGGGCGTCGAGGTCGGTGCAGATCGCGCCTCCGTCGGCGACGCGGTCATTCTCTCGGGCCCGATCGGTCTGCACGGCGTCGCCATCATGAGCGTTCGCGAGGGCCTGGACTTCGACGTCGAGATCGCGTCGGACACGCAGCCGTTGAACGGGCTCGTGGCCGCGATCGTCGCGGCTTGCCCGGAGGTGCGGGTCCTGCGCGACCCGACGCGGGGCGGCCTCGCGTCCGCCCTCAACGAGATTGCCGCCGCATCCGGCGTGGGGATCGAGCTACGCGAGGAAACGATCCCGATTCCCGGACCCGTTCACGCCGCGTGCGAGATGCTCGGCCTGGACCCGCTCCACGTCGCCAACGAGGGCAAGCTCGTGGCCATAGTGCCCGCCGCTTCGGTTGATGGCGTTCTCGCGGCCATGCGCTCCGTCCACGAAGGAGCGGAGGCGGCGGAGATCGGACGCGTGGTGGCGGACCACCCGGGGATGGTCACGATGCGCACGATCGTCGGCTCGCAGCGGATCGTCGACATGCTGGTGGGGGAGCAGCTGCCCCGGATCTGCTTAGCAACTGCGACGCCTGGCCAACGTTTCCGCGGTTTGGCCATGCCAATTGGCCCTCCGCAGTGATCCTCGTGTACCTATGCGCAACTGCGCATATGACCAAGACTGCAGGGCATGGACGAGGTGTACAGACTCCAGGCGGAAGTCCTCAAGACGCTCGCCAACCCCAAGAGGCTGGAGATCATCCATCTTCTGGCCGACGAGCCGCGCGAAGTCGAGCAGGCTGGCCGAGGAGCTCGGCATCAGCCAGCCCAACGTCTCCCAGCACCTGGCGCTGATGCGATCGGCCGGCGTCGTCGAAGCCGAGCGCGACGGCCGCGAGGTCCGCTACAGGCTGAGCGACCCCGAGATCATCTGCGCGTGCGAAACCATGCGCGGCGTGCTCGTGCGCAGGCTTTCGCGGATCTCCCAGGCCGCCACGCGAACCCCGGCCGAAGTGCTCGCGGGACGTGCAGCCGCGGCCGCCGCCAACCATACGACCAGCTGAGGCCAATGATGGACGAAACGATCTCGATCGTGCTCTTCTCCGGCACGGACGACAAGCTCACCGCCGCCGCTGTTCTTGCCGCAGGCGCGGCCGCTCTTGGCCGCCCGGTCAGGATCTTCCTGCAGTACTGGGGCCTCGATGCCTTCCGAGCCGACCGGATCGACGCCGATCACGGTCTCGTTCCGGAAGCGGGCGAAGCCGGCAAAGCCGCGGTCGCGGCCGCGGTGAAGGCGGGCCAGGCTCGCTGGACCGAGACACTCCGGACCGCCAAGGAGCTTGGCGAGGTCGACATCCAGGCATGCTCGGCGTCCATGGACATTCTCAAGCTGAAGCAGTCGGATCTCGATCCCCTCGTCGATGGAGTCGAAGGGCGTGGCCGCCTTCTACATCAACGCCGGCGAAGGCCAGATCGTCTTCATCTAGATCCGCCCCCGACCGCCCTGGGACTGCGAGTCGGCCGGCGCCGAATGCGAAAGGAGCCAACCAAGTGAGCGATCTCGATATCAAGTTGAAGGTCGATGCCAGCGGCCTGTCGTGCCCGCTGCCGATCCTCAAGGCTGCTCAGGGGATGAAGACGATCGCCTCAGGTGAGCTCATGGAGATCGTCGCGACCGACCCGGGCTCTGTAAAGGACTTCGCCGCGTGGGCCGGATCGACTGGCAACGCCCTCGTCGAGTCGGACTCGGCGAACGGGAAGTACCGCTTCGTCCTGCGCCACAAGTAGAAGCGATTGCCGGGCCGGCGCCAGCGCAGGCGACCGGCTCGACGCGAAAGGATCGATCGAATGCCGCCGTCGCAACCGCACCCGCAGCAGCGGCCGAACTCGCGTCCGAGGGCGCTGTCAAGACCAAGAAGTTCGTCATCATCGACTACAGCGGTGACCTGGAGAAGACCTGGGCGACGATGATCCTGACCTCCACCGCGGCCGCCATGGAGATGGAAGTCTCGGTCTTCGTCACCTTCTGGGGTCTCCAGACCTTCGTGAAGGACAAGCAAGCGCATCACCGGCCAGAACTGGATGCAGAAGATGATGTCCTTCATGCAGCGGCCCGGGCATCAGCCACCGCAAGCTCAGCAAGATGAACTTCATGGGCATGGGGCCCTGGATGATGTTCCAGCTGGCCAAGAAGTACAACGTCTCCAAGCCCAAGGAGCTGCTGGAGATGTCCCAGGCGCTCGGCGTCAAGTTCTACCCGTGCCAGATGACGCTGGACCTGTTCGGCCTCAGGCGCGAGGACCTGATCGACGGCATGGAAGAGCCGGTCGGCGCCGCCACGGCGCTGCAGCTGATGACCGAAGCAGACTCGACCCTGTTCATCTAGGCCCGGGTCCGTCAGCGACTGGGGGCTCGTGGCTTCAGCGCAACAGCAAAATGCTGGCCAGGAGAATCGCCAGCACCACCAGCGTGATGACGGTGTAGAGGCGGTCGCCCTCCGATGCGAAGGCAACCACCGATGCCGCCACTCGCACGACAGGCGTGGCCAGCAAGGTCAGGAGACCGAGCTGGGTGATGGCGAGCGGCTCCAGGATCCCCAGGCGGGAGGTAAGCCCGCCGAAGTCGGTGGTCGGCGCGCCGGCCGTCGTGGCCGCTCCGATAAGCGACCCCTGCCAGCCCACCGCCAGAGCCGCCACGAAGCCCACTCCGATGAGCGTCGCGCTGATGCCCACGCCCACGGCCAGGACCAGGCTCACCATCAGGCGAAAGCGCTGCGGGCTCATAGTCCAAACCCCAATCCGCGGCCGATGGTCTCGAGACCCACGGCCACGAGCACCGGCAGGAAGATCAGCCGAACCGCGCGGTTCGAGACCCGGTTGAGCAGCCGCGCGCCGATCAGCGCGCCGGCCAGCACTCCGAGCGCAACCGGCGCCGCGATCCGCGGATCCACGTCGCCGCGGCCCAGGTAGATCCCGGCCGAAGCCGCGGCCGTGACCCCGATCATGAAGTTGCTCGTGGCCGAGCTGACCTTCATCGGCAGCCGCATCGCCACGTCCATGGCGAGCACCTTGAGAACACCCGGATCCGATGCCAAGCAGGCCCGACACGACTCCGGCGATCCACATGAGCACGAAGCCGAGCGGCACGCGCCGGGCGGTGTAGGGAACCTCGCGTCCGAGCCGGCGGTCCGGATAGGACGAGCTCAGTTTCATCGCCGCGGCGATCCGCGACGGCGGTCCGGCCGGCGGCATCTCCTCGTCCAGCCGCGCGACCTGCATCGCAGCCGAGCCGAGCAAGACCACGCCCAGCAGGACGTAGAGGAACGCCGGCGCTACCACGGCGGCCAGCAGCGCTCCCGTCACCGCTCCGGTGGTGGTTGCCAGCTCCAGGAACATGCCGATTCTCATGTCGGTCATGCGGTCCCGGACGTACGCCGCCGCGGCCCCGGAGCTCGTCGCGATCACCGACACGATGCTGGCGCCGACCGCGAGGTGGATGTCCACGCCGAACACGAAGGTCAGGGCGGGGATCACGAGAATCCCTCCCCCAACTCCGGCCAGCGATCCGATCAGGCCGGCGCACACGCTGACGACGAAGATGCCGAGGTCGGCCTGCGGGGTCATCGGCAGAGACGGAGTATCGACACGGCCCATCCTTTGTCAGCTACTTGCGCAAGTATGCAACCAGTGCTAGTATACCCGGGCTGGTCCCACCGACAAGGCACGGCGAGAGGCACCAATGAACGATAAGGCGAATCGAGACCCCGAGCGGTACCGGCTCCATGCCGAGGTGTGCAGGGTCCTCACAGATCCCAAGCGGCTGATGCTCATCGATGTCCTCCGCGATGGCGAGCACTCGGTCGGCGAGCTTGCCGATGAATTGGGCTGCAGTCTGGCGAACGCCAGCCAGCACCTGGCGGTCCTGCGCTCGGCCGGTCTCGTCGAGACGCGTCGCGACGGCACGACGATCCGATACCGGCTGGCCGAGCCGTCCTTGATCCAGGCCTGCGATGTCATCCGCGGGATAGTGGACCGGCGTATGGCGCGAAGGCGGGCGCCGATGACCGTGCCGCAAGCCGCTGCCGCGCCTGTGGCCCTCTCGAGCAAGTCATGAACACGGCGTCGGGCTACGCCCTGGGCACCAGAGTTGCCGGCCCCGTCTCTGCGGCGCGGCCTCGGGTCGAGACGGCCCTCAAGGCCGAAGGCTTTGGGGTCCTGACCGAGATCGATGTCGCAGCGACGATGAAGGCGAAGCTCGACATTGACGGGGCACCCTACCTGATCCTGGGCGCCTGTAACCCGGTTCTGGCGCACCGGGCGCTCCAAGCGGAGCCGTCGGTCGGCGTGCTGCTGCCGTGCAACGTCGTCCTGCGTCAGGAGGGCGCGGACACCATCGTCGAGGCCATGGATCCACTGGCGGTCGTGGGCATCGCCGAATCGATCGAAGTCAAGAATGTGGCCGCGGAGGCGCGAGAGCGTCTCGGCCGAGTGATCGCATCTCTGGAGTCGAACTGATGGGTAGCTACCTCTCGCATAAGGCCACTTCCACAGGCGGGGCGCATCGCGTGATCGTCTTCTCGTCGCCGACGTGCGTCTGGTGCACGCGCGCCAAGACGTATCTCCGCACGCGTGGCGTTCCATTCCGCGACGTGGATGTCAGCCGTGACCCGGCCGCCGCGCGTGATCTGGTGCGCCGGACCGGGCAGATGGGCGTGCCGGTCATCGAGATCGACGGTCGCCCGATCGTGGGTTTCGACCAGGCTCGCGTCGACAGTGCGCTCGGCCTGCTCGCCAACTGATGAGAAGGAAGCGCGCTGAACCCCGTGCGGAGTTGGAGTAGATGGTGCAGTCGTCCTTTCGCCGGGCCACGCCCGAGATAAGCGTCGAACAGCTCGATGACTTCCTGCGCGACGGCGGTGTTCGCCTGATGGATGTCCGTGAGACCTGGGAGTATCGACGGGGTCGCGTCCCCGGCGCGCTCAACGTCCCTCTGAGCCAGTTCGCTCAGCGAGCCGCCGACCTCCCCCAGGACAAGCGAATCCTCGTCATCTGCGAGAGCGGCAATCGGAGCCTTGCAGCCACCGACTTCCTGTTGATGGCCGGGTTCGAGGGCGCGGCCTCGGTCCGCGGCGGAACGGATGCCTGGGCTCGAACCGGGTCGGCCGCTGGAGAGGGACTAGATCGTGGTAGCCGACGAGCGCCGAATCCAGTGGGACATTCGACACAAGGCGGGCGATTTCGAGGGCGAGGGGCCAAACCCGACGCTGGTAATGGGTGCGTCCGGCCTGCCGCGCGGCACCGCTCTCGAGCTGGCTGCCGGGAGCGGCACCAATGCCGTCTGGCTCGCCGGGCAGGGCTGGCGCACGACCGCCGTAGACTGGTCGCCGGTCGCGCTTGCCAACGGACGGGCGAAGGCCGACGCCGCCGGCGTCTCGGTCGAATGGCTGGAGCGCAACCTCTTCGAATGGACTGCGCCTGCCCGGTCGTTCGACCTCGTGGTCATCGTCTACCTGCACGTTCCACCGGGCGAGCGAAGGCCCATCTATGCGAGAGCTGCTGCGGCGGTGGCTCAGGGTGGTCGGATGCTCGTGGTCGGCCATGATCGCCTGAACGCGACCGAAGGGGAGGGTGGACCGCCCGATCCGGAGCGGCTCTTCACCGCGGACGAGATCGCAGTTGACCTTCTGGCAGCCGACCCCTCACTCGAAGTCGAGCGAGCGGAGGTTGTCCGGCGCGTTCCCCGTCCTGGCCGCGCTCCAATCGACTCGCTTCTGATCGTCCGCCGCCCCGCCCCCAAGGAGTAACCACGTGGCCCTCAAGTCTTCACTCGCCCGCTTCGACGGGCCCGGAATGCGGTTCACCGTTCGGACCGGATCCGGCCACGAGATCACGCTAGACGACGCCGACGGCGACGCCGGCCCGCGCCCCGTGGAGATGCTGCTTGTCGGCCAGGTCGGCTGCACCGGCATGGACGTGATGTCCATCCTCCAGAAGAAGCGGCAGGTTGTGACTCACTACGAGGTGTCCATCAGCGCGAACCAGCGCTCGGACCGCCAGCCCGCGATCTACACGAGCGCTGACGTGATCCACCTCGTGGAGGGTCCAGTCATCGACGAGTCCGCAGTGCGACGGGCGATCGAGCTTTCGGCCACCAGGTACTGCTCAGTGGCGGCGATGCTCTCGGCGGGCACGGTGGAGATCCACCACCGATACCGCATCCTCGGCGGCGCGGCTCCGATCGAGGGCGAGGTCGTCGTTACGGGACCTCACGCCGATCCGGACGCCCTGGGACAGCAGCAGCTGAGCTCTGTTGAGGGCTAGGCGATGAGACCATCGAGGCTCCCGGACCTGGGCAGCCAGGGTCAGGGCTGGTTCCTGATCCAATTGGCCATGTTCGCAGGCATCGGTCTTGCCGGGAAAGGAGGCCCCGCGTGGGGTGGCCTTCCACTGGTTGCAGGAATGGTGGCCGGAGTCCTTCTGATCGCCGGCGGCGGGGTGCTGTCCGTGCGCGGTGTGGTCGACCTTCGGGAGAACCTGACGCCATTCCCGAGGCCGCTGCCCGGCGCACGCCTGGTGGAGTCAGGTGCTTACAGCCTGGTTCGCCATCCCATCTACGGTGGCCTGATCCTGGGCGCCGCGGGCTGGGGTCTGTGGACTGCTTCGCCGCTCGCCCTTCTCGGGGCCGTTGTCCTCGCCGCCTTCTTCAACCTCAAGTCGCGGCGCGAGGAGTCATGGCTGGCCGACCAGTTCGAGGAGTACGACGCTTACCGCAGCCGCACCAAGCGTCTTCTGCCCTGGGTCTGCTGACTGCAGGCCAGCGTGAGGTCAGCCCACAGGAGCCGATCCAACGCGGCTCATCGCGAGGCGCGCTAGCCCCGGCGATTGCGCGCCGACGTCGCCATGGGCTCGCGAGGAAACCCACAGCGGGGCCAGTCAGATATCACGGCCGAGGTTCGAAAGCTACAGCCGCTCCGCCGCCACGTGGTCGAGAGCCCTCGCGAGCGCCGCCTCCTGCGCGGGAGTCAGCCTGTCCCTCGAGGATCTCGATGGCGGCCTCGTTGACGTCCCGGAGATCAGGCCCAGCCTCAGACCTCAGTTGTCGACCCTACCATTGTGAGCCAAGCCAGTCGCAGTGAGGTCCTGCGGCTCGTCATTCCACCGAAGCCTGCCTCAATCAAGCTAGGAGCAAGGAGACGCGGTGGCCAGCCCGGCACAAGGTACCGCCCCACAGGGCAGCGCAGTCCGAGGCGCGCGGTTGGCTGCCATCCTGAAGCGGGTGGCGGTCTCGGGAGCGTCCGTTCGTCGACGACTGACCTCGATCGCGCTGAGGCCCGTCTACGCCTTCTACCTGGTACGTCTGCGAGCCGAGGTCATGCGCTACCCGCGGCCCCGGCACGTAGCGGTGATCATGGACGGGAACCGGCGTTGGGCGGCGAGCGTTGGGCTCGAAACCGCTGCCGGCCACCGTGCCGGGGCGGAGACGGCGCTCGCGCTCGTTGACTGGTGCGCGACCGCTGGGATTGGCGAGCTCACCCTGTGGGCGCTGTCGCTGGAGAACCTGGGCCGCTCGGCGTCGGAAGTGGGCACGATCGCCGACGTGGCCGCTGACGCGCTCGACGCCATCCGCGGTGGCAAGAGGCGGACCAAGGTGCCCATCCGGCTGCGTGTGATCGGGCGCGCCGACCTATTGCCCGAGCGGCTGCGCGAGTCGATTGCGGAGTCACGTGCCCTATCGCAGGACGAGGCCACGATGGAGGTCACGGTAGCCCTCGGCTACAGCGGCCGAGACGAGCTCGTCGAGGCGGCACGAGCGGCCGTCCGCGAGCTCCTGAGTGCGGGCATCACTCCAGCGGAACTGGCCGATCGCCTCACCCCCGAGGCGATGGAGCGCCATCTCTATACGGCGGGCAGCTCGGACCCGGATCTAATAATCCGGACGTCCGGCGAGGTACGCCTCAGCGGCTTCCTGCCCTGGCAAAGCGTCCACAGCGAGTTCTACTTCTCCGATGTCTACTGGCCAGCCTTCCGCGAGATCGACTTTCTGCGGGCGATCCGGATCTACCAGCAGCGCTCCCGGCGTTTCGGCCGCTGACCGACCTTGGAGTGACCCGACCAAGTCGAGCCTTACCGGTTGGCGTTGACCACGACACAGCCATCGGGCCACTCGGGCTCTCAAGAGCCGGCATGTCTGGTGCCGCGATTGCTACCCGCTGCTGTACCGACCCTGTCAAGGAGGCCTAGAACTGGTGGTCGTCGATCACCCGGTCGTGGCGGCCTACTACGTCGCCACCGAAGTGACGGCGTAGACCATCGCGTCTTCCCATGCGACGATCCCGGACAACTCGAGCAGCTTGTTCACCACGTGAGCACTAGGCGCGTCGACGAGGGCGAACGTCGTGTGCGCACCAGTGTTGACCCACGCGCCCTCAAGGGAGGCATCATGATCCTTGCCCAGTGCCTGCAGCCGCGTGAACGCGGTCCGCTCGTTCTTCTGGTGCTCCTCGGAGCGGAAAGCCAGGCTCTCAGCGTTATGCCTCATCACCACGATATGCAACATGACGGCGTCCTCCACGCATGCTGAGCCGCAGGTAGGCCCCAACGGCTCGCGACCCCTTCGCGCGCTCCTCCCGTCCTGCACGGACGTTTGGTCAGCCGCGCTCTGTCGAATCCACAAGGAAACAACGATCAGTGCAGCCGCTCCGGGTGATCCATGATGCGGCCGGTGGCGCATTCGATGGCTGCCTCGTCGACGTCTCGAATGTCGGTGACGATGGGCCTGACGCCGTTGGCCGTCATTCGACCGTAGGCGCCCTGGCCCATCCCACCGCAGATAACCGCGGAGCAGTCGGCAATAGCCGCCGCCATCTGATCGTGGCGGGCATCCGAGGCCGGGCCTACTCCGTGCGGGCCCGCTTCGCGCTCCTCCTGGGCGTCAACGCCGGACCCGTGAGGCGAGGACTTGGGACGCATCTCGCGCGCGACCACGGCGCCGTCCTCGACGGTCAAGACTGCGTAGTGGGCGGCCCGTCCGAAATGGCGGCTGACAGTACGCCCGTCATCAGTGGCAATGGCGATCTTCACGTTGAGGGCTCCCTTCTCGCATGTGATGGACATGGTTCGGCCGGGACGCCTCGGTCGGGCAGCCCTCGGCATCGCGGGGCGGAGCGCGCCTGCGGTGTCGAGGGGCGCCTATCTGGTCTCAGGCCTTGCCTTCGCCGGGAGCGTCGGTATCCTCCGCCTTGAGATCGCGCAGATCCTGCTCGGCGGCTCGTATCTCGTCGCGCAGAGAGGCCAGGTAGGCCTCCAGCTGTGTGGCAGTGCTCCGCCGCGCGACGGCGCCTCCGCGGCGCCCGCGCCGTCGGTAGGGCCGAGGGTCTTCGTCCGGCGCATCCCAGCCCCAGCCGTAGCCAGGCCGCGGACCGTAGCCGGGCTCAGGTCCACAGCCCCAATGCCAATCGTCGTAGCCATGGCAGCCGTAGCCACAGCCGTGGTGGTATCTCATCTCAGACCTCCTTGGTCGAAGCCGTCGGATCGGCCACCCGTCCGGACCGCTCGTACTCACTCAGGAACTCGCCCACGAGGCGAGCCCGTTCCCGCATCACCGCCGCCCAGTCGTCGAGGGCCGCAAGGCCGGCATCGGTGATGACATAGCCTCGCCGGGCGGCTCCGGCTTCAGGCATCTCCCAGCGCGACTGGACCAGCTCTGCTAGCTCCAGGTCTCGAAGCGTGCGGTACAGCTGGCTGACGTCGACGCCAGACGCCGCCACGCCCAGCTCGTTGAGCCGGCCCAGCAGCGAGTAGCCATGCGCGGGTCCCCCCGCCAGCAGAGCCAGCAGGAACGGCTCCAGGAAGCGGCGCCTGGGCCCGCCAGGCGACCAGCCGTGCTGGTGCTGGTGGTGCTGGTGAGCCGCTGGATCGTGCATGTCTGATATATGCCTCACGCATATACTGGGCTGACGCGGCCACGGGGGCAGGGCCGAACGGCCTGTTTGGCGAGCCTTGGGCGCTCGCAGCAGACGAAGCGGGATCGGGAGGGCCTCGCAGTTACCTGAATCGAGACCGGCGGGTCATTGCCAGCGATCCGCGGATATGTCCGACCGGGCGCTTCGCATACCGACCAATCTCCTCCCGCTGGACGCCGCTACTGGCGGTTCTTCTGCACCAGCGTCCGACCTGAGGCCTGCCAGGCGTTCATGCCGCCGTCCAGGTTCCAGACATCGGTGTAGCCGAGGTCCAGGAGCGTCTGGGCAGCCTGGGCGCTCTGCACTCCGCTACGGCAGTAGACGAGCACGCGGCCGCCCTTGTCCTTGGGCAGCTCCGCAGCGCGGGCGTTGAGCTGGTCGTAGGGGATGTAAAGGTCCGTGCCCGCTATCTCGCCGACGTACGGCGTCTTGACGTTGAGAAGCGTGAAGTCCTTGCTCTGGAGCATCTGGGCGAGGCGGTCTGGAGTCACGTTTGTCCAGTGGCCGCCGTCGCCCTGGACCACCGTGTCGCCCAAGCCATGACTGATTGCAGCGCCCGAGCCCACGCTGGCGGGGCCCGTACCTGAGCTGCCGAGAACCACGAACCCGACGATGATTGCCGCAATCAGACCCAACGCACCGCCGAGTGCAGCCAGGTAGAGCCGGCCGCGGCCCGGGGAGGTCTCGGCGGCGGGTCGTGGTTTCAGAGCCGTCGAGTACGCGCGCGGACTGGCCTTGCGTCGCTTGCTCATCGCAACTGTTCCTCGCGTGCAGATGCTGGTTCGAGACTACCCAACCGGGCCGCCGTCCGCATCGCGGTTTCGCGCCTTCAGCCACGCAGCCTGATGGCGAAGAGTGCCACCGGCCTGTAGAGCACGTGGGCGAACTTGCCGAACGGAACCAACAGCACGAGGGCCATCGCCACCGCGACGTGGACCAGGAACATCGGATAGCCCCATGACGGTGCGCTGGGAAGGTAGAGTCCGAGCTCCAGGATGAAGCCGGTCACGCCGGCGATCCAGAGCATCGACAGGAACGTCCAGTCGGAGGTGGTTGAGTGGACGCTCGAACGATCGCTCTTTCGCAGGCGACGAACGATGAGGACCGTCGTGCCGTAGATCAGCGCGGCGCCGGCCAGCGTGCCTAGCAACCGGACGGGATACCAGATCGGCACCGGCGTTCCGGTCGCCTTCAGGCCCAGAAGCTCCAGCCCGTAGTCGAGCATCGTCGCGGCAAGCAGGCCCAGGAAGCCCCACATGGTGGCGAAATGGACGAACCAGCGCTGGGAATACCACGGCCGTGTCTCCGTGGCGTCGGCGCAGTCCTTGCGGAAGCGCGACTGCGCCAGCGACTCCGTGGCCACGGCATCCCAGACGGCACCTGCCGTCTTGCCGACCGTTATCTTCGTCTTGCCCGGGACTGGACCGCGAAGGACTCGCCGGACCATTTCGAAGAGCCCGATCAGCGCCGCTACTCCCATCACCGCCATGACCGCGACGCCCATGTTGTGGACGACGTCGGAGGGCACGAAGTCGAAGAAGGCCAGCGTCGAGCCGTCGACGGGCTTGTGTACGGAGTACATGAAGGCTGACAGCAGCCCGACGAGAGCCGTGACGAAGACAATGGCGAAAACCTTCGAGGTCGCCAGGGATTGGGCCAGATGCGTCCGGTCGTAGCTGGCTACGGCGTAGCGGCGAGCCGCGGCCATGAACGACGCCGGGTCCGCCTGGGTCGGGCACGAATCCGTGCACTCGGAGCAGCCGTAGCACGACCACAGTTCGGGGCTGGAGAGGAGCTTGTCGCGCATTCCCAGCTGCGCGTAGCGCGACATCCGCCGCGGGAACGACGCCCCGTCGACCGAGAGAGGGCAGATCGCGGTGCAGACTCCGCAGTTGAAGCAGGCCGAGATGTCCGTAGCGCCGTAGCGCTGCAGTTCGGGGTAGAGGTTGCGGTCGACGCGGGTGGTCATGGCCGCTGCTCCCTGGCTACTGCCTGGTATCGGAAGTAGCCATCCACCGCCGCCTCCTTGACTTCACGGACCCAGCCGTAGCGGCGCATCCCCATGACCCAGTACATCGCCTCATTGGCTGGTCGACCGATCGCTTCGGCGATCTCCGGGACTGTGTGGGGCCCTTCGGCGAGGACTGCAAGGATCCGGCCTCGCATGAACGGCTCCTCGCGGACGATCTCTCGGATCTCGCGTTTGAGTGCGGTCATGCGATCGCCTCCTGGAGCAGGCCGTCGATCATGGCCGTGATCTGGGCGTCGGTGTAGCCGCGCAGGTCGATGGCGTTCTCCGGGCATACCGGGACGCATCCGCCGCAGCCCTTGCAGCCGGCCTCGCTGATCGTCGCGACCTCGCGGCCGTTGAGCGAAAGCTGCTCGATGGCGCCGTACGGGCACGCGTCGAGACACTTGCCGCACCACGTGCAGGCGTCCGGATCGACCGTGGCGACGAGCGGATCCAGCTCGGCCGAACCCTTCTTCAGGACCGACGCGCTCTGCGTGACCGCGGCCAGACCCGACGCCACGCTCTCGGCCGAGCTCTTGGGGCCCTGGCATGCGCCGGCTATCAGCACACCGTCGACCATGGTCTCCACAGGCCGCAGCTTCGGGTGGATCTCGTTGAAGAAACCGTCTTTGCCCAGGGGCAGCTTGAGGAGGCCGACGAGGTCCGTGTTCGCCCGAGGCACCATGCCGGTCACCTGGACCACCAGATCGACCGGGATCTCCAGCTCTTCGTCGCCGGAGAGCAGGTCGCGGACGGTGACGGCCAGTCCGCCGGACTTGTCCGCGGCCACGACCGGCGGCGCGTCGTCGGGGAACTTGACATAGATCGCCCCGTCCTTGCGTGCCTGCGTGTACAGCAGCTCAAACGTGCCGTAGGTTCGGATGTCGCGATACAGGTGGTACTGGCGAACCTTCGGGTCCAGTTCGGCGACGCGGATCGAGGCATGCGCCGTCGCGGTGCAGCAGAAGCGCGAGCAGTACTCGTTGCCGTCGGGCTGGCGGCTGCCGACGCAGTAGATGTAGGCCAGGCTCCGGACCGGCTTGCCGCGATAGCGGAGGCCCGCTCCCGCGGCAGCGTCGATCAACTCCTTGAACTCGGGCAGGGTGACGACGCCGTCCATGCCGCTGCCGAACTCGCCGTCGGCCGGTCGATAGGAGTCGAAGCCGGTGGCCACGATGATCGAGCCGACTTCGACCGGGATCGTCTGCGGCGGGTCGTTGGAGACGCGAATGCCGACGGCATAGTTGCCGAAGCTGCCGGTCTTGCTGACGACTTCGGCCCCGGTGAAGACCTTGATCGCCGGCCGCTTCTTGACCTCCTCGATCAGGCCGGAGATCAGCTCGCGGCCGTCACGCTCGTGCGGGTAGATCGGACCGAAACGTCCGAACCCAACCACCCAGCTCGGCCTCGCGCTCCACAAGGAAGACGCCGAGCCCGATGTCCGCCAGACCGATGGCTGCTCTCAGCCCTGCGACGCCGCCGCCGATGATGAGCGCTTTCTGCGTGGTCTCGACGACGAGCGGCTCGAGGGCCTCGGAGAGACGGGTCCGCGCTATGACGCCCCGGACCAGGCCGATGGCCTTGCTCGTGGCGCCGGCCGGGTCATCCGTGTGGGTCCAGGAGCACTGCTCGCGGATGTTGGCCTGGTTGTACTCGTAGGGGTTCATGCCGGACCGCTTGGCCACGCCCCGGAACGTGACGACGTGGAGCTTGGGCGAGCACGAGGCCACGACCAGGCCGTCCAGGTCGTTGGCCGCGATGTCCTCTTCCATCTCCTGCTGGCCCGCGTCGGAGCAGGCGAACATGGTGTGTTTCGCGACCACGACGCCGGGCTCGTTCTTCACGGCGTCGACGACGGCCTGGACGTCCACGTAGTCGGAGATGTTGCCGCCGCAGTGGCAGACGTAGACGCCCAGGCGCCGCTCGCCGGCTGGCTGCTTGCTCATGCCGGCACCTTCAGACTCTCCAGGTGAGCTGCCACTTGGGCCGCGGCGGCTCCGGCGTGGAGGATCGAGTCCGTGATGTCCTTGGCGCCCGACGCCGCGCCCGCGACGAAGACGCCCGGGATGCTGGTCCGGCCCGGGTCCATGTCCTCGTTGGGCTCGGCTACGTAGTGGTAGGCGTCGAGCGCCAGATCGTCGCCGCTGAAGAGGTGGTCGACCTCCCGGTTCGGCTGGACGCCCACTGCCAGGACGACCATGTCGTACTCGGCCTCGACGAGCGCCCCGCCGTGCTCGATGTCCTCGTAGCGCAGGATCAGGTTGCCGTCGTCCTTCTCGGTGATCTTCGCGACGCGGCCCTTGATGTACGTGGCGCCCATTGATTTGGCGCCCTCGTAGAACTCGTCGTAGCGCTTGCCCGGCGCGCGGATGTCCATGTAGTGGACTGTGACTTCGGCCAGCGGCAGGGCGCCCATGATCAGCTGGTTCTGCTTGATCGAGTACATGCAGCAGAACCGCGAGCAGAGCGGGTTGCCGACGGTTTCGTCGCGCGAGCCGGTGCACAGGACGTAGGCGATCCGCTCGGGCACCTTGCCGTCGCCCGGCCGCAGGACGGTGTTGTACGGCCGCGTCGGCGCGAGCAGTCGGTCCATCTGCATGCCCGTGATCACGTTCTTGTAGCGGCCGAAGCCGTACTCGGGCTTGGCGTCCGCGGCGAAGAGCTTGTAGCCGGTGGCGACGACCACCGCCCCGACGCTCACCTCTTCGATCTGCTCGCGCATGTCGAGGTGGATCGCATCCGACGGGCAGGCCGTGACGCACTCCTGGCACTCGGAGCAGACGCCGCAGTCGAGGCAGTCGCTCGAGCCGGCCAGCGCTTCGGCTTCGGTCATCGGCGCCTCGATCTCGGCGAAGTCGCGAACGGTGGTCGAGCCGGCCGCGGGTCCGGGCGCGGTGCTGTGGGTGTAACCGACCTGGCGGGCCAGGACCTTCGTCTTGTCCACGACCGGCAGGGCGTCGTCCATCTCGAACCCGGCGAGAGGCTCGCCCTGCAGCCAGCGGTCGATCATGTGCGCGGCCCGGCGCCCCTGGCCGACGGCCCGGGTGATGTCCGAGGCGCCGGTCGTGACGTCGCCGGCTGCGAATATGTGGGGAACCGCCGTCTGGAGAGTTCGCGGGTCCGCGACGAGGGTGCCGTTTGCGTTCGCGGCGAAGCGCCCTCCGAAGGCCGATCCTTCGGGCGCCATCCCGATTGCGACCAGAACGGTGTCACATTGGATGACGAATTCACTGCCCTTGATCGGCTCGGGGCGGCGGCGGCCGGATGCGTCCGGCTGGCCCAGGGCCATGCGCTGGCAGCGCAGCCCCGTCACGTGGCCGGCGGCATCGCCGACGACTTCCACGGGCGCCACCTGGAACGAGAAGCGGACGCCGTCGCGCTCGGCGTCGTCGACCTCGGCCTTGTGGGCCGGCATCTCTTCGCGGCCGCGGCGGTAGGCCACGGTCGTCTCCGATGCGCCCAGGCGAACAGCAGTGCGGGCGGCGTCCATGGCGACGTTGCCGCCGCCCACGACCACGACGCGCTTGCCGGTGAGGTCGGCCGCGGAGCCGAGCCTGGTGGCGCGCAGGAACTGCAGACCGCTCACGACGCCGTCGAGCTTCTCGCCCGGGACGTTCAGGCTGGTCGACAGCGGCGTCCCGGTCGCGACGAGCACGGCATCGAAGCCGTCGCGGCGCAGCGCCTCGAGATCCGTGACTGGCGAGTCCGTTGCGATCTCGACGCCGATTGCGGTCACGTTGGAGATGTCCTGATCCACCACCTCGGCCGGCAGGCGATAGGCGGGGATGGCCAGGCGCAGGAAACCGCCGGCGACGGGAGCGGCCTCGAAGACCTTGACGCGGTAACCCCGGCGGGCGAGCTGCCAGGCGGCGGTCAGGCCGGCCGGCCCGGAACCGACAACTGCCACCCCCTTGCCGTTGGCCGGCGGGACCTCAACGCCAGGCCCATCAGTCGCTTCGTAATGCCGGTCGGCGGCGAAGCGCTTGAGCCGGCGGATGGGGAGCGTCCCCTCGAGCGAGCCGCGCGTGCATTCACCCTCGCAAGGTGCGTAGCAGGCTCGGCCAAGCGTGCCGACCAGCGGCGTCGCTTCCAGAACGAGCTGGAATGCCTTCTCGTACTCGCCGCTGCGGATGAGCGAGACGTAGCCGTGGGCTTTGATGCCGGCGGGGCAGGTGTAGGAGCACGGCGAGGTTCCGGCGCGCTCGAGAACGGCCTTCTTGGGCACGGCCTGCGGGAAGGCGATGTACGCGGCCCGGCGCGCGACCATGTCGGCGTTGAACTGGTCCGGCACGGCGACCGTGCAGGCCGTCTCGCAAAGCTGGCAGCCCGTGCAGGCCGCCTCGTCGACGAAGCGCGGCTTCCGGCGGATCGTGGCCTTGAACGTGCCGGCGCCGTCGCGCGAGATGTCGTCGACCTCGGTGTAGGTCAGGGCGGTCACGTTCGGGTGGTGAATCGAGGCGGCCATCTTGGGCGTGGAGATGCAGCTGGCGCAGTCCAGGGTGGGGAAGACCTTGCTGAGCAGGATCATCCGCCCGCCGACGCTGGCCTCCTTCTCCACCAGCAAGACCTTGTAGCCCATGTCGCCCAGCTTGAGGGCGGACTCCATGCCGGCGATGCCGCTGCCGACGACCAGGGCGTCGTAGTCAGTCATCAGTCGGCCCCGGGTCTCGGCAGCGCGGCGAGCGCCTCCGAGAATTGGGTCATGTGTTTGGCGAAGTTCTCGGCGCAGACCGAGCAGATGGCCGCCATCTTCAGCCGCTGGGCCTGGAAGCCGTTCGCCTTGAGAAGGGTCTGAGCCTCCGCCACGATGCGCGACGCCCGCTTCGCGCAATCCGGCAGGTAGGCGCACTCGTCGCCGTCGGATGCAATGAAGACCCCATCGAATCCCTGCTCTATCGCATGGAGGATCCACGACGGCCGAATGCCGCTCGTGCAGGGCAGGCTGATGACTCTCACTCCGGGCGAGTAGTGCAAGTGAGCGCTCCCGGCCAGATCGATGCCCGGATCCGAAATGTTGTTGGTCGAGAAGACGAGAATCCGCGGTGCGGCGGTCGGCGCCTTGTCGTCAACCGGGGCGGCGGCGAGCGCAGTCATCAATCCAGAGCTCCTGCGATGCTTTGCACGGTCGAGCGAGGGTGTCCCTGGCCCGATCGGCGCCGGTCCGCGCTACTTGCCGCGACGAATGAAGACTCGGTCGTAGCCGTCGTCCTCGATGACGCCGAGGAACTCATGGCCCACCTTGCCGGCCCACGCGCCGATATCAGACTTGGTCGCCGGATCGCTGGACCAGATCTCGATCACGTCGCCGATTGCGACCTTGCCCATCCCTTTCTTGGCTTCGAGCAGGGGACCCGGGCAGGCCGCTCCCCGAGCGTCGACGACCTCGGCGGCGGTGACGGCTTCGAGTTCGGCTACGTTGAGGGCACTCATCTTCGATCTCCGACTGCAGGTGACTAGTAGGTCAGGGCGTTCGTAGCCGAGGTAATCTCGGCCACGAAGCGCGCGGCGGCGACGACCTCGGCGTTTTCGACGAGTTGAGTGGCCGGGTCGATGCCTCGGGATTTCATGCAGGGATTGCAGACCAGGAGCTTTCCGCCAAGGTCGCGGTAGTCGTTCATGAGCTTGGACAGCGGGGGGAAACCGTCGGCGGCGACCGTATCGGCACGGCCCTTTACCGCCAGCTCGACTCCATCGGCCTGCAGCCCGATCACTACGTCGACGTCGGAGGCCAGTGCTGCAACGGCCATTACGAACGGGATCGTCACGTGTTCCGGGTGGGCCGGGCCGTGGATGATCATGAAGACGAGTTTCTCGGCCATGGCTGCGTGCTTCCTCCTGGCAACTGGCGCTACCGGCGCGCTTCGACCGGCTCTTCGGCTTCCTGGACCTGGTTGGTGTAGGCGGCGGCCACGTCGCCCAGGCGTGCAATCCGTCGAATCAGGACCTGGCGCATCAAGCTGCACGCGGCCACGATCTCCGGGTCGGCCAGCTTGTAGCGGACTTCACGTCCGTCGCGAACTGCTTCCACCAGGCCGGCGGTGCGCAACGCGGCGAGGTGCTGGGAGATGGTCGGCTGGGGAAGTCCGAAATGCTCGGCGATCTTCCTGACCTCGATCGGTCCGGTCTCACTGAGCAGATGGATCAGCTCGAGGCGGCGAGGGCTGGCCATCGTCTTGAGGAGCGAAGCCTGAAGGCCGTAGATACCGTCCTCGGGTCGCAGCACGGTCAATCCTCTGAGTGACGAGAATGCCCGAGCAGCTTGCGAGGCTTCTGCGTGGCCTGTAGCGGGCTCGGCATTTGGCGGCTCCGACATTGATGTATGCGTGTCATATGAATAGATCGTTCCTATGCATGCGCCCACGTGCCACATGTCACGTCTCGTTCACCTTTTGGCCTTTAGTGGCTTGCTTAGATATGACACTCGAGACCGAGATCGCTGCGATCGCGCATGTCCGGCGCGGAGGAGTCGGGCGGACACGAAGCCCTTGCGCACTGAAAGCCGTTCGGCTCATCAAGTCCCGTGCGCGGGCGACATCGCGATCTGGCTCGACGAGGCTTAGCCGAAGGCCGCGACCCCGGTCATGACCGGTCTACGCTCCCCTCGGGAGCGTCTCAAACGAAGCTCCACCCGGTCGAGCGGCTACCGCACCCGTCGGGCGACCAGCTCGACCAGGTGAAAGTGATGCGGCTCGCCGAGCGCGGTCTGGCTGTCTTCCTCGCGATCCGACCAGTGCTCGATCTCGAACGATGCGAGGCTTGCCTGGATCTCGGAAGGCGCAGGGCACGTCATGGACGGATCCGAGGCCGACCCGTCTCGATCGCCGAAGAGCATTGCCGCGACCCGGCCGCCGATGGGGAGCGCGCGGAGGATCCGCCCCCACGTTTCCCAGAACGCCTCGGGCGCAAGGAAAGGTAGGCTCAGGCTCGCGTTTACCAGATCGCAGGACGGGATGGCTACCCGGGCGAGGTCCGCGACACGCGTCTTGAGCGCCGGCCGCAGGTGGGGTGGAGCGCCGGTCCGGACGGTCGCGATTGCCGCCGGCTCGCGATCGATCGCGAGGACCCGCCAGCCCGCCCTCAAGAGCTCTCTGGTGTCCCGCCCGGCCCCGCAGCCGAGGTCGACGGCAAACCGATTCCGTGCCGGGGCCTCGTCGTCGGTGAACTGCCGGATCGCGAACTTGGCTGTTTCCCAGGCGGGACGATCCCCGGTCACCACGTAGTATCGAGACCAGTAGTCGGAGTCGGTCACCTGGCTAGCGTACAAGCTCGATCGCACGATGCGGGATGGCATCCAGGCTCGCGCGTCGAAGAAGCAAGGTCGGCAGTTCGGTAACCTACAATCCGGGCATGAGTGACTCCGAACGAGCGGCCGGCGTATCCGCCGGTCGGGTCTTCGAGCGAGCCATTGGGCGCGAGCTCCCGGTGGCGGCGCGGGCCGAAGGCTGCACCATCTGGGACGCGGACGGGCGGGCCTACCTGGATGCCGCCGGCGGGGCCGTCGTCGTGAACGTCGGCCATGGCCGCCAGTCGATCGTCGACGTCATGGAGCGCCAGGCGCGCGCCTTCACGTACGTTCACGGCACGACCTTCACGACCGAGGCGCTCGAGACCTACGCCAAGAGCGTGGGGCCGTACCTTCCGCTTGACGACCCGGCGATCTATCCCGTGAGCGGCGGCTCGGAAGCCATCGAGAGCGCTCTCAAGATGGTGCGGTCGTATCACCTGGCCCGTCGAGAGCCGGACCGGACGGTGGTCATCGCTCGCCACGGCAGCTATCACGGCAACTCGTTGGGCGCTCTGGACCTCTCGGGTCGCGAGCCGCTGCGGCGGCCGTACGAGCCCTGGCTGGGCCGCTTCCGCCACGTCAGCGCGGCCTATCCGTATCGCGCGGGAGAGTCCGCCGCGCACGCCCTCGGCGATGCCGGCCAGCTCGCCGCGGAGCTCGAGGCGGCTATCGCCGAAGCGGGGCAGGGCAGAGTGGCCGCGTTCGTGGCCGAGCCGATCGTCGGCGCGACGCTGGGCGCGGTAATCCCGCCCGACGGTTACTGGCCGGCAATCGCCGAGGTATGCCGCCGCCACGGCGTGCTGCTCCTCGCCGACGAGGTGATGACGGGTTTCGGGCGGACGGGCCGCTGGTTCGGCCTGGACCATTGGGGCGTCCGCGCCGACGTGATGGCCGCGGCCAAGGGCGTGGCCGGCGGCTACTTCCCGCTCGGGCTGGCCGTGGCGAGTGGAGCGGTCTACGACACGATCGCTGCCGGGGGCGGCTTCGTCCACGGGTTCACCTACAGCCACTCCCCGGTGGGCGCGGCGGTGGCCCTCGAGGTCCTCCGGATCCTCGAGTCGGAGAAGCTCGTCGAGGCCAGCGCGCCGAAGGGCGAGCGGCTGCTGCGCGCTCGTCGGCGAGCGTCTCGGCGGTCACCCGAACGTGGGTGAGGTGCGCGGCCGGGGCCTGCTCGTAGGCCTCGAGCTGGTCGTCGGATCGACGCCACCCGCCGGCCGTTCCCGCGGTCCGCGAGGCTGATCGAGGCTGTAATCTCCCATGCCCGCGACGCCGGCCTCTTGATCTATCACGGGACGGGCAACGCGGACGGCACGAACGGCGACACCGTGCTTCTGGGGCCGCCGTTCGTGGTCACCGACGCGGAGCTGGTGAAGATTGCCGAGACCCTCGGCGACGCGGTGGAAGCGGCAGCCGCCGAGGTCTCCGCCCGGCTGAGCTAGCCGGCGGCCGGGGTCGGCGGGCCCGCCAGTCGCCCGGTCGGGCCGACCCTTCTGTCAGCCGGCGCGTCGGTACGCGGACGCGGCTCCGGCGAGACGCCCAACTCGGGAGAGTCGCACTCGTCCGCCGTTTCGACGTGGCTGAAGCCGAGCCGCCCGGAGATCCCCGACAGTCGTCGCCGGCGCCCACCAGGCCCGCCGGCCGAGCAGCCGCATCGTCGCCGGGACCAGCAGTGCGCGGATGACCGTGGCGTCGAGGAGCACCGCGATGGCCATGCCGATCGCCCAGGCTCTTGATGACGATCATGTCCGCCAGGCCGAACGCCGCGAAGACGGCGACCATGATCAGAGCCGCGCCGGTGATGACGCGGCCGGTTCGCGCGAGCCCATCGGCCACGGCCCTGCTCGTGTCGCCGGTCCGCCGGTAAGACTCCTGGATACGCGACAGCAGCAGCACCTCGTAGTCCATCGACAGGCCGAAGATCACGCTGAACATCAGGATCGGGACGATCGAGATCGTGAAGCCGGGCGACGTGAAGCCGAGCACGCCCGACAGGTTGCCGTCCTGGAAGATCCAGACGAGCGCCCCGAAGCTGGCGGTCAGCGACAGCAGGGTCATGACCACTGCCTTGATCGGCAGCACCACCGATCCGAACTGGAGCAGAAGCATGATCGCCATCGCCACCAGGATGTAGAGGACTGCGACGGGCAGCTGCGATTCCTGGGCGTCGAGGAAATCGAGCGCGGACGCGTCCGAGCCGCCGACGCGACACGCTCAGGCCGCCGCCAGGCGCGAGGCTGCGGATCGTGCGGACGAGCGCCTGCCCGGCCGTCGGAGCCGGCCAGCGGGCTTATGACCTGGAGATGGACGGTCGAGCCCCGAATGTCGGCTCGCCAGAACGGCGTTGAGCGCGGGCGGGCCTCGAAGCGCTGGACTGCGAGAGGACGGTCGCGACGGCCGACGCTGAGAGCGGGCGCCCGCTCTGGTCGGCAAGCGAGAACGGGCCGTCGACTCTGCGTCACTCCGGAGATGGTGCGCAATCGGGCCGAATAGTCGGCCAGCGCCGCAGCGTTGGCGCTCGAGAGCGGATCGCCCTTGACGGTGACCAGCAGGTCGATCGGTCTAGTCTCGCCAGCCGGGAAGTCGGTCTGGATCGTGTCCCAGGCCTGCCGGGCCTCGTAGCTTGCCGGCAGTACGCTCGCGCCCGGGCAGACCCTGCTTCTCGCCGAGGAACGGGATGCCCAGGGCCAGCAGGAGGGCCAGGATCGGCACAAGGACGGTCACCGGACGGCGCATCACGCCGGCCGCGATCCGTTCCCACCAACCCGGGCGTGGATCCGCCGCGACCGGAAGGTCGGCCGACTCGGCGTTGGCGATGCCGCGTGGCGGCGCGAAAACGGATTGCGAACCCGCAGCCGCTCGACGCGACGGCCGAGAAGCGACAGCGCCGCGGGCAGGAAGGTAAGGGCGTATGCCACAGAGCACAACGCGATCAGTGCGCCGCCCATGCCCATCGAGCTGAGAGTCGGTGCGCGGAAGAGGACCAAGCCGGACAGCCCGATCGCGACGGCAGTGCCGGAGAATGTCACGGCCTTGCCGCTCGTCGCCACGGTCCGCTCGATCGCCTCCTCGACGGAGGCCCCGCAGGCGAGTTCCTCGCGGAATCGGCTGACCATGAACAGCGAGTAGTCGATGGCGAGGGCCAGTCCGAGCATCGTCACCACGCTCGTGACGAAGATGCTCATGGTCACGTGCTGGCCCACGAAGTAGACCATCGCCAGCGTGGTCGGGATCGTCAGGCCGGCCACCAAGAGCGGAAGGCCGGCGGCGACGAGGGTGCCGAACACCAGAATCAGGATCAGGAGCGCGATCGGCAGCGAGATCGTCTCGGCGCGGCTGAGGTCGCGCTCGGACTGAGCCGACTGTGCGGCGCTGAGCGGTGCGTCGCCGGTCAGCTGGACGGTCATTCCGGCCGGCGCGGCCATCTCGGAACGCAGGCTGTCCACGGCCCCGATGGCCTGGTCCTCACTCATGGTCAGGTTCACGAGGACCCAGCTCGCGTCGCCCGATGTGCTGATGAACCGCGAGCTGCCGGTCTGGGCATACCCCACGATCGAGGCTACGCGCGCGTCGGACCGAAGGCGTGAGAGCGCATCGCCAATCTCGTTCTGGAATGTCGGCGAAGCGGCGTCCGTTCGGCCTGGCGCCTGGAAGAGGACGACGAGCGAGCTGCCACCCTGACCGAAGTCGGTTACCAGACGCTGCGCGACCTGCTGCGACTCGGAGCTCGGGTCGTACCAGCCTCCGGTGGTGAGAACCGACGAAGCCTTGCCCGCGAAGAAGAACGAGACGAACGCCGCGAGAACTGCCGCGGAGGCGACCCATCGCCTGCGGCGATAGACGAACCTCCCCCAACGCCGAAACATGACCGTCCCTTTCGTGCCTGACCGGGGCGGCCGGAAACGGAATTCCTCCGGTCACCCAGGTGGTCTGTATGGACGGTCGGCCGACCTGCCGGGACTTCCCTGGCGCAAGGAGAATAGAGATTCTCTATTCCCCTTGTCAACTACCCGTCGCGCGGCATGAGCCGAGTGGACAGTTGCTTCAGACGGGATAAGATGTTGCGAATGACCATTCTCCTTGAGGTCGATCTGTGCCACGACTGACAGCGGCACACGAGCAACAGGTACGCCAGCGGATCATCGACGCCGCCTTGAGGTCTTCGGCGAGCTGGACTATCAGCATGCGACGATCCAGGACGTCGTCCGGAAGAGCGGGCTCTCGGTCGGCGCTGTCTACACGCACTTCAAGAGCAAAGAGGAGTTGTTCCTGGTTGCGTGCGCCTGCGAGATGGAGGCGGAGAAGGCGGACCTGCGCCTGAGGTTGGCGGATCTCGGCTCGGTCTCGGATCGGCTTCGGGCGGCGGTCGACTTCGCCGTCGACTCGGTCGTGTCCGGAGTGAACGAGCGCAGCATCCGTCTGCACGCCTGGATGGCGGCCGAAGATTCGCCGGATCTGCGTCAGATCCTGCACGATCAGCGAACCGAGATGGTGGCCTTCGCCAAGCTGGTTCTCCAGGAGGCGCTGGTCCGAGGCGAGCTGCCGGCCTGGATCGACGCCGACGCCATTGCCTCTGCCTTCGTGACCATGATCGACGGCTTCGTGGTGCGGGCGGCGGAAGGCGGGATCACCGTTGAAGAGGCTCGTCGGGAGGCCTACGCCATGCTCGAGTTGCTACTGGCCGCTGCGCCCGAGCGGCCGGCCTCGGTCGATCGCCTGCGCGCTCGCTTGAGCGCTCGGACGAACTGAGGATCGCAACTCGCGACCCGTTTGAGCCTCGGCGATCGGTCTCGGGTGCGCTGCCCGGCGACGTTGCCGGTGTTCAGCTCGGCGCCGTGGTGGCCCGGGATCGGCTGAGGGCACCGCAAAGTGTGGCTCGCAAGCACCACCCGACGCTCCTCCTACGCCGTTCAACGGAGCCAAGAATCGCCTAAGTTGGGGATGGCGCACGGGTGTCGAACGGGTAGGGTTCAAGGATGGTCGCAGCGAGCCGTGAGCAATTCGCGTCCGGACGCCGGTCGCGCCGACGCCGGTGGTCGGTGATTCCCTTCCCCCGCGGCGGCGCGGACGCTTCCGCACGGGGATGGACGGCGGTGGTTCAGGCAGCAGCCATGTCTGAAGTCGATCGACATCATGCCGGGCACGAGGTTCGGAGGCCGTTCTGCCTGAGCCCGGATGCCGGCCCGGATGCCGGCCCGGAGGCCGTCGCATGACCTGGGATCTGCGCCCATGGCGCTCGGGCAGCACCCGCCCTCGGGTCCTGTGCGTGGACGACGAGCTGGTTGTCTTGCGAGTGCTCCACCGCCTCCTGGAGGTGCAGGGCTTCGATGCGGTCACCTGCAGCGATCCAGCCGCGGTGGCGTCAACGTTCAGCCCGGGGACCTTCGACGTCGTCATCACCGACGTCGACATGCCGGGAATGGATGGCCTCGCACTCACCCGGGCACTCCGCGACAAGGAGCCGGACCTGCCGGTGATCATCGTCACCGGCCACGGCACTGTGGACACGGCCATCAAGGCGCTCCGAGAAGGAGCAACAGGAATGTTGCTCAAGCCATTCACTGGGGAGGAGCTGCTGACGGAGGTCTGCCGCGCCCTATCCACCGCGCAGATGCGCTACGAAGCCGTCCAGTACCGCTATCTGAGTCCGGTGCTGGACTCGATCGCGCTGACCCTCTCCTCGGCGATCGAGGCGCGGAACCTGGAGACGGGCGAGCACTGCCGCCAGCTCGGCGTTCTCTCCGAACGAATGGCAAGCGTTCTGGGTCTGGACGAGCAGCAGCAGATGACGATCCGGATCGGGGGATACCTGCACGACATCGGCAAGATCGGCATCGCCGATGCGATACTGCTCAAGCCCGGTCGGCTGACTGGCGACGAGATGGCCGAGATGCGCCGCCACGCCGAGATCGGCGCCGGCATCCTCGAAGTCCACGAGGCCATGTCCGACATCGCCCGCATCGTGCGTCACCACCACGAACGGTGGGACGGCAACGGCTACCCGGCTGCCCTCGCCGGCACCGCGATCCCCGTCGGCGGACGGATCATCGGCGTGGCGGACGCCTTCAATGCGATGACGAGCGATCGTCCCTATCGCCCGGCCCTGCCGCTCGGATCGGGCCTGGGCCGAGCTTCGGGCGAACTCGGGATCCCAGTTCGATCCGGCCATCGTGGAGGTCTTCGGGCAAGTCGTCGACGAGGAGGGACGGCTTCGCCAGTTGAAGCCGGAAGTGGAA
Source organism: uncultured Chloroflexia bacterium (assembly GCA_963743795.1). Classification (GTDB taxonomy): domain Bacteria; phylum Chloroflexota; class Limnocylindria; order Limnocylindrales; family CSP1-4; genus Fen-1039. Next base: position 819,741 of record CAVUQZ010000004.1, on the reverse strand, counting down.
CGGACGCTCAACGGCGAGGTCCACGTCCCGATGGGGCCGGGCGAGGAGTCGCCCTCGGAAACCCCGATCTCCGAGACGAAACCTTTGCAGCTGGCTTCCTGACCCGCGCCGCCCGGCGTTCGCGACCGTCGCCGGTCAGCGGCCCAGAACGCGACTCCGGCTCACGATGTAGACGCCCAGCAGCACGATCAACAGGGGGCCGATGAGCCGATCGGCCGAGAAATTGAGATTCGACGAAGCCACCTCGCTGCCGCCCCACAGGGCCAACAGGCCGCCGAGAACGAGGGCCCACCCCAGATGCCGACCCGCGGCAAACCGGATCAGGGCGACGGCCACGACGCCCAGCCCCAGGAACAGCTTGCCCCATCCCGGGCCCTCGATGACCCCGGAGGTGCTCAGCAGGTCCGAGAGTGCGAGGGCGCCAACGAAGACGCCGGAGTAGAGGGCAAGATCGCTGCGGTCCCTGATGCCAACGAGCACCAGGATGACCCCGATGGCGAGGAAGAAGGCAGATGTCCCGAACTGAGCCTGCGGGAAGAGCTGGCCGCCGGCAAGCAGGAGTCCGAGGACGATCAGGAAGATGCCGAAGAGGGGTATGCCGCGGCCGCGGCGATGCTCGCCCCAGCTACCCTCGAACCCCCAACTGTCGATGCGTACCGCCTTCGGCGGCTCCTCTGGCTTGCCCATGGCGGGAGAGTACCAGCCGGTCGGCAAGCCTGTGACCTCTCGGTGTCCGAGCGGCCGTCAGCTCCAGCGTCGCCTCGACGCTCAGCGCCACGTTGCCGACGAGCGCGCGCGAGATTGGGCAGCCGTCCTTGGCCTGCGGTCGCGAGGCTCGCGGAACCGATCCGCGTCGATGCCGGGGACGCGGCCGCGAACGGTCAGCCGGCTCGAGATCACGGTCCATTTGCCGTCGACACGATCGAACGTGACCTCGGCAGAGACCTCGAGGCCGCTCGGGCGGCGATCCCCGCCTTGGTGAGCTCGCTCGAGAACGCCATCGAGTAGCAGCTGGCGTGAGCCGCGGCGAGCAGTTCCTCGGGGCTGGTTCGACCGTCCGACTGCCTCCGTACGAGATGCCCATGTCACCGGCAGCGCTTGGAACGCGCCGCTCGAGACCGCGTCCAGGCGTCCCGGAACCCGCCGCCAGGTTGCCCTTCCAGATCACTGCGCCCGACGAATTGCGGCCATCGGACCTCCTTCACGACTTCCTACCGGCCGATGTTCTCACGGTCGGCGATCGCGTCGAGCGCACGGTGCGGGCGCTGCCGGACGGCGGACCCCGGCTCAGGCGATGCGGCGAGACGCCTGTCGAGTGCCGGCGCGCATCTGACGCGAGCACGGGTCCCGGCCGACTCGGACCAGGCGCCAGGCGTGGAAGAGCGCGCGGTGCAGACCGGCCGTCGCGACGACCAGGCAGTCGGCTCCGCCGAACCCGCAGATAGGCATCGCAGCGCGTCGGCGAACGCGGCCGACGAATCCGGGCGCATCGAGGGGTCGAAGCCGGCCTCCCAGGCCGAGGCTGCAGGACGCGCACGACTTTCGCCCCTCGGTCGATGCGCGGCTCGATGCGGCCGACGAGCCGGTCGCCGAAGAGGATCGGCAGGACGTAGTAGCCCCAGCGGCGCTTGGCGGCGGGCGTGTACACCTCCCAGCGGTAGTCGAAGCCGTACAGCGGCCCGAGCGCGCTCCGATCCCACATCAGCGGGTCGAGAGGAGCGAGGAACGCGCAGCCGGCGGTCGCGGATCCGGCGACGCGCCGGGCAGCCCTGGCCGTCTCGGCCGCGATTTCTCGCTCGGCCTGGGCCAGCAGCGGCAGCTCGTCGCCGATCACGAAGCGGTCGCCCCGTAATCCCTCGACCGCCACCGTGGCCAGCTCGCCGCGGTCGACCAGCTCGTTGCGCAGCTCACCCCGGAGCGCCGCCGACCCCGTGCCCGGCCACAGCTCGCCGCTGCCACCGGCGCCCAGCAGGCCGTGGCCGCGGTACCGCGACAGCAGCTTGTGGCGGAGCTGCTCGCGCTCGGGGACGCGCGTGTTCAGCAGATCGGCCGGGAAGAGCCGCTCGGTCAGGTCGTAGTAGCGGCGGTTCCCGTCGCGACGGGCCAGGCCGAGCCTGCCGGTCACGTAGAGTGCCTCCAGCACGGCCCGAACCGCCGCGGTCGGGCCCCACCACCAGTCGATCGCGGCCTCGCGCTCGAAGTCGCCCGAGCACCTCGGACCCCGGCTTCTATCTCGGCCAGGAGCTTCGCCGCGAGCGGCGCCTGCTCGACCAGGAGCTCCGCGGCGCGTCCGGTCGATGCGCGCTCCCAGGCCACGCGGTAGTAGGGCAGCTCGTGCGTAGGCAGCAGGTTCAGGGCCTTGTTGTAGGCCTCGAACAGGAGGCGGCGGCCGTAGAGCAGCTCGTCGGTGAGCTCGCGCGAGTAGCCCGACGACTCGAGCGTGCAGCACGAGGTCGTGGTTGCGGCCGGCGACCTCGAGCGGGTCGAACTGCAGCGAGCCCAGTCGATCGACGACGGCCAGGACTCCGGCCGGCGAGGCGGGCAGCGCGCGTGGTGGCGCGAGAAGATGGCGAATGGCCAGGAACCGGCGGGCGACGGCAATGTCTATCTGGGGAGGCACAACGTGATTGTGGGGCACCGCGCTGTCAGGAGTTGGCAGGTATGGGAGTGCGGCGGCTCCTTCGTCCGTAGGGCACCTGCTTCTAGTGACGCGCTGATCGAAGCAGGATCAGCGACCTCGGACTTACCGCGACGACGGCGCCGGTGCCAAGGGGAGACGGTTCCCCGGCTCCCGTGGCCGCGTCGCCCGCGCCTGCTGCCGCCTCGCCGCTGGCCGAGACGGCGGCCGAGACGCCCGCGGTTCCGGCGAACGTGTCAACCTCCGGCTCCCAGGCCCGCGGCCCGTCGACTTCCGGGAGCGTGAACGCCAGCTGATCCTCCGAGCCGTTCACCAGGAGCAGAAGGTCGTCGTCGAGGATTGGCCGGCCGCGCTCGTCGCGGTCCGGATCGCGCGTCCCGTCGAGGTACGCCACGACGCTCTGAGTCCAGCCCGTCTGCCAATCCCGGTGGGTCATGACCGCGCCTCCGGGCGTGAACCACCGGATGTCGTCCATGCGGACGCCGCTGGCGAACCTCCGACGGCGCAGGACGGGATGGCGCCGCCGCACCGCGATCATCTCGCGAGCGAAAGCCAGCAACTCCCGGTCGATGGCCTCCCAGTCGTACCAGGAGATCTCGTTGTCCTGGCAGTAAGCGTTGTTGTTGCCATCCTGCGTCCGGCCGATCTCGTCGCCGCCGAGGATCATCGGAACGCCCAGACTGAGCAGCAGCGTCCCCAGCATGGCCCGCGACTGCCGGGCCCGAAGTGCCAGGATGGTGGCGTCTTCGCTCGGCCCTTCGACGCCGCAGTTCCAGGACCGGTTGTCGTCCGTTCCGTCCCTGTTCGACTCGCCATTGGCGTCGTTGTGCTTTTGCTCGTAGGACACCAGGTCGCGCATCGTGAAGCCGTCGTGGCAGGTCACGAAGTTGATCGAGGCGTTGGGTCGGCGGCGGGACGGCCCATAGAGATCGGCGGAGCCCGTCAGGCGCGTGGCCAGGTCGGGCAGCGTGCCGGCCGTGCCGCGCCAGAAGTCGCGCACGGTGTCGCGGTATCTGCCATTCCACTCGCTCCACAGCGCTGGGAACTTGCCCAGGTCGTAGCTGTCGGGCTGGCCGACATCCCACGGCTCGGCGATCAGCTTGACCCTCGAGACGACCGGATCCTGCGAGACCAGGTCGAAGAACGCCGAGACTTGGTCGAAACCGCCCCGCTCCCGGGCGAGAGTCACGGCCAGATCGAAGCGGAAGCCGTCGACGTGCATCTCGGTGACCCAGTAGCGCAGCGAATCCATGATCAGGCGCAGGCACACGGGGTCGTCGGCGTTGAGGGAGTTGCCGGTTCCCGTGGTGTCGTAGTAGTGACGCGGATCGCCTGCCACCAGGCGGTAGTAGGCCGGATTGTCGAAGCCTCGAAACGACAGCGTAGGCCCGAGGTCGTTGCCCTCGGCGGTGTGGTTGAAGACGACGTCGAGGATCAGCTCCAGGCCGGCCGCGTGGAGGGCTTTGACCATGGCCTTGAACTCCGCCACCTGGCCACCCGCCCGGCCGGCCCGAGCCTCCGCCGAGTAGGCCGCATGAGGCGCGAAGAACCCGAGCGTGTTGTAGCCCCAGTAGTTCGTCAGCCCCCTTGAGCTCAGGTATGGGTCGTCGGCATGGTGATGGACCGGCAGGAGCTCCACGGCGGTGACGCCGAGGCCGGTGAGGTGAGCGATGGCCGCCGGAGCGGCGAGCCCAGCGTAGGTGCCTCGAAGCTCCGGTGGGACGTCAGGGTGGCGCTGGGTGAAGCCCTTGACGTGCGTCTCGTAGATGATTGTGTCGGAGTAGGGGATCCCCGGCGCCGAGTCGGTGCCCCAATCGAAATCGTCGCCCACCACCAGGCTGCGTGGCACGGCCGGGGCCGAATCCAGGGCGCTCATCGAGGCGGGGTCGCCGGGGACGTAATCGAGGACGGCGTCGCCCCACGTCACGTCGCCTTCGATCGCCCTCGCGTACGGATCCAGCAGCAGCTTGTTGGGGTTGCAGCGAAGCCCCTGGCCGGGCGCGTACGGCCCGAAGACTCGATAGCCGTAGCGCTGGCCGGGCCGTACTCGTGGGACGAATCCGTGCCAGATGCCCGCATCTGTCTCGACGAGCGGCAGCTGAACCTCCGAGCCGGCGGCATCGAAGAGACACAACGTTATGCCGTCGGCGACGTCCGAGGCGACGGCGAACCCGGTGCCGTCAGGCCCCGGGGTGGCGCCAAGTGGGAAGGGCCGGCCCGGCCATAGCTCCATCTTCGGTCCTCCTCCAACCATCCTTGCACCCGGTCGGACAGAGCCGGGCCCGGCGGGCCCGGCTCGATGTGCCTTCGGCGTTGGGCGCGGTGGCAACGGGGCGCCCGTCGGACTTGTCAGTACCAGCCGTTGGCCTTCCAGAAGGTGTACGCACTGCAGGCCGAGCCGTAGCGGCTGTTCACGTACCAGAGGCCCCATTTCACCTGGGTGAGAGGGCTGTAGCGCCAGTTCGAGCCGAACGCGGCCATCTTCGATCCGGGGAAGGCCTGAGGTATGCCGTACGCTCCCGCAGGGTCTCCTGCCCGCGGGTTCCACTTGGATTCCCCGGTCCAGACGGCGTTGATGCAGTCGTACTGTTTGGCTCCGATGCGGTTCTTGACGTAGGTGCGGGCGTTCCAGACCGTGTCCCGAGGGGTCGGCACCGGCGTCGGTTTGGCTGTCGGGCTCGGGATGGGCGTGGGTGTCGGCAATGCGACCGCCACCTGGGGCCGCGCAAGCGACACATCGTCCGTTGGGTCCGCGACCGGAACGGCGAGGGCGATCACCGTCGGGCGCGCGGTGACCGGAACGCCGGTTGGGACCGCGACCGACTGCGCCGGCTCAGCGAGGGCGGCTGGCACGACCACGATCACGGCGTCCGCTAGAAAGACGAAACCGGCCACCACCAGCAGACAGATAGCGGCGGGCGAGAGTCGCTTCAAGTGTTCCTCACGACTGGCGTGACGCTCCGTGCTCCCGGGGCCACAGGCTAGTGCTTCCGTGGGCGGCTGTCGACAGGCGAGCCGAGCGGCCCCGGCGGTCTCGTGGCGGCGCCAGCCTGCACGGGGGATGGCGGCGCGGTGACGGGCGAGGCCTGCCACGGGCCGGGATTCAATGGGCGGAGGAAAGTCGAGCACTCTCGACTGCCGTCCAGCCGCCGGCCGCCGGCAGAATATCATCCCGGTGGCCGGAATCGCGGACGGCTTGCCCCGTGGTACGGCGTTCGCTTTCGCCGCCAGCCGAAGCGCGGGTCGGACGTTTGACTCCATGCGGCCCAATCCCGATAATAATGGTCGGAATTCAGAACACTTCTGCGGCGGCGGTCCGGCGTCCCCCTCCGTTCGGACCGCCGACCCATTCAAGGAGCGAGATGGCGACCAGCCCCGAGATCGTCTCGAGCGAATACAAGTTCGGTTTCCACGACGAGGTCGACTACCTCGAGGAGACCAAACACGGCCTGACTCGCGAGACGGTCGAGGAGATCAGCCGGATCAAAGGCGAGCCGGCGTGGATGCTCGAGTTCCGTCTTCGAGCGTACGAGCATTTCCTCTCTCGGCCGATGCCTCAATGGGGCGGCGACCTCAACCAGATCGACCTCGACAAGATCGTCTACTACCGCAAGCCGTCGCAGGGCGAGGAGAAGTCCTGGGACGACGTCCCGGACAAGATCAAGAAGACCTTCGAGCGCCTGGGGATCCCCGAGGCGGAGCGCAAGTTCCTCTCCGGCGTGGGTGCTCAGTACGACTCGGAAGTCGTCTACCACTCGGTCCGCGAGGAGCTGACCAAGATCGGCGTGGTCTTCATGGGGACCGACGAGGGGCTGCGCCAGTACCCGGAGCTCTTCAAGAAGTACTTCGCCACGGTCGTGCCGCCCGAGGACAACAAGTTCGCGGCGCTGAACAGCGCCGTCTGGTCCGGCGGGTCGTTCGTCTACGTGCCGAAAGGCGTCGAGGTCCCGCTGCCGCTCCAGGCCTACTTCCGCATCAATGCCGAGAACACGGGCCAGTTCGAGCGGACGCTGATCATCGTGGACGAGGGGGCCAAGGTCCACTACATCGAGGGCTGCACGGCGCCGATCTACACGACCGACGCGCTCCACGCGGCCGTCGTCGAGGTCATCGCCCTGCCGGACTCGAAGGTCCGGTACACCACGATCCAGAACTGGTCGAACGACGTCTACAACCTCGTCACCAAGCGCGCCCACGCCCACGCCCACTCCACCGTAGAGTGGATCGACGCGAATACCGGCTCCCGCCTGACGATGAAGTACCCGAGCATCTACCTCCGCGGCGAAGGCGCCACCGCCGAGGTCATATCGGTCGCGGTCGCCGGGCGCGGGCAGCACCAGGACACCGGCGCCAAGGCGATCCACCTGGCTCCGAACACGCGAAGCCGGATCATCAGCAAGTCGATCTCCAAGGATGGCGGCCGGACGACGTATCGCGGCCAGCTCAAGGTGGCGCCGGGAGCCACGGGAGTGGTGGCAAGCGTGCGCTGCGACGCGCTCCTGCTCGACGAGGGGAGCCGGTCGGACACGTACCCGTACATCGACATCCAGGAAGACGACACGACGATGACCCACGAGGCCACAGTCGGCAAGATCAGCCAGGACCAGGTCTTCTACCTTATGAGCCGCGGCCTGACCGAGAACGAAGCCACGAATCTGGTCGTGCAGGGCTTCCTGGAAGTCTTCACCAAGGAGCTCCCGATGGAGTACGCGATCGAGTTCAACCGGTTGGTGAAGCTCGAGATGGAGGGTTCGCTCGGATGACCGCGAAGCCCGGACCTGCCGGCCGAGCGCCGCAGATCGTCGCTCCGCCGAGCCCAGGCCAAGGCGCCGACGAGCACAGCAGCGATCGCACTCGGAGAGTGCGTGAGCGAGGCGCACAGGAGGCAACACGGGATGAGCCGGCCGAGCGAGCGAGATGCTAGCGCAGGCCGGCGGGTCCGGGCTTTGCAGGGGCGAAGGCGGCCGCAGCTCCGTCCGCGGGGCCGGCCAGGCCGGCCCGCCACGCCAGCAAGGCAGACGCCGACCGACCTGACGTTGAGCTTCGTCGACGAGGCGACGGTCCGGGCAGTTGCGGCATCGCGAGGCGACCCGGATTGGCTCCTGGCCGACCGGCTGGCGGGGCTGCATGCCTTCGAGGCGCTGCCGATCGAGACCAACCAGCTCTACACCACGTACATCGATCTTCGCAACGCGCACCTCGCAGCGGCCAGGCCGTACGCTGCTCCGGCCGCCGAGACCCCGGACGCGGACGCCACGAATCTTCTCCCCGAGGGAGCGGCTGCGTATGCCGAGGTGCGTGAGAACAGCGTGACGGCGCTCGTGCTCTCGCCCGAAGCCCGGTCGGCTGGCGTCGTTCTGGAGACTCTCTCGAACCTGCGTGCCCGCGACCCCGAGCTGACGCGCCGTCTCCTGGAGGGTGGCTGTGCCCTACCCGAGAACGACAAGCTGGCCCAGATGACGCGGGCCCTGTGGTCGGACGGGCTGCTGATCCACGTTCCCAACGGTGTCCGCCTGGAGCGGCCGATCGTCCTGCGCTGGGCCGTCGGCGCGCCCGACACGGCGCTGCTGACCCGGACGGTCATCTCGATCGGCGAGGACGCCGAGGTCTCGATCCTTGAGGAGCAGGTTTCCGATGACGCGCCGGAGACCGCCGCTCAGGCCTTCTTCGCCGGCACTACGGAGGTCCAGATCGGCGCCGGTTCGACCCTTTCGTTCGCCGGGCTGCAGGATCTCTCGCTCCGACAGATCGCCTTCCAGCATCGCTCGGCCGTGCTCGGCCAGGGAGCGACGGTTCGCTGGGCGCTGGCTCAGCTTGGCGCGCGGGTTATCCGCAGTCGCATCGACAACCGCCTGGAAGGTAACGGCTCGGCCGTCGAGCAGGCGGAGATCGTCTTCGGCTCGGCGGACCAGCTCTTCGACCTGACTTCCTATACCCGCCATGTCGGTCGGGACACGACCGGCAACCTGCTCTCGAAGGGCGCTCTCGCCGATCGGTCGCGGGCGTACATGAAGGGCCTGGCGACGATCGAGCACTCGGCTCACGGCACCGACAGCTTCCTCGGCGAGTTCGGGATGCTGCTCTCCAAGCAGTCGCGCTCGGTCGCGATCCCGAGCCTGGAGATCGACCAACCCGACTGCCGGCGCGTGGCCCACGCCAGCTCCGTCGGCCCCATCGACGAGTCCCAGGTCTTCTATCTCGAGAGTCGCGGCCTCGAACGCGAAGAGGCGCGCAAGTTCATTGTCCTGGGGTACCTCGAGCCGGTTGTTGCGCGAGTGCCGCTGGACGCCGCGCGTGACCGGCTGCGCGGCCTCCTCGAGGCAAAATGGGCGGCCCAGTCTGCCCCCCGGCCGGTTTCCGCTGCCGTAGCCTGAGCCGCCGGTGAACCGCCGCCTGGACCTGTGCGCCACGGTCGACGTGCCGCCTGGCACGATGAAGATGCTCGAGGTCGAGGGCGAGCTGGTCCTGGTTACCAACCTGGACGGCCAGTTCCATGCCACGCAGGGCGTGTGCAGTCACGAGTACTTCGAGCTTGACCGGGGCTTCCTCACCGGCGACTCGATTACGTGCGCGCTCCATCTCTCCCGCTTCGACCTCCAGAGCGGAGAGGCGCTCGATCCGCCGGCCGAGCTTCCGCTTGCCGTCTATCCCGTGAAGGTCGAGGGCGGCAGGGTCCTGATCGAGGTCCCGGCCGGACCGCTCGAGGTGAATCGGTAGGGCTAGCTCGATCCGTTGCGGGCCGTGGCTCAGAGGCGGAGAAGCCGCCCGACTCCGAGCCGTTCGGCACGGGCGAGCACTGCCGCACCGAAGACCACGTCCGCGAGGCCTACGCCGAGGTGGGCCACGAGAATGCGGCCGCCGGCGCGGGGCGGCGCCTCTCCCCGAAGGATCTCGCCCAGGGTCGCGTCCGGATCGGGGTATCCCACGAACGAGTCCCCGGAGCGCGTGGCCAGGAACTGGTCGCGATCGTCAACGACGAAGAGCGCATCGCGGGCCAGGGCGGCTGGAGCCTGCATGTCGTAGTCGACCGCCACGAACAGTGCTTCCGGGAGGAGCCACGTTGGGTCGAGAGTCTGGCGGTCCGGTCCGAAGGAGACCATCGACAGCACCAGATCGGCCGACTCGACCGCCTCGCGCACGCCGGCGACCGGCTCGATCGACCCGATCCCCTCGTACGCAGCCGAGTCCGCCACGAACGCCGCGGCCCGTGCCGGGTCCTTGTCGACGACTCGAACCCGGGCCCCCGCCAGCAGGTATCCGACGACCGGAAGGTGGCCGCGAGCCTGCGCTCCGGCTCCGAGGACCGCCACGCGCCAGCTCCGTCCGCCGGCAGGTCCCGCGCCCCGGGCCAGGAAGTGGCGTATCGCCGTCCCGCTTATCGCGGCCGTCCGCGCGGTCGTTATGGTTCCGGCTTCCATGACGGCCTGCGGTTCGCCGGTGACCGAATCCGACAGCAGCACGAGGGCGTGGTAGGCGGGCAGCCCGCGGGAAGGATTCTCGGGGAACCCGGCGATCCATTTGACGCCGATCAAGTCCTTCGATCCGTCGCTTGCTTCACCGCGCAGGAGCGCCGGCATGGCGTGGGCCAGCGACCCGGACTGGCGGGGGTGGACCCCGATCTTGGGCGGAAGCTCCGCATCCTGGCCGAGGGCCCGCATCGTTTGCTCGGCCAGGTCCAGTCGTTCGGGCGGTGGCGGCATGGCCGCCGCGACATCGGTGGCGCTGAGATATCGAAGGTGTTTCATGGTCCTCGCCGAGCGCGCTTTCCGGCCGACTCCGCGGACTTCACCCGGCTCCTCGTTCTGATCGGCGCGCGCGCCCGGAGTGTAGCGGTACGATGGCGCCACCGGCTCGACCGGATTTGAGCCCGGCCCAAGCCCGGCGGCTGAGTCGGGCCTCGCCGCCAGGTCCCACCGGGGCACATGAGCGCGTGCCGCGCTGCCAATCGACCGCACAGACGAGGAGACGTCATGCAGCGCATTCGGGGGGTCGGGGCCGGTGCCGCGATCGGAGTTCCGCTCGCCGCCTACGTCCATCTGCAGCTTCACGGAATCCTGGCGGTAGCGATCCTCGTCGGAGTATGTGTGGGGCTGCCGATCGCATTGGTCGTCGGTACCCGAAGCGATCCTCGCGACGCCGCGGCGGATGCTGCGTGGCGGGAGGCTGCGCCGGATCTCCCTCCCGTTTCGGATCGGACGGCCCTCGAGCGATTGCAGGCGAACCCTGCCTGGACCAGGCCCGAATCGGAGAGCGCGCGTCCGGCCCGCCGACCAGGGCGGCGTCCCCCCGACGGCCGGCGTCGCCGAGCAAACGGACCCGCGTTGAGCCCCGTCGAGCGGGCCGCTCTGGAGACGCGTCTTCGGGCCGAAGGCCTGGCGCCGTTCGCCTGGTCGAATCTTGCCGGCGAGCGGTACGAGCCGCACGACCATGGCTACGACAAGGTTCTCGTCGTGGTGGAGGGTGAGGTCACTTTCGGGTTGCTCGGAGATGGCCGGGACGTCGTGCTTACGCCGGGCCAGCGTCTCGATCTGCCGGCTCATACCGATCACGACGCGACCGTTGGGCAGGGGGGCGTCACCTGCCTCGAGGCTCATCTTCCGGCCGGGACGCTGGGCGGAAGGGCGGCACCCCGCGGGCACGACTGGTAGCACGCGGAGAGGCCAGGACTGAGCTGGGCAGGCGTGTCTGCACGCAACACCCGGTCCGTTGGCAGCATTGCCCGACCGCTTCCGCTGTCGATTTTCCAGGGATAGGCTAGGCTGCAGGGACGATGGGAGCACTCGAAAGGATCGACGAAACCGACGCTCGGATTCTCGAGCTTCTCCAGCGGGACGGCCGAGACTCGTACGCGGAGGTGGGGCAGTCCGTGGGTATGAGCGGGCCGTCGGCTCACGAGCGGGTCAAGAAGCTCGAGGCGCGCGGGGTCATCAGGGGCTACTCCGCGCTCGTGGATCCGACGCTGCTCGGCTACGGAGTCCTGGCCTTCGTCTTCATAAAGCAGGTGCCGGGCACGATCGCAACCGATCTGACGGGCGATTTCGTGGAGATCGACGAGATCGAGGAATGCCACCATCTCGCCGGCGAGGCCGACTATCTGCTCAAGGTCAGGGCGACCGATACTCGCCATCTCGAGCGCGTCCTGCACACAATTCAGCAAGTTCCGCACGTCTTCACGACAGAAACGCAGATGGTCTTCTCGAGCGCCTTCGAGCGCCGGCCGTTGCGGCTCGTGCGCGAACACGAGCCACCCGCCAACTCCTCCAGGTCGTGAGCGGGGCCGAGAGGGGCCAGGCTTCCAATCGTCGACGGAGCGGCCGAGCCGATCCGGCAACACCGTGCCCGAGCAGCGGGTCACGACCATGTTCGACTCCATCGCTCCGGTCTACGACCGCATGAATACCCTGATGACCGCAGGCCTCGACGGCCGATGGAGGCGCGCCGCGGCAAGGGCGGCGGGGCTTTCCCGTGGCGGCGCGGCACTTGACGTGGCCTGTGGGACGGGCAAGCTCACCGCCGCCCTGGCGTCGGTAGTCGGCCCGGAGGGCCGGGTGGTCGGCGTCGATCTATCCGAGGCCATGCTGGACCAGGCAAGGCGGGCTTTCGCCGAGCGGCTCGGCGTCGAGTTCAGGCTCGGGAACGCTCTGGCACTGCCGGTCGACGACGGCGCCTTCGATGCGGCCACGATCGCATTCGGTCTGCGCAACCTATCCAGCTTCGAGGACGGCTTTCGCGAGATGGCCAGAGGGGTCCGGACTGGCGGTCGCGTGGTATGCCTGGAGTTGTCGGTGCCGCGGCGCAGGGTGGCTGCTCTCGTCTACAAGTCCGTCTTCAGGGCCGTCGCCCCGATCATGGGCGCCTTCTTCAGGAGAGGAGCCGCATACGCTTATCTGCCGCATTCACTTAACGGGTTCCCCGCCGCCGAGGAGATCGCCGACACGATGCGGCGGGCAGGGCTGCGCGATGTCGGGTTCCGGCGCCTGGCGTTCGGGGCGGTCGCAATCCACGTAGGGATCGCGGATCACGGCGACTCTGGACGCCGCAACGAGGGATAGCGGTTGGCGGTCGCTCCCGCAGCGACCTCGAGCGGTTACTTGGTCTGCTCCGCTCCCGTCGACTTCTTCGACACGCCGGTCTTCTGCCCGGCCGCGAGTGGCTCGGATGGCGCCTGGTCGGCGGCCGCCTGAGCTGCGGACTCGCCCGCCAGTCGGGCGGCTTGCGCCGCCTGCTGGGCGAGGCGGATCTGGCCGTCCACATAGGCCCCGTGGAGCTCGAGCAGCTTCGTGACGACGGCCTCTTCGATCGGCGTTCCCGCCTCCGCCATTTCGCCGGCGAGGAGCGATGCCTCGACCGGGTCCACGGGGCCACCGGGGGTCTCCAGCGACTCGAAGGGGTGTTCGGCCAGAAAGAACCAGGTCAGCAGCCCGCCGACCACGAGACCGAGAAGACCGAAGAAGAAGTAGAAGGGCATTGGCAGGCCTTCGGTATGGGCGGTCGTCAGCCGCCGAGCGACGCTTTCGAGTCCGACGCCGTCCTTCGACGGGGGCGTCTTCCCCGCCAGTATAGGATCGGCCTTCGCGCCGCGAGCCTTTTCGGCTCGACCGGTACACTTGCCGACCATGATCGACTTCACGCCCAATCCGATCGCCCTCGCCCTGGGCCCCATCGAAATCCGCTGGTATGGAATCGGGTACGTCGCCGCGATCGTGGCCGGGACGTGGCTCGCGACTCGAGAGGCTCGCCGCCGCGGCGAGCGAACCGACGTGATCATCGACGGCATCGTCATCGTGGCGATTGCGGCGCTGCTCGGGGGCCGCGCCTATCACGTGATCGACCAATGGGCCTACTACAAAGACCACCTGGCCCAGATCGTCCTGCCGCCCTACACCGGCCTCGGGATCTATGGCGGCCTCTTCACGGGGATGCTTGCGGTCATCTGGCTGGCGCGCAGGTACAAGGTCAGCTTCTGGCGCTGGGGCGACATCCTGGCTCCGTGCATCCTGCTGGCGCAAGCGGTGGGGCGCTGGGGCAACTTCATGAACCAGGAGTTGTACGGGCCCCCCACCAATCTGCCTTGGGGGATCGCGATCCAGTGCCAGTACAGGGTGGCCGAGTTCGCGTGTCCGGCGGGTTCGGACCCGACCGCCACACTGGGCCAGCATTTCATTCCGCTCTTCTTCTACGAATCGATGCTCAGCCTCCTGGGCGTTTTCGTCATGCTCGCGTTGTGGCGTCGGTTCACCGCGCACCGGCGGTTCCTGATCGCAGGCGACGTCGGTCTGCTCTACTTCGTCTGGTACGGGATCGAGCGGAGCGTCCTCGAGACCCTGCGGGGTGGCTGGAACTGGACGTTCTACGGCATCGCGACGGCCCAACTCGTGGGCCTCGGCGCGGCAGCTGCGGCCGTTGCCGCCATCGCCGTCCGGCACTGGTATGTTCGACGGCACCCCGAGGACACCGGACAGTCACCAGTCGAGAGCGAGCCGGAAAGCGCGGCCACCGCCGAGACCTCGCCGGCGACCTAGTCAGGCTTCCGGTCGTCGCGGCCGAACCAGAATCCGATCAGCACGTCGCTCGCGGTCTGACCAGATTGGCTACCAGCGCTTGCCCGGCCGGCTTCTTGACTGGGGGGAGCCGCGTCCGGTCGTGGGTCCCTCCGGACCACGCACACGTCCGCCAGCGGGCACGACTCGATCAGCAGCCCGGAGTAGGGGCGAGCGTGCCATCGCCAGCTCCCGCACTGTGGCGCACCCGCGCTCGTCCACGCAGATCGGCCACTTCTGAAGCGCTGCCCATTCTTGGTCGATTGATTCCATCGCATCGGTCCTCCTCCGCCCCGAACGCTAGGGGAGGCCGATTGGCTGCCACTTATCTGCGCCTTATCTGATCGGCCGGTGCGGCGCGTGGCAGGTCTGAGTAGGGCAGGCGGAGCGCGATGGGGTCAATGCACCGTCATCTGCTGGCCCGTGTGACAGGCGAAGACCCCGGCGAGCAGGTTGCCGGGGCCTTCTCCAGGAGGATGCGAACTGGCCGACGAGCGCTTCCGCCAGCGTAAGAGGCGCGCTCACTATTGCCGTCTGGGGGTGTCTCGACGGCAGGCGCGGCGCCGCCCGACGTCAGAACCGTGATCATGGGAATCGTACGTCCCGTGCCTACGCCCCCAACGGGCGGGTCGCAGCACACACGTCGAGTGGGCCTCGACTCGCCGGGCGCCGCGCGGCGGAGCCTTCGCCCGGGTACAATGCCGTCATCCCAAATACGTCGTGACTCTAGACAGAAACCTGTCCTGCGGATGCGGCGCCGAGATCGCTACCGCTTCCGGGCACCGGGGGCTAGACGTTTCCCAAAGGCATGCGAGGAGACATAGTGGCCACCGCCGGCGCCAGAGTTGCAGGGCTCCCACGCAACGTACCAGCGGACCACGCCGTGGTTCGCTGGGTGAACGAAGTGGCGGCCCTGACTACGCCGGACGCCATCTACTGGTGCGACGGCTCGCGAGGCCGAGTACGACCGCCTGTGCCAGCTGCTGGTGGATGCCGGCACGTTCATCCGGCTGAACCCTGACCTTCGACCCAACAGCTTCCTGGCTCGTTCGGATCCGTCCGACGTCGCCCGCGTCGAGGATCGAACCTTCATCTGCTCCGAGAAGGAAGAGGACGCCGGCCCCACCAACAACTGGTGCGACCCGGCCGAGATGCGCAAGACCCTGAACGGGCTCTTCGAAGGGGTCGATGCGCGGCCGGACGATGTACGTCATCCCGTTCTCGATGGGCCCCGTCGGCTCGCCGATCGGCCGGCTCGGGGTCGAGATCACCGACTCGCCCTACGTCGTGGTCAACATGCGGATCATGACCCGCATGGGCACCGCCGCCCTGGACGAGATCGTCAAGACCGGCGAATTCGTGCCGGCCGTCCACTCCGTCGGCGTGCCGCTCGCGCCAGGCCAGAAGGACGTGACCTGGCCCTGCGACCCGGACCGAAGTACATCGTCCACTTCCCGGAGACGCGCGAGATCTGGTCGTACGGCTCCGGCTACGGCGGCAACGCGCTGCTCGGCAAGAAGTGCCTCGCCCTGCGCATCGCGTCGGTCATCGCCCGCGACGAGGGCTGGCTGGCCGAGCACATGCTGATCATCAAGGTCACCGCCCCGGACGGTCAGGTGAAGCACATGGCCGGCGCCTTCCCGTCGGCCTGCGGCAAGACGAACCTGGCCATGCTCGAGCCGACCATCCCCGGCTGGAAGGTCGAGACGATCGGCGACGACATCTGCTGGATGAAGTTCGGCGCGGACGGTCGGCTGCATGCCATCAACCCCGAGACGGGCTTCTTCGGCGTGGCGCCCGGCACGAGCATGCACACCAACGCCAACGCCATCCGGACGCTGCGCGCCAACTGCATCTACACCAACTGCGCGCCTCACCGACGACGGCGACGTCTGGTGGGAAGGGCTGACCAAGGAGCCGCCCGCGCATCTCATCGACTGGACCGGCCAGGACTGGGCCCCCGGCGAGCGACAGGCCGGCGGCCCACGCGAATGCCCGTTTCACCGCGCCGGCGAGCCAGGATCCGGCGATCGCGCCGAACTGGGAGGATCCGGCCGGCGTCCCGATCGACGCCATCATGTTCGGCGGCCGGCGAACTTCGGTCGTGCCGCTCGTCCGCGAGGCCTTCGACTGGGAGCACGGCGTCTTCCTGGGCTCGATCATGAGCTCGGAGATGACCGCTGCTGCGGTCGGGACGATCGGCAAGCTGCGCTTCGACCCCTTCGCCATGCTGCCCTTCTGCGGCTACAACATGGCCGACTACTGGGGCCACTGGCTGGCGATCGGGCCGTAAGGCCGGGCGCGAAGCTGCCGCGGATCTACCTGGTCAACTGGTTCCGCAAGGATGCGGAGGGCCGCTTCATGTGGCCCGGCTTCGGCGAGAACAGCCGCGTGATCGAGTGGATCTTCGGCCGTTGCTCGGGCGAGGACGACGCCGTCGAGATCCCCGATCGGGCTGCTGCCTGCGCCCGGCGCGATCGACACGAGGGGCCTCGATGTGGAACCGTCCGATCTGGCCGCGCTGCTCTCCGTCGACCCCGCCGATTGGACGGAAGAGGTCGCCGCCATCGAAGAGCACTACCGCAGGTTCGGCGCGACGCCTGCCCGCCCCACTTGCGGCGCAACTGACAGAGCTCAAGCGGCGGGTTGCCGAGGCTTGATCGGCCTGTGAGGTCGAGCCGGCGCTCGACGTTTCGCCCAGGCAGGATCAGCCGCCTCGAGGGGCGGCACCGTCCCGTCTGGCGTAGCAAATGCCCATCGGGATGGTTCGGCCCGCCAGGCGCCGCCCGGCCCGGCGTACGATCCTCGCGTGCAGCGGGCGAGCACAAGAGTCGGCCCCGGGAACGAACGACCCGCCGGCTCAACCGCGCCGGCGTCGCAAGAGGGAGGTCCGCAAATGCCAGTCTGTCGACGCAAGGTAACCGTCATCGGCGCCGGCAACGTCGGCGCCACCGCGGCCCAGCGAATCGCCGAGGAGGGCATCGCCGACGTCTATCTGGTCGACGTGGTCGAAGGTCTGCCGCAGGGCAAGGCTCTCGACCTGGTCGAGGCGGCGCCCGCTCCAGCACCACGACCAGATGATCTACGGCACCAACGACTACGCCGACACGACCGAGTCGGACGTCATCGTCGTCACGGCCGGCATGGCCCGACAGCCCGGGCATGACTCGCGACGACCTGCTCCTCAAGAACGCCGCCATCGTCCGGGATGTGGTCCGGAAGGCGACCCACTACTCTCCCGAAGCGATCCTGATCGTGGTCACCAACCCGCTCGACGCGATGGTCCACGTTGCCCTGGAGGCGAGCGGCTTCCCGCGAGAGCGCGTGATCGGCATGGCCGGGGTCCTCGACAGCGCTCGGTTCCGGGCCTTCATCGCCCAGGACCTGGGCGTGTCCGCGTCGGACGTCTCGGCGTTCGTGCTCGGCGGTCACGGCGACACGATGGTTCCGCTGCCGCGATACTCGACCGTCGCGGGGATTCCGCTGCCGGAGCTGATGAAGCCCGATCGGATCGAGGCTCTGGTGGAGCGCACCCGAAACGGCGGCGCCGAGGTCGTGGCTCTGCTCAAGTCCGGCAGCGCCTTCTACGCTCCCGCGTCGTCGGTGCTGCACATGGTCGATTCCATCCTGAACGACCGAAAGCGTGTGCTCCCCTGCGCTGTGCTGCTGCGCGGCGAGTACAAGATCGACGGCCTGGTCGTGGGCGTGCCGATCATTCTCGGTGCCTCGGGCGTGGAACGGATCATCGAGGTGTCGCTCACCGAGGCCGAGCTCGCGGCTCTGCACTCGTCGGCTGGCGCGGTCCAGAGTCTCGTCGCCACGCTGGCGGCAGCCGGGAGCTGAGACACTCGCACGGTCCGGCACACGCGGCTTGCGCCCATTCCGGATCGGGAAAGCCCCGGCGGTCCCGTCCTGCCGGGGCTTTCCGGGCTGGTGGTCCGGTTAGTGCGCCGGTCCCGGCCCCCCGTGGTTCCCGGGGCCGGCGCCCTCGCCCGTCCGACCCCCCTCGGTGCGGCTCACGCCGCGCATCGGGCGCTACCCCGATTGACTCGATGACTGCTCGGTGCTTGACCGGACCGTCATCGACGGGTTAATCAAGCCATGCGCCAGGGCTCCGAAGGAGCAGCTGGCCGACACCCAAGCTGTCGGCTGGCCGACACGCAGGCTGTCGGCTGGCAGGCATCCGAGCGGCGGCGGTGGGGTCGGGAGGAGTCGCTTCGACGCCTCTCTATAGGAGGGAGCGACTACGGGCCCGAGGATGTACGTCAGCTCGCAATTCGAGACTCCGCCGGAGGGCATAATTGGAGCTGCGGAAGGGGCCTTCGCGCGGACGGTTTGAGCCCCCGCGCCACCGGCCCTGGATCGCCAACCTCGGCGGCTGCGCCAACCACGGCCGATTGGACTTACGGAAGATAGGAACGGCTATGCCCCTGCACATCACCAAGGAGAACTACCGAGGCTGGGAGAACTCCTACCGGCTGTCGAACGACCTGATAGATCTGGTCGTGACGACCGACGTGGGGCCGCGCATCATCCGCCTCGGATTCGTCGGCGGCGATAACGAGTTCAAGGAATACCCTTCCCAGCGTGGCCTTGTCGGTGGCGACGAGTGGCGCATATACGGCGGCCATCGGCTGTGGCACGCTCCGGAAGTCCCTCCTCGCAACATCTTCCCCGACAACTCACCGGTCGTGCTCGAGGAGCACGGATCGTATGTTCGCCTGATCCAGAGCGTTGAGACGACGACCGGCATCCAGAAGGAAGTCGACATAGCTCTCGCCCCCGAGTCTGCGACCGTCCGAGTCACGCATCGGCTGCGAAACCTGAACCTGTGGAGCGTTGAGCTGGCCCCCTGGGCTGTGAGCGTCATGGACGCCGGGGGAACGGCGATCCTGCCGCTGCCGCCGCGCATGTCGCACGACGAAAACTTGCTGCCCACCAATACTCTGACGATGTGGGCGTACACGGATCTGGCGGATCCGCGCTGGCGCATCGGCAAGTCCTTCGTCATGCTGCGCCAGGATCCCACCCGGGAGAGCCCCCAGAAGGTCGGCCTGATGGCCCCGGCCGGCTGGATCGCCTATGCGCGCAAAGGTCACCTGTTCATCTCTCGCGTGGCCTATATGCCCGGCGCCACGTACCCCGACCTGGGTTCTTCCCTCGAGACGTACACCGACGGGGAGATGCTTGAAGTCGAGACGCTCGGTCCCTTGGTGAAGCTCGAGCCGCAGGCGACTGTCGAACACGTCGAAGACTGGTACCTGCTCAAGGACGTGCCTACCCCTGACAACGACGCCGACGTCATGGCCCAGATCGCGCACAGGATTCCGCTCCGGTAGCAGCGACCGACGAGCCCGACCGACCCGGGTTCTCGTCTCCCAACCGAGCCGCGTCGGGCCTGAACCCGAACCGGGCGACCGCGACCCCGCGCGACCGGTAAACTGCGGGCCGTGCTCGATTTGATCCGCCTCGACTTCGACCCGACGGCATCGCCACTCGGGCTGAACGTCCGTCTCGAAACCCTTGCCCTGGGCGGGGTGATCTTGCTCGTCCTGGTGCTGGTGGCACTCAGGGCAGGCCGGATCGAGCAGCCGGCCACGCCGGCTGGAGCGAGTCCCCGCGATGTCACCCGCGCGGCTGCGGCGGGACGACCTGATCCTGATCGGGTTCGGCATCCTGCCGGGCGCCTTCGTCGGTGCGCGTGCGGGCTACGGTCTGATCCATCTGGACTACTACCTGGCCCATCCGTCCGCCCTCACCGATCCGGGTCAGGGCGGACTCGCCCTGACCCTGGCCGTCGTATTCGGCACCCTCTCCGGGCTGGCCGTGGCCAGGCTCCTCGCAGCCCCGATCGAGCGGTGGCTCGGCATCGCGGGGCTCCCGGTGCTGGCGGGGCTCGGTCTCGGGAAGCTGGCGATGGTTCTCGGCGGGGCGGGCCAGGGAACCTACTCCGATGCCTCATGGGCCACGAGCTACGTCGGGCCGGGGCCGTGGGGCAGCAGTCAATCCAAGCTACCCGGCCCTTCCGTCGCAGGCCGTCGAGGGTGGCCTGGTCCTCCTTGTGGCGGCGGTCCTGTCACTCCTGCCATTGCTGCTGAGGCTTCGCGTTCGCCGCTGGCGGCGGGTGGTTCGACCGTTCCTGGCACCTCGACGTCAGTGGTATCTGCTCGCGGGCGGCCGTGGTTTCGTTACCGGGCTCTTCCTCTGGGCGGCGGTGAGGTTCGCGGTCGCCTTCACATGGCGGGATGCACGGGTGCTCGGCCCGCTTGTCGTCGAGCAGCTCGTGCTCCTCGCGGTGATGGCCATCTTCGCCCTGACCCTGCTCGCGCCTGGTGGATCGAGGCTCGTGCGGCGAGAGTGGGCTTCCCGGCGAGCTGCCCGGGCTGCGGCCCGGGCCGGCTCATCGCCCGCTTCGGAGATGCCGACCGGGACCGCCCCATGAGGGGCCGGACGTTCCGGAGCGAGACGCCGCGACCGACCTGGGCGCGCGAGACCGGACGTGGCTCCTGGCGGGATCCGTCAGATGGCGCGAGCTGCCCCAACCGGCGGACGCAGAAGTATGCTCGGCTCGCCGTCGACCTCAGCCGGTGCTTCGGACCGTGGGTGTGTCGGGCGGCTCAGTCCTGGACTTCGGAGGGTAGATGTCGCCGCGGCGTTCCGGCTCCGGATCGAATCTCGGACGAGCCGCCTCACTGCCGGCGGCCAAGCCGGCGGCGTCGAAGAATTCCGTGGCCCAGACATTTCGGCCCGCGGCTCAGACGATCCTGCGGCCGTCGGTGCCGCGCAGGCCGGCGCGGACGCGACCGCGTCGAAGCCGGTGCCGCCGGGGACGCGAACTCGCAAGGTCCACGTCCGTGGCAGGCAGGTCGTCCGCCTGCCGGAGTCTCCCAGGACTCCGCCGGTCCTGGTCCGCCAGGTCCGGGGCGGCGTCGTGGAAAGTCGTCACCGCGGCTCCATCGTCGAGGTCTCCGTGGATGGCAGCGTTCGCCGCGTGCTGGGCGATCCGGATGGGCTGGTCAACCTGCGTTCGGTCGTGAAGCCTTTCGGTCTGGTAGCCCTGATCGAAGCCGGAGGAGTGGAGGAGTTCGACCTTTCGGCAGCCGAGCTGGCCGTGATGGCCGGCTCCCACTCTGGGGAAGATGTCCACGTTCGGACGCTCCAGGCCGTCTTCCGGCGGTCGGCAATCACTCAGCAGCTCCTGGGCTGCGGGTCCGAAGGCGCTCCCATCGATGCGCTGACCGCGGCCCGGCTGGCCCGGGATGGGGAGAAGCCCGGGCCGCTTCGGCACATGTGCTCGGGTCAACACGCCTCGATGCTCCTGCTGTGCAGGATCAACGGCTGGCCGATGGCCGAGTACTGGCGGCCCGACCACCAGGTCCAGCGCCTCTATGCGTCGACCGTCGCGCGTGCCTTCGCCACGACGCCGGAGATGCTGGTCACTTCGGTCGACGCCTGCGGCGTGCCGACCTACGCTTTCCCGCTGTACGAAGTCGCGCGGGCCTTCGCCATGCTCGCAGACCCTGCTGCCATGCCCGAGTCCGACTCTCGCGCGACGTCTGGCCGGTGCGCTGATCCGGATTCGCGACGCGATGCTGGCCAGCCCGGAGCTGGTGGCCGGCAGCCGCGACCGGCTCGACACATCGATCATGAAGGCTCTGCCAGGGCGCATCGTGAGCAAAGGCGGGGCCGAGGGCTTGCGCGGCTTCGCCATCGTGCCGCGAGCCGGGTGGCGGGAGGGCGGCGGGGATCGCGCTCAAGATCGAGGACGGCGGCGGGTTCGAGCGGGCATGCGCGGCCGCGTCTATCGAGACGCTCCGGCAGGTCGGGCTCCTGGACGCGGCAGCCCTACGAGCCCTGGGTCGCTACCACCGACCGCGTGGCCCTTGATCCGCGAGGGCGAGGTCGTTGGGGAGGCCGTCGCGGGGTTCGAGCTGGCGCCGGTGGGAGAGCTGCTCTAGGGTCACGCCGGCCGTCGCGATCGTGGCGAATGGCGACGCTGCCGCGAACTGAAGGGCCGCCGCCGGCCGTCGCTCCGCGCAAAGCCGCTGCGCGGCCCGGAGCGCTGCGCGAGCGGCCGCCGGCGTCCGCGTCGGCGAACTGGATGGCGGCCCGCCGGCCAGTCCGCGTCGGCCGACCGCGCCGGTCCCTGCCCGTACACTTGGGCCATGATCGAGCGTTCGTGTCCGCATCGCGCCGAGCCCCACCGGCGGGCTCCACCTGGGCACGGCCCGGACGGCGCTCTTCAACTTCCTGTTCGCCCGCCACGCCGGCGGCACCTTCATCCTCCGCCTCGAGGACACCGACCAGGCTCGCTCCACCCTTGCCTTCGAGCAGGACATCATCGACGGGCTGCACTGGCTGGGGCATGACGTGGGACGAGGGGCCGGCGGTGGGCGGCGAACCGGAACGGGGCACGTTCGGTCCCTATCGCCAGATGGAGCGCCTGCCTCGATACCGCGAGGCGGCCGATCGGCTTCTTGCGGAGGACAAGGCGTACCACTGCTACTGCACGTCCGAAGAGCTGGACGCCGAGCGCAAGCGCAGGAGGCGGCCCGTCAGCCGCCCCACTACAACGGCCGTTGCGCCCACCTGACCGCGGCTCAGAGAGACGCCTTCGAAGCCGAGGGCCGCAGGCCGGTAGTCCGCTTCCGCATCCCGCCGGGCCGCACCATCGCCTTCGACGACATCGTTCGCGGCCACGTCGAGATCGACACCGACGCCCTCGGCGGCGACCTGGTGATCATGCGCTCGGACGGCACGCCCCTCTACCACTTCACGGTGGCCGTCGACGACGCGGCCATGGCCATCACGCACGTCATCCGCGGCGAGGACCACCTCTCCAACACGCCCAAGCACATCCTGCTGTTCGAGGCGCTGGGCTCGGCCGGTGCCCCAGTTCGGCCACCTGCCGCTCATCCTCAATCCGGACCGGACGAAGATGAGCAAGCGCAAGAGCCAGACCGCCGTGGCCGACTATCGGGCCCAGGGCTTCATCCCGGAGGCGTTCGTCAACTACCTGGCCCTGCTCGGCTGGTCGACCGGCACGGAGGAGGAGGTCCTGTCGATGGTCGAGCTGATCGACCGCTTCGAGCTTTCGTCCGTCAACAGGGCCGGCGCCGTCTTCGACCGCGAACGGCTCGAATGGCTGAACGGCCAGTGGATCCGCCGCCTCTCACCGGACGACCTGATCGATCGGCTGCGGCCGTTCCTGCAGAAGGATCTGGAAGCCGGGAGGATCGACTGGCTGCCGTCGGACGAGGAGATGCGCGCGCTGCTGCCGGTCGTCCAGGAGCGCCTGCCGACCCTTGCCGCAGTCGGCGACCTGATCGGCTTCCTGTTCGTGGAGGACCTGGCGCCGGACCCGGCCCTGATCGTGCCCAAGCGTTGGGACGCGGCCACGACGAAGGCCGCCCTGCGTGCCGCCCGCGAGACCATCGCCGCGGTCGGGCGGGTGAGCTGGGAGGCCGACGAGATCGAGCCGCCGCTGCGACGGCTCGTCGAGGAACGCGGCTGGAAGGCCGGCGATCTGTTCATGGCCATCCGCGTCGTCGCTCACCGGCCGGACGGCCAGCCCGCCGCTCTTCGACACTATGGTGGCCCTCGGCTACGAGCGGACGCTGGCCCGGCTGGATCGGGCGATCGACATGCTCGAGAGCCTAGACGGCGCAAGCTCGGAGGAGGGAAGCTGGGATGGCTCGGACGATCCTGGTCGTCGACGACGAACTGACCCTGCGCGAAACGCTGGCCGAGAGCCTGGAGACGGAGGGCTTCACCGTCGTCCAGGCCGCGGACGGGCGGGAGGCAGTCGAGGCGTTCCGGCGCCACCACCCGGACCTGATCCTGCTGGACCTGATGCTGCCGGAGCTGAGCGGAACCGAGGTGTGCCGGATCATCCGAGCCGAATCGGGCGTGCCGATCCTGATGCTGACCGCCAAGAGCGCCGAGGTGGACAAGGTCGTCGGCCTCGAGCTCGGGGCGGACGACTACGTGACCAAGCCGTTCAGCTTCCGCGAGCTGCTGGCCCGAATCCGGGCCCTGCTGCGCCGGACCGAGCAGCAGGCCCTGGCGCCCGAGGCGGAGACGGTGGATCTCGGGCAGGTCAGGGTCGACCTTGCGGGACGGCGGCTGCTGCGGGGCGGTGAGGTCCTGCCGGTCAAGCCCAAGGCCTTCGAGCTGCTGCTCTTCCTGCTCCGCAACTCCGGCCACGTCTTCACCCGGGACCAGCTGCTGGAGCACGTCTGGGGCTACGACTACGCCGGCGAAACGCGCACGGTGGACGTCCACGTCCACTGGCTGCGAGCCCAGATCGAGCCGACCCGGCCAACCCGATCTTCCTGGAGACGGTGCGCGGCGTCGGCTACGTGCTGCGGCGCCCCGAAGCGACTGAGCTCCGGCGTCGTCGCGCCGCTGACGTCCGCCCGTTGTGCCGGACGAAGCTCAGATGCCGAAGATGTGCAGGACAGCCGCGATCGGGCCCGACAGCAGGTGGAGACCGAGGTACGAGGCGGCGGCGATGATCGCGGAGCACGGGATCGTCAGGATCCAGGCGCGTGACGATGCTCCGCGCCACTCCCCAGCGCACGGCGTTGAAGCGGTCGCTCGTGCCCACGCCCATGATCGCGCTCGAGATGACGTGGGTCGTCGAGACGGGCATCCCGAAATGCGACGCGCCCAGAATGATCGTCGCGGCCGTGGTCTCCGCGGCGAAGCCGTGAACCGGATCCAGCTTCACGACGCGCTGGCCCATCGTCTTCATGATCCGCCAGCCGCCCGCGGCGGTGCCGAAAGACATCGCCGTGGCCGCCATCAGGATCACCCACACCGGGACCCCCTTGTCGTGGATCGCTCCGGCGTTGAAGAGGGCCAGGGTCATGATTCCCATCGTCTTCTGGGCGTCGTTCGAGCCGTGGCTCAGAGCCATGTACGTGGCCGACAGGACCTGCACGCGGCGGAATCGATCGTTGATGCGGCGGGGGCTGGTGCCGTCCGTCGGGATCTCGTCGGGCGGCGGGGGTGGCGAGCCGCTGGCGCCGCCTTCGAAGGCGCCGGTAGAGGCGATTCGGGTTTCTCCGAGCGATGAAGTTGAGCAAGATCACCATGAGCGCCAGGCCGATGGCGAAGCCGAGGATGGGCGAGCTCAAGAGGGGAACGAGCACCTTGAATCCGAAGTTGCCCCACTGAACGGCGTCGGCGCCGGCCGAGGCCCAGGCCGCGCCGATGAGGCCGCCGATCAGGGCGTGGCTGCTCGAGCTGGGGATCGCCAGCGCCCAGGTGATGAGGTTCCAGCTGATCGCGCCGATCAAAGCGGCTGCCAGCACGGTGGAGCCGTTCCCCAGGATCATGTTGTCCTGGACGATGCCTGAGCCGATGGTCGTAGCCACGGCGACGCCGAAGACGAGGGCGCCCACGAAGTTGGCTGTGGCGGACAGCAGGATGGCGTACTCGGGCTTGAGCGCACGAGTGGAGACGGAGGTCGCGATGGCGTTGGCGGTGTCGTGGAAGCCGTTTATGTAGTCGAACGTGACGGCCAGGGCGAAGATCGCGATCAGGCCCAGTAGCGTTGCCTCGGTCAAGCCTGCACGCCCTCGTGGTTGTGAGTGGAGTTGCGGACGGGGCCGCCGCCAGTGAGAGGCTATCAGGTCCGGAGGGCAGCGCGCCCGCCGCAAACGTTCAGCGCTCGTTTACGGGGCATAAGGAGGAGCGGACCGCCTGGGCGCGGTTGGCCACTGCTCCGCAGCTTCCACCGTTCGTGGCCGGATTCGGAGGTCGAGTCAGCCGGGTAGGCCTGTCGCGCGGCTCGCCGGCGCACGCTTCATCGCCAGTCAGGCGCTAGGGGTTGAGATCCTCGACCTCGCCCGTGGCCAGGAAGACCACGTCCTCGGCGATGTTCGTGACCCTGTCTCCGATCCGCTCGAGGTAGTGGGCCGCGAAGAGGATCCGCGTGCCCGGGTCCACCTTCGGTGGATCGCTCCGCATCTCCGCGAGAACGTCGTCGAAGACCTGGTGGTAGAGGCGGTCTATCTCGTCGTCGCGGGCGGCAACCTGTCGGGCCTTGTCCTCGTCGATGTCCACGAGGGCCAGCACGACATCTCTGACCTGCTGCGCGGCCAAAGTGGCCATCGGCGTCAGCTCGTCGTAGGTCACCATGCTCGTGACGCCCGCGAGCTTGCGGGCCTGCTTGGCAACGGACCCGGCGTGGTCGCCGATGCGCTCCAGCTCGTAGGTGACGCGGTCCAGGGCGAGCAGGAAGCGGAGGTCTCGCGCCACCGGCGCCTGG
Organism: uncultured Chloroflexia bacterium; assembly: GCA_963743795.1. GTDB lineage: Bacteria > Chloroflexota > Limnocylindria > Limnocylindrales > CSP1-4 > Fen-1039. The sequence continues at coordinate 793,286 of CAVUQZ010000004.1, read as the reverse complement.
GTCGCGATGGTCATGACCACCACGCCGGTCACGTCTCTCTGGACGTCGTTTATCCGCCCGTCGGAGGCGATGACGGCAGCGGCCAGAACCGCATCGCGATTCATGATCGCGTCGTGGGCGGCCAGGATCTGCTCCTCCACGAGGCTGCCCATTCGCAAGACGCCATCCTTGACGTCGCGCATCTCGGCATCGAGGCTCTCGCGGATGTGCACCGAATGGTGCTCGGCCTCAGCCTGGCCGTCGACGCCGGATCCGGAGCTGCTCGACTCGCCGATCGGGTTGCCGGCGGCCGCTTCCAGGGACTGCATCGCCGACTCCTCGTCTTCGTTGTGCGCTCATCCGAACCGCCCGGAGATGTAGTCCTCGGTCAGTCGTTCGCGAGGCTGGGTGAAGATGCGGCCGGTCGGGCCTTCCTCGACGAGGTAGCCGGCGCCGTCCTCGCCCATCGTCAGGAAGGCGGTTCGGTCGCTCACTCGCGCGGCCTGCTGCATGTTGTGCGTGACGATGAGAATGGTGTAGTCGGCCCGCAGATCCGCCATCAGCTGCTCGATCTGGAGCGTGGCGATCGGATCGAGCGCCGAGCACGGCTCGTCCATCAGGAGCACGTCGGGGGCGAGGGCCAGGGCTCGGGCGATGCAAAGGCGCTGCTGCTGCCCGCCGGAGAGCGAGGACCCGCTCTGGTGCAGCTTGTCCTTGACCTCGTCCCAGAGTGCCGCCTGTCGCAGGCACCGCTCGACGAGATCCGCGGCGGCATGCCTGCCGTGGACCAGTCCGTTGAACCGGGCCGGCGCCGCGACGTTGTCGAAGATCGACATCGTCGGGAACGGGTTCGGCTGCTGGAAGACCATGCCGATCGAGCGGCGAACCGCCGCCGGATCGATGCGCTTGTCGTACAGGTCGATGCCGCGGTACTCGATGAGCCCGGTCGCCCGGGCGTGAGGCACGACTTCGTGCATTCTGTCGATGCAACGCAGGAGCGTGGACTTCCCGCTTCCGGACGGCCCGATGATGGCGGTGATTGCGTTGCGGGCGATGTCGAGCGAGATGTCGCGAACCACTCGCCGCGAGCCGTAGAAGGCGTCGACGTTGCGCAGCCGCAGGACGACGGCCTCGGCGGCAGGGCATGGTCCGACTCGGCGCGGCTTGCACGGCGGCTTCGGGAGCCTGCGTGGTGTCGGTAGCCGTGACCATTGCGACCTCTTCCATGGTTGCGAGCTCACCTGCTCGCGCTGCCGTGCCGGCCTGCGGCGGGCAACCAGCCAGCGGCCGAGCAGGTTGAAGGCAAGGACGATTACCACCAGAGTGAGTGCGGCGCCCATCGCCCTGTCGCGGGCCGCCGGAAAGGCGCGAGTTGAGGGCGTTCCTGTAGATGAGCAGCGGCAGGGCCTGCATCGGCTCGTTCATGTCGGTGCTGAAGAAGTTGTTGCCGAGCGACGTGAAGATCAAGGGAGCGGTCTCGCCGACGGCCCTGGAGACGGCCAGCAGCAGGCCCGTGAATATCCCCGACAGGGCCGTCGGGATGAACACGGACAGGTAGGTTCTCCAGCGGGTGAGACCGAGGGCTCGGGCGCCTTCGCTGATCGGTCTCGGAAGGAGCCGGAACATCTCCTCGGTCGACACGACGATGACCGGCAGCATGATGACTGCCAGAGCGAGCGAGCCGGCGAAGCCCGAGAAATGGCCCTGGGCGACGACGACGAGCGAGTAGACGAAGATGCCGACCACGATCGACGGCAGGGCCGCCAGGACGTCGATGAAGAACCTGCGTGGCCGCCGCCGATGCGGCCGCCGACTTCTGTGTCGAAGATGGCGATCAGGATCCCGATCGGCGCCGCTATCAGCGGTCGCGACCCCGGCCATCTCGAGGGTGCCGGTGATCGCGTTGCGGATGCCGCCGCCAGTGGCGCTCAGGTCGCCCGGAGGGTCCTGGGTGAAGAAGTCCAGGTTGATCACGCCGGCACCCTGGGATATCACGTAGCTTGCGACCGCGACCAGCGGCACGAGAGCGATCAGGGTCGCCGCCGCCGCCAGGATCGACGACCAGGTCGGCCTGGAGCCGGCGAGCGCGGCTGGTAGGTCTGAGCAGGGTCTGGTACTCAGCGGCCACGGCCGGCGCTCCGCTCGAAGCGGCGACGGACCATCAGTCCGGCGCCATTGACGGCGATGGCAAGGGCGAGCAGCACGACGCCCAACGCGATGAGGGCCTCGGGGTGGAGCGTCTCGGTCGCCTCGTTGAACTCGTTGGCGATGACGCTCGCGAGCGTGTACCCCGGAGAGAAGATCGAGCCGCCCACGAGCGGGTTGTTGCCGATGACCATGGTCACGGCGATCGTCTCGCCGATGGCCCGCCCGAGGCCCAGGAGAACGGCGGCGACAATGCCGGTCCGGCCGAGCGGCAGCACGACGCGTTGGACGACATCCCAGCGGGTGCCGCCCAGAGCCTGAACCGCCTCTCGCTGCAGCCGGGGCGTCGCTGCGAAGACTTCACGCGTCACCGCCGCAACGATCGGGATGATCATCATGGCCACGATCAGGCCGGCCGCGAAGTAGCTCGGGCCTGGCGTGGGTCGGACCGAGGAACGGGATCACCTTGCCCAGCGCCGCGGCGACGTCGTGCTCGAAAGGCCGAATGAAGGGGACGAGAACGAGGAGGCCCCACAGACCCCAGACCACGGAAGGGACGGCCGCGAGCAGATCGACAACGATCGCGACGGGCTGCGCCGAGCCGCGGCGGCAGAACTCCGTGACCAGCAGGGCGATGAGGACGGCGATCGGGACCGCGATGATCAAGGCGATGGCGCTCGTCAGCAGGGTCCCGTAGAGGAACGGCCAGGCGCCGTAGATGGTGAACGCCGGCGACCAGTCCTGGCCGGTGACGAAGCCGACGATGCCGAACTGCTGGAAGACGGGCCAGGCGGTCTGGACGCTGTCGACCATCATCAGAGCGATGACGGCGAGAGTCGCGGCCGTCACGACTAGCGCCAGCGAGTCGGAAGAGGAGATCTCCCTCGCGCAGTCGCCGGCGCGCCAGGGAACGCCGCGGTGCCTCGAGGATCGCTGGTGGGCTCGGCTGTGCCGGCGGTCATCGTGCCTCCCGAGAAGTGAAGGAGAGCCGCCACTCCGGGCGGCGCCCGGAGTGGCGGCTCGTCGGTTGGGCGATGGACTAGGGGAGCAGCGGGGTTCCCGCCCAGTTGATGGACTTGACCGCGGCCTCGTCCTGGGGCAGAAGGTTAGCGGGGATGGAGGCGTAGTTGAGCGTGGCGTTGCTCGCTCTGGCCGTCGTGGATGGCCCACCAGAGGTAGTCGACCAGGGCGTTGGCGCGATCCTGGCTCTTCATGACCTTCGAGAGGTCCTTGTACACGATCAGCCAGGTCGAGCCAGAGATCGGGTAGCCCGTCGGCGACTGGGCTGTTGGCCAGGTTGAAGCGCAGGTCCGCAGGGTAGCTCGGAAGGTTGGCGGCCGCGGTCACGGAGGCGAGCGATGGCGTGATCCAGGCACCGGAGCTGTTCTGCACATCGGCGAACGGGATGTGGTTGGACAGGGCGTACTGAAGCTCGATGTAGCCGACGCCGCCGTCCGTCTGGTTGATGCCCTGGGTGACGCCCTCGTTGCCGCTGGCGCCCAGGCCGACGGGCCACGTGACGGTCTTGCCGGCCGACTTGGTCTTGTCGCCCTTGCCGATGGTGGTCACCCAGTCCGGGCTCGTCAGCGTCAGGTAGGTCGTGAAGATGCTCGTGGTGCCCGAGCCGTCCGAGCGATGGACGACGCTGATATCCGTGGTCGGGAGGGTGACGCCGGGATTCGCGGCCGCGATCGCCGGATCGTTCCACTTCTGTGATCTTGCCGTCGAAGATGCCGGCGATGATGTCGGCAGTCATCTTGAGCGGCGCCGAGAGGCCCTTGAGGTTGTAGGCAACGACGACGGCGCCGAACGTGACGGGGATCTCGACGGGCTCGCCGTTCTTTGCGGCCGCCGCGATCTCGCTGTCCGCGAGGAACGCGTCAGAGGCGCCGAAGTCGACGGTGTTCTGCTGCCAGCCCTTCACGCCTCCACCGGAGCCGATCGACTGGTAGTTGAGCTTGACGCCGCACTTCGTGTTGTAGTCCGCGCCCCACTTCGAGTAGAGCGGGTAGGGGAACGTGGCGCCGGCGCCATTGAGCTGTCCGTCGCCCTTGGTGCAGCGGTAGGTGTACGTGACGGGCGCCGGCGTCGAGTGGCCGGGGCGCGGTGTGCCGGCTGTCAACGGCTGTGCGCGGGCGTTGCAGGCGCCGGGGTATCCGTGGGCGCCGGGGTGGGCGAGGCGCCGGCCGATGAGCATGCCGCCGCAAACAATGGCGACCGCGATGGCCAGTGCGCCGAAGCGACGCGTTCCGTTCAGCAACTTAGTCTCTCCTCTTGGCTGGGCAGCTAGATCGAGTCCAACCTGCTCCCAGGTTCCGGTCGGATGGTCGAAGCTGGGGTTTAACGCTGTGTTGGCGGTTCGTTAACGTTCCCGGTTGCTGAGACAATCGGGCGGGCGGTGGCGTGCTCGCCCGCCCAGAGCGGGGCTAGTCGGCGGGTCGAACAGGTAGCCCGAGCCGCGCACGGTCACGAGTCTCACCGGACTCGCCGGATCGCGTTCGATCTTCGCCCGGAGCCAGAAGACGTAGACGTCCACCATGCGCTCGTTGCCGACCGCGTCGTGCCAGACGTGCTTGAGGAGCTCCTCCCGGGTGAACGCGCGGCCCGGGTGCATGGCCAGGAACTCGAGAAGGGCCAGCTCCTTGGGCCGGAGCGACAGGAGGCGTCCGTCACGTCGGATCGCGTGAGCGCGGCGGTCCAGCTCCACGCCGTCGCCGACGGGGAACCTGTCGTCGGGGAGATGGCCCGTCCCCGGTCCGCGGCGGCCCGCGATCGAGAGTCGGCCGACCACCTCCATTGGGTCTGACGAGAGGTCCACGGCATCGTCGAAGCCAAGCTCGAGGGCACGCAGGCGGGCCAGCACGGCCTGATGCGCGCTCAGCAGGACGGCGCACGAACCCGGGTGCTCTCGTCGCCAGGTCGCCACGCGCTGAAGATCGGTCGGTCCGGCGGGAGGCTCGATCAGCACGACGAGGCTCGGCTCGAAAGCCGAAAGGGCATCGGAGAAGGCTGCCGAAGTGGCCTCTACCCGGACCTCCACCTCCGGGAAAAGGCGTGGCAGGTCGATCGGACTCTCGGCGTCCGCGAGGGCCAGCCAGCCGGTGAACTGATCGGCGACGCCGGACGAGGCGCTACGGCTGGGCTGTGGAATTGGGTCGGCGCCGGATCGGACGTCGTCGTACGCCTGCGTCATCGCGCGAATTTGGGCGCGCCATGTTAACGGTGTGTTCCAGTGACGTGAACGTTGGGTTCAGTCGGTCGCCGCTCGAGTCCCGGCCGCCTGCGCCGTGAACTGGTCAGGCGTGCTTGACGACGATCCGCTCGATCAGCTGCGCCACGTCCTCGCACTTGTCGATCGTCTCCTCGAGGAGCGTGTAGATGTCCTTCCACTTGAGGACTTCGATCGTCTTGGCCCCGTCGTCGAAGAGGCCGGCGATGGCCGAGCGGGCCAGCCGGTCGCCCTCGTTTTCCAGCCGGTGGATCTCCACGACGAAGCGGTCCAGGTCCTTGAAGCCACGCAGGTTTCCAAGCGCCTCGTGCAGCGTCTCGCAGCACTGGACCACGAGCGCCGTCTGCTTGACCGATGTCTTGGTCGGCGCCTCGATCCTGTACAGGACGAAGGTGTCGGCCACCTCCTCGATCAGGTCCAGGATGTCGTCGAGGTTGCTGATGAGGGCGTGGATCTCTTCGCGGTCGAAGGGCGTGACGAACGTCTGCCTCGAGCCGGCGACCGATGTCCTTGCTGATCTCGTCGCCCCGGTGCTCGACCTCCCGGATCTTCTTTGCCGCCTTGTCGGGGCTGTCGTAGGTGCGGAGCATCGCCTCGAGCTGGCGTGCGCCATCGAGGACGTTGGCGGCGTCCGCGACGAAGAGGTCGAAGAAGCGCTCCTCGCGCGGGATGAGGCGAAACGATGGCAAACGCGAACCTCCGCGAGATTGGCACGCTTCTAGGGTAGCGGGCGGCGCGGGCTGGATGCTCGCCGAAGCTAAGTCGATCTGCCGAATTGGGCTCGGTTGTGCCATCCTCGTCGCATGGACGCGATCGTGGTCACCTTCATCGCCGCGCTGGCGGTGCTCCTGGGCTGGGCTCTGGCCCTGGCCATCTCCCGCGGTCGGGCCATCGAGCGGCTTCGCGAGACCACCGGCGCCAGCAGCGCCGACGACGTGGAACGGCGCGTGAGGGACGCTCTGGAGCAGGCCGAGACGGCCAGATGGAACGCCGACCAGACGGTCCACGACGCCGGCTACCTGACGGAGCTTCTGAGTACCGGGGTGGTCCACCTGCGCGACGACCTGGTCGTGACGTCCGCAAACAGCGCCGCGCACGCAATCCTCGAGCGCCGAGCCGGGAGCATGGTCGGACGGTCGGCGCTGGAGGCCTTCGTGGATGCCCGCGTCGAAGGTGTCGCCCGGACGGCGATGGAGCTCGGGTCGGCCAGCGGAGAGCTGGCGGTGCGTATCCAGCGCCGGCGCCACGGTCGTCGTTCGAGCGCGGCGATCACCTGTCTCCGGCGTGTGGCTCGTCCTCGAAGACGTCTCCGAGCTCCGGCGCCTCCAGCGCATAAGGACCGAGTTCATCGACAACCTGTCGCACGAGCTGCGGACGCCCCTGACCACGATCAGCCTGCTGGCCGAGACGGCCGGACGCGATGCCGAGACGGCGTCTCCGCGCCTCCGCGACCGCATCGCCAAGATCGAGGTGGAGACCGGCCACCTGATCCAGATGGTGAACGAGCTTCTCGACCTGTCCAAGATCGAGAGCGGGACCGTGCCGCTCCTGCTCGACGACGTCGACCTGGTGCGAGTCGCACGCTCCAACGCCGAGAGGCTGCGGCCGTTTGCCGAGCGTCAGGGGCTCAGCCTCGCCTTCGACTTGCCGGACCAGGTTTCCCCGGTGCGCGGCGACGAAGATCGCCTCGGCCAGGTCCTGGTCAACCTGCTCCACAACGCCGTGAAGTTCAGCCCCAACGGTGGAGAGATCCGGGTAGGCGTTCGCGAGGGCGACGGCGAGGTCGTGGTGTGGGTGCAGGATCCGGGCATCGGCGTGCCGCGGGCTGACAAGGCCAGGATCTTCGAGCGCTTCTACAAGGTCGACCGGGCCCGGGTCCGCGGCCGTGGAGGCACCGGCCTGGGCCTCTCGATTGCGCGCCACGTGGTGGAGATGCACGGCGGTCGGATCTGGGTGGAGTCTGAGGAAGGCCAGGGCTCTACTTTCTCCTTTGCCGTCCCACGTACGCCGCCTGGCGTCATCGCTGATCCAGCGTCGGGACCGGCCGAGGAGACTTCTAAGGAAGCATCGGAGGACCATCCCGCAGCGCCAGTTTGAGAGATCGGTCCGGATCGGCCGCCCGGCCGGCGGCCAGCCTCGGGCAGGTGGCGTGGCGTCCCAGGCTAGGACTCGGCTGGCGGTATCGGGCTGGCGGGCGGCGCGGGCTTGTTGGCTTCCACCGCCGCTGCCGACTTGGCTGCGCCGACTTGGCCGGTGAGGCCTTGGACCGCGCCGCTTTCCTGGCGGCTCCGGCGGGAGTCTTCTTTGCGCGCTCGGCACCCGGAGCGGGTGCGCCGGTCGAACTCGCCGGAGCGGCCTTTCCGGCCCGGTCTTCGACATCGGGTGCCATGGTCGCCGACATCCGCACCGCCTCCATCTCGGTCTCGATCCGCTGCCGCCGGATGTGCGCTTTCTCCAGCTTGCGGACGCGGCGGCCCTCCTTCTTGGCCGCCTCGGCCAGCAGCTTCTCGAGCCGGCGGAGGTGACGCCGCAAGCCGCGTCCATCGGTGGGCGCGTCGCCCTTGCTCTTCTGCCTGCCGCCCTTCCGATCGCGCTTCTTTGCCATCAGTATCCCCTTCCGCGATTGCGTCGCGGAGGCGCCGCGCCCTCGGATCCCGGGCGCGCGTGGGACGTCCGCCGAAGCATAGCGCCGCATCGTTGACGGTCAATCGGGCCGATCGCGGGCTCCGAGAAGGTCGGGAGGGACGAGCCAGCGAAGCACGCCGGTCCCGGGCTGAATCGGTCGCTCGAGATCGATGCGCACCAGGGTCCCCTTTCGCAATGGCAGGTCGGCGCAGTCCCACGAGCTCGGCCGCCAGGATGCTGAGGTCCGGATCGTGGCCCACCAGCAGAGGCCGGACCGGACCCCCGGCGAATTCGAGCAACGCTTCCAAGACGTCGATGTCCAGCGCTCCGGCAAGCGCGTCGACGACCCGAACCGAGAGACCAAGTGGCGCCGCGACCAGCCGGGCCGTGTCGAGGGCCCGGAGCTTCGGCGAGCTCAGGATGGCATCCGGAGCGAAGCCGGCCTCGGCCAGGAAGAGACCGAGCCGCTCCGCCTGGCGACGGCCTTTCTCGGAGAGTGGGCGCATGTCGTCGGAGGCGTTCCATTTGAGGGGATCGCCGGCGTGGGCGTGGCGGAGCAGGTGCAGCTGGATGGAGGCAGAGCCTTTCATCGCCTGATCATCGCACGCCCGCGACGCCATGCTGCCTCGGAATGCGCGGGACCTCGTCAGGGGTTGAGGTCCTCCACCTCGCCGGTCGAGAGCAGGACCACCTCCTCGGCGATGTTCGTCGCGCGGTCGCCTATACGCTCCAGGTCCTTGGCGGCGAAGAGCAAGTGCGCCCCGGTGTCCACCCAGGCAGGGTCGGTCCGCATGCGTTCCAGTGAGCGCTCGAAGTAGGCGTGGTACAGACGGTCGATCTCATCGTCGCTGCCGGCGGCGGCACGGGCCTCGTCGGCATCGAGATCGACCAACGCGCGCAGGACACCTTGCAGCAGGCTGCCGGCCAGCTCCCCGATCGTCACGAGGCTGGAATCCATGGAGGAGGCCATCGGGCCAACCCTGGCGACGCGTTTCGCCACGCCTGCCGCGTGATCTCCGATCCGCTCGAGCTCGTAGGCGATGTGGCCCAGGGCGATGAGCAGCCGAAGGTCGTTGGCCACGGGGGACTGCGTGGCGATCGTGGTCACTATCAGGGTCGTCAGCTCGGCTTGGGCTTCGTTGATCGCAGTGTCGCCGGCGACCACGGCAGCGGCTCCCTGCGAGTCCCGTGCCGCAAGAGCGGCCACTGCCGAGTCGATCGCGGTCTCGACCAGGACGCCCATGCGCACGACGCCTTCCTTGACGAGGAGCAGCTCCCGATCGAAGACATCGCGGTGAACATGGGCGCCGAATCGATCGCCTGCCTGCATTCTGGAACCCTGGCCGGTAAGCGTGCGCCGTTCCCAAACGAGGCCAGTCGCACGGCCCCGCTGCATTCACACGCGCAGACAGGTTCGGCACCAGGCCAGGCAAGAGGAAGACGGCGGACCACTCCCTCCCTGGTCCGCAAGGATACAGTCACGGCCGGCGGTATACGCCGTTGCCGCGACGAGGGCCGTTCTCGCTCTTGCCGTCGTGCCCCTCTCCGGCTTCCTGAGGCGCGCCCAGGAGGGCCAGGATCGACTTCACCGGCAGCGTCGTGCGGCGGGAGATCAGAGCGGCGACCCGGTTGGGATCGCGTCGAACCCGGGCCAGCCTGGCAGGCTCGAGGCGAGGGTAGAGAGCCAGCGCCCGACAGTAGTAGTCCGGTTGGGTCTGCGGCGGCGGCGCGGCGTCCTGGCCGGAGGAACCTGTATCAAGTCACTCATCCATCGGCTGGAACGAGAGGGTCTCGCTGCGCGCCCGCGACTGTCGTGTCGGACTCGAGCTCGAGCCAGCGTATGGCGTAGGCGCGCTCGAGGACCTCCGCCGCGGAGCCGGCGGCCTCGGCTGGACTCACGAGCCGACACAGCGACTCGCGACGATACGAATCGAGGAGCGCCCTGCGGCTCCGTATGGGCGCCAGCTGGGCCCGAACCAGATCGATCCTGCCGGCGAGTGCCTGTGGCGTCGCCTGTTCCGTGTCGAGTGCGGACATCGTCGATGCCTCTCCTCCTCCCTCGTTGGCCGGCAGCCCGTGGATCGGAGGGGGCTCGGCCCCAGAGATCCTCGGATGAGCAGGCGGCTGGGGGAGATGCCGTCGGCGCGCTCCGGACCGCCTCTTGAACCTGTCGGGACCGGACGCGAGCGCCAACATGGCTCGAGGTTGCCGGGCCGAGGTCATCGGCCCGTGAACCCCTCGTTAACGGTCGTTGCGAACCGAACGGTCCGGGCCATTCACTCGCCCCAGCGACGTCGCGGAGGGCCGTCTACAGCGCCGCGGCGGCTCGACCGAGGGCTCGCCTGAAGGGGGCTCCGTTGACCGCCCGCCAGACCGGCCCGAGGGAACGGCGTCGCCTGGCCAGCTCTCGCTCGCGGGAGTGGAGGTAGGCGCCGATCGCCTCTGTCTCGACTCGGGACAGCTCGCCCGGCCCGGGCCACCAGGACGTCGCGAGCGAGCTTGGCGGCGACGTCGGCGTCGTGGAGGCAGCCCAGGAAGTCCTGGAGGGCGACGACGCGACCGAGGAGACGCGGGCCGTCCGGGCCCAGAGTCTCGCCGAAGAACTCCAGCGTGTAGCGCAGCCACTTCGTGGCGATGCGCAACTGGTGGAGGGTCTCGATGTCGGCCCAGGGCAGGACCAGCTCATAGGCCCGGACCGTCTCGTACGCCGCCCAGATCTGGGACGGAGCTCTGTCCCTGACTCGGTGGGGGATGGTCGGAGTCGGCACCGACGCGGCCGCGTTCGAGCCGGCCGCAAGGAACTCCTCCATCTCGCTGGTAAAGGCCGCGTACCCGCCCGAGTCGAGCTCCTCGATGAGCTGCTTTCGGGCTGCCGATCGCTGCCGGCGCCAGAGCGACAGCAGCGGATCCAGGCCGGGTTGCTGCTCGGGATCGAGGCCCTGGCGGTAGGTGTCCAGGCCTTCTATAAGCACGTCGAGATCCCTGACCGCGCCGAGCTTGTCCGAGAGGCTCTCCAGACGCCGCCGCAGGCGCTTCGTGCGGCTTGCCTTGAAGGCGTCGTCGAAGACTCGCCACGCCGCTCGCATTCGCCGGGCCGCGACCCGCATGTCGTGCAGATCTTCCATGTCGGTGCCGTTGCGCGTGCCGGCCTCCCGGTTCTGCATCCGGGCGAAATGGAACTGCAGGACCTTCCGGGCGGCTTCGGGCATGCTGTCGTCCGCCACGATGCCGAGGGTGCGAGGTCCGGTGCGGTGGCGCACGGGACGGTGCGCCGGGCGCGTTGGCTCGCGCTCGGGTCCGGCCCGGCTCGGGCTCGCCTCGGCTCGGCGGCCGCCGCTTCTCCGGCTCGCCCGGCGTGCGCCGGCGCACGTACCGGCTCGGACGCGACCTCAGTGGCGACCCCCGGCCGGTGGCGCCTTCGGTCGTGGCTCGGGCGCTCCGGCCGGGCAGCCTTCGACTTCCCGCTGAGGAACTCGGGTGGAGCCGTCTGCCAGACCTTCTGAATCGCCTCAGGCATGGCCGGCAAGGCCGTCCTGCATCGCCAGGACGGCTCGGTCCAGCTTGGAGCGCGAGACCGGGCGCAGGTTCTGGTCTCCGTCCAGCAGATCCGCCAGCGCCGCCAGCGGCTCCTCGCGGCCCTTCTTCAGCTCCACCTCCAGCTCGTCGAAGGTGTCGAGCAGCGACGTCGTTGCCGAGGACCTCGACCTCGTCCAGGCTCATCTCGACCCTCGTCTCGGCAGCCTCGAGGCGGCGCACGCGACGCAGCTGGCGGATCGTCAGGAGTTCGACAAGCGGCTCGTCGCCGCACAGCTCCAGGATCACGGTCCGAGCACGTGAGGCAGGCCAATCGCTCGGCTCCAGGTCCGCGTCGGCCGAGCCTTCGATCTCCTCGCGCCGCTGCAGGTGACTGCCGGACGTTGCCTGAGCTTTGAGGCTGATGATGGTGCCCTGGGAAGTCCGGCGCAGACGAGCGGCGAGGCCGGCCCGGGTGAGGGCCCAGTCGGCCGAGTCGACGTACCGATCCTCCATTCGGACCGATCGGATCTGGCCGACCGCCTTGAAGGCGCCCAGTTCGGGCGCGACCAGATAGCGATCGGCGTCCCCACGCGAGGCGACCTGGTACTTGAGCTCGACCTCGATCTTCCGTTCCGTGGCCATCTCTCCGTTCCGCCGTCCCTTCCGCCGTCGCGTCTATGCCCTCGGATCGAGCGATCCGATGCCGGCGTGCGGCCGTCGCGGCGCGGTGGCCGCCGGCGTCGAGGACGCCATTGCCCGCTTCTGGAGCGTCTCGAAGGTGTCGATCGTACCCGGGACGCCGTTGATCTCTTCGGTCCGGCGGTACGCGCCGTCCGCGCCCAGCTGCCACGAGCGCCTGTCGTCGACGAGCATCACGTCAAGAACCGCCTGGATCCGCTGCTGGGCCTCGGGGTCCTCGACCGGCACCACGGCCTCGACGCGCCGGTCGAGGTTTCGCTCCATCAGATCGGCCGAGCCGATGTACCACTCGGGCGCGCCGTCGTTGGCGAAGTAGAAGACCCGCGAGTGCTCCAGGTACTGGCCCACGATGGAACGCACGCGAATGCCCTCGCTGACGTCCGCGACGCCGGGCCACAGCGAGCAGATGCCGCGGATGATCAGGTCGATCTCGACGCCGGCCTCTCGGGCTGCGTAGAGAGCGGCAATGCACGCCGGGTCGACGACGGAGTTCAGCTTGAGCGTTATGTGAGCCGGCCGCCCGGCCCTGGCGTGCTCGGCCTCGCGCCGGATCATCTCGAGGACCCAGTTGCGCAGGTTCATCGGGGCCACGATCAGCCGCCGGAAGTCGCGCTGCCGTGACAGCCCGGTCAGAACGTTGAAGAGGTCGCTGACGTCGGCCCCGAGCTCGGGCCGGCACGACAGCAGGCCGAAGTCCGTGTACAGGCGCGCCGTTCCGGAGTTGTAGTTGCCCGTGCCGATGTGGACGTAGCGGCGCAGCGTCGAGCCTTCGCGGCGGACGACGAGCGCGGTCTTGGAGTGGGTCTTGAGGCCGACCAGCCCGTAGACGACGTGGGCGCCGGCCTGCTCGAGCTTGCGGGCCCAGGTGATGTTCGCCTCCTCGTCGAAGCGGGCCTTGATCTCGACGAGGACCACGACCTGCTTGCCGCGCTCGGCGGCCGAGATCAGGTCGCGCACGATCGGCGGAGTCGCCGCTGGTGCGGTACAGGGTCATCTTGATCGACAGCACGTCCGGGTCGTCGGCCGCCTGGGCTGATGAACCGCTGCGTCGAGGCCGCGAAGCTCTCGTACGGGTGGTGAACCAGGATGTCGCCCGCGCGGATGGCGGCGAAGACGTCGGTCGGCTCGTCCTCGTCCGGCGGAATCAGGCGCGGCGGCACGACGGGCGAGTACGGGCGGCAGCCTCAGGTCGGGTCGGTCCTGCGTCGGCAATCTGCCACAGCCCGGTGTGGTCGAGCATCCCGGGGATCTCGTAGCAGTCCTCGGGGTCGACGCCAACGCCGCGCTCCAGGATGCGGCGCATCGAAGCCGGCATGGCCTGGTCGACCTCAAGCCGGACGGCCTCGCCGAACCGTCGCCGCCGCAGCTCCTCCTCGATCGCCAGCATCAGGTCGTCGGCCTCGTCCTCCTCGAGCTCGAGATCGGCGTTGCGCGTGACCCGGAAGAGGTGCGTCTCGTGGATCGTCATGCCCGAGAAGAGCATGTCCAGGTTGGCGGCGATGACCTGCTCGAGCAGCACGAACCGGCCCGGCTCGACGTCGACGAAGCGGGGCAGCACGGGCGGCACCTTGACCCGGGCGAAGCGCTCCTCCTGCTCGTCCGGGTCCTCCATGCGGATCGCCACCGACAGGCTCAGCGTGCTGATGTAGGGAAAGGGATGGCCGGGGTCGACCGCCAGGGGCGTCAGCACCGGATAGATCTCGTCGATGAACCGCTGGCGCAGGGCGGCGTGGTGCTCCGGCACGTCGGCGTAGTCGACGATCTCTATCCCGGCGTCGTTCAGCGCCGAGCAGACCTCCTCGAAGACGTCCCGCTGCTCCAGCAGCAGCTCGCGGAAACGCGCCCGGATGGCCGCCAGCTGCTCGACCGCGGGGCGCTCGCCGGGAGTCGCCGGAACCGCCTTGGCCTCGGCCTGCTCCATCAGGCCGGAAACGCGGATCTGGAAGAACTCGTCCATGTTGCTGGCGAAGATGGCCAGGAACTTGACGCGCTCCAGAAGCGGGTTGCGGACGTCGCGGGCTTCGTACAGGACGCGGCGGTTGAACTCGAGTGAGCTCAGCTCGCGGTTTATGTACGGGAACTCCGAGCCCTTCCCTCGAGCGGCGGAGGGGTTTCCGTTGCGGTTCTTCGAACGATGGCGCTCACTTCGGTCCCGAATGCCTCGAAGTGTCGGCTCAGCGGACGGCTGAGTGCATTGGACCATTCTCAACAGTCGCGGCCGCAGCGCAAGAGGGACTAGTTGCTGCTCCGGCGGCACGCCTGAGCGGCCGGACGCGCTCATCTCAGCCCTCGGCCCGGTAGCGGCGCTCCCCGGTGCGCGGATCGACGTAGACCCGCATCAGGCGGTGGGTGGTCGGGTCCACGAAGACCTCGGTCGTGGGCGCGAAGCGAGGCTCGAGCAGGCCCAACTCGCCGCCGCCGGGGCCGGGGTCGACGTGGCTTCGCTCAGCCGCGTCCGAGCGGTAGCGGGAGCGCTGCAGGACTGCGACGATCATGACGGCGGACCCGAACAGGATTCCCCAAGCCCCGGCAGGCGCGTCCGGGCCGCCGACGCCGATCGTGGCCATTCCCCCCAGGAACAGCAGGCCGCCGACGACGAAGCCCAGGCCTCGAATCGATGTGTGAAGCACAGCCCTCTCAGCCGGCGAACGCGCCGCGCGTCCGTCAGCCGGCCTTCCAGTAGCGGCGTTCGCCGGTCCTCTCGTCAACGTAGACCCGCATCGGTCTGGCCGGTGCTCGGGTCCCGGAAGACCTCCTGCGTAGGATCGAACCGAGGATCGGGTCGCTCGTGGCGTCGCCGCACGCGCTCGCCGGCCATGAATCCAGCGCCGGTCAGGACCACCAGGCCGACGACGATGGCCACGAACAGCCCAGCCACGCCGAGCACCTGGATCCCCAGGACGAACGCCAGGCCGGCGACGGCCCAGGCGATCCAGGTGTAGACGTCTGGCATCTCAGCCCTCCCCGGCCGACGCGCCTACTCAGCGACCGGCTGGCCGGCGCCGGCGCCCGGCACGACCACCACCGCTGTGCCGTAGGCCACGATCTCGGACATCGTGTTGCCGATCTCGGACGAGTCGAAGCGCATCGAGAGAACCGCGTTCGCGCCCATCAGCGTGGCGTTCTGGACCATTCGGTCCAGGGCCTGCCGCCGGGTGTCCTCGAGCAGCTCCGTGTACTCGTGGATCTCGCCGCCGACGAGCGAGCGGAGCCCGGCGGCGAAGTTGCCGGCGAAACCGCGGCTTCGGACGACCAGGCCGAAGACCTGGCCCTTGACCTCCGTCACCTGGTAGCCGGCGAGGTAGGGAGTGGTGGCTACGATCATTCGATCTCCTTGTGCTGGTGCTCGTAACGGCTGATTCGTGGCGAATGTCTCAGGTTCGTGCGGCTCGTGCAGCCGAACAGGTTGGGCAGGGACAGTCCTCCCGAAGGGATTCGTAGGTGTAGTAGCCCGTGTCGTGGCCGTCCGCCCACGTCACCGCGATGGCGTACTGACCAACGAGCCGTGCCCCGACTATCTGCGTCTGCTCGTCGGTGAGGGTGGGGTTCGTGTCGAGCCAGCCCGGCCGTCCGGCCTCTCCCCGACAGAACGCGCAGGGGCACAGCAGGCGCAGCCCCGCCGCGCCGAACTCGGAGTGATGGCCGTCCGCCCAATCGATGGCAAGCACGCCCGCACCGCGGTCCGCGTTGATGTTGACGGGCGTGTTTGCCGGGTTCTGGCTCATGCCTCATTCTAGGGGCGGCGTCGGGGCGGACGCCCGGGAGAATGACAACCGAGCAGCGGACCCGGCTCGATCAGTAGGTTGCCATGAGCCTCTCCGCCCGTGAGCGCGCCGCTGCTCGCCCGAGCGACCCGTCCCTCGATCTGTCCGACCTTGCCGCACACCTGTCCTCCGACGCGGTTCTTGAGCGGCTCGGGACGAACCCCGTAACCGGCCTCACACCAGAACAGACCTCGGACCGCATCGCGAGGTTCGGTCCCAACGAACTCGAGACCGTCCGCAAGACCTCACTGCTGCGGCTGTTCTGGGACGGCGCCCGCGAGCCATTCGTCGTCCTGTTGTTCATCGCGGGCTGCCTGGCGATCGCCCTCAACGAGGTCCGGGACGGCCTGCTCGTTCTGGTGATCCTGGCCCCGATCGTGGGCGCCGGCGTGGTCACCGAGTACCGCGGCGAGAAGGCGCTCGAAGCCCTACGGGAGGCCGCGGCGCCATCGGCCCGGGTCAGACGGAACGGGCTCGTGGACGACGTGCTGACTCGAGAGCTGGTTCCGGGCGACCTGGTGCTGCTCCGGACCGGCGACGTCGTGCCGGCCGACCTGCGGCTCATCCGGGCCGAGGCGCTGGCTTTCGATCGCAGCGTCCTGACCGGCGAGTCGCTGCCCGAGCCAGGTTCGGTCGAGCCCGATCCGCCGGGCGCCGCTCTGGCCGAACGCCACGCCATCGCCTACGCGGGCACGGCCGTCGTGGGAGGACGGGGCGAGGGCGTAGTCGTTGCGACCGGGCTGACGACCGAATTCGGACGCATCTCGCAGGCCCTTGCCGGCCGCGAGCGGCGTCGTTCGCCGCTCCAGCGCGAGATGGACCGCCTGGTCCGGATCCTCCTGGTCGTGGCGATCGCGCTCATCGCCATCGTCGTCGTGCTGGGCTTCCTGCGAGGCAACCCGGCCGGCAAGAACGTTCTGGCCGGCGTCTCCGCGGCGATCGCGGCGATCCCCGAGGAGCCGCCGGCGCTCGTGGCCGTCGTTCTCGGTCTGGGCGCCTACCGGCTGCTGCGGATGAAGGTCCTCGTCCGGCGTCTTTCGGCTCAGGAGACGCTCGGCTCGGTCGACCTGATCGTCACCGACAAGACGGGCACGCTCACCGAGAACCGGCTCGCCCTCACGGCCATCCGCACGCCCGTGGGCGTCGTCGAGGATCGCAACCGCGTGGCGGAGCTGGCCGTCCTGGCGGTCCGGGCGGAGGAGGATGCCTGGAGCGTGGCGACCGGCACCAAGCCGGGCTCATTCAGCCGGTCGCTCTTCGGCTTCCTCTCCGAGCAGGCGATCGTCCTGGATCTCGATCCGGCGGACCTGATCGATGCCGATCCGGTCAGCGACGACCGCCCGTACTCGCGCACCCGGGCCCGAACGCGAACGGCCGAGGGCAGTCCGGCCGAGGAGGAGCTGGCGCTCGGCGCCCCCGAGGCGGTCCTGGCCATGTGCTCCGACCTGGCCGCCACCGAGCTCAGGGCCTGGGGCAAGCTCGTGGAGAGCGGCGCCGAAGCGGGCGAGCGGCTGCTCCTGCTGGCCCGCCGGCTCGACGGCAGGAGGTGGATGCCCCTCGGCGTTCTGGCCTTCGCCGATCGGATCCGACCGGGGATCCGCGAAGCCATGGCGCTGGCGACTGCGGCCGGGATCCAGCCTCTCGTCGTCACCGGCGATCATCCTGCCACGGCGGCCGCGATCGCGGCCGACGCGGGGCTTCCGAACGAGCGGGTGGTCACCGGCCCGGAGCTGGCCGAGTGGGACGACGACCGCCTGGCTCGCGAGCTGCCCACCTTGAACATCGTGGCGCGGGCCATCCCGGAGCAGAAGCTCCGGATCGTGGACGTGGCCCGGCGATCCAGCCGGACAGTGGCGGTGACGGGCGACGGCGTGAACGACGCCCCGGCGCTGCATCACGCCGACGTCGCCGTGGCGATGGGGAGCGGCACCGCCGTTGCGCGCGAGGCCTCGGACCTGGTCCTGGGCGACGACTCGTTCGTGACGCTCATGCACGGGCTGCGCGAAGGGCGCCGCCTCGTGGCCAACGTCCAGAAGGGCCTGGTCTTCCTGGTTTCGACACACGTGGCGATGCTCGGCTTCATCCTGATCGCCACGATCGCAGGCTTCAGCCAGCCTCTCCTGCCGATCCAGATCCTCTGGCTGGAGGTCTTCATCGACATGCTCACCGCCGTCTCGTTCGCGGGCGAGGCGGAGGAGCCGGGCTCGATGAATCGCCCGCCCCGACCGCGGACCAAGCCGCTCCTGGACTGGGGGATCCTGGCCCGCATCTGCCTGGCAGGCGGCTTCAGCGCCTTCGCCGCGCTGTACCTGATCGAGCAGCACAGTGTCGACTTCGAGCATGCCCGCTGGCTTGCCTATTCCGCGCTCGTCGTGGGCCAGGTCGTCCGAGCCAACGCCAACCGCAGCCTCGCGTACCCCGTGCTGCTGCGGCGGCCCAACCCGCTGCTGCTCCTCGGCGGCGTCCTCTGCATCGCCATTCAGGTCGTCATCCCGTATGTGCCGGCCCTGGCCGAAGCCTTCCAGGCGACGCCGCTCGACGCATTCGACTGGCTCCTGGTCGCGATCGTGGCGCTCGCGCCGGCCCTCTTCGCCGAGGCGTATCGCGCCATCCGGCGTGAGCCCTGGGTCGCCTGAGAACCGCGTGGACCGCGACCGCTCTAGGAGCGCCCGGCCGGGCCGCGAGTAGACGTCAGCGGTAGGCCTCAGCTTGCGCGCCCACAAGATCCACCAGGTTGCCCATGGCCAGGTGCATGTCGAAGTCGTGCAGGCCCCAGCCGTAGATCGGCCCTTCGGACCCATGAAACTCGGGAAGGTCGTTGACTGCAGCATGGTCGACCTGCAACCAGGTCGCGTCGCCTTCGGTCTTGCACTCCGCAGTCAGCTGGTTCGGATAGGCCGTATAGGGCGTCGCCGGCGTGGGCTGGACGGCGCCGTTGAACTTCGTCAGGTCGATCGTCAGCCAGTAAGGCTTGAGCGTCGAGGTGGCTCCGCCGGGTGCCCCCGGGTTCACGCACATGATCTGCTGCGAACCGGCAGTGCTCATGGGGAACATTCGATACTGCGGCGCCGACCAGAGTCGTCCGAAGGCGGCGCCGGGCGGTGGAGTCGAATTCGAAGGTCGAGTAGGCGACCACGCAGCCCGTCTGACTCTCCGAGCCGCAGGTCGGGATGTTGGCGAAATCGCCGCCCGCGGTCTTCCCGGCTGGCTGCGTTAGGTTGCCGCCCATGAGCAGAGCGGAAACCAGGAGCTTGCGCACTTCGGGCTTCGAGTCGACTTCCTTCTGGAGCAGCCCGGTCAGCAACATTGCGCCCTGGGAGTGGCCGATGAAAACGATGCCTCGGCCGCGGTTGTAGTTGGCCAGATAGTCGGCGAAGCCCGTCCGCATGCCCTCGTATGCGATTTCGATACTCCCCGCGTCCACTTTCCCGGACGTCAACGCGTATTGCGTTAGCTGCGGGTAGATCGGAGCGTAGACATTGCAAACCTGCGAGAAGAGGGCGGCCTCTGCCATGGCGACCCGCCTTTCCTCCGGGTCGATGCTGAGATCGGCGTTCACCCGCTGCTGAAGGCTCGCCGTCGGGTAGACGAAGAAGCAGTCGACGAGCGGGTCCGTGGCTACCTGCGGGTGCGCAACTGTGATCTGGCCGGCCGCGTCGACCACGGTCGTGCTGAGGTCGCCCGTGCAAGGGTTGTCGGCGATCCCGGGCTTGCACAACCAGACCACGCCCGCAGGATCCGTGTTGGCTTGAGCCGTCGGCGTCGGAAACGGCGACGGCGTCGGGATAGCCGACGGCGAGCTTCCGCAGGCGCCCAGGAGGAAAGCCGCTGCCAGGCAGAGCGAGGTGACGGATCGCTTCACCCCGATATGGTCGGCCCCGTTGGCGGTCGTGTCCAGCCAGACCGACACCGGCAGGCCGCGCCCGTGTAAAGCTGACTTGACAAGTGCATGCTGTCAAGCTAACTTGACAGCATGCAGAACGACGTCCGCAAACTGCGTGAGAGTCGAGGCCTCAGCCAGGGCGACCTGGCCAGGGACCTGGGCGTCTCGCGACAGACGGTGAACGCGATCGAGACCGGCAGGTACCTGCCCGTCGCTGCCGCTCGCGCTCGCGATCGGGCGGTTCTTCGGACGGGCAGTAGAGGAGGTCTTCCATGACGACACGGGGCGGTAGCCCACGAAGAGTCGCAACCTGGTCGTCCCCGCCACCGGAGTCGTCATCGGCGCCATTGCTCATCGGCATCGAGCTCAGCCAGGGGGCGACGCTCGACCGGGCGGCCGGCGGCGTCGCCATCCTGTTCGCCTACACCGGGGCGCTGTGGTTCTTCCAGACCCGCAGCGAAACTGTCAGCACACTGGCCGGCCAGCCCGTGGACGAGCGCTGGCAGGCCATCAACCAGCGGGCGGGGGTCGCAGCGACGACAATTGCCGCAATCGTGGCCCTGGTCGGCTTCGGCGTCATGGAGTATCTCGGCCGCGAGAGCTGGCAGTTCGGCCTCATGGCCGGCGTCATCGGGTTTGGATACCTAGCCGGCGTCATCTGGTACAGATGGCGGCTGTGACCGGGGCGACGAGCGCCGTCCCGGTGGGTCGTCTTCCGCCGTAGGGAGGACTTGCCGTCACCAGATCGGCCGACGACTCTGGCAAGCGGAGCCGGAGATAATCGCCTCAGGTGGTCGAGCGCCCGGTCCATGGGCGTCTCGAGGCTCGATCGAGGAACGCCATGTCGTTGATCATCGACTCGGTCTCGAAGCGCTTCGGCGAAGTGCAGGCGCTGGACGCAGTCTCGCTGGAGATGAGGCCGGGCGAGGTCTTCGGCTTCCTGGGCGCCAACGGCGCGGGCAAGACGACGGCGATGCGGATCGTGCTCGACATCCTGCGGCCGGACTCGGGCACGATCACGTGGAACGGGAAGCTCAACACCGAGGCGTCCCGAGGCACCTGGGGCTACCTGCCCGAGGAGCGCGGCCTGTACGCCAAGATGAAGGTCCTCGACCAGCTGGTCTTCTTCGCCAAGCTGCACGGCGTGACAGCCGAAGGAGGCCGAGCGAGAGACTCGCGACTGGCTCGAGCGCTTCCGGATCCCGGAGTACGCCGACCGTCGCGCCGAGCAGCTCTCCAAGGGCAACCAGCAGAAGATCCAGTTCATCGCCGCGATCCTCCACGACCCCGACGTGCTCCTCATGGACGAGCCGTTCACCGGCCTGGATCCGGTCAACGTCGCGCTGCTCAAGGAGGCGTTTCTCGAGATGAGGGACGAGGCAAGACGCTGGTCTTCTCGACGCACCAGATGGAGACGGTCGAGGAGCTGTGCCAGTCGATCGCCATCCTCGACCGAGGGCGCGTCGTGGTCGGTGGCGCGGTCGCGCGACGTGCGCCGTTCGACCGGTCGGCAGGTGGTCCGGCTGGCCGTAGAGGGCGATCCGGAGATCGCCTGGCTCGCGACGCTCGACGGCGTTCGCGTCACCAGGCGCGGCCAGGACTACGTCGAGGCGGTGGTGGCCCAGGGCCACGACCCGGAAACGGTCCTGCAAGCCGCTCTGGCGCGCAACTGCCGAGTCCTCCATTTCGAGATCGCCGACCCTTCGCTCGAGGAGATCTTCATCGAGCACGTCGGTCAGATAGACACGAGCGAGAGAACGCTCGCCCCGAAGGCGGTGCTACGCATGAACGGCTGGCGCAAGCTCTTTCCAAACGCCTGGTACGTCGCCGTTCGCGAGTACCGCAGCCGGGCCACGAGCAGAGCTTCGTCTTCGGCACCGTCCTGCTCGCGGCCATCGCCTTCGCGGCGACGCAGCTCCCCGTCCTGATCGACGTCGCCCAGGGCACGAGCCAGACCCGCGTCGAGATCTTCGTGAAGGCTTCCGGTCTTCCTTCGGACGCCCCCGCCGTCATGGACCAGATCCTCAACGGCAAACAGGCGGATTCGAACTCACACAAGACATACGCCCTGAGCTGGTTCGTCGGACGGCGACCAGGCCTCGGCTCAGAGCGCCCTGGAAGCAGGGCAAGTTCGACGCCCTGCTGATCGTCGATCGGGACGCCAAGAGCCACGACCTCGTCTTCACGCTTCGAACCGACATGCCCTCCGACGGTCGGCAGGTCCAAACGATCTCCGGCGCAACCCAGATGCTCGCCATCGAGGACGGGCTGGTCCGGGCCGGGACGTCCACCGCATCCGTCTTGTCTCCCACGAACATGAAGGTGTTGCCGGTCAGCTCGTCGGGGACGGCCGCGACCAACAGCCTGAGTCAGGAGATCTCCTCGACGCTGCTCTCGACGGGTCTCATCGTCCTGATCTTCATGGCCATCATCACCTACGGCACGTGGGTGGCGATGAGCGTGGCCGAGGAGAAGGGCAGCCGCGTGATGGAGCTGATGCTCAACGCCACGACCCCGCTCCAGATGCTCGCCGGCAAGGTGATCGGCAACGGAGCGGCCGGGCTGACGCAGTACGGGATCATCATCGGCGGCGGTTGTCGGCGGGCTCGTGGCGCAGGGTCCTATCCACCGGGCTGTCCTGGGGAGCTCCAGCTCGAGCAGCGCGTTCGGCGGCCTGAGCGTTCCGGTGCTGGCGGCGTTCGCGGTCCTGTTCGTCCTTGGCTTCCTGCTGTACTCGCTCCTGTACGCGGCGCTCGGTTCGCTCGTCAGCCGGCAGGAGGACGTCCAGAGCGCAACCTCGCCGCTGATGATGCTGATCATGGTCGGCTACTTCATGTCGATCTTCGGCCTTCAGGCGATCGACGAGACCTGGGTCAAGATTGCCTCGTTCATACCGTTCTTCAGCCCCTACCTGATGCTGGCTCGCGTCTCTGTGGGCCACGTCGCGCTCTGGGAGTTCGGGCTGGCCGTGATTCTCCTGATTGCCGCGATCGCCGTCGCGCTGGTGGTGGCCGCGCGCATCTACAGCGCCGGTGTGCTGCTCTACGGCCAGCGCGTCGGCCTGCGCCAGATCCTGCGAGCGGCCCGGGTCACCCGGTAGCAGCCGGCCGCCCGAGCTGGCGCGCGTGGCCCGATGCTGGGCGGCTCAGTCCTCGAGCGGAAGTCGCTGGATGAGCGCGAGGACCGGTCGCGAGGACGCCGGCACCGGATCCGGTACCGCGTGCAGCGGGATCTCGCCCGGCTGTGCGGGGATCCATCGCCACAGGTCGCTGCGGCGGCCGGGCAGGTACGGGCTTCGGAGATGGCGGGCCATCACCCCGCGCAGGCCCTGGCTGGTGACGGCGAGGTAGAGGTCGATTCCGTCGTGTACGACGCCGGGCAGGACTACCAGCTCGGCGCTCGATTGCACGATCCGGGCCAGGCGTTCGCGCCGGCGCAGGAGCGGCTGGGCGATGATCGGCCGCCCGGCGGCCCAGGGGAGGTCGAAGGCCAGGAAGACCGGCGGCGAGCCCGTGGTCTGGCCGTCGGCGAGACGACCGTCCAGCGCTTCCTCGTCCATGCGGCCGAGTCTGTCGGGGACCACGATCTCGCCGTCGAGGATCGCAGGCAGGTCGCCGACGAGGTCCGCCAGCACCGCCAGCTCGGGCAGATGGGGGGCCAGGTCGCTGCCCATGCTCGTCGAGCAGACGAAGTCTCGCCTCTCCGTCCGGATGGGCCTGCGTCGATGAAGGCAAGGGTCCGCCGGCCGCCCCACCGCGGCTCGAAGAGATGCTCGTCCGAATCGAAGGCGGCATCGGCTGGCTTGGGCAGCATCGGCCGCAGCGATCGGGGCAGGCGCGCCACGTCGCCGGTGAGACTCAGGTCGAGCTGGTCGGGCACCTCTCGATGGTACGCCCAGCGGTACGCGGCCATCCGACAGACGCCGCGCAGGCCGAGCTCGATGCCGCGCGCCTGCTCGCCGGCGCTCTCGCGGCTGGCTCAGTACTTCTCGGGAACGAAGTGCTGGATCGTGATCGACGGTCGGACGTACCCATCGTCTACCTGGCGGGGCGGCAGGACGACCTTCTCCTGGGTGGTGTCTTTGTACGGGATGAGAGTCAGGATGTGGCTGATGCAGTTGAGCCGCGCTCGTTCCTTGTCGTCTGCTTCGACGACCCACCACGGTGACTCGGGCGTGTCCGTGGCGGCGAACATGGCATCCTTGGCCCGGGAGTACTCGACCCATCTCGACCGGGCGGTGACGTCCATCGGCGAGATCTTCCAGCGCTTTGTCGGGTCGTCGATCCGGTCCTGGAAGCGCCGCTCCTGCTCCTCGTCGCTGACCGAGAACCAGAACTTGATCAGCACGATCCCGGAGCGGATGAGCATCCGCTCGAACTCCGGCGCGGTTCGCAGGAACTCGTCGTACTCCGCCTGCGTGCAGAAGCCCATGACGTGCTCGACCCCGGCGCGGTTGTACCAGCTGCGGTCGAAGACCACCATCTCACCGGCGGCCGGCAGCTGGGCGACGTAGCGCTGGAAATACCACTGCGTCTTCTCGCGATCGGTCGGCACGCCGAGGGCGACGATGCGGCACACGCGCGGATTCAGGGCCTCGGTGACTCGCTTGATCGAGCCGCCCTTGCCGGCCGCGTCGCGGCCTTCGAAGAGGACGACGACCTTGAGGCCCGCGGCCTTGACCCACTCCTGCAGCTTCACCAGCTCGATCTGCAGCCGGGCGAGCTCGGCTGCGTAGAACTTGGGATCGAGCTTGTGCCGGCGCTTCTGCTCGAGATCCCCGGCCGCCTCATCGAAGGTGTCGGATCGGGCGATCGTTCTGGCTTCGCGTCGCGCCGTCTTCGAACGGAGAAGCTTCCTCTCGCGAGCGAGCGTTTCCGCGGCCGCGGCCCGAGCCGCCCGGTTCTGGGCCTCGACGTCGGGGGGCGGCTGAAGGTCGGCAACCCGGGCCGCCTCCTCCGTCTCGCTGCCGGCGCCACGCTTCCTGTCGCCGCGGTGGCCGTGATTGCCCTTTGCCACGTCAGCCTCCTTGGCCGCAAAGTAGGTCATGGCTGCCGGCGAGGCAACAGGAATCGCGTCAGGCCTCGGCTGGCAGTCCGCCGGACGCGGATGGGGCCCCGGCCCGCCGCAGGTTCACGGCTGCCACCCCGCCCACGATGAGCGCCACGCCGACCACGATCCGCGCATCCACCTGCTCGCCGAGGAGCGAAAAGGAACCAGTCGATCCGACTGGAGGGTTGGGCCATCGTGGGATCATACCCAGTGCGGCGGGGAGCCCGGCCCCGATGCTCTTTCCGACCACTTCGGCCCCAGGAAAGCGGCCCTTCGAGCGCGCGGATACCATCTGCATGTGCGCTGGCTGCGGGCTCTATACGTCTCCAACGGGCTCGCCGTCGGCGCCCTGTACGGCTTCGTTCCCGTACTACTGGCGTCCAAGGGATTCGGCCCGGCGCTGATCGGGCTGACGACGAGCCTGGGCTCGGTCGCCTACACCGTCGCCCTGCCGGCGTGGGGCCACGTCGGCGACGTCATCAGCGGACCCCGGCGAGCGCTGCAGATCGCCTGCATACCCGCGGCCGTCTTCGCCATGGGGTTCAGCATGCCACTCCCCGTGGTCGCGTTGATGGTCTGCCAGGTGGCCATATGCGCGGGCGGCGGCCCCGCGATGGCCCTAACCGACGCCATGGCGATGCCCATCCTGGCCGATGCCTCGCGCGAGTACTCCCGGCTCCGGCTGTTGAGCAGCGCCGGTGCGGCCGGCGGAGCGATCGGATGCGGCATCGTCTACAGCCGGACCGGTTACGTGGCCGCCCCGTTCCTCTACCTGGCGACCATGGCCCTGGCGGTGATCTCGGCCCAGTTCGTCCCGCTGGGCAGGGACAGCGAGCGCAAGCGTAACGCCAGTCGCGTCCGTGACGGACACGCCCGCCTGCTCAACGACCGAGGGCGCCTCGGCTCGGTAGGGGAGGCGTTCAGGATTCGCCCTCGGCTGGCCGCGGTTCTGCTCTCCGTAGTCCTCGTCTTCATCGGCGTGATGGCGGCGGGGACGTACATCACCCTGCGGATCGCGGACCTGGGCGGCGGGCCCGCCGATGTCGGTTACGCGAACGGCATCGGCTGGGTGGCCGAGGTCCCGGGGCTCATCCTGGCCGGCTGGCTGGTGGCTCGGTTCGGCATGCGGTCCGTGCTGTTCGCGTCGTCGGTGGGCTTCGCCGCGTGCATGGCGAGCTGGGTGGTGCTGGTGGACGCCGGACCGATCCTGGCCACGCGGTTTGCCTCGGGGATCTTCTTCGGCGGGATTCTTCGTTTCGTTGGTGATGACGATGTCCAGGATCCTTCCGGTGAGGCTTCAGGCCACCGGCCAGACCCTGCTTCAGGCGGCCGGGTTTCGGATTCGCGGCCATCCTGGCGAACCTGCTCGGGGGAGTGCTCTACGCGACGGCCGGCCCGCTGGGGGTCTTCGGAGGCGGGGCCGCTTGCGCGGTTCTGGGCGGCTTGATCGGGCTCGCCGCCCTCCCGCAGGACGAGCCGTCCGTGTCGCCCGTCCCTGCCGAGTCTGTGGCAGAGGCGGGTTAGCGGAAGGCGTCGCCGGGTGAGGCTCGCGCCGGCAGCTGCGGCCCGGTACCATGCCGGCAGCGGCGCGACGGAGGAGGACCGGATGCGGCTCTGGGGCGGTCGATTCGAAGGCACGACGGACGAGCGGGTGGCCGAGTTCACTCGCTCGATCGAGGTGGACGGCGCCCTGGCGCTCGACGACATCGCCGGCTCGATCGCCCACGTGCACGGCCTGGGCCGGGCGGGCCTGCTTGCTCCCGACGAGGTCGAGACCCTCGTGCGCGGGCTCGAGGGCTTGCGGCGCGAGGTGGAGTCGGGCAGCCTGAAGTGGGACCCGGCCCTCGAGGATGTCCATCTGAATCTCGAGCAGGCGCTGCGCGACCGGGTGGGGCCGATCGCCGGGCGGATCCACACCGGCCGATCGCGCAACGACCAGGTCGCCACGGATCTGCGGATGTGGCTGCGGCGCACCATCGACGGCCTGGACGAGGCAGTCCTCGAGATGGAGCGGGCGCTCGTCGGGCTGGCGGAGCGCGATGGCGAGGCCGTCCTGCCCGGAGCCACGCACATACAGCCGGCCCAACCGGTGTTGCTCGCCCATCACCTGCTGGCGTACGTGGAGATGCTCGAGCGCGACAGGGGCAGGTTCGCCGACTGCCGGCGCCGTGCCAACCTGTCGCCTCTCGGGTCCGGTGCCCTCGCCGGGGCCGGATATCCGCTCGATCGCGAAGCCATCGCCGCGGAGCTTGGCTTCGACGGGGTGACGGCCAATTCGCTCGACGCGGTCAGCGATCGCGACTTCGTGGTCGAGGCGCTGGCGGGCTTCGCGCTGTGCATGGTCCATCTGAGCCGCCTGGCGGAGGAGATCACCTGGTGGTCGAACCCTCGATTCGGTTTCGTCCGGGCGGCCGACTCGTTCTCCACCGGCTCGTCGATGATGCCGAACAAGAAGAACCCGGATCCGGCCGAGCTCGTGCGGGGACGGGCGGCCCGGGTCATCGGATCGCTCACCGGAATGCTGGCGCTGCTGAAGGGGCTGCCGCTGGCGTATCAGCGCGACCTGCAGGAGGACAAGCCGCCGCTGTTCGAGGCTGCGGCCACCCTGGAAGCCTCGCTGCGGGTAATGGCCGGGATGGTGGAGACGCTCACCGTCGACCGGGCGCGCATGAGGGCGGCGGCGGGGGAGGGCTACACCACCGCCACGGCCGTCGCCGATGCCCTCGTCCGGCGGGGAGTGGCGTTTCGGGCTGCCCACCACGTCGTCGGGACGCTCGTTGCCGAAGCGGAGAAGGCCGGGGTTGGGCTCGACGCGCTCGACGATGCCACGATCGCCGCGGCCCTGGCGGGCTCAGACGACAGCGTCGCGGTCACGATCCTGGGCGACGCCGATTTGCCGGGAGAGTTGAGGGCGGCCGCGAGCCTGGAAGGCGCACTGGCCAGCTGCGACGTGATCGGCGGCACGGCCCCGGGCAGGGTTGCCGCGGCCCTCGACGCAGCGCGGGCGCGGTTGGGCCTCTAGCGGGAGGGTCGGCAAGATCGGGCAGATCGGGCAGATCGGGCCGACCCCGGCGGTCGCGTCCATACTGCGCAGCCCACCCGACCGAGTCCGCCCGTCGGCCGCTATGAGGGCCCCAGAATGAACGTTTCGCGGCGCACATCCGTCCCTGGTAACGCCAGCAGACAACCGAGGTCCGGGCAGCGGAGAAAGCGTCGATGTACGAGGGAGGGCTGGTGGTCCCGGCCGAGCGACCCGAAACGATCGAGACGACGTTCGCCCGTCTGAGCGAACGAGGGCTCGACCGCTGCTATTCGCTGGCCGGGTACCTCCTTGGCGACGCCGCGGAGGCTGAGGACGCGACTCAGGAGGCGATGGCTCGGGCCTGGCGGGCCCGTGGGACGCTGCGCGACAGCGCCGCGTTCGACGGCTGGCTGGATCGGATCCTGGTCAACGCCTGCATGGACAGGATGCGCCGGCGAAAGCGGGTTCGGTTCGTCGAGATCGAAGAAGGCGAGGAAGTGCCCGGCCGGGACCCCTTCCGGGACTTGCTTGCCAAGGACGAGCTGGGCCGTGTTCTCCACGTCCTGACACCCGAACAGCGGGCAGTCGTGGTGCTGCGCTTCTGGCGAGACTTGCAAGTCGACGAGATTGCTCGACGGCTGGACTGCCCTCCGGGCACGGTCAAGTCCAGATTGCATACAGCGATCGCCGCCCTGCGCGAGAGGCTCGACCGGGACGCGAGAGAGGTTCGGCGATGAACGACCGTGAGATCGAACTCAAGCTCGAGGCATTCCTGGGGGCGGCGCCGATAGTCGTCTCGCCCGATCGCCTGCGCGAAGTAGTGGTCCGCGACCGGACGCGCTTGGCGGAGCGACTCGCACTCAACTGGCACTGGCCGGTAAGACGCACCCTCCCGGCGCTGGTGGGATTGGCAGCAACGTTCGTGCTGGCCGGCGCGCTGCTGACGATCGTCGCCAACCGGCCCGCTCCGGCCGCCTCGACGAAGCCGCCGATTGGGGCCTTCAGCCAGACCGGCTCGCTGCTGCAGGCCCGCTATGACCAGGCAGCGGTGACTCTGTCCGATGGACGAGTGCTCATCGTCGGTGGCGACGGCCCTGACGGGGCTCTCGCGTCAGCCGAGCTCTATGACCCGACAACCGGCAAGTTCAGCGCCACGGGATCGATGACCCACGCTCGCTCCTTCCCAGCGGCGGCCCTGCTTTCAGACGGACGCGTTCTGGTCATCGGCGACGGCCATTTCAGCATAGGCGGAACCGGCGACAATTCGGCCGAGGTCTACGACCCCGCGACCGGCAAGTTCGCCGCTACGGGCTCGATGGCCAACACGCGCTCCGATGCCACTGCAACCTTGCTGCAGGACGGCCGCGTGCTGGTCGCGGGCGGGGACTCGGGCAACGCCACTACGTCGAAGGCTCTCGCATCCGCCGAGCTCTATGACGCCAAGACCGGGACGTTCAGCCCCACGGGATCGATGACGGTAGCGCGCGCCCTCCCAAATGCCGTGTTGCTCAAGGATGGCGGCGTTTTGATCGAAGGCGGCTGGTCCGCCAATGGAGACACCGCGACCGCGGAACTGTACGACCCGGCGACCGGCACCTTCAAACCGACCGGCGCCCTGCCCTCGGCGCGGCTGTACGACACGGCCACGCTCCTGGCCGACGGCCGGGTCTTGTTCGTGGGCGGAGACGGTACCGGAGGCAACGACCCGTCGATCCCTGCATCAGCGGAGTTGTACGACCCGTCGAGCGGCGCGTTCAGCCCAACGGGGTCCATGGCGTTAGGTCGCCACGATCACACGGCCACGTTGCTCCGCGACGGCCGAGTGCTGATCGTCGGGGGTTTGGAGTCGGATCCGCTCTACACGTACCGCCCCGTAGCCGAGGTGTACGACCCCGCGACAGGCAAGTTCACCTCCACGGCGTCGCTACACGTCCCGACGGCCAACCACATCGCCGCGCTACTCCCTGATGGTCGGGTTCTTGTCGCAGGCGGCCGTGGACCGACATCGGGTCCGATGGCGACTGCGGAGCTGTACGACCCGTCCGCCAAGCCTGGGCCCACTCCGCCGGCCCGGGGAGCCTTCATCGCGACTGGGCCGATGGTTCACCCGCGCGCCCAACACGCCGCGACCCGTCTGGCCGATGGCCGCGTCCTCGTCGTGGGAGGCGTGGACGAGAACGCGATTCCCGTTGCCACAGCAGAGCTGTACGACCCTGGGACGGGCAGGTTCAGCTCCACCGGCTCGATGGCGCGCTCTCGCAACTACCCTGTCGCCACGTTGCTGCCTGACGGCCGCGTTCTGGTCACGGGCGGCATTGACGACGGCGGAACCGCGCTTGCCTCGGCCGAGCTGTACGACCCCACGAAGGGCTCGTTCAGCGAAACCGGGTCGATGGCTTACCCTCGGGTGAACTTCACCGCCAATCTCCTGCCCGACGGCCGAGTCCTGATCGCCGGCGGCCAACCGAGTCAGAACTCGGTGCTTCCCGTTGCCGCCGCGGAGCTCTATGACCCCAGCACCGGGACGTTCACCGCCACGGGGTCGATGCAGGAGGCTCGCTACTCCCATACCGCGACCCTGCTGTCAGGCGGCCGCGTCCTGATAGCGGGCGGCGACGGCGCGATGAGATCGAGCTCGCCGGCCGCTCGGCCGCTCTCGTCGGCCGAGCTCTACGACCCCGCGACCGGCACGTTCAGTCCGACGGGCTCGATGGCCCAGGGCCGAGACGACTTCACAGCGACGTTGCTGCCCGACGGCCACGTCCTGGTCCCCGGCGGCGGGGGAGCGGAGATATACGACCCGGACAGCGGCAAGTTCATCCCAAGCTTCACCGCGTCGCTCGGCATCTACAGCCACACCGCGACGCTTCTGTCCGACGGTCGAGTTCTGGTTGCGGCAGACACCTGGCAAGCCGGTGTATCCGCGACGTTTGACGTCTACGACCCCACGACCGGCACTTCAAGCCCGACCGGGTCCTTCCTACAGCTCAGATCGAGCTACACCGCAACGCTCTTGTCCAACGGCCACGTCCTGATCGCGGGAGGCAGTTTCCCCGTGACGGTCGGAGACACCTCATTCTTCTCGGCGCTGGCTTCCGCCGAGCTGTACGACCCCGCTGCGGTGCCGGCCACCGAACCGAGCCAGACGGCGGGGCCGATCCCACCATCGAGCCCGTAATGTCGTCCCCAGGCGCTTGGGTCGTGGTCCCTCGACGTCCCGATCTGGCACCCAATCTTCACCTGGGCGCCCTCGAATTGCCTCGGCGGCGATCGTAGTCTCATCGGGACGAGTCGCCCGGGGAGGCTTGGATGGAACTGCCCGAACATAGACCGGTAGGAGAGGAGGAATCACCGCGCGCCCTCCACAGAGCGGGCTCGCTCGTGCTGACGTGCGCCGCGTGTGGCTGCCGCCTGACGGCTCGCGAGTCGCTCCGCGATGGGGGCGAGTATGGTCCGGACGCCGCATGGCGCCATTTCCTGGGCCTGCCCGGACGCGACGGCCGGGGATGCCAGGTGACGTGCGTGGACTTGCCGCACCGGATCGTGGCGCTGGAGGCTGCCTCGGCCTGAGCCGCCGCGGCCGGGGCCGCAGCGCGACTCGCCGTCTTCCCGCCCATAGCGCGGTACGCCGTCCTGAACGGCAACGCTCACGCAACCAGAGCGCGACCCGGGTTTCACCCGGCCGCTACTGACTCCGGCAACCCGCGTCCGTAGCCTTCGCAGATCGGGCGCGACCGCGGCCCGGGATTCCGAGTGGGAAGGGGCCGGGCGCGTGATCCTGACTGGACATCCGATCGACAGCGGCGACACCGCCTGGGTGCTTACGTCGGCCGCGCTGGTCATGCTCATGACGCCCGGTCTGGCGCTCTTCTACGGCGGCCTCGTACGCCGCAAGAACGTCCTGAGCACGATCATGCACTCCGTCTTCATCCTGGCCCTGGTCAGCGTGACGTGGGTGCTGTTCGGCTTCACTCTGGCCTTTGGTCCGGACGTGAACGGCTGGGGCATCATCGGCGGGCTGGATTTCGTCGGCCTGCACGGCATCGGCAAGGACCCGATCTCGTACGCGCCAACGATCCCGGCCAGCGCCTACATGGCGTTCCAGATGATGTTCGCCGTGATCACGCCGGCCCTGATAACCGGCGCCTTCGCCGAGCGCAAGCGCTTCAAGGCGTTCGTGCTGTTCACGCTGCTGTGGACGCTTCTGGTCTACTCGCCGATCGCTCATTGGGTCTGGGGTCAGGGCGGCTGGCTCAACAAGATGGGCGCGATCGACTTCGCCGGCGGCACGGTCGTCCACATCAGCTCCGGCGTGGCCGCGCTGGTGGCGGCGCTCGTCCTGGGCCCGCGGGTCAAGCGCGAGTCCGACCGGTTCGAGCCTCACGACGTCCGCCTGACGGTCATCGGCGCAGGGCTGCTCTGGTTCGGCTGGTTCGGCTTCAACGGCGGCTCGGCCCTTGCGGCGAACGGCCTGGCGGCCAACGCCTTCGTCGTCACGAACACCGCCGCCGGGATGGCCGCCTTGACGTGGCTGACGATCAGCTGGCTGCACAAGGGCACGCCGAGTGTGGTCGGCGCGGTCGCGGGCGGCGTGGCCGGGCTCGTTGCCATCACGCCGGCCTCCGGCTACGTGGATGCCAGCGCGGCCATCATCATCGGCTTCGCGGCCGGCTCCATCTGCTACGGCGCGATCCTTCTGCGAGAGCGCCTGAGGGTGGACGACGCCCTCGACGTCTGGGCGGTCCACGGCGTCGGCGGAACTCTCGGCGCCATCCTCACCGGTGTCTTCGCCGTCGCAGCCGTCAACGGCGTCTCCGGTCTGGTCGACGGCAACGCCAGCCAGGTCGGGAAGCAGCTCGTGGCCGTCGCGGCGACATGGATCTACAGCGGCGTCGCAACCTTCGTCATCCTCAAGGTCGTGGACTTCTTCGTCGGCCTCCGCGTTGAGGAGTCCGAAGAGGAAGCCGGCCTCGACTCCTCGCAGCACGGCGAGGTGGCCTGGCAGTCGTAGAGGACGAGATAGGCGGCGCCGCCGGCTGCCACCCCGGCCCGGTCGCCCGGTCACCGAGGGAACCTCGATCGTTGGCCCTCGATGTCGCAGCCGACGTGACGTCCGCCACGGGTCCCGCTCCTTTGGGGGTACGCGTCCCCAATGGCAACCCTTACGTCACCCGACCGTCACTAATGAATCACCCGCCTGCTACTGATTAGATCGTCGGGCGTCAATAGACTTCAGGCAACCCGGGACAGGTCCCACCCGCCAGCCGAAGGAGCCAGGAACTTGATCGCAGCCGCCTTCCTCAGCTTCGCCAGCCTGGTCGTCGCATGGTTCATCGCCCCCTCGCACGCCAAGGTTTCGGACTAGAAACCGAGCTCGAACCGCGATCAGACCGCGATTCCCGCCGGCTGAGGACGGCACGCAGCCCGCAGACGGCCAAAGACCCGAAATCGACCCGCGCACCTACGGCAGGTGGCGCGGGTTTCTTGTCTTCGCTACTGGCCTGGCGAGAAACGGCATTCGGCTGGATCAGGCGCCCTCTTCCAGTCGGTAGCCAACGCCGCGGACCGACGACGGAACCGGTGCGCCGGCTTCCTCGAGCTTGGAGCGCAGGCGGGCGAGATGAGGCTTGAGCCATTGGGGATCCGGGTTGGGCTCGCCCGGCCAGCCTGCGTTCAGAAGCGCGCTGTGCGAGACCACCTGGCCGGCCGCCGCGACCAGCGAGGCCAGCAGGCTGTACTCGGTCCGGGTGAGGACGAGCTTCGTCTCCGCGACGGAGGCGGTGTGGCGGCCCCGGTCGAGGACGATGGCTCCCCAACGTAGCTCCCCGACACCTCGCGGCTCCCCCTCGTTGACGCGGCGGCGCATCACGGCGCGGATGCGGGCCATGAGTTCCTGCTTGCCGAAAGGCTTGACCATGTAGTCGTCCGCGCCGGTGTCGAGCGCCTCAACCTTGGCCCGCTCGTCGGCTTCGCCGGTCAGGACGATGATCGGCGTCTGGGACATGCGACGGATTGCCCGGCAGACTTCTACTCCGTCCAGGCCCGGCATTGCCAGGTCCAGGAGAACGAGATCGGGCCGCTCCTCGGAGAATCTGCGCAGCGCCGTGTTGCCGTCGTAAGCGGTGACCACGCGATGGCCGGCCCGACCGACCAGAGCCGAGACGGCGCCGACCATCGCCGGCTCATCGTCCACGACGAGTA
This sequence comes from uncultured Chloroflexia bacterium, assembly GCA_963743795.1. Lineage (GTDB taxonomy): Bacteria > Chloroflexota > Limnocylindria > Limnocylindrales > CSP1-4 > Fen-1039. The sequence goes on along the minus strand of CAVUQZ010000004.1, from coordinate 759,174 downwards.
CCAGCAGGCTCGTCTCCCCAGTCGGACCCATCAGCCTCACCTCGATCTCTCCGCTCCGGCGCTGTTCCGTTATGTCTCCGGCCCTGCCTCGGACATGACGCCCGCCTCCGGACCGGCCGCGTCTTCGTCAGTTTGGCGCATCTGAGGCACGGCCACCATGAACCGGCTGCCGCCGTACCCATTCGACTCCAGCCACACGCGCCCGCCCATCGCTCCCATGAGCCGTCTGGCGGCGTACAGCCCGATTCCGGAACCGCGGGGTCGGTTGGCGGTGCGAACGTAGGCTTCGAAGACCGATTTCCACTCCGCCTCGGGGATGCCAGGCCCATCGTCTGTGACGTAGACCTGAATCTCGCCATCTTTGGCCCACGCGCCCACGTTGACCGAGCCGCCCTCCGGAGAGTACTTGACCTCGTTCTCCAGGAGATGCTCCAGCACCTGGCGGAAACGGCCTTCGTCTCCGATCCCCATCATCGTCTCCCAGGTGCCGTTCCGACGGAGAGCATGGCTGCGCAGCAGCGGCGCCATCTCGTCGATCGTGTCGTTGACGGCCCTGGCGATGTCGAAGGGCAGGCGAGCGAGTCCGGCGGCGAGGCCTTCGCCTCGAACGGACGCCAGGATGGAGTCGACCAGGCGATCCAGCCGCGTTACCTGGGCAATTGCCTGAGCTCGCCAATCCTCGACGACGGCGGCATCCGGCCGCGGACCGCGGCTCGCGTGCGATTCGTCCTCCTCGCTCGAGCTCGAATCGGGGGTCGCGGCCCCTCCCACCGCGTCGACGGCGGCATCGGCGAGAAGATCCAGATAGGCTCGGACGACGGCCAGCGGGGTGCGCAGCTCATGGGTGACAACCGCCAGCAGCTCGGCTCGGGCGCCGTCGAGCGCGGTCAGCGTCTCGAGCTGCTCCTCGGCCTCGGCCTGCAACCGCCCCTTCTCCACTACGCCGCCGAGTAGCGCGCCGATGGTCACCAGGAATTCGACCTCCTCAGTCGTGAACGTGCGCGTTTCGATGGCCTGGACGTTGACCACGCCGACGATCGTGTCGTTCCAGGGCATCGGCACGGACAGCATCGAAGTGAACTGAGACTGATCGAAGTCCGGCACCCATTTGAAGCGCGGGTCCACTCGCACGTCCGGTGAAGCGACGGGCTGGCCCAGCTGTGCCGCCCGACCGGTAAGACCCTCGCCCAGGGCCATGGTCACCCGTCCGACCTGGTCTCGATCCAGGCCGTTGGTCGCGGCCAGGCGCAGCCGCGCCCCATCGCGCTCCATCAGGTAGACGGAGCAAACCTCGACGTTCAGGGCATCTGTCGTGCGGTCGACTATGGTCCCCATGAGCTCGTCCCAGTTGCGGGCCGTGGTCAGCAGCTTGGCGAACTCGTGGAGGAATTCCAGCTCCCGCAGCTTGCGCCCGGCATCGACCGAATTGCCGACGTCCCCCGTCGCGACATCGACCGAGCCGGTTACCCGTTCGTTTGCGCCCAGAGCCCGCCTCCTACTTCACTGCGGCCGGCGGAGCGTCGTAGACCTTCGTCGGCAGGCTCTCGAGAAGTGGATCCGTCCAGGTCCAGGCCGCACCGTAGTGGCGGCCGACGGCGCCGTGACGGGCCGCCTCCGTGCGGAGCGGCAATCCGAAGATCTCGATGAAGCCTACAGCGGCGGCGTGATCGTAGGTATCGTCAGCTTCGTACGTCGCCAGGGCCCTGTCGTACAGCGAAAGCGGGCTCCGCCGCCCGGTGATCACGGCGTTGCCGTGGTCCAGCCGGACGCGGATGTCGCCGCTGACGACGCGCTGGCTGCTCGCCGCGTAGGCGCGCAGGTCGCGGTGGAGGGCGCTGAACCACAACCCGTCGTAGGTGAGCTGGGCCAGCTCGTCGGCGACGACGCGGTTGAAGCGGAGAGTGTCCTTGGTCAGAGTCAGCCCCTCCAGCGCCCGGTGGGCCCGGTGGATGACGGTCGCGGCTGGGGCCTCGTAGATCTCGCGGCTCTTGATGCCCACCAGTCGGTCTTCGACGTGATCGAGGCGGCCCACGCCATGAGCGCCGGCGAGATCGTGGAGACGCTCGACCAGGACCACCGGTCCGAGCCGCTCCCCGTCGAGCGAGACGGGCACGCCGCCCTCGAAGCCGATCACGATCTCGACCGGCTTGGGGGCAGCCTCCGGGTCGACAGTCCATTTGTAGACGTCGTCGCGTGGCGCCGTCCAGGGATCCTCCAGGATGCCGGCCTCGATCGAGCGGCCCCACAGGTTCACGTCGATGGAGTAGATGGACTCCTTGGTGATGGTGATCTCGATGTTCCGAGCCTTCGCGTACTCGATCTCCTGCTCGCGCGACAGGCCCATGCCGACGCGCATCGGGGCGATGACGGCCAGCGACGGATCGAGGGCGTGCGTGGCGACGTCGAAGCGGACCTGGTCGTTGCCCTTGCCGGTGCAGCCGTGGGCGACGGCGTCGGCGCCCTCCTTGTGGGCGACCTCGACGAGCAGCTGCGCGATCAGGGGTCTGGCCATGGCGGTCGCCAGCGGGTACACCCCCTGGTAGAGGGCTCCGGCTTGGACGTGAGGCCAGCAGAAGTCGCGAACGAACCGCTCGCGCCCGTCGACCACGTAAGCGCGGCTCGCGCCCGCGCCGATGGCTCGGCGATCGACGTCCTCCTTGAGCACGCCGCCGCCGAGATCGACGGTCAGGGTGACGACCTCGACGTCGTACTGCTCGCGCAACCAGGCGACGGCGACCGAGGTGTCGAGTCCACCGGAGTAGGCGAGTACGACCTTCTTCATCGAGGAGCCTCCGAATTCGAGAAGGACCGAGCGGCTGGCAGCGTCTGGGCGCCGGTCGGTTGATAGCTACCGAAGCGGACCAGCCACCGCTCCAGGGCGGCCTCGGTCTCGAACAAGACGAGCAGCGTATTGTCTCCCGCGAGGGTGCCGACCTGGTCCTGCAGACTGGACTGGTCGATCGCCTGGGCGATGGCACCGGCCGAACCGGGCGTCGCCAGCAGCACGAGGCTGAGGCCGCTCCGCGCGATGCGGACCGGGATGTCTTCGAGCAACCGGCGGAGCCGGGCGTCGTACAGATTGCCGCTGGCGGCGCTCTCGGGAGTGGCGTAAACATGGCGATCGCCGCGAGGGACCTTGACCAACCCCAGCTCCGCGGCGTCCCGGCTTACCGTTGCCTGCGTTACCTCGAAGCCGGCCTCGCGGAGCAGTTCCACGAGCTCGTCCTGGCTGCCGATGGGCGAGCGCGACACGAGCTCCAGGAGGATCCGCTGGCGGCGGTGCTTGGCGTTGATCTGGCTGCCGTTGAAGATCATCGACGTCATCCCGTCACGCCGTCGGAGCGGTGGCTTCGCTGGCCTTGCGAGCGGCCGTGATCCGGGTCCCGAACGTCGGGGTCGGATAGGGCTCGGGTCAGGGCGTGCGGGTCGGCGGCGTCCGCGATGACCGCCTCCGCGCCGGGCCAGTTGACCGCCTGAAGAGCGGCCCGGATCTTGGGGACCATGCCGCCTTTGATGACTCCGCCGGCGATCAGCCGGTCGGCCTCGTCGGCGGTCATCGTTGCCAGTTTCTCGCCGGACGCGTCGCGGACGCCGTCGACGTCTGTCATCAGGATCAGCTGGCGGGCGCCGAGCCCCGCGGCGATTCCGGCGGCGGCGTCGTCCGCGTTGACGTTGCAGACGATCCCCTGCTCGTCGCGGGCCAAGGGCGCCACCACGGCGACCTGTCCGGCCACGAGCAGCGTGTCCAGGAAGTCGCGCCGGACGCCCACGACGTGGGCCACGAGCCCCAGACCCGGGACGCGCTCGGCGATCATGAATCCGCCGTCCACGCCGGAGAGGCCGACCGCGTCGACGCCACGGTCGCGCAGATCGGAGACCAGCTCGGAGTTGACCACTCCCCGCAGGACGGCCGCGGCCACGTCCAGGGCGGCCTGGTCCGTGACCCGCAGCCCACCCTCGAACCGGCTGGGAACCCCGAGGCGCTCCAGCCACTCGGTTATGCGCTTTCCGCCGCCGTGGACGAGGACGACGGGACGCTCCCGAGCGACGATCGCGACCTCGTCGAGGACGTGGGCCTGGTCGGCGAGCGTCGTTCCGCCGAGCTTGAGGACGAGCACTTCGCTCACGTCGTGTACTCCGCGTTCTCGATGACGTAACCCTCTGTCAGATCGCAGCCGAAGGCCTCGCCGGCGCCGCCGCCCAGTCCCAGGTCCACGCGGATCAGCACCTCGGGCGCATCCATAGCCGCTCGCACGGCCTCGCGATCGAAGGGCAGCGGAGCGCCGGAGAAGACGAGGGTGCCCGCGATGGCGATGCGCAGGCGGTCGATGTCCAGCTCGGGCGCCCGGCCTGCCCGCGGCATCGCCTCGGTGTGATGCAAGCCGGCCGCCTCGAGCAACTGCTCGTCGGGGAGGCGGGCGTTGCCGGCGGCGCTGGCCACTCGGCCCCAGTTGGGGTCGCGGCCGTGGACGGCCGCTTTGAGGAGGCTGCTGCTCACGACGGACCGGGCAACGGCGCGAGCGTCGTAGTCGTCCGCGGCGCCGCTCACCTGGCAGGTGATGAGGGTCGTGGCGCCTTCGCCGTCGGCCGCCTGCTGGCGTGCCAGGGACCTGGCCACGGCCTCGATCGCGGCCCCGAGTATCGCGGCTTCGTGGCTGGCGGCCACCACCGGCCGTCCCCGCGACGCGCCCGACGCCAGAAGGAAGACCGTGTCGTTGGTGCTCGTGTCGCCGTCGACGCTGATCTGGTTCCATGTCCGTTGAACGACGGGAGCCAGCAACCCGAAGAGCGTGGCCGGCGAGGCGTTGGCGTCGGTCAGGATGACGCTCAGCATCGTCGCCATGCGCGGATGGATCATGCCCACGCCCTTGGCCACGCCGGAAACGGTGATCGGGATCGCTCGGCCGCTCGGCCCTGGCAGCTCGACGGCCGTCGTGGCGAGCTTGACCTTCGTGTCGGTGGTCATGATCGCGGTGGCCACCGCCTCCAGCCCGGCGTCCGTTGCCGCCAGCAGCGGCACGAGCCGGGCCAGGCCTTCTCGCACCTGAGGCATCGGAAGCCTCACGCCGATTACGCCGGTGGAGAGAGCGAGAGTCCGCTCCGGCTTGGTATGCAGGGACGCGGCGACGGCACCGCTCAGCTCAACCTGATCCGCGTCGCCTTCGGCGCCCGTGGCCGCGTTCGCGGATCCGGCCGTGGCCACCACCGCGTCGGCCCAACCGAACCGGCCGCCACCGCCGATCTCGGTGGCGTTGAGGTGGGCTCGCGACAGCCGGATCGGCGCAGCGACGACCGGTATTGCGGGTGAAGACCGCGGCCGCGGCGGCGGGCCCGAGCAGAGTGGCCACGAGTGCCAGGTCCGGCCGGCCGGACGGCTTGATCCCCGCGGAAACCCCCCCGGCCCGGAACCCGGCCGGCATTGCGGCCCGCTCCTCCACGGGCGGTAGCGGGTTGGGCAGGGCCGCCAGCTCGTCGTGTTGCGGAGCTGCCGCCACCGGGGGACGTTCGATACCCGGTTGCATCGGACTGGCTTGCCTCCCAATGGCAGTGGTCACCTGCTGAGAACGGGCCCGGGGCACGGGTCCAGGAGCGCTAGGGTGCGATCGGATACTGTTCGAGCCCAGCCGTCTCCGGCAGGCCGAATAGGACATTGAGGGCCTGGACCGCCTGACCGGCGGCGCCCTTGACCAGGTTGTCTATTGCGCCGAGGGCGAGCACGTTGCCGCTGCGCGGATCCACGCCGACCCAGATCCGGCACAGGTTGCTGCCGAAGACGTGTTTGGTTGCTGGAGGATCGGCCACGATCTGGACGAATGGCTCGTCGCGGTAGGCTTCGCCGTAGAGCGCATCCAGGTCGGCCTGCGTCACGGGCCGCGTTGTCCGCACGTGACAGCTCGCCAGGATCCCGCGCGTCATCGGGATCAGGTGGGGCAGGAAGTCGATCGTAGCCACGCCGGGGTTCGCTTCGCGGGTGCCCAGCGGCCCGCGCTCGCCCTGCTCCTTGAGCTCCTGCTCCATCTCGGCAGTGTGGCGATGGCTGAATTGGCCGTACGCCTTGACGCTTTCGTTGACCTCTGAGAAGAGAAGTTCGGGCTTGGGTTCGCGGCCTGCTCCGGAGACGCCGCTCTTGGCGTCCACTGCCACGTCGGCGATCAGGCCCGCCCGCGCCAGCGGCGCAAGAGTCAGGATCGTCGCCGTCGGGTAACAGCCCGGCAGGCCGACGATGGTGGGCGTCCGGTCGGCCGCCGCCCGGATCTCCTCACGGTGCAGCTCGGGCAGGCCGTAGACCGCCTGGGCCAGCAATTCGGGAGCCGGGTGGTCGAACTTGTACCAGCGTGGATAGTCCGCGGGGTCGTGGAGGCGGAAGTCGGGCCCTATGTCCAGCAGCGCGGAGCCGCGGGCGACTATCTCGGCAGCCATCTCGGCTGCGACGCCGTGCGGCAGCGCGGTGAAGATGGCGTCCGCCTCGGGGATCGCCTGGTCGATTACCAGGCCAGCCGCGCTGAGATGCGGATGCGAGGCGGCGATGGGCTGGCGGTCGCGGTTGCGGCCATACAGTCCCGCCAGCCGTACGTTCGGGTGGCGGAGCAGCAACCTGACAAGCTCGCCGCCGGCGTAGCCGGTCGCCCCGACGATGCCGACAGTGATCGTGGGGTCGCCGGATCTCGTCCGAGTCGCCCTGGGTCCAAGATCGCGCCCCGATCGGGTCACCCGCGACGCGGACGCGCGGAGATCGTCGGGCGTGGATCGGGTGGCGGTCATGGCCGCATGATTATACGGTCTGGTGAATAGTCATGCAAGGTGGCTCGAGCGCCGAGCCCGCCGCGCTGGGCTGGGCCGCGGTCAGACGTATCCGGCGGCCACCATCAGGACCCAGGCCATCATGAACCAGTGGAGCAGGAAGCCCCACAGGAACGAATGAGTGCGCCAGGCCAGGATGCCGAAGAACGCGCCGCCAACCACCGTCGACAGCTGCTCGATCTCGGGCTTCCAGACATGCATCAGCGCGAAGGGAATCACCTGCAGCCAGATCGCGTCCGTGCCGTACTTGCGACCGAGAGCCCAGAGGAGCCAGCCGCGGAAGAAGAACTCCCAGGCGAAGAGGTCGACGCCGGTATCGATGACCAGCCGCCAGGTCGGCCGGCCGTCGATGGTCTCCGTGTAGTACTGGTGGAAGTCCGGCCAGCGGCCCAGCATCCAGATCACGACGGCCATGCCGGCGATGCCGACGATTGTCACCGGCAGGCCGAGCCGCCAATCGCCCAGTCGCAGCCCGTAGTGCCTCGGGTCTTCCCGCCAGGCCAGCACGATGATGGCGATGGGGATGATGAACTCCAGGAAGAAGCGGTCGTACTCGCCCTGGACGAAGCGGTTGTTGAAGGCGACGATCAGGATGAGCGTGGCAGCGATGACGACCTGGACGATGCGGGCGTCGAACGTGACGCCCCAGACGCGCCACGTCATCGATGGGGCACCGTCGCCGACCGCCGCCGACGGAGGGGTCGCAGGTACCTCGACCCGGACCGCCGCGCCCGTTGGGCCTACCGAACGTGGAAGAGGCATTCGTTGAGGTTCCCATACTCGGCGCAGAAGATGCGCTCTCTGGCAGACCATACTGCGGCGCTCACGCCGACCGGCGCAGGATCGTCCGCCGGCAGCACGTACCAGCGGACGCCCCCGGCGTAGAGGTCGCCGTTGTTGGCGGCTCCGCCGCCCGGCTGGGTGATGAGTGTGACCGCCTTCGACTTCATCAGGTAGAGAGCCGATTCCCGGCCGGCGACGCGCTCTCCCTCCGGCACGGCCGAGGCCAGGCGATCCTGGATCCGGGGCAGCTCGTACGTGGCGTTGCTGGCCCAGGAGGCGTACCAGACCAGGCCAGGCGTGACCGCCACGACGGTTACGAGGACGACGAAGGCAGGCGCCACCAAACGTCGAGCGCCCCACAGGCCTCGAGAGCGGGGGTGAGCTGCGGGGTCCCCACCCGGCAAGTCCGGATCCTCCGCCTCACGTTCGACGGTTGATGGTGCCGCGGGAGCGCGGAAGCGTTCCGTCAGCCACTCGCCGATCCGGTGTGTGGCGATGGCCGTCAGGATCGCCAGGGGCGGCACCAGCGGAACGACGTAGCGGTTGGGCCGGTAGGAGGCGATCAGCAGCACGCCGAAGCCGAGGATCAGCCAGCCCAGGCAGGCGACGACGAGTCTGGCTTCGGCCCCGTTGAGCCGCCGGCGGAGGGCGGCTATGGCCGGTACGGACGCGGCTCCGAGGAACAACAGCGGCCCGAGGAGGGGTCCGTACAGATGGTCGTTCTCCGAGACCACGTATCGCCAGATCGAATGGATGGCGTCGGCAGGGGCAAGGCTGAATCGAATCTGTTCCCAGATCCGCAGGTCCATCGCCACGGCATCGCGATTTGGCAGCCAGATGACGACGACCCAGGCCAATCCAGCGAATACCACGGCAGTGACCACGCCAAGTATCCAGCGTTGAACCGCTCGCTCATGCCGGCTCCAGACCAACTCCAGCGCTAGAACGATCCCGGTCGCGGCGACGGCCGCGGAGGGCTTGGCGCCGATCGCGACGGCGTAGCACGCCCCGGACAGCAGCCCCCAGCGCAGCGTGAGCCTCCGGTCCGTGACGATCACGAGCGTGCCGATGGTAAGCGCGAGGACCACCAGGTCCTCGACGTAGGCGAGGCGGCCGTAGACGAGCACCAGGCCGCTCGCGGCGAAGGCCAGGCCGGCCAGCATCGAGCCTGCCCGACCGCAGACCGGGCGCATCGCCCACGCGAGGGCCCCGGCCGTGAGGGCCACGCAGGCAATGGCGGGGAGACGGGCCTGAACCGAGCCGACGCCCCCGAGTCGGAAGACGAGCGCTTCCAGCAGGCTAAATGGCAGGTTGACCAGGTGAAGGTTCCACTCGTCGGTTGTCCAGTTGCCCAGCTGGACGAGGTTGCGGGCGTTGACCGTGTTGAAGGCCTCGTCGGTGAAAGGCGATGAGCTAAACGTCACGTGGCTGGGCGGGTCCGCGCCGATGAAGGCGACCAGCAGCCCGAAGAGGCCGAGGCCGATGACGATCGGGCCCACCGGTACGCGGCCGAAACCCGAGGCCGCGACGAGCCGGGCCCGGGTCAGCGACATCGGTTCATTGCCGGAGATTGAGCATGCTGTGCCAGAGGACCCCGTACGCGACCGAGACGATGCTGGCCAGGATCAGGAGGCGTTCCACCGGGCCCTTCCAGCGGCCCGAGCCGAGGGCCATCAGCACGATGAGGAACGGGGTGAAGTCGAGTGAGTAGCGGAACCCGTACTGGACGTAGCCGCCGCCATAGTAGAGGAAGACCGGAATGGCCACGAGGCCGGCGGCTGCCCATATCAGGTAGGCGCTGCGCTCTCGGACGCCTGCCCACAACGCTGTCAGCAGCGCCGGCGAGACCAGCAACATCGACAGGCCATAGGGACTCGCGGTGAAGTAGGGAGAGTGGCCCAGCGGCTGGAAAGGCGTCAGGAGGGCGAGTCGGACGTTCTCCGGGACCTGCAGAACCGAGAAGAGACCGAGTGCGCGGCGTGGCTCGAGTCCGGGCTGAGGCAGATACGAGATCGCATAGCCCGACTCGAGCGGGGAGCCGAATCGAGCCCAGTTGAACCAGCCGTAGATGCCTATGGCTATCGCGATGGGAAGGCTCGCCGCCACCAGCAAGCGGAGGGCGTCGCGCTGCCTCCAGATCAACGCCAGCCCGAAGGGAATCGCGGCCAGGATCGTCGTAGGGCGGGCCAGGAACGAGATCGCCATGTACCCACCCAGAGCCAGGGGGCGGCGCCGCCCGGCCCATTCGATCAGAAAGAGAGTCAGGGCGAGGAAAGACTCGGCTTGGGCCAGGTAGTAGAAGTCGCCGAAGACCGAGACGTACAGCAGGAGCGACCCGAACGCGGCGAACGACGCCACCCAGTACGCCGCGGAACCGCGAGCGCCGTACGCCCGTGCCAGCGGCAGGGCCAGCGCTCCCGCGGTCGACCCGACGGCGCAGCCGATGATGAGGCCTGCCCGGTCCTGGAGGCCGCCGATCAGGGCAAAAGGCAGGTAAGGCAGCAGCTGGAGTGGCCCAACTGCGATGAAGTAGCGCCCTCCGATATCGACGCTGTCGACCGTTCCCTTGAAGGAAGGCGAGTCCAGGCGGCCGTGCACGGCCTGCTCGGCAAGGGTCATCATCCGGTCCCACTGCAGATGGCCCCAGACGACGTAGCCGTCGGTGGCGATCACGTAGACGACCACCACGGCGACGCAGAAGAGAACGTCGCCCCGAGAAAGATGGAGCCGCGGCCGCCATCCCAGGACAGCCGGCCGCATGGCCTCCTCTTTCATAGGCGCGAGTATATCGGTCGCCTGGGGCCTTCCCGGCTATCGGGATGGCCGGCCGCCAGCTGAGGTGCGCCCCTGCGGGCGCCTGTCGCTAGGTGGCGGCGATGTCCCTCATCGGGCCGGTGACCACGACTTCCGCCTCCTCTTCGGCCGGGGCGGAGCCGGTCGCGGGCCGCTTGATCTTGTATCGATGGCTGATCCGGGCTACACCGGAGGCGAACTGGGCGCTGACCGTGCAGTACCTGGTGGCCGACAGCTCGATAGCGCGGCGCACGGCCTCAGTCTCCACGTCCCCTTCGACGATGTGAAGGACCGTGATTTCCGTGTACACGTGCGGCGGCGTCTCGCGCTGCATGCCCGCGACCTCGACCGCATAGCCGTCCACGACCTGGCGCTTCTTGGCCAGGATGTCGACCACGTCCATTGCCGTGCATCCGGCGATCGCGGACAGGGCAAGCTCGGTCGGCCGCTGGCCGGTGTTCCCGGCGGCGTTGTCGAGAACGACCTCGTGTCCCGATCCGGACCGGGCTACGAACCGCGACCCGCCTTCATGCCTGAGGCTGACCTGCTTCTGACCCAATTGTTCCTCCTGTCGCGCGACCGTCCCCGGCGCAGCCTATGTCGCGGCTCAGCCTACCGCGTCGGTGCGAACTCGGCCGTTGCCGGATCCGGAGGAGCCTCGAACTGCTCGCGGTACAGTCGAGCGTACAGCCCGTCGGCCGCCAGCAGCTCGGCGTGCGTGCCGCGCTCCACGATCCGCCCTCGCTGGTAGACCAGGATCAGGTCCGCTCGCAGGATCGTCGACAGCCGGTGGGCGATGGCGATCGTGGTCCGGCCCGCCTCCAGCCCCTCGAGGGCCTGCTGGATCAGGCGCTCGCTGACCGTGTCGAGAGCGGAAGTAGCCTCGTCGAGGATGAGAACTCGCGGATCCTTCAGCAGCACCCGAGCGATGGCGATGCGCTGCTTCTCTCCGCCGGAGAGCTTGTAGCCGCGTTCTCCGACCATCGTGTCGTAGCCGTCCGGCAGCTCCATGATGCGGTCGTGGATCGCCGCCGCGCGGGCCGCCACCTCCAGCTCGGCGTCGGTCGCCAGCGGTCGGGCATAGCGCAGGTTGTCTCTCACGGAGCTGTGGAAGAGGTAGGTCTCCTGGGTCACGAAGCCCACGATCTGCCCGATCGACTCGAGCTTGATGGCCCGCACGTCGAGCCCGTCGAGCTCTACGGTCCCGGTGTCGACGTCGTAGAGGCGGGGGATCAGGTAGGTCGTCGTGGTCTTGCCGGCGCCGGACGGACCGACCAGCGCGACCAGCTGCCCCGGCCTGACCTCGAAGTCGAGTCCCTCGAGAGCAAACGGACGCGCCTGCCCCGGAGCCTCGACAACATCGGGAGCGTCCGGACCGGCGTCGGTTCCGGCAAGGGTCGCCCCGGCTTCATCGGCCGCGGCACCGTTGCCGTTCTCGGCTCCCTCGACAGCGAGCTGGGCCGCCCGGGTCGGGTAGCGGAACCAGACGTCCCGGAAGCGGACGGCACCCTGGACACCATTCGGATCCAGCTCGACCGCGTCCGGCGCGTCGGTGATCTCTGGCTTCATCTCCAGGTACTCGAAGATCCGGTCGAAGAGGGCCAGCGCCCCCTGCATCTCGACCTGGACGCTGAGCAGCTGGCCCAGTGGGAAGAAGAGGCGGCTCTGAAGCGTGGTGAAGGCCACGATGTCGCCGGGCGATCGGCGGATGTGGGTCGTGGTTGATCGCCAGATAGCCCGCCAGCCAGTACACGAAGGCGGGGATGATCGACATGATCGTGCCGATCAGGGCGAAGAACCATCGGCCGACCATTGCCTGGCGGATCTGATTCGCGGCGACCCGGTCGTTGAGAACGCTGAAGCGGTCCACCGACGCCTGCTGCTGGCCGAAAGTCTTGGAGAGCAGGATGCCGCTGACGCTGAGCGTCTCTTCGGTAGCCGCGGTCATGTCGGCAAGCGACTTCTGGGTTTCGGTCGAGGCCGCCCGCCGGACCTTGCCGACTCGATTCGCGACGAAGGCGAAGAGAGGCAGCATGACAAGCGACAGGGCCGTCAGACGCCAGTCGATGAAGAGCATGGCGATGACCGTGCTGACCACGATGGCTACGTTGCTGGTGACGCTGGCCGCCGTGTCGGTCACCACGGACTGGATCCCGCCGACGTCGTTGGAGAGGCGGCTCTGGATCTCGCCGGTCCGGGTCTCGGTGAAGAACCGCAAGGGCATGGACTGTAGATGGCCGTACAGGAGCCGGCGCAGGTCGCGCATGACGTTCTGGCCGACGCGGTTGTTGAGGTAGCTCTGACCGACGCCGATCAGGCTCGAGACGACCGGGACGACGATCATCAGCCCAACGAAGAGGTTCAGCAGGGTGAAGTCCCGGCGGGGTATGGCGACGTCGAGCAGGAGCTTGAGCAAGATCGGGTTGATCACGCCCAGGCCGCTCGTCACCAGGATCGCCCCCAGCACGATCAGGACCTCGGCCTTGTAGGGCGCGAAGAAGCGGACGATCTTGCGAGCCGTGCGAGTGCGACGCTCTCGTGGCACGGAGGCTCGTTCATTGCGAAGGGTCGACCGGGCAAAGCGGTTGCCGCCGCCGCCAGATGATGTCATCGGGACTCCTGTGAGTTGCAGACGCTACCAGGCGCGCCCGACTCCTGCCTCCATTGACGTCGAGCCTGGTGCCCGGGGGCGTGCCCGACGGATCAACCGCCCGACCGGTGGGTCAATTGGAGGCCACGCTCAGCATGTCGACGGCGAAGGCCACATTCGACCAGCCGTCTGATCTCTCGGCGACCCAGATCAAGGTGCCATCTTCGACGCTCAGCCACATCGGCTGCTGGGAGCTCGCCAGGATCTCTCCGTCGCCACCGCCCGCGAAGCGGAACGCGGGATACACGGACCCGTCGGGCGCTGTCGCAAACCAGGCGATAGCCGGTCCGGCGCGGGTTACCGAAATCGACACTTGAAGCGACTCCGGCATCGTCGAAGCGTTGAGAGTGGTGAGGGCCTGCACTCGACCGGAGTCGAGCATCTCGATGGCCACCTCCGGGATGGATGAGGATTCGCCGAAGGCCACGCTCGGCCAAACATCCCAGGCCAGGTAAGACCCGTCGGGCGCGAACGACGCGGACGAGGCTGGCCTGGCAACTTCCGACAGTAGAGGATGGCCGGCGTCTGCGATCCACAGGCGTTTCATTGGGCCGCTTTGCGTACTCGCCTCCGTCAGGACCGCGAGCCTTTTGCCACCGAGCATGATGCTGGTCACAGGGGCTTGGCTCCAGCTGGACCACAGGGGTGTGCCATCGATGGCGTGCACCTCCACCGTCGTGCCCTGCCCGGCGTCCGTGGAGGCGGTGGGCCTATCGAAGGCGAACGTCGAAGCCGTGAGCGCAAGGTGGATCGGAGACTCCGCCGCTTCGAGCGAATTCGGAACAAGAGTCCCGTGGGCGACCTGGCGTGGACTCCCGCCCTTCAAGTCAAGAATCCAGATGCTCCAGGACAGAGTGCCCGATCCGCCGCAGCCGTCGATCGCGGCTGCTGGGCCGGCGGGCGACGTGACGACATATGCCAGCTCGTCCCCGGCCGCGGCCAGCTGGTTGATGGTCTGGCAATAGGGAACGCTCACCAGCGTGTTCGGGCCGTCCTCGCGGCCGATCACCGTCGACTTGATCTGGTCGCTCCCGACGACGAAGAACAGCCTGAGCCCGATGCTCGCCATCGATCGGCTCGAGATCTGGGTCGACAGCCAGGATTGCCTGACCGCGTCGGGCGCCAGCTCGACTCGGGTCAAGCCGGCGAGGGCATCGATGCCGGTCGCGGCGGCCGCCGGAGTGGCGCCGCCGGCAACCGGAGCGGCTGGAGTCGCGCTCGCTGCCAGCTGAGAGGGCGGGGACGTGTGCGACAGCGTCCCGGCCATGTGCGGCCCAAGGAGCCCCACGCCCAGAATCCCGGCCGCAAGGGCTGCCACTGCGGCGACCTTGAGGTACGGCCGCCCGAACCGTGTCGAACCCCCGATAGGGGTGCTCTCGTCTTCCATGAGTTGCCTCGCGACCCGTGCCTGCCCGCATCTTGCGCCAGGCGGTCACAGGCGACAGCTCGAGATAGCAGGGCGCGGCGGACGGTGCGCCTGGTGGGCTGGCCCCCGCCGACGCGACGAAGGCACTCGACGCAGATCGGCAATCGGGCTGGCGGTCAGGCGAGTCTGTTGACCAGAGGCACCCAGCCCGCTGGGCGCGGGTGCGAGTTGGGACTTTAGTACTACGAGGTCCTAGGGGTGCGCCGGGGCACCGGTGACTCGGCGCACCGGTGCACACAGGCATGGGACTTCCCGGTTCGAACGTGCCATAGCCAGGACGTACTGGTCGCGCCACAATCCGTCGGACCGAATCCTTGCGCGCATCGCCACAGGTACCGACGAGGAGCCACCACGATGAACGGACGAACCGGACGGGGTCATCTCGAGACCGACGAGGGTGGCCACCGCGGCAGGTCCGCCGGTCTTCAGGTGCTCGCAGCTGTGGCTCTCGTGGTCGTAGCGCTGGGAGCGGGGCCCCAGACAGCCATGGCCTACGGGACACCCGTCGCCTGCAGCTCTCGCTCGGAAGCCCCAGTCTTCGCGCCGTGGGGCGATAGGGCGACGTACTTCCTCGTTCCGAACGGCAACTTCGAGAACGGATCGACCAACTGGCTCCTTACCGGCGGCGCCGCAGTCGTCGACGGGAACGAGACCTACTTCGTTGGCGGGCCTTTCGATGGGCACAGCCTCCGGATACCACCGAACGCCACCGCGGAGTCGCGGACCATTTGCGTGTCGGTGGGCGAGGACAGCATTCGGCTATTCGTGAACAACCAACACGTGTCCGGCGCCATCCTCCACGTTGACGCGATTGCCCAGAACCCATCCAATGGCGCGACCGCCTGGACGGCGTTCGACGTCAACGGCGACGTTCCTTCCGCCGCTTGGGCGCCCACGATGCAACTCAAGATCCCCAGGCATATTCGGCGGAAGCGGCACAGAGGCTTTGACCCTCCGCTTCACGACCCGGGGCACCGCGGCCACATGGAACATCGACGACGTCTACGTTGACCCCTTCAAGTCCTGGTGATAGTCACCCGCACAAGTGGCAGCAAATGGCGACGATTGGGGTAGATCGCCCGGTCGCGGTAAGGCCGGGCCATCGGAACCGCCACGGAGTACTCGGCGGGATGCCGGGGGAGCGTAATCCCGACCTGAGCGAGGCCATCGCCGAAGCGGCGACCATCCGTGAGGCGCGAGGCCGCGCCCATTCCGACAGGGTCGTACCCGACCGGATGTCCGGCCTCCTCACCGGCGGCTCCTTCGTCTTGGCCCTTGCGGTCTGGCTTCTCGTCGCGCCGCCGGCGAGCATCCCCTTCAGCCTGCTCGCCGCCTGCGTCGTGGCGCATGTCATGGCCGCATCTATTGAGTTCGAGATCGGCCCGGGCACGGCGGTTCCCACGACGCCGGTCCTCTACGTCTCGCTGTTTCTGTTGCCGCCCCAGCTGGTGCCGATCGTGCCGCTGGCCGGACTGATCATCGCCGCCTACCTGGCTCGTCTCCGAGATCCCGACCGCCGGGAGAGGCTCTCGGTCCTCGCGGGGTCGTCCTGGCACGCGATGGGGCCGGCTCTCGTCTTCGCGCTGGCGGGCGTCAGGGGGCTGAGCCTCGAGGCCATCGGCGTCTACACTCTGGCATTCGGCTCACAGCTGACGTGCGACGCGGTCGCCTCCTGGATTCGCAATTGCTACGGCCTCGGCGTCCCCACGAGGAAGCTCGCGAACGCCCTGCGGTTCACCTTCCTCGCCGATTTGACGTTGGCTCCGGTCGGCGTTGCCGCGGCGTTCGCCGCGCCCGGTTCCGCGACATCCCTGCTATTCCTGATGGGTCCGATCCTCCTGCTCGCCATGTTGCAGAGCGATCGCGAACGCCAGATAGACCGCGCCGTGGTCCTGAGCGAGGCCTTCACCCAGAGCGCGGACAGAGCCAGGCGCGACGTCCTGACAGGGCTCCGCAACCGGCTGGCCTGGGAGGAGGCGATCTCCCACCACTCCGAAAAGCCGGCACCGGTCGGCGTGGTGCTGGCCGACGTGGACGGCTTGAAGGCGACCAACGACGCCCTGGGCCACGACGCCGGGGACCGGCTGCTCGTGGCCATCGCCCGGGCGATCACGGAGGTTACACCGGCCGAAGACGGCGCGATCGCCGCTCGGCTGGGCGGCGACGAGTTCGGCATTCTTCTGCCCGGAGCGCTGGCTGGCCGTGCATCCAGGATAGCCGAGACGCTGGAACGCTCTCTCAGCGGCGCACAGGTACCCTCCGACGGTCCCCCGGTCAGTGCTTCGATCGGCTACGGTATGGCCCGCGACGGCGCAACGCTCCTGTCTGCGTTCCTGGCCGCCGACCGAGGCGTGTACGACAGCAAGGCCCATCGGGCCATCCGCCGCCGCTGAAGCGGTCGGGAGGCAGGCCGAACCTCTCCCGAGCGCGCCCGTTCAGCTCGCGGACCGCGTGGCTGCGGTCCTCGCTCCGGCCGTCCCGGACGCGTTCGCCTCCTGCGCTTCCGACGTCATCGCTTCTTGCGCCTCGAGCCAGCGCTCGGCGTCGATGGCCGCCCGGCAGCCCTCGCCGGCCGCCGTGACGGCCTGGCGATAGCGGTGGTCGTCCACGTCGCCCGCCACGAAGACCCCGTCGATGTTCGAGGCCGTGGTGGCGCCGTCGTTCGCAAGGTAGCCTCGCTCGTCGGTCTCGAGCCAATCTCGGAACACCGCCACGTTGGGCCGGTGTCCGATGGCCACGAAAACGCCGTCCACCTTCAGCATCTCCTCGCCGGGCTCCTCGGTCTTGCCAAGCCGCACCCCTTCGACATGATCCCGGCCGACGATCTCCGCCACGGTGCGCTTCAGGTGCAGCCGGATCCTCGGATGGCTGGCCGCCCGGGCCTGCATGATCTTGCTGCCGCGGAAAGCGTCTCGCCGATGGATCAGGTGGACCTTGCTGGCGAAGCGAGTCAGGAAGAGGGCTTCCTCCAGGGCGCTGTCGCCGCCGCCGACGACCGCCACCTCCTTGTCCCGGAAGAAGAACCCGTCGCACGTGGCGCAGGCGCTCACGCCCCGGCCGCGCAGCCGGGTCTCGCTCTCGATCCCCAGCCAGAGAGCTTCGGCGCCGGTGGCGACGATGACGGCCTGGGCGCGGTATTCCACGCCGGCGGCCCAGAGCCGGAACGGCCTGCTGCCGAGATCCACCCGCTCGACGTCCGCGTCGACGATCCGGGCGCCGAAGCGTTCCGCCTGCTTGCGGAAGAGGCCCATCAGCTCGGGACCCTCGATTCCCTCTGGGAAGCCCGGATAGTTCTCCACTTCGCTCGTGATCATGAGCTGGCCGCCGCCGCTAATGCCGCCGATGACGATCGGCTCCAGGTTGGCGCGGGCGGCGTAGATCGCGGCGGTGAGGCCGGCCGGACCGGAACCGACGATGACGACGCGTGCTTCCTCGGAGCGGCTGGCTTCGGCCGGTACCGGCCGAAGCGGGCGTGCCTGCGATGCTCCCTCGCCTTCGGCCGGAGCCAGGAAGGTCAGGCTCAGGCCGCTCAGGGTTGATGTGGACTTGGGCTCGGCGTCGTCGCTCATACTGTAATCCTAGCATGGTCGCGATACTCCCTGGGAGTATATTGCCACGTTCGGAGCACTGCGGGGCCGCCGCCTGGAACGATGCCCATATCCCGCCTCGCGAGGAGGGCCCCGCGGCTAGCCCCGGCAGCACGGCCCGTCAGGCGCGCCTCGATCGGCACTGCGTCCGTCTCGCGCGGCTCGACCGGGCGGAGCGAGCTTCCTAGATGGCCTGAGGTTTGAGGGCGTGGACGGCTGGAATCACGTCGCGACCCAGGGTCTCGATCCTGGCGACGTCCCACACCTTCGCGACGTTGCAGATGACGTGCTGGACGCCCACGTTCGAGAAGGTTCGGAAACGTCCGATGAGGTCGGCCGAGCCTTCGCGCTCCAGGTCGATCGATTGCAGATTCGTGCGCTCGATCTCATCGAACGGCCGTCCGATCTCGTCGCAGCGTTCTCGCAGCACCCCGAACTTGTGCTTCAACTGCTCCGGCCCGCCGAAGATGTTGCAGGCGTCCGCGTATCTGGCCACCAGGCGGAGTGTCTTCTGCTCGCCGCCGCCGCCGATGATGATCCTCGGGTGCGGCTTGGCTGATCGCCTGGGGCGAGTTGAGCAGTCGCGTCGCCTGGTAGTGCCGGCCCTCGAAGGCTTGCCTCGGAGCCGCGCTCGCCCTGCCACATCGCGTGGCAGATCTGGAGCGTCTCCTCGAGCATCTCGAAGCGGACGCCGAGGGGCGGCATCGGGAAGCCCAGGCCGTGGCTCTCCTCCTCGTTCCAGGCGGCGCCGATGCCGAGATAGGCGCGCCCGCCGCTGAGCACGTCGAGCGTGGTGGCAGCCTTGGCCCACAGCGCCGGCAGGCGGTAGTGGACGCCGCCGACCATCAGGCCGAGCGTCGCCCGCGTTGAGTGGGCGGCCATGTAGCCGAGGGCCGTCCAGCCCTCGAGCATCGGTTCCTCCGGTCGGCCGACGCCGCGGATCTGGTAGAAGTGATCCATTACCCAGAGTGAGTCGAAGCCGGCCGCGTCTGCCGTCTCGGCGACGCGGGCCAGCGTGGGGCCGATTGCGCCGTCGCCGCCGGGCCAAGCTGAACGAGGGGATCTGCAGACCGATCTTCACGGATGGCTCCATGCCAGCCACGAGGCGCTTTCTCCGAGCCGGGGTGTTTGCGCGGGGTTCGCGGCTCTGCTAGGGTACCTGCCGATCCCCAGAGCCGCTCAGAGTCTCTCGGAGCCGTCCTGCCAAGAGGAAACCGTATTGCGTCATGCAGTGGCTGCCGTGAACCGGATCCTCTCCGACATCGCCTGGCCGGCGATCTCAGGGTCTGGAAGGCGCTCGATCCTTGAGCCGATCTCGGACTCGGTGCGCGAGCTCTTGGGGCGCGGCAGGTCCACCACTGCAGTCGGCTCGTCGGGATCCCGCCCGGCAAGGCAGCCACTCGCCGCGGACTCGTCTGCGGTGGGAGCCGCCTTCCATCGGATCGCCGATCGTCTGGCCCAGAGCGACGGTTTCGAGCGTCTGGTGCCGGTGGGCGTCTGCCTGCTTCTCGTGGCCGCGGCGGCCCTGAGCTCGCTGCCCGTCGTGGCTTCGGCCTCGGCGGCGGCACGGCCGACGCTGCAACCGGTTCTAGGCGCTGCCGAGCCATCCGCGACCAACGGCCTCACAAGCGCAGCCGGGACTACGACGCCGCCGACCTGTACCTGGGAGACGGCTCGATCCCGAACACCATGCAGAACCCGGGCGTCGGCACGGACGCCACCAGCATGCTGCTGACCTACACCGTTCAGCAGGGCGACACCCTCGGCAAGATCGCGGGCAGCTTCGGCCTGGCCACCTCTACGGTGTATTGGGCCAACAAGGCGCAACTCCCCGATCCGGCCTCATTGCGACCCGGCCAGAAGCTCCTCATTCCGCCGATGGACGGCCTCCTCGTGAAGGTGGGGGCCAAGGACACGCTCGACACGCTGGCGGCCAAGTACAAGGTCTCGGCGCAGGACATCGTCGATGCCAACAATCTGCCGGAGGCTGTGCTGGTCCTGGGCCAGACGGTGATCATCCCGGGTGCAAGCGGCGGGGCGATGCCGGCCCCCAAGTCCGGGTCGTCCAGTGGCGGTGGCTCGTACAGCGGCGGCTCGTTCAGGTGGCCGGTCTCCGGCTACAACTACATCAGCCAGTATTTCTGGTCCGGCCATCACGCTATCGACATCGCGGCGAGCTACGGGACTCCGGTCGTGGCCGCGGCCGGTGGCACGGTCGTGCTCGCCGGGTGGCGGTCCTACACGGGCGGCGGCAACGTCATCTGGATCGAGCAGAGTCCCAAGCTGTACACGACCTACAACCACCTCTCCGCGCTGGAACGTCCGCGTCGGACAGAAAGTCTCGGCCGGGCAGCGCATCGGCTCCGTCGGCACAGAGCGGAGAGGCGACCGGCCCGCATCTGCACTTCGAGGTGTGGCTCGGTTACCCGTGGGGTCTCGGCACGACCGCCAACGCGGTCAATCCCTGCAACTACCTGGCGGGCTGCTAGGCTCTCGTCCTCGGGCTCGACACGGCCGTCACGCGGCTAGATGCGGCCGATGCGGCGGGGTGCGAATCGAGGCCCGAAGCGCGGGATCCTGATCCCCGATACCTCGAGCAGACGTATCACCCGGGCTCGCTGGCCGACGTACGGCGCCAGCAGCTCGAGCATTCGACTGTCGTCCGCTCGGGCCTCGCCCGCCAGCGCCCACGACACCAGGTCCGGGAGGTGGGCGTCGCCGAGGCTCACGGCGTCGGGATCGCCGAAGGCAATCCGCGTGGCCTCGGCCGCGGTCCACGCGCCGATGCCGCGGATCGTCTGCAGCCGCGCCAAGGCCTCGGCCGGCGGCAGCGCCATCATGCGCTTCGATATCCGAGCGCGCGCGAGCCACTGACGTCAAGAGCTCGGCCCGGCGCCGCTCCAGGCCAAAGGGATGGAACTCGAAGTAGGGGAGCTGCGCCAGGCGGGCCGCGGCCGGTGTGAGAGTGAGGCCGGCGGGTCCGGGCGCCGGCTCTCCGAAGCGGCGAACGATTGCCACATACGCGGCGCGTGCCTCGCCGCCCGTCACCTTCTGCTCGGTGATCGCGGGCAGAAGGGCCGGCACGAGCTGCCCGGTGCGCGGTAGCCGGAGACCGGGAAAGCGACGCTGCAGCTCACGGACCAGCGGATGCACGGGCTCGAGCGGCTTCGGGTCGTCCAGCAACCCGGCCAGACCGGGCACGGCATCGAGAGCTACCGTCGCCCCGGGACCCCAGGCCTCGGCTCGGATTGTGCCCGCGGCTCCCTCCATCCAGAGATGAAGGGTGGCCGCTCCGTCACTGGTCTGGCGCGCCAGCCATGCGCCGTCCCGCTCCGAATCGGATCGTCGGGTCGGCGGCTCCGTGCCGGAGCGGGGCGAGCGTCAGTGGCAGATCGATCTGTTCCGGGGTTGGGTAGCTCGCCGAGAGCGGCTGGCGAGCCGCTCCAGTCACGGGAACAGATCGAACTCGCGCGGCATCAGGACGTCCGCGATCCTGCCCTCGCCACGAGTTGGGTGTGCGCCGCGAACGATCGCCGCGGGTCGTCCGGCGGTCTTGCCCAGGGCCAGCTCCGCGGCGGTGGCGATCTCGTCGGCAGTGGCACGAACCGTGCTGCGCATGATGCGCCCATCGGCGTCCGGAGTGCCGCGCAGATCGTCGAGCGGGAGCATGCCGCTGACGCCGATGGCCACGTCGGTGATGCCCCACCGCCACGGCCGCCCGAAGCTGTCGGAGATGAGGACCGGCACATCCACGCCGAAGGCCACCTCCACCGCCGCTCGTATCCCCGCGGCCGACGCGTCCGGATCTACGGGCAAGAGCGTGACTACGTTGCCAGTCTCAGGACCCACGTTGGAAGCGTCGACACCCCCGTTGGCGCAGATGAAGCCGTGGCGGGTCTCAGTGATGAGCACGCCGTTGGCCATTCGCACGACGCGCCGAGCCTCTCGAAGGACGACCTCCAGCTGCCGGGCGTCGCGGTCCCAGCGCTCCGCGAAAGCCACGACCTCGGGACGCGGCTCGATGGCAGTGAGGTCCACGATCGCGCCCTCGGCCTTGGAGACGACCTTCTGGGTAACGACCAGGACGTCGCTTTCGAGCAGCGGCAGCGCCCCGGGCGTCCTCCGGAGCGCGCCGACCAGCGCCGCGGTCAGGTCGTCACCGGGGCGGATCTCCGGCACGCCCTCGAGGGCGATGACCGTCAGGCGTCCGGCGGGCGGCGCAGCGCCGCGGCCGATAGGGCCGCCGCTCACCGCCCAGCCTCGTGGTCGAGTCCGCGCCGGTCGGCCTCGAGCAGGTCGTCGGCGGTATCGACGTCGAAGGAGAGCGGCCCGTCGAGCTCCAGGTAGGTGGCGCCCGCGGCCGCCGCCGCCGACTCGTGCGCCGCCCGGCTTCCCTCGCCGAAACGGAAGTCGATGGCCGTGGGCGGTGCCACGAGAAGGGCGTTGGTGCCGCTGCCGTGCCGATCGGGGACCAGGACGACCACCGGCCGGTCAGGCGCGTCTCGAAGCGCGCGCACCGCCGCGTCGACGAGCCTGTCGATCGCCGCGGCCGCAATGCCGGGCAGGTCGGCGGGCAGGACGACCACCGCCGTGGCTCCGTCGCCTGCAGCCAGGCGGGCCTCGTCCAGACCCTCGTTGAGGCCGTCTGTCACCTGCTTGAGCGACGTCGCGCCCATAGTCCGCGCGAGTCGGACCAGATCGGCATCCATGGTCACGACTACCACCCCGGCCAGGCATCTTGCCGCTCGCGCGGCAGCCACGGTGCGCCGAAGCAGGGCCAGGATCAAGTCGGCCCGCTCCTCCGGGTCCAGTGGCTCCCCAAGACGTGACTTCGACCCGCTCAGAGAGCGCACCGGCACGAGAGCAACGATGCGGGACAGGTCCGAGGGGGTCATGGCCGAGCCTCCGCCGCCGGCGGCAATGAGCCTCGTTGGGCACGCAGGGCACTCGCGGCGTCGAGCATCTCGCCGGCCAGACGAGTCCGCGCCGGCGGCGTCCGTCATGATCGTGTCGGCGACGACGACAGCCAGCCCCAGAGCCCTGGCCGGCTCCGCGAGTGCCTCGTCCTGGCGATCGACGAAGAAGAGATCGAGCAGCTCAAGGGCGGCATACCGGCGGGCCACTCCCAGCGCCGTGGACTCCTCGCCCAGCCCGACCATCATCCTGTCCGCAGGGCCGCGCAGGGCCTTGCCGCCGACGATGCCGGAGACCCCGACCGCCGGGACGCCGCCAGCGCGAGCCGCGACGATCTCCGCGAGCAGCCCGGGCACGGCCAGGATCGGCCCGATGGAGACGATCGGATTGGACGGGGCGACCACGATCGCCTCGGCCGAACGTATCGCCTCGCGTACCTCGGGGGTGAGCGTTCACCGACTCGATCCCCTCGAACCGAACCTCGCGGACGTCGGGACTCTGGTGAAGCCGGACGAAGTAGTCCTGGAAGTCGAGCCAGCCGCCGTCGGTTCGAACTCGGGTGCGAACTGGCTCGTCGGCCATCGGCAGAACGCGGGACCTGAGGCCTAATGTGCGAGCCATCTCGAGCGCCACCTCGGTGGGCCGGGCGCCCCTTCGGAGCCTGGCCGTTCTGTAGAGGTGACTGGCGATGTCCTTGTCGCCCAAGCGGAACCACGTTTCCTCGCCCAGCCGCGCGAGCTGGTCGATGACCTGCCAGGTCTCGCCGGCGACACCCCAACCCTGACTCGGGTCCGCGATTCCGGCCAGCGTGTAGAGAACGGTGTCGTGGTCCGGCCAGATGGTGAGGGAGTGCCGTTCCAGGTCGTCGCCTGTGTTGACGATTACCGTCAGGTCACCGGGCGCGACGATCTGCTGGAGCCCGTCGGCGAGCTTCGCCCCGCCGACGCCTCCCGCCAGACACACGACGCGCATCGTTCCTCCACCTGGAGCGGCGACACGCTCCCATGCCGAAAGAGTAGCGCGGCCCGGGGCCGACGTCCGTCATGGAAGGCTCAGCCAGCCTTCTCGAGGAGCGGCCGAACCTCATTCGACAGGCGGACCGCCGATTCCTCGTCGTACGGGGCGGGGTGGCCGACGATCAGGTGACGGTAGCCGATGGTGAGGTACTGGCCCAGCATCTCCGCGACCTCCTCCGGGGTGCCGACCGGTTGGTCCTCCCAGGAATGGGCGACACGGTTGACCTCGAACAGCCGCCGGAACACCCGTTCCGCTTCGGCGTGCGAGTCTCGGATGACGACGACTCCTACGCCGGTGGTCCGTTCGATCTCGCGCTCGTCGCGGCCCACGGTCTCGCAATGGCGGCGCAGGATCTCCTCCTTGCGCTTGACGGTCTCGAAGCCGCCGCCGAGGTTATTGGCGTCCGCGTACTGGGCCACCAGCCTGAGCGTCACCTGCTCCCCGCCGCCGCCGATCAAGATCGGCAGGCGTGGCTGGACCGGCGGCGGATCGTTGCGAACGTGGAGGGCGTGGTAATGCGGGCCCGCCGCCGTTGGCGCCTCCCCGCGGAGCATGCCGCGGATGATGGGCAGGGCCTCGCCCAGCCAGCGGAGACGCTCGGGAATCCCCGACCCGAACTCGATCCCGAAGTCGCGGGCCTCCGTCTCGTTCCAGGCCGCGCCGATGCCGAGGTAGGTTCGCCCACGGCTGATGTGATCCAGCGTGGTCGCCATCTTGGCGACCAGAGCCGGGTTTCGGTACGGATTGGCGCCGACCATCAACCCCACTCGGATGCGCCTGGTGGCCTCGGCCCAGGCCGTGATGGTCAGCCAGCCCTCGTAGAACGGCCCATCCGGGTCGCCGACGATGGGGTAGAGGTGGTCCCATGCCCACAGGCTGTCGTAGCCCAGCCGGTCTGCTCGAACGCCCGCCTCGAAGAGCGAAGGCCAGTCCGAGTTCTGGTTCCAGCAGAGCAATCCTAGCTTGACGTCGGGCATGCAGTTCCTCCTTCGTCGTTCAGGCCGTCAGTTTCGGCAGGACCTCGCGGCCGAAGACCTCCAGCCATTCGACCTGGTTTCGGCCGACATTGTGGAGGTAGATCTGGTCGAAGCCCATGTTCAGGAACTTCTGGATCTCCTTGCGGTGCCGCTCCGGGTCGGCGGACATGAGCATGCGACCCTCGAAGTCCTCGGGCCGGACCAGTTTCGCCATCTGCTCGAAGTCGCCAGGTGAGCGGATATCCGCCTTGGGGAACTTCATCCCGCCGTTGGGCCACTCCTCCATCGCGTTTCGGACGGCCTGTTCGTCCGTCGCGGCCCACGAGAGGTGGAGTTGCAGGATGTACTTGAACTTATCGGGGTCGTTGCCGGCCTCTCGGCAACCTTCACGGCATTTCTCGAAGATCGTCTCGATCTTCCCTTCCGGCGCGCCGACGGTGATCAGGCCGTCGGCCAGTGCCCCTGTCCGCTTGGCGGTGACTGGTCCGGCGGTCGCGATGTAGATAGGCGGCGCGACGTCGGGCATCGTCCACAAGCGCGACGTCTCGAGCTTGAAGTTGCGGCCGTCGTGTTTGACGTCCTTGCCGGAGAAGAGCTTTCGAATGACCTCGACTGCCTCGAACATGCGGTTGATCCGCTCCGGTGTCTCGGGCCAGTAGCCGGCCACAACGTGTTCGTTGAGCGCCTCGCCGGAGCCAAGTCCAAGCCAGGTTCGGCCCGGGTACATGACTTCCAGGGTGGCCGCGGCCTGGGCGACGATGGCCGGATGCATCCGAAACGACGGGCACGTAACCCCGGGGCCGAGGTCGCCCCTGGTGCGGGCGCCGGCCACCGCCAGCACCTCCCAGACGAACGACGCCTGGCCTTGCCGGGGCGTCCAGGGCTGGAAGTGGTCGGCGGCCATGACTCCGGAGAAGCCGGCCTCCTCGGCTCTGGCGCAGAGATCCACGACCTCTCCAGGCCCGAACTGCTCGAGCATTGCCGCGTAGCCGATCTTCGGCTGAGCCATCTCCATCTCCTTCTCGCGGGGGGATCTCCGGTCGGAACTTGCCGGAACGTCAGCGGAGCCGCTCGAATACGCGTTCCGGGTGCGGCCGAAAGGTCGCCCGCCGCTGCTGTCGGAAGCCCGCGATCCGGGCGTCGGCCGCCTCTGGGTTGTGGGTAGCCACGACGGCGAGTCGAGGAGCCTCAGGAAAGCGACGCACCGCGGCTGACAGGACAGGATGAATCCGAGCGGGATTGGGTTCGGCGAAGCTCATGAGTCCCGTCGTGGAAGTGCCAGGTGCGAGACAGAGGCGAGTGAACCGCTCGATGGTACGCCGGCCACCGGGGCCGTGTTCTGGCCCGGGCCGTGGTCGCGATCAGGCGCGAGCTAGCGACTGGATGCGGCGCGAGTGGTGACCGCTCCCTCCCAGCCGGCCACCGTCGGGATGACCAGCGGCAGGGGGTGGCCGGCCCCAACGTTGCCACCTCGGACGTGACGCGGCTGGCTGGGCAGGAGCGAGGACCGGCCGAGCAGGTAACCCTGGCCGAAGTCCACCTCGCGCTCCGCCAGAGCGACCAGGTCCCGTCGATTCTCAATTCCCTCGGCCACGACCTGAGCCCCGATCCTTCGGCTGAAGGAGACGAATGCCTCTACGAGCGCCTTCTTTGCCTCCGCGTCCTTGTTGCCGATCCCCTGCACGATCTCGCGGTCGATCTTGATGATCGAGGGTTCCAGTGCGGCGATGACGGTGAAACTCGCGTACCCTGCGCCGGCGTCGTCGATGGCGAAACCGAAGCCCAGCTTGCGGAGCGCTCGCACTTGCTTCATCAAGCGCGGAACATCTCCGACCGCCTGCTGTTCCGTGCACTCGACGATGACCTGGCGGGGCAACAGGCCGGCCTTCTCAACCAGGTCGGCGAAGGCGCTCGCCTCGAAGCGAGGTGCCAGCAGGCTGGCCGGCAGGAAGTTGATGCCGAAGCGCATCCGCCGTCCGGCGGCGCCGGGCTTGAGGACCTCGGCTATCCGAGTCAGGGTCGTTGCGACCACGAAGGTGTCGAAATCGAGGGGGCGTTTGGCGACGAGGGCCGCTTCGACCATGGCGCTGATCGTTTGCGGCTGCATCGGCATCTGGGGCCGGAAGAGGCACTCCCACTCGTGCGCCTGCATCGTGCGCAGGTCCACTATCGGTTGGAACTCGACGTGGTGGTTTTCCTTGAGGGCGAAGAAGTACTCGAGGATCTTGCCTTTGGCGATCTCGGGCGACTCGTCCATGCCGATGCGGTGGCCGAGGCCTGAGATCTGCACCGCCCGACCCAGAGCCACCACGTAGCGGATCCAGGGTTGCTGGGACGGGTCGACGTCGGCGACGCCATAGACGGACGCCTCGGCGAGCTCGCCGATCAATTCCTCGGGCAGGTCCCCGGCTGGAGCCAGGACGCACCAGCCCGAATCGGCCAGTTCTACGATCTGGGCCTGTGGCAGACGGCTCGCGATCTTGGCAACAAACCTGCTGTCACGCGACCAGAGAAGCCGCTCGACCGCCCCTTGGCGGGACCGAACGAAGCGCACGATGGTTCCTCACTCACCGCCAGTCCTCGAGGCGGGCACCTTGACCGGGAGACGGGGACCGGCCAACCGAGGACCAACAAGTCTCATCTTTGGCGCTGCCTGGCGTCGCTCCTAGCATCCAACGGTACGGGGTCGGCCTTGGGTCATCCGTACCATACGACGTAATCCACAGATCGCAAGCGTAGTCCGTGCGTATGTATGTCAGGTTTTCCACAGTTTGTCCACACTAGACCGCATAGATCCTCCCTCGACCAGTCTGGACCATAAGCGGCCGGCCGCTCGATTCCGTTGCCTCCAGGCGACGTGCTCCAGTCGTTGGTGCGTGCCTCGCGGAACTCGCGCACAATCGGGACAGGACGGACGGAACGCGCCGGCGAGGCGCGTCCGTTCCGGGACTGCCGCAGCCGTAGAATCCAGCCTGGGCTCGCATCGGCGCGCCCGCCCGCCGGGGTCATCGCCCGGCCAGAAGACTCAGGGAGCAGGAGCAGCCAATGCCTCAGATCCACCTCCGGGCCGAGTCGGAGGATTACGCTCCGGTGGTCCTTCTGCCCGGCGACCCCAATCGCGCGACGTTGATAGCGGAGAAGCTCGACGGCGGTCCCGGGGCCGCTCGCCAGGTCAACTCCCATCGCGGCTTGCTCGGCTACACCGGCACGTACCAGGGCGTCCCAGTCAGCGTCCAGACGAGCGGCATGGGCGCCCCGAGCATCTCAATCGTCGTGGAGGAGCTGCTCCGCCTGGGAGCGAGGCGCCTTATCCGGGTCGGCACATGCGGTGGCATCGGGCCCGGCATCACGACTGGCGACATCGTCATCGCCACCGCCGCGGCGCCAGTTGATGGCGCGACTCGCACCTATCTCCACGGTGACCCCTACGCGCCGGCGGGCGACTTCCGCCTCATCAAGAGGCTCGTGGAGACCGCCGAGAAGCGTGGCCAGAAGCCGCATGTCGGGCCGGTCGCGACAGTCGACGTCTTCTACAACCCAGACTCGGACTACTTCTCCAAGTGGCGCAGCCGCGGCATCCTGGCCTTCGAGATGGAGACATCGGTGCTCTACTACCTGGCGGCTCGGGCCAGGGCCGCGGGCGCTGACGTGGCCGCTGCCACGATCCTTACGGTCAGCGACGTGCTCTGGGAAGAGGCAGGCTCCGAGGAAACGTACCTGCCGCTTGACGAGCTAAACCGCTCGATTGAGCGAACGATCGAGATCGCTCTCGACGCCGGGATCGCGAGCTGATGTTGTCGGGTCCGACCCGGCGCTCGCCGGACCTGCGTCGGCTCGGCCGGTCTGCCGCCTTCGGTCCGGAACTGGAACTGGCCATCGACCTGGCCCATCAGGCCGGCCGGATCCAGATGGAGCGATACGAGCGCCTGGAGAAGATCCAGGCGAAGGGCCCGCGCGACGTCGTCACTGAGGTGGACCACCTCTGCGAAAGCCTGGTGATGCGCGCCGTCCAGGAGCGCTATCCGAACGATCATTTCTACGCCGAGGAGATAGGAGAGGTGGCCGCCGCGGGCAAGGTGAAGTCCGGGCGGGTTTGGATAGTGGATCCTCTGGATGGAACGATCAACTACGCCAACGGCATCCCGTTCTTCTGCGTCTCGATAGCCCTTGCCGCCGAGGGGCTACCGGTCGTTGGAGTTGTGTACGACCCCAGTCGTGACGAGACGTTCGCGGGAGCCGTCGACGGACCGTCGCTGCGCAACGGCCAGCCCATTCGCGTCGGCGACAAGGACCTGCTCGAGGATCTGGTGGCGACTCTGGCAATCGGCGGGCGCGGGATCGTGCGCAAGCGGCGTACCGCCCTCAAGAGCATTCGGGCCCACCGCTCGATGGGGTCGGCGGCACTGACCCTCGCGTACGTCGCGTGCGGCCGCTTCGACATCTACGCGCAGAGCGCCGGCCTCTCCGCCTGGGACGTCGCCGCCGCCGGGCTGATCGCCGAGCGAGCGGGCGCCGCCGTCTCGACGCTGGACGGGAAGCCCTGGTTCGACCTGGCCTACCCGGCCAAGAAATGGTCCTGTCTGGCGGCCTCGCCGCGCCATCACGCGACCATGCTGGAGATGCTGGGCTAGCACTTCCCGAACGCGCGTAGGACCTCGCGGATCGGGCGCTCGGGCCGCTTCGGCGCCGGCGGCTCCTACTCTCGCCAGAGATGCGGGCGCTCGGCGAGGCGCGGCTGGCCCAGGTCCTCGCACAGCGCCGCGAACGCATGGCGGCGAGCACCGAGCCATCGCAGCTCATCCGCCTGGACCTCGGGCAGCGGTACGTCCCTGCGCAACGTGGCGAGGCGCCGGAAGAGAAGCGCGTCCTGCCACCTCGAGCGCAGGGTGGCGTTGAGGCCAGCCGCCGACCGAACGTCGACGTGCCACTCCCCGACGTCCGCGGGGATGGTTTCCAGATGGCCGAAGCGGCCCAGGACGGCGGCCGCGGAGCGCGCCCCCCAGCCGGGCAGGCCCGGGAAGCCGTCCGCGGCGTCTCCCACGAGGGCCAGATAGTCGGGGATGGATTCCGGCGCGACGCCCCATTTCTCACGCACGCCGGCGTCGTCAATCGTTCGGGCTCGGCGCCGGTCGCGCAAGACGACGCGGTCCCCTTCGACGCACTGGGCGAGGTCCTTGTCCGGCGTACAGATCCAGATGCGGTCCACGCCGGATTGCTCCGACCATCGGGCCGCGGCCGTCGCCAGGGCGTCGTCTGCCTCGAACTCGACCATGGGCCAGACGACGACTCCGAGGGCCTCCATCGCCCGCTCGGCCAGCGCGAACTGGGCCAGGAGCTCCGCGGGCACGCCGGCATCGGTCTTGTAGCCGCCATACAAGTCATTGCGGAATGAGCGGATGACATGGTCCGTGGCACAGCCGACGTGCGTTGCGCCCTCGTCTCTGAGCAAGGCCAGCAGCGTGTAGAGCAGCCCAACCACGGCGCCGACATCCTGGCCGTCCCGGGCTCGCGCCGCCGGCCGGGGAGAGTAGAAGGCCCGGAACAGCTCGTAGGTGGCGTCGATGAGGTGTAGCTGCATGTAGTCCAGGCTCCTCTAGCCGTGCGGCTGCCGCCGGCCACGCCGGGGTCCGTTACGCCGTGGCTCGGCGCGCTGAGCGCCGGTCGAAGCCGCAGTCTCCGCCGGCGCGACGAGCGGCCGGGGCGGCGTCAGTCCGGCCCCGGGCGCCTGCCCACGAGCAGGACGCCCGCCCTTTCGAGCTCGTCCAGTGCCCGATTCCCATCGCCGCGCTGGAGGTCCACCGCGCGCACGCCGGCGAGCAATACGGCCGTCTCGTAGCCGAGCCTCACGCCGTCGAGAGCTGTGGCCTTGACGCAGTAGTCCGTGGCGAGGCCGACCACCACCAGCCGCCTGGCTCCGGCCGTCGCGATCGTCGTGTCAAGCTCGGTCGGAATCGAGGGGCCGCCCGCCGGGTCGCGCATCGAGAAGCCGGAGTAGCCGTCCTCGCCGTGGGCACCTTTGCGGACGACCGGCCCACGGACCGAGAGGTCCGGGTGAAGCTCCGCGCCCCACGAATCCTGGACGCAATGGACTGGCCAGATGCCCCCATCCTGGGCGAAGTGAGGTGTGTGGGCCGGATGCCAGTCCTGCGTGTAGGCGACCGCGGCGCCGGCCTCGAGCGCTCGGTCGATCTCTTCGTTCACGATCGGGACGATGTCGGACCCGCCGTGGACGGAGAGACTGCCCGATCGATCCGCGAAGTCGTTCTGGAGGTCGACGACGATGAGGGCGACCTCGTGTCCGTACCGGGCACCGGGAACCCCCGGTTGCCAGGGCGAGCCCGGTCGTGACCTCGAGCCGTCTGCCATGGCGGTGGGGTTCCTCCGTCTTCGGCCCGCCAGTTGCGGGTCATCGTCTCGGGCTTTGTACGCGATCGAGGACTGCGGCGCAAGCGGGCCGAAGAGACGTCTGCAACGCCGATGCAACGGCGCCTTCGGTTGTCGGGGCGCAGCCGACAGGCGGGAAGGGCTAGGCTCGCTCTAGTTCCTCGGTCACCCGAGCTTCTGACGGAGACGCCGGTGACGGGGCGTCTTCTGGATAACCAAGCGGCCCGGGTCCCCCTGCTCGGGCCGCTTGATTGTGTGCGGCAAGGTGAGGAGGCGGAGCTCCTAGACGGCGTCCTCCTGCCCCGTGCCGGCGGTGGCATACGGCGCCAGGTGGTCGTGCGCCCCGTCAGCGGGCACATCCACCCGAGCGGGCTCGGCGTCGAGCAGATAGCCGATCCCCTGGAACGTCTTGATACGGCCCGGTTCGCCCGGCCTCGCGCCCAACTTGCGGCGAACACGACTGACCCACACGCGCAGGTACTGGAGGTCGTCGCGGTATTCGGGCCCCCAGACCTTGGTCAGAAGCTCCGTGTGGAGTACAACCTTGCCGGCATTCGTCGCCAGGTGCTGGAGCAGGAGCCATTCGGTTCGCGACAGCTCGACCAGCTGGCCAGCGCGGTAGACCATGCGCCGCTCCAGATCGATCTCGATGTCGTCGAACCGGACGGCTCCGATCCCCGAGGCCACTCCGGAGGCCCGGCGGAGCACGGCGCGGACACGGGCGGCCAGCTCATCAAGGTGGAATGGTTTGGCGACGTAGTCGTCGGCCCCAAGATCGAGACCCTTGGCCTTGTCCGGGGCAGATCCCTTGGCGGTTAGCAGAATGACGGGCACGGGCCTTCGCTCGCGCAACTGGCGCATTACCTCGATGCCGTCCAGGTCCGGCATGACGATGTCGAGCAGGACGATGTCGGGCCGGACTTCCTCCGCCTTGGCGAGCGCCTCCTCGCCCCGGCGGCGGTGACAACTCGGAAGCCCTCGTCGCTGAGTGCCATCGAGACGAGCTTGGTGATTCGCGGCTCGTCGTCGGCAACCAGAACCAGGGGTTGCGTGCCCACTCGACTCGCTCCCTTCTGCCGTTCGCCCGGGCGGAGCCCCATGTCTGACGCGGCCGAGGTAACTGAATCTACTGTGCGCCGAATCGGGCGGCAAAGCGAGAGGGAATACCGGCGGGCTTCGATTTCCGACCCACCGCGGCGGCCACAGGGACGATCGGCGTCCGATCCGCTACCCTGCGCTTCGAGGTCGCGTTCGGCTGCGCGCATGCTGTCTCCGACCCGATCCCGCAGAATCCGCAAGACCGATGTACTTCGACGAATTCAAGCACCAGCTGCCCGACATCGACACGACCGAGACGCAGGAATGGCTGGATGCGCTCGACCAGATCCATGGCCAGGAAGGCGACGAGCGCGCCCGGTTCCTTCTGTACAAGCTGCTGAAGCGCGCCCGCCAGCTGCGCATCGGTCTGCCGCCGCTGACCCAGACCCGCTACATCAACACGATCAGCCCCGAGCAGGAGCCGTTCTTCCCAGGCGACGAGGAGATCGAGCGCCGGATCCGACGGTTGATCCGATGGAACTCGGTGGCGATGGTCCTGCGCGCCAACAACCGTGCGCCCGGGCTTGGCGGGCACCTGGCTACGTACGCGAGCGCAGCGACCCTGTATGAGGTTGGGTTCAACCACTTCTTCCGTGGCAAGGATGAGGGCGGCGCCGGCGACCAGATCTTCTTCCAGGGCCACGCAGCGCCCGGCATCTACGCTCGCGCGTTCCTGGAGGGCCGCCTCACCGAGGAGAACCTGGACCATTTCCGCCAGGAGGCGCTCTCGCCGTTGGGCTTGCCGAGCTACCCGCACCCCCGCACGATGCCCGACTTCTGGGAGTTCCCGACGGTCTCGATGGGCCTTGGCCCGATCGCTGCGGTCTACCAGGCCCGTCTGAACCGCTACCTCGCGAACCGCGGCCTGGCGGACACTTCCGCCAGCCGCGTCTGGGCCTTCACCGGCGACGGCGAGATGGACGAGCCCGAGTCGGTGACCGCCCTCTCACTGGCAGCTCGCGAGGGCCTCGACAACCTGATCTTCGTGGTGAACTGCAACCTTCAGCGTCTCGACGGCCCTGTCCGAGGCAACGGCAAGATCATCCAGGAGCTCGAGGGGCTGTTCCGCGGCGCCGGCTGGAACGTGATCAAGGTCATCTGGGGTCGCGAGTGGGACGACCTGCTGGCTCGCGACGTGGATGGGCTGCTCGTCAACAAGATGAACGAGACCCTGGACGGCGAGTTCCAGAAGTTCTCCGTGGCGGGCGGCGCCTACATCCGCGAGCACTTCTTTGGCCCCGACCAACGGCTGCGGCGCCTCGTCGAGAACCTCTCGGACGACGATCTGGCCCGATTGCGGAGAGGCGGCCACGACTACCGCAAGGTCTACGCGGCGTACCGGGCGGCCACGGAGTACCGGGGAGCGCCAACCGTGATCCTGGCCAAGACCATCAAGGGCTGGGCTCTTGGCCCGGGCGTCGAGGCTCGCAACATCACCCACCAGGCCAAGAAGCTGTCCGAGGCCGAGCTCCGCATCTTCCGCGACAGGCTGCAGCTGCCGATACCCGACGACAAGCTCCACGACGCGCCGTACTACCACCCCGGGCCAGACTCCGAAGAGATCCGCTACATGCTGGACAGGCGCCGCGCCCTGGGTGGCTTCGTACCGAAACGTGTGGTCCGAGCCAGGCCACTACCGGCCCCCCGCCCCGAGGTCGACGCCGAGTTCGCGACGGGCTCTCAGATGGCCGTCAGCACTACCATGGCTTTTGGCCGGCTGCTGCGTAATCTCATCCGCGACCCGCAGATCGGATCGCATGTCGTACCGATCGTCCCAGACGAGGCCCGAACATTCGGACTGGATCCGCTGTTCAAGGAGGTGGGGATCTACGCCGCGCTGGGACAAAGGTACGAACCCGTGGACTCGGACCTCGTCCTGAGCTACCGCGAGGCCGTCAACGGCCAGGTTCTGGAGGAAGGGATCACCGAAGCCGGAGCGGTGGCTTCCCTGCAGGTGGCCGCAACCGCCTACGCAACCCATGGCGTGCCCCTGATTCCGTTCTACATCTTCTACTCGATGTTCGGCTTCCAGCGGACCGGCGACCAGTTCTGGGCCCTGGCCGACGAACGCGGCCGTGGCTTCGTCATGGGAGCCACCGCCGGACGGACGACTCTGATGGGCGAGGGGCTTCAGCACGATGACGGGCATTCCCACGTGCTCGCGTCCGTGATCCCCAACATCAGAGCCTACGACCCGGCCTATGCCTACGAGCTGGCCGCGATAGTCCGGGAGGGGATCGAGCGGATGTTCGCGAAGGGTGAGGACGTCTTCTACTACATCACTCTGTACAACGAGAACTACGCGATGCCCAAGCGGCCCGACGATCTAACCGACGAGCAGATCGTCGGCGGGATCTACCGCCTTCTGGCCGCACCCGACCTGGGCGCGGCGGCCGCGACGAAGGCGGGCGCCAGGTCGGCGGCACGGGCCAAGGCCGTCGCCTGGGACGCCCGGCCAACGACCCGTGCGGCTCGTCGGCAGTGGCTCGATCCTGCAGCAGGTCGTTGCCGCGCGGCAGGTCCTTGCCGAGCGGGGCATCGCTGCCGAGGTCTACAGCGCGACGTCCTTCCAGCAGCTCCGGGCGGAGGCTCTGGGTGTCGATCGCTGGAACCGCCTTCATCCCGGAGAGCCGCCGCGCCGCCCGCTCATCGCCAGCGTGCTGTCCCAGGACGGCGGTCCGATCGTCATCGCGACGGACTGGATCCGCGCCTACCCGGATCTCGTAGCACCGTGGCTGCCGGCGTCGCGACTGGTCCTGGGCACTGACGGGTTCGGCCGATCCGACACCCGCGAGGCCCTGCGGGAGCTGTTCGAGATCGACGCGCCGCACATCGCGGCGGCCGCCCTGGCCGGCCTGGCTCGCGACGGCCGTCTCAGCCCGGCCGAGGCCGCCAAAGGCATCCGCGAGCTGGGCGTCGATCCGGACGCTGTGGATCCGCGTTCTCTGTAGGCCGGCCCGGCGCACCCTCCGCGCGCCGCTCAGCTCCTGGCGGGCGGCAGCAGCTCGATCACGACCGCCCCGGTCGCGTTGACCAGTCTGGTGGGGCCCACCTGCATGCACCAGTCGCTGGCGGCGGCCAGTGGCGTGTGGCCGTGCAACCAGAGTGGGGGAGCCAGGCGCTCAAGCAGCCAGCGGTACCCTCGGAAGCCGCGATGGAAGGTCCCGTCGGGCACATCTCCCGCGCCCAGAGGCGGGACATGACTGACCACGATCAACGGGCCGGCCCTGCCAAGCCGGCGCGCGGCCAGCACCAGGGCCTGTCCCCAGGCCGCGCGCTCGCTTCGGGTCGCTCGCTTGCCACGTCTCCCCGGCCAGGTCAGGCCGGCGACCGCGAGTCCGAGATGGTGCTGGACGGAGCTGGAGGGCATGGGCGCCGGGCACAACCCTGCGTTCGCCGCCCACCGTTCGGGCGAGTCGTGGTTGCCGTGGATGTACACGAGAGGGGCGTCCAGTCCGTCGGCGATGAACGACAGGTCCTTGCAGTCGAGGTCGCCGCAGCCGACGATCAAGTCGATCGGAGCGAGGGCCTGGCGGTTTCGCCGATCCAGCAATGCGGGGTCCACCGTGTCAGAGACGACCAGCAGACGGATCGGCGTCCCTCCACGGGCGCCGAACGGTTTTGGGTCCGGCCATTCCATCTCGAGCCGATGCGTCACGCTAGTCCGGCGCCTCCGAGTCCTGCCTCTCACGATCAGGGTAGCGTTCGGAGGCGCCTGCCCCTGCGTCGTCCTGGCCGTCGGCTTCGGCGTTCGAGGGGGTATGGCGCATGCCCACCGCGGGACGGAAGCCCTGGGCCGCGGCTCTGAGCTCGGCCCCACCGCCCATGTAGGAGAGCAGCTCGGTGGGGCGTTCGCTGGTCTTGCCATCGAGCGGGATCAGTTCGGTCACCATCGCGTCGAGCCCGGTGCCGTTCGCGTAGAGCGTGGCGGCCACCCGATTGTGGCCATCGACGACCCAGTAGTCGCCGGCGAACTTGATCAGGTCGACGGGAGGCAGCGGCTGGAGACGCTGGTTCGCCTCGAGGATGCGGCGCCAGCGGCCCGACCAGTTCTCGCCTCGGAAGGGCTCCAAGGGCAGGAAGTCGCCTCCTCGCTGAGTGGCGCCGGCGACCGCCGTCCCGCGAATGTCCTCGACAGGCACGAAGCGCAGTCCGAGCTCCCGCGGTGACGCCAGACGGACCTCCGGGTAGAGGTCATAGAGATTGGCCAGCGGCTCCCTGGCGGCGCGTCGAACGCGGCGGGCGACGACGGACTGCTGACTCGACCAGGCCTGGCTGGCGGCGCCGATGACGCTGCCGATGGCTCCCGCGACTGGCGCGACGATGTGGTCCACGAATGGCTCGACCACGTTCGTCACCGGCTCCGCCACTGCCTGAAGCCGACCGACGATGCCGCCGGTGGCGCCGTCCGACGCGGTCGGCTCGACGCCAGGGGCATTCTCCTCCGGAAGGTCGGAGGAGATCCGAGCGCGCTGTCTCATGTCGGAGTTGCGCCGTTCGCGCCGCGTCGGCTGGCGGCCAGCTCCGGTCTGGTCCTGGCTCGAGGCATCCGGGCTGTCCGCCCGGCGTTGTCGTTCATCCACGATCTGAGCGTACCATCCGTGGCCCGCCGGACCGCTACAGGGCAGGCAGATCCTGTTCCAGGGCCAGCGCCGGCTCGAACAGATCGCCGACCCGGGCCAGCCGCTCGAAGATCGTTCGGATGGTCCAGCCGTTCGGCCGCAGGTTGGGATCGTCCAGCTCGGCCCACGAGATTGGCGCCGAGACCGGCGCACCCGGGGCGGGCCGGACGGCGTACGGGGCGACGAGCGTCTTGTTTGGCGCGTTCTGGGTGTAGTCCAGGCGGGCCAGGCCGGCGCGCCGGGTCTTTTCCCATTCCCAGCTGACGAGGTCCGGGACGATCGCAGCGACGGCGCGCGACAGCTCGCCAACCCAGTCACGCGTCTGACCGAATGTATAGGCCGGACGGATCGGGATCCATACCTGGATGCCGCGCTGGCCGGTGACCTTTGGGAATCCGCTCACGCCGAGATGATCGAGTGCCGTGCCGTACAACCGGGCCAGTTGCAGGAGATCGTCCCAGGTCGTGCGCTCTCCCGGATCGATGTCGACGAACGCCCACGTCGGCCGGTCCGGGGCGTTTGTCCGGAACGTGGTCGGGTGCAGGTCGATAGCGGCTTCATTGGCGAGCCAGGCCAGAGTGGCCTGGGAATCGGCCACGATGTAGTCGCGGCGCTCGCCCGCCGATTCCGATTCCCATGACCAGCGGTCTATCCAGGCTGGAGCATGACCGGGGATCTGCTTCTGCCAGAAGCCCGGCCGATCGATGCCGTTTGGGTGACGGAAGACGGTCAGCGCCCGATCGCGTAGATACGGCAGGGCGAACCGGGCGACCGACGAGTAGTAGCGGATCAGGTCCCTCTTGACGATGCCATCGGCGGGCCAGAGAGGCTTGTCCAGGTTGCTGAGCTTGAGCTGGCGTCCGGCCACGGTCCAGAAGCCTCCCGTCGCCGGCAGCGCCTCGAGTGCGGCAAGCTCCTCGGGAGAGGCTGCGCTGGAGTCGTGGGCCTCCGCGCCCGGGGTGACGCCTTGGTGCATTCCCGGGGCGGACTCGGGCTCCTCGCCGGGCTCGCTCACCAAGGCTGACTCGCGGACCTGCGCAGGCTCGCCGGACTCGGCTGCGCGGACTGCTCGTTCGGAGGACGAGACTTGTTCTCGGACCACTTTGGCCGGGTCGGCATCAGGATCCAGGCCCTTGTAGGAAGGCGCCCGCAGCAACCCGCCTGCGGGCCATTCGGCGTACTCGACCCGCGCCACCAGCCGCGGTTCGACCCATCTGACACCCGGCTCGTTGGGCGTCGGGCGGAGCGGCGAGGCGGACCTTCGCAGCGGGGCCATCAGGGCCAGCAGCCGCCGCCGCTCGCGCGCGTCGAAACCGGTCCCCGCCCTCCCGGCGGGCCTCAGTCCGCCGTTCTCCTGGACGCCCAGGATGAGGGCTCCCAGATCGTTCTCGGTCCCCGACCGAGGCGTCCAGCCGACGATGACGAACTCCTGCTCCTTCCGGCACTTGACCTTCAGCCAGGACGGCGAGCGGCGCCCGGGCGTATAGAGGCCCCGGCGGAGCTTGGCCACGATTCCCTCCAGGCCTCGCTCGGAGACTGCGCGGTAGAAAGCTTCGCCGTCGTCCAGATGACCTGCGTAGCGAACCGTCGGCGACTCCAGCAGCACGTCGCGGAGGAGCCGTTTGCGGGACTCCAGGGCAACCCCCAGCAGCGAGACGCCCTCGAGGAAGAGGAGGTCGAAGACCTCGTAGACCAGAGTGGCCTCGGCCGCGTCCGCGGCCCCCGCGCCCGCGGATTCTGCGCCCGCGGCTCCTGCGCCCGCGGCCCCCGCACCCCCGGCTCCCGTCCCGTCGACCCCCGTCCCGCCAACCGCCTGCTCGCCGGGGTCGTCTCCCTTGGTTGGTCGTGCGGCGGCTTTGCCACGCCCACGCGCCGTGGCCGGCCGAGCTTGCAGCAGCCGGAAGTCGGGTTCACCGGCCGCGTTGAGCGCGACCACCTCGCCGTCCAGGATCGCTTCGCCGGCCGCGATCCACGTCGGCGGCCCGGCGAGCTCAGGGAAGTAGCCGGCGGCGTCGAGGCCACGCCGCGTGAAGAACGCAGCGCGTCCGTCCCGTACGTGGGCCTGGACCCGGTAACCGTCCCATTTGAGCTCGTACAACCAGGCCGGGTCGCTAAAGGGTCGATCGGAGGGCGTCGCCTTCATTGGCTCGATGAAGTCCGGCATCCGAGCCAGTCGCGCTCCCGGCAGCTCCGCCGCAACGGTCGCAGCTCTGGAGCCGTTCATCGGATCCCCGGGCGTCGCCGCGATCGGCGCGCGCCCGGCGGAGACAGGCGGCATTCCTGCCGCGACCTCGTCGTTCGTTCTCCCCGACTTGACGGAGAGGGGCAGCGAGTCTATGTCCCAGCCGGAGAGAGCGGCCCCGTCCCGTTTCTTGATCAGGAGCCATTCCTCCCGCTCTGAGTGTCCGGCCGAGCCGGCCCCGGCGTCTCGAGTTGCGCCGCGACCGCGGGTTCTTACGATCGTGAACCGGCCGCGCAGCTTCTCTCCGTCCAGCTCGAACTTCAGCTCGCCGCTCTCCAGGGCCCGCCGCGCATCGTCCGTCGACTCAGCCCGATATGTCCCCCAGTCCCAGACGATCACGTCTCCGGCGCCATATTGCCCGGCCGGGATGACTCCCTCGAAATCGAAGTATTCGATCGGGTGGTCCTCGACACGAAAGGCGCCGCGACGAACCGCCGGGTCGAGCGTCAATCCCTTGGGAACGGCCCAGCTGACCAGCACCCCGTCGATCTCGAGACGGAAGTCGTAGTGGAGGTTGCGGGCCCTGTGACGCTGCACGACGAAGCGCGCGACCGGTCCGCCCGATCCAGTTGCGGCCGGCGCGCTGGGCCTGGCGCCTGTCCGGGCAGCTGGACCGGCCTCGCTCGAACCGAGCTCGCCGGCCGGCTCGGGTGTGCGAGTGAAGTCGCGCTTGTGTTTGTACCGCTCGAGGCTCACGTCACGCGCAGATTAGCGGGCCGCGCTCGGATCGGCGTCCGGCCGGGCGATCGGGGACTACGCGGTGGCTCCTGCCCCGACGTTGGGCGGGGGTCCGTCCGAGGCCCTTTCCGCGGGTGGCTCCCTGGGCGGGAGCATGTCCAGGTAGACAAGCGGCGCGGTGAGCCAGTGCCGCAGGCCGTCCCCGTTCCTCCGCCACCGGTCGGTGAGATCCCTCAGCCACAGCGGCCAGAGGCCAACCAGAACCGCCAGGCGCGTGAGCGAGAAGATCGGCATGGTCGCGGTTGCCGCCACGAACGCCAGCCAGTCCAGGCGCCAGCGGATGGCGACGAGGATCGCCGCTGCCCCGAGGGCGAGCCGAATAGCCAGGTCCAGACCGCCGTGGTCGGGGACGATCGCGTACACGAACATGGCCTGCATCTGAGAGGAGGCCTCCCAGCCGAAGGTTCCCGCGTAGTCGAACCACAGGCCGGGCGCCACCACGAAAGAGACGAGGCATGCCGCGGCGAAGATCGCACAGCTGGTCACTATCGGCCGGCGAGTCTCGGGCCGGGTCATCCACAGGTAGGGGATCAGAAGAGCGGGTCCGAACTTCATGCCCGCGAACCACGGCAGTAGGTAGATGCCGGCGGTCGCCACCCGGCCGCGACAGAAGCACATCAGGAGCGACGGCTCCGAGCTGGAGAGTCACGTTGCCAAACCCGATTTCGGCGAAGACCGGCCACTGGAGCGATGCCAGCAGGGCCAGCTTCCAGGACCCGGCGAGGTAGCGGAGACACAGCACGCCGACCACGCGCCAGGCCCAGTCGACGATCCATTCCGGGATCAGGCCGATGGGAAGCACGAGCTGGGCATAGAGGGGCGGGTATTTGTAGGCTCCCGAGGTCCATATCTCGGCCCGCGTGTAGAGCGGGCTGCCGTCCAGCAGGTGGCGGGTGGAGAGCCAGTAGGCGTTCGTGTCGTAAGCGGGCCACCATTTGTAGCTCATGTTGTCGATGACGAGCGCGGCCACCTGGACGGCGATGGCGACGAGC
Source organism: uncultured Chloroflexia bacterium (assembly GCA_963743795.1). Lineage (GTDB taxonomy): Bacteria > Chloroflexota > Limnocylindria > Limnocylindrales > CSP1-4 > Fen-1039. The sequence goes on along the minus strand of CAVUQZ010000004.1, from coordinate 718,150 downwards.
ACGAACCAGGCCACGAGAAAACCGACCGTATCGGCCTTCGATTGAGTCGGCACGAACCGGCTCATGGGAGATCGGCCGTGCATCCGGTCCCCGGCCGCCGGGTTGCGGCCGGGCATCTCCGAACTCCCCGGGGTTCCCCGGGGCGAGTGGCGGACGGACAGACTCTCTTGCTTCACCGCGGGCCTGCATCGGGTGGGGGCGAGGTCCGCCAAGTCTACCGGCGGCGACGCGTCCGGGCCAGGTTTCAGCCGGCGATCGGCGGGCCCCACCAGACGCTCGCGGCAAGGATGACGTACAAGCCGATCAGGGCGACACCCTCGAGCCAGGTGGACTCGCCATCGATGACCACCAGGGCCGCCAGAAACGCCGTCAGTGCGAGTGCGGTCACCAGGAGCGGCGAGACGACGAGAGTCAGCGTGGCTCCACCCATGAACAGGCTCACGAGGACCAGGACGGGTGCAAGAGCCAGAGCCACCTGCAGACTCGAATTGAGGATCACGCTGATCGCGAGGTCGCCCTTGTCGGCGAGCATGGCCTGGATCCCGACCACGTTCTCCACGGCGTTGCCGGCGATCGCGACGACCACCAGGCCAGCGAACTCCTCCGACATGCCCAGCGTGCTCATGGCGGGGCGCAGCGCCTCGACGAACCAGTCCGACACGAAGGCGGCGCCGATGCCCGCGAGGAGAAGCGACCCGATCGCCATCCTCATGGGCCACGCCGGCCGGCCGGCCGTCGAGTCCTCGGTCGCGCCAACGGCGGGTCCCTTGCCGATTGCGTAGGGCACGCTCGCCGCGAAGACCACGAGGAGAACAATCGAGACGAATACGGACAGCTCCGTCTCGTGCCCGTAGGCGGGGCCCCCGGAGGAAGTCGCGATGGTCGGTATGGCCAGGGCCGCGACGGCCAGGATCAGGAGCGTGGACATCAGTCTCGTCTGGTCTGCCCCGAACCGTTGTGGGCCGTGACGCAGGCCGCCCAGGAGAAAGGCAAGCCCGAGGACCAGGAGAGTGTTCGCCAGGATCGAGCCGACCAGGGCGGCGCGCACGACGTCGAGCAGGCCCGCGCGCAGCGCGAAGATGCCGATGAAGAACTCGGGCAGATTGCCGAGACCGGACTGCAGGACGCCGGTCGCTCTTGGTCCCAGCCGCCGGCCGAGCTGTTCCGTCCCTTCGCCGACCATAGCCGCGAGGCCGGCCAGCCCGACCGCGGACGCGGCGAAGACCGCAACTCCGCCGGCGCCCGTCAGCCGCAGGGTCAGCGCGGCCAGGCTGGCGCCGATGGCCACGAGCGCGATGATCCGGGTCCGGGTCTCCAGATATGCGAGCAAAGGCCGATCCCTCCTGAGCGGATTGTGCCGGAGGGGCGACGGCCGCGTGGGACGGGTGTGCCAGGCGCGGCGCGGGGCCGCCGCCACTCGCGGACGCCGCCGGAACGTCAGAAGGTCAAAACGGCGGCCAAGGGATGGCGGGCCTGTCTGGGTCGGGGCGGGGGAGCCGGCCCGAGTGCAGCAGTGCCTCGATGCGCCGCGACATTGCAAGTACCTCGATCGGTGTCAGGAGCCGCCTCAGCTCCTCGCCGAGCCGGCCGTCCAGCTGGGCCTCCAGCCGCTCGAGGACGGCGCGTTCCTCGCCGGTGAGTGGCTGGCCGCGCCAACGCCAGAGAACGGTGCGCAACTTGGGCTCCACTGCAAAGCACAGACCGTTGTCGCAGCCCTGAATCCTGCCGTCGGGCAGCGGCAGGAGATGCCCGCCTTTCCGATCGGCGTTGTTGAGGATCGCGTCCAGGACCGCCATGCGCCGCAGGGCTGGATTGTCCGACCCGATCAGCTCGGCCAGATCGACCGACTCGTCCACCTCGACCCAGAGCTGAACCATCCCCTCGCCGAGGGGCCCGTCGCGCAGGACGGTAGGCGGGATGACCTCCCAGCCGCTCGCCTCCGAGACCGCATGGGCCGCGACTTCCCGGCATGCGAGAGTGCCGTCGGGGAAGTCGTAAAGGGGCCGCTCGCCGCGGATCGGCTTGTAGACGCAGCTGGCTGCCACCGTCGATCCGGCCTTGCCGCCGGGCCCCTCTACAACACACAAGAAGGTCGCATTCGAGGCGGCCATCAGCCTGCCCACGACGCTAAGCTCGCCCTCGCGGAGCAAGCGGAAGGCCGTCTCTTTGTCGAGGTGGCCGGCAATCTGGCGGCCTTCGATCGCCGCGGCCTCGATCTCAGCTCGGGTCAACCCACCCACGGTGCGCTCGACCGGCTGTCCGTCGCCGGCGCGAAGGGAGGCAGAGGGGGCACCGTCCGCGCCCTGTTCGGCCATGTCGCTCAGTGCATGAATCCGTTGCGGCGAGCGCAGATGTGGCCTTCCGGATTCAGCGGCTCGCCGCAGAACGGGCAGGGCGGCCGGCCCGCGGCCACGACCTCGAGAGCGCGTTGGACGAATGCCAGGGCCCGTGCCGGCTGAAGGTGGACCCTGACGACATCGGAATCGTCGTCCGCCTCGTCGGCCGCTTCGGCGGCCTCGCCGGGCTCCTCATCCTGGTCTGTAATCTCGCGCGCCTCCACAAGAATCGTCTCGTCCTCGCCGTCCCAGACGATGGCCATAGTGCCGACGCGGAAGATCTCGGCGATCGGTTCGTCGAGCGCCGCTGAGTCGATGTCACTGGCGGCCGGCTCCTCCGGGACGTTGGCCCCGCGCTGCCGGACTTCAGCAAGGAGCTCGCGCAGGCGTTCGGCAAGAAGCGTCACCTGCACCTTCTCGAGGGCCACCGACACCAGTCGGTCCCCGTCGCGAGCCTGCAGGTAGAAGGTCCGGTTGCCCGGTTGGCCGATTGCGCCGGCCACGAACCGATCCGGATTGTCGAAACTGTAGATACGTCCTGCCATCTGGCCTCCAGCCGGCCGACGCGCACCGCGTCGCATCTCGAATCTATACCCACTCGCGATAGCGGTCCTGGCAGGCCGTGAGGGGGGCGCAGGCCGATCTGGCAGCCCTGGGAGGAGGCGGCCCCGACTGCCGATGGGTCAGCCTGCCGCATCGCCCGAATCTGGCCTGGCCGGCGACTCAGGCCGGCATCTCGTGATCGTTGCTAGAGGGTAGGGATCACATATTGTAAGGTCGCCATTGACAAAGAGAAAACCAGTATGTAATAGTAGCAACCAGAGATAGCAATGGTCATCCGGCGAGGCAAAGGGCCTCCCGTTGGCCAGGATGGTCCAAGAGGCTGGAGCCGAATGTCCCGAGACGTCATTTCAACCTGTCCCGTCTGCGCGAGCGAGCTGTCGATAACGCGTCTCGTATGCCGCGGCTGCGGAACCGCGATCGAAGGGGACTTCAACGTCGGCCGTTTCGGGCGCCTCAATCGCGAGCAGCTGGCCTTGCTCGAGAGCTTCCTGCGGGCTCGCGGCAACGCCAAGGAGCTCGAGCGTGAATTCAAGGTGTCCTATCCGACCATCAGGGCGCGGATAGATGCGCTGGTGCGGGCGCTTGGTCTAGCGGACGCCGCGCCGGCCGGAGATGAAGGTGACGGCGGGTCGGGCAGGTCGGGCGAAGCGGCCGAGTTCCGCCGGGACGTGCTAGAGCGCCTGGCGCGCCACGAGCTCACGGCGGACGAAGCCGCGGCCCTGCTTCGCGGTCGGAAGGAGTAGGAGATGGGAACGCTGGAGCGCACGGAGACGCTCGCCCATCGGCTGGGAACCAACGGTCGTGTCTCGATCAAGACCATTGGCGGCCTGCTGAGAGTTCGCGGCATCGAAGGCGATGAAGCCCGAATGACTATCGCGTACCGGATCCGCGCCGCGGATCACGCCGCGGCGGAGCGAGCTCTCGAAACCGGGCGAGTCCTGGTGGATCGGGGCCCGGGGTCGCTCGAGGTCGAGACACCGGAGCGTCGTCTCTCCACCGGGCTGGCCTGGCTCTTCGGAGGCGCCCGGGTCAGCGCGGACATCAGCATCGACGTGCCGTGGGGGACTCAGGTCCGCCTCGAGACCATGAGCGGCTCAATCGAGGCCTTCTCCCTTATCGGCGACCAGAAATATCGCACCGTCTCCGGCGACATCCGCCTGTGGGGGCTGGGTGGGCTCGTCGAAGCGGGCGCAATCTCCGGATCGATAGCGCTCGACCGCGGCGGCGATATCCGGCTCCGCTGCAACACCATCTCGGGCTCCATCAGGGCGCTTGCCGGCCTCTTCCATGGGATGGTTCTGTCGTCTACGAGCGGGGGCATCGCCGTCGTCGGGGCGTTCGATCCGTCTGGCGACTACCGGGCCGAATCCATCTCCGGCACGGTCGAACTCACGCCCCTCTCCGGGGTCACGGCTGAGCTCCGCACCGTTTCGGGCTCGATCGTCTCGGAGATCGAGCATCGAGTCGAAGGCGGCCGGGGCTTCTGGAGATCGATCGTGGGCGACGGTCGCTCCGTCTTCCGCGTCAATTCCACCTCGGGCGGCCTGCGCCTGCGCGCTGCGAGGCCGCAGGACGGCACAGTCGCGGCGGCCGCCCCGTCCGCCTCGGGCTCCGAATCCGCGTCGCCGACCGGTTCAGACTCCGGCCGAGGCCACCGGGCCGAGCCCGGCCGCGGAGGCTTCGGCGGAACCGGCGCAGGTCGAGTCCGTGGAGAGCTGGAGCCCCGAGGAGACGGCAGACGTCAGGGCTCGATCGCGCCGGAGGAGGAAGAGCTGGCAGTCCTGCAGGCCCTCGAACGAGGCGACATCGGCGTCGAAGAAGCCGCCGAGCGCCTCGACCGGTCGCGGAGGTAGGACGATGCCAGGTGAGCTGGAGGCCCTGCTGAAACTCGTGTCGGAGGGCCGTCTGTCTGCCGACGAAGCAGCCCCGATCGTGGCCGCCCTCGAAGAGAAGGCTCGACTCGACGCTCGCACCTCGGCCGCAGGGCCGGAAGGTGCGGGGACCCTCGACGCACAACCCCGCGGCGGTAGCGGCGAATCGAAGCAGGCCGCCCCGGCCGGCCGGCGGATCCGGGTGCTTCGTGGCCGAGGACGGCCGTCCAGTGGTCGATCTCCAGATCCCCCTGGCAGCGGCGGGCTTTGCCATCGATCAGGTGCCCGGTCTCTCGCTGGACCACAGGTCTCGCATCGTCGAGGCCATCCAGACCGGCATGACCGGGCCGATTCTGGAGGTCTCCGACGGCGGGGATGAGGTTCGCATAGTCATCGAATAGCCCTGCGGCCGCAGGCCGCCAGTCACTACCAAACCATCCATTCCGGGACGCGGAAATCGCCCCGGCCTGGATAGCCATTGCCGGAAACAGGTTTCGACGGAGGAGGCGGACCCTTGGGCCCGCCGGAACAAGGGGACGACCGTGTTGGTGCAGATCGAAGAACTGACGAAGGTCTACCGGACCGGTACTCGGGCCAACGATGGGATCAGCCTGGCCGTCGCCGAGGGCGAAGTCTTCGGCCTGCTCGGCCACAACGGCGCCGGCAAGACGACGCTGGTCAACCAGGTCATCGGGTTGTTGCGGCCGACTTCCGGCAGCATCCGCGTCGACGGCCGTGACCTGGTCGCGGATCCGGGCCTGGCTCGCAGGTTGTGCTCGTTTCAGGCGCAGGCCCATGTGCCGATAGACGGACTCACGCCCCGCCAGGCGATCGACCTCCTGGGCCAGCTCCGCGGTGGCTCGCAGGGGGACGTGCGGCGCCGCCGGGAGCTTCTGGTCGATGCTCTGGACATCGGCGCGTGGCTGGACGTCGACGCTGCCAGCCTGTCTGGCGGCGTCAAGCGGCTCGTGGCATTCGCCATGGCCGCAGTCTGGCCCGGCCGCGTCGTGATGCTGGACGAACCCACGAACGACGTGGATCCGCTGCGTCGCCGCCTTCTGTGGAAGCAGGTCCGAAGACTCGCCGACGATGGCGCCGCAGTCCTGCTGGTGACCCACAACGTGATCGAAGTGGAGCGTTCGGTCGACAGGCTGGCGATCCTCGACTGCGGCCGGGTCATCGCCGAGGGGACCCCGGCCGAGCTGAAGGCCCGCATCGGCGCCGCCCTTCGTCTCGAGCTCGTCCTCGATCCGGGCGCGACGGGCGCGCCGGTCTCGCCGTTCCCGGGATCGCCCGTGGCGGTGGGCAATCGACTGATGGTGGCCATTCCGTCGGACGGTGCGAGCCAGGCCGTGGCCTGGGCCGAATCGCTCCAGCGGTCCGGTGTGATAGAGGAGTTCGTTCTTGGGCCGGCCACCCTCGAGGATGTCTACGTGGCGCTGGTCGGCGACGTGGCCGCCCGGCCGGAGGAGACGGAGGAGGCTCTGCATGCAGCAGCTGCGTAGCTACCGGTTGCTCCTGACCTGGCAGGCGCTGCGCAAGAAGGAGTACCTGCCGCTCATGATGGCCGTCCAGGCGCTCTTCTCGTTGGGCATAGTGCTCGGATACCCGCTGCTGTTCCCGATGCTGGACCGGACGTCCATATACCTGATCGCCACGGGGGCGCCCGCGATCACGATGATCTCCGTCGGTCTGGTTGCTCTGCCTCAGACGGTCGGCGAACAGAGGTCCGAAGGCAGTCTCGACTACATGCGATCGCTGCCGGTGCCGCGGCTGGCCTATCTCGCCGCCGACCTGACCGTCTGGCTCGGGATCGTGATCCCGGGCGTGGCGCTCGGCGTTCTTGTCGGCGCCTGGCGATTCGGCCTGGACCTGCAGGTCAGCCCTCTCGTCGTTCCTGCCGTGCTGATGGTCGCCCTCACCGCGGCGTGCGTCGGGTACGCCATCGCCTCGGTTCTGCCCTACATGCTGACCGTGATCGTTACCCAGGCGCTCGTGATCTTCGTTCTCATGTTCTCTCCGTTGACATTCCTGCCGGAGAAGCTGCCGGTCTGGCTCGAGGCGATCCACCGGGTGCTCCCCATTCAGGCCATGGGCGAGCTGATACGAGGGACCCTCGCGCCGAACGAGTTCGGACTGCCATTGGGAGCCTTCCTGACGCTGGGCGTGTGGTGCATCCTCGGATTCGGCGTGACCTACCTGACCATGACGCGGCGTGGTTGAGGCTCGTCGTGGCCGGTCCGGTGGGGGAGGCGCACTCCGACGCGGCCGGCGCGTTAGGCTGTGGCAGATGACCACACCAGCCGCTCTTCGGCCGAAGTCGTGACCGGGCAGCCGGGCAGGCTGCCCGCCCGTGACTTCGAGGAGATCCGGCTGGCCGAGGCCGTGGAGCATGGTCGGTGCCCGGTCTGCGACGCCCGCCAGGAAGCGGCCTACGCGGCCCTGCGTGGTCTGGCTCGCGAGGGCGCGACGGACGTGGGCCTGCGGGCCAGGATGGACAAAGGCCTCGGATTCTGCCAGCCGCACAGCGTCGGCCTGGCCAGGATGGAGCTGCTGCAGACGAGCAGCCAGCTCGCCACGGCGGTGCTCCTCGACGCCGTCCTGCGCCGGCGCCTTGCCGCTCTGAACGGACTCGCCGGCAAGGACGTCGCTGCGCAGGGCCGCGGGCTGGCTGACCTTGTAGATCCGCGCTGCCCCATCTGCGCGCAGATCGCCGATGCATCGAGCGCTGCCGTAGCGCGACTGCTCGATCTCTCGACCGACGCCGCCTGGTCGGCCGGCCTGGGTTCGGCTGAGATCTGCTTGCAGGACCTCTACGCCCTGTGGGCGGCCGCCGCCGCTGGGCCCCGGGACGTAGGGCAGCGCTGGTCGACGATCCTCGTCTCCCAGCTTGAGCGCCTCGAGGCTCTCCAGAAGGGGCTTGCCGCATACGCCCACAACAGCACCCATGACCGGCGCCACCTGATCACCCACGAGCAGCGGGAAGCCGGCGCCGCCTCCATCCGCTTCTTCGGCGGCTCGCCGGAGCGCGACCGGACTCGCTGAGGCCGCCGGCCGAACCCAGGCTTGATGGGCGGCAGTATCCCGACAGACGGGAGTAGCGCCGGACTCCGTACAATTCGGGCAGCCATCCGTTTGGGTCTCGCGCTCGGAGGTTCGAATTGCCCGCGCTGCCGTACCCGGTTGCCCGCCTGATCGATGCCGCCCTGGTCGCGGAACTGACGGTCATCGGCGCGGACGGTCGGCCCATCACCTACCCGATGATTCCGCTGCTCTGGGGCGATCGCATCTTCATGACCTCGAGCGCGCTCGATAGCAGCAAAGTGGCGCACATCAAGGCCAATCCACGGTCCAGCTTCTCCATCACCAACCCCGACGCGATCGGAACGTTCACTGGCAAGGTGACGATCCAGTGCGACGCCAGAGTTGCCGAGGATGATCTCCATGCCGGCTGGGAACGGCTTCTGGACAACTGGAAGCGGAAGGATCCGGCCGTCATGGGTTTGCTCAAGTCGCGCCTCGGGTTTCCACTGCTCTTCGAGCGAGTGCTGATCGAGCTCACTCCCCGGCGGACCTGGTTCTGGCCTGACGGCCGAGCGGATCGGGCGCCGCAGGTGACGATTGCGGCCGAGGTGGCCCGGTGAGCCCAGCTCTGCGGCGGCCGAGGTTCGGCGTAGCCGGGGCTGAGCCCCCGGTGGCCCCCGGCGAGACCAAGAGACCAGAGAAAGTCCCAACCGCCGCCCCTGAGCTCGAACCAGTCGCTCGCCCTACGCCTGCCGAACCGGCCCCGACCGCTGAGCCTGCCGCGACCGCCGAACGCCCCCGAGCCTGCCGCGACCGCTCGAACCCGCCCGAGCCTGCCGCGACCGAGAGCACTCCTGGCGGAGCACGGACGAGCATAGCGGACGGCCTGACGCTGCTGGCCGCGTTCAGCCACGCCGTCCTCAGCTGGGTCGCCGAGGACGGTTATCCCGTCAACGTGGACGTGGAGGTCGACGTCAAGCCGGATCAGGGTACGGTCCGCTTCTCCGAGCCGCCCGGCTTCAAGCTCGCGTCCGGAGCCCACGTGGCGCTGACGGGCAGCCACATAAGGCCACTTCCCGGTGGTGGATTCGACGAGCGCAGCCACGTCACGATCTGGGGGGTCCTTGGGGCAAGGCCGCGCGGTCGCTTCGTCGTCGCTCCCGATCGCATCTGGGCCTGGGATGAGCGCGACCTGCCGCTGCCCGCCGCGTACGAGCGCAGCCTGCCCAAGGCCCGTCGCTATTTCGAGGCGCTTTCCGCGGCCCGAGGTGTGCCGGTCCGGCCGCGCCTGTCGCCGGCCCTGCTGCTGTTCCGAGCCACCCGAGCTCCGTTCCTCAGCGCCACCTTCGCTCCGGTCCTTCTGGGTTTCGCGGTGGCCGCGCGAGCAGGCTCCTTCGACCTCCTTACGGCGCTGATCACCCTGGCGGCCGCGTGCGCCGTGCATCTGGGCCTGAACGTGGCCAATGACGTGTTCGATACGCTGCAGGGCGCCGATGATGCCAACACGACGCCGACCAAGTTCAGTGGTGGCTCTCGGGTCCTGCAGAACGCCCTGGTCTCAATCCGTGAGATGTCGCTACTGGCGGCCGGCTGCTATCTGGTCGCGGCCGTCCTGGGTCTCGTCCTGCTGGTCGTGCGAGGTTCGCCGGCGCTGGTGGTGATCGTCGCTGCCGGGTTCTTCATCAGCCTGGCCTACACGATGCCGCCGTTCAAGCTCGTGTATAGGGGAGTGGGCGAGATAGCGACGGCTATCGGGTTTGGGCCGGTCATGCTGCTGGGTGCGTTCACCGTCCAGTCGCGCGGCACGGTCACGCTCGAGGCCTTCGTGGTTTCGATTCCGGTCGCTCTTCTGGTGGCGATGATCCTGTACGTCAACGAGATACCCGACCGGACCGGGGACGCGAAGGTCGGGAAGAGGACGCTGCCGGTCCGCTGGTCCAAGCAGGCCGTGATAGGTGGCTTCGATGTGGCGGTCGCTGCCAGCTTCCTCGTTGTCGTGATCGGAGTGGCCGCGGGCGTCCTGCCCATTCCCACCCTGCTCGTACTGTTCGCGATTCCGCTGGCGACCAGGGTCCACGATGGCCTGGGCCGCTTCTACGACAGCCCCTACGCCCTGATGGGTACGATGGCCGCCAACATCCAACTTCACATGACCGTGGGATTGCTCCTGCTCGCGGGCTACATCGCCGCAATCGCGGACCAGCAGCTGCTAGGGCTGCGACCTTTCCTCTGGTAGCTGCAGCCGGGTTGCGACACAGCTCCGCCCGGCGGTCGCGACGCCTCGATCTCAGTTGCGTTCGGCGAACCAGCTGTCAAACCCAGGCGTCCATGTCAGCCGCGCGTTCGAGCCGTCCGGGTCCGCCGTCACGGCGCAACCTTCGTAGCCCGGTCGGCCGGCTACCCAGGCCAATCCTCTGGGGCCCATAGCGAAGGCGGCTGTGGCGTAGGCGTCTGCGAAAGTCAGGCTCGGTCCCACGATCGTAACGCTCAGCACTCCCACAGGCGGGAGGCCCGTGAATGGGTCGCGAACGTGATCGCCTCGTTCGTACGCGCCGGAGGTGGCCACGCAGCCGTCTGTCACGGCCAGCACCGCGGCCAGCTGGTCGGCGATGACGGGATGGCGTATCCCAACACGCCAGGCCTGCCCTGACGCGGCCTCTCCTCGGGCGACCACGTCGCCGCCGCCGTTGATGCAGAAGTTGCGGGCCCCGGCGGCGTCCAGGATGCGGCCGGCTCTGTCGAGCGACCAACCCTTGACCAGACCCGATGGATCCACACTGCCGTCGGTCCTGTGGGCCCGAATGTCGAAGTAGCCTTCGCTTTCACGACGGACCCTCTCGCATAGCTCGAGAACCTCGCGCAGCTCCGGGCTGCAGTCGATCTCGCGGAGCTCTCCGCGGCCAAGGCGGCTGACCTCGCTCTCGGGCTTGTACGTGCTGAATCGGCGGTCGACCTGGCGCAGGAACTCGAATGCGTCGTCCAGGGCAGCTGGCTCAACGCTCCCGTCGCGGACATCGAGGCTGATTGCCGTACCCATGATCTGCTCGACCCGGCGAAGACCCGCTACGGGAGCTGCCGCCGGAGCGTTCGTTTCCGGCGCCACCGCCAATGGCACGGGCTTGCGATCCGGACTACGCTCAGGCATGGCACCATTATCGGCGCTGCGGTCAGCAGCGGGCCGACCTCTCGTCTGCCCGGGAAAGGAGATGGATTGTTCAGGCGTCGTTTCGCGATCGCCCGGCGGCCGCGGTTGTTGGGGGCGGCCCTTATAGGCGGTCTAGGTTTTGCGGCCGGCCGGGCCAGCAAGCATCCAGCTCAGCCGGCCGTCCAGGGTCAGCCGGGGACAGCAGGAGATGTTTCTTCGGGAGACGTCACGGCCAGACTGCAGGAACTGGCTGATCTGCACGCCTCGGGTGCCCTGACCGATCAGGAGTTCGCGGCGGCCAAGGCGAAGCTGCTGGAGCCGTAGGCCGGGAGGGCTTGCGGGTCGAGCCGGCGCGGCGCGCGAAACTGTGCAATGCTGCGGCCTACGCGGCGGCGCAGGCTGACTGGAAAGCGTCGCCGCCCAACCCATGACGCCCACTCCGGATTTTGGCGCACCCTGCGCCCATCGCGCTGGGAAATCCTGACCCGGCTCGCCGGGGGCCTCGGCAACAGCATGGCTTCCGGCCGGTCCGAATTGGTCCATGGCCGATCGTGCCTGTACGAGCAGTGGCGCGGGCCGATCGGTCACCTCAGCCGTCTCGGATCTGGTACCGATGGTCCCGGTGTGCCGCCTGTCTCGCGGTGCCGCGAGACTACTATTCCCCAAGACGCCTGCGCCATCCGCCCAGAGCCGCTCACGATCACCGGTCAGAGCCACAACACACAACCAAGGGATCGAAATGGCCAACTTCTACCTGACAGTAGTCCACCGGCCCGAGATGGTGCCGGAGTACCTTCAGAAGGGCGCGGACGAGGGAAAGGCCGAGGACATCGCGCGGGCGGAGGTCATCTCCGAATCTCTGGACATCTTCCGGACTCAACAACGCGTCGCCCACGACAACGGAATCCGCACGACCATACAGATGACGTACGCCAGCCTCTTCAATGAAGAAGCCATTGCCATCGCCAAGGAGCATCATGCGAAGTACGGCGATGAGATCGGGTCGACATTCCTGGGACTGCAATGCCGAGAGTTCCGCGACAAGTTTGGCTCCAAGGAGCTGGCCATCTGGCTCTTCTCGATGGAGGACAAGAGGCGGATCGTAGACGAGGTCTTCGAGAAGTTCCGCGAGGTATTTGGATTCCTCCCCGCTTCGACTGGTTCCTACTACATGGACGCGGAACTGGTCAACTACATAAAAGCACGGTATCCAATGGTCAAGGCTGCCGTAGCGACGTGTTGGGAAGAGGGTCCGAAGGCCTACCACAACGCCAACAACTCCTGGTACACGCTGCTCGATGGCGGCCCGTGGAATCCGTGGGTGCCATCGAAACGTAACATCCATTGCCCGGCATCTGACGAGCTCGACGATATTGGCATCGTCGCCATCCCGCATCTGTCGCGCGACTTGATGGCGGTGTTCGACGGACCCGGTTCGTACTACAGCGCACACCCGCAGAATATCCTCCGCGGCATGGTATACGAGAACCGGGAGATCCCATACTTCATGAACATGGTCGACCAGTACCGGTCGATGGGCAAATACAATCGCGGTTACGCCTACAACATGATGTTCGTAGGGCCGGGATGGATGAGCAAGAATGGCCGGTGGGAAGCTGACTACGACTTCTTGCTCAAGAGTTACGAAGACGGAATGGGATACTACGGCCGGCTCAAGAGCGAGGGCGAGGCCGTAGACCTAACGTTGAGCGAGTTCGCCGACGTGTTCCGCAAGGACCGTCCATACACACAGCCTGAGTGCACGTTGTGGAAGGACATACTCTACGGATCGCAGCGTCAGTTCTTCTGGTACGTCGACCCCTGGATGCGCTTCTGCCTCGACATGAACGAAGGCGGCGCGATGATCGACCTGCGACCGTACGCCGCGAAGCTGGTTCGACCGTGCGGAGTCGGCACGGGTCACATTCAGGACGCTTCCTACCCGTACATCGTCCAGTCATTGATGAGGGCAGGCTACTTCACTCACTACGCGGGTGAGGGAGCGGTCAAGAGCAGCAAGTTCTGCCACGCCGGAGAAGAAGTCGACCTGTGTGCTTGCCGAACAACTGCCTCATATTCTGAAGAGGGCGACACGCGTGTGGTGACCCTCGATACGGTGGACATAGAGTTCGAGGGGTTGACGATCGGCGTGCAGTCGGTGTTTCGTATGCACGAAGGCACGGGCGAGATCGAGATAGTCCGCCGTATCGTTAGAACCACTGATCCGGACGCTGAGGTAACGATCGACGAGTACTTGACCGCGTGCTATGGGACGACAGAGTATCCGGAGGATCTCACAGGTATGCGCCTCCGGGTGAAGGGTATGTCTGGAGCGGAGTCGATCGACTACGCGTACAAGTGCCGCGAGGCCAGCGTGGATGGTGTCGAACTGGCCGAGGCAGTTGTGCCTCAGGTTGACACAAGGCTTTCGATGCGCACGGACGTCGCGAGATGCGGCCGGGTATTTCCGGGAAGGGTTTGCGTTCTCGCCGATGTACACGATCGGGATCAAGCGGACGGTCGCCGGGAAAGGAGAACTCCGAACGTGGCTCAAGGTCGAAAAGGCAAGCTGAACTACCGGTGCCCGCGGTGTCTGATGCGAGAGATCGACATGGACATGCTCTTCGACCGAGAAAGGGCGGAGTACTACTGTCTGCGCTGCTCGTTCGTCGGCAGCGAGAGCGAGGTCCTCGCGCTGAACGCCCAATTCCGTGCGAAGTATCTGGACCGGGCCACGAGGATCACGGACTTCTAGCTGGCACGGCTCCGTGTCGAGAGCCGGGCGGGACAAGCCGGTCGGGCGGGCATGGTGTCATCGCCGGACGGGGCTGCCGGTGGGGACGCTGGCACGCAGATCGCCGCGACGGAAGCTGCGTGGAGCGGCATACTCGGGGCATGCCTCCACCTCAGGTCAATGACAACCGACCGAGCGGCGCCGAGACGCCCCTGAAGCTGGCGGCGGGAACTGGAGAGGGCGATCGTATGGCCGCGCAGGCGCCCGCGCGATCGACCCATCGATACGACGCCGCCCGCCTGCTCATTCGGATCGTTGCCCGGCTCTACTCGAGACTATGCGTCGAAGGTCTACCGCGGCTGCCCGGTGGGGCCTGCGTGGTGTGCTTCAGTCACCAGAGCTGGGCAGATCCGCTGTATATGCTGGGTTCGTTGCCGCGCCGGCCCCGAATCTTCTTCTTCGGCCCCGAGCAGGAAGACATGAGACGGGGAGTGAGAAACCGACTGATGCGATGGGCCGGTGTCGCCGTGCCCTACCGGCCCGGCAATCGCGGCCTGGTGGCTGCGACGGCCCGAGCTCATGGGCTGATCCGTGGCGGCGGCATCGTCGCGATCGCCGGCGAGGGGCGAATCCACCTGGGAGAAGGAGTGGTTCTGCCGCTGCGATCGGGCCCGGCCTATCTGGCGCTGCGGTCCGGCGTCCCCGTGGTCCCGGTTGCCGTCAACGGGACGAGCTGGCTGGGCTTCCGCCGGGTCGTCCGCGTCCGCATCGGCCTGCCCATTGCCGCCAAGTCCGAGACGCCCTCGCGACCCAGGAGCGACGAGGTGGACCGACTGGTCTTGCAGGTCCAGGCCGCCCTGCAAGCGCTTGTCGCGGACTTTCCCGACCAACCCAGGCCGGGCCCGATCGGTCGATGGCTGACCGAGATCTTCAACGAGTGGCCCGAGGATTCGCGGCCCCTGGATCCACGCCTCGGGTCCGGCGTTCGGTGACCTCGTGCATGCGCGTGCCCGCCCCCCGGTCTTAGTGCGGCCGCCCGTGAGGAGGTCGGCCGGCGGTCTGCGATACTGCGTACCGACACCAGCTAGGAGGAGATGTGGGCGCGACAGGCCTGGCAGCCAACCCGACTGAGTACCGCGACCGCCTGCGCGAGCAGACCGATGAACAGCTGGACGCCTGGGCGGCCGAGCTCATGCGGGACGTGGCCGTGCGACGGGGCGTCGTCAGAGTCGTCGCCGACGTACAAAAGACCGCGCATTTGGACGAACGAGCCTTTCGCCGGGTCTTCGCGAGGGGCGGCGGGGCGCCCCAGGTCGTTGGCAAAGACGCCGAAGGGCATCTCATGGTGCCAGCGATCGCGCTCCATTTCCTCGTCCCGGGCCTGAGGGCTGGAGGCGTCGGACGCGCGCGACCGCCTTGTCGCCTACCTCGTGGCCAACTTCGACGAGATCGTCTACGTCTGATCGTGCCGGCCAAGCCGGGCAGGGGAGGCCCATGGCTCGACGCGCTGCCGGCCTTCTCCGCGTCGCCCACCCCTTTCCGTCGGCTCTCGACGCTATTGCCACAGTCGCGATCGCCGCCATCGCCGGCGCCGCACCGTCGGTGGCAGCTCGTCTCGGGCTCGGGATGCTTCTGCTCCAGTTCGCCATCGGTATCGCAAACGACCTGTCCGACGCCCCAGCCGACGCCCTGGCAAAGCCTCGCAAACCGATCCCGGCCGGGCTTCTGACCCGTCGGCAGGCCGGTGTGGCGCTATGCGTCGCCGGCTCCGGAGGGCTTCTGGCGGCAGCGTCAGTGAGCCCGCCCGCCCTGGTGACTGGCGTCGTCGGGCTCGCGGACGGGCTCCTCTACGACCTGCGGCTGAAGGGCACGGCGCTGTCCTGGATGCCATTCTCGGCCGGGGTTGCGCTGCTGCCGGTGTATGCGTGGTGGGGTGCCACCGGCTCCTGGCCGGTGGCACTGTGGGGCGTGGTCGGGTTGGGGGTCCTGGCCGGCATGGCGCTCGCCCTTGCCAACGCGGTGGCGGATCTCGAGAACGACAGCCGCTCGGGCGTTCGGTCGGTCGCGACTGCCCTCGGGCGGGGACGCGCGCTGGTTCTTGATGCGGGCTTGCTACTGGCACTCCATGTGGTTGCCCTGGCAACTTCTGTCACCCTGGGCGCCGCCTCATGGGCATTGGCCGTGGAGATGGCCGGCGTCGGGCTGGGCTGGACGGGCGTGGCGCTTGCGTCTGCCAGGCACGAGCGAGCCCGCCAGGCTGGCTGGGAGGTACAGGCCATTGGGGTGGTCGTGCTCGGGGCCGGCTGGTTCTGGGTCCTCAGCACGGCCGGCTCGCTCGCAGGATGAGATCGCCGAAATCGGGCCCGCCTTGCCCTGCCTCGAGGACCCGCGCGACGTTCGCTGGTTGGCCGCGCCTTGTCCTCGAGCGGGTGGCGCGCCACTGGCCGCGACCGGCCGCCGGTATGGCCGGGCTAGCGGTCCGGGTTGGCTCGCCGGACGACGCCGATGGCGTTTTCGAGGCGAACCTTGACGATCATCAGGTACTTGGCGAGGTTCTGGCGATCGGTATTGTCGATGGTCTTCATGACGTCCGACTGCAGCACCGTGATCAGGTCTGCCATGGCTTCGTTGAGCTGGGTCCGGACGGCGATCAACGAATCGTCTGTGAGTGGCTTCTTGGACCCGCCGGTCATCCAGCTGGCGTCTGCCTCGGCCTCGATCGCATCCTCGACCGTGCCGCCGGCGGCCGATCCGCGTGGTGCTGTCCCCGGAAGCCGGCGCCCGGCGAGCCCGCGGCGAGCCTTCGATCTTCTCGCGCAGCTTGACGAGCGAGAGCTCGCCTCGCGCGACCATTCCAGCCAGATGCCGGCGCTTCTTGGGGTCATCGACCTTGAGGAGTTCGTAGGCGTGCGACAGCGTGTCTTTGCGCACGGACACCAGATCGCGGATCTCCGGCGGCGCGTCGGCCAGACGGAGCCGGTTCTCCAGATAGCCCTTGTCCTTGCCCAGCTTCTGGGCCAGCTTGCGGATGCTGTAGCCATGCTGGTGGACCATCTTGGCGTAGATGTTGGCCTCATCCAGCGGCGAAAGGTCCTCGCGCTGGAGGTTCTCGATGACGGCTATCTCGAGAGCCGTCTCGTCGTCGATCTCCTCGATGAGAGCCGGGATGACCTGGAGTTTCGCAGCGATCGCCGCCCGCCAGCGGCGTTCGCCGGCGATGAGCTGGTAGCGGTTGCCGACCTCGGGCCTGACCAGGATCGGCTGGAGGACGCCGTGCTCCCTGACCGAAGCGGTCAGGTCGTCCAGGCCGGCCTTGTCCATCGTCAGGCGGGGCTGGTTCGGGTTCGGGTCGACCTTGTCGACGGGAATGTTCCGGACCGCCGTCGGCCGGATGACGGTCGTCTTCTCGGCGCTCAGGAGGCTGAGGACGTTCTGGGACAGACCCTGACCGCGCTCCTCGTTGAGGCGGGCCGTCGCCGCGGCGCGGAAATCTGGCTTAGCCAAGCGCGATAACCTCCCTGGCGAGCTCGCGGTAGTTGTTCGCGGCGTCCGAGGCGGCGGCGTACTCGGTGATCGGCCGGCCGGTCAGGGGCGCTTCTCCGAGTTTCACAGCGTTCCGGATGATCGTGTCGAAGACGTGGTTCTCGCCGTACTCGCGCATCTCCTCGAGCATCTCGCGTCCGAGCACGGTCCGCGGATCGTGGAAGGTGGGTAGCAAGCCCAGGACCCGCAGGTTCCTGTTCAGCTTGGAGCGGATCGTGGCGATCACCTTGACAAGGGCGGTCAGACCCTTGAGAGCGTAGTACTGAGTCTGGACGGGAATGATCACGCCGCTCGCGGCTACCAGGCCGTTGATGGTCAACAGGCCCAGCGTCGGCGGGCAGTCGATCAGGATGTAGTCGTAGTGGGCCTGCGCCCAATCGTCGATGGCCTCGGCCAGGGCGTACTCGCGGCCGATCGTACTCAGCAGGTCGACTTCGGTCGAGGCGAGATCGAGCGTCGCGGGAGCCACGTCGATGTTGGGGGTCTCGGTGGCCGTGATCACATCCTGGAGGCGGAGCTTGGGCTCCATCAGCACGCTCGCCATGGAGCGTTCCACCGCACCCAGGTTGACTCCGAGCCCGACCGTCAGATTGGCCTGCGCGTCCATGTCGATGCACAGCACTCGCAGGCCCTGCTCCGCGAGGGCGCCGGCCAGATTGATGGCCGTGGTCGTCTTGCCGACGCCACCCTTCTGGTTTGCGATCGCGATGACGTTGGCCACCGTGAGTTCACCTCGCTCCACATGAATGTCCGTCGCCAGCAGCGAACCCGTACGGCTCTGGATACCGCAATCCGGACTCGGAGGCGGCTGCATCTGGCTCGTCGCGGTCTGCCAAGATGCTACCGCACGAGGCTCGGCCGGCGGTTCGGTTTATCCACAGAATCGAGAAGTTGTTCACCAATTCTGTGGACAAATACCCGCGTTGCTGGCATGACGCGGTGGTTGGGAGGGGCGCCTGCGTTCGATGACGAGGAGATCCCGGTGCGGACCACTGCATCCGGCTCGCGGCGTCTTTGCGCAAAGACGTGGCCCGGCCATGCGCGTGACAACGGGCGACCAGCCGCGAGTCCGGCTCGTCGCCAGAGGCGGGCCGGTTGGCGCTCAGAGGCGGGTACGTGCCATCATCCGCAGACGACGCAGGTGCAACGGCGGCAGGACGGCTGGAGGAAGCGGACGTGGCGCAGGAACAGGGCGGACTTCGCAAGGGAGCCGGTGGATCGGCGCCCGATCCCGGCCGGGAGCGTTGGCGGGCCTCGACGCGGGCCAAGGCCGTCTCACGATCCGCCGGAACGGCAGGAGCAGTTCCTGACCACGTCCGGGGTCGAGATCGGGGACCTGTACACGCCGGCCGATGTCGCCGGCCTGGATGAAGAGCGCGACCTCGGCCGCCCGGGCGAGTACCCGTTCACCCGTGGCGTCCAGCCCACGATGTACCGCGGCCGGCTCTGGACGATGCGCCAGTACGCCGGCTTCTCGACCGCCGAGGACACGAACCGCCGCTTCCGCTACCTCCTCGAGCAGGGTCAGACCGGGCCTCTCGGTGGCGTTCGATCTGCCGACCCAGATGGGCTACGACTCCGACGCGCCGGAGGCCGAGGGCGAGGTCGGTCGCGTTGGCGTGCCGATCAGCTCCCTGGCCGACATGGAGGTCCTGCTCGACGGCCTGCCGCTCGAGACCGTGAGCACGTCGATGACGATCAACGCCTCCGCCGCGGTCCTGCTGGCTCTCTACGTGGCAACCGCCGAGAAGCAGGGAGTGGCCCGCGCCAAGGTCAGCGGCACGACCCAGAACGACATCCTCAAGGAGTACATCGCGCGGGGCACCTACATCTTCCCGCCGCGCCCGTCCATGCGTCTCGTGACCGACATCTTCGAGTTCTGCTCGCAGGGAGCTGCCCCGCTGGAACACGATCAGCATCAGCGGCTACCACATGCGGGAGGCAGGGGCCACGGCAGCCCAGGAGCTGGCCTTCACCCTCGCGGACGGCATCGCCTACGTCGAGGCGGCCCTGAGCCGCGGCCTCGACATCGACGACTTCGCCGACCGACTGAGCTTCTTCTTCGCCTCCTGGAGCGAGCTGTTCGAGGAAGTGGCCAAGTTCCGGGCCGCCCGGCGGATGTGGGCCCGGATCGTCAAGGAACGCTTTGGGGCCGGCAACAGCCGCTCCATGGCCTGCCGCTTCCACGTCCAGACCGCCGGCTCGTCGCTTACGGCCCAGTCGATCGACAACAACGTGGTCCGGACCACAGTCCAGGCCCTGGCCGCGGTCCTGGGCGGGGCTCAGAGCCTCCACACCAACTCCCGCGACGAGGCGCTGGCGCTGCCCACGGCCGAGGCGGCCCGCCTCGCCCTCCGGACCCAGCAGATCCTGGCCTACGAATCCGGGGTGACGGAGACCCCGGATCCGCTGGCCGGCAGCTACTACGTCGAGTCGCTTGACGAACGATCTCGAAGCGCGCCGCCAACGACTACCTGGCCGAGATCGAGGCCCTGGGCGGGACCCTTGCGGCCATCGAGGCCGGCTACCAGCAGCGCCAGATCCAGGAATCCTCGTATCAGGTACAGCGCGCCATCGAGAACGGCTCCAAGGTGGTCGTGGGCGTCAACAAGTTCCGCGACGAGGAAACCTCGACGCCCTCGCTGCAGCGGATCGATCCGGAGGGCGAACGACGCCAGGTGGCGCGTGTCCAGAAGGTCAGGGCAGAGCGCGACACGGCGGCCTGGGAGGCCGCGATGCGCCGCCTCGAGGAGTGCGCCCGCGGCGAGGAGAACCTGCTGCCACCGATGATCGAAGCGGTCAAGGCCTACGCCACGGTCGGGCGAGATCTGCGACCGACTGCGGAGTGTCTGGGGTGAGCACCGCGAGTTGATAACCGTCTAGACCGGGCAGGGGAAACGCGTTGCCTCCCGCGGAACCGATAGCTGCGAGCAGCTGCCAGGTCGATAGCTGTCGGCAGCTGCCAGCACCCTGCAGACTCGACTAGCCGGACCTTGTCGACAGCTGCCTGCAGCTGTCAGATCGCCGTCGACAGTGCTGGTGCGGGCCGTCCACGTGCGCCATTTGACCGTGGTTCTCGTAACATGGCGTCCGAGGCGGAGCCTCGAGCCCGAGAGTCCATCGAACGCCTGTCCGGTCCAGCCGGCCAATCCAGCCAGTCGCAGGAGAGTCATGGATCAGCTCAAGTCCGTGCTGCCCGAGGGCCTCGGCATCGGGAAGATCCACCACGTGGCCGTGATCGTGCGCGACATGGAGGCAAGGCGCTCGGCCTGTACCGCGACAAGCTCGGTCTTCAGGTCGACGCCGTGATGAACATGGAATACGACCACGTGATAATCGGCTTTCTGCCGGTAGGTGAAGTCAAGATCGAGCTGGTCGCGCCCACGGACACGCACGACTGGCGTCGGCGCGGTTCCTCGAGTCGAAGGGCGAGGGCTTCCACCACGTCTGCTTCGAGGTGCCCGACATCCAGGCCGCCCTGGACAGGCTGGCGGCGGACGGCCTGCTGCTGATCGACACCGAAGCCCGAAAGGGCGGGGAGGGCCCGGTCGCGTTCGTCCACCCCAAGAGCTGCCACGGCGTCCTGGTCGAATTGATCGAGGCGCCTGGTGGGCCGGCGTGGGCGAAACTGGGGTATTGACCCGAGCCGAGAGCCAGCCGGAGCAACGAATCGGCTAGAGGGACCAGGCCAAGAGCACGTCTTCGGCGCCGTCGGCCCGGCGACAGAAGTCGATCAGGTCGCCCGCCAGCTCGCGCAGCATCGGCTTCTCTTCGGGATCGATCTCGCGGCCCTCGCCGTGAGCAGCTCGATCCAGCGCGCGGCGATCCGATCTATGTGGCGGCCGGGCAGTCGCGCGATCGCGTCCACCCAATGCGGGTCTACTCGCTCGACCGTTCGCTCCGAAGCGCCGGCCAGGCGGCTGTCGAGCGAGTGAGTGGCCAGAGTGAACGGTCCAGGCGATTCGTTGCCGGTCGTCTCACGGGCGGCCAGGGCCAGGAGGTCCAGCCAGGTCAGATCCAGCCCGCCGCCGAGCGAAATGTGGGCGGGAAAGCGAGACCGGTCGCGCAGGCCCGTCCAATCGTCGACGCTGATGGCCAGCAGGATCTCGCGGGCCTCCCCGGCGATCAGATCCATCAGAACCCCCACGATGCCTCCGTTCCCGGCCGGCGAGCGGTCTCCGCGATCGACTCCACCGGGACGCCGACCACATCCGTGCGAATGCTACGGGCGGAAACCGGCCTGCAGGAGCAGCTTGGGCAGCTCGGTGGGGGAATCCGCGACGCGGACCCCGGCCGCCTCCAGCGCGGCGATCTTCTCCGCTGCAGTGCCGGAGCCGCCGGAGATGATCGCACCGGCGTGGCCCATCCGCCGGCCCGGCGGCGCCGTGCGGCCGGCGATGAACGCCGCCATCGGGACTCCCCGCAGGTGTTCCGTTGCGTAGGCGGCGGCCTCCTCCTCGGCCGACCCGCCGATCTCGCCGATCATCACGATCGCCTCGGTCTCCGGGTCGTCGTGGAATAGCTTCAGGACGTCGAGGAAGGTGGTCCCGATGATCGGGTCGCCGCCGATGCCAACGCACGTCGACTGGCCGATGCCGGCGTCGGTCATCGCCTGAACCGCCTCGTAGGTGAGCGTCCCGGAGCGGGAAACCACGCCGACGCGGCCCGGCATGTGGATCGAGGCGGGGATGATGCCGACCTTGGCCTTGCCCGGCGACGTGACGCCGGGGCAGTTGGGGCCGATGAGTCGCGCGCCTGCCCGCCGGACGGCCTCGACCACAGGGATCATGTCCAGCGCCGGGATCCCTTCGGTGATGCAGACGATCGTCTTGATGCCCGCGTCCACGGCCTCGAGGATCGCGTCAGGGGCGCCCGAGGCCGGGATGTAGATGACCGAGGTATTGGCTCCGGCCTGTGCCACCGCCTCGGCGACCGTGTCGAAGATCGGCACTGTGCCGTCGATCGCCCTCTGGCCGCCCTTGCCCGGGTCGCGTCCCGGCCACGACCTTGGTGCCGTAGGCGATCGAGGCGCGGGTGTGGAACTCGCCCTCTCGTCCGGTGATGCCCTGGACCACGAGGCGAGTGTCGCGTCCGACCAGGATGCTCATCGGGCCGCCCCCTTCGCCATCGCGACTGCCTTCTCGGCCGCCTCGTCGAGCGAAGTCGCCGTCTCGAACCGGGCCTGCTGCAGCAGCCGGGCCGCCTCCGCAGCGTTGGTGCCAACGATCCGGACGACCATCGGTACCTCGCGCGATTGCTGCGCCCGAGCTTCGATGAGCCCTTCCGCGACCTCGTCGCCGCGAGTGATGCCGCCGAAGATGTTCACCAGGATGGCCTGTACCTTGGGATCGGCGAGGATCAGCTCCATCGCCCCGCGGACCGTCTCGTGGCGGGCTCCGCCGCCCACGTCCAGGAAGTTGGCCGGCTCGCCCCCGAAGTGCTTGACCAGATCCATGGTCGTCATGGCCAGCCCGGCGCCGTTGACCATGCAGCCGATCGAACCGTCGAGATGGATGAAATTGATGCCCAACCTCCGGGCCTGGGCATCCGTCGGATCCTCCTCGTCCAGGTCGCGCAGCGTTTCCAGTCCGCGATGACGCGACAGGCCGGAGTCGTCCAGGGTGATCTTGGCGTCCAGGCAGACCAGCCGCTCCTGGCGCGTCCCGTCCGCGGCCGTCTCGCGTCACGATGGCCAGAGGATTGACCTCGACCAGGTCCGCGTCGTTGGCCTTCATCGTGGAGTAGAGCCCCTGGGCGATGGCCACGAACTGGTTCAGCAGGGGATCGCGCAGGCCGACGGCCAGGCCCAGGCTCCGGGCCTGAAAGGCGAGCAGACCGAGCAGCGGATCGGCGGATACTCGGTGGATGGCGCTCGGATTCTGCCGGGCGACTTCCTCGATCTCCACGCCGCCCTCGGCCGAGGCCATCAGCACGATCCGGCGGCTGGCACGGTCGATGATGGCGCCGAGGTAGAACTCCTTGACGATCTCGGCGGCCGCTGCCGACGAGGACTTTGCGTACGGTGATGCCCTTGATGTCCATGCCGAGGATGCGGCTACCGACCTCCGCGGCCTCCATGGCGTTGGAGGCGAGCTTGACGCCGCCCGCCTTGCCTCGACCGCCAACCAGTACCTGGGCCTTGACCACGACTCGACCTGCCCCAGCGTCGAGGAATCTCTGGGCCGCAGCCCTCACTTCCTCCGCCGTGTGGGCAACTTCCCAGGCCGGGACGGGTAGGCCCTGGGCGAGCAAGAGCGACTTCGCGTCCGCTTCCTGGATCTTCAAGCCGGCCACTCCCGAGGTTGACTGGGCGCCGGGGCGGAGCCGAGCTGGCTGGCGTCCCCCGGTGCGAGTCAGTCGATCGTAGCAGGCGGCTGCGCCGACGGCGTTCGGGATCGTCCCCGATGGGCTACCCGATCGTAAGGTCGGCGATGCTCAGGTCGACCTCGTGGATCTCGATGCCCGTCTTGGTGAACGACGCCCAAACCAGGAGACTGCCCTGGACTCCGAACCAGGACGGCGACCCTCCGTTCGCCAGCCAGACGTCGTTGGCCAACGCGGCCGGAGCGCTGATTCCCAACCAGTGGCCGTCCACCGTATCGATCGCCCAGACCGTCATCGGCCCGTTTCCCCAGGTGCCTACGGATGGATCGGCGAACGCCCGAAGAGTCTCGGACCTGTCGTCTGGCGGGCACACCTGGCGGTTGCCGATGCCATCCTGGGTGACGACGCAGCCCCCGCTGTCCCAGGCCATGTAGCGGCCGTCCGGGCTGATCGAGGCGTCCCAGCTGACGCTCGCCCCCGGCGCCAGATCCCGATGAGCCGCGTCGGCTACGGCGACGGACCTGGACTCGCCTTCGGACGGATCGCCCAGGACGGCAGCCAGGCGCGATCCGCCGAGCGTCAACTTCAAGACGTCGGATCGAGTGGACGTGGACCACAACAGCTGACCCGAGTCGGAGTGCACTTCGATGACTGTCGACCCGGTATGCCCCGGGCGAAGGTCGGGACGGCTGACGGCCCATTGCCCGTCGGCTGCGGCCAGCAGCGGCGTGATGAGCCTATCCACCGCGCTGCTTTGCGGGAAGGTCTCGGCGATCCGGCCATCGCTGCCGTCGGGATTCAGGATCAGGACCTCCCAGTCGGGGCCCGCGGTCGTGGGGCAGCCGGTATCGCCGCACACCTCCGGCAGAGGCGCCTCAAGGACGATGACCTTGGTCCCAGTCGTCGCCAGGGCGCCGACCACATATCCGGGGTCCATCGAGGCGATCAACTCCGGAGCCCCTGTCTCGTCGAAGTCGATCCGGGTCACGTCGGCGCCCGTCCCGACGAAGACCTGATGGCCGGAGAAGGCGATCGACGGGTATCCCGCTGGAGCCTCCGAACTGCGGATCCAGCCGTCGCCGACCTCGAGGCGGGCCAGGCCGACGTTCGGAGCCAGCTCGGCATAGGGTTCCGGAGTCGATCCGACGACCAGCCAGGAAGGCGAGGGGTCGGGCGCGGAAGCCTGCGCCGTTCCCTCGTTCGAGTCGGAGGCCGATGCCTGGTCCGGTCCACCCGGCAGCTGGCCCGCAGAGTGCGATCCAGGACGGGGGCCCAGCGCCCCGATACCCGCGACCAGGACCAGCGCCGCGATCAGCGGCACGGCGGCGAGATACGGTCGCTTGCTGGACCGGCCATGGAACACGAGGTCCGAACGATCGTCCACGATGAGGTCGCCCGGCTGTCGCATGCCCTCTCCCTTCAGGAAACGGAGTCACGACGCCGCTGCGCCGCCGGCTGTGACGATGGCAAATGCCAGCGGGCGCGAGGCGTAAATGCCTGGGATTCCGCGGCCGGCGATGCCGGCCCGCCGACCGGCCGCTAGAATGCCAGCCATGTCCCAACCAGTGACGCTCATCCCCGGCGACGGCATCGGTCCCGAGCTGGCCGCGGCAACCAGGCGGGTCCTCGACGCTTCCGGTGTCCAGTTCGATTGGGAGGTCGTCGAAGCCGGCGAGGCCGTCATGGCGAAGGAGGGGACGCCCCTTCCCCAGTACGTCCTCGACTCGATCCTTCGGAACAAGGTCGCCATCAAGGGCCCGATCACGACGCCGGTCGGGGAGGGTTTCCGGTCGGTGAACGTGGCGCTTCGCCAGACGCTCGGACTGTACGCGAACCTCCGGCCGGTCCGATCCATCCCCGGCCTGCGAACCCGCTTCGAGAACGTGGACCTGGTGATCGTTCGCGAGAACACCGAGGACCTCTACGCCGGCATCGAGCACATGGTCGGTCCGGACGCCGCCGAGAGCATCAAGATCATCACCCGGGCCGCCTCCGAACGGATCGCCCGCTTCGCCTTCGAGTACGCCGTGGCCAACGGCCGCCGCAAGGTCACGGCGGTCCACAAGGCGAACATCATGAAGTTCTCCGACGGCCTGTTCCTGGAGAGCTGCCGAACCATCGCCGCGCAGTACGAGGGCAAGATCGCCTTCGAGGACCGCATCGTCGACAACATGTGCATGCAGCTCGTCCAGAAGCCCGAGCTGTACGACGTTCTGGTCCTGCCGAACCTCTACGGCGACATCGTCAGCGACCTGGCGGCCGGGCTTGTGGGCGGGCTGGGCGTTGCACCGGGCGCCAACATCGGGCCCGAAGCGGCCGTCTTCGAGGCTGTCCACGGGTCGGCCCCCAAGTACGCGGGCCAGAACAAGGCCAACCCCACGGCCCTGATGCTCTCGGGCGTCCTGTTGCTCCGGCACATCGGCCAGCAGGCCGCGGCGCAGCGAGTCGAAGACGCGATTCGGTCGGTCCTCGCCGAGGGTCGTACGGTCACGTACGATCTTGGCGGAACGGCCGGAACGAGCGACTTCGCAGATGCGATGGTTAAGCGGTTGGCTTAGCCGGCCGCCACGGCCTGATTGGCCGGGCTTCCGATCGGGTCCACCCCGACGGGCAACATTCGGAGGGCTGCATGCTGCTTCGCTACCGCGGCTCCGAGGGGATGGTGGCCTGGGCTTTCCATCGAATCTCGGGGATCGCCATCTGGGCTTTCGTGCTGCTCCACGTCTTCGACATCTATCTATCGGGTAGCGACCCGAAGGTCTACGACGACCTGCTGTCGTTCTATGCCAGCCCTCTTGGCCGCGTGCTGGAGGTGCTCTTGGGCGGGGCGCTCCTCTACCACGCCCTCAACGGCATCCGGATCCTGCTCATGGACTTCTGGCCGTGGCTGACCGTCTACCACAAGGTGATCTGGTACGCGAACTGGGTGATCTTCGTCGTTGCGGGCGTGCCGGCCGCGTTCATCATCCTCAAGCCCATCTTCGGTCTGTAGAGGGAGGCGAGAGATGTCGTTGTATTCGCGATCCGGCAGACCTCGTCCCCAGAGCGGCGGCTTCGAGCTCGCCGCCTGGTACTACATGCGGGTTTCGGGAGTGGCGCTCTTCGTCCTGGCGCTGCTCCATTTCAGCGTCATGCACTTCATCTTCGACCCGTCTCAGGAGAAGAGCGGCTTCATCGGTGCGCGCTGGAGCGACGTCCTGATCCGCAGCTTCGACTGGCTGTTTCTGTTGATCGTTCTCAGCCACGCCTTCCTGGGCATCCGGACGGTGACGAAGGATTACCTTCGAGGCGGGCGCCGAACGTTGGCCCTGATGGCCCTGTATCTCCTCGGCATCGTGGTCTTCGTCATGGGCACGGTCGTCGTCATGACTGCCAACATCCCGTCGGTGTCGTGATGGACTATCCGTTCGACGCGATCGTGGTCGGCGCCGGTGGCGCCGGTCTGTGGGCCGCTCTCGAGCTGGCCCGCGAAGGCGTCAACACCGCCGTCCTGACCAAGCTGTACCCAACGCGCTCTCACACCGGCACCGCCCAGGGCGGTGTCTGCGCCGCCCTCGGCAACCTCGAGGAGGACCACTGGGAGTGGCACATGTTCGACACCGTCAAAGGCGGCGACTATCTGGTCGACCAGGATGCCGCGGAGGTCCTGGCCCGCGAGGCGATCGAGACGGTCATCGAGCTCGAGCACATGGGCCTGCCGTTCAACCGCACGGCCGACGGCAAGATCGACCAGCGCCGCTTCGGCGGCCACACCAGCAACTACGGCGAGGCGCCAGTCCGGCGGGCCTGCTTCGCGGCCGACCGGACGGGCCACATGATCCTGCAGACGCTCTACCAGCAGTGCATCAAGCACGGGGTCAAGTTCTTCGACGAGTTCCAGGTCGTGGACCTGCTCTTCGAGGGCGGCGAGCCGGGTGCCGGCGGGCGGGCCGCCGGAGTGGTGGCCCACCGACTCGCCGACGGCCAGCTGCACACCTTCCGCGCCAAGGCCGTGCTGCTGGCCACCGGCGGCTTCGGGCGGATGTTCCGCATCACCTCCAACGCCCACAGCCTGACCGGCGACGGCGTGGCGCTGTGCTACCGCCACGGCATCCCGCTCCAGGACATGGAGTTCTTCCAGTTCCACCCG
Organism: uncultured Chloroflexia bacterium; assembly: GCA_963743795.1. Lineage (GTDB taxonomy): Bacteria > Chloroflexota > Limnocylindria > Limnocylindrales > CSP1-4 > Fen-1039. The sequence goes on along the minus strand of CAVUQZ010000004.1, from coordinate 690,480 downwards.
ACCGGGATCGTGGGCATCGGCATCCTGCTATCGGAGGCGGCCCGCGGCGAGGGCGGCACGCTACTCAACGACAAGGGCGAGCGCTTCATGGAGCACTACGCTCCCAAGCTGATGGAGCTGGCTCCGCGCGACATGGTCAGCCGGGCGATGTACCAGGAGATCCGGGCCGGCCGCGGCATCGGCGGCAAGGACTACCTCTACCTCGACGTCCGCCACCTCGGCCGAAAGGTGATCGAGGAGAAGCTGCCGGACATCACCGACTTCGCCCGCATCTATCAGGGAGTGGAGCCGCTCAAGGAGCCGGTACCGGTACAGCCCACGGCCCACTACGCCATGGGCGGCATCCCGACCAACGTCCAGGCCGAAGTGACCCGCGACGAAGACGCGACAGTGGTGCCGGGGCTCTTCGCCGCGGGCGAGTGCGCCTGCGTGAGCGTCCACGGTGCCAACCGCCTGGGCACCAACTCCCTCGTGGACTTGCTCGTCTTTGGCCGGCGCGCCGGGCGGCAGATGGCGCGCTATGCCGGCAGCGTGGAGCGGCCACGGCCGATCGCCGATGCCGTGGAGCCGGTTCGGGCCCAGCTGGAGTCGATTCGCTCGCGCCCGAGCAGCGGCGAATCCGCGGCCGCCATTCGCACCGAGCTGCAGGCCGTGATGATGGACAACGTCGGGGTCTACCGCGACGACAAGCTGCTGAGCGGCGGCCCTGGCCAAAGTGAAGGAGCTCGAAGGCCGCCACGGCCGGCTCTCGATCGCCGACTGCGGATCCGTCTTCAACACCGAGCTCATGGAGGCGCAGGAGCTCGGCTACCTGCTCGACATCGCTCACGCCACCGTCTCGGGTGCGCTTGCCCGGACCGAGAGCCGGGGCGCTCACTCGCGCGAGGATTTCCCCGAGCGGGACGACAAGAAGTGGCTCAAGCACACGCTCGCGTATCGTGGCAAGGACGGTCCAGGCCTCCGCTACAAGAAGGTCTCCATCACGCGCTTCGAACCGAAGCCGCGGACGTACTGAGGCTGCCCGATGAACGTCGACCTGCGCATCCTCCGCTACGATCCAGAGCGCGACCAGGCGCCCCACTGGGAGACCTATCAGGTCGCCGTCGATCCCATGGATCGAGTCCTGGATCTGCTGATCAAGGTCAAGGCGGAGCAGGACGGCTCGCTCAGCTTCCGCCGCTCGTGCGGCCACGGCATCTGCGGCTCCGACGCGATGTTCATCAACGGCCGCAACCGGTTGGCCTGCCGGATCAGGGTCGATCAGCTCGGAAAGAAGATCTCCGTAGCCCCGCTTCCCGGGCTGGCGGTCGTCAAGGACCTGATCGTGGAGATGAGCGGGTTCTTCGGCAAGTACCGCTCGGTCAAGCCGTACCTGATCAACGATCAGCCCGAGCCGGAGCGGGAGCGGCGCCAGAGCCCGGAAGATCGGGCCCGTTTCGATGACACGACCAAATGCATCCTGTGCGCGGCCTGCACCTCCTCGTGCCCGTCGTTCTGGGCTCGGCCTGAGTACGTCGGGCCGGCCGCGATCGTCCAGGCGCACCGGTTCATCTTCGATTCGCGAGACGAAGGCGCTGAGGAGAGGCTGGAGATACTGGCCGACGAGGATGGGGTATGGCGCTGCCGGACGATATTCAACTGCGTCGATGCCTGCCCTCGTGGCATCAACATCACCAGGGCCATCCTCGAGGTTTCCTCGGCGATCGTGGGGCGGCGAGGCTGAGCGCCGGCGAGGAGGGCGGCTGGGATTCCCTCTGGCGATCGGTGGGGGCCGCATCCAGGGGATCTTCGGACGCCGGCGATCCGAGTGACAGAGGGTCCGGCGCCGGTGATCGCGAGTCAGGGCAGTCCAACGCCGCGGCGCCGGCCGGTCTGCGCTTGATCGTCCGAACAGACGGCGCCGCCCGCGGAAACCCCGGTCCGGCCTCGCTCGGGCGCCGTGCTGATCGACGCGGCGTCAGCAGGCGCGCGGCGCCCCGACGCAGCGCCGCTGGCGACGATCTCGGAGTACCTGGGCGTCCAGACCAACAACGTGGCCGAGTACACGGGCGTGTTGCGGGCCCTCGCCCTGGCGGAGCAGATGGGAGCTCGCGAGGTCGACCTGCTGCTCGACTCCAAGCTGATCGTCGAGCAGCTTCACGGCCGCTGGCGCGTCAAGGACGCGAAGCTGATCCCGCTTCACGCCGAGGCGAAAGCACGCCTGGCTCGCTTCGAACGATGGTCCGCGACGCACGTTCCGCGGGCGCAGAACAAGCAGGCTGACGCGCTGTGCAACGAGGCGATCGATCGAGTCCAGGCGGGTGGGCCGCGAGTGGTCGTCCGGCAGTAGGCCGACCCTACGCCTTCGGCGCTAGGCCGGTCTGGCGCCCTCCGGCGCCAGTCGGTAGCGGACCTCCGGAACCGAGAACCCGCCGAGATCGATCTCCCGGCGCGCCCCGTCCGGCCGCCAGCTCAACGCCTCGTAGAAGGCGTGGGCCGAAGCATTTGCCTCGAAAGTCCAGAGCACGAGCGCCGGCGGCGCCATGCTCCAGCCAGTATTCGACGGCTGCGTCCAGCAGCGCCCGGCCCGCGCCCTGGCGCCACTTTCCCGGCAGGACGTAGACGGCGTAGATTTCGGCCGTGTGGAGTGGCGTGTCGTCGTCCCGCGGTGGGCCGCTGCTCAGGTAGCCGGTCACTCGTCCGTCGCGCTCGGCCACCCAGGTCGGAGCGTCCTTGCTGCCTTCGGCCTCGAGGAGCGTCTCCCACGCCACTGCCCGCGGCTCCACCGAAAGGCCGGCCAGGAACTCGGCCGGCAAGATTCCGCGATAGGCGGCCTGCCAGCAGAGGACACCTACCCTGGCCATGGCGCGGGCGTCCGCTGTTGACGCCCGCCGGACCACGACCTGGCTTGGGTCCGGCTCTCTGTCGGACGGCTGGGCGCCCCTCGGCTTCGGGTCAGTCATCGGTCACTGTTGGTTATCACCCTGGCTTCGACTACAATCCCCGCTCGGCGAGTCGGCTGGACGATCGCGCGCACCAGGTGAGAGCCGATGGCGCGAGGAAAGTCCGAGCTCCTCAGCGCAGGGTAGCGGGTAACGCCCGTCCGCCGCGAGGCGAGGACCAGTGCCACAGAGACGTAGCCGGGCTCGGGGCAACCCGAGAGCGGTAGGTGAAACGCGGCAAACTCTGCCCGGAGCAAGGCCAAATAGGAGGACGCGGTTCGGACGTTCGGGCAACCGGGCGTTCGGACGGAAGAGGTCGCGCTGCCCAGTCCTCGGGTCGGCCGCTTGAGCCGTCGGGCAACCGGCGGCCAGAGATGGATGATCGTCGCCGCGGCGCGAGGTCGCGGTACAGAACTCGGCTTACAGGTCGGCTCGCCGCCACCTTCGTCCAGGCCGGTCCCGAGCGCGGCCGGCGGATCCGCTCAGTCTTCGTCCGGTCGGAAGATGTGGCTGGCCGTGCAGGAGCCGCAGATCTCGAGGCTCGATTCGACGTCGCCTAGAGGCAACGGAATTCGCCTGTCGGGGTAAAGGCAGCTCACCTCGTACCCGGATTCCGGGTCCGCGGCGACGCGGCTCAGGCGCCGGAAAGTGCAGCGGCGTATTCGCGCCGTGGTCGGCGCGCGGCGAGCCGGCTGATAGTCGGTGACCCGCTGAGGCAGTGCCATGGGCGATGTGCAACCTCCGAGAGGCGGGAGGCTACCACCGAGCCGCAGGGCGACGGCAACCCTCGAAAGTACTAGACTCCGCGACGTCAGCAGCCCGGCTCGCACCTGCCGGGCTTATTCTGGGGCGCAGGAGAGGTCGTGGAGTCAGGCGAAGGCTCGAACGGTCGGGACGGGCGAGGGGAACCGGATTCCGCCCGACGAGATGCAGATGAGGATCGGACGCGACCTGGTCGGCCGTGGCTTGCCGCCCGATTCGGCGGACGCGGCCGCCGCCGGAGAGGCCGGTCTCGGACTCCGGGCCGGCATCGAGCGATCCCAGGCCTCGCGCCCGGTACGCTCGACCTCCGGCCAGCTCCGAGTCGGCCGCCGATCCGGTCGACGTCGCGCCGCGGTTCCGGCCCTGGTCCGAGCCGGCTCCTGCCGACTCGGGCCCGATACGCTGCCACTTCCTTCGCAGCGTTGGCGCGGACGGCCGGCTGTCGGATCCTCAGAACACGGCGGTACCGACACACCGCTGCGCCGCCTTCGGCGAGCCGTTGCCGCTCTCGCTCCGACAGCAGGAGCTGGTGTGCCTGCAGCGAGTTCATGTCAGCTGCCCGCGCTACGTCAGGGGCACGGTCCTGGCGAACGAGAGCGCCCCGCCGGAGCCCGCGGGCGAGCAGAAGGTCGGCTTTCCGATGATGACCGTCGCCGCGGCGGTCCTTGTGATAGCGGCGGTCGGGATACTGCTGACCGGCCCCGTCCTCGGGGTGCTGCCGTTCGGCGGCGGCGGCCGTCCGACAGCGATCATCGCCAACGGCTCGCCCTCGCCGTCAGCGTCCGGGACGCCTGGCCTCGTTGCGACGCCTTCGCCCAGCCCGGTCCCGACACCGTCTCCGTCACGGACATCGCTGGCCACGCCATCCCCGGCTGCCCCAAGCAAGACGCCGACGCCGACGGCAGCTCGTGGCCGCCGGGAGCCACGGCGTCGCGCATGGACCTTCTGGTGCCCTGCACGGATCAGTCCAACTGCTACGTCTACACAGTCAGAGGGGCCGGTCAGAACGGATCTGCGGTCGCGGACACTCTGCCGAACGTTGCCAAGTTCTTTGGCGTCGACGTGGCCAAAGTCCGCGCGCTGAACACGTGGCTGAACAGTTCCGACTCTATCGCGCCCGGGGACAAGCTGAAGATCCCACCCCCTACGCGATAGCGCTCGCGCCGACGCCTGCGGCTAGGACGGTCCGCCAGGTCCGCCGGTGCGCGGACCCGACCGGCCAAACCGAGTCGCCCCGAACGGGAATCGGTCGGCCGCCGACCCGGACGCCGCGGTGAAGCCCGCCCCGGAGCCTTCAGAAAGCGTCGCGTTCTGCCGACTCTGCTGGTGTAGAGCATCGATGGGCCCGGCTGCTCGTTGACCGACCCATCGCGGCGGAAGACTGCCGACCGGACCGTGGCCCCCACGGCGCCTGAAGCGCAATCCGCAACCTGCGGAAGGTGATGTATGGGTCGCTCACTCGGGTTCAACCTCGCCGGCGTATTCGGGGCGATGTTCGCCGTAGTGGTCGTCACCGCGGTCGCTGCGGTGGGCGTCTCCGCCGCGACGCGCAACGAAGCAGTCGGATGCGCTGCCGCCGTGATCCTGGGGACCGCCGTCGCGCAGCCTCCTCGCCCATCGCATATCACTGGGAATCCGGCAGGTGCATTTGACCCTGGCGTCGATGGCGGACAACTGCGCCGCCGGCCTCGAGGCCGGCCTGGCGGCCATGGCCGCCAACGATCTCACCGTGCCCGTCGAGCCGAGCACGAGCCCGATCGAGAATTGCGGCGCCGACGAGATCGGCGAGGTGGGAGCCGCGGCGAACTCGCTACTCGCCAGGCTGAACGGAACTATCAGAAGCTACGAGCAGGCGCGAGCGAATCTCTCGGGTGCGCTCCGTGAAGTCCACGCCGCCGCGCAATCCGTGTCGCGCACTTCGACCGAGGTTACCTCGGCCGCCATACAGTCAGGCCACGGGTCCGAACAAATAGCCAACACCATTGGCCAGGTCGCGTCCGGCGCGGCCAACCAGGCGCGCGCTGCCGGTGAGACCTCTACCGCCGTGGGCAGCCTGCGCACGGTCATCGAAGACGTGCGCGGGGGAGCGGCCGAAACGGCCCGAAGCGTCGAGACACAGGCCGCTTCGGTGGAGGAGATGACTCGGTCGATCAGGTCTGCTTTCCGTGCCTCTGCCGACCTCCAGAGACTTGGCAGCGCCGCAGGCCAGGCAGCCACCAACGGCGCCAGCGCCGTGCGCCAAAGCGTGGACGGAATGGCTCGCGTCCGGGCCAGCGTCGAGGGCGCCGCCGCCAGGGTGACCGAGCTTGGCGCCAAGTCCGACCAGATCGGCGCCATCGTCGAGACCATCGACGACATCGCCGAGCAGACCAATCTGCTCGCCCTGAACGCCGCGATCGAAGCGGCTCGGGCAGGAGAGCAGGGCAAGGGCTTCGCCGTCGTGGCTGACGAGATTCGCAAGCTCGCAGAGCGCTCGTCACGAGCCACGAAGGAGATCGCCGATCTCATCGCCCAGGTCCAGCGGGGGACGGAAGCTGCCGTAACCGCGATGCAGATTGGCGCACGCGAGGTCGAAGCCGGTGCGGTCCTGACCACCAGCTCGGGGGCGGCCCTGGATGAGATAGCGTCCGCGGTCGAGTCGTCCAATGCGGCTGTCAACCACATCGTCAAGTCCATGGAGGCGATGGAGACGTCCAGCAGCGGACTGGTTTCGGCCTCCGACGCGATTGCCGCCATCGCCCAGGAAACGAACGCGGCGGCGGAGTCGATGAACGACAGCGCCGCCCAGGTCACGAGGGCCGTTGAGTCCATTGCCGCCATCAGCCAGGAGAACTCGGCGTCGGCCGAGGAAGTTTCCGCGGCGACGGAGCAGATGTCGGCCCAGGCCGAAGAAGTGGTCGCGGCGGCCTCGACCCTGGCAGACATGGCCTCCTCACTCGAGCGTCTGGCCGGCGGCTTCAGGCTGGCCGGTGACACATCGACGCACAGGGCCAGGCCGATGGGCATCCCTGCGGCTGTCGAAACCGGACGCCGTCCTCGCCGGGCCGCTTAGGCCGAAGGTCGGGCAGCCTGATGCCGTTCAGTGGGCTTCCCGGGCGGGCGGCCCGCGACCTACCCGGACGGCGCTATTCGTAACTGCGCCGGTCACGGTTTGGCGGGTCGAATGGCACTGGCCGGCAAACGGCAATCCGCGGCCTCATAGACGGCATCCGTCGCCCCGTAATCCCAGCTCGGATTGGCGGAACGCGACCGAATGGAGGAGCTACCGGATGTCGATCGGGTGGCGGCCGAGCATGGAAACCGGCGCCCCTCTGCTGGATGCCCAGCGACGCGCTCTCGTGGAGCGAGCCGATGCTCTGGTGGCCACCATCGAGACCGGAAGCGATCGCTCCGTGGTCGAGCGGGCACTTCGGGATTTCGGGGACTATTCCGTCCGCCACTTCTCGCAGGAGGAGGACTGCCACCTCCGCGGATCCTGTCCGGCGATCGAGTGGACAGGTATTGCCCGCGCCGAGCTGATCAAGATCGTGGCCGGATTCCGACAGTCGTTCGAGCGTGGTGGCGCCAGCCCACAGCTCGCGGAGGACCTCTCCTGCGAGCTATCCGCGTGGGTCGCCCGCTACATCCCCGGCCCGGCTGCAACCGCGCTGCCGTGCCTCACGGTCGCTCGGTAGGCTGCGCGCCCGGCGCGAAGAGCCGCCCGAAGCCGGGGTAGGCCCGCAGCGGTAGCACCTCGAACTGGATCAAGCCGGCTGGCTACGAGGGGCAGCGAAGCCAGGGCATTGAGGGCCGCGGCGACGTCCTGGCACTCAAGAACGAGCACCGCGGACGATTCGTCCGCTCGGAAGTAGAGGTCACGGATCGTCCCGGCCTGGTACAGCTCCCACGCCCGACGGCTCTCGGCGGTCGCCAGCTCCGGTGTGAATTGGGCGTCTTCGACGCCTGGAATGGGCCGTTCGATGGCCAGGATGCGCATCCGAAATCCTCGCTTCTCCGGTCGGCGGTCGACCGGTTTGATTGTGACGCCTCCGCGGGGCCGGCGAGCCAGACAGCGGGTTCGATCGCCTCTAGACGGATGGATCGACGATCCGGCCCAGGAAGAGGATGGCGCCAGTGTCCCTGTCTCGGACGGCGAAGATGAACGGCCGGTCGACGTGGAAGGTCACCCGACCAGGGGGCGAGGTCGCAGAAGCCATAACCACGGCAGTTGCGGCAGAGGCCTCAGTTCCCTTCTCGTCGACCGAGATGTTCGCCTGATGGATCACATCGGAGATGAAGAGACGTTCCTGATCCGTGATGCCGGAGAAGTCGGCTTCGGTGGCGTCGAACGCGGACGGCATGCCCATCTCGCTCAGTGTTTGGATCAGATCGGTCCGAGTCTCGGTCTTGAAGCGGGGGAGGGTGAGCTCACCAGGAACGCGCCGGAGAGCGGCAGTGACCTGATCGAAGAGATCCGCATTCAGCTTCTTCTCGAAAGCGCGCAGGTCGTCTGGCAGGATCACGGTCATGGCCAGTGAGCCGCCGACGTAGCCCAGCTCAGCCGCCTGCCAGCCTGCACCGGAGGCATAGGTGCCGATCTCGAGCTCCTGCGACATAGTGGGCACGGCCACCTGGGAGTCATCGAGTCGGGTGAACGGCGAGTCCGTGGTCCCCTCGGGCAAAAACGCCGCCTGCCAGGGCGCCTTCAGGTAGATCGCGTTCGCCAGGACGAGGCGGGTCGAGGAATCCAGCTCGCTCAGAAGAGCCGGAATCCGCCCTTCCGTCTGGCGGCTGACCCAGTCGTCGATTCGCTGGCACGAACCCTTCGGGTCGCCTGCAAAGTCGGCCAGCTGCAGGCCTGCATCGAACCTGCTTGCGAGAGCGTCCAGGTAGGGCTGCCGAAGCTGCAAACCGCGTTGCCCGAACGCAGCGTTGGTGATATGGAGGCTGACGGCCTGCTGCGTTCCGCGCGGGTCCGGGTAGCTGCCCGAGAGGCCGGCTAGGGCTTGGTCGAGTGAGTTCAGCGCCGTTGCCGTTCCCCGAGCCGTAGGCGGCGCGCATGACCGAATCCATCTGGCTGGCCGTGGCGCCGGCCGCGCCAGCCCGGGCCATGGCCAAGGCCATCACGATGCTGGTGGGGGAAAACACTTCGTTTCCGTCCGCCGAGGTTGTCGTCCTGTACAGGTCGAAACCGAAAGCGTTGATGGCCGAAGCGGCCTGTCTTGCGTCGGGAGCGGAACCGCCGGCTCTGGAAGCGTTGGAGCGGGCCACGTCGCCAGCCGCAGCCTGACCGGTGCAGCCGCCGAACACGCAAGCGATCAGTGCCAGCGACCCAAGACGAGCGACCCAGGTCCAATCCCTCCCGGCCACATGCCCTCGATCGGCTATCACGAAGCCCTCCCTCACCTCTGCGTGTCGATGCCTGCAACGACGCGTCGGCGAACGCGCAGGCCACTGAATGCAGGACGTCTGTCTCCTCGAGACGGTTCCCTGGTCGACACGGCTCTCCCCCAAGGTCAATGCGCCGGGACCCGTCCCTCGGATCACGGTTGACTGGTCGGAGAGTGGGTGTAATATCCATCCAAGTGGCGAAATGTGGCGAGAAGTGGTAGGCATCCACGAGGGCCGGTCCCGGTGGCGATTGGAGCCAGTGGGGAATCCGGTCCGCCGGGGATGCCGGCCGCCTTTCGCCAACGATACGCGTCCGCGGCGTCCCGCGGGTTGAGCAGACAGGCGATCGGCGGATGTTCACCGGCGAGTTCAAGCATTCGGTGGACTCAAAGGGTCGGGTTGCGATACCGGCCCGGTTCCGCCTGCAACTCGAGGAAGGCGCGTTCGTTACGAAGTGGATCAACGGCTGCGCGGCCGTGTTCACGCGTACGGCCTTTGAGCAGCTGGCGGCCAAGGTCGTCGTGCTGCCACTGGCGGACGAGAAGGCCCGAGCGTTCTCGCTCTTCCTGTCATCCAGTGCGTTCGAGGTGGAGCGGGACGGCCAGGGCCGGATAGTCGTCCCGGCCGCAATCCGCGAGTGGGCCGCGCTGAAGTCGGACGCCGTCGTCGTCGGCGCGATCGATCACATCGAGATCTGGGCGCCCGATCGCTGGGCAGCGTTCCAGAAGGGCGTCGATACCCCCGCCGCCCTGGCCGCGAACCTCAGCGGCCTCGGGATCTAGGCGCAGCCATGAGCTTCAGTGAGCCTCGCGACGAGAAGAGCGGCGGCATTGGCGCCGGCTCCCTCGAGGGGGGCGCCGAACGGGAGGTAGGGCACCTGCCGGTGATGGCAGGCGAGGTCGTCGAGACACTCGCCCCGCGTCCGGGCAGCCTCCAGATCGACGCCACCCTCGGTGGAGCCGGCCATGCCGAGAAGATCCTCGAAGCTTCCGCTCCGGACGGCCGCCTCCTTGGCCTCGACGCAGACGGTGCGGCCGTTGCCAGGAGCGCCCGGCGCCTGGCCCGCTTCGGCGACCGAGTCGTGCTTCGACAGGCCAACTTCGGCCGGTTGGCCCAGGTGGCTCCGGCGGCCGGGTTCCCGGCAGTGGACGGGCTGCTCCTGGACCTGGGCCTGTCGAGCTATCAGCTCGCCGACGTCGAGCGCGGATTCGGCTTCCGGGCAGGCGGGCGTCTGGACATGCGCTTCGACACCAGCCGCGGCCGACCAGCCGCCGACCTGCTGGCGGATCTCGAAGCGGGCGAGCTGGCCGCGCTCTTCCGCCGCTACGGCGAGGAGCCGTTCGCGGGGCGCATCGCCCGAAAGATCGTCGAGACGCGGCGCCATTCTCCGATCGAGACTGCCGAGCAGCTGGCGGCGCTTGTGGAGCGGGCAGTGCCAACGCCCAAGGGACGCAGGACGCACCCGGCCACGCGGGTCTTCCAGGCATTGCGGATCGCCGTCAACGACGAGCTGAGCGCGCTGGAGGCCGGCCTGGCGGCAGTCGCTCGTGCTCCTCAGGCCGGGGGGCCGCCTCGCGGTTCTGAGCTACCACTCGCTCGAAGACCGGATCGTCAAGCGCTTCATCGCCACCGAGCAGCGAGGCTGCGTCTGCCCGATTGAAGTCCCGGTGTGCGTCTGTGGCCGCAAGCCGGCCCTTCGATCTCTCGGCAAATCGCGCACACCCAGCACCGAGGAGATCCTCGGCAATCCACGGTCGCGCAGCGCCCGCCTCCGGGGCGCGGAACGCGTCGCCGCCTGAATGAGATCGAGAAGGGAGGAACCGATGAGCAAGCGTCACCAGGCCAGCCGCCGTCGGACGTACGGCCGCCGCCAGCACGAGATGCACGAGCGGACTGACCGACATACCGGTCTCCTCAGCTGGGTGGATGAGCAGGAGACGCCCTGGATCGGCGACCGCTTGGACTCGGAGTCATCGGGCCGCGCTCTTGCCGGCGACTGGTTGCAGCTGCGGAGCATCGACTGATGGCCGTCTATGAAGGCGCTCGCCCGCGTTCGGCGTTCTTTCCACGCCGGCGCCTGGAGGCCCCCCTCCTCCGCCCCCAGGCGCCGGCCGTTCCTCGCCGTCGGTCGCGAATGTCCCTTCGCACCCGGAAGCATCCACGGGTCTTCGGAATCGCGATCGGCTTGATAGTGATGGCGTTCCTGCTGAGCTTCTTCTCGCTGGTGCAGACCGTGCGTGTCTCCACGTCGGGGTACGACATGGACCAGCTGAACGCCGCACTACCAGCAGCTCCAGGCCCAGCGGCAGCTGGATCTCTCCGACATCGGCCGGCTCGACCGCGAGTCCGCGATCCGGCGTCAGGCCATCTCCGGCGGTCTCACCCAGCTGCCCGCTCCTATCGTTCTGCCGGCTCGCTGAGGGAGCGGTCGCCATGCTCGGCCGCACTGACTCGCGAGGCCGCCTCCTTCTGCTCTTCTTCGTGCTGACTCTGATGTCCAGCGGCATGGTGATGCGTCTTGCCTACTGGCAGGTAAACCAGCGCGAGCGGATGGCCGCTTTGACCGCTCAGACGTCGACGATGAAGCAGTCGCTGCCGGCGAAGAGGGGAACCATCTACGACCGCACGGGAACGATCGTGCTGGCCGAGACGATCTACCGCTACAGGCTGGTCGCCGATCTCCACAACATGACGGCGGCCCAGCGTCAGCGGGACGGCGACGCGCTGGTCGACTACCTCGGCCTGGCCGCCGACGAGGCGTCGACTTTGCGCCAGGCGATGGCCGGCAAGGGCTACTACGTCGTCCTGGCCTCGAACGTCGACCCGGACGTGGCCGCCGAGATCAAGCAGGGTCAGCAGCTACGGCGCGTTGCCGACCATCACCCTCGAGCCGAGTCCCGTGCGGGTCTACCCCCAGGCCGGAGGCGCTCCTCACACCTCGCTTGCAGCCCAGCTGCTCGGCTTCGTCAATGCCGCCGGAAAAGGCCAGTACGGCCTGGAGCAGCAATACGACGCCCGGCTCGCCGGCCGGCCCGAAATCGTCCAGGTCGATCCGAATACGCCTGGCCCCGCGGGCATGACCGTGATCGATGCCGGCACGCCCGGCGAGGACATCCGGACGACGATCGACGCCGGCCTGCAGCTCAAGATCGAACAGGAGGTGTTCTCCACCTGGATCGCAGACAGGGCAAGGACGGTGTCGGCGACGGTGATGGACCCAAAGACCGGAGCCATCCTGGCCGAGGCGAGCTATCCGAGCTACGACGCGAACGTTTTCGCGCAGGTGGCCGCTCAGAACCCGGCGCTCTTCAACGACCCGGTTATCACGGAGGTCTACGAGCCGGGTTCCGTCTTCAAGATGTTCACCGCCTCGGCGGCCCTCCAGACCAAGACCACGTCCCTGACCACCAAGATCAACGACTTCGGCGTCATGAAGCTGCCAGGTGGACAGGAGATCGCCGACGCCAACCGCAAGTCCATGGGTTGGATGACCTTCGCCGACATCGTGGCCTGGTCTCGGAACGTCGGCGCCTCGCAGGTGGCCTTCCGTCTCGGCAAGACGGTGAATGCCGCCTCGGCCACGCTGTACCAGACCTGGCAGGCCTACGGCATCGGCCAGAACACGGGAGTGGACCTGGCCGGCGAGGTCGCCGGCATCGTACGCGATCCGGCGGAGACGCCCTGGCAGCAGATAGACCTGGCCAACGCCTCGTTTGGCCAGGGCGTGGCGATCACCCAGATACAGCTGATGCGCGCCTACTCCGTAATGGCAAACGGCGGCCTGGACGTAACGCCTCATGTCGGCTTGCCGACCTCCACGACTTCCGGCGCGGGGCCGAGCCAGAGCCCGCGTCGGGTCATAAGCTCGAGTCTCTCCAGCTCGCTGAACACGTTGATGACTCACGTCGTCACCGCCGTGCCGTCGTACGACCAGTCGACGTACATGCCGGGCTACTACGTGGGCGGCAAGACGGGAACCGCCCAGATCTGGGATCCAACCCTCGACAAGGGCAAGGGCGGCTGGCTGAGCGACATCTACAACTACAGCTTCTACGGTTGGGTGGGCCACAGCTCGCCGGACCTGACCGTCGGCGTCGTGATCTACCGAGGTACTCCGACCAAGGTCGCGCAAGGCGTGCTCGCCATGCCTACCCAGTCGACCGAGTTGTTCCGCCGTGTCGCAACCGACGCCGTCCTCGAGCTTCACGTCCCTGCCAACAAGAACGGCCCACCGGCGCCCGGTGGGCAGAAAGCCAAGCCGCTGGGCTGATGGCGGAGGTTCGCAACGTGAGCTGTCGCCTGTGCGACACTGGGAACGTGACCGACACCCGCCACCGGGAGTCTCGGCCCGGCGTGGGGCCGTCAGCCCTGACCGCCGCCGAGATCGCCGCAGCCACCGACGGGAGGTTGATCCGCTCGTCGGGCAGGTTCATTCGGGGGGCAGCCGTCGACTCGCGCACGGTTGCGCCCGGAAACATGTTCGTCGCCCTGCCAGGCGAGACGACCGACGGCCAGCGTTTCCTGGGCGAAGCTATCGCGGCCGGGGCGGCTGCGCTCCTTGTGCGCGAGGCCGACTGGTCGGCCGGCCTCGACGTCGAGATGGCCGTGGCCGAGCTGTCGGATGTTGCCATCGTCGCCGTGCCCGACACGCTGTTGGGACTCCAGGCCGTGGCCCGGGCCTGGCGAGGACGGTTCTCGCCGCTCGTGGTGGGAGTGACCGGCAGCATCGCCAAGACCTCCACCAAGGAGGCGGTTGCGGCCGTTCTGGCCGAGCGGTTCGCCACTCTCAAGAGCGAAGGCAACGCCAACAACGAAGTCGGCCTGCCCTTGACGGTGTTGAGGCTGGGGCCCGAGCACGAAGCCGCCGTCCTGGAGATGGGCATGTACGTCGGCGGCGAGATTGCCCAACTGGCAGAGATCGCCCGGCCACTGATCGGTGTGGTGACCGCGGTACGCGAGGTGCACCTGTCGCGGATCGGCAGCATCGAAGCCGTGGCGCGGGCCAAGGCCGAGCTGGTGGAGGCGCTGCCGGCGGATGGAACGGCGGTCCTCAACGCCGACGATGACCGAGTGGCGGCGATGCGGGACCGGACCGCCGCCCGGACCATCACCTACGGTTTCGCCCAGAACGCAGACGTTCGGGCCGAGAGAGTCGTCTCCGCCGGGCTGGATGGGATGGAGTTCACGCTGATCGCGCCCGGCGCCGCGGTCCGGGTTGCCACGCCGTCGCTCGGCCGCCATGGCGTGCACAACGGACTGGCCGCGGCGGCCGTTGGGGTGGCGGCCCGGCTCGAGATGGACCTGATCGTCGCCGGCCTGCGCCACGGCTGGCAGGCAGAGCATCGAGACCAGATCGTCCGAATCCCGGGACTCACGATTCTCGACGACACGTACAATGCCTCACCGGCGTCCATGATCGCGGCCCTGGAACTGCTATCCACCCTTCCCGGCCGCCACGTGGCCGTTCTCGGAGAGATGTACGAGCTCGGCCAGGCCCACGAGCGCGGGCATCGCGAAGTCGGGGCGGTTGCGGCCAAGCTCGTGGACCGGCTCGTGGTCGTGGGGGAGGGAGCGTCGGCGATCGCCGCGGGAGCGGCGCCGCTCGGCGCTGGAGCCGTTCTCGTGCGCGACCGACAGGCCGCCCTGGAAGTCCTGCGCGACTGGCTTCGTCCGGGCGATGCGGTGCTGGTCAAGGCGTCGCGAGCCGCGGCCCTCGAATGGGTAGTCGGGTCGCTGGAAGCGGGATTCCCGGAGTGGACCGCAGGCACGGAGGCGCCGGGAGGGGCGCGCCACTCGGGCGAGGAGGTCAGGTGAAGGATCACGGGGTCGAATTCATCCAGGGGCTTCTCCTCGCCTTTGCCTGCATGGTCATTCTGATGCCACCGTACCTGCGCCTCTTGCGATGGCTGGGAATGGGCAAGCAGATCCGCGAGGACGGACCGGGGAGCCACCTGGTCAAGCAGGGGACGCCGACGATGGGCGGGGTGCTGATCGTCGCCGTCATCCTGGGTCTGGCCCTGGTCTTCGACGCCCTGGACGCATCGACGTACTCGCCGCTCTTCGTGCTCGCGGTCATCGGGGCGCTCGGAGCGATCGACGACTTCTTGAACGCCCGAACGGGGATCGGCATCCGCGGTCGCCACAAGATCATCTGGCAGCTGATCGTGGCGATCGTCGTGGCGGTCTACGTCCAGAACCACTTTGGTTTCAACGGCGTTCGAGTGCCCTTCTATGGCAACTACGAGATCACCACCACGATCCTGTTGCCGCTGGTCGACCGCAAGATCGAGCTGGGGGCAATTCTGTTCGTCCTCGTTGCCGTGGTCGCAATCGTCGGCTGCAGCAACGGGGTGAACCTGACCGACGGGCTGGACGGTCTGGCTGGCGGAACCCTGGTTTTCGCCTTCATCAGCTTCCTGATCATCGCCTTGTTGAACGTGCCTCTACAGCAGAACCTGGCCCTGGTCAACGCCATCGTGATAGGCACGATCCTGGGATTCCTGTGGTTCAACGTCCATCCTGCCCAGGTCTTCATGGGCGATTCGGGAGCGCTGTCGCTCGGCGGGATGCTGGCCGTGGTCGCCATCATCACCGGCCAGGTCCTGATCCTGCCTCTCATCGGCATCATCTTCGTCCTCGAAGTCGCCTCCGACGTCATCCAGGTGGCGAGCTACAAGCTTCGGGGCAAGCGCGTCTTCCGGATGGCCCCTCTCCATCACCACTTCGAGCTGGGCGGGTGGGACGAGGAGAAGATCACTATGCGCTTCTGGATCGTGGGCGCTCTGGCCGGCATGCTCGGGGTGACGCTCTTCGTCGCCTCGATCCCGAAGTAGGCCGCCGGTGGCTGGACGCGTCATTGACCTTGACCGACTCACGGCAGCCGGCGTTCGCGACGGCTCCCTATCGGGCCGCGCGGTGACCGTCCTGGGATTGGCCCGGAGCGGCATCGCCCTGGCCCGCTTCTTCGCCGACGCGGGCTGTCGCGTCACGGTCTACGATCGCCGGCCGCCCGCGGAGCTGGGCCCGGCGATCGAGGCTCTCGGCGGACGCACCGTCGGGCTCGCCCTCGGCCCCGACGTCGACCCGGTCGGGACGTGGAGCGGTGCGGACCTGATCGCGACGTCTCCCAGCATCAACCCGGACTTCCCGACGACGGAGACCCGTCTCCGCGATGCGCTGCGAGCCGTCGTCGCCGCTCACCGGGCGGACCGCGAGCGGTGCGCCGGCGCTGGTCAGCGAGGTGGACCTGGTGCTCCGGATGTGCCCCTGTCCGACGGTCGGGGTCACGGGCACGAAGGGAAAGACCACCACCTCGTCTCTGGCCGCGGCCGTTCTCGCTGCCGATCCCGCCCACCCCGTCATCCTCGGCGGCAACATCGGCGTGCCGCTCGTAGAGCGAACGACCGAGCTGACGCCCGAGCATCGCGTCGTCATCGAGCTCTCGGAGCTGCAGCTGCCTACGCTATCCCGAGGGACCACGGTCGCCGTCTACACGAACGTCACGAGCGACCACATCGACCGCCACGGGAGCCTGGACGCCTATCGGCGGGTCAAGCAGCGGCTGGCCGAGCTAGTGGACGCCGACGGGGCGCTGGTTGTCAACGCCGACGACCCGGTGGTCCGGGCGTATGGCTCCCTCGTCCGCGCGCCGGTGGTGAGCTACCGCCTGGATCGGCCTTTGTCCGGCGGACTCGGCGTCGACGACGGCTGGATCGTCGCCTCGGCGGTTCGGCGTCTGGCCCTGGCCGGCGGAGGCGAAGCCGAGACGGGCCCGCGAGGCCGAATCATGCCCGTAGACGAACTGGCGATCCCCGGCCGGCACAACGTCTCCAACGCGATGGCCGCGGTGGCCGTGGGCCTGCTCTTCGGAGTGGATCCGGTCGCGATCCGCAGAGCGGCCGCTGCCTTCCCGGGGGTGGAGCATCGCCTGGAGCAGGTCGCCATCGTGGACGGCGTCAGGTTCGTCAACGACTCGCAGGGGACGCAGCCAGACGCGGTCGTCGCGGCGCTGCGGGCCTTCCCGCGGCCCCTGGTTCTGATAGCCGGAGGTCGCGACAAGGGCGTGGATCTGTCGGGACTGGGACCGGTGGCGGCGGAACGGGCCGATGCGGCAATCCTGATCGGAGAGTCTGGACCGATGCTCGCGGAGATCTTCCGAGGCCACGGCCTCACTCGAGTGGAGCTGGCCCCGACTATCCAGGAGGCGGTCGTCCGTGGGGACGCCATCGCCCGCGACCTGATCGCAGCCGCCGGAGCGGACGACTCGTCGGCCGCGGCGACCGTCCTGCTCAGCCCCGCCGCCGCGAGCTTCGACATGTTCGTCGACTACGAGGCGCGCGGCCGTGCCTTCAAGGAGGCCGTAGCCGGGCTCGCAGAGAAACGGCGCGCAGTGGGGACATCCCGATGAGAGACTGGCGCCAGAGCTGGGTGCCGCCTGCCGAGGCGCCGGATCGGGAGCGGGTGCGGCGCAGCTCCGGCCCGAGCCCGGTCGACCGCCAGGCCAATATCCTTGCCGATCCCGGACCCCTGAAGCGCGAGGCCCACGAGCCGGACTACATCATTCTCGTGGCGGTGGTGGCTCTGTCGGCCATCGGCATCCTGATGGTCTACGCGGCCTCGGCGATTCCGTCGTACAGGCAGAGCCAGAACACCTTCCAACTCGTGGCCCCCCAGGTTCTGGCCGGCTTGCTCGGGCTGGCCGCGATGGTCTTCCTGATGCGCCTCGACTACCGCTACCTGCGAGTGGTGAGCCTACCGCTCGCGGTGTTGGCGCTGGGGATGCTCTTGATCGTCCTGGTGCCGCTGCCGGGCCCGCTGCGGGAGCTGAGCGTGACTCACAATGGCTCGGCGCGCTGGATCCACCTGGGACCTGTGCCGGACATCGCCCCGGCCGAGGTCGCCAAAGTTGCCCTGGTCGTCTACCTGTCGCACTGGCTGGCGACGCGCGGATCGCAGATCCGCAGCTTCCTGCACGGGTCGGTGCCGTTCGCGATCATCGTGGTCCCCTTCCTGGTCCTTGTCGTGCGCGAGCCCGACCTTGGAACCGCGGCCGTGCTGGTCCTCATCGCCTTCTCGCTCTACTTCGCCGCGGGCGTGAAGTTCCTGCACGCGGTCGTGGCTGCGGTCGTCGGCGGGGCCGGCGGTGTGTTCTTCATGCTCGATATCGGCCACTACCCCCTCGATCGCATCCGGTGCTTCGTCGACCCGTGGGTCGATCCGAAGGACGCCTGCTACCAGACCGTCCAGGGTCTCCAGGCGATCAGCGCGGGCGGGCTCTTTGGCACGGGTCTCGGAAACAACCCGGTCGCGGTCCCTTGGGACATCAACGACTTTATCTTCTCGGTCATTGCCCAGGAGCTGGGGCTGGTCGGCGGCGCGGTCGTAATAGGCCTCTTCGCAGCGCTCGCGTATGCCGGCATCCGAACCGCCATCCGGGCGCCCGACACCTTCGGTGGGTTGATGGCAGCCGGCATAACGGCCTGGATATGCTTCCAGGCGCTCATCAACATCGGCGTCGTGGTGGCAGTCGTCCCCGTCACCGGTATCACGCTTCCCTTCGTCTCGGCGGGCGGGTCGTCTCTGACGGTGAGCCTTGCGGCCGTGGGGATCCTGCTGTCCATCTCACGAGAAACGGTGGAACGAGGTTGGATCAGTGCGTCTGCTGATAGTGGGCGGGGGTACGGGGGGACATATATACCCGGCTCTCGCCGTCGCTCGATCGCTGCAGGCTAGAGCCGACGCGCCCGAGCTGCGCTGGGTCGGGGGCCACCGCGGTCTCGAGGCGCAGGTCATCCCCGGGACGGGCATCCCGTTCCGGCGCTTGCTGCTGCGGTCGCTGCGGTCGGTCGAGATGGACGTGCACGTGGTCCTCGATCCCGTACGCCTGTCGCTGTCGGTGCCGCAGTCGATGGCGATGTTGAGCCTGCGGCGGCCCGATGCGATCTTCACGACAGGCGGATACGTGGCCGTGCCTGCGCTGCTGGCCGCGGCGGCGCTCCGCATCCCGGTGGTCATGTGGGACGGCAATGTCGTCCCGGGACGGAGCGTCCGCGCCACCTCCCGGCTGGCCGGCTGTCTGGCGGTTACGTTCGGCGCCACGTGCTCCGCGCTCGGCCGGGGGAGGCCTTGCTACGTCACGGGCACCCCTATCCGCGACCCACGGGGAGTCGATCGGCAGGACGCGAGGGCGGCCCTCGGGATTCCGGACGAAGAGGGCTTGCTCCTGATCTTCGGCGGATCTCAGGCCGTCCGGCGCTTCAACGAGGCCGTGGCGGAGGCTCTGCCCAGGTTGATCGAGCGCGTGCGCGTGATCCACGTCACCGGCGACGCCGGCTACGAGAAAGCGCTCGCCGGCCGCGAAGCGCTGCCGCCCGGACGGCGCACCCGCTACCGGCCCCAGAGGTTCCTGGACGAGGAGATGACCCTGGCCCTGGCCGCGGCCGATCTGGTCGTGGGGCGGGCGGGCTCGTCAACGCTGGCCGAAGTTGCCGCGTTCGGGCTGCCGATGGTCGTCGTGCCCTATCCCCACGCGGCCGGCCATCAGCGCCGCAATGCCGAGGAGATGGTCCGTGCCGGCGCTGCCCGTCTTGTCGATGACGAGGACTTCGGTCCGGATGCGCTGCTGGCGGCCGTAGAAATCCTCGACCACCCTGACGAGCGAGCCGCGATGGCGAGGGCGGCCCGGTCGCAGGCCCGTCCGGGAGCCGCCGACGCGGTGGCGGAGCTGGTCCTGGCGGCGGCCGAGCGGCGTACGCCGCCCGACGCGCTGCGGATCGAGGCAATCTCGCGGGGAGCAGCGGAGTGAATCGCCGAACCGGCGCGACCGCCCGGGCAAGCGGCGGCGCGACAGCCCGGGCGACCGCCGGCGCAGGACGTGCAAGCCACCCAGCAGCGAGCGGCGCGGGGACCGCGAGTTCCAACCGCCTGAGGGCCGCGAACGGTGCCACGTCCGGTTCCTCGCCCTCGCCGGGCGGCTCGCCGTGGGCCGTGCTCGCCGCCGAGATCCGAGCCCTGGCGGGGGTCCGGGCTCGACCGGACGCACCCCTTGCCCAGCACACCACGATGCGCGTCGGCGGCCCGGCGGATCTGCTGGCGGTCGTCGGTGAGCTCCCGGCCCTCGTGCAGCTGGTCGGGCTCGCCCGAAGCCGCGGCATTCCGTACCTCGTCCTGGGACGCGGCAGCGATCTCGTGGTCAGCGACGCCGGCGTTCGGGGACTTGTCATCCTGTGTCGGGCCGAGGGCTGCCGGATCGAGGATCGGCGTCTCACCGCGGAGGCGGGCTTGCCGCTCGCCCGGGCGGCGACGCTGGCGCAGAAGGCCGGTCTCTCAGGACTGGAGTTCGGCCTGGCGATTCCGGGCACCGTCGGGGGTGCAGTCTGGGCCAACGCCGGCGCACACGGATCGGATGTGGCCGCCATCCTGGAGTCGGTTACGGTCCTGGCGGCGACCGCCGAGGAAAGCGTCCGGCCTGCTTCGTCTCTTGGCCTGGCCTACCGGGATAGCCGTTTCAAGCACCGAGCGGGGGAGGGGAACGTGGACGCCTCGAGCCAGTCCGCCAGTGGAGGCGAACCTGCCGGGGCCGCGTCCTGGCAGGAGCCGATTCTGAGCGCCACTTTCCGGCTGAGCCCTGCTTCCCCGACCGAGATCCGGGCCCGGCTCGACGAGATCCGCCGTTGGCGGCGGGCGCATCAACCGCTGGGCCTGCCCAGCGCCGGCAGCGTCTTCCGCAACCCACCCGGCGATTCAGCCGGCCGCCTGATCGACGCGTGCGGCCTCAAGGGCACCCGGCTCGGCGGGGCCGTCATCAGCCAGGCACACGCCAACTTCATCGTCAACGATGCGGGTGCCTCAGCATCGGATGTACGGCGTCTGGCAGAGCTGGCCCGAGCGGCGGTCGAGAGCCGTTTCGGCGTGGATCTCGTGTACGAGATCCAGTTCATCGGCGACTGGTCGAGCTGGCATCAGGAGGTGGCATGACGAGCGGATCCGGTCCGGAGGTAGCGGGTGGCGCCCTCGAGCGCGACGTGGTAGTGCTGCTGGGCGGGCCATCCGCCGAGCACGACGTCTCGGTCGTCTCGGGCTGGGCCATCGCCGATGCTCTTGCCGAGGGGGGGCGGTCGGTCCAGCGGATCTACATCGACCTTTTCGATGGTTGGTGGTCCATGCCACCTTCGGCGTCGGCGGGCCGGCCCGCGCCGGGGAGATTCGACGATCCGCGCTCTCTGGGAGCGGAAGGGCCGATGACCCCGGCAGGGGCCCTGGAGTGGCTCGCCGGCCGCGACCCTCGGCCGGTGGTTTTCCCGGCCCTCCACGGCCCCTTCGGCGAGGACGGGACTATTCAGGCCATGCTCGAGGCCTACGACCTGCCGTATGCGGGGGCCGGCGTCGCGGCCTCGGCGGTGGGCATGGACAAGGCTCTGTACAAGCGGCTCGTCCGGGGCCTCGGCATCAAGGTCGTGGATTGGCTGGAGGTGACTGCCGGTCGGTGGGCCGACGATCGCCAGGGAGTCCTCGACGAACTAGCCGCTTTCTCCGATCGCCTGGGCGAGCGGCGCCTGATGATGAAGCCGGCCCGCATGGGGTCGTCGGTCGGAATGACGATCGCCCACTCTTCGGCCGAGAGGACCACGGCTCTCGACGAGGCCTTCCGCTTCGATTCCGTGACCATTGTGGAGCGGTACCTGGACCATCCGCGCGAGCTCGAGGTCGCAGTCGTCGGCAACGACCCGGAGGCTCTCGAAGTCTTCGGCCCCGGTGAGGTCTTCCCGGGACGCGAGTTCTACGACTACGTCGCCAAGTACGGCGACGGCGTCTCGAAGACGACGCCGAGCGCCGATCTCGACGAAGCCCTGGGCCGGCGAATACGCGACACGGCTCTGGAGGCGTACCGGGCCATCGGCTGCGAGGGCTTCGCCCGCGTCGATTTCCTGCTGTCCGGGGACGAGCTCTATCTCAACGAGCTCAACACAATCCCCGGCTTCACGCCGATAAGCCTCTTCCCGCAGATGGCGGCAACCGGGTTGGGCGGGTTCGGCGCGGTCTGCCTGCGGATCGTGGATCTTGCCGAGCAGCGCCACGCCGGACGCGTCCGGCGCCGGCTGACCGCGGCCGACCTCCCACGCTGAACTGATGATGAACCGACCTGGCCCGTATCGCCGATCCGGATCCCAGGTCCGGCGCATTCCCATGCGACGGACCGGTCCACCCCTGCGCCTCGTCCAGGTTCTCGCGGCCATTCTCATGGCGGCCTGCGCCGCCGGGCTGCTGATCGTCAGCGTCGCCCCGTCGTTCGATGCCCGAACGCTGCAAATCCGCGGGGCCAGTTTCACGAGTGAGGCGATCGTCCGGTCGATACTGGGAATGGACGGATCGCCCAACCTGTTCAGGATCCATACGGATCGTGCCGCCGAGCAGCTGGTCCGCCTGCCAGCCGTCCAATCGGCCAGCATCCAGGCGATCCTGCCGTCGACGATCGTGGTCAGCCTCGTGGAGCGGCAGCCCAAGCTGATCTGGGTAATCGGCGACCGGCGTTTCGTGGTGGATCAGAACGGGCTTCTCTTCGGACTGGTGGACACGGCAGGGAATCCGATCCCTTCTTCCGTGGGCCCGCTCTCCTCGCCTTCGCCGTACTCCGGAGCGAGCGGATCGCCCAGCCTCACGGCCTCACCCACGCCGGTGGCAACGCCGCTGGCGACGCCCACGCCCAAGCCCACGGCCAGGCCCACTCCATCGCCTAAGCCGACTCCCACCCCGAAGAACCCCAAGGCAACCCCCACGAAGGCCGGCAAGGCGACACCGTCGCCGTCGCCTTCGCCGGCGCCCACGCCGACACCGAACCCATCGCTGATACCGTCGCTCGCACCCGCCCCGACGGCCGATCCTGCCACCACTCCGGGGCCTCGAGACGTTGGCCTGCCAATCGTCTTCGATCGCCGGTCGGCCGACACTGGCCTGGGCCTGGGCGGGACGATCGACCCCATCAATCTCGACGCGGGTTACCGCATCGCCGGCCTGACGCCGCAGGATGTGGGCAGCCGCGCACCCGGGCTGGCCGTGGTCCTCGACGACGCCCACGGCTTCACCGTCAGCTCCGGTTCCGTCGGCCTGGGTCGCGGAGTTCGGGTTCTATGCTCCGACGGTTCGCAAGGTCACCGTCATCCCCGGACAGGTCCGCGATCTTCGATCGCTGCTGATCAAGTACGGCGACGACCACGTGGCCTGGGTCTGGCTCGTTGCCGACGTGGCCGCCAACCACGTCAACACGTATCTGCCCCGATGAGGGTCGCGCCGCCCCGGCCGGCGGTCAGACGGTCATTTCGCGGCCGGCTGCGGGATCAGGTTGCCCGGCCTCCCTCGGGTCGGTTAGCCTTCACGGAGACTCCGAGAATTGGACCGGCATCGTCGGGCCGGTCCGACCGAGCCCAGGCCTCGCCGATAGAGGCCACCACCGAGGACGGGAGCGAGTGGAACGCGAAGCAGTGCTCGTCGGTATCGATGTCGGTACGAGCAAAGTCTGCGCTCTCATCGGCGAGGTGGCCCGAGACGGCAGCCTGACGATCGTCGGCAAGGGCGTCGTACCCGCGAGCGGCCTCAAGAAGGCCGTGGTGGTCAATATCGAGCAGACCGTCCGGTCCATCGCCGGCGCGGTCGATCGGCTCGGAGCGGCTCTCCGGCTACCAGATCGATAGGGCGTTCGTTGGCGTCGGCGGACAGAACGTCGAGAGCCAGAACTCGCGCGGAGCGGTGGCGGTGAGCGGCCACACCCACGAGGTCACCCGCGAGGACATCAATCGCGCACTGGAAGTTGCTCGGGCGGTCTCCATCCCGTCGAACCGCGAGGTGCTGCACGTCCTGCCCCGCGGCTTCATCGTCGACGGCCAGGAGGGCGTCAAGGACCCGCTCGGAATGAGCGCCATCCGCCTCGAGATCGAGACCCACATCGTCACGGCCGCAGCGACCGCGGTCCGCAACCTGGCCAAATGCGTCCAGGCCGCCAACGTCAAGATCGATGAGCTCGTAGCGTGCTCGCTCGCCTCCGCGGAGTGCGTCCTGTCGGACACGGAGCGGGAACTGGGCGTGGCCGTCGCCGATATCGGCGCCGGCACGATAGATCTGGCGCTCTTCCTGGACGGTTCTCCGTTCAAGACGATCGTGCTGCCGGTCGGTGGCAACAACGTCACCAACGATCTGGCCATCGGCCTCAAGACCAGCCTGCAGATCGCCGAGGAGCTCAAGATCCAGCACGGCAGCTGCGATCTCACGACGGTGGCCGAGGACGACATGATCAGCGTCTCGATGCTCGGCGAGGCAGCCGGCCGGACGATCAGCCGCGTCGACATCAGCCGCATCATCGAAGCCCGGATGCGCGAGACGTTCGAGATGCTGCGCGCCGAGATCGGTGCCGCGGGCGAGGGCATGCTGCCGGCGGGTCTGGTGCTGACGGGCGGCGCCGCTCAACTGGCGGGTGCGGCGGCTTTGGGTCGCGAGGTCCTGAACATGCCCGTTCGCGTTGCCGGCCCGATCGGAGTCGGCGGCCTGACCGACAACATCCTCACCCCGGCATACAGCACGGCCATCGGCCTCCTTTACTGGGGCGCCAAGGCGCTCGAGTCCGGCGAGGCGACCCGTTTTGAGTCTGCGCCGGCCTCCGGACTGCTGGCGCGAGTCAGAGACGGCCTCCGCCACCTCCTCCCGTAGGCCGCTTCCCAACGGAGCGGACGGGACGCGATCGGGATGAAGACGGTCGAACTGTCAATCGGGACGGGGCGCCGGCGCGGCCTCTTCGACCTCACGTCGGCATGTGAGGAGTTCGTAGCCGGCGAGGGCGACGGCCTGCTGGTCGTCTTCGTGCCCCACGCGACCGCCGGTATCGTGGTGGTCGAGCTGGGTGCAGGGTCGGACGCGGACCTGATGGCGGCTCTGGACCGCCTCCTGCCAAGGGACGATCGCTGGATCCACCGCCACGGTTCGCCCGGCCACGGAGCCGATCACCTGGTGCCGATGGTCGCCCCGCCGTCGCTTGTGGTGCCGGTCGTTTCGGGGCGGCTGACCCTCGGCACCTGGCAGTCGATCGCCCTGTTGGACCCCAACTCGGACAACGACAATCGAACCGTCAGACTGACATTCCTGCCGGGCTGAATGAGCCTCGAAACGGGCGGATCGGGAAGAATCTCGATTCGGGGGCGTCGGAACGCGAATCGCGAACGGACGTTCGCACGCCCTTCTTGAAAGCCGCGTTTCGGTGTGCGGTCTGGCGCGCCGACAGGCCGATTGTGGCGTATACTTGGCCACATCCGAGCCAGCCCCGTCGCGCTAGTGCTCTACCAACTCGGGGGGGCCGGACCGAACGACAAACATCAGCCGGAGAGCCACCGGAGGATCTGGAATGCCGCTACGGTCCGATTCCGAGAACTTCGCGCTGATCCGCGTGATCGGCGTGGGCGGCGGCGGTAGCAACGCCGTCAATCGTATGATCCGGGCCGAGATGATGGGGGTGGAGTTCATCGCCCTCAACACGGACGCGCAGGCGCTGCTCCAGTCGGACGCGCCCCACAAGATCCGCATCGGGGACAAGATCACGCGCGGCCTTGGCGCTGGCGGCGACGCTTCGATCGGCCAGAGGGCGGCCGAGGAAGACTCCGAGAAGATAACCGAGGCTTTGCGCGATTCGGACATGGTCTTCATCACGGCCGGATTGGGCGGCGGCACTGGCTCTGGCGCCGCTCCGATCGTGGCCGAGATCGCCAAGGAGCTGGGCGCCCTGACGATCGGAGTCGTCACCAAGCCGTTCAGCTTCGAGGGTGTGCGCCGCAAGATGGTGGCGGAGATGGCGGCCGAGGAGCTCAGGGCCAAGGTCGATACGCTCATCACCATCCCCAACGATCGCCTTCGTGACGTGGTCCAGAAGAACACCTCGATGGTGGAGGCGTTCCGGTATGTGGACGACGTGCTGCGCCAGGGCGTCCAGGGGATCAGCGACATCATCACGGTTCCCGGTTTGATCAACCTGGACTTCGCCGACGTCCGCGCGGTCATGAGGGATGCCGGCTCGGCCTTGATGGGAATCGGCCGTGCGAGTGGCGACAATCGCGCCCTGGATGCCACACGCCAGGCTATCGCCAGCCCGCTGCTCGAAGTCAACATCAGCGGCGCCCAGGGCATCCTGTTCAACATTGCCGGCTCGTCGAATCTGAGCCTCTTCGAGGTCACCGAGGCAGCGGAGGAGATCCGCGCGGTGGCCGATCCCGAGGCGAACATCATCTTTGGGACCAGCTTCGACGAGCGCCTGGCGGACGAGGTCACGATCACCGTCATCGCGACTGGCTTCGACCCCAGCCACAAGCGCGACGCAGCTCGTCGAGAGATGGGCCAGCAGGCGCCGGTGGCGGTCCACTCCGCGCGCTACGACGGAGCCGACTTCCTCCAGGAGCTGGAGCACTCGAGGCCACACCCCGTCGATTCCGTTCCATCGCTGACCCGGGTGCAGAACTACGGTCCCATCGGTACACCCGAGCGTCAGCCGATCCCGGTTCCGGTCCAGCCGGCGCCCACGCATCGGCCGATCCCGGACCAGCAGCCGACGCGTCGGATCTACGACGACGCGGACCTGGAGATCCCGAGCTTCCTGCGGCGGCCCGCGCAGGAGGACAGGGGCTAGCACTTCGCTGAATTGGGCGTCATTCAGGATCCACATGCAGTCGCCGGGCTGCGCGCGGCCCATTCGCTCGTTCTGGAGGCGGTAGCCCGCGCGTGCGCCAGGGCGGGGCGCGACCCGACGGGGATCCAGCTCGTGGCCGTATCCAAGACCGTCAGCGTCGACCGGCTCGCGGCCGCCTTGGCCGCCGGCTTGACCGTGCTGGGTGAGAACCGCGTCCAGGAGGCCGAGTCGAAAGCGCCCCATCTCCCCGGGGCGCGCTGGCACCTGATTGGCCCACTCCAGTCGAACAAGGCCCGGCGAGCGGTCGGCCTCTTCGAGGCGATCGAATCGGTCAATTCGGTAGAGCTGGCCCGCAGGCTCGATCGTCTGGCGGGCGAGATGGTCGCGACGCACGGGGAGGCTCTGGCGTCAGGGGCGGGCGCTGGAGCTTCCGCGGAGCCGTTGGGCGTCTACCTGCAGGTGAACATCGATCGTGACGCCGCGAAGTCGGGGTTCATGCCCGAGGCCCTGGAGGCTGAGCTGCCGGGTATAGCCGCCCTCCCGAACCTGTCCCTTTGGGGGCTCATGACCGTTGGGCGACTGGTCAGTTCACCCGAGGAGGCGCGCCCGACCTTCGCCAGACTGCGCGAGCTCTCCGAGCTCCTGCGTTCGGATGTCCCTGCGTTGGGACCCGGCCTGTCGATGGGAATGTCGGACGACTACGAGGTCGCGGTGGAGGAGGGGGCCACGGTCATTCGCGTGGGACGGGCGATCTTCGGGGAACGGCCCCTTGCCGGCGGCCGTGCCGACGCAGGTGCCGACCCGGCCGGTCGCCAGGCCGCAGCCGGGCCGCCGGTGCCCGGCAGGCTCCAGGGGCGATAATCCCACGATGCGTCCCCGCTTCCGCCGCGGCGATCGGCCGCCCGCTCCGGTCAGGTTCGCCGTCCGACTGACACCCCGTGCCGGCGACGACCGCGTGGACGGGGTTTCCGATGAAGGGGTGTTGCAGGCGCGCGTCGCCGCCCCGGCGGTGGGAGGCGCGGCCAACGCGGCCCTCCTCCGCCTCCTCGCCGACGAGCTTGATGTCGCACGCAACTCGCTCCAAATGGTCGCGGGAGCGACAGGTCGCCATAAGCTGATCGTCGTGGATGGGATCCGACCCCAGGATGTAGAGCGACGCTGGCCCGGAATCAAGGTATGAGAAGGGGCGGCTCGAGGGCCGCGCCCCGGCGAGCTGGCCCGCCGCGGGTCTATCTTCCGGGCCGGAAGCCGGCACCAGGCGGCGGATCGCTGTAATCTCCCTTCGGCGCGCAAGGTGCCTATTGGAGGGCGATTAGCTCAGCTGGTTAGAGCGCGCGGTTCACATCCGCGAGGTCACTGGTTCGAGTCCAGTATCGCCCACCACTTACTAGACCAGTCTCTCGATCGGCCGACACCTGCGCTCCCGCTTCGGTCCTTCTTCCGCGGGCCGAAACGAAGTCGTTCGGTCCTTCGTCTGGTGACGTCGTGGTTTCGGGATGCCGATCCGGCGTCCTGGCACGCGTAGGGAGCGGGGACATGAGTTTCTTGTTCGGTTCCGGTTTGCGACGGACATTCTTCGGGGTCATGGCCATATGCCTGCTGGTCGGCGCTTGTGCCCAGAGCAAGGCTTCGCCTCCTGCTGCACCCACGCCGACGGAGGTCCCGTCAGCGGTCGAGAGCCCGACCGATACGCCCACTGCCCCGGCCGATGCCGAGACGGCCACTGCTCCGGCGCCAACGCCCACGCCGGCGCCCTCGGCCACGCCGGCGCCTTCGGCCACGCCGGCGCCGTCGGTGACGCCCACGCCGGGGCCCTCGGCCGGCCCCACCTCGCTCGCTGCGGCCTGCACCGGCACCGCCGATCATCAGGCCTACTTCGCCCAGGCCGCTTCACTGGAGCACTTCGACGTCTACTGCGGGGCGCTGCCGGCCAGGTGGTATCTGCAGGCGACGGCGTACCAGCTTCCGAATGGCGGGCAGCTGACGATCCAGTACAAGCGAGTAGGCGGAGGGCAGCTGGATATCTCCGAAGGCGCCTTCTGCCTGACGAGCCCCGCCGCATGTGCGCCCAACGTGGGGGTCATCGGCACGGCCAACTTCGGCAATCTGGCGGGTGCGCTCGACACTTACTCCTCTTCACCGAGCGTCTTCGTCGTGTACGTAGCCCCGGGCACGGCGCACGCGTACAGCATCCGGGGAACGGGTTTGACCCAGGCGGAGTTCGTGTCCCTGGCCGCCGCGATGGTCAAGGTGCCCAAGTCCTGAGTCCACAGAACGGACAGTCGCTCGTCTTGAACCGGAGCCGTCTCTCAACGGCTCCGGTCTTTTCCTGCCGGCCGACTGATCGCCGCTTCGACTTGCTCGGGTTACGCACCGGCGGCCGGCGGGGGCGCACGCGATCGGCCTCGACGGCTCGAGGGCGCGTCGCCGGCCGGCTCGTCTCGTATCATCCGGTCCGGCGGGGCGGCTTCACGTACCAGTGCTAGGACGGACGCGGGCATGGATCGACAGCTCCTATCGGGCGACGAGGCGGTAGCGCTCGCCGCGCTCCACGCCGGCGTCGCGCTGGGAACCGGCTACCCCGGTACGCCTTCGACCGAGATCCTCGAGGCGTTCGACGCCCTGGGCGGGCGGGCGCCAGTGGGCGCCCAACGAAAAGGTGGCGCTGGAAGTCGGCCTGGGCGCCGCGTTCGGCAACGCCCGCGCCCTCGTCACGATGAAGCACGTCGGCCTCAACGTGGCCGCCGACCCGCTCTTCACCGCCGCCTACACGGGCGTGAGCGGGGCCCTGATCGTGGTCAGCGCCGACGATCCCGGGATGTCCTCCTCCCAGAACGAGCAGGACAACCGCCGCTACGCGGTCGCCGCCGGGCTGCCGATGGTCGAGCCGTCCGACTCGCAGGAGGCCTACGACTTCTTCTTCGCGGCGGTCGAGATGTCCGAGCGATGGCACATTCCGGTGCTCTTCCGGATGACGACGCGCGTGTGCCACAGCAAGTCGGTCGTGGTGTCCGGGCCGACACGGCGACGCGGCACCAGGCGTTCCGGCGCCGCACTTCGAGCACGACATCGCGGGCCGGGTGATGATCCCGGCCAACGCGCGGCCGGCGCACCGCCGGCTTCGCGCCAAGCTGGCGGAGATCGCGGCTGGGGCGAGGTGCCGATGGCCACGTTCTCAACCGCGTCGAGCCTGGCGATCGGGCGCTGGGGATCGTGACGACGGCGTCGCGTACCTGCACGCAGTCGAGGCCGCGCCCGGGGCGAGCTTCCTCAAGATCGGGCTGACGAACCCGCTGCCCCTCGGAGCTAACGCGCGCCTTCGCCGCCTCCGTCGAGCGCTGCGTCGTGATCGAGGAGGGCGATCCGGTCATCGCCGACGCGCTGCGCGCCGCCGGCATCGCCGTCGAGTCGAAGGCCGAGATGTACCGCTTCGGTGAGCTGGACGTGGCGCGTGTCCGGCGCATCCTGGCCGGCGACGACTCGCCCGAACCGGCCCCGGCGCGCGGCAAGCCGCCGGAGCTCTGCCCGGCCTGCCCGTACCACACCGTCTACGCCGCGCTCAAGAAGCACGACTGCATCGTGGCCGGCGACATCGGCTGCTACTCGCTCGGCGTGCTGCCGCCGTACCAGGCGATGGACACCTGCGTGGCCATGGGCGCCTCGATCGGCGTGGGCCTGGGCCTGCGTCACGTCCTGCCGCCCGACGAGGCGCGTCGCGTGGTCTCGATCATCGGCGACTCCACCTTCGTCCACTCGGGGATCTCCGGCGCTGGTCGAGATGGCCTACAACCCGCCGCCCACCGGCCACGTGGTCATCGTGCTGGACAACGGCACCACCGCGATGACCGGGCAGCAGGAGCACCCGGGAACGGGCCGCACGCTCGACCACCGGCCCACGGCCAAGCTCTCGATCGAAGGGCTCGCCTCGGCAATCGGCATCGGCAGCGTGACCGTCATCGACCCATACGCCGACCCCGACGGGTTCGAGCGGCTGCTGGTCGAGCGTCTGGCCGCGTCTGAGCTCTCGGTCATAGTCGCCCGCCGGCCGTGCATCCTGGCCGCTGCGGACATCCGCCGGTGGGAGCAGCAGGCGGCCGAACTGCGGGCAGCCGCGCCCGCCCAGGCTGCCTTCGACCTGCCGGTGGGGGACCGATGAGCGCCCAGTCTTCCGCCGGCGTCACCAACGTCGTCCTGGCCGGGCCTCGGCGGCCAGGGTGTCATCAAGGCCTCCGACATCCTCGCCGACGCTGCCCTGCGTGCCGGCCTGGACGTCAAGAAGTCCGAGATCCACGGCATGAGCCAGCGCGGCGGCTCGGTCACCTCGGACGTGCGCTTCGGGGCGAAGGTCCTGTCGCCGATGGTGCCCGCGGGCGAGGCCGACTTCCTCGTCGTCCTTGCGCCGTCCGAGGTGGAGGTCACGCGGCCGTTGCTCCGCGCCGGCGGCGTGCTCCTCTCGCCGGACCTCGTCCCCGACGCGGACCTTCCGAACAAGCGCAGCCTCAACGTGGCCCTGCTGGGCGCCCTCAGCGACTATCTGGAGATCCCCGCCGAGGCGCTTCTCGAGGCC
This sequence comes from uncultured Chloroflexia bacterium, assembly GCA_963743795.1. GTDB lineage: Bacteria > Chloroflexota > Limnocylindria > Limnocylindrales > CSP1-4 > Fen-1039. Next base: position 659,204 of record CAVUQZ010000004.1, on the reverse strand, counting down.
GTGCGGGCGGCGCTGCCGGAGCGCCTGCACCAGGTCAACGAGAAGGCATTCGATCTGGGCCGGAAGGCAGCCGCAGAGCGGCGCGCGGGGTCATAGCTCGGCCTGTCGCTTTCCTGGACTGGCCCGTTCGAGTCGTTCGAAGCCGATCGGGCTCCACCGCAAGCCGATCGGGAGCTGAACCGTCCGGGAGGACCGGACCCGGAGGGCTTCGTGAACGCCCGAAAACCGATCACGCGGCAGGGCACAATCCCGTAGGTGGCAGCCCACCGTCAGGGCCGACCGCCCGGACTCCGCCACGGCACAGAAAGAGGAGGCTGCGGTGAGCACCTGGAACGATCCGCCGGGCGGATTCCACCCGGTCAGCGCGCCCGACTACCTGCCGCGGGAGCAGCTGTCGGGTGTCCAGCTCCAGCGGCTCCAGTCGGTGGTGGCCCGAGCCTACGATCGCGTGGCGCTCTTCCGCTCGCGCATGGACGAACGCGGCCTAACGCCGGCCTCGATCGCTTCGCTGGCGGACATCGCCAAGCTGCCGTTCACGGTCAAGACCGACCTGCGCGACACGTATCCGTTCGGGCTCTTCGCCAGCCCGATGGAGGAGATCGTCCGCCTCCACGCCTCGTCCGGCACGACCGGCAAGCCGATCGTCGTGGCCTACACCCAGGCCGACCTGGACGTCTGGACCGAGGTCATGGTCCGCTCCTTCGCCGCGTGCGGCGTCCACCGCGGCGACGTCATCCAGAACGCCTACGGCTACGGCCTGTTCACCGGCGGCCTGGGCGCGCACTACGGGGCGGAGGCGCTCGGCGCGACGGTCATCCCGATCAGCGGCGGCAACACCGAGCGCCAGCTCATGGTCATGGAGGACTTCGGCGTCACGGCCATCTGCTGCACGCCGAGCTACTTCCTGCATCTGCTCGAGGCGCGCGAAGGAGATGAAGATCGACCTCTCCCGGCTGCGGGTCGGCGTCTTCGGGGCCGAGCCGTGGAGCGACTCGATGCGCGAGCGGATCCAGGGCGAGAGCGGCATCCGGGCCCACGACATCTACGGCCTCTCGGAGATCATCGGCCCCGGCGTCGGCATCGAGTGCGCGCGACCAGGACGGCCTGCACATCTTCGAGGACCACTTCTACCCGGAGATCATCGATCCCGAGACCGGCGAGGTCCTGCCCGACGGCAGCGAGGGCGAGCTCGTCCTGACGACGCTGTCCGAAGCAGGCGATGCCGATGATCCGGTACCGCACCCGCGACGTGACGGCGCTCATCGCCGAGCCGTGCGCCTGCGGCCGGACCCTGCGCCGCATCCGCCGCATCGGCCGCCGCTCGGACGACATGTTCATCATCCGCGGCGTCAACGTCTTCCCGTCCCAGGTCGAGACGGCCCTGCTGCGGGTCGAGGGGACGCTGCCGCACTACCAGATCGTCCTCACCCGCGAGAAGGGCCTCGACCAGATGGAGGTCAAGGTCGAGGTCACGCCCGAGGTCTTCTCCGACGAGATCCGCAAGCTCGAGGCGCTGCAGCAGCAGCTCGAGGCCTCGATCGAGAACATCCTGGGCCTGCGGGTGAAGGTCACCCTGGTCGAGCCGCGGACGCTCGCCCGCAGCGAGGGCAAGGCCAGGCGGGTCTACGGATCTGCGCAACGTCTGAGCGGATCCAGCGGTCGCTACGGCGAGGCGTCCGCCGATTCGCCCAGGGAGGCCATCGAATGAAGCTCCAGCAGCTCTCGCTCTTCCTGGAGAACAAGCCCGGGCCGCTGCGCGCGCCGCTGCGAGGCGCTGGCCGCGGCCGGCATCGACCTGCTGACCATGTCGCTGGCCGACACGTCCCAGTTCGGCATCCTGCGCTTCATCGTCCGCGACCCGGAGCGGGCCAGGAAGGTGCTCGAGAGCGCGGGCATGGTCGCGCGGGTCACCGAGGTCGTCCCGGTCGAGGTCGAGAACAAGCCCGGCGGCCTGGCCGCGGTCCTGGCGGTCATCGACGAGGCCGGCCTCGGCGTCGAGTACATGTACGACTTCGGAGCGGCCTCGCGAGGCGGCAAGGCGGCGATCGTCTTCCGCTTCGAGGACCCCGACGCCGCGCTGGCGATCCTCCGGACGGCCGGCGTGCGGGTCCTGTCGGGCGAGGAACTGCTGGTGGACCGACCGGCCTGACCCCACGGCATGCAGGAAACGCGCCGGGCCGGAGCCCGGGTGTCAGGCGGTGAGCGTCGTAGCCCGGGCCCCGTGCCCGAATCGACAGAGCAAGGGGATCTCGGGCCCGCTCGCTTCAGTCCCGACCGCGCAGCAGCGAGACCCGGAACTCTCGCAGCTCGCCGGTGGCGTAGCCGCCGGCGATCGTCGGGTCCTCTTCCATGATTCCGCGTGCGGCCGCCTCGTCCGGCGCCTCGATGACGGCGAGTCCGGTGTTGATGTGCCCCAGCGTCGGGCCGGCCATGACCAGCGTGCCCTCGCGCCAGCAGCCGCTTCAGGCGCTCGAAGTGCGCCTCCCAGACGCGCTTCTCGTCGGCCGTCATCGTCGCCGCGAAATCGTCCCGTGGTGGGTGCAGGAAGTAGATCCACTCGGCCATCGTCGTCCTCCCGCCCGTCATGCGGCTGTTGCGCTGCAGTATGAGGGGGGCACGTCCGTGGTCCGAGACCATGTGAGATGCCGTGGGACCGCCGCGCGATGCCGCGTTCGGCCAGGTACGATTCGGACTGGCTCGCGGCGAACCGCGATCCGGCAGTCTCGGGAGGACGCTGAGATTCGGCAGGGAGGCGGCGGGGAATGCGGTATCGGACGTTCGGGCGGATCGGCTGGCGGGTAAGCGAAGTCGGTTACGGCATGTGGGGCATGGGCGGCTGGACCGGATCAGACGACATCCAGTCACGCGCCTCGCTGGAGGCTGCGGTCGCCAGGGGCGTCAACTTCTTCGACACCGCCCAGGCCTACGGCGACGGCCACAGCGAGCTGCTGCTCGGCCGGCTCATGGCGGCTCGGCCCGACAAGCGTCTCCACCCGCGACGAAGATTCCGCCCAAGAACCGGCAGTGGCCCAGCCGGCGAGGCGTGCCGTTGGTGGAGGTCTTCCCGCGGGACTACGTCCGGCGCTACGTCGACATCAGCTGCGCGAACCTGGGAGTCGACACGATCGACCTGCTCCAGCTCCACGTCTGGGAGGACGACTGGCTGGCAAACGGCGACCTTCAGCGCACCGTTGCCGAGCTCAAGAAGGAAGGCTCGATTCGGGCGTTCGGGATCAGCCTCAACCGCTGGGAACCGTGGAACGGCGTGAAGGCCGTGGAGTCTGGCCTCGTGGACGCCGTCCAGGTGATCTACAACATCTTCGACCAGGCCCCGGAGGACGAGCTCTTCCCGGCGTGCCGCGACGCACGGAGTGGCGGTCATCGCCCGGGTGCCCTTCGACGAGGGCAGTCTCATCGGCAACCTGACCCTCCAGTCGAAATGGCCGGCCGACGACTGGCGAAGCACCTACTTCGTGCCCTGAGAACCTCGAAGTCGTCCGTGGCCCATGCGGACGCCCTCAAGCCGCTCGTCCCGCCCGGCATGACGATGGCCGAGATGGCGCTTCGCTTCATCCTCTCCAACCCGGACGTGAGCACGGTCATTCCGGGGATGCGCAAGACGGAGAACGTGGAGGCGAACACGGCCGCCGAGCGACGCCGGCCCGCTGCCTCCGGAGCTCATCGCGAGGCTGCGCAAGCATCGCTGGGATCGCCAGCCGACGACCTGGAGCCAATAGGGCCGGCGCTCCGACAACGCCTCGCAAGAGCCAGGGCCGAGCTCGCCGCGCTAGCGTCGTTGCCCTATAGAGAGGCACTTTCCCGCGCGATTCTTCGCAGGACGGCGGGCAGAATCCCGCCCTGGCGGTAGTAGTCGAGCTCGACGGGTCCGTCCAGCCGGGCCGTGACATGGAAGCGGCTCTCGCTGCCGTCCTCGGACCGGGCCGTAACCAGCAAGCGCTCCCTCGGAGATGGACCGCCGCTGGGGAATGGCACCGAGTACACCTCGCTGCCAGTGAGTCCGTGGCTCGCGGCGCTCTCATCGGGGAGGAACTGAAGCGGCAGGATACCCATCCCGACGAGGTTGCTGCGATGGATCCGCTCGAAGCTCTCCGCGATGACGGCGCGCACTCCGAGCAGGCGCGGCCCTTTGGCTGCCCAGTCGCGCGACGAGCCAGAGCCGTATTCCTTGCCGGCGATCACGATCAGCGGCACGCTTTCGGCGGCGTAGCGCATCGCGGCGTCGAAGATCGTGGTTGCCTCGCCGGAGGGGAAGTGGACGGTGAACGGCCCCTCCCTGTCGGCGAGCGCGTTGCGCAGGCGAATGTTCCCGAAGGTGCCGCGCATCATGACTTCGTGATGGCCGCGCCGGGCCCCGTAGCTGTTGAACTCGGCCGGCGAGACTCCGTGAGCCTGGAGCCACTGGCCGGCGGGCGACCAGGCCGCGATCGAACCGGCGGGGGAGATGTGGTCGGTCGTGACGGAGTCGCCCAGAAGCGCCAGAACGCGGGCTCCGAGGATCTCCGCGACCGGCTCGGGCTCGGCCCGCAAGCCAGTGAAGAACGGCGGGAGCGCCACGTAGGTTGACGACCGATCCCAGACATACCGGTCGCCGGTCGGCACATCCAGATCCGTCCACTGCGACCCGCCCACAAAGACGGAGGCGTAGGCGGAACGGAAGAGCTCGCCGCTGACGGCCGAGCCGACGGTCGAGCGAACCTCGGCAGCCGAAGGCCAGAGGTTGGCCAGGAAGACCGGCTGGCCGTCCGAGCCGACGCCAAGCGGCTGCGCGGTGAGGTCGATGTCGACCGTCCCGGCCAGGGCAAAGGCCACGACCAGCGGCGGCGAGGCCAGGTAGCTCGCCCGGACGAGCGGATGAATCCGCCCGTCGAAGTTACGGTTGCCCGACAGGACTGCGGCGACCACGAGATCGTTCTCCTCGATCGCTTTCGCGACCGGCTCATCCAGAGGTCCGCTGTTGCCGATGCAGGTCGTGCAGCCGTAGCCGGCGAGCGCGAAGCCGAGCTTCTCGAGGGGATCCATCAGACCCGCGCCACGGAGGTACTCGGTGACGGCGCGTGAGCCCGGCGCCAGGCTGGTCTTGACCGTGGGCGGGACCGCCAGCCCGCGCGCCACGGCGTTTCGGGCGAGCAGCCCGGCCGCGACCATGACCGTTGGGTTGGATGTGTTGGTGCAGCTGGTGATCGCCGCTATGGCGACCGAGCCGGTCCCGATTTCCACCGAGCGACCGGCTGCCTCAACCCGAACGGTTGGATACGACGCGTCTGCCGCGGAGGACGAGGTGCCGCCGGAATTGCTGGAGCTTGGCGGCCCTGCCGCGACCTTCGCCCCAGCCCTCTCCTTCAGCCCTTCCGGAAACGCGGCCCGGAAACCCGTTGCCAGATCGCGCAGCGCCACTCGATCCTGCGGCCGCCGCGGACCCGCCAGAGAGGGTTCCACGGACGCCAGGTCCAGCGTGAGCAGGGCGTCGAAATCGGGCGTGAGGCCCGGCTCGCGCCACATGCCCTGCTCCTTCGCATAGCGCTCGACCAGGGCGACCTGGTCGAGGGCGCGGCCGGTCAGTCGCAGGTACGCCAGGGTCTCGTCGTCGATCGGGAAGAGCGTGGCCGTGGCCCCGAACTCGGGCGACATGTTCGAGATCGTCGCCCGGTCCGCCAGAGCGAGCCCCGCCAGGCCGTCTCCACTGAACTCGACGAACGCCCCCACGACGCCGTAGGCACGGAGCATCTGGGTCACGACCAGGACGAGGTCCGTGGCGGTCGAACCGTCGGGCAGATCGCCGGAGAGTCGCACGCCTACGACTCTCGGCATGGGCTGGTAGAGCGGCTGGCCGAGCAGCACCGCCTCGGCTTCTATGCCGCCGACGCCGTAGCCGAGGACGCCCAGGCCGTTGATCATCGTTGTATGAGAGTCCGTCCCCACGAGCGTATCGGGAAAGGCGATCTCGGTTCCGTCCGCGTCGGGGCGGTGCGCGATCACCGAGGCGAGGTACTCCAGGTTGACCTGGTGGACGATCCCCGTTCCAGGCGGAACGACGCGGAGGTCGCGGAACGCAGTCTGCGCCCAACGGAGGAGCTTGTAGCGCTCGCCGTTGCGCTCGTATTCGCGGGCCACGTTGAACGCGAACGAGTCGCTTGTGCCATACCGATCCACCTGAACCGAGTGGTCGATGACCAGATCGGCGGGCACGAGCGGGTTGACTCGGGCGGGATCGCCGCCAAGTCCGGCCATCGCGTCGCGCATCGCGGCCAGGTCCACCACAGCCGGGACTCCCGTGAAGTCCTGGAGGATGACCCTCGCCGGCATGAACGGTATCTCGACCTCGGCGGTCGCTGCGGCGCCCGGACGCCAGGCCGCGAGAACGGCCAGGTCGGATTCGCCGACGATGCCGCCGCCGGCGTGCCGGAGCACGTTCTCGAGCAGGATCTTGACCGTCACCGGTAACCGGCCGAGATCCGAGGCGAGTTCCGCGGTCCTGGGCACGGACGAAAGAGGGTAGAAGGACGGCAGACCGGGGCCGAGAGGGGCCCGGGCGCCGAAGGGATCGCCGGCAGTCACGCCACAGCTCCTTCGAAGTCTCGACCTGTCAGCCAGACAAGCCCTTCGCCGCCGCCTGTTTCCTCGCGTACGCGTCTTTTCGCGCGATGAATGCGAGACTCGGCGGCGTCTCGGTCTCGGAAAGTCGGCCGATCGAGAGATATCGCCAGACCCCGGCGGGGGTGCGCCTCTGCCGCCAGGGACACGCTACACTCGGGCTGCCGTTGACGTCCCCGCCGCGCCCCTGGGCGCGACTCGACGGCACCGGCGCCACGATGCAAGTCCGACAGGAAGCATACCGCCAGCCGCGGTGTGGGGAGGGAGGTCGCGTGAAGCCATGGCCCGACGTTGCGCGCCGCGGTTCGGCGAGATCCGATCCAACGACCGGGGAAGAACCGGAGGTTCAGCCCGGCCTTGGTGTTGACGGGCATCGTCACGGTGACCGAATTCACGCCCACCTGGAACCCTATCCACATGGCCGCGGCGCGACGGAAAGGCCAACTATCGGGATAGTTGGCGCGGGACCGGTGGGTATGGCTCTTGGCTCGGCCATCAGCCGAGCGGGCTGGCCCGTGACGGCGGTTGCGAGTCGCGATGGGGGCAGGCGCGATCGATTCCGGAGCCTGGTCCCAAGCGCGAGGGCCTTCATGGAGGCCGCGGCCGTCCTGGACGAGGTCGAGCTGGCGATACTGGCCGTCCCCGACGATGCCATAGCCTCGGTCGTCGAACCCTTGCGGCTCTACAGCGGCCAGGCCCTGGTACACACCAGCGGCCTGCTGGGCGCGGAGGTACTCGAGCCGGCGCTCGCGGCCGGCAGCCAGGTCGGCGCGTTCCACCCCCTCGTCTCGTTCACTTTGGACGTTGAGCGTTCGATCGCGGCTATCAAGGGCTCCACGATCGCACTCGAGGGCGACGACCGCCTCATGGGCCTTCTGGCCGATCTCGCCGAGGCCATCGGCGGCGTACCGGTGCGCCTGCCCCGGGGCTCCAAGGCCGCCTACCACGCCGCGGCCGTCCTGGCCTCGGGTGGGCTCGTCGCGCTGCTCGATGCGATCACCAGACTGGGCGCGGCAGCCGGCCTCGACGAGCGCGGCTCCCTTGGCGTCTATGGGCGGCTGGTGGAGCAGACCCTGGCCAACGCCCGGGCGATCGGCGTGGCGGCGTCCCTGACCGGCCCCATAACGAGAGGCGACCTTGGCACGCTGGAAGCCCATCTGGCGGCGCTCAAGGCTCTCACCCCGGATGTGATGGACCTCTACGTGGCAGCCGCCAGGCGCGAGCTGGAGATCGCCCAGGAGCGTCGCGCCCTGTCACCGGAGCAGCTGGAGCGAATGAGACGCGCGCTTGCAAAGGCGGGCTGACCGGGTACGATTGGCCTCATGCAGCGCAGTATGGCGGCCAGGTATGTGGCCTGGCCCGAGGCCCATTTCGTCCGTTCGGCCTGCCGCGAGGGAGAGAGGCGGCTGGGGCTTCACGCAGACCTGAGGTTCCAGCGCGCGACCACCAACCGAACGATCCTGCGCCCCTCACATGGTGGCCTGGTGGCAACGGGTTGGATGCCCGTGACCGAGACCGGACGCCTGGTATCTCGGAGCGGCCTGGTTCGAGCAGCGGTCACCATCCACTGGGCCGGCGGCGGGCGGCCGCACGCAGCCCGGCGTTCGAGCCTCGCTCCGGCCCCGTGGCGAGGCTGAATAGCGCCACCGCGACGTCCGCAGGCGGCATCGTGATTTGCTTCCAGGACTCAATCCCGCAACTGGTCGTCGGTCGCCGCCGGCGGGAGAAGGACGGCCAGACCTGGACCCTGCCCAAGGGCACGCCGATCCCCGGTGAGAGCCTGGAGGAAACGGCCCTGCGCGAGGTCCGCGAGGAGACCGGCCTGGTGGTCCGCATCGTCTCGCCTCTGGACGCCATCAGGTACACGTTCGTGCAAAGAGGCACGAGGATCCACAAGACGGTCCACTACTTCATGATGGAGCCCATGGGCGGTGGCCTGGAGAACCACGACCACGAGTTCGAGGAGGTACGCTGGGTCGCCTTCGACGAAGCTCCGGAGCTTCTCTCGTTCGAGACCGAACGCTCCCTGGTGGGACTGGCGGCCAGCCGGCTCCCGCAGGCGGGGACTTGATCTGCGCGTCCCGGTAGCCACTCCGGTCCACGACTCGTGGCCGGCTCACAATGACGACGTCCGGAGGTCTGTTCCGATGGCCCAGGCTCACGATGCGCCGCTCGCCACACCCCTGGCAGATCGGCATCAAGCTCTCGGGGCTCGGATCGTCGAGTTCGGCGGCTGGCTGATGCCGCTCCAGTACACCGGCATCCTGGAGGAGCACAGGGCCGTCCGATCCCGAGCCGGTCTCTTCGACCTGTCTCACATGGGCGAGTTGTTCGTGGAGGGTCCCGAGGCGGCCGCCGCGCTGGGATACGCCCTCACGACCGATCCATCGAGCCTGAAGATTGGGCGGGCCCACTACTCGATGATCTGCTTGCCCGAGGGCGGGATCATGGACGACCTGATCGTCTACCGGCTCGCCGACGAGAGGTACATGGTCGTCGCCAACGCCTCGAATGCGGGTGTCGTGAGCGATGCCCTGGCCGAGCGGATCGCCCGCTTCAGCGTCGTCCTGGACGACCGTTCGCTGGCCACGGCGCTCGTCGCCATACAGGGTCCTCGTGCCGTCGAGATCCTCGCCCCGCTGACAGACGTGGCTTTGGACGGGCTGCACTACTACGCCATTGCCGAGGGCCATGTGGCGGGCGTCCCCGCGCTGGTGGCTCGAACCGGATACACGGGCGAGGACGGGTTCGAGATCTTCGTCGACGTGGCCGATGCTGCCCGGATCTGGGACGCGCTCATGGAGGCCGGAAGCGGCGCGGGCCTGGTGCCGGTAGGCCTGGGCGCCAGGGACACCCTCCGACTCGAAGCCGGGATGCCGCTATACGGCAACGAGCTAGGGCCGGATACGACACCGTACGAAGCGGGCCTCGGGCGCGTGGTCAAGCTGGAAAAGGCCGGCGATTTCGTGGGCCGGGAGGCGCTGGAGAGGGCCTCGACCGAGGGCCGGCGCAAACAGCTCGTGGGGCTCATCGTCCGGGGTCGGGGGATTGCCCGCCACGGCTACGACGTCTTCTCGGGCGATCGTCTCGTCGGCTCCGTTACGAGCGGGACTCTGTCGCCCACGCTGGGAGACCCGATTGCCATGGCCTACGTCGCCCCGTCCGCTGCCGAGCCCGGTACGATACTGGCTGTAGGCGTCCGCGATCAGCGAATCCCGGCCGAGGTCGTGCCTCTTCCTTTCTACCGGCGGCCGGCCTAGATCGGTCGCCCGGCTGCGTAACCAGTCAAATCGACCTGCTTCCGAGCCGGGACGGCAGGTCCGACCACCGGCTTATGGAGGAAATCAACGGCAAATGGTCCCCCAGGATCTGCGCTACACGAAAGAGCACGAGTGGATCCGGGTTGAGGGCGACCTGGCCACGATCGGCATCACCGACTACGCGGCCCATCAGCTCGGAGACATCGTCTTCGTCGAGTTGCCGGAGGTTGGCCGCAAGGTTGACCAGTTCGCAGCCGTCGGAGTGATCGAATCCGTCAAGGCCGTCAGCGACCTGTTCGCGCCGGTCAGTGGCGACGTCGTGGAGACCAACCCCGAGCTGAACGGCCGTCCCGAGCTGGTGAACAGCGAGCCTTTCGGGGCAGGCTGGATGGTTCGCGTCCACCTCTCCGACAGCGGCCAGCTGGACAAGCTTCTTGGGCCCGCCGCTTACGAAGAGTTGACCAAGGAAGCGTGACCGCTCCGCGGAACCGGGTCCGCGCCCGGACGCCCCGCCGAATGAGCCCGGAAGGGAGCTGACCCGATGGCATACGGCCCGCATACTCCCGACGATCGCGCCGCGATGCTGGCCGCCGTTGGGGTCGCCTCCGTGGACGACCTCTTCGCGGACATTCCGCCATCGCTGCGGGCGTCGGGGCTGAATTTGCCGGACCCGGAATTGGAGGTCGAGCTTTCGGACCGCCTGCGCGGGCTGGCCGAGAGAAACCGCGTCGATCCGGTCAGCTTCCTCGGCGCCGGCGCCTATCGCCATTTCGTTCCTGCAGTTGTCGATCAGCTGCTGCTCCGTGGCGAGTTCTACACCGCCTACACGCCCTACCAGCCGGAGATCAGCCAGGGCACCCTCCAGACGATCTACGAGTACCAGTCGCTCCTGGCGGAGCTGACGGGCCTGGACGTCGTCTCGGCTTCCCACTACGACGGCGCGGCCGCCACGGCCGAGGCTTCGCTGATGGCCTGTCGCGCCACACGTCGCCAGCGGATCCTGGTCGGTCGGGGCGTCCACCCGCACTACCGCCAGACCGTGTGCACATACTTCGGCGGGGCATCCATGGTCGCGGACGAGATCCCGCTGGTTGCCACCGGCCCGGCCGCCGGCACGACCGACCTCGCCGCCCTGGAGCGTTTGCTGGCCGACGCCGACCATCCGGTCGCCGGCGTAGTGGTGGCGAACCCGAGCTTCCTCGGCCTGCTGGAGCCCATGGCCGAGATCGGCCGCCTTGCGCATGCCGCCGGCGCTCTCTTCGTGGCGGTCGTGGAACCGGTCTCGCTGGCCGTTCTGACGCCGCCCGGCGAGTACGGCGCCGACATCGCCTCCGGAGAGGGGCAGCCCCTCGGCATTCCGCTCGCGTTCGGAGGGCCGTACCTGGGGATCCTGGCCTGCCGTGACGCTCTGGTCCGCCAGATCCCGGGTCGCCTGGTCGGCATGACGTCCGACGTCGACGGTAGAAGGGCCTTCGTCATGACCCTGCGAGCGCGGGAGCAGGACATCCGCCGCGAGAAAGCGTCCAGCAACATCTGCACCAACCAGGCCCTCTGCGCTCTGGCCGCCGCGCTGTATCTGGCTTCTGTCGGACCCCACGGGCTGCGCGACGTCGCCGCTCTGGGTGCGGCCCGGGCCTCGGAGCTGGAACGGGCGCTGGCCGAGGCCGGAGCCCCGCGGATCCACGCCGGCCCATACCTGAACGAGTTTGCCGTGAGCGTTCCGAACGCCGCTCAAGTCCACGCCCGCCTTCTGGGCCGCGGCATCCTGGCCGGGCTGCCCCTGGCCCGGCTCGAGCCCGACGACCCGTCGCTCGCCAGTGCGCTGCTGGTCTGCGCTACGGAGGTCACCCGGCCCGAAGAGATCTCGCTGCTCGGCCGGGCGTTGCGCGAGGAGATGGATCGGGAGCGCCAGCTGAGCCTGGAAGGCCTGGCCGGGGCCGAGTCTGCCGGCTCGTCAGGGATGGAGCCGCACAGCCCGCCATTTCGCCCGGGTGGGGAGGCGGTCCGATGACCTCCGCCGGTGAGCGCCTCGGCCCGACCATCTTCGAGCGTTCGCGACCCGGCCGCGGCGGCGGCAAGATCCCGCACCCGCCCAAGGATGCCCTGGCCCGCATCCCCGACGAGTGCCTCCGAACGCAAAGCCCCCGGTTGCCCGAGGTCTCCGAGCCCGAGTTGACCCGCCACTTCGTCAACCTGAGCCAGCTCAACTACGCCGTCGACACGGGCTTCTATCCACTCGGCTCATGCACGATGAAGTACAACCCCAAGATCGACGAGTGGGCCGCCCGCCTCCCCGGCTTCGCATCGCTGCATCCGCTCGCTCCCGACGAGCTCGCTCAGGGCACGTTGCAGCTGCTCTGGGAGCTGGAGCAGGCGCTCGCGGAGATCGGCGGCATGAAGGCCGTAACCCTCCAGCCGGCGGCGGGGGCTCAGGGCGAGCTCACCGGCATCCTGATGGTCCGGGCTTACCACCACGACCGGCGCGACTTCGAGCGGACTGAGGTCCTCGTCCCGGATTCCGCCCACGGCACCAACCCGGCCACCGCTTCGATGGCAGGCTTCCGGACGATCACGATCCCGTCGGCGCCGGACGGCGGGGTGGACGTTGCGGCCTTCACCGCGGCCCTCGGCCCGCGAACGGCCGCTGTCATGATTACCAACCCTTCAACGCTCGGTCTGTTCGAGTCGCGGCTGTGCGAACTGCTCGACGCCGTTCACGAGGCGGGCGCGCTGGCCTACATGGACGGGGCGAACCTGAACGCGGTCATGGGTCGCTTCAAGCCTGGCGAGGCCGGCTTCGACGTGATGCATATCAACGTCCACAAGACGTTCGCCACTCCCCATGGCGGTGGCGGGCCGGGAGCAGGACCTGTGGCAGTGGGGGAGAAGCTGATGCCATTCCTGCCCTCGCCGCGGGTCCTCCGCGAGGCGGATGGCAGCTTCCGCCTCGAAAGGCAAGGGGAGCGCCCCAAGAGCATCGGCCGGGTGCGAGCGTTCGTCGGCAACACCGGCGTCCTGGTACGGGCGTACGCGTACATTCGCGCCCACGGTGCCGAAGGGCTTCGCGAGGTGAGCAATGACGCCGTCCTTGCGGCCAACTACCTCAAGGCCCGTCTTGCCGGCGTGCTAGATGTGCCGTTCGAGCGACCCTGCATGCACGAGTTCGTGGCGTCTGCGGTGACGCTGAAGGGCGAGACGGGGATTCGCACCCTGGACGTGGCCAAGCGGCTGATCGACTACGGATTCCATCCGCCGACGATCTACTTTCCCCTGACCGTCGAGGAGGCTCTCCTCATCGAGCCCACGGAGACCGAGGCCTTGGAGACGCTGGACGCCTTCGTCGAGGCCTTGCGCCTGATTGTCGTCGAGGCGCACGAGGAGCCGGATCTGCTCCACGACGCGCCTCACGGATCCCCTGTGCGCCGGCTGGACGAGACGACGGCTGCACGACAGCCCAACTTGCGGTGGCAGACGATGACCGGCAGCCAGACGCCCTGTCCCGACTGAGGTGACACCCTCGCGGCGCCTTGACAGGGTGCGCGCCACCGGCCATCCCGCGGTCTGCCATCCCCCAGCGCGCGGCTTTCGCAGATCTCGGCCCCGTGAGTCGGGAGCAGATCGGGCCGGCAGGCGCGGCGGGGCGCGCCGCTCCTGGAGAGGTGCCCGGACGCTCGGACGGCTGAGTCTCGCGCTCCTGGCGGCGGTAATCGCTGCTGGGGCGTGCTCGTCGCCCAAGAGCTCGGTCGCATCGCTCGACGAAAGCTCATTGTTGCCCGTGCTTCCATCGGCGTCACCGACCGAAGCCCCGGTCCAGTTGGGTGGTTCCTCGTACGAAGCCGTGCCGGCTGCCCACACGGGCGGGTCGGTGGTGATAGCCGAGAAGCAGTACCCGCATACGGTGGTTCCCTACTACGCCCAGACCGCGGCCGAGGCCGAGGTCGGGGCCAGCATGTTCGACGGTCTGCTGAGGGTCACTCCCGATCTACGCTATGCCCCGGACCTGGCGACGAACATCCCCACTTTGGACAACGGCGGCGTTGCCCTCAACGGCGTGGGTATGGATGTGACGTTCACCTTGAAGGCCGGTATGAAGTGGTCGGACGGCCAGGCGATAACGTGCGACGACGTCAAGGCCACGTGGCAGTGGAACGTCGACCCGGCCAACACCACGCTGGCTTCGGTGGTTGGCATGCTGGGCTGGCAGGACATCTCGGGTGTGGACGGCGGAAACGGCACCAACTGCCTTATCCACTACGACAGGGTCTATGAGGGCTATCTCGGACTCATCTCAGCCGTTCTTCCGGCCCACTACATCACCACAATCGCGGTCAAGGACGCTCAAACCAGGCTGTATCCCCTCAACGCCCTCGGCTCGGGCGTGTACAGCGGCCCGTATATCCCGGTCGGCGCCACGCCATCCACGCAGATCACGCTCAAGCCGAACCCAAACTGGGCGACCATCGGAGGCCACACGCCCTGGCTTTCCTCGGTGACGTGGAAGTTCTATCGCGACGCCGCCGGGATGATCGCCGGCTTCAAGGCCGCTCAATACGATGTAGGCCAGGATCTGGGCAACCTCGACCTCCCGTCCCTGTCCGGAATCGACGTGAGCCGGCAGGTGATCCGCGACTCTCTGACGTATGAGCTTCTGGCCTTCAACAATGTGAGCCTCAAAGACAAGTTCGGGACGGATTACGGCATCATCATCCGTGCCATCAAACTCGCCACGGATCGCGAGGCGATCGCCGCCGGACCGCTGGCCGGCAACGTTACAGTGAGCAACAACTTCGTTTCGCCACTGGCGTGGTTCTACAAGGCGGTCGGCGGCTCGACGGCCGCGGACCCGACCACCGCCTCGACTCTCCTGGCCAATGCCCGCTGGAGCAAGAACGCGGATGGCTATCTGTCCAAAGCAGGGAACCTGCTCGAGTTGACGTATTGCACGGATACCAGTCAGGTCAGATCGGACACGCTCAAGCTGGTGGCCGCCCAGCTCAAGGCCATTGGCATCAAGGTGGACGTGGTCACGGGGCCGGCCACGAAAGTCCTTGGGTCGTGGAGCGCCACCAAGCCCGACACCCCCTGCAACCTTCGCCACGGCAACTTCGACGTGGCCGAGATCTCGCTCGGCTCGCCGTCAATCGATCCCCTTCCGGGGTACCTGCTCTATCGGTCGGACCAGATCCCGGACAACCCGCCCAACACCGGCGCGAACGTTACCCGGGCCAGCCTCCCCGCCTTGGATGAGGCCTATGGAACGATCGGCTCGAGCGTAGACTTCCGCCAGGTTCGGAGTGCCACGTTCGCAGTTCAGGATATCTATGGCTCGGACAAGAACACGTTCGAGCTGCCGCTCTACTTCGACAAAGACGTCTGGCTCGTTGGGCCCCGGCTGCACAACTTCGAGGGCAATCCAACATCCGCCGGCGGCGAGTGGAACATCGGCGACTGGTGGGTCGAGTGACTTCCTGGGCGCAGGTGTGGCGTTCTCCTGCCGCTGTCGATCCGCCTCGAGCTGATGCCATTCCTGCCCTCGCCACGAGTCCTCCGCGAGGCCGATGGGCGCTTCCAGGGGAAAGGCACGTGCAGGCCTTTACCAGGACGCCGGTGCTTCCGACGAATGCCCGGACCCGGCTGATGGTCGAGGCCGCTCCCCGTGCCTTATTGCCCAAGGTGCTGAGGACTCCGCGAGCTGAATGGGGCGCCCCGATCGTGGCCAGACACCCGGCACGGACCGACCCACGCAGCGGGGCTGCGCGAATACGTTGGACGGCTTCGTGGAGGCCCTCCGCCAGATCGCCGCGGAGGCTCGCTCCGACCCCGAGGTGCTGCGCTCCGCGCCCCACACCTCGCCGGTCCGGCGCCTGATGGCGAGCGATGACGGGAAGCCAGACGTCGTGCCCAACTGACCCGCTCCCGACGCGTCTACAAAGTCGACCCGCGACGGTTTCGTAGGTCCACGAAGGGTTCTTGTGCGTATCGAGGGTGTAAGCTCGCATAGTTGCTCCGGCCTGCGTCCCCCGGCCGCGCGGTTCGCGTCTGATGGGCTGTGGGGAATCGGGTGGCGGCGAACGCTACGGTCGGATCCTGCACAGGAGGACCGGCAAGATCCGTTCCGATGAAGCCAACACGCGTGAGAGCCAGCGCCGCGCAGCGCCCTGCGCCGACGGTCCGATCCACCGCTCGAATGGGCGTCTCTCCCTTTTCCCGCCGCGACCTCAGCCCAGCTGTCCGCGTCCTTCATCTCGGACGTCTCGGCGAGCGTTCACGTGTCCACCGGACACCCAGTCGCGGAACCGTCCCATCCGGTATCCGAGAGTGCCAAGGAGGTGAGTGGAAGCCAACTCCCACCGCAATTGACACACCGACTGAAGGTGCGCATAGTACCGTGCAGCCTGCTGACCGGTCGTGCCGGTCAGTTCCATTTCTGGTGTCCTGCTGCCTCATCCTGGAGGACCAATCCTCACTTACAGGAAGCTGGGGCGGCCAATAACTCGCTCGTAGGGAGGAGCACCGAATGCTTAGAAGGCTTGGACTACTGCTTACGGCCGCCGTGGTGGTTGCGAGCGCATGCTCGAGTTCCACAGCGACTCCGACTCCAACGACCGCATCCCAAACGACGGCCCCCAGCGCGGCATTGCCGAGCGCGTCGCCCACCGCCGCGATCTCGAACGTGGACATCGTTGAGCACGCGTATAAGCCGACCCCGGCAGGCAAGACCGGCGGCACTGTCGTTCTCTCGGATTCGCAGTTCCCGGACCTGCTGAACGGCTACTACACCTCGTCTGCCGAGTCCTGGGAGGCGATCTACCCCGCGTTCGACGGCCTCTGGCGCGTGGCTAATGACTTCAAGTTCTATCCCGACCTGACCAAGGACGTCCCCACCACAACGAACGGTGGCGTCGTCCTGACTGGGAGCGGGATGGATGTCAAGGTCAACCTCAAGGACGGGATGAAGTGGTCCGACGGCCAGCCGATCACGTGCGATGACCTGATTGCCACCTGGAAGTGGATCATGGACAAGAACCAGGCCGGGCTCGTCGCCGGCTACGCTCGGCTGGGAAGACCTCACGAGCATCGATGGTGCGGGTACCGCGTCGTGCGTGATGCACTTCGGGAAGGTCTTCGAGGGCTATCTGACCCTGGTCGACCCGCTCCTCCCGGCGCACTACCTCAGCACTTCTTCCGTGGCTGATGCCTCGAAGAAGCTCTACCCGTTCGACAACATCACCAAGGGCGTCTACAGCGGCCCGTACATCCCGAGCCAGCTCAAGACCAACGCCCAGATCACTTACGTGCCGAACCCGAACTGGGCGACCATCGGCGGGCACGCGCCGTACCTCGACAAGCTGATCTTTAAGTATTATGGCGACCAGGACGCCCAGATCGCCGGCTACCGCAACGGTGAGTCCGACATCGCCTTCAACATGGACCAGGGCACGCTGCCGAAGGTCCAGGACCTGGGGAACCAGGTGACGGTCCTCGACGCGCTGTCCTATGAGCTCAACCAGCTGAACAACGCGTCGCTGGCGAAGAAATTCGGCCAGTCGGACGTCCTCACGATCAAGACCGCGATCAGGCTTGCTTACGACAAGAGCCAGATCACGGACCGGATCATGGGCGGCGTGGTTAAGCCGTCGACCACTCCGTACTCTCCGCTCCTTTACTACTACAAGGCGGAGCCGGCGGTCACCCAGGACTTCGCGCAGGCGAACCAGCTGCTCGACACGGCTGGCTGGGTCAAGGGCTCAGACGGCATCCGGTCCAAGAATGGCGTCAAGCTCGAGATAACAGGCTGCACCACCCAGAAGCAGACCCGCATCGACACGCTGACGCTCGTGGCCTCGTGGCTGCAGCAGATCGGCATCAAGATGGCCGTCAAGCCGGTCCCGGCGAACCCCGACTTCTTCGGCGGCTGGGATCAGACGTCCGCTGACACCCCGTGCAACCTGCAGCACGGCAACTACGACCTAGGTGAGTTCGCCTGGTCGTACAGCCCGGATCCGCTCGGGTCCTACAACGTGTATCACTCCGCCGGTATCCCGGACAATCCACCGCACCAGGGCCAGAACACGACCCGGACCAATGATCCGCAGATCGACAAGGACTGGGACGCGGTCAAGACTTCCGTCGATCCGGCCACCATCGCGGCCGCGCTCGGCGACTTCCAGGACCTGTACTACAAGAGCGTTGTGGAGATTCCGATCTACAACTGGAAGCAGGTCTGGCTGTCGAACGGCAAGGTCCAGAACTACCTGCCCAACCCGACGCAGTACGGCGTGACCTGGAACACCGGCGACT
The DNA here is from genome assembly GCA_963743795.1 of uncultured Chloroflexia bacterium. GTDB lineage: Bacteria > Chloroflexota > Limnocylindria > Limnocylindrales > CSP1-4 > Fen-1039. The sequence continues at coordinate 641,031 of CAVUQZ010000004.1, read as the reverse complement.
GGTGGCTCCAGGGGTAGCCCGAACAGTCAGACATCTGATTCAGACGACCTGAAGGCACGGGGCTGCGGGGCCCGCAAGGGTTCCGCAGCCTTGTCGTTCGGGTCCAGGTCAGGCCAGAGGCTGATGATCAAGTACGCGATACGCCGCCTGCTTCAGGCGATCCCCGTCCTGCTGGGAATATCGGTCCTCATCTATGCCATCCTGTTGATGGCGCCGGGAGGCCCCGAGGCGCGCTTCGCTCAGAACCCTCGAATCTCCGCGGAGCAGGTCGCAGCGTTCCGCCATCGCTGGGGCCTCGACGACCCAATCCCGGTCCAGTACTGCAAGTGGCTGGGTGTATGCGGCGACAAGCCATTCCTGATCAACGTCCTTCCGGGCGGGACCATCGACCTGGTGGGCGTGAAGATCGACCTGCCCGGCGGTGACAATGGGGTTCTCCACGGCGACTTCGGGTATTCGAGCACGGACGGCCGAGCAGTCACCTCGGTGATCGCGGACCGCCTGCCGGCGACGGTCATCCTAGCCAGCACCGCGTGGGTGATCTGGGTCCTCCTCGCTTTCATCTCGGGCGTCTACGCGGCAGTCAAACGCTACAGCCTGGTCGATTCCGCGATCACGATCTTCAACTATGTCGGCTTCTCGTTCCCCACCTTCTGGCTCGGCATCATGCTGATAACCATCTTCGCGGGTCAGCTGCACGTGTTGCCCGCCGGTGGAATGTGGAACGTGCGCACGACTCCGCCGTTCGGCAGCCCTGAATACTGGGCATTCTTCGGCGCGCATCCGTTCGACGCGCTCGGCGACCTCGGCACCCACCTGATCCTTCCAGTTGTCACGCTGGTGATGGTGAGCATCGCCTACGACTCCCGGTTCATCCGCTCGAGCATGCTGGACGCGCTCAGTCAGGACTACGTCCGGACGGCGCGAGCCAAGGGCGTGCCCGAGCGAACCGTGATCTTCAAGCACGCGTTGCGGAATGCGTTGCTTCCCGTGATCACCAACCTTGGCTTGGAGATCCCATTTCTCTTCACCGGGGCGTTCGTAACCGAGACGGTCTTCAGCTGGCCCGGGATGGGCTACCAGTTCATCCTGTCGACCGGCAATTACGACTATCCAGTCCTGATGGGCCTTCTGTCAGTGACCGCCATCGTGACCGTGATGGCGAACTTGCTCGCCGACTTGATGTATGCAGTGGTCGATCCACGAGTGAGGTATGACTGAGGTGGGTCACCAGATAGACAGGCAGGTGGGCGAGGTCGTCATTCCGGACGCCACTCTCGAGCAGCCGGATTTCGAGGTTCAGCTGGAGTCGCTCAGCCAGTTGCAGCTGGCCTGGCGCCGGTTCCGTAAGCATCGCCTGGCGATGATCGGTGCATTCCTGTTCCTTGGAATGTGTGCCGTGGCGATCATCGGGCCGATCCTGCTGCCCTACAGCTTCTACACGATTCCCGAAGTCGACAAGGTCGTCTATGCCGGCCGCGCTCCCTCGCTGGCCCACCCGTTCGGCGAGACAGGCGGCCTGCAGCGCGACGTGCTGACCCTGGTGGTGAACGGTGCTCGCCTGTCCCTGCTGATCGGTGTGGGTGCCTCGGCTTTCGGCGCTACGATCGGGGCGATCGTGGGCGGGATCGCCGGCTACTTCGGTGGCTGGGTCGACAACCTGCTGATGCGCATCGTCGACGTCATGCTCAGCCTGCCGCTGCTCTTCGTGATCCTGGTCGTCTCGAAGTTCCTCGGCAACGGCAACTGGTACATGATCATGTTCATCTTCGCCGCATTCGGCTGGCAGGGCATCTCGCGCCTGGTGCGCAGCCTGTTCCTGACGCTCCGCGAGGAGGACTACGTAGATGCAGCACGGGCGGTGGGCGTAGGTGATTTCCGGATCATCTTCCGCCATATCCTCCCGAACGCGATGAGCCCGATCATCGTGGCCGCAACGCTCGGCGTGGCCAGTGTCATCGTCAGCGAGGCGTTCGTCAGCTTCCTAGGTTTTGGCGTCGATATCACCCAGCCCACCTGGGGCAACGTCCTGTCCAACTCCCTCAACTTCATCACGCTCGGCAACTGGTGGTGGCCCCTCTTCCCCGGGCTTGCGATCGTGGTCACGGTGCTGGGCATCAACTTCATGGGTGACGGGCTCCGCGACGCCCTAGATCCCAGGACCAAGGAGTGATGGAAGTTATCCGCGTTGAACCAGCGACCAAATCGATGCCGCCGGGCGACGGTACGCTCTTGGACGTCCGGAACCTTCGGACGTACTTCCACGTCATGGACGGGACCGTCAAAGCCGTCGATGGCGTCGACTTCTCGCTGAAGAAGGGCGAGGCGCTGGGCCTGGTCGGCGAGTCCGGGTGCGGCAAGAGCGTCACCGCGCTTTCGATCATGCAGCTCATCGACCAGCCGCCGGGCGAGATCTGCGGCGGAGAGATCTGGTTCGACGGGCGAGATCTGCTGCGGCTGTCGCGAGGGGAGATGCGCAACGTCCGTGGCAACGACATCGCGATGATCTTCCAGGAACCGATGACCAGCCTCAACCCAGTTTTCACGATAGGCGAACAGATCGCCGAGGCGGTCATCCTCCACCAGCATGTCCGGCATGCCGAGGCCATGAAGCGCGCCATCGAGTCTCTTCGTTCGGTGGGGATGGCCGCGCCGGAGCGTCGCGTGCGGCAGTACCCACACGAGTTGAGCGGCGGCATGCGCCAGCGGGTGATGATTGCCATGGCGATCTCCTGTGAGCCCAAGCTGCTCATCGCGGACGAGCCCACCACCGCCCTGGACGTCACGATCCAGGCTCAGATCCTCGAGCTCATCAAGGAGATCCAGGCCGAGACCGGGACCGCGCTGCTGCTAATCACCCACGACCTGGCGGTCGTCGCGGAGACCGTGAAGAACGTGGCGGTCATGTACGCCGGCCGGATCGTCGAGTCCGGTCCCGTTGAAGACGTCCTGCTGAAGCCCAAGCACCCCTACACTCAGGGACTCCTCAACTCGATACCGGCCTTGCACAAGCGGGGGCGGGAGCTGGACGTGATCAAGGGCATGGTGCCAAATCCGTTCCGCATGCCGCCCGGCTGCAAGTTCGAGCCCCGGTGCCGGTACGCCTGGGAGGCTTGCCGGCAGGCTGAGCCGGCGCTCCTGGAGGTGCCGGGCACTCATGTGACGGCTCGCTGCTATCTTCAGGCCCCCGAGGAGGCCAGCAGGCGGGCGGAATTCGACCGAGTCAACTCCGAAGCTGTACGAGGCCTGATCGGCTGATGGACTTCAAGACCGAGACGGGCTGCAACGTCCTGGCTGCTGCTGCCGGGGCCTCCAGCCATGGTTCCGCGACGCGCGCGCCGCTGCTCGAAGTCCGCAACCTCAAGACCTACTACCCGATCTTCGGGGGCATTCTGCGCCGCAGGATCGGCGACGTCCACGCCGTGGACGATGTGTCTCTGAGCATCAACCGAGGCGAGACCTTCGGTCTGGTTGGTGAGTCCGGCTGCGGCAAGACCACTCTGGGGCGAACGACCCTTCGCCTGGAGAAGGCGACTCAGGGATCGGTGACGATGGACGGGCAGGACCTCCTCGCGCTGCAGGGTCGAGCCCTCAAGCGCATGCGCCGGCGCATGCAGCTGATCTTCCAGGATCCCTACAGCTCGCTGAACCCTCGCATGCCCGTCAGCGACATCATCGGCGAGGGGCTGTTCGCCCAGGCCGACAAAGAGAACGGCTGGGGCGTGCGCAAGATCCGCGACCAGCGCGTGGGGGACTACCTGGAGGCCGTGGGCCTGCGGCGCGACTACGCCCGTCGCTATCCACACGAGTTCTCAGGCGGCCAGCGCCAGCGCATCGGCATCGCCCGCGCGCTCGCTTTGGACCCCGAGTTCGTAGTATGCGACGAGCCCGTTTCCGCGCTCGACGTGTCGATCCAGTCGCAGATCCTGAACCTGCTCTCGGACCTGCGCCAGAGATACAACCTGACCTACCTCTTCATCGCACACAACCTCTCGGTGGTCCAGTACTTCTGCGAGCGCATCGGGGTCATGTACCTCGGCAGGCTCGTCGAGGTGGCCGACACGGACACTCTCTACGACCACCCGCGCCATCCCTACTCGGTCGCGCTTCTGTCGGCCATACCCGTGCCAGACCCACGCGTTCGCAAGAAGCGCCTCATCCTCCGGGGCGACGTTCCTTCGCCGGCCAATCCGCCCTCAGGTTGCCGGTTCCACACTCGTTGCTGGCTGCGTGAGAGGCTCGGCAACCCCGAGATCTGCCAGACAGTGGATCCGCCTCTGCATGACACGGGCGGCGGTCAGATGTCCGCGTGCCACTTCGCCGATCAGGTGACCGCTCAGGCGGCCCAGGAATTGGCGGCTACGCAGTCCGTCATCGAGACCGCGGCCGCAGTCGATTAGGGCTTCGCGTCCGTCGGGGCTCCGTCGCCGGCCCGACTTGACATCGGGTCGCGTGGGGCAGCCAGGATCTCTGCGGCGGCGGCTGTCCCGAGCCGAGCCGACGACTGGAGACTCGCCTGCCGTGAACCTGCACGAGCCCCGCGTGCAACGGGAGAGCCCAGGATGAAGGGAGAACAGATGAAGCGTCTGGCCTCGTTGCTCGCCGTTGCCGCCCTTGCGGCCGCGGCGTGCGGAAGCGGCTCGGGCACGCCGCCTCCGGGGTCAGTCCCCAGGTTGGGCGGCACGCTCAATGTTGCCGTGGGCGGCGACATGGTCTACGCGGATCCGGCGCTGGTGAGCGACGCCAGCTCGATCCTGGTCGCGAGCCAGGTAGTCGAAGGCCTGGTCGGCGTGAAGCCGGACACGATCAGCGACATCGTTCCCGTCCTCGCCTCGGCCCTGCCAACCGTCAGTCCGGACGGATTGGCCTACACATTCAAGCTCCGAACGGGCGTCAAGTTCCACGACGGCTCTGCCTTCAACGCCGACGCGGTGAAGTTCAACTACGATCGCTGGAAGGCCTTCCCCAAAGGCGATCTGCAGAACCACGCCACGTACTACGGGGCCGCGTTCGGTGGCTTTGGCGATGCCTCGAACCTGGCGTCCGTGCAGGCTCCGGACGCCGCCACGGTCGTCTTCCGCCTCAAGAAGCCTCAGAGCAACTTCCTGATCAGCCAGACCCGACCGGCGTTCGGGATCCTCAGCCCGGCATCCATCGACGCCAACGACGGCAACAACCCGACCCTGGCGCAGAACCCCTACGCCCTGGGACGGGGCGGGCAGGGGAAGGCCATGGTCGGCACCGGACCGTTCATCTTCGTCGAGTGGATTGCCAAGGACCACGTGGCTCTCATCAAGAACCCCCACTACTGGAATTGGGCGACCCAGCCCTATCTGGACAGGATCGTGCTCCGACCGTACGCGGATGCGACGGCAAGGCTGGCGGCGCTTCAGTCCGGCGCTGCTGATCTGATCCCGTCGCTCGACCCGGCTGCGGCCGATGCCGTGCGGGCCGATCCCAGTCTCCGCGTCTTTCACGAGAGTTCTTCCTGCACGACAGTCCAGATCTACATGAACAACGCGCAGGCGATCAACGGCCACGCGAATTCCCTGGCCAACGGGACCATTCGCCTTGCCGTGGCCGCTGCGGTCGAGAAGCAGGCATACGACAAGGCCTTCTACGCAGGTGAGGCCGCCGTTGCCGACAACTGGATGCCGGCCGGGGCCCAGTTCTACAAGCGCGAGTATCTGCCCGCCTACGACGTCACGAGGGCCAGGAGTCACGTTGCCGTCTCCGGCCTCTCGGGCAGCGCGTTGAGTCTCGATCTCTGGTATCCGACCGGTGCGACGGCCTCGCTACCCGACCCGAAAGGTCTGGCGCAGGCTGTAGCCACCGATCTGACGGCGATCGGCATCACCGTCAACCTCAGGACCGAGGCACTCACGCCCAACTACGAGTCGGATCAAGCCGGCGGCAAGCTCCAGATGTGGCTCTCGGGCCGGACGTGCCTGTGGGGCGGTCCCGACGACTTCTTGAGTACGGGCCTATTCCAGTATGTCAACGGGGCGCCGTCGCCGGAGTTCGGCTACACGAACGACGCTTTGAACGCGACTATGACGGCGGCCCAGTCCGCGACCAGCGAGGCCTCGGCCAGGGCCACCTGGCAGAAGGCGCAGGATCTGATCGCCTCGGACGTCCCGACGGTCCCTCTCCTGGACGTCACGCAGCCGGCCGGCGCGCACGACTACGTCGTTGGGTTCGTCGGATCCGGCCTCGGCAGCGAGAGTGTCAGCTCGGTGTGGCTCAACAAGTAGGCCCGGATGGTCAGGGGAAGGTCGGTCTCTCCCGACTGCCTGCGCTCGACGGCACGGCGCCCGGAGTCCGCGCTTCGCACGCCGGTTGCTGTGGCAAGTTGCGAAGAACTGGCATAACCTGTCTCAAGTCGTTTCGTAGCACCGATCCCGGGAGTGGCACTCGGACCCCATTAGAGGAGCCCGACCGGCGGCCCAGCTGGGTCATTGCCTTGCCCGGGCAACACGAATGAGCACGGAAGGGAGAGGACATGAAACGTTTGGCCTCGCTATTGGCCATCGCCGCACTAGTGGCTACGGCCTGCAGCAGCAGCACAAACAGCCCCAGTCCAGGAACGCCCGTCCCTGGGGCCACGCCCGCCCCAGCGACGCCCGCCCCGACCCCGGTCGCGACGCCGGCGTCGACGGCGATCGAAGGCGGCAACATGATCGTCGCCCTCGACGGTGATATGGCCTTTGCGGATCCGTCGCTCGTCAGCGACGGCAACTCGCTCTACGTCGAGGCCAACGTCATCCAGGGTCTCGTCGGGCTGCAGCCCGGCACGATCAGCACCGTGATCCCCGTCCTGGCCGCCGCTCTGCCGACGGTCAGCTCGGACGGCCTGAAGTACACGTTCAAGCTCCGGACCGGGATCAAGTTCCACGACGGGACCGACTTCAATGCCGCCGCGGCGAAGTTCAACTACGACCGCTGGAAGGCCTACACCAAGGGCGACCTGCAGGACAACGCCTACTACTACGGCGCCGTCTTCGGTGGGTTCGGGTCCGACTCCAACATCGTTTCGGTTGATGCTCCGGATCCCACGACCGTGGTCTTCACGCTGAAGACCCCGCAGTCCAACTTCCTGCTGGCCTCGACCCTCGCGGTCTTCGGCATCGAGAGCCCGACGGCTCTCCAGGCCGCGAAGGCGGACACCACTCCGCTCAAAGACAACAAGTACGCCCAGGGCACGCTCCCGCAGGGCCAGGACATGGTCGGCACCGGCCCCTTCATGTTCAAGGAATGGGTCGTGGGCGACCACGTGACCGTCGTCAAGAACCCCAACTACTGGGACGCGCCCAACGCGGCTCATCTCGACCAGATCACCTTCAAGCCCATCGGTGACTCCACCGCCAAGCTCCAGGCCGCTCAGTCGGGCGGCGTTGACCTGGCGTTCTCGATCTCGCCCCTTGACGTCAAGAGCGCCAAGGACTCCGGGCTCACGATCATCGACCGCGGCGCCTCGTGCAACCAGCTCAACCTCGACCTGAACCAGAGCGTCGGCGGCGCGGCGACGATCTACGCCAACAAGAACGTCCGATTGGCGATCTCCGAGGCGGTCAACAAGCAAAGCTACGTTGACGCGTTCTACAGCGGCCTGGGCAAGGTGCCGACGGGTTTCATGCCGCCGGCCACGATCGGCTTCAAGGCCGAGACTCTGCCCACGTATGACGCGAACAAGGCCAAGACGGACCTCGCGGCCGCCAACCTTACGGCTGCTCAGAAGCAGATCGTTCTGATGTACCCGTCCAACGTGGTCCGACCGTACATGCCCGATCCCAAGGGCATTGCCACGGCCATCGCCTCGGACCTCCAGGCGATCGGCTTCACGGTCGCCCTCAAGACCGAGGACTGGCACGGCGGCTACGTCAAGGACGCCACAAATGGCAAGTTCGCGATGTACCTCTTCGGCTGGACATGCGACTGGGCCGGAGCCGACAACTTCCTGTACACGGCGTGGTTCGGCTATCAGGGCGGCAAGCCCAATCTCCAGTTCGGCTGGAAGAACGACGCTGCCAACGCGGCGATGCTGAAGGCTCTCGGAGAGCCGACCGCCGATGCTGCCAACGCCGACTGGGGTCAGGTCCAGGATCTCCTGGCCCAGGACCTCCCGGCCGTTCCGATCGTCAACTCCACGCCACCCGGCGTGTACACGTCCAAGGTCCACGGCTTCGTGGGTGCCAGCAACGGGATCGAGTACTTCAACTCCGTCTGGCTGTCGAAGTAGCGCCGCTGCCGGGCGGCGACGCCGCACGGCCGGGCTGTAACATTCGGTGAACGGGGGCCCCCCGGGGTCGATCAAGACCCCGGGGGGCCCTTATCAGCGGAGGAATCTCCACCAGGCGTGCTGAGGTTCATCGTCCGGCGCGTGCTCGTGGCCGTGCCGGTTCTCCTGGGGCTATCGATAATCCTGTTCCTGTTCCTCCGTCTCCTTCCCGGGGGTGGTCCGGCGGAGGCGATCCTGGGCCAGCACGCCACGCCGCAGCTGGTGGCGCAGATCAACGAGACCGAGGGATTCAACAGGCCCCTGTACGAGCAGTACTTGAGCTACATCAGCCGTCTGCTGCAGGGCGACTTCGGGTCCAGCTTCCTCGACGGGCGCCAGGTCGCCGACACCTTCCTGGTTCGTTTCCCGGGCACAATGGAGCTGACGATGGGCGCCTTGATCTTCGCGGTCGGGCTGGGCATCCCGCTTGGACGGCTGGCCGCAAGGCACCCGAACAGCTGGATCGACGGACTCGTGACCGTGATCTCGCTCTTCGGCATCTCGATCCCGGTCTTCGTGCTCGGCTACACGCTGGCCTTCGTCTTCGGCGTCCAGCTGCACTGGCTGCCGACGTTCGGCCAGATCGATCCCCGCCTGGACGTGGAGCCGGTAACCCATTTCGCGATCATCGACGCGATCCTGGCCGGCCACTGGTACGTCATCGATGCCGTCTCCCACCTGATCCTGCCGTCGATCGCCCTGGGCTCCATTCCGTTCGCCGTGTTCACACGCATCACTCGAGCCTCGGTGATCGAGGTCAGCAACGAGGACTACGTGCGAACCGCCCGGGCCAAGGGCCTGACCGAGCGGCGCGTCAACAGCCGGCACATCATGCGGAACGCCTGGCTGCCGGTCGTCACCGTCATCGGGCTCGAGACTGGAGCCCTGCTCGCCGGAGCCGTGTTGACGGAGACCGTCTTCACCTGGAACGGCGTCGGCTCCTGGGTGGTGACCTCCATCCAGAACCACGATTACATCGTCGTCCAGTCGCTGGTCCTGATCTTCGCGGTGATCTTCATGACCGTGAACTTGATCGTGGACATCGGCTATGCGTTCTTGAACCCGCGGATCAGGTACAGCTGAAATGACCACGTCCCCAGCTGCCGTCAACATCGCCCCGATCCCGCGCACCAGCCGCGGCCTGTGGCACGACGCTCTCCGACGCCTGCTGCGCAATGGCCCGGCGATAATCGGCATGATCTTTATCGCCATCTTCGTTGCCGGCGCCGTCCTGGCTCCGATCATCGCGCCCTACAGCCCCACGGCCTGTGTGCTCGCGGATGGCAGGCATGCTCCGAGCGCGGCTCACATCATGGGCACGGACCTCCAGGGTTGCGACGAATTCAGCCGGATCCTCTTCGGCGCGCAGATCAGCCTCACGGTCGGCGTGGTCGCGGTCTTCTTCGGGCTCGTGGGTGGAACCCTGGTCGGCGCCATCGCCGGCGGCGCGGGCGGCGTCGTGGACGGCTTCCTGATGCGCGTGGTCGATGTCCTGTTGGCCGTTCCCGGAATCCTGCTGGCCATCGGCATCGTGGCCTGGCTGGGCCACGGCGAGCTCCAGATCATGCTGGCGGTTGGCGTCTCCTACTCGCCCTTGTTCGCGCGGCTGCTGAGAGGAAGCCTCCTGGCCTTGCGCGAGTCGGACTACGTCATAGCCGCGCGTTCGATGGGGGCCTCGCCCGTTCGAATCCTGCTCCGCCATATGCTCCCGAACGCCCTGACGCCACTGATCGTACAGGCCACGCTGGCGGCCGCCACGGCCATCATCGACGTCGCCGGGCTGGGCTTCCTGGGCCTCGGACCGGGCGATCCACGAGTCGCGGAGTGGGGCGAGATGTTGACCGACTCGTCGCGGTTCCTGCAGAACTCGCCCTGGCTGATCTTCTTCCCGGGCGCCGCGATCGTGATCAGCGCCATCGGGTTCAACCTGCTGGGCGACGGGCTGCGTGAGGCCCTCGACCCGCGCCTGAAGCGGTAGCCGGCGATGCACCTTCTCTCGCTCAACGACCTGGTCGTCCGCTTCCGGACCCACGATGGGACCGTCCACGCAGTCAACGGCGTCTCGTTCGACCTGGACGAGGGCGAGACGCTCGGGCTCGTAGGCGAGTCCGGTTGCGGCAAGTCCGTCACGAACCTGGCCGTCATGCGCCTTCTGCCCAAACCGGCCGGGAAGATCGAGGGCGGGGAGGTCTTCTTCGACGGGCAGGACCTGATGTCGCTCGACGAATCCGAGATGCGCGATCTACGGGGCAAGGAGATCGCGATGATCTTCCAGGACCCGATGACCAGCCTGAACCCGGTCCTCACGATCGAGGAGCAGATGGTCGAGACGATCCGGGCGCACCGCCGCATCTCCAAGTCCGAGGCGCGGGCCCGGGCGCTGGAGCTCCTCGCGACGGTCGGCATTCCGGAGGCCGAGAAGAGGCTGCGCAACTACCCCCACCAATTCAGCGGCGGGATGCGGCAGCGCGTGATGATCGCCATTGCCCTCGCGCTCGAGCCCAAGCTGCTCATCGCCGACGAGCCCACGACGGCTCTGGACGTGACGATTCAGGCCCAGGTGCTCGACCTCCTGGCGCGCCTGGCGGCGGAACGCGGGACGGCCGTGATCCTGATCACCCACGATCTCGGAGTGGTGGCCGGGATGACGAGGCGGGTCAACGTCATGTACGCGGGCTTCGTGGTCGAGAGCGCTTCTACCACGGACCTCTTCGCCCGGCCCCGTCACCCATACACGGTCGGCCTGTTGCACTCGATTCCGCGCCTGGATGCCCAGCCGGGAGAGCCGCTCATTCCCATCGAGGGGGTGCCGCCGGACCTTCGCCGCGCTCCGATCGGCTGCCCGTTCGCCCCCCGCTGCGGGTGGCGCCTGGAGCAGTGCTGGGCCGCTATGCCGCCCCTCGAGCCGATCGACCCGACCCGCGAGATCGTTACGACCGGCCCGAACGCCACGCACCGGATCGCCTGCTGGAATCCGGCCACTCCCGACGAGGCCGCCGCCGCCCAGCCGCTCCGGCCCGGCTTCGTTCCCGCGCCACCGCCCGGCGAGGCCGTCGCATGAGCGGACCCATGGTCGAGCCAAACACGCTGACCGCGGGCGCGACCGCGCCGGTATCGCCCGCTTCCGCGCGGCCACTGGTCGAGATCAGCGACCTCAAGATGTACTTCCCGATCACCAGCGGCATCCTGATAAGCCGCCACATCGGCGACATCAAGGCGGTGGACGGCATCTCGCTGACGATCCAGAAGGGCGAGACGGTCGGCCTCGTGGGGGAGTCGGGGTGTGGCAAGAGCACGGTCGGGCGGACGGTGCTGCGCCTGTACCGGCCCACCGGCGGACAGCATCGTCTTCGATGGCCAGCCGATCACCTTTGCCGGTGGCTCGCAGCTCAGGGCAACCGGCGTCGGATGCAGATGATCTTCCAGGACCCGTATGCGAGCCTCAACCCACGAATGACGGCCGCCGGGATCATCTCCGAGCCAATGGAGATCCACTCCGTCGGGACCAAGCAGGAGCGCCGCGAACGGGTCCGCTATCTGCTGAGCACGGTCGGGCTGGACCCGGACTACGGCGACCGCTTCCCACACGAGTTCAGCGGCGGCCAGCGCCAGCGCATCGGTGTGGCCCGAGCCCTCGCCCTCCACCCAGACCTCATCGTCGCGGACGAGCCGATCAGTGCCCTGGACGTCTCCATACAGGCCCAGATCATCAATCTCCTGGAACATCTCCAGAGCGACTTCGGGTTGACCTATCTCTTCATCGCCCACGACCTTTCGGTCGTTCGCCACATCAGCGACCGCATCGCCGTGATGTACCTGGGCCGTCTCGTGGAGACGACGACCTCGCGCGAGTTGTACGAGCGGCCCCTCCACCCCTATACGGTGGCCCTGCTTTCGGCAGTGCCGATCCCGGATCCGGCCATCGAGCGCCGCCGCAAGCGAATAATCCTGACCGGCGACGTTCCGAGTCCTTCGAACCCGCCGGCCGGCTGCCACTTCCACACTCGCTGCTGGCTGCGCACGCGGCTCGGCAACCCCGAGCGGTGCGTGGCCGAGGCGCCGATCCTGCGCGAGATGGCGACCGGCCACGCGGTTTCCTGTCATTTCGCCGAGGAGGTGGACGGGTCCCCCGAGCAAGCTCTCCAGGTCTCGGGCGAACGGTCGGGCGTGGCTGCCCGTGTGGTGACTGCTCCTCGCGCGCTGACCCCAAGCGGGCCCCAATCGGCGCCGCCGCAAAGGCGTGATCGAGGCTAGACTCACCCGGTGCAGCCGCTCCGAATCGCCCTGGCCCAGCTGGCGCCGCGGCTCGGCGTCCTCGAGGAGAACCTCGCCCGCCATCGCGCGCTTATCGCCGAGGCCCGGAAGGGCGGCGCGGGACTCGTCGTCTTCCCCGAGCTCGGCCTGACCGGTTACCAGCTGCAGGACCTGGCCGCCGAGGTGGCGATGCGCCTGGACGACCCGCGCCTCCTCGCCCTGGCCGCGGAGACCAAGGACCTCTCGGCGATCGTCTCGTTCGTGGAGGAAGCCGACGACCACCGGCTGTTCATCGCGGCGGCTCTCATCGAGGACGGCGAGGTCCGGTTCGTGCACCGCAAGCTCTTCCTGCCGACGTACGGCCTCTTCGACGAGCGCCGGTTCTTCGCCGCCGGGGATCGCCTGCGGACGGTGGAATCACGCCTTGGCATCCGAATGGGAATCGCCATCTGCGAGGACTTCTGGCACATGGCGGTCCCGGAGACGCTGGCCCTCGACGGCGCGCAGATGCTGGTGAACGTGTCGTCGTCACCGGGGCGCGATCTGGCGGCGATCCACGAGGTCGGGCTGGGCACGGCAGTCTCGTGGCGGACACTGATGAGGACCTACGCCCAGCTGACCACCAGCTTCGCAATCTTCTGCAATCGCGTGGGCATGGACGAGACGATCAGCTTCTGGGGCGGATCAGAGGCGGTCTCTCCGAGCGGCGAGACGCTCTTCAGCGCGCCGCTCTTCGACGAGGGCCTGTACTTCGTGGACGTGGAGCTCGGCGACGTCAGGCGCGAGCGAATCGGGCTGCCCCTGCTGCGGGACGAACGGCCCGAGCTCCATTTGCGGGAGCTGCGCCGGATCCTGGCCGAGCGGACGGAGATGCCGCTCGACCAGGCGAGCGAGCGTCCGGTCGTGCCGCAGGCGAAGCAGGAGCCCCGGAGCACCAGATCGAAGGTCCACGGTCGGAAGAAGGGGGCCCGATGACTTCCGGCCCGAACCCGGATCCGATTGGACCCAAGCCGCCGTCGCACGAGCTGTTCGAGTTGCCGCAGGAGCTGGCGATCGACGCGGAGGTCGCCCGGCGGGTCACGGTCGGCTTCATCAGGAACCAGCTTCGCCAGGCGGGCTTCGAGCGGGCGTTGCTGGGGCTGTCGGGAGGGATCGATTCGGCCCTGGTAGCCTTCCTCGCCGCCGAAGCGCTGGGACCGGAGCGGTTGCTGTGCGTCCTGATGCCGTACCGGACGTCATCGTCGGAGTCCGTAGATGACGCCCGCACGGTCGTCGATCGACTCGGCTGCGCCAGCGAGCTGGTCGACATCAGCCCGATGGTCGACGGCTTCTTCGGTCGCGAGCCGGAGCCCGGGGCCGCCGGCATGGACGGGCTCGAAGCAAGCCCGCTGCGCCGAGGCAACTTCATGGCTCGCCAGCGGATGGCGGTCCTGTACGACCGCTCCGTCATCTGGGGCGGGCTGGTCGTGGGCACCGGCAACAAGACCGAGGCGCTGATCGGGTATACGACCCTGTTCGGCGATTCCGCCTGCGCCTTCAACCCGATCGGAGACCTGTACAAGAGCCAGGTCCGCCAGATCGCGGCATCGATCGGCGTGCCGGAGCCGATCATCCGCAAGGCCCCATCGGCCGATCTGTGGCCCGGCCAGACCGACGAGGCCGAGGCCGGCTTCACCTATCCGGAGCTCGACCGCCTCCTCTTCTGGATGATCGACAAGCGCCGAACGGACGAGGAGCTGGCGGCGATGGGCTTCCCGCTCGCCACCGTGGAGCGGGTCAAGCGTCTCGTGGCGACGTCCGAGTTCAAACGCCAGGTGCCGCCGGTGGCCAAGCTCGGGCCGCGGACGACGGGCGTGGACTATCTCTACCCGCGGCGGCGGCCGGGCTCGGCAAGGGAATGAGCGGGGGCGGGGAGGGAGCCGGTAAGGCGCGGCCGGGCGTGGGGGCCGTGGCGCAGACCGCGGCAAGGCTCGGTGCGGGCGGCGGGCGTCTCTTCGTCGTGGCGACCCCTATCGGGAATCTCGGCGACGTGACGTATCGGGCCATCGAAGTCCTGCGGACGGTGCCGCTCGTTGCGGCAGAGGACACGCGCCTCACGCGGCGATTGTTCGCCCGCTATGAGATCGCCACTCGCCTGGTCAGCTACCACGCGCGAAGCGGGTCGGGCCGGGAGGCGGAGCTGCTGGCCCACCTCCGGTCAGGTCGCGACCTGGCCCTGGTCACGGATGCTGGCACCCCTCTGGTCAGCGATCCCGGCGCAGAGCTGGCCTCCGCGTGGGCAGCTGAGGGCGGTGCCGTGGTTCCGATCCCCGGGGCGTCGGCGGTCCTGGCCGCGCTCGTGGCGAGCGGACTCGCCACGGCCCGCTGGACCTTCGAGGGCTTCCTCCCTCGCGGCGGCAGGGAGCGGCGAGAGCGGCTAGCCAGGATCGCTGCCGACGAGCGAGCTTGCGTGATCTACGAAGCTCCTTCCCGGGTCCCGGTGACCCTGGCCGACCTCGCTGCCGCGGCGGGCCGGGAGCGCCGCGTGGCCGCCTGCCGCGAATTGACCAAGCTCCACGAGGAAGTCGTGCGCGGTTCCCTGGGCGAGCTGGCGGCGCGCGCCGCCGCCGGCGGCATCACTTTGCGGGGCGAGTTCGCCATCGTCGTGGAGGCTGTCACAGCCTCCGAATCGGCGGCCCGGGCGCGAGCGGAGGCCCCGACGATGGCCGAGGCTCGAGCGGAGGTGGTTCGCCTCGTCGCTTCCGGCGCCAAGCGCTCGGACGCCGTCCGTCAGGTCGCTGCCTCAACCGGCCTGGACCGGCGCGAGCTATACCGAACGGGCTGACACAGCCATTCGAGCGGGCTCACACGACCATGCTCTCGGTCGCCTTTCAGCGTCGTTCGGCGGCTCGGTCGTCACGATGAGAGTGGGGTCGAGGGATCAAAGCGGGATCGGGGATCTTCCGGGTCGGTTGGCCGGTGGACAGGATAGGCCTGCTGCTCGCATCTGCGCTGATGTGCGCTCTTGTTGCGGAAGCCTGCGTTGCAGCCGGCCAGTCTCCGGGCCCGAGCTCTTCCGCCTCGGCCTCAGCCGCGGGCCCGTCCTCGGCTTTGTCCGGACAACCCAGCTCTTTCGAAACGCCCCCCAGCGCTGAGCCCAGCGTCGAGATCACCCCTGCGTCGCCGCCGAGCGTCGGCCCCGCGCCATCCGGCAGATGGGTTGGAATGAGGCAGTCTCGCGGGGCGGGGGCGACGCCTGGCTGGGAGTCCCTACGGCCGGCTGATGGGGCTGCAGACTCGGTGCTGAGAGTGGGGTGCGAGCGACAACCTCTGCACCTCTGGCTTCCCTGATGACCGGCCGCGAATCCTGCCGACCGGCAGAGCCGCGCCCAGATCCGGCTCAGGAAGCGTTTGCACGGCCTTCGACGGGTCGTCGATGGGCGACGTGGGGATAGGCGCCATATACAATCTGCATAAGTCACAAGAGAGGTTCACCACGAACCTCGGGCTGTTGGAGGATGGGAGGGCTCAATGACCGGGAAGATCCGGAATGTGTTCGCACTCCTGGCTGCGAGCGTACTCGTAGTGTCGGCGTGTACGAGCTCGAGCGCCACGACGGCGCCCACTGGCACCAAGCTGAAAATCGGTGTCGCTCTCGACGTTGGCCGCGTCGACGACAAGAACTTCAACCAGTTCTCGTGGGAAGGCGCCAAGCAGGCGGCCGACGCCCTGGGCGCCACCGCGAACTACGTCGTGCCTAAGGATGCGTCCGACTACGACAAGAACATCCAGGGCTTCATCGACCAGGGCTACAACGTCGTGGTCGGCGTTGGCTTCAACCTGGGCACCGCTGTCGTCAAGGCCGCCAAGGCCAATCCCGAACGTCTGGTTCATCATCGTCGACGTCGCTCCATGCGTCGACGCGACCGGCGCCCCGGACAGCACCTTCGCCTGCAAGGGCGACGCGGCGACCCTGCTGCCCAAGCTCATGGGCATCCAGTTCCAGGAGGACCAGGTCGGGTACCTGGCCGGGATCGTGGCCGCCAGCACCACCAAGAAGGGCGTCGTCGGCCAGCTCGGCGGAGTCAACAGCAACCCGGCCGTCGTGAAGTACCTGCAGGGCTACATCCTGGGCGCCCAGTCGGTCAACCCCAACGTCAAGGTCGAGACCGCATTCTTCTCCACGGGCGATCCCGTGAAGGCGTACGGCGATCCCACCTGGGGCAAGACCTTCAGCGCGCAGTTCATCCCGCAGAAGGGCGTCGACGTCGTCTTCCAGGTTGCCGGCAGCACCGGCAACGGTGCGCTCGACGCCGCCTGCGACGCCGGCATCTGGGGCATCGGCGTGGACGTGGACCAGTACCTGTCCTACCCGACGGCGGACAAGTGCATCATCTTCTCGGCAGAGAAGAAGCTCAGCAAGGCCGTCTCGGACTCGATCAAGGCGATCGCGGCCGGCACGGCCAAGGGCGGCGTCTCGCTGTTCAATGCCGCCAATGACGGCGTGGGCGGCTCTCCGCTCTACAACGCGTCGGCGGCGGGTCTTCCGACCGAGCTGCAGGGCAAGCTTGACGCGGCCTTTACCGCAATGAAGGCGGGCACGCTCAAGACCTGCCCGGACAAGTGCGGCACCTGGACCCAGCCGTAGTTACGTTCTCGTAACGTCTGCGAGCGGGCCGCGCCTCTTGGCCGGCCCGCTCGTTGCATCGGGCACTCGGCCAGCGAGGTCGTCATGACTGAAGAGGCAGCCGTACCGTCCGCCCCCGCGCTGGAGATGCGCGGCATCACCAAGCACTATCCGGGCGTCGTCGCCAACGACCACATCGACCTGGACGTCCGCCGGGGCGAGATCCACGCCCTGCTGGGCGAGAACGGCGCCGGCAAGACGACCCTCATGAACGTCCTCTACGGTCTCGCAAGACCGGACGAGGGCCGCATCCTGCTCGACGGCGAGCCCGTGCAGATCGCCGGGCCGTCGGACGCAATTGCGCGGGGCATCAGCATGGTCCATCAGCACTTCATGCTGATCCCGGTGCTGTCGGTCGCGGAGAACGTGATACTCGGCTCCGAGACGATGTCCAATGCCGTCTTCGTCGATCGCGCGGAGGCCAGCCGGCGGATCGGCGCCCTGGCCAAGAGCTTCGGCTTCGCCCTGGATCCGGACGCAAAGGTTGCGACGCTCTCGGTCGGACAGCAGCAGCGGGTCGAGATCCTGAAGGCTCTGTACCGCGACGCCCGGATATTGGTCCTGGACGAGCCGACGGCTGTCCTCACGCCGCAGGAGACCGAGGAGATATTCGCTCTGCTGCGCCGGCTGGCGGCCGACGGCCGCTCGATCATCTTCATCAGCCACAAGCTCTACGAGGTCCTGGACGTCGCAGATCGGATCACGGTGATCAGACGAGGCAAGGTCATCGGCGAGCGCCGACCGCGGGAGACCACCGAGGAGGAGCTCGCGGAGCTCATGGTGGGTCGCGAAGTGGAGCTGACGGCGGACCGTGGCATCTCGCACCCTGGCGAGCCGATGCTGCGCGTCGAAGGGCTGCGAGTCGCCGACTATCGCCGCCACGAGGCCGTGTCCGGGGCAACCTTCGAGATACGGGCCGGTGAGATCCTGGGCGTGGCCGGAGTGGCCGGCAACGGCCAGGATGAGCTGGTCGAGGCCATCATCGGTCTCCGCCGGCCGATCGGCGGCCGGGTGGTTCTCGACGGGTGCGACGTTACGGGCTACTCGCCGCGGCGGATGAACGAGGCGGGCACCGGCTACGTGCCGGGCGACAGGCATCGCTTCGGGCTGATCCTGGCGTTCCCCTTGTACGACAACCTGGTCCTCACCAGCTACTACCGCCCGCCGTTCGCCCGCTGGATCCTGCGCGACGACAACGCCATTCTGGACTCGGCCAGGGCCCAGGTCGATCGTTTCGACATTCGAACGCCGTCGGTAAGCGTGACCACCTCAACTCTGTCGGGCGGCAACCAGCAGAAGGTGATCGTGGCCCGCGAGTTCGACCGGCCCCTCAAGCTGCTGGTCCTCGATCAGCCGACGCGCGGCCTGGACGTGGGCAGCATCGAGTTCATCCACCGCCAGATCATCGCCAAGCGGGACGCCGGGACGGCCATCCTGCTCGTCTCGGCGGAGCTGGACGAGGTGATGGAGATGTCCGACCGGATCGCGGTCATGTATCGCGGCCGGATGGTGGCCGAGATGGACGGCCGGACGGCGGACAAGAGCGAGGTTGGCCTGTACATGGCCACCGGCGGCCGCGAGCCCGCGGCGACCGGAGAGGGGGCCAGGCCGTGAGCGGTCTCGTGGCGGCGGCCCGCCGCCTGCTTGCTCGCGCCATCGATCTCCGGCTGCTGCAGGTAGTGGCCGAGCCGGTCATGGCCTTCGTCTTTGCCCTGATCGTGGGTGGGATCGGGATTGCTCTCTTCAGCGCCTACGTGCCCGGCCACTCCGCTTTCGACGTCGGGCTGCCTATCGCGGCCTACGGGTCCCTCATCAGCGGCTTCGCCAGCCCGAACGGCATCACGTCGACGCTCGTGTACGCCACGCCCCTGGTTCTGGCAGGCCTGGGCGTGGCCATCGGCTTCCGGGCCGGGCTGTTCAACATCGGCGGCCGCGGCCAGTTCCTGGTCGGCACCGTCGGTGCGATGGCCGTGGTCACCTGGATCGGCAAGGATGCCGGCCCGTGGATCACGATCCCGCTTGCCCTACTGGTGGGCGCCTCCCTGGGAGGCTTCGCCGGCTTCATCCCCGGCTTCCTCAAGGCGACCTCCGGGGCCCACGAGGTCGTCACCACGATCATGCTCAACTACGTGCTCCTCTTCGTGATGGCATGGTCGGTCATCGGGCCCCTGACGCTGCCGGGCGCCCCCCAGCCGATCACCGTCGACGTGAGCACCCGCAACGGGGACTCTGCCTATCATCCTCGGCAGAGACGGGCATCTCGGCTTGCTGATTGCCCTGGTGGCCGTGCCGATCATGTGGTTCCTCCTCTTCCGAACGACGATCGGCTTCGAGATCCGCGCCGCCGGCGCCAATCCCGACGCGGCCCGCTACGGCGGCATGAAGACCCGCCGGCTGATAGTCCTGACGATGACGCTGGCCGGGTTCATGTGCGGGCTCGCGGGGGCGACGACGCTGCTGGGTGTCGTCCACGAGATGACCCCCGGCTACGACACGACGATCGGCTTCGACGCGATCACCGTGGCCCTCCTCGGTCGGTCCAACCCGATCGGCGTCGGCCTCGCCGCCCTGCTGCTCGGCGCCATGCGCGCCGGCGCCCAGACCATGCAGATCCAGGCGGGCGTCCCCCCAGAGCTGGTCGATGCGCTGCAGGCGATCATCCTGCTCTTCCTCGTCGTCAACGTCCTCAGGCGGCTGATGGCCAGGCGCAAGCGCCGGCCGGGCACGGGCGAGCCGGCGGCAGCCGGGGCAGTGCCAGTGGCAGGAGGTGCCGAATGAACGCGATCCCGGAGGCTCTCAACGCCCTGCCGCTCATCGGCGTCCTGTTCCAGTTCCTCGGGTACGTTGCTGCCAACGTCACCTTCATGTCGCAGACGACGGTCGCGGTTGCCGTGCCGATCGCACTGGCCGCCCTGTGCGGCGCAGTCTGCGAACGCTCGGGCGTGGTCAACATCGGGCTCGAAGGAATCATGCTCACGGCCGCGTTCGTAGGCTGGTTGGTTGGCGTCTTCGCGGTCGGGATACTCGGCCACGGCGACCCACTGCCGGTCTTCGGGATCACCCCACCGCTGCTCATCGGAGTCGCCGCGGCGATCGGCATCGGGATGCTGGTCTCCCTCCTGCACGCCTGGCTCTCGATCTCGGCCCGGGTCGACCAGATCATCGGCGGGACCATCATCAACATCGGGGCCGTCGGCATCACCGGCTACCTGTACGGCCTCGTCGCCAACCAGTCGCTCAACGGGGCGGGGAGCTTCAAGCCTCTTACTGTGCCCAGGGAGGTGGCCGACCTCCCGTTGATAGGCTGGCTCCTGAACGCCGTCCTGGCCCAGGGGCCGATCGGCATCGCCACCATCTTCCTCGTCATCTTCCTGCAGATCATGCTCTTCAGGTCTCGCTGGGGGTTGCGGACGCGAGCCGCCGGCGAGCATCCGCGCGCGGCGGAGACGGTGGGCATCGACGTGATCCGACTCCGCTACTTCAACGTGGTCATGGCAGGTGCGCTGGCCGCCCTGGCGGGCGCCTGGCTGAGCATGGAGCACGGCAACAGGTTCGACGCGAACATGACCGCGGGGCGCGGCTTCATCGGCCTGGCGGCCATGATCGTCGGCCGTTGGACGCCGCTCGGGGCCTTCGGCGCGGCGCTGCTGTTCGCCTCGGCGACGGCCCTCAGCGCATCGCTCACCATATCGCCGCCCTCGGGCGACCTGGGCAACCTGATGAACCGGGTGCCGGGCGAGTTCTGGGAGGCGCTGCCTTACATCATCACCATCGTCGTCCTGGCCGGGTCTGATCGGACGAAGCATCGCCCCGGCCGCGGACGGCGTGCCGTACGAGCGCGAGTCGGCGACTTAGGGACTCGAGGCCGCGCCCGCGTACTCCTCCAGGCGGGACGGTCCGGGTTCGCCGCCGTCCTGAGCAGCTCAGCCCTCGCGGACCAGGGACGGATAGAAATTGGCCTTGCCGGCGGCCTCCTTGCGGCGACGCCACTCGTCCAGGATGACCACCGCCTCGTTGGCTGCGGCGATCGCCCGTTCCTCCGCACCGTTGTCCCCGAAGGCATTGGTGACCCGATTGGCGACCGCCCCCAGGACGGCGCCGCTGCGCATCCCGAAGAGCCGCGCCAGCACGAAGAGGGCGGAGCACTCCATCTCCAGGCAGACGACCCCGGCCTTGGCCAGATCCTCGATGAGTCCGTCGACCGACGATTGCCAGAAGCCTCCGGTGACAGGACGTTCCTGGCCCACATAGAACGAGCCGACGCTGCAGACGATTCCGGTGTGGTAGCGGTAGCCGAGCCGCTCGCAGGCCTCGACCAGGGCCATGTAGACCTCGGGATCCGCGAAGGCCGGGTGGTCGAGCGGCAGGTACCGATCGGCCGTGCCATCGCGCCGGACTGCGGCCGCCGGAACGATCAGGTCGCCGGGCCGTATCTCCTCACGAAGCGCGCCGCAGGTGCCGACGCGAATGACCGTCCGGCCCCCGATCGTGGCGAACTCGTGGGCCGCGATCTCCAGGCTTGGCGCGCCGACGCCGCTAGAGATGGCGCCGATCGGCACGGCTTTGTAGGTGCCCCGGGCGGAACGGTATTCGCGGTGATAGGCCAGCTCGCGGGCGTTCTCCCAGGTTGCGGCCATGCGCAGAACTCTGTCGGGATCGCCCGGCATGAGGATCGTCGCGGGGATCTGCCCGGGGGCGAGGTGCAGGTGGTACTGTGCTCCCGCCTCGTTGGTCGGAGCATCGGCGCGACGCTCGGCTGGGCCGCCCGGGGATGCTTTCCGTCCCGTAGTCGCCATCGGTCGTCTCCCTCCTCCGTCGCTTGTGGAACCGTTCTTGCAGACGCTATCACTACCGCTGACGCAGGCTTCGTATCCCAAGGAGGAAGCGCCGTGTCTGGAGAGATCGAGCGGCTCGACAGGATCGCTGCCGCCTCTCGTCTGGCCGAGTTTCCGCGTCATGCTCGATGCGGCTCTGCGTGCCCAGGCTCACGCGCGGGCGCCGTACTCGGGCTTCCGTGTGGGCGCGGCGGTCTTGACGAGCGGTGGCGGCATCTATCCGGGCTGCAACGTCGAGTCCGCCTCATATGGGGCCACGATCTGCGCGGAGCGAAGCGCGGTCGTCGGAGCGGTGAGCGCGGGCGAGACCGCGATTCGGGCCGTGGTGGTGGTCACGCCGACGGCCGAGCCCTCGACGCCGTGCGGCATCTGCCGCCAGCTGATGGCCGAATTCGGCCCAGACGTGATCGTCTTCGCGGCCTCGAGCGTCTCGGAGGTGGTCTACGTCACAACTCTGGGTACGCTGCTACCGCTCTCGTTCGGCGCCGCCAATCTCGAAGAAGCCGCCCGATGAGCGAGTCCGGGGAGTCGTTCGTGCTCGGACGCGAGATCTCTCCCGCAGAGCAATCGGACGTCCTGGCGGCCCTGGAGCGCGCGATCCGGCTCCGAACGGGCCTTCGACCCCGGGTCGGGATCGTGCTGGGCTCCGGGCTGGGAGGCCTCGCCGACGCGGTCGAGGTGGAGGCGACGTTCCCCTTCGCGGAGCTGCCGGGCTGGCCGGCGGCCACGGCGCCGGGGCACGCCGGGAGACTGCTCTTCGGCCACCTCGCCGGAGCGGCGGTGGTCGTGCAGCAGGGCCGCTTCCATCTGTACGAGGGATACTCGGCCGGCTTCGTGGTCCAGCCCGTGCTCCTGATGCGCCGCCTGGGAGCGGAGATCGTCGTGCTGACCAACGCGGCGGGCGGCGTGAATCCGGACTTCGGAGCGGGGACGCTGATGATCATCGCCGATCACCTCAACCTGACGGGTCGCCACCCGCTCATCGGGCCGAACGACGACGAGGCCGGGCCGCGCTTTCCGGACATGACCGATGTCTGGGACTCGGAGCTGCGAGCCCGCCTCCGCAGGGCGGGGAAGGCCGAGGACGTGGCCCTGGCCGAGGGCGTCTACGCCTGCCTGACCGGTCCGAGCTACGAGACCCCTGCCGAGGTGCGCATGCTGCGGACCCTCGGGGCCGATGCCGTTGGGATGTCCACTGTTCCCGAGGCCCTGGCGGCTCGATGGTCCGGGCTACGAGTCTGCGGAGTCTCACTGGTTACCAACCCTGGGGCCGGACTCTCAGAATTGGCCTTGAGTCACGAGGAGGTGCTTGCCGGAGCCACGGCAGCGGGCCCGCGGTTGGCCAGGGTGATAGCGCGCTTCGTGGAGGGCCTCGGGCCCGGCTGAGGTGGTGTGGGGCGCCGCGCCCTGGGGGAAGGCAGACGGCGCCCCAGGGTGGACTACGCCAGAACGAGAACCTGCTCGTCTTCGCCAGAGGCTCCCGAACCCGGCTCCGTGGAAGACTCGTCCGAGTCGGCCGAACCGGCAGTCTCGGATGAATCTCCCTCGGCCGTTCCCGGTTCGGCGGAGCCGGCGGCCTGGCTGGCCAGCGACTCCGCCTCGTAGTCGCGCTTGCGCCTGCCGGACAGCATCTCGACGGTCGTGGCTACGACCTCGGTCTTCCAGTGACGGGCGCCACGGTCGTCGTCCCACTGCCGAGTCTGCAGCCGGCCCTCGACGGCCACCTGCTGTCCCTTGCCCAAGTACTGGCCGCAGACCTGGGCGAGGCGGTCCCACACGACGATGTTGTGATACTCGGCGTGCTCTTTGCCCTTGCTCCGGAACTCGTTGGTGGCCACCGCGAAAGTGGCTACCGACGAGCCGCTGGCCAGTGACCGCAACTCCGGGTCGCGAGTCAGACGGCCGGTTAGAAGGACCTTGTTCATGGTCCTGGTCTCCTCCTGCGACGCCGCCTGCGCGGCGCCCTGCGTGACGGCGGGTGTCCGAACCCTACTCACCCCCGATCAACCGCGGCTCATCCAAGGCTTACTCGATGCGCATACTCAGTGATACCCGGTCGCCCTGACGGAAACCGCGGCGGTCGCGCCGCGGCCGGAGGCACTGCTTGGAGGGAGGGGGTCCGCGATGGCGAACGAACTGGGCGACAGCCTGAAGTCAGGTTCGACGGTCGATCGGGGCGACCGAAGCCTCCTCGCGCTCCTGGAGATCGGAGCTGCGGCAGCTCTCATCGGGTCGTTCTTCGTGCCGTGGTACGTGACTTCAGGCCCGGGCTACACGACCTGGATCTACGCGGGTGGCTACTCGCCGTCGGCGCTGCTGACGCAGGACCTGCTGATCCCGTTCGCGTCGCTGGTGGCGGTGGTGGTCACCCTCGCCGGCCTTGCATTTCCGGCTCGTGGCGCGAAGGTCGCGATCCTGGTCGCCTTCGCGGCGGCATTCTACGGGGCGATCCTGCAATTCCAGGAGGTTCTATCGGGTGACTCCATATACCTCGTGCCGCCGACCGCGGCCTGGGGCCTCTGGCTTTTCGCCGGCACGGCCGCCGCAGGCGTCGTCCTGGCCGTGGTCGATCTCGCTGCGAGGCGGTTCCTCGACCTTCCTCTGGCGAGCGCTCAGGCGACCGTCCATGAGGCGCTACGGCCCGTCGGTGGCCTATGTCGTGATGCTCTTGATCACGTTGCCCGTGGTCCTGTTCCCGATGGACCCGCATTGGTGGCAGTTCGTCTGGTTGGCGGCGCTGCTGGCGTTGCCGCTCTGGGTGGTCCGAGCCAGAAAGGCCAGATGATCTGGTCCGAAGTCCGAGACTCTCACAGCGCAGGCGGCCAAGCCCGCTTTTAGGGCCGGACGCCCTGCCGTGGGCGTTGGGGCTAAACCTCTACGTTGACCTGGTACTCGGCGTGCTCCTTGCCCTTGCTGCGGACCTCGTTGGTGGCCACCGCGAAAGTGGCTACCGATGAACCGCTGGCCAGTGATCGCAACTCCGGGTCGCGAGCCAGACGGCCGGTAAGAAGGACATTGTTCATTGGTCCCAGTCTCCTCTTGCGACGCCGCCTACGGCGGCGTCTTGCGTGACGGCGGGTGCGCGAAACGTAGCGGAGACCGGTTGACTTGGGCTCACCCCTGGCTTATCTAGCTCGGCCCTTCCATGACCGAGTCCACGATTCCGACCACCACCGTCCGGATGGGCGCACCGGGAGCGCCGAGCACCTGGCGGGCCGAGTTGCCCTCGTCGAGGATCAATACGGTTTCTCCAACGCCGGCGCCGACTGTGTCCACCGCGATGACATAGCCACCCGCCCGCTGCCCGGCCAGGTCGAGCAGGTCGCAGAGCAGCAGGGTCCTGTCGTCGAAGGCTGGCACGTTGACGGTGGAAACGACGGTGCCCACCACCCGGCCCAGCTTCATTTCTCGTCCCCTGGGATCGGAGACACGGCGTCGACTATGCCAACGATTGCGTGGTCCACCGGGACGAACGTGTTGGGCATTGCCTGGGCAGCTTCGCGAGCCGCCACGAAGTAGACCAGCTCACCGGGGCCCGCCATGTGGACGGCGTCGGCCGCGACCAGCTGACCGCCCGTGGGCCGCAACTTCCGGTCGAGCGGCTGGATCACGAGCAGCCTCACACCCTCCAGCCCCGGCGTCTTGACCGTGGCGACGACCGTGCCGATCACCCGGGCGAGCTGCATGACGGCCTACCGTTCCTTGCGCCGAATGGTTGTCGCCCTCGCACGAGCCGCTGCCCCGGAAGGCGTCTCGGCCACGCCGGGTCGCGCCGTCGCCCGGGCTTTCTCCCGGACGCGATCGCCAAAACGAGCGTCCGCCGCGAGGTTCTCCGCCATCTCGTCGTGGAGTTGGGCGATCACTCGCGCCGCCAGGCCGGGCGCCCCGACTATCCGGCCGGAGCCGATCTCCACGGCCGCCTCCACCTCGCTGACGGGCCCGTCGAAAAGGAGGTAGCCCTTGCCGCCCAGGTCGTCGGCCAGGCGCAGCTCGACGAGGCGGACCCGGGCGCCCTTGAGCCCGGCGTCGGCGGCTTCGATGATCGAGGCGACGGTCGCGCTCTCGATCACGCCAAGCGCATCGCCTGCGGCCTCCCGGCACGACCCGCCTATGGCGGCAACGAGCTCTGGGTGGACGTTCGGGAGGAATACGACGCCGAGAACGGAGGCTGCCCCGGCTTCACGGCCTGCCTCCAGCGCCTCGGATACGTCTCCCACGCTGCCGCCGACGAGGACCAGGTACTTACCGGGATGCACGGTGCCGGCCCGCAGGATGTTGATCGGGGCGCGCTTTGCCATGGCGTCGCCAGCCGCGATGCCGGCCGCGATGGAGTCGAGCTCGAGGAGCGCGAGCGCCGGTTCGATGGCCAGAGTAGTGTTCATCGTCAGACGATCCGCAGGGCGCCGACGACGGTGATCCGCCGCTCGCGCGAGAAGGTTCGAGGCCGAGTGAGGCCGTCACCGGACGGGCTGGCGATCGAGAATGAAGTGAAGCCCTCGCCGCCCTCGCCCAGGCCCGCGACGTTGGGCCCGTTCGTAACGAAGATGCTGCAATTCATCGCGCGGGCCATCTTCGTGATCGTCTCCACGTTCGTGGAGTGGATCGAGGCCGTATGGCGGAAGCCATGCTCGGCGCGGACGGCCAGATCGATCGCCTGGTCCACGGTGCTCACGCGCACGATCGGCAGCAGCGGCATCATCTGTTCGGTCCAGACCAGGCTGTGGTCGCGCGGCACGTCCGCGATCAGGAGACTTGGCTCGGGCTCGGCCTCGAACGCCGATCTCGGCCAGCATCTTCTTCGCGTCCTGGCCGATCCAGGCCGGGTTCATGACGCCGGGCTTCCCGGGCTGGCCGAGCTCCTTGAAGACGACCCGCTCGAGCCTGCGCAGCTCGTGCTCCTTGAGGAGGTAGGCGCCGCCCTGAGTCATGGCCCGGATCAGCCGGTCGGCGACGATGTCAACGACGAAGACGACCTTCTCATCGATGCAGACGACGTTGTTGTCGAACGAGGCGCCGAGGACGATGTCGCGTCCGGCGCGCTCGATGTCGGCGGTCTGGTCGACGACCGCGGGCGGATTGCCCGGACCCGCCGTGATCGCGCGTTTGTCGGTCTTGAGCGCTTCGCGCACGACGGCCGGCCCGCCGGTAACGAGCAGGACGCGGACCCCGGGGTGCGACATCAGGGCCCGTGCGCTGTCGATGGTCGGGTTGGCAGCGGCCGAGACCAGGTTCGGCGGCCCCCCGGCGCCGACGACGGCGCGATTGATCAGCCGCACGGTTTCAGCCGAGCATCGACTGGCGCTCGGGTGGGCGTTGAAGACGACGGCGTTGCCGGCCGAAACGATGCTGATCGTGTTGTTGATGATCGTCGAAGTCGGGTTCGTGACGGGCGTGATGGCGGCGACCACGCCGAACGGTGCGAACTCGGTGACCATCATTCCGTTGTCGCCGGAGACCGCCTCAACCTCCAGGTCCTCCGGTCCGGGTGCCTTGGAGGCGACCAGGCGGTTCTTGACGACCTTGTCATCCACCCGCCCGATGTGCGTCTCCTGGTGAGCCATTCGGGCAAGCTGTTCCGCGTGTTCGAGCATCGAGCGTCGGACGGCGTCGATGATGATCTTGCGGCCAGCCAGGCCCTGGGCCTGGAATGCCAGGAACGCCAGCGTGGCCGCGGCGACCGCCTCGTCGATCGTGGCATGGATGCCGTCGCCCAGCTCGGCGGCCATCGAAGCCGCAAGCTCCGCCTCGGCCCGCAAGCCTTCGCCCGGCCGGGCGTCGCCGCTTGCCGAGACGCGGCGGCGGACCCGCTCGATGATCTCGGAGATCTCGCGCTCGTCGACTTCACTCATGGCTGCGCCCGCTACTTGCGGTATACCTCCGTCCCGCCGATCTCCCAGGTGTCCACGATCGCCATGATGACGGCGTCGCAGGGCCGGTCGCGGGTCGTCTCCGTCTGTCGGGCCGAGCTGCCGGTGGCGTACAGGACGACTTCGCCCACGCCCGCGCCGACCGCGTCGGCGGCCACCACGTAGCCCCCAGATTCGCGGTTCTCCGCATCGAGCTGGCGCACGAGGAGCAGTTTCCAGCCCTCCATGAGCGGCTCTTTGCGACTCGCGACTACCGTCCCGGTGACCCTTCCAAGAAGCATGTCGTCACCGCCTGCGTGAGGGAGGCGCGCGCCGGCGGAAGGCCGGCGCGCGCCAGTTGCGTCCTACTTCTGGCCGCTCTCGGCCTTCGCCTCGTCGAGCCGCCCGAGCGGAAGGACAAGGTCGACGTTGACATGCGGCCGGGCGATCACGTGGCTGGCGACGACTTCGCCCACCTTCGCGGCGCTTCGGACGCCGGCTTCGACCGCAGCCTTGACCGCGGCGACGTCGCCGCGCACTACGGCTGTCACATACCCGCCACCGGTCTTCTCGTAGCTGACCAGCTCGACCTTGGCCGCCTTGACCATGGCGTCGGAGGCTTCGACAACTGCCGCGAACCCGCGGGCTTCGATCATCCCTAGCGCTTCTGCCATCGACCGTGTCTCCTTCTCGTTCGGCTATTCGACCTCGCGGTCGCTGCCGCCGCTGTCATGCCTTCGCTTCGCGTCCTTCGAGTCCCTCGATCGCCGCCAGCGCCGCGCGCCAGCCGACGTCGATGTCCCTTTCCTCGCCACCCAGGTAGATGCGGCCCATCGAGCCGAAGGACCGCACCTCGAGGATGTTGATGTGAGCCGCTTTCTCTGCCTCGTTGGCCGCGAGCGCGGCGTACGCTGCC
Organism: uncultured Chloroflexia bacterium; assembly: GCA_963743795.1. Lineage (GTDB taxonomy): Bacteria > Chloroflexota > Limnocylindria > Limnocylindrales > CSP1-4 > Fen-1039. Next base: position 612,236 of record CAVUQZ010000004.1, on the reverse strand, counting down.
GGCTCCAGTTCCAGCACGTAGAGCGTCTCGCCGGGGATCAGCATCTGGCCGTGACGCGTGCGGTTGATCAGCTGGGCCTGGTGGTCGTCGATCCGACGGATGATCTGGGAGGAGAGGACGTGCGGCTTTATCCGGTCCGTCTCGGTCAGGCCGATGTCGGCGAGGATCGCGGCCCCGGCAGCCCGGACCTCCGCCTGTGACGGCGAGTGGATCTCGAGCATGCCGTAGTAGCGCTCAATGATCTGCATGCCGGGCTTTACCTTCGTCGACTTCAGGGCCACGTCGGTCAGCCGGTTGATCTCGATGCCGGGGGAGATCTCGATCGACAGCGAGGCGTCCCCGGCGAGCGGAAGGAATCCCTGGGCTACGGTCCCCAGGAAAGCGGCGTATTGGGCCTGGAGGCTATCCAGGAACACGTAGGCTCGCAGGTCAATATTGCCCATGGACGCCCTTCTCTCCCTTTACGATCTTGACGCCGGCGGAAGCCCCGATCCGGGTCGCCCCGGCCGCGATCATGTCCTGAACGTCATCGGCGGTGCGGATGCCGCCGGAGGCCTTGATGCCCATCTTCGGGCCGACGGTCTCGCGCATCAGCGCGACGTCGAAGACGGTCGCTCCGCCCTTGGCGAAGCCGGTGGAGGTCTTCACGAAATCCGCCTTGGCCTGAAGCGCGAGGCGACAGGCGATCACCTTCTCCTCGTCGGTGAGGAGGCCGGTTTCGATGATCACCTTGCAGATGGCTCCGGCCTCGTGGCAGGCATCGGCAACGCGGGCGATGTCCTCGCTGACCTGGGCTCGCATCCCGCTCTTGAGCGCGCCGATGTTGATGACCATGTCGATCTCACGGGCGCCGTCTCGGATCGCCCGGCGCGCCTCGAAGACCTTGATCTCCGTCGGTGTGGCTCCGAAGGGGAAGCCCACGACCGAGGCGACTCCGACGTCGAAGCCCTGCAAGTCGTCGGCGGCGCGGCGCACCCAGGTCGGGTTCACGCACACCGCGGCGAACCGGAACTCGGCAGCCTCCGCGCACAGCTTGTCGATGTCGGCAACGACGGCGTCGGGACGCAGAAGCGTGTGATCGATGTACCGGGCCAGATCGGTAGGGACATCGGCCGCGCGGCCGTGGTAGGCGACGCGCGATGCGCCCCCGGCCACGACGTCGCGTACCTTCGCGGCGCACTGGGCGGCGCACGCGCCCATGCACCCGACACAGGTGCCGCCCGGACTGCCCGCGGCGCCTGGCGCGCCGAGCGACGCGAGCACCTCGCGGGTGATCGCGTCGACGAGCTGGTCGCGGGTCTGACTCGCGTCCATCATCCTCGAACCTCACTGGCTGCGGTGTACTTACGTTCGATCGCGGTGATCTTCTCGACCCGCTCCGCATGACGGCCGTAGCCCCAGACCGTGCCGAGCCAGGCGTGCACGATCTCGATGGCCAGGCCCTCGCCGATGAAACGGGCCCCAAGGGTCAGGACGTTGGCGTGGTTGTGCTCGCGGCTGTTGCGCGCACTCGAGAGATCGTGGCAGAGAGCGGCCCGGATGCCGGGAACCTTGTTGGCGGCCATGCACGATCCGATCCCGGCGCCATCGACGATGATTCCCCAGCGGCACGTCCCGTCGGCCACCAGGCGGGCGACAGCGTGGGCAATATCCGGGTAGTCCACGGGATCGCTGCTGTTCGTGCCGCAGTCGGTGACCGCGAAGCCGGCCTGCCGGAGGACCCCTCCGATACGGTCCTTCAACGCGAAGCCCCCGTGGTCGCCGCCTATGGCAATGGCGACGCGTTCCGGGCCGGCGGTTGACAGCTCAGGGGCCGAGACGACTGGCGGCGCGTCTGTCGACGGGGCCGACTCGCCGGCCGCCAGCGTGGCGTCGACAATACGGCGGACGATATCCCGCACCTCGTCCACGGAGGGGGTAGCGGGACCGCGCTGCTCATGCATGGTCGAGCACCCACACGGCGGTGGCCTCGTCGGTCACCATCAGGTTGACGCAGCCAATGCGCAGGGCGGCCAGGGCAATCGGAGCTCGGCCCGGTCCGGCCGCGACGCCCACCGTCAGCGCCTTATCGCGGAGCTCCTCGAGTGGCAGCCCGATCGTGCGCCTGTCGAGCGACGGGAGGGCGATGTGGCCGTCCAGCGACAGGAATCGCCCCAGCACGTCACCCACCGCTCCGGCCTCGGTGAGCGCCGCGAGGTCCTCGTCACTCAGGTAGCCGGACGCGACGTGGACGCTATCCGGGCCCAGAACGCCCATGCCGAACACGGCGGTTCGAGCGGAGCGCGCAGCTGCGAGCGTGCTGCCGACCGAAGGGTCTTCCTCGAGTGCATCTCGGAGTTCGGCCGAGCCGACGATCGCCGGGGCGGCCATGAGCCGGATCGCTGCCCCGGTCGTGCGCCCGAACTGCTCGACGACCTCCTGAGCTCTGGTGGGGCTGGCGGAGCGGGAGATGGCGCCGTTGAGTTGCACGATTTCCGATGCACTGGTCCAGCCCTGGCGGAGGTGCGCGGCGACCTCGAGCATCGTGCGCCCCCACGAGACTCCGATCGCGCCGGTCGGTTGAAGTGAGGTCAGGTGAATGGCCGCAGCCCTGGCCACACGCTCCCGGGCGAGGAGCTCCTGGTCGGCGGCCGAGCCGGTTGGCGGCACGTCGACGACCACCGCGCTGCGCAGGCCGAATCGCCCGACGAGGGCGTCCTCGAGCTGCACCAGCCGGGCTGCGGGGTGGACGATCTCGATCCGGACGGCCGATTCGCGCAGCGCGCGCTCCAAGAGGCGGCCGACCTTGAAACGGCTGACGCCCAGGCGTTCGCCGACCTGATCCTGAGTCAGGTTCAGCCGGTAATAGAGCTGGGCGGCACGGAGCATGAGCCGGGTTTCCAACCCCACCTGGTCCTGCCGAAGCAGGGCGGCATTGGCGCTCATGCTCAAAAGTGCAATGGACTGCGCATTTGTTGCCAGTCTATGCGTGAGGGGAAGCTCTGTCAATGGCTGGACTCTGTTCGGGGATGCGGAAACCGTGAGGGGTTCGCGCTGAGCTATCGAGCGGCAGTACCTGGACCCGGTGGGTCCGGACTTGAGTTCGTCGGGGATGGCGCGACGCCCCTGCGGCGTTCGCCGGGAGGGCGCCATCTGTCGCTCGGCGAGTTCGTGCTGGTGAGCGCCTGCCGCCCCGACTCTCAGGGCGCGGCTAAGGGCCTCGGACGCCACTCCGTGGGTCCGCGCTATGCTGGCCGGGCCGGTGCCACGATCGCGACGGGCCCGCGGCCCGGAGGAAGTCGGAACGGTGACAAATCGGACGGAGGACGCATGACTGAGATCACAGCCCGACTGGCCAATCGCGCGCCGCTGGACCTGGCCCGCCTGGACGAAGGGGCCCTATTGGGCTGCATTGACCATTCGATCCTGCGTCCCGAGCTCACCCGCGAGGAAGTCGAGGCTGAGATCGAGGTCGCAATCGAGTGGCAGACCGCGACGGTGTGCTGCCGGCCGGCCGATCTCGAGCTGGCGGTGAAGAGGTTGAGGGGCACCCAGGTCGGGCCCACCACAGTGATCGGCTTCCCGCACGGCGCACATGCCTCCCAGATCAAGGAGAGAGAAGCTCTTCTGGCCGTGGACCAGGGTGCCGTGGAGCTGGACGTGGTCGTCAACATCGGCGCCCTTCGCGGCGGCGACCTCCGCTTCGTCCGCGACGAACTGGCTAGCATCTGCTACGCCGTGGCACCAACTCCGGTCAAGGTGATCCTGGAGACGGCTTACCTGAGCCCGGAGCAGGTGGAGGCCGGCTGCAGGGCAGTCGTGGAGGCCGGCGGAGCCTTCGTCAAGAACGGCACCGGATTCGCGCCTCGAGACGCCGAACCCGGCGAGATCGCCCTGATGAGAAAGACCGTAGGAAACAGCGTCGGCGTCAAGGCCGCCAAGGGCGTCCGCACGCTGGACAAGATGCTCGCGATGCTGGCGGCCGGCGCGTGCCGGGTCGGGGCAACGGCCACGGTCGCCATCGGCACTGAATGGCGAACCCGCGGTCCCGAGGCCCTGGCAGCGGCGATCGCGGCGCGACCGGCGAGCGTGTCCACGGTCGGACTACCGGTCAGCAAGGACGCGTAGAGCACATCCACACGCTGAGAGGGCTCTCGGCGTGGATCGGCCGGCCGTTGCCGCCGACGATCGGGCCAGCTGCTCCAGTCCTGGTTCGGAGGTTCTGGCCTGCTATACTGCCGGGGTTCCGGGGTCGGAGGACCCCCGGGTCCCGCCACAGACATCGCCAAGGAGTGCACGTTGCCCCAGGAAGGCGTGCAGTTCGCCCCGTGAGACGAACCACCACCTTCGCTCCCCCGGGAGCCGCCGAAGCTCCAACGGAGGGGCAGTCTACCCAGGTCCCCGGCCGGTCGGCCGAGGGCCTTTTGGTTTCCCGGGCACCGATGCGCCAGCCCGGCCGGGCGGAAAGGCGAGGATATAGGCCGTGACCGCGACGGTGATCGTCGGCCTTCAGTGGGGCGACGAGGGCAAGGGAAAGACGACCGATTTCCTGGCCGAGGATGTCACGGCCGTCGTGCGTTACCAGGGCGGCGACAACGCCGGCCACACCGTCATGCTCGGCGAAGAGGTCTTCAAGCTCCACCTCGTCCCTTCGGGCGTGCTCTACCCCCACATCACCCCCATCATCGGCAACGGCGTCGTGGTCAATCCGGCCACGCTCATTGCCGAGCTCGGGATGCTGGCTTCCCGCGGCATAGAGGTGGATCGCGTCCGTGTCAGCAAGCACGCTCATGTGATCATGCCCTACCACGTCGCTCTGGACGGGGCGATGGAAGCCCGACTGGCCAGCGCGGCCGTGGGGACTACACGTCGTGGCATCGGCCCTGCCTATGCCGACCGGGCATGGCGGATCGGGATCCGGATGGAGGACCTGCTCGACGGTCGGGCACTCCGCAGCAAGCTCGCCCGCATCCTGCCCGAGAAGAACGCCACGCTCCAGCGTCAGCATCGCGTCGACGGCTTCGACCTCGACGAGCTGGTTTCGCTGGCGACCGAATGGGGAGGCCGCCTCGAGCCTCATCTTGCCGACACAACCCAGCTGGTGCAGGAGCGTCTGGCCCGCGGCGAGCACCTCCTCTTCGAGGGCGCGCAGGGGACGCTCCTGGACCTCGATCATGGCAGCTACCCGTTCGTGACCTCCTCGAATCCGATCGCAGGCGGGGCGTGCACGGGCGGGGGCATAGGGCCGCTCCAGGTCGATGAGGTCCTGGGCGTGATGAAGGCCTACGCCACGCGCGTCGGGGCCGGCCCATTCCCAACGGAACTCTCGGACGCGATCGGTGAGGGGATCACGGACCGCGGCCGCGAGTTCGGCACTACGACTGGACGTCGTCGCCGGGTGGGCTGGTTCGACGCGGTTCCCCTCCGCTATGCGGTGGCCGTCAACAGCGTCAGCTCGATCATGCTCAACAAGATCGACATCTTGTCTGGTCTGGACGAAGTCCTGATCTGCATGGCCTACGAGGTCGACGGCAAGCGAGTCGACTGGTGGCCTTCGGACGCCGACATCCTGGCCCGGGCGAAGCCGATCTACGAGCGGTTCGCGGGCTGGACCGAGCCACTGCACGACTGCCGCTCGATGAGCGAGTTACCGCCGAATGCCCGGCACTACGTCGACGCAGTCGAGAGGCTTTCCGGCGCTCCGATATGCCTCGTCTCGGTTGGGCCGGAGCGGCACCAGACGATCGAGCGCAAGGCCCGGCCGCTGCGCCCCCGTCCTCAGGCAGCGGCTCCGGCTGCGGCCGCGCATGGAGCCCCGGTGGCGGCCCCATCCGGGCATCCGGCAGAGAAATGAGGCGGAACTCGGTCCCGGACGGGAGTGCCTCCGGTCGGGGCCAGGCTCGGGTGCTGGTGCTGGGCGGCGGGGGACGCGAACATGCCCTGGTCTGGAGCCTTGCCAGGGAGGCGGGCGTGGCCGAGTTGATCGTGGCTCCCGGCAGCGACGCCATCGCCGCCGAGCCCAAGGTCCGCTGCCTGGCTCAGGTTTCGCCCCTCGATCCGGCCGCGGTCGTGGACCTGGCCTTGGCCGAGGACGTGGATCTGATCGTCGTCGGACCGGAGGCGCCGCTGGCGGCCGGAGTTGCAGACGCGTTGACGAAGGCGGGGATATCTGTCTTCGGCCCGAGCCGAGCCGCCGCTCGGATCGAGTGGAGCAAGGCCTTCTGTCGGGATGTAGCGGGGGCGGCGGGAGTGCGGATGGCCCGCGGCCGCGACTTCGCCGCCCTCGAGTCCGCGCTTGCGTTTGCCCGTGAGCTGGCCGATAGGCCTGGGTCCCGCGGCGTCGTGGTCAAGGCCGACGGCCTTGCGGCCGGCAAGGGAGTGACCGTCTGCGACGACTACGCCGGTGCCGAGGCGGCGTTGAGGGCACTCTTCGCGAACCTGCCTGGTGTCGAGCCGGGGAGGGTGGCCGCGGCCGGCCGGGCCGGCGGTGCGGTCGACGCCGAGGCTCCCCAGCCGGTCGTAGTCCTCGAGGAGCGGCTGTTCGGCCCCGAGGCCAGCCTGATCGCTCTGTGCGACGGTCACGATGCCCTGGCGCTACCGCCTGCGCGCGACCACAAGCGCCTCCTTGACGGCGACGCCGGTCCCAACACAGGCGGCATGGGCGCCTACAGCCCGGTCCCGGATCTGCCGGAGAGCCTCTGCTCCACACTGGTCGACGTCATTCACCGTCCGATCCTGGCTGAGCTTGCCCGGCGCGGGGCCCCGTTCCGCGGCGCACTCTATGCGGGTCTGATGTTGACCCCGGAGGGGCCGGTCCTGATCGAGTGCAACGCCAGGTTCGGCGATCCCGAGGCCCAGGTGCTGTTTCCGCGACTGGCGGTCCCGCTCGAGCCGTTGCTGCGGGGCGCGGCATCGGGCGACCTGGCTGCGGCTGCGGCCGAGCTCGGGCTCAAAGGCAGCGTGCTGCCGACTACCGGAAACGCTGCCGTCGCGATCGTGATGGCGGCGGCCGGCTATCCGGAGGCTCCGCGCAAGGGCGACCCGATCGGCGGTCTGGTGCAAGCGGCGCAGGGGGGCGCCATCATCTTTCATGCCGGCTCGGAGCGCGGGCCGGACGGCGGGTTCCGCACCAACGGCGGCCGCGTGCTCTCGGTCGTAGGGCTCGGATCCAGCATCTCCGCCGCCCGCCAGATCGCGGAGAGAGCCGCGGAGCTGATCGGTTGGGACGGGATGCAGCGGCGCCACGACATTGCGTCCCGAGTGCCGCCAGCCGCAGACGTCGGGCACAGCCACGGACCCGAGGACGGGGGCGGACTTGCCGGCGGCCGGCGACCTGCGGCCCGTCGCGTCGGCTCCGGCCACCGGATGGGACGGCGGGGGGAGCGCGGCATGATCCCGCGCTACACGCTGCCCGAGATGGGCGCGCTCTGGACGGACCAGGCCCGCTTCGAGGGGATGCTTCGGGTCGAGATCGCGGTGGCCCGGGCTCAGGTCGCTCGCGGCGCAGTCCCGGCCCGGGCGCTGCGCTCTATCGAGGCCGGCGCCAGGGTCGACGTGGATCGCATCGCCGAGATCGAGAAGACGACCGACCACGACGTCATCGCCTTCGTTAGCCAGGTCGCCGAAACGGTGGGGGAGGATGGCCGGTACCTGCACCTCGGCCTGACCAGCAGCGACGTCATCGATACGGCCCTCGGCCTGCAGCTCCAGGCGGCGGGAAGGCGACTCATCGCCGACTGCGACGAGCTGATCGCAGCTCTGGTCGCGCGCGCCCGGGCCGAAGCCGGGACGGTGATGATGGGCCGGACGCATTCGGTCCATGCCGAGCCGACGACCCTCGGGCTCAAGATCGCCGGCTGGGCCTTCGAGGTTGCCCGAGACCGGGCTCGCCTGGTAGCCGCCGTCGACGACGCGGCCACCGGCAAGATCTCCGGTCCGGTCGGCACCTACAGCCATCTCGATCCCGATCTGGAAGAGGAGGTTCTGGCGGATCTCGGCCTGCATCGCGACCCCATCTCGACCCAGATCGTCCAGCGCGACCGCCATGCGGCTCTGGTCGCGACCATCGCCGTTACGGGCGGCAGCCTGGAGCGGTTCGCCACCGAGATACGCAACCTCCAGCACACCGAGATCGGCGAGCTGATGGAGCCGTTCCGGGCCGGTCAGAAGGGCAGCTCCGCGATGCCCCACAAGCGCAATCCGATCCTGTGCGAGCGGATCGCCGGCATGGCCCGCCTGTTGCGCGGCTACGCGGCCGCAGCCCTTGAGAACCAGCCGCTCTGGCACGAGCGCGATATCAGCCACTCCAGCGCCGAGCGCGTCCTGCTGCCCGACGCCACGATCCTGCTCGACTACATGCTGGTCAAGACGCGCGGCCTGATCGAGCGGCTGGTCGTCCGGCCCGACCGTATGCGCGAGAACATCGAGCGCGGTCTAGGCCTCCACTGCAGCAGCCGCGTTCTCCTGGCGCTTGTCGAGGAAGCCGGCGTTTCCCGCGAAGACGCGTACGCTGTCGTGCAGCGGTCCGCGCTGCGGGCCGCCGACGAGCGCCGCCAGCTGCGCGAAGTTCTCGCCGCCGATCCGGACGTAGCCGCCCGCCTCTCCGACGAGGCCCTCGCCGCATGCTTCGACGAGAGTGCCTTCCTGCGCAACGTGGCCACGGCCATGGCCCGGCTGGACGATCTCGTGCCCGCCGGAAAGGAGGCCGCGCATGTCGCCCGCTGACCACGCAGCCATCCCCGCCGGCCACGCCGAGCTGCCGGGCGATCCTCGCGCGTCCGGACCGACGCTGGCCTCGGGCGGTTTCGTTCGATCCGGCAAGGTGCGCGACTTGTTCGACGTCGGCGACCGGCTGCTGCTGGTCGCCAGCGACAGGCTCTCGGCTTTCGACGTGGTCCTGCCCACCCCCGTGCCGGACAAGGGTCGCGTCTTGACCGGCCTGTCGCGGTTCTGGTTCGGCCGAACTGCGGACTTGATTCCGAACCATCTTCTTGACACGGACCCGGCCGGGCTGCCCGCGGACTTCACCGACGCCGCCGGCCGCCGAGAGCTGCAAGGCCGGATGATGCTGTGCCGGCGGGCGAAGGTGCTGCCAGTCGAGATCATCGTCCGCGGCTTCGTCGCGGGATCGGGCTGGAAGGACTACCGCCGGTCTGGCTCGATCTGCGGTATTCGCCTCCCGGATGGCCTGCGCGAGAGCGATCGGTTGCCCGAGCCGATCTTCACGCCATCGACAAAGGCAGAGGTGGGGCACGACGAGAACATCGGCTTCGACGCCATGGTCGCTCTCGTCGGCGCCGGGCTGTCGGAGCGCGTGCGCGAGGTTGCCCTGAGCCTGTACCGCCGTGGCGCCGAGATCGCCGAAAGCGCCGGCATCCTGCTCGCGGACACCAAGTTCGAGCTGGGCACTGCCCTCGACACCGGCGAGCTGATCCTGATCGACGAGGTTCTGACGCCCGACTCGAGCCGTTTCTGGGATGCGGCGGACTACCGGCCCGGCCGCGCCCAGGCGAGCTTCGACAAGCAGTTCGTCCGCGACTGGCTCGAGACCCAGCCGTGGGACAAGACCTACCCGGGGCCGGAGCTACCGGCAGAGATCGTGGCCGGGACGAGAGAACGCTATGTCGCGGCGTTCGAACGGATCACCGGAGCCAGCTTCGAACGGTACCTGCAGGAGGACCTGATCGCCCCATGAGCGAGTTTCGCTACGCCGTGAACGTGCTGCCCAAGCCGGGGATCCTGGATCCGCAGGGCCGGGCCGTGGAGCTGAGCCTGCCCCACCTGAATGTGACCAACGTGACACGGGTCCGCGTCGGGCGGCGGGCGGAGTTGACCGTGGCGGCCGAATCGGAAGCCGAGGCGCGCCGGGTGGTCGAAAGCCTGGCCGGCGAGCTGCTGAGCAACCCGCTCATCGAGACCTACGCCATTGAGCTTCTCGAAGGAACGTCGTCGACGGATTCGACGAAGGCGACGCTGGCGTGAAGGTCGGCGTCGTCACGTTTCCGGGCTCGAACTCGGACGTTGACGCCCTGAACGCACTGGCCGTGGCGGGCGTGGACCCGGTCACGCTCTGGCACGAGTCGCCGGACCTCGAGGGCGTCTCGGCCGTCATCCTCCCCGGTGGCTTCGCCTACGGCGACTATATCCGGGCCGGAGTCATCGCCCGCTTCTCTCCGGTGATGCGCGGAGTCTCGTCGTTCGCGGCTGCGGGCGGCCACGTGCTTGGGATCTGCAACGGTTTCCAGGTCCTTGCCGAGGCCGGGCTCGTGCCGGGGGCGCTGTTGCGCAACCGCTCGCTCCGATTCGCCTGCAGGATCGTGGCAATCCGGCCCGAACGGCTGGATTCGCCATTCACCCGAGCCGCCACAGGGCAGCCCATCAGGATCCCCGTCGCCCATGGGGAGGGCTGCTACTACGCCGACGAAGCCACGCTCGATGAGCTCGAACGCAAGGGCCAGGTGCTCTTCCGCTACGTCCGAGGCGACGGGACGCCGGCCCTCGATCCTGACGAGCCGGCCAACCCGAACGGCTCGCTTCGCGCCATCGCCGGAGTCTGCAACGCGGCCGGTAACGTGGCCGGCCTTATGCCGCATCCGGAGCGCATGTCCGAGGCGATCCTCGGTTCGGACGGCGGGATGCAGCTGATCCGATCCCTGGTGATGAGCGCGAAGGCGTGGGAGGACGCAGGTCGACCGGGTCCGGCGCCGGCCGCTGCAGCGCAAGAAGCCGAGGCCCGGCCATGAGTGACGTGACGACCAGCCCCGGCCTACCGGCGGACCAGGCGCAGGCGGAGCCACTCCACCGCCGGCTCGGCGTCACGGACGGTGAGCTCGACGCCATCCGGGCCAAGCTGGGCCGCGACCCCAATCACGTAGAGCTGGCGATGTTCAGCGTCATGTGGAGCGAGCACTGCTCGTACAAGAGCTCCAAGCCGCTCCTCAAGACCTTGCCCACGCGTGGCAGCGGCGTCATGGCCGGCCCGGGCGACAACGCCGGCGTGGTTCGCATCGGCGACGGCCTGGCCGTGGCCTTCAAGATCGAGAGCCACAACCACCCGTCCGCGGTCGAGCCGTACCAGGGTGCCGCGACAGGCGTCGGCGGAATCCTGCGCGACATCTTCACGATGGGCGCCCGGCCGATCGCAGTTCTGGACGCGCTCCGCTTCGGCGACCCGACCGATCCGCGGACACGGCACCTGGTTGACGGCGTCGTTCGCGGCGTGGGCGGCTACGGCAACTGCGTCGGCGTCCCGACGGTGGGCGGCGAGCTTGTCTTCGATCCGTCCTATCAGGGCAACCCGCTGGTCAACGTCATGGCCATCGGGCTGCTCGAGGAGCGGATGCTGATCCTGGCCGAGGCCCCCGGACCCGGCAACTATGTCGTTCTCTTCGGCTCCACGACCGGACGCGACGGCATCGGCGGCGCCAGCGTCCTCGCCTCGGCGACCTTCGCCGACGACGACCCGAACAAGCGCCCGACCGTCCAGGTGGGCGACCCGTTCGCCGAGAAGCTGCTCATCGAGGCCAGCCTGGAGCTGATCGATCGCCGCCTGGTCGAGGGGATCCAGGACCTGGGCGCCGGTGGAATCACCTGCGCCAGCTCCGAGTCGGCCGACAAGGCAGGAACGGGCATCCTGATGGACCTGGACGCCATCCCGCGGCGCGAGGCCGGCATGGCGGCCTGGGAGGTCATGATCTCCGAGTCTCAGGAGAGGATGCTGGCCACGTGCCTTCCGGAGAACTACCCGGCGGTGCGCGAGGTCTGCGAGCGGTGGGGGATCCCGATCGCCCTGGTAGGCCGCGTGACCGGTGACGGCGACATCGCCGTCGTCGAGGGCGGCGTGGACGCCGAGGGCCGCCTGAGCGCCGGCGCCAGAGAGATCGCCCGCGTCCCCGCCAAAGCCCTGACCAGCGAGGCCATAGTCCATTACCGCCTTGCCACCCCTCCGACCCGCCGGCGCCCGGCGCCGGCTCCGGGCATACCTCTGACGGCCCAGGACGGGCTTCCCGAGCGGGGCATGGATCCGGCCGCGGTCCTGGTCGCTCTGCTCGGAAGCCCCAACCTCTCGAGCCGCCGCTGGGTCTACGAGCAGTACGACGCCTGCGTCCAGAGCAACACCGTCGAGTGGCCCGGGCATGGCGCGGCCGTTCTCCGGGTCAAGGGAACCAGGAAGGCCCTGGTGGCCACGACGGACGGGAACCAGAGCGTCAGCGCCATCGACCCGTACCTGGGCGCCCAGCTCTCCGTGGCCGAGGCCACGCGTAACGTCAGCATCACCGGAGCGCGGCCGCTCGGCATCACCAACTGCCTCAACTACGGCAGCCCCGAACGTCCGGAGGCGTTCTGGCAGTTGCAGGAAGCGGTTCGCGGCATGGGCGACGCGTGCCGGACCCTCGGCATCCCGGTCACCGGCGGCAACGTCTCGCTCTACAACGAATACCCCGGCGGGGCTATCGCGCCCACGCCCGAGATCGGCGTCGTTGGCCTCCTGGATGACGTCTCACTCCTCGTCCGGCCGCAATTCACAAGCGACGGCGACTGCGTCGTCCTTATCGGCCAAAGCTCGCCGGGAATGGCCGGCTCAGCGTACGCGGCCCTGGCCGGAGTCTCCTCGGAGGACGCTGTTCCGAGCGTGGACCTGGACCGCGAGGCCGCTCTGCAGTCGTTCATCCGCGAGGCCATCGGGCGGGGACTGGTCGCCTCGGCCCAGGACGTCTCCGGCGGCGGCCTGGCCGTCGCCATCGCCGAATGCTGCATGTGGGGCGGCCTGGGAGCGCGGCTGAGGCTGGGCGTCTCCGGCTCGCCGGCGATCGAGCTGTTCGGCGAGAGCCCGGGCCGCCTGGTGCTCTCGGCCCGGCCGAGACAGGCCCCTGCGATCGAGCTGCTCGCCCGCCAGTTCGGCCTGGCGGCGGAGACGCTGGGCACGGTCGGCGGCGATAGGCTGCGCATCGAGCTGACCGGGCAGGGCGCCACCGGCGCGGCCGAGGAGAGGGGCTCACGGGTGGCGGACGCCCTGGACGTGGCCCTGAGCGATCTGCACCACACCTGGGATCACGGCCTGGCTCGCGCCCTCGGCATGGAGCCCGGCCGGGGCCAGGGGCCTGGTCGCGCCCCTGAAGCCGCCGGGGCCGGCGCCATCGCGGACGGCGGCGACTAGCCGTGTGCGGCATCTTCGGTGCGGTGACTCCCGGCGCGGATGCCGCCGGAATCACCGCTCTAGGGGTCTTCTCGCTCCAGCACCGCGGCCAGGAGTCGGCCGGGATCGCCGTGAGCGACGGCGGGCAGCTGATGCTCTACAAAGACCTGGGCTTGATCGCTCAGGTCCTCGACGAGAGGCGCCTGCCGAGCCTCCGAGGCTCACTCGCAATCGCCCACTGCCGCTACTCCACGACCGGCTCCACGGTCTGGGAGAACGCCCAGCCGACCTTCCGGCTCGGTCACGGCCATGCCCTGGCGATCGGTCATAACGGCAACCTCGTCAACACCCGGGAACTGCTCTCGCGCCTCGAGGGTGGCAAGACCCGCCTGCCGGCCACCACGGACACGGAGCTGCTGACAGCGCTGCTGGCCGACGACACGACCGGGGACACCGTGGAGGCTCTCAAGCGAGTGCTGCCGACGGTGCGCGGCGCCTACTCGCTGGCCATCCTCGACGAGAAGCGCGTCATCGGCGTGCGCGATCCTTTCGGCTTCCGGCCCCTCGTCCTCGGCCGGATCGAACCGGCAGCTGACGATCCCGAGGGCGTGCATTCGGGCGGCTGGCTCATCAGCTCCGAATCGGCGGCCATCGAGGTCGCGGGCGGCGTGGTCGTTCGCGACGTGGAACCGGGCGAGATCGTGGTTCTCGAGGAGGGCAGGGAACCGGTCTCCGTCCGCTTCGCCGAGGGGCACGAGCAGCTGTGCGTCTTCGAGCTCATCTACTTCGGCCGGCCGGACTCGTACATGCTCGGCCGCAACCTGTACGAATTGCGCCGCCGCATGGGCGTGGCGCTCGCTGCCGAGGCGCCGGTCGCGGCGGATCTGGTGATGCCCGTGCCGGACACCGGCGCGCCGGCGGCGGCTGGCTTCGCCGAAGGATCCGGGCTGCCCTATCGGGAGGGGATGGTCCGCAACCGCTACTCGGGTCGAACCTTCATCCAGCCCAGCCAGGCCATGCGCCAGCGCGGCGTGACCGTCAAGCTCAGCCCACTCCGCGAGGTCGTGGCCGGCAAGCGTCTCGTGGTCGTGGACGACTCGATCGTGCGCGGCACCACAACCCGCCAGATCGTGTCGCTGCTGCGCAAGGCGGGCGCGACGGAGGTTCACCTCCGCGTCAGCTCGCCGCCCATCCACCATCCTTGCTTCTATGGCATAGACACCCAGATCGAGACCGAGCTGATCGCGTCGACCCACTCGGTGGAAGAAATCCGTGAGTTCGTCGGCGCCGATTCGCTCACGTACCTTTCCATCGGAGGAGTCCTGCAGGCACTCGACCTGCCCTACGAGCGCTTCTGCTTCGCCTGCTTCGACGGGCGCTATCCGGTGCCGGTGCCCTACGACACGGCTCGCCACAAGTTCGTGCTCGAGGACGCGGAGGGCGAGCCGGTCTCTCAGGGCGAAGCCGAGGCGACCGCTCGGTCGACGCCACATGACTGAGCCGGGCGGCGCCGGCCGCAACGGCGGCGCCAAGCACGACGCCAAGTCCGGCGGCGCGTGGGAGGCCTACCGCGGCGCCGGGGTCGACATAGACGCCGCGGAGCGAGCGGTACAACTGATGCGGGCGGCCGTGGAGGGAACCCGGCGCCCCGAGGTCATCGGCGGGCTGGGCGGCTTCGCCTCGGCGATGGCGCTGCCCGGAGGGATGCGCGAGCCGGTTCTCGTCAGCTCCACGGACGGCGTGGGGACCAAGACCGCTATCGCGATGGCGCTCGGCCGTTACGACACGATCGGGCACGATCTGGTCGCGATGTGCGCGGACGATCTGGTCTGCGCCGGCGCCGAGCCCCTGTTCTTCCTCGACTACCTGGCCGTCGGCCGAGTCTTCCCGGAGCGCGTGGCGGCGATCGTCGGCTCGGTGGCCGACGGCTGCCGGCTGGCCGGCTGTTCGCTCATCGGAGGCGAGACAGCCGAACACCCGGGCCTGATGGAGCCGGACGAGTTCGACCTGGCCGGCTTCTGCGTCGGAGTCGTGGAACGCGACCGGCTGATGGATGGGACAGCCGCCAGGGCCGGCGACGCGCTCATCGGCGTCGCCTCCTCTGGGCTCCATTCCAACGGCTTCTCGCTGGTTCGGCGGATCGTAGTCGATGGGGGCCTGGACCTGGGCGAGGGCTATGCGGAGATGGTCCGCCGCATTCTCGGGCCGGAGACGACGCCCGAGCCGGAGACGGCGGGCTGCAGCCTGGGCGAGGTGCTTCTCACGCCGACACGGATCTACTCCCAGGCGATACTGCGGCTCCGGCGACGCCTGCGCGACGGCGGCGCGGATCTTCGGGGCGTGGCCCACATCACCGGTGGGGGCCTGCCCGGGAACACGCCGCGGGCCCTGCCCGACGGGCTCGGCGCCCAGCTCCATCCGGCCAGCTGGCCGATGCCGTCGGTGATGCGGCTGATGGGGGCCGTCGGCGGGCTCTCGGAGGCCGAGGTGAGGTCGACGTTCAACGGCGGTCTCGGCATGGTCTGTGTCGTCCCGGCCGGCGCGGTCGAGGACGCCATGGCGAGCCTGGAGGATGACGGCCTCGAGGGCTGGCAGGTCGGCGAGGTGGTTGCAGTCGACGCCCGAGGGGCGCGGTATTCGGAGTCGTGAAGGTTCTGATGGATCATTTCGGAGGAGGAGAGGCGTGGCCCATCGGATCGCGGTAGGCGTATCTGGAACCGGCAGCAACCTGCGTGCCCTTCACGCGGCTGCGGCGCGCGGAGCACTGGACGCCGAGATAGCCCTGGTCTTCGCCGATCGAGCGTGCACGGCCCTGGACTGGGCGGTGGAGCAGGGGATCGAGACGCTGCTGGTGCCGGCGGCGCCACGCGGCGACGCCGCCGCCCGTGCCGAGGAGGATCGCATCCTGGCCGAGACCCTCGCCGCGGCGAGGCCAGAGCTGGTGGTCCTGGCGGGCTACATGCGTCTCACGGGCCCGGCCATGCTGGCGGCATTCGCCGGCAGGATGATCAACCTGCACCCGGCGCTGCTGCCGGCCTTTCCCGGCGCCCACGGAGTCCGCGACGCGCTCGCCGCCGGGGTCAAGGTGACCGGCGTGACCGTCCATTTCGTCGATGCCTCGCTGGACGGGGGGCCGATCATCCTCCAGGAGTCCGTGCCCATCCTCCAGACGGACACGGAGGAGACGCTCTTCGAGCGGATCCACGCCGTCGAGCACCGGCTGCTTCCGCGGGCCGTCGGTCTGGCTCTGGCGGGAGCGCTGACGATCGAGCCGGACGGCCGAACGGTCCGCATCGATGCCGCCCTGGCGGCCAGATCGATGCCGGTCGCCAGGCGGGCGCTGCTATCGGTCTCCGACAAGACCGGACTCCCCGCCTTCGGCGCCGGGCTGGTACGCCTTGGCTTTGAGCTCGTATCCACCGGCGGCACCGCCAGGGCGCTGCGCGACGCGGGGCTTCCGGTCACGGACGTGGCCGCGGTCACCGGATTTCCCGAGATGCTCGACGGGCGTGTCAAGACGCTCCATCCGAGGGTCCACGCCGGGATCCTGGCCGATCGGCGGCGGGCGTCCCACCGCGAACAGCTGGCTGCGGCCGCCGTGGACCCGTTCGACCTGGTGGTCGTCAACCTGTATCCGTTCGCCGCCGCCGCCGAGAAGCCGGACATCTCGTTCGACGAGCTGATCGAGGAGATTGACATCGGCGGGCCTTCCATGGTTCGTGCAGCGGCCAAGAACCACGCTTCCGTGGCGGTCGTGACGTCTCCGGCTCGGTATGCAGCCGTGCTCGAAGAGCTCGAGCGGAATGGCCGGGTTGGCGACGGGCTTCGTTCCGCCCTTGCCGTCGAGGCCTTCCGCCACACCGGCGCCTACGACGCTCGCATCGCCGCCGAGTTGCCTGGCCGGATGGCCGCGGCCGGAGTGGCGCTGCCGGACGAGCCCGGTCTCCCCGGTTCCGCCGACCCGTACCCGCCGACCCTGGTAGTGGGATTGGAGAAGGTCGAGACGCTCCGCTACGGCGAGAACCCGCACCAGCAGGCCGCCCGCTACCGGCGTCCCGGGACGGGGAGATGGGCCGGACCGTTCGCCCTGGGCGGGAGCATCCTGCAGGGCAAGGCCCTCAGCTACAACAACGTCCTCGACGCGTCCGGTGCGGACGGCATCGCCCGCCAGCTGCGCGGTGCGGCCTGCGTGGTGGTGAAGCACACCAACCCCTGCGGCGCTGCGGAACGGCCGACGCTTCTCGAAGCGTGGCAGGCGGCCCTGGCCGGCGATCCCGTCTCCGCGTTCGGCGGCGTCGTGGCTCTGACCCGGGAAGTTGACGCCGCCACAGCCGAGGGGCTCGCCTCGATCTTCCTGGAGGTCGTGCTTGCCCCGTCCTATTCGTCGGCGGCACTCGCGATCCTCGCCCGCAAGACCAACCTGCGCCTCCTCGAAGACCCACTCCTGGGCAGCGACGAACAGGCCCCCGCTCCGGATCCCCTGATTTCGATCCGCGTCGCCGGGGGAGGCGTGCTCGTCACCGCCGCGGACAACGTGCCCGACGATCCGGCCACCTGGAAGCGGGTCACGTCACGAGCTCCGTCCGCGGCCGAGATGCGCGACCTGGACCTGGCCTGGCGCCTGTGCCGCGGCGTCGTGTCCAACGCCATCGTGCTGGTCAAGGACGGGATGGAGATCGGCCTGGGATCGGGCCAGACCAGCCGCGTCGATGCCGCTCGCCAGGCCGTGGCCAAGGCCATCGCCTTCCACGGGCCGGACGCCCTGAGGGGCGCCGCCTGCGGCTCGGACGCGTTCTACCCGTTCGCGGACGCGGTCCAGGTTTGCCTTGACGCGGGCGTCACGGCGTTCGCCCAACCGGGCGGCTCGATGCGCGACGGCGAGGTCATCGACGTGGCCGAGAGGGCGGGGGCAGCGATGCTCGTCACGGGAGTACGGCACTTCCGCCACTGAGCGTCGGGCCTGCTCGGGCCCAATTCGCGTCACGCCTCGGCCAGCCGCGCCTACGATAGCCAGGCTATGCCGGTGACCGTCCAAGGGCGGTGGCGGCTCGGCCGTGGGCCCGAAGGCTCCGCGCTGAGGCAGATTCGAGCCCGGGGGCGCCCTCGAGCACGGTAAACTCGTCGAGTTGTCGTGACTGGCGGTGGGCAGGGAGGACGGGTCGTGACGCGGAGGTTGCGGATCTCGACGCCGGTCCGATATGCACTGGCGTCGGCGCTCGCAGCCGCCGGTTTGTTGATGATCCTCGCCTCCCAGCAGTCGCGTGCCGCCAGCCCCTCTCCTGCCGGGTGCCCCGACGGATTCCGCTGGGAGCGCATGAGCGGAGTGGGCTGCGTCCAGGTCACGCTGCCACCGCACGCCCAGTACAGCTATACGTCCGCAGCCATCTGCTCGGACCCGTACATGGCAGTGTTCGCGCCCGGGCCCAACGACTACGGGTCGGATTCCAGAGTGTCCTACCTCGTTGCCTGCCTGACGGCCGATGAGTGGGCGGCACGCGCCTCCACTCCGGCCGGACGCGCGACGCCGGCACTGGGGGACGGAGGAGACGCCAACCACGGGCTCGGTGGCGGCCCCCTCGACAAGCTGGCCGGCGGCATGATCGACGAAGGCATGCACGCGCCCGATCCTCGCGACGCCGACCTCGGCGGAGTGGCCGCAACGGGAGTCCTGCTCCTGTCTCTGGCCGGCGCCGTCGTCGCCAGCGGATCGGGCGGCCTTGCTGGGCTTGGCGGCGCCGCCGGAGCCGGTGGAGGACAGGCCGGTGGCGGTACCGGAACGGGCGGCGCGGAGGGAGGCGCGGGAGCGGGCGGCGCTTCAGGGTCGTGCCGGTGCCTCGCCCGCATCCGCCGCCCCGGCTGCGGCCGCCGCCGGTCCGGCCTCGGGCCCACCTCAGGCAGGCACCGGGGCTGTCGCGATCGCGGCCCAGACGTCGGCAGTGGGAGTGCTGGCCGCACCAGGCGGATTCTGGCTCCAGATGCCTCGTCCCGAGCTGATCCAGGGCGGGCTGAGCATCTTCCGCTCGATGAAGCGCGTGACCGAGGACGCAAACCCGAACGGATACAGCCCGGGTGACGTTGCCCAGATGCTCGGGGATGCGGCCGGAATCGCGGTTCTCGCCAGCGCCCTGGCGCCGGCGGTCGGACTGATCTCGCTGGCCACCGGGAGCGCAGCCGCGGCCACGGATGTCGATGTGCCCCAGGAGGTCTTCGACCGGATGCGGCGCAACTTCGGCCGCCTGGGATACATGCAGGGCGTGCTCGACGAGAACGTCAGCCACATGGACCGGCAGCTGGGCGATCTTGACCTCGCGGCCGATGCCCCGGCCGGTCCGGCTCCGGCCGACCCCACGGCACTCTCGGCCAGGGATCTCAAGGCGGCCCGAACCGAATGGGCGAACCGAGCCGATGTGGCGTTCGACGCCCTGGCTGCCGCCCAGACCGAGCTGGATGACCTTGACGTCCGTCGGGCCAATCTTGCCCATCAAATCAATTCGATCGCGGATCTCCTCGTGCGGATCGACCAGACCGGGTCGGTGCTGCTGCCCGAACACCTCACCGCGACCATCTCGTACGGTCGAGGCTGGTATTTCGCCGGCGACTCCTCGAAGATGGCCGCGGCTCTGCGCGAGAGCTTCGCCAGATCCAGGGCTGCGGGCGCTCCGCAACGGCAGCATGCCGGAGGGGCCGATGGCGCCCTGGTCGCCGGCGCAGACACGGCCGGACCCAACGCCGTCACTCTCGGTAAATGGGCCGCTGCCAACCGGATCGCAGACGGCCGGCTCGCCGTTCTTCAGGCCCTCGCCGGCCTGGAGCGATGGCGCGGCTTCTACGACGCCCTGGCGGCCTCCGTGCTGGAGCGGCTCGGCACGCTGCGGCTTACGGCTGACCGGGCGGTTGCCGCGCGGCGCGACCTTGCGGCCGAGGTCCAGCGGCGAGCCCTGCAGGTGCCGAAGAAATGAACATCTACCAGGCAATCGCCCTCGTCAGCGCCGGCCTGGCCGTCCTCGCCGGTTCCTGGGACGCATATCGACTGCGGCACGAGCAGCGCTACTCGGCCCTGGTCATGGTGATCACCGCTGGCGGGCCCGTGCTGTCTCTGTGGCTGTATCTGACGGTGACGAATCTCTCCCTCAAGCAGCCGGTGTCGATCGGATTGCTGGCCGCCGGGGCAGCGGCCGCCGTCTACTTCGCCCGACGGGCGGCCCTCACGGAGACGGGAGAGAACGGCCAGATCCGGATTGTCGGCGCGTCATGGCTGCCGCTGCCGGCCGCCCTTTCCGTAGCCGCCATCCAGGTCTCCGGAGCCGCGAGCTCGTTCACCGCCCAGGTTCTCTCGCTGGCCGCCCTCGAGGTCACAGTGGCCTTCGGCGTGGCCTCAGCCGTCACGCTGCTCTACCGTCGCTCGACCATCGGAAGGACGGCGCAACCTGCCCCTGGACATAGCGCCTGATACCATCGGGCGCCATGAGCCCCGCAGATCGCTTCTACATCACCACTTCCATTGCCTACGCCAACAACAAGCCCGGCCTGCACACCCTGTACGAGGTGATCGGGGCGGACGTCCTGGCGCGCTGGCACAGGATGAAGGGCGACGAGACGCGGTCGCTGACCGGTACTGACGAGCACTCGGTGAACATTGCCCAGCGGGCGGCCGAGCTGGGCAAATCGACTGCGGATTTTGTCGCCGAGAACGTCGCCCTGTTTCGAGAAGCCGAGGACGCCCTTCTCATCAGTCCCGATCGATTCATCCGCACGACCGATCCGGATCATATCCGCAGTGCCCAGGAGATGGTCCGTCGCGCTCACGCCAACGGGGACATCTACCTGGGGACATACGAGGGCTGGTACTGTCCGGCCGAAGGTTTCAAGACGGCCTCCGACGTCGTCGAGACAGCCGACGGGACCCGCTGCCCGAACCACCCGACCGTGACTCTGCAGTGGCTCTCGGAGCACAACTGGTTCTTCCGCCTGTCGGCCTATCAAGAGCGGTTGGAGCGCCATTTCGAGGCCCATCCCGACTTCGTCCAGCCCGACTACCGCCGCAACGAGATGCTCGGCTTCATCCGCCAGGGCCTGGACGACTTCTCGATCAGTCGGGCCGGTGCGACCTGGGGAATCCCGTTTCCGATTATGCCCGACGGCACGTCCTCGCAAAGGCCCGACGGAACGTGGGATCCGGCGGCGGGCACGATCTACGTCTGGTACGACGCATTGATCAACTACGTGACCGGCGCCGGCTTTCCCGACGACGCGGCTGCCTTCGAAAAGTGGTGGCCGGCGGATCTGCATGTCATCGGCAAGGACATTGCCCGGTTCCACACGATCTACTGGCCGGCCATGTTGTGGAGCGCCGGGCTGGAAGCTCCGCGGCACGTCTGGGTCCACGGCTGGCTTCTCGTCCAGGGCGAGCGGATGAGCAAGAGCCGTGGCAACTTCCTCGATCCCATCGACGTGGTCAACACGTTGGGGGCGGACGGCGCGCGGTACGCCAGCCTGCGCGAGGTCGCCTTCGACCGCGACACTGACGTCTCCTGGGATTCCTTCATCCGCCGTTACAACGCGGACCTGGCCAACGATTTCGGGAACCTGCTGAACCGGACGATCTCCATGGCGAATCGCTACTTCGAGGGCGAACGCCCGGCGCCCGGGCCGGATGCAGGTCTGGCGAAGGCGTGGACCGAGACGCTGGCTGCGTACCGAGAGCGGCTCGAAGGCTGCCTTCTCCACGATGCACTCTGCGCGCTGTGGGAGTTCGTGGGGGCGGCCAACAGGCTGGTCGATGCAGAGCAGCCGTGGGTCCTGGCGAAGGCCTGGAAAGGTGGCGACCAGGCGGCCGGCGACCGGCTGCGGGCAGTCCTGGGCGACCTCGTCGAGGCGTGCCGGTTGGTCGCTCTGGCCGCGGCGCCGTACATCCCGGCGTCAGCGCCCCGCGCACTCGCTCAGCTTGGCTACTCGTATCCCTACGCGGTCGACGGCAACGGCGGACCGGCCATCCTCCAGGAGCTGTGCTGGGGGGCGCACGCCGGGGAGTCCGGCCGCCTGGCTACGGCCGAGCCTCTCTTCCCGCGCATCGATGTAGAGGCTGCCACGCCGGCAGCCGGGTAGGCGGCCGGTCAGGCGGGGCCGGCGTCCGTGCGGCTCATCGACAGTCACGCCCACCTGCAGGCCGCCGCATTCGACGCGGACCGGGCGGAGGTGCTCGTCGCCGCGCGCGCGGCCGGGATCGAGCGCCTTCTCGTTCCGGGCTGGGACGCGAGCTCGTCCGAGGCCGCGGCCCGCCTCGCCGCCCAGTACGACTGGATCGACGCCGCCGCCGGCATCCATCCCCACGACGCAGCCGTCGCCACTGAGGCCGATTGGGCGGCGGTCGTGCGACTCGCTGCCGATCCGAGGGTCGTTGCGATAGGGGAGACCGGCCTGGATTTCGATCGCATGCACTCCCCGCCGGAGGCGCAGCTCGCCAACCTCCGACGCCACCTGCGCCTGGCCCTGGACTCGGGCAGGCCGGCCGTCCTGCACTGCCGTTCCGCCGCCGGTCGCCGCGACGCCCAGGACGCGCTCATCGCCGAGCTGCGGGCGGCGGGTTTCGGAGGTTCTGCGGTGCGGGCCGCCTTCGGGGATGGTCCGCCGGCCGTGCTTCATTCGTTCTCAGGTCCACGGGACTACGCCTCTGCCGCGCTGGAGCTGGGCGTGGCCATCTCCTTCAGCGGCCTCGTCTTCAGGCGCGGCGAGGAGGAGTCCGGGGACGTGGCGCGGCTCGTTCCTTGGGAGCGGGTTCTCATCGAGACAGACGCCCCGTATCTGCCCCCGCCCGGCGTGCCGCGCCGCTCAACCCTCGCGCCGGCCGGCGCCGCGGCCGGCCCCCCGGCCGGAGCCGCGCCCGGGCGTCGCTCCGGGCCCGTCTTCCCCGGCCGGCGCAACTCGCCGGAGTGGGTCCGCGTCACCGGGGAGTGGCTTGCGCAGCGTCGCGACGTCTCCCCCGATAGCATTGGCGATGGCCTCGTCGTGGCGTACGACGCCACCTTCCCACGCCGCTCTCGGGTCTGAGCAAGCCCGTCGGCCGCGTGGCAGGGTTCCGGCAAAGCCGGGCCGAGCCGGATTGCCGAGGAGACGAAGATGACGGACCGCAGCTTCGAACGAGACAACGACGAGTCGCGCGAGCGTCTCGCCCGCCTGGTCGCGATGCTGACCCCGGCCGATCTCAAAGCCGATCTCGGTGAGGGCTGGACGGTGGGGTCGGCCCTGGCCCACATGGGGTTCTGGGATCGCTGGCAGGCCGGGCGCTGGAGCGAGATGCTCGCGGGGAACTGGTCCGCGCAGGACGAGTCGGTCCTGGCGTCCGAGCACCTCGCCAACGAGGCTCTCCACCCTTACTGGGCCGGCGTTGCGGCAGCGGACATACCTGCCCTCGCTCTGGAAGCGGCTTCCAGCCTGGACGTCCTCGTGGCCCAGGCGCCCGACTCTGTGGTCGACTCCCTGGAAGGCGGCCCCAGCGCCTACCTCCTCCACCGCCACCGCCATCGCGGCGAGCACCTGGACCACATCGAGCGCGTCCTGGCGGCGAAGTCCGGCGGTGCCGAGGCGCACGTCGACCGCTCGTATGTGCAGCGCAACGCCGCCAGCCGGCAGCGCCTGGCCTCGATCGTCGAGCGCCTCGGGGCGGCCGACCTGCAGCTGCTCACCGAAGCGGATGGCTGGACGATCGCCCAGGTCATCGGCCACCTGGCTTTCTGGGACCGCTTCCTGGCGGCCCGATGGCGATCCGCCCTGGCCTCGGGCTCGGGGGTCCAGCCGGCGAACCTGCCGCACGAAGTAGCCGACCTGCTGAATGAGGCCCTGGCGCACGCCTGGGGGGCTGCCGCCGACGTTGCCGGGGCCGCCTTCCGGGAGACTCTGGCGGCGGCCGAAGCCGTCGACGGGATCATCGCCGGCCTGCCGCGTGAGACACCGATCGATGTCATCCTCGCCGAGAGGCCGGCGCTATTGGATCGATCCATACACCGGCAGGAGCACCTCGAGGCCATCGAGGCCGCGCTGGCGGGCGGGCGCGACCACTAGACGCCCGCCTTCGCCGAGTCCCGACGCCCGAGACCGTGCGGCCCTATGGAAGCGGCGCGCGCGGTATCGGCCGTCGGGTCGTACCATCACCGAGTCATCAAGGACGCACCCCTGCTGGTCCACGGCGGGCGACACTCAGGAGACAGCCGGATGGCTCGCGTGACAGGTCGCGGCAGCGAGGCGGGGCAGGGCCTCGGGGAATACCTGCTGATCCTGGCCCTGATCGCGCTCGTGGCCCTCAGCGCTCTCCTCTTCCTGGGAGGCGGGATGGACACGATCCTGAGCACGGTCGGCAAGTCCCACTAACAATAGCCGGCGAGCAGCCGGCGGTCCTCGCCAACCCCTGGCGGCTCAGCCTGGCTTGCGGGCCTTCCAGACCTCTTCGCTGGGCCACCGGCGCGCCCACTCGGCGGTCAGGTATCTGTGGCGAGTGGTGGCGTGCTCGGGTGCCTGGATCTCTATCAGGTCCTCGATCTCGAAGCCTGATTTGTGCAGCAGCCGGATCATCTCGCCGTGGGCGAGGTGGAACTCGACCGACTTGTCGTCGGGCCACTCGTAGCGGTATGCCCCGAACTGGGGCCTCAGCAGCCGATCTGATATCGGCACGTCGTCGGTCTCTTGCTCGCACAGGATCTCTAGGTAGCCGCCGGCGAGAAAGACCAGCCTGCCGCCGGGCCGGAGAAGGCGTCCCGCCTCGGGGATCCAGAGGTAGGGGTCCGCCCATGTCGCGGCTCCGTACTCGGAGATGGCCAGGTCGAAGGACCTGTCGGGCAGCGGCACGGTTTCGGCGTTGCCATGGATCAGGGGGAAGTCGAGACCGTGCTCGATCTGGAAGCGCCGGGCCGTGGCCAGCTGGGCGGCGGAGTTGTCGATGCCCACCGGTCGCGCCCCCCGGCGCGCCAGCCACGCCGAAACGTAGGCAGTCCCGCAACCCAGCTCGATCGCGTCGAGGCCTTCCACGTCCTCGATCAGATGCAGCTCGGACTCCGGTATCCCCCAAACCCCCCAGGTGGGCTCGAGGCTCGCCCAGTTGCGCGCTCCCGGTTCGACCCATTGTGGAGCCCACCCGTCCCAGACCTCACGGTTGCGGATGACGTGATCTGGCAGCTGGACGTCGGACATGTCACAAGGATGCCTTGCTTTGGCCCGGCCCGCTTGACAGTCGCGGCGGCCTTGATTAGGCTGTTAGCACTCTCATCGGTAGAGTGCTAATGCATCCGGTGACAGCCGATTTCGGGCGTGGCCTATCGGCGCCGGAGCGGGGCGGAGACCGGACTGGCATTTGATCTGGACGTAGTTGTCCGCCGCGTGTCGACGTCCCGAAAGGCCCAATCCACAGCACCACGGCGAGCCTTGTGCCGCCGCCCTCAGGAGGAAACGCGTTGGCAACTGCCACTGCGACCAGCAAGAAGCTTCGGCCACTCGGCGATCGAGTCGTGATCAAGCCGACTCCTCGCGAAGAGATGACCAAGAGCGGGATCGTCCTGCCGGATACGGCCAAGGAGAAGCCTCAGGAGGGCACCATCCTCGCCGCCGGCCCCGGGAAGATCCTCGATGACGGCACGCGCGAGAAGATGGACGTCAAGGTAGGCGACCGCGTCCTGTACCAGAAGTACGCCGGCACCGAGTTCAAGGTGGAGGGTGAGGAGCTCCTCATCGTCAGCCAGAAGGACATCCTGGCGATAGTCGAGAACTGAGCCGGCTCCGACCGTTCGCGGTCGAGGGCGGTCCGTCCACCTCGGAACTCGACCCGCGTTAGGAAGATCGCCGATCGAGCCGCCGGACACCGAGCCCCAATTGACCTGACGCCGGCCCCGGGCCATCGCCTGGGCGGCCGGATGAATGCGGAGGATAGACAGACTTGGCAAAGCAGATTGTCTTCGACGAGACAGCTCGTCGAGCCCTCAAGCGCGGTGTGGACCGCCTGGCTGAGGCCGTCAAGGTAACCATCGGCCCCAAGGGTCGGAACGTCGTCCTGGACAAGAAGTTCGGGTCGCCGACGATCACGAACGACGGCGTCACGATCGCCCGCGACATCGAGCTGGACGACCCGTTCGAGAACATGGGCGCTCAGCTGCTCAAGGAAGTCGCGACCAAGACCGACGACGTCGCAGGCGACGGCACGACCACGGCCGTGGTCCTGGGCCAGGCGATGATCAACGAAGGCATCCGCAACGTCACCGCCGGTGCCAATCCGATGCAGATCCGGGTCGGCATCGAGAAGGCCGTTATCGCCGTCGTCGAAGAAATCAAGAAGCAGTCCCGCCCGATCGACTCCCGCGCGGAGATCGCCGCCATCGCCACCATCTCGGCAGCCGACCCCGAAGTCGGCGACATCATCGCCGAGGTCATGGACAAGGTCGGCAAGGACGGCGTCGTCACGGTCGAAGAAGGCCAGTCTCTCGGTCTGGAGAAGGAATACACCGAGGGCATGCAGTTCGACCGCGGCTATATCTCGGCCTACTTCGTGACCAACTCCGATCGGATGGAGACGGTCCTCGACACCCCGCGCATCCTGATCACGGACAAGAAGATCTCGGCCGTCCCGGACATGCTTCCGGCGCTCGAGAAAGCCGTCCAGATCGGCCGCCCGCTGCTGATCATCGCCGAAGACGTCGACGGTGAGGCGCTCGCGACCCTGGTCGTCAACAAGCTCCGCGGCACCGTCCAGGTCCTGGCCGTCAAGGCCCCGGGCTTTGGCGATCGGCGCAAGGAGATGCTGCGCGACATCGCGATCCTCACCGGCGGCACCGTCATCAGCGAGGAGATCGGCCGCAAGCTCGACTCCGTGACCATCGAGGACCTGGGCGAGGCCCGCCGCGTCGTGGCGACCAAGGACGACACCACGATCGTGGACGGCGCCGGCTCACCTGAGTCGATCAAGGCCCGGATGGCCCAGATCAAGGCCCAGATCGAGGACACCACGTCCGACTACGACAAGGAGAAGCTCCAGGAGCGCCTGGCCAAGCTCGCCGGTGGCGTCGCCGTGATCAAGGTCGGCGCGGCCACCGAGGTCGAGCTCAAGGAGAAGAAGCACCGCATCGAGGACGCCCTCTCGACGGTCCGGGCGGGCATCGAGGAGGGCATGGTCGCCGGCGGCGGCGCGACCCTCCTGCACTGCCAGGCCGTTCTGTCGAAGATGAAGCTCGACGACGCCGACGCCCAGGTCGGCGTGGACATCGTCCGCCGCTCACTCGAGTACCCGATCCGCCAGATCGCCGACAACGCCGGCGCTCACGGCGAGGTCATCGTCGATCAGGTCCGCGGCATGAAGGTCGGCTTCGGCTACGATGCCCTCAAGGGCGAGTTCGGCGACATGTTCGAGAAGGGGATCGTGGACGCCGCCAAGGTGACCCGTTCCGCCCTCGAGAACGCGGCCTCGATCGCCAAGATGGTCCTCACGACCGAGACGCTCATCACGGACCTCCCCGAGAAGAAGGAGCCCGCAGCCGGCGGTCACAACCACGGCGGCGAGATGGACTTCTAGCCTCTCCACCAACACTTCGGGAGCCCCGGACCGCCAAGGTCCGAGGCTCCTTCGTTGTAGCGTGAGACAACCTCAGGGTTGTCGCACCTCCGGTTGACAGCGCAATGGTGTGAAGCCAATCTTGCGCCGGACAGAAGTCCGAGAGGAGGTCCCATCTTGATACGTCTTCCGAGGAAGGCACTCGCCCTACTTGCCGGATTCGTGGTCGTTGCCAGCGCCTGCAGCGGCAGCTCGGCCACACTCCCAGGTATAACAACTGGACCCGGTGGCACGACGGCCCCCGGCGCGTCCGGCGCCCCGGCCACCGTCAATGCCAACGACCCGAGCTCGATCATCAGCCAGGTGATCTCGGCCGGGCCCGAGACAAAGTCATTCCACCTCAAGATCGCGATCAGCGGCACCATCCTGGCCGCGGCCCTGAAGAGCGCCGGGGACTCCCCGCTGGGAGCCATCACGAGCGACCTCAAACTCGACGGCACGGCGATAGAGGGTGACGTCGATGTCGCCAACGCGGCGGCGCACCTGGCGCTCACGGTGCCGGCTATGCCGGTTCTGGGCAACGTCCCGATCACCGGCGACTTCATCGTCAAGGATCAGGTCCTCTACTACAAGGTGGATCTGCTCGGTCCCAAGTACACCAAATCCGACCTTGGCTCCCTGACGAGCGGCCTTCCGGTCGCTGTTCCCACACCCGGCGGCTCGGCCATGGCCGGCGTGCAGGACCAGATCACCCAGATACGTGAAGCCCTCGACAAGGCGGGCGCCAAGGCCACGCTGGTCGGCATCGAGCAGATCGGCGGCCAGGACGCCTACCACATCAACATCTCCATCCCGCTCGACCTGATCAACAGCGAGATCGCGGCTGCAGCGAGCGCGGCTCCCGGCATGAAGATCGACTCCGCCTCCGCGGACGTCTGGGTCTACAAGGCCGACAACCGCCTCGCCAAGGTCGACATAAAGGCAGCGTCTTCGAGCCTCGGGAATATCGAGGTGACCGTGACCGTGACCAACTACGACAAGCCCGTCACGATCACCGCGCCACCCGCAAGCGAGATCAGTACGAGCGCTCCATAGCGATCGGGCCCACGGCCCCCTACGCCGACGCCAATCGAGGAACCCCGGGCCTCGCCCGGGGTTCCTCGATTCATGGGACTCCGGGCGCTGCCGTAGGCTGTGCATCGACACCAGCGTGCCGGGCTGGAGGCTCGCGCCACGAGGAAACGGCCAGGGAGGGTCCGGGTTGACACGCCGAAGGTCTGCCCTCGCGTTCGGCTCGATCGTGTTGGCGGTCGCAGTCGCGGCGTGCGGCGGCGTGCCGATCACGGTGAATGGCCTTGGTCAGGCGGCAATTCCCACGCCTACGCCGATCTCGGACCCGAAGGTGATAATCGCCCGCAGTCTCGCCGCGGTCGCACGGGCCCAGACCGTCCACCTTGACACGAGCCTGAACGGCTCCATCAACGCCGGGGCGCTCAGCGGGTTCGCCGGGGGTTTCCCTCTCGGGCTCATCGGGAAGTTGAAGCTAGACGATTCGACCGTGAGCGGCGACCTGGACATCGAGAACCTGGAGGCGCACGCGTCTGCGAAGGTGCCGGCGCTACTAGGTCTGACCGTGGACGTCATAGTGGCCGACGGCTATACGTACACGAAGTCGAGCCTGAGCGGCGGCAAGTACAGGAAGTCCAGGACGTCGACGGCGCTGCAGCCGGCAGGCAGCCTCGCTCCATCCGCATCCCTGGACGTCGCCGGGGCCCTGGACACGCTCGAGGCCGAGATGGAGCGTGCCGGGGTGGCGTCCACGTTCGTGGGTCACGACATGGTGGACGGGCGCGACGCGTTCCACGTCGCCATCTGGATCCCTCCTGACGAGATCAACCGACTGATAAGCTCGGCAGGCGGCAGTGCGACGGCCGGTCTTACGATCGACTCCGTGTCACTCGACTACTGGGCCGACGTCGACACCTTCCTGCCGGCGAGGATCGAGTCGAAGGTGACTTCGGCCGCGCTGGGAGACGTAAGCGTCACCGCCACGCTGACCAGGTACAACGACCCTGTGACGATCGACGCGCCGCCCGAAAGCCAGGTTCAAGCCGGTTGAGCTCGCGGCTCCGACGGTGGGCGGCGTGAGCGGCGGTCGTCCCCAACGTCTCGTGCCGGGAGGCGATGTTGCGCTTTCAGGTTGGCAACGACCCGCAGCCGCTAAACTTCCCGGGGCGGACGGACCGGCATTGCCTGTGCCCGGAAGCCACGAGGGCAAAGGTCCTGGCCGAATCTCGCCTTGGAGGAATCTCGTGTTGCGTCGGAAGTCGCTCGCCACCTTTGCAGCCGGCATGCTGTCCGTTGCGGGGCTCGCCGCAGGTTGCACGTCCGCTCCGCTGACCGACGTCCACAAGATCCTGTCCAACGCCCTGACGGCGATGACCCCGTCGACCGCGGCCCTGGCCACCACGAGCCCGGGCAGCCTCCAATCGGCGCACTTCGTTCTCGACGGCGGCGGCCAGCTTCTCTTCGGGATCGAGGCGGCCCCGACCCCAGCCCCAACGGATACTCCTGTCCCGAGCGCGAGCGAGTCTGCATCCCCGACCGCTTCGTCGAGTCCGGGCGCCTCAGCGTCGGCAGGGCCGAGCGGCTCCGCGAGCCCCTCAGCGCTCGCCAGCGCGTCGCAGTCCGCCTCGCCGACGCCGACCCCGACGCCGACCCCAACCCCGACGCCGACGCCCACTCCGACGCCCTCCCCAACCCCGACACCCACGCCCACCCCATCGGTGGCGCCCACGCCTACGCCGACGCCGCTCTTCACGGCCATCCCGATCCCGCTTGACAGGACCCATGTCGAAGGGGATATCGACCTGGTCAACAAGACGGCCCACATGATCGGCAGCATGCCGGGCGTCCCGGACCTGGCCGGCGAGTTGATCGTCGTGGATCCATACGCCTACACGAGGGCCCCCGGAGCCACCAAGTACACGCTGGTGCAAGACTCCACGCTGGCGATCAACCCGGCGCTGCCGAGCGGTCCGGCGTACTACGTTCAGCAGATCGTCGCCATGGCCGCCGACCCAGGTGTGAGCCCGGTTCTCGTGGGAACGGAACAGGAACCCTATGGCGCCGCATACCACATCCGAGTGGAGTCTGACGCCGTCGGTCGTGAACGACAAGCTCGGTGCGGCGGGGCATTCATTCGGCACCGGGACGCTGAACCTGTGGATCCTCCAGAACGGGTTCTACGTCGAGAGGATGGAGTTCAGCAGCGCCGATCCGAGTGCCGGCGCCGCCGCCATCCGTCTGGTGCTCTCGAACTTCAACAACGTCTCGCCGATCGAGGTCCCCCCGGCCAGCCAGATCGACACGGGGGTTGCTCCGTCCGGAGCCGTTCCGTCGGCCGGGTACTAGAGCGTCAGGCACCCCGTGAGCCGGGGTGAATCGCGCGCTCCTACAATTCCGGGGTGAACACCAAGTCTGCGGGCCATCCGGCGGGCGATTCGCCTGGGCGCGTGCCGCCGCTCCCCCAGGAGGGGCCGCCGCAGCTGCCCGACGAGCCGCCGCTCCCTGACGAGGCGCCGCCGGAGGCCTTCGACGGGCCGCGCATCGAGCCGCCCGAGCCGTCGCCGTTCGAGCCCGAGCCGGTCGCCCTGGCAGAACGCCAGGCCGCCGCCGAGGCGCTGGCGACTCGCATCCTGGCGCGCCTGAACCCCGAGCAGCAGCGGGCCGTTCGCACGACCGACGGCCCGGTCCTTATCCTGGCCGGCGCCGGCAGCGGCAAGACGCGCGTGCTGGCTCACCGCGTCGCCTACCTCGTCGGCGTCAAGGGCGTCCGGCCGTGGCAGATCCTGGCCGTCACGTTCACCAACAAGGCGGCCGCCGAGCTGCGCGCCCGCATCACCGGCCTGGTCGGAGACGAGGCGGGCCGCGAGGTCGCGATGGGCACGTTCCATGCCCTGTGCGCCCGGGTCCTGCGCCGAGACGGATCGGCCATCGGCCTGGACCGGCATTTCGTCGTCTACGACTCGGACGACCAGCAGGCGCTCATGAAGCAGATCCTGCGCGAGGAAGACCTGCCGATCACAGGCGAGTACAAGCCCAGCGCGATTCTCGGGGCGATCTCCCGGGCCAAGAACGAGATGCTCGACGCCGAGTTCATCGCCGCGAACGCCCACACACATCGAGAGCGCGAGATCGCGCGGCTCTTCCGCCGCTACCAGGCGAGGCTCCGCGCGGCCAACGCGCTCGACTTCGACGACCTCCTCCTCGAGGCGGTGCGGCTCTTCCAGGACGCCCCCTCGGTCCTGGAGCGCTATCAGGGCCGCTGGCGCTACCTCCACGTGGACGAGTATCAGGACACCAACCGTCCCCAGTACCTCTGGGTCAAGTCCCTGGCCGCCGCGACACAGAACCTCTGCGTCGTAGGGGACGACGACCAGTCGATCTACTCCTGGCGCGGCGCCGACATCCGCAACATCCTCGACTTCGAGCGCGACTATCCGAACGCCACCGTCGTCAAGCTCGAGCAGAACTACCGCTCGACGCAGTTGATCCTGGACGCCGCCCACGCCGTCGTCACGAACAACGCCTCGCGCAAGGACAAGAAGCTCTGGACCGAGAACGCCGGGGGCCGGCCGATCCAGCGCTTCGAGGCCTACAACGAGGAGGAGGAGGCAGAGTGGATCGCCCGCCAGATCGAGGAGCTGACAGGCGGCCGGAGCTCGGTTCTGACACGCCGGGCCGACGAGGACGCAGAGCGCTGGGAGCGCCGCGACATCGCGGTCATGTACCGGACCAACGCCCAGAGCCGGGCGATCGAAGAAGCCTTCCTGCGCTACGGCATCCGCTACCAGCTCGTCGGCGGCACGCGCTTCTACCAGCGGCGCGAGGTCAAGGACGCCCTGGCCTACCTGCGGGTCCTGCGCAGCGACACGGACCAGGTCAGCTTCGAGCGAGTACTGAACGTGCCGGCTCGGGGTATCGGCGAGAAGAGCCTGGAGGGGCTGCGCGGGTTCGTGGCGGCGGGGGTGGTGGGAGATTCGGCGGGCGAGCCCGACATGGTCGCCACGCCGGCGACGTACTGGGGCGCCGTCCGGGCTGCCGGACAGGGCCGGATCGAAACGCTGGGATCTCGGGCCAGGAGCGCCCTGACTGGATTCGGCGAGCTGGTGGACCGCCTGCGGAGACGGGTCGGCGTGCTGCCGCTGCCCGAGCTGCTCGACGCGGTCCTGGAAGAGACCGGCTATCGGGCGATGCTCGCCGACGGGTCGGAAGAGGGCGAGGAGCGCTGGGCGAACCTGCTCGAGCTACGCTCCGTCACCACCCGCTACGACGACCTCAGTCCCGACGACGCCCTGGACCGCTTCCTCGAGGAGACCGCCCTGGTCGCCGACCAGGATTCGTACGAGGCGGGAGCGGATGCCGTCACTCTCATCACGCTTCACGCCGCCAAAGGGCTCGAGTTCCCGGTCGTCTTCATCGCCGGCCTGGAGGAGGGAGTCTTCCCCCACAGCCGGTCGCTCGACGACGAGAAGCAGCTCGAAGAAGAGCGACGGCTCGCCTACGTCGGGATCACCCGCGCCAAGCGGCGCCTCTTCCTGAGCCACGCCGCCCGGCGGGCAACCTGGGGGAGCGGCGGCCTATCCGTCCCGAGCCGCTTCCTTTTCGAGATTCCAGCCGCGCTCATGTCCGGCCCTCGCCTGGACCGGGCCGACGAGCTCGACGACGACGTGGGCCACGTCGATCCGGACCTAGTCTTCGGTCGGCGGTTGAACAGCCGCTTCGGGACTCCGATCCGGGCTGGCGGTGGAGCCTGGCGGGTGGGCAGCGGCCAGCCTGGAGCGCCACGGGCCGGCGAGGGATTCCGGCCCACGCGCGACCTCGGCGCCCGCCGAGACGCATATA
The DNA here is from genome assembly GCA_963743795.1 of uncultured Chloroflexia bacterium. Classification (GTDB taxonomy): domain Bacteria; phylum Chloroflexota; class Limnocylindria; order Limnocylindrales; family CSP1-4; genus Fen-1039. The sequence goes on along the minus strand of CAVUQZ010000004.1, from coordinate 578,691 downwards.
CAGCAGGGGCGCCGTCGGGAAGCCTGGGCGTGCCGCCCGCCAGGCCGCAGACCGGTCATCCGAGCGTGTCTCGGCCTGCCCCGGCCGCGCGGCCGCGCATTCCGGGCGAGCGGCAGTACCGCGACGGAGACCGTGTCCGCCACCCGCGCCTCGGCGACGGCATCGTCGTTACGTCCAAGCTCACCCGCAGCGACGAGGAGGTAACGGTCGCGTTCTCCAACGGCGGCGGCGTCAAGACGCTGCTGGCCTCTATCGCCAATCTGGAACTGCTCGGTTGATACCATGTGGCGTACCCCGAATGGCGACCAGGTGAGCGGGTCCCAGCGGCCCTTGGCGCACAAGAAAGCAGGACGATCTCGGATATGACGAAGTCGAACGTGTCTCGAACCAGCCGTGCCAAGAGCGGCGGCAAGGCCTCACTGCAGCCGTGCTCCTGCTGCGGCATCGCGCCCGACCCGATGGGTCGCCCTCTGTCCGTCACCTTCGAGCAGCCCGACGTCATCTTCGAGATCCATCCGGAGCTCCTCGACACCTGGGGCGAAGACCCTTTTCTGGCCATCAAAGGCATCGGCTTCTTCGTACGGGTCGTCTTGCCGGTTCGTCTCACAGACGGCTTCGCGGTCGACTTCGGGACCTGGCTGGAGGTCCACAGCGAGGATTTCCGGCAGGCATGGCGGACCTGGAACTTCCCGGAGTACAAGGATCTCGTCCTGGAAGGCTACCTCGGCAACGAGATCGCGCCCTGGGGAGAGCTGCCCCATGCCCTGGCCAAGGCGGTCGTTCGCGATTTGGACAAGGTGCCGGTCGTGGACAGCTGCGACAACCCGGAAATTGCGAAGATCATCGGCGACACGTGGCCCCACGCGGACGTGCTGAAGCCCTACGCAGCCGTGCTGAGGTCCGAACCGCCGTCGGAAGGCTGACCGGCGCGCCAGGCCGGGGCCCGTGTTGGCAGCGCGAGTCGCTGAGTATCTCCGGCAGTCTTCGCCGCCACGGAGGACGGTTGGGTGAGTGACGCGAGCGAGCGGGCTGTCGGGTTGCCGGTGGCGGACGAGGCTGTTTCGGCGGCACGGGCTTTAGGCGATGCCGGTGGGGCGCGCCGCCACGCAGAGCTGGTTCCGATCCTGCGGCGGGCGAGCGAGCTCTACTACCAGCAGGATGCTCCTGAGATCAGCGACGCCGAATACGACCGCCTGATGCGCGAGCTGGTCGCCCTCGAGACGGCCTATCCCGCGCTCGTCACGCCCGACTCGCCGACCCAGCGCGTGGGAGCTGCGCCCACGGGGACCTTCGGTGAAGTAGTCCATCGGCGGCAGATGCTCTCGCTCGGCAACGTCTTCGACCACGACGAGCTGCGCGCCTTCGACGCCCGGGTGCGGCGCGGCCTGGGACTGCCGGCTGCCCCCGAGCCCGCCCCCGCGCTGCGTTACGTGGCCGAGCTCAAGATCGACGGCCTGGCGATCTCGTTGCGATACGAGCGGGGCCGATTCGTCCAGGGAGCCACGCGCGGCGACGGCACGACGGGCGAAGACGTTACGGCCAATTTGCGAACGATCTCCGTCCTGCCGGAACGTCTCGGCGAACCGGTGACGGCCGAGGTCCGAGGCGAGGTCTTCATGCCCAAGGCCGAGTTCGCCCGCATCAACGCCGAACGCGAGGAAGCCGGGCTTCCCACGTACGCCAACCCGCGCAACAGCGGCGCCGGCTCGCTGCGCCAGCAGGATCCGAAGGTGACGGCCGACCGGCGCCTGTCGTCCTGGTCGTATCAGCTCATCGAGGACGGCCCGGACGGCCGCCCGACGGTTCGCAGCCAGTCAGAGGCTCTGGGCCGTCTGGCGGCTCTCGGGCTGCCGGTGAATCCAGATCGGGCGGAGGGCCTGGATATCGAAGGGGTGATTCGATACCTCGAGACGTGGCGCGAGAGGCGCCACGACCTGCCCTACGAAACTGATGGTGTCGTGGTCAAGGTGGACCGCTTCGACCAGCAGGAGGAGCTCGGGATGGTCGCCCGCGCGCCCCGCTGGGCCATCGCCTACAAGTTCCCTCCGGAGCAGGTCGAGACGGTCCTGGAAGACATCGTGCCCTATGTCGGTCGGACGGGAACGCTGACACCCGTAGCCCACATGCGGCCGGCCAAGGTGGCCGGATCCACCGTTGCCCGGGCCACTCTCCACAACCTGGACGAGGTGCGGCGCAAGGACCTTCGCATCGGCGATTGGATCGTGCTGCAGAAGGCGGGCGATGTCATCCCGGAAGTTGTCCGGTCTATTCCGGAGCGGCGCACGGGGGCGGAACGGCTCTTCGAGATGCCGGCCGCCTGCCCGGTCTGCGGGACGCCGATCGTTCGAGACGAAGGCGCCGTCCGCCACTACTGCCCGAATCCACGCTGTCCGGCGCGGCTTTCCCAGGAGTTCGCCCATTTCGCCGGCCGAGGCGGGATGGACATCGAGGGCGCCGGCTGGGCGGTGCTGGAGCAGCTCCTGGAATGCGGCCTCGTCAAGACGAGGGGCGACTTTTACCGGCTGACGGTAGACGACCTGGTGGGGCTCGACAGGTTCGCCCGCAAGAGCGCGGAGAACCTCAAGGCCTCGATCGAAAGGTCGCGCCGGCGGCCGCTGGCGCGGGTGCTGAACGCGCTCGGCATCCCGCAGGTGGGCGAGCAGACCGCGATCGACCTGGCCGGATGGATCGCCGAACGCTGGCCAGCCGAGGCGATGGAGCCAGGTGACTGGACGGCCCTCCTGGCGCGCGAGCTACCGCGGGTGCCGGCCGAAGCATTCCAGGAGATCCCCGGCGTAGGGGCGGTCGTGGGCGCGGCCATCGCCGGCTACTTCGGCTCGCCGGAGACCGCTGCCGTGCTGGCCGATCTGGTGGCCTGCCGGCGTGGTCGCCGAGCCCCCCGCCAGACGAGCGGCGCGGAGTGGCGCGGCCGGTCCTCTTGCCGGCAAGACCGTGGTCGTCACCGGCTCCCTGGCCGGCTTCGACCGGGCGGGGGCAGAGGAGGCGATCCGCGCCGCCGGGGGCAAAGCCGCGGGCTCGGTCAGCAGGAACACCGCGTACGTGGTCGCCGGCGAGAACGCAGGCTCCAAGCTCGTCAGAGCCACGGAGCTAGGCGTGCCGATCGTGGACGAGGAGGGGTTCCGCCGGCTGCTGGCCGGAGAGGCGTAGGGCAGCGATCTGGCCGGAAGGCCGGCCGGTCGGGTCCGTCCGATTCCGAGACTCGATGCCGCGAAGCGACCGCGGGGTTGCGCTCATCGAGGTCACCCGGCCGGATTCTTCGTACCTGCCCGTTCGGGTTGGCCGCTTCCTGGACGGTGGCATTTGTGCCGGCCTGCGCGCCTAAGTTGCTCCACGGACCGGGGCCTCCTAGGCTAGTGGCCTCTTCCCGCGACGTCTTTTCGGAGGCCCCGTTTGTCGAGGATCAGCCGGCGAGTTGCTGGTGCCGAGGAGCCAAACCGCCGAGGCTACCCGCCGCCTCCGGCTTATGTTCGTACCGCCCTTGCCATGGTGCTGATGGGGGCTCTCATGGTCGGCGCCATCCTGGGCGTGGAGGGTGTCTTCCCTTGGCCCGTGAACGGCCAGCCCACCGTCATCGCGAAGGCGAACGACACATTCGGCACGGACGGGCAATCGTTCGATCTGGCAAACGTTCCGGAATTCACCCCTGGCGACAGCGTTGCCGGCGGCACCTTCGTTGCGGGGTCGAATCCGCCGCAGTCCAGTCCGGCGGCCGCCCCTGGCCCGGTCAGTGGCGGGACACCCCAGCCAGGCGGGGGCCACCCGGGCCCGACGGGGCCTGGCTCCACGCCGGCGCCCGGCTCCACTCCGACGCCCGGCTCCAGCCCAACGGCGCCCGGGTCCACTCCGACTCCGGGCTCCACGCCGACGCCCGGTTCGACTCCGACTTCCGGGCCCACGCCCACGCCCACACCCACACCTACGCCGACACCCACGCCCACCCCGAGACCGACGCCGACACCCACGCCGACGCCGACGCCCACGCCTACGCCTACGCCTACGCCGACGCCTACGCCTACACCCACCCCAACTCCGACCCCGACGCCGACACCCACGCCAACGCCCACGCCGACACCTACCCCGACTCCGACGCCGACACTGACGACGCCGATCCTGTCTTGCTCGTCCGACACCGTCACCATCACGTGCAGCATCACCAATAGCGGTGCGTTCCCGGCCGGCGCCACTCCCTCCTGGCAAATCGACGGTGGCGGCTTCTCAGCCACCGGGTCGTGGTCGGCTTCAGTACCGGACGATGGCAACAGTCACAGCTTCGATGCGTTCGTCACCGCCTCGGGATTCCTCGACTCGGGCGTGGGGTCAGCCACGTTCCCGTAGGCCGTCCACGCGCACGGTCGCTTCGGCTCGATCTGGATCCGCGGGCTAGCCCATGGCCGAGTTGATCTGACCCCAGATCCAGGTGGGCCGCCAGGGGACCTCCGGGCCCAGGAGCATTCGCGGCGCGCGCCAGGTCTCGTGCCAGCCACGTGACTCGAGCTCGAGAACGGCCGCGGCGTGCTCGGCGGGAATGCCGGCGCGGGCGTGACCTCCTTCGGGAACGACGTGACGGTGCAGGTCCAGCAGAAACAGCCCGTCCTCGAAGTCGGGCGCGACGATCGCGCCGTAGGCCCGCTCGGCGGGCAGTAGGAAGCCGCGCAACCCGCCCGCCCCAGCGGGCTGTGGGATCGTCTCCAGCACCCAGCCGCCAGACCCGGCCAGGACGGTGAGGGGCGCCGACCGATCCTCGGCCGTGGCCCTTCGGTCCAGGTCCAGGACCGCGGGGAGATCGGCTGGTCCGAGCCTCCTGACTCGCGCTCCCGGCGGCGGGCTCGGCCTCTCAGGCAGATGGTCGGCCTGGAGCTGGTGGTAGTGCGAGACGAGGCGGAAGCCCATTCGCTCGTACATCGGTCGGCCGGCGTCCGTTGCCTCGAGCGATATCGTCTCGCAGCCGGCCGCCCTCAGGCGTCGTATCAGCTCCTCGGTGACTACCCGGCCGAACCCGCGGCGGCGGAATTCCGCAGCCACCACGATGGCGCCCAGCCAGCCGACTCGGCCGTTCGCGGTGGCAAGGCCGGTGGCCACGAGACGGTTGCCGATGATTCCGACGACGGGCTGACACGTGCCCACGCGCATCACGAACTCGTAGAAGCGAGTCCGATCGCGGAAGCCCTGCGCGCGTGCCAGCTCGATGGCAGCTCTAACGTCGGCTGCCTGCAGAGGCCGGATCTCGAGGCCCTCGGTCTCCATCTCGACTCAGCCGAAAGCGAAGCCGAGCAGGCTCCAGATGAGCGCCGGGTTCCACTCGGGAGACGGACCCCGCAGCATCCTCGGGGTGTCGAAACGCCCCTGCCAGCCCCGCTCAGCGAGCATCTGGAGGCCGGTCTGGTGCGTTGTCACGATGGCGGCCCGCGCGGCGTTGGCGCGGCCAGACGCCAGGTGGCGGAGGAGATCCAGCAGGCACGCGGCATCGTCCGGCTCGGGAGCGACGGTCGCGCCTGCCCCAGGCAGGATCGAGATCGTGAAGCCAAGGACGTCGCCGACGTGGTCGCTCTCCAGTACCCAGCCGCGACCGGGTAGCGCGCCCACGCAACCCAGGAGCGTCCGCCGGTCCTCGCCGGTCGCCCGAGAGTCAAGCCGGCCGACGCGGTCGAGGTCGTCGGCCCGCATCGGTCGCAGAACCGTGTTTGCACGGGCCGCCGGCAATGTCTCGAGCGGCCGCGCCTCGAAGACCCGATAGGTTGCGTCGACGCGGAAGCCCATCTTTTCGTACAGCGGCCGTCCCAGGTCCGAAGCGATCAGGGCCTGGGTCGCGCATCCCGCCGCGTCGATCAAGTCGCACACGGCCGCGGTCATCGCCCGCCCGTATCCAAGGCTCCGCAGGCTCTCCCGCACGAAGATCGAGCCGACCCAACCCACGGATCCATTGATAGTGGCCTGGCCGGCGGCCACGACTTCGCCGCCTCGGATGCCGACGAGCGGCCGGATCGTCGGGATCGAGAGGGCCAGCTCGAGCAGCTCGCGGCGCTCGCCCCAGCCGCCCGCGCGGAACAGCTCGCTCGCCTGCGGGACGTCGGCGGCAGTCATCGGCCGGATCTGCAGGTCGGTCACGGTCTCGCCTCGGTGAGATGCGGAGCCGCAACTGTATCGCGACGAGCGCGCCGGGCGCTTCTGTTCGGTTCCGTCCGGTATGATCCCGCGCACTTGCATTGACACGGTAAGCCGCCGGTTTAGTTGCCCCAGCTAGTCTCGCCTCCGCCCCCGCTCCGCTGGTCGCCGACGATCCCGGCCGGTGCCGGCCAGTTCGAGCGGCTGCGTGGGGGCCTCGCCCGCTTCGCGGCCGACCATGCCCCGGATGCCACATTCGCGAGGCCGCCAAGGCCCTAGACACAAGTAACCGTCGCTGTACGCTTATCCTCCGGGTATCCAGGGACGATGCGTGAAGCCTCCGAGACCCGATCAGCGGACAGCTGGGAGTGGGCATGAGAACCGACTTTTCGTCCATCGTTGGGATCGTCTACCTCGTCATTGGCGTGATCGTGGCGTCGAGTCACGACTTCTTCACGAATCTCAATCAAGTGGCGCCGATCGTCTCGGCCGTCCTCGCCGTGTTGCTGTGGCCGCTCGTCCTCTTGGGCGTCGACCTACACCTCCACTAGAAGGCCGCCGGGCGTCGAGGTAGCGCCCGCCTCGAGCTCACGTGCACCGTTGTCGGCTGGCCCCTAGCCTCCATCTGGGCCGTCGTCGCAACGCGAGGCAGCCACATCGAGGACAAGCGCGTCGCTCGGATGGCCGCCAGACCGACGGTCGTGCCCGCTGCCCCTGGGTGTCTATCCTTGCCCCAAGTGCGGCGCAGCAACCTGGTCGCCTAGGCCAGCTTGTAGCTCGTGCGGCGCGCCGCTCACCTGGACCCGCCCTCCTGGCTGAGCGTATTTGGGACTCCCACTTTATGTCGCGTTCCTCAGTTCGCTTCGCCGCCAGAGAGCGACCAGGACGCGGGGCGACGGTTGGTGACGGTCGGGTTGTCCATCTGGTAGCCTCCTGCAAGGCCCACCCGGTTCGCCGAACCTCTAGGGATACATTCGCAGGTAGAGCATGGCCAAGCTGTCCCGCGCCGATGTAGAGCATGTCGCCCACCTCGCCCGCCTCGGGCTGTCCGAGGAGGAGCTTGCGCGCCTCGAGGGCCAGCTCAACCACATCCTCGACCAGTACGCCGTGCTCGCGACCCTGGATACGGAGCACATACCGCCCACGGCGCAGACGATCGAGCTGGCGAACATCCTGCGTGAGGATGTGGTGCAACCGTCCCTGGCGGTGGACGAGGCCCTGGCCAATGCCCCTGAACGCAGCGGCGACCACTTCGTCGTGCCGGCCATTCTGGGTGGCGAGGGGGGCGCGTAGCGCCGTGCCGGACCCGACCCGTCTCCACGTCCACGAGATGGCGCGCCTGCTGCGCGCCGGAGAGGTCAGCTCACGCGCCCTGACCGAGGCCCATCTGGCCGGTGCCGAGCGGCAGAACCACTCGCTGAACGTCTGGCTCGTGATCGATCGGGCCGGCGCTCTGGCCCAGGCCGACGCCGCCGACAGGCGCATGGCCGAAGCCCGCCGCGCGGGGGCGGAAGCCCTGGCGCAACTGCATCCCCTATGCGGGGTGCCGGTTGGGCTCAAGGATCTCGTCTCCGTAAAGGGCGGCCAGGCCACGGCCGGCTCGAGGATTCTCGAGGGCTATGTCGCCCCGTTCGACTCGACCGTGACCGCTCGCCTTCGCAAGGCCGGTGCGGTCTTCCTGGGCAAGACGAACATGGACGAGTTCGCGATGGGATCGTCCACCGAGCACTCCGCCTACGGCCCAACCGCCAACCCGTGGGACCTCACCCGCGTTCCGGGCGGAAGCTCCGGCGGCTCTGCCGCCGCCGTGGCCGCTTTCCACGTCCCAGCTGCCATCGGAACCGACACCGGCGGGAGCATCCGCCAGCCCGCGTCGATGTGCGGCGTGGTCGGCCTCAGGCCTACCTACGGCCGGGTCAGCCGCTACGGCATCGTGGCCTTCGCCAGCAGCCTGGACCAGATCGGGCCCTTCGCCCGCGACGTCCGCGACGCGGCGGTCCTGCTCCACACCGTCGCGGGCCGCGACGAGCTCGACGCAACATCCGCGCCGATTCCGGTGCCGCCGGAACTCCTGAGCCTCCCCGCCGGGGACGACGAGGCGGCCGGCTACCTGAAGGGCAAGCGCCTGGCCCTGCCCCGCGAGTACTTCGTCGCCGGCATGGAGCCGGGAGTTGCGGCGCGCGTCCGTGAGGCCCTCGCCGCCCTGGAAGCCGCCGGCGCCACGCGTCGAGGAAGTCTCGCTGCCGCACACGGACTACGGCCTGGCCTCGTACTACATCATCGCCCCGGCCGAGTGCTCCTCGAACCTGGCCCGCTACGACGGCGTCAAGTACGGCTTCAGCGACCGAAGCTCGGGCGACTACATCGCCGACTATCTTCGGTCCCGAGGCGCCGGCTTTGGGCCGGAGGTGAAGCGCCGCATCATGCTCGGCACCTACGCGCTGTCGGCCGGCTACTACGACGCCTACTACCTGAAGGCCCAGAAGGTCCGGACGCTCATCAAGGCCGACTTCGACGCCGTCTGGTCTGCCGGTTTCGATGCGATCTGCGCTCCGACGAGCCCGACCGTCGCCTTCCCGATGGGCGCGAGGATCGAGGACCCGGTCGCGATGTACCTGTCCGACGCCTGCACCATCCCGGTCAACATGGCGGGCCTGCCGGGCGTCTCGATCCCGGCCGGCCTGTCCGACGGGCTCCCGGTCGGCCTGCAGATAATCGGTGCGCCCTGGAGCGAGCTACCGATGCTTCGTCTGGCCCGTGCGTACGAGGCGATCACGGCCAGAGCAACCTGGCGGGACCTCGAGCCCGCCGAGCTGCACCTGACCGACGATCCGACCACGCCCAGCCCGGTCGAGCGGAAGGCGCGCCTGCAGACAGGCGCCCCCGTAGCGGGCTCGGGCGGCCAAGCCTGAGGACGCACCGATGACCACACCGACGACCCGCACCAGCAACCGTCTCACCACTGATCCTTCGATCCTGAACTCCGAGTCGGAGCCGACTCGTCCGCCCCTCTCGACGCGCGTCCTGGCCCGACGCGTGGACGAAGTCCCGCGATCGGGGATCCGCCGCTTCTTCGACATCCTGGCGACGATGACCGACGTCATCAGCCTGGGCGTGGGCGAGCCCGACTTCGATACGCCCGACCAGGTCATCGAGGCTGGCCGGCACAGCCTGGCCTCGCGCCGGACCCACTACAGCTCCAACTACGGCACGATCGAGCTGCGCCGCGCCCTGGCCCACCACATCGAGCGGCTGTACGACGTCCGCTACGATCCAACCGAGGAGATCCTGATCACGATCGGCGCGTCCGAGGCGCTGGACGTGGCGGTCCGGGCGACCATCGACCCGGGCGACGAAGTGATCACCCACGAGCCCTCCTACGTCTCGTACAGGCCGGCGATCATCTTCGCCGGGGGAGTCCCGGTCGGCGTCACCACGACGATCGATGAGGACTTCGCCCTCGATCCGGCCAAGGTCGAGGCCGCCATCACGCCACGGACCAAGGCCATCCTGCTCAACTACCCGTGCAACCCGACCGGCGCCACGCTGCCGCCCGAGGTCCAGGACGAGATCGCCCGCATCGCCGTTCGCAACGACCTGCTCGTGTACAGCGACGAGATCTACGACCGCCTCGTCTACGGCGGCTACGAGATGCGGACCATGGCAGCGCTTCCGGGGATGCGCCGCCGGACCGTCCTGATGGGCGGATTCTCCAAGGCCTACGCCATGACCGGCTGGCGGATCGGCTACATCTGCGCCCCCTCCGAGATCCTGGAAGGGATCGTCAAGGTCCACCAGTACGTGATCATGTCCGCGCCCACCGTCGCCCAGGACGCCGCGCTGGAGGCCCTCAAGAGCGGCGAGCCGGACATAGCCCGCATGGTCGGCCAGTACGACACGAGGCGCCGCTTGCTGGTCGACGGCTTCAACGCGATCGGCTTGCGGACCTTCGAGCCTCTCGGAGCCTTCTACGCCTTCCCGCAGATCACCTCGACGGGCCTCAGCAGCGACGCCTTCGCCGAAGAGCTGCTGCGCGAGGAATCCGTTGCCGTCGTGCCGGGCAGCGCCTTCGGCGAGGCCGGCGAAGGCCACGTCCGGTGCTGCTACGCCACCAGCGAGGCCGAGCTACGCGAGGCGCTCGTCCGCATCGGGCGCTTCGTCAAGCGCCGAAAGGGCGCGGCGTGACACCGGCGACGGCATCGGCCGGCAAGGGCGCCCTCGAGCGCTACGAGGCGGTCATCGGCATCGAGATCCACTGCCAGCTGCGTACGGCCAGCAAGATGTTCTGCGGCTGTTCAACCGAGATCGACGGCGCGACTCCCAACAGCCACTGCTGTCCGGTCTGCCTGGGCCTGCCGGGCGTCCTGCCCACCATCAACAAGACCGCGGTCGAGTACGTGATCGCGACCGGTTTCGCAATCGACGCCGCGATCGCGCCGACCACGCGGTGGGACCGCAAGAACTACTTCTACCCGGACCTGCCGAAGGGTTACCAGATCAGCCAGTACCAGCTCCCCCTGGCGGCGAGAGGCCGGCTGACCTTCGACACCAGCGATGGGCCGTTCACGGTGCGCATCAACCGCGCTCACCTCGAGGAGGACACCGGCCGCCTGATCCACGCGGAGCTCGATGGACGCCGGGTCAGCCTGATCGACTTCAACCGCTCGGGCATGCCGCTCATGGAGATCGTGACCGAGCCGGACATCCGAACGGCAGAACAGGCCCGCCGCTACGCCGAGGAACTGCGCCTCCTGATGAAGACGATCGGCGCCTCGGACGCGGAGATGGAGAACGGCCAGATGCGGGTCGAGGCCAACGTCTCGATCCGCCCGATCGGCCGGGAGGCGTTCGGGACTCGCATCGAAGTCAAGAACATGAACTCGATGAAGTCGGTGGAGCGAGCCATCGCTTTCGAGATCGAACGCCAGGCCGAGGTCATCGACGGCGGCGGCACGATCCACATGGAGACTCGCGGCTGGGACGACGACCGCCAGTCCACATACCACATGCGGCCGAAGGAAGAAGAGAACGACTACCGCTACTTCCCGGAGCCGGACCTGCCGCCCCTGGTGACCTCACCCGACTGGCTGGCCGAGATCAAGGCACGGCTGCCGGAGCTGCCGGCGACGCGCCGTGGTCGCTACCGGTCCGACCTCGGCCTGTCCGCCTATGACGCCGGCGTGATCGTCAACGATGCCGCAGCGACGGCCCTCTTCGAAGGCGCGCTGGCGGCCGGCACGGGCGCGCCCGCCAAACTCATCGCCAACTGGGTGACCGGCGAGTACCTTCGCCTGGCCAAGGGTGAGGCCGGCGTCGGGTCGGTCGATCCCGCGGAGCTCGGCGCGCTGGCGAAGCTCGTGGCCGACGGGGCCATCTCCGGCACCAACGCCAAGGAGGTTTTCGCCGAGCACTTCGCCTCGGGGAAGCCCGTTGCCTCGATTGTCGAGGCCCGCGGCTTCCGCCAGATCTCCGATGCCGGGGCCCTGGACGAGGCGATCGAAGCGGTGCTGGTCGCTAACCCGGCGGCAGTCGCCGACTATCGCGCCGGCAAGGGCGCCGCGGCCGGCTTCCTCGTGGGCCAGGTCATGAAGGCGACACGCGGCCAGGCCAACGCGACGATGGTCCAGGCTGCGCTGCGCGAACGACTGGACAGGGGATCGTAGGGTTCGTGGTGCGGGTGCGAGAGGAGCTGCCGTGGGTCTGGTCAACCTGATCTTCTGGGGGCTGGGAGTGATCCTGATCGGGTCTGGCTATCTCCGGGCCCGCGGGCCCTGGGCGCGGTATCAGGATCTGAAGGCCCAGCAGGCGAACATCGAGCGCTACGAAGGCTGGCGTGGCACTCGGCTCCGGGACGATGGCCCCAGCGCGGCCTCGATCATGGCCCGGGAGATGCTCCGGCGCGCCCAGGTCGGCGGCCTCGTCGTGATCGGCGGCTTCCTGCTCGTCTTCGTCGGTTTCGCGGTCCGCTAGGAGAGGGGCTCCGCAATCTGCCCGGCTGCCGCGGCGCCGTACGCCGCAGCTCGAGCCCGTCAAGGAGCGCGTCCACCTGAGCAGCCCAGGCCGCGGCGCTGGCTTCGGACCCTACGTCGTGCGCATGGCGCGGGCCTGGACCGAATGTGACATGGCGTCCGGAGCGGTAGAGTAGGGGCTGAGGGCGCCACCGCCGCCGGCACGATACCGGCGTCGGTCGCACCGAACGACATCCGTCGAACACTCCAGGGAGCACGCGCGACGCCGTCCTTCCGGACGGCGTCGCGCGTATCTGGTCGGCTCTCAGCGGCGGTCAGGGCGCTCGGGCGCCGGACGCGGCAAGCGCCTCAACTCGATCGCGGTGCAACGGTCCATGACGACTGCCAGGCCGCCCTCTGCGGCGATCCTGGCGGCCTCCCAGTTGATCACGCCAAGCTGCAGCCACAGCGCGCCGGCCCCTACGGCGACCGCCTCTCGCGCGACGTCCTCGGTCAGCTCGGGCCTGCGGAAGACGTCGACGATGTCGATGTGGCCAGCCCGGGCGGCTTCCTCGAGAGTGGCTACCGCGGGTACCCCATGGACCTCGGTTTCGTTCGGATTGACGGGGATGCATTCGTAGCCAGCCCGGAGCAGCGTAGCGAAGACGCCGTGAGAGGGTCGGGCCGGGTTCGAGGAGGCCCCCACGACGGCGATCCTGCGGGCGGATCGAAGAAGCTCGGCGATGGCCGCCTCGTCGCAGCACGGCGACACGAGAGACCGGGGAATCGTGCGCGCTCACCGGCACGTCCTCATGTTGGCGATGGCTTGGGCGACCCGGGGGAGGCCGAAGGCGAGCTCGCAGACGGTGCTGCGGTCGGGCGCGGCGGCCCTCTCTTCAGGGTGGCGACAACGCTCGCGAGCTGCGAGTCAAACCCGGCCGGCTGGTCCACATGGAAATCGCCGACGTCGATTCCCCCGGTGGAGACGTCCTCGACTATCGTGGCAGGAGCGGTCTGGCCCGCGGCCAGGCGTTCGATCGCGCCTCCAACGGCGACGTCGTACCGCTTCAGAACGCTGGTGACCAGGCACGACCGCACGTCCGGGATCGTTTGCCAGGCGTCCGTGTCGACGGCCACGAGCCGCGCCTTGCGTCCGCAGGCTTCCCGCAGGGCGCCGATGCCGGACAGGTCCGGCAGGGCCGATACGACGTCGACGCCGGCTTTGACCAGACCCGCGGCGGTAGTGCGCCCTTTGTCGGGAGAGTCGGACGTGCCTACGTAGGCGACCGAAACACCGATCCCGGTTCGGGCCTGGGAGGCGCCATTGCCGAAGCCGGACGCATAGTTGGCCGAGCGAGCATCCGTGGCGGTGTCGCCGACGAAGCCGATCTTGTCGGCGGCGGAGAACGAGCCGGCCACGAACCCGGCCAGATAGCCCGCCTCAGCCTCGTCAAAGACGATGCCATGTACGTTGGGGGGCGAGGCGGTCGGGACCGCCACGCCCACCTCGAGGAAATGTGCGCTTGCGTGAGCCACGGCGGCTACCTGGACCGCCGCGTCGGCATCCGGGCCGATCGTGACGACTACGGCGAGATCCCTCGCGGCTGCCTTGTCGATCGCGGACGGCAGGTCGGCGTTCGAGGCCGGCTCCACGAGGGAGGCAGATGCGCCGATCTTCGCGGCGGCGTCCTGCACGCCCTTCCAGGTCAAGCCCGACGGTGTGGCATCTCTCGGCTCGGCAACGGCCGCGACGAGAATGATGTTCTTGACGAGCTGAGGGGTCGGAGTCGGGGGTGATCCGGGCCGTGGCGGTGGCGCCGTCGGTCGGGCCGACGCCAGTCGACGGCGATGCGGTCGGGCCGGGCGGGTTCGAGAACAGGTTGCAGGCGCCGACCGCCAGGGCCAGGGCGATCAAGGCGGCGGTCGCGCCAAGGCGGCGCCCGACGTGGCCGCGTCTGGACTGCTGTGTCGGCACGCTTGTCTGTCGTGTCATCGTGCGGCGATTGTACGGAGGCCGCGACCCGCTCGGTGGAACCTCAGCGCCCGGCGCACCCCGGCCCCGGCCGCCGAGGACCAGACTTGCCTCGCCGAATAGGATGGCGAAGACAGGAGACGCTGGTGAGCGCTCAGATCGAACCCTTGAGCAACCGCATCAGCCCATCGACGAACGAATCCGGGTGGCAGACGGGCTCGAGCTGCGGATCCTCCGCTGGCTGCCGGCCGACGCGGACAAGAACGACCATTGCGCCGCCGGGTCGGTGGCGGCCCCGGCTCCGTTCCTGCTGGTCCACGGTCTCGCCTCCAACGCCCGGCTCTGGGACGGAGTCGCCCGCCGGCTGGCCGCCGCTGGACGGACCGCGGTAGCGGTCGATCTCCGCGGCCACGGGCACTCGGACAAGCCGGACGCCGGCTACGACTTCGCCACCGTCTCGGAGGATCTGCGGGCCCTCATCGGCGCGCTCGGCCCCGGATTCGCGCGACCGATCATCGCGGGACAGTCATGGGGCGGCGGCGTCGTCCTGGACTTCGCCGTTCGCCATCCGGAGCTCACCCGCGGCATCGTGCTCGTGGACGGCGGACTGACCGACCTCCGCGACGCCTTCCCGACTTGGGAGATCTGCTGGGATCGACTGGCGCCGCCACCTCTCGTGGGCCTTCCGCTGTCGTCGGTGGAGGGCTACTTCCGGACGGCTCACGCGGACTGGCCCGAAGAGGGCTTCGAAGGATCGCTCGGCAACTTCGAGATTCGGCCGGATCGAACCATCGCGCCCTGGCTGTCACGAGAGCACCACAAGGCCATCCTCGAGGCGATGTGGAATCAGCGCACGGCCGATCTATGGCGCTCTTTGCGGGTTCCGGCGCTGATCGTTCCGGTGGACGGAGGCGAGAGCGACTGGACCGCGGCGAAGCGAGCCGGCGCCCTCGAGGCGGAGGCTGCGGCCTCGGTTTCGGGCGTTCCGGTCCGCGTCCAGTGGTTCAAGGGCGACCACGACATCCACGCCCAGCACCCGGCTGAGCTGGCCGACGCCATGCTCGCTGCCGAGCGCGAAGGGCCGTTCTCGGGGGCGGCCGCCGCATGAGGGCACCAGGCGGCGTGGGTCAGGGGATGCGCGGGGGACGCCCATGAGCATGCCCCGCATCCTGACGATCATGGGCTCGGGCGAGACGACGCCGACGATGGCCCGCGTCCACCGGGCGATTCTCGACAGGCTGGGCAAGCGGCCGGTCCCGGCGGTGGTGCTCGACACACCCTACGGGTTCCAGGAGAACGCCGACGACATCACCGGCCGGACGCTGGAGTACTTCCGTGTGAGCGTCGGGGCGCCGTTCTCGGTCGCTTCGTTCCGATCGGCCGATGCGGACGCCCTGGCGCGCGAGACGGCGTTGGCCCGGATCCGCGAGGCCCGTCTGGTCTTCGCCGGTCCCGGCAGCCCGTCCTACGCCCTGCGTCAGTGGTCCGGCTCGGAGATACCGCGCCTGCTGGCCCGGAAGCTCGCGGATGGCGGCGCGGTCACTATGGCCAGCGCGGCCGCCCTGACTCTGGGCCGTTTCACGATTCCGGTCTACGAGATCTACAAAGTCGGGGAGGCGCCGCGCTGGCTGGCCGGGCTCGATCTCCTGACGCCGCTCGGCCTGCCCGTTGCCGTCGTGCCCCACTACGACAACGCCGAGGGCGGCAACCACGACACGCGCTTCTGCTACCTGGGCGAGCGGCGGCTGCGCGTCCTGGAGGCGGAGCTGCCCGAGGAGGTCTTCATCCTGGGCGTCGACGGCCACACGGCGCTGGTGCTGGACCTGGACGCCGGGACGGCCTCCGTGCTGGGTCTGGGCACCGTCACGGTCCGAAAGGACGGCCGCAGCACGGTGTTCCCGGCCGGTTCGGAGGTTCCGATCGCCGGGCTGGTCGAGGCCGCGGGCAACGCCGGGTCCGTGGACGTCGCCGCGTCGGTCGCATCTCCGCCGGGAGCGAGCGGCACTCCGGCGGAGCCTGTCGCCGTCCCGGCCCCTGCGCGAGGAGGTCGCGAATCTGGAGCAGGTCTTCAGCGCGTCTCTCGAGGAATGCGACGTCCCGGCTGCGGTCCGTGCCATCCTGGCTCTCGAGGAGACGATCCAGGCCTGGTCGAGCGACACGGATCAATCCGATGCCCTGGCGGTGGCGCGGTCCTCGCTGCGCGCCGCCATCGTCTGCCTGGGCGAGATGGCCGTCGAAGGGTCTCGCGACCCGGCCGAGCTGGTCGGCCCCTTCGTCGACGCGCTGCTGGCGGAGCGCCTGCGCGCCCGCGAGTCCCGCGACTGGGTCGCCGCCGACGCCATTCGCGACCGGCTGCTCGCCGCCGGGATCGAGCTCCACGACAGCCCCGACGGCACGACCTGGGAGCTGCGCCCGACCGCGCCGGTGAGCTGACGGCGCTCCGGCCCGATTCTCCGCCCTGACGCCGCCTCGACCGGCTCCACCGACTCGGCCGCGCAATTGGGACGTCGCGTGGCCGGCGGTGGCGGCCCGCCGCGACGGGCTACCATTACCCCCCGTGACCGTTGCCCCCAACGACTTCGTCCACCTGCACCTCCACTCCGAGTTCAGCCTGCTGGACGGACTCGGGCGCATCAACGAGCTCGCCGAACAGGGGTCGCAGCTCGGGTTCGACGCCATGGCGATCACCGACCACGGGGCCCTGTACGGGGCGGTGGCCTTCGTACAGGCGACGGCCACCAGGGGGATCAGGCCGATCGTCGGCGTGGAAACGTACGTCGCCCGGCGGAGCATGCGCGACAAGGAGGGCAAGGCCGACAGCCAGCCCTTCCACCTCGTCCTGCTGGCGGAGAACTGGGAGGGCTACCAGAACCTCTGCCGCCTCGTCACCGACGCGCACCTCGACGGCTACTACTACAAGCCCCGGATCGACCGCGAGCACCTGGCCAAGCACTCGAAGGGTCTGATCGGCCTGTCGGCCTGCCTGGGCGGCGAGATCCCCAAGGCCCTCGAAGTCGACGACTGGGAGTCGGCCCGCCGCCTTGCCGGCGAGTATCGCGACATCTTCGGCGCGGACCGCTTCTTCCTGGAGCTCCAGGACCACGGCCTTGCCGCGCAGCACCGCCTCAACGAGCAGCTCCTCCGTCTGGGCCCGGAGATCGGCCTCGCAGCACGTCGTCACCAACGACCTCCACTACGTCCGCCGCGAGCAGGCGCCGGCACACGACGTTCTGCTGTGCGTCGGCACGGGCAGCAACCTCGACACGTCGGGCCGGATGCGCTTCGAGTCCAACGAGTTCTACCTGAAGTCGGCGGCCGAGATGGCAGCCCTCTTCCCGGACAACCTCGACGCCATCCGCCGCACGCGCACCATCGCCGAGATGGTCGAGATGAAGCTGCCATTCGGCCAGCTCCGGATTCCGAGCTTCCCGGTGCCGGAAGGCGAGACGATCGAGTCGTGGCTGCGCAAGGAATGCCAGGCCGGCCTCGAGCGCCGTTACGGGACCGTCACGGCCGAGCTGCAGTCCCGCCTCGACTACGAGCTGGACGTCATCTGCCGCATGGGCTACGCCGGCTACTTCCTGATCGTGGCCGACTTCACCCGCTTCGCCCGCGAGCAGCACATCGCCATCACCGTCCGCGGCTCCGCGCCCGGCAGCATCGTCACCTACACCCTCGGCATCACGCCCGTCGATCCGATCTACTACCAGCTGCCGTTCGAGCGCTTCCTCAACCCGGACCGCGTGACCATGCCCGACATCGACGTGGACTTCGAGGACGGCCGGCGCGAGGAAGTCATCAACTACGTCAGCCGCAAGTACGGCGCCGACCACGTCGCCCAGATCATCACCTTCGGCACGATGCTCGCCCGGGCGGCCATCCGCGACGTGGCCCGGGTCGTGGGCATGACCTACGGCGAGGGCGACCGAATCGCCAAGGCGGTTCCCAACCAGCTCGGCATCAAGCTCGAGGAAGCGATCGCCACCAGCCCGCCGCTCAAGGAGATGTACCAGAACGAGCCGCCGGTTCATCGCGTCATCGACTTCGCCCGGCAGCTCGAGGGCGTCGCCAGGAATGCCTCGACCCACGCTGCCGGCGTCGTGATCTCGCGAGAACCGCTGACGGAGCTGATGCCACTGCAGCGGGCCACCAACTCCGACGCGGTCATGACCCAGTACGAGATGCACGGCGTGGAGGCCCTCGGACTGCTCAAGTTCGACTTCCTGGGCCTCTCGAACCTGACCATCCTGCGCCAGGCCGTGGATCTGATCCGGGACCATCGGGGCGAGGAGATCGATCTCGAGCGGATTCCCCTGGAGGATCGCAAGACGTTCGAGCTGCTGGCGTCGGGCGAGACCACGGGCGTCTTCCAGCTCGAGTCGGCCGGCATGCGGCGCTACATCCGCGAGCTGCGTCCCTCCACCGTCTTCGACCTGGCGGCCATGGTCGCGCTGTACCGGCCCGGCCCGATGGACAACATTCCGGCCTACATCCGGCGCAAGCACGGCGAGGAGAAGGTCACCTATCTCCACCCGCTCCTGGAGCCGTACCTCAACCGGACCTACGGCGTATTCGTCTACCAGGAAGACATCATGTCCGCCTCCACGGCCCTCGCCGGCTTCACCGGTCCCGAGGCCGACATGCTCGGCTACGCCATTCGCAAGAAGAAGGCCGCCCTGATGCGCGAGATGCGCGAGAAGTTCGTGCGCCAGGCGGCCGAACGCGGGGTCACCCCGTCGGTCATCGACGCCGTCTTCGCCGCTTTCCAGCCCTTCGAGCGCTACGGCTTCAACAAGGCTCACGCCACCTGCTACGGCCTGATCGCGTACCAGACGGCGTACCTGAAGGCGAACTACACCGTCGACTACATGACCAGCGTCCTGACCGCCTTCCGCGACAACGAAGAGAAGGTAGCCGCCGCCGTGGCCGAGTGCCGGCGCCTCGGCATCGAAGTCAGGCCGCCGGACGTCCACCGATCGTCCGTCGAGTTCACCGTCGAGGACGACGCCATCCGGTTCGGACTGCTGGCGGTCAAGAACGTCGGCGAGGGGGCGATCGATTCGATCATCGCGGCCCGGCAGGCCGACGGCGACTTCCGCTCTCTGGCCGACTTCTGCGCCCGGGTCGACCTCAGACTGGCCAACAAGCGGGTCCTGGAGTCGTTGATCAAGGTCGGGGCGATGAGCCGGTTCGGGCACGCAGCTCAGCTGCTGGAGGCCCTGGACGACGCCATCAACGCAGGCCAGGCGGCTCAGCGCGACCGAACGAGCGGGCAGACGTCGCTGTTCGACCTCGGGTCGTCGCCGGAGGCGCTGGAGATGCCGCTGCCTCAGGTGCCGGAAGCCCTCTCGCGGGAGCGGCTCCGATGGGAGAAGGAGCTGCTCGGGCTGTATCTGTCCGAGCATCCGCTGGGTGCGATATCCGACCAGCTGGCCCGGTACGTCACGGCCTACTCGAGCGATCTCAAGGACGAGTCGCTCGACGGTCAGCGGGTCGTCATGGGCGGAATCGTCACGGGACTGAGGACGGTGGTGACGCGCAACAAGGAGACGATGGCCGTCGCCACGCTCGAGGATCTGCAGGGCACGCTCGAGGTGGTGGTCTTCCCGCGGCTGTACGTGACAGCCGGTGGGACGTTCGCCGAGGGGGCGATTCTGCTCGTCGCCGGCCGGGTGGACCATCGAGGCGACGAGGCGTCACTTCTCGCCGACGGTGTTTGGGTCTGGGAAGAGGCGGCCGCCCGCGGCCCCGAGGCGATATCTGCGGAAGTGGCGGCCGGCGAGAGGCGGGGCGGCGGCCGGCGCTTCGGCAGTGGCAACGGCAACGGCAACGGAAACGGATACGCCAGGCCGCCGGGGTCGGCGGCGACACCCGAGACTCCGGCCGTGGTCCAGCCCACGCCGCCCATCCGCGTCTCACCGCTCCGTGGCGGGGGAGTGACCGTCGCGGCGGGGTCCGCTCCGGCTGTAGCGACTCCGCCGGCGTCCGCCGCAGCGGCTTCGGCGATGCCGGCGTCCGGACCCCCGGCCTCCGGGCCTCGGGCCTTTGTGCCGCCTGCCGGCCGCGTGCCGCCGCCCGGAGAGCCCCTCTCGTCCGTGCCCGCCCCGGACGATCTGGCGTCTCTCGCCCCGGATCGAGAGGAGCCGCCGCTCCCGGACGAGGAGCGCGCCTCGGCCGCCCGCGCCGTGGCCGCGCCGACCGTTCCTCTGGAAGCCCCGGATTCCGGGATCTTGAACGTGCGTTTCACCCGGGGCGCAGACACCGGCCGCATCGTGCTGGCCATGGAGGAGCTGAGAGCAATGCTCAAGATGCGGCCGGGCGCGACGCGTGTCGTATTCCACCTGCCCCAGCCGGGCGGCGCCACTCTGCCGATGGAGGTGCGGGGTGGCGTGGCCTATGACGCCGAGCTACTGGCCGAGGCGAAGCGGAGGCTCGGCGAGGGCCTGGTCCACTTCGAACTCTCCGCCGGAGCGGAACCGGGATGACGACCGGCGCCGGCCAGGTCCGAACCCGATCATCGCGCAGGCTCGATCCGGCCGTTGCGCTGCAGCGGCAGGTCTGTGGCTGCGGCACCCTCGAGAGCAGAGTGCTGGTCGCTGCCGCCGTTGCGGGCCCGCTGCTCTTCCTTGGCCTCGGCCTCATGTTGGGATTGCATGGGGCGGCCACCGCCCTCCTCGTCCTGCTGCCCACGCCGGCGTTCGGAGTTGCGCTCGGTCTTCGAGACCGCCACCGCTGGCCGGCGCTCGACGTGATCTGGTGGCAGAGCCGACAGGCTGCGGCAGCCTGGCGTCGCGAGGTGGGCGGGGCCATCCCACGCAACGCCGCGGGGGCTCGGTGGTGGCTGGAAGCTCACCCCGAGGGTTCGGCTCCGGCCTGGGCGAGGGCGACGATGCTTCTCCTGGCCGGTCGGGTTTCCGCGGCGCGACAGACGATAGCGGCGATGCCGGAAGAGACCCCGCATGACCGTCGCATGCGGCTCGACCTTGAGATGGCCGCGGATGCCGCTGAGGGTCTCTTGTCCGACACGATGGCCGTGGATGCCGCCGTACGCGAAGACCGCGACCAGGCGCCCGAGGAGGCGGCCGTGCATCTGGCCTACCACCGGGCCCTCGTGGAGGTTGCTCGCGGTGGAGACGGGCTGTCTGCCCTGCTGGCCGTCCGCCCGACGCTGGGCTCCTTGCCGTCCGACCTGGTGAGGCGCCTGTGGGTGGCTCGGTTCCGGTACGCGGCGACGTCTCTCCTGGTCGGAGGCTGGTTGCTGGTTACCGTGTTGGTGGGGCTTGCCACGTCGGGCGGGGTCGTGTGGTTCTGACCGGCCGAGGCCCGCGAAGGCTCGCGACTTGGTTAGGGCAGTCGAGTTGGGGCATAGTAGCCGCGCCCCAGTCGCGCCTCTTCCCGGCCGATCTTGCTCGTGAAGTGGCATAGGAGAGGGACTCCGGATATGCGCAGTCGCGGTCTGCTCCAGTCGCCTCCGGTCGCGGCGATCCTGTCGTTCATCCTGCCCGGGCTGGGACAGGCCGCGGCGGGGAGTCGGCGGCGTGGGCTGGTCATCGCCGCCCCGGCGCTGGCTCTGCTGGTCATTGCCGCCGGTCTGGTCCTCTTCGCCAGGCACGCGATCGTGGACTCGCTCTTCTCGTCGAGCGCCCTGTTCTCGTTCCTGCTCCTCGACGTCGCCGTCCTGATCTACCGCCTCTGGGCAATCGCCGACGCATTCATGGTCGCCCGCGCTCGCCCCTCCGGTACGCGAATCGGGCGCGTGGCGACGAGGGCGGTCATCGGGATCGTGGTCCTCGCGACGCTGGGAACGCACCTGGCATTTGGCGCGCTGGACATGGCCGGCAGCAACGCCCTCTCTTCTGCCTTCAATCCCAATGGGCCGGGCTGGTTCGGAGACCCGAACCTGGCCGCCGGGGAAACGGCCCCCGCCTTCACAGACCAACCCGACCCGACCGACCTTCCGACCGAGGCGCCCAGCGCGTCACCAACGTCGATCGGCAGCCCGACCCCAACTCCGATCGGGTCTCCGACCGTCGCCCCGACACCCGGGCCAACGACTGCGGACGGCATTCCCGTCTTCCCGATCGATGCGAACGATCCGCCGAACACGCCGCCGACCGAATGGGCGGCCGACGGCAAGCTCAACGTGTTGCTCGTAGGCGCGGACTCCGGCACGGGCCGCTGGAGTCTCCGTACGGACACGATGATCCTGCTGGAGGTGGACATCGCGACCGGCCGGGCGGCAATGTACGGCATTCCGCGGAACCTCGAGAATGTCCCGCTTCCGCCCGAGTCGGCTGACGCCTTCCCCTGCCATTGCTTCCCATACCCGAACCTGCTCAACGGTCTGTGGCGCGACGCCGTCAACCGGCCGGCTGCGTACCAGTATCCGGGAACGGACTTCGTCCGTGGCTTCAAGGCGCTCGAAGGCGCGGTCGGCGAGCTGACCGGACTCCACGTCGACGGCGTCGTCCTGGTGAACCTGATGGGCTTCGTCAACCTGGTCAACGCCCTTGGTGGCGTGGATATCAACGTCCCGGTGCGGCTCAGGGATTCCCAGTACTCGCGGCCTCAGGACGGCAAGAACATCACCCTCGACATCAAGGCCGGGCCGCAGCACATGGACGGCCTGACCGCCCTGGCCTATGCCCGCAGCCGCCATCAGGACTCCGACTACGGCCGGATGGCCCGCCAGCAGGCCGTCCTGCTCGCCCTGCGTAACGATCTGCACCCGTGCTCGCTGCTGCCCGAGGATCCCTTCGATCATCGGCGCGCTGGGAGACACGTTCTGGACTGACATGCCGGTGGAGGACGCGCCAAAGCTGGTGGCCATGGCGGAACATATCGGCACGGGCAACGTCAACACCATAGAGCTCGTGCCGTCGGTGACGGGGAATCCGGTCGGATTCCTCACGATCCCGCGACTGGCTACGGTCCGCTCCATCGTCGCTCACGGCCTGGACGGCGTCCCTCCGGCCGGCGGCGGCGGGGGCGGTGGCGGCGGCTTCAGCTGCTAGGGGCCGCGTGTAGAAACTGTGGACGCGGGGCGTCGCCGGCCCTCCGGGAAGGCCGCCGTCGTCGAGATAGGGCAGAATGGGTGCGGCCCGACGCGGTCCGACGCGTCGGGCGGGCCCGTAGCGGGCAGGCAATGGAGATACCAACAGGATGAAGTTCCCGTCCCGATTGCGAACCCCTGTTGGGGCCGCCGCCCTCTCGGCCTTGTTCCCGGGTCTTGGCCAGGCCGCAGCCGGCCAACCCAACCGGGGCAAGATCGTCGCGATCCCGGCGCTGGCCGTCCTGGGCGCATTCCTTCTGATCCTCATCTTCGAGCGGAGCTCGCTCTTCGGCCTCGCCGTGAACCAGCAGTGGCTCACCAGCCTGCTGATCCTGGACCTCGTGGCCTTCATCTACCACCTTTGGGCCATCGTCGACTCGTACCTGGTGGCTGGCAGGGCGCAGCCGAGGAAGCGTCCGGTGAGCACATCGGCGGGAAAGTGGGCGGCTACCCTCGGAGTCGGGATCATCGTTTCGGGAACCGTGCTCGTCCACGCCGGCGTCGCGGCCACGGACATGGACTGGCAGCACGCCCTCTACTGCATCACAGCTCCAACGCCGTGCTTTGTGACGGATGCGCCCGTCTCCGTGGCAACGGACGACGTCCAGGGCGACACCTCCGGGCCTGTCCGATCCCGGGAAGCCCGGGCCCGTCGAGCTCCGGACCCTCCGCGTCGACCGGCCCGGTCAAGACGTTCGACTTCAGCGCCCTTCCGTCTTTCGAGACGACCACCGACTCGGAGAACTGGGCTGCGGACGGACAGCTGAACGTGCTCTTGATCGGTGCGGACTATCGAGGCCGGCACGTCGCGCACCGGGCTGAGGCCGGACACGATGATCGTGCTCCATGTCGATCTAGCTTCGGGTAAGGCGGCGATGATCGGCGTGCCGCGGAACACCGTCTGCGTGCCCACTACCCCAGGCCATCGCTCAGCACTACGCCACCGGCAACAACGGCTGCCCGCCCTACACGTGGTCCGGCTACGCGGGACGAGGGATCGCTACGGCGGAAATGAACTGGCTGGCGAATGAAGCGTGGAACAACCCAGGTAACTTCCCGTACCCGCAGGACTCGAGCCATGGCTGGTTCCGCGGCGCAATGGCCACGGCGCAGGCCATCGCCGCGCTCACCGGTCTGACGATGGACGGCTACGTGACCATCAACATCGAGGGCCTGGGCACCCTGATAGACGATCTGGGCGGGGTCACGATCAACGTTCCGGTGCTCGTCACGGACTACCCGTGCGGACCCAAGGGCACGTGGGCGGCCAAGTGGCGGGTGTGCGACATGAACGTCGGGTCGTCGAATCTGGAGAGCAGGATCCACAACGGCTATCAGGTTCCCGGCGGCTTCGGCAACGTCCAGCGCATGATCGACGACGCCGCCAAGTCCGGTGGGCTGCAGGCCATCACCTGGCACGGTCCCACCGATCCCGCAAACGGGACCGACATCGCGTTCACTATCAAGCCCGGGCTGCAGACGATGGACGGCAATTGGGCGCTTGCCTACGCCAGGTCCCGCGTGTATCTACAGCGACTACGTTCGGATGGCGCGCCAGCAGCTGGTCCTCAAGTCGATGCGCACGACGCTCGATCCGTGCAAGATCCTGCCCAGCATCCCGTCGTCTGATCCAGCACGTTGGCGCGGCGTTCAACACCAACCTGCCGCTCGGGAACGAGCAGGACGTGAAGCAGTGGGCCGGCCTGGCCCATCTCATCGGGGGCGGCAACGTCAAGACGCATCACCCTCGACCCCACCACGACCGGCATGCATTTCATCAACGGCTATCCGGCCGTCGACGCCACCTCCTGGGCCAAGATCAAGGACATCGTGGCCCACTCTCTGGACGACGTCCCGGCCGCGGCGCCGAGTGGCGGCGGCGGCGGGGGCGGCGGCGGGTTCGGCTGCTAGCAGCCAGTCGCCGGGATCGAGCGGGGGTCGAGATCCCGGGCCGCGAAGCACTGCCTGGCGGCTCGGCGTCAGGGTGTGGTGCCGACGGCGGGAGTTGAACCCGCATGACCTCACGGCCACTCGATTTTGAGTCGAGCGCGTATGCCAGTTCCGCCACGTCGGCACGGTCCGGCGGGCATCGTACAGCCTGTGGACTCCAGGCGACCTGACGGCGGCGCGGACGGGACCCGATGACACCCGATCCGGCGCCCGCCATCGTGGACCAGGCTCGCGCGCGGGCCCGGTCATGCACCGCAGGCGCGGTCCGGCCGGGCGCCAACCCCGTGCTATCCTCGCGCCGGCGCGGCCAAGTCGCGGGTCGCGGGCCCGAGCCTTCCGGACTAGAGAGGGGCTTACGTTCGAGTCGTGACCAACGCCAGGGCAGCCCGCAACGGCGGGGCGGAAGCGGAAGGCCAGGCCGTTGACGCGGCACTGGTTGAGGAGGCGCTGCGTGGCCGGCTGGACGCATTCAACCAGCTCGTGGTCCGGCATCAGGACCACCTCTTCGCCCTCGTCTACCGCCTCGTGCCGGATCGGGACCAGGCCGCGGACGCCGTCCAGGAGGCCTTCTTCAGCGCCTACCGGAGTCTGGGCTCGTTCCGGGGTGGAACCGTCAGGAGCTGGTTGGGCAGGATCGCCGTCAACGCCGCGCTCGACATGCAGCGGGCCCGTCGTCGTCGTCCGGCGCAGCCGTACCCCGAGTTCGAGGACGACAGCTGGCAGCCGCCGGCCGAACCTGAGGCGGAGCCCGAAAGCCGGACTCTCGCAGTCGAGCGTTCCAGGGCCCTCGCCCAGGCGCTGGACGCGCTCCCGTTCGAGCAACGCAACTGCATCGTCCTGTTCGACGTTGATGGCTACGACTACGAGGAGATCGCCGGCATCATGCGGGTCTCCATCGGAACGGTGAAGTCGCGCATCCACCGCGGTCGCCTGGCACTCCGCCGTGCCCTGACTCCGAACCGGGAACTGTTCCGTGGCTGAGACCGTCTGAGGAGCGTGATGCCGAAACCCGCTACTCCTCACGCCGCACACGACGAGCTGCTGATCGCCCGCCTCTACGGGGGCGACGTGGACGATCGCGAACGCGCTCGCGCCCTCGAGCTGATCGCCGGTTGCGAGGAATGCGCCGCTCTCTTTGCCGATCTCGGGTCGATCGCCCGCGCCACCGCGGCCCTGCCGATCGAGACCCGGCCGCGCGATTTCGCCCTTACTGAGGAAGATGCCGCGCGGCTTCGGCCGAGCCATCGAGGTTGGGGGCGACTCCTCGGACTGGGCCGGCGGCGGTCGTTCGGCGGCGCTCTGGTCGCCGTCGGCTTCTCGGGCCTGCTGTTGACCGGCGCGGTCTCCATCCTGGGAGCGCACGGGACGAGCCAGTTGTTCCACGCCGGGGCGCCGGCTGAGCGCGCCGCCTCGGACGGAACGGGATCCACCGCCAACTTTGTGCCGGCAGCCACCCCGGCCCCAGCTGCCACCCCAGCGCCGGGTGCGACGCTCGCTGCCTTCGACGCTGCCGGGTCAGGTGGCCCGGCAGGCGATCAGCCCAAAGGCGGCTCTGGGACCGGCCCTCCAGCGGCACTTCCGACGGCCGCGCCGGCATCGCCGGCATCGACGGGTGAGACGGCGGGCTTCCCCGCGACTGGAGGAGTCAACTCCGGCGGTCTGACGCCCACCGAAGGCCAGGCGCTGCCACCCACCGAACCGGGGTCCCCGGCCACGTCGCAATCTGGGCCGGATGGCGTGCTGCTCATCCTCACAGGATCTTCCGCCGCCATGGGGCTCGGCATCCTGATCCTGCTGGCGCCGGCCCTCCGGCGGCGCTGGCAAGGCCGGCCGAACCGCTAGCGGGGCAGGGTCGCGGTTACACTTGGACCGATAGGCAGACGGTCGGCGCCGTCCGGTCGCCGGCCGTGCACACGCCAGCTCCCGGCGCCAGTCCGTTCGAGGCCCGCATGACTCGCCTGATGCTGCTCGACAGCAACGGCCTCATCTACCGCGGTTATCACGCCCTGCCGCCTCTGACCACCAGCAGGGGCGAGCTGGTGAACGCCGTCTTTGGCTTCTGCAGCATCCTGCTCCGGGGGATCCAGGACGTCCGGCCGGACTGCGTGGCCGCCTGCTTCGATCTTCCAGGCCCGACCTTCCGGCACGAGCAGTTCGCCGCCTACAAGGCCACCCGCGCGCCCATGCCGGACGACCTTCGGTCGCAGTTCCCGAAGGTTCGAGAGGTGGTCGCCGCGCTTCGAATCCCCGTCTACGAGCTGGCGGGCTTCGAGGCGGACGACGTGATCGGCACGATCACACGAGACATGGATGCTCGTGGCGTTGACACCACGGTCGTGACCGGCGATCTCGACATGCTCCAGATCGTCACCGAGCACACCCGCTTGATGACGACCCGCCAGGGCGTGGACTCGACGATCTACTACGATCCCGCCAAGATCTGGGAGCGGTTCGAGCTGCGACCGGACCAGATGATCGACTACAAGGCCCTCAAGGGCGACCCAACGGACAACATCCCAGGCATACCCGGGGTGGGGGAGAAGACCGCCGCCAAGCTCGTCGGACAGTTCGGTTCTCTCGAGGGGATCTTCGGGCGGCTCGACGAGGTCAAGCCGGACAAGCTGCGTGAAAAGCTCGTCGAAGCCCGCGAGCAGGTATTCCAGAGCCGCGAGCTGGCCCGAATCGTCCGGGACCTGCCGATCTCGCTGGACCTGGAGGCTGCCCGGCTCTCCGACTACGACCGGGCCGAGGTGGTGCGTCTCTTCCGTGAGTTCGAGTTCCGCAGCCTGATCGACCGGTTGCCCGCGCTGACCGGCGAATTGGCCGTCGACGCGGCCGATGCCCTGCGCACCGCAGCCGGGACCGTGCCGGCGGTCCGCGTAGCCGGCGAGGCGGCCACGCGGCAGCCGCGGCGACGAGCGGCGGTCCTCTCGCAGGCGAGGGTGGCGAGTTGCAGCTCACGATGGACTTCGGGTCCACCGGACTTACGGAGCCCGCGCCGGCGCCGATCTCCGAACGCCGCCGGCCCCTCGTCGCGGAGGGTCCCGTCGATCTGGCCGAAGCCTTGCGCGCGGCAGTCGCGGACGCGACCCTCCTGGATCGCTTCGAAGCCACGGACGAGGATGCGGCGGAGACGTCCAGTTGGCTCGCCCGACAGCGCGAAGTCGGGGCGGCAATCTTGATGGACGATCCGCGGCCGCTGCGAGGCGTGCCGCAGGCGATGGCGCTGGCCGGCTCCGATGGGCGCGTGCTGGTGGCCGAAGGCCACGATGCGGTCGGACGGCTTGGTGAGCTGCTTCTCGGATCGGCGGCGCGCGTCGTGGGCCACGAGACCAAGCCGCTCGTCGTGGCGAACGTGGCCGGCGGGGCCACGGTGCCCCTGCCGGTCGTCTTCGACACTCAGATTGCGGCGTACCTGCTGAATGCCTCGCTGCGTAGCCAGACGATCGCCGACGTCGCCCACGAGCGGTTGGACGTGACACTTCCGCCTGCCGGAGACGTGACTCCGGCGATGCGGGTTGGGCTCGACGCGCTGGCGGCGCTGGCGGTTCGGGAGCCGCTCGAGAAGGCGCTCGCGGACTCGGGCCTGGACCGCCTCTTCCGCGAGATCGAGCTGCCTCTCATCGCCGTCCTGGCCGACATGGAGGTGGCCGGCGTGGCCATCGACCTCGAGGCGCTGGGCCGCCTGGACGTCGAGTTCAGCGCTGAGATGGCGCGCCTTGAATCCGAGATCTACCTGGACGTGGGCCACGACTTCAATCTCGGATCGCCCAAGCAGCTCGAGCAGATCCTCTTCTACGAGTTGAACCTGCCCAAAGGCAAGCGGACCAAGACCGGCTACTCGACCGACGCGTCGGTCCTCGAAGAGCTCAAGCCGGCCCACCCGATGATCGCCAAGCTGCTCGACTGGCGCCTCTACTCCAAGCTCCGATCGACCTACATCGAAGCGCTGCCGCTGCTGGTTTCCGAGCGCGACGGCCGGCTGCACACGACCTTCCATCAGGCCGTCGCCGCGACAGGACGGCTCAGCTCATCGGACCCGAACCTCCAGAACATCCCGATCCGCTCGGACCTGGGCCGGCGCATCCGCCGTGCCTTCGTCGCCGGCGATCCGAACCTGACGCTCCTCGCCGCGGACTACTCGCAGATCGAGCTGCGGATCATCGCCCACGTCTCCGGCGACGAGCACTTGCGCGACGCCTTCGCCCGCGGCGCCGACATCCATCGCGAGACCGCCGCGCTGGTGCTCCACAAGCCGCCCGAGGAGATCACCCACGACGAGCGCTCGATGGCCAAGATGGTCAACTTCGGCCTCGCCTACGGCATGAGCGACTTCGGGCTGTCTTCGCGAGCGGGGATCTCGCGTGCCGAGGCCAAGGCGTTCATCGACAACTACTTCGCTACGTACAGCGGCATCAGCTACTACATGCTCCACATCAAGGAGCTGGCCCGCCAGCAGGGCTGGGTCTCCACGCTGCTGGGCCGCCGACGATCCATCCCCGAGCTGCGCATGTCGAACCCGGCGCTCCGTGGGGCAGGGGAGCGGATGGCGATCAACATGCCGATCCAGGGAACCGCGGCGGACATCATCAAGATCGCCATGATCCGGCTGCCCGAGAGACTGGGGGCGGCGCGGGTCGGCGGACGCCCGCTCAGAGCCCGCGTCCTTCTGCAGGTCCACGACGAGCTGGTCCTGGAAGTGCCGCGCGACGAGGTGGATGCCGTCGCCCCGATCGTCCGCGAGACGATGGAGGGAGCCATCAAGCTGGACGTGCCGCTCACGGTGGACATCAAGGTCGGAGACGACTGGGAGTCGATGCGACCCCTCACACGAGAAGACGCGATCGTCGCCGAGCTTGGCGAGGCGCCGGCAGAGGTGCTGGCCGGTTAGCGGTCAGGATAGGGAGAGGTCCGGCTCGCCGGATGCCTGCTCGCCGGCCACCCGGGCTTCGATGTGCGTTGCGACGACCCGACCCGCGGCGGGGTCGACGGTCATCGCGCGGGTATGGTCCAGGTCTACCAGTTGCGGATGTGGTCGTGCTCGGATGGGCGGGAGTCGCCTCCGAACACGATGGCCAGTGCGCCGACGAAGGCAGTTACCAGGACGAACGTAATCAGTTCCATGCCGCTACGGTAGCCATGGGACTTGATTAGAGCAAGTCGATGTTGTTCAATTACCAATCATGCGCTACTGATCATCTAGCCGGCGTGGAGTTCCGCCACCTGCTGAGCTTCCAGGCAGTCGCCCGGACCGGTTCGTTCCATGAGGCGGCCGAGACGCTGGACTACACCCAGTCGGCGGTCAGCCAGCATGTGGCCGCGCTGGAGGCTCTGTTGGGCGCCCGACTGCTGGATAGGTCGCGGGGCCGGCGAACCGTCCAGGTGACCGAGGCCGGCGCGCTGCTGCTCCGCCACGTCGATTCGATCGTAGCCAGGATGCAGGCCGCCCGGGCCGACCTTCGCTCGTACTCGGAAGGAGGGACAGGTTTGCTCCGGGTAGGCACGTATCAGAGCGTAGGAGCCCGTATTCTGCCGGCCGCCCTGGGCCTCTTCACCGGCCTTTGGCCCGGCGTCGAAGTGCGGCTCGTCGAGACGAACAGCGACGACGGCCTGCTCGACCTGGTCGAATCGGGCGATCTCGACCTCTCGTTCGCCGTGTACCCGTTGTCGGAAGGCCCATTCGAGGGTGTCGAGCTGTTCCGCGACCCGTACGTGCTGGTGGTGCCGATAGACTCGCCCCTCGCCGGGCTGGATCGCTTCGCGACCGTCCGGGAGATCGCCGATCTGCCGCTCATCGGTTTTCGCCATTGCCGGAGCACGTCCGCCGCCGAGGCCTACCTGCGGGCGAACGGCGGCGACCCGCACTGGGTCTTCCGATCCGACGACAACACCACGGTCCAGGCGCTGGTCGACGCCGGCATCGGCGTGGCGCTCGTGCCGCGGCTGACCGTCGACGAAACCGATCCTCGGAGCGCCGTCGTGGCCACGGAGGTGCCGCCGCGCGTTCTGACGCTGGCCTGGCATCGCGACCGGTACCGCTCGCCGGCGCAGGTCGCGTTCGTGGACCTGGCGCGCCAGGTCTGCCTGGAGCTTCAGGAGAAGGTCGCGCCGGCGCTGGCCTGAGCGCGGCTGAGGACGGGGCAGGCGAGCGAGGGCGGCGGGCGAGGGCGGCGCGGCGAATGGCGCGCCGGGCCTGCCGCGTCTGGCGGGCTCAGGCGCTGGCGACGTCCACCTGCCAGCGGTCGTAGTCGCCACCGACGGCCAGAGCCGCGGTCTCCAGCTCTCGCCGGAGCGCGCGGATGGCCTCAGGCGAGACGATCATCGTCTGCCTCACGACAACGAGCCAGTAACCCCGCCTGGCCGAGGTGTCGACCTCGACATGGCGATCGGCGGCCCGGAGGCTGCGCGCCAGGGCCTGGGCGGCCTTTGCGCCCGGCACGTAGATGAAATGCCGAGTCTCATGGCGCACGGCCGGATCCGCGCCGTCGCGGCGCATCTGCTCGATGGCGGCCACGACGGGATCGCCCGTGCCCGGTTTGCTCCCCCGGGCGGCCGCCTCAACAGGCCCACCGATCCTCCGTGGCTGCGACTCTGGATTTGTGCCCCGAGCCGAATAGTACCCGGGGCCTCCGCGCCGATGCGTCCGGCGCACTGGGCGTTGGGACGCCAGCTAGCCATCGGAGCAGCCGGCGTCCGGCACCCGATCCCGTGCCCCGCTACGCTCTAGAGAGAATGCCCGAACTGCCGGAAGTCGAGACGATAGCTCGCGACCTGCGCGGCCTGGTCGGTGGCGCTCGAATCCGTGGCGCCGCCTGCAACTGGCCGCCGACGCTGCGCAGCCACGAGCCGGCGGCCTTCGCGGCGGCGGTGGCGGGACGCGAGATCCAGGGAGTGGGCAGGCGCGGCAAGCAGCTCCTTGTGTGGTTGGGTCCGCGCGACCCCGCCGGCGGCGATCCCGGGCCGGCGGATGGACCCTCGGTTCTGACGATCCACCTCAAGATGACCGGCCAGCTGTTCGTCGTGGACGCCGGCACTCCGCAGGACCGACACGTCCATCTGGTTCTGTCGCTGGCGGATGGCCGCGAGCTCCGTTTTCGCGACATGCGCAAGTTCGGTCGCATCGGCTTGTATCGGCGCAATGAGGCGACCGGCGAGCCGGCGGACGGGGAGGCGGAGGGCGTCCTTGCCACGGGCGCGGAGCCGCTGGCCGACGAGTTCACCGCTCGACGAATGGGCGAGCTGTTGGTCCGGCGCCGGGGCCGGCTGAAGACGCTGCTGCTGAACCAGGACTTCCTGGCCGGCGTGGGCAACATCTACGCCGACGAATCTCTCTGGCGGGCGCGGCTCCACCCTCTCCGCGATGCCCTGACGCTCAAGCCGGCCGACGTGCGCCGGCTCCACGAAGCGCTGCGCCACGTCCTCGCCGAGGCGGTCCGAAGGCGCGGCAGCTCCATAGACGACTACACGGCGCCCGAGGGCGACGGCTCGATGCAGGAGCACCTGCAGGTCTACCAGCGAGCCGGCGAGCCGTGCCTTCGATGCGGCCGGCCTATCAAGCGGATCGCCGTCGGCGGCCGGTCGACCCATTTCTGCTCGTGGTGCCAGCGCCTGCCGTCCGCGCAACGAGCGGCGGCCGCGAGACTTCTGCGGGGCACGGATCGAGCTTTGGGACGGAGGGGACCTCGCTGGACAGAGCTGGACGGCGCCGGGGCTCTCGGTCGGAACCGGTCCGAAGACGAGCGCGCCCGACGCGTCGAGGCGACACGGAAGGCGGCCGCGACCCGCCGTGCCGCCGCCCGCGCCGGCCAACCCGCCGCCCGCGCCGGCCAGCCGGCTGGGGGACCCGCCTGATGTCGATCGTGAGACTGGCTGGGGTCTCGCGCGAGGTCGGCGACTTCGTGATCCTCGACCGCGTAGACGCCGCCATCGCCGCCGGGGATCGGATCGGCCTCGTAGGGCCCAATGGCGCCGGCAAGACGACCCTGCTCCGGTTGTTGTCGGGCCTCGATGAGCCCGACAGGGGCGAGGTCCATCGCAAGCGCGGCCTGACTCTGGCGATGCTTCCTCAGGAGGCGCACGTCGATTCGAGCTTCATCGAGGCCCCCAGCCTGAGGCTTGCCGTTAGAGCGGGCGCCAGGCGGTTGGAGGAAGTGGAGCGAACCCTTCGCCAGCTCGAACATGACGGCCGGGTGACCGAGCCCGAATACGAAGCGCTCCAGCACGAGTTCGCGGTGAGCGACGGCTACGCGCTCGACCAGCGGGTCGAGGCGGCGCTCTCCGGCCTGGGCTTCGAGCGCGATCAGTGGGATCGGCCGCCCACGAACCTTTCGGGCGGCGAGCAAACCCGAGCGGCGCTGGCCCGGCTCCTGCTGGCCGACCCCGAGCTGCTGCTCCTCGACGAGCCGACGAACCACCTCGACCTCGGGGCGCTGGAGTGGCTCGAGGAGACCCTCGGCCGGCGCCACGGCAGTCTGATCGTGGCCTCGCACGACCGCGCATTCCTGGACGCGACGGTGAGCCGCGTGTGGGAGCTGCGCGACCGTCGGTTGACGCCGTTCCGGGGCACCTACTCGAGCTATGCCCGCCAGCGCGAGGAGCGCGACCTGCGGGCTGCGGAGGTGGCCGAGGACCGGGCCGGCCAGATCGCCCGCGAGCGGGAGCTCGTACAGCTGTATCGCCACCAGCGCAAGTTCTCCAAGATGCACGAGCACGAGGCTCGTCTCGAAGCGCTGGCGCCACTGGAGAAGCGCCACTCGGACGCGAGGCTCCGACTCCCGACCGATGCCCTGGCCGGAGGAGCGCCCGCGCGCTCATACGAGTCGGTGGTGCGAGCGGAAGGCCTCGTCGTCGGCTACGGATCCGGGAGCGCGGAGGCGAGCGTGCCCGTCGCCCATGTCCCCTGGTTGGAGCTGCGCCGCGGCGACCGGGTCGGCATCGTCGGTCCGAACGGGGCGGGCAAGACAACGCTTCTTCGCACGATCGCCGGAGAGCTGGCGCCGCTCGACGGCGCCCTGGAGATCGGCCGCAACGTCCAGCTGAGCTACCTCGCCCAGCTCCGTGACGCCCCGATCCCGGGTGCGACGGTCCTCGACGCGGTGCTGGACGAGTTGCCGCTCAGCCAGGGAGAGGCTCGCGGCCATCTGGCCCGCTTCTTGTTCCGAGGCGACGACGTTTTCACGGAGGTTGCCGCCCTGTCGGGCGGAGAACGGTCCCGCCTGGAGCTGGCGCTCCTGTTCCTGCTACCGGCCAACCTGCTCCTGCTCGACGAGCCCACGAACCACCTGGATATCCCTGCCCGCGAGGCTCTCGAAGCCTTCATGGGCGGCACGGACGCCACCCTCCTGATCGTCAGCCACGACCGGCGTCTCCTCGAGATGGTCTGCGACTCGCTCTGGATAGTGGACGGCGGCCTGGCGGTCCCCTTCGAAGGTGGGTATCGGGCCTGGCGGGCTGCGGTGGCAGGTGGCTGGACCCCTCAGGCTGCCGCCGAAAGAGAGGCGGGACGTCTTCACGGTGGGCGCGCCCGGGAAACCGGCGGGCGCAAGCCGGGGGACGCGGTCGGGCTCCGGCATCGCGAGGCTCCGGCGCGATCGGGCAGGAAAGTGGCTCCTACCAACGGCCGCAGGGCCTCGACCATGTCGGAGGACGCGACTGGTTCACCGAGGATGCCCGCCTCCCGGACCGCTGCCTCCAGCCCGGCCCTGGCACGGCCTCCCGTCGCTAAGCTGTCCAAAGACGCCTACCGGCGGCGCAAAGCCCAGATAGACGAAGAGCTGGCGCGCCTCACGTCGCGCAGGCAACAACTGGAGTCGGCCCTGCAGGATCCCGGAGTCCATGGCAACTTCGTCGAGCTGCGCCGTGTAACCGGCGAGCTCGCAACCGTGAGCGAGGCCCTCGCTGCGACCGAGGAAGCCTGGCTGCGGCTGGAGGAGGCGGCTCCATGACGGAACCCCGCGGAAGTCCCGTCCGACCCGGCAGCCTGGGAACGCGCTCGCCGCTGATCGGCCTCATCGGCCCGATCGGCTGCGGCAAGTCGACCGTGGCCGGCTGGCTGGCGGCCCGTGGCGCCGCCGTGGTCGACGCGGACGTGCTGACGCGCGAGCTCATGTCGCCCGGCGCACCGGTCACGCAGGCCGTCATCGACCGTTTCGGCGCGGAGTATCGCCAGCCCGACGGCTCCCTCGATCGGGCCGCGCTGGGCCGCCTCGTCTTCTCCGACGACGAACGGCTGGCCGAACTGGAGTCCGTAGTCCATCCCGCGGTCGCACGCCTGCTTCCGGACGCGATACGGGCCGCCGATGCGACCCGGCCCGTGGCCATCGTTCTGGAAGCGATCAAGCTGATAGAGGCCGGGTCGGCTCTCTGGTGCGATGAGATCTGGCTCGTCGTCTGCGACCCGACCGCTCAGCTCGCCCGTCTCACCGGTCGTGGCATGCCGGACTCCGACGCCCGCCAGCGGATCGCGGCCCAGGCCGACTCCCTGCCCCTGTGGCGCTCGGCCGCTACCCGAATCATCCGGACGGACGGAGGTCCGGCGGAAGTGGAGCTGGCCGTGGACGCCGCCCTGCGCGAGGCACTGGCCGCGCACGGCTGAGGCCGCGAGCCCTCACGTGGGCGTGGGGCCGGAGGCGCGTAGAATCGGCCGATGCTCGCGTCCCGGTCGTCTCCTCGCCGCCTGCTGGCCGTCGGCGCCGCGGCCGCCTTCCTGATCGCGCTTACGGGAGCGGCGATGATTGCCGGATCTCCGCGCACGGGCGCCGGCCCGGCTGCGCCGGACAGTTCCGGGATCGTGGCGATCGCGTCCGTCGATACGCCCGCAACGGCCTCCGGCGCCTCAGCTTTGGCCCCGACACCGACCACGGCAACAGACACGCCGGCCGATCCGACCGCGGCACTCCCGAGCGGCCCAACGTTCCAGCCGCTCGACCTCTTTGCCACGCCCAGCCCGCCGCCGTCGCGCGGTGCCCAGCCAACCGATCCGGCCTTCGCCGTCGATCTGCGCCGGCCTATGCCCGTCCAGTCGGTCGAGTGGCTCATGGCCAAGGCAGCCGGCCGTGTGGCCCTGGTCGACGGCAAGGTCGTCCTCCTGGGAGCCGCCGCCGACCCGCTGAGCGTCCCGGCTACCGGCGCCGCAATTCCCGCGGCCCGGACCCTGGACACCGCGTGGACCCGTTGGGTGGTCGAGCCCTCCGGCTACGGCAGTGACGAGAAGGGCAACAGGTTCTCGAACCTCAACTACTGGAACATGTGCAGCCCCGGCGCCACGAGCGTCACTCTGTACTACTGGCAGCAGCTCACCGGCCATCCCAACGTGACCGGCACCGCGGGCTACTTCCTGGAGCCGTACGTGGTCGAAGCAGGCGCCTGGCCCCGGCCCGGGCCTGCGGTGCCGCTGGCCGGCGACGGCTCTCGGCTCGGGACGTACTGGTCCGGGTCGGACTCGGTCAACGGCTTTACGGCTCACGGGCGGGGCTTCCTGATGTACCTGGCCACTCAGACCCAGCCGCCGTCGTGGCAGACCACAGGAATGGTCGTTTACGCGAAGTCGGACGGAACACCGCTGTACCCCACCCGCGGCGGGCCCAGGCCCAACATCGTGACGACGCTCAACTGGGAGGCATCCGGCCGCGATCCGAACGCCTGGGTCGAGACCTGGTACACGTCTGTCATCAGACCCGACCCGACGCTGGCCCGCGACCTGACGGTGGCCGTGACCCTGGACGTCGGGCGCGACGGAGTGCCGGTCATCGCCGCGCTGGACACCTTCGACCTGCCCAACTGGCAGAACGGCAGCGCAACGCCGCATATCCGCCATGCGGTCGCCATCGTCGGTTACGACAACACCGCCAACCCGCCGACCTTCACCTACATCGACACCTGCGGCCGGGCCTGCAACGCCCGCGGCGGCAACCGGAACGGCCAGCTGCACGTGGTGTCGCAGGCGCAGATGGTCGCGGCGATCCAGGACACGCTGGGCTCGGGCTTCGTCTGGTAGATCGATGACGCGACTGCGCGCGGCCCGTCGCTGGCTCGCCCTCGCCGGCGCCGCGGCGTTACTCGCGGGTTGCGGCGGCCAGGCCGCCCAGCTCCCCAGTGCGACAGCGGGGGAGTCCGGAATCGCGGTGCTCACCTCCGGATCACCGGCCATAGCCACGCCGGCGCCAACACCTCCGGCGACGCCCACACGTGCCTCGACCGTCGGTCCAACCTTCCAGCCAATCGACCTGTTCGCGACGCCGAGTCCGCCGCCCGCGCATGGCGCTCTCCCGACCGACCAGGTAGACTCGCCGGCCCCGCGACGGCCCGTTCCAGCCCAGTCGGCCGGATGGCTGGCGCTGAAGGCTGCCGGGCGTATCGCGCTGGTGAACGGGCAGGTCGTCGTCCTCGAAGCGAGCGCCGACCCACTGGCGAACCCCACCACCGGCGCCCCGGTCCCTGCCACACGGACCCTCGACACTGGTAAATCCCGCTGGATCATCGAGCCGCTCGGATACGGCAAGGACGTCAAAGGCAACACCTTCTCCAACGAGAACTACTGGAACCTGTGCGAGCCGGGCGCTACCGCTGCCGCGCTGTACTACTGGCAGCAGCTGATCGGCCATCCGAACGTGACCGGCTTGGAGGGCTACTTCCTGGATCCCTATGCCGCCGAGGGGGTCGCCTGGCCGAGCCCCGGGCCTAAGGTGGCCGTTTCGGACGGCACACGCTTGGGCACCTACTGGACCGGCTCCGACACGCTCAACGGCTACACCGCCTATGCCCGCGGCTACATCATGTACCTGGGGATGGAGATCCAGCCGCCGGGCTGGCAATCAAAGGGGATCGCGGTGTACGCGGACGCGAACGGTCGCCCGCTCTATCCGACCATCGGTGCGCCTCGAACCAACCTCCAGGTCGCCCTCAACTGGGAGGCCTCCGGTCACGACACCGCCGGCTGGACTGAGTTCTGGTACGCCTCGGTCATGAGGTTCGAGCCCGCGGCGGCGCGTGACCTGCGGATGGCCGTCACCCTGGACGTGGGTCGCGACGGCGTCCCTGTCGTGGCCGAGCTGGATACGCACGGCCTCCCGAACTGGCAGGCGGGGTCGGCCACGCCACACATCCGACACGCGGTCACGATCGTTGGCTACGACAATACGGCCAACCCACCGACGTTCACCTACATCGACACCTGCGGACGCCAATGCAACAACCGGGGCGGCAACCAGAACGGCCAGCTCCACGTCATCCCCCAGTCGCAGATGGTCGAGGCGATACAGGACACCGTCGGCTCGGGCTTTGTCTGGTAGCGGTGCAGGAGGCTTCCCATGACAACGGCAGACGGCCTGATCAGGCAGAACCGGACGGCGGACGCGACCGTCACTGTCCTGGCCGGCGGAGCGCCCCTGGCAAACGGGCAGGTCACCGTCGCCCAGCGCGCCCACAAGTTCCTGTTCGGCTGCATCGGCTTCGACATGATTCCACTGGCGAACGGCGAGCTTGCGGCGCCGCAAGCGGGCGCGGGAGGCGGCGTCGGGTCGTTGGGCGAGGCGCCGGCGGCCCGGGCCGAGCACCTGGCGGGCCTCTGGCTCGAGCTATTCAACTTCGCCACTCTGCCGTTCTACTGGGGCCGCTTCGAGCCGGTTCGCGGCAAGCCGGACACGGCCCGGCTGCTCAAGACGGCCAGGTGGTTCGTCGATCGCGGCGTCTCGGTCAAGGGCCATCCGCTGTGCTGGCACACCGTCCAGCCCGACTGGCTTCTGGGCCTTTCGAATGAGGAGATCGTGGCGGCGCAGAAGGCTCGCAGCCGGCGGGAGGTGGCCGACTTCCGCGGCCTGATCGACGCCTGGGATGCGATCAACGAAGCCGTGATAATGCCGATCTTCGACAAGTACGACAACGGCATGACCCGCATCTGCCTCGCCAACGGCCGGATCGCGACCGTGAAGATGGCGTTCGAGTCGGCTCGCGAAGCGAACCCGTCGGCGATCCTGCTGCTCAACGACTTCGACATGTCGGCGGCGTACGAGTGTCTGATCGAAGGCGTCCTGGAGGCGGGCATCAAGATCGACGCCCTGGGCCTGCAGAGCCACATGCACCAGGGCTACTGGGGCGAGGAGAAGACGCTCCGAATCCTCGAGCGCTTCGCCCGCTACGGGCTGCCGATCCATTTCACGGAGAGCACCCTGGTCTCCGGGCATCTGATGCCGCCGGAAATCGAAGACCTGAACGATTACCAGATTCCCGAATGGCCGACGACGCCCGAGGGTGAGGCCCGCCAGGCCGACGAGATGGTCCGGCACTACAAGACCCTCCTCTCGCATCCGGCGGTGGAAGCCGTCACGTACTGGGGCCTCTCTGACGGCGGCTGGCTCGGCGCGCCGACAGGTCTGGTCCGTCTCGACGGATCCGCCAAGCCCTCGTTCGAGGCTCTCCGCGGGCTGATCAAGGGCGAGTGGTGGCTGCCGCCGACGACGATGACCACGGATGCCGAAGGGCGGCTCCGCTTCAACGGGTTCCTCGGCGACTACGAGGTGTCGGCGGGCGACCGGGGCGCGACCTTCAAGCTGGAGCGGAACGGCGCGGCGGCGGTCGAGGTGCGGCTGGGGGTGTAAGGAGAGCCGGTCGGGGCTGGGGACTAAGCCTCCGCTACTAGAACGTCTGTACGTAATGGGCCATGGGGCGGTATACTGAAGCTCCCACGCCGACGAGGTTCCAGTGCCCGATTTCCGGCTCGTCGCCGACTTCAAACCCACCGGCGACCAGCCCCAAGCGATCGAACGACTGAGCGAAGGCCTGGCCAGGGGCCTGCGCCATCAGACGCTGCTCGGCGCCACCGGCACCGGCAAGACCTTCACGATTGCGCAAGTCATCGAGCGGCACCAGAAGCCCACGCTCGTCCTGGCCCACAACAAGACCCTGGCCGCCCAGCTGTACTCGGAGTTCCGCGAGTTCTTCCCGGACAACGCCGTCGAGTACTACGTCAGCTACTTCGACTACTACCAGCCCGAGGCGTACCTGCCGCGCTCGGACACGTACATCGAGAAGGACTCGAGCCGCAACGACGAGATCGACAAGCTCCGCCACGCGGCCACCAAGGCGCTCTTCGAGCGGCGGGACGTGATCATCGTCGCCAGCGTCAGCTGCATCTACGGCCTGGGCGCCCCGGTCGACTACGGGGCCACGATCCTGCGGCTGCGCGTCGGCGGGCAATACCGCCGCGACGCCGTGCTGCGCCACCTCGTCGATCTCCAGTACCAGCGCAACGATCAGGCCTTGAGCCGCGCCCGCTTCCGCGTTCGCGGCGACACCCTGGAGCTGATCCCGGCCGCCGAGGACCTCCTGGTCCGGGTCGAGTTCTTCGGCGACGAGGTGGAGCGGATCACCGAGCTGGACCCGCTGACCGGCGAGCTGCTCGCCGAGCGCAAAGAGCTCAACGTCTACCCGGCCACTCACTTCGTGACGCCGGCGGACAAGCTGATGGCCGCAGTCAAGGCGATCGACGAGGAGATGGAGGTCCGGGTCGCGGAGCTGGAGGCGCAGGGCCGCGACCTGGAGGCGGCCCGGCTGCGGCAGCGCACGACTTTCGACCTCGAGATGATGCGCGAGCTGGGCTACTGCACCGGCATCGAGAACTACTCGCGCCATCTCTCGGGGCGCGAGGCCGGCAGCCGGCCCTGGACGCTGCTCGACTACTTCCCGCCGGACTGGCTCCTGGTCGTGGACGAGAGCCACATGTCCATCCCGCAGGTCGTGGGCATGTACAAGAACGACCGGACGCGCAAGGAGATCCTGGTCGACTTCGGCTTCCGGCTGCCGTCGGCGCTCGACAACCGCCCGCTCACCTTCGAGGAGTTCGAGGCCAGCGTGAACCAGGCCGTCTACATGAGCGCCACGCCCGGGCCGTACGAGCTGGAACGCAGCCAGCAGGTCGTCGAGCAGCTCATCCGGCCGACCGGCGTCGTCGATCCGCAGATCACCGTCAAGCCCACCGAAGGCCAGATCGACGACCTGCTCGAGCTGATCCGCGGCCGCGTCGAGCGGGGCGAGCGGTCGATCGTCACGACGCTGACCAAGAAGATGGCCGAGGACCTGGCCGACTACCTGCACGAGCTTGGCGTGAAGGTCCAGTACCTGCATTCGGAAGTGGACACGCTGGAGCGCGTCCAGATCCTGCGCGACCTGCGACTCGGCGTCTACGACGTGATCGTCGGCATCAACCTCCTGCGCGAGGGAATCGACCTGCCCGAAGTCACGCTCGTCGCGATTCTCGACGCGGACAAGGAAGGCTTCCTGCGCAGCGCCTGGTCGCTGGTCCAGATGATCGGTCGGGCGGCGCGGAACATCGGCGGCGAGGTCGTGATGTACGCCGACCACATGACCGACTCGATGAAGGCCGCGATCGGCGAGACGAACCGCCGGCGTGCGGTCCAGGAGAAGTACAACCGCGAGCACGGCATCGAGCCGGTGACGATCGTGAAGGGGATCCGCGACATCAACGACCGGCTCCGGGCGGTAGCGGAGGCGCACGGCTCCTACGCCACGGCGCCCGGGCAGGAGCGTGCCTTCACGGAGATGGCGAAGGAGCAGGTCGAGAAGCTCGTACGCCAGATGGAAGCGGAGATGCGCCAGGCCGCCCGGGACCTGGAGTTCGAGCGGGCTGCGGCCCTGCGCGACGAGATCCAGGAGATCCGGCTGCGGGTGCTCGAGGAGGACGCGTCGGCGGCCGTGGCCCGAGCGGCCGAGCGCGCCGCGAAGCCGGCTCCGGACGGGCCGGCCGGCCCGAGACCGGCTCCGGCTCGGGCGGGTCGAACTATCAAGCCCGTACGCGCAGATGGCAGCGCCGTGAACGCGCTGCCGGCGAGGGCGTTGAGTCTGGATGCGACCGCGCTGGACGTGACGGAGGTGCGCGTGGTCGCGGCGACGGAGCCGGTCGACGACTGCGGCGCAGCGACGGCCTCCGACTGGCTGCCCGGGATCCGCGACGAGCACGAGGACGACGGCTGGGCGGCCAAGTGGCTCGACCGGCCGACGTGGGACCATACGGTCACTCCGAACGTGATCAAGCGCACGGGAAGCGGCCGCCGGGCCGTGGCAGGCGGCGACGATAGACCGGCCGGCCGGCGCGACGCCGGAGCCGGAGGAGGATCGATGGACCCGCTGAGCGAGGCGTTCCAGCACCACACCTGGGCCACGGAGACGCTGATCCGTCACCTGCGCGGCCTGCCCCGGGAGGCGTTGACGGCCACTGCGCCGGGCGTCTACGGCGAGGTGCTGGCCACGCTGTCGCACCTGCTCGACGCCGACGGCCGGTACCTGCGCTACCTGGAGGGGACGCCGCCGCCGCCGCGAACCGGGCCGGACGCCGACCAGTCGCTCGACGAGCTGGCCGACCAGCTCCGAGACCAGGCCGTCCGCTGGCGCGTGGTTCTGTCGCGCATCGGCGAGGTCGACATCACGATCCCGGCTCGCGGCGATCGCCCGGAGCTGCCGCACGCCACGAACCTGCTTGTCGCCCAGGCGCTCCACCACGGCAACGACCACCGCACCCAGATCTGCACGGTGCTCTCGACCAACGGCTTCGAGTCGCCGGACCTGGACGTCTGGACGCTACTGGCGCGAGCGGCGCTTGGAGCCGGCTAAGTAGGGGATCGGGGTACGCGTCGGGATGCCGCCGTGGATGGCGCCGGCTCAGGGCTCCGGTCGGGCCAGCGCGCGGCGGCCGGCGAGCGTGAGGACCACGAGCAGGACGAGGATGATCAGCAGCGAGCCGCGCAGCGTGGCTGCGCGCGCCACGGTGCCGATGACCGGCGGGCCGACGAGGCCGCCGGCGTAGCCCATCGTCGAGACCGCGGCGATCCCCACCGACGCCGGGATCCCCGGCTGCGACCCCGCCGCGCGGAAGAGCGTCGGAACCACGGCCGCCAGCCCGAGCCCCATCATCCCGAAACCGACTATCGCCACTGCCGGGACCTGCACCGCGAGAGCCAGCGCCAGGCCGAGCGTCGCCAGGGCCGCGCCTCCGCTCACCAGCCGGGCGGAGCCCAAGGCTACGGCGAGCCGGTCGCCCGCGAGTCGGGCGATCGCCATCGAGCCGGCGAAGGTCGTCACCGCGAGGCCGGCCACTCCTTCGGAGGCATTCATCGTGCGCTGCAGGTACACGCCGCTCCAGTCGGTCGCGGAGCCCTCGGCCATCAGGCCGCACAACGCGAGTGCGCCCAGCAGCAGCAGGGGGCCGGTGGGGAGCTGCAGCCGGCCGCCACCCTCGGCGTGCCTATCGGGCAGCATCGTGACTCGGAGGATCACGCCGCCGATCGCCAGGCCCGCCCCCGCGACGGCGAACTCGGGCATGACCGGAATCCCGAGGGCCGCGAC
Organism: uncultured Chloroflexia bacterium; assembly: GCA_963743795.1. Taxonomy (GTDB): domain Bacteria; phylum Chloroflexota; class Limnocylindria; order Limnocylindrales; family CSP1-4; genus Fen-1039. Next base: position 535,292 of record CAVUQZ010000004.1, on the reverse strand, counting down.
CTGCGTGCTCGCGAGCGCGCCGGCGAAGGCGCCGATGCTCCAGGAAGCGTGGAGCCGCGACATGATCGGGCCCGCGCCGGCATGCTCGACGGCCATCCCGTTCGCGTTCATCGAGACGTCCATGGTTCCCTGGGAGATGCCGAAGAGCAGGAGGCTGAGCGTCAGGCTCTCGAAGCTCGAGGACGCGCCGATGAAGACCATCATCACCGCACAGCCGACCATCGTCAGCGGTGTCATGACGTGCGTCCCGAACTTGCTGCCGAGCCAGCCACCGAACGTCATCGTCAGGACCGCCCCGACCGAAGCGCCCAGGAGCGCAAAACCCAGGCCGGCTTCGTCGAGGCCGGTCTGCGTCTTGACCGCCGGGATCCGCGCCGCCCACACCCCGAAGCTCAGGCCGTTGAGCATGAACGCTGCGGCCACGGCGGCGGCTTGGACCCGGAGGTCTGGCCTGGTGACCGGGAGTGCGCCCCTCATGCAGCGATACTAAGGGCCCGCGCGGCGGCGACCAGAATGACCGCGGCTGTCACCCCGGGCAGCAACAGGCGTGTCCGCCACACGATCAGCGCGCACAAGCCGACCGCTATCGGTTCGATGCCGATCAGCAGGCGGGGCGGCTTGTCGGCCGTGAGCAGGCAGTTCACGGCGGCCAGCGCCGCGAGCGCCGCCGGTCCGGCCAGGCGCAGGTAGGTGATTGCCCACGACGGAAGCCGCTCCATACCGGGGGCCAGCATCGGCAGCGCCCGGGACGGGTACGTTGTCAGCCACATCAGGAACGCCAGCGGGACGAGACCGAGACTCATGGCAGGCCAGCCTCGGCCGATGGCTCGGGCGTCTCGGGAGCGCTCGATTCATCCGCCGGCGACGCGGGCACGGCCAACCCGAACAGAGGGCCGAGCACGGCTCCGGCCACCAACCCGAGCGAGGCGCCCGCAACGAGCCCTACCGGCACAGCGACGGCCACTGCGCCCAACGCCGCCGCCACGTCCCGGCGCCCGGTCACCATCCCCAGTGAGAGGCCTGCCATGGCAGCCGGAAAGGCGACGTCGAGGCCGAGCCGGTTCGTGTCCACCGCTCCTGCCACCAGATAGCCCACCGTCGAACCGATCTGCCACGGAACGAAGATGCACATGGCGGCGACCCAGTAGCCACGCCGATCGAAGGATCCGATGCGCCGGAAATGGGCGAGGGCCAGGGCAAACGTCTCGTCCGTCAGGAAGTGGGCCATGGCTGCCTTCTCGCGCCGGGGCCGGTCGTTGACGTATGGCGTCAGTGCGGCGGAGTAGAGGAGGTGGCGTGCGTTCACGAGGGCGACCACCCCGGCGATTGCCAGCCACGAAGCGTGTGACTTGATGAGGCCCGCGGCGGCAAACTGCGCCCCGCCCGCAAACGCGATCGAGGAGTTGGCCATCACGTCGAAGACGGAGTAGCCGGCCTGGAGCGCGGTCAGTCCAAAGACGAGCCCCACGGGCATGGCATACGCCGCGATGGCGAGGCCGTCGCGGGTCATCCTGCGTCGAGAATCTGCGATTGCCTCAGGCATCGAGGCCGCGCGGGTGGCCGGCCGCGCGTCCGCCCTGCTCATGCGTGGTCCTTCCTCATCGCTCTGGCCGGTGCGCCAGGTCGTCCGATCGTACCGGACGCGAGCCCGGAGCGGGCCTGGATCGCGGGGACGCCGATCGGCGTCTGACCACTTGGCCTCGACAATCCTCAAGCAGGGGCACGATCCGCCTCTCGAGCGTCGCTACGAGCGCTTCCTCCGCGCCTCCTGACCACCAGTTGCCGATGCTACGATCTCGGCAGCAGCGGAGCGAGGGAACCGGATGGTCGAATCGGGCGAGAGAGCGTCTCGGAGCGCGCGCAGCGCCATCGAGCGGCTCCAGGCCGGGAACGCGCGGTTCCTCGACGCCATCGCGGGCGCCCCCGATCCTTCAGAGGTCGTCGCCCGGTTGGCAACCGCGGATCCGTATGCGATCGTCCTCGGCTGTTCGGACAGTCGCGTTCCTCCCGAGATCATTTTCGGCAAATCCTTGGGGCGGCTCTTCGTCGTTCGCGTTGCCGGGAACGTGGCCGGGAATCAAGAGACGGGAACGATCGAATACGCTCTCGCTCGATGGGGCTGTCCGCTAGTCGTGGTTCTTGGCCACTCTCAATGTGGCGGCATCGCGGCGGCGATGGATCGTCTGCCGCCCGGCGCGGAGCCTCCCCCCGACCTGGAAGGCGCCAGCAACCTCATTTCGCTGGTGAGCACGATCCGCTCCAGCCTGGGTTGGAGCGACAGCTCGTCGGCCGACCCCTGGCTGGACGCCGTCCGGATCAACGTGCAGCACACGATCGGGCAGCTCCTCATCTGGTCGATGCCGATCCGCCGCCGCGTAGAACAGAGCCAGCTCAGGATCGTCGGTGCGATCTACCACGTGGAGACGGGTGCGGTCGAGTTTCTCGACCAGATGGGCTGAGGGCGAGCCGGGCGTTCGAAGCGAAGCGCAACCCGCGCATCTCTCAAGTAGTCATGGGTTGACTACTATCGGACGCAGACGACGGAAACGAGGTCGCAGGCGGGTTTGTGGGCGCGGCGACGGCCCGGATCCACACCCGCAGAGACGTGGCGCGGCTTAGTGGCCTGGCCTCACGAGCCCCGCCGGGTGGCGAACGGCGGATAGTAGTCGCCCGGCGAATACCTGACACACCGTGACGCCCCGAGGGGCGATAGTGGCCGCGAATGCAGCTTCCCCGGCCGCCGCTCTCAGGTACACGAACGTCTGTTCGATTTGACCCGTTTGCCTTACAATTCTGGCCTATGCCGCAGGAACAGCTCGTCGTTCGCGGGGCCCGCGAACACAACCTCAAGAACATCACCGTCTCGATGCCACGCGACCGCCTGGTGGTCATCACCGGCCTCTCGGGCTCGGGCAAGAGCAGCCTCGCCTTCGACACGATCTACGCCGAGGGCCAGCGCCGCTACGTCGAGAGCCTGTCTGCATACGCCCGCCAGTTCCTGGGCGAGATGCAGAAGCCGGACGTCGACCAGATAGACGGCCTCTCCCCGGCCATCTCCATCGATCAGAAGGGTGCCAGCCGAAACCCGCGTTCCACCGTGGGCACGGTCACCGAGATCTACGACCATCTACGCCTGCTTTTCGCCCGAATCGGCCATCCGCACTGCCCAACGTGCGGCCGCGAGATCCAGCGCCAGAGCGTCCAGCAGATCGTGGACCAGATCTACGACCTTCCGGAAGGAACGCGGCTGCTGGTCCTGGGTCCAGTCATAAAGGACCGCAAGACAGAGGGTGACCGGGTCTTTGACCAGATCCGCCGCCAGGGTTTCGCCCGCGTACGGGTGGACGGCGAGCTGATGGACCTGGCCGAGACGCGGCAGCTGGACAAGTACAAGCGCCACACGATCGAAGTCGTGGTGGACCGGTTCGTGGTGCGCCACGAGACCGCGGACGGGGGCGCCGCTGGCGACGTCTCGGCCGGATGCGAGCCGCCTGGCGGACAGCGTCGAAACGGCGCTGCGACTCGGCGAGGGCGTCGTCCTGATCGCTCCGGCGCCGCGGGATGGCGAGGCGCCCGAATTCGAGGACCACCGCTACAGCGAGCGCTACAGCTGCCCGTACGACGGCACCACCGTGGACGAGCTCGAGCCGCGCAGCTTCAGCTTCAACTCTCCCCACGGGGCCTGCCCCTCCTGCACGGGCATCGGCAGTCGCCTGGAGATAGACCCGGATCGCGTCATACCCAACAAGAACCTGTCGCTGGCCGGTGGGGCGCTCGTGCCCTGGGCCCGTCTGCCGATGGAGAACTCCTGGCACGGCAAGATCATCGAAGCCGTCTGCCGGGAGCACGGCTGGGACTACAACGCTCCCGTGAAGAGCCTGCCGCCGGAAGCGCTCCGCTACGTCCTGTACGCCGACCGTGGCGAGCGGGTCGTGATCGGCTATCGCCACGAGCGGGGCGAGAACACATACGGCGCCACGTTCGAAGGGATCGTCCCCAACCTCGAGCGCCGTTTCCGCGAGACGGATTCGGACTACATCAAGTCCGAGCTGGAGCGCTACATGGTCGCCCGGCCATGCCCCACATGCGAAGGCAAGCGGCTCAAGCCGGAGATCCTCGCGGTCACGGTGGACGGCCAGAATATCTGGCAGGTCTCGACCCTCTCGATCACCGCCGCCTGCGAGTGGGTCGCGGGACTGACCGAGCGACTGACCGAACGGGAGCGCACGATCGCTCGCCAGGTCCTCAAGGAGATCTCGGCCAGGCTGGGGTTCCTGCTCGACGTCGGGCTGGACTACCTGACTCTCGACCGGACCAGCCAGACGCTCTCGGGCGGGGAGGCGCAGCGAATTCGCCTGGCCACTCAGATCGGGTCGAGCTTGATGGGCGTGCTCTACATCCTGGACGAACCCTCGATCGGCCTTCATCAGCGCGACAACGCCAAGCTCATCGCCACTCTCACCCGCCTTCGCGACCTGGGCAACACGGTCCTGGTTGTCGAGCACGACGAGGAGACCATCCGGACGGCGGACTGGGTCATCGACATCGGGCCCGGAGCGGGCGAGCACGGGGGCGAGATCGTGGCTGCAGGACCCCTGGAGACGATCCTCGCGGAGCCTCGGTCGATCACGGGCGCTTACCTTCGCGGCGAGCGCTCGGTTCCCATCCCGAGCACCAGACGCAAGGGGAGCGGCCGGTCGCTGGTGGTTCGGGGCGCCCGCGAGCACAACCTCAAGAATGTGGACGTGGCCTTCCCTCTGGGCTGTTTCGTGTCCGTCACGGGCGTGTCCGGCTCCGGCAAGAGCACGCTGGTCTCGGACGTCCTGTACCGCGCCCTGGCTCGCCAGCTGAACGGCTCGCGCGAGAAGCCAGGCGACCACGACGCCATCGACGGGCTCGCGGAGATCGACAAGGTTATCGACATAGACCAGAGCCCGATCGGCCGGACGCCCCGCTCGAACCCCGCAACCTATACCGGCCTCTTTGCGCCGATCCGCGAGCTGTTCGCCGCCACTCAGGAATCCCGGCTGCGTGGCTACAAGCCGGGCCGCTTCAGCTTCAACGTCAAGGGCGGTCGTTGCGAGCACTGCAAGGGGGACGGCATTCTCAAGATCGAGATGCAGTTCCTGCCCGACGTGTACGTCCAGTGCGAAGTCTGCAAAGGCAAGCGCTACAACCGCGAGGCCCTCGAGATCCACTACAAGGGCCGATCCATCGCCGATGTCCTGGAGATGACAATCGAGGAAGCGCTCGACTTCTTCTCGCCGGTGCCGAGCGTGAAGGCCAAGCTGCAAACGCTCTTCGACGTCGGCCTCGGCTACGTCCACCTGGGCCAGCCCGCCACCACCCTCTCGGGCGGCGAGGCTCAGCGAGTCAAGCTGTCCACTGAGCTTTCGCGGCGAGCTACGGGGCGCACGGTCTACGTTCTGGACGAGCCCACCACCGGGCTTCACATGGCGGATGTGGAGAAGCTGCTCAGCGTTCTGCACCGGCTCGTGGATGCCGGCAACACGGTCGTGGTCATCGAGCACAACCTGGACGTAGTCAAGACCGCCGACTGGATCGTGGATCTGGGTCCTGAGGGAGGCGAGCGCGGCGGTTACGTGATCGCAGAGGGCACCCCAGAGCAAGTGGCGCGCGCCGCTGGCTCCGCTACCGGCGAGTACCTCGGACGCGTTCTCCGGGGAGAGCCTCTCGTGCCGCTCTCCGCCGTCACCTTCGCCGAATCCGTAGGCCGCATCACCCGTGTCGCGACCCCGGTCGAGATCGTGCCACTACCCCGGAAGCGTGCGGCCGCGGCCACGTCCCGCGGGAGCCGCCCGGTTTGACCGAGCCTGATAGAGTCGGTCGCGCGGACGGTGGCGGCGCGAGGGATCGGCGTCAACAGGGACCGAACGTCACCTGGGAGCGGAGAAGGGAGCCCATATGGGCAGGCGAGGGTTGCGTCTCATCGTCCTGGCGGCGCTTCCGGCGCTGGTCCTGAGCGCCTGCAACAGCCCCGCCCCAACGCCGACGCCCACAGCCACGCCGACCGCTCCCAAGGCAACCCCGAGCCAGGCGAGCGCAGCTCCCTCCGCGACGATCAGTCCCGCGACTATCCGCTGGTTCGTGGGCCTCGATCTCGGCACCGAGACGGCTCAAGTCGATGCCGAGAAGGCGTTCGTGGCCAGCTACAACTCGGTCAACAAGGACGGCATCACGATCAAGCTCGAGATCGTCCCGACCGCCACGGCGGCGGATGTCCTCAAGAGCGAGATGGCTGCCGGCAACTCACCCGACATCGTCGGGCCCTTGGGCGTCGGGGACCTCAACGGCTTCGAAGGCCTGTTCCTCGACCTCACCTCCCAGATGAAGAAGAACAGCTTCGATGTCACCCCGTACGATCCGGCGCTGGTGAAGTTCTGGCAGCTCGGCGACCAGGGCCAGATCGGCCTGCCGTACACGATCTTTCCCGGCTACATCTGGTACAACAAGGACCTGTTCTCTAAGGCCGGGCTTCCGGATCTGCCGACGAGGGTTGGCGACCAGTATCAGGGCCAGACGTGGGACTGGACCGAACTCGGCAAGGTCGCGGCGCAGCTGACCGTCGACAAGAGCGGCAGGAAGGCGACAGACGCAGGCTTCGATCCCAAGAGCATCGCCAGGTACGGCCTGGACTTCCAGTGGACGGACCTGCGCCGTCTGGTCTCGTGCTTCGGCAGCGGCTCGTTCGTGAGCCCCGACGGAAAGAAGGCACAGGTTCCGGCGGTTTGGGCCGACGCGCTCAGCTGGTACTACAACGGCATCTGGGGAAAGAGCCCGTTCATTCCCAGCGGCCTGGCCGAATCCAGCGCTCTTCTCGCGCAGGGCAACGCTCAGTCATCCGGCGCCGTCGCCATGAACGTTGGGTGGGCGACGAGCATCCCCTCGATCGCCGCCGACGCCAAGAGCGCCAAGGTCAAGAACTGGAACATCGGCGTCATGCCATCCTGGCAGGGCACCACCACTTCGCCGATGTACGGCGACACCTTCGCCATCACCAGGTCCAGCAAGTACCCCGACGCCGCCTTCAAGGCGATGGTCGCTATCATGGCCGACCAGACGCTCCTGAGGAACTACGGCGCGGAGCCGGCCAGGACCGCCGATCAGCAGGCCTACTTCGCCAGCTTCGATCAGGCCTTGACCCCGATCTTCCCCGACATCAGTGTCACCTGGTCGGTCCTCGGGGAGATGGAGAAGGTCCCGGCCATCCCGAGCTTCGAAGCGAACCTGCCCAACCTGGCCCTGGCACAGGCAGACTACTCGAGTCTTCTGGCCCGCCTCCAGGCCAAGCCCGGCCTCGACGTGGTCGCCGAACTCACGAAGCTGCAGGCGAAGCTGCAGGCGGACTTCGACGCCGCCCAGCCGCTCGTCTCCCCATAGTCAAATATCCGAAGGCCGACGCATGAGGCGGCGGTCCGTCGGCTAGGATGGGACCATGCCTGAGATCGAGTACGCGTTTCTGGCCGATGCAGCCGAGGTCCAGCCAGGGCAGAAGTTCCACGTCCTGGGCGGTGGCATTTCGCGGCTGAACGGGCCCGCCATTCCGTTCGTGCACCCCCATATCTCCCTTGTCGTTGGTCTACGGCTGACGTCGGTCGAGCGCGACCGGGAGCACGACCTCGGATTCATCGTGACCGGCCCGGACGGCAGCGAGGTAACCACCGCCACGGGCAAGGTCGTGGCTCACGGGCCCGCGGACCCGAGCGACATAGTCCTCAACATCGCCATAGACCTGTGGAACCTGAATCTGAAGGTGGCGGGCGAGCACGCCGTCCGGATCACGATCGACGGATCCGAGCGGAAACGCCTGCCGTTGACCGTGACGCAGTCGCGCGAGGGCACGCCGAGCGCACCGGAACAGCGCTACCTGGCCTGAGGTGGCGCGCGACCCGGGCCCGGCCAGGCACGAACGTCCGGCCATCGATGAGGCCGCGCTGAGGGCTGCCCGCGACGCCGAGAAGCTGCTGGAGAGCGCCCGGGCGCACGGTGCCGACCGCTGGGCTGTCTTCCTGGCGGACCTCCCGGATCGGTTGCGCGACGCCGCGGTGACAGATCTCCGAGCGGTGGCTGCTCGCGCACGCTCGGCGTACGGGCCAAAGGACTCGATCCGCGAGGTCCTTCCGGCCGAGCTGACGGAGCCGTTCCTTGCGGACCTGGACCGGCTTCTGAAGGCGTTGGCGAAGGACGCGCTCTCGGGCTGAGTGTCCGGCGGCGCCGTTGGAACGGCGGCCGAGCGCGGCTCACCGGCCCGTGGCGTCCAGCCCAAGTTCGTCTGCGTCGAACGCCTCGAGCAGGAAGGGCGAGGGCGCGGCCGGGTCGTAGACCAGGGTCAGCGACCGACGGGCTCGAGTCCAGGCCACGTAAGCGAGCCTCCGCTCCTCCTCGAGGGCACGCTCCGGCTCGGCCGCCTCACGCAACGAGCGAGCGGACGGGAAGCGGCCGGCGTCCAGCCCGATGACGGCGACGTGGTCGAACTCCAGGCCCTTCGTGGAGTGGGCCGTGGCGAGAGTGAGCGGCGCGTCGTCGCGGCGCAGCTCGGCGACCCGGACGCGGTGCCGCGTCACTGCCGCGGCCAGCTCGGCGCAGCGATGCGGTACGGCGCGGCCCAGCCGACGAGAGCCGCCAGCAGCTCCTTCGTCTCGATGGGAAGCAGCTCGTCCGCGTCGCGGCGATCGACTTCGCCGGCCACTCGATGGTTCTGCCTGCCTGGCCGCCTCTGCAGGGCGGCTCGGGCAGGTCCAGCTCCGCGCCGAGCCAGCGCAGCCAGCCGCGGCAGCAGGGGCAGCGGCTCGGCCGCCGGCGAAGTCAGTAGCGAGCAGCCGCGGCGCTCAGCAGGGCGTCCACCCGCGGGTCCTCGGACAGCAGCCGCAGGCGCGGCGCCCGAAACGCCAGCCCCATCTCGACCGCGACGGCGGCGGCCGGGAGCAGCTCGGCGTTGGTCCGGGCCAGGATGGCCCGCGTCCCGCCGTCGTCCGGCCAGCTCTCGAAGACGCGCCGGACCCGGACGGCGTCGTCCGAACCGTCCGGAGCGAGCACGAGCCTGCCCTCCGCCGCCGGCCCGGCCCGGATCGTCTTGACGAACCGCTCGCCGTTGTGCGCGACCAGCCGAACGGCGCGTTCGACGACGCTGGCGGGGCAGCGGTAGTTGACGGTGAGGTCGATCCGCCGCAGGCCCGGCAGCGACTCTGCCAGGCCCAGCACCCGCCGCACATCCGCGAGCCGCCATCCGTAGATCGTCTGATCGTCGTCGCCCACGAGGAAGATGTCGGTTTGCCGGCGCCGCCAGCAGCAGCGCCAGCCGGAGCTGGACTGCGATCCACGTCCTGCGTCTCGTCGACGAGCAGGTGCTCGCAGCGCTCGCGCCAGCGGGCGAGCACTCGCGGACGAGCCTCGCAGCAGTCGAAGCGCACGCGCCACGAGATCGTCGAAGTCGAGACCGCCGGCGTCCGCCAGTGCCTGCTCATACGCCAGGAAGGCCCGGGCGACCGGGCCGGGCTCCGGGTCCGTGCCGACTTCGGCCGCCGTAACCCCGATGTCGAGCTTGAGCCGGCTGAACGCGTCGTCGAGCCGGCGCAGGGCGCCGCGGGTGATGTCGGGCCACATGTCCCGCAGCACCGCCTCGCGGTCGAGCAGCGGCTCCACGGACTCGCCGCCGTCGGCGAGGATCTCGCGGCCGAGGGCGTGGAACGTCTTGACCCGGACTGCGCCGGCCGAAAGGCCGAGCGGCTCCAGCGCGGCATCCACGCGCGACGCCATCTCGTCGGCGGCGCGCTTGTTGAACGTGACCGCGGTGATGCGCGCCGGATCCGCGCCGCGTCGCCACGAGCCACGCGATCCGGGCCACGAGGGTCGTCGTCTTGCCACTCCCCGCGGGGGCCACGCACAGCACCGGGCCGGGTGGCGCAGTGGCAGCCGCCCGCTGATCCGGCGCGAGGCGGGCCAGTCGTTCGGCGACGGAGGAGGGGAGCACCCGCTCAGGATGTCGGGCGGCTCTTCGCTGGCGCTTATCGCGCCTGTCGTCTAGCTCTGGTGCTCGGCGGCGACGTCGACCAGGAGCCGCCAGGCATTCCAGACCGAGGAACCGAGGGCGATCGTGGCGCCCGGAAGAAGGAGCCACAGGCCCCCGCCCCAACGGGTCATCAAGCTCAGCCCTCCCAGGACCGCGAGTGTCGCGCTGATCGCACCCACGAGCAGCTCGAGAACCGCAGCCACACGCTGTTCGCGAGGAAGATGGATGGCGCTCCGCTCGAGGTTGACTCCGTCCGCCCCTGCCGCCAGGGTCTGATCCGGCGTGGTCACAGCCGGTCCAGGATCGACACCGCTACGGCCGTCCGAACAGGTATAGCGCCCAGCCGAGCGTCTCGCGGCCCCAGCGGAGGTACTCGCGCCTGCTCTTCTCGACCCGACCTAGCACTTCGGCGAGATCAGGATCGTCAGGGTTCGCCGCCGCGTGGCGGGCGGTGGCGCGCCACTGCAGCGTCTCGTAGATGTCCCAGTCGTCGCCGGAGCTCGCGAGAGCTAGCCACGGCACAAGCCCTTCGGCTATCCCTGCCGCGACGTTGCCCTCGTGGCTGCCGAACTCGTCGCGACGCAACCCGGTCGACTCGAGGTACCCGGCATCGGGCTCGCGCATCCAGAACGGCTCACCGACCAGCACCTTGCCGCCGGGGCGCACCGCGGACGCCAGGGCGTGGAGCGTCTGCCTGTGCCCGCCAAACGTCCAGCTCGCCCCCAGACATGAGGCCAGGTCGAACGATGCCGGCTCGGCTTGGTAGGCGGCGCCATCCATCACGAGCGACTCTATCTGCGCCGCCGGGACGCGCTTCGCCGCGGCCTTGCGCAGATCTCGAATGACGAACGGTGAAAGGTCCACGGCCACTGCTTCGAAGCCGCTGCCGTCCGGACCGCCCCAGCGAGCTGCCATGCGAATCAGGAGCTCGCCCTTGCCGGAGGCTATGTCCAGTACGCGCGGGGCCGCCGGTAGATCGAGCAAGCCGATGACGGCGTCGAGCTTCTCCACGCCGGTTGGATTGCAGATGACGTGGTCGCGATGGGTGATGTCGTAGAACTTCCAGGTGTCCATGACCCGCCCTTGCGCTGGGGGCGCTCGTCCGGTCGGCGCCTGGAACGACGGTACCGGATTGGCCGATGGTCGGCGGCGAGCACTGAACAGCCGATCGCAGGCGCGGCAGCGTCTCTCAGCCGGTGGGCGCCTGACTGCCGCGGATCGCGGCCTGGGCTATAGTCGGCGGGCCCGATCGAGCGTGAGCCCGTGGCGATGGCGCGGACAGCCGAGGGCGCATCGTGAGGAAGCCTGCGAGTGATTAGGGGACGGCTGGTCGGCCCATCCATGGCCGCCGGGCTCCTGGCTGCAGCCCTGATCGGAGGCCTCGCCACGGTCCTGGTGCTTCAGGTTGCAGCGGGCCCGGCCGGCTCGAGCGCGGCGCCGGGCGCGCCCGGCTCGAGCCGGGCGACCCAGGTGGCCGTCGCGTCGGGCGCCGACTCGCCGACCCAGCCAGCCGCCACGGGCGGCTCCAGCCCGGATACCGGCTCGACCGCTTCCGTCCGGCCGACGGCCCCGCCCACGCCGACACTCAAGCCCACCAGCTCACCCAGCCCCACCCCCGGCGCCTCGTGGCAGCAGGATTCGTCGTTCGTGTCCGCCAAGATGGCGGGTCGCGTCGGCCGCAGCTCCGGTGGCGCGGCAGTCGTGCTAGTCGCGGCGCCGTCGCTGACTTTTCCCGCCGCGGCGAGCCTGGTCACGAGCTGGACCGGGCTGATCCAGGAGCCTCCGCGTACCGGCACGGACGATCGCGGCGTCGCCTACACCGACTACAACTACTCGAGCCTGTGCGGGCCCGGCGCTGCCGCCGTGACCCTGTACTACTGGCCTGCGTCAGCCGCGGCCGTGACGAGCAAGGCCGGGTCCTTCACCGAGCCTGCCGCCTGGCCGGCGCCCTACCACGCCACGACCTACTGGAAGGCGACGGGGCCCAACGGCTACGGGCGCGGCATGATCATGTACCTGTCTGAGGTCGCCTGGCCGGCTCCGGACAAGGGCCGCGAATGGTGGAAACTGCCCGGCCTGCTCGACTGGACGACCCGCCCCGCGGCCACCAACGTGGCCAACCTCGCGGACGGGATCAACTGGGAAGCGTCCGGTGGAACGAAGCTGGACTACTTCTATGTCGCAGTCCCGGCGGCGAAGCTGAGCCAGGCCAACCTGCAGGCTTTCGTACGTTCGGACATCCACTACGGCGTCCCTGTGGTCGTCGCCGCCCGGACCTCGGACGGCACGAGTGCCCTGCCTTTCTGGAACGTGAAATCGACAGCGCGCGCGGTCAATCACTTCGTCACGATCGTCGGTTACGACGACGCCGTGGGGACGTACTCGATCATGGACACGTGCGGCCCGACGTGCAACGACAAGAACGTCCGAGGTGGCGTCCGGTCGATGAGTCAGGCGGCCTTGTTCGCCTTGATCATGGCCGAGTCGGACGGCGACGGGGTCATCTGGTAGGTGCCGGCCGGGGTCTGGCAACGGCTGCTTCAGCCGCCGATCGACCGTGACCCGCCTCGTCAGGGGCGCGCGTAGATCGCGGCCTGGGAGTTGACCCATATCTGGCGGTAGCCGGCCGCGGCAATCTGGTCCTGGGCGCCGGAGAGCACGTCGGACGGCAGCCCGTCCGGCTCGAGGACCACGTAGCCGAAGCCGGACGCAAGCTCACTGTCCAGATCCTCGAAGCCGAGAAGTCGGCCGCCTTCGGTGTGAATGCTGACCTCGGGCTCGAGCGAGATCGAGGTCTCGATCGCCCCGGTGAAGACCCCGACCGGCACAGACACCCACTGCTGGAAGCTCGAGGCGATGTTGAGGACGGTTGTGGATGGGCCAAGGCGTCCAGCGCGTTCCTCCGCCCGCAGCGCATCGACGACCGCCTGCCGGGGTGCATCGATGATCCGACGCGCGTCTGGGTACAGCTGGGCGGAAGTCGAGGGCACCCAATAGCCGTACTCGGCCTCGTGCAGCGCCAGGCCGACCGACTCGGCTCCGCGGTGCTCGCCTATCTGGACGTTGCTGGTCAGCGGCGCCACGACACGCGAGTCGGAGATCACCATGCGGCCCGATGGCGATCGGGTCCGTTATCGGGTAGGTCACGACGACGACGACGGCCGCGACCGCGGCCGGACGGAGGACCCCCAGCCAGCGCTGGCGCAGGACGGCGGCCAGGGCTCCAGCGGCGCCGATGGCAAGCATCACCGGGATCCAGTACTCCATCGACTTGGGGACCTCGTAGTGGATGGCCAGCTCCGTCAGCCCTTCGTATCCCACGAGCCCCGAAGCCGCCCAGGCGCCGACCCCGGCGGCGATCCCGCAGCCCAGGAGTATCCAGCCTCGGCCGAGGCGGAAGATCGATAGGACCGCGCCCAGGATGCACAAATCCAGGATCCGAAGGAAGTCGTTGGGGACCTCCGATGCCGGGTCGTCGGGGACGGGGATGTGGGCTCGCGCGATCTGCAGGAAGAGCGCTATGACGGTCACTATCAGAAGCGCCTGCCAGCGAACTGCCACAGTGGGAAGCGGCGGCAAGCGATCGGACGACCGCCGAAACCGCCGCTGCCAGACCGAAGGCCGCGCCCGCGCCGAGGCACACGCAGACGAAACCGACCCAGGCCGGCGCGCCGATCCCACCCAGGGTCAGCGCCTGGGGGATGGCTATGATCGCGCCGGCGCCAAGGGCCGGAGTGAGAGTCCGGCCGAGACGGTCGGGGTAGAGGATGAGGGCGCCGGCCGCGGCGGCGAAGGTGACCAGGCCAACGAGAGGGTGCAACAGGAAGGCGCCGCCCAACGCGAAAGCCAGGCTCAGGTCCGGCCGGCCGCGGGCCGTTGCGTCGACCGACTTCGGCCGCCCGTCGCCAGGGTGGCTGGGCCGCCCGTCGCTTCGCGGCATAAGCTCCTCGGCAATGCGGATCAGCGCCCAGGCGGCGACCGGGAAGACCACGACGGTGCCCCGGACGTCCGGGATGCGCATGAAGGTGAAGGTAAGCGGGAAGGTGAGGAGAACCCAGAAGGCCGCGCTGCTCCCGAACAGCCGCGCGGTGAGCCGCCGGATCGAGAGCGCCATCAGGATGGTCAGCGGCAGGGCGAAAGCGGCCTCGGCCAGGACGGCGTCCAGGTTCGTGATGGTCGTCAGCTGCCCGAGCAGGGCCACGTAGCCGAGCATCAGCCGGGACGGCCCGTATATGGGCGACGGGGAGGTGGTCAGAGTGGCGAAGCTGCCGAAGACGCGGACGTGCTCGACGGGGGCGACGTGGTTGGGCAGGACGTCCATGAACGGCAGGGCCGGAGAGGCGAGCTGGACGATAAGCGGGCCCGCCCATATGGCTAGCACCAGGGGCCACCAGGCAGCGGGCCTCGAGAGCCGCACTCTGACCGGACGGGCCAGCAGCGGCCCACGGGATTTCCGCAGGGCGAGCCAGCCGATGGCGACGGCCGCATGGAGGAGGACCAGCTCGGGCCAGCCGAACAGACCGGCACTGCCGAGGAGGAAGAGCGTGCCGGCGTCCAGGATGACCGCCGTGGTGAAGCCCGCGAGCACCATGTCGGTCGGGGAGCGGAAGGCCGGCGCCCCCGCCAGACGAAGCGCCGCGGCGCCGGCCAGGACGTTCGCGGTCGTGGCCAGGGCCACCAGGACCGCCGCGGGCCCGGTAATCGCCAGCTGGGAGAGGATCCCCTCGATCGCTCCGTCGTAGGTGAAGTCCAGTTCGGGGGTAGTCCGTACCACCTCCAACCCGGCGAGCAGCATGAGCATCCCGAGGAGGAGGACGGCGCTCAGGGACTGGACTTCGCCGCTACGGCCAATGAGCGCTGCCAGAAGACGCGGGGGTCGATCGTAGCCCGAACGCGTGCGCGAGAGCGGGGACTCCGGCGGGCGGTTGGGACGCAAGGGTGGCAATGGGCCCGGACGAGGTCCGGCCGGGGTGCCGGGCGCGGTGCTGGCGCGGTCTGGATCCGTCACGGCCGCATGATCCCACAGCCGGTCTCCCCGCCGGCGAGACGGCCCGCAAAGCGGCCGCGCGATTCCCGGAGCCCCGACCCGGGCCGCGCCATCCCCGGCGGCCCGACCCGGGCCGCGCCAGGGCAACTTCCACTCCGCCGGCCGAGCTCAGGGCTCGGCGATCAGACGGACGCGAAAGCCTCCATCTCCCCGGGTGAAAGACGCCATTGGGCTGCGGCCACGTTCGAGCGGACCTGCTCGGGCGTGGCGGCGCTGGCAATGACCGGGCCCACGATCGGCTGGCTCAGGAGCCACCCGAAGGCCAGGTCCAGCAACGAGTGTCCGCGCTCGGCTGCGAAGCTCGCAAAAGCGGCGATGCGCTCGAAGTTGGCGGGCGTCATCACCTCGCGCGCGCGGGCGCTCTCGGCCAGCCGGCCCCGCTCCTCACCGCCCTGTGTGTACTTGCCCGTCAGGAACCCCGACTCGAGCGGATAGTAGGGAATGATGCCCATGCCGTTGGCCATGCAAGCGGAGATAACCTCACCCTGGATTCCGCGGACCAGCAGGTTGTAGTGCATCTGGGCCGAAATGGGCGGCACGAGGTGTTGCGCGCGGGCCGTCCAGGCGGCGTCGGCGATCTGCCAGGCTGCGAAGTTGCTCAGGCCGATGTACCTGACCTTGCCCGCCCGGACCAGATCGTCCAGTGCCCGTAGCGTTTCCTCGACCGGCGTCTGCGGATCAGGCGTGTGGACCTGATACAGGTCGACGTAGTCGGTTCGGAGGCGGTGAAGGCTATTCTCGATGGCCTGGAAGACCCAGTGGCGGGATGCGCCGCGTTCCAGAGGTGAATCGCTCATCGGCATGCCGACCTTGGTGGCCAGGACGAATCTGCCCCGCCGTCCGGCCAGCAGACGGCCGAGCTGGCTCTCGGAGGCGCCGGTCCCATCAGCGGAGCCTCGCCCGTAGACGTCGGCCGTGTCGAGGAAGGTCACTCCGTGGTCTAACGCCTCGTTCAGAACGAGTCGCGCCTGCCCATCGTCGAGCCGGCCGGCGAAGTTGTTGGTGCCCAGGCCGACGGCCGAAACCAGAAGGCCCGATTTGCCGAGTTGCCGCAGCTCCAACGTCGCACCTCCGTACCGTCCAAGCGTAGCCTCAAGCGACATCGGCCGTGGCCGGACGTCTCGGTCGCGCGTCCGGCGGCCCCCCGTCCACGTCTCCGGGCGGTCCGTTCGGGCGCGGCGCGCCCCCGATCCGTAGAATGTCCGACAACGAAAGCGCCGGCCTCCAGGCGCGGATCGGCCGGCGAGGTCGAATGGGCGAGCGAGGGTAGCGAGGACGGAGGCGAAATGGCGATATCGCAGATCGGACGGGCCGGAGTGGACGGGGTTGCGGGGGCGATCCTGAGCCAGCCACTGCTGGGGCTCACCTTTGACGACGTTCTGCTGATTCCGCAGTACTCGGAGATCCTGCCCGGAGACGCCAGCGTCCGGAGCCGGTTCTCGCGCAACATCACTCTCAACACGCCCGTGGTCAGCGCGGCGATGGATACGGTCACCGAGGACCGGATGGCCATCGCCATCGCGCTGGAGGGCGGCATCGGCGTCATACACCGCAACCAGGCTCCCGAGCGTCAGGCGGAGCAGGTCGCGGCCGTCAAGGCGGCCGCCGTCCCTGCGGACGCGACGCTCGCGAACGTGGATGCGCAGGGGCGGCTGCGAGTGGCCGCGGCTGTCGGCGTGGGCGCTGATTCCGTCGCCCGAGCCGAGGCGCTCGTCCGCGCCGGCGCGGACGCGCTGTGCGTGGACACCGCCCACGGCCACACCCGCAACGTCATCGATGCGCTGCGCCGCTACCGCGCCTCCTATGGGACCGCGATAGACCTGCTTGCCGGAAACGTGGCCACGGCCGAGGGAACGGCCGCTCTCATCGACGCGGGCGCGGACGGTGTGAAGGTGGGTATAGGCCCGGGCAGCATCTGCACGACCCGGATCGTGGCCGGCGTCGGCGTCCCGCAGCTCACGGCCATCATGCTGTGCGCGGCCGTGGCCCGCGCCAGCGACGTTCCCATAATCGCCGACGGTGGCATTCGCTACTCCGGCGACATCGTCAAGGCGCTGGCCGCCGGAGCGGACTCCGTGATGCTCGGCCGTCTCCTGGCAGTAGCGGAGGAAAGCCCCGGCGAGAGCGAGCGTGTCGGCGGCCGGGTCGTCAAGGAATACCGGGGCATGGGCTCGCTGGGCGCCATGTCTGCAGGCAGCGACCGCTATCCGCAGATCGACCGCGCCAAGCTGGTTCCCGAGGGTGTCGAGGCGCGCATCTCGGTAGAAGGGCCGCTGGCCGGGATCCTCTACCAGCTGATCGGCGGCATGCGGGCAGGCATGACGTATTGCGGCGCGGAGTCGATCGCGGATCTGCGGGCGAAGGCCCGGTTCGTCCAGCTCACACAGTCGGGCCAGGTGGAGAGCCACCCGCACGACATCGAGCTGGCTCGCTCGGCGCCTAACTACCCGTAGGCAGCGGCCCAGGCAGGGAAGCGACCGGGCGATCAGCTAACGACCGGTTGCCACGTCATGGTCGGCGAAGTAGTGGCGCCACTTGCCCGAGCCGTCGACGAACGGCTGCATCAGCGCCCGCTCCGCCTGGACCGTGTGCATCAGGTCGTGGGCGGCCCACTCGTTGAGCATCTCGCGCATCGTGACGACGCCCAATTCCGGGTGGCGGGCGGTGCGCTCCAGGTCCGCGGGCGTGACCGTGTCGAAGGCGACCAGGCTGCGAACCCGGGCAGCCTCGAACCTTCTCGCGAGCGCTGTTGGGTCGGCCGACGGCTCGGGCTTCGAGCCCGCCGCATCCGGGTCGAAGCTGGAGAAGTCGCGGCCGGCCAGAAGAGCTTCGACCCGAACCGCGAATGCCCCCGTCTCGGTGTCGAGGAGGTGCTGCAGGCATTCCAGGGCCGACCATTCCCCAGGTGCTGGGCGCCGTTGCAGCAGCGCGATGTCGACCGATTCCGCCAGCCTCTCCCAGCGTTCCGGTGTGGTCACGAGGACTTGCCGAACCCGGACGATCAGATCATCCATCAGGTGCCTCCTGACCAGATCGTAGCGACTCGCGGCGAGACCGGCGGCTGACTGTGTCGGTCGTGCGCTCGCGGCGCATAGAATCGCCGGGTGATCCCCCAGCTCGAAGCCACGCTCAAGCGACTGCCCGACCGGCCCGGCGTGTACCTGATGAAGGACGCGCGGGGGACCGTCATCTATGTCGGCAAGGCTCAGAGCCTACGCAACCGCGTCCGCAGCTACTGGCAGAAGCAGACCCTCGGTCCGGAGGGCCAGCTCATTCGAAGCGTCATCGACAAGATCGCAGACCTCGACTACACGATGACCGACTCGGTCAGCGAAGCTCTGCTGCTCGAGATCAACCTCGTCAAGCGCTACCGGCCGCGATACAACGTCCGGCTGAAGGACGACAAGAGCTACCCGTTCATCAAGATCACGCTCGGCGAAGACTTCCCACGTGTCGAACGGACGCGCAAGCTGCCCGCCGACGGCAGCCGCTACTTCGGGCCGTACGCCTCGGCTGTGAGCGTGGACGAGGCGATGAACCTGATCCGGCGCCTCTTCCCGTTCCGGACGTGCACCCTCGACATCCACGAAGGCCGGAAGGCGATCGAACGGCCCTGCCTGCTCTACCACATCAAGCGTTGCCAGGCGCCCTGCGTCGGGTACATCTCCAGGACCGACTACCGCGCCGACATCGAGCAGATCGAGCGGTTCCTCGAGGGTCGCCAGGAGGCGGTGGCCCGGGAGCTGACGCGGCAAATGCACGCGGCATCGGAGTCGACCGAATACGAGCGGGCCGCCGCCCTGCGGGACAAGGTCAAGGCCATCGAGCGGACGATGGAGTCGCAGAAGATGGCCGCGCATGCAACGACGCAGGAAGACGTTCTGGGGCTGGCCCGCCACGACGCCCAGGCGGCGGTGCAGCTCTTCGCCGTCCGCGGCGGCAAGATGGTCGGGCGGGACGTGTTCCTGCTGGACGCCCCGCGCGAGACGGACGACGCTACCGTGCTGGCGGGGTTCGTGAAGCAGTACTACGAGCGGGCAACCAGCATCCCGCCGGACGTGCTCGTGCCCGCGCTCCCCGAGGACGCGGCAGACCTGGAGGGATTCCTGGCCGGCCGGCGGGGAGCGGCCGTCCACATCCACGTGCCGCGGCGCGGCGAGAAACGCGAGCTTCTGGAGCTCGCGGCCCGCAACGCCACGGAAACCCTGCAGCGGGAGCATGCCCGCTGGCTGGCCGACCAGGGCAAGACGCTGGCTGCCCTCGACGAGCTGGCAGAAGCGCTGGGCCTCCCGGCTGCCCCGCTGCGCATCGAGTGCTACGACATAAGCAACTTCCAGGGCGCGCAGTCGGTCGGCAGCATGGTCGTCTTCGAGGACGGCCGGCCGCGGACGGGCGAGTACCGCCGCTTCCGGATCAAGGAGGTCGTCGGGGCGAACGACTTCGCCAGCCACCAGGAAGTGCTTCGCCGGCGCTTCAAGCGCGTCCGCTCCGGCGAGGAGGGCAACGAAGAAGAGCTGCGCTGGCAGCTGCCGGACCTCGTGGTCATCGACGGCGGGAAGGGCCAGCTCTCCGCGGCGAAAGAGGTGCTCGACGAGCTGGGCTACCACGATCTGGCGGTCGTCGGGCTGGCCAAGGAGCGCGAGGAGATCTTCCTGCCGGATCGGGACGGGCCGGTGCTGCTGCCCACGACCTCGCCGGCGCTCTACCTGATGCAGCGGCTGCGAGACGAGGCCCACCGCTTCGCGATCACGTATCACCGGTCGCTGCGGGCCCGGGCCGCCACTCACTCGGCCTTCGACGACCTGCCGGGCGTCGGGCCGAAACGGCGGGCGGCGTTGCTGCGTGTCTTCGGGTCGGCCAAGCGCGTGCGCGAGGCGCCGGTGGAGCAGATCGCGGCTGTTCCGGGGATCGGGTCAGCCCTGGCGGCAAGAATCAAGGCCGGCCTGGAGGGCTGACTGCGCCTCCGGCGAGGCCGTAGCGCCGCCGAGCGCTGCCGCGCCGATCCCTGTAACATCCCACCTCGTGCGAAGACTCGTCCCAATCCTGATCCTGGTCATCGGCGCCATTGCCTTCTACGTGGACTTCATGCCTGGGAGTGCCGGGCTTACGTTCGGGAAAGGCGGGATCGGCGCTGGTGCCCGTTTCGTAGTCTTGAGCAACATCGACGGCGGACTCGGTGGGACGCCCGAGACGAAGCTAGGCCTGGACCTGCAGGGCGGCTTCGAGATCAAGTACCACACCGTCGATGCCAAGGGCAACTCGGTCACGCCGGCGTCGGGCCAGATGGATGTCATCCGCTCGATCATGGAGCAGCGCGTCAACAGCACCGGCGTCTCCGAGCCCATAGTCGAGACCGTCGGTTCCAACGAGGTACTCGTGCAGGTGCCGGGCGCCTCGGATCCGGATGCCATTCGGAATCTGGTAGGCAAGACGGGGCAGCTCTCGTTCGTGCTCCTTCCGCCCGAGACTTACGGCACCCACAGCGCCGCCGGCTCGAAGCCCGTGCCCGCCCCAAATACGCCAATAGATGCGACGCTGCCGGCCCAGTTCACGGGCGCGCAGCTCAACCTGGGCTCAATCAGCGCCGGGGTCGACACCAGCACCGCCGCGAATCTCTGGGTAGTCAACTTCGCCTTCCAGGGGCAGGCGGCGACCGATTTCGAGACCTGGTCCGGGGCGCACGTCGACGACTTCTTCGCCATCGTCCTCGACGGCAAGGTCATCTCGGCGCCATACCTGAAGAGCCAGATCACCGGTGGCAAGGGCCAGATCAGTGGCGACTTCACGGCCGCCAGCGCGAAGCAGCTGGCGACGATTCTGCAGTACGGCGCCCTGCCGTATCCGGTTGAGGAGGAGAGCAGCCAGGACATCCCGGCCACCCTCGGCCAGTCCTTCCTGAACCAGACTCTCTTCGCCGGAGCGATCGGCATCGGCCTCGTGCTGATCTTCATGCTCGTCTACTACAGGCTCCCAGGCCTGGTGGCCGGACTGGCGCTCACGTACTACGGCATCGCGGTCCTGGCGGTCTTCCGGATCATCCCCGTAACCCTGACCCTGGCCGGGATAGCGGGCTTCGTGCTCTCGGTAGGAATGGCGGTTGACGCCAATATCCTGATCTTCGAGCGCACCAAGGAAGAGCTCCGAGCCGGCAAGACGCTGGTCACGGCGATGGAGGCGGGGTTCAACCGAGCCTGGAACTCGATCTTCGACTCGAACGTCTCCTCGCTGATCACGGCGTCGATCCTCTATTTCGGTGGCTCTTCCACGATCAAGGGCTTTGCCCTGGTCCTGATCATCGGCGTAGCGACGTCGATGTTCACCGCCATCACGGTCTCGAGGACGCTCCTCCGGCTGGTTGTCCACCAGCAGTGGGCTCAACGGGCCTGGCTCTACGGCGTGACCGACGAGGAGTTCCAGGCCAGAGCGATGGTCGGCCGGTACGGCCGGCGAGAGGCTCGCGGACGTGTTTGACGTCATCGGCAAGAGGAACTGGTTCTTCCTGTTCTCGGGCCTGATCGTCGTGCCTGGTCTCATATTCATCCTGCTGACGCCGGCCACCGGCGGCGCGTTGGGTCTCAAGTTCTCGGTCGACTACACCGGCGGGACCGTCTGGCAGTTCCAATTCAAGAACCCGAACGCCTCGCTCGACGAAGTCAGGACCATCCTCGTCCAGAAAGGCGTGACAGACGCCGAGGTCAGCGAAGACTCCGTACACAACATCACGATCCGCACCAAGCGGGCCGATCTTCTTCCGCCTCCGACGCCGCAGCCGGTGCTCACCGCCGGTCCGAGCCCGTCCGCAAGTGCCAGCGCTTCCGCGCCCGCGAGCGCGTCCGCGAGCTCATCGCCATCCGGGAGCGCCGCCCCCAGCGCCAGTGCGTCAACGGCTCCGAGCGCGAGTCCGACCGCCGCGGCCAGTCCGACCGCCGCGCCCGACGGCCACTCCCAACAGCGTCGATCAGGCCGGGCAAGGCTGCACTCTTCACCTGCCCACAGGCGGGACACTCGCCACGATCGCCACGGCTCTCCAGGCCGACCCGAAGCTCGGTCCGATTGCGTGCACCGGCCTGCAGAGCACCGTCGGCCCGATAGTCAGCGCCCAGCTGATCCAGCAGGCCGTCCTGCTGATCCTGCTCGGGTCGCTGGGCATCCTGATCTGGATCGGCATCCGGTTCCAGAGCATCAAGTTCGGCGCGACCGCCCTGGCGGCCCTCTTCCACGACGTCATCGTGGTCGTCGGGATCTTCGCCATCCTGGGCACGCTCTTCGGCACCCAGATAGACGCCCTGTTCGTCACGGCCATGCTGACGGTGATCGGCTTCAGCGTGCACGACACGATCGTGGTGTACGACCGGATTCGCGAGAACAAGGCCCGTCACGCCGGCGAACCGTTCGACCGGATCGTCAACCATTCGATCCTCCAGACCTTCGGCCGGTCGATCAACACGAGCCTGACAGTCGTCATCACCCTCACCGCGCTGCTGCTCTTCTCGGGCGCGTCGATCCACAACTTCGTCCTGGCGCTGCTGATCGGCATCGTCTCGGGGACCTACTCGTCGATCTTCAACGCCAGCCCGCTGCTCGTCGTGTGGCAGCTCTGGGACGACCGGCGCCGAGCCGACCGCCTGGCCGCGCTGCGCGGGGGTCGGCGGGCTTACTAGCGCCCACGACCGGTCGCTCGCCGGCAGACTGCGACACGAGCTAGGGTCGCGAGCCGGTGATCCGCAGGTACGCCGGCGATGAGCCAGGCGTGGCATGCTGGTCGGCATGATCCAATCGCTCTACCGCTGGCGTGCTCCGGCGCCCGTATCGATCGATCCCGCGTTCCGGGAGCTCGGCGCCGAGCGAGGGATCTCGGATCGTCTCCTGGCGATCCTGGCCGCGCGCGGAGTGGCCGACGCAGCGTGCTCTGGCGGCATTCCTCGCGCCGGCCGAGGAAGGGCTTCACGACCCCCACCTGCTGCCCGACGCCGCGGCCGCCCTGGCGCGGGTGGCGCTTGCCCGGGAGCGGCACGAAGGGATCCTCGTCTACGGCGACTTCGATGCGGACGGCCTGACCGGGCTAGCCATCCTCGTGCTGGCGCTGCGGCACCTCGGGCTTGACGTGGAGCCGTACGTGCCGGAGCGGCTCGGAGACGGCCACGGCCTCTCGACGAAGGCAATCGAACGGGCCGCGTCGGAAGGACGTTCTCTCATCGTGACCGCGGATTGCGGCACGAGCAGCGGTCCCGAGATCGAGCTGGCCGCGGGTCGCGGAATAGACGTCCTGGTGACGGACCACCACCACGCCGCGACCTGGCCGTCGGCGGCCGTGGCGGTGGTCAATCCCGCCCGCGGCGACAGCGCCTATCCGGAGCGTCACCTGACGGGTGCCGGCGTGGCCTGGAAAGTGGCGGCGTTGCTTCATCGGCGAGCTCGGCGGGAAGGGGCAGAGGGGTACCGCCCCGTCGATGCCCGATTTCGTTCGCGAGCTGGCCGACCTCGCCCTGATCGGCACCGTCGCCGACGTCGCCCCCATCATGGGCGAGAATCGGTCGATCGCCCGTATCGGGCTGCACCAGCTGCGCGACGACTCCCCGCGCAGGTCTGGCGGCGCTGCTCGAGCGGGCCGGAGTTGCCCGCGATCGGGTGGACCTGGAAGACATCGGCTTCGTCGTGGCGCCGCGACTCAACGCCGCCGGCAGGGTGGGGGAGGCGGCGCGGGCCGCTCGCCTGCTTCTCGCGGGCGATCGTACCGAGGCGGATGCGCTGGCCGACGAGATAGAGAAGGCCAACCTGGACCGGCGTGAGATGACGCGAGTCGCCCTGGCCGAGGCGCGGCGCCACCTGGGGCTGGATACTGCCCTCGGCGTCCCGGCGGAACGCGGGGCCTGCGGCTCCTCCCTGACCTGCCAGCCGCGTTGCTGCTCCAGGGGGAGTGGCCTGTCGGCATCATCGGTCTGATCGCCGGTCGGCTGGCGGAGGACCTCGATCGCCCGGCGATCGTCGCGACCCTGGTCGATCCGGAGGGCGGAGTGCTTCGGGCGTCGTGCCGGAGTCCTGGCGGATGCAATCTCGCGGAGACGCTGATCGCCTGCCAGGACCTTCTCATCCGCCACGGCGGCCACGCTGCCGCGGCCGGCTTCGACATCGCCGCGGACCTCTGGCCGGCGTTCGCCGCCCGCTTCCTGCAGCTGGTTGCGCGGCAAGCCCGGCCATCCGGCCCGCCCGGGCTGACCGTGGACCTCGTGCTCCCCGCCGACTCGGTGGACTACGGGTTCGTCCGCGAGATCGGTCTGCTGGATCCGACGGGGGTTGGCAATCCGATCCCGACCCTCGCCATCACCGGGCTGCGCGTCGTCAGGGTGCGGTCCGCAAACGGGGGTCACACCCAGCTCGTCCTGGGCCGCAGTCGGGACGTCCTGGATGCCGTGGCGTTTCGCCGCGCGGACCTGCCCGCCATGCTCCACGAGGGCGACCGGATCGACGTCGTGGCGCGCGCGGCCAGCCGGCTCTTCGGAGGCTTCGAGTCGATCCAGCTCGAGGTCGTCGACGTGGCGGCCGAAGGCGCCCAGCCCGCCACGGCCCCGCCGGCAACGGCTGAGCCAGCGCCGCCGACGGCGCCCTGATCATCGGAGCCCGCGTGGGCTAACCTTCTGAACGCATGAACTCCTATCTCGAACGCCTGGCGGTGCGGACGCGAACGGTCGGGTCGGTGCTGTGCGTGGGCGTGGATCCACAGCCCGATGCCCTGCCCGCGGGCTTCCCGGCATCGCTCTCGGGTGTCGAGCGCTTCTGCGAGGTGCTGCTGGAGGCGGCTCTGCCCTACGCGGCTGCCGTGAAGCCGAACCTGGCGTTCTTCGAGGCCTTCGGCTCGGCCGGAGTTGCGGCCCTGGAGCGCCTTCGGGGCCGCGTTCCTGGGGACGTGCTCTTCATAGCCGACGCGAAACGCGGCGACATCGGTTCGACGGCGGCGCGCCAGGCCGTCGCCCTCTACGACATCCTGGGCTGCGATGCGATCACGGCCAATCCGTATCTCGGGTCGGAGGCGATTGCCCCGCTCATCGGCCGCGAGGACCGGTTCGCCTATCTCCTATGCCGAACCTCGAACCCAGGCGCCGGCGAGTTGCAGGGCCTCGAGGTGGCCGCCGATCCGGCCCTTGGTGCTCCGGCCGAGCCTCTGTACGCGCGGGTCGCCCGGCGAGCCCAGGCCTGGGGACCGGGCGGGACCGTGGGTCTGGTTGTTGGCGCGACCGCTCCCGCGGAGCTGGAACGGATCCGGGGCGTAGCGCCGGGGCTCGCGCTTCTCGTGCCGGGCGTCGGTGCTCAGGGTGGGGAAGTGGAGCCGGTGCTTCGATTCGGCCCGGCGGTAACCGCTCCCGCGGGTGGCCGCCCCGGCGGTGGATTGCTGGTCAGCGTCTCGCGCGGGATCGCCGGGGCCGCCGGAGTCGCGGCCGCAGAGACCGCCACCGGTGTTGGGGAGCGGCTCGCGGCCGCCGCCGCGGAGTGGGCGGGCCGGCTGCGCATCGCCGCCTGAGCCGTCGAGGCTGCCTCAGCGCAAGCCATAACCCTCTACGCACTGACGTCGCCGCTGCCGGGGGATGCCGGCGGCCGCGCTGTGCGGGCGCGATAGACTAGGTTCATGCGAGGCGAATCGGACGCATTCGGGGCGGCCGCCGGCGGATTGCCCGGCGAAGTCGGCGTTCGGCCACAGCGGCCCCATCGGGAGCGCCCGTCCGCCGGCGAAGTTGCCCGAACCGGCGGCGGCGACTCAGGCAAGGCCGGACGCAGCCCCGCCGTGAGCGGACGGAGCACCGCCGGCGCGGAGCGCGCCAGAGAGCAACACGTCGTCATCCTGAGCGGCCTTTCCGGGGCCGGAAAGACGGCCGCCACCAAGCTGTTCGAAGACCTCGGCTACACCTGCATGGACAACGTCCCGGGCGAGCTGCTGCCCGATCTGGCAGAGCTCGTCTCGACCGATCGCCAGCGGTTCGAGAAGGTCGCGATCGTCCTGGACGTCCGGGCCGGCAACGCACCGCTCGCCCTGGCGGCAATGCGCGGCGCTCTCGAAGGCCGGGGCATCCAACCCCGAGTCATCTTTCTCGAGGCTCGCGACGACGTCTTGATCCGTCGCTTCTCGGAGACCAGGCATCGTCATCCGCTGTCCGGCCGGCGTGGAATCGCGGGCTCGATCGCCGAAGAGCGCCGTCTTCTCGATCCTGTCCGGGCGGACTCCGACGTCGTCGTCGACACCTCCGACCTGTCGCTGCGCCAGCTCAAGGAACGGATCTTCGCCCATCTGGCCCACGAGTCGTCGGACCAGGAGCTGGTCTTCCAGCTGATCAGCTTCGGGTTCAAGTACGGCGTGCCGCTCGAGGCCGACCTCGTATTCGACGTCCGGTTTATGGAGAACCCTTACTACGTGGACGAGCTGCGGCACCTGTCCGGACTGACGCCTGCCGTGCGCGACTACGTGATGGGCCAGCCGATCGCACAGCAGTTCTTCGATTTTCTGGGCCGTTTTCTGGAGCTGACGGTTCCGGGCTTCAAGAGTGAGGGCAAGACCAGGCTGACCATCGCCATCGGCTGCACGGGTGGCTACCACCGCTCCATCGTCATCGCCGAGGAGCTTCGCGCATGGCTGGAGGGGCGCGGCTTCGGAACGGTCGCGGTCTTCCACCGCGAACTGGAGCGCGAATGAACTGGTCGAGATTGCGGGTCAACGGCTCGGCGCTGAGGCGGTGGCTGATGCCGGGGATCGGCATCAAGCGATGGCTCGTGGTCGTCTTCATCGGCGAGCTCTGCCTGGCACTTGCCGGCGCCCTCCTGCTTCGAGCCTTCTACCGTGAGGCCTCGGTATCCGGTCCCGGACAGGCGGTCGTTTGGACGGTGACGCTCCAGTTCCTTCCCTACGCGGTTCGGGCCGTTGTCGTCGGCGTGGCCGGCCTGGGATTCTTCCTGTATGGATCGTGGCGCGTGATCCGGGTTCTCATGGGCCCGTTCCTTTCGTCCTCGGCGGACCATCCGCTCGTCGAGGTCATATACCAGAAGCGATTCCTGTCGCGCGGCCCGAAGATCGTCGTCATCGGCGGCGGCACCGGCCTGTCGACACTCCTGCGCGGCATCAAGGAGCACACGAGCAACATCACCGCCGTGGTGACCGTCGCTGACGACGGGGGTTCGTCCGGGCGGCTGCGCGAGGAGCTGGGGATTCCGGCGGTCGGCGACATCCGCAACTGCATCGTCGCCCTGGCCGACTCCGAACCGCTGATGGGCGAGCTGCTCCAGTACCGCTTCCCCGGCGACGGGGACGCCAATCTGGGCGGCCACACGATCGGCAACCTGCTCCTGGCGGCCATGTCCTCGGTACAGGGCGACGACTTCGAGGAAGGCGTCCGCCAGATGAACCGCGTGCTGGCGGTTCGCGGCCAGGTCGTTCCGGCAACCGCGACCCCGGTTACCCTGCACGCGCGGCTGGTCGACGGTGCCGAGGTGACCGGTCAGTCGGAGATCGCCCGGTCGTCGGGCATAGATCGGGTCTGGCTGACGCCGGCCGAAGTCACGGCCGGCGACGATCCCAGGCATGCCATCGACGAGGCCGACCTCATCGTCATGGGCCCCGGCAGCCTGTACACGAGCATCATGCCGAGCCTGCTGCTGCCCGATATAGCGACGGCCATACGGCTCTCGTCCGCGGTCCGGCTCTACGTCTGCAACGTGGCCACCCAGGTGGGCGAGACGGAGGGGTACGACCTGGCGGACCACGTGGCGGCGCTCGAGCGCCACACCGGGGCGGGTCTGCTGGACGTGGTTCTGGCCAACAACCGGTTCGATGCCAGGCATCCCGGCGACTATCCGGCCGAGCCGGTGAAGCTGCGCTGGCCGCCGGCGGGTCCCCGGGCAGACGTGGCGGCGCCGCGGCTGGTTCTCGAGGACGTCGTCGATCCGGACGACGCCCACCACCACGATCCGGCCCGACTGGCAGCAGCGATCATGCGCGTATACGAGCGCGAGGCCTACGGCCGGCGCCGCTCGCGAGTATCGCGGACGGCGTGACCTGGCGGGGTCGCGGCTGCGGTCGAAAGCGCCACACCGAGGGCGGGCGTGACCACAGCCGAGAGTGACCTGGTAGAGGCGCTCCGCGCCGAGCTGGCGGCGATCGATCCGCCTCGCCGATGCTGCCGCGCGGCGGAGGCCGCCGGACTGGCGGGAGCGTTCGAGCCGCGTCGCCGGAACGTGGCGCGGGTGGCGCTTCGGTTGAGCCGTGGCCGCGTCGCCGGAGAGAAGGCCACCGCTCCTGCCCCGTTCGATTGGGCTCGCTCATCGGAGCATTGCCGGGTGGCCTACCTGCGGGGCCGGTTCCTGGCCCACGGCTCGCTGAGCCTGGCGTCGGGCCGGACACATCTCGAGTTCGTTCTCCCGGTCGAGGAGGCCCGCGATCTGTGCGAAAGGCTCGGCCAGTTCGAGATGGCCGCCTCCTGGCGCGTCCGCCGCGGCCGGGGTGTCGTTACCTGGAAGAGCGTGGAGACCGTCGGCACGTTCCTGCGATTGGTCGGCGGGGGAGCGGCTCTGCTCGAACTGGAGGCTCGCCAGGTCTCGCGGTCCGTTCGCGGCGACCTCAACCGCGTGATCAACGCCGAATCGGCCAACCTGCAACGCGCCGTGGCCGCTGCGGCTCGCAACCTCGAGGCGATCGCGACGCTCGACGCCGACGGCCGTCTGGCCGGGCAACCATACGTCGTCAGGCTCGTCGCCGACGCCCGCCGCGAAGAGCCCGAAGCCACGCTCTCGGAACTGGCCGAGCGCCTCGGCCTGCACCGGTCCGCGGTTCAGCGCGCCCTGGACCGCATCGAGCGACTGGCCCTCCACCCCGACGAAGGCGTCGGGCGGCGGGGCCGTCTCGGGGCCGACTGACACTGCCGCGCTGCCGTTCGGCAGCCGATCGAGGGGCCGAACCTCCCTCCGGTGACTGGCCCCACTCTGTCATCATTTCCGGCCATGAGACCACTGATCATTGCCGCCAACTGGAAGATGAACACCACCCCCGCCGACGCCGGGGAACTGGCTGCGACAATCGCCGCCCGGACCGAGGAGCCGGGCGTCGTCCGGGTCATCTGCCCGCCGTTCGTTTGCCTGGCAGCCGTCCGCGACGCCCTTGCCGGCAAAGGCGTGGCCGTCGGAGCGCAGAACGTCCACCACGAGCTTGCAGGCGCCTATACCGGCGAGGTCTCGGCGGCCATGCTGGATGGGCTTGCGACGTGGGTCATCCTCGGCCACTCCGAGCGGCGACGCGACGCCCAGGAGACTGACGAGCTGATCGGCAAGAAGCTGGCCCGGGCCATCGTCTCAGGCCTGCGGCCGATCCTGTGCGTGGGCGAGCTGCTGGCCGAGCGCGAAGCCGGACGGGCCGTCGAGGTAGTGGCAACTCAGCTCCGCGGCGCCCTGGCGGGCAAGGACACCGACGCGCTCATGAGCGCAGGCTTCGTAATCGCCTACGAACCGGTTTGGGCCATCGGCACGGGCCGAACCGCGTCCGGCGCCGACGCCGCGGCGATGGCGGAGGCAATCCGCGCGACTCTCGCCGCCGACCTCGGCTGGGGCAAGGCCGCCGAGAACGTCCCCGTCCTCTACGGCGGCAGCGTCACCAGCGCCAACATCGGCGAGTTCCTGGCGGAACATTCGATCGACGGCGGGCTCGTCGGGGGCGCGTCACTCAAGCCCGACGAGATGGCCGGCATGGTCGCCCGGGCCGCGATGACGGCCAGGGCACGCGCCGAAGCCGACAGAGGCAAGCCGGCATGACGGCCCCCAGCGCCAGTCGCCCGCGCCCGATAGTCCTCGTCGTGCTCGACGGTTTCGGGATCGGGCACAACCCGGCCGTGGACGCCATCGAACAGGCTCGCATGCCGAACTGGCACGCTTTCCTGCAACACTGGCCACACAGCGCCCTGGAGGCATCCGAGGGTTTCGTCGGCCTGCCCGAGGGTCAGATGGGCAACTCCGAGGTGGGGCACCTCAATCTGGGCACCGGCCAGCCGGTCCTGCAGGACCTGCCCCGGATCGACAGGGCAATCTCCACGGGCGGCCTCTTCAGCCGGCCCGTCCTGCTCGACCTCTGTGCCAGGGCGAAAGAGGACGAGCACACCCTCCACCTCATCAGCCTGGTCGGGCCCGGCGGCGTCCACGCCAACGACCGCCAACTGGTCGCCGTCGCCGAGCTGGCCGCACGCCAGGGCGTGAAGCGCGTTCGCGTCCACGGCCTCCTCGACGGCCGTGACACTCCGCCGCGATCCGCCATCGAATACGTGCCGGACCTCGAGACGCGGCTGGCGGGCGTTCACCCGGACGCGAAGATCGCCACGATCGGCGGCCGCTACTACGCCATGGATCGGGACAAGCGCTGGGAGCGGACCGGCAAGGGTTACGACGCCATCGTCCACGGCGTGGCCGACTTCCACGCGTCGTCGGCCGTGGCTGCCGTCGAGGCGGGCTACGGCCGGGGCGAGAACGACGAGTTCATCACGCCCACGGTCATCGATGGCGTGGATCACGGGTCGATCGCCGACGGCGACGCAGTCCTGCATTGCAACTTCAGGGCCGACAGGGCGCGGCAGCTCTCTCACGCTCTCGCCGACGCCGATTTCTCGGCCTTCGACCGCAGCGCCGCAGGACCCGCGCCCCAGGGGATCCTCTACGCCACCATGACCGCATACGAGGCCGATCTGCCGGTCCAGGTCGTATTCGGCCCGGAGGTCGTGCCGTC
Organism: uncultured Chloroflexia bacterium; assembly: GCA_963743795.1. Lineage (GTDB taxonomy): Bacteria > Chloroflexota > Limnocylindria > Limnocylindrales > CSP1-4 > Fen-1039. The sequence continues at coordinate 504,473 of CAVUQZ010000004.1, read as the reverse complement.
GCTGGCGGAGGCGGTCAGCAAGGCCGGCTGGAAGCAATTCCACGTCGCGGAGACGGAGAAGTACGCCCACGTGACCTACTTCTTCAACGGCGGTCGCGAGGAGCCGTGGCCGGGCGAGGATCGGAAGCTGATACCGAGCCTCAAGATCGCCACGTACGACCTGCAGCCGAGCATGGCCGCGGCCGGCGTGTGCGACGCTCTCGTGGCTGCCATCGAGGGCGGCCATTACGACTTCATCGTCGCCAACTTCGCCAACCCCGACATGGTCGGCCACACCGGCGTCTGGGACGCGACGATCAAGGCCTGCGAGACGGTTGACGCCTGCCTTGGTCGCGTTGCCGCGGCCATCCTGGCGGTTGACGCGAATGACCCGTCGGCTCCAGGCGCCGTCCTGCTGATCACGGCGGATCACGGCAACGCCGACGAGATGAAGGACGAGGCCGGCAATCCGATCACCAAGCACTCGCTCAACCCGGTGCCGCTGGTCGGCATCGGGCGGTTCATGGCCGGCCGCAGCCTGGAAGACGGGCGCCTCGCCGACGTCACGCCGACGATCCTGGAGATCGGCGGCCTGGAGCCTTGGCCTGAGGTTACCGGACGCTCGTTGCTCGCCGCCGGGGGCAACCGCGGCGAAGCCTCAGTAGCCCGTCGCCCTCGACCGGCCCGCCGGCTCGGGAAGCCGCGCTCGTGTGCTAACATGCGCCGGTCCGCCGTGGGGCGGCCCTGCAAAGAGGATGCTCCCGCTGTGAATCCCGCTATGGCCATTGGCCAGGACATCATCGGCGCCTTCCTGATCGTCGCCATCCTGCTCCAGGCGCGAGGGTCGGGCCTGTCCGCCACATTCGGCGGCGACTCGTCCGTGTACCGCAGCCGGCGCGGGATCGAGCGGCGCCTGTGGCAGTTCACGATCCTTCTGGCGATCCTCTTCTGCTTGTTCTCCATCGTGAGCTACAACCTGCCGAAGACGTGATCAAGCCGGCAGGGTGACCGGGCGTCGCGAGATCCGCCGACGGACGAGCGGGTTTGCCGATGACGCGGTCTGAGGCAGTCGGTCTGGGAGACCGAATCGGGATCGTCGCGCTTGCACTCGTCCTTGCGGCCGCCGCGGGAGTGATGCTCCTGCCGCCGTCGTCGTCGGCGCCCTCCAAGACGGCCGGCCCGTCGATCGGCCCCGCTCTCCCATATCGAGAGGGGATCGTAGGCCACCCGAGCTCGATCAACCCGCTGACTCCGCGTACCCAGGCCGACCAGGACCTCGTTGCGCTGCTGTTTCGCGGGCTCGTCCGGGCCGGGCCGGACGGCACGATCCTTCCAGATCTGGCGAACGGATGGACGGTATCTGACGACGGGCGGACCTACACGTTCAACCTCTCGGGTCGCGACCAGTGGGAGGACGGTCAGCCGGTCACTGCGGCGGACGTGGTCTTCACCGTTGGATTGCTCCAGGACCCGAAATACGACGGCCCTTACGGCTCCTCCTGGCAGGGAATCCACGTCACCGCGGACAGCTCGTCCACGGTCCGGTTCGTCCTGGTCCTGCCGATCGCCGGATTCCTCCGGCAGGCCGCGCTGCCGATCCTTCCGCAGCACCTGCTGAAAGGAGTCACCGCGGCCGAGCTAGCCGGCTCCCCGTACAGCGCCAGGCCCGCGGGCGACGGACCCTACCGGCTCGTGACCATCGACCACTCGCACGCGGTCCTGGAGCGCGTTCCGTCGGTGATCCCGGCCGATTCGCCGTTGCCGAGCCCGACGCCCAGCGCCGTCCCGAGCGGCAGCTCGACCGCGGCTCCGAGCCCGAGCCCGGGCCGGCAGTCGGCCGCGCCAACCGCGTCTCCGACGCCGACGCCGAGCCCGAGCCCGACCGCGACCCCCACGCCAACACCGACGCCAACGCGGACGGGCAGCCCTGCAGGTCCGGTGACTTCACTCGACACCATCGAGCTGGTCTTCTTCGACGACGCCCAGTCGGCGGCCGCCCAGTTCCAGGCCGGCCAGCTCGATGCGGTGGGAGGACTGACGCCCGAGGCGATCGACGCGGCGGTCACCGTGCCCGGATCGCAGCTCGTCGCGTATCGGTGGACCAGCCTCCTCGCCGTGGCCCTGAACCAGCGGGCCAGCCACCCCGAGATGCGCGACGCCGCCACCCGGATCGCTTTGCTGGCCGCGATCGACAGGGAGGGTCTGGTCACGACGGTCCTGGGAGGCGGCGGCAGCACGGCCGATCTGCCGATTCCGAGCTGGTCCCCCGCCTTCGATCCCACCGCCGTAAGCCCGACGTCGTACGACGCCGCGGCCGCGGCTCAGGGGCTCAGCGCCGCGGGATGGCAGGTGCAGCGGCGCCAGCTGGATGGCCCCCAAGGCGAGCACGTTGTACTCGCTGGATCTACTGACGCCCGATGAGGCGAGCAACCCGATCGTCTACCGGACGGCGCTTGCGGTGGCCGCGGCATGGCGCCAGATAGGGTTGGACGTCACCCTCGACGCCGTCCCGGCCGCCACCTATGTGAGCCGGCTGGGCAACGGGCAGTTCGTGGCCGCGGTCGTCGACTTCGAGGTGGGGCTGGACCCGGACCTGGGGCCGCTGCTCCTCTCTTCGCAAATAGGGTCGGGTGGCTCGAACGTCTCCGGGATCGAAGACAGGACCCTGGATCAGCTGCTGCTGACGGCGCGAAAGACCGTCGATCCGACCGATCGCCAGACTGCCGTATCGGCGGTCGAGAAGTACGTGTCCGCGAACCAACCGCTCTTGTCGCTGGCCTTCCGCGACTACGATCTGGTGCTTTCGAAACGAGTCCAGAACGTGTCGGGGACCGAGATTTCGGATCCTTCGAGTCGATATTGGGATGTGATAGACTGGCGCCTCGCCAGCGACGGGTAGGCTCGTCGTTGCGTGCGCCGAGGTGGCGGAATTGGCAGACGCGCTGGTTTCAGGAGCCAGTGGCCGCAAGGCTGTAGGGGTTCAAATCCCCTCCTCGGCACCAGGGTTTTGTGCGTGCCGACGTCGAGCCGTCGCAATCGAACTCGTGCCCAGGTGGCGGAATTGGTATACGCGTACGTTTGAGGGGCGTATGGAGCAATCCATCCGGGTTCAAGTCCCGGCCTGGGCACCACCACCTCCTTCCGGAACGACACGCGGCCGCGAGGCGGTCTTTGCGCCGCCGAAGGCCTCTGCGGGCGGTTAGCTCAGTGGTCAGAGCGCCTCGTTTACACCGAGGATGTCGCAGGTTCGAGTCCTGCACCGCCCACCAACCCGAGTCGACGAACCGGCTCGGCATGCTCGCTGAGCGCGGCCTCGGTCAGGGACGTGTTGGCAGAGACCTCGCCCATGTTGCCCAAGCTGGCCTAAAGCCGCAGCTCGCAGGAGCCGGTGGCGACTAGCGCCCGTGGCCAGAGCCGTCCGAGTGGCCGCGGTGCCCCATCAAGAGGTGCATACCGAGGCAGGCGCCCAAGCCCGCGAACGGCAGCAATGCGCTCAGGGGTACGCCGGCCACTATGAGAACGGTAAGCGCCGAGGCAATGACGGCGACCACACGGAAGCGCATCGGCGCCGTCGTGATCAGCACCGCCAGGGCCGGCCGCGCCGGAATGGGCTCGTCCTCGATCGAAGCCGAGGCGTGGACGTGAGTGGTCATGGGGGGTTCTCCGGTTGGGAAGCGCTACATCGAGAGCAGCAGGCCGAAGCTCATCGCGATCACGCCGAACGCGAGCACGGTCTTCACGACTGCGCCGTTGCGCTTGTTCCAGCGTCCGATCGTGCCCAGCACCCGCCTGTTCGAGACGAAGAGCAGGAAGAGCAGCAGAGGCAGGATGAAGGCGACGTTGTAGAGGGCTAGCAGGGCGAGGCCTACGACTCCGCCTCCGGATGCGTGGAGGACGGTCGTAACCGAGAAGTACATCGCGCCCGAGCAAGGCACGGTGCAGATCCCAACGAGGACTCCCGCGAGCAGCATCCCGGCAAGGCCGCCGCGGGCCATCGCCTTGTTCATCAGGCCATGGGTCCCCAAAGGCGCGGCCATCGATGGCCCCCAACCCGGCAGGAAGACATCCTTCAGCATCCAGACCGCAAGGCCGAGAGCGAGCACGGCCGCCGCGCGCGCGACGATATGGTCCTTACCGAAGCCCTCGAAGAGGCCGTACAGGCCGAGGCCGAGGAGGAAGTAGGTGATGAAGACCGCTCCCACGTACAGCGACCCCGCACCCAGCAGCGTCCGCCGCGCCGAGGGTGTGGGGCGGCCGTCAGAGGTCACGGCGTTGACCAGGGTGAGCGTGTAGGTGGCGAACAGCACCAGCAACGCGAAGGCGCATGGGTTGAAGCCATCGGCGAAACCCGAGCCGATGACGACCGGCGCCGTAAGGGTGCCGAACTTCGCTGTCGGAAACGGAACCAGTGCGATCGTCGCGACCGAGGCGACCGCAACGGCTCCCAGCCCTGAGAAGAGCAGGATCGCCGCCTTCGGGATGCCAGACCCCTGGGCGAGCGTCACCCACGTCCTGGCGTCGAGTCGCTGGCTCATCGTCAGGCCGCGACGTGCAGGGTGCCGTGCATCTTTGGGTTGTCCTTGCCGCCGCAGCAGCTGTCGCACCAGAAGTCATAGTCGCCAGGGGTCGTCGGCGCGGTGAGGGAGACCGTCTTGCGGCTCTGGGCAGCTAGTTCGAGGTGGGCGTTCAGGCTGTCCGACACGAGGGTATGCACGCCGTTGGTGAGGTGCATGGCGGCGTCCTGATTCCACCAATCCAGCGTCAGGGTCTGGCCCGGATTCGCGTCGAGCGTTCCCGGGTCGAAGCCGTCCATGCTGATCCGCATCGACGTTGCGCCGGGGACCGACGTCTGGTCACGCTGGCCAAAGAAGACCGAACTGGCCATGTAGAGCCCGCCGCCGAGGATCGCGACCGCGACGAGCACAAACGCGGCCACTCGAAGCTTGCTCGGCTGAGCCTGCGGACTCGCCCGTCGGGCCTCAGGTCGGCCGCGAACGGGCCTGCCGGTCACGAGGTCGCGCTCCCTGGCGCGGCGAGCAGCTCGGGTGGTCATCGTGACAGTCCTCTTCGTCGGTCGGGCCGAGACGTACCGCTGGTCTAAACGGTTCGCGCCGGTGGAATGCCTGCCGGGCGACTACAACCTTGGGCGTGCCCGATCAGGAGCCCGTGGAGGAAGGCTCAGGACTCCGTCAAGATTTAATCAAGTTGCGCCGCCGGGCAGCACCGTCGCTGGCGCCGCGGGCAGTTTCGGGGGATGCTGTAGCCATGACCGAACCGATCCGGCCTCACACCCCCCGCGTCCTGGTGGTAGACGACGAACCTCCGATTGTCGACCTTGTGCGCGGCTACCTTGCCCGCGAAGGGTGGGCAGTTGACGACGCGAGCGACGGACCTGGGGCGATCGAGCGGGCGCGAGCCACGCTTCCGGACGTGATCGTGCTGGACGTGATGCTGCCTGGTTTCGACGGCATCGAGGTCTGCCGGCAGGTGCGGACCTTCTCGGACGCATACGTGTTGATGCTGACCGCTCGTTCGGAGGAGATCGACCGAATCGTGGGCCTCTCCATCGGCGCGGACGACTACCTGGTCAAGCCCTTCAGCCCGCGGGAACTCGTCGCCCGCATCAAGGCCATGCTGAGGCGGCCGCGCGCCAGCGCCACCGCGACAGCTCTCTCGAAAGCCGGCCCGACCGGCCTGGAGGTCGACGAGCCCCGCCACGAGGCCAGGGTCGATGGCGTGCCGGTCGAGCTGACGGCGACCGAGTTCGGCATCCTTGCCTCGCTGTCGCGTGACCCGGGCGTCGTCGTGAGCCGCTCCGCGCTCCTGGATCGCGTCTGGGGTCCGGAGTTCGTAGGCGACGACCATCTGGTCGACGTCCACGTCGCCAACCTGCGCCGCAAACTCGGCGACGACCCAGCCACGCCGCGGTTCGTCGAGACGGTGCGGGCCGTGGGCTACCGCCTGCTCGACCGATGATCCGCCGGCCGCGTTCTCTGCGGGTTCGATTCCTGTTGGCTAACTTGATCGTGGCTGGCGCAGCCCTCGGAACGGTGGTTGTCGCAGTAAGCCTGGTCGGTCCGGGCTACTTCGCCCAGGCCATGGGCCACGCGCCGGGCGATCAGATGGGGGCCGCCATGGCCGCCGCCACCCGGCTCGCCTTCGACCAGGCCGTGCGCAACGCCTTGGTTGCTGCCGGAGTGATCGCAGTGGTCGCTTCTATTGTCGTGAGCCTGGCGGTGTCCGGAGCCATCGCAGGCCCGGTCACGCGGCTGGCCGCGGCCGCCCGGAGGATCGCCCAGGGTCACTATGCCGAGCGGGTTCCCGCTGGCGGGGCAGGAGAACTGGGCGAGCTGGCGACCTCGTTCAACGCTATGAGCGCCTCGTTGGAGGCGACCGAAGCGCGACGGGTCCAACTCGTCGGCGACGTCGCTCACGAGTTGCGGACCCCTCTGGCGACGCTGGACGGGTATCTCGAGGGACTCGAAGACGGGGTCGTCACGCCCGGTGAGGAGACCTGGCGCCTGCTTCGAACCGAAACGGCCCGCCTCACCCGACTCGTGGACGACCTCCAGGAGCTATGGCGGGCCGAGGCCCGGCAGCTGCCCCTCAAGATCGACACGGTCGATGGCGCGGCTGTCGTGCGCGAGGTCGTCGAGCGGTTCGCGCCGCAGGCAGCCGCACATGGCATCGCTCTTCAGCCGGACCTTCCGGCGGGCCTTATGGTTCGCGCCGACCGCGACCGTCTGGCCCAGATACTGGGCAACTACGTCTCGAACGCGATCCGATACAGCCCTGACCAAGGAACGGTTGCGGCGCTTGCCCGTCGCTTTGGCGATGCCGTCGAGTTCGCCGTCGTCGACCATGGGCCGGGGCTCACACCAGACCAATGCTCCCAGGTCTTCGAGCGTTTCTATCGCGTAGACCCGTCGCGGTCCAGGGCGCTGGGGGGCTCGGGCATCGGCCTCGCCATAGCGAAGGCGCTCGCTGGCGCAATGGGCGGTCGCGTTCGGGTCAGTTCCGCCGGGCCTGGGACTGGGTCCACCTTCTCGCTGGAGCTGCCGGCCGCGTAGCCGCTTTCGGCTTGACCGAATCTTGACGGAGGGCAGAGCCGCTCTCCATAGCCACCTGACGTGCCCGCCCTAGCTTTGGGGTGTCCCGGCGAGACAGTCGCCGGAGATCGGAGGCACTCGATGATGTCGTGGGGTTTCGACGGCTGGATCTGGATGGCAGTCTGGATCGGCGCACTGCTCCTGATGGTCTGGATGATCGTCCGCAATCCGACACGCCCCTCCGACCCCGACGCCATGGCCATACTGCGGTCGCGCTTCGCCCGTGGAGAGATCAGCAAGGAACAGTTCGAGCAGGCCCGAGCGGTGCTGCTTAATGATCGCTAGGAGCCTGTTCACATGACCCGTTCGATCCAAATGCCAGGTGGTGCAATCACGGTCGCCTTCATCGCACTTGCCGTGGCGATCGGCGCGCTTGGCACTGTCGTTCGTCGGCCGCTCGTCCTCGGGAGGGCCGGCGAGCATGATGCAGGGCGGCGCCTATGGTCGATACGGCGGCTACGGCGACATGATGGGCGGCTACGGCGACATGATGGGCGGCTACGGCGACATGATGGGCGGCTACGGCGGTTCCGTCGCCGAGGCCTGGCCCGGAACCCCAGGCTTCGTCTCGGGCACGCGATCGTCGCCTCGCACGATTCGGATCGTCGCCGGTCCTGGTTACGCCTTCAACCCGTCCGCCGTGACGGTCCAGCGGGGCGAGACGATCACCTTCGTCGTCACGGCCGTCGGCCCCAATTCCCACGAGTTCATGGTCGGTCCCGCGGACGCGGTAGCCGCCGACCAGAGCGGCACCCCTGAGGTCGCGGGGATTGGGATGATGCAGACCAGGACGCTGATCTACACGTTCGAGGGCTCTGGTCCATACGCCTACGCATGCCACGCTGCAGGTCACTACGAGTCCGGAATGCGAGGCGCGATCACGTTGGTCGGCTGATCGCACCTGCGGCGCGATCGGGCATCCGCCATCAACCGGCCGGATTCGACAGCCTGCGCACGTTCGACTCGAGGCCTGACTGACGCGCCTGGGCTGTCAACCGAACCACCCGCCTCGCTCGCGAGTCCAACGACTGGAGAGCCGGGGCGTTGATGCCGGTGGCCTCCTGCTAGACTCTTGCCGACGCTCCAGTCTGAGACGTCCAAGCTTGATCGGAGGATGGGGACATGCCGGTCCCGCTAATCATCGCCATCGTCGTTCTCGTGGTCCTGGTCGTGCTCGTGATCGGGATCTACAACGGTCTCGTGACCCGGCGCAACCGGGTCGACGAGGCCAACTCGCAGATCCAGGTCCAGCTCAAGCGTCGCCACGACCTCATTCCGAACCTGGTCAACGCGGTCAAGGGCTACATGGACTTCGAGAAGGGCGTCCTGACCCAGGTGACCGAGGCCCGTGCCGGCGCCATTGCCGCCGGCTCCCAGGGTCCCGCCCAGCAGGCCCAGGCCGAGAACGTCCTGACCGGCGCCCTCCGCTCACTCTTCGCAGTGGTCGAGAACTACCCGCAGCTCAAGGCCAACGAGAACGTCCTCTCGCTGCAGGAACAGCTGACCACCACCGAGAACCAGATCTCGTTCTCTCGCCAGCACTACAACGCCACCGTCCTGGACTTCAACAACTCGCTGCAGACCTTCCCGAACGTGCTCATCGCCGGTCCATTCGGCTTTACCAAGCGCGAGTTCTTCGAGGCCGAGCCGGAGGCCGCTGCGGTCCCCGTCGTCAACCTGGGATAGGCATTGCGCCCTGCCGCGCCGGCGTGATGCCGGCGCGGCCTCCGTGATCTGAGGCCACCTCCGTGACCACGACTTTCTATTCGGAAGAGGCGGCTAACCGCCGCAACTCGATCCTGCTCGCCCTGGTCGTCATCGCCTTCCTGGCCGTCTTCGGATTCGTAATCGGATTCAGCATCGGCTATGGCAGCGGCCAGGAGGTCGGGTTCGGGATCGGGGCGCTGGTGATCGCGGTCGCCATCGGCAGTCTCAGCGGCCTGTTCTCCTACTACAGCGGCGACAAGCTGGTCCTCGCCAGCTCGCATGCCCGAGAGGTCACGGCCGAGCAGGCGCCCCAGCTGTACAACGTCGTCAACGAGATGGCGGTCGCGGCCGGCGTGCCGATGCCCAGGGTCTACATCATCGACGACCCTTCGCCCAATGCCTTCGCAACGGGCCGCGATCCCCAGCACTCATCCGTGGCGGTCACGACCGGCCTCCTGAGCAAGCTCAATCGCGAGGAGCTGCAGGGGGTTCTGGGCCACGAGATGTCGCACGTCCGCAACTACGACATCCGATTCACGCTGTTCGTTGGCGTGATGGTCGGGAGCATCGCCCTCCTGGCCGGGTTCTTCCTGCGCTACACGTTCTGGTTCGGGGGCGGGCGCCGCGGCAACGACCGCGAGGGCGGCGGCAGCGGCGGGCTCGGCGTGATCCTGCTCATCGTGGGGCTGGTCATGGCGGTCGTGAGCTACTTCTTCGGCGCGCTCGTGCAGATGGCGGTCAGCCGCCAGCGCGAGTATCTGGCGGACGCCTCGTCGGTGGAGCTGACCCGCAACCCGCACGGGCTGGAGAGCGCCCTGGCGAAGATCTCTTCCGACCCGGAGCCCCTGCACTCGGCCAACGGCGCTACCCAGCACCTGTACATCGTCAACCCGTTGAAGAAGCTGGGCGGCGGCGCAAACCTCTTCTCGACCCACCCACCCATCGCCGACCGCATCAACAGGCTGCGCCAGCTGACCGGGGAAGCGCCGATGGATCAGGCCGAGACGCGCTCCCTGGGCGGGCTCGAGTAGGGGAAAGGGGAGTCCCGGCGGCCTCCCGGCGAACGGCCGGCCGGCCCCTCGTTTGCCTTGCAGCGTCTCGCTTGCCCGTGGTACCTTTCCTCGCGCCGACGGGCAGCCAGTCCGTCAGTTGAACGGGCCGAGATAGCTCAGTCGGTAGAGCACGCGACTGAAAATCGCGGTGTCGCCAGTTCGATCCTGGCTCTCGGCACCATACAATTGGACTGGCACGGTTCTTCGAGCGGAAGTGGCTCAGTTGGTAGAGCATCACCTTGCCAAGGTGAGGGTCGCGGGTTCGAGTCCCGTCTTCCGCTCCACTCCCTTCATGCTGTCGTCCCGACGGCGATCCGTCGAGAGAATCGAGCCTCTGCCCCTTCGTCTAGTGGTAGGACAGCGGACTTTGGATCCGTTAGGCGAGGTTCGAATCCTCGAGGGGCAGCCAGTCTCACAGCACATAGTCCGGTCCCCCAGCCGGCCGCGTTCGAGGCGACGTACCCAAGTGGTTAAGGGGGAGGTCTGCAAAACCTCTATTCAGCGGTTCGAATCCGCTCGTCGCCTCCATCTGCCGCTAGACCGCCCCGAACGCATGACTTCCGGCCGGCCACCGACTGGTCACGGGCGCAGGCACGGCTCGTCCATGGTCCGAACTCACGCGCGATAAACAGTTGGCGCCCCCTCTTTCGGCGGGCGCTAACCTTGCGGACGTGCCGGAGTGGCGGAACTGGCAGACGCGGCGGACTTAAAATCCGCTGCCCGCAAGGGCGTCAGGGTTCGAACCCCTGCTCCGGCACCAGGGACGCGATTCGCCCTGCGTGGCCCGCGGGCTACGGTGACGAGGCAGGGCGCCGCCCGAAGGGTGAGCGGACCTCGGGCTGTGGGGGGCGATGCGCCTAGCGCGGCGGCTGGTGGGCAAAGAAAGACGGGCCGCTGACGCGGCCCGTCTCATTTCAGGTGGCCGGCCACCTCACAGCACCGCACCGACGCTTCGCCAATCTGTGCTGAGCAATGTGCTGAGATTCGCGCCGAAGAACGCGACAGCCACGATGGCGGCCAGAGCGATGAAAACGAGTATGAGTGCGTACTCCGCGAGACCTTGTCCTTCCTCGCGATGAAGGGCCGATAACACAGTACCTCCTTTCTCAAACGAGGCCGACGTTCGCCCGCAACCCTCGGGGCGGGATTGTTGGTGATAAAGGTTCTGGTGCCCCAAGGCTCGCATCAGCATAGGCGCATGGGGCCGACTACCGACAAAACTTTGGTACTGCCCCTACGTCCGGGTGACGAGGTCGGGCCGGAGGCAGGAGGCTGGATCTGGCCGTCCACTCGCCAAACGCCTGGCCCGTCGGCGGCCTCGGCAGACCGAGCCTGATAGAATGCGCGAGTCCTTTCGGCTCCGACCGACCGGCGTTGTCGCTCGCGCATCGGGGCATACCCATGGGAAGGAGACGTTGGCGCATGCGCCGTTACGAACTAATGCTCGTGCTACGCCCCGATCTTGCGGAAGACAAGGTCCAGGCGACGCTCGAGCGAACCGCCCGGGCCATCGCGGCCGGCGGCGGCCAGATCGTCAAGCAGGCCCCGTGGGGCCGCCGTCGACTGGCCTACCCCATCGACCATCATCGCGAAGGCTCGTACTACGTCATCCTCTTCGAGGCGCCGGCGACCGGGATCTCCGAGCTCGAGCGCGGTCTGCTCATCAGCGAGGAAGTGCTGCGCCACCTCGTCACTCGGGTGGAGCGCCCGATCCGGGCGGCCCGTGGACACGACGCCGAAGCCGACGTCGAGGTCGCACCTCCCGCCGAGGAGGATGAGCTCGTTGAGGAAGGCGAGCTGATCGACGAGTCCGAGAGCGAGGCGGCACCTGCCGCGATCGACTGAGGCCCGCATGACGCGGAGCTGGAGGCACGCTCGATGTCGTTGAACAAGGCGATGATCATCGGCAATCTCGGTCGCGACCCGGAGATGCGGTATACGCCCAACGGCCAGGCGGTGACCCAATTCACGGTCGCCGTCAACCGCAACTACAAGGACGCCAGCGGCGAGTGGAAAGAAGAGACCGAGTGGTTCCGGGTGGTGGCCTGGGCCGCGCTCGCCGAGAGGACCGCTGAATACCTTCGAAAGGGCCGCAAGGTCTACGTGGAAGGTCGACTCCAGACACGTACCTGGGAGGGCCAGGACGGTCAGAAGCACTACACCACAGAACTGATCGCCAACACCGTGACGCCGCTCGACCCGCGACCGCGAGAAGAGGGCGCCGCGGAACCCGTCGGCGCTCGACCTGCGAGAGGCGGAACACCGCCGGCTCCGGCCGGCCCGGGCGACGACCTCGGTTCCAGCGACCTGGACGAGCTGCCGTTCTGACGATCCAGGCCGCCGAGTCGACTCTACGAATCAACTAGCCGCGTGACTCACGCGGCCATCACGAACAGAGGACCACAAAAGAGATGCCTGCCTACCCGCGAGAGAAGACCCGCGCCAAGCGTGACGACTACTACCGCGACCGCCGCCGCCGCAAGGTGTGCACGTTCTGCGCGGACAAGACCGTCATGATCGACTACAAGGAAGTCAATCGGCTCCGTCGCTACCTGTCGGAGCGAGCCAAGATCGAGCCGCGCCGCAAGACCGGAACCTGCGCCAATCACCAGCGCCAGCTGGCTGTGGCGCTGAAGCGCGCCAGGATAGTGGCCCTGCTTCCGTACGCTCCTCAGCACGTTCGCCCATAGCTTGTTCCAAGTCCGGCCTACGGTCGAGTAGGTCGGACCGGAGGGTGAGTTGGACGTTCTCCTGCTGATCCTGTCGTTCGTCGTCATCCTGACCGGCGCCGAGCTGTTCACGAACGGTATCGAATGGTTCGGTCGCAAGCTCGAGCTGGCCGAGGGGGCGGTCGGCTCTGTTCTTGCCGCCGTGGGCACGGCCCTGCCCGAGACGATGATCCCGCTGATCGCGATCATATTCGGGGGCGGCATCGCGGCCAGCGAGGTCGGCGTAGGAGCCATTCTCGGCGCGCCGTTCATGCTTTCGACGCTTGCCATGTTCGTCTCGGGGTCGGCCGTCTTCCTGCTTCGGAAGCGGCGCGCCTCCCGCGAGGACCTCGTGGTGGACACCGGCGTGCTGGGCCACGACATGGCCTACTTCTTCGGCACGTACGGCCTGGCCGTGGGCGTTGCCTTGCTTCCCGTCGAGCTGGAGTGGGCCCGACGCGGCCGCCTCCCTCCTGCTGCTGGCTGCCTATGCGTGGTACGTCATGGGCCATCTCAGGGCCGAGGCAGCCGAACACAACGAGCTGTCGCCGCTCCGCTTCCACAAGCTCGATCGGCGAGCCCCGGCTCATCCGGAACATCCGCGGCTGCGGATCGTGACCGTTCAGGTTCTCTTCGCCCTCGCCTGCATCGTCGGCGGGGCCTGGGGGTTCGTCCGCGCCATCGAGGACCTCTCGAGCGGGCTCGGGCTCGACGGGCGGCTCCTCGCGCTCGTCATCGCCCCCATCGCGACGGAGCTCCCTGAGAAGCTCAATAGCGTGATCTGGATCCGCCAGGGCAAGGACACGCTCGCGATGGGCAACATAACCGGGGCGATGGTCTTCCAGAGCGCGATTCCCACCTCCGTCGCGCTGCTGTTCGCGCCGACGCTGTGGTCGGTCAGCGGCGCCGGTGTCGCCTTCGCGTCGGCCGGCATCACCTTCGCGTCGTCTGCGGCCATCCTCTTGCCGATGGTGATCCGCCGCAGGCTCGACGCCCGAGTCTTGATGATCGGCGGCATCTTCTACGCGCTCTACGTTGGCCTGGTGGTAGCCACGCTGATGTCGTTGGTGGGCTGACGCCCTTTCTTCTGCCTTCAGGCTGGGCCCGATCCTGGCCCGCTATACTGGGACCCCGTTTGTGAGATCGGCGGAGAGCACCAGGAGCGTCGAACCATGGTCACGGAGCATGCCACTGCCGCCGCCGCGGGCGCGGCCGCGAAGCCGGACCAGAGCAGCCTCGTCTGCTTCTTCCAGGGCGCCTACGTACCGCTCGGCGAGGCTCGCATTCCGCTCATGACTCACGCGTTCCTGTATGGGACGGCGGTCTTCGAGGGCATTCGGGCCTACTGGAACGCCGAGGAGAAGCAGCTCTACGCGCTCCGTGTCAAGGAGCACATAGTCCGCCTGCGCAACTCCAGCAAGATCATGCTGATGTCGGAGCTGCCTTCCGTCGACGAGTTCACGGAAATCGTGAAGCAGGTCCTTCGACGCAACGAGTTCCACGAGGATGCGTACTGCCGTCCCTCGGTCTACAAGAGCACCGAAGCGATCGGCGTCAAACTGCACGGCCTGACCCACGACTTCTACGTGCTTGCCGTGCCGATGGGCGACTACATCGACACGCAGAAGGGGATCTCGACCGGCACCGTCTCCTGGCGGCGCACGAGCGACATCTCGATCCCGTCGCGCAGCAAGATCACCGGCAGCTACGTCAATCCGGCTTTCTCCAAGACCGAGGCGATGCTGAACGGCTTCGACGAAGCGATCGTCCTGACCGCCGACGGCCACGTCTCCGAAGGCTCGGCCGAGAATCTGTTCATGGTCCGCGATGGTGTCCTGATCACGCCGTCGGTCAGCGACGACATCCTCGAAGGGATCACTCGGGCCGGGATCTTCGAAATCGCCAAGTACCTGGACATCCCCTTCACAGAGCGACAGATCGACCGGACCGAGCTCTACATAGCGGACGAGGTCTTCCTGTGCGGCACCGGCGCGCAGGTCTCACCCGTCGCTTCCGTGGATCACCGTCCTGTCGGCGACGGGCGTGTGTGGCCGATCTCCAAGCGGATCAGCAAGACCTACTTCGACGCTGTGCGCGGTCGCCTTCCGGCATTCCGGCACTGGGTCACGCCGATCTACAAGAGTGAGTGAGGCAGCTGCCCGAGACTCTTCGGCCCTCAGGCCGGCCGGCGCGGCCCGAGAACCGGCGCTCGCCGGCAGGCGGACGCTTGCGCGCCGGATCCTCGAGGTCATCCCGGGGCTCGTAACCTGGATCCTGATACTGTCGCTGATCCCGCTTTCCTTGCGATGGCCGCAGATTCTGGGCGCATTCGTCCTGAGCTTCGATTTCTACTGGTTCTACCGCGCCTTCCTCCTTTCGGTCAGCGTGGCGATATCCTTCCGTCGCATCCGGCGGGTGGTTGCCATCGACTGGCGGCAGCGGGCCTTCTCGCTCGCCGACCCACCGAAACGCCTCGATGAGCTGGCCGACCTGATCGAGCGCGTGCGGCTGCGAACCGTCGAGCTACAGGCGGCCGGAATGGACCTGGCGGCCCACGGCGGGCGGCGCGAGCTCCGGCGGCTCCTGGACGAGCAGCGGAACCTGGAGCGGCTGGTGGCGCTGGGAGACGCGATCCCGGATCCGCGAGAGTTGTGGCACGTAGCCCTGATTCCGACGTACACGGAGCCCTACGAAAAGCTCTACCAGACCGTCAAAGCCCTGGCCGAGTCGGACTACCCGCGCGACATGCGGATGGTGGCGATCATCACCCGCGAGACGGATCTGCAGGGCCGGGAAAACGTGGCTCGGCTGCGTGAGATCTTCGGCGGCCAGTTCCGCCATTTCTTCCACATCCTCGATCCGCTCGAGCCCGGGGTGGTCGTCGGCAAGTCGAGCGCCATGGCCTACGGCGGCCGATGGCTCTACCGGGAGCTGGTCTCCCTGGGCTTCGACCCGAGAAAGGTGGTGGTCACCGACCTGGACTCGGACTACCGCGTCCACCGCCAGTACTTCGGCTATCTCACGTACAAGTACCTGACCGATCGCGACCGCCGGCGCCGGCTCTTCCAGCCCATTCCGATGTTCCACAACAACCTGTGGCAATGCCCTCTGCCCGTCAGGCTGGTCGCGGTCAGTGCCACGCACGTCCAGATGTGGCACCACCTCACGCCCGAGCGGCTGGTCAGCTTCAGCTCGTATGCGGTCTGCCTGCAGACGGTACACGACGTGGACTACTGGGCTACCGACGCGATCCCCGAGGACAGCCGGTTCTACTGGAAGAGCTTCTTCCGTTACAGCGGCCAATTCAGGGCCACGCCACTCTTCATTCCCGTGTACGGCGACGCGGTGCGCGCGAGGTCCTATGGACGGAGCCTCTTGGCCCAGTACAGCCAGATCCGTCGGTGGGCCTGGGGCGTGACGGATATCCCGTACTTCATCGACAACGCCCTGCGCCATTCCGAGATCCCACTGCGCGATCGAGTTGCCCGCCTGTTCAACCTGTGGCTGGAACACATCAACTGGGCCGTCGCGCCGTTCATCTTGATGTTCGGAGCGGTCTTGCCGGTCGCACTGAACCAGACTTACGCGCTCAGCATTCAAGGCCAGCAGCTGGGGGTCTACGCCGGCTGGATTCTCTCGGGCGCCGTCGCATCCTTGCTCGTTCTCCTGTTCATCGAGGATCAGCTGGCTCCGCCCAAACCGAGGGAGTGGGGCATACGGATGCACCTGGTTTCCTGGCTGCAATGGTTCTGCCTGCCTGCCGTCGGCTTCGTCTTCACGAACCTGCCCGCTCTGGATGCCCAGACGCGGCTTCTCGCGGGGCGGTACCTGGAATACCGGGTCACCGAGAAGGCCTAGAGGGGCGCCACCCGCCGGGCTCCCAGGGCCATTGGCGGGGCGGCGGGCTGGGATTGCCGCGGGTTCGCTACGATAGTCGCTACGCGTCCCGTCGCCGTCACTCGATTCCGGAGTCGGGCCGGGCTCTGTTTCCGTAGTCGCTTGATCAGATCCTCGAATCCGCCGGCTGCCCACGAAGACTGAGGACGATGTTTCGACCCGTCAGCTCCAAGCCCGATCTGGTTGCCCAGGAGCACGAGATCCTGGCCCTGTGGCGCGAACGCCAGACGTTTGCCCGCCTGCGCGCACAGAACGCGGGCAAGGAGCGGTGGAGCTTCCTGGACGGCCCGATCACCGCCAACAACCCGATGGGCGTCCATCATGCATGGGGCCGGGCGTACAAGGACCTGTTCCAGCGCTTCTGGGCGATGCAAGGCCGCGACCAGCGCTACCAGAACGGCTTCGACTGCCAGGGCCTCTGGGTAGAGGTCAACGTCGAACGAGATCTGGGCTTCACCAACAAGCGGGACATCGAGGCGTATGGGATCGCCGAGTTCGTGAGCCTGTGCAAGCAGCGCGTCCTCACCTACGCGGCTCGGCAGACCGAGCAGTCGATCCGCCTTGGCATGTGGATGGACTGGAACGACCCTCACGAGCTGCGACGTCTTCGCGACGAGCTGGCGGACGATCCCGGCAAGCGGGTCACGGTCGCCGGAACCGACGGCAAGCCGGTCACCGACACGGCCGAGCTGCTCGTGGGGCGCCTGGGAATGCCCGAGCTGGGCGGCAGCTACTTCACCTTCTCAGACGAGAACAACTACCTGATCTGGTCGTTCCTGGCCGAGTGCCATCGTCGTGGGTGGCTCTACAAGGGTCACGACTCGATGCCCTGGTGCGCTCGCTGCGGAACGGGCATCAGCCAGCACGAGATGACCGAAGGCTATGCCGACCGCGAGGACCCCGGCCTGACGGTCAAGTTCCGGCTGCTCGACAGGCCCCACGAGTCGCTGCTCGTCTGGACGACGACTCCCTGGACGCTGACCTCGAACGTCGCGGCGGCCGTGGGCGAGGAACTGCGATACGTGAGGGTCCGCCAGGGCGAGGAGACCTTCTGGCTCGGGCGAGGCACGCTCAAGCACGCCCTGGTCGGCGAGTTCCAGGTTCTCGAGGAGAAGCTCGGCCGCGAGCTGGTCGACTGGCGCTACTCCGGCCCGTTCGACGATCTGCCGGCGGTCCAGGAGGCCTTCGCGGCCGGCGGCGCTTCGGGCGCCCCCTATGAGCATCGCGTCGTGGCCTGGGACGAGGTCGGCGAGGAGGAGGGAACCGGCATCGTCCACATCGCCCCCGGCTGCGGGGCCGAGGACTTCGCCCTGGGCAAGAAGCTCGGGCTGCCGATGATCGCCCCGCTCGACGAGAACGGAGTCGTCATCCCCGGCTTCGGTCCGTACTCAGGCCGGGACGTCCGCGACGTCGCCGATCCAATCGTCGACTCGCTAAGGCACCGTCACCTGTTCTATCGCCTCGAGACGATCACCCACCGCTATCCCCATTGCTGGCGGTGCGGCACGCCGCTCGTGTTCCGTCTCGTGGACGAGTGGTACGTGAGCATGGGCCCGGTCTACGAGGAGCCGCGCGATCGGCTGACGCCGGCGCAGGTCGATGCCAGCCTGCGCTACCAGATCATGGAGGTCATCGGCGGGATCAACTGGATCCCCGGCTTCGGCTACGAAAGGGAGCTCGACTGGCTCCTGAACATGCACGACTGGATGATCAGCAAGAAGCGCTACTGGGGGCTGGCGCTGCCCATCTACGACTGCGCCTGCGGGACCGTCAACGTGATGGGCAGTCGCGAGGAGCTCTCCGAGCGGGCGGTAGAGGGTTGGGCCGAGTTCGAAGGCCACACGCCGCACCGGCCGTACGTGGACGCGGTCAAAGTCCGCTGCTCAGGCTGCGGCGAGCCGGTGGGCCGGATCGCCGACGTTGGCAACCCGTGGCTGGACGCCGGGATCGTGCCCTTCTCGACGGTGCACTACCGCTCCGACCCCGAATACTGGGAGCAGTGGTTCCCGGCCGACTTCGTCACCGAGAGCTTCCCGGGCCAGTTCCGCAACTGGTTCTACTCGCTCCTGGCGATGAGCACCGTCCTGCGCCGAGAAGCGCCCTTCAAGACGCTCTTCGGCTACGCGCTCGTCTTCGGCGCCGACGGCCGCCAGATGCACAAGAGCTGGGGCAACGCCATCGAGTTCGACGAGGCGGCCGAGCGGATGGGTGTGGACGTCATGCGCTGGATGTTCGCCAATGCCCGGCCGGAGGACAACATCCTGTTCGGGTGGCACGCCGCCGACGAGGCGCGGCGCCGGCTGCTGGTCCTGTGGAACGTCTACTCGTTCTTCGTGACCTACGCCCGCCTGGCCGGCTGGGAGCCCAAGCGAGGGATCCGAGCGGAGATCGCTGCGTGCGACGCCTGGCCGGCCCTGGACCGCTGGGTCCTCTCACGAGCGGCAGGGCTGGCCGCCGAGGTCGAGGAGGACCTGCGCGAGTACGACGCCCTGGACGCCGCGAGGGCGATAGATCGGTTCGTCGAGGAGCTCTCGACCTGGTATCTCCGCCGCTCGCGCGACCGGATGCGCGGCAGCGCAGCCGACGCGGACCGCAACACTGCCTTCGCCACGCTCCACGCAGCCCTGGTGGTCGTTGCCCGTGTTCTAGCCCCGATGCTGCCCTTCCTCTCCGAATCGATGTACCAGAACCTGATCGTCGCGATCGAGCCGTCGCTGCCGGACAGCGTTCATCTGACGCGCTGGCCGACCGAAGACGTGGCCGCCTTCCGGGACGACGCGCTCGAGAGGTCCATGGCCGTCTGCATGCGGGCGGTGGACCTGGCACGAACTCTGCGGGGCCAGGCGGGGCTCAAGGTCCGCCAGCCGCTGGCTCGAATGTGGCTAGCAATTCCGGGCCCGGAGCTGATCGAGCGCGAGGCTCTCCTGGCCCTCGTCACCGACGAGGTGAACGTCAAGTCGCTCGAGTTGATAGGCGACGAATCGGAGCTGGTGGACCGGCGGGTCAAGCCCCTGCTGCCGAAGATAGGCAAGAAGCTGGGGGCGGCCATCCCGGCCGTGATGGCCGCGGCTCGTGAAGGCCGATTCGAGATTCTGGCGGACGGATCGGTCCGGCTCGCGGACCTGATCCTTGCTCCCGATGAAGTCGAGATCCAGGCCACGCCGCGGCCCGGCACGGCCGTCGCCCACGACGAGGGCCTGGTCGTTGTCATCGACACCGAGCTAACGCCGGAGCTGCGGGCGGAAGGGGACGCCCGCGAGCTCCAGCGGGCAATACAGGATGCCCGGAAGGAAGCCGGAGTCGAGCTCGACGACGAAGTCGCGGTTCGTCTGGAGGCGTCCGAGTCCATCCGCCGAATCCTCGAGCCATACCTCGACTCAGTCGAAACGGAGACACGCAGCAGGATCGACTTCGGGCCCGTCCCGGCCTCGGCAACCGTGCTCGATGTCGATCTCGATTCCGGAGCCGCCCGGGTCGGCTTGATGTCGAAAGCCGCCGCCCCTTAGGCTTACGCGAACACCACGGAGGCAGTTCACTGGACCCTACCGTCGCACACCCCGCGACCCCGCCGGAGCGCCGCCCGAACGATGCCGCGTCGCGCCGGCGGCGTGCGGCCCTGGCCGCCTTCGCCCTGGTTGCGGTCGCCATTGCCGGCAGCGATCAGTTGCTCAAGCATTGGGTGGTCGCCAACTTCAGCCCAAACGTACCATCGTCGATCGTGGGCGATTGGGTACGCATCGACTTCATCCACAACGCCGGCGGTCTCTTCGGCATATTCCAGAACACGGCCCCGATCTTTGCCCTTGTGAGCATCGGCGTAGTAGCCGTGCTGATCGCCCTCGAGATTGGATCGGGCTGGCGGAGCTGGCTGGTGACGGTGACGCTGGCCCTTCTCCTGGGCGGCGCGATAGGCAACTTCATCGACCGGATCACGTTGGGCTACGTCGTCGACTTCGTCGACATAGGCATCGGCACGTGGCGCTTCTACATCTTCAACGTCGCCGATTCCGCGGTCTCCATCTCCATCCTGTTGATGCTCGCGCTGTGGTTCGTGGCGCCCCGGCTCGAATGGCGGGACGGCCCCGAAATCAAGGGGGCTGAATCCCCGGACCGATCGGGCGAGCCCAATTCCGGCAACGGGCCGGCAGTCGGATGAGACGGCTGACGGTCACCGTTCCTGAGAGCGCCTCGGGCCGGGTCGATCGTTTTGTCGCCGATGTCTCCGGACTGTCGCGCAGCTACGTTCAGAAGCTCATCGCCGAAGGCAACGTGACCACGGGCGGCCTGCCGCTCAAGGCCAACGAGTCCGTCTTTTCCGGTGAGGTGGTCGAGCTGGAAGTTCCCGATCCACGGCCGCTCGAGCTAACCCCGGAGGAGATACCGCTGACCGTCGTCTACGAGGACGCGGACCTGCTGATCGTCGACAAGGCGGCCGGCATTGTGGTCCATCCCTCCGCGGGTCACGCAGGCGGAACCCTGGTCAACGCCCTCCTGGCGCGCGGCACCGAGTACGGTGGCATCGCCGGGGTCATGAGGCCCGGCATCGTCCACCGTCTGGACCGGGATACCAGCGGCCTGCTGATGGTTGCCAAGAACGACCGGGCTCAGGCCAGCCTGATGGGTCAGCTCAAGGCCCGCGGGATCAAGAAGACCTACCTGGGATTGGTCCAGGGAGCCGTCGCAGCTACGACCGGTCGGATCGAGGCGCCGATCGGACGCGACCCGCACCATCGGACCCGAATGGCGGTCACAAACGACGGCCGTCCTGCGGTCACCGGCTACCGCGTCCGCGAGCGCCTCCCAGGCTGGACGCTCCTCGAGCTGGATCTGATCACCGGCCGGACCCACCAGATACGGGTCCACCTGGCGGCAATCGATCATCCTCTCGCTGGCGATCCCTTGTACGGAACGGGGACCTCCCGACGCGGCCCCGCCGGTCTGCGACGCCTCTTCCTTCACAGCTGGCGGATCGAGCTCCAGTCGCCGAGCGACGGCCATCTGATCCGGGCGGAGGCGCCGCTGCCCGACGAACTCGAGTCCGTGATGCAGGGACTGCGATCTCAGGCGAGCGGCGAATCCCGCCACAAGCCCAGCAGCGCGTTGCCGGAAGAAGAGCCGGAGGGCGAGTCGGAGGCCTACCAGAAGGAGGCCGCGAGGACAGCCGGGCGGCATCACCGATGAACCGGCCGGCTCGCGAGGACTCGTTTGTGGGCGACCCGCAGCCCATGCTGGTCGTCATCTCGGGCCCGTCCGGAGTCGGCAAGGACACGATCATCGCAGCGCTGCAGAGACGCAGCCACGAACCGCCCTACCACTACGTCGTCACCTGCACGACCCGCGCCCGAAGGCCAGGCGAGATCGACGGCGTGAGCTACAACTTCCTGGCCACGGAGCAGTTCCAGGCTCTGCGGGACGCGGGCGAGCTCCTCGAAGCGAACGAGGTCCACGGCCACTGGTACGGCACTCCCCGAGCGGGCGTCCGCCAGGCCCTGGCCAAAGGCCAGCACGCCATCCTGAAGATCGACGTCCAGGGCGCGCATGTCGTCAAGGGCTGCATTCCCGACGCCCTCCTCATCTTCGTCGTGCCGCCGTCGCTGGAGACGCTCGCCAAGCACCTCAAGGACCGCCGGACCGAAACGGCAGCCGAGCTCGAGTTGCGCGAGCGAAATGCCGCCCTGGAGCTGGCTCGCAAGGATGACTACGATCACGTCGTCGTCAACGAGGAGGGCAACGTCGATCGAACGGCGAAGCTCATCGACGAGATCATCTCGCACGAGGAACGGCGCGGATCTCGCGGACCGGTGATCGTCTGAGGAGACCCATGGGCGCCAGTCGCGGCCCAGTTGTCGGAGTGGACGCCTGATGGCGGAGGGGATCGAGCCCGCCGTGGAGCTGGCGCTGCTCGCAGACGCGGCCGTTGTCAGCCGGAACCCGACCGACTGGCAGCCTCCCGTAGAAGTTGCGGTCGACGCACCCGGGGCGACGCGGACCTACGACTACTCCGTGCCCTCGCGGCTGATTCCCGTACAGCCCGGGGAGGCGGTGCTGGTCGAGTTCGGCAAACGGCAGGCCCTCGGCATCGTGCTCGGGCCGTCGACGGATGTCGTCGGCATCAAGCTCAAGCCCCTGCTGGCCAGGGTCCACGCCGGCGGTCCGCTCCTCCCACGTCTGACACTGGATTTCGCGCGCTGGATCTCGGCGGAGTACCTCGCTCCGCCTGCCGCCGTCATGCGGTCGGTGGTGCCCCCCGGGATGCTGGAGCGCCTCGAGCTGGTGGCTGAGTGGCTGCCGATGAGATGGAGCGACGACTCCCGCCCCGGCGACGAAGGTGAGCCCGGCGCGGAGCGAGCCGGAGGAGCGATCTCCTCGCCGAAGCCCGAGTCGGCGCTTAGCCCGGCCGAGGCGGGCATCAGAGACAGGCTCGCCGGGGGCCCTCGGCCGGTTAGGGATCTGGAAACCGGCGAGGGGCGTGCGGCTCTGCTGCGGGATCTCCGGGCTATGGCATCGCGCGGTCTGATCAACCTCGAGTGGAGGTTGCTGGCGGCGACGGCGGGGCCGCGCTTCGAGAGGTGGGTGCTGCTCACAGACGAGGGGAGGCGAGTGGCCCAGACCGGTGAGCCGACGGCCGGCCCCCGCGTGGGGCCGCGGCAGCAGGCCCTGCTGGCGGACCTGGCGGCCTCCGCGGCCGTGTCTATGGGTGGCGAGACGGGCCGGGCGGAGGCCATCGACGAACCTCGGGGCATCGTAGCCGCGGAGGCGTCCCGACGCCACGGATCCGGTACCGTGGCAAGCCTGGTCCGGCGCGGCCTTGCGGTGGTCGAAGTCAGGGAGAGGCCGCGCCGGCCGCTGGCGCGGCGCCGGGCGGGCAGGCGGGGCACGCGTCCCGAGGGGTCGACCCTGACCCGGTCCCAGCAGGAGGCCCTGTCGGCGATCGTGGCCGCGGCCTCCGGGCGCGACCCCACTCCGTTGCTCCTCGAGGGCGTCACCGGGTCCGGCAAGACCGCTGTCTACGCGGAGGCTATCGCGGAGGTCATATCGTCCGGCCGGCCCGCCCTCGTTCTGGTGCCGGAGATAGCCCTGGCCATGCCCCTGGTCGACCGGCTTCGCGTGGAGCTGGAGGCCGAGCTGGCGATCCTCCACTCGGGCCTGGGCGCCGGCGAGCGTGCCGACGAATGGCGACGCATCAAGTCCGGGGAGGTCGACGTGGTTGTGGGAACGCGACTGGCCGTGACCGCGCCACTCGCCGACGTCGGTCTCATCGTGGTCGACGAGGAGCACGACGCAGCCTACAAGAGCGACCGGACTCCCCGGCTCCAGGCCCGAGACGCTGCCGCTGGCCCTGGCCCGACTGGCCGGTGCCGCCGTCGTGCTCGGAAGCGCCACGCCGTCCGTCGAGACGGTTGGGCGGGTACGCCAGGGGCAATACCGCCACGTCATCCTGTCAGACCGCCCCAGCGGCGCTCCGCCTCGCGTCGAGGTGGTGGACCTGCGCGCCGAGCTGGCCGCCGGCAACCGCGGCCTCCTCTCGGGCGCCCTCCGGACCGCCCTCCAGTCCCTTCCCGCGGGCGAACGAGCCATCCTGGTCATCAACCGCCGGGGCACCGCCTCGGTCGTGGTCTGCCGCGACTGCGGCCACGTCCAGCGTTGCCCGGAATGCGAACGCAGCCTCGTCTACCACCAGGCCGGAGTCACGCTGCGCTGCCACCACTGCGGGCACGGCGACGCCCCTCGCGACGCGCTGCCCCGCGTGCCGCTCCCCACGGATCCGATATCTGGGCGGCGGCACTCAGCGTGTCGAGGACGAAGTCAAGTCCCTCTTCCCGCATCTCCGGGTCGGCCGTCTCGACCGCGACGTCGCGGAGCGCAAGGGTGCCGCCGAGCGGGTCCTGGACGCGTTCGCCGAAGGGCGGCTGGACGTCCTGGTCGGGACGAGCCTGGTGGCCAAAGGCCTGGACATTCCCGAGGTCACGCTCGTTGGTGTCGTTTCGGCCGATGTCGCCTTGAACCTCCCCGACGAACGGGCCGCCGAGCGGACGTATCAGTTGCTCACCCAGGCGGTCGGTCGGGCCGGGCGCGGCGAGCGGCCCGGGCTGGCGATCATCCAGACATACCAGCCCGACCATCCCGCCATCAGGGCCGTGGCCACCGGAGACGCGGCCGCCTTCTACGATGCGGAGCTGGAAGTAAGGCGCCGTTTCGGTTCGCCGCCCTTCGGCCGCCTGGTCAAGCTGACCGTCGGCCTGCCGGACGCCGTCGCGGCCGAACGGGAAGCGGCCGCCATGGCCGGCCGCCTCGAGGCCGCCCGCTCGCTGCCGGAGAACGTGGCGGCCGGAATCCGCGTCGCCGTCCTCGGGCCGGCCCCGGCCTACATCGCCCGTCGCGCCGGCCGCTGGCGCTGGAACGTCGTCCTCCGCGGCGACCGCCCCGTCGAGCTGCTGGGCCCGCCGCCGGGCGCTCCGTGGTCGGTGGACGTCGATCCCGACTCGCTGCTGTAGCTCCCGGATCGGATCACCGGAACGGCTCGGACGGCCCCGTGGGCGGGCTCGGTATACTCTCGGGCCATGAGTGTGCGACCCATCGTCCTTCTCGGTGACCCGCGGCTTCGCATGGTCGGAGAACCGGTCGACACCTTCGGCAAGTACCTCCATGGGCTGCTGGACGACCTGGCCGAGACCATGCGAAAGGCTCCCGGGGTCGGCCTGGCGGCGCCGCAGCTGGGCGAGGCCGTCCGGGCATGCGTCATCGAGGTCGAAGGCAACCTGCACGAGTTGGTCAACCCTCGCATCGTCCGCGCCGACGGTGACGATCGCGAGCTCGAGGGCTGCCTCTCGATCCCGGGCTACGTGGCCTACGTCACCCGACGCGAGAAGGTCTGGGTCGTGGCCCAGAATCGCGTCGGCCGCAAGATCAAGCTGGCCGGGTCGGGTTTGGTGTCCCGAGCACTGCAGCACGAGATCGACCACCTGGACGGCAAGCTCTACATCGACTACCTCGACTCGATGGACGAGCTGATCTCGACCGTCCCCGGCGAGGAAGAAGAGGGATCGCCGGCAACCGCGGGCGTGGCCGTAGGGTGACGGACGGGGCGACGGCCGACGGTCTGGATGCCGGCGCGGCGTCGTCGCCCCCGACCTCGACCGTCCGAACCGTCTTCTTCGGCAGCGGCTCGTTCGCCGTCCCGGTCCTGGAGGCGCTCATCTCCATGCCGGGCGTTCGAGTCGAGGCCGTGGTTTCGGTGCCCGATCGACCGGTTGGCCGAAAGGCGATCCTGACACCGACGCCGGTTGCCGCTCGAGCGGTAGCTTTGGGTTTGCGGTTGTTGCAGCCGGCCCGCGTCCGCGGAACCGAGTCCGTGGCCGCCCTGCGGGCGCTGGCGCCGGAGTTGGTAATCCTGGCCGACTACGGGCAGCTCATACCGCGCGGCCTGATCGAGCTGCCTCCCCGCGGCTTCCTGAACCTGCACCCCTCCGCGCTCCCGCGCCACCGGGGAGCGGCGCCGATCCCTGCCACCATCCTCGCGGGCGACACGAGCTCGGCAGTGACGCTCATGCTCCTGACCGAGGAGATGGACGCCGGCCCGATCGTCGCAGTGGAGCCGTTGGAGGTGCGACCCGACGACACGGCACCGATCCTGGAGGCGCGGGCGGCCGCGACCGCGGCGCGGCTGATCGCGCGAGCGTTGCCGGAATGGCTGGCTGGACAGCTGGTCGCGCGGCCGCAGCCTGTGGAGGGCGTAACGCTGACCCGACCACTGCGCCGCCAGGATGGGCTCCTCGACCCGAAGAGGTCCGCCGAGGAGCTCGAGCGGCAAGTCCGCGCGTTCCAGCCCTGGCCGGGCAGCTACATCGAGACGGCTGCGGGCCGGCTGATCGTATGGCGGGCTGATGTCTGCCCGAACGAGCCGGGCGACTCGCCCGAAACGATCGTGACTCAGGGCGACGGCTTGGCCCTCTCGACGGCGAGCGGTCGCCTCCGCCTGGACGAGGTCCAGCTGGCTGGCAAGCGTCGCGTGACCGGGGCGGAACTCCGCCACGGCCACCCTGGCCTTGCCGGCAGCCGCTGGACGTGACCTGCGGCATGCGATAATCGCCGCTCCGTGAGTCCCAACCGTGCGCCAGGCGAAGAGCTCGCCGGCGCGACTTCACCCCCGGCCCGTCCTGCCGCCGACCCGCGCCCCGGGCTCAGCGGCCTGGCCGCTGGCGCCCTCGAAGCCTGGCTCGACGCCGAAGGCCAGCCGGCCTATCGCGCCCGCCAGATCCGGGACGCCGTGTGGCGGACGAACGCCCAGGCCGCGGACGAATTCACGACGCTGCCGGCCTCCCTTCGTGCGCGTGTCGCCGAGGCGTTCAGAGTCGACACGATCGCCGCTGACGACGTCACCGTCGCCGACGGCGGCCTGACCGAGAAGACTCTGCATCAGCTCTCGGACGGCGCCTTGATCGAGTCGGTTCTGATGCACTATCCGGCGCGCGGGTTCGGGTCGGCCGGCCGGCCGGTGCATCGCGAGCGGCACACCTTGTGCATCTCCAGCCAGGCGGGTTGCGCGGTGGGATGCCCCTTCTGCGCCACGGGCGAGCTCGGTTTCGGCCGCGACCTGGAGACCGGCGAGATCCTCGACCAGGTTCGCCATGCCGCGCGCAGGCTTGCCGCCGACGGGCGCGGCCGAAACCTGACGAACGTCGTCTTCATGGGCATGGGCGAACCGTTGCTGAACCTGGACCGCGTCCTCGAGGCGGTGGCCGCCCTGGCCGATCCTCGACGATTCGGCCTGGGGGCGCGCCACGTCGTCGTGTCGACATCCGGCGTCGTGCCCGGTATCCGGCGCCTCACGGAGCTCGGGCCGCAGTTCACGCTGGCGGTCAGCCTCCACGCCGCTCGCGACGCGTTGCGAGACGTCCTCGTCCCGCTGAACCGCCGCTGGCCTGTGGCCGAGGTCGTCGCCGCGGCTCGAGACCACGCTCGCGTGACGGGCCGGCGCGTGAGCTACGAGTACGTGATGATTTCCGGCGTGAACGACACGGAGGCGGACGCCGATGCGCTGGCTGTCCTGCTTCGGGGAGACCTGGCGCACGTTAACCTGATACCGATGAATCCCGTCGCCCACACACCCTGGCAGGGCAGCAGCCCGGAGCGAGTGGCCGGCTTCGCCGCCCGCGTCCGGCGAGGAGGAGTGGGCGTCACCGTCCGTGCCAACCGAGGCCAGGACGCAGGCGCCGCCTGCGGCCAGCTGGCCGCCAGCAGGGCAGGGGAGCCGCCCGCGCCTGCCGTGGCCCACCGCCGCGAAGTCATCGTCCGCCAGAGCGAGGCCGCGCTTCGCGGCACTCGCAACTCTGAGATGCCGGCGGACCTCCAGGCGGCCGTGGCAGGCCAGGCCTCAGTCCGGGGAGCGACTCGCTGATGGCCGGCCGCAGGACGCTTGTCAGCACGAGCGTGCTCGACGCCGACCTGGCCAGCCTCGCCAGCGAGGTCCGCAGAGCGCTGAGGGCGGGCTCGGATCGGGTCCACCTCGACGTGATGGACGGCCACTTCGTCCCGAACATCACGTTCGGGCCGGGACTGATCAAGCGTCTCCGGCGCATCGGAAAGCGCCCCTTCGACGCCCACCTGATGATTTCGGAGCCGGGCCGCTACATGGACCAGTTCATCGACGCGGGCTGCGATTCGATCACCTTCCACGTGGAGGTCGAGGAGCCGATAGAGCCGACGTTGCTGAAGATCCGAAAGGCCGGGCGGCAGGCTGGTCTGGCCATCAAGCCGGGCACTCCGCTGTCGGCCCTGGAGCCCTACCGGGACCTCCTCGACATCGTCATGGTCATGACCGTCGAGCCCGGATTCGGGGGCCAGCGCTTCATGCGGGACGCGGCTCGCAAGATCCGCCCGGCTCACGGGTACCTGGCGGATCGCGCATCGGGGCAGGTGCACGTGGACGGCGGCGTCAACCGCAAGTCCGCCGCGCTCTGCGGAGCGCTCGGGGGCGAGGTCCTGGTCGTCGGCTCGACCCTCTGGAAGAAGGGCCGCGACATCGGCCACGAGATCAGGCTGATCAAGGCGCTCGCGGACGAGGCCTACGCCAGCCGCGGCGACAAGGCGGTCGTCAGTGGAGGAGATCCCGCGTGAACGACGAAGCGGCGGCGAGCGGCGCCGTCCCTGTCGTGGTCGGGACAAGTGGGGCGGCCGCCGGAGATGTGGGGGCCGAAGCGCCGCACGCCCATCTCGGTCGCCGAAACGACCGGCTGCTGCTGATCGCGATCGCGGCCTACGCGGTCCTGCTCTCGATCCTGATGATCGCTCGCGGCATCTCGGTCACGCCGGATGTCGTGGTCGTCGGATTCGGCCTGGCGGCGTTGCTGCTCGGCCGCGGCAAGCTCTTCCTGCGGGACTGGATTCCCTTCCTGGCTCTCTTCTTCGCCTACGAGCTGATGCGTGGCTACGCGGACAAGTTCGGCCTGCCGATCCACGTCACCGACGTCATCTGGCTGGAGCGGATCGTGGGGCTCGGCGGGTTGCCGACTGTCTGGCTGCAGGGTCTCTTCCACCAGGGCCCCGAAGCCGCCCCGGACGGCCTGGCCGCCTTGTCGGTGGTCTTCTACTTCCTCCACTTCCCACTCCCGCTGGCCGTGGGATTCCTCCTCTGGATCCACCAGCGCCGCGTCTACTACGACTACGTCGGCGCCCTGATCGTGCTGTCCATGGCGGCGTTCGTCACATTCCTGCTCCTGCCCGTGGCGCCACCGTGGTGGGCCGAAAAGTTTGGCTTCGTGACCGGAGTTCTGCACCTGCGGGACACCGGATTCAATGGCCTGGCCCAGTTCTTCGGGTTCGGCGACTCCTACTTCTACTCGTACTCCAGCATCTACAGCATCAGCTCCAACGACGTCGCGGCCTTCCCGTCGCTGCACGCCGCGTACCCGTTCCTGGCCTTCCTCTTTGCCCGGCGAGTCTTCCCGCGGGCTGGCTGGCTGATGCTGGCCTACACGGCCTGCGTCTGGTTCGCGATCGTGTACCTCGGCGAGCACTGGGTCGTGGACATCATCGGCGGAGTCGTCTACGCGTTTGCGGCCTACTTCGCCGTTCTGCGCGGCCCCCGCTGGGCCCGGCGCATCATGGAGCAGATCGCCGACGAGGAGATCGAGGCCGGCGTCGAGGCTGAAGATGAAGGCGACGCCAGGGCCCTGCGACGGCTCGGCCGGCGGGTTCGCTGGGCCCTGGTGGTCCAGGGGCTCGCTATCGCACTCGTCGGCGCGGGGCTGGCATACGGCATGAGGTCGTTCGGCTGGCTGGGCGGCACGAACAGCGGCCTTTACCTGGTCCCGTGGCTGGGCATCCTGGGCGGCCTTTGGCGAGGCGCCGCAGGGCTCCTGAGCCGCTGACGGAGGAACGACGATGCGGGCCCTGCTGCAGCGGGTTTCGAGCGCGGAGGTCCGGGTCGAAGGGCAGGCCGTCGGCGCCATAGGCCGCGGCCTCCTGGTCTTCCTGGGAGTTGCGCCTGCCGACGACGAGTGGGTCGCCTCCGGCATGGCAGCGAAGGTCGCCGGGCTGCGGATCTTCGCCGACGCGGAAGGGTTGACCAATCTCTCGCTCGTCGATGTGGGCGGCGCGGCCCTCGTGGTGAGCCAGTTCACCCTCTACGCCGATGCGCGCCGCGGCCGCCGTCCGTCTTTCGTCGGCGCCGCGGGTCCCATCGTTGGCGAGCGCCTGTACGAGGTCTTCTGCGAGATCCTGGCGTCTTCGGGCGTCCCGGTCCGGCAGGGCGTGTTCGGCGCCGACATGGATGTGGAGCTGGTCAACGAAGGTCCGTTCACGGTCTGGCTGGACAGCGACGAACTGGCGATCTCTCCTCGGCCGACGGAGTGACCGTCCAGAGTCCCGGACACGACATCGGCGCCGAGCGGGGGCTCGACGCCGAGAAGGATGGCGCGGTGGCCGGACGAACCGGCGGAGTCTCTAGCGGGCGGCCCGCGACATGGTCCGCTGGCAGCGGGTGCAGACCAGCGCCTTGACCGGCTTCCCGTTCTGCTGAATGGTCGTCTGCTGGAGGTTGGGGTGGTAGCGGCGGTGCGCGCGGACCCGGTTCATTCCGGACGACTGCGGGTTGAAGCCGTCCATGGAGACCTTCCCGCAGACGGCGCAGGAGCGAGCCATGAGGTCCTCTCGAATACGTGATAGGGAGGCGCAGCCCCGTCCGGGGCCGACCGGGGCGGTATGATAGCACACCGTTTCCGCCGCTCAGGCTGGAGGTTGTACTAACACATGCCCGAGCGTTCCGTGGCCGGCCGATCCATCGTCACCCGCCGTGCCATCGTCGACATCGTCCGGATCGCCGTACAGGGTAGCTACGGTGTGACGGGCTTCAGCGATCCTTCTTTCGGCCGTCGATTGCTGCGCTGGATAGGGTTGGACCGGCCGGGCATCCGGCTGACCACCGACGGCGGAGTCAGGCTGGACCTGTTCATCACGGTCGCGTTCGGTGTACCGGTGGCGGAGGTCGCCCGCCAGGTCGATTCGGCCGTTCGGTACTCGCTCCGCCAGTACGCGGGGGCCGAGGTCGTGTCACTGTCGATCCATGTGGATGGGCTGCGCTACCAGCCGCTGGCGGTGCAGCGAGCCGAGGCGATCGAGCGAGCCGAGGCGATCGAGCGAGCGGATCCGTCCGACGCCTTGGCTTCGGCACCAGAACGGCTCGGAACCAAGGTATCCAGGATGGAGCCGCCCGCCAAGACTGCAGCCGAGCGGGGAGCGGCGGCGGGGAAACGCAAGGCGAAATGACCACGCGAGCCAGGCGATGACGCGTCGAGCGGGCAACGGTGAGGGACTGCTGGGGGCGTTCCGGGTTGCCGTCGAGAACCTGGAGCGGCACGTGGACGAGGTCAACGCCCTCAACGTCTTCCCCGTACCGGACGGCGACACCGGCAGCAACATGCTGGCGACTGTCAGGGCGGCCCTGGCCCAGGCCGAGAGCCAGTCCGATGCGTCCGCGGACCGGGTGGCGCAGGCCATCAGCTTCGGGGCGTTGATGGGAGCGCGGGGCAACTCGGGCGTGATCGCCTCTCAGATCTTCCGCGGTATGGCAGAGGGACTGGGCGGCAAAGATCGCTTCGACGGATCCGACCTGGCTCACGCCCTGACCCAGGGGACGGCGACCGCGTACAAGGCCGTGGGCAAGCCAGTGGAGGGCACGATCCTGACCGTCATCCGCGAGGCGGCGGCGGCGGCCGTGGTCTCGGCCGAGGCCGGCGGCGATCTCGAGGACGTTCTCACGAAGGCGGTCGAGGCGGCACGTGAGGCGGTGGCGAAGACACCTTCGCTGCTGCCGGTCCTGCGCGATGCCGGAGTTGTCGATGCCGGCGGCGAAGGGCTATATCGGCTGATGCAGGGCACGCTGCAGTATTTGGTCGCCCGAACGCGCGTCGAGCGTCGCGGCGCCGCACGGCCGCCGGCGCAGGATTCGGCCGGAGTGGCCGCCGCAGGCGACGGTTTCGGCTACGAAACTATGTTCCTCCTGCAGGCCGGCGACACGCCGGTCGACGTGGATCGGCTGCGGGGGGAGCTCGATGCCATGGGTGATTCGGTGCTGGTGGCGGGCGATTCCCGCGCGGTCAAGGTTCACGTGCACAACGCGCGCCCGGATCGGGTGATTGCCCTGGGCCTGTCGATGGGGTCGCTCACCCGGATAACTGTCGAGAACCTGGATGCGCAATCGGACGAGGTCCGCGAGCAGAGAGCGGCCGAGGTGGTCGGTGAGCACATCGAGGTCCGTGCTCGGGCCCCGCACCAGGAAGGGCGGCCTCACGTAGAGATGGACACGTTCGGCGCCGAGCTGGCCGCCTCCGGTGAGGCCGGCGGCTCGAACGGCTCCTCCGGCTCCGACGGCGGCGGCGGCGATGTCGGGCCTGGGTCGCTCGCGGCCCTGGCCGTAGTAGCAGTCGCCGCGGGCGAGGGGATGGCCCGGATCTTCAACTCATATGGAGTCGCGGCGGTGGTCCACGGCGGACAGACGGCCAACCCATCGACCGGCGAGCTGCTGGACGCAGTCGAGAAGATCGACGCCGATGAGGTGTTGCTGCTGCCCAACAACCCGAACGTGATCCTGGCCGCTCGCCAGGCCACCGAGCTGACGACGAGACGCGTTCGAGTCGTCCCGACCCGAAACGCGGCCGAGGGGTTCGCGGCCCTGCTTGCGCTCGATCCCGACCGCGACGCCACGGCCAATGCGGAGGTCATGACTCTGGCAGGGAGAGCAGTGCAGACGCTCCAGGTGACCGAGGCCGTCCGCGAGGCGACCATAGGGGGTCACAAGGTCCGCAAGGGCCAGACGATCGTCCTGGACCCCGACGACGGGCTGCTCGCCTTCGGCGCCAACCGCGTGAAGGCCATGCTGGCCGCTCTCGAAGCCTTCGAACCCGGCTTTGAGCTGGTGACCCTCTACTACGGTGCCGGCGTTGACCGGACAGAGGCCCAGGCCGTGGCCGGGCGGGTAATGGAGTGGCGGCCCGGCCTGGAGGTCGAGGTCATCGACGGCGGCCAGCCCCACTACCGGTATCTCATCGCGGCCGAGTAGCGACGTGGCGGGTCAAGGTTCGCGGCGAGTCACCGGCGGGCCCGGCGAGCCTGGATCGGCGCGTTTCCCGGCCATGTCGGTGGGGCAATCCAGGACGACGAAGCGAGTAGCTGGACCGGTCGCAGCGAGCGCCGGACGCAGAGTCGGCCCCGTCGGGCCCGATACGCCGATCGGGTTGAGCGGATTCGCCGGCGCGGCCGTGCTGCGACGTGTGGGGAGTCGCCTCGGCATAAAGACAGTGCGCGACCTGCTGTTCCATCTCCCTCGCCGGTACGACGATCTCCGCGAGCTCAGCAGCGCCCGCGATCTGGCCTGGATCGCCGACGGAGCTCCCGCCAGCGCTCGGCTGCAGGTCCGCGGGCTTCGGGTGGAGCAGACGTTCCGGCGACGCGTCCAGCGGACCACGGCTTACCTGGGCGATGAGACGGGGGATGTCGAGGCGACCTGGTTCGGTCGGAGGTTCATCGACAAACGGCTGCGCGAAGGGCTGTGGATCGTGATCAGCGGCAAAGTGCGGCGACGTGGCTTCACAGTTTCCTTCGACAACCCCGAATTCCAGCTTGACGACGGATCGGCCCTCCTGCACGCGGGCCGTATCGTGCCGGTGTACCGGCTCACGGCGGGCCTGACGGCGGCCACGCTTCGGCGCGCCATTCGCCAGGCGCTCGACACGGTGGGCGCGGCCTATCAGGAGTACCTGCCCCTTGAAGCCGCCGCCGCGGCCGGCTCCGCCGAACCGGCGAATGTCGGAGGGGCTGCCGCGGCTCTGGCCGCGCCGATGCCCATCTCCGCCGCACTGGAGAACGCCCACTATCCCGACAGCTTCGATCTCCGGGACGCAGCGCTCCACAGGCTCGGATTCGATGAGCTCCTGGCCCTTCAGGTCGGGATGGTGGCCCGAGACCGGCAGCGCCGGCGGGCAGTCGGTGAACCGATCGTCGTTCCTGCGTCCAGGATTCGCCATGCCATGGGAGTCGTCGAGGGGGCACTGACCGAGCAGGTGAAGGCCCGCACTGGAGCGGATGAACCGGCCCGCCTGACCTCCGACCAAGTCGCCGCAGTGACGGCCATCGCTGCCGACCTGGGGCAGACGCGGCCGATGATGCGACTCCTTCAGGGCGACGTGGGCTCCGGCAAGACGGCCGTCGCCGCCCTGGCCCTTGTCTTCGCGGCGGACGCCGGCCACCAGGGCGCTCTTCTGGCTCCCACCGATCTGCTGGCGCGGCAGCACTTCGCCGCCGTGCGCAGGCTCGTGGAGCCGCTGGGCCACGGGGTCACGTTGCTGACCGGCTCGCTTCCGGCCGGAGAGCGTCGTGCGGCCCTGGAGCAGCTTGCCGCGCCCTCGGATGGCGACGGCCTGCGCGGCCAGACCGCTGGGCGCGTGGTCGTCGGAACTCACGCCCTGGTTCAGGAGGCTGTGAGCTTCGCGGACCTGAGCCTCGCGGTCGTCGACGAGCAGCACCGCTTTGGGGTGGCCCAACGGGAGGCGCTCGGCGCCAAGGGCCGCGCGCCGCACGTGCTGTTGATGACCGCGACGCCCATTCCCCGAACGCTCGGCCAGATACTGCTGTCCGACCTGGACGTGTCGGATCTGCGGTCGCTGCCGGCCGGGCGCCAGCGCGTTCGCACGGGCATTCGCCGCACCGAAGACCTGGAGGGAGCGGTAGTCGATCCAGGCAGAGGCGCCTATCCGTTGATCGTTCGGGAGGTTCGGTCCGGTCATCGTGCCTTCGTCGTGGTGCCGCTGGTCGAGGAGGACGAGGAATCGGCCGCCAGGTCCGCCGCCGAGGTGGCGGCGGCTCTCCCGGGCCAGCTGGCCGAGGCTGCGGCCCGAGCCGGACTGCCGGCAGAGCCGGCCGTGCGAGTGGGTGTAATCCACGGGCAGATGAAGGCCGTTCAGCGGGACGCGACGATGGACCTCTTCCGCGGTGGCGAACTGGATGTCCTGGTCGGGACCACGGTCCTGGAGGTGGGCGTCGACGTGCCGGAGGCTACGGTGATGCTGATCCTGGATGCCGACCAATTCGGCCTGGCCCAGCTCCACCAGCTCCGCGGCCGCGTGGGGCGCGGAGAGGCGCAGGCCTACTGCATCCTTGTCTCAGACTCCGAAGATCAGACGGCCGCGGCACGGCTGACTGCGCTGGCCTCTCACACGGACGGTTTCGAGCTGGCGGAACTGGACCTGGAGCTGCGGCGTGAGGGTGAGCTCCTGGGACTCAACCAGAGCGGCCTGCCCACCCTGCGGATCGCCTCTCTTCGAAACAAAGAAGACCGTGAGCTGGCGGCTCGGGCAAGGGGAATTGCGGAGGAACTGGTCGACGCGGAGGGTGCGCTCCGCCCCGGCCACGAGGCTTTGAACGTGGAGCTGCAGCGTGGCTGGCTGGCTCGGGTTGGCGCGGGCGAAGTGATGGCTGATGTCGCGAGCTCGGAGGGCACCTCAGAGGCACCCGAGGTCCCGCCGTCCGGCGGCCCCACGCCGTCGAAACCCCGATGAGCGACGCAGGCAGGGTTATCGCGGGCTCCGCGCGGGGTACGCGGCTGGCGGCGCCCGGGCCGGGCACTCGCCCGATGGGGGACCGCGTGAAGGAGGCGTTGTTCGCCATTCTGGAGCCCGAGCTCCGCGGGTCGAGAGTGCTGGACCTGTTCGCTGGCTCCGGGGCCGGCGGCATCGAGGCGCTGTCGCGCGGGGCCGCGTTTGCCATCTTCGTCGAGCGCGACCCGGGTGCCGCCCGGATCATTGCGGAGAACCTGCGCCGCGTTCACGTCGAGGCGAGGGCATTCGTGGTCCGCGCCGACGCCATCGCGTACTTGACGGAGCGGGCCGGCTCGGACGGTCCCTTCGACATCGTCCTGATCGATCCGCCGTACGCCGAGCCGCAGCTCATCGACGCAGCTCTGGCGAGCCTGGTCGCGGGGGTGGCCACGCTTCTGAGCACGCGGGCCTGGGTTGTGGCCAAGCACTTCTGGCGGACGCCTCCACCGCCTGTCTCGGGACTGTTAGCATCCGTCAGGACCCGGCGTTTCGGCGAGACCGCTCTGACCTTCTATCGCCGGGTGGAATCGTCGCCCCGGGAGGCGACCTCGAGCGAGTCGTCACGGCGGGTAGACTCGCCGCCCGCCGTCCAGGAGGCAGCCAGGTGAAGATCGCGGTCTACCCGGGCTCGTTCGATCCGATCACCTACGGACATCTCGACGTGATGTCCCGCGCCGCGGCGGTCTTCGACCGAGTCGTGTTCGCGGTCCTGCTGAACCCGCACAAATCGGCCGTGGTCTTTCCCACGGAACTGCGTCTTCAGGTCATCCGTGAAGCCGTCGCCGAGGTCTGCCCGGCCGACGTGGCTTCTCGTGTGGAAGTGGAATCGTTCGACGGGCTGACGGTCGATTTCTGCCGGCGCCGCGGGGCCACGTTCATCGTCCGAGGGTTGCGAGCGATCTCCGACTTCGAGTCGGAGCTGCAGATGGCCCACACGAATCGCAAGCTCGCCCCTGAGGTCGATACGGTCTTCTTCATGACCGCGCTCGAGCACAGCTACCTCAGCTCCAGCCTGGTCAAAGAGATTTCGACCCTTGGCGGAGACGTGACTCAAATGGTCCCGCTGGCCGTGTCGAGACGTCTGACGGGCGCGGGCCGGAGTCTATAATCGCCCCAACCGGCAGCCCTGGCGGTCTGCCCAAGGAGGGCCCGTCCGATAGACATCATCGTCCTGATCGAGCGGCTCGAAGCGCTCGTTGCGAACGGCAGGAAGGTTCCGTTCAGCGGCCGCGTGCTCGTCGACCAAGCCGAGGCGCTCGAGTGGATCGACCAGCTCAGGGTGACTATCCCCGAAGAGATAAGGTCCGCGCGACGGGTCACCAACGAGGTCGAACGTCTTCTCGAACAGGCTCGTGAAGAAGCCGAGCAGATTCTGGCGCGGGCCCAGGAACAGGCCACGTATCTCATCGAGGAACGCGAGCTCACGCGGCAGGCCGAAGAGTTGAGCCAGGAGATCATCCGCCAGGCTCAGGTGGAGTCCGCCGAGGTCCGGCGCGGCGCCGACCAATACGCGTCCGAGGTCCTGGTTGGCCTCGAAGCCGACGTGATGCGGACTCTGAACACCATCAAGCGCGGCCTCGAGTTGCTGGAGGAGCGACGGGTCGTGCCTGTGGAATCCAGCGACGACGACGGCCAGGGAGACCTCGACGAGTACGACGAAGCGGACGCGGAACAGCCGGTCGGCGGCTGAGGCGCTCACATTCAACGTCGCCGGTCTCCTGGCGGAACCCCTCGGCTCGATCCGGGACCTTCACGTTGATGGTCCGCCGCTCGACTTGGGCCCGGACCTGCTGCAGACGCGGGGGGTAGCGGGCGAAATCCGGCTCACCAGGACCAATCGTGGCCTGCTGATCCGCGGCCGGCTCTCCACGGCGATCGAGCAGAGCTGCAGCCGCTGCCTCCGCGAGCTGGACTGGCCAGTCGAGATCGAGATCGAGGAGGAGGCGCTGCCGACCATCGATCCGACCAGTGGCCTTCCGGTAGACACGGAAGCCGAACCCGACGTCCTCCGGTTGAACGATCACCACGAGATCGAGCTCGAGGGTGAGGTCCGCGACGCGATAGTCCTGGCAGAGCCGATCGCGCCTCTGTGTCGGGAAGACTGCCCTGGCTTGTGCATCGACTGTGGCCAGCCGCTCGAGGGTGGCCCGCACGATCACGGCGATGATGAGGTGGATCCGCGCCTGGAAGCGCTGCGGCGTTTCGGCGGCGACGAGAGCGAGGCCTAGCCCGCTGCCACGGCCCGTGGCGCGGCTGGCGCCGCCGCGGACCGCCGACACGCGGTGACAGCCGGGCTGGGAACGGTTACACTCCCGCCTCGGTCCCGTGCGCAGGGTATGATTCTTCGCGCCCCGTCACGGATCGAGGCCGCGCCCCGGCGCTCTCCCGGCCCAGCCGTCTGGCCACGCGCCGGAGCGAAAGGAGTAACCACACCAATGGGTGTTCCCAAGAGGAAAGTCTCGCACGCCCGGCAGGGCGATCGCCGCGCCCACCTCGCCATTTCCGTGCCCCACCTGGAGCCGTGCCCGCGCTGCCACCAGCCCAAGCTGGTGCACCACGCGTGCAAGGAATGCGGCTACTACGCCGGCCGGCCCACGCTCGAGATCAAGCAGGAAAAGCCGCAGCAGACGGCCTGAGCCGGTGGACTTGACCACGGTTCGCACGGTCGACGGTGAAGCCGTCCGAGTCGCCGTCGACGCGATGGGCGGCGATCACGCGCCGCTCGAGATCGTAAGCGGGACGCTGTCGTGGGCACGTTCTCACCCAACCGACACGGTCCTGCTGGTTGGAATTCCCGAGCGCATCGAGACGGCTGCGGGAGGGCCGCTGCCGGCCAACGTCCAGATCGTTGCGGCGAGCCAGGTCGTGGGGATGGACGAGTCTCCTGCGCTCGCCCTCAAGTCGAAGAAGGACTCCTCGATCATCGTCGCCATGGACCTGCTCAAGCAGGGTCGGGCCGACGCGCTGGTGACTGCAGGTCACTCGGGCGCGGGGATGGCCGCCGCGGTCCTGCGGTTGGGCCGCCTTCCCGGCGTGGACAGGCCGGCTCTCGCCGTCCAGATGGTCACGGAGACGGGGCCGTTCGTGCTCCTGGACATCGGCGCCAACATGGATTCGACTGGGGAGAACCTGTACCAGTTCGCTCACATGGGTTCGATCTATGCAGAACGCGTCCTCGGGGTGCCCAGGCCTCGCGTCGCGCTGCTCTCAATCGGCGAGGAGAAGGGCAAGGGGGATCTGGCGATCCAGCAGGCCACCCAGCTGCTGGACGACGACGAGAGCGTGAATTTCGTCGGCAACGTCGAAGGTCGGGACCTGGTCAAGCACATGGCCGACGTGGCCGTCTGCGACGGCGTCGTCGGCAACGTAACGATGAAGTTCTTCGAGGGCCTGGCCGGCTTCATCTTCAACGTATGGCGCGCGGAGTTCCAGCGCAACCTGCGGGGCAAGATCGGATACCTGTTCATGCGCCCGGCCGTGGGTCGCATCCGCAGTCTCTTCGACTACGAGAAGCTGGGCGCCTCGCCGCTGCTCGGCGTAAAGGGTATGGTCTTGATCACTCACGGCTCGGCCAGGCGCCGGATGGTGGAGTATGCGGTCGAGGCGGGAGCTACAGCGGCTCGAGCTCATATCCCGGAACTGATCGCCGACGCCCTGGGCGCCCGTTCGGGGCGGCAGCGGACCTAGACGGAGGCACGCGATGGACGGTGGAGGCTCGGATGCGTCGGGTCACGCGAGACCGGCGGATCCTCTGACCGTCAGTCACTCCGTGATCGTGGAGATGGTCAGGGTCGCTGCCCTGGAGATGCCGGGTGTCCTGAAGGTGAGTCGCGGCGGTCCTCTGGCCTGGTTGGGGGGCTCTCCAGTGAGAGCACGTGTCGTCGATGGGCGGGTCTCGGTGCGCGTGTGGGTCATAGCCCGGCCAGGACACGACCTGCGCCCTCTGGCGGACCAGGTGCGAAAGGCAGTTGGAGCCACCGTCGAGCGACTGCTTGGCCTCGAGCTTGGCGAGGTTTCGGTGGTAGTGGACGGGGTAGGGGGCGGGGGTAAGTGACCCCTGCCGCCAACGGCGCCGGATCCGCTCCGCGGCGCGACAGGGGCGTCACCGACGAGATCAACGCGCATCGGCTGGCTCGGCGCCTGGCCCTGGCATCTCTCTTCGAGGCGGAGTTCGGGCAGCGCACCGCCACGGCCGTTCTCGAGCGACACGTGGCGGAGAGTGCGGCCGACGCGGCAACAGCCGAGTTCGCTCGGGCCCTGGTCGGAAGCGTCGTCGACGACCGCGACAGAATCGATGCCCTGATCGAGCAGCTTGCCCCGCAATACCCGGTCGTCCAGCTGGCCAGAATGGATCGGACTCTGCTGCGTAGCGGCATCGGCGAGGTGCTACACTCCGGCACGCCATCCCGTGTGGCGATTGCCGAATGGGTCGAGTTGGCTCGCACCTACAGTGGCGAACCGGCCCGGCGCCTGGTCAACGGCGTACTCGGGAGGATTACTCGCGACTCCGTCGCCGGTGCGCGCCGCGCCCCGGAGCCGGGGCCGCAGTGACCGTCAATCACAAGCCCAGGAACCCCGAGGAGGGCGTCAGTGGCCACTACCTACGAGCGACTCAAGAAGATCGTCGTCGAGCAGCTCGGCGTCGACGAGGATGAGGTCAAGCCCGAAGCCTCGTTCGTGGACGATCTGAACGCCGATTCGCTGGACCTCGTCGAGTTGATCATGAGCCTCGAGGAGGAGTTCGGGACCGAGATCTCCGACGAGGACGCCGAGAAGATCCGGACCGTGCAGGACGCCGTCGACTACATCGACGAGCACGCGGCCTAGCCGCTCGATGCGCCCCGCGGCCGCTCTCGCCGAGCGGCTGGGGCTCCCGATCCGTGACCTCAACCTGCTGCAGCAGGCGCTGATCCACAGCAGCTATTCGCACGAGCATCGGGACCTGGCCGCCGGCCACAACGAGCGCCTGGAATTCCTCGGCGACTCCGTCGTTAGCCTGGCCATCTCGGACGCCCTCTATCGCCGCCACCCCGACGACGACGAGGGCGTTCTTTCCGCCCGTCGAGCTTCGATCGTGAGCACCGCCGGCCTGGCCCGCCTGGCCGGCCGTCTTGGCCTGGGCGAACATCTGCTGCTCGGCGAGGGCGAATCCCAGCGCGGCGGCCGGCTTCGGCCGGCCCTGCTGGCGTCCGCGTTCGAGGCTGTCGTCGGAGCCATCTACATCGACCTGGGATTCGAGGCTGCCGCCGAGTTCGTGACATCCGCCGCCGCGCCCGAGCTCACCAGCGACCGCCCGCTCGGTGCGCTCAAGAGCCCAAAGAGCCGGCTGCAGGAATACACCCAACGCCTTTCCGGCGAGCGCCCCCAGTACCGTGTCCTGGACGCCGTCGGGCCGGACCACGACAAGGTGTTCCGAGTCGAGGTTGCCGTACGCGGAAGGGTCATCGGTGTGGGCCACGGTCACTCGCGGCGGCTGGCCGAGACCGAGGCGGCGGCACGGGCCATCGAGACCCTGCGCTCGCAGCCAGGTGACTATGCCGGAGGCGACGAGGACGCCCCGGAGCTGGCCCAGTTCGGCGAGCCGGAGATGGGGCTTGAAGGGGAGCCTACCGGCGACCCGGGGCCCGGGCCGGCGGAGCCTCAGCTCGAAGCCGAACCGTGGATCGAATTCGACATCCCGCTGCTGGACCCGGAGCCCGGGCTCGGTCGTGGCCGGAATGCTGCTGTGGCGAGCGAGCGGCGACCTTCCGGAGAGGGCCCGGAGTCGTGAACCACGCCGGCCATGGGCTGCGCCGGCGCTCGAGGAGTGAGGTCCGGCCCGGCCGGAATCAGTCATGACCGCGCCTGCCCGCCTGCTGGCCCTGCGTTTGCAGGGCTTCAAGTCATTCGGGGAACGGACGACGGTCGAGTTCGGCCCTGGGATCAGCGCGGTCGTGGGGCCGAACGGCTCGGGCAAGAGCAATCTAGCCGACGCGCTCCGCTGGGCGCTGGGCGAGCAGGGTCGGGCCCTGCGCCTGCGCAAGTCGGAGGACGTCATCTTTGCCGGATCCGAGAAGAGATCCGCGCTGGGCATGGCCGACGTGACTCTTGTGTTCGGCAATTCGGACAGGCTGCTGCCTATCGACTTCGAGACTGTGGAACTTGGACGCCGGCTGTTTCGATCTGGTGAGAACGACTACCTCCTGAATCGGCAGCGCGTCCGGCTGAAGGACCTCGTCGATCTCCTCGATGCGGCACACCTGGCCGACAACGCCTTCCTCTTCATCGGCCAGGGGATGGTGGACCAAGCTCTGGCGCTGCGGCCGGAGGAGAGACGCCCGCTCTTCGAAGAAGTGGCCGGCGTCCGCCGCCACGAACGTCGCAAGTCCAGGGCGGAGGAGCAGCTGGCTGAAGCTGAGACGAACCTGGCCAGGGTGGAGGACGTTCTGGCGGAGCTCCGTCCGCAAGCGAGGCGCCTCGGGGCGCAGGCGGAGCAGCAGCTGTCTCGCCTGACCGCCGGCGAGGAATACGGCCGCGGAATCATCGCCCTCGCGGCCTCCCGGTGGACCGGCGCAGCCGCCCGCGCCGGGGATGCCGGCCAGCGGCTGGGCTCGTGGCGCTCGCAGATCGACACCGCACTCGGCACGCTCCGGGAGGCCGAGGAACGGGCGGCGGACGTCGCCCGGGAGCTGGCTTTCGGGTCGGAGACCGAGGCCGAGCGGCGGACCGTCCACGAGGCGGCGAGGGCGGTGCTTACAGAGCTGCAACTTCGCGACGCCCGGGCTCAGAGCGACGCGTCCGCGGCTCAGCGTGACAGGCAGCGTCTCGAGGCCGAGCTGGCCGGCGCGCAAGACGGCCTTGCGGTCGCACGGCGCGAGCTTGCGGCCCCTCTTCCGGCCCGTGACGTCGTGCTGTCTGCGGCCGTGGCCGAGGCCGAGCGGGCCCTTGGGGAGGCGCTCGCCGAGCTCAGCGCGATGCGCTCCCGCAAGCAAGCCGAGGGCGCGGCGCTGGCGGCAATGAGACGCATCGAGGCCGCCCGGGCCGAGGAGCGCGAAACCGCTCACCGACGGCTCGGCGATGCCGAGAGGCAGGCGACGGACGAGCGAGCTCAGGCAGACGAGGCGGCGCGCCGGCTGGCCGAGGCGGAGAAGGCGTGCGCGGCCCCGAGGTCGGCGCTCGAGAGCGCCATGGGGTCCGAGAAGGCTGCCACGGCGGCTCGGGAAGCCGCGAGAGCCGAGCTGGACCTGCGCGACGGCGTCCGTCAGGCGACTGCCGAGCGCGCCGCCGCCACGGCCAGCAGAGCCGCCGCGATGCGCGGCCGGCTCGACGCCCTCGCGGCGCGCCTGGCTGAGGACGAGGCGCGCGGCATCGCCAGGGCGGCGCGGAAGGTCGGTGGGCGGGCGCTCTCGGAAGGGTTGGAAGTCGAGGCCGGGTTCCGAGTAGCCGTCGAAGCCGCCCTTGGCGAAGCGATACGCGGCTATGTCGTCGGACGAAACACTGTGCCCGAGCTGGAAGGCCAGCGCGGGGTTCTCATCCTGGCCTCCGAGACTCCTGACGACGAGAACCGCCGGAGGTCGCGAGCTGACCTGCGTGACCGCGCTCAGGCGTCCGGCGAAGGCGCGGTGGCAGGCGCCGCAGCGCACGGCGGAGGACGTCTCCTGGAAGCCATCCGCGTGGATCCGGCCGGGGCTGCGAGCCGGATTCTGGCTCGCAGCGTCTGGGTGCCCGAGCTCGCGGCCGCACTGGCAGTGCAGAAGCTCCTTCCCGACGGATGGATCGTTGTGACGCGCGATGGAAGCACCGTGACGGCGTTGGGGGTCGTGAGCGTAGGCCGGTTCGAGTCGTTGCTCGAACGTCGAGCGGAGATCGGTCGGCTGGGCGAGGAAGTTGCCCGATTGGAGACGGATGCTGCGCAGGAAGGCGCCCGCGCCGTCGAGGCTGCCGCAGCGGCGGCCTCCGCCAGGGGCGCCTTCGATGCCGCGCGCGAGGTCGAGCGTCGGGCGACATCGATCCGGCGCGAAGCGGAGGAGGCGGAGCGGAGCGCCGCCCGGGACCTGGAGGCTGTGGTCCGGGAGGCTGCCTGGCATTCTTCGCAGGCTATCCGTCTCGAGGCGGAACGTGACCGGCTGCGGGCGGCCGTTCGCCAGAGCGCCGAACCGCTCGCCGATCGAGCTGGGTCTGCCGGGGAGGCCTCTGCCATGCCGGGCGCGGCTCCCGAAAGCCCTGCGCTGGACGCCACTCCCTCCGAAGGCCCAGCGCAAGTCGCCTCTCCTGTCAATCGTGCCAGCGCCCTGGCGGAGTGGGAAGCGCGGGCGGCGTCATTGCGAGCTCGGAGGGACGAGCTGGCCGCGGAGGAGGCCGCCGTCGAGGCCGTCCGCCGCGAGGTCGAGTCGCGTCGGGCGCAGGCCGCCGCGGCCGCCAGCCTCGACCAGGGACGAATCGCCGGCCTTGAGCAGCAGATGGCCGAGCTGGCCGCCCGCGAACGCCAGGTCGCATCGGAGCGCGAGAGCCTGGGCGAGGCGCTGGCCGCGGCGACCGTCCACGAAGCGGCACTGCGGGCCGAGCTCGACGAGCTTCGGGCCTCCGCCTCGGCCGCCCGAGCCAGACTGGCCGAGGCGGAGGCCGCCACATCGCAGGCTCGGGAGCGCCTCCGAATTTGCCAGGACGGGGCCAGGTCCGCGGAGGTAGCCGAGCTCGAGGCCCGCCTCGAGCTCGATGCGATTCGAGAGCAGGTGCTCGTGGAGCTGGCCGGTCTTGGGGATCTGGGGCTCCGCTTGCTGGCGGGTGAGGACCACGAGGATGGGGCGAGCTGGACCGGCGGGGACCGTCAGGCTCTCGGTGGCGTCGCGACTCCGGAGGATCCGGACGCGGGGCCTGAAGACTCGCTGGAGGCAGCGCTCGCCGACGCGGCCACCCGTTGGGCCGCGGCGCCGGCGGTCGAGCCACCCGGCCCGGCCAAGCTCGCGTCGCTCCGCCGTCGCTTCCATGAGCTGGGCGCCCCGAACCCGTTCGCCGCCGATGAGTATCGGGCAGTCAAGACGCGGCTGGACGGCCTGGAGGCGCAGCGCGCCGACCTGACCGTCGCGATCTCAAAGACGCGCGAGCTGATCGAACAGCTCAACGCCATGATCGCCACTCAGTTCCGAACCACTTTCGCGGCCCTCGAGACAGCCTTCGAGGTCCGTTTCCGCCAGCTTTTCGACGGTGGCTCCGCCCGTCTCAGCCTGACCGAACCCGAGGACCTGGCCGCCACAGGCATCGAGATCGTGGCTCGCCCTCCGGGCAAGAAAGCCCAGCCTTTGAGCATGCTCTCGGGCGGTGAACGCGCCCTGACTGCCGTAGCCCTGCTCTTCGCCATGCTGGAAGTCCACCCCGTCCCGTTCTGCGTC
The DNA here is from genome assembly GCA_963743795.1 of uncultured Chloroflexia bacterium. Classification (GTDB taxonomy): domain Bacteria; phylum Chloroflexota; class Limnocylindria; order Limnocylindrales; family CSP1-4; genus Fen-1039. Next base: position 459,562 of record CAVUQZ010000004.1, on the reverse strand, counting down.
CTGGACGAGGTGGACGCGGCCCTTGACGAGGCGAACGTGGGCCGGTTCGCCGAAGCCCTGCTCGGTCTGGCAGACCAGACGCAGTTCATCGTGATAACTCACAATCGGGGCACCATCGAGATGGCGGACGCGCTCTACGGCGTGACCATCGGCGACGATGCCGTCAGCCGAGTCATAAGCCTGCGCCTGGAAGAGGCGCGCGAGATGGCCGACCGGGTCAGCCGTACGAGCGCAGCCACAGCCGCACGCGGGCAGGAGGTGCCATCTGTTCCTGCGTCGTAAGCCCAAGGAGCCAGAGGACGCAACGGCGTCCGCGGCGTCTCAAGCCGGTGCTTCTGAACCCACCGCCCCGCAACCGCAGACGGCCTCGGTCGAGGCTGCCCGCGATCCGGACGACCTGCCCGCGATCCGCTGGTCGGAGGAGCCGCCCACTGAGGGAACCGCTCCCGGAGATCTGGCGGCCGGCCTCCAGAAGAGCCGCGGCGGCTTCATGTCGCGGCTTCGGGGCCTTCTGCGCGAGGGTCCGGCCGCCGCCGACTGGGACGCGGTCGAGGAGCTTCTCATCGCCGGCGACGTGGGGGGCGAGCTCGCGATCAGCGTCGTGGAGAGGGCTCGTCGACGGAAGGACGAGGAGTCGGCGGAAGCGGCCGTTCGGTCCGAGCTGGCGGCGCTTCTGCTGCCTGCGGAGCCGGGCTGGCGACTGGAGCCAGCAGCCGAAGGCCAGCCGGCCGTCGTCCTCGTAGTTGGAGTCAACGGGACCGGCAAGACCACGACGATCGGCAAGCTGGCCCATGGCTTCCGGGCCGAAGGCAGGACCGTGCTGCTCGCGGCGGCGGACACGTTCCGGGCCGCGGCCATCGACCAGCTCCGCATCTGGGCCGACCGCTCGGGCAGCCAGTTCGTGGCTCACGCCCCCGGCGCGGATCCGGCCGCGGTCATCTACGACGCTCTTGACGCCGCCCTTGCCCGCCACGTCGATATCGTCATTGCCGATACCGCGGGGCGACTGCACACGAAGTCGAATCTCATGGACGAGCTGGCCAAGATGCGCCGGGTCATCGACCGCCGAATCCCCGGGGCTAGGCCGGAGGTCCTCTTCGTTCTCGACGCCACGACCGGCCAGAACGGCCTGGCCCAGGCGAAGGTCTTCAACGCGACCGTGGAGCTGACGGGGATCGTCCTGACCAAGCTCGACTCAACGGCCAAGGGCGGCATCGTGTTCGCCATCGAAGATGCACTCAAGGTGCCGGTCCGGTTCGTTGGGGTGGGGGAGAAGCTGGGCGACCTGCTGCCGTTCGACCCCGAAGCCTTCGTGGCCGCTCTCTTCGCGTAGAAGCGCCGATGCCGAGCGTCCTGGCGATCTCGGGCGGAGGTGGCCGCCGCGCTGATAGGCCTGACAGGCTGGCTGGATGACTGAGACGCCGACGCAGGGATAGGCAGGTCGCGCCTTTGGTCCTCTGTCCTGGGGAGCCTCGATGCGGTACACTCCGCGAGCCTTCGGTGCCGCCAGAATCCGCGGCCCAGCGCCGTTCCATTCCCGGAACGGCGAGACGGATCGAGGAGTCCGAGCCACCCATGTTTGACGCTCTGAGCGAGCGGCTGCGCAACACCCTCGGCGCCCTGACGGGCCGCGGTCGGGTCAGCGCGGCCGACGTGGACGCCGCCATGCGCGACGTCCGCCTGGCTCTCCTCGAGGCGGACGTCAACTTCAAGGTGGTCAAGGATTTCGTGGCGCGGGTCCGCGAACGGGCCACAGGTGCCGACATCCTCGAAAGCCTGACCGCCGGCCAGCAGGTCGTGAAGATCGTGAACGAGGAGCTGGTCGGGCTTCTCTCCGCTGGCGATCGCACGTTCAGGCTCACCGGCTCGCCCGCCGTCGTGCTGCTGGTAGGCCTGCAGGGCTCCGGGAAGACAACAAGCGCGGCCAAGCTGGCGCGGCACCTCCACCGCCAGGGCCGCCGGCCGTTGCTCGTGGCGGCGGACCCTTACCGTCCCGCGGCCGCGGACCAGCTCGTGACGCTCGGCAAGAGCGTTGAGACTCCCGTCTATCGGGCTCCGTCTGGCACGAGCGTCCTGGACATCGCCAGGGGCGGCCTGGAAGCCGCTCGCAAGCAGGTCCGCGACGTCGTCATCCTCGACACAGCCGGCCGGCTCACGGTGGACGCGCCCCTGATGAAGGAGATCGCGCAGCTTTCGACTGCGATCAAGGCTTCAGAGACGCTCCTGGTCGTCGACGCGATGACCGGCCAGGATGCCGTCGGCGTGGCCGAGGCGTTCGCGTCCGCCGTCCCGATCACAGGCCTCATCCTGACCAAGATCGATGGCGATGCCCGCGGCGGCGCTGCCCTCTCGATCAGCGCCGTCACCGGCCTCCCCGTGAAGTTCATGGGCACGGGCGAGAAGACCGACGCTCTGGAGCCCTTCTACCCGGATCGCCTCGCCGGGCGCATCCTCGGCATGGGCGACGTACTCACCCTCGTGGAGCGCGCCCAGGAACACTACGACGAGAAGCAAGCGGCCAAGATGGCCGAGAAGCTGCGAAAGAACAGCTTCACTCTCCAGGACATGCTCGACCAGATGCAGCAGGTCAAGAAGATGGGGCCGATGGGCCAGATCATCGAGCTGATCCCGGGGATGGGCGGAATGGCCAAACAGGCCCAGGCCTCGGTCGATCGGGGCGACCTCAAGCGCGTCGAGGCCATCATTCGATCCATGACGACCGAGGAGCGCCAGGATCCGTCTATGCTCAACGGCGCCAGGCGCCGGCGTATCGCGCGCGGGTCGGGAACGCGACTTCAGGATGTCAACCAGCTCATGAAGCAGTTCGGCGACCTGCAGAAGGTGATGAAGCAGCTTTCAGGGGGCCGGCTCGGCCGGCGGATTCCTGGCATGTTCGGCCAGGGATAGAGGGAGGAACTCACCGTGGACGAGAGGACAAATCGGGGAGAACCAGGGGGCCAACCGCAACCATCGGTGCCCGATAGCACGATCGTTCCGTTGCAGGACTCGTGGGCTGCCGGCGTCAGCCCGGTGACCATCTCACCGCGCTCGCGCCGCTTCCGCTGGGGAGTTGCGGGGGCCGTAGTCGTCATCGTCGCCCTCGCCACCACGGCCGGTGCCTTCGTGCTTTCGGGTGCGGCCGGCGCCAGGTCGCTGACGGCCAGCATGGCTCCGAAGAACTCGATCTTCTTCATGGAGGTGCGGACCGACCTGCCGGGCGACCAGCACGCGAAGCTGGCCGACTTCTTGAGCCCCTTCCCCGGGTTCAAGGATCGATCCCAGTTCGACAACGCACTGGACGAGCTCCTCAACATGCTCACAGGCCGCGTCTCCCCGGACCTTCGCTATACCTCCGCCTTCAAGCCGTGGATGGAAGGCGAGGTCTCGATTGCGGTCACGAGCCTTGGCGCCGGCGCCGCATCCACCCCGATGCCGTGCGGCGGATTCCAGAAAGAGATGAGCAGCAGCTATCCACCGCTCGTGCTCCCGAGCTTCGACCCCAACATGTTCAGCTTCGACCCGGGCACTGGCGGGATGAACCTGTCGATGCCCCCGTCCTCTACTTACGGCTCCTCCATCCCGAACGCGGTGGCCATCTTCGCGCTCAAGGATCGGGCGGCCGCCGAGACGTGGGTGAGCGGCGAGGTCGGCCGGCTCAACCTCACCACCAAAGCGCAGGACTACGCCGGGACCAGGATCTACACGACGGATGCCGGCGTAGCCCAGGGTGCTTACGCGTTCACCGACCAAGACCTGGTGCTGGGCACGGTCGATGGCGTGAAGGCGGCCCTCGACACTCGGACCAAAGGCTCTCTGGCGGACAACCCCAACTACCAGGCGGCGATGAAGTCGGCGTCGGCCGACAGCCTCGCTCGCTTCTATCTCGACCTCGGCACGGTCGCGCGAACCGCCGTCGACTCGGCCAGCGCGATGATGTGCTGGCTCGCCGCGTCGCCGGGGGCCACGCTCCTGCCGACCTTCGACCCCGGGAAGGCACCGGCCTGGCTCGCCGGTTCGCTACGCGCGGAAGCGGACCATATGGTCCTCGAAATGGCGATGCCGCCGACCGGCATGCAGCGACTCGGCAACCACGACAGCCGGATCGCCTCGAGCCTGCCGGCCACCACAGTCGGCGTCGACGAGCTTCATTCGGTCGGGCAAACGATCCAGACCGGCCTCTCCGCGGTCGAATCGCAGGGCCCCACGCTGGGCCTGGACGTCTCCTCCATCAAGAGCGTCAAGGATGCCCTGACCGTCATCGGTGGCATCGACTGGCTCGGCGACGGCGCGATCGTGGTTACCAGGGACGGCTCCACGTACGATGGTGGCATAGTGGCCGAGGCCCCGGACGCGAAGACGGCGCAGTCCAAGGTGGGCCTGATCTCCGGCCTGGTCACTCTCTCGGGTGGCTCGACCGGCCTCAAGATTCGCGATGAGACCTACAAGGGCAACACCATCGTCATCGTGACCGTTCCGGCGAACACCGGTGGCTTGGGCAACGCCCCGGTCCAGCTGGCGATCGGGACGAAGGGCAATCTGATCGTCGTCGGGTATACGGACGCCTTCGTCAAGGCCGTCATCGACACGACGGTGGGAACCTCGCTCGCCGCACAGGCGGACTACACGGCGGCCATGGGTGCAGCCGGGGCCAGCAACCAAGGATCCATCTACGTCAACGTGCCGGCGCTGGAAGATCAGGTCGGCGCCGCGTTCTCCCCGGACCCGTCGCGGTGGACGCTCAACTACAAGCCCTACGTCGACCATGTCGGTGGGTTCGCCTACTCGGCGATCGACGGCAATACGGTTATCGTGCGGCTCGTCGTCATGGCCCGGTAGCTTCGCCGGGCCCAGGCCGCAGCAACTCAGGAGGAACCAGCTCGCACATGGCAGTTCGAATTCGCCTCACCCGCGTCGGCGCCACCAAGCAGCCCGCCTACCGGGTCGTCGTCATGGACGGCCGCAGCGCGCGCGACAGCCGGGCCATCGAGACGCTCGGCCACTACAACCCTCGGACCGATCCGGTCGAGTTCGCCGTGGACGCCGAGAAGGTCAAGAAGTGGCTCGCCCAGGGCGCTCTACCATCCGACACGGTCGCGCGGCTGCTCGGGAACGCTGGAATCATCCCCAAGGTCGTCCGCAAGACGAGCAGCCCCGCCAAGTAGCCCGGCCCGCCGGCGGCGCGAACGGCGGTGCCCCAGAAGAAGACTGAAGGAGGCCAATGGCAGCCCAGGATCTGGTCGAGTACGTCGCCAAGAATCTCGTGGACGACCCCGACGCAGTCGTCGTGGAGGTCCACACCGGACCCGACGGGACCGTCATCGAGCTCCACGTCGCCGAAGAGGACATGGGCAAGGTGATCGGCCGCAACGGCAGCGTCGCCAAGGCGCTGCGGACGCTGCTCAAGGTCATGTCCGCCCGCGACGGCGAGTCCGTTTCGCTGGAGATCAGCTGAGCCTCGCGCTGTGAGCGCCGGCGAGAGGCTGGTGGTAGGCCAGGTCCGGGGCTTCCACGGGCTGCGAGGAGCAGTCCGCGTGGAATCGCTGACCGACCGGGCCGACGAGCGATTCGCGGTCGGCCAGAGCCTCTTCGTCGAGGGCGGCGACGCGCCCTTGACCATCGTCGAGGCCGAGCCGGACGCTCAGGGCTGGCGGGTGCGCTTCGCCGAGGTTCCGGACCGAACCGCGGCCGAGACGCTGCGCGACGTCTATCTGGAGGCCGTGGTGGCCCCGGGCGAGCAGCTCCCTCGCGGCGAGTTCTACTGGCACCAGGTCATCGGCGCGGCGGTCGTCCGATACGGACGGCACCGTTCTGGGCGAGGTGGTCGACATCTACCGGGCGGGCGGCGCCGAGGTTGTCGTGGTCCGCGGCCCTGGCGGCGAGATCGACGTGCCGCTCGTCCGGGCGGTGGTCCGCATCTTCGCGCCGGCCAGGGGTGAGATCGTGGTGGACGGCGACGCGCTGGGCCTGCGAGGCGGGGACGATGAGACGGCCCAGGCGGAGCAGGCGAGACCGGGCTGGCGGTCGAGAGGCCGAGCCGTCGTGAGTGACAAGGAAGAGCCCGGCTCGAAGGCGGTTCCGGCGCCGGCTCGCCGCTCCGCTCGAGATCGACATCCTGACGCTCTTCCCGGCGATGCTCCAGGGGCCGCTGGCCGAGAGCATCCCGGGTCGCGTCCAGGCGCGCGGCCTGGCCTCCGTCCGGGTCCACGACCTGCGCCAGTGGGGCCTCGGCCGGCACAAGACCGTGGACGACTACACCTACGGCGGGGGAGCGGGGATGGTCCTGCGCCCGGAGCCGGTGGCGGCCGCGCTGGAGGCGCTGCGGCGGCCCGACAGCACCGTCATCCTGCCGGACCCGGGCGGCGAGGTCTTCAGCCAGGCGCGGGCCCACGACCTGGCCGGCAGGACCCACCTGATCATCCTGTGCCCGCGCTACGAGGGCGTGGACGAGCGGATCCGCTCGATGGTGGACCTGGAGCTGTCGATCGGCGACTACGTGCTCTCCGGGCGGCGAGATCCCGGCGCTGGTCGTGGTCGACACGATCCTGCGGCTGCTGCCCGGCGCGATCGACGCCGAGTCCACGGCCGAGGAATCGTTCACCGCCGGGCTGCTCGAGTACCCGCAGTACACGCGCCCGCCGGTCTTCGGCGACGTGGCCGTCCCGGACGTCCTCACCAGCGGCCACCACGAGGCGGTCCGCAAGTGGCGGCTCAAGGAAGCGCTGCGCCGGACCTTGGCGCGCCGCCCGGAGCTGCTGGCCGATCGGCCGATGACGAAGGAGGAGGCGAGGCTGCTGGCCGAGGTCCGCGACGAGGCTGCGCCCTGACGAGGCCGCGACGGACGAGCCATAGAGTCGCGGGCTGCCGGAGCCTGAGCTACCGGCCGCGCTTGTGCTATCCTTCGCCGTCGGCCGCGCTGGCGGCCTCTTCCAATGTGCCTTCATCGCAGCCGGGCTGCGGGCCGCATCAGCCACCGAGCGCAGCCGCGCCGCTTGACGAAGAGTAGGGAACCGCCGTGAACGTGCTCGACGAGATCACCCAGGAACAGATCCGGACCGACCTTCCGGAGCTCAGCCCGGGCGACACCGTGCGCGTCTCGGCCCGGGTCGTCGAGGGCAACCGCGAGCGCATCCAGGTCTTCGAAGGGACCGTCATGCGCCTCCGGGCCGGCGGCATCCAGCGCTCGATCACCGTCCGGCGCATCGCCAGCGGCGTCGGCGTGGAGCGGACCTTCAAGGTCAACAGCCCGCGCATCGACAAGATCGAAGTCGTCCGCCACGGCCAGGCTCGCCGCGCGCAGCTCTACTTCCTGCGCAAGCGCGTCGGCAAGGCCGCGACGCTGCGCGAGCGCCGCACCAACAGCTAGCGGGCTGGAGCGACATGCCGGCGCCCGTCGCTCCGCCGGTTCGATCGAGGACCCCGACCGGTCGCCCTCCGAGGCGCGGCGGGGTCCGACGGTTCTCGCGCCCGGCTCGGCTGCGGGCCGGCTCGAGATCGCGCCCTGGCACAGGGCCCGGCTCGACCCGGACTTCGCCGAGGAGCGGATCCTCTGGTCGCGCGGCTACCGCCACGTGGCCGGGCATCGACGAAGTCGGCCGCGGCTGTCTCGCCGGCCCCGTGACCGCGGCCGCGGTCATCCTCCCGCCCGACTGGCAGCCGCGCGGCCTGCGCGACTCCAAGCTGCTCAAGCCCGAGGAGCGGCGCCGCCTCGACGTCGAGATCCGGCGGCACGCCGTGGCCTGGTCGATCGCCTTCGTGAGCCCAGAGCTGATCGACCGGATCAACATCCTCCAGGCCACGCTGCTGGCCAGCACCCTGGCCGCGGCCCGGCTCCCGATCCGGCCGGACGCGCTGCTGCTCGACGCCGTGTCGCTGCCGGAGGTGCGCGTCCACCAGCGCGTGCTCGTCTCGGCGGACCGGCTGTGCGCCTCCGTGGCGGCGGCGTCGGTCATCGCCAAGGTGGCGCGCGACCGCCTGATGGAGGAGCTACGACGCCGTCTATCCGGGCTACGACCTGGCCGGCAACAAGGGCTACGCCGCGCCCGAGCATCGGGCCGGCCTGGAGGCGCTCGGCCTCTGCCCGATCCACCGGCTCTCGTTCGCGCCGTGCCGTGATCGCGAGCAAATGACCCTGTGGCAGGATGCCGCCGAAGCGGACGTGGACGCGGACGACGAGATCGACGAGCCGGACGAGCCGACGAGATCGAGGTTGCCGAACTCGTCGACTGACGCCCGATCGCACTGATTGGCGGATGAGTCGAATGGCGGACGAACCGGCTGGCGCGCGAACGGGCCGGCAGCTGCTGGGCGACGCGGCCGAAAGCCTGGTGGCCGAGCGCTTGGACGCGCGCGGCTGGCGGATCCTGGCCGGAACGTCCACGCCGGCCGCAGCGAGCTGGACATCGTCGCCGTCGATCCGGGTCCGCCGGCGCGGCTGGTCGTCGTGGAGGTGCGCTAGCGCCGCTCGCGCGACTTCGGCCTGCCCGAGGAGACGTTCGACTATCGCAAGCGCGCGCAGCTGCGTCTCGGCATCGCCCGCCTGCTCGAGGCCGGCACGCTGCCAGACGGTTCGGAGCTGCCGCGCCTGCCGATCGCGGTGGACCTGGCGGTCGTGGAGCCGGGGCCGGGGCCAGCGTCGACCGTCAGGCTCTACCGGAACGCGCTCGTCGGTTAGGTACCCGCGACGCCGCGGCCGAGATCGGGGTCGCCCCTGTGCTACACTCCGCGCCGGTCGTCGCGTCGCGACGGCACCCGGTTCGCCCGCCGAAAGGTGGGTGGGAGCGGAGATCACACGCAGAGCCGCCGTGTCGGGGCGGTGCCGGACGGGCCGATCCAGACGGCTCCCGGTTCCCGACAGGAGCGCTGCGGAGGAAACAACCGCAGGAGGTTCGTTCATGCCGTCCGTCTCGATGCGACAGCTGCTGGAGGCCGGCGTCCACTTCGGCCACCAGACCCGCCGCTGGAATCCCAAGATGAGCCCGTTCATCTTCGCCGAGCGCAACGGGATCCACATCATCGACCTTGCCCAGACCGTCAAGCGGCTGGACCTCGCCCTCGAGGCCGCCCGCGAAACCGTCGCCCGCGGCGACACCGTCCTGTTCATCGGCACCAAGAAGCAGGCCCAGGAGCCGATCGCCCAGGAGGCGACCCGCGCCGGCCAGCCGTACGTCAACCGGCGCTGGCTCGGCGGCATGCTCACCAACTTCGTCACGATCAAGAAGCGCATCGCCCTGCTCGACCAGCTCGAGGCCCGCCAGGCCAGCGGCGACTTCGAGCGCCTGACCAAGAAGGAAGTCGCCAAGCTCGTCGAGGAGATGGACCATCTGCGCGACTCGTTCGGCGGCATCCGCAAGATGAAGCGCCTGCCCGGCATGGTCTTCATCGTCGACCCGCACCGCGAGCGCATCGCCGTCACCGAGTCCCGCAAGCTCGAGATCCCGATCATCGGCACCGGCGACACGAACGTCGATCCGGACGAGCTCGACTACATCATTCCCGGCCAACGACGACGCCATCCGCGCCATCCGCCTGCTCTGCCAGCTCGTGGCCGACGCCTGCATCGAAGGCCAGCGCGAGCGCGGTGCCCGCGTCGCCGGCGAGGCCGAGGCGCCCGAAGCCCCGGCCGGAGCCGGAGATCGAGGAAGTCGCCTCCGAGGAGCTGGTCGCGGCCCTGGCGGGCGGCGCCGCCCTCACCTTCGAGCCCGACGTCGACGAGGAGGAGGTCCTCCTGCCCGGTGCGCGCGTCGTTCCGTCCATCCGCGCGATGCCGAGCCCGAAGAGGCGCCCCGAGCCCACTGAGCCGATACCAACTCGCCCGATTCGCGCGCCCGAGAGCACGGCCGATCGGGCGGACGCACGACAGGAGAACAGAGGAACCATGGCAACGATCACTGCGGAGACCGTCAAGGCCCTCCGCGAGCAGAGCGGCGCGGGCGTCATGGAGTGCAAGCGAGCGCTCGAGGAGACCGGCGGCGACGTCGAGAAGGCCGCCGCCCTGCTCCGCGAGCGCGGCCAGGCGGCGGCCGCCAAGCGCGCCGACCGCGAGGCCAACGAGGGCCTGATCGCCAGCTACATCCACCCCGGCAGCCGCATCGGCGTGCTGATCGAGGTCAACTGCGAGACCGACTTCGTGGCCCGCACCGACGAGTTCCAGAAGCTCGTCCGCGGATCTGGCCGTCCAGGTCGCCGGCCTCCGGCCGGTCTACACGACGATCGATGCGATCCCGGCCGACGATCTCGAGGCCAAGAGGGCCGCGCTGCTCGCCGACGAGGCCACTCGGAAGAAGCCCGAAGCCATCCACGCCCAGATCGTCGAGGGCCAGCTCAAGAAGTGGTTCGCCGAGGTCGTGCTCCTGGAGCAGCCGTTCCGCGACGAGGACCGGACCGTCGGCGATCTGATCACTGAAGCCATCGCCAAGACCGGCGAGAATATCCAGGTCCGACGCTTCGTCCGGTTCGAGCTGGGGGAGTAGATGAGCGAGGCCACCGCGGCCAAAGGTGAGGCTTCCGGTTCGGCAGAGCCCGGGCCCGCCGGGGCAGGTGCCCGGAAGCCGGCCTATCGGCGCATCCTGCTGAAGCTGTCCGGGGAGGCGCTTCTCGGGACTCGCCAGTACGGCGTCGATCCCAACTTCTGCGCCTTCATCGCGGCCCAGGTCGCCGAGGTCCACCGGCTCGGGGTCCAGATCGGCATCGTCGTCGGCGGCGGCAACATCTTCCGCGGCCTGGCGGCGGCCGCCCGCGGTATGGATCGCGCCACCGGCGACTACATCGGCATGCTGGCCACCGTCATGAACGCGCTGGCCCTCCAGGACGCGATCGAGAAGGCCGGCGTGCCGACGCGGGTCATGAGCGCCATCGCCATGAACGAGGTCGCCGAGCCGTACATCCGCCGCCGCGCCGTCCGTCACCTCGAGAAGGGCCGCGTCATCATCCTGGCGGCCGGGACCGGCAACCCGTACTTCACCACGGACACCGCCGCGGCCCTGCGCGCCGTCGAGATCGGGGCGGAGGTCATCCTCAAGGCGACCAAGGTCGACGGCGTCTACGACTCCGACCCGGTCGAGCAACCCCGGGGCCAGGCGCTACGAGCGCCTGACCTACTCCGAGGTGCTGGCGCAGCGGCTCGGCGTCCTCGACGCCACCGCCGTTTCGCTGTGCATGGAGAACGACACTCCGATCATCGTCTTCGACCTGAACAAGCCCGAGAACATCACGCGGGTTGCACTGGGCGAACCCGTCGGCACTCTCATCACCGGAGGCAGCTCCGCATGAGCACCGAGACGTTGACCGCATCCGAGCACAAGATGGTTCGGGCGGTGGAGGTCCTCGAGCGCGACCTGCAGGGCATTCGAACGGGTCGCGCCTCCACCTCGATCGTCGAGCGGATCCTCGTCGACTACTACGGCACGCCGACGGCGCTCAACCAGATCGCCGGCATCAACGTGCCCGAGGCGCACCAGATCGTCATCCAGCCCTGGGATCGGAGCGTCCTCGGCGCCATCGAGAAGGCGATCATCAAGAGCGACATCGGCCTGGTGCCCAACGTGGACGGTACGGTCGTCCGGCTGAACATCCCGCCGCTCACCGAGGAGCGGCGCCAGGACCTGGTCAAGCAGGTCCACAAGCGCATGGAAGAGGCCCGGGTCGAGATCCGCAACCTTCGCCGCGACGCCGCCGACCAGCTCAAGAAGGAAGAGCACGAGGGCACCATCGGCGCCGACGAGGCGCGCCGTGAGCTCGAGACGCTCCAGCGCATCACCGACAAGCACGTCTCGGACGTGGATCGGGTCGGCGCCACCAAGGAGCAGGAGATCCTGGAGGTCTAGTGGCTCGCCGGATATCCCGCCCGACGGACGCCCCGGCGCTGGTTCACCGGGAGGCGGAGCGGCCGGCCGAGCCAATCGAATCTGCCGCAACCTGCCGAAGAGGCGCCGGGCGAGGCTTTCTCGGTCCCTCGAGAGGAGCTGCCCCGTCACGTCGCGATCATCATGGACGGCAACCGGCGCTGGGCCCGGGGTCGCGGCCTCAACGAGATGGACGGCCACGCCGCCGGCGTCGAAGCGATCCGCGAGATCATCCGCCACGCGGTCCGGCGGAACATCGAGGTCCTGTCGCTCTACGCCTTCAGCCGCGAGAACTGGGCCCGCTCGGACGAGGAGGTCGGCGGGCTCTTCACGCTGCTCGAGAAGGTCATTCGAAACGAGACCGACGAGCTGCGACAGCAGGGCGCACGCGTTCGGGTGCTGGGTCGGATGGAAGAGCTGCCACCGGAGACGCGGGTCTCGATCCAGGAGGCGCTCGACGCCACGGCCGGCGGGACGCGGCTGCAGCTCAACATCGCCTTCAACTACTCCGGTCGAACCGAGCTCGTCGACGCGGCTCGTAAGCTCGTCGCCCGCGGGTTGCGGCCGGAGGCGATCGACGAGGCGGCGTTGGCCGGCGCCCTCTACACGGCCGGCCTCCCGGACCCGGACATGGTGATCCGGACCGGCGGCGACGAGCGCCTCTCCAACTTCCTGATCTGGCAGGCCGCCTACGCGGAGTTCTACTTCAGCCCGATCCTCTGGCCGGACTTCGGCCCCCAGGCCTTCGACGCGGCGCTCGTCGAGTACGCGAGCCGCCAGCGCCGTTTCGGTCGATAGGCGCCGGCCGATGCTCCGGCAGCGAGCCCTCAGCGCAGCGATCTTCGTCCCGCCGCTGCTGATCGTCCTGGCTCTCGGCGAGCCCTGGTTCGCCGCGCTGATCGGGGTCTTCGTGGCGGTCGCGGCCTGGGAAGCGGTCAAGCTCCTGCGCGCCGCGGGATATGCGGCCCAGCCAGCTCTGGCCGTTGCCGGAGCGCTCGCTGTAGCCCTCGACATCGCTGCCACCGAGCAGATGCGCCCGTATGCGGATCTCCTCGTGGCCGCCGTACTGATCGCGGCTGCGATAGCCGCCTTCGCCGACAAGGACACCAGGGTCGGACTGGGCGTCTGGATTGGCACGGCCTTCGCGGCCGTGTATGTGGGGATGCTGGGGGCGCTCGTTCGCGTCGGCCAGGTGGCGCCGCCGTTCGCAGGGTCGGCTCCAGGTGGCCAGCTCGGCGCGGTCGCTCAGCTCGACCAGGTCGTTGGGCCCGTCGCAGGTTCGGCTCCCGTCGACCAGCTGGGGGCGGAGCGCGGTTGGATCCTGCTGGTCATCCTCATGGTCTGGGCCTTCGACACGGGCGCCTACTTCCTCGGAATCGCCCTGGGAAAGCGCAAGTTCCTGGCCCACATCTCGCCCTCGAAGAGCTACTGGGGCCTGGCAGGCGGGCTCGCGGCAGCCACGGCGGTTGCGGCGGCCGGGCTCTGGCAGCTCGGCCAGCCGCCGGCGATGGGGCTCGTGCTCGGGCCGCTGGTGGGCGCCGTGGCGCAGGCCGGCGACCTGGCCGAATCGATGCTCAAGCGCGCCGCCGGCGCGAAGGACTCCGGCGGACTCATCCCGGGGCACGGAGGCATACTCGATCGCGTGGACTCGTTCATATTCGCGGCCCCGGTGGCCGCCGTCTTCGTCGTGGCACTGGTGCGCTGAGTGACGACAGGGGCGGCGGAGCGGGGGAGAGCCGGCCAGGCCGATCGGGTCACTCGTGTCGCGCTCCTCGGGTCGGGCGGGTCGATCGGCCGGCAGACGGTCGACGTCCTGCTGGGGCTATCGGGTTCGTTCCGGGTCGTGGCCCTGGCCACCGGTTCGCAGGCACAGGTGCTCGAGGAGCAGGCTCGTCTCCTGCGACCGGCGATCGTGGCGCTGGCAGACCCTCGGGCCGCTGCCGGCCTGGACTTGCCCCCGGGCACGGCGCTCGCCGCCGGTCCGGACGCACTGCAAGAGCTCGCCACGCGTCCGGACGTGGATCTGGTGGTCGTGGCGACGGGAGGCCTTGTCGCCCTGCGTTCCGTCCTGGCGGCGCTGGAGGCCGGCAAGGTCGTGGCCACCGCCAACAAGGAGACGCTCGTGGCGGGCGGTCACCTGGTGATGCCGCTGGTCCGACGACTGGCCGCACGAGCAGCCGCCGCGGCCGGAGACGCACATCATCCGCTCGCGAGCCCGCTCGGCTGGCTCCGCCCAATCGACTCGGAGCACTCCGCCATCTGGCAGTGCCTGGTTGGCGAAGACTACGCGGCGATCGAGCGATTGCTGCTTACCGGGTCCGGCGGGCCGTTTCTGGATTCGTCCGTCGCGGACCTCGCGACAGTCACCCCGGACCAGGCCCTTCGCCATCCGACCTGGACGATGGGCGCGAAGATCACCATCGACTCGGCAACGCTGGCGAACAAGGGCCTGGAGATCATCGAGGCGCGCTGGCTGTACGATGTTCCTCTGGCGGCGATCTCCGTCGTCATCCATCCCCAAAGCGTCGTCCACTCCGCTGTGCAGTTCGTGGACGGCTCACTGAAGGCACAGCTTGGGACACCGGACATGCGACTTCCTATCCAGTACGCGCTGACCTACCCGGAGCGGCGGGCGTCGCCGCTCCGCCGCGGTGGACTTGATCGCCGCCGGCCGGCTGGATTTCCGCGCTCCGGACCCGGATAGATTCCCCGCGCTGCGAATCGCCCGCGAGGCAGGCATCGCGGGCCCGCGGGCAAGCGCCGCCCTCATCTCCGCCGACGAGGTCGCCGTGGCGCGCTTCCTGGGCGGCCGGCTCGACTTCAACGGCATCGCCCGTCTGCTGGGCGCCGCCGTCGAACGGTTCGGGACGGCTGAGCCCGCAGATCCCTCCCTCGAGCAACTTGTGGCGCTGGATACAGAAGTTCGGGCCTTCGCCGAGGTCTACCGATGAGTCTCGACGGCATTCTGTTCTGGGGTCGGGCGGTCCCCGTCCTTCTGCTGATACTCGTCGGGCTGGTTCTCGTTCATGAACTGGGCCACTTCATCGTGGCCAGGTTGACCGGCATTCGGGTCCTGGAGTTCGGCATCGGCTTCCCACCGCGGGCCAGGGTGCTGGGCCACGATCACGAGACCGAGTACACGCTCAACTGGCTGCCGATCGGCGGCTTCGTCCGGCTCGAAGGCGAGGAGTCCGACTCGGACGACCCGAGGTCCATGGGCAACGCGCCGCTCCCGAGCCAGCTGCTCGTCATGGTCGCGGGCGTCTTCATGAACCTGGTGGCCGCGGTCCTCCTTCTCTTCGCCGTGGCGTGGATCTTCAACCCGATGGTCCAGCCCACTGTTGCCGCCGTGGTGGCCGATTCGCCTGCGCAGGCCGCCGGGATCCGCGCCGGCGACACGATGATCTCGATCGACGGTCAGACCCGCTCATTCCTGGACTTCGGGGCCGATCCCATAGACCCCTGGCGGTCCTATCTCCTGGCGCATGCCGGACAGACGGTGACCCTGGTGCTGGCGGACAGCTCCGGCCAGCAGCGAACGGTCCAGGCCCATCTGCGAGTCCCCGATGCCCAGCACGAGGGAGCCCTCGGCGTCTCGATGGGCTTCTCCTTCGCCTACACGCCGGGCAATCCGGTGGACGCGATCGGGACTGCCGTCAACGGCACGTACAAGGCTCTCGGACTGGTCCTGGTCGCGTTGGGTGACGTGGGTAGTCAGATCGCGACCAACCCCACGCAGGGTCCCTCGGGCGTTCAGGGCCCGGTCGGGATCGCCTCTGATGTGGGCCATCTGCTCTCGCAGAACGACGCCCCGATGCTCCTGCTGATGCTCGCCGGGATCCTGTCGGCCAACCTCGCCCTGGTCAATATCCTGCCGTTCCCGCCGCTCGACGGCGGCAAGGTGGCGGTCATGATCGTCAAGCGGCTATTCGGCAAGAGCGGCGTGGGCGCGCTCGAGATCGCCACCAATGTGATCGGCTTCGGGCTCCTGATGGCGTTCATCGTCTGGGTCAGCTACTTCGACATAGTCAGGGCCGGCCAGTAGCCATGGGCGGAGAGGCCTTCCGCGCGCGGCGAACCTCGACAGCCGTGGACGTGGGGGGCGTGGTCGTCGGCGGCGGTCATCCGATCGTCGTCCAGTCGATGACCAACACCGACACGGCCGATGCGGATGCGACGGCGATCCAGGTCGCCCAGCTCGCCCACGCCGGGTCGGAGCTCGTCCGGATCACCGTCAACACCGAGGCCGCCGCCGCGGCCGTTCCGGAGATCGTGCGCAAGGTTCGCGGTCTGGGCGCCGCCGTGCCGATCGTCGGCGACTTCCACTACAACGGCCACCAGCTGCTGACCGAATTCCCCGAGACGGCGAGGGCGCTGGACAAGTACCGCATCAATCCCGGCAACGTGGGTTCGGGCCGCCACCACGACGACCACTTCGAGGCGATCGTTCGAGTAGCGATCGACAACGGCAAGCCGGTCCGCATCGGGGTCAACTGGGGATCGCTGGATCAGGCCGTCCTGGCCGAGTTGATGGACGCCAACGCGCGCCTGGCGGACCCGAAGGACTCTCGCGAGGTGATGATCGAGGCGATCGTCGAGAGCGCCATGCGCTCGGCCGAGCTGGCGGAGGCGACCGGCCTGGCCCACGACCGAATCATCCTTTCGGCCAAGGTCTCCGGAGTTCGCGATCTCGTCGAGGTCTACCGGAGGCTGGCGGCGCGCGGCGACTATGCCCTCCACCTGGGCCTGACGGAGGCGGGGATGGGGATGAAGGGGATCGTCGCTTCGTCGGCCGGACTGTCCTTGCTGCTTGCGGAGGGGATCGGCGACACGATCCGAGTCTCCATAACGCCCGAGCCGGACGGCGATCGGACCGAAGAGGTAGCCGTAGCGCAGCAGGTCCTGCAGTCGCTCGGCCTTCGGTCGTTCATGCCCCAGGTGTCGTCATGCCCCGGCTGTGGACGGACCACGAGCACCTACTTCCAGGAGCTTGCCCGCGACGTCCAGGCGTACTTGCGGGAGCAGATGCCCGTCTGGCGCGAACGGCATCCCGGAGTGGAGGATCTGCGCGTGGCGGTGATGGGCTGCGTGGTCAACGGCCCGGGCGAATCCAAGCACGCGGACATCGGCATCAGCCTGCCGGGCACCTTCGAGGAGCCGGTGGCGCCGGTCTTCATCGACGGCGCGCTGGACCGCACGCTTCGCGGCGACCACATCGTCGACGAGTTCAAGGCGATCCTCGACTCCTACGTCGAGTTGCGCTTCCGTTCGCCGGGGGACCGCGCGGAGGGATAGCCGAGAGCGGCGTCCGGGGGCCCGAGGCAGCGTGGAACTCTGCCTGGCGAGGGGCGGGCCTTCACTCGGCTCCGTGTTTCAGCCATTCACCGGGTGACTACAATCGCCGGTCGCCGCGTCGCTGAGCGGCCCGGGAATGCGACGGAGGGCCAAATCGTGCTCAGCATCGAGCGCGTCGGACCTCTGCGATCCGCGGCCAGATGGTCAGGCGCGGGCCGCGGCCGGATAACAGTCACCCGGTGGATGTGTGCGGCGCCCGGCCGGGCCGCTCCCCTGGTAGCTGTCAACCGGTGCGTGGGCGCAACACGCGGCCAGCCGCCGCCAGCGCTGAGCTCAACCTCGGGCCTGAATCGGCTCACGCGGGTGGCTCCGGACCTATGCAGGCGGCGAGCGAGCGGGCTCAGTAGCCGTTGCCGCCGCCACCGCCGTTGTTGCAGGCCGCCACGAGGATGGGCAGCGCGATCAGGGCGAGCCAAAGGAGGTGCGGCGCGGGCCCAGGTCAGCCGACTCTTGAACGTAGCCATTCGATCTCCTGTTTCCTCATGCGAGACCGAGCGGCCCGCACACTCTTGGTACGCGCGGCGTGCGGACGGGGTCGACCAGGGATCGCCTGGCGCGACGGTCGAGGCGGCCGAGGCGCGGGACAGTTGGCCGCCCGCAACGCCGCGCCCGGCGCCGGGAGCTGCCTGTTTGCCGATGGCGGCGGCTGTAGCCGCGGGCTGGCGTGAGGTGCGACGCCGTGCCGCAGTTGCCGCTGAAGGGCCGAGCGGCTGCGCGGACGGTCCGCTTCACTCCGCCAGATCGTTCTCGGGTCGGAACTCGTACACGACGGTCAGCTGCCCGCGGGGCGCAGCTATCCCCACCAGCCAGCTCGACAGAGGTGACCAGCGCCACGGCAATCCTGGCCTGAACCCTCGAGAGACGGGCAACCAGCCATGCGCCGAGAAGACTCGCTCCTCCAGGCTGGCCCGGGCTTCGGTCGATGAGCGCGTGCCCGCGTAGCGAACCGTGTGGGTCTCGCCTGGGACCGTCGGCCGGTCGAACCAGGCCAGCCAGTGGCCGCCGGGATGAGATGGCGGCAGTACGCAGCGATGGCCTTCCGCGTCGATGGCCTGGCAGCGTGCCCAGACGTGCGCGCCGTCGTGCGAGGGTGGCCGGAGGCAACGGAAGCCCTCGGTGTCGGTGGCTGGGCAGCGCAGCCAACTGTGCCAGGTCGAATTGACTGAGAGCCATCCTGACGTCCTCCTCAGGCCAGGCCCCGGGCCTGGCTCGACCGTCTTGAGGAGCGAGCAGGCACAAAGCGTCATTAGCATGGCCTCCTCCCGAGCCCGGCGAACCTCGGGATTGTCGGCCGGTCGATCGAGCAAATGCCTGAGGGCGAGATGCCGGACGGTCGGTTCGCTCCCGTCGAGCAGCCACGGCAGGGGATCGTCGTGCAGGTCGTCCAGCCAGGTTTCCATGGCGGCACCGCCTCCAGCCTCGGTTCGGGCTTTCGCTCGGCCGAAGGATAGACCCGGTGCACCGCACCCTTTCGCCCGGCCGCGGTGCGCACGCGTGCTCAGGCGGTACGATTGCGCGCAGTCACCCACGTCTCGGTCCGTATCGGAGGAGGATTTCGTGCCCAGGGAGGGTTTCGTCACAAGCATCACCCGCCAGTCCGAGAACTTCCCGGACTGGTACAACGACGTCGTCCTGAAGGGCGAGCTGGCGGACTACTCGCCTGTACGCGGGTGCATGATCATCCGCCCGTACGGCTACGCCATCTGGGAGTCCATGCAGGCCGAGCTGGACCGCCACATCAAGGCGACGGGGCACAGCAACGTCTATTTCCCGCTCTTCGTGCCGCGCTCATTGCTGGAGAAGGAAGCCGAACACGTGGCGGGCTTCAATCCGCAGGTCGCCTGGGTCACCCATGCCGGCGGTAAAGCCCTTGACGAGTGGCTGGCGATCCGGCCCACCAGCGAGGCGATCATCGCCGAGAGCGTGAAGGACTGGATCCAGTCCTATCGCGACCTGCCGCTGCTGATGAACCTATGGAACAACGTCGTCCGCTGGGAGCTTCGAACGCGCCTGTTCCTGCGCACGGCCGAGTTCCTCTGGCAGGAGGCCCACACCTTCCACGCCACCCGCGACGAGGCCGCGGAGGAGGTCGCGACCGGCCTCGAGTGCTACCGCATCGTCTCAGAGGATTGGCTCGCGATTCCTGTGATCAAGGGTCGGAAGACCGAGGCGGAGAAGTTCCCCGGCGCCGACTTCACCTGGTGCGTCGAAGCCATGATGCGCGACCGCAAGGCGCTCCAGGCGGGCACGAGCCACATGCTCGGCCAGAACTTCGCGAGAGCCGCCGGAATCGAGTTCCTGGACAGGGACAACGTCCGCAAGAATCCGTACGGGACGTCGTGGGGTTTCTCCACGCGAATGGTCGGAGCCACCGTCATGGCCCACGGCGACGATTCCGGCCTGGTGCTGCCCCCGAACGTGGCGCCCGTCCAGGTGGTCGTCGTCCCCATCTTCCGCAGGGACGAGGAGAAGGCTACGGTCGCCGAGACGATCGATCGGCTGCAGGCTGCGCTGGCCGAGACGCCCGAAGGGCGGGCCGTACGAGTGAAGGTGGACTGGCGCGACGACTCGCCCGGCTTCAAGTACAACCACTGGGAGCTGCGCGGCGTGCCATTCAGGCTCGAGATAGGGCCGCGCGACGTGGCGTCCGGACAAGCCATGCTCGTGAAGCGAGTCGATCGATCGAAGGAGGCCGTCCCGCTCGATCGCCTCGCGGCCGAGCTTCCGGCTCGCCTGAAGGCGTATCAGGCCGAGCTGTTCGCCCGCGCCCTCGACTTCCGCGAGTCGAACACCCACCGCGTGGATACGTACCAGCAGCTCAAGGACGGGCTGGAGGGCGAGGGTGGCTTCTTCCTGGCGCCGTGGTGCGGCGACGCCAGGTGCGAGAAGCAGGTCAGCGACGAGACCGGCGCCACCATCCGCTGCATCCCGTTCGACTCTCCGGACGAGGCGGGCGAGTGCATCGTGGACGGAGGTTCATCGGAGCGGAGGGTACTGTTCGCCAGGGCGTATTAGCGCCTCCACTGGCCGGTCGCCCATTGGATGGTCCAGTGGGGCCGTGTATACTCCGGGTAATCTACCGGCCGCTCGGGACGTGGGTGACCCCCACGTCTTTTGTTGAGTGGCCGGAGGCGGATCGACAATCCAGGGCCGAAAGCACGAATGGGAGGCGCGAAGTGAGTCGGGATTTCGTCGGCGCCCTCCTGCAGCTCAACGCTGAGAAGGGTGTCTCGCGCGAGCAGCTCATTCGGACCGTCGAAGAGGCGATCCAGTCGGCCTATCGGCGCACCCCCGGAGACGAAGACATCCACGTCCGCATAGATGCCGAATCGGGCAAGGTGCGTGTCTTTAGGGCGCGCCTTGTGGTCGAGGAGGTGGAGGACCCCGCGACCGAGATGATCCTGGCCGATGCTCGGGCGATCCGGCCGGAAGTCGAGCCGGGCGAGCTCGTCGAGACGGAGCAGCTCGATCAGGAAGCGTTCGGACGCATCCACGCCCAGACGGCCAAGCAAGTCGTCCTTCAGCGGCTCCACGAAGCCGAGCGCAACGTCGTCTTCGATCAATATGCGAGCCGAGAGGGCGAGCTGATCACCGGCACCGTGTCGCGAGTCGAACCCCGCGCCATCATCATCGACGTCGGCAAGGCCGAGGCGATCCTGGCCACGACCGAGCAGTCGCCGCTCGAGCACTATCGCATCGGCCAGAACGTGAAGGCGTACGTCCTGGAGGTTCGCCGCAGCGTCAAGGGCCCGCAGATCTACGTCAGCCGGACCCACAAAGGCTTCCTGCGGCGGCTCTTCGAGCTCGAGGTGCCGGAGATCCATGCCGGAACGGTCGAGGTCAAGGCGATCGCCCGCGAAGCCGGCAGCCGCTCGAAGGTGGCTGTGGCTTCCCGCCAGCCCGGGCTGGATCCGGTGGGCGCCACCGTCGGACAGCGTGGAGCGCGGGTCCAGGCAGTGGTGGCCGAGCTGGGTGGCGAGAAGATCGACGTCATCGAATGGTCCGAGGATGCCTCGACCTTCGTGGCCAAGGCGCTGAGCCCGGCCCAGGTCATCGAGGTCCGGATCGACGAGGAGCATCGCATTGCCAATGTCGTGGTCCCAGAGCGGATGCTGTCCCTGGCCATCGGCCGCGAGGGTCAGAACGCTCGCCTGGCGGCCAAGCTGACGGGCTGGCGAATCGACATTCGCAGCGACGTCTCCGTCGCGGAAGCGGCGAGAGTGGAGGCGGAAGGGCTGGCGAGCGAGGCCGTGGTGGCCCAGACAGCGGAGCCGGCGGTAGTGGCCGAGCCGGAGCCGGCTCTCACAGGCGAGTCGGAGGCCGTCCCCGCCGAGCCAGCCGTAGCGGCCGAGCCGGCCGAGGCCGAGAAGGCAGCTCCGGCGAAGCCCAGGCGGACGAGAGCCGCCGCCAAGCCTGAGGCAGCGGCAGCGGAGGCCGCGCCCGCCGAGCCGGCCGAGGCGAAGAAGCCAGCTCCGGCGAAGCCCAAGAGGACCAAGGTCGCCGCCGCGGCCGCCGAGCCGGCCGCCACGGACGCCAGCGGGGAGGTTTCGCCGTAGCCCGGGGCGCGCCCCCGCGGCGCTTCCCGGCCCGAACCTGCGTCGTCTGCCGGACGACGCGGCAGAAGCGCGACCTGCGTCGAATCGTGCGGACGCCGGACGGCAAGGTCGTTATCGATCCCACCGGCAAGATGGCCGGCCGTGGCGCCTACGTCTGCAATAGCGAAGAGTGCCGCAGAGTGGCCTTCGACAAAGGCTCGCTCCAGCGTGCGCTGGAGGTACCGATCCCCGCCGAGCTCCGGGCCGAACTGACAGGGGAGGCGAGCGCGATCGAAGAAGGAGAGAAGAGTGGCCAAGAGTAGGAGCGGCACGCGGGGCCGGCGTGGGCCGCGCAAGCCGCCGCGCCGCGACAACGGCGTCCCGGGAGCGGTATCGGTCGGGGATCCGCGGGACCGCGGAGCGATCGAGCTGCCGTCGAGCGTCACGGTCAAGGACCTGGCCGACATGCTCGGAGTAAATCCAGCCGACGTCATCCGCGAGCTGATCAAGAGCGGCATCTTCGCGAACATAAACCAGGGGATAGACCGGGAGACCGCCTCTCTAGTCGCCGAGGAGCTCGGCTACGAGGTCGCCGAGGCGGTCTCGTCAGGAGCGGCCGCCGGCGCCGACGGCGCGGCAGCGGAGACGACCCCGGTGAGCGCCGCTACCAAGGAGCAACTGTTCGAGGAGGACGAGGCGTCACTCCTGCAGCCTCGCGCACCGATCGTGACCGTGATGGGCCACGTCGACCACGGCAAGACTTCGCTGCTCGACGCCATCCGGACCACGAAGGTCGCCGCCGGCGAGCGGGGTGGCATAACCCAGCACATCGGCGCGAGTGAGGTGGTCAAGGACGGCCGCCACATCGTCTTCCTGGACACCCCGGGCCACGAAGCGTTCACGGCTATGCGCGCCCGCGGCGCCAAGGTCACGGACATCGCGGTGGTCGTGGTCGCCGCGGACGACGGTGTGATGCCTCAGACCCTTGAGGCGATCGATCATGCCCGCGCGGCTAAGGTGCCGATCGTCATCGCCCTCAACAAGATCGACAAGCCTGACGCAAACCCGGACCGCGTCAAGAACGGTCTGGCCGAGGCTGGCGTCGTGGTCGAGGAGTACGGCGGCGACGTGCCGATGGTGCCGGTCTCGGCCAAGGCCCGTCTTGGCCTGGACGAGCTGCTCGAGATGATCATCCTCGTGGCGGACTTGCTCGAGCTCAAGGCGAATCCCAAGCGGCCTGCCATCGGCACGATCGTCGAGGCGGAGCTGGACAAGGGCCGAGGCCCGGTTGCGACTGCCCTTGTCTCCACGGGTACCCTGCGGGTCGGCGACGTCATCGTCGTCGGCGAGACCTACGGCAAGGTTCGCGCCCTCGAGAACGGGCTGGGCAAGCGCATCACCAAGGCCGGCCCTTCGACGCCCGGCCGTGGTCCTGGGTCTGGCGGACGTTCCGCAGGCCGGCGACATCCTGCGCGTCGTAGCCGACGAGAAGACCGCTCGGGCGATGGTCGAGGAACGGCGTGCCGCTACCGCGACCAGGTCCGAGGGCAGCGGCAAAACGACCCTGGAAGACCTATACGCCCAGATCCAGGCCGGTCAGACCAAGGAGCTGCGGATCATCCTGAAGGCCGACGTGTCGGGGTCCCTCGGTGCAATCGGCCACGCCCTTCAGCAGCTGTCCACTGACGAAGTCCGCATCAACGTCATTCACGAGGGCGCGGGCGATATCACGGACAACGACATCATGCTGGCGTCGGCGTCCAACGCCATCGTCGTCGGCTTCAACACAAAGGTCACCGACACGGCCAGACGGGCCTCCGAGCTGGAGAAGGTCGACGTCCGCCTGTACGACATCATCTACAAGCTGACCGACGACATTTCCGCGGCTTTGCGAGGCATGCTCGAGCCCGAGCAGGTGGAGTCCGTCGAAGGTCGCGCCGAGGTCCGCCAGATCTTCAAGGTCGGCAAGGTTGCCGTCATTGCCGGCTGCTACGTCACGGACGGGCGCATCCTTCGCGGCGGCGGGGCTCGCGTCTGGCGCGGCGGCAAGGTCATTCTCACCGACAGGATCGAGTCACTCCGGCGCTTCCGGGACGACGTCCGCGAGGTGGGCACCAACTTCGAATGCGGTATCGGTCTGGCCGGCTCGAACGACCTGATCGAAGGCGACATCATCGAGTGCTTCACCCAACAGATGGTGAGCCGGGCAGTCGGTTGACCCGGGCGATCCGTTGAGCCGGAGAGGCCAGCCTCGATGACACAGCGAACGCAGAAAGTCGACGAGCTTCTGCGCCAGGAGATCGGTCAGGCGCTCGAGCGCGAGGTGACGGACCCGGGTATCGGCTTCGTCACCGTCACGAAGGTCGAGACTACGCCGGATCTAGCCCACGCCCGCGTCTGGGTCAGCGTCATCGGCACCGACGAACGGCGCAAGGAGGCTCTCGCGGGGCTGCGACGGGCCATGCCGTATATCCGTCACGGCCTCGGGTCGAAGATCCGGCTCAGGCGGATCCCCGAGCTCGAGGTGCGGCTGGACGATACCGTGCAACGCGGCACGCGCGTCCTCCAGATCATCAACGACCTGGCGGCGGGCCGGCTGCCCGAGGACGTCGCCACGGCTGGCGAGTCCCTTCCCACGCCGGTTCCCAGACTGCCACACGAAGGCGACGTCGCGGAGGAACCGGGCGAGTCCCTTCCGACGCCGGCTCCCCGGAAGAAGCGAACCTGGCAGGCAGGTCGCGGCTCCGGTCGCGACTCTGGTCGTGGCCGCGGCGGTCCCGGCGGCGCGAACGGACGAGCGCCCAGAGCTGATTCGCAGCGGAGGCCGAAGTGAGCCCTGCCGCTCCGACCGTCGATCTGTCCGTCTACGCCGCGGCCGTGCCGGAAGCGGTGGTGGATCGCCTGCGCGCCGCGCGCCGGGTCCTGACAATCTGCCACGAGCACCCCGAGGCGGACGCGCTCGGCTCGGCCCTGGCGGTCAGCCTGCTGGTCGAAGCGGGCGGGGGAGTGGCTACGCCCGTTTGTGCGGACCCCGTCCCGGCGATGTACGACTTCCTGCCGGGCATGGACAGGATCCGCCGGGAACCCGACCCGACTGTCGACTACGACCTCATCGTCGTCGGCGATTGCGGCGAGCTCGACCGGGTTGGGCCGGTACTGCAGAGCCACGCCGAGCTGTTCGGACGCGTTCCCATCCTCGACATCGACCACCACATCTCCAACCCTGGCTTCGGAGCGGTGGATTGGGTCGACCCGACCAGCTCGGCGACATGCGAGATGGTCACTCTGATCGCGTGGCGACTCGGCGTGCCGCTGACGGCCGCGGACGGCATGCTGACCTCCGCCCTCGCCGCCGGGGTGGTCATGGACACCGGCAACTTCCAGCATCCCAACGTCACGCCGCGCACGCTGGTCGTGGCGGCGGCCCTGCGTGAAGCCGGCGCCCCTCTGAGCGAGATCGCGCGGCGCCTGTACCGCACCAAGCCGAACACGCAGCTGTCTCTCTTCGGACGGGTGCTGGCTCGAATGCAGTCCGAGATGGATGGCCGGCTGGTCTGGTCGACACTGGAGCTGGCGGACCTTGAGGCGAGCGGGGCGGATCCCGCCGAGTCCGAGGGTCTGGTCGATCTGCTGGGCCAGTCGAAGACCTCCGAAGCGTCCATCCTGTTCAAGGAGGACGGCGATTCGACGCGCGTCAGCGTCCGGACCCGCGACGGCGGGGTCGACGCGACGGTCCTGACGGGTTCGTTCGGTGGAGGAGGGCACGCTCGGGCGGCCGGAGCCACCGTGCCGCTGCCGCTGGAAGAAGCGCGCCGAGCCGTTCTGGCGAGGGCGGCCCTTCTGGTGGCCGCCGTCGAGCGCTAGACGGTGGCCGATCGCCCGCGCGGCATGGACGGGGTCCTGGTCGTGGCCAAGGACCCTGGCTTCACCTCGCACGATGTAGTCGCCCTCATCCGGCGGTTGACCGGAACTCGCCGCGTGGGCCATGGCGGAACGCTCGATCCGTTCGCGACCGGGGTGCTGCCGGTCTTCCTCGGCCTGGCCACGCGGCTGGTCGAATACCACATGGCCGACGCCAAGGCATACCGCGCCACGGTGTGCTTCGGAGCGAGCTCGGAAACCGACGATCGTGACGGGGAGCTGGTTCCGGGGGCCGGCCCGGCGCCGACGCGAGAGGCAGTGGAGGCGGCTTTGGGCCAGTTTCGGGGCCCCATCCTGCAGCGGCCGCCGGCGTTCAGCGCGCTCCGAGTCGGCGGCCGGCG
This sequence comes from uncultured Chloroflexia bacterium, assembly GCA_963743795.1. Lineage (GTDB taxonomy): Bacteria > Chloroflexota > Limnocylindria > Limnocylindrales > CSP1-4 > Fen-1039. The sequence goes on along the minus strand of CAVUQZ010000004.1, from coordinate 433,570 downwards.
CGCCTATCAGTTCGCCCGCCAGGGGGCGCCGCAGGAGCTGCCGCCGCGTGCCGTGGTCATCCACCGGCTGGCTCTCGCGGAGTGGGACGCAATCGATCCCGCCCGCCCCACGGCCGTCCTGGAGGTCGAGTGCGGCGCCGGCACCTACGTGCGGTCGATTGCGCGAGACCTGGGAGAACGGTTGGGTTGCGGCGCCTATCTGGGAGCCCTGACACGGACCGCGAGCGGCCCATTTCGCCTGGCGGCCGCGCGCTCGATCGACGAGATCCGCCGGGCGGCCGCCGAAGGACCCGCGGCCCTGGCCGAGCTTCTCCTGCCGATCGACGCCGGCCTGGAAGGCATCCCGGCAGCAGTCCTGACTGCGGCCGAGGTGACCGCTGCGTCACGCGGACAGCAGGTCAAACCCGAGCACCGCCCGCACCTGGAGCAGGGCGACACGCTGCGGATCCTGGACGAGAACGATCGGCTGATCGGCATGGGCTCGTGGAAGGCCGGTCGCATCGTTCCGGAGAAGATCTTCGTGACGCTCGAAGCCGGCGAAGACTCGCGGCCCCGGGCCGACGTCGCGCCTCGGCCGCCACGTACCGGCGAGCGGCCGCTGCGCGTGGTCCGCGCGGGGAACCGCATGCAGGTCGTGGCGGGTATCGAGAGCCTCACGCCGGATCTTGGGCGGTTGTATCTGGCCGTCGGCGTCTTCGACGGTCTCCACCGCGGCCATCTGTACCTCCTTCGCGAGCTCCGCAGGGCGGCGGCTCGAGCGGGGGCGCGCCCCGCCATCGTGACCTTCGACGCCCATCCCGAAGAAGTCATCGACGGGCTGGCTCCGCCTCTCCTCTGCGACCCGGACGAGCGGCTGGTTCGTCTCGAGGCTGCCGGGATCGAGGTCGCGGTGGTCCAGCACTTCGACCATGCCCTCCGGATCACCGCCTATGACGAATTCGTGTCCCGAATCGCGGGTCGCGTGGATCTGGCCGGGTTCGCCATGACGCCCGATGCGGCCTTCGGCTTCGAGCGGCGCGGGACCCCCGAGGCCCTCGAGGAACTCGGAGCTCGGACGGGTTTCGCGGTCACGGTCGTCAGTTCCTACCTGCTCGACGGCGAACAGGTTCGCAGCTCGGAGATCCGGCGCCGCGTCGCGGCCGGTGACCTGGCGGGTGCGCAACAACTCCTGGGCAGGCCTCTCTCCGTATCCGGCATTGCAGGGAGCACCGCCGACGCGGGCGCTTCCGAGCGTCGCCTCGCGTTCGACGTCCCCGTCTGCCTGCCGCCCGACGGCACGTACCCGGTTCTGATTGGCCCGGGCTGGGCCCTGGGCAGGCCGGCGATCCCGGCGGCCACGCGCGGCACGGCCGTCATCAGGGGCGGCGCAGTTTCGCTGCAAGCAGGCGAGGACTCGCCGGACGGCCAGATCAGGTTCGTGCTGGCGGTCACGGAAGGCTCTCAGTAGCCGTCCCGGCTGCTCCGCTCTTGCTGGGAGCGGCCACGTGGCGCGCCACTCAGCCACGGCGTGACTACTATCGAGCGGCCCTCTGGCTCTTACCTTCCCTGGCGAGCACACAGGGCCTCGAAGAGCGACGATCCACGCTCAGCCCAAGCCCGCCCGCGGCGCAGGTTCAAGCCTTGTGCACCAGATGGACTCAGGGGCGAGGAATGGTAGTCGCCGCGTGGATAGCTGAGCTACCTCGTGGGTGTCTGCGCCGCCGCAGGCTCTCGCCGCTGTCGCGGCGGCCCCGTGCCGGCCCTGGCGGGGATCGCGGCCACTCCAGGCAAATGCCGGCGGGTCCGGGCAACTGGCACCGGCGTGCGAACCCTGATACCATCCGCCAGGCATTTAGAGAGTTAGAGAAACCATAGTCATAGAGAGCTATTCGGAGGATTGTGTGCCGCTCGCGCGGGAGACGAAGGAACAGGTGATCTCGGAGTACGCCGTCAAGGATGGCGACACAGGCTCAGCAGAGGTGCAGATCGCACTCTTGACCGAAAGGATCAAGGAGCTCACGGAGCACCTGCGAAGCTTCCCGAAGGACAACCAGTCCCGCCGCGGCCTCCTCAAGCTCGTCGGACAGCGACGCCGCCTTCTTGCGTACCTGATCAAGAAGGACAACGCTCGCTATCGTGCCGTCATTGCACGGCTCGGTCTGCGCCGCTAGCGCCTCGGCCTTGGACGCGAGGCGGAGAACCTCGCCAAGGCATCTCCCGCGCCCGGCTCGCCCAGGCGAGATGAGGACACATCCTTCCTCCTAGCTCAGGAGGAAACACACTCGTGTCTCAGACATTCGAGACGCAATTCGCCGGCCGCACCCTGACCATCGAGACCGGCAAGATGGCCCTGCTCGCCGGCGGGGCCGTGACGGTTCGTTTCGGCGACACCATGGTCCTGGGGACCGCCAACCGGTCCGATCCGCGGCCCGGCCTGGACTTCTTCCCGCTCACCGTCGAGTTCGAGGAGCGCATGTACGCCGCCGGCAAGATCCCGGGCGGCTTCATCAAGCGGGAGTCGCGGCCGTCCGAGGCGGCCATCCTGGCCTGCCGGCTGACCGACCGCCCGATCCGGCCGCTCTTCCCAGAGGGGTACAAGGACGACGTCCAGATCGTGATCACCGTCCTCTCCACCGACCAGCAGAACCAGGTGGACGTCCTGGGCACCTTCGCCGCCTCGTGCGCCCTGACAATCAGTCCGATCCCGTTCATGGGCCCAATCGGCGCCGTCCGGATCGGCCGCATCGACGGTGAGTTCGTGGTGAACCCGACGGTCTCCGACCTCGAGAACTCCGACATCGATCTCGTAGTCTCGGGAACGCGCGACGCCATCATGATGGTCGAGGCCGGCGCCTCGATCGTCCCCGAAGAAGTGATGGCCGAGGCCATCCTCTTTGGACATCGCGCCCTCCAGCCCCTGATCGACATCCAGGAGCAGCTCCGCGAGGCGGCGGGCAAGCCCAAGGTCCTGGGCTATCTCGAGCCGGGCACGGGTTCCGTCCTCGACTTCCTGGCGAAGGTTCGCACGCCCGGCTCCGAGTTCGTAGTCGTAGACACCGAGACCACCGGTCGCGACCCGAAGGTCGCCGACCTGATCGAGATCGGCGCCGTCCGCGTGCGCGACGGCCAGATAGTCGATCGCTTCTCGACACTGGTGAGCCCCGGACGGGCCATCTTCGGCGCCCAGATGCACGGCATAACGGATGCCGACGTGGCAGGCGCTCCGGTGGCTCGTGAGGCGGCCGAGAAGCTCCTCGCCTTCGTTGCGGGGTCGCCCGTGGTGGGCCACAACATCGGCTTCGACCTCGGGTTCCTGGACGAAGCACTCGGCGAGCCTGGCAAGTTCATCGCCGGCGGCTGTTTCGACACCCTGGTCATCGCCCGCGAGGGCTACCCGGACCTCGAGTCGTACAAGCTCGGCGAGATCGCGCGTTTCCTCGGCATCGAGGTCGAGACTTCGCATCGTGGCCTGGCCGACGCCGAGACGACGGCGGGGATCCTGAGCCTGTTCGCCGCGGACCTGGCCTCACGGATCGACAACCTCCAGGATGCCATCGCCATCTCAATTCGAGCCAACCGCGAGGAAGGCAAGGATGCAGCCGGCCTGCTGGACGCTGCGCGACGGCAGGCTAGGGTCAGCAAGAGCCTCTTCTCGCTGATCCAGAAGAAGACCGTCCGCAAGGTCATCCTCGACGAGGGGATCCGGATGGACGGCCGCTCCGTCGACGAGCTTCGCCCGATCTCGGTCGAGGTCGGCGTGCTGCCCCGCGCCCACGGCTCGGGCCTCTTCACCCGCGGCCAGACCCAGGCGCTCACGGTGGCCACGCTCGGCCCGAACTCGGACGTTCAGCGGATCGACACGATCAGCCCCGAGACCGAGAAGCGGTATCTCCACCACTACAACATGCCGCCCTACAGCACCGGCGAGAACAAGCCGATGCGCGGCCCCGGCCGCCGCGAGATCGGCCACGGTCATCTTGCCGAGCGAGCCCTTCTGCCCGTCTTGCCGTCGGAGGAGGAGTTCCCCTACGTCATCCGCCTCGTCAGTGAGTGCGTGACGTCCAATGGCTCCACTTCGATGGCTTCTACCTGCGGCTCCAGCCTGGCGTTGATGGACGCCGGCGTGCCCATCAAGGCCGCCGTCGGCGGCGCCGCGATGGGTCTCATCAGCGAGCCCGACGGCCGCTTCGTCGTCCTGACGGACATCCTCGGCAAGGAGGATGCCTTCGGCGACATGGACTTCAAGGTGACCGGCACCCGAGAGGGTGTCACCGCGCTGCAGATGGACATCAAGGTCAAGGGCATCAACGAGGCGATCATTCGCCAGGGTCTGGAGAAGGCCCACGCCGCTCGCATCGCGATTCTCGACAAGATGGACGCCGTCATGCCGAGCAGCCGCACCGAGATGAGCAGCTTCGCGCCGCGCATCATCACCATCAAGATCAACCCCGAAAAGATCCGCGACATCATCGGCAAGGGCGGCTCCGTGATCCGCAAGATCCAGGAGGAGACCGGAACCGAGATCAACGTCGAGGACGACGGCACGGTCCAGATCGCGGCGGTGTCGGGCGACAGCTCGCGCAAGGCGGTCCAGTGGATCGAGTCTCTCACCCGCGAGGTCGAAGTCGGCGGGCTCTACCTGGGCAAGGTGACCCGGATCATGGGCTTCGGTTGCTTCGTCGAGATCCTGCCCGGCAAGGAAGGTCTGGTCCGGATCGGCGAGCTGGCCGACTACCACGTGCCCACCGTGGAGGACGTGGTGTCTGTCGGCGACGAGGTCATGGTCGTGGTCGTCGAAATCGACCGCCAGGGCCGGATCAACCTCTCACGCAAGGCAGCCATGCAGCGCCACCTCGCCAAGGTCGACGCCTAGTCCGATCCTCGTAACCGAGCGCGATCGAAGGGCCGGCAAGCGCCGGCCCTTCGCGTTGCGGCGCGGTGAAAGAGGCACCAGCGGTGTCGAAGGCCTCGCGGCACAGCGCTATGCGCATGGCCCCTGACTCTATTCACTCAGCGCCAGGACGTGCGCCGGTCGCTGGTATACTCGGGTGCCTGTCCCGCAAGCACGCAACGCAAGTGGAGCCATGTCCCGAGACCCGCAATTGCTGACCGTGGCGGTCGTCGGTGCGACTGGCGTCGTCGGTCGAACGATGATCCAGGTTCTGGCAGAACGCCGCTTCCCGGTAAGGGAGCTTCGGCTGCTGGCATCCGGCCGTTCGGCCGGTTCGACCGTAAGCGCAGACGGCCGGACCCTGACGATCGGGGAGGCGACGCCCGAAGCATTCGAAGGGGTCGACATCGCCCTCTTCTCGGCGGGGACGGACGTCTCGCGGCAGCTCGCCCCGGAAGCGGCAGCGCGCGGGGCAACCGTGATCGACAACTCGAACGGGTGGCGGATGGAGGCCAACGTTCCGCTCATCGTCAGCCAGGTGAACCCGGAAGACGGCGAGTGGCACGAGGGGATCATCGCCAACCCGAATTGCTCGACGATGCAGCTCGTGCCCGTTCTGAAGGCTCTCCGCGACACGGTTGGGATCGAGCGCGTCGTGGTGGACACCTACCAATCCGTCTCCGGAACGGGCGCGGACGCTCTGGCTGAGCTGGAGTCGCAGATCCGGGCGCACGTCGCGGGGGAGCCCAAAGTCGCCACCGTGTACCCGCACCCGATCGCATTCAACGTGCTTCCGGAGATCGACGTCTTCCTCGACAACGGCTACACCCGTGAGGAGTGGAAGGTCGTCACCGAGAGTCGCAAGATCCTGCACCTGCCGGATCTCCGCATCTCCTGCACCGCCGTCAGAGTGCCGGTCTTCGTGAGCCACTCGGAGGCCGTCCACGTCGAGACCACCCGCAAGATGACCCCCGGCGAAGCCCGGCGAGCCTTCGCCTCCGTTCCGGGTGTGGTCGTCATGGACGAACCCGAAGCCCATGTCTATCCGATCGCGTCGCAGGCCGCGGGCACGGACGAGATCTACGTGGGCCGCGTTCGCACGGATCCATCCGTGGAGCGGGGTCTGGCTTTCTGGGTCGTGAGCGACAACCTGCGCAAGGGTGCCGCCACCAACGCGGTGGAGATCGCCGAGGTGCTCGTTGCCAGGGACTGGGTCCGGGCCCGCTCTCGACGGCCGGCGCCGAGCCCGGCAGGGGAAGCATCGTGACGGAGGCCGAGCGCCAGGCTGCGCTCGAGGCCATCGCGGCGGAAGTGGCGGTCTGCACGCGCTGCCGCCTTCATCAGACCAGAACGCGCGCCGTTCCAGGCGAGGGGACTGCCGCAACGGAAGTCCTCTTCGTAGGGGAGGGTCCCGGCTCCAACGAGGACCGCCAGGGGCGCCCCTTCGTGGGCCCGGCGGGGGCTCTCCTGACCGAGCTGCTGGCGTCGATCGGTTGGTCGCGCGGCGAGGTCTTCATCACCAACGTCGTGAAATGCCGCCCGCCGGGGAACCGGGACCCTGAGCAAGATGAGATCGCCGCCTGCGCGCCGTTTCTGACCCGCCAGCTGGCGGCGCTGGACCCCGCCCTGGTCGTGACTCTTGGCAGGTTCTCGATGGCTCGCTTCAGACCGGGCGCCGCCATCGGCCAGGTCCACGGCACCTTCAAGCCGGCCGACGCATCTACCGGCGCCCCCGGCGCGCTGACCTTCTCGATGTATCACCCGGCCGCGGCCCTGCACCAGGGATCGCTAAATGAGACGCTCTTCCGCGACATGGCGGGCGTACCCTCAGCGCTCCTCGAGGCACGAGCCAGGCAGGCGGAGACTCTGGCCGCCCGTACGTCCGCGGAGGCGCAAGGCCAGCCTGAGTGGGCCTCCGCGTCCGCCTCCGACCCGGCCCCGATTGGCCGCGAGCCCGATCCGGCCCGGCCGATGGCCGCCCAGGATGCCCCTGACGTGGAGGCCGGCGAACCTGCGGATGACACCGCGGGCGCCGAATCCAACCCGGCAGCACAACTCTCGCTCTTCTAGGATGAGCGCAATGGAACGGTCCCGTCACACGAGCATCGATGACTGACAATCAGACGCCGCTCCGAATCATCCCCCTGGGAGGGGTGGGGGAGATCGGCAAGAACATGTACGTCTTCGAGTACGGCGATGACATCGTCGTGGTCGACTGCGGGCTCATGTTCCCCGACGAGGAGATGTTCGGCATCGATCTGGTGATCCCCGACGTCACCTATCTCCGCGAGAACCGGGAAAAGGTGCGGGCCTTCCTGATCACCCACGCCCACGAAGACCACGTCGGCGGCCTGCCCTACGTCCTGCCGTACTTCCCCGGCGTGCCTGTCTACGCTTCGACTCTGGCCCGCGGTTTGCTCGGCATCAAGATCAAGGAGCACAAGCTCCACGACAACCCGCTCCTGCCGCTCGATCCGGGAGACAACCTGGAGATCGGCCCGTTCCGCATCGAGCCATTCCGGATCAGCCACTCGATCCCGGACGCCATGGGGATCGCCCTACACACCCCCATCGGCACCGTCGTCACTACGGGCGACTTCAAGTTCGACCACACGCCGGTCGACGGCCGCAGGTCGGACTTCGCCATGCTCTCGCGGCTGGGCGAGGACGGGGTCATCTGCCTGCTCTCGGACTCGACCCGCGCCGAGAGCCCCGGCTACACGTTGTCCGAGCGGACGGTCGGCGAGACTTTTCGCGAGATAATGGAGCCGCTGGACGGCCGCGTGATCGTGGCCACGTTCGCCAGCAACATCGCGCGCATCCAGCAGGTCCTGGACGCGGCAAACACGTTCGACCGCAAGGTGGCCGTGGTCGGGCGGTCGATGGAGCAGAACTTCCGCATCGCGACGGACCTGGGCTACCTGACCTTCCCACCGGGCCAGGTCGTGGGCAAGGACCAGATCGGCTCGACGGCGGCGCATCAGATCGTCATCGCCACCACCGGCGCTCAGGGCGAGCCGATGGCCGGCCTGGCCCGGATGGCCAATCGCGATCACCGCTTCGTGGAGATACAACCGGGAGACACGGTCATCGTCAGCGCCAGCCCCATCCCCGGCAACGAGGAGTACGTGGCCCGCACGATCGACAATCTCTTCAAGGCAGGTGCGAACGTCTACTACCACACGGTCAAGCACGCCCACGTTTCCGGCCACGCCAGCCAGGAAGAGCTCAAGCTGATGCTCGGGCTGACGCGGCCCAAGTACTTCATCCCCATCCACGGCGAGTTCCGGATGCTGGTGCAACATGGGCGCCTCGCCGTCGAGACTGGAGTGGCGCCGGAGAACGTCTTCATCATCGAGAACGGCCAGGCGATCGAGTTCTGCCCGGACGGGACCGCCCGGCGCGCGGCGCCCGTGCCGTCGGGGTACGTCCTCGTGGATGGCCTGTCGGTGGGCGACGTGGGCGAAGTGGTCCTGCGGGACAGGCGCGCCCTTGCCAGCGACGGCATGTTCATCGTGGTCGTAACCGTGGACAAGCAGAGCGGCAAGATGGTCGCGCGGCCGGAGATCGTCACTCGCGGGTTCGTCCACGGCAACGAACAAGACCCGCTCATGGAGGGCGCCCTGGAGCGCATCATGGCGGCCGCCGAGAGCCCGGGCGATCGAACGAGCGAGGTTGGGCTGCTGAAAAGCAAGATCAAGGACGAGGTCTCGCGCTACCTGTACGAGAAGACCCGGCGGCGGCCGCTGGTCTTTCCGGTCGTGGTGGAGGTATAGATGGCGAGTCGCTCGTCGGCGGCCTCCAGCCGCTCAGCCTCCAGCCGGGGCACGCGCCCGCCCGCGGTACGCCGGCGCCGGCGCAAGGTCCACGTCGCCCCGGACCTGGTCCGCCAGATACTTGGTGTGCTATTCCTGATCCTGGGAGTCACCGTTCTCATCGGGCTGACTCTGAAGGGCGGCCAGCTCACGGACCTCGAGCTCAACCTGATCGCCCCATGGTTCGGCTCGATGCGGTGGCTCCTGCCGCTGCTGCTGATCCCGTTGGGCTACTACCTGGAGAGGGCCAACGGGGAGCACTGGGACTGGCAGCTGACCGTCTTCGGAACGGCTGTCGCGTATCTCGCGGCCGTAGGCTTCGGCAGCCTCGTCGACGAGAGATGGGGCGGCACGGTCGGCAGGGCGATCGCCCACTTCCTGCACCCTCTGGTCACGGCCCCCGGCGCGGGCCTGATCCTCTCGATCCTGGTCGTGGCCGGGGCACTCCTGGCGCTCGACATGTCGCTACCCGCGGTGGTGGAACCGCCGGCGCGCTTCCTGGGGCGGGCCATGGCCAGGTTGTTCCGGCCCGGGGCAGAGACGTTGCCGCTCGGCGGAGCGTCGCTGCCGGCGAGGGCGGACCGCACCGATCGGGCCGGTCGTGAGCCGGGCTCCGACGGGCGCGGCAGGTTGGCCGATGGGCGGACGGCGTCGATCCCGGTGGCCATTCCAAATCCCGGCCCAACCTCGCAGACGTTCGCCCCGCAGGCGGGGCCCGCGTCCGCCGTTCGCGACGGCGGTCCGCTGAGGGACAGCTCGGCTGCGGACGCCGCGCCCGGAGACGCGGCGACTCACGAGGGGCCCTCCATTCGTGACGGCGCCCCGGTCAGGGGGCCGAGGACGGGTGTCTGGGACGCGCCGGTCGCCGGCCTCGGGGGGATCGCCGCATCGACGACGATGGCCCTGCGTCGCGAATACCACCTTCCGCCGCTGGCGCTCCTGGAGGACATTGCCCCCCGCAACGGCGACAGCACGATGGACCACGCCCGGAACGCCGCCATCATCGAGGGCAAGCTCGCCAGCTTCTCGATACCGGCCCGAGTCGCGACTTGGAACGCCGGTCCCGTGGTGACTCAGTACGAAGTTGAGCCATCGCCCGAGATCAAGGTCAGCCGCATCGAGGCCCTGGCCGACGACCTGGCCATGGCGCTGGCGGCTCGTACGATCCGGATCGAGGCTCCCATCCCGGGCAAGAGCGTGGTTGGGCTGGAGATCCCCAACAAGGACTTCAACATCGTCGCGCTGCGCCGGATCCTCGAGGAAGTTGACCTGCGGGCCGCCTCCAAGCTCACCTTCGCCCTCGGTCGCGACGTGGCCGGCCACGCCCGGGCCGCGGACCTCGCCCGCATGCCGCACCTGCTCATCGCCGGTGCCACCGGCTCGGGCAAGAGCGTCATGGTCAACGCTCTTATCACGAGCCTGCTCTGCAACGCCACTCCCGATGAGGTCCGGTTGGTCCTGATCGACCTCAAGCGAGTCGAGCTCTCGGCCTACAACGGCCTGCCGCATCTCATGGTCCCGGTCATCACGGAGCCGGAGCGAGCCAAAGCGGCTCTCAAGTGGGCCGTCTCCGAGATGGAGAACCGCTACCGGCGGTTCGCCGGGGCCAGCTCCCGCAATGTGACCGGGTTCAACGAGACCCGGACCGATCCCGCCGACCGCATGCCCTATCTGGTCATCATCGTCGACGAGCTGGCGGATCTGATGATGCGCGAGGGCAGGAACGTCGAGGATCCGATAGTTCGCCTGGCCCAGAAAGCGCGGGCCACCGGCATCCACCTGGTGCTCGCAACTCAGCGGCCTTCGGTGAACGTCGTCACGGGCCTGATCAAAGCCAACTTCCCGAGCCGCATCGCGTTCGCCATGGCGTCGCAGATCGACTCCAGGACGATCCTCGACATGCCCGGCGCCGAGGACCTCATCGGTCGGGGAGACATGCTCTTCCAACCTGCCGATCTGCCCCGTCCGATCAGGCTCCAGGGGGTGTTCGTCTCCGACAAGGAAATCGCCAACATCGGCGAGCACTGGCGGGCGGAAGCGGAACCGCACTACGACATGGGCATCGTGGAAACGGGAGAGGAGTCCGAGGGCCAGGACCAGCAGGTCGACGAGGATGCCGACCGTCTCATGCTGGATGCCGTCGCCGTCATCCAGGAGTACGATCGTGCTTCTGCGTCACTTCTGCAGCGGCGCCTCAAGATCGGATACGCCCGGGCTGCCCGGATCATCGACCAGCTCGAAGCTCGTGGATACATCGGCCCGTTCGACGGGTCCAACGCGCGGCAGGTGCTGCGCCGCAATGGCACGCCGTCCAATCCGACCTTCGGAAACGGCGAGGACGAGGCATGACGAGCATCAACCCGCCCCGTCGGGCCGCTACCCGACGGCCAGTAGGTTATCGAGGGGGCCGCGGCAGCCTGTCTGGGGGCGGCAACGGCCGGTCGCCTGTTGGGGAGCAGCTTCGCCAGGCTCGTGAGGGGAAGGGGTTCGATCTTCACCGGGTCGAACGGGACACGAAGATCCGCATCAAGTATCTCGAAGCGCTCGAGAGCGGGGACTTCGCGGACCTTCCAGGCGATGTCTACGCCCGAGGGTTCCTGCGCAACTACGCCACTTATCTGGGCCTGGATGCGGACGACATCGTCGACGAGTGGCGCCGTGAGGCCGGGGCGCCCGAGCCGCTTCGGCCGGCGCTCGCCGGTCCGCAGCCCATGCGGATCAGGCGAGGGGTGGCCTTGCAGCGCAGTCACGTGATCATCCTGGTGGTCGTGCTCATCGTGGCTGCCGTCGGGTCCTACTTCGGCTATCAGGTCACCCGGTTCCTGCAGTACCCGACGCTGGCCATGTCCGATCCGGCCGGACAGGGGGTGCTCCACGTCCCCGCGGGTACCACGAGCTACGTCTTGAAAGGGACGGCCACGCCGGGGACGACGGTCCTGGTTTCCTGGGATGGCCAGGGGGCAACGAACGTGTCCGTCGACGATTCCGGCCACTGGACGTACACCGCGCTGCTCCATTTCGGCAGCAACCAGTTCGACGTCACGGCCCAGAACATGGACACGAGTCACGCCAGCAAGACCTCGCGCATCATCATCGAGGTTCCGGTGGTCACCCCGAGTCCGCCGCAGCCCGAGGTTCTCTTCGTGCTCCCTGCCGACGGCAGCTCCGTCAAGGATGGCGCGGTCAACATTTCCGGGACGAGCACGTCCGTGAACGATGTCACGCTGACGCCAACGTATCTGGGCCCGCCGCCGGCCCCCGGCGCGACCATCCCTCCGCCTGCGACCCCGGCGCCTTCGAGCGCGGCCTCGCCGAGCACCCCTGCGGCCACTGCCAGCCCGGCAGGATCGGCGGGCGCGTCGGCCGGGCCGAGTGCGTCGCCCGGTCCGTCACCGGCAACCGTCAAGCCAGCGGCGGATGGGTCGTTCGTCTTCCAGCTCCAGCTCAACCCGGGTCTCTGGCAGCTGACCCTCACGGGCGTGGATTCGAGCGGGAAGGCCACGCCAGCGGTATCGCGGACGGTCGTCGTGCCCTACAAGGGCGTGAACGTGGTCATCCAGACCAGGGGTGGCTCGGCTTCGGTTGCGATCTTCCGGGACAACGTCACGGTCGACGTTGGCACGGTTCATCCGGATGGGTGGTCGGCGACCGTGGTGGGCACCAAGTACGTCTGCATCAACACGCCGAAACCGAACATCGTGTTCATCACCGTGAACGGGACCTCGTATGGGCCGGTCAACACATTCGGTGGCAGGCGCGTCTACATAGACTCGACCGGGGCGCCCAAGTTCGTGAGCTCGTGTTGAGGCGCGATGGGTGACGGGTCGCTCGCCGGACTGGCCGCCGACCTGCAGGCGTTGTGCCTGGAGCGGGGACTCACCGTTGCCACCGCCGAATCGTGCACGGGCGGCCTGGTCGCCAAGCTGATCACGGATGTGCCCGGTTCCAGCGGCTACTTCCGAGGCGGGATCGTCGCCTATGCGAACTTGACCAAGGAGCGCCTGCTGGGCGTTCCCGCCGAGCTCATCGCCGCCCACGGCGCCGTCAGCGCCCAGGTGGCGCGGTCGATGGCCCTCGGCGCCGTCGCCGCCACCGGCGCGACCCTGGCCGTGGCCGTCACTGGTGTCTCCGGGCCGGGTGGCGGCAGCGAGGCCAAGCCGGTCGGCCTGACGTACGTCGCCGTGGCTCATGCCGGCGGTTTCGAGGTGCGGCGCTACACGTGGGCCGGGGACCGTGCCTCGAATCGTGAGGCGAGCGCCCGCTCTGCCCTGGAGCTGCTGCTCGAATGCGTGACGGCGACCCCTGCGGCGGTCGCACCGGCTTGAGCACGGTGCGCGGCAGCGCCTCGATCGGCAGCGGGCTCGAACCGGTCCGCGACGCCCGCCCGATCCGCGCGGGAGAACGAATACACGTCGTCGGCGCCGCCGGAGCGGGTGCCAGCGCAGCGGCGCTCCTGGCGCACTGGCAGGGGGCGGACGTGAGTGGCTGCGACCCCGGCGCGCCGTCGCAATACACCGCGCCTCTGGACGCAGCGGGCATCGCGGTGGCGACGAGCCACGATCCCGGCCACGTCACCGGGGGCGGGCGGCCCGAGCGCCTTGCGGTGACCAAGGCCCTCACCGCAGTCGATCCGCACAACCCGGAGTTGGAAGCGGCCAGGGCCGCGGCCGTGCCGTTGGAGCCGTGGCAGCAGGTCGTCGCCGATGCCGCCTGCGGGAGGCGGCTCGTGGGCGTAGCCGGAACGCACGGCAAGAGCACGTCGGCTGGGTGGTTGGTCCATCTGCTGGTCTCGGCCGGTCTCGATCCATCGGCGTTCGTCGGGGCCTTGATGCCGGCCGAGCTGACCGGCAGCCTGCCGGCGACGGCGCGCCAGGGGCGCGGCGAAGCCTTCGTGGTGGAGGCCGACGAGTACGCCGGCAACTTCGATCCGTACCGGCCGGCGGTCGCGATCCTGACCTCAGCCGAATGGGACCACCCGGACGTCTTCGCCGACCGGGAGGCGGTGGTGGATTGCTTTGCGGCCTGGCTGAAGGGTGCGCTCCATTCAGTTCCGGACCCGACGCTTGTGGCCAACGTGGCGGATCCGGGGGTAGCGGCCGTCATCGAGCGGCTCCGAGACTGGCCTGGACGAGTCCTGGCGACCGTGCTGGCCGCCGATCCGGAGAGATCGATCGCCGGCGACCCGGCAGGACACCTGCCCACCGCGACCTGGGGCGATCTGCGCGAGCGGTTCGCCACGACCGGCGGACCGGCGGATCTGCTGGAGGGGCACATTCTGCAGGCCGGGCCCACCGGCACGACGCTCGAGATCCGGAGAACCGGGGTCTCAACCGATCCGCTGACGGTCCGCCTGCGCCTGGCAGGCCGTCACAATGCCGCCAATGCCCTGGGCGTGGCCGGTGCCGCGATCGCGTTGGGCGTGCCCGACCAGAGCATCGTGGCAGGGCTGGCCGGTTTCGGGGGCGTCGGCAGGCGCCTCGAGCGCAAGGGCGAAGGGCGCGGCGTCGTCGTATACGACGACTACGGCCACCATCCCACCGCGATCCGTGAGACTCTGGCGGCGCTGCGCCAGATCGAACCGGGTCGCCGTATCTGGGCCGTATACGAGCCGCTGACCTACCACCGCACCGCCGCCATGCTGGACCAGTTCGCTGAGGTGCTGGCGACCGCCGACTGTGTGGCCATCGCGGACATCTGGGCCGGCCGCGACCCGGACACGTCGGTCGCGTCCGCGGCCGCCCTGGCCCAGGCCGTGGCGCGGCAACGGCCGGAGATGATCGCCGCGGCGCCCGGCTCGGTGGAGGCAACGGCGGCGTGGCTGGCAAAGGAGGTGCGGTCCGGGGACGCGGTCCTGGTAATGGGCGGTGGCCGGAGTTATGTAATCGCGGATCTGCTCGTTCGCTCCCTGCAGGGTTGACGACGAGCCTGGGTGTGCGCCCCGGCGCCAGCCTGGCAGCCTCCCGCAGGCGGGCCGAGTGCGGCACAATCGTGGAACGCACAATTGCGGCGAACGACCAATCCCCGATCGAGGCGACTGCCCGGACCTCGGGCGCACGGGGAATTCCACCGGCAACGTCCCGGTTGGCGACGTAGCACGCAGGAGGGCCAATGGCTGGCGAGTCCTCATTCGACGTGGTGAGCGACTTCGACGATCAGGAGATGAGAAACGCGCTCGACCAGGTCCGGCGCGAAGTCCAGCAACGCTACGACTTCAAAGGAGCGACTTTCGAGCTGACTCAAACCTCGACCGAGCTGGTTCTTCTGACCGACGACGAGTTCCGAGCAAAGGCGATACGCGATCTGATCGAGTCCAAGGCGGTGCGCCGGAGCCTGTCCCTGAAGATATTCGACTGGGGGAAGCTCGAACCAGCCGGCGGGAACAAAGTCCGTCAGCACATAACCCTGCGGCGAGGCCTGAACGAGGATCTCGCACGCAAGTTGAGCAAGCTGGTTCGAGAGGAATTCCCCAAGGTCAAGCCGCAGATACAGGGCGATGCACTGCGCGTGTTCGGCAAGAGCAAGGACGACCTTCAGCGGGTCATCGTCCGGCTGAGGGAATTGGATGAACCGGTGCCACTGCAATTCACGAACTACCGTTGAGCGTTGCCCGGGCCAACCGGCGCGACGGTCTTGAGGAGTACGGCAATGTCGATGGCTGAAGACCAGGGCGCGACCCGCACGGTCGGCACTGTCCTGGCCGAAGGATTGGCCCGAGCGGGTGTGAAGATCGCCTTCACCGTTCCGGGGGAGAGCGTCCTGGGGCTGCTAGAGGGTCTGGCGGCGAACCGGGTGCGCGTTGTCGCGGCGCGGCACGAGGGATCGGCAGCGTTCATGGCCGAGGCTGTGGCGCAGCTGACCGGCCGGCCGGCCCTGTGCATTGCGGCCCGCGGACCGGGAGCATCCAATCTGGCGATTGGCCTGCACGCCGCATACGCAGACTCGGCGCCGGTCGTGGCGATCGTCGGCCAGGTCAGCAGCGACGTGAGAGGCCGAGAGGCATTCCAGGAGATGGACGTCGTCCGCGCGTTCGAGCCCATCGTCAAGTGGGCGGCCGAGCTGCGCGACCCGGCCGATGCGGAGCTCATGATCGAGCGAGCCGTCTCCACAGCCACACGGGGCCGGCCGGGTCCGGTCCTGCTGGCCGTGCCGGCGGACCTGTTCGATGCTCGCGTACCCGCCGGCGACGGTAGCCCGCGTCCCGGAGTCCATGCCGAGCATCACGCTGAGCCGGATCCGACTCTGGTCCGCAAGGTTCTCCATCTCCTCGCCGACGCGCGCCGGCCGCTCATCCTGGCCGGGGCCGGAGTGCTCCGAGCGCGCTCCACCGACGCTCTGGTTCGCTTCGCTGAGACGATGCGCGTGCCGGTGGTGACTTCCTGGCGGCGTGGCGATGCCTTCCCCAACGACAACCCGCTCTACCTGGGCATGACCGGCCTCGGCGCGCCACGGACCGTCCTGGAGCGGCTCCAGGACGCCGACGCGCTCCTGGTCCTGGGGTCGCGCCTTGGAGAGGTCACCTCCTACGGCTACCGTATCCCGGGACCGTCCACACGATGGGCCCAAGTGGACCTGGAGCCGGGCGGGGCGGCCTCTGCGCACAAGCCGGACATTTCCATGGCCGCCGACGCGGCGGCCTTCCTGCGCGGCGCGCAGCGAGTCCTGGCGCGAGCCGCGTTCGACGCGGCGTCCCTTGATCAGCGGACCGCCGCCAACGCGGCCGACCGGGCGGCCTATGAGCTGGCCTCCGTCGTGGATGGGGAACCGTGGAGCGGCCCCGGAGTCCATCCCGGCCGGGTTGTAGCCACCCTGGCCCGCGTCCTTCCGCCCGATGCGATCATCGCCACCGATGCCGGCGATTTCGGCACGTGGGCCGCCCGGGGTTACCGCTTCCACAGGCCCGGCACGTTCCTCGGGTCCACGGCCGGACCCATGGGCTTTGGGTTACCGGCGGCGATCGGGGCGACGGTGGCCAGGCCTGGACGCCTGGCGGTGGCGCTGGCCGGCGACGGCGGCTTCGCCATGACCATGGCCGAGCTGGAAACGGCCGTCCGCGAGCGGGCGCACGTCATCGCCGTGGTCTTCGACAACGGGCGCTACGGCACGATCTGGCGGCATCAGGCGGCGCGCGCCCGCGACGAAGGGCTTGGCACGAGGCTCGGATCGATAGACTTCGCCGCCGTGGCCGCCGCGTGCGGGGTTCTGGGCCTGGCGGTGAGCACTGACGAAGAGTTCGAACCCGCACTTCGGCAGGCAATCGAGAGCGGCCGGCCGGCTCTGCTGCACCTCCACCTCGACCCGGCGTGGACCACGGCGGACTTCGCGCCGGCCGTCCGGGCTGCGGCTGAGCCGGAGGCGATCCAGGAGGCCACGGAGGTGGCGCTCGACGCGGCGGCGGAAATCGTCAGCGAGGCGGTGGAGGAGCTCATCACCGAAGCGGCGATGGAAGAGACGTTGACTGAGGCGATAGCCGAGGTGGAACGCGAGCTGGCGATCGACGCGGGCACAGCGGCCCCCGCCGGCGAGGCGGCCCCTGCTGGCGAGGCGGTCGCTGCCTCGGCAGAAGCTCGTGCGCCGGAGATCGTCGAAACCGTTGGGGCCGAGGACGCAGCCGTGCTGGAAGTGCCGCAGCCGGCAGAGTAGGGGACTCCCCACGTACCCCGGATCGTCAGGGTTGGAGCGGCATCAGCCGCCTTTCGAGAACCTGCGCCACACGGCGATCGTGCAGCCGCCGCTCGAGTCCTACCGGGTACGTGTGCGGATTGAGGAGCCGACGAGTGGCGGGATGCAGGCTGTGGAGCTGGGCCCGGGCTCGCTGTCGGATCGAATCCAGGTCCGGCGCCGGGGCGAACCTCTTGCCGCGCCTCAGAACGGGTAACACCAATTCCTCGGCCCGCCAGTCCCGCTCGATGGCGCGCATGTGGAGCGCGTCGGCCGGGTCGACGATGACTCCACCGTCCACCGAAGCGGGCATGTCCTCGTCGTAGATCATGTCGGCCCGGAACCGGCCGGTCGCGTCGGCGAACCTGCGCACGCCCAACACGCCGGGGATAGAGATCTTGGAGCTGTGCTCGGATAGCTTGACCGGGTAACGCCAGCCGCCCGACGGGTCGCAGAAGGCGGTGAGCTTGTATACCGCGCCCAACGCCGGCTGGTCGAAACAGGTGTCGAGCTTGGTGCCTACGCCCCAGATGTCGATGCGGGCCCCCTGCTCGCGAAGGGACTCGATGGTGTGCTCATCGAGGTCGTTCGAGGCGACGATCATGGTGTCGGTAAGGCCCGCATCGTCCAGCATCCGCCGGGCTTCGATCGAGAGGTACGCCAGGTCGCCCGAATCGAGCCTGATGCCGGCCAGGGAGCCGCCGGCGGCCTTGAGGCGCAAGCCCGTGGTGATGGCGTGTTTGACTCCCGACAGGGTCCCGTAGGTATCCACGAGCAGGGTGACGTTGTCCGGCTGGGCGTCGGCGTACAGGTCGAAGGCTCGCTGCTCATCGTCGAAGACCTGGACCCACGAATGGGCGTGAGTGCCTCGGACCGGGATGCCGAACAGCCGGCCCGCAAGCACGTTCGAGGTGGCTGCGACGCCGCCGATGTACGCGGCGCGGGCCGCTGAGATGGCTCCGTCCGGTCCCTGGGCCCGGCGCAGGCCGAACTCAAGAATCGGGCTGCCGCCTGCGGCCTCAACGACGCGCGCCGCCTTGGTCGCCACGAGTGTCTGGAACCCGATGACCGTCAGGAGCACGCTCTCGACCAGCTGAGCCTGCAACAGCGGGCCGCGCACGCGGATCAGCGGCTCGTTGGGGAAGACGACCGTCCCCTCGGGGATCGCGTCCACGTCGCAGGCGAAGCGGAAGGATTCCAGCCGATCGAGGAAAGACGACCGAAAGATCGGCCGGCCGGTTGTCCCGCGGAGACCGCGCAGGTACTGGATGTCGGCGGCCTCGAAATGCAGCGCCTCCAGGATCTCGAGTGCGTCGTCCAGGCCAGCGGACAGCGCGTACCCCCCATCGAATGGCAGGTCGCGGAAGCTCAGGGCGAAGACCGCCTCGCGATCGGCAACGCCCGCCGCCAAATAGCCTGCTCCCATGGTCAGTTCATAGAGGTCCGTCAGGAGGGCGAGATTGGCCTTGTACAACTCTCGGACGGCCGACATGGCGCCTCCCTTGGCCCTAGAGCGCGGATCGCGCGGCTGGTTGCTCAGAGTCGTCTATCGACCCTTGCGCAGAGGATACCCATGCCGGCGGGCGCCGATCTGGACGATCCGCGAAGGCGCCCAGATCGCGGTCCGAGGCGCCCGTGTCGTCCCTGGCCGCGGTCGGCGAGGCTCTCGAGCCCGGCTCGGCGCCTGAAACCCGCCAGCCACATCGTACGGGCAGGGGTGGCCTACCCGTTGGGGCTGGCGGGACCGTGGTGCGCCGGTGCAACCTGCCCGAACGGACCGGCCCCGCGGGGTGGGAGAGATTCGGGTTGTCGCGCGGCGTGCACCTACGAATGCACGGTCCGGCACACCATCGGCGACGATGCGCCAGGCGGATAGGGTGGCCGCGTCGTCAGCGCATCTTGGATGAGTCCGTTCGGACCGGCGCTGGTGGAGGTGAGAATGTCTTCGCGGTCCTCGCGGCAACGAGTCCTCAGAGTCGGTGCCGGTCTGATGAGCATCTTCCTGCTGTTGGCGGCGGTGGGGATGGCCAACGCCGATACAGGCACCTCGGGTGCGATGAACGTGATCAAGAACGGTCTGTCCGTTCAGGTCTCGGGAACCTGGACCTGGCCGGAGGAAGCTACCGTCGTCAACAAGCACTACGCCGGGTTCGCAATCGACTGGGGCGACGTCACCAGCGGCAATCAGGTCGGCACATTTCACATTGGCGATGGCACGCCTGGAACCAACGTGATCATGCAGCCAACGACGCCGGACAGGGGTACCAGCGGCTCATGGGGGCCTGCGAGCCACACCTACGTCAAGGCGGGAAGCTACACGGCCTGCGTGATCATGTACGACCTCGGTCAGGTCAAGCCCTTCAAGACGACCGGATACCACAGCCTGCAGGCCGGCGGCACGGGCCACAACGTCGACAACGCAGTCGACAGGCTGGGCGCCCAGGGCGCCGTCTGCGCGACGTTCGATGTCGCGCCCAACGTGCCGACTCCTGCCGTGACGCCGACTCCTACCCCGACCCCGACTCCCACTCCGTTCCAGTCGTTCGAAGGCGCGACGGCGACACCGGCCCCGACTCCCACACCGTTCCAGTCGTTCCAGGGCGCAACCGCCGTCACGGGCTCGACCCCGCCCCCGACCTCAACCGGACCAGGACCCGTGCCGCCGTCGAACGGCGGACCAGCAATCCCGCTTCTGCTCCTCGCGATCTCTTGCCTGTTCGGCATGGTCGCTCTGATGCCCGTGAGAGCCGCCCGCAAGTAGGCCAACCTGGTCTGTTTAGCGGTCACCCGATCGAGGGCGGGCTGGCAAATCGATAGCGCCGGCCCGCCCTCCACTCGTCCCCATCTAGCGCCTCGAAGGGCGTCTAGAAGATGAACGACAGGAAGCCGAAGAACAGGCCGAGATCAGTCCAGTCGATCTTGGCGTCGAGCGTCACCCATCCGGCGTGCGTAATCACGGCGATCGCGAAGCAGATTACCGCCACCAGGACCAGCAGCGACTTGTTGCTCGACTTGTTGTTCCTGAACATGGGAGTCTCCTTCGTTGTGGCCTGGGTTGCCCGGCCACTCTCGTGACGGGTTCGTAGGATTCACGCTGCCCTGACCGCTGAGAAGCAGCCAGGGCAGCTGGCCCGACTTGAGCGGAGAGGGCACCGCTCCCGGGTGTTGAACCGAAGACGTGCAGGGCCGCGCGTCTGGCGTACTAGATTCGCAGCCGGCCCGAGGTCCGGGACGTGAGGGCGCGCCAGACGACGATGAGGGCGAGCGCGCCGGCGATCGCGATGACGACGCTTTCAAGGTTGATCCCGTTCACCCCGCCGCCGCTGAGCTTGAGGACGCTGGTGGCAACCCACCCGCCCAGGAGTCCGCCTAGGATTCCGAGCACGACGGTTCCGACGATTCCTTCGTGGCCGCCGGCGATCAGCGTGGCGACAAAGCCGGCGATCGCGCCGACGACTATCCATGCGAAGATGCCCATGGTGATCCTTCCGAGGCTTCGCAGGGTACTTCGCCGTTTTGACGATCGTTCTTGCGGAACCATCAGTAGAGTATGGTATCTTGTAGAGCATGTCAATTGACCACGCTCCCTCCGCGACCGCCCAACTGACTCCCACCTCGTACCTGGTGCTGGGCCTCCTGGCCCGTGAGGGCCCGTCGACGCCCTATGACCTCAAGCGCCACGTGGCCGCGACGATCGGCCACTTCTGGTCGTTCCCGCACGCCCTCCTGTACAAGGAGCCGCCGCGCCTGGTGGGGCTCGGGTTCCTGACCGAAGAGCGAGAGCAGGACGGCCGGAGGCGGCGGCTCTTCGATATTACTGGCGCGGGACGCCAGGCGCTCCGGGCGTGGCTGGGCCACCCGGCCCGTCAGTTGACTGAGCTGCGAGATCTCGCGTTGCTCCAGCTCTTCTTCGCGGACCTCGAGCCCTCGACTGCCAGGCTGATGATTGCGCAGGAGCAGGTCGCCGTGCATCGGGCGCAGCTGGCGGACTACGAAGCTGGGCGACGGTCGCAGGATGGGCTCGGCGGCTCTGGCGCTGTCACTCGGACCATCGAACACTGGCGGGGTGTGACCCTGCCGATGGGTCTCCTCTACGAGCGGGCTGCCGTCGAATTCTGGGAGGGCGTCGCCGCAAGCGTCGCCTCGGAAGAAGCGGCGGCGGACAGGGCCAGGGCCGAGGACGACGGAGCGCCAATCGCCCAGATCGATGATGCTCCGGGGGTCGCCGGCAGCGAGGCGTAGACGGGCGCGGTGGAGGGCCCGTGGCGCGGCGGGCGGGCCCGTGGTTTCGGTTAGGGGTTAGGTGACCGGGTCCGGGCGGGTGGCGATGGCGCTGCCCACCACGAAGGCGGACGCGAGTGCTGCCACGGTGACAAGGCGACGTGCGCCCGCAATGTACAGGCCGGCCGCCAGGCCGATCGACGCCGAGGCCAGCAGTCTCAACGTCGGGTCCGACATCGCTTGCAGCTTCGTCTCCGTCCCGTGCGCTCCGACGCGGGCGCGCGCGATTGCGTCGGGCAGGTGACCGGCGAGCTGCGAAGCGCCGTCGCGGGCCGTCCCGAGCAGATCGGGCACATGATCGAAGGCACCCCTGACGGCGCCCCGCATCCGGCTCGTGGCCGAACCGGGATCTTCGGCGATCTCGCCCTGATCCTCGGCGATCTCGCCCTCGTTTCTGCGCACGACTTCGTCGGTTTCGGCAACTCGTGGGATGTGGCTGGCAGGCATGTCTACTCCTTCAAACGAGTGATTCGTGGGTGAACTGCCCCGGGCCGGTCGGCAACTACCGTCGGCCGAAGGCCGACGCTCTCGCAGGCGGCCGTCCGGTCGTTTGGCCGGCGCAGGCGCGCTGGACCGGACGGGGAGCGGATTTCGCCCGAGACCGGCGGCCGCCCGACTTGCTCAGACGGGTTCGCGTCTGAAGATCGAGATCCCGGCGATGATCAGGCCTTCCACGAGCGTCCAGCCGACGAGGGCGAGGATCGCGGCGAAGTCCAGGATGGAGCCGCCCGACCTCAGTGCATTCGTGTTGAGAATGCCGTTGAACGGTGCGACAAAGACCTGACTGACGTTCAGGACCAGTGCTACCAGTCCGTTCGACTCGCGGGCGTCGAGCACAAGCAGGACGATCCGCAAAGCGATGAGCGCCTGCACGATCCCGGCGACGAAGACCGTGATGCGACGAGCGAACTCGCCGTTACTCGGTCCGGTAGTCTCGACTTTGATGTGTTGCCCTTGTAAGGCCATGTGACGGTTCCTACTTTCTATAGTGTGCCTTGCACTATCCGCAGCATATGGTATCCTGTGGACTATGTCAACCGAGCAGCTGAGCTCGACCTCGTACCTGGTGCTGGGTCTTCTGGCCCGTGAGGGCCCGTCGACTCCCTATGACCTCAAGCGCCACGTCGCCGCGACGATCGGCCACTTCTGGTCGTTCCCGCACGCCCTCCTGTATAAGGAGCCGCCGCGCCTGGTGGGGCTCGGGTTCCTGACCGAAGAGCGAGAGCAGGACGGCCGGAGGCGGCGGCTCTTCACGATCACTAGCGCCGGGATTGGCGCGCTGCGTGCGTGGCTCGAGCGTCCGTGCTGGGAGCCAACGGAGCTTCGGGACCCGGGACTCCTGCAGCTTTTCTTTGCAGACATGGGGCCGGCCGAAGCCAGGGGCGACATCGCCCGCGAGCAGCTGCCGATCCACAGAGCCAGACTCGCAGGGTACGTGGCGGAGGATGGTATCGAGCGCGGGCCGGGTGGGACAACGGCCGGGCACCTGACTCTGGAGCACTGGCGCGGTCAGACGCTGCGGATGGGGGTGCTCTACGAGCGCGCTGCTGTCGACTTCTGGGCAGGAGTCGTAGCCGGTGTCACCGCCGATGAGGCTGGCGCCCGAGGCCGGCCGCTGGATGGCGGCGCGCCCTCCAGCGTGTGAGCCGCGAAGAAGCCCCAGATCGTTCTCGTGGCGCTGAACGTGTGAGTGGTGGCGGCCGAAATGAGCCGCGACAGGATGAGGTTGGCGTCCGGCCAGGTGTGACCTCCGCCATCGACCTCAATGGCGAACGCAGCCTGGTCCTGGCTTTGGAACAGGTCGTCGACGGCGCGGTCCGGGCTGGTGTCCCACCGGCGGGCCACCTCAGGCTCGGCCAGGTAACCACGCAGTACCGATCGATCCTCCGCCCTGAGTGGACGCAGGACGACTCGCTCGCCGGCCAGGATCGGGAGGCTCACGCGAACTGGTCCGTCGGATGGCCATGCATCCAAGCCTAGCGGCTATGTTCGGCGGCCGCCGGGGCGCAATCAGCCTGGGAAGACCGGCGATCCCTGAAACGCACCGTGCCACCGGCCGGCCCAGCTCGCAGCAGAACGCCGGAGTCGTGGCAGGATACCGCCATGGCGCGTGGCCCACACTCCGGGTCCCACCTGCACGCGGGGAGAATCCCAATGACGACGCGATCGACGACGGCGAGGTATCAGGGTATCGACGACGGCGTGTTTCGGCGGACGACCGACCTTGCCCTCGGGTACCTGAACTCACTCGAGGATCGCCCGGTAGCCGCCGCCGCGGGGCGCGACGCGCTCATGGCGGATCTGGGCGGGCCGTTACCCCAGGACGGCGTCGATGCCATGCAGGTGATAGAGGATCTCGCGCGGGCCGCGGAGGCAGGGCTCGTAGCCAGTGCGGGACCCCGGTACTTCGGGTTTGTCATAGGCGGATCGCTGCCGGCCGCGCTGGCCGCCGATTGGCTGACCTCCACCTGGGATCAGAACGCGGGCCTCTTCGCCTGCGGACCGGCCGCCTCGGTCGCTGAAGAGGTGGCAGGTTCATGGCTGATCGACCTCTTCGGCCTTCCTGTGGGGACGAGCTTCGGGCTGACGACCGGCTGCACGATGGCCCACTTCTCCTGCCTGGCGGCGGCGCGACACGCGCTGCTGAGCCGGGCCGGATGGGACGTCGAGGAACGCGGGCTGTTCGGTGCGCCGGAGATCGACGTCATCGTTGGGGCGGAAGCGCACGCGACGATCCACATGGCCCTCCAGTATCTGGGTCTGGGACGTGCGCGAGTCATCACCGTGGACGCGGATGAGCAAGGGCGGATGCGGCTCGAGGCGCTCGCTGGTGCCCTTCCCAGCGGCGACCGCCCACTGATCGTCTGCCTGCAGGCCGGCAACGTGAACACCGGCTCGTTCGATCCGCTGGGGGAAGCCATCAAGCTCATCCGGGCGCGGCGTCCCGGGGCCTGGGTGCACGTCGATGGGGCGTTCGGCCTGTGGGCCGCCGTAAGCCCGCAGCTCCGTCGCCTGACGGACGGCCACGAGGGCGCCGACTCCTGGGCCACGGACGGTCACAAGTGGCTGAATGTCCCGTACGACTGCGGTTACGCGTTCGTCCGAGATCCGGCGGCGCATGCCGCGGCGCTCTCGGCCCACGGCGCCGCCTACCTCGTGTACGGAACGGCGGAGCGGGACGAGTTCAGCTGGGTGCCGGAGTTCTCACGCCGCGCCCGCGGCTTCGCGACCTACGCGGCCATCCGTTCGCTCGGTCGAATAGGCGTGGCGGAGCTGATCGAAACGTGCTGCCGCCTGGCCAGGCGGATGGCCGACGGGCTGCGCGCGGCAGGCGACGGCATCGAGGTTCTCAACGACGTCGTGCTCGACCAGGTCCTCGTCCGATTCACCGGACCGGACGGCAGCGACGCGGATGCGCGCACGCGCGAGGTGATCCGGCGTGTCCAGGACGATGGAACCTGCTGGCTGGCGGGCACGACCTGGCACGGCTTGGCGGCGATGCGAATCTCGATCGTCAACTGGGCCACAACTGACGACGATGTGGATCGCTCGCTGGCGGCAATCCTGAGGGCCGCGCGCACCTGACGGCTAACCGGGGCCAGACCGCGGGGCAGGCGCAAGCCCCGGACTCCTCAGCGGTGCCGGCGATCATCGACAATCTTCGGTGCGCCCAGGGCCCGTGTGCCCAGGGCTCGGTGCGCCCAGGCCCCGGTGCGCAGGCCCCGGTGCCGGTGCGCCGCGGCCCCGGGAGCGCCCTCCAGGCTCCTCGGTCGGCGCGTACAATCCGGACGCGGCTGGCTGGGGGGTGCCGGCCGAGGGGGCGCTACAGGTGAGGTCGTGCCTGAGAGACACCGAGAGGACGTCTCCGCCGATATCGAGGCTCCATTCGACGTCGCTCGCGGCGAGGAACGGGTAGCGGATCTCGCCGACCGGGAGCGGATGGAGCACGCTCTCAGCGCCTCCGAGGCTCGGTATCGCCAGGCTCTGGCGGACGCCCAGGCAGCCCTGAGGCGATCGGAAGCCCTGTATCGAGTCACCCGGTCGCTCGTGGCCGCAGAAACCGGCGTGGCGGTGCTCCAGCGCGTCGCGGACGCGATTGCCGAAGCGTTCGGGACAGACCGCGTGAACCTCTTCGCGCTCGACGTGGATCAAAGGCTGGTGGCCGGCAACTATCGTGGCGGTCGCGTGTCGGAGCGCTTCTTCGCCGTCGACTTCGACGAGCTGATGGATGGGCTCGTAGGTTGGGTCCTGCGCGAGCGGAAGGTCGCGATCTCCCCGGGCGGTGTGCGAGATCCCCGGGAGACCCAGCTGGTGCATGACCGGCGCGTCGAATTCGGCCACGGGCCCATGATGGTTGCTCCCATCCTCTACCACGATCGGACGCTTGGCGCTGTCGTCGTGACGAACGGGCCAGGCACTCGCCAGTTCGAGCAAGCGGACGCGGACCTGCTTTCGGCCATGGCTACCCAGGCGGCCGTATGCATCGAGACTGCCATGCTGGGCGAGTTGCTGGTGGCCGCTCGATCCGATCTGGAGGCAAGGGTCGCCGAGCGCACCGCCGCGCTGTCGGAGAGCGAGGACCGGTATCGCCGGATCACAGAAACGATCACCGACTACGTATTCCACGTGGAGCTATCCGACGGTGCCGTGGTCAACACCACGCACGGGCCTGGATGCGTTGCGGTCACGGGCTACGGCCCCGAGGACTTCGCGGCAGATCCGATGCTGTGGCTGGAGATCGTTCTCCTCGACGACCGCGAATTGGTGCTGCAGCAGGCTCGCGACGTCGAGGCCAACGGGAGGATGCGCCCCATCGAGCACCGGATCGTCCGGCAGGATGGCGCTGTGAGATGGGTTCGAAGCACCCCCGTCCCGCAATACACTCACGATGGTCGCCTGGTCGGCTACGACGAGCTGATACAGGACATCACCGAGCGTCGAGCGCTCCAGGACGAGCTGGTCCAGGCGCAGAAGATGGAGGGCATCGGCCGTCTTGCCGGAGGCGTGGCTCACGACTTCAACAACCTGCTCACGGCGATTCTGGGCAACGCCGAGCTTGCGCTGCTCGACCTTGAGCCTGATCATCCGGCACGGGCGAGCATCGATGAGGTCACCAAGGCGGCCGAAGGGGCGGCCAGACTCACGCGCCAGCTTCTTTCGTTCGCCCGGCGCCAGATAGTCGAGCCGGTCCCGCTCAGTCTGAACGAGGTCGTCGAGGGCTCGCTCGAGATGCTGCGGCGCCTCCTGGGCGAAGACATCGAGATCACGACGGCGCTGACCGAGCCGCTGGGGATCGTCGAGGCGGACCCCGGCCAGATTCAGCAAGTCCTCCTGAACCTGGCCGTCAACGCCCGCGACGCAATGCCGGGCGGTGGTCGGCTGGTGATCGAGACGTCCCATCAGCTGGCAACCGAGGAGTACCCACTGGTTCAGCCCGCAGCGGCCCCGGGACGGTACGTGACCCTGGCGGTGACGGACACAGGAACCGGCATGAGCGATGAAGTCATGGCCCACCTCTTCGAGCCGTTCTTCACCACGAAGCCCCAGGGCAAGGGCACCGGTCTCGGGCTGGCCACGTGCCACGGGATCGTCAAGCAGAGCGGCGGCCGGATCTGGGTCCACAGCGAGCCGGGCCAGGGGACGACTGTGACGATCAGCCTGCCCCAGCGGGCCCCGTCTTCCGAAGGGCCGGGAGCGCCGACGACGCAGGAGCGATCGGCCCGGGGGACGGAGACGGTGCTCGTCGTGGAAGACGAGGCAAGCGTGCGCCGGCTTGCCGTCCTCGGCCTCCGATCGCGAGGCTACGTCGTCCTGGAGGCGACCAGCGCGGCCGAGGCGCTCCGCGTCGCCGCAACAGAGCACGAGATCGCGCTCGTGCTAAGCGATGTCATCATGCCGGGCATGCGGGGCCCGGAGCTGGCGCGCCGTCTTCACCAGCTCCGCCCGAGTGCGCGGATCATCCTGACCTCGGGCCACCCCGACGCCGCGGAGGCGTTCCGCGACGAGGACGGGCAGCTGATCCCATTCCTGCAGAAGCCGTTCACGCCGGACCGCCTGGCCCAGAAGGTGAGAGCCGTCCTCGACGGGGAGTGACGCCCCATCTACTCTGCTGCCGCAGCCCGCCCCAGGAGAACGTCGCGCTCGCGAGCATTTCGGGTTAGCGAGGCCGCGCGCTCTAGCTCGGCTCGTGCCTCGGCATGCCGGCCGAGCTTCGCCAGCAGGTCGCCCCGGACGGCCGGCAGCAGGTGGTACGCACGCAGCGACGGCTCCTCGACGAGCGAATCCGCGATCTCGAGACCGGCAGCCGGGCCAAAGGCCATGGCCACCGCGACCGCTCGATTCAGTTCCACGACCGGCGACGGCGCCACCTGCGCGAGCGCGTCGTAGAGCGCGGCCATCCGCTCCCAGTCCGTCTCCTCGGCGGTGCGGGCGCGAGCGTGACAGGCGGCGATGGCGCCCTGCAGCGCATACGAGCCCAGCGTCCCGCCCAGTGTCTCGGCGCGCGCGAGAGCCGCCAGGCCGCGACGAATGAGGAGCTGATCCCAGCGTCCGCGATTCTGCTCGAGAAGGGGGATCGGCTCTCCGGACGTGCCGACGCGGGCCCGGGTGCGCGAGGCCTGGATCTCCATCAGCGCCACGAGCCCGTGGACCTCCGGCTCTGTGGGAGTGAGCTCCGCCAGGATGCGACCCAGGCGGAGCGCCTCCTCGCACAGGGCCGGTCGCATCCAATCGTCGCCGGCAGTCGCCGAGTAGCCCTCGTTGAAGATGAGGTAGATGACCTGGAGCACCGACGAGAGACGAACGCCAAGTTCGGGTCCGCTCGGGACCTCGTACGGCACTCGCGCGGCCGTGAGCGTGCGCTTGGCCCGGACGATGCGTTGGGCGACGGTGGCCTCCGGGACCAGGAAAGCGCGGGCGATCTCGTCTGTCGTGAGGCCGCCGAGCAATCGGAGAGTGAGCGCGACGCGGGCTTCGGTCGTGAGAACTGGATGGCAGGCTGTGAAGATGAGGCGCAGGAGGTCGTCGCCAACGTCCTCGTCGATCGCGGCGTCGAGATCGTGGGCCGCGCCTCTGCTGGCCTCGAGCTGACGGCCGAGCTCGTCCTGCTTGCGCCCGGCCAGCGCCTTGCGCCGCAGGGCGTCTATGGCGCGATGCTTGGCTGTGGCCATGAGCCAGGCGCCGGGTTTGTCCGGCACGCCCGACTCAGGCCACTGTTCCAGGGCGGCGACCAGGGCATCCTGGGCGAGATCCTCGGCCAGGCCAACGTCCCGCACGATCCGCGCGAGACCGGCGATCAGCCTGGCCGACTCGATCCGCCAGACGGCCTCGATGGCGCGGTGCGCATCGGGCGCAAGCGCGGCCTCCGGCGACGCCTCAGCGGCTGGCGGCAACGCTGGACCGCCCGCTGGTCACCGGACGAGGACCGCCTTCCGGACCGGCAGTGAACTCGTCCATCTCGACCATCACCTGAGGATCCGGAGGAGTGTCGGCGCTGGCGTTCTCGTCGGGCGTGGTCATCATCAGGAAACGCATGGTGATGCTCCTTGCAGCTTGGCGCGGCCGCAGGTTGCGGACGCCGTGTTCCTAGCGCCGTGCGTTGGCGGCCATCTCGGCTGCGAGCTTCTCCTCCGCGGCACGGAGCTCGGGCGTGAAGCCTTCGCCCAGTTCGTCCGACTCGTAGACCCGGCGGATCGCGATCTCGATTCCGGCGTTGGTCGGAATCGGAATGCGCTTGACCCACTCGATCGCTTCGTCGAGCGACTTGACCTGCCACAGCCAGAACCCGGCGATCAGCTCCTTCGACTCGGCGAAGGGCCCGTCGATGACCGTGTGCTTGCCGTCCGCGAAGCGGACGCGCGCACCCTTCGAGCTTGGGTGGAGCCCTTCCCCGGCGAGCATCACGCCGGCCTTGACGAGTTCTTCGTTGTACCGTCCCATCGCCGCGAACAGCTCCTCGGAGGGAAGCACTCCCGCCTCGGAGTTTTTGTCGGCCGGCATGATCACCATGAACCGCATGGTCATGTCTCCTCACTTGGGACCGAGCCGCCGATCCTCATCAACCGGCCGAAGCCTGGCCCTAAGACACACGTCGAACGGCGGCCGGCGAAATCGACAACTTGCGCGCTTAATCTTCGTACTCGCGCAGACCGCGATGGGGTAGGGGATCAGCCGTCTCACGCCATGGTCTGAGGAGACGCGGGAGGCCGACGGCAACTCGGGGGGAGCGTCCTGGACGAGTGAGCTAGTGCGTCATATAATATGAACCAATGGTTCACACCGCCAGGACGACTCAGACCAACGACTCCGATTGGATCAGTCTGGCGCCGTACATCCTTGCGCTGGAGAAGGACGGCAAGGTGACCCGCACCTTCCGGCGCCTCGACCCGCCCCGCCAGAAGGCGGTCATCGACGCGATCCTGGAGGAAGCCACGGAGAGAGGGCCAGCGGCGCTGAACGTCAAGGAAGTCGCCCGGCGGGCAGGTGTGTCAGTCGGATCGCTCTACCAGTACTTCCCAAAGCGAGACGGCCTGCTGGACTTCGCCGTCGAGCTGTGCGTCCGGTACATGATCGACTTCCTCGAGATGTCGCGTCCGTACCTGCTGGCGATGCCCCTGAGCGACGCGCTCGCCACTTACCTCACGGTCGGAGTGGAGTGGGGGCAGACGGAGACGGGCCTGGTGCGTTTCTTCGGACGGGCCGCGTACCAGGGAGATCCGGATTTCGCCGAGAGCGTGGTGCGGCCGATTGCCACGGCCATGCGCGAGCTGACGCACGCGATGCTCGCGCAGGCTGCTGGCCGTGGGGAGATCCGTCCCGACGTGGACCTGGAGGCGGCCGCTCGCCTGGTCAATGCGCTGACTCTCTGTGTCGGCGATAGCGAGCTGCTCCCGTACCTGAACACGTACTTCCAGGTCGCCGACGAGACCATCCCGCCGGAACGGTTGACGGCGGCGTTCGTGGCTTTCGTCCTGAAAGGCCTGACTTAGCCGAAAGGAACCGCTGTGCGCCGCTTCTTCCGCTTCCTGAACAAGTTCCTGATGGTGCCGATGTTCCGGCTGGGCCTCGGCCCGTTCTTCGGCAACCCGCTTACTGGGTACATCATGGTCTTGAGAACCATCGGGCGGAAGACCGGCCGTGTGCGATACGTGCCGCTCAACTACGCCATCCGCAACGGCAGCGTCTACTGCCTGGCCGGTTACGGCAGGGCGTCGGACTGGTTCCGCAACCTGCAGGCCAACCCCGACATAGATGTGATCCTGCCCGGAGGAGCGATTGCCGGCCACGCCGCGGAGGTGGACGACGCTACAGAGCGAGCGATAGTCATCCGCCAGATCCTCAAGAACGCCGGTTTTGCCGCGATCTTCGAGGCCTTCAACCCATACCGCGCCAGCGACGAGGCCCTTCAGGCAAGGACCGCGGACCAGCCCCTTCTGCGCATCCGGCCGACCGGCATCGGCAGCGGGCCATCCGACCCGAACGGCTGGGCCTGGGCATGGACGCCGATCCTGATCGTGCTGGTTATCGTCATCCTCGTTGTTCTTCGGTAGCCGGCCAGCCCCGTGCGTGGCGGCTGCGGGAGCCCCGACGGCCGCAGGAGCCTGGACGGTCGCCGGCGACGCGGCGGCTACAATTGGATCTTCGAAGTCCCTGCGGTTTGGCGCGACCTGCCCGGCGTCCCTGCCGCTGACCATGCGCGACCCAGCAGTAGGAGACAGATGGCAGTGAGCGTAGTTCCGAACGTCGAGCTCAACAACGGCGTGGAGATCCCGCAGCTCGGGTTCGGCGTCTTCCAGATCGAGCCGAACGAGACCAGGGCGGCTACGCTCGAGGCCTTGAAGGTTGGCTACCGCCACATAGACACCGCGGAGATGTACGGCAACGAGCGCGAGGTCGCGCAGGCCATTCGCGACTCCGGTATCCCTCGGGCCGACGTCTTCGTGACGAGCAAGCTCAACAACGGCTTCCATGCCCATGACGACGCCTTGGCGGCCTTCGATCGATCGCTGGCGGTAATGAAGCTCGAGTATCTCGATCTCTTCCTCATCCACTGGCCGCTGCCGGGCGTCGGCGACTTCGTGGAGACATGGAAGGCGCTCGAAGAGATCTACCGCTCCCGACGCGTCAGGGCGATCGGCGTCTCGAACTTCAAGCCGCACCACCTCGAGCGGCTGGCCAGGGAGACCGAGGTCACCCCGGCGGTCAATCAGATCGAGATCCACCCGTACTTCATCCAGGACGACGTTCGGGCGTACGACAAGGCACACGGAATCGCCACGGAGGCGTGGTCGCCGATCGCTCAGGGGGAAGTCCTGGACGATCCCACCATCGGGCAGATCGCAAGGCGACTGAACCGGACCCCGGCGCAAGTAACCCTCCGCTGGCACATCCAGCGGGGCGACATCGTCTTTCCCAAGTCGGTGACGCCTGCGCGGATCGCGGAGAACTTCGCCCTCTTCGACTTCGAGCTGTCGGACGGCGACATGCTGGCGATCTCAGGACTCCATCGAAACGGCCGCCGAGGCCCGAACCCGGACGAGTTCAACTGGATCCCCTGAGCCGGCGGCGCCCATCAGGTCACGCCTCTCGATAGTCCTGGGCGCTGAACCACTCCCCGCAGGTGCCATCCTCCAGCAGCACGGGTACCAGGGCGCCCGGAAGCACGGATTCCACGGAGTTGGGGGCCTGAGGTCCGCCCAGATCGGTGCGCAGCCAGCCGGGATCCAGCAGGTTCATCGTCACGCCGGTGCCCTCGAGATGGGGCGCCATGTCGTAGACGTACTTGTCCAGAGCAGCCTTGGAGGCGGCGTAGGCCATGAGCTGGGGCTGCTCCGTGATGCCCGACGTAACGTTCACCACCCGGCCGAACTTCCGCTCGATCATGCCCGGCAGGATCAGGCTGCAGAGGGTGATCGGCGCGATCGTGTTCACCTGGAAGCTGAGCCCGTACTCGTCCAGGTCGGTGGTGAACACGTCTTCGTGCCAGGGCGACTGGATGGCGGCGTTGTTGTAGAGAATGTCGATTCCGCCGGAGATACGCAGCGCTTCTTCCGCCAGGGCGATCACCTGCGTCTGGTCGGAGAGTTCAGCTTCCAGTGCATGCACGGTGAGGCCACGCGCTTGGAACTGGGCCACCAGCGCGGCCGTGTGCTCGTGACTGCGGCTGTGGAGGATGAGCCGACAGCCTCTGTCCGCCAATGCCCCAGCCACCTGCCTGCCGATGCCGCGGCTCGCACCCGTGAGCAGCACCCACTTGCCCGTGATGTCCAGCACGGCTTCTCCTCCATTCGTCCGAGTTGCCTGAGACGCTCGGCCACGCGAGCATACCGTTGGGCTTGGGCGTTCCGCCCGACTACGCCAGCTTCACGGCTACGGCGAGGGAGTTGGCGCGGGCACGTCGGGGCAGTACTGCGCGGCCTTGCCGATGGCGGCATAAGGGCAAGCCGCGGCGTCAATCAGGTAGAGCAGCGCTCCGCGGTTGCGTGCCGTCTGCTTGGCGATGACTGTATCGGGCACGTAGATGATGCCCTTCCCGGCCTTCTCATCCGGATAGAGCTCGAAGGTGAAGGAGAAGATCCGATAGGTCGCGTAGAGCCAGTCGATCTCATCTCCGTCGGTGGGGTATTGCTGGCTCGACTGCTCAGCGGTGTAGCCGTTCATGCCGGCCATGGTTCGAGCCATGCTGCGGAAGACCGCATAGTCGTCGGCATTCATGTCGCTCGGCAGCCGTTGCAAGGTGTAGCTGTATGGATAGAGGACGCGCTCGCCGTTTGTATGCAGAGTCACGTGGGTTCGTATCTGTTGCTTTCCGTCTACAACGCGGCTGGCCACGAAATCGGCGACCGCCTTTGATTCAGGAGCCGAGAACGGAGCCGGGCCCCTGTAGTTCCAATCCCATTCATTCGGTGAGCTGGCCGAGCAACAGCCCCATTTGTAGCTGTAGTTTCGATTCAGATCAGTCCCGGGGTTGTACTTCCCGTTGGGCTGGCGGTTCTTGCGCCAGAACTGATATCCGTTGCCTGATAGGTCGTATGCCCAGCCGTCCGGATTGACGGCGAAGATGATCCATATCTCGCGCTCGTCGACAAGCCGGTGGACGAGGGCGTCGCTCGCGTAGCCCGAAGTCAGGGTCGCGAGGAGATACAGCGCCTGCTCCACGCCTAGGCGCTCGGCCGCGTGGTGGAGCGCATCGACGAGCACCTCGGGCTCGTTTTCGTCGAGGGCCACGTTGTCCGAAACCTTCGCTGCCCAGATGTCGCGACCCTCGTAGCTCTTGCCGATCGAGAAGACGTGGACGAGCGACGGGTAGGCGATCTCGGTGGCCTTGATGAGAGTCAGCATCTCGCCCGGGTCGTGATAGCCGACGCTGCCCGCCGAGTACGCCACGTTGTCGGTGGGCACGGACAGCCTTCCATCCGAGAAGCCGCGGAGCTCGCCACGGATGATCTCGGACAGCCGGCCGGCGGTGTAGATGAGGCTCGGCTTGAGGGAAACCAGGCTGTCCCGGGTGGCGGATGGCAGCTGATCGCCCCCCTGGACAAGGAGGATCGGAGCATCGTTCTCCGCGGCCAGTGGCACGGCCGCGAGGCTACCCGTGTCGCTCACGCCGCTCGTCGCCACCGCGGTTGATGCGCGCGGAAAGAACCGAGCCGCGACGGCCGCGGCAGTGGCGTAGCGATCGCCGCCCGACACGCGTTCCACCTCCGGGACGATCGCATCGATCCCGGTCAGGACGGCGCCGGAGACGGACCCGGTGTTGCCCACGACGATCACGCGCTTCGGACCCAAGCGTCGCAGCTCGGCCGCGGTCGTGGTGGGCAGGGCGTTGCGAGTCACGAGGAGGAGCGGCGCGCCCAGAGTCGCCGCCGCCGGCCCCGCGGCGACGGCATCCCAGTAGTTGTCGGCCGAGGCGACCACCACCGTCTCCACGCTGCCTGCCTCGAACGATCGAGTGGAAAGGGCCGCGGCCATGCCGTCCGGGGTCCGACCGGAGACGCGCTCCACGAGTGTGCCGGAGCCCAGTTTGGCCGTTACGCCGGCGAGGACTGAGTTGGCGACCGTCGAGGTCGCGCCCACCACCTCTACCCGGGCGGGATTCAGCCGGACCAGCTCGTCGGCTGTGGCAGCCGGCAGCGACCCGCTTGCCGTGTAGAGGATCGCCCCGCGGTCTCGTGCCGCCGCCGGTCCTGCAGCCACGGCATCGGCATAGGCCCCGTCGGGAACCAGGTACACGACCGGAACGGACGCGCGGCTCGAGAGCCGACTGGAGATCGCGACCGCAACTCCGTCCCGGTCCGCGCCGTCGAGCGGCTCGGTTACGGCCGTCGGCTGCGTGAGGCCGGGGATGACCGGAAGGAGAACCCCGGGCGGGAGCATGCAGCCGCCGGCGAGGACCCCCACGCCAAGCACGCCCAGGATCCGCCACGGCAGGCGGTGAGGCATCGCAAGATGGGGCCACGAGTGCGCCATTCGCGAAGGTTGTCGCGCGCAGCCCCGGATGACAAGCGGGACATTTGCCGCCGTTCCTGGCCGGAATGCCGCCCCGGCATCGACGCCGGCCGAGACGGCAGGCATCAGCTCGCCGCCGTTTACGCCCCGACGTCAGACGGTCCGGGAGCACCTCAGGCCCGGGCGCTTCGGCGGGCGACGATCGCAAACTCGGACGAAGATGGTTCGAATGGCCGCCCGGCGACGTCGCCGAGGACAGACGCAGCCTCCAGGCCAGCCCGATCCAGCTCCGCAGTGATCGCCTCCGGGTCGAAGTACTGGAGCCAGTTGTAGAAGGTCCTCGTGCGGTCGGCTTCGACGATCTCGTACTTGTCGAGAGTGACCCGTTCCTCGGGGTAGACGAACTTGTTGAGGAATCCGAAGTAGGGGACCGGTGACCAGAACCCGTCCATGAGCGACGGTGCATATTCAGCCGACTCGACACGCGCGCCGAGCGCCGCCAGCGAGCAGACGTCGAATAGGAACGCTCCCTCCGGCTCCAGCAGCCGCTCGATCTTGTGGAGTAGGGGCAGTCTCTGTTGGGGCGCCAGGGCGCAGTAGTCGCAGAAGATCATCGTGATCAAGTCGAAGCGCTGGCTCGATTCCCAGGCCAGGTAGTCCTCGTTCACGTACGTCGCTCGCAGGCCCTCCTGCGCTGCCGCCTCGCGTGCATATGCGATCGATCGCGACGAGAAGTCGATCCCGGTCACGTCGACGCCAGCCCGCGCAAGGCGATTCGTGTAGAGTCCCGGCCCGCAGCCGAGATCGAGGATCCGTGATTGGCCGGTCAGATGGAAGGCCTCGGTGATCCAGGCCACCGAGGCGTCGATGAACTCGGTCTTTCGGGACGAGAGGTCGATCGACCCGTCGAGGTGGAACCGCAGCATCTGCTCGGAGATGTGTGGATCCGTCCAAAGGGCCGCAGTCGTGAGCCGCGAGAAGACGGCCGGCCGTTCGTTGATTCGTTGAAGCTCGCGAAACACGGACATCTCCAAGATCGGGAGGGTAGGGGAGCGCGCCCAGCCGGACATGGGGCGCGCGCAACGCAACTGCAGCCGAAACTAGAGGATCATCGCCGGCACAGGATAAGTGGCGCCGCATCGCCCTTCAAGCGAACCGAGGCGCCGCCGTACCGGCGTTGGCACGGGTGTGGTCAGGACTAATCGGCCGCGCCGTATGATTCCGCGGGTGATAACGCCGCCAGCTGAGGAGGGATCTGCGAGCGTAGGTCCGATGAGCGAGAAGCCAGGGTACACGGCCAGATCCGGCCCATCGTGGCCAGCCCTTCCGTGGCCGGTGTTCCTGGTCGCCGGCCTCATGTTCGCCGGGTTGCTGGCGGTGTCCGGCGCGTACGGCTTCCACCGCGACGAGATGTACTTCATCGTGGCGGGCCGCCATCCGACGTTCGGCTATGCCGACCAACCACCACTGACCCCGCTGCTGACCGCGGTCTCGGCGGCCCTGCTCGGGGTTTCGCCGACGGCCGTGCGGTTGCTGCCCGCCCTCGAGATGGCGATCGTCGTGATCCTGACCGCGCTCATTGCGCGTGACCTGGGCGGCTCGCGACGGGCTCAGGTCCTGGCGGCGGCCACAGCCGCCCTATCCGGCTATCTCCTCGCGGGCCATCTCGACGACACCGCCGAGTTCGACTTGCTCGCCTGGGCCGTCATCCTGTGGCTGCTGGTGAAGCTGCTCGCGGCGGCGATCGGCGTCTCTGGCTGGCGCTCGGCCTCGCGACCGGGATCGGACTCGAGAACAAGGACACGCTCGTTTTCCTGGGCGCCGGACTCGCCGCGGGGCTGCTGGTGGCCCGGCGCTGCGGACGTAGTGCGCTCGCCGTGGGCCTGGTCGGCTATCGGGATCGCCGTGATCCTCTGGGCGCCGAACCTCATCTGGCAGGCGGCCAACGGCTGGCCGCAACTCGCGCTGGCGGCCCACATCGCCGACCAGGCCGGCGACAATCGGGCCCAGCTGTTGCGCTCTGCTCTGGCTCTTCACCGGGCCGCTCCTGTTCCCAGTCTCGATCGCTGGCGCGATATGGGTTCTGAGGGCGAAGGATGCGGCGCCATGGCGCGCGATCGGGATTGCCGCCATCGTCGGGATCGTTCTGGTGTACGTCAGCGGGGGCAAGGCGTATTACGCGGTCGGCACCGCGCCCGTGTTCATGGCCGCGGGCGCGATCCGCCTCGACGGCTGGCTGTCACGTGGCCGGCATCGCGTGCGCTGGGCGACCGTTCGCCGCTGCATCGGCGCTGTCGGGCGCGCTCGTCTCGTATCTGGCCTTGCCGATCCTCCCTGTTGGCGAATACGCGAAGACATCGCTCCCGACTACGGTCACCGACACGGCCGAACAGATCGGCTGGCCGCAACTCACCCAGACCGTGGAAGGCGTGCGTCTCGACGCTGCCCGCGGACCAGCGGTCCGAGGTCGTATCTCCCGCACGGGTCCACGGTGAACGCCTCGTTCGCGTTCGACCTCACGGTGGCCGGGTCGGTTGCAGGCGACTCGGCCACATCGCCTCCTGACCGAGAGCAACGACGGCGTCCGCACGTTCACCCTCGAAGGGATAGTCACCTCCCCATGCCGATGGTCACAGTCAACCTTCGCATGGCCGGCCTCCCGCCCGACACCGACTGCGGGCCGATCGACGTGTCCGTTAACCAGCGCAGGGCCAGGACGTTCCAGTATCGGGTGTGGGCAAGACGGGATCGGAGATAACGGTCTATACGTCGGCGGGCGTCGATGATCCGACGGGGGACTGGACCGTTACCGTGATCAAGCTGGTGGGCCTGGGCACAGGGCCTTGGACTCTCAGCTTCTCCATTCCGTAGGTCTGCGGTCGTGTGATCCGGATTGGGTAGCATCGGGACACTGGAGCGCCGCCGACCGCCTAATTGCAGCGGACTGCGAGACAGGCGTCGTCAATGAGAGCAAGATGGTTGTCCCATTCGGCGGAGATGCCGGATGTCCCAGACGAGGACCAGATGACGAAGAGGTCGAGATACGAGCGTGAGCAGCGAGCGGCCGGAAACGCGCGGGTGAAACAGATCACCGTCGAGTGGGAGCGCGCCATTCCGCCCGACCGCGCGGCAGCCTTCGCGCAGCAGGTGGAAGCGGCCCGCGCTCGTGGGCCGCAGCCGCGCCAGCCGGACATGGCTCCCGGGACGGCCCCGCATCCACCACGCCCCGGCCACGAGCCACGCCCGGAGAAGAAGGAAGAGACGCGCCGCACGAGGTACTAGGCGCGCCGGCGCCGGTCCTCAGCGGCCAGTCAGAGCCAGTGCGCGAGCAGCACCGCGAGCGAGACCGCGAAGATCGCGAGCCACATGATCGAGAGCGCT
The DNA here is from genome assembly GCA_963743795.1 of uncultured Chloroflexia bacterium. Lineage (GTDB taxonomy): Bacteria > Chloroflexota > Limnocylindria > Limnocylindrales > CSP1-4 > Fen-1039. The sequence continues at coordinate 395,119 of CAVUQZ010000004.1, read as the reverse complement.
CCTTCGGCTGCGCCGATGAGCCCGCGCGCGTCGATAGACTCCTTCGATCCGTCCGAGTAGACGATCTCGCCGCTCACGCTCGACGGCACGACGGCGGATCGAGCGCGCGCGAGTGGAGAGCCGCCGCTGGGCCAGGCTCAGCAGCGCGGCGGCCAGCGCCGCGAGCGCGGTCGGCACCGGATGAGCGCCCGTCGCGTACGCGGTCGCCGCGACGGGGAACGCGCCCCATCCGACCGCGAATCCGACGTCCGAGTGCACGAGAGGCGCCTCGAAGGCATACAGCACGACGACCGCGGCGCCGCCGATCACGAAGAGAAGGAAGAGCGGTCCGACCATCGTCGCCCCGACCAGGCCGATCGCGACCGCGACCAGAAGCGCCGCCGTGCCGAGGGCGACGAGCACCGGCGATGGGATCCGCGTGCGCAGGGGCCGGCCGTTCAGCTCGTCGAAGGCGTGCGCGCCGATGCCCACGGCGAGCCCGAACGCGACGAGCGCGCCCGCGACGATCTTCGGGTCGGGCGAGGGCGCCAGCGCCGCCCCGAGGAGCACGTACGAGAGATGCCACACGGTGTATGGCGGGTGGAGGAGCGTCCAGTAGTCGCGCCATCCGCCACCGCGGGCCGCATAGAACGCCGGCGCGAGTGACGCCGGAGTGGGGGAGCGCGGTGCGCTCGACCTTGGTCGCGCTCATGACGACGCCGCCGCCCACGCTCATCCGGCGCGTGCGCACGTCGCCGAGGCCGGCCTCGCGCCAGTAGCCGCTCGACGGCCGAAAGCGGATGGCGGGCGTAGAAGCGCTCGATGCTCGGACCGAGGAACGCGCCGACCGCGGACCACTTCGCCGAGAAGACGCGACCCGCGAGCGGAAGCCCGATGCGCGTGTACAGCCACCACAGCGGGCGCCACACGCCACCCGGCAGGCCGAACTCGACCATCGCCACCCGACCGCCGGGCTTCACGACTCGAGCGAGCTCCCGCATCGTGGCCGCGGGATCGTCGACGTAGCGCAGGAGATACGTGAAGGTGAGGTGGTCGAACGCCGCGTCCGGAAACGGCAGCTTCTCCGCGCGCCCTTCGACGATGGTCTCGTAGACGCCGTCTCGAGTTCGGGCCACCGCCAGCATGTCCGCGCTCTGATCGACCCCGACCACCGCGCAGCCGTATCGATCGTGCAGCGCCTGCGCGACCATGCCGGTGCCCGTCGCGACATCGAGAACGCGGTCCGTGGGGCGCGCGTCGATCGCGTCGATCGCGCGCCCGCCGCCACCGCGGATCCTGCCCGAACGACAGGATCGTCGCGACGCGGTCGTACGACGCCGCGATACCGGTGAAGATGACCTTCGCATCATCCGCGCCCATCGCGCAACTCTGCCAGATCATGTTCCTGTACGCTGCGTTGAGGCGTAGTCGAGGAGCGTCATGGGCAAGTTCGAGACGATCCAGGCGGGTGGCATCACATCGCGTGTGTACGGGGCGGGCGAAGTCGGGTCTGGAGCACCGGGCGTCGTCGTGTTCCATCCCTGGTGGGGGCTCAACGATGACGTCGTCGCGTACGCCGACCGACTGGCCGCGGCCGGGTTCGCCGTCGTCGCTCCGGACCTGTACGGCGGCTCGGTGGCGTCGACTATTGAGGAGGCAGAGCGGCTGTCGGATTCGATGGACCAGGCGGCGGCAGATGCCATCGCCCTGGCGACGATCGACCACCTCGCTGACCGCCTGGGCCCGACGGCGAAGCTCGCGACCGTGGGGTTCTCGATGGGCGCGGCGTGGGCGATGTGGAGCCCGGCCGAGCGCGACCGGCTGGTCGCGTCGGTCGTGTACTACGGCTCGATCGCGGGCGGGAGCCTCACTCGGGCGTCGGTACCCGTCCTCGGGCATTTCGCCGAGACGGACCCCTACGAGTCCGACGAAGGCGTCGCTGCCTTCGAGGTCACTCTCCGCTCGGCCGGCCGCGACGTCGTCATCCACCGCTACCCGGGGACCGGGCATTGGTTCGCCGAACCCTCACGCGACGCCCACCGCGCGCCTGCCGCCGACCTTGCATTCGAGCGCACGCTCGCCTTCCTCGGCCGCCACCTTGAGACGCCGCCCGGCTGAGTCAGCCCGCTGTGCGAAGCCTTTCGCCCTGGCCCACCGGAGCCGGGAGGTCGAGGGCAGACGAGTGCCTGGCCCACCCTGAGGAACGGCCCCTGCACCACGCGAGCCAGGGGCGGGGGATCGTTGACGCGTCCGTCCAAACGATGGGGAATCCATCGTGCCGCCTTGGTGTTGCGAGGAGGCGAGCCAATTCCCACGGAGAGACTCAGATGTATCAATGGATGGGTGTTTTGCTCCCACAGGGCCACGACCTCGAGACCGGCCGCGTAGTAGCTCGCCGGCGGCTTGCCGGAGTAGTCCGCCGGGTGGCGGCAGTGGCTCTCGTAGGGCTCGTCGCCGCGGCTTGCGGCACCTCGTCGAGTTCCCCCGCCGGCGCTACGGGGACGCCCCTGCCCATTGCGCCGGCCCCGGTCACGCCGGCCCCGGTCACGCCGGCTCCCGCCACCCCGGCGCCCACCGACACACCCGCGCCGATAAGCCAGGTGACGGGAGTCCCGACTTCGCTCGATCCTTGCCAGCTCGTGACCAGTCAGGAAGCGTCGCAGTTCGCCGGCGCGTCGTACGGGGCAGGCGTGGAGAGCACAACGTCCGGAGGCGGCAAGATATGCACCTACGGCGGCCAGACCCTGAACGTGTTCATGGTCATCGTCGGCCAAGCACCCGATGTGGCGACGGCACAAGCGGGGAAGGCGGAAGCGGAGGCGGCGATCCAGCAGCAGGCGGGTAAGGCAATCCCGTTCATCGAGCTGCCCACCTTCGCGGATGGCGCCGCGTATGTCAGCGGGACCATCACGGTCTCGGGGCAGAGCTTCAGCGCGGGCGCCATCTACGCGCTCAAGGGCACGATCTTCTTCGGCTTCAGCGACGTGGCCCTCGGTAAGGCGGCTCCGACCCTTGCGGCTCTCCAGGCGCAGGCCCAAACGATCCTCGGCCGGCTGCCGTGAGTCGGCGAGCGCGCTGAGCCAACCCCTTCTACCTGGCTCGGCCAGGGTCCTGGAGCATGGCTACGGTTCCGGCCACCGACCCGTCAGGCCGATAGCGGATCTCCAGGGTGCCGTCATAGGGTTTGGCACCCGCGTTCCACAGGACCAGCAGGCCGCCGTCTGGCGTCTGCTCCACCCATTGCGGGCTGGCGTCGCACGGCCGGCTGAGCGGCCAGCCTGGCGCGACCGTGCCGTCGGACTGCAGCGCCACGATGCGGTTGTCAATAACCAGATAGATGTCGCTCCCCTCAGTCAACCAGCCCGAGCCGGCAGGATCGGCCATCACGTTGCTGAGCTGTCCGGGTCCGATCGCGCGCGGCCAGCCCGGCGCCGGGCGACCGCTCGGGAGGAACGCGAAGATAGACTCACTCGGCGGACCGGCGGAGTCGAGAACGCCGGCGATCACGTGCACGGTGCCGTCCGGGGCGACAACCGGCGGATCGGGGGCTGCCTGCGCGACAGCTGGGAGGCTCCCTTGAGCCCGGTAGCCCGCCGGCAACGAAACGGGCCAGCCGGGCCTGGGGTTACCGCTCCCATCGAAGGCCAGGACGATGGTGCTGGACGTCTTCGATTGACCGGAGGTGCCGCCTGTTGCATACACGGTGCCATCCGGGCCGAACGTCGGCCGAGATACCGGCCCGTCGAACTTGATCGGCCAACCCGGATAGAAACGGCCCGTAGCATCCAGTGCGCCTATCTGCGTCTCGATCGCCGGGCCGGAGTATCTGGCACCGGCCGCCGCCGCAAAACGGTGCTTCCAGACGTAGATGCGGCCGCTCGGATCGAAGGTCATGGCTGCCCAACCGTGGAGCGGCCAGCCGGGTTTGAGGGCGCCGTCGGAGCCGTAGGCGTAGATCGTGTCGGCGGCTTGGTCCTCGGCGTACAGCGTTCCATCGGGGCCTATCAAGAGCCGTGCGGAGGAGGAACCGTCCGCGGCACTTGGGAGCGACTCCGGCCAACCGGGCCGAGGCGCCCCGTCTTTGCCGAGCAGCACGACTTCGCCCGCGTTGACGTCGGTGTACACGCCCTCTGCTACGGGCAGCACAGCAGCTACGAAGGCGGGGTAGGGGATGCGGCTGGCGCGGTAGGGCCAGCCTGACACCGGTGTGCCGTCCGGGTGGAAGGCCTCGATCGTGTCGCCTCCCGTCACATAGACCGTTCCATCCGGCCCGACCTCGACGTCCGTCGGCGTGTAACCGCTCGAATCCAACGGGGCGATACTCAGCTTCACGGGCCAACCTGCGGGCTCATGCCCGGTGGTATCGAGGGCCACCAGGTTCATGTCCTGGACGAGGTAGGACGTTCCATCAGGACCGATCCGGGGAGGCTGGCTCACATCGCCCAGCATCACAGGCCAGCCGTTCGGCGGCCCTGGCTGTGGGGGTTGGGTGGGGCCTTCGTCGCAAGAGCTGTCGGTTGGGCTCGCCGCCGGGATCAGGATCGGCGGCCAGCTCTGAAGTGGAAAGACCGCGATCGAAGAGGCTGGCACCCAGGACGTGGGGCTCGAGCTCGGCTGGACCGAGCCGCCGCAGGCGATGGCCGTCGAGGTGACAAGGCCAGCGAGAAGGCCTGTCAGGGTTGTCCGTCGCCGTCGGTTCATGTGAAGCAGCATGCCCACAAGAGTACGCAGCTGGCTGGCGCGAAGTGCAGCATCCGTGGAGGCGACGCTCCGCGTCCTGCCCCGCCTCGCCAGAGTAGGGGGACCGTCACGCACGCCGGGGGAAACGCTCTACCCACGCCGTTCGACGGGCTGGAGGACGGGGGATGACCGATGGCGCTGCGCGAGTCGACGTTGGCATTTGCCCGAACTGCGGCCGGTCGCTCCGATGGGAGCGACCGCCCGAACAGATCAGTTGGGCGTGGCCGGGAGACGACCGGCTGGCGGCTCAGCTCTCGGGCACTGCGGTCATGTTGGCCCCGATGGTGACCGCGGCCGCCTGGGTGATGTTCTGCATGATCAGGAAGTAAGCGTTGGTCTTGCCCGGGTTGATGATCATGAGGTAGGTGCCGGGTCCCCCGTACGAAGCGAGGTTGGTCGAGATCCCGTCGAAGTGGACGTCCGGCTGGACGAGGATAAGAGCGCCGCCGGTGCACACGATGGCGGCGTCCAGGCAGAAAGCCCCCTCCTTGATCTCGAACGTCTGGCTCGTGTTCTTGTACTTGTAGGTCACGTCCATCCAGCCGCCGCTCTTGGTGCCTTGCCAGCTGCCGGCGCTGATGGCCCAGCCGGCGGGCAGCTTGGTGGCGCAGTAGATGGTGGCCTTGACGGCGTGGGCGGCTCCGAGGAAGAAGGTCTGGTTGTCGGCATTGCCCGAGCAGAACGAGGCCGGGGACGTGGGGGTCGGTGACGGAGTCGGTGAGGGTGCGGGCGATGGGGTCGGGGTCACTTCCGGAGTGGCGGTCACCTCGGCCGTCGGTGTCGCTTCCGGAGTGGGGCCCCCGTCGGTGTCGCCTCCGGAGTGGGTGTCGCGGTCACTTCTGGCGTCGGGGTGGGCGTCACGACGACGGCCGGTGTTGGAGTGCTCGACCCGCAGGCGGCCAGTAACAGGCTGGCGGCCGCCACCACGGCCAGGATCCGGATCGGACCACCATTGTGCTGACTCATGCTCGCCTCCTCCACCCGGTGGCCGAGCCTCGCGCTCGGCGGAACGGGTGCCTGCCGATTGTATTCCCGCCACAAACAGACGAGCGGCCGCTCCAAGGGACGGACCCTCGAACAGATAGGTAGCAACCGCCGGCGAGGCGACGACCACGGCCCGCACCGCCCATCGTCGTTTTGGTCCGGGTCAATTCGCCGTTTCGGCGACGCGAACCGGAACCGGGAGTCTGGCCACCCGGTACACGGGGCGTGCCCTCTCGTGTATGCTCTTGAATATGGGCAAGACATCTCGCTTGAACGTGGTTCTGGACGAAGAGCACGCGACCAAGCTCCGTCGGCTGGCCGACCGAACGCATACGAACCCGGGGACGATCGCGCGGTCGCTGCTCTCGACGGCTCTCGAGGAGGCCGATCCGGATCCGCGAAATGTGGCGGACTTACTTGACCAAATCCCGGGTGCCTTCGAGCGCGCTCAGCGTGGGGCAGGGGAGGCCCGGTCCGGCCTCGGGACGCCGCTGGAGGATCTCTGAGAGGTGGCGACCGTCGTCGTCACCCCCACTGCCCTGGCCGACCTCGACCGCCTGATTCGGACGCTGAGTCTCCCGCCCAATACGCACGCCCGGGTGAAGGCGTCGCTTCGCCCCTTGACGCGCTTCCCGCAGCTCGGTGCTCCCTTGGTGGGCCGCTGGATCGATTTCCGCTTCCTCCTTGGGCCATGGCGCTGGATGCTGATCGTGTACCTCTACGATGAGCCGGCCGACCGCGTCGCCGTGGTGACGATCCAGGATGCGCGCTCGGCCGTCTCGGCCACGTCTTCGCCGCTTGCCCCGCCCGGCTAGAGTAGGGGAGCACCCTAGCCCGCCAGCTCCGATCCTAGCCGTGATCGTGCACGTCGTGCGGTGCCGTGTCTCCGCGTCGGCCTTGTTGAGGCAGTGGACGGCCGAACCGATGGTGCCCATGGTTCCAGTGCTGTGGGTGATGAACGTGGTGGCGTCCGGGGAATTCGAGTTCGATTCCCCAGCGCTCGAAACGCTCCTCGAGGTATTGGCGAGAAGAGCTCGGCCACATGGTCATGGACACGACGACTGGACCGGCCTCGCCCGCCATCTGGACATGATCTCCGCAGCTGAGAACGGCGTGTAGCGTTTCGACCGGCCCAACGACTTTGCCCTGACGGCCGAACCAGACATCCGTCCACCGGCGTACGTACACCACGCCATCGCGCAGCTCGACGTCGTGGCTGAAGAAACCGCCAAGCAAGACTGCCGCGCACCACGCCGGGATCGGGCTGAAGATCATCAAGATCGCTCGCGCGTCGCCGGGTCCGTTGACTCCCAGGTCGCGGACGCCGAGCAGCGTTACGGCCGCGCCAATCAAGGCCAGACACCAGGCCCAACCCTGGATCACCGGCGGATTGACGCACGTGTTCAGCTCGGCCAATTCCACAGCGACTCGTGCGCCCGAGACGTGGTATCTGCCAACGGAGGAGCCCACGCCCGCCCACGAGGCGCCGGGCGCTCGCCACGCTGCACCACGATGTCTTGGGTCCAGCCAGTTGGGTGAGGGAATTGGCGAACCCAGCAGAGCATCGACCACCCATCTGACTGCGGACATGACCCCTCCCTCGTGCAACTACTGGGTCGTGCAATTCTGCACAACTGGATGACCAGCGTGCAGCCCCATTGGTTCGGACTACGGCCCGCGATCGCGGCAGGTCGCGGCGCACACCGTTCTCGCCGCGCCACCTGTGGGTAGAGTAGGGAAGCACCGGAGGCAATTCGGGGGAGACGCTTGGCCCAGGCCGTTCGATGGGTGGGAGGCGACGGATCGATCCGGCCCGACAGCTAGTAACGGGGATGACGCACTATCGAAAGCTCGTGGGATCGAAGTGCTACCTGTCACCGGCCGCGTCGGACGATGCGGAACTCTGGACGCGCTGGCTCAACGATCCCGAGGTCGCGCTGCCGCTGGGCGATGAGGCGTACGCCGTCGTGACTACGGCGGCCCAGGAGCGCGCCTGCGAGGAGATCGTGCGCAGCGGCGAGGCCGTCTTCACGATCGTGGACCTCGCTTGGGACGCTCCCGTGGGCCGCTGCCTGCTCTTCTCCGTCAACAAGGCCGATCGTTGCGCCGAGGCCGGCATCTTCGTCAGCGAGAAGGAGAGTCGGGGCAAAGGGATCGGCACGGAGGCCATGTCGCTCCTGCTCGACTACGCCTTCAACTTGCTGAGTCTCAACAGCGTGATGATCGGCATCTTCGCCTTCAACGAACGGGCTCGCCGGCAACCTGCGCGCCTGGATCTCCGCCTTCGACGTCGACACCCGCGACGTCATCGAGAAGTGCGACTTCGACGCTCAGATCGACCGCTTCGACCGCCTCGATCGCGCCAACCTCCTGTACCTCATCCTCTCGAGGCTGAGCCCTAGACACCACTAGACGATCTCCTTCGCCGCCACAGTCATTCGAGGCATGGCACATGGCGGGCCCAGCGGTCACGACTCCCCATTGTCTACGCGGAGCCAGCGTGCAGTGTACATTACCATCTGCATTGGGTGTTGACATGGGTTGGGCAGCAATGTACTTTGCTACCTAGCAACTGAGATTGGAGTGAGTTGTGAGCCCTCAGATTGACGTCGACCACGAGGTTCTTGACCTGCTGAAGCAGCACGCGGAGCCATTCATTGACACTCCGAACAGCGTGTTGCGGCGGCTTCTCGGACTGGAGGCTTCAGTCTTGGAGACAGAAGTCGTACTCGCGGTCAGCGGTGCCGCGGAGTCAACGCATCAGCCCGGGAGAAAGCGGAGGGCTCGACGGGTAGGTACTCGGAAGGCGCGGGCGCCGCGAGGCGCGCTCCTTCCGGAGAGGGAGTACGAGCTGCCCATCCTAGAGGCCCTCGATTTGCAGCCGAAAGGCCGGGCGCCGGCTCGAGAGGTACTCGATTTGATCGCACCAGCCCTGGCTGACAAACTCACCGATTTCGACCTTCAGCCAATTAGCAGCGGCAACATCCGGTGGCACAACAGGGCCCAGTTCGCTCGACTCCATCTCGTCGGACTGGGACAACTTGCCGCCGACTCCCCTCGCGGCATCTGGGGAATCACCGAGGCGGGTCGCGAGCGTATCAAGGCCGAGAGCAAGCGTTAGGAGCACGGAATGCCTGGCCACGGTTTCGAGAGCGGGCGCGAGCGCCCGGCGGACTACATCAACATACAGGAACCTCGCGCCAGACGGCCACGAAGTTGGGGAAATTGAGGTCCGCCGTGTCGCGTCTCCTGACGCGCCGACCATCCTCACGCCGGCCGTCCGATCAGTCGTCCGTCGCAGACTGCCACGTGGCGCAGCCTCGGCTCCGGATCAGCTGGAGGTCGAGCTACGCGACGTCCTCCGGGTCATTGACCTCAACCGTCGCCACATCGCCCTCGGCCCCGTGGACCGCGAGCAGAAGTGTCTCGTACCAGACACCCTAGCACTGGTGGACCTAATCGGGGGCCTCGAGGATCGCCCGGTGCGCGTGAAGGGCCACTGGCAGGGGAAGAGCCTCGTAGTGCACGACATCGAGGCCGACCTTGGCGACGAGGACTGACTCGTACACGGTAGGCATCTGGGCTTGCGTGATCCAACGGACATAACCTATCTTATCGGCAGTGATATGAGGCCCGGAGTCGTGCGCGGGATCATCAGGATGGCGTTAGGAGTCGGCAGCCGGCTGCTGTGGAGCTCGAATCGGCCTCCTGCCCTCGCCGTGCTCGAGCTGGCTGATGCGCTGGTTGCTGACGCCCAGGAGCATGCCGGCGTCACGCGCGGTGTAACCCGCGCTGCGGACCTCTCGGACCGCGTGGCGCATCGCAGCCGATGATGCGTCCTGAGCCTCCTCCGCCGCCTGGCGTGCGCGGAGGGCTTCTTCGATCGTCTCTCGAAGATCGCCGAGGGACTCCAGCTGCGGCTCGATGACGACATCGAAGGAATCCTCCGCAACCTGAAGCATCAACGCGATGACTTCGCGGATCATCGCCTCGGCCTGGTCCAGCCGGCGCACCTGCGTGAAGAGACCCGCTCGTTCCGGAACCTGTACGAACCACCACCGCCCGTCACGTCTGGCGATGGCACGAAACGTCTGTCTCATCTGCGCCACCAGTCTTTCCCGAGTTCGATCTCGAGCCCCGCGAATACCGCCTCGGCCAGCCTGTCGCCGATCTCCTTGTGCCGCGGCAATGGCATCGGCGTCTCGCCACATCGCCAGATCTCGTGACCGGCGCCTTGCCGCTCAAGTTGCCACACCACCCCTTTCGCACGGGCCGCTTTCGCGATCCGCCGTAGGAGCTCGTGGCGCTTCACGACCGCAGCCTAGCCGACTAGGCATAGCCTGTCAAGAGGACTAGGCTAGCGTTTCTCCAGCAGGCCCAACCATACGTGGATTCGCGGCTCGTGAGCTGGGTTGGTGCGTGTTCCCGTCCTCGGTCGACTAGAGGCGGACGGACAGCAAGCGGCCCGCCGGCGGCTGGGCTGCGACGGGCCGCGCGTGACGGATACGGAAACGCCCGAAGGAACCGCGACCCCGCATCGTTCGGCCGATCCGAGAATCGGTCGAGTCGTTCGGTTGTTCGTGGCCCCTCCGGGCTGAGGAGAATCTAGCCGTCCGGCGGTTGGGCGCCAACGGCCTTATCCACGTCTTTGGAAACTCGTGCGTGTGTCGGAGGGCCTTTCCCACGGTTCGCACACACGTCGCCCTGCGCGAGCGTTCGGCGCGTCGAAGGGCTTCAGAACGGACGTGCTGTCCGCGCCGGGGCCGTCAGGCGGCTGGCCGAGGGAGCGCCCGGCGCCGTCGTCGAAGGTTCGTTACCCGCAGCGCCAGCACGAGCCGGAAGGCCTCCATGAAGATCGACATGCTCATCTTCGACTGTCCCGCCCGGCGTTCCTCGAACGTAATCGGGACCTCCACGATGCGCGCACCGGCCAGTCTGGCCTTGAAGGTCGTCTCGATCTGGAAGGCGTACCCACCGGCATGTAGCCGGTCTAGGTCGATCGCCCGGAGGGCATCCGCGCGCCAGGCCTTGAAGCCGCCGGTGAGATCGCGGAACGGGAGCAGGAGCACGACCCCGGCGAAGACGCTGCCGCCGCGGCTGACGAGACGGCGGAGCAGCTTCCAGCGCGGGATCTGGCCCCCTTTGACGTAGCGGGACCCGAGGACCAGGTCCGCCGAGCCGGCGCGAAGCGGTTCCAGCAGCGAGGGCAGATATCTCACCGGGTGGCTGAAGTCGGCATCGATCTGGACGACTATGTCAGCGTCGCCGGCGAGCAGCTCCTTGAACGCCGCCACATAGGCCCGCCCCAGGCCCTGCTTGGCCTGACGGTGCAGCACCGCGATCGCGGGATTGCGGGCGGCCATATCGTCGGCCAGCTCGCCCGTGCCATCCGGAGATCCATCGTCGACGATCAGGACGTGGGCTTCGGGGACGACTCCCAGGATCGCGTTGGTGATCGGGCCGACGTTCTCCCGCTCGTTGTACGTCGGCACGATGATCCAGACGCTGGGGCTGACGTGCGGCATCGACTTCCTGCTTGCAGGGTGGGTCGCGGCCGAGGATACCTCCTGGGTCCCCTACCCCGCCAGGCCGGATCTCGATGCGCCACGGCTCCCGGGGGCCGGCGCCGGCGCGCGCGCGCCTGGCCCAGCTGCCGGACGCTGGCCCAGCCGGACACACGAAAGCGCCCGAAGGAACCTGTTCGATCGGACTGCGGTCTCGCGTGTGTCGGTCGCTTTGGTCTCCGCGAACAAGGGGTCCGAAAACTCCTCGCTCAAACGGCGACCTGCGCTCCGGCCACTGGCCGGGACTGCCACCAACCCTCTACATTCCGACTTCCGCGGTTCACGACCGGCCTTCCGGCTCAGAAACCCTTGCGGGCTCCTGGACCTTCAGGTAGATCGCTACACCGTTTCCGTCGAAACCGCTGAGCCGGTGACGATCTCGCTGGCCCCTCCGGGCAGAAGGAACAATAGGCTCGGCCAGATGCCGCAGGAAGTGGCTTATCCACCACTTTCGAAAACGGGGGCCTTCCTTTTGGGAGTTGTCCACGTGCTGCCAACACGGGTAGGGGCGATGGCCCGATTGCGGCGAGTAAACGTAGAACGGACGTTCTATACTCCCCGCCCGTGGCTCCGAGCGCGTACGTGCGATCCACCGGGCGCCTCTCGAGGCCGGTTCAGGCGTCCGGCGCGACTCCGCTGCCGTTGTTGCGCGCCTCGCGCCACCGTGCGGCAACCGCCTCGAGCTCGCCGGCCAGAGGCGGGCTGACCCGGCCCCGGACCCGAACGTCGGAGGGCCTGTAGTCGAGCTCGATCGTGCCCCGTTCCCGCACCCGCGCCAGCAGCTCGCCGGCGCTGTAGGGAATGGCGGCGTCGACGTCGACCCAGAGCGAGGCCAGCAGCGCGGACAGCTCGGCCCGCAGGGTCTCCAGCCCGTAGCCGGTCACGGCCGAGATCAGGACCGTGCCGGCGATAGCCGGACCGGGCGTGTCGCCGTCTCGCGCGGCAGCCTCGATCAGGTCCGCCTTGTTGAAGGTGACCAGGCGCGGCTTCTCCCCCGCCCCAAGCTCGTCGAGAACGACCTGGATAGTGGCCCGGTGCTCGGCGAAATGGCGGTCCGAGGCGTCCACGATCTCCAGCAGGACGTCTGCGCGCGTTACCTCTTCGAGAGTGGCGCGGAACGCATCGACCAGCTGGTGCGGCAGCTTGTGGATGAAGCCGACCGTGTCGGTGACGATCGCCGTCTGGCCGTCGCCCAGCTTCACCTGGCGCGACGTGGGGTCGAGCGTGGCGAAGAGCCGGTCCTCGGCCTTCACGACCTCCTGGCCGACCAGCGAGTTGAGGAGCGTCGACTTGCCGGCGTTGGTGTAGCCGACGATGGCCACGGTGGGCATGAGGCGCCGGTCACGGCCGCGAGCGGCGGTCCGGCGCTGCTGCCCAACCTGATCCACCCGTTCCTTGAGCTTCTTGATGCGGTCGCGGACGATGCGCCGGTCCGTCTCGAGCTGCGACTCGCCGGGTCCACGGGTGCCGATGCCGCCGCCGGTCCGCGACAGGTGCGTCCACAGTCGCGTTAGACGCGGCAGCTGGTACTCGAGCTGGGCCAGCTCCACCTGGAGGCGACCTTCATGGGTCTGGGCGTGTTGGGCGAAGATGTCGAGGATCAGGCGCGAGCGGTCGATGACCTTGGTCTTGACCGCTTCTTCGAGGGCTCGCTGCTGGGCCGGCGAAAGCTCGTCGTCGGCGACGAGGATCGTGTAGCCCGTCTCGGATCGGGCGGCGATCAGCTCGTCCACCTTGCCCTTGCCGACATAGGTGTTCGGGTCGACGTGGCGGCGATTCTGCCATTCCGCGCCGACGACCTCCGCGCCGGCGGTATCTGCCAAGCTGGCCAGCTCGCCGATCGACTCTTCGGCAGTCCAGCCGGGATCGTCGCCGGTGTCCACCGCGACCAGGAAGGCGCGCTCAACGGGTGCGGTGAGGTCGATGAGGTCCCTGGCCATACCGGCTCAGGATAGCCGAAGCGCTGTGCGAAGCCGGTCGGAACGAGTCACCGGGTCGCCTCCGCGGAGATGGACAGGTAGCTCTCGACTGCCTCGGAGGCCTGCTCGAGGGGCAGTTCGCGCGTGGCGTCGAGCCAGTGGACATCTGGCTCGTGGCGGAACCAGGTGGCCTGGCGGTTGGCGAAGAGGACGTTGCGCCGCGCGTCCTGGGCGATGGCGGCCTCGCGCCCCAGCCGGCCTTCGATGACGGCCAGTGCTTCGGCGTAGCCGATGCCGGAGAAGCTCGGCAGTGATGGATCGAAGCGCGCGACCAGCGCCCGTGTCTCTTCGACAAGGCCGGCGTCGAACTGGGCCCTGGCGCGGGCGTGGATGCGCTCGCGCAGTGCAGCAGGCTCCACCCGCAGCCCCAGCCAGAGGACGGGCCTGCCGTAGCCACGGGGCTCAGGCAGTGGCGCGTCACCCTGGAGACGGGCGATCTCGAGGGCCCTGACCACGCGCCGCGGGTTGCGTTGGTCTATCGCGGCGGCCCGGACCGGGGCCACGCGGCGCAATTCCGCGACCAGCGGGGCCAGGCCACCGCCCTCGAGAGCGGCCTCTATCTCCGCGCGCACGCCCAGGTCCCACGGCAGCTGGTCCACGGCCATCCCGCGAGCCACGGCCCGCAAGTAGAACCCGGTGCCGCCGACCAGCAGTGCCACGGCGCCGCGTTCCGCGATCCCGACGAGCGCCAGAGCGGCATGCCGCGAGTAGTCGGCGACGCTGAACGCGGCGTCCGGGTCTACCAGATCGAGGCAATGATGAGGGACCCGGGCCCGCTCCTGTGGCCCGGCCTTGGCCGTGCCGATGTCCATGCCCCGGTAGACCTGGCGCGAATCGGCCGAGACGATCTCGGCGGGGATGCCGCGCGCCAGGAGGGATTCAGCGAGCGTCAGCGACAGAGCGGTCTTGCCCGTCGCGGTGGCGCCGGCCAGCACGACCAGGGGCGGTGGCGCGGGCGCGGTCACTCAGTTGCTGCGTCGACGACGCGCCCGCGGAGCGCGAACGGGCCGGCGTACTCCACGCGGACCGTGACGGCCCGCCCGACCAGCGAAGGGTCGCCGGCCAGGTGCACGAGCTTGTTGTGGCGAGTCCGGCCGGCCAGGGCAACGCTCCCCTGCCCCGCCGTGCCGGCCAGAGCCGGAACGCCCGCGTCGGCGTCCTCGATGTCGGCATACGCCGGGTCGTCTACGACGGCCGCACGTCGGGGCGGGGTGAGCCGCTCGACCAGAACCTCTACCTCGCGGCCGAGCCAGGCGCGATTCAGCTCCAGGCCGATCGCCTCCTGGCGGGCCAGGAGCTCGTTCAGGCGCCGGCGTTTGTCCGCCGCCGGTACGTCGTCGGCCATTCGCAGCGCGGGAGTCCCCGGTCGCGGAGAGTAGGCGGCCGCGAAGACCGTGTCGTAGCGGATCTCCTCGAGGACGCGCAAGGTCGCCTGGAACTGCGCTTCGGTCTCGCCGCAGAAGCCGACGATGACGTCGGTCGAGATGGCGATCCCCGGCACGGCAGCCCTGATGCGGGCCAGGCGCTCGCGGTAGTGCTCGACGGTGTACTGGCGACCCATCCGCTGCAGCATCGCGTCGTCACCCGATTGAATCGGCAGGTGCAGGTGCTCGCAGACGCCCGGGCATTCGGCCATCGCCTCGATCAGCCTGTCCGAGAGGTCCCAGGGATGCGAGGTTATGAAGCGAAGCCGTGGAATCGCGGGCCGGCCGGATGCGTCGCGAATCGAGTCTATGGCGCGCAGCAGCTCCGCGAGGTCGGGCCGGGCCCGCAGGTCGAGCTTGCGACCGCCCCAGCGCTGCGTGTCGATGTGCCCAAAGCGCTCCTCCGCGGGCAGGTCGTGGCCGTAGCTGTTGACGTTCTGGCCGAGCAGGGTCAGCTCGGCGAAGTGCTCGGCGGCGATCTGGCGCGCCTCGGCCACGATGTCGTCGAAGGGGCGGCTCCGCTCCGGACCGCGGCTGAACGGCACGATGCAGTAGGTGCAGGTCTTGTCGCAGCCGTAGACGATCGGCAGCCAGGCCGAGATCGTCGAGGAACGGGCCACCCTGGCTTCCGAGAGGGCCGTGGCGCGGCCCGCGGCCAGGCGATCGGCCGCGCTGACCGGCCTGCCGCCAAGGACGGTCGTGGAGGCCGTGGCGACCGTCTGGAGGCCGATCGGCGCCTGCGCGGAAACCAGGCCCAGACGGAGCGCAAGCTCGGGCTCCTCGTCGGGACGGAGGAACATGTCGACGGCCGGGAAGCGGCGTGCCAGGCCCGCCCGCTCGGCCTCGCGGACGCCGCAGCCGGTGAGCACGACGCGCATCCCCGGCCGGGCTCGCTTGAGCTCGGCGAGCATGCCCTGGCGGCCGATCACCTTGGCCTCGGCGTGTTCGCGGACGGCGCAGGTATTGATGACGACCAGATCCGCCGCCTCCAGGGATGGCGCGCGAATGCAGCCGGCGGCGAGGAGCTGGCCGGCCATCTCCTCGGAGTCGCTCTGGTTCATCTGGCAGCCCAGGGTCCAGACGTGGAAGCTGGGCAGGCTTCGCGGCTCCGGCCGAAACTCGGCCACCTCCGGATCCACGGCAGGAGGTGCGGCCGTGGGCGCGAGCCCTGGTGCGAGCCCGGGCGCGAAGGCCGGCCGCAGCGTCGTGAGCGGCGCCGTGAGACCTGCCGGTCGAACGGTCATGACGTCGCGGCCGGGTTTCCGTCGGTGGGGCTAGAGGGGCGGCCAAGCGATGCGAACACTTCGGTGGCGTCCTCGTCGGGTACGTAGAGGGCGGCGTGGGCCTGAGCATACGTCTCGACGTCGCCGTGGTAGTCGCTGCCGCCGGTCTGGACCAATCCCATCTCGCGCGCCAGGCCTCCGAGCGCCGCCACGGTCGCCGCGTCGAAGTGGCGGTAATGGACCTCCAGACCGCCGAGTCCGGCGGCGGCCAGCTCACCCACCAGGTCTCGCCGCTCCGCGGCATCGGCGAAGTGGGCAAGCGCGGGAAGCCCGCCCGCCGCCCTGACGGCCGAGATGGCTTCGCGCGGGCCCAGCCCGTCGCGCGGCACGTAGCCCGGCCGGCCTCGGGCCAGCAGCCGTTGCATGGCGTCGTCCACGGATTCAGCGTGGCCGGCGGCAACGAGGCAGCGGGCGATCTGCGGCCGGCCCAGGGACGTCCCGGGTGAGGCGCCGGCCGCGGCCAGCAGCCGGTCCGCTTGCTCTTCGATCGGGTACCCGAGCTCGCGCAGGCGTCTCACGATGTGGTGGAATCGCGCCGCTCGCAGGTTTCGCTGCCTGGCAAGAGCCGCCTCGAAGGCGTCGTCGTTCGGGTCTACTCCAAGGCCCAGGATGTGCAGCTCGCCCTCCCAGAGACTGTCGATCCCGGCCGCCACGCTGTTGATCTCGACGGCAGAGAGGAGTTCCAGGGGGAGTGGCTCGCGGCCCGGGGCGCACAACTCGCGTACTCCCGCCAGGGTGTCGTGGTCGGAGATGGCCAGCAGCCTTACTCCCGCCGCCGCGGCCGCCTTCACGAGCGCCAGGGGCTCCATCACGCCGTCCGAGCGTCGGCTGTGGGTGTGGAGATCGACGCGTGACGGATGCGGTGGCACGACCGGTTCGCCCCACGTTGCCCGGTACGCGGTTCCGCGGAAGCGGAACGATCCGGTGTCGCCGCGCAGGTCGTCTCCGTCGGGCCCGGAGCGGGTCAATTCAGACCTCGACGACGCGCTGGATGCGCTCGATGGCTACGGCCCGGCCGGTTGCCGCGTCCACGTCGATCTGGCAGGCGTTGAAGACCACGGGCCCGGTGCCGACCTCGAAACGCGTGGGCAGGCCATTGAGGAAGCGCGGGATGACCGTGGCCGGGTTGAAGCCGATGACGCTGTGAATGGGCCCAACCATGCCGAGGTCCGACTGGTAGGCCGTTCCTTTGGGCATGATCCGCTCGTCGGCAGTGGGGACGTGCGTGTGCGTACCCACCACGGCACTGGCCCGGCCGTCAAGGTAGATGCCGAAGGCGCACTTCTCGCTGGTCAGCTCGCAGTGGAAGTCGACGATGCGAACTGGCGGCAGCGGCTCGGATGCCTCGTCGACGAGCCGGTCGAACTCGGTGAAGGGGTTCTCGATGGGGATCATGTAGGTCCGGCCCTGGAAGTTCAGGACCGCCACGTCCGTCCCATCGCTGGCTCCGAAGATGCCCCAGCCTCGCCCGGGGACTCCGTCCGTGCCGTAGTTGTGGGGGCGCAGGATGCGCTCGTCGCGGTCGAGCTGCTCGTATATCTCGCGCTTGTCCCAGACGTGATTGCCGGACGTGATCACGTCGACGCCGGCCGCGAACATCGCCTGGGCGGTGGAAGCGGTCAGGCCCATGCCGCCGGCGACGTTCTCGCCGTTGGCGGTCACGAACGCGATGTGGCGCGCGCGCCGCAGGTCCGGCAGGAGCGCCTCGAGGGCGAGCCGGCCGGGCTTGCCGATGAGATCGCCGATCATCAGGATCCGGCAGATTCCCCGGGCTGGTGCGTCCGAGTGAGGCGAACCCCCGGCGCTGACCACGCGGCTACTTGGCGTATTCGACGGACCGCGTCTCGCGGATGACCGTCACCTTGATCTGGCCCGGGTAGGTAAGGCTGGTCTCGATCTTCTTGACCACGTCGCGAGCCAGGTGAGCGGCCATGACGTCGTCGATCTGGTCCGGCTTCACGAGGACGCGGACTTCGCGACCGGCCTGGACGGCGAAGCTCTTCTCGACTCCATCGAAGCTCTCGGCGATGGCCTGGAGATCCTCGAGGCGCCGCACGTAGGTCTCCATGGACTCGCCGCGGGCCCCCGGCCGCGAGGCGCTCATCGCGTCGGCGACCTGGACGATGGGGGCCTCCTGCGAGGCGAACTCGACCTCCTGGTGATGGGCCGCGATGGCGTTGACGACCTTGGCCGGCAGGTTGTGCCGCTGTGCGATCTGGGCCCCGATCTGGGCGTGCGGTCCTTCGGTCTCGTGGTCGACCGCCTTGCCAAGGTCGTGGAGCAGGCCGCCGATCTTGGCGGCCTGGACGTCGGCACCGAGCTCGGCGGCGATGATGGCCGCGAGCCGGCTGGTTTCGACCGAATGGACGAGGACGTTCTGGCCGTAGCTGGTGCGGTATTTGAGGCGCCCGAGGAGCTTGACGATCTCCGCGGGCAGGGCCGGGATGCCGGCGTCGTAGACGGCTTGCTCGCCGGCCTGGCGCATCGTCAGGTCGACCTCGGCGCGGGCCTTGGCCACGACCTCCTCGATGCGTCCGGGATGGATCCGGCCGTCCTGCATCAGCTTGGTCAGGGCCAGTCGGGCAATCTCGCGGCGGACCGGGTCGAAGGCGCTGATGACGACCGTCTCGGGGGTGTCGTCGATGATCAGATCCACGCCCGTGGCCTGTTCGAGGGCGCGGATGTTCCGGCCCTCGCGGCCGATGATGCGGCCTTTCATCTCGTCGTTGGGCAGATGGACCGTCGAGACCGTGTGCTCGGCCGTGTGGTCGGCCGCGATGCGCTGCATCGTGGTGATGACGATCTCGCGCGCTCGCTCCTCGGCTTCGTCGCGAGCCTGGCGCTCGATCGACTTGGCCAGGCGGACGGCGTCGCGATCGGCCTCGTCGCGAACGGCTTCCAGGAGCTGCGCCTTGGCCTCGTCGGCGCTCATGCCGCTCACTCGTTCGAGAGCGGCGACGTGGTCCAGCTGAGCCCTGGCGAGTTCCTGGCGGCTGTGCTCGAGCTCGCGCTCGCGGTCCAGGAGCTTGCGGTCGCGTTGCTCGAGCATGTCCGAGCGGAGGTCCAGCTGTTCGTCTCGGGCAAGGAGGCGACTCTCCAGGGTTCCCAGCTCGGCTCGTTTGGCGCGGGCCTCGTCCTCGGCTTCGCGGCCGAGTCTGAGCCTTTCGTCTTTGGCTTCGAGGATGAATTCCTTCTGCTGGGCGCGAGCCTCGGCGACGATCCGAGCGGCCTTCTCCTGCGCGCTCTTCACTCCCTGGTTGGCCAGCTGGCCGCGGGCCATGAAGCCGACGATCACGCCCGCCACGACGGCGGCCGCGACTACGGCAGCCACTAGGGCGGTATCCATCTGAACTTGCCTCCCACCCGGTCGAATGACGCGACCGGAGGTACGTAGGAATAGGTTAGGGCGGCCCTATCTGGGCCCTGCCCGCTCCCGGGGTAGACCGCAGTAGAGCCGCGTTGTCGATGATTCGAGCTGGCGTCGTGGCTACGGCGTAGGCCGGCGACGCGTTGTTCGTCTCGCCGCGTAGTCTACGGCCGCGGCGGGAATCGGGCTATGCCGGCGCGGTGCGCGGTCTCACGGCTCGCCGGCCGCGTCTGGATCGGCTGCGTCGAGGTCGGCGTCGCCCCCGCCGGCCAGGCTCGCCGCGACGAAGCGGGCGCTGGCCTCGCGGCAGACATCCGGGCCAAAGCCGTTGCGAGCCAGCAGCGCGTAGGCGCGCTGGCGGCGCTGCCGTGGATCGGCGATGCGGGTCAGGGCCGTTGCGCGCCGCGCCAGCAGGCTTCTCCGCCGCTCTACGGTCCGCGCCCGGTTCAGCGGGACGCGAAGTGTCGAACTCGTCGCCGGGACCGCCTTGCCCCTGCCCGCTCGGCGAGGACCTCGGCAACCAGCTCGCGATCCAGGCCCTTGAGCGCCAGTTCCCGCCGGAGGGCCTGCTCGCCGCGCGGCCGGGCTCGATCCCGCGACTCGACCCAGGCGCGGCCGAAAGCCCGGTCGTCCAGCATCCCCAGCTCGAGAAGCCGGGAGATGGCGCGTTCGATCAGCTCGGCGGGGTATCGCGCGGCCGCCAGGTGGCGGCGGACCTCGTCAACCGAGCGGGACCGAAGCTCCAGGAAGCGGGCCGCGGCGTTGAGGACTACGTCCGGGTCCTCGACGGCGGCATGGCGCTCGAGACGCCGCCGTCGCGCCTCGAGCCGCTCCGGTCCGCTGCGCCGTGGCATGCCGGCCTATTCGGCCTCTTCGATCCCTTCGACGGGCAGGGAGACCTCGGACATCTTGCCCCGGATCTGCTTCTCGACCTCGGCCGAGATGTCCGGGTTGCCCTTGAGGAACTCCTTGGCGGCCTCGCGGCCCTGGCCCAGGCGGGTCTCGCCGAAGGTGAACCAGGCGCCGGTCTTGGCTGACGATGCTCATGGCCACGCCGACGTCCAGCAGGCCGCCCTCGCGCGGAGATTCCCTCGCCGAACATGATGTCGAACTCGGCGACGCGGAACGGCGGCGCGACCTTGTTCTTGACGACCTTGACCCGGACGCGGTTGCCGACCGACTCCGTGCCGACCTTGATCGTCTCGATGCGCCGGATGTCGAGCCGGACGCTGGCGTAGAACTTGAGGGCGCGGCCGCCGGGCGTGACCTCGGGGTTGCCGAACATGACGCCGATCTTCTCGCGCAGCTGGTTGGTGAAGACCAGGGCGGTGTTCGAGCGGCTGACGACGCCGGCCAGCTTGCGCAGGGCCTGGCTCATGAGGCGGGCCTGGATGCCGACGAACGAGTCGCCCATCTCGCCTTCGATCTCGGCCTTGGGCACGAGAGCGGCGACCGAGTCCAGGACGACGCAATCCACGCCGCCGGACCGGATGAGGGTCTCGGTGATCTGGAGCGCGTCCTCGCCGGTGTCCGGCTGGCTGACGAGCAGATCGTCCACGTTGACGCCGCAGGCGCGAGCGTAGCCCGGGTCCAGGGCGTGCTCGACGTCGATGAACGCGACTACGCCGCCCCTCTTCTGAGCCTCAGCCAGGACGTGCTGGCAGAGCGTTGTCTTGCCCGAAGACTCGGGCCCGAAGATCTCCGTCATGCGGCCGCGCGGGTATCCCGCCGACGCCGAGGGCCAGATCCAGGGCGATCGAGCCCGTGGGGATGAAGTCGACAGCCTGACGCTCGGAGGAGCCGAGGCGCATGATCGAGCCGCGACCGAACTGCTTCTCGATCGACAGGATCGCGGCGTCGACGGCCTTGGTGCGCTCGACGGACCGCTCGCCGTTGGTTGCTCGGGCCTCGGCCCCTCGCTCGATCATCGCCATCTTGCTCCTCGCTCCTGTCCTCTCCGGGATACGCGGAGCGGCCGCCCGATGGCTTCCGCCCGCGAGCTAGCTCTCGGTCTCCTCGGTGCGCGGCTTCCGCTTTGGCTTCCAGACCTCGACGTTGGTCGGAGGCTCCAGCAAGGGCTGGATCTTGGTCTTGGCGGCCGCGTCCTTGGGCTTCTTCTTCTCTTGTCGGTGGGGGCGGTCTCGACTGGCCATCTGATGCGCCTCCGCGTGCTACAGGCTACCGATGGGCTCTTCACTCCGACTGCACTGCCGATGCACGCGACCTTGACGGGTGCGCGCGTTGCCCGAAGCTCGGGCAGGCGCGAGGCGAACGTGCCGGAGCGCAGAGCGGAGCGGATTTCGGCCATGAAGTCTAGGGTGAAGGTGAGGTTGTGACAAGTTGCGAGGCGGTAGGCGAGGAGCTCTTCCGCTCGGAACAGATGGGCCAGATAGGCGCGCGAGAACTGCCGGCAGAGGATGCATCGACACCCGTCCTGGACCGGCCTCGGGTCGTCCACGAACTGGGCGTTGCGCATGTTCAGGCGGCCGCCGGGAACCCACAGCTGGCCGTTGCGGGCCACACGCGCGGGCAGGACCGAGTCGAACAGGTCTATGCCGCGATGGACGGCCTCCAGCAGATCCGCCGGCGAGCCGAGGCCCATCAGGTAGCGCGGTCGCGGGTCCGCCGCGAGCAATCCGACGGCCACGTCCAGCACGGCTTCACGCTGTGCCGCGGTCTCGTCGCCGGCCAGGCCGCCGATGCAGATGCCGTCGAACGGCAGGCTGGCCATGAAGGCAGTCGAACGGGCCCGCAGGTCCGGATCGAGGCCGCCCTGAACGATCCCGAAGAGGGCCTGATCCGGTCTGGTGTGGGCGGCCAGCGATCGCTCGGCCCAGCGATTCGTCCGCTCGGTCGCCTCGGCGACGGCCTCGGGCGTTGAGGAAGCCGGGGGCACGGGCTGGTCGAAGGCGACGGCGATGTCGGCGCCCAGCGCCTCCTGAACGGCGATCGAATGCTCGGGCGTGAAGCGGTGGTAGGAGCCGTCGAGGTGGCTCTGGAACGTGACTCCGTCGTCGTCGATCTTGCGAAGCTCGCCCAGGGAGACGACCTGGAAGCCGCCCGAGTCGGTCAGCAGCGGCCGGTCCCAGGCCATGAAACGGTGGAGGCCGCCCAGGGCGGCTATTCGCTCGTGGCCGGGGCGCAGGTACAGGTGGTACGTGTTCGCCAGGATGATGGTGGCGCCGGCCTCGCGCAGGTCCGCCGGATCGAGCGCCTTGACGGTGGCGTTCGTCCCGACCGGCATGAACTGGGGCGTCTCTACGACGCCGTGTGGCAGCGTCAGGCGGCCGAGGCGGGCGCGAGTGGAGCCGTCGGCGTGGCGGCGGCGCGAGCACTTCGTATCGCGCCGGTGAGTCCGCTCGGCCGCCCGGGGAGCCGGCCGCTGCACCCGGCGAGCCGGGAGTCGGCTCCATCAACGGGCGGGCGGTTCGACTTCGCCGGAAGCCCCGTCCCAGAGAGCCGGCTGTTCCTGATCCGCCCGACGCTGCGGTGGGACCTCGAAACCCATCCGGGCCAGGTGCTGGCGGGCGCCGTCGGTGGCGATGCGACCCTGCGGGGTGCGGTCAAGGAACCCGAGGCGCAGCAGGAACGGCTCGTACACGTCCTCGACCGTCTCCGCCTCCTCGGCCAGCACGGCCGCCAGGGCCTGCACGCCGACCGGCCCACCGCCGAACTTCTGGACGATCGCTGCCAGGAGCTTTCGGTCCGTTCCGTCCAAACCCTGGTCGTCTATCTCGAGCGCGGCCAGGGCCTTGTCCGCGGTGGCGGCGTCCACACGACCGTCGCCGTTGATCTGGGCGTAGTCGCGGACGCGGCGCAGGAGGCGGTTCACGACGCGCGGCGTGCCCCTCCCCCGCCGGGCGATGGCCGTGGCGCCGTCCGCGCTCAGCTCCACCCCCAGCAGCCTCGCCGAGCGCTCGACGATGGCGGTCAGGTCCGCCTGGTCGTAGAAGTCGAGCCGGTAGGTTGCCCCGAAGCGGTCGCGCAGCGGGCTGGATATCCGGCCGGCGCGGGTCGTGGCGCCGACGATCGTGAACGGCTTCAGGCTCAGACGCAGGCTCCGCGCCGACGGCCCCTTGCCGATCATCACGTCCAGCGCGAAGTCCTCCATGGCCGGATACAGGATCTCCTCCACGGCCCGGTTGAGGCGGTGGATCTCGTCGATGAAGAGGACGTCGCGCTCGTCCAGCGACGTCAGGATCGCGGCCAGGTCCCCTGCCCGCTCGATGGCCGGGCCGCTGGCATATCGGATGTTCGCGCCCAGCTCGCGGGCGATGATCGTGGCGAGGGTCGTCTTGCCCAGGCCTGGCGGGCCATGGAGCAGGACGTGATCCGCGGCGTCCCCTCTCCCCCGGGCCGCGCCGAGGAGGATCGACAGGTTCGCCTTCAGCTCGCGCTGGCCGATGTACTCGTCCAGGGTGCGCGGCCGCAGCGTCCGGTCCACGGCGACCTCGACCTCGTCCTCCACGTCCGGGGCGAGTATTCGCGAGATGTCAGTCACGGGCGCTCTCGCTCATGTGGCAAGTGTATCAGATGGAACGGACGTTCTACAGGTCGATTGCCCCGGGCGGCGGCATGGCCTATCCCCTGACCAACGTCCGCAGCGCCGCCTTGACGCGATCCTCCAGGCTCGAGCCAACGGTGAGATCCGCGAGCGCTTCGCGGGAGGCCTGGCGGGCCTCGCCGGCCGAATAGCCCAGGGCCAGCAGCGCGCCCACCACTTCCGACTCGCCCGCCGTTGCGCCGCCCGCGGCAGCTCCGGCCGCCACGCCCGCGGCGGCGACCTTCTCCTTGAGCTCCAGGACGATGCGGGCGGCCAGCTTCTTGCCGACCCCGGATACGGCCGTGAGCAGGGCGAGGTCGTCCGAGAGAATGGCGAGCTGCAGGTCCCCGATCGCGCGCGACCCGATGATGGCCAGGGCGACTTTAGGGCCAACTCCGGTGACGGTCAGCAGCAGCCCGAAGAAGCCCAGCTCGTCGGGAGTTCGGAAGCCGTACAGCGCCTGGGCGTCTTCGCGGACCAGGTGGTGGGTGAAGAGCTTCGCCCGCTCCCCCGCCCGGGTCGATACCAGCACGGACGGCGCACAGAAGACGCGATAGCCCACGCCGCCAACTTCGAGGATGAGCGAATCGGCGAAGACGGCGCTGACCATGCCGTCCAGAGATGCGATCACGGCGGCCCTCCGCGCCTGCTCAGGACGCAGTCTTGGATTTGGGCACGCGCGAGGATTGCCCGTTCGGCCCCACGCCCAGGCGCTCACGACGCAGCGCTTCGCGGACGGCCTTCTCGTACGGCGTGACGCCGCTCGCCGCGGGCTCGATGGCGGACCTGTCCAGGGCGCCGGTCGGGATCCGGCTGACTGATCGCTCGCGGTTCGCGACGCAGATTGCGATCGCGAGCGCGTCCGCGGCGTCGTCCGGGGTGGGCAGCTCGGGCATGCCCAGGATCGCCTGGACCATGCGCTGCACCTGTTCCTTGGCGGCCGAGCCGTGGCCCGCCGTCGCGACCTTGACCTCGTTCGGCGTCGCCTCCCGGATCTCCAAGTCGTGAATTGCGGCGGCCAGCAAGACCACGCCTCGGGCCTGACCGACGGCGAAGGCCGTCTGGGCGTTCCTGGTGAAGAAGAGACGTTCGACGCCCACGATCGCCGGGGCATGCAGCTCGATCAGGTCGGTCACCGCCAGGTAGATGGCCTCGAGCCGCTCGGGCAATGCCAGACGGGAAGAAGTGGTGATCACGCCGTAGTCGATGGCGCGCAGCCTCGGCCCCGTCCGTTCGACGAGCCCGTAGCCGAGCATTGCGGTCCCCGGGTCGATCCCCAGGATTATCACGCACCGACCTCGGCGAGGATCTCTTCGGGGATTTCGAAGTTGGCGGTGACGCGCTGGACGTCGTCCTGGTCTTCGAGCAATTCGACCAGGCGAAGCGCCTGTCGCGCCCTGGCGACGTCCAGCTCGACGGTGTTCTTGGGGCTCATCGACAGCTCGGCCAATTCGATCTTCACGCCGGCAGCCTCGAGCGATCGGCGCACCGCCTCCAGGTCGTGGGGCTTGGTGAAGACCTCGACCTGATCGCCACTGGTGTCGACGTCGTCCGCGCCCGAGTCGATGGCGACAAGCTCCAGCTCTTCCTGATTGCCGCCGTGGGCCAGGATGATCACGCCACGTTGCTCGAACTGCCAGGCCACGCTGCCGGCTCCGGCCAGCTGCCCACCGGCCTTGGTGAGGATGGACCGAACCTCCGCCGCGGTCCGGTTCTTGTTGTCCGTCGCGGCCTCGACGATCAAGGCCACCCCGCCCGGCCCGTAGCCCTCGTACATGATCTCTTCGAACTGCTCGCCTTCGCCGCCGCCGGCCGCCTTCTCGATGGCGCGCTTGATCGTGTCGAGCGGCATGTTGATGGCACGAGCACGTTCGATGGCCAGCCGAAGCCGGAAGTTGCCGTCAGGGTCGCCTCCGCCGGCGCGCGCGGCGACGCTGATCTCGCGGCCCATCTTGGTGAAGACGGCACCGCGTTTTACGTCGTTGGCGCCCTTCTGGCGCTTGATCTGGGACCATTTCGAGTGACCTGACATCGGCCGGAGTATAGCGCCCGAGGGGGCATCCCGGCCGGTCGCGGCCGGCCCGACGGATTGACCGCCGAGTCCGTTCCGGTCGCGTCACGCTCGTCTCCGGCGGCCCGCCCGGCTATCATGGCCTGACCGCGGCCTCCGCTCGTCACGCCGCTCATCCTGCCCGCTCCAACGCCACCAGAGGATCGATTGCGCAGATGACAACCAAGAGTGTCGACCTCCCCCACCTTCGCAGCGTCGTCATTGCCGCGCACGCCGGTGCCGGCAAGACGACGCTGGCCGAGCGCCTTCTCTTCGATGCCGGGGCGATCACCCGGCTCGGCCGCGTCGACGACGGGTCGGCCAGCCTTGACTACGAGCCGGAAGAGCAGAAGCGACGCCAGTCGCTGAGCCTGGCGGTCGCGTCACTGGATCACGACGGGACAAGGATCCAGCTCATTGACACCCCCGGCTACGCGGACTTCGCCGCCGAGGTCGCCGAGGGATTCGCGGCCGCGGACGCTGCAGTCCTGTTGATGGACGCCTCCGGGAACGTCGAAGCGGGCCTGGAGTCGACCGTGGCGGTGGCTCGCCGGACCGGCCGGCCGGCGCTCTTCTTCATCAACAAGTGCGACCGGGAGAACGCGAATCCGGGCAACGCAGTCGACAAGCTCAGGGCGTCGTTCGGGCAGAAGATCGCGCCTCTGCACGTGGCCATCGGGGCGGGCGAGAAGTTTACCGGCTTCGTCGACGTGATCCACCGCAAGGCGTACGAGCTGCAGGGCGGGAAGGAAGTCGAGGCAGCGGTTCCGGCCGGCATGGCCGATGAGCTCGCCACCCGCCGGGACCAGCTGATCGAGGCCGCGTCGGAAGCCGACGACGACGTGATGACCAAGTACCTCGAGGGCGAGGAGATCACCGACGCCGAGCTGGAGGCCTGCGTCAAGAAGGCGGTCCGGGCCGGCCTGGTTGCGCCGGTGCTGGTCGGCAGCGCGGCCAGGGACATCGGTATTCGGGCGCTGGCCGATGCCATCGTTCGCTACCTCCCCTCACCGCTGGACCTGGGCGAGATAGTCGCGACCGATCCCAAGGGCGGCAAGGAGACCAGGATCGTTCCGGACGCGGCCGGTCCGCTCGTGGCTAGAGTCTTCAAGACCACTGCCGATCCGTTCGTGGGCCGCCTGACGTACCTGCGAGTGCTCTCTGGAACGCTCCAGGGCCAGGCCCACGCCTGGAATGCGACGCGTGGCGAGGACGAGCGCCTGGGCCAGCTGCTTCTCCTCCACGGCAAGGACCAGGAGACCGTCGGGCAGCTCCACGCCGGCGAGATCGGGGCCGTGGCCAAGCTGACAGTCACGGCCACCGGCGACACGCTTACCTCGTCTCGCGAGTACCCATACGCCCTGCCGCCGCTCGAGTTCCCCGTGCCCACTCTGCAGGTGGCCATCGAGCCGCAGACAAAGGCGGACCTGGACAAGATGGGCTCGGCCCTGCAGCGAATGCTGGAAGAGGAGCCGTCCGCTCGCGTCGTCCGCAGCGAGACGGGCGAGCAGGTCCTGGTGGCCATGGGCGACGCTCACATCGCCGTCCTTGGCGAGCGCCTCAAGCGCAAGTTCGGGGCAGCGATCGTGACCTCCATCCCCAAGGTCCCCTACAAGGAGACGATCCGGGGCAAGACGCAGTCCCACGGCCGCTACAAGAAGCAGACCGGCGGCCACGGTATGTTCGGCGACGTGTGGCTCGAGATCGAGCCGAATCCGGGCGGCGGGGTCGTCTTCGCCGAGCATGTCGTCGGCGGCACGGTGCCCAAGAACTTCTTCCCCGGAGTCGAGAAGGGCGTCCGCGAGACGGCGGCAGAAGGGATCCTGGCGGGCTACCCGCTCAGCGACTTCAAGGCGACGCTCTACGACGGCAGCTTCCACGCGGTCGACTCGAACGAGCTGTCGTTCAAGCTGGCGGCCCGACTGGCGTTGAAGTCGGGCGTCCTGGAGTGCAAGCCGGCGCTCATGGAACCGATCATGACCGTGGAGATCCGGATCCCCGAGGCCTACATGGGCGACGTCAACCGAGATCTCAACGGCCGCCGCGGCCGCGTTCTCGGGATGGACGTCAAGGACGGGCTGCAAGTCATCACGGCCCACGTCCCCCAGGCCGAGTTGTTCACCTACGCCACCGAGCTTCGCTCGCTCACTGCCGGCCGGGGCACGTTCACGGCGACGCTGGACCACTACGAGGACGTGCCGCAGCACATCGCCGAAAAGGTGATCGAGGCCCATAGGAAGGCCCACGCGGACGAGGAGCACTGAGACCCGAGGGTCGATTCGGCTCGGGCCAGGACACTGACGGCTGCGGGCTAACCGATACTCGGCACCGCCCTTTCACCGTGAGTGGGCGCCGCCTTCTCGCGTCACTGTCGTGGTGGCTACCGCGTCGTGAAAGACGTTCCCCCCAAACCGGTAGTAGAGTCGTGCCGTAGTGTCCAACTTCAATACCGCTCGCCGGCAGGGATCTCGATCCCCGTCACTCGGAGCCCTGCTGTCGTTCCTTTGGCCCGGGCTCGGGCAGTTCTATGCCGGTCGAATCCAACTGGGGATCTTCTTTGGCATCCCTGCCGTGGCGCTGGCCGCCGTCCTCTACTACGAATCTCGGCAGGGCCTGTCGGTCCTGGTGGCTCGCTTCCTGGACCCGACGTTCGCCTGGGCGGCGCTGGTCGCAGTCGTCGGTCTCGGCTTCTGGCGCCTCCTTTCCGTGGCGCACGCATACGCCCAGGGCGACCGCCGCCTGACCGTACGTGCGGGTGAGCGCATGGCGCTCATGCTTCTGCTGGTTGCCATCGTTGCCAGCCACGCCGCCGGAGCCGTCTATCTCTGGTCCGCATACGACATCGGCTCTCACACGTTCGGCGGAAACGCCAGCGGCGACGAGGCGGGCGTAGCCCCGGTGAGCGGCTCCCGAGTCACGATCCTGCTAACAGGCCTCGACCAGTTCTCGACCCGCTCGGAGCGTCTCTACGACTCGATCATGGTCGTGAGCTTCGACAAGGCCACGAACCGGGTGGCCATGGTGAGCATTCCACGGGACACAGCCGGCTTCCCGTTCTACTGGGGTGGGACTTCGAAGATCAAGATCAACTCCCTGCCCACCTACGTGCAGAACGGCTGGATCAAATCCCCTGATCAACCGTTCCCGACCCTCGTGAAGGAGATCAGCTATCTGGTCGGCGTCCCGATCAACTACTACGCCGTCATGAACCTGGCCAACTTCATGAAGATGATCGACATGGTTGGCGGGATCGACATCGACAATCCCGGGGCCATCAACGATCCGACGTATGACTGGCTCGACGGCTCGCCCTTCGGCTTCACGCTGGCCGCCGGTCGGCAGCATCTTGACGGGCGCCATGCCCTCGCCTACGCCAGGTCTCGCCACGGAACCGGCAACAGCGACTATGCCCGGGCCGGTCGGCAGCAGCAGATCCTGATCGCGCTGGAGCACAAGATGGCGACGCCGGGCGTGGTGGTAAATCTCCCGAGTTGGACTCAGCAGGCCGGCTCGCTCGTCCGGACGGACTTCCCGGCGTCGCAGGTGGCCGACATGGTCGCTGCCGGGCAGAACATCCCGCCCGAGAACTTCGACAGGTACGTCCTCGGTCCGCCGTACAGCGTCTCGAGCGCCACGGCGGGCGCGTCCACGAGCTGCCTGAAGCTGGACAAGGTGGCGGCGCTCTCGATACAGCTGTTCGGCAAGACGAGCCGCTACTACGGCAAGACGCAGCCGCCGACCTGCTGAGACGCGGCTGGACGCCTGGCGCTCGTCAGTTGCCCCGTACCAGACGCACCGCTTCGGCCAGATCGAGGCCGCCCTCGTAGATTGCCCGGCCGACGATGGCGCCGGCGCAGCCGAGGGTGCGGACCGCGGCGAGGTCGTCGAGCGACGAAACGCCCGCCTGACGCGACGACGTCGCCGCGGTCCAGAGCGACCATCCGGCCCAGCAAGCTCCAGGTTCGGGCCCGGCGAGCAGTCCGTCGCGCTCGATCGCCGTGACGATGAACGTCCGCGGCGCCCCGATCGGCGAGCCCCGCCAGGGCTTCGTCCGCGGGCACGCCGGGCGACCCCGGAACCCAGCCGTGGCCGACGGCGAGTCCGTCCCGCACGTCCAGCGCGACGGCGATCCGCTCCGCGCCGAAGCGGGCGACGAGCCGCTCCACGAACGCCGGGTCGCGCAGGGCCGCCGTGCCGACGACCGCCCGCGCCGCCCCGGCTGCGAGAGCCGCCTCGACGGCCGCCTCGTCGCGCAGCCCGCCGGCGACCTCGCAGGACACGCCCCTCCCGACCGCAGCCACGATTCGCGCGACCGCCTCCGTCTGACGCCGGCCGCCGTCCCGGGCGCCGTCGAGATCCACGACGTGGATCCAGCGCGCGCCGGCCGCGGCGAAGCCGCGCGCCACCGCCGCCGGATCCGTCCCGTAGACCGTCTCCCGCGCGAAGTCGCCCTCGGCGAGGCGGACGACCTGCCCGCCCCGGAGGTCGATCGCCGGCAGGAGCTGGAAGTTCCGGCCGCATCGCCGGCTTGCGTCTGCGTTGTAGCATGCTACTATGCTACTACATCACGACAGAGCCGGATGGCGCCACGACGGCGTGCGAGATCCGGCGACAATCGGACGCATCGAGGATGCGGCGACATGAGCGCGATGGAAGCCTGGCGCGACGAGGCCGCGAGCGAGCTGTTCGAGGCGATCCTGCGCCTCGAGACCGTCGACGAAGCCTCGGCCTTCTTCCGCGACCTCTGCACGCTCGGGCGAGCTGCACGACATGGCCCAGCGCTGGGCCGTCGTCCGGCTGCTCGACGCGGGCATGCACTACGCCGAGATCTCGCAGCCGGACCGGCGCGAGCACGGCCACGATCACCCGCATCGCCCAGTGGCTGCACCACGGCGAGGGCGGCTACCTGCGGGCGCTCGAGCGACTCCGCGCGGCCGAGACCGGCCAATCCCCCGCCCCGACTGGAGAGCCGTCTCGATGACCCGGCGTCTGCGCCTGGCCATACCGAACAAGGGCCGCCTGGTCGAACCGACCGTACGGCCTGCTGCGCGACGCCGGCCTGGTCTTCGAAGCCGGCGAGCGGGCGCTGGTGGCGCGCGTCCAGAACTTCGACCTGGACATCCTGTTCGTTCGCACCAACGACGTCGTCGAGTTCGTGAGCGACGGAGTGGCCGAGCTTGGCGTCACCGGTCTGGACCTGGTGGCCGAATCGGGGTCGGACGTGCCGCAGCTGCGGACGCTCGGCTACGGGCGCTGCCGCCTGACCGTCGCCGTCCCGAACGACTCGCCCTACCGCGCCGCCGAGGACCTGGCGGGCCTGCGCGTGGCCACGTCCCACATGAGCCTGACCCGCCGGTTCTTCGAGAGCCGGGACATACCGGTGGACGTGATCCCGGTCTCCGGTGCGGCCGAGGTGGCGCCGCGCCTGGGCCTGGCCGAGGCGATCGTCGACCTCGTCTCCACCGGCTCGACGATGGTCGTCAACGGCCTCCGCCCGATCGAGGAGGTCTTCGCGTCCGAGGCCGTCCTGCTGGCCAACCCGACCGCCCTGACGCGAGCGCGCCGACGTGCTGGACTCGATCCAGACGATGCTGAGCGCCACGCTGGCCGCGCGCGACCGCAAGTACCTGATGATGAACGCGCCGATGGCCAAGGCCGCGGAGCTCGAGGATCTGCTGCCCGGGCCTGGAGTCGCCGTCGGTCATTCCGCTCGCCCACGAGGGCATGATCGCGATCCACTCGGTCGTGGACGCGGACGCGGTCTGGTCGCTGCTGCCGAAGCTCAAGGCCGCCGGCGCGTCCGGCATCCTCATCCTGCCCATCGAGAAGCTCGTCCCGTGAGCGCAGCGTCCGTCAACCTGCGCCGCCTGGAGCTGTCCCGCGCCGCTTCCGATCCGGCCGTCGCCGCCGAGGTTCGCGGCTCTGCTGCGCCGTGGCGCGGTCCCCGACCCGCGGGTCCGCGAGGGCGCCCGGGCGATCCTGGCGGCCGTCAAGAGCGGCGGCGACGCGGCCGTCCGGGACGCCAACGCCCGGTTCGGCGGCGGCCGGGCCGACGGCTCGCTGCTCGTGAGCCGGGCCGAGATGGCAGGCCGCGCGCGACGCCCTGCCGCCGCGCATCCGGGCCGGCCTGGAGCAGATGATCGACAACATCCGCCGCTTCGCCGAGACGCAGCTGCCCGAGACGCGCTTCACGACGATCGTCCCGGGCGTCGAGATCGAGCGGCGCTGGGTGCCGCTGGCCCGCGTCGGCGTCTACGCGCCCGGGCGGTTCCGCGGCCTACCCGAGCTCGCTGCTGATGGGCGTCGTCCCGGCCCAGGTCGCCGGCGTCGGGCCGGATCGTCGTCGCCTCCCCGGCCGACTGCGGAGGGCCGCCTCAACCCGACGCTCCTCGGCGCGGCCGGGCTCGTCGGCGTGGACGCGTTCATCGTCGCCGGCGGCGCCCAGGCCGTCGGCGGCGCTGGCCTACGGCCTGCCCGAGGCGGGCGTCGAGCCGGTCGACCGGATCGTCGGGCCCGGGCAACGCCTGGGTGACCGCGGCCAAGCTCGAGGTCTTCGGCGAGTGCGGCATCGACCTGCCCGCCGGGCCGTCCGAGGTGATGGTCGTGGCCGATGCCACGGCCGATCGCGGTCCACGTCGCCGCCGACCTGCTCTCGCAGGCCGAGCACGGCCCGGACTCCCCTGCCCTGCTGGTCACCTGGGACGCGGCCGTCGCCGCGGCCGTCGAGGCGGAGCTGGCCCGTCAGCTCGAGACCGCGGCCCGGCGCGCGATCCTGGAGCGGTCGCTGGCGAGCTGGCGCCCTGGTCGTGCTCGCGCCCGTCGCGCGACGCCGGCGCTCGACTTCGTCAACGGCTACGCCCCGGAGCACCTCTCGGTGGTCGTGGACGACGTCGAGGAGGCCGTGGCGCGGCTGCGGAACGCGGGCTCGCTCTTCGTCGGGCCCGTACGCGCCCGAGTCCGCCGGCGACTACGCCTCGGGCGCGAACCACGTCCTGCCCACCGGCGGCCTGGCCCGCTCCTGCGGCGCGCTGTCGACCGAGAGCTACGGCAAGTTCATCCAGGTGCAGCGGATCACGCCGCGACGGCCTGGCCGCCATCCGCGACGCCGTCGAGGCGATCGCCGAGGCCGAAGGCCTGATCGCCCACAAGCGGGCGGTCGAAGTCCGCTTCGAGGAGGCCGGTCGATGAGCGCTCGGCTCGGCGCCTCAGAGCCGCTGCCGACCTACGTCTGGGAGCCGACGACCGACTTCCTGGCCGCCGCGTACGGCCTGCCCGCGCGAGTCGATCGTCCGCTTCGACGTGAACACCTCGCCCGTGCCGCCGGACCTGCGCGACGTCCTGGCGGGGCCCTTCGACCCGCCCCTGTCCGAGTACCCGCCCAGCGACTACGCCGCGCTCGTGGCTGCGGCCGCGGCGTCGTACGGCGTGGCGCCCGACGAGCTGCTCCCGACGGCCGGCGCCGACGAGGCGCTGGACCTGACGGCTCGCGCCTATCCTGCGAGAGGGATCGCGCGGCCGTCGTGGCCGTGCCGACCTACGCCATGTACCGGATCGTGTCGGAGCAGCGCGGGGCGCGCGTCGCTGCCGTGCCGCGGCTCGGGCCGGAGGGCGGCTTCGGGCTCGACATCGCGGCGCTCGTCGAGGCCGCCCGAAGCGCCCGGCTGGTCTGGCTGTGCGAGCCGAACAACCCGACCGGCGCCTGCGAGCCGCCCGAACGGATCGGCGAGCTGCTCGAGGCCCTGGCGTCCACGGCGCTGCGCGACGGGCGCGAGGCCCCGGTGGTAGTCGTGGACGAGGCCTACGCCGAGTTCGTCGGCCGCTCTGTGCTGCCGCTTCGGGCCCACTACCCGCGGCTGGTCGTGATCCGGACGCTGAGCAAGGCCCACGCACTGGCCGGCATTCGAGTCGGGTTCGCGATAGCCAGACCGGAGACCCTGGCGCCGATCGTCTCGTACCGCGCCCCGGCCTCGGTGGGCACCGTCTCGGCGGCCCTGGCCACGGCCTCGCTCGCGCGGCCCGAGCTTGCGGCGGCCAACGTCGCCCGAATCGCCGAGCAGCGGAGCCGCCTGACGGGCGAGCTGACCGACGATCGGCTGGCGCCCGTATCCGTCGCGGGCCAACTTCATCCTGGTCCGCTTCGACTCGCCCAGCTGCGGCTGCCGCGGCCGCCGAGGCGCTCCTTCGCAAGGGGCTGGTGCCCGCGCACCTTCGGTCGCGACCACCCGCTCGCCGACTGCCTCCGCCTGACCGTCCGGTCGGCGGAGGAGAACGACCGACTCATCGACGCAGCCAGAGGGATCCCCGCATGAGCAGCCAGATCGGCACCGTCGTCGCCTCCGGCGAGCGGTCCGCGACCGTCACGCGGACCACTCGCGAGACGGAGATCACGGTGACCCTGCGCCTCGACGGGAGCGGCGAGACCAAGATGGAGACGGGCGTCGGCTTCTTCGACCACCTGCTCGGCTCGCTGGCCCACCACGCCCTCTTCGATCTCGAGGTCGAGGCGCACGGGCGATCTGGTCGTCGACGAGCACCACACGGTCGAGGACGTGGCGCTGGTCTTCGGCGCCGCCCTGGCCGAGGCTCTCGGCGACCGCGCCGGGCATCGTCCGCTTCGGCGACGCCGCCGTGCCGATGGACGAATCGGTGGCCACGGCGGTCGTGGACGTGGGCGGCCGGCCGTATGCCGTCGTCGACCTGCCGTTCAGGGGCAAGCGCGCCGGGAAGCTGCCGCTTCAGCTGATCGAGCACGTCTTCGAGTCGTTCGCCCGCGCCGGCGGCGTGACGCTGAACGTCCGAGGGCCGCGGCCGCAACGACCACCACCTGGCCGAGGCCGCGTTCAAGGCGCTGGGTCGGGCGCTGCGCGCCGCGGTCGCGGTCGATCCGCGACGTCAGGGTCCCGCCTCCACGAAGGGGTCGCTCGGATGACCGACCCGGTCAAGGTCGCGGTCCTGGACTACGGCGCCGCGAACATGGTCAGCATCACCAGGGCCCTGGCGGCGGTCGGGGCCGATGTCGTCGTGGCCGACGAACCGTCGGCTCTGGCCGGCGTCGGACGCGATCGTGGTTCCCGGTGTCGGCGCCGCCGCGCCGGCCATGGACCACCTGCGCGAGCGCGGCCTGCGTCGAGCCGTTGCGTGACTGGGTTCGCGCCGGGACGACCGTGCCTCGGCATCTGCCTGGGCTTCCAGCTCCTCTTCGAGGCGAGCGACGAAGGCGACGCCGAGACGCTCGGGCTGCTGGCGGGCCGGACGGTCGGGCTGGTGGACGCGCCGACGCTGCCGCACATCGGCTGGAACTCGGTGGAGCATCGTCCGGCAGCACCCGCTGTTCGACGGCATCCCGGACGGCTCGTACTTCTACTTCGTGCACTCCTTCGCGCCTGCTCCGGCCGACGAAGGCGTGGTCGTGGCTCGCACGACGCACGGTCGGCCGTTCGTCAGCGCGGTCGCGAAGGGCTCGCTGTACGGGCTGCAGTTCCACCCCGAGAAGTCGTCCGAGGCCGGTCTTCGGGTGCTGTCCAACTTCGTCGGGCTTGTGAGGCCGGCAGCGCGCCGTGCGCCAGCCGCCGAGGTCGCCTGATGCTGGCCCGTCGGGTGATCCCGTGCCTCGACGTGGACAAGGGCCGCGTCGTCAAGGGGACGAAGTTCGTGAACCTCACCGACGAAGGCGACCCGGCCGAGCTGGCCGAGCGCTACGCCCGCGAGGGCGCCGACGAGATCGTCTTCCTCGACATCACCGCCGCCCACGAGCGGCGCGGGACGATGCTCGAAGTCGTGCGCCGGACCGCCAGCCGGGCGTTCGTGCCACTCACCGTCGGCGGCGGCGTGCGCAGCGTCGACGAGATGCGCGACGTGCTGCGAGCCGGCGCGGACAAGGTCTCGTTCAACACCGCGGCCGTGGCCACGCCCGAGCTCCTGACGGCCTGCGCCGAGCGGTTCGGCAGCCAGGCGGTTGTGTGCGCCATCGACGCGCGACGGCTGCCACAGGCCGATGGCAGCCGCCCGGACCTGGGAGGTCGTCACGCACGGCGGTCGTCGCGCCACGGACCTCGACGCGGTCGCGTGGGCGCTGCGGGTCGTGGAGCTGGGCGCGGGCGAGCTGCTGGTCACGTCGATGGACCGCGACGGAACGCGGAGCGGCTTCGACACCGAGCTGCTGGCGGCCATCGCCACGCGGGTCCGCGTGCCGGTCATCGCCTCGGGCGGCGCCGCCGGGCCCGGCAGACTTCGTCGCGGCGGTGCGCGACGGCAAGGCGGACGCGGTTCTCGCGGCCTCGATCTTCCACCGCCGGATGCACTCGATCGCCTCGGTCAAGGCGGCGATGGCCGCGGCCGGCCTGCCGGTGCGACCCGTCGGGGAGGCAGTCGCATGACCGACCGGAAGCCGCCGGTTGCGGACGTCGCCTGGGGTCCGGCCGGCCTCGTCCCGGCCGTCGTCCAGGATGCGGCCGACGGCCGGGTCCTCATGGTGGCCTACATGGACGCCGAGGCGCTCGCGGCGACCCTGGCCACCGGCGAGGTCCACTTCCACTCCCGCTCGCGCGATCGCCTGTGGCGCAAGGGCGAGACGAGCGGCAACGTGCTGCGCCTGGTGGACATCGCGGTCGACTGCGACGGCGACGCGCTGCTCATGCAGGTTGATCCGGCCGGCCCGACGTGCCACCGCAACACGCGCAGCTGCTTCGACGCCGAGGGCGCCGAGCCGCGGCTCGCCACTCCGCCCACCCGCTCCCAGGGTTTCGAGTGGCTCGAGACGCTCTGGGCGACGATCGATCAGCGTGCCGGAGCGGATCCCGCCACGTCGTACACAGCTCGCCTTCTTGCCGCGGGGGTCGACGGCGCCGGCCGCAAGGTGGCCGAGGAGGCGACCGAAGTGCTGATGGCCGCCAAGGACGACGCGGTCGCCTCAGCCGAACGCCGGCCGGCCACACGGGACGCCCTGACCGGCGAGGTGGCCGACCTGCTCTACCACACGCTGGTCGTCCTGCGCGAGCGCGATCTGCCGCCGTCGGAGGTGATCGCTCGCTTGCGAGAGCGCCACAGGGCGTAGCCGCGCAGGCCGCGCCGCCGCAGGCCGCCACCCGGGTCGCCTCTAGCTCTTGAGCCGGCCGATCCGAACGCCTCTCTTGCCGGCGCGAAGGACCAGGTAGCGGCCGCCGATCGGGGCCGGGACGGCGTCCTCGGGCGCCTTGATCCGCTCGTCGTTGATCGTGAGGCCGCCCTGCGTGATGGCCCGCCGGGCCTCGCCGTTCGAGGCGTACTGGCCGCTCACGACCGCGATACGCAGCGCTCCGCCGGCCAGGTCCTCGGCGGTGAACTCGAAGTGCTCGACGGCCGCAAACAGCGCTTCGAGGACTTCGGGGTCGCGGATCGGATCCTTGGAGAACGCGGCCTCGCTGATCTGAACCGCCTTCTTCGCCTCGTCCTCGCCGTGGACCCGCGCGGTGATGTCGTACGCCATGGCCCGTTGCGCCACCCGTGTCTCCGGATGAGCGGCCTGCTGCGCCTCCAGGTCCTCGAACTCGAGCCTGGTCGAAGAGGGTGAAGGTCCGCAGGTACTTGCCAACGTCGCGGTCGTCGGCGTCGAGCCAGTACTGGTAGAACTGGAACGGGCTCGTCCTGTTGGGGTCGAGCCAGACGCTGGTGCCGGCGGCCGTCTTGCCGAACTTGGCGCCGCTCGCGTTCGTGAGCAGTGGGTAGCTCACCGCATACGCGAGGTCCTGGCCCTCGCCGGCCCCGAACTCCTTGCGGATCACCTCCAGGCCGGCGGTGATGTTGCCCCACTGGTCGGCGCCACCCATCTGCAGCTCGACGCCGCCGACTCGATAGAGGTGCAGGAAATCGGCGGCCTGGAGGAGCATGTAGCTGAACT
Source organism: uncultured Chloroflexia bacterium (assembly GCA_963743795.1). GTDB lineage: Bacteria > Chloroflexota > Limnocylindria > Limnocylindrales > CSP1-4 > Fen-1039. The sequence continues at coordinate 357,331 of CAVUQZ010000004.1, read as the reverse complement.
CCGTGAAGCTCAGCCCGGCGTCGAGCCGTACCTGGACCGAGTCCTTGGCGAGCATGTACGGCACGGTCAGGTGCTTGCCGATGTCGCGCAGGAAGCGCAGCAGCGAGTACGAGCTCAGCCACTCGTAGTTGTCGACGACTTCGGCGCCGTTGGGGCCGTCGAAGTCGAGGAAGCGCGTCAGCTGGGCCTGCATACCCACGACGTTCTCCTCGACCATGGCCCGGCTTAGCAGGAGTCGCTCCGCCGACCGTCCGGACGGATCGCCGATCATCGCGGTTCCGCCTCCAATGACGACCACGGGCGTGCCACCGGCCCGCTGGAGGTGGATCAAGCCGAAGATCGGCACGAGGTGCCCGATGTGCAGCGAAGGGCCCGTTGGGTCGAACCCGTTGTAGCCCTTGATGGGCTTGCCGGTCGCCAGACGCTCGGCGAGGCCGCTGCTGAACTGGTGGAGCATGCCCCGCCAGCGCAGCTCGTCGAGGAGCCCGGGCAATCCGCCGGGGATCGTTGCGGGGTTCGTTCCTTCGGTCTCTCCAGGCAGCGTCATGGCCCGATTCCGCTCCTTTTCGTCACGTCGCGACGGACGTACTCGTCCGAGAGCCCGGCGGTGAGGGGTGGGTTGGCCGCCTGTCTACCTATGCTATCTTGCGAGCCGCCATGCAGACCAGTCTCGCCCGACGTGAACGCCGCAGGCGCAATGGCCACGGCAGCCGCCGAGCGCGCGGTGGCGCCGGCGGCCGTGTCGCGGTGATCCTGCCGCTCTTCCTGCTGGGAACGTTCTTCGTTCTCAGCATGGTTACCTTCGTGAGCGCTGTCGACATCTACAGGTCCTACAGCAGCGATCTCCAGGATCCCGAAGACCTGCTGGAGAGCATCAACTACAACCAGCAGACCGTCCTGCTACGACCGCACCGGCACGATCCAGCTTGCGGCCTTCGGTTCGGAGAACCGTCGCGTACTCAAGTTCGCCGAGATCCCGAACGTCGTCCTCGACTGCAACCACCAGCGCCGAAGACAAGACCTTCTGGTCGAACACGGGGTTCGACCCGGCCGCCGTCCTGTCCGCACTCCGCGACGCGCTCTCGGGCCATGCTCGAGGCGCGTCGACGATCACTCAGCAACTCGTCAGGCAGCGCTTGCTGCCGCCCACGACCAGCACCGTCGATCGGAAGATCAAGGAGATCATCCAGTCGATCCGGCTCACGAATGAGTTCCCTGGCGAGCAGGGCAAGCAGGCGATCATCACCGCCTACCTGAACCTCAACTTCTACGGCAACCAGAGCTACGGCATCGCGGCGGCCGCGCAGGGCTACTTCGGGATAACGGACCTCAGCAAGCTGACCATCGCCCAGTCGGTGATCCTGGCCGCCCTGCTGCAAGCGCCCTCTGCGTACGACCTCGTGGCGAACGCCGAGGAAATGGAAGACGGGACACTGGTCGTTCCCGACGCGAAGCCGATCGTGATCCGTCGCAATGCGATCCTGGAGGACATGCGCCGCAACAACCGCGACGGCCTGCTGAAGGGCAAGTACGCCGATTCCGCCCTCCTGGCCGCCGAGTCCGAGCCGGTGGTCCTCCACCCTGCGGTTCGCTCCCCGAACATCGCGCCTCAGTTCGACCTTCTGGTTCGCCAGCAGCTGGCGAGCCTGCTTTGCCCACCGGACACGGACCCCGCCGACTGTGAGGCTGTCGACACCGGCGGCTACAGGGTCATCACGACGCTGGATGCCAAGATGCAGGCGTCCGCCGAGAAGTGGTTGAAGGCCTACATCTTCGGGCCGAACCAGGCGACGCTGGCGGACGACATCGCCTACCTCGCTAGTCCTGGTATCGGCATCACCGCCAAGAGCGACCCGTACAACTACACCCGGATCATCGGCCCAAGCTCCACCAGCACGACTGGCCTGCGCAACGGCAACATCCACAACGGGGCCCTCATCGCCGTCGACTATCGAACCGGGCAGGTTCTCGCCTACGCGGGCAGTGCCGGCTTCTACGAGAAGCCCGTCAAGGACCCCGCCAAAGCCGGCCAGAACTACTTCGACCCCGAGTACGACGTGCTGTCGTCCGGAATCGGCCGCCAGCCCGGCTCATCGTTCAAGCCGATCAACTACTTGATCGGCATCCAGGACAAGAGCATCACGGCGGCCTCGCTCTACATGGACGTGGCCACCGACTTCGGCGGGGGCTACATACCCCACGACGCGGACGGCTTCGAGCGCGGCCCGGTGCGACTGCGCGAGGCCCTCCAGTACTCGCTCAACATCCCTGCGGTCAAGACCGCCGCCATCAACGGCGTGGCGCATGTAATGCAGCGCGCAACGCAGTTTGGGCTCACCTTCCCGGCCAACTCGAACCCGGGCGTTTCGGTCGGCATCGGCACCGTTGAGGTCCACCCGGCGGACCTCGTATCCGCCTATGGCGCGATCGCGGACTCGGGATCTCTGGTTCAGAGGAACCTGATCCTCTCGGTCACGGACGCGAAGGGCGCCGAGATTCTGCCGGCATCTTCCCTGACCCCCAAGACGACGCACCCGTCGACGGCTCAGGCGTCGTACGTGATGACGAACATCCTGGCCGGCAACACTGATCCGTCCCAGAACAACTGGTGGAGCCAGTACAAGCTGATGGAGGGCAAGGTTCGCCGGCCCGCCGCGCTCAAGACCGGCACCAGCGACCAGACGGAAGATCTCTTCGCGGTTGGGTACGTGGCGCCGCCCGCGAGTCCGGGTGCACCGGCCATCGTGGCTGGAGTCTGGGCCGGCAACAGCGACCGCGCCCCGGGGCACAGCGTGATGTCCCTCGAGCTGGCAGCCCCGATCTGGCACGCCTTCATGCAGGATGCGACCGCCGGCACGCCAGTGGTCGATTTCCAGCAGCCGGGTGGAGTCTCGTGGGCCACGGTGGACGCCAACAGCGGGATGCTGCCTGGCGCGTACACGACTCAGACGGTCCGAGAAGTCTTCATCGACGGGACGGTCCCACAGCAGGTAGACAACACCAAGGTGCCGGTCGACGTGGACACGGTCACCAACACGGTCTGGACGTGGGATTGCCCCGGGGTCAAGGAAACGAAGGGGCTGCTCGATCTCAGCCAGGTAGAGGCCAACCCGCCGGCCGGGCAGAACTGGCAAAAGTACGATCAGATCTGGATCGCCAGAGCGCAGCAGGGCGTCGGCAAACGAGGGGGCCCCAACAACGGGGCCACCATGTACTTCTATCAGACCGGATTCTGGACGCCGTTCGGCCAGACATGGGGCGCGCCCTTCGCGCCGACGACGACGTGCACCTCCAACACGGGAACGCCTCCTCCGTCGGCCAGCCCGTCGCCAACGCCGACCCCCACGCCCACACCCACGCCGACCCCCACGCCCACACCGACGCCGACCCCGACGCCAAAGCCCACGCACACGCCCACACCCACGCCGACACCGACGCCCACACCCACTCCCACGCCGAGCCCTTCTCCTTCTCCGGTCGTGTTCGTTCCGCTCCTAACGCTGCCCGGCTCTCTGGCGAGCCGGCTGCGCGGTGGACACTGGGACCCAAGAGGGTCCCGGCGCGCATAGGAGCGCGTGCCGCCCAGGGTCGCGGTGCCTTCCCGAGAGGCGGTCAGCGCCCGGCGGCCTTGTGGCCGGAACTCTCGCCGCGGCCGAGCAGAGTGCGGGCCAGCTGCAGTGCTCCGCCGAGCTCCGGCAGCCTGAAGGCGCGTGCCCAGGCTACATAGACCGCCAGGCCGACGAGCCCTGCCGGGGCCAGCTCAGCGACTCGAGCCACGAATGATACGGGCCCGCCGGTGTAGTTCTCCACGAACCGGGCTGCCAGATATGCGGCTGCCGAGGCGACGCACGCGCCGCCGACGAAGCTGATCGAGTGGCGCACCATCGGCCGCAGATCGAAGCCGATGCGTTTCTCCATGAGCGTCACCAGAATGACGACCTCCGCCCATGCCCCGAGGCCTATCGCAAGAGCCAGTCCTTCGAGGTGGAAGAACGGGAACAGGATGATGGCCCCGCCGATGTCGATCGCGACCGCCAGGAGAGCGGCCGTCACCGGCGTTCGGGTGTCCTTGCCGGCGTAGAAGATAGGGGCCAGCAGGGCGATCATCACGTGGGCGACGAGTCCGGCCAGGAAGACGATGAAGACCGGAACCATGGCCGCCTGGTCTGAGGGAGTGAGCCTCCCGTATCCGTACAGCAGGGCGATCGTCGGGGTGGCCAGGGCGAGCATGAGACCTGTCAGCAGGATCGTGACGAAGAGGAGAAGCCGGAGCGATTGGTCGGCGAGGGCTCGGAATTGATCGTGCTGGCCGAGGGCAAACGCCCGCGACAGCGGCGGCAGCAGCACGATTCCCAGAGGCACGCCGAGCAAGCCGACGGGGATCTGCAGAGCCATGAACGAGTAGTTGAAGATAGTCACCTCGCCCCGAGGCAGGGTCGACTGGAAGACCGTATAGACCAGGAACACCAGTTGCGTGGCTCCCAGACCCAGGGCCCGCGGGCCCATCAGGAGGAGGGTCTGTCGAACTGCCGGGTCGCTCAGGTCCATGGCGGGCCGATAGAGCCGATGGCCCACGAACGGCCGAGCCTGAATCAGGACATGACCCAGCGCACCCAGGACCACTCCGATGGCGAGTGACTGGATGCCAAAGAAGGGCGTGAGCACGATTGCCGCCGCGATGATGACCAGGTTGTAGACGTTCGGAGCCATGGCCGGCGGGCCGAAGATACCGAGCGAGTTCAGGCCGGCCGCCATCACCGCGCCCACAGCCAGCAGGATCGGCGACAACAGCATCAGCCTGGTGAGGTCGATGGTGGTGTTGAGCCTGTCCGGCTCGAAGCCGGGCGCGATGAGTGGCACGAGCACCGGGGCGAACAGCCAGGCGATCGCGGCCAGCGGCGCGAGGACCAGAACCATCAGGTTGGTGATCGTGGAAATGAGCTTGCGGGCGCCTTCGGTGTCGCCGCGGGCCATAAGCTCCGAGGCCACGGGCACCACGGCTGAGCCGATGGCGCCGGCGGCCACGAGCTGGAAGAGCGTGTCCGGGATACGGAAGGCGGCAGTAAAGGCATCGAGGTTGGCGCCGGCGCCGAACTCGGCGCCGAGGACCGCCAGACGAACCTCACCCAGCAGTCGCGACAGGACTACCCCAGCGACCACGACCACGCCGGCCAGGGCGATCGCCCGGCCGCCAAGCCGCGCCGCCGATATCGCGGCCAGGTCCGTGGCCGATTGGTCCGTGGCGAGGACCACGTCGCCGGTGACGTCCGAGCCCACCATGGCCGAGATCTCGCGCCGGCCCCGCGGGACGAACGGTACGTACTCCTCGTCGGCGGGCCGGGCGGAGTGGCGCCGGCGCTGATCCGGCGCATCGGGCGCGCCGGCGGGCGGCGCTGACCGGGCGACGGCCGGGTCCGGGCCAGCCGTGACCGGCTCGGACGGCGACGCGGGCTCTTGCGCGGTGACGCCGGGTTCCGTTGCTGCGTCTTCCCTGTGAAGTCGGGACGACATCCAGTCGCGCGGTCGCCAGCCCCGGTGCCGAGGCGATTCTTCGGCGACAGGCTTGTCGTCGCTCAACGGAACCGCCTGCCAAGCCGCCAGGCCGTTCCCAGAAGCGCATGGGGAGCGTACTCGTGAGCGCGCACCCGGACCACCGGTCTTCCACCGAAACGGCGCTTGAACAGGTACAGGTTCCAGAGCGGGTGGGTTTCGTCCGCAGGAACCCCCGGAGCTGACTGAGTGTCGACGCCGCCCATGTCGTAGCCGCCGAACCCGGACTCGGCCGCCCAGCGGATGATTCGCCACTGCAGGAGATGGTTGGCTCGCGTGTGGCGCAGATCGGCATCGTCACGGGACCCCGCGGCGAAGTAGACCAGGAGCCTGCCTGAGTGGAGCAGGAGCGCCCCCGTGTCGCGGCGACCGAGAGCCCGCGAACCAGAGGCTCGCGACACCGGACTCGCCGAGGGCTCGCCACTGCCTCAATTCGTAGTCGCGGTCTCTGACGAGGAATCCTTCGCGCTTGCCGGTGGCGGCGTGCATGTCGAAGAACTCGGCCAGCGCCGGCTCGCGCACGGCCGGGTCTGCCAGATCCGCCATCTCTGTGGTGACACCCAGCTGGACGGCCCGGCTGAGGTCGGCTTGAGTGGTGTGGCCGAGCAGCTTCCGCTGGGCCTCCTCGGACTTCTCCAGAGGCACGATCATGGCGGTGCGCGACACCTGGATCTCCCGTGCCGCCATGCGGAAACCGGATCCGCGGAGAGCGCCAGTGAGGTCGCTCCCCTCCTCCCACGCCGGGTCGATCGTCAGCGACATGGCGCCGCGCGATTTGGCTATCAGCCGCAGGCCCTCGAGCGCGGCCATGGCGGCGGCCGGTTCGGTCTCGAGGAGCACGGGCCCGCGTGGCGCGTACTGGACTCGCAAGCGGCCGAACGGCCCAACGGGCCGTCCCAGACCGGATCGCTCCTGGATGGAGACGGCCGCAACCGGCCGATCGGACAGCTCGATCACATAGCGAAGGGCAGTCCAACCGAGTGCCCGCTTGAGCTCGCCCCAGGCGTGGGATTGGAACGCCTCACCCATGGGGCTTCGCACGGCCATCTGGTCCCACGCCGCCGGCGCAGTCTCGGTCGCGTCGACGACCCTCACTGCTCGCGCGACATCAGCCCGCGCCGTCCGGCTCGTGGCCAAGCTCAATCACTCCTCCATCTGGCCACGACCGTCTCTGGCGTCGCCATCGCCCGCGATTGTCGCACCAGTGCAAGCGGTTAGTCCGGTCCGCTCAGAGCAAGACGATCGTGGCGCCGTCCCCGCCCTCCCCGCGACCGCCGGGTCGCCACGATTTGACCAGCGGATGCCCCGAGGAGTGCTCGCGGACCGAGTCGCGGAGGGCACCGGTCCCCATTCCGTGGATTACCGTCACTTGCTCCAGGCCCGCGAGGGAGGCGTCGTCGAGGTAGCGGTCCAGCACCTCCAGCGCTTCCTGGACCGTGGCCCCGCGGAGGTCCAAGGACGAGGCCACAGTTCGTGCCCGGTCCAGCTGAAGCCGCGAGGCAGAGCTGGGGGTGTCCAGGGGCGCGGATCGCAACTTCGACCCGGCGGCGCTGACGCCTGGTCTGGCCGCGCCGCCCTCGCCGTCGGACGCCGGCTCGAGGTCCTCCACAGCCAGGCTGAGGCGCATTCCGCCGGCCTCCAGAGTCGCCCGGCGGCCTCTCTTGTCCAGTGCCGCAATACGGCCTTCCGTGCCGGTGGTGTGGCTGCGAGCCCGCATCCCGATTCGCCACGAGACCAATGCGATCGGGCCCGTGCGAGCCGGCTCCGGCTCGTTGGCCGGCAGCCGGTCCAGCTGAGCTCGGGCTCGCTCGAGATCTTCGTCCAGACTGCGCTGGGTGACCGTCTCCCGTTCGAGCTTGCGCCTGATCCCTCGGACTTCGGTTCTGACCTCGTCCACGAGGCGCTCGGCCTCGTCCCGGGCCTTGCTGACGGCCTCGTCGCGCTCGCGGCGGGCGCGGCGGCGCTCATCCTCCGCGCTGGCCTGAGCGGCCCTGGCGCGCTCCTCGGCGATGCGCGCCTGAGCCAGGGCCTCGGCCGTCTCGGCCTCCGTCGCCTTGATCGAGGCGAGAGTCTCCTCGAATGCCTGCTGCTCCTCGGTCAGGCGTGAGCGAGCTTCGGCCACGATCGGGCCGGGCAGCCCGAGACGCTCGGCGATCGCAAACGCCTGGCTGCGGCCCGGCAGCCCGATCGTGAGCTTGAACGTGGGCCGCAGCGTCTCGACGTCGAACTCCACCGCAGCGTTGCGAGCCGCCGGGGTGGTGTGCGCGTACAACTTGAGCTCGGCATAGTGTGTCGTGGCCGCGACCAGGGCGCCGGATCGGATGAAGAAATCGAGCAGAGCCTGCGCCAGCGCCGAGCCCTCCGTGGGATCCGTACCGGCACCGAGCTCGTCGAGAAGAATCAGCCTGTTCGGCCCGGCCGCCTCGACGATGCGGACGATGGCCCGCATGTGGCCGCTGAAGGTGGAGAGCGACTGGGCCACGGATTGCTCGTCGCCGATGTCGGCATAGACGTCCGCGAGGACGGGCAATCGCGTCCCGACGTCGGCCGGCACGTGCAGACCCGATTGGTGCATCAGGCTCAGCAGGCCGAGCGTCCGCAAGGCAACCGTCTTGCCGCCGGTGTTCGGTCCGGTTATGAGCAGCGCCCTGAACTCTCCCCCGAGCTTGATGTCTATCGGCACGACTCGGCCGCCGAGACCGGGATGGCGAGCGCCCAGAAGCGCTATCTCGGGCCGATCCGCGATCTCCGCGGGGACCGCGTCCATCTCCTCAGCCAGGCGCGCCTTCGCCGACCAGAAGTCGTAGCGGGCCAGGGCCGCGAGCGTTTCGCGCAGGGGGCCGGCCTGGCCGGCCACAAGGGACGAGAGCTCGTCCAGGATGCGCTCCACCTCGGCCACCTCGGCGAGCTGGGCCTCGCGCCAGGCGTTGCCCAGCTCGACCGCCACGATTGGCTCCACGAACAGTGTCTGGCCGCTGCCCGAGGCGTCGTGGACTATCCCTTTGACCCGGCCGCGCGCCTCGGCTCGAACGGGAATCACATAGCGGCCGCCGCGCAGGGTGACGATGGGCTCCTGAAGTGAGGTGGCCAGCTCACTGGAGTGGACGAGCTGATCCAGGCGGCTGCGGAGGCGTTCGTAGGCCACCCTTACCGCCCTGCGCAGGCCGCCGAGCCTGGGCGAGGCGGTATCGAGCAACTCGCCGGCCGGATCGAAGCTTCGCTGCAGCACGTTGCGGAGGCTCGGCAGGGCGTGGACCTCCCGGGTCAGGTCGCGCAGCAGAGGTCGCCGGTCGCCACTCAGCGCCTCGCCCAGGCGGGACGCGGCCTCGAGCGTGACCATGATGTCCAGGAAATGGGACGGATCCAGGCGGCCGCCGCGGGCGGCGCGCTCGATCCATGGCCCGATGTCCTTGCTGCCGCCGATGCCGGCGCCCGGATGTTCGGCCACGAAGGATCGCGTCTGCGACGTCTCCTCGAGCCCGCGGGCCACGATCACCGGGTCGGTGGATGGCTCCAGGGCCTCCGCCAGACGACGGCCGGGCGGAAAGCCCGCGGCCGCAGCCAGCCGTGCGCGCACGAGGGGGAACTCCAGGAGCGAAAGCGACCTACGGTCGAGGCCGGCTCCGGGCGCCGCGAGGGCGGCAGCAGGCGGCTCCAGCGGCGCGGCGTCCCTGGCTGTCACTATGTGCCACCGTGCGACCGAGGGGGCTTCGAGACGGCCGCGCCGCCCTTCAGCCAGTAGCGCCAGGGCCGGCTGAGCCAGGGCTCCGGCGCATAGCCGATGCCGACCCGTGGGCCCGTTTCGACTGCCGGGTCGTCGTCGCCCGGTCCGGTCTCCAGCCGGAGATCCGATCCAGGATCGCAGAGGTCAACCGAATCATCGCCGCGGCCGATTGAGAACGCGGCGCAGACCAGGCCCGGACCCGCGGCCAGGGCGGACTCGGGCAGGGATTCGATGCGCCGTCGGGCGCGTGAGATCCGCTCGGCCCCGAACCCCCCGCGTGGGTCAGATTCGTTGGCTCTCGGCCTCTCGAGCCACGCCAGACGAGCCTCGCGCATCACTTCCACACCCGCCAGAGGCTCCACGGCACGCACGAGCAGAGCGCCCGCCCGGCCCGGTTCTCCAGTCACGACGTTCAGGCAGCTGTACATGCCGTAGACAAGGTACACGTAGGCGAGACCCGGCGAGCCGAACATGACCCGGTTTCGCGTGGTCGGTCCGAAACGGGCATGCGATGCCAGGTCCTCCTGGCCGGCGTAGGCCTCCACCTCGACGATGCGACCGACTCGGGCGCTGGGGCCTCGGCCTCGGATCAGCCTGGCGCCTAGGAGGTTACCGGCCGCCTCGGGCGCGTCTCGCCTCAGGAGGTCCCGCGGAAACGGTCGGTCGGTCATGAAGCCCTGGTCCCGCCTTCGATTCTCGTGGGGGCGGCTTCCAGCGGGCCTCAGGGGAAGGTCGCCACCAGGTCGGCCGGCAGGAGGAACGACAGGATGTGGACGAACGGCGGCGCGATCACATCCTTGACCCCGCCGGCGATGGTCGAGTCGTGGATGAAATCCTGAGCCGATCGAAGCAGGCCTACGTCGCCCGATTGGGCGGGCGGCAGCGTGTACGAGTCGAGGATGATCACCGCGACGATGAGCAGGAGGAGGCCCTGGGCGAGACCCAGCAGGCCGCCCAGGATGTCGTCGACGACCGGGTGCGCGGCGTAGATCTCAGTGCGCTTGTAGAACCCCTGAATGAGGATCGAGGAGGCAACCGCGCCGACGCAGAAGATCATCACAAAGGCCAGCAGATGGTTGTACTCACGCGGGAACTGGGTCCAGTTCGGGGCCAGGAAGTCGCCGAACGCGCCCTTCAGATTGGCGGCCAGGAGGAACGCGAAGAGGATGCTGATGATGCCGAGGGTCCGACGAATCGTGCCTTGCATCACCCCGAGGATGAAGAACAGGAACAGGCCCATGAAGATGGCCAGGTCGACGATTGGCGCATTCCTGATGGTGCCGATGATGTCCAACGAATCCTCCACCCTGTCGCTGACGTCGCCCCAGCGTCCCTCCTGGAGCGGGGCTAGGTTAGCAGCGGCCTGGCCGGCGGTTCAACGTGCCAAGGGTACTCGGACCTTCGGCCACAATCGGCTCAGGTTCGGATATGCGCTCCCAGATCGGACTCCAGGCCCGTCCGGACTTGAGCCACGGCAGCGTCCAGCTCAGCTTCGGTGAGCGTTCGGTCGTTCGCTCCGAGGGTCAGCCGGTAAGCCAGGCTCTTCTCACTCGCGGCGAGAGGGGCGCCGCGATAGAGGTCGAACAAGCGCAGGCCGCGCAGAAGACTGCCTCCGTGGCGCCGGATCGTCGCTTCGACTTCGGCCGCCGTGCGGGCCTCGGCAACGACGACCGCCAGATCGCGCTCGACTTCGGGGAAGCGCGGTATCGGCACTACATGCACACGCGCCGGAACGGCTGAATCCAGAGCCGGAGCGGCGAGCTCGGCGACGACAACGCGCTCGGCCCGAAGGTCCCACCTGGCCAGCGCATCCGGGTGTATCTCCGCGATCCGCCCCGACAGCGCGCCTCCGTCGGCCTGCGTTTCGACCACGAGGGCCCGGCCCGGATGGAACGGGAAGCCACGAGTGTCAGACACGTACGAAGGCCTGGGGAGGCCCAGGCGCCGGCAGATCAGCTCGACGATGCCCTTGGCGTCGTCGAGATCGTAGGGGCGTTCCGGTCGGTTCCACGACCCGGGTTCCGCCGCTCCCGACAGGAGAAAGCCGAGCCGGGTCCACTCGCGCGCCCGACCCTGCACGCGGGCGTAGCGTTTCCCGATCTCGAAGACCGCGACGTCGAAGCGGCCCTGACGCTCGTTCAGGGAAAGGACCTCGAGCAGACTCCCGGCCAAATGCCGTCTCAGGACCGAATGCGGAGCCGAGATCGGGTTCGTCACGACGATCGCTTCGCCTGGCTCGGCCGCCAGATCGGCCGGCAGCGCGGGTTCACTGGCATCCTCCGGCCACGCCAGGCGGGCCTCGTCCTGGGGCGCAACCAGCGCGTGAGTGACGACTTCGGTCAGGCCGGCCCCGGCCAGCGTTTCGCGGACCAGATCTCGAACTCCGAGGGGCGAGGGTCGGTAGGCCGGCATGAGGGTATCCGGTAGGTGGGCCGGAGTCGCCTCGTAGCCGCGAACGCGGGCGACCTCCTCGGCTACGTCGGCCTCGATCGCCAGGTCGTGTCGCCAGGTCGGAACCAGCGCGACGAGCACCGCGTCCGACCCGGCCGGCACGGACAGGGGCTGCGGATCGGCTGCGACCTGGATCTGCGCCGCCGCCGCCGGCTCTGTCTCGATTCCGACACGGGCCAGCAGCGCGCGCTGCTCGGCAACAGCAACTTCGGCGCCCAGGAGTTGGTCCACCCGCCGCGGCCTGAACGCCAGCCTGGCCGGCTCGGGCTCGGCGGGGGCGGAGTCGACGCGGCCTCGGGCGACGGCGCCGCCGGACCAGGCCAGGGTGAGCTGGGCGACGCGATCAGCCCCGATTCGCGCAAGCCGGAACTCCTGGCCCTTCTCGAAGCGCAGACTGGCCTCGGAACGCAGGCCGTACCGATGACCGGTCCTGCGGATGCTGACCGGGTCGAAGATGGCCGATTCGATCGCTATCTCCGTCGTCGCGTCCGTGATCTCGCTCTCGGCGCCGCCCATCACACCGGCGATGCCGATCGGACCTCGCGAATCGGCAATGATCAGGGTCTCCGGCGTCAGCTCGCGCTCGACATGGTCGAGCGTCTCCAGCCGCTCGCCCGGCATGGCCCGCCGGACGATGATCGTGCGGTCGTGGATGGACGCCCCGTCGAAGGTGTGGGTCGGCTTGCCCAGTTCGAGCATCACGTAGTTGGAGGCGTCGACGACGTTGCTCACGGGCCTCATGCCCGCAGCCTGCAGCCGCATCTGAACCCGGTCCGGGGAGGGACCGATCTTCGCCCCGCTGACCCATCGGCCCACGAAGCGGCTGCACAGGCCGGTCTCGCGCACCTCTACCTTCAGGAGATCGGTGACGGGTCTACCGGTCTCCTCGACGCCAATCTCGGGCCATCGCACGGCGGCCCCTGTGGCAGCCGCCACCTCTCTGGCCAGGCCTATGAGGCACAGGGCGTCGCCGCGGTTGGGCTTGACGTCGACGTCCAGGACGACGTCGCCATAGACGTCGGAAAGCTGCCGGCCGAGCGGCATCTCTGCAGGCAGGATGAGGATCCCCTCGGCGTCGCTGGTGATATGCAGCTCGTCACCCGAGCACAGCATCCCCTCCGACGCGATGCCCATCTTCTCGGTCCGCTCGATGCGCCGGTCGCCCGGCAGGACGGCTCCCGGGAGGGCTACAGGAACGCGCTGGCCTGGCGCGATGTTGTGGGCGCCGCAGACGATGTGGAGCGGCTCCCCGGACCCGATGTTGACGGTCGTGAGATGCAGGCGATCCGCGTAGGGGTGCTTCTCGACAGTTAGCAGCTCGCCAACGACGACGGAGCGCCAGTCGGCGCCCCACTGCTCGATCCCCTTGACTTCCATTCCGAGCAGGGTCAGGCGCTCGGCAAGCTGTTCCGGCGTCAGCTGGACGTCCACGTACTCGCGTAGCCAGCCGAGCGGAACCTTCATCGGAACTGCTCCAGGAAGCGCAGGTCGTTCTCGAGGTAATAGCGCAGGTCCGGAACGGTGTGGCGGAGGTTGGCGATGCGCTCGACGCCCATGCCGAAGGCAAAGCCCTGGTAGCGCTCCGGGTCGATGCCGCCGTACTGGAGCACGACCGGGTGGACCATCCCGGCGCCCAGGATCGTCATCCATCCCGACCTGGAGCAGGCCGGGCAGCCGACCCCCCCGCACACCACGCACTGGACGTCGAACGCGACCGACGGCTCGGTGAACGGGTAGTAGCCGGGCCGGAAGCGCGTCTTGCGGGGCCCGAACAAGGCGTGGGCGAACTCGTCCAGGAGACCCTTCAGGTCCGCCATGGAGGTTCCCTCGTCGACCATGAGCCCCTCGACCTGGAAGAACTCGAAGCCGTGGCTCGCGTCAACTGCCTCGTACCGGAAGCAGCGGCCCGGCAGAAGGGCGCGGATCGGCGGCCGCGTCGACTGCATCACCCGGATCTGACCCGGGCTCGTGTGGGTCCGCAGAAGGTGCCCCGGAATGTCCACGTACAGCGTGTCCCACAGGTCCCGGGCAGGATGATCGGGGGCGATGTTCAGCATCTGGAAGTTGGTCAGGTCGTCCTCGACCTCGGGTCCCTCGTAGACGACGAAACCGAACTGGCCGAAGACCTCCGCGATGGCGGAGATGGTCTCGGGGATGGGATGTAGCGTGCCTCGGGCGACCGTCCGTCCGGGAAGGGTGACGTCGACGCTCTCCGCAGCCAGGCGAAGCTGCTGGACCTGAGCCCGCAAGACGGATCCGCGATCGGCCAGGGCGCCCTTGACGGCCTCACCCACCTCGTTGGCCAGGGCCCCAACACGGGGGCGGTCTTCGGCCGGCAGCGCGCCGATGCCGCGCAGGACGGACGTGAGCTCGCCTTTCTTGCTCAGGTACCGGATCTGAAGCTCCTCGAGCGAGGCTGGATCCGGAGCAGCCGAGATCTCGTCGAGGGCGCGCCGCTGCAGGGCCCGGACGTCCTGGCTGAGACTATCGAAATCCACGCCTCGGTTCCCCTTCCGGTGCGGGCCCGCGACCGTCGCCGGTCGCGCTTGCGTCAGGCCTGGCCGGCGATGGCGGCGACCTGTGCGAAGGCGGCAGGGTCGCGCACGGCCAGATCCGCGAGGATCTTGCGATCCAGCTCGATCTGGGCAGCTTTCAGGCCGGCGATGAACTTCGCGTACGGGAGGCCGTTCAGCCGGGCGGCCGCGTTGATGCGGATGATCCACAACTGGCGCATCTGGCGCTTGCGCTGCTTTCGGTCGCGCGTCGCGTAGGCCAGCGAATGAAGGGCCGACTCATGGGCACGCCTGATGAGTCGCGAGTTGGTGCCTTCGCGGCCCTCCGCGTCCTTGAGAAGGCGCTTGTGACGGTGATGGGCGGTTACGCCCCGCTTGACGCGTGCCATCGACGATCAGACTCCCAGGTACGGCAACAGCCGGCGGATCTGATCGAGCGATTCCCCGGTCACGATCTCCTTGCCGGCATAGCGGCGAGTGCGCCGCGAGGATTTGAGCTCGAGGTGGTGGCCCCGCCATGACTTGACGCGAACCGCCTTGCCACCGCCGGTGACCCCGATCCGCTTCTGGGTCCCCTTGTGGCTCTTCATCTTCGGCACGTTGGTATCACACTCCAGTCGACGCCGATCCGGATTCCGGCTCGGGTCTCGGTGCAGCCGGGGGCGCCGGCGGCGGCTCCTTCGTATCGTCTTTGGCGGGCCCGCCTTCGGGCGCCGTGTCATCTGTTGCTCTGGCGTGACTCCTGGCCGCGGCCGCAGGGGTCGGCTCGTGCGGCTTCGGCTTGTGGGTTGAGGCGACGCTGATGTGCATCGACTTGCCCTCGAGGAGTGGGGGCCGCTCGACCACGCCGTGTTCCTTGATTTGCTCCGCGAACTTGTCCAGCAGGTCGCGTCCGATCTGCGGGTGGGTCAACTCCCGTCCCCGGAACTGAACTGAGATCTTGACCCTATCGCCATCCTCCAGGAATTCGACTGCCCGCCTGACCTTCGTGTCGAAGTCGCCGATGCCGATCTTGGGCTTGAGTCTGACTTCCTTGAAGGTTATCGAGCGTTGCTTCCGCTTGGCTTCCTTCTCACGCTTGGTCAGTTCGTACTTGTACTGGCCGAAGTCCAGAAGGCGCGCCACGGGCGGACTGGCCAGCGGTGCAACCTCCACAAGGTCGAGCCC
The DNA here is from genome assembly GCA_963743795.1 of uncultured Chloroflexia bacterium. Classification (GTDB taxonomy): domain Bacteria; phylum Chloroflexota; class Limnocylindria; order Limnocylindrales; family CSP1-4; genus Fen-1039. The sequence continues at coordinate 341,926 of CAVUQZ010000004.1, read as the reverse complement.
CCGCTCCTGCGCAAGCCGCAAGGCGTCGGCCGTTCGCATGACGCCAAGCTGGCTACCGTCTTCATCGACAACCCGAACGTCGTAGACGCGGATCATCTGATTGATGCGCAGGTCTCGGCTAATGGCGAACCCCTTCTAGGCGTGTTCCAGTTGCCGGCAATTCGGATTCTCAGCCCGAAAGCAGACGAGCGGCCCAAACCCGGCGCACGACTGCACCGGGCGGTCGCCCGCGGGACTATAGCACAGGGATTCCGCGAGCGGCAAACCCCGCAACGGCGGCCAGAGAGCGTAGTCTGAACGTCGCGACCTGTGCAATGAGGGCGCGTCCCAAGGGTTGCCGGGAGGACAACGATGACACGATTCTTCTTGGCGCTGGTGGCGACATGCCTGGTAGTCGCGGGTTGCACGGCGGCTGCTGCCACGCCGTCACCAACCGGAACTGAAGTGGCGACGCCGATCCCGACGCCGGCATCCACTCCGACGCCCGCGCCGACGGCGACGCTAATTCCCACCCCGACGCCTGTCCCAACTCCTACGCCTGTCCCCACCCCGTCGCCCACACCTGCCGTCACACCGTTCCCGACTGGCGTACCCGGGGCCGTGGCTTTCATGCATGCCTACGAGGACTCGCTCATCGCCGGCAACTACGCTCAGGCGTGGTCCATGCTCGCCCCTGACGGAGTAGGAGGGGGAACCCTGGCTGCTTATACGGTCGAGCGGAAGGCATACCTGGCCTCGGCCGGCAAGGCATACACAGTCGAGGCGAATCCCAAGGACGCCCTGTCACTCGCCGATTGGCTTAGCGGCACAGCCTTCGCGGCGTCTGTCGACAAGGCCCACGCCGTTCTAATCAGGGTTTGGTGGACGGCCCTAGCGGGCAACAACGCCGGCTGGGAGATGTGGGTCGTCAACCCGATCTCCGGCGGCTGGGCGCTCTACGAGGTCCGCTAAGACGAGCCGTTTCGACGCTAGGGCCGCCTAGCTGCCGATTCCTCGGCGAGGCGTTCGATGAACGCGTCCCATGTCACGCCGTTCTCCTGCTCCCCCGCGCGGTTGCGGATGGCGACGGTGCGACCTTCGACTTCGCGGTCGCCCAGGACGAGCATGTAGGGGATCTTCTGCTCCTGGGCAAGGCGGATCTTGTTCTGCATCCGTCCGTCCGACCCATCGACCTCGACGCGAAGCTGTCGAGCCGTCAGGAGGCCGGCCAGCTCGTCTGCCGCTTCGACGTGCCGGTCGGCGATGGGAATGACAACAGCCTGGACCGGAGCGCACCAGATCGGGAAGGCACCGGCGAAGTGCTCGACCAGGACGCCGATGAAGCGCTCCAGCGAGCCGTAGATGGCGCGGTGGATGGCCACCGGCCGAACGTGGTCGCCGTTCTCGTCCACGTAGGTGAGGTCGAAGCGCTCGGGCAGCATCACCAGGTCCACCTGGATCGTGGCCGTCTGCCACTCGCGCCCCAGGGCGTCCTCCACCTGAATGTCGATCTTGGGCGCGTAGAAGGCTCCGTCGCCTTCCTTCGTGCGGTAGCGCATCCCCGAGCTCTCGAGCGCGTCGCGCATGAGCATCTCGGCGCGTTCCCACAGCGCGGGGTCGCCCAGCGCCTTCTCGGGGCGCGTGCCGAACGTGAAGTGGGGCTCCAGCCCGAACCACGAGTAGGACGTGCGCACCTCGCCCAACAGTGCCTCGATCTCCGAGCCGATCTGGTCCGGCCGGACATAGATGTGGGCGTCGTCCGTGACGAAGTGGCGCACGCGCGTAAGCCCGGCCAGCACGCCGGACAGCTCGTTGCGGTGCAGCTTGCCGTACTCGGAGAGCCGCAGCGGCAGATCGCGGTACGAGCGGGTGCGGCTCTTGTAGATGAACGTGCTCTCGGGGCAATTCATCGGCTTGAGGCTGAACGTCTGCTCCTCCGCCTCGATCAGAAACATGTGCTCGCGATAGAGGTCCCAGTGGCCCGACTGTTCCCACAACTTCTTGGCCACCATCGGCGGCGTATAGATCTCCTGGTAGCCGCGGTCCGCCTGCAGCTCGCGCATGGCGTTCTCGAGGGTCCGGTAGAGCGTCCAGCCCTTGGGGTGCCAGAACGCGGCCCCGGGCGAGACGTCGTGGAAGCTGTACAGATCCAGCTGCACGCCGAGGCGGCGGTGGTCTCGCCGTTTGGCCTCCTCACGCCTATGCAGGTAGGCGTCCAGCTCATCCTGGGTGGGCCAGACGGTGCCGTAGATGCGCTGCAGCATCGGCCGCTTCTCGGAGCCGCGCCAGTAGGCGCCGGCGACAGTCATCAGCTTGAACGGGCCGATCTTGCCGGTGCTGGCGACGTGCGGTCCCTTGCACAGGTCGATGAACTGCCCGTGTTCGTAGGTTGAGGTCGGCGGCAATGGCTCACCCGTCTCGCTCGCCTTCGCGGCAAGGTCGTCGAGGATCTCTACCTTGAAGGGCTGCCGGCGAGTTTCGAAGAAGGCGCGTCCCTGGGCGAACGGGACTTCCTTGCGCACGAACGGATGGTCGGCCTCGATCGAGGAGCGCATGCCCGCCTCGATGGCCGCCAGATCGTCCGGCGTCAAGGGGCGCGGCAGCAGGAAGTCGTAGTAGAAGCCGCCGTCGATCGAGGGGCCGATGCCGAGCTGCGCATCCGGGAAGAGCCCGACGACGGCTTCAGCCATCACGTGAGCGGCGGAGTGGCGCATGGCGTCCAGCTCCGTGTGGGCGCCCGCATCGAGCAGCTCGTCCACGGAGCCGCGCACTGAGGCCTCGAACTGCTCGTCCGGCTCGACCGGGAGCTCGCTCGAGGCCGGCTGGGCCGGAGCTTCTGTCTGCTGCTCGTTGCTCATGTCGCCTCCCGATCGGCCGCTCGCGTTCGCATCGGCCTTGTACAACACAATGCCTCCCGTCCGACAGGACGAGAGGCATCTCTCGCGGTTCCACCCGCCTTCGCGCCGGCGTCGATCGATTCCTGGCGCCGTCGCGCGCTCTTGTCCGCTCTAACGGGCGGTCCCGGACCGGTTGGCCGGTCGCTCGCGGGTGGTGCCCTGGCCGGGTTGGATCGCCGTCGCTCTCAGCCACCGGTCGTGGCGACGGCTCTCTTGGATCGTTCCGGCGGGGCGCATCCCGCTCAACGCTTTGGGTAATGATATTTGGCGGAGCTCTCAAGCGGGTTCCGCATGGTGGGCGGTAGAGGACTTGAACCTCTGACCTCATGCATGTCAAGCATGCGCTCTAACCAACTGAGCTAACCGCCCGGGCGGGGCGGATCGTAGCACAGGCGAGACCGGGCAGGCCCCGCCTGGTTCCAGCTCCACGGTTGGACTGTCTTGCCCGGCCCGGGCCGGAAGCTCGGGAATCACGTTGGCGGCTCACAGGCCGGATCATGGTGCGTCCACGCACCAGAGTACCCCCCCTGCCAGTACTTATTGGCTACGATCTGAGCGTTCAGGGCGGTCCACTTCGCGGACGAATGAGGTGGTCGATGCTCGGCCGGGCTGAGAAGGACCAGGGCTTAGCCAGGTACGGCCCGGCTGGAGCCGGTGAGATGACCGGGCTGCTCGCGGCTGTGATCCTGGCCAATCTCGCTGACCTCGGCACTTTCTTGCGGGTCAAGCCGGCGCTGATCGCGGCAAACGAGACAAGCCCGCTGCCGCATCTGCTCGGCCAGACAGGCGGAGCTCTTGTGGCAAAGGTGATCATCGCGGGGGTAGTCGTAGTAACCGTGGTGGCGTTCCGTCGGCGTCCCCGAACGAAGGCCGCGCTGTTGGTGATCTACACCGTTATGGCTGTTGTTGGGGCGGCCTCAAACGTCATGGTCGGTGGATAGCAGGGACGTCATTGCGCGACGGGCGCGGCTTTCCGCTGCCCGCTACGCCAGCGCCGACACCCTATGGCCGAGCTTGAGGCAGGACGTCAGGGCAGCCAAACCTGATCTATCGCCCTGCTGATCGGCGCCGGCGAATCAAATGCAATGGTCCACGATGCCGCCCCTTTCGCGTAGCAGGTCTCTCGCACGGCCGCGACATGGCCGTCGGGGGCCACAGTCCCCGAGAACAGGGCGAGCTCTCTCCCGGAATCGTCGAAGGCCAGCCCCCAGACCACTGTCGAGGGATCGATCCCGGCGACGACCGACGGCTGATCGGAGCCCAGGAAGGTCTCCACCGGGTCCGCGTAGACTTTCGCCTCCGTAGCCACGGCCAAAGTGCGCCGGTCCGGCGAGAGAGCGAAGTAACGTACTCCCGCGACGGACTTCGACGGGTGGATCGTCTGCGCGGCAACATCGATGACCGCGAGCCGCGAGACTTGATCCACATCGGTTGTCAGTACCAGCAATCGAGCATCATCCAGCCAGGCCACGAGCGGGGTGAACGCCTGCGACGGGGCCGGCTGCAGCACCTCGACCGTCCCGCTTGGGGCGGCCAACCAGTAGCCCTGTGATTCGCCGTCGACGGTGACCATCGCGACGTTGCCTGCTGGTGACTCGGCCAGGCCGACGATCGTCCGCGTTGGCGTGTCGCCCGGCCATTTCACCGGCAGCGCCGTTCCGGGTGTGCCCGGCGTTCCGGCCGAGCGCAGGTCCACCGATCGACCGCTGGCGATGGCCACCTGCTCGCCAAAACGGGCAATCCCTGTGGCCCCGGGCACTGAGGCGAGCGCGGTCCAGTGGTCGGGAGCCTCGAATCCCCACAGGCCCATCCCGCCGGATATCCCATCGCCCAGAATCAGCAATTGCGGCACCGGGGCCGCAGCGGCGGTAGCGCTGGCCGAGGGGCTGGGCGTGGCCGAGGATTTCGCGGCGGTACTGGCAACGGCTCCCGCCGACGCCGGGGTCGACTTAGTGCCGGTCGCGCAACCCGACGCCAGCAACCCAACGGCCGCAGCGACCGCGAAGCGTTTCATGAGTCGTCCCGTCATGTCACCCTCTTCTCCACCGCATCCTCCGCTCTCGAGAGGCCGAACGTGGCCGTCGGATCGGCGGCCACGTTCGGCCCTCAGCGACGACCTGTGCCTATCTGACTATGTCGCCGCCAAGAAGGGTCCCGTCTGCGGCGTCCACGTACACGGTGAGCAGGTAAAGGTAGTCCGCCGCCGTTCCGGTCGGCTTGACGTTGGTCACCCAGGCCAGCCGGTAGGAAGTGGGAGCGGCGGATAGTTGGCGAGCATCGAAGGCCGCATTCGGCTCGACCCATTCGAGATCCATCTCCTGGACTTGGTATCCCGAATCGCGTCCGGCGAACCAGCGATCCAACTGTCCGATCACGACCTTCTTCGCATCGCCCGCGCCGAGACGTCGGCCGGGCGGTGCCGCCAGCTTGTGCTCGACATGGGCCGCCGCCTGGACTCGCCCATCGTCCCAGACGTGGACGCGGGTCTCGTCTCCGCGAACCCGGAAGCCAGCCTGCGACCGATCCCAGTGGACGTCCCACCCGCCGAGAGCGGGATTCGCGTCCACCTGGTATGGGCCCGTTACTGCGATCCCCGAGGCGGAGAGACCGCGAGCGGCCGACCTGGCGGCGGCGTCCTTGGAGACCTTCGCCGACGATGCGGACGGGAAGTCGAACCGGACCGCTGAGACCAGCAGTCCTGCCGAGTCGAGCTGTATCTGGACCAGGGGCTGGCCCGCCGCGTCGACCTCGTCCACCTGGTCGTACTCGGTCGAGAGGAAGCCGTCACGAACGTGTTTCCCTGCGCGCTTCGCCCCAGCCGGGAAGCCCAGAGCGTCCCTGGCGGATGCGGCTCGAGTGAAGACGCCCGGGTAGTCGTCCGCGTCTATGGCCGTCTGAGTCAAGACTGGCTGGCCCAGCTTCAAGGCGTCCACGCTCAGGAGACCGGATCCAATGCCCGGCGCGCCGGCGCTGGCCGCGGTGATCCGGTCCGCTGAGGCGGCCAGACCTATCCCAATGACGGAAACGGCGATGATCGCCCTTAGGAATACTGTTGGCCTGCGTGTAGTCATCGCCATCACCCTGGAGTTCCGTTGTAGTTGGGGTTGCCCCACCAGTTGGCCTGGAAGGGATTGGCCGCGTCCGGATAGTCGTACCCGCCGATGCTGGACGCGTAGGCGAAGGCCTGGTAGGCAGTTCTCAGACGAAAGAGATCGCCGTTGAGATAGCTCCAGAAGGCCTTCTCGAAGCGGAGCGCGGAGCTGTCATAGGTGAGGTTGACGTAGCCGAGGTAGAACTCGCGCTGGGTCGACGACTTCGTCTTTTCGATCTGGAAGGCTTCGGGCATCGTGCTGGCGCTCGAGCCGAGCTTGCACGTCGACATGATCACCAGGTTGTAGGCGGTGCCGCCGGTCGCGGCCTTGATTGCGCTCGACCGGATCATGTCCCTCGACGCGTTGTTGCATTTCCCGGAACCGGGGTCCTGGAGGATGCCCGAGTCCACGTTCGGCCGTCCCGAGGCTGCCCAGTAGTTGTCGCCGTGGGTATGGGCATACACCGCGTAGTCGGCGAGCACCTGACCCAGGAAGGCGGATTTGGTGAACCCCGGGCCAAGATGACCGTTGACTGGTGCGTAACCGAGCTTGGGCAACTGAGCCATCGTGAGGCTGTAGAGCTGCTGAGGGTACGTATCCGTGAAGCCCAGACACGTGACGCTGAACGCATCCGAGTTGGACCACACGTCCCCCGTCTGGGCGGACGCCGTCTGTGCCGTCGCACCGAGCGTCGTTGCCGCAAGCAAGATGGAAACGAGCAACGTCTCCGCTCGTTTCATGGGACCTCCTAATGAGGCGGGCGGAAGGCGGGCTTGCGGCGGGAAGCTTGGTGCGACAGGCCCTTCTCAACGGGCCGGCTCGCGCCTTGTCCGAGTACGTGCTTGGTCGATAGACCCCTCCCGGCAACGAGCGCGCCGTCAACACTGGCGGACGGCAACTGCCCCAGCGCTGTGACCGCCCCTCCTTGCGGGTACTCGGCGGTCGCAGCGCTGACCCGCCGACTCTACCGAGCCTCGCTTATCTCGGGCTTATCTGGGACTCACTCGAGGCTCGGGGACGATCCCGGCCGAGCCCGCGTCGAGCCCGCCGGCACGGCCGTGGTCCATCTTCACGTAGCGGATTCGGCCGCGCCGGAAGGCCAGGTCCGCGAGGGCCCTGGGAACGGCGGCGAGCCACAGGCCGTTGAAGAACGACACACGCATCGCGCGCACCAGGCGCTCGGTCCTGGAGAGTGCCCTTCCGTCCGGGCGCGCTTCCCAGCGGAGGGCGTCCCAACCGAGCAGAGCGCTCAATCCGAGGTAGCCGGCGATCATCGAGGCCAGCGTCCGGCGCCGCCCCGTGACCACCGCGGCGGTCGCAGCCCCCAGGACGATCGGCGGCACCGCCAGTTGCCCAACGTAAGTCACGAAGTCCAGTCGGGCGCCGACCGACAACCGCGGGCTCGCCACAACCGCTGGTCCATGTTCGAAGGCACGCCTGATCGCGCCCTCAGCCCAGCGAAGACGCTGGCGCCACAGGCGCTCGGCATCGCGAACGGGCTCCTCCCACAGCTCCGCGTCCAGGGCCCAGGCGACCCGTTCGCCGGCGGCGGAGGCGATTCGGCTCGACAGGTCGAGGTCCTCAGTCAAGGCAGACGCCCGCCAACCGCCGACCGAGGCGAGTAGATCACGGCGCACCATGATCCCGTTGCCACGGAACTCGGAACAGCCCCCGAGGGCCCAGCGACCTCGGTTGAGCTCACCGTCCAGCGTCTGCTCGTCAGCCTGTACTCCCTCGAGCCAACCACGGTCGGCGTCGAGGATCCGCCGCCGCGCCGTGACCGCGTTTGCGCCCGCTGCGAAGTACCCAGCCGCTCGGCGGAGGAACCAGGGCTCGAGGTGGGCGTCCGCGTCCAGAACGAGAATCACATCGCCGCCGCATTCGCCCGGTTGGGCGGCGGTCAGGGCTGCGCCCTTGCCGTCGGGCAGACCCTCTCCGCGTCGCGAGACCACCCGCGTGACCGCTTCGATGCCGCACTCCACCGCGGCTGCGACTACGGCGCCCGCCGTGCCGTCGGTCGATCTATCGTCGACGACGATCAGCTCGAAGAGCGGCCTGCCGTCACCGTCCCGGTAGTCTTGCCGCCCGACGTCGATGACGAGGCGCCTGACAACGTTCGCCTCGTCCCGGGCGGCGACGACGATGGTGAAGGTCGGAGCGCGGGCGGCCTCGTTGAGCGCCCATGCGGCATCGTCGGGTGAGATCGGTGGCCGGCGCGAGGCCAGGGCCACGGGAACGGCGCAGCCCAGGGCGAGGCCGGCCGTGACCATGGGCACCGAGCGGCCCAGGCGCCTGCCGTTCGCCACGAAGCCCAGGACGAAACCGCCGACGAGGATCCCGAGAGCGGTCGCGCGCCAGGACGCGGGGGTAGCCGATGCGTCTTCCCCTACCCCTGGGCCGGCGACGGCCGGGTTCGTCATGACGACGACTTGCCGCTGCCGCGCGTCCGCGGCAACTTGCCTCTGGCCGAGCGAGCCGGCGAGTCGCCAACATTGGCAGAGCCGCCTGTCCGGTCCCCGGACGACAGGGCGGAGGTGAGCGGGTCGAGCGGCGCACCACTTGGAGTGGACGGCGCCCGGGCCGAGGCCTCGGCCGGCGCCAACTGACCTCGGTTGACGAAGCTGGCCACTCCCCAGAGGCAGACGATCGACCCGACGACCAGGATGACCGGTGGGACGGTGACGGCATCGGCGACCGGCCCGACGATGATGATCGGGGCCAGGCTCGTGATGGAGACGAGCATGTTCAACACGCCGAAGACACGACCTCGAACGTCTTCCGGGAAGCTCCTCCTGAAGCTGCGTCTGGGAGGAGATGGCTACGACCACGTAGGCCCCCCCGACCAGGAAGGCGATGCCCATGACCATCGAGAGGAGCGAGACCAGGCGACCGGCATCGACCAGGCCGTTGGATGTCACCCGGTCCTGGAGGAAGCCGGAGATCGGGCCCGCGAACGACAGTAGAACCAGGAGCAGGCCCATCCCCACGATGCCGGACTTCGATGGTCCGCCGGCGAGGCAGATATCGCCCGTACGAGTTCAACAGCAGGATGCCGGTCACGATGCCGAGGCCGAGCGGCAAGACGATGAGGCCGAAGTCCTTCTCGCCCAGGCCCAGGGTGGTCGTCGCGAATCGCGGCCCCAGGACGCCGAGGACGCCCACGAGCGCGCCGGTTATAGCCAGGTAGGAGAGGGACCATCCGACATTGCGATGATCTCGGATGTAGACGATCCCCTCCACGAACTGGCCGAGCATCGTCTCGACAGCGCGCTCGGCGTCCGCGACCGTCTGGCCGGCACTCACGACGCTCGCCTGCACGGGCGGATCCGACGGCAGAGTCCAGCAGAAGACGGCGGCCACAAAGTAGAGCGCGGCGACGATGATGATCAGCAGCTCGGCGTTGGCAAACGCGACCACGAATGGCCCCACAAGGGCGAAACCGAGCGCGAACGCCACGTTGGTGGTCAGCGTGAAGAGCCCGTTGGCCGCCAGCAGCTGGCGCTTGGGGACCAGGAACGGGATCATCGACGCCTCTGCCGGCCCGAAGAACGTGGTCACAGTGGCGACGAAGATCATGAGCAGGTACAGGCCCAGCAGGTTGCTACCGACCACCACGATCGCCAGAAAGGCCAGACCACGCAACACGTTGGTGACCAGCAGCATGTGCCTCTTGTCCACCCTGTCGACGAAGACCCCGGCCAGCGCCGAGAACAGAATCGCCGGCACCAGGAAGCACAGCAGCAGGGCGCTGACAGCCGTCGAGGACTTGTAGGCCGCGTTGACGATGATCGTCAGCCCGTAGATGACCATGTTTCCGCCGACCTGGGTCGACAACTGAGCCAGCCAGAGCAGAAGGAACGGCCTGTTCTGGAGGACGGTCATGCCGGCCTCGCCATCGGGGCGGCGTGGCGGGCGCTTGGGTCTCGAACCGGCTGTCGAGCTCGGGCGGCTCCGCGGAATGGTGGCCTTCATCGGCCGCTGGCTGGACGGCCCGGGCCCCGGTCCTGAGCCGCCGGAGCGACGGCCCTGCTCATGGCCAGGTCACCGCGCGATACGAAGCCGGTAAGCCGCCGTTCCAGCGCCCTGCGTTCCAGCAGAACGTGGCGATCGCAGCTCCTGCACCGCAGTCCGATGTCAGCCCCAAGGCGGTCTATCAGCCACTCGCGGCCACCGCAAGGATGGACCCGGCGAAGCGTCAACACGTCGCCGAGCCGGAATTCCACGGGGCCGGACGGAGTTGCGGACACTACGCCGGACTGCTGCGAGCTGATGCGATTGGCGTGGTCATAACGGCCGCTCAATCTATCAGACGTTCGGGCCGGCGTCGCGGCCAGGCCGCAGGCGACAGAGTGCGCGCGGATCCTAAGACGGCGGCCAGGTCGGAGGCGGCTGCCTCCGCTCAGATTGCACGTAGAGGAGCGTGCCGACTGCCAGCAGCATGAAGCCGCCGATGGCGATGAGGCCGGCCAGCAGGTAGACCGTCGAGTCGCTCGACCTGGTGTTGAGCTCATGACCGCCCGGAGCGGCGGAGCTCGTCGCGGTCGGAGTGGTGGGCCCGGCCGGCGGCACCGTGCCGGACGAGCCAGTCCAGCTCGGCGGGACCGGACCAGCCGGCGCCGGCTGCGGGCCGTATTGGGTCGGCGCTGCGACGCCGTTGTCAGCAAGCCAGGCCTTGTTGAACGCGGCCGTGTCGATCCCGAAGGCGGCCGTGAACGCCTCGTCGTCCGTCGCGCCGGTGGAGTAGGTATTGACGAGCTTTCGGATCGAACTCTGGCCGTACTTCCGGACCATGAAGTCCACGGCCGAGACCGATTCGGCGTACGAAAGGTAAACCCTGGTGGCATCGAGGGCGAAGAACCCGGCCAGCGCGGCCAGGGGCACCAGGGTTCCGGACCTGACCGCCTGAGAGACGAGTCTCCGGTTGTCGCTGCCGTAGCCTTCGGACAGGTAGACCGCAAGGCCTTCGTTCAGCCAACGAGGCGGCGAGTGGTATGCGTTGTCGGTTATGTCATTGAAGACGATGTGGGTCAGCTCGTGGGGAACGACAGTGCTGCCGTAGGCCAGATCGGTCGGGGCGACCAGGGCGAAGCACGTCCGGTAGGCAGGCTGCGTCTGTCCGCCGATCGTCTCGGGGACGCTGAGTCCGGCAGCGAACGCAGCCTGGCTCGGGTAGACGTAGAAGTCGACGGGCTGGGTCTCGGTCACGCCCAGGAACGAGGCTGACTTCGAGAATCCCTGCTCGCCGTAGGAGAGCAGCTGCGTCGCGTAGGCGTCCGATCCCTGGAACCAGTGGATCGTGACCAGCTTGCCGGTCTTGGCCTTCCAGGTGAAGCGGTCGTCGGCATAGACCACGTGGATTTCCGGGCCGGTCTGGCTCGTACCGTCGGCGAAGGAGACCCTGAACCGAGCCGTCATCGGCTGGAAGGGAGCCAGGCCGCCGCTCGACGTGTCGAGGGTGTAGGCCAGAGAGTTGGATCCGGGGGATTGCAGCGATGACACCGAGGGCCCGACATCCCCGGGCGTGTCGATGAGGATCTCGGCGGACTGTATCGCGGCGCCGCTGAAGGGCTGGGTGAAGACGATCCCGGTCCCGAATGTGGACTTAACCGATGGAGTCCCGAAGGTGACGGAAGCGCCGCGGGCGACGCCGGGAACGACCAGCAGCGCGAGGATCGAGCACAGCAGGACTACGCTACCCGTGCGCCCGACCAGCCGGCGTGCCAAGAGCTTCATGATCCGGCGGCCCAGGCGAGCCCGGCATAACGCACCAGGCCCTGGCTGTTGGGAAGGGCGCCGAGGAGACCTTTGGCGGCGAGCGCATATCCAGCACCGAAGTCGACCGGAATGACCGGGGCTTGATCCTGGACGATCGCCTGGGCCTGATCGAAGGCTTGCTGCATGGCGGCAGTGTCGGTGGTTGAGAGTGCTTTTGACACCGCTGCGTCGAAGTCGCTGCTGGCCCAGCGGCCGAAGTTGTTGGTCTGGCCGGAGCCAAGCAGGAGCCCGAGGAAGTCGTTTGCCCCGGGGTAATCAGCTACCCAGTCCATCTCCCAGAAGGCCGGCGGATCGGTCAGCAGAAGCTCGTTGTAGATCTGGAAGTCGAGAGCTTCGTATGAGATCGTGATGCCCAGGTTGTCGTGGAGCTGGCGGACGATGGCACCGTCGAGCGCCCGTCCTCCGGTCACCAGGGTGATCTTCGGGAACCCGACGCCGTTCGGATAACCCGCATCCGCAAGCTCCGACTTCGCCGCAGCCAGATCGAATTCGGGGCCGTAATCCGTGGCGCTGTGGCCCGGGACGCCGTCGGGGACCATCCCGGTGGCCGCGACGGTCAGGGGATCGGACAGCAGGGCGACGATTCGGCGCCAGTCGATACCCAGCGCGAACGCCCGGCGGGCATGGACGTTGTTGAACGGGACCGCAGTCGTGTTGAAGCCATAGAACTCAACAGAGGGCGATGGCTCGACCCGGAGCGAGGGACCGAGCGACTTGTCATAGGCCACCCACGTGGCGTCGCCGGGTGAGATGGGCGTGTACTGCACATCGCCGGCCTGGAACATATCCACGGGGCTCTTGCCGCCGGTCGAGCTCAGGAGGTGGACCGTGGTTATGGCGGGCTTGCCAGCCCAGTAGTGCGGGCTCGCGGTCAAGGTGGTCTCGGTGTCCGTGAGACCGCTGAGGACGTAAGCGCCGCTACCAACGAAGCCGCGCGGGCTCAAGAGGCTGGGCGTCGTGTCGAGGTTGGGCGGCACGACGGCCAGCGTCGGGCTGGCGGCGACTGCTGGGAAGTCAGCAGCCGGGTTGGTCAGCTCGACCTGCACGTCGGTCGATGTTGGCGCGGTGATTCCCACGGAGGAGGCCGATCCACTCCCCTCTCGATAGGCCCGCGCCCCGGCGACGTCATCGAGCAGCGAAGCCAGCTGGCTCGGATTGGCGGGCGCGAGAACTCGCATCCAGCTCTTCACGACGTCGTTTGCCGTGAGAGGCGACCCGTCCGAGAAGCTCAATCCGGAACGCAGGTGGAAGACCACCCGCTTTCCGCCGTTCTGCGTCTCCCAACTGGAAGCCAGGGCGGGCTGAACCCGCTCGCTCGCGTCGACCGCCGTGAGCGACTCGAACAGTTGGGAGACAACCTGCGCGCTGCCCGCATCCGACTGGACGGCCGGATCCAGGGAGGCCGCGGAGGGGCCCAGGATCGTAACGCTGTCCCGCGCGGCAACGGTCGCGGCAGGATGCCATGCGTTCGCGATCCCGAGGATGAGCGCCAGGGCGACGGCCGCGCAGGCAACCACCAGGGGACGCGGCCGGCCACGTCGACGCTCGGAGAGGGGCCACTGAGGCGCGCTAGTCAACGATCGATACGACCCGGCTGGTTGAGAACGCGGCGCTGGCATGGCGGGAGTATAGGTTGGTCCTTGCTGGCGCGCGGCCTCCGGCCCGGGTCGGGTCAGTCGACCCTGTGGCCGCCGGTGGCTGCGTCCAACGTCGCAAGAGCATTGCCCTCCAGGGGATCAGTGCCATGGTGGCCGTCCTCGGCGCGGTGCCGGTGGGAATGGGCCACGCCCCCATGGCCGTGGAGATGCTCGTGGATGAGATTGGCCCGCACGAGCAGGTCCGTGTCGGCCAGAACCGCCGCCGGAGGTCCGTCCGCGATGACCCGCCTATCCTCGCCCAGAACGATCACCCGGTCGGCGATGATGGGCACGATGTCCAGCTCGTGGGTGGCGACGATCAGCGTGCGTCCGGATGCCGACAGCCGCCCGATGAGATCCACCAGCAGCCATTTCGTTCGGGGATCGAGCGAAGCGGTGGGTTCGTCCAGCAAGACGACCTCAGGACGCAGAGACAAGACCGAGGCGATGGAGGCGCGCTTCTTCTCGCCCCCGGAGAGCTCGAAAGGAGCCCGATCGGCGAGGTGAGCGATCTCCATCGCGGCGAGGGCTTCGTCGCACCTCTGCCCTACCTCTTCCTGGCTCAGGCCCAGCTGGAGCGGTCCGAAAGCCACGTCGTCCAGGACGGTCGCGCTGAACAGCTGGATGTCCGGATCCTGGAAGACCAGGCCCACCTCTCGATGGAAGCGGAAACCGTCTTCGCCCTGGGCGACCGCGGCCACGTCCCGGCCCAGGGCCCGCATGGTTCCGCCGGTCGGCCCGACGACGCCGTCGAGCAGCTTGAGCAATGTCGACTTGCCGCTGCCGTTGGCACCGAGCAGCACGATCCGCTCGCCAGGCCATATCTGCAGGTCGATGCCGTCGAGCGCGAGCTGTCGGCCCGAGTAGACATAGCGGACCCCGCGGAGGTCGTACAGGGGCTCGGGGGGACCCGCGTGGGCAGCGACCGGGATCTGCGCGTGGGCGGTCATGGAACCACCCGCCCGGCCAGAACAGCTGCGACGGCCAGCCCCGCCACTCCACCCAACGCGGCGAGATCCGATGCGCGGAACCGGTACGTTGCGTAGGTGCGGACTTCGCCGGTGAAGCCCCGCGCCAGCATCGCGGCGTAGACGTCGTTGCTCATCTTGAATGCCTTGCTCATGAGGTTGCCCATCGTGCCGGTTATCCATCGCCGCTGCTCACGGCCGCTGGTCCGGCCCACCACGCGGCTCTTCCGCGCCAGCAGGATCCCGTTCGCGGTGTGGAGGAACAGGAAGATGTAGCGGTAGGTCATTGATAGAACCAGGACGAAGACCTGCGGCACCTTGAGTGCTCGAAGGCTCTTGAGGACGTCCGCCCATGGCGTAGTCGTCACCAGCAGGACCGCCAGCGAGACCGAGACGCCGACTCTGCTGACGAACAGCAGGGCGCCTTCGAGTCCGTTCCACGAGGGCGCCAGATGGGCCGGGCCGACCGCCAGGTCGAAGACTCGCGGCCCGGGCACGAAGAAGATGGCCGGCACCACGACGATCCCGGCGAAGAAGGGGATGCCGAGCCAGACACGCTTGACGAAGAACCCGAACGGGACCCGGCTCGCTCGCGCCGCGGCCAGGGTCGCCCCGTACAGGAGAGCCAGACCGCCAAATGAAGTGGTCAAGCTGGCCGCCAGGATCGCCACGAGCAGGCCGACCAGCTTCGCCCGCGGGTCACGGTGCTGCAACCAGCCGGACGATCGGGCGTGATGCTCGGTGAAGACCGCCTGCTCGATGTTGCCGGTGATGCCGCCAAGGGTCTGCTCGAGCCAGCCGATCCGGCCCTCGCGCGCCCGGGTGCCGGCAGCCTGCGCCGCAGTCGTCATGTCCGGACTCGGCTGCGGGAGGTCACGCTTCGGCTCCCTTTGGGACCGCGTCGACCGTTCCGCGTCGTCGAAGCAGCCGGGCCAGTAGAAGCGAGGCTCCGCCGACGAGCAATACGCCGACGATCCCCGAGACCTCATAGCCCACGGCCGCGTGCCAGAGCGGCGCACTCGCGTGAGAGAAGAACGGCAGCGGGAGGTTATAGCCCGAAAGCGGGGCGCTGAAGAAGCCCGAGAGATCCTGAAGGCCCGACGGAACGTAACCGAAGGCCGCCCTCACATCCGCGGTACTCCCCTCCCCGTATGCGAACCCGGGAGCGATGAGCCCGATCGGCGCTATCACCGCGATCGCCGCGAACACGGCGCCGACGAGCTTCAGGTTCCGGGGCAACACCACGTACGCCACGGGGACGAGCACGAGTCCGATGACGGCGGTCACGAGGAGCATCGTTGCCACGGACGGCCAGTCCACCCGCGACCAATCGGCGCCGAACATGCGGCTCGGATTGCCGCCACCTTCGACGAGACCGACGATCGCGAGGACCGCCACCGCGCCTGCGAGGGTCGCCGCCGCGACCTGCCAGAGCGGGCGACGTGCCGCGGTGCCTTGCGCGGACGCGTCCGGCGCGAAGATGCCCTTCAGGCTTGTCAGGTACTCCGGATGACGGCGCTGGAGATAGGCCACGCCCAGGCCGGTGATGAGTCCTTCCACGATCGAAGCGCCGAAGGCATGAGCCGCCAGCATGGCCGGGATTGCCTCCGACAGACCGTACGGGCTGTATAGCGCGTGACCGTTCTCGGAGTAGAGCGCCGGCTCGATCCCCAGCTCTATGCCCACGGCCAATGCCGCGGCCGTGATACCCACGTACGCTCCTATGCCAGCGGCGACCGCTCGTCGGGTAGACAGCACGGGCGATCCGGCAGCCAGCAGCCTGTAGGTCGCGTAGCCTGCAAAGGGCAGCAGGATGCCCATGTTCAGGCAGTTCGCGAAGATCGCCAGGATGCCGCCGTCGCCGAAGAACAGGGCCTGCAGGATCAGGGCGGTGCTGACGGCTATGGCCGCGGCCCAGGGTCCCAGGACCACGGCGATCAGCGTTCCCCCTACCCCATGGGCCGTCGTTCCGCCCGGAACCGGCACGTTGAACATCATGATCGTGAAGCTGAGCGCGGAGAAGATGGCCAGCAACGGCACGGTCCGGTTGTTCAGGACCTTCTTGACCTTCTGGGTCGCGATCGCCCAGACCGGAACCGTGGGCACGGCGAGGGCAATCGAGACCGCGGGCGCAAGGTAGCCATCTGGGATATGCACGACCAGTCCTCCGGTTGCGCCAGCCGAGACTCGTGGCTATTGCAACGCGTTGCGTTGAGCTGATCTAGTCTACACGCGGCGCACAATGCTCCACAATCGTGACGACAGTGAGGACCGCACCGTGCCACAGGCCGACTCGAACAGTTGAACGGGGGTTCTGCCGCCAGCCCATGGGACGGCGTGGCCGACCGGCTTCGGGCGAGCGGGCTGCGCTGGACGCCTCAGCGGCGGACCCTCGTCGACGTCCTGCGTGAGCGCGAGGGCCACGTCACCGCCACCGAGCTGATCGCTCGCTGCCGTGAGCGCGACCAGACGACCACGCCCTCGACGGTGTATCGAACGCTCGACGTCCTGGAGGACCTGGGTCTGATCCGGCACGGCCACGCGGCGGACGGCCGCGAGGAGTATCACGTTCTACCGGAGCGGGTCCACGGACATGTCCACTGCCTTGATTGCGGCGCCACGTGGGAGATCAGACCAGAGACCGGCGCGGCCATCGTGGACGCGCTGGCGGCCGATCTCGGGTTTGCCGTGGATCTGTCGCATGTCACGATCTCGGGGCGCTGCCGGAGCTGCCACGACTGACTGGCCGGCTCGGACGTGGGGGCCTCGGCAGGAACCCTACGCGCGGGCCTCGGCGATTTCGCTCGCCCCGGCACGAAGCGCCGCCCAAGCGGCGCCTCCGGCGAGAGCCATGCCCGCGACGAAGACCGGCCACGGGTACCAGCTCGGGACCCGGCCGTCCATCAGCGCCGGCGCGTCGAGCGTGAAGCTGAGCACGACAAGAAGGCCTCCCAGAAGAGCCAGGGTGATGCGCCTGGGGTCCACTCGTGCCGGGCGCCCCAGATGACTCGAATGGGCGGCCGCCAGGCCGAATCCGATCAACGCCAGGCTGACGGCGACCGGTGCCCAGACCGGACCTGCCCAGGGCACGGGAATCAGGAAGAGAACGTCCCAGGTGCCGGGCGAATGGGGCCAGCCGATGAAGACCCACAACCAGCCGTAGTAGGCGATGTCCCAGACGCCGAATGCGACCGCAGTCCAGGCCAGTCGATCCAGCCAACGCCTTCCGGCCAGGCATCCGACCGCGGCGAGCATCACGAGCGTGGCGAACTCACGGCCAACTTCTATCGCCGCGAGGTCTCCCACGACGTCGGGGCCTCGCAGAGGGAAGAGCTGGTCCGGCGTGATCGCAAGGGCGCGCTGCAGGTAGACGACGACGGCGGATTCGAGGTACGCCATCGCGACGGCGAAAACCACCACCGTCAGCGCGAGAATCCGAAACCGCACATGACCTCCTGGTTGGCAGGCGGCAGCCTGCAGGACGGCTGCGCGACCGAGTTGCCCATCCGGCCGCTTTTGCAGCCCGGTCTGGGTATGGCGCCCCCGGCCGGACTCGAACCGACGACGCCCGCCTTAGGACGGCGGCGCTCTATCCACTGAGCTACGGGGGCCCGCTGGGATGTTACCGCGTCGGCGACGCTCGAGGCCGCGGCTAATCGAGCGCGTCGAAGCGGAACCGGTCGCGGTCGCGCACCAGCCGTCCCACAGGATGGACCGGTTCGTGGGAGAGCACGACCGTCCAGCCTTCGTCTGCGGCGCGGGCGAACAGCGATGCCTTGATGGCCACCGAGTCGAGCGGGAAGTCATCGAACGCAGTGACCCACTTGGGATTGGCGCTCCATGGCCGCATGCACAGGTCGCCGAAGAAGGCCACCGTGCGATCGCGGCCGCGTACGACCACTCCCTGGTGGCCGGCCGAGTGGCCGCCCGTTGGGACCACGCTGACCCCTGGCAGGATCTCGGCTTCGCCATCCACGGCTCCAGAGAGACCCAGATCGCGAACCAGCGTCAGTTCGGGCTGGTCGTAGCTGGCCACGAGACGTGGGTTCTCGCCCAGGGCTATCCGCCACTCCGCCAGCTGAGCCACGAAGCTCGCCCGGGGGAATGCGCGCGACCCATCGGCTGTGAGCACCCCGCCTGCGTGGTCGTAGTGGAGGTGGCTCACCGCCACCACGTCCACCGTGGCCGCCGCGAACCCGGCCGTTTCCAGGGCGGGGAGGATCCACGGCCCCTGGTAGCGACGCATCTGCCGGCCCTTCTCCCCGATTCGATCGCCTATGCCGGTCTCCACAAGCGCCCGACCGGCCGGCGTCTCGACGAGCAGGCAGTTGAGCGCCTGGAGCAGGCGATGGTCCTCGTCGATCTCATCGACGACGAGCCGATCCCACATCAGACGCGGCACGACTCCGAGCAGCGCTCCCGCGTCCGAGCGGAAGGTGCCCGCCTGGATCAGGGCCACGCGCGTCCCCCCGCCGAGCTCGGCGGACCAGTGGACCGAGTCGTTGAGGGTGGTCACCGGCCCGAGTGCTTCGAGTCATCGGTGCCCCGGCGGCCCCGCTCGAAGTCCTCGAAGTAGGCTGACGCCGTCGGCTCATCCTGGCCCTGGTACTTCGAGCCGAGGCCGGCCGATCCGTACGGTCTGTTCACCGGGCTCGACATCGCGAAGAAGCTGATCTGGCCGATCTTCATCCCGAAATACAACGCGATCGGCAGGTTGGCGACGTTCGACAGCTCGAGAGTGAGCTTGCCCTTCCAGCCGGGGTCGACATAGCCGGCGGTCGAGTGGATGAGCAGGCCGAGCCGGCCCAGGGATGACTTGCCCTCCAGCCGGGCCACGAGGTCATTCGGCAGCTCGACCCACTCCAACGTCTGGCCCAGCACGAACTCCCCGGGGTGGAGCACGAAGGGCTCGTCATCGCCCACGTTGAGCAGCTCGGTCAGGTCCGGTTGAGGCGATCGGACGTCGATGTACGGATAGCGGTTGTTCCGGAAGACGCGGAAGCTGCGGTCCAGATGAAGGTCGATCGAGGATGGTTGCAGGTCCGTCTCGTCGTAGGGATCGACTTTCACGCGGCCGGCCGCCAGCGCGGCGGCAATGTCCCGGTCGGAAAGGACGCTCACTTGACCGTGGCCCCGCTCTCTCGTTGGGCGTAGAGGTTGTCCACTTCGCGCTTGAGCGTCTCGAGGTCCTCGAAGCTCTGGTAGACGCTGGCGAATCTGATGTAGGCGATCTGGTCCAGGGTCCGGAGCTTGTCCATCGCCAGGCGGCCGACCTCCGACGACTCGACTTCCGTAGCGCCGCCGGCCCGCAACTGGGCCTCGATCTGATCGGCGGCCTGCTCCGCGGCGTCGTCCGGCAGCGGGCGGCGGGTCAGCGCCTTGCGGAAGCCCGAGACGAGCTTCTCGCGGTCGAACTCCTGGCGGGAGCCGTCGCGCTTCACGACGACCAGTCGTGGCGCCTCGATCCGCTCGTACGTGGTGAAGCGGGCGCCGCAGGTCTCGCATTCGCGCCGGCGGCGGATGCTGGCCTCGTCCAGGTCGCGGGAATCGACCACTCGCGTCTCTCGCTCGCCGCACCGTGGACAACGCATCGCGCCCGACCTCCTCACCCCCCGGCTGGTGGCTCGAGCGAGAATAGCACCGCCCGCGGGAGCCTCCTCAGGCTCGGTCCTCAGCGGCGCCGAGGCCAGCCGCGAGCGTCGGAGGTCGCGGCCCGGGCTATCTCTTCCCCGCAACCGCGGATCGCCTCCCGCGCGTGGACCAGGTTCAAGTAGCCGCGTTTGACCTCTGTCTCGCCCTCGTTCGCGTGTTCGATGGTCCGGAGGGCCATCTGCAGGCGCCCGTGCTCGATCAAGTCGACGGCCCGCCTGGCTCGCTGTATCTCGGCGGCGAGGCTCACTGCGGGCGCCAGACCTGGGCCTTTTCGGGCGATTGCCTCGGCCTCGAGCGAGTATCGGCTCAGCGCGGCCGCCGAGGCGTGCAGGCTGGCAGCCCCGGATTCCGGCTCGGATTTGTGCCGACGCAGGTCGTCCACGATCGCGCAAAGCTCGCCGATCGAGATATCCGTGCGACGGGCCAGGTCGGCGGCGGCTCGGCTCTGCTGCGCGCCTCGACGCAACTCCCCGCCTACCCTCATCAGTCGCCACAGAAGGTACGCGACGACCGCGACCATGACCAGGAAGAGAGCCAGCGGGAAAAGCACGGAGGCCGACATGGCTATGCCTCACCCTTGACGGGCGGGCCTGACGAACGGTCCGTCGTAGAGACGACCACTTGGCGAAACCTCCGGGACGGCGACATCCCCCACTCTAGCGAACGACGGCGATGCCGGCCAGACACAGCCGTCCTGCCATCTGGTCTCCTTCAGTCCGATGCACGCCGAGTCAGCGGCCTTGGTTGGACCCACGAGCCGGGCCTCCGCCGACTCGTCCCGCGATTCGGGCCCCCTTTGGCGGCTTCACCCCGGCGCCAGACTCCCTCTGGCGCCGCCACGCCGCCTGCTCGCCAGATGCGGCCGAGATGAGCCTGACGGACCTGATCTCGGCCTCGGGATCGAGGCCTCTGACCATGTCGTAGACCGCGAGGGCGGCAACTGCCGCCGCGGTCATTGCCTCCATCTCCACGCCGCCGCCGCCAACCGAGGCCGTCTCGCTCCTGACCCGAACCGCGCCCGTCGCCCGGTCCGGACTTGCCTTGACCAGCAGTTCCGTCAACTGCGCGCCGTGCGCGAGGGGGATGAGGTCGCTGGCGCGCTTGCCGGCCATGACGCCCGCGAGCTCGGCGACGCCAAGGACGTCCCCCTTTGGGTTCGTCCCGTCCACGATGGCGCTCAGCGTCGCCTGAGATATGGCCACCTCGGCTTCCGCGACGGCCCGATGCACGGTGAGGGGCCGTTCGGTCAGGTCGGGCATGCGCGGCCGGGCCACCCTTTCGACCCGGCCTGGCTTGCGCCGCTCTGCTCGCGGGCCGCCCTCGAGGGCTTCGCCCTCCCCCGGCCTATTCTGCCAAGTCATGGTGGGCCCTCCTCGACTGTCGATCAGGTGCGGCCCGGCGTGGCCCGGTCGCACCCGCAACGATGCCCCCGGCGGACGCCGCGCCTAATTCAAAGGCCACGGAACCGGCCCCGCTTGGCCTGTCCGCCAAGGAGCATCTCTCTGCGCTGCTCCTCCGCCTTCTCATGGACCAGTCGGGCGGCCGCGCGACGGGTCAGGAGGGTCCGTTCACCGTCTGCGGCGGCCATCAGCATGGCGTCGAGACCCGAACGCTCGAGCATCTCCATCGCCGTCCACAGGTCCGTGTCTGGATCCACGCGGGGGACGACGGAGATGGCGACCATAGCCTGCTCGGTTCGCGTGTTGGTCCACGACCGCCGCGGGATCCGGCGGATCTGGACCGTGCCGATCAGACCGATCAGCTCGTCTCCCCGCTCGACGAGCGCGGCCGTTCCCAGGCGCTCGCCCAGGTACTCGGCTGCGAAGACGTCAAGGGTGAGTTGAGGCGGCACGCTGGCCGGATGCGAGTCCGCCGCTTCGCTTGCGCACAGGCCCGAAAGCAGGCTCTGGAGCAACCTGCGTCTTTCCAGAAGGCGGCTGGACCCCAAAACCAGCCAGCCCGCAACCATGAGCCCCACGCCGGCGAAGAGGTCCGTGGTGAGGGCAATGCTCAATACCCCCGCGCCCAAGAGGGCGAAACCGACGTAACGACCGACTCTCACCGCGGCGGCGTCGGCGGCCACCTCCCGGCCGGTCCGACGCCATGCCAGCGAGTGGACGATACGGGCGCCGTCCATCGGATAGCCCGGGAGCAGATTGACGAGCAGCAAGAACGCGTTGAACACCGCGGCCATGACGCTCACGAACTGAACGGCCTGCAGGCCTGCAGGCGCCCGGTCGATCTCTATCGGTCCAAAAGAGAGGACCGCGGCCACAGTCGCGAAGACAGCCGTGACAAAGAGGCTGAGGGCCGGTCCCGCGAGTGCGGTCCGGAACTCCTGGCCGGCCGTGCGGGGCCTGATCTCCATGATGAAGGCGCCGCCGAGCAGCTGGACGACGACCACAGGAGCGTCCATGCCGTTTCTTCGGGCCACCGCTACATGCGCCAGCTCATGGGCGGTCACTGAGACGAAGACCAGCACGGCCGTGGCGATCGACGCGGCCCACGCCAGGGCGTCCGGCCAGTCCGATCCGCCGCCTGCGGTGAGATCGAGGCTGAAGACCACGGTGATGAAGGCCAGGATCGGGACCCAGCTCCAGTGGGCTCTGATCTCGGTCCCGAACGCGCGCCCGAGAGGGATGTTCACGGTGTGGCCTTCACGGCACCGGCCGGATTCGACTCCACCTCACTCGCAGGTGCGGCCACGCCGCAGAGGCGCCGCGCGCCGACGGCCACGCCCACTGAGAGGAGCAGGACCACGGCCGCCAGGGCGACGCTCGTCTCGGACCAGAACTGGTCGGGAAAGAGCTGCACCAGCCTCTCCGACCTCGGATCGAACGAGTACGTACCCGGCGGAAAGAAGATCTCATGGAACAGCGCGAAAGCCTGGTCGAAGAGGACTGCGAACGCCAGCCCCACGATGATCACGCCGCCTACCAGCACCGAAGCTCCGGTCGCCACCGCCTGCCAGAACCATCGCCGTCCCCGACTCGCCAGGCCGGCGCCGGCCAGGAGCACCGCCGCGATCAGGGCCACGGCTCCCAGGCCGTCCAGCACGGTACGGACATCCATCATGTGGCTACGTTCGCGCTGGTCCAGGACCGGCTGGCCGGCCACCGCGACGTCGAAGGCGGGCGGGCCGAAGACGAGATCCGAGAGGATGCTGCCCGTTACTTGTTGCACCTGCTTCTCGGTGTAGCCGGTCAGGCTGGCGACGTCGCTGCGACCCTGGTCGAAGCCGACCCAGATCGGGTTGAGGAAGAGCAGCACTGCCACCGCCACGATGACGCACGGCGTCGCCACGGCGGTCACGACCACGGCAAGGCGTTCCAGGTTGGAGGGTTTCACGCTGTCATCGTAGCGCCCGCAGGCGGATCGCCCCCGGGGCACGCCGCCGCCCGCGAACTAGTCGGGCGCGGACCGCAGGGCGTCGGCCTCGCGGCGGACGATCTGCCAGACCAGGTCCAGGTCGGCGTCCTCGGTCCGCAGGTTGTTGATCGCCACGCGGATCGCAAAGCGGCCTTTGAGTCTGGTGTGCGAAAGGAATGCCTGACCGGTCCGGTTGATGGCCTCCATGAGCCTGGTGTTGAGACGGTCCAGGCGGTCGGCTACGGCCGGATCGTCTCTGCCGGCGGCAAGGGCAGCCGGCACGTGACGGAAGCAGACCGTCGAGAACGGCACCGGCGCCAGCATCTCGAACTCCGGATCGGTCTCCACCCAACCAGCGAAGCGTTGGGCCATGGCCAGGTGGCGCTCGATTCGCCGCCGCAGGCCTTCGAGGCCGAAATACCGCAGGTGGATCCAGAGCTTCAGCGCCCGCAACCGGCGGCCCAGGGTTGGCGTGTACTCGTTGTAGTCGCGGATTGGGCCCTCGCGGTCGAGCGTTCGGAGGTACTCAGGAACCAGGCTGAAGGCGTCTCGCAGGGTCGGCATCCTGCGGGTCAGCAGCAGCGACGCGTCTACTGGCGCGAAGAACCACTTGTGCGGGTTGGTGACGACCGAATCGGCTGCTTCCCAGCCGGCGAACGGACCTCGCCGCTCCGGGATCAGGGCCACGGCGCCGGCGTAGGCCGCGTCCACGTGCAGCCAGATACCTTCGCGTCGGGCGATGCGGGCCATCTGTACGACCGGGTCGACTGACGTCGTGGACGTTGTGCCTATCGTGGCTACGAGAGCGATCGGCCGAACGCCTGCCTTGCGGTCGAGCGCGAGCGCTTCCTCGAGCGCGTCGATCCGCAGCTCGAAGCGGTCGTTTGTCGGGATCTTCGAAAGTCCGGCTCGCCCAAGGCCCAGGGTCATGCAGGCCTTTTCGATCGAGGAATGCGCCTCGGCCGAGGCGTAGACCCGGAGCTGTGGTACGTCTGGCCGCCCCGGCAGGCCCATCGCAGCGGCCTCCAGGCCCGCCGCCTGCCGGGCGGCGGCCAGGGCAAGCAGAGACGAGGTAGAGGCGGTGTCCGTGAGCAGGCCGTCGAATTCACCGGGCAGCCCGAGGCCCTGGCGGAGCCAGTCGACGACCACCTGCTCGAGCTCCGTTCCGGCCGGACTGGTCCGCCACAGCATCGGGTTGGAGTTGAGCACGGCCGTCAGCATCTCTCCGACGATGCCGGGCCCGGACGCGGAGCTGGCGAAGTAGGCCAGAAACCGAGGGTGCTGCCAGTGCGTGACGTTCGGCTCGAAGAGACGGCGATAGTCGTCGAGGATAGTCTCGATCGGCTCGGGGGCCTCGGGGGGCGCCGCCGGAAACAGCGAGCGCAGCGAGCCGGGCTCGACTTGCGGCATGACGGGCCTGTCCGCGACCCCCTCCAGGTAGTCGGCCATGATGTCGACCGCGGCATGTGCGGCCGCGCGGAAGTCTTCCACGTCCATGTCGCCCAGCCCGGTGCGCTGCTGGGCGTCGAGCTCACCATCTTGCAGATCGCGTCCAGAGATGCCCTTGCGTCCGCCAGCCATTCGTCACTCGTCCAGCTCGCACTGATCCGGCCGCATCTGCGAGCCTTGGATCACGAGCGAGTTTACCCCGCGGTTCTCCGGGCTCGGTCGGGGCCGCGGCTCGGGCCGGTTGCGGGCTGTCTTCTGAGCTCGAGCTGCGACGCTAGCGGCGGATGCTCCGAGCGCTGAGCTTCGACCGCAACCAGCCCGAGGCAGCTGAAGGCGACACAGATCAGCAGCGCGAAGAGCGGCCTCGACTTGTCGCCCGAGGAGTCGCCGGTGCTGGTGGTGGGGGGCGGCAAAGCTGAACTCACGGGTGTGGCCGTCTCGCCCCCGACCAACTGGAACGGAGTGGGAGTCGGCGTGGCGGTTGGGGTGGGCGTGGCCGTAGGCGTGGCCGTAGGTGTCGGCGTGGGCGTCGGCGTGGGTGTTGGCGCGGCGTAGGCGTCGGCGTGGGTGTGGAGTCGGTGTGGCGAGTAGGGTGTCGGGTCGGTGGGCGTTGGCGTGTCGGCGTGGGGTCGGGCCGGAGTAGGCGTGGGCGTCGGACGTGGGTGTGGGCGTAGGTGTCGGCGTCGGGCAGTGTTCCGGCGCTGGCGTCGGCTTCGGCTTGGGAGTCGGGCAATGTTCCGGCGCTGGGGTGGGAGTCGGTGTAGGCGTGGGAGTCGGTGTCGGCGTCGGGAGTCGGCGTGGGTCGTCGGCAGTAGGCGTGGGTGTCGGTGTAGGCGTGGGTGTCGGTGTCGGCGTCGGAGTAGGCGTGGGTGTCGGTGTAGGCGTGGGAGTCGGCAGGAGCACGACGAACCGCTGCGAGACCGATATCTCGGACGAGTAGTAGGCCGCGGTCATGCTCGCCGAGGCCGCCAGGAGGAGCCCCGCCGTGAGGACCAGTGCGTGACAGTAGCGCCTTACCCCACGTACTCGATCGAGCGCGTGCCGCCTTCCGCGTCATGCCGTCCTCCCCCGGCGAAGCCGGCGGATCTCGCGCACGATCGTCTGGATCTCGCCGATGATGAGGAAGCCACCGGTCCCGCCGAGCAGGATGAAGAACACCAGCGGCTGGCTCAGCGCGTACAAGACGTAGCCGAGGAAGGGAATCCCGGCGACCACGGTGCCCTTGAGGTCGGCCGAAGTCCGTTCCGTCATGTCGCGAGCGCTGTTGGCGTCGCCTTTCGTCAAGATCTTCGCCCCGTCGAAACCCACGATCCGGTGGGTGACGAACTCGCCGTTCGGATCGGCGAACGTGGCTACATCGCCCAGGCGTGGCACTCGATCGGCCCGATCTACGATCACGATGCTCCCGACCGGGATCGACGGCTGCATACTGCCGCCCCGGACCACAAGCACGTCGAACTGCGTGAACCGTGGGATCGCGACGAGCACCACGAAGCCGAGCAGCAACGCCCACAGGGCTAGTTGCCCGACGCCAGCGACGACGTGCAGGAGCCGACTCATAACGAGGGAGGAGTGGTCCGGCGGGACGTGGCTAGCCTCGCCGGACCGATCTCGATGGACGTTCTAGGTCAGACTGTCCGGCCCTCGACCTGGAGATTCAGGATCAGCCATTGTCCCTGCAGATAGTTCTGGTTATTCGAGCTGTCCCAGCGGTTGTACAGGATGGTGTAAAGCCTCTGACCCGGGGCCAGGGTCCCGAACGCGATCGGGCTGTTGGCTTGGGCCGTTTGTGCTCGGGTCCAATCCAAGAGAGTCACCGCCGGGTTGCAGCTGCTGCTCGCCTGGTCCGCAGCGAGCTCGAAATACCACCCGAAGTCCGCCTGACTCGTGGTGTACGAGATGGTGGTGGACAGTGTCAGATCGTAGATGCCCTTGTTCTCGATAACCATGCAACCGGAGTGCTGGATCCCAGGCCCGGTGTTCTGCTCGATGCCGGTCATGTCGAGGGTGGTGAATGTCGCCTCGACGCCACTGCAATCATCCCCAATCTGACCGCACTGCCCGAACATGAGCCCTGTAGTGCCCGTCCGGAAGACCTGGTTGCTGGTGCTCACCGTGCTCGTGAAGTACGCACCCGTGGTGAAGACGCCGATGCCGAGAATGGCGACGATGACGAAGAGCGATCCGAAGATCCGTTTCATGGAACCCTCCAGTGTTGGGGTCCGGGCGCCCGCGGCGAATCCCGGCCTGTCCAGTGCTCCAGTCGCGTTACATCCACCTAAGGGATGCCTGCGAAGTTGCCCGGCAACTGCGGGGGACGGTTCCGAGCAGGCGAACAACGTCGCGCTCGGACGCAGAAACCGCGGCGCATGGCCGATGCCGAGAAGCCCCACCTCCTTCGGCCGCGGCGGCGTCCATCGTCAAGCTACCGCAACCCGGCCTGCCCGCTCACCCAGGGGCTGGCCTTGCGTTGCGTCCGTAGCAACCTGCCAAACCGGCGGGCGTGTAACCCCGGAGTGCTACGAACGACTTCGCGGGGGGACGCTCTGTGAGCCGCCACGAGTACGTGTAGGAGGGTAGTACTTTAGTACCAACCTGGTCCAGCGAACGACGCATTTGCAACGGTTAGGCGAGTGGCGGTGCGCGATGAAGGCAGACCCGGAATCAAGAGGCCCTCGGAGTCGCCTCCGGGGCCTTTTCACGTTCGAAAGATGGTCGGGGCGGAGCGATTTCGAACGCTCGGCCTCCTGAACCCCATTCAGGTGCGCTACCAGGCTGCGCCACGCCCCGACGCCGACAGAATACCAGACGCCGACAGGGCTCCAGCGCGCTCGTTTCCCACGCGCACCCGTTGCCTGCCTCAATGCTGTGGGTTGCGGTGACCGACCGACGACCTCTTCGAGCCGCTCGTTCCCTTGCGCGGCGCCGGCGATCCCGAGCTCCAGTGCGACCCCGCCTCGGACGACCGACCGCGTCCCGCGCCCTCGACCTGCCGGCACTCCCCCTCCCCGAGCCATCCGAGTCGCCGATCGCCCGCTCGCCCGCTCACGGAAGAAGAGCCGGACCGGCGTGCCGTCGAACCCGAACTCGGCCCGCAGCTGGTTCTCCAGGAAGCGCTTGTAGCTGAAGTGGACCTGGTCGGCGTGGCGGGCGAAGAAGACGAACGTCGGCGGCGCCACCGCCACCTGAGTCGCGTAGAAGATCTTGGGCGGGCCGAGCTTCCCGGCCGGCGGCGCCTGCCGGAGAGAGGCCGCACGGATGACCCGGTTCAGCTCCGGCGTCGGGATCCGCTTGCGCCGCTCGCCCCAGACGTCCACGGCCAGCTCCAGCACCCGGCTCACTCGCTGGCCCGTCTTGGCGCTGATCGAGACGACCGGCGCGAAGTCGAGGAACGGCACCTCGCCGCGCATCGCGGTCACGTACTCGTCGAAGCTGCGGTCGGTCTTCTCCGCCAAGCAGATCCCACTTGTTCAGGGCGATGACCAGGCCTCTGCCCTCTTCGGCGACGAAGCCGGCGACGTGGGCGTCCTGGGCGGTCAGGCCCTCGAAGGCGTCGACGACGAGGACGGCCACGTCAGCCCGATCCACTGCCTTGAGCGCCCGCAGCGTCGAGTAGCGCTCGGCATCCGCGCCGCTCGCCACCTTGCCCGGCCGCTTGATCCCGGCCGTGTCGATCAGGACGATCTCGCTGCGGCCCCACTGCAGATGCGTGTCGATGGCGTCGCGCGTGGTCCCGGGGATCTCGCTGACGATGGCGCGGTCCTCGCCGAGCAGCGAGTTGAGCAGGCTCGACTTGCCGACGTTCGGCCGGCCGACCAGGGCGATCGAGATCGGCTGCTCCTCGTCCTCGAATCCGGGGGCGGCTCGGCACCGTCTCCGGCCAGCAACTCGATGGCCTCGGCGTCGCCTTCGCGCGCCCGGGAGAGCCGTCCGGAGCCATCTCGCGGGCCCACTCGTCCGTCTCCGCCTGGCGGCGCTTGCGGGTCAGCTCCTGCTCGCTCTCCGGCGGCAGGGCCCAGACGATCGCGTCGAGCAGATCCGCCACTCCCCGGCCGTGGGCGGCGCTGATCGGGTACGTCTCCTCCCAGCCCAGCGAGTAGAACTCGGCCGCCTCGAGCTCGCGCTTGTCGTTGTCGGCCTTGTTGGCGGCCACGAGGACCGGCGCCTTCGCCGTGCGCAGCAGGATCGGCCGCTTCCTGGTCGGCTGGCGTCATGCCTGAGATCGAGTCGACGACGAAGACGATGACGTCGGCCTCGCCGATGGCCAGTCGCGCCTGCTCCTGGACCTTCTCCTCGATCGGGTCGCCGGGACGGATCTCGAGACCGCCGGTGTCGACCGCGATGAAGCGCCGGCCGTTCCAGTCGGCGTCGCCGTAGATTCGGTCGCGCGTGGTCCGGGCGCGATCCTCGACGATGGCCGTGCGGTGGCCGACGATGCGGTTGAAGAGGGTGCTCTTGCCGACGTTCGGACGGCCGACGATGGCGACGATGGGCAGCGAGGTCACCGGGGGATTATGGCCGATCACGGCGGCGGGCCCGAGAAGGCCGCGTCAGGCCGACGCCTGAGGCGACCGGCAGCGACGTCGTTCGGCCGGCCGGCGTGGCCGCGGCGGCGAGAGCGGCCGCGGCCAGCTCCTCGCCCGAGCGGCCGCCTCGGTCGTGCCGGCGACCCGCAGGATCCGCTCCGCGACGCAGCGCAGATCCTCGATCGGAGTCGAGGTCCCGCCCGTGACGCCCACGACGCGCGCTCCCTCGAAGACGGCTAGCGTCGGTCAGGTCGTCCTCCGACTCGATCTGGATCGCGCGCGTGCCCACGATCCCGCACAGACGGGTCAGCTCCTTGGTGTTGGCGCTCGACCGGCCGCCCGACGACGACCATCAGGTCGACCTCCCGCGGCGGCCTCGATCGTGTCCTGCTGGCGGCGGATCGTGACCGGGCAGACGGTGTTCACGATCTTCAGCTCGTGGCACCGGCCCACCATGAACGCGGCCAGCTTCTCGAACTTCCAGGGCGGCTGCGTGCTCTGGGACAGGCAGCGCCATCTTCTTGCGGCGCGGGATCTGCTCCCAGTCTTCCTCCTCGTCCACGACGATCGCGTCGGGGGCGAACCCGAGCAGGCCGACGACCTCCGGGTGGCGGGGCGTCCCCAGCAGGACGATCGAGTAGCCCTCCTCGACCAGCCTGGTGATCTCGCGCTGCTCCTGGATCACCCAGGTGCACGTGCCGTCGATGACGTCGAGGCCGCGCGTCTCGGCTCGCTCCAGCACGTCCGGCCGCACGCCGTGGGCGCGGATGACGACCGCCGCGCCCTCGCGGACATCGTCCAGGGTGTCGACGGTCTCGATCCCCTGGGCCTGAAGCGCCGCGATCACGCCCTCGTTGTGGACGACCTGGCCGAGGGTGTGGGTCCGCTTGCCGGCGGCCGCTGCTTCCTTGGCCTTGTCGATCGCCTCACGCACGCCGTAGCAGAACCCGGTGCGCCTGGCTATCCGAACCTCTTGAACGTCACCCATTGCGCTTAAGTATCCCACGAAGGACGGAGGCGACCGATTCGGGCGGCGGTTGTCGCACGGCCAGCAGGGAACGCCACTCTAGCCTTCCCGATCCGGGGCGACGTCGACCGCACCGGCATAGACGCCCCGCTGCTCCTCCGGGAGCAACTCGGCGATGTGGCGCATGAGTTCGATCGTGGCCATGTGCAGCGACTCGTGGCGGTCGGCGCCCTTGGGCATCGCCAGGGTGAATGTCTCCCCCACCCGGACGGTCATCCGACGTCCGGGCCGAGGCAGCTTGCCCTTCGGCCAGAATCGCTGCGAGCCGGCGATGGCGATCGGGAGGATCGGCGCCGCGCTGCGGACGGCCAGGACCGTGGCTCCTTCCTTGGCATCGCGGAGGGCGCCGTCGGGCGATCGCGTCCCCTCCGGGAAGATCGTGAGGACTCCGCCCTCGTCGAGGACGCTCCTGGCGAGCTTGAACGCCTCCAGGTCGCCTGCGCCGCGACGGACTCCGAAGACTCCGTTCTGGCGCATCCCCCAGCCGAGCAGGGGCCACCGCAACGCCTCCTCCTTGCCCAGCCAGCGCATCGGGCGTCCCATCCTCGGCACGACGTAGGCGATCAGGAGCATGCCGTCCACGTTGGAGGCGTGGTTGCAGATGACCAGCAGCGGCCCCTCCGTTGGGATGTTCTCCAGACCCTCCAGCCGGACGCGAGTCAGGCAACGGGCGACGAGTCGAAGGAACGCGCCGCTCGCACGCGGAAGGAGCGGAAGCCGCCTACCGGCCACTGCCGGCGCCTCCACCTCCGACCGACGGCCGGATGCTTCCACCGAGCCGCTCCTCGGCAGCTCGAATTGCCCCGACGACCGCGGCGACGGTCTGGCTGAAGCTGGTGCCATCGGTGGCCAGCACGAGGGCATCGGGCGCCGCCCTGAGCGGCGCGATCTCGCGCGTCGAGTCGATGGCGTCACGCCGCCGGAGCTCGGCGAGGATCTGCTCGGTCTCGGGCGCGTCGGCCGTCTTGCGCTGGGCGGCCCGACGCCGGGCCCGCTCCTCGGCCGAGGCGTCGAGGTAGATCTTCAAATCCGCGTCCGGCAGGATGACCGTGCCGATGTCGCGCCCGGCCATGATGATCCCGCCGCCGGCGGCGATAGCGCGCTGGAGAGGAATTAGAGCGGCTCGTAGCTCGGGTACCATCGAATATGCGGAGACGGACCGGTCTACGGCCGCGCCGCAGACCTTTCCGGTGACGTCATGGCCGTCGGCCTCCACGCGCCGAAGGCGGCCGCGAGCGTCGGCGATGAGATGGACCTCGGCGGTGAGGGGAACCACGGCCGCGGCATCTGTGGCCGGCACCCCGCGCTGCAGAGCCAGCCAGGTCACGGCCCGGTACAGCAGGCCGGTGTCGCAGAAGCGGTATCGAAGCCTGCGGGCGGCCTCCGCTCCGACCGTGCTCTTTCCGCTGGAGCTTGGCCCATCGAGCGCGATCACGGGCAGGCGTGCAGGTGAGGCCTGAGAATCCCGGCGGTCTTCGTTCACGCTTCGCAGGATACCTTGGGGCGCAGTCGCAAACCCGCCGAAGTAATGGATCCTCCGAGACCGCCGACGCCCGTCACACGATCGCCCGATGCCAGCGTCCGTAAATGGCGCTGCCTGGCCTCCATCAGGCCACAGGCGCGTGGTAGGCTCGCATTCGAGGAAGCCTGGGGGGAGCTGAGTGTCGTCGTCGAAGTGGCACGCCGGGACTAGGGTAGCCCTCAGCGGAGCCCTGATTCTGCTGATGTTCGCGGATCTGGCGGCGGCTCAAGTGTCCGTCGAGTCGATGTTTCGAGGCGGAGCGAGCTCGGTGACGGCCGCACCATCCCGCCTCGTCGGTGACGCCAACCCAACTGGTACGGCTGGAACGGCCGCGGCTTCCGCTTCGCCGACGTTCACCGAGTTGCCGGTTACGCCGACCTCGACTGTCATGCCCGCGATCGCGACGCCGGCGCCCCCAATTCCGACTCGGACTCTGCGGCCCACACCCATGCCCTATGGGCAGTACCACGTTCCGATCCTGATGTACCACCGGGTCGTGCCGCTCGCCGACGCGGGACAGGCAGCGAACAGCCTGCTCATCCCGCCCGACATCTTCGCGGCTCAGATGCAGGCCCTGTACGAAGCGGGCTGGCGGACCACTACTCTGGGCGAGTTTGCGCAGGGTATGGCAGACGGCAAGGCGCTGCCGTCGCGAGTGTTCGTCATCACCATCGATGACGGCTGGTGGGACGGCTACACGTACGCCTACCCGGTCATGCACAAGTACGGCTTTGTAGCAACCTACTTCGTGATATCGAGCCGCATCGACGAGAAGGGCTTCCTCTCGTCGGGCGAGCTGCAGGAGCTGCAGGCCGCGGGCAACGAGATCGGCAACCACACCACGAACCACGTTTCCCTGCAGGCCGTGAACCTGGCAGGGGCCAAGGCCGAGGTCGACGGCGCGTCCGACAAGATCGCCGCTGTGACCGGGCGGCGGCCCGTGTCGTTCTCCTATCCGATGGGCCGCATCAACGGTGTCGCCCTCGAAGCGGTGAGCGAATGCCCAGGTCTCAAGATCGCGGTCACCAAGACGTCGGGTGTGACCGAGAGCTGGCACACCCGCTTCTACTCACCGCGAGTCAGAGTCGATCCAGACACGAACCCGGACCGGCTCGTAGCGGACCTGACCGCCCGGATTGGGCTGTAGCGCCCAAACGATCGTCCTATCCAGCCGCGGAGGAACGTTCCGCTCGCCCCGGCCTACGCCTTCCAGGGCGGGATCATGAGCACGATCTCGACATCGTGCGTCGTCTAGCGGTTCGGAATGGAGCCTCCGCCACCTGGCGACCCGGCTGCGGGGCTCGACGGTCTCCCGCTCGCAGCGGCCCGTGCCTGAGACGCCAGCTGAGTGAGTTCATGATGGGTCAGCGGTCGCGCCTCGCCGGCGTGCAGGTCCGTCAGCTTCAGCGTTCCGACTCGGACCCTCACCAACCGCCGGACTGGCGCGCCAACCGACTCGAACATGCGCCTGATCTGTCGCTTCCAGCCCTGGGCGAGAACGACGCGATACCAGCGCAATTCGGCCGTTGGCGGCTCGAGCAGGTCCAGCAGGTTCCGGACCTGGGCGGCCGTGGCGTCTTCCAGCCGGTCCAGCCGGGCCAGCCCCTCCTCGAGCTCGACCCCATCCTTGAGGGCCGCGCGCTGGACCCGCGTCACGGACCGATCCAGACCCACCATGTACTCCCGCTCGACCCCGTAGCGGGGATGCAGCATCAGATCCGCCCATCGGCCGTCGTCGGTGAAGAGGAGGAGGCCTTCCGATTCCTCGTCGAGGCGGCCGACCGGGTAGAGGCGTGCGCCCCGCCGTGCCTCCGCGGGCAGGAATTCCATCACGGTCCGCTCGGCGTGGCGGTCTCGGACCGTCGACACCACTCCGGCGGGTTTGTTCAGAACCCAGTAGGACCGCGCACTCGTGACTGGATCGAGGGCTTTGCCGTCGACTTCCACCTGCTGGAGCTCCAGGTCGACCTTTTCGCCGATGATGGCCGGGCGGCCGTCAACCCTCACCCGTCCGGCCCGAATCAGATCCTCGCTGCTGCGGCGCGAACCCACACCGGCGTCCGCCATTACCTTCTGCAGCCTCGTTCGCGGCACTACAGGCCGTCCTGGGTCTCGCCGAAGAGGCGTGCGGCCACCTCCGGTTCCAGCGGTGGCAGCTGTTCGAGGCTCGTGAGACCGAAGCGCTCCAGAAAGTCGAACCCGGTGCCATACAGGATCGGCCGGCCCGGCGCACCCGACCGTCCGAGTTCCGTGACCAGGCGGCGATGGAGCAACGTCCTGATCGTGTAGTCCGAGTCCACGCCCCGGATGCGCTCAATAGTGGCGCGGGTGCAGGGCTGCCGGTAGGCGACGATGGCCAGCGTCTCGAGTGAGGGGTTCGACAGGCGCGGCGCATCTACCCCGACGTAGAGCGCTATCAGCCGGCCCGCGTCGGGGGCCGTAACCAGCTCTATACGCTCGTCGGACTCCACCAGCACGATGCCTCTTCCGGCCAGGCTGACGGCGAGATCGCCGACGCGTGCGTCCACGGTCTCGCGGTCGACACCGGCGAGCTGAGCGATCTCGCTACGCGCCAGCGGGCGTTCCGCCACGAACAGGAGCGCTTCGAGCTGCGTCTCGGTCAGCTCCCCCGGCCGGTCGTCAGGGGCGGCCGCCTCCGCGTCGCCAGCCTCATCGGCGTAGCCGGGCAGGTTCGGTACCTGGGGCGTTCCACTAGGCGCCGGGCTGATGACCGGGTCCCTTCCGTCGCGACTCACGCCAACGACTCCAAGCTCTCTTCCATCTCGGCTTCGCTGGCTGCTGGTCCCGCCACTCGTGTCGCGACGATCGGGCCCCACGGCTCGGTCTGTTCGAGGGTGATCTCGCGGCGCTTGTGCAACTCCAGCAGGGCCAGGAACGTTATCGCAACGACCGCGCGGTCACGGACGCCGCCGAGCAGCTCCTGCAGCACGATCGTTCCGGAACCGCGCAGCGCCGCCCTGATGACCGCCGCACGCTCGGCCAGGGTGATGGTACGCGTCATGACCTCGGCCGGCAGCGGGATCTCCGGAACCACCGTCGCCAGGCGACTCAAAGCCAGGGCCAGTGCGGAGGGAGGCAGTGGTGGCCGCTCCGGTGGTCGGGCGCCAATCCGGCCCGCGCTGGCCGCGACCTCGGCATCCCGCCGGAAGAGCCTGCTGACGAGGTATCGCCCACCGAGAACCACGCCGGCGTCGCGATAGCGGCGGTATTCGAGGAGCCTGGCGCGTAGCTCGGCCTCGGGGTCGGGTTCGTCGTCCAGAGGGACCGCCGCAGCTCTGGGTGGCCGCGGAAGGATGGCCCGGCTCTTGATCAGGATCAGCTGGGCCGCCACGGCCACGAAGGTCGAGACATTGCCGAGCCGGTCTCCCTCGAGGCTCGCCAGGGCATCGAGATAAGCCTCGGCCAGCCCACCGAGCGGAACCGTCAGCACGTCCAGCTGGCGCGCCTCGATGACCGCCAGCAGAAGCGCCAGAGGCCCGTCGAAGTCCTCCAGGCGAACTCGAGTGGCGCTCTCGATCCGGCCGTCCTCGAAGCCCACCTGGGGAGCGACGCCGGGCATCGTCGGCACGCTCGCCAGACCGTCGCGTTTGGGGGCTCGAGTTCCTCCGGCGGATGTGCCTGTCATCTAGTTGGCCTCGTCGGCAGCCAGCAGGAGCCGCCCGGCGTCATCCAGCGGAGCTTTCCTGGTTTCGTATCAGTTCGATGGTCCTTCGACTGCAGCCGGCCGATTCGGCCAGTACGGCCGAGCGCTCGGCGTGGTCGCGCAACGCGGCCAGGCCCTGCCGGAATGTGGGCATATGGGAGCCGACCCGCCAGATCCAGATTCCGTATCGCTGCCCGAGCGACCAGGCGACTCGGTGGACCAATCGGGTCCGCAGTCCCTTGCCGCAATCGTGGAGCAGACCGGCGGTCAACAGGTCGCGATCGACGGCTCCGGAACGGCGCAGGTCGGCCACCACGTCCAGGCCGTGGCGCCGGTCGGCGATGTGCATCCGCTCGAACAGCTCCATCTGCGGCGGCTGAAGCCAGCCGGTCAGCTCTTCGCGCTCAGCGGCCGTAACCCGGGCGCCCAGGTATTGCCGTGTCCGCCTGATCTTCGAAGCCCACCAGCCACGCGCCACTTGCGCTAGTAGACCGGAACGCCGGCGAGGAAGCTGACGATGGGCCGCAGAAGCGGCCAGATCAACTGGCCGGCGAAGATGACCACCACGATGAGCAGCATCAGCCCGTACTGATTCATGAAGTTGCGGAGATCCTGGGCCGTCCGCGGATCCAGCAAGTCGAAGAGGACGTGAGAACCGTCGAGCGGCGGGATGGGAATGAGGTTGAACAGGAGCAGCAAGACGTTGAGCTGGATTCCTTCCCAGAAGACGAGCTGGACCAGGTTCGCCACCGACGTGTTGTTGGGTTCGAACCCGTTTGCCCACATGACCCGGAATCCCACCGCGAAGAGGGCCGGCAAGCGCGAGATTCGAGAGCGGCCCGGCTGCCGCGACCAGCGTGTCGGCATAGCGGCCCGCGAAGGTTGTACGGGTTGACGGGCGTCGGCTTGGCCCAGCCGAATCCAACCGGGCTGCCCGCGATTGCGCCGAGCGCCACCGAGACGGTCGAGAAGCGTCCCGCCGATCGGGTCGAAGTGCGCGAACGGGTCGAGCGTGATCCGCCCGGCCGCCCTGGCCGTGCCGTCGCCGAGCCTCCATGCCGCGAAGGCATGCGCGCACTCGTGGACCGGACCGGCACATGAACATGAACAGCGCGATCCAGATGATCGCCTCGGCCAGGACCTGTGAGGACACGGCAGTCCCTCGGCTTCGTGATCTACCCGCGAGCCGGCGGCGTCAGCAATCGGGACGCCCGCCGAACTCTGTCTAGATGCGGCCGAGCAGCTCGGCCTTCTTGGCCTCGTATTCGGCCGGAGTGATCGCGCCCTTGTCGCGAAGATCGGCCAGCTTGGCCAGCGTCGCCGTCGCGTCGTCAGGGACCGCGGCCCGAGCCGCAGCCATCGGAGCCGCCGCGCTCATGGCCGGCCGTCGATTACCGTCTTCGAGTTCGTTCTTGGCGTTGAGCATCGCCTTCTTGAACTCGACGACGTTCGCCAGCATCTGGTAGCGATCGAGGCCCTCCTCATTCGCGGTGAGGATCTCGAGATCGCCGTAGTGCAGCATCCTGGCCAGGAGGCCTTGCTTGAGGAGGGCGTCGTTGATCTTCTCGAGCGAGCTGTCGCCGCTCTTCTTGTCGAGCAGTCCCTCGACCTTCAGGACGCGGCGATTGGTGATGAGGTACTCCTCGGCTCTCCAGGAGAAGTACACGATCCCGATCCAGACCAGGCCGACGAGCGCCACCAGAAGGCCGGCATATGCGATCAGCTGCGACCAGTGGAGCACCTGGTGCTCGATCAGGACGACCACGATACCGGCCAGCAGCAGGAGCAGGGCATTCCGGGCGTCCGAGAGCGGCGCCAGCCAGTGCTGTCGGGCTCTGTACTGGATCTCCTCGTCCTTCGCCAGCAACGTATCCGCGTAGCTCATCCTCTTCTCCTTCACTACCCGCCCACCTGCGGGCTGCTCCACACCGTCACGCTCGTGGATGAGCACGAGCATATACGTCCTTGATCCGCTCGCCAGTCAGATGTGTATACAGCTGTGTCGTGCTGATGCTCGCATGTCCGAGCAACTCTTGAACGATACGCAGGTCCGCGCCTCCCTCCAAGAGGTGCGTGGCGAAGGAATGGCGGAGCGTGTGAGGGCTGATGCCCTCTCGCAGGCCGGCGATCCGGCCGCCGCGACAAGTATCTCCCAACCTCGCCTGCGATCGAGCCGCTCACCCCGCACGGACAGGAAGACCGGCCCGCCGCGAGGCGCGTCCGGACTCCGTCCTGTCAGCCAGCCGGGCCGGACCTCGGCCACGTAGCGGCGCAGCCAGGCCAGAGCCACCTCGCCAACCGGGACCTGGCGCTCGCGATCGCCCTTGCCGACCACGCGCACCAGTCCATCGTCCAGCGACATGTCGTCGAGGTCCAGCCCGACCGCCTCGGATATTCGCAACCCGGAGGCGTACAGCAGCTCCAGGAGCGCCCGATCGCGGACGCACGACCGGCGTGTCGTCGCCCATTCCGCCCAGGAGAGAATCGACCTCCTCGACGCTGAGCACCTCGGGCAGCAGTCGCGGCTGACGGGGCAGGTCGAACCGTCCCGCCAGGTCCGACTCGATGAGCCCCTCCGCAAAGCAGAAGCGGTAGAAGCCGCGCAAAGAGGCCGCCCGCCGCCGGAGAGTGGTGGGCCTGAGCGCGTGGCGCCGGCCGGCGCGTGGTGATCCGAGCATGCTCAGGTAGTGGATCGGGAACCTCGGCCGATGTGTCCCACATCGCCGAAGCGCCTCGGCTGGCGGCGAAGTCGAGCAGATCCGTACGGTAGGCGGCGAGAGTTGCGGGAGACAGGCCGCGCTCGACGCGCAGGTGAAGCAGGAAGTCGTCGATCGCGGCGCTCAGACGGTCCGCGGAGCCAGCCGTCGCGCCGGCCACCTCATCTGCCCTCGTTCGCTCGGTGCCAGGCTCCGGCTCGCTCGAGGAGCTCCTCGGCGCTCGCCCTCGCGGCGGTTCCGCCCTCGGACCCGGCCAGCATCTGCGCGAGCTCGGCGACCCGTTCGGAGCCTTCCACGCGGCGGACTTCCGTCACCGTGCGCCCGTCGCGCTGCAGCTTCTCGATCCGGAACTGAGCATCCGCGTAGGCGGCGATCTGGCCGAGATGCGTGACGCACAGGACCTGGTGCGTCCTGGCCAGCTCCCACAGGCTGCGGCCGACCGGCTCGGCGCTGCGGCCGCCGATGCCGCTGTCTATCTCGTCGAACACGAGCGTGGGCGTGCGATCCGCCTCGGCCAGGATCTGCTTGATGGCCAGGGCGACGCGGGACAGCTCGCCGCCCGACGCGATTCGCGCCAGCGGCCGGGCCGGTTCGCCCGGGTTGGGCGCGATGAGGTACGCCACCGAGTCGAGGCCGCTGGCGTCGAAGGCGACGCGCTGGCCGTTCGCTTCCACGGCGGGTTCGGCCGGCCCCGCCGGTCGACGCGCGACTACGACCGAGAAGCCGGTCTGGCGGAACCCGAGGCCGCCCAGGGCCGCCTCTACTGCGGCCGCCAGTCGACCGGCGGCGGCCGTTCGCGCTCCCGTCAGGTCGCGCCCCGCAGCCGCCACGTACGCCCAGAAGGCGCTCCGCCTCAGCCTGACGCGACTCACGCGACGCTTCCAGATTCCGCAGCCGTGAGGCCTCTTCGGCGGCCTTCTCGCCGTAGGCGATGACTGCCGCCTCGTCCTCGCCGTACTTCCGCTCCAGGGAGTAGATCAACGACAGGCGTTCCTCCAGCCGGGCCAGAGCTGCGGGATCGTGCTCCACGGTCTCCGCAAGCTCGCGCGCCTCCGCAGCCGCGTCCTCGAGCTCGGCCGCCAGGCCGAGCAAACGCTCCGCCACTGGAACGTAGCGCTCGTCCAGCCGGCCCAGCTCGCGGGCCCGCTGCGCCGCCGCCGCCGTGACCTCGCGCGCTCCAGTCCCCTCCCCCGCGAGTGCCTCGTGGATCTCAGCGCTGCCCCGGGCGATGGTCTCGGCATGTTGGGCCGCGGCCAGCCGGGCCTGGATCTCCGCGGCCTCGCCCGGGCGGAGCCTTGCGGCGGCGATCTCCGCGGCCTGGTGGTCCTGCAGCTCGAGACGGCGGGTCAGCTCGCGCGGATCCAGCGCCAGTTCCGCCAGAGCGGCCTGATTCCGGCGCCAGGCCTCCACGGCCGCGGCCATGGCCGCGCGCTCGCGTTCCAGGCGGCCGAACGAATCGAGCAGCTCACGCTGCCAGCGCTCGTCGAGGAGTCGCTGCTGATCGTGCTGGCCGTGGATCTCGACGAGGCGCCCGGCGACCTCCGCAAGGTGGGCGGCCGTGACCGCTTCGTCGTCGATTCGAGCCGTTGATCGGCCCGCGGCGGAGATTTCCCGGACGCAGATCAAGGGCTCGGGCAGACGATCGAACAGCGCCTCCACGCGGGCTGTCTCCGAGCCGTGCCGGACCAGCGACGAATCCGCCCTCGCTCCCACGGCAAGTCCGAGGGCGTCGATGAGCAGGCTCTTTCCGGCGCCCGTCTCTCCGGTCAGGACGTTGAGGCCCGGCTCGAAGGCAATCCTTACCCGGTCGATCAGGGCCAGATCATGAACGCCGAGGTTCGTCAGCCGACCGCCGGCCATGGGGATCGCCTCTGGATCCGGGACTACGGTGGCTTCGGCCGATTCCGACCCGGCGGCGATCGCATCCTCGCCTCCCGTCCCCAGGTCTGTACCCGCGCCGGTCATGACGGGAGCAACTCCGATTTCTGACGTAGCAGGTCCCAGAACGGGACGGCTCCGATGGGTTCGATGAAGCGTATCGGCCGCTCCAGCTCGCACACCGAAACGACGTCCCCTATCGCGAGCTTGCGGTCTTCGCGCCCGTCGACGCTCATCAGCACGTCATAGGCGTCCATGACGCGCAGCCGGACTGTGTGGCGGGGGCTCACGACAACGGACCGAATCGCGGACAGGTAGCCCGCGATCGGGGTCACGACCAGGTTGCGGCTGGTGGGGTCGACGATCGGCCCCCCGGCGGAGAATGAGTACCCGGTCGAACCGGTTGGGCTGGAGACGACCAGCCCGTCGGCGATGAAGGTCGCCAGATGCGATGGACCGATCTCCACCTCGATGCGACAGACACGAGCCAGAGAACCCCGGGCCACGGCGATCTCGTTCAGGGCGAAGAATGTCTCGCCGGGTTCGCGGTGGCCCCCTGGATGGATCGTGGCCTCCAGGGCCATGCGGTTCTCCATCGC
Organism: uncultured Chloroflexia bacterium; assembly: GCA_963743795.1. Taxonomy (GTDB): domain Bacteria; phylum Chloroflexota; class Limnocylindria; order Limnocylindrales; family CSP1-4; genus Fen-1039. The sequence continues at coordinate 301,175 of CAVUQZ010000004.1, read as the reverse complement.
GAAGTCGCCCGCCACGAGCTGGCCCAGGACCGCCTCCAGCCCCTGGGTCTCGACTTTCGAGAGGAAGCCGACCTTTCCCAGGTTCACCCCCAGGAGCGGGACGTCCACCTCCGCCACTGCCCGAGCCGCGCGCAGGAAGGTCCCGTCCCCGCCCAGAACGACAAGGGCATCCGTCTCCGGAAGATGCTCGCGAAGGGCGTCGAGCTCGCCGGCCGGGGCTGCCCAATGGGCCACACCCCGTACCTCGCACCAGCCCTCCGCCCGCTCGCGCAGGTCCAGCGCCGCCTCTTTTGTCGGGTTGTAGGCGAAGCCGAGTCGACTGAGCTTCATGAACGGGCCAGCTCTCCGAATCTGCGCGACCACTCGTGCGGCAATTCCACCGGACCGCCGTCCGGACCGGCGTAACCGGCCGGTACCTCGAACTCCAGGAAGAACTCGCGATTGCCGGCCGGACCGGTCAGAGGCGAGGCGATGGCGTTCCGCAGCCGGAGGCCGATGCCGACGGCATAGCGCGCCACCGTCTCGAGGGTCTGGCGATGTATCTCGGGATCGCGCACGACGCCGTCGCGGACCTGCCGGCGTCCCGCCTCGAACTGGGGTTTCACGAGGGCCACGATTCGGCCGCCGAGGGGCCCGAAGCACGTCGCCACGGGCCGCAGGATCCGGTCCAGCGAAATGAAGGAGACATCCACCACGGCGAGGTCGACCGGCGTCGGAAGCACGCCCGGGCCCAGACTGCGGGCATTGGTGCGCTCCATGGAAACGACGCGCGAGTCGTGCCGGAGAGCCTCCGCCAGCTGGCCGCGCCCGACATCCACCGCGTAGACGCGGCTGGCGTCGCGCTGGAGCAGTAGATCCGTGAATCCGCCGGTGGACGAGCCTACGTCAAGACAGACGAGGCCCACCGGCTCGACGCCAAAGAAGTCCAGGGCAGCTCGCAACTTCAAACCGCCCCGTGACACGAACGGCGGCGGAGCCTCTACCTCCAGGGCGATCGTCGTCTCCACGAGGTCGCCCGACTTGCGGTCTGTGCGCGCGGCCGCCCCCTCCCCGACTCTCACGTGGCCGCCCAGGATCAGGGCCTGGGCCCGCGTTCGAGTCTCGGCCAGACCCCTTTCCACCAGGAGCTGGTCAAGGCGCCGGCGCGTCGGTCGATCTGCGGCAGGGCTCATGCGCTCAATCGTGGCACACCCGGCTCATCTCGTGCTGCCCTGGAACGCGGGCCGAACCGCGAGACTAGGAGGTGATGGTGTTGCTGGCCGCGCGGCGGGCGGATGGCGCTCCGGCTGCGGGTCCCGGCGTGGCTCTGAGCCTGGTCAGAGTCTCCCGAATCTGCGCCGCGATGCCGGGGGCGTCGAGTCGAAGTAGCCGGCGCAGCTGGTCCACAGATCCATGCTCGACGAAACGGTCGGCCGGAATGCCGACTATCCGGACGGCGACGTCGCGGTACGCGGGATCGGTCAGCCGCGCATCCTCGACGACTTCGAGGACTCCGGCTCCAAAGCCGCCCGTCACGACGCTCTCTTCGAGAGTCACCAGCAAGATCTTGCCGCGGGCCTGGTCCAGGATGAGCTGTCGATCCAGCGGCTTGGCAAAGCGGGCGTTGATCAGGCCGACGGACCAGCCCTCCGCTTCGAGCGCTTCGGCCGCCTGGCGGCCGCGCTCGATGATCGGCCCGAAGCCGACGATGAGGATCTGGCGGCCCTCCCGCAGCAGTTCCCCGATTCCGATCGGCAGTACCTCGGGCTCTCGAATCGGGACGCCGAAGCCGGGGTCTCGGGGGTAGTGGAGCGCGAAGGGGTGGTCCTGCGAGAACGCCGTCCTCACGAGCGAGCGCAACTCCTGCTCGTCTTTGGGGCTGGCGATGACCATTCCGGGCAGCTGCCGCTGGCTCGGAATCGTGAACATGCCCTGATGGCTGGTGCCGTCCTCCCCGACCAGGCCGGCCCGATCCACAGCGATCACCACGGGCAGATCGTTCTGGCAGACGTCGTGGACCTCCTGGTCGAAGGCCCTCTGGAGGAAGGTCGAGTACAGGGCCACGACGGGCCGCTCGCCGGCCAGGGCCATCCCCGCCGAAAGAGCCACGGCGTGCTGCTCGGCGATCCCAACGTCTATGAAGCGATCGGGGAACCGCTCCTGGAACAGGTGAAGACCGGTTCCGGTGGGCATGCCCGCCGTGACGGCGACGATACGGCGGTCTGTAGCCGCCAGGTCGATCAGTTCACGGGCGAAGTGATAGGTGTAGTTGGGCGGCCGATTGTGGGCCGCTTTGCGGGCAGCCTCGGAGGGCGTGCCCATATCCGCCCCTCCGGCGAGAGCATTCCCATTCCCGGAGGGCTCCACGGGTGCCTCGTCGAAGCGGCCCGGGACCGGCATAGCGCTCTCCTTGCGAGCCAGCGCCGGCCCTGTCAAGGCTGTTTGAGCGCCGAATCCGAATGTGCCGGAGGGGGCTGGCTGCTCCGGCATCTCGGGCATGGGCGGAAGCGCGGCGCCGTGGAACCCGACCTGATCGCGTTCGGCAGGCCGGTAGCCACGCCCCTTGCGCGTCCGAACATGGACCAGGACAGGGCCCGGCACTTCCAGAGCGGCCCGGAAGATGTGCTCCAGGCCGCGGATGTTGTGGCCCGGGATGACCCCCAGGTACGTTATCCCGAGGTCTTCGAAGAGCTGACCCGGCTGCGCGAAGTTGACCACCATCCGGCGGATGCGGCGCGACAGAGTCAGGGCCGGCCGACCGACCACCGGCAAGGATTCGACGATTTGGTCGTAGGCGGTCTTGCTCTGCCTCCAGGCAGTCGAGAGCTTCAAGGTCGAGAAGTACTGGCTGAAAGCGCCGACGGTGGGGCTTATGGACATGGCGTTGTCGTTGAGCACGATCAAGAGCTGGGTCTGGCGATGCCCGATGTCGTTGAGCGCCTCGAGCGACAGGCCGCTAATGAGTGCGGCGTCGCCGACCACGACCGCGATCCGTTCCATCGAGTGGCGCATGTCTCTGGCGGTCGCCAGGCCCTGCGCGATGGACAAGCCTGTTCCGGCGTGGCCGCCGTCGAAGACGTCGTGCTCCGACTCTTCACGCCTCGGGAAACCGCCGATGCCTCCGAGCTGCCGGAGGGTCGGGAAGCGCGCGTAGCGGCCGGTCAGGAGCTTGTGCGCGTAGGCCTGGTGGCCGGTATCCCAGACGATCTTGTCGCGTGGGGATTCCAGGACCCGGTGCAGCGCCAGGGTCAGCTCCACGACCCCCAGGGACGAGCCGAGATGGCCGCCCGTCTTCGCCACCGTGGCAATGATGTACTCGCGGATCTCGGCCGCCAGCCCGTCGAGCTGGGCGTCGGTGAGCCCGCGCAGGTCGCTCGGGCCCTGCAACCCGGGCAGGATTGCCAACTTGCATCTGCTCCTGGACGGATCCCCAGTCCGCACCGCTTCTGAGGCGTCTCTCTTCGGGAGCGACTTGACGCCTCGGTTGTCTGGCGGCAGTCTACCGCTCTTGCCCGGCAACGCCCGGGGAGTAGCCGACGGCTCCGAGAGGCGCACCGTGACGGCCTAGTCCTGGTCCATTGCCTCACCAGCGCGCGCCTCGGCGACCTCCAGGGCCCCCGAAGATCGTTCCAGCAGTCGCTGGACGCGGAGCTCGGCCTCGCCCAGCAGCGCGGCACACCGTTCGTGAAGAGCGACGCCCCGCTCGTAGAGAGCGAGGGAACGTTCCAGCGGCAGGCCGCCTTGCTCGAGCTCGGTGACGGTCCGCTGCAGCTCCGCGAGGGCGTCGTCGAATGAAAGCGAGGCGATATCGGTGATCGCCTCTGGCGCCGGTTGGTCACTCACCGCGAGTCCTCCTGGCCGGCCGTGCCGACGTGCGTGCATACAGACCGCCATGGACCGGGCTGCCCGGCAGATCGACCTGGTTTCCCGGGTCCGCTTCCATCGTCGCACCTTCCGGCTCTGGATCGGCAGGACGAGGTCCTCCCTCGAGGGCGCCGTCCAGGCGTCTGCCGATGAGGATACCGAGTCGGACCGACAACCCGAACGCGAAAGCGGCTATCGCCAGGAGGACGACTGCCCGGACAGCAAGATCCATCAAGCCGGGTCTCCAGGCGGTGGACCATCCACTACGCGCGCCGCCACCCTGCCGCGGGCGACCCTGATCGACAGCCCGGTTCCGGCCGGCGCCTCCGCCGCATCCCGGACAACCCGACCATCCGCATCGCGGCGGACGATGGCATAGCCACGATCCAGCGTTGCCTGCGGTCCAAGAGCCTGCAGGGAGGCGGCGCTGCGCCCGACCGCAGCTCGCGCCGCGGCCAGCCCGGCCTCGGCGACCGGGGCAAGCCGGGCAAGAATCGCGGCCTCTCTTGACCGCCGGCGAGCCATCTCGTTGCGGATCGCTCGCGTGGCACGATCCAGCATGTGGCCGGCGCGCTCGCGCGCTTGGGCCAGCTGGGCGCCAGGTCTGAGTCGGTCCAGGGCGCGGCTCTCAGCAGCCAGCTCGTTGCGCGACCACCCCAGCGCCGCCAGAACCCGGACCCGGCAACGCCGCTCGAGTTCGGCCACCCCTGCCTCTACATCTGCTCGGTCCGGGACGACCAGCTCGGCCGCGGCCGAGGGAGTGGGTGCTCGGACGTCCGCGGCGAAGTCCGCGAGGGTCACGTCCACTTCGTGACCGACGCCGCACACGACCGGCACCGGGTGAGCGACGACGGCCCTTACCACCCTCTCGTCGTTGAACGACCACAGGTCCTCGAGAGAACCGCCGCCGCGGGCGAGGATCACGACCGCCGGGGCCTCCAGATTCCTGCCCTGCGCGCGCAACCCCTCGCCCCAGCGGGCCAGGCGATCCAGGGCGGCGACGACGCTCGCGGCGGCTCCTTCGCCCTGGACCTGACACGAGGAGAGGACCAATCGAGCCTGCGGCCAGCGCCGGCCTATGACCTGGCAGATGTCATGCCAGACGGCGCCGCTGGCGCTGGTCACCACCCCGACCACAGCCGGCCGAGAGGGAAGTGGCCGTTTTCGAGCCGAGTCGAAGAGCCCCTCGGCCGCAAGCTTGGCTTTGAGCGCTTCGAAGCGCAAGGCGAGGTCGCCGAAGCCGGCCGGCTGAACGCTCGAGACGTACAGCTGATACAGGCCCTGGGACTCGAAGACGTCGATGCGGCCGTGGACGACAACGCGCAACCCGGTCCGGGCCTCGAACGGTGAGGCCAGCCGATCGTCGCGGAAGAACACGCACGCCAGCTGGCTGCGCTCGTCCTTCAGCGTGAAGTAGCAGTGCCCGGCCGACGAGACAGTGACCCTGCCGACCTCCCCTTCGACCCAGAGGTCCCGAAGGGCCGGCTCAGCCCGGACCGCTTCTCGAACCGCCCGAGTGACCTCGCTGACCTCAAGGATACGAAGGCCGAAGGCCGACGCGGCTCGCGCCGGACTTGCCGACGGGTCGCCGGTCGGCTCTGGTGGAAGGACGCCCGCGACGCCTCCACTCGCGTTTCGGCCGGCCCTGGGGGATCGACAATAGCGTCCCAGGCTGGAAGCGCCCAGTCGGGCGGGTCGGTGCGCCGCCCGCGGCGGGACTCAGCATCGACGGGGGGCAGATCGTCCCACAACCGGTCGCTCTCGGGCGGATCGCCGCGACTCAACCGCCGCTCCTCTGCGCTGGTGGGCCCGTCATTGCACTGGCCCGATCAGAGACGCGTCTGGTACTCGCCGGTCCGCGTGTCCACCCGAACGGTGTCGCCTTCGTTCACGAAGATCGGGACCTGGATGCTGAGACCCGTCTCGAGCCTGGCCGCCTTGCGGGCTCCGGTCTGCGTGTCGCCGGCGAAGCCAGGCTCGGTTTCGACGACCTTCAGGTCCACGGTTACCGGCAGCTCCACGCCTATCGTCTCCCCCTCGTAGCTGGTCCGATCGAGAAGCATGCTGTCCTTGAGATAGTTGACGACGTCGTCCAGCTGTTCGGCGGTCAGGCTGAACTGCTCGTAGCTCTCGGTCTCCATGAAATGGAAATCGCCGCCGTCGCGGTAAAGGAACTGGATCTGGCGATGCTCCAGCTGAACGCGCGGCCACCTATCGCCGGCCTGGAACGACCGCTCGACCGTCTGGCCCCGCTTGACGTTGCGGAGCTTGATGCGGACTTGAGCCGAGCCTCGCCCGATCTTCAGATGGTGGTAGTCGAGGATCTGCCAGAGGTCGCCATCGACTTCGATGACCACGCCTTTGTGCAGGTCGCTTGTAGAGATCATGGTCGCAGGGGACTCCTGAAGCTGGCGGCAGGAAGTTCAGCGAACGGTCCGCTCCAACCCCGATTGTAGCCGAGCCGGCCGGCCGGACGATTGGCGGAGAGGGTGCATGGCGGCCACGCCGCGGTGGCAACCGCTCGACAAAGGTCAGACTCCGACGACCAGCGCCTCGCGAGGGAAGCCCGTCAACAGATCCAGCCGGCCTGCAGTCGGATCGAAGAGGACCAGGTCCTCGATCCTGACCCCGGTTTCGCCGTCGAGGTAGATACCGGGCTCGACGCTGAAGACTGTTGGCCCGGGCAGCGGGTCGTCGCCGGCCGCTCGATTCAACGAAGGCAGCTCGTGAGTGGCCAGGCCGATGCCGTGGCCGGTTCCGTGGCCGAAATGGTCGCCGTGGCCGGCATTCTCGATGACCAGGCGGGCCGCGGCGTCGACCTCGCGGCCCCCCGGCGCTGGCGCTGCGCCGTTGACCGCAGCGGCGAGCATGTCGATCGCGGCCTGTTGCGCCGCGGCCACGACGTCGTAGATCCGCCCGGCAAGAGGATCCGGCTCGCCGACGAACAGGGTTCGGGTCATGTCGCTCCTGTAGCCGTCGACCATCGCCCCGAAGTCGAACAGGAGCACCTGTCCCAGTCTGACCTCTCGGTCGGAGGGCGACCCGTGCGGCAAGGCCGCGTCGGGTCCAGCCAGGCACGCGACCCCAAAAGCAAGGGCGTCCGCTCCACCTGTGCGTATCTCCCACTCGAGTGCCAGCGCGAGCTCGCGCTCCGTCTGCCCGGGCTTGATTCGTCGCAGGATCGATGCGAGGGCTCGGTCAGAGATCGCGCAGGCCGCCCGAATCCTTTCCGTCTCAGACGGCTCCTTCACCGCTCGATCGCCTTCTATCCAGCCGGCGACCTCGACCAGTTCTACGTCCGGGGCCGCACGCTCGAGTTGCTGCCAGAGCTGGTGGCTCATCACCGCCCCTTCGGCGGCGACGCGCCTCGCGCCGACGCTCTGGATCAGGGCCGGCCAGTCGGCCGCGAGCTCGTAGGTCACGGCCCGAACCCGCGCTTCCGGTGCCTGTGCTTCCGCCTGGAGCCGATACCGGCTGTCGGCCAGCACGACGACCTCATCGCCGGAGATGAGGAACCGCCCGGAGTTGCCCGCCAGCCGATCCTCGCCGTCGTCGAGCGTGAAGCCAGTCAGGTACCGCATGTGCTCGGGCCTGAGGCCGAAGTACGCGTCGATGCCGAGTTGCTGCAGCCTCGCCCTCAGGCGAGCCAGCCGGACCGGCCGCGCCGACGCGTCTGCCTCCGTCCAGCGGGCCCGATCCGCCGGGCTCGGTGGAGCTGGAAAGTCGGCCGGATGGGGCAGGGCTCGCACGAGTTTCGTCATGGCCTCATGGTAGCGAGGCGTCCCGGGGACGCCATCCCCCTGGCCACCCGGAAGACGCCGCCCTACTGCGTGTAGCCGTACTTCTTCGCGTTGGCGTCCTGTTCGGCCTGTGTCTTGGCGAAAGCGTGTGTACCGCTGCCGTCGTTCTTGGCCAGGAAGTACAGATAGCCGTCCGCCGTGTCCGGAGTCATGGCCGCCACAAGCGAAGGGGCGCTGGGTGAGCAGATCGGCCCGGGCGGGAGACCTGCGTGGCTGTACGTGTTGTACGCAGCAAGCTTCCCGGGAAAGACCACCTTGCTCAGCGCGCCGGGCGCTTTGATGGAAGTCCAGAACGTGTAGTCCACCCAGGAGGCGATCGGGTGGGCCGGGTCCTGCAGCCAGACCGAGTCGTTGGCGTAGTTCAGTGTTGGGTTTGCGTTGAGCAGGCCCGTCGGCCAGACCTTTGGGTTCAGCCGGTTGATGTAGACCCCGGCAATGAGAGCCCGGTCTGAGTCGACCTTTGCCTCACTCTCGACCAGAGCCGCGACCTGCACCTTCTGGTAGATCTGATCGGGCGGCAGTTGCAGCAGGGCCGGGGGGGCATGATTGGCGAACGCGTCGAGCAGCATGCCCAGCAGCTGGATCGGCGTCGTGTCCGGGGCAACGTTGTAGGTCGCCGGGAAGAGGAACCCTTCCAGCGAGGCTCCCTCGGGCAGCTTCAGCCATGGGTAGCTCGCCAGCAACTCGGGCGGCGGGCTCACGGCAAGCTGGTAGAACTGGGCGACGTTCATCTGGAGCGGGGCGGTTGGGTCGACCGGGTTCGTCTCCAGGTACTCGAGCTTGGCCACCATCTGCTCGATTCGCAGGCCCTCGCGAAACGTGAGGCGCACCGTCGGCGGAGCGACCGGTGGCTGAATCAGGAGCGAGATCATCTGGTCGACCGTCAACGACTTGCTGACGACATGCCGGCCGATCTGGAAATTGGACGCTACGTTCCTTTCGATGGCCTGGAAGACGAAAGCCCTGGGGTCGGCTATCGCGCCGGCACCAACCAGCTGATCGGCGATCTCCCTGGGGGTTTCACCGGGGCCAATGACGATGACGATGGCGCTCTGATCACGGGCATCGACTGGCTTTGTCAACCCTGAGCCGAGCTCGGTACGTACGACGTCCGCGACGAACGGCAAGGAAAGCGCCGTAGGGTTCTCGGCCGCCCAGTCGACGATGCCTCCGACCACAACGGGCCGGACCACGTAGTACAGCCCTCCGGTGACCAGTCCCCCCAGCAGGAGAGCGAAGATTGCGAACCGGATAATGTGGCCGGGCCCCCGCCATCGACCCGAGCGATAGTCACGCCTGATGTCGGGAGTAGCCTGGCGCCGGCTCTGCGGGCCCTCGTCTCCCGCCGGCGGGGCGAAATCGTCCCAGCCCATGTCGACCACGGGTCGCCGGGCCTGGTCCGCCTCTGAGCCCCCGCGCCCCCCCGATCTCGGCCCTCCCCCGTTGCGAACCGTCATCGGCCTACCAGCTCTCGCTCTTGGCGGCGGCTGCGTCCAGCTCGTCCTGGAGGATCAAGGCCGCTGCTTCCCTGTCGATCCTCGCACGGTGGGCGTCCCGCTGCGCTGCCGTCGGCGGTCCTCCGGAGCGCCCCCGGGCAGGCAGCCCAACGCGACTCACGGCTCGCACGCTCGAGAGACGTTCGTCCCGAAAGCGGAGCGCAAGACCCGTTGCCTCAGCTACGGCAACGGCCCAATCACGCGTCCGGGATGCTTGAATGCCTTCGTCGCCATTCATGTCGAGTGGCAATCCTACGACCAGACCGCCGGCTCGGTGCTCCGACGCCAGCCGCGATATGACGCGCGTGTCCTCCTCGATGGTCTTCGCTCGAGCCAGCGTGACAAGCGGAGTGGCGACGCGGCTTTCCAGATCCGCCACTGCCACGCCGATCCGCCGTTCACCGAGATCGATGCCGAGGACCCGACGAGGTTTGCCCGCGCCGCCGTCTCGGTTCCTTTCCGTCACGTCGCCGACGGACTGGGTGACGGCCCGCCCGTTGTGGCCGTTGCCGTGGCCGAGGGTGAAGGCGAGCCAGTGGACGGTGGCGGACTCACTGGCACCGAAGGCGATGGCGTCGTTGCCGCCGAAGGCGTCGGGGAGGGGCTCTCGCGGACCGTGGCGGGAGCGGTCGGTGCGGGTGTCGACGACTCAGCGGTTGCGCTGGGCGCTGGGTGGACCGTCGGCGGTGGACTGGCCGCGACAAGCTGCACGTCTATTCGGAAGTCGAAGCTCGGCATCGTCGAAGCCCATCCCGGCGAGACGGAGATGTCGACCTCACCGTACTGCTTCAGGTACGTCCGCGCCTCGTCGACCGCCATACCCTGGATCGCTGCCCGCAGCTTGGCGGCGTCGAGGACGCGCGTCTGGCTGGCTCTAACGGTGACCGGGATGACGACCGCCCCCGCCTGGACGGCAGGCGTGCCCGACTGTGTCGTCATAGACCCGCTGACGAGGCTGTAGCCGCTCTTGACCGCGCTCCGGACGCGTCTTTCGGCGAGCTGCCGGACGTTCGCCATCTGCGCCACCACGGCCGTGCCGGTGGCGCTGGCATTGAGCTGGAACGAACCGGCCGACTGGTTCAGAAGGGTCTGAGGATCGGGATCGAAGACCGTGACGCCAAGACGAGCCGAGACCGACAGCAGGTTCGAACCCGACGGGACCGCGTCGGGCGCCGTCAGCGCTGACTGAAACTCGGAGCTCAACTGGGAGGTCAGGTCGGTCTCGGCCTTGTCGAGGTCGGCCTGCACGATCATCGGCGTGACGGTGTGCGTACCACCGGTCGTGGCGCTCTTGTTGGTCACGGGGCGGGCCGGCGAGCTCAGGCTTGCGGCGAGGTCCGCTGGAACTTTCACGATGGCCCCCGCAGGGACGTTCCCCGCCGTGCCCTTGACCACGGCGACGACGGGCGCGTCAGCGGTGCCCCGCGTGCCGGTCGAGAAGACCGCCTTGGGGACGGTCACCGTTGAAGTAGTCACGAAGGCGATGCCTCCGGCAGTCGTGACCGTGGTCCCGGCAAGTATCGGCACACTCACGAATGTGTTCTCGCTGCTGAACGTCACCGTTCCTGTGGCTGCCGTATCGACGACGTTCTCGCCTGTGGCCTCGAAGGATCCCGATGTGGCGACCGGAAACGCCTTGTTCAGGCCCGGCACGACCGCCGCCTGGTCGTTGGCCGTGGAGGCGTTGGGATCCACCGTCACGTCCAGGTTCAGCGGACCGACGGGCTCTTCGTGCAACGTCAGAACCACGCTAGCGCTCGGGTAGAAGAAGAAAGCACCGAGCCCGACGGCGAGGACGGCGACCGCCAGAAGTCCGACGAGCACGGAGAACGGCATCCCGCGAGGCCCGACGGGACGCATCCACCCAGATCGGCCTCGTCTCCCGGAGGCGGCCAACCCGTCCGAACCGGCCACCACGCGTACGGCTGAACCACGCGGCCCTGCGGCCATCGCCGTCTCATCGAGTGCGGTGGAGGCTGCGCCGGCGGTCGCCGCTCCCGCCCCTCCATTCGCCCGGGCGGTCTCCTCCTTCTCGTACTCCCCTACCGTGGCGAAGACCGGTAGTCCTGCGGATCTCGCCACCGATCGAACCGACTCATCCGCGGCTACGATCGCCAGCCGCTTGTTGCGCTTCTTGGCCTCGCCGACGAGCAAGCGGAAGTTGATCCGTGAGGTGGCCACGCGCGAGCCACCCGATAGAACGAGGGCGATCCGGTTATCGGAGGAATCCCGATTCTGGCAGCCGCCGAGGTGATCTCGTCGTCCACGTCCAAATAGTAGATGGCCATGCGCTACATCTTCATCGCTCGGAGGACGCGCCGCAAAGCGACATCCAGGGGATCCTCGTTGGCATGGAGCTCGATGGCCTGATAGGCCAGCCCGAGCGGAGTCACATCCTGCTGGTCGACGAGCAGGTTTGTCCCGTCTGTGATCCGGTCGACCTGCCCGGGCGCCATGACCATCACCTCGGGTGGACGGCTGAACGGCAGCCGCTTCCAGAACTTCTCGGTCGCCAGGATCGCGCCTATCTCCGGAAGGTGCGAGCCGCCTCCGCACAGATACACGCGGCCGGGCAGGAGATCGCCGGCCGCCAGCTCCTCCAGGACGAGCTCCACGCCTGCCGACCAGATCGCGACGTCGTCGGAGATGATCCGCTCCATGTCCGAGCGCTTTTCGACGGCCAGGCCCCTGGCGTAATCGAGCTTCATCTCTTCGGCTCGGGGGAACGGCAGGTCGAGACGGTCTGCGATCGACTTGGTGAACGCGCGACCGCCCAGGGCGAACATGCGCGTTCCCTCTATGCCGCCGTGTCGGACGAGAGCAACGTCCGTCGTGCCTCCGCCGACGTCGATGAACAGGGCGCCAGACTGCTGGACCTGCTCGGTACCCAGGACCCGAGCCACAGCGTACGGCTCGGCGACTATCTCCAACAGCTCGAGCTCCAATTGCTGCGCGACGGTCTGGAGCGCGCCCAAATGCACCAGAGGCGCGAACGCATTGAAGATGCTGATCTTGACGTGCCGACCCTTGAAGGCGACCGGATTGGTGACCGGGTAGCCGTCGATCTGTGCCCCCGTGACCGCCGCGTGCACCAGCCGGACGTCCACCTGCGGCAGGCCGGTCTCCCAGGTGATCGCCCGCTCCGCCTCGCGAAGAGCTTCCCGCTGCACGCCGTTGATGAGCTTCTGGAGCTCCACGTCCGTGATCGGGACGTCGGACCTCCTGCGCTCCTGGGAATGGGTCGTGGTGAAGCCCTTCACCAGCTCGCCGGCAATCCCGATCACGCACTGCGTCGGCCGGAAGCCGGCCATTTCCTCGGCTTCCTGCAGCGCCACCGAACAGTTGTCCACGACGGCGTTGATGTCCGTCACCGTGCCGGATTGCATGTGCGACAGGCCCTGGCGCCTACGTCCGACCCCTCGCACTGTGCCGTGTCCGGCGGCATCTACCTCGAAGACCAGCGCCTTGGCGAACTCTGTACCGATGTCGAGGGCGGTGCAGACTGCAAGGGTCGTTTCCTCCTCGTGGCCCCAGATCCTGCGCCAGAACGCCACCGCCGCTCCCCAAGCTCCGCGCTACTTGCCTGCCCTCCTAAGTGTATCCGCGATGGCCGCCATGGCCGAGGCGATCCCGTCCCGGGTGGTCCCCATACCCTGGGCCATCTCCGGACGGCCGCCGCCGCGCCCTTCCATCGACTTCATCGCGACCCTGACCAGCTCGCCGGCGGAGATGCCGTCGAGCCACGAGTTCCGGACTCACGGTCACGAAGATCTGCGGAGCGTCGGCGTCCAGGGCTACGGCAATGACTCCGTCCCCCAAGGCCGACCGCACCTCCTTGACGTAGCCCTTCCACCGCTCGGGCGAGTCGAACGAGCCCGAATAGGCGACCAGCCTGACGCCGGGTGCGACCTCCTGTGCTCCGGCGGCTAGCTCGGCCGGCTTGGGCAATCCACTTCCACCGGCGCGCAGCCGGCGGCGGCTCTCACGCAGCTCGTCCTGGAGGGCGGCCAGACGATCCGGCGCAGCCTCCAGCGACGCGGCGCCGATCGCCTCGGCGAGGCGCTCCAGGAGCGCCAGCCGCTCGCGGACGAGAGCGTCCGCGCCGTCCCCGGTGACGGCTTCGATCCGACGAATCCCGGCTCCGATGCTTCGATCGGCCGTGATGACGAAGCTGCCAACCTGTCCCGAAGCGGAGCAGTGCGTCCCCCCGCAAAGCTCGAGCGAGTAGCGATCCACGCTGACGATTCGAACCTGCTCGCCGTACTTCTCGTCGAAGAACGCGTCCGCGCCGGCGGCGATGGCGTCGGCCATAGACTGGATCCGGGTCGTTACGGGCCGGTTCTCTCGGACCACCCGGCGAACCTCGTCCTCGATGGCGCGCTTCTCCTCGGCCGTGAGGGGACGGTCCATCGGGTAGTCGAAGCGGAGGTAGTCGGGCGTGACGAGCGAGCCGGCCTGGTGCGCCTCGGCGCCGACGACGTTGCGCAGGGCCCGGTGGAGCAGATGCGTGGCTGTGTGGTTGCGCATTGTGCGAGCCCGCCGCTCGGCGTCGACGCGGGCTGAGACGGTCTCGCCAACTCGCAACCTGCCGTGGAGCCTGCCTCTCTGGACGATCAGGCCCGCGATGGGCTTCTGCGTGTCCGCGACGCTGAACAACGCACTGCCGCCGCCCGCCTCCAGCAACTCGCCGCTGTCTCCAACCTGCCCGCCGCCCTCGCCGTAGAACGGGGTCGCGTCCAGGACTACCTCTGCCTCGCCATGGCCTGTCAGCTCCTGATACTCCATGCCGTCCCGCAGTATCGCGACCACACGGGCTTCGGCCTCGGTTCCGTCGTAGCCTAGGAACACCGTTTCTCCCACCCGCCGCTGGATCGACTGGTAGAGGTCGTCCAGCTCGGCGTGGCGCGCCAGGTCCGCTTTGGTGCCCTTCCGGCTCCGGACCTTCTGTTCGGCCATTGAGGCGGAGAAGCCGTCGCGATCGACGCGCACGCCGTATTCCGCGGCCATGTCGACGGTCAGGTCCACGGGGAACCCGTACGTATCGTGGAGGCGGAACGCCACATCCCCCGGGAGTACAGGCGCGTCCGCGGGCAAGCTCTCCGGGCGGCGCCCAATCACCCGACCGGCCGTCGTCAGTGGACCCAGAGCCTGGTCGAGGTGACTCGTGCCCGTCTCCAGGGTTCGGGCGAACTGGGTCTCCTCCTGGCGGATCGTCCTGAGGATCTTCTCGCGCCGGTCGCCGAGATACGGATAGGCGTCCCTCATCAAGTCGATGACGACGCTCGCCGTCACGTCCATGAACGGCTCCGTCCGACCGAGGAGGCGGCCGTGCCGCACCGCCCTACGCAGGATGCGGCGCAGGACGTAGCCGCGGCCGTCGTTGGAAGGCGCCACGCCGTCGGCGATCAGGAACGTGATCGCCCGCGAGTGGTCGGCGATGACCTGGTAGCTGAACCGCTCGGCCTCGAAGCTCTCCGGGTCGTGGCCAAGCAGATCGCGCATGGCGGCATGGATGGGCGTGAACAGGTCGGTGTCGTAGTTCGTGGGGACCTGCTGGATGACGCTCGTCAGCCGCTCGAGTCCCATGCCCGTGTCGACGGAAAGCATAGGCAACGGTACCCGCGTCCCGTCCGCGCGCTGGTCGAACTCCATGAAGACCAGGTTCCATATCTCGAGCCAGCGCGGGCAGCTCTCCGAATGGTCCGGGACGCAGTCGGGGCCCTTCGCTGAACTCGGCACCCCGGTCGAAGTGGATCTCGGAGCATCGGCCGCATGGGCCGGTCTCGGCCATACGCCAGAAGTTGGCGTCGTCGCCGGCCTCCACGTTGCCCCAGCGGGCGATACGTTCGGGCGGCAGGCCGATCTCCTCGTGCCAGACTCGATACGGCGTCGTCGTCGTCGGTGTAGATGGTGGCAGCCAGGTGTTCGCCCGGGATCCCGTAGTCCTCGGTCAGTAGCTCCCACGCCAGGTGGATGGCTTCGCGCTTGAAGTAGTCGCCGAAGCTCCAGTTGCCGAGCATCTCGAAGAACGTGTGATGACGCGTAGTGCGGCCGACTTCCTCGAAATCGTTGTGCTTGCCGGCCACGCGCAAGCAGCGCTGGTAGTCGGTCGCCTTGACGTAGCTGCGCTTGTCGAGGCCGGTCAAGACGTCTTTGAACTGGACCATCCCCGAGTTGGTGAACAGAAGCGTCTGGTCGCCGGGCGGGCACGAGCGAGATGCTCGGAACCTCGAGTATGGCCTCGCGCGACGAAGAACTCGACGTAGCGTCGTCGGACTTCGGCCGCAGTGAGATACGGAATCGACAACTCAGGCATCGCCGCTAACGGTACCAAACCGGGCGTGGTGTGGCGTCTCGCGGGTCACGCGACCATCGCGAGAGTCTGTTGGCGCGATTTCGGACAGGTTTCAGCCTCCTCTCAGGATCATCGGCAAGCATCCGGTGCGCCTGGCGGAGACTGTCTGGTTGGTTCCAGCGACAGTCCTCGGGCTCGCAGTGGACCGGACAGCTGCCTGAGCAGGCTTGCCGCACGACGCGTGTCCGGTCGGCAACAGCCTGGGTTGTGTCACGACGCCGGCTAGAGCCCCGAATGGCCATGTCGTTGGCAGCCGACGTCGGCAAGAACGCGTTGCACTGGGTTTCGCTGTCGCGCGAACGCTAGTAGGACTCGTTTTGGAAGAATCGGAACAAAGGCCACTCAGTCAACCTGTGCTCCGAACCGCGGCCGCCTGGCCCGAGTCGGCGGTGGTGCGGCTGTCGCGCCCGAACGCGCTGACGGATCGGCTGGTTCCTCTCGCTGCGACCGCGTTCCTGTTCGTGGCAGTCCTGGTCGTAGCCGCTCTCAACCAGCATCGCCTGACGGGGATTCACGCCGGCATGACTGTCCAGGCCGTTCGTGCCCTCGTCCCGCTGACCGCCGCCTCGGTGGCGGTCTTGTGCGCCTATCGGCCCTGGCCCGCACTACTTGCAGTCCTCGCCCTCACCCCCATCTGGAATACGTCCGAGATGGCCTGGCAGGTCGGGCCAGTGCAGGTCATCTTCCAGAGCATCTTCGTTGGAGTCCTCATCGTCGGTTGCGTGCTCCAGGCCAGGGCTCGCGTTCGGATCCATTCCTCGCCGGCGCCCGGCCGAGCCGAGAGGCTCGTGGCCCGTGGCCGTGCGGTCGACCTAAGGGCCCTTACGAAACGATATTCAGCGTATCGGTTCGTTGAGGTTGGGGCCCTGGCAATCGTCGGCCTGGCGATCGCCTCCACGCTCGTATCGCTCGATCCCATCAACAGCGCTACCGTGCTGCTCCACGGGATAATCGAGCCGGTCGCGACAGGCGCCATCCTCATCTGGCTGCGACCGAGTCGCAGGGACTTGATCCTGGTCGCGGCTGCCCTCGGCGTCTCCATCGCCCTGGGCAGTGCGCTCAACTTCGTGCAGTCGCTGTCCGAGTTCCGGTCGATAACCGCTCTGGCGGAACATCGGCTCGCGTTTGCCTGGGCAACGTACTTCAACGTAGGTCTCTTCGGCGTGATCGTGGCCATGGTCGTGCCGCTCGTGGTCGGCCTGCTCGCCGCACGACGCGCCCTGCGCCTCTCCCCACCATTGGTGGCTTTCCTGGGCGTAGTTCTGGCGTTAACGCTTGCCGGGCTCTTCTTCTCGCTGTCCAAGAGCGCCTGGCTGGCCACGGCCGCCGGGACGGCCTTGCTCCTGCTCCTGCTGGTAAAGACCTGGCGCCGCCGGATGGCCATGTTCGCCGCCCTGGCTGCCGCGTCCGCGGTCTTCATCCCCTGGCCCGCCTTCGTCTTGCAGGTGGCCCCGCCCATCAATAGCGCCTACCGGACAGTCATGACTGGAATCGTCGGCGAGGCTCGGTTCGACTCGTGGAACCCCGCCACGCTGGCCGGTCACGGATCCATGGCCGAGCGCTACTACGCGGTCGTGGGTGGCGTCCGAATGGCTCTGGACCACCCCCTGTTGGGCGTGGGACTTGACGAATTCGGTACTTACTACTGGGATCGCGGATACAAGCCCGTCCCGGCGCAGGACAAGCTCGACCACGCTCACTCACTCTTCCCTGAGGTCGCTGCGGAGCTGGGCATACCGGCCGTATCCATCCTCGTCGTGGTCTTCGCGGCAGCCGTATGGGCCATGTGGCGGACTTACCGCGCCGCCCGGGACGAGCTGACCAGAATCCTCGCCGCTACGTTCATGGCTGCCATCGCAGCCTGGGTCATTGCCGCCACGGCGTTCGGCTGCGACATATACAGGGCGGTCCGCGCCCAGGGATCTGATGTCATGGCCATCGCGGTGCTCCTGGCCATGGCCGTCGCCCTGACTCGGTGGACACAGACGCACGGCGCGGGGAACGACCGCCCGGCCCTGTCCTAGGTTCGGTCCCCTTCTTCGGTAAGCGGACTCCGCGACGGGCGGCGCTTCCAGATCGTCGATCCGGCGATCGCGGCGCCCACGAGCGCCCCGACGGCGAGGCCTCGAGCGAACCCAATGAGTCTCGGGTCGGCGGACCGGCGCCACTCCCGTCGGAGCGCCGCTCGCAGGAGTCCGATCACCGGCGGTGCTCCTCCTGGTTAGCCGGACCGAGGATGGAGAGCACGGCCACGAATGTGATGCCGGCCCAGGCGACGACCGAGGCGGCGATCAGGTGGAAGTCGCCGATCCGAATCGGGTCGATGCCCAGCCTGCCACCGGTCGCATCGCCTGCCCACGCGCCCAGAGCCGCGGCGACCAGCACGAGCAGGACGCGAGCGTCTGCCCTGCCGCGCGCAAATACGAACAGCGCGGTGTGGAAACCGCCGACCAGCAGTGCTAGGACCGGAGCCGGGCCGATGGACACGTCCCGAGTATAGGAGGACGGCCGCTGCAGGGACCCGCGGCTCGGCCGCGATCCCCCGAATCGGACCGGGGTTCAGTCGGCGGCCGAGGATTGAGATCCGGAAATGCGGCCGCCGCCCAGGACCACGTCGCCTCGGTAGAAAACTGCGGCCTGCCCGGGCGCCGCCGCCCAGACCGGTTCGTCTGTCCGGACCGTCCACCGACCCGCTGCCCGCGGGAGGATAGTGGCCGGGGCGACCCGACCCCGGTGCCTTATCTGGACCTCCGCCCGAAACCCATCGGATGTTCCCGCCGGGGCTGCGCCGGCAACGAAGTGGACCTCCTCGACATCGAAGAGGCGCGTTTCCAGGTCGGTCCTGCGGCCGAGTCTGATCGTGTTCGCGTCCGCGTCGATCTTCCACACGTAGCGCGGCTCGCCAACTGCTACGCCAGTCCCTTGCCTCTGCCCGACGGTGTACGAGGCGGCGCCGAAATGCTCGCCGATCTGCCTTCCGTCGACGTCTATCACCGGCCCGGGCTCGGCCTTCCAGCCGGCCCGCTCACGCAGGACGTCTCGGTAGTTCCCCTTGGGCACGAAGCAAATCTCCTGGCTGTCGCGCTTGTCGGCCGTCGCCAGGCCCAGCGCCCGGGCGGCGTCGCGAACCTGCGGCTTGGCCATCTCACCCAGGGGGAAGCGAGTATGGGCCAGCTCCTCCTGACCGAGGCCGTAGAGGAAGTAGCTCTGGTCCTTCTGGGGATCGCGGCCTCGCAGGAGGCGGTATGCCGCCGGCGTTTCTGCTCCGGGAGCGGCCACGCGGGCATAGTGGCCGGTCGCGACGGCATCGCAGCCGTAGAGGTACCGAGCCCGGCCCATGAGCGCTCCGAACTTCACCACGCTGTTGCAGTCGACGCAGGGACTCGGTGTGCGGCCACCCATGTATGCGGCGAGAAACGGCCGGAGGACGCCCTCCTCGAACTCACGCTCCAGGTTCAGGACGTAGAAGGGAATGTCGAGCTGCGACGCGACTCGCCGCGCGTCCTCGGCTGCGTCGAGCGAACAGCAGCTCCTCTTGAACTCCGAGTAGCTGTCGGCAACCTCGCTCAGGCGCATCCACACGCCGATTGCCTCGTCGCCGTTGGCCTTGACCAGCGCCGCCGCCACCGACGAGTCCACGCCGCCTGACATCGCGACGAGAACTCGAGTCACCCGCCCGTCCTATCCGGGCCCGGCACCCCCGCCGAACTCGATCCCGCGCCGGCCAGCGCCTCGGTCGAGTGCGAGAGAGCGGCTTCCCGCTGAGCCGCCAGCCTGGCCGCCGCCTCACGTTGAGTCCCGATCGTGTCGGCGATTATCCGAGCGGCCTCGTCGATCTCCTCGGCCGTGGTGGAACGACCGATCGAGAAGCGAAGCGCTCCCCTGGCCTCGTCCTCCGGATAGCCCATCGCGGCCAGCACGTGGCTGGTCTCGTTGGAGCCGCTGACGCAGGCCGACCCGGTTGAACTGGCAAGGCCGGCCAGATCCAAGGCCATCGTGACGGCGTTGCCGTCGAGTCCGCTCGCCACCACCGACAGCAGCCCCGGCAGCCGCTCGGTCGGGTGCCCCGTTTCCTGCACGACCTCGAGACTGCGCAGGTGCCTGGCGAGCGTCTTCCGCATGGCGCCGAGCCGGGGAACGGTGATCGGGCGCTCGGCCACGGAAAGCTCCAGCGCAGCCGCCATCCCAACCGCTCCGGCGACATTCTCCGTGCCCGCCCGGCGATACCGCTCCTGCGCTCCCCCTTGCTGCTGCGCCAGGACGTTGGTGCCGTGCCGGACGTACAGGGCGCCCATGCCTTTGGGGCCCTCGAACTTGTGCGCGGCTATCGAGAGCAAGTCCACGTCCAGTGCACGGACATCCAGCTCCATGTACGGAGCCGCCTGCACCGCGTCTGTGTGGAACAGGATTCCCCTGTGACTTCGCACCCGCTCCGCGATCGCGGCGATCGGCTGGATGGTGCCGACCTCGTTGTTGGCCAGCATGATGCTGACCAGGATCGTCTTGGGCGTGATGGCCGCTTCCACGTCGTCGGGATCCACGCGGCCGTAGCGATCCACCGGCAGCTCCACGATCTCGAACCCGAACTTCTCCAGGTACCGGACCGTATGGCCCACGGAGTGATGCTCGACCGAGCTCGTGATGATTCGATGTCCGCGCGCCTTGCCGGCCCAGGCAGCCCCCTTGACGGCAAGGTTGTTGGCTTCAGTCCCGCCGGAAGTGAAGACGACCTCGCGGGGAGTGGCTCCGATGGCACGAGCTACTCGCTCGTGAGCCTCGTCGAGACCCGCCCGAGCCCGCCGTCCCAGCGTGTGGACCGATGAGGGATTGCCGAATCCTTCGGTCAGCCACGGCAGCATGGCCTCGAGGGCCTCTCGCCGCAGCGGGGTCGTGGCGGCGTGGTCCAGGTAGATCGGCATGGCGGCGATTGTACGCCGACCCGCTCGTGGCCCCGTCTGGCAAGAAAGGCCGAGCCGCCGGGCGAGGGTCTACGCCCGGGCCGGGTTCCTGCGCAGCGCGAGAACGACGCCCACGGCTGTGCCGACGTAGCACATGGCGCCGAGTCCCCAACCAGAGCTCGACCCATACCCGTTCGAGTTCGACCACGCCGACATCAACGGGATCGGACCGAGGCTGAGCGTCACTGAATTCAAACTCAGCACGGAGACCATTGTTCCCAGGGTCATCGTGAGACAAATCACGACCAGACCGGCGAACAGGAATCCGACGACGCCGCCTTTTGCCACTGAGATGATTCGCTGCGTCAAGTCGCCCTCCCTCCGAGGCCGCGCCCTTCATGGAACGCCTCCCGAGCCCTCGGACGCCGTTGAGATTACCGAGCGCAGCCCTTCAACGCCAGTGGAAACCGCCGCGGCCGTCTGCTCAGCGTCCGCCTTCGCGCTCTGCAGCGTTGCGTTCGTACTCGCGGCCGGCGGCTCGATGCCTATCGTGAGCGGATAGGGTTCGCTTCCGGATTCGAATCGACCGGGGTGTCACCTCGACCAACTCCTCGGCGCCGATGAACTCGATCGCCGACTCCAGCGTCAGCTCCCGCGGCGGAGTCAGGCGGAGCGCCTCGTCGTGGGAGTGCGTTCTCATGTTCGTGAGCTTCTTCTCTTTGGTGGCGTTGACGTCCATGTCGTCGGGTCGGCTGTTCTCGCCCACGACCATCCCCTCGTAGACGTCCGCTCCTGCGCCGATGAAGAGCTCTGCCCGCTCCTGCAGATTGAACAGGCCGTAGGCGTTCGAGACGCCGGACCGATCCGAGACGAGCACCCCCGTCATGCGGTGGGTTACCTCGCCGGCCCAGGGACCGTAGCCCTCGCCGATCTGGTGCAGCAGCGCGGTTCCGCGCGTCTCGGTAAGGAGCTGGCCTCGGAACCCGATCAACCCGCGGACGGGGATGACGTACTCCATTCGGACCCGACCGTCGGCGTCGGTGCTCATCTGGTCCAGGCGCGCCTTGCGGTCCGCCAGCGCGGCCTGTACCGGCCCGATGAATTCGGGCGGCATGTCCACCGTGATCCGCTCGTACGGCTCCTGGACCTCCCCGTCGATCTCGTGGAGCAGCACCTCCGGGCGCGAGACCTGCAACTCGTATCCCTCTCGCCGCATCTGCTCGATGAGAATCGCAAGCTGCAGCTCGCCGCGCCCTCGGACCTCGAACGTATCCCCGGACTCCGTCGGGAGGACCTCGATCGAGACGTTGCCCAGGACCTCCTTGTCCAGGCGCGCCTTCAGATGCCGGCTTGTCACGTACTTGCCCTCTCGTCCGGAGAGCGGTGACGTGTTCGCCCCGAAGGTCATGCGCAGCGTCGGAGCGTCGACGTCGAGACGCGGCAACGGGCGAGGGTCGATCGGATCCGTGATCGTGTCTCCGATGGTCACGTCCGGAATCCCCGCGACCGCGACGATGTCGCCCGGTCCGGCCTCGGGGATGTCCACGCGTTCGATGCCGCGGGCCGTGGTCAGGCTGGTGACCGTGCCGGTCAGCGTGACTGTCCGTCCGGGTTCGATCGCACCAGCGGTATCGTCCTCCTCCTCACGGACTATCGTCATACGCTGGCCCATCCTGATCGTGCCGTTCCACAGCCGCCCGACTGCCATCCGGCCGACGTAGTCGTTCGCTGAGAGATTGGTCACGAGCATCTGCAGAGGGTGGCCGGGCGTGTAGGCCGGCGCCGGTGTGTGCTCGATCAGAAGCTCGAACAGCGGTCGCAAATCGGTCCCGGGCGTATCCAGGTCGACCGTAGCGGTGCCGAGCTTGGCATTCGTGAAGACAACCGGGAAATCGATCTGCTTCTCGTCCGCGCCCAGGTCCAGGAAGAGCTCGTAGACCGCGTCGAGGACTTCCCTGGAACGAGCATCGGAACGGTCGATCTTGTTGATCGCCACCACGACGGGAAGACGACGGGCCATCGCCTTCTGGAGGACGTAACGGGTCTGAGGGAGCGGACCTTCCGCCGCATCCACCAGGAGCAGTATCGAATCGACCATGAGCAGGCTTCGTTCGACCTCTCCGCCGAAGTCGGCATGGCCTGGCGTATCGACGATGTTCAGGTGGATGCCGTCGTAGTCGACGGCGGTCTGCTTGGCGAGGATCGTGATCCCCTTCTCACGCTCGAGGTCGCCGGAGTCCATGACTCTCTCGACGACGACCTGATTGGCGCGGAAAGCGCCGGCCTGGCGCAGCATCGCGTCCACGAGAGTGGTCTTGCCGTGGTCGACGTGGGCGACTATGGCAAGGTTCCGGACGTCAGCGCGAACGGCGTGCTTGGCGGAATCGGCGGGCGTGGTGGGGCGAGGCGAGTCACTCATGGGCGGCGGCATTGTCGCACACGGCGGCTCGCGACGAGCCCGGGCATTCTCAGCGTTACACTGCCTCCCACGCAGGCAGGAGGCTCGCTCTTGACCGTAGCCGCGGTAATCCTCGTACCCGACCCCGCAGCGGCCCTCGCCGATGCCGACGGAGTGCCCGCCATACGCAGGGTGGTCCAGGCGGCCTGGGCCGGCGGCGCCCTCCCGATCGTCGCGGTTTCGAATCCAGGCGACGAAGGGGCCCGAGTCGGTACGGAGCTGGCCGGACTCCCGGCGTCCCTCCTGCAGCCGGCCGATCTTCCGCCCGGGGCTCGCTGGTTCGGTCGCGGACTGACAGAAGCCTGGAGCCAGGTAGCCGAGACCACGGCCGGTCTGCTATGGCCGTGCCGGTACACCTGGGTCGACCCCGAGACCGTCACGTCGCTCATCGAGGCCCATGGCGCCTGGCCGGACGCCATCGTCCGACCGGCCTTCTCGGGCGAGCCTGGGTTCCCGATTCTGGTCCCGACCGGGCTCCGCGAGCGCTTCGACGCGGAGACCGCCCTTCACGCCTATGAACTGGTGTCCGCGCTCCTCGAGGAGGGCATTCCCGGCCGGATGCTGGAGCTCGGCGACCCGGGCATCACCCACGACGCGTCCACGGCACGCGCCAGCCTGCCCGACTATCAGGGCCCGTCCGACCCGGCCGCGGGTCCGCCGCCCGAGTGGAACGCGGACCTGGCGGCGCGGGCCGAAGGATAGCCGACCGACATCCGCCCAAGGTCCTACGGGTACTCCGCGACCTCAGGACGGGCTGGGGCTTACGAGGGGCGAAGGGCTCGCAAGCGGCGATACGATCTCCGCCGGCACCCCGACATCGGTGAACGTGTACGAGACCTGGATGTCGAGCAGACGCGTCCCGTCGGTTGCGGTATTCGTTCCGGCGAAGGTCGCAGCAACAGGAGCTCCGTCCGGGGTGGCCCACAGGTCCAGGACTGTCGAGTCGGGGGCGATCGCCAGTCCGGACAGGTTCGTCATGGCTACGCGGCTCATGTCGGGGACCCACCACCCGGTCGTCCTGAAGTGGTTGACGGCCAGCCCGTCCTTCGTTTCAGCACCTACCAACAGCAGCATCTTGGGCGATGTGATGCCGAAGAGCGGGGCGATAACCAGGTAGGACGGCAGAGTCGTCGCGGTCGACCATTTCCCGGACGGAAGAGCCCGGATGTAGACGACGCCGTCGACAAGCCTGAACTCCTGCTTCAGGCCGCCTCCCTGGATGGTTCCCGACTCGTCGCCACCCGAGATCTGGCCATCGAAGGTCACGATGCTCGTCTGGCCCTGGCCCAGGATGCGAGCACTCAGCTGAGTCCGGCTGTCGACCGTGATGTGGGCGCTCAGCTTGAGATCGTTGAGTTGCTGGAGAGTCATCGTGACCGTGGGTGGAAGCGTGGGCGTCGGCGACGGCGGATCTGTGCGCGCCACCACCAAGGCGGGGGCTGCCGGTGAATTCGAGGGAATGCCCAATGCAACCGCGACGATCGCCACAATCAGGGCCGCTCCGAGCAGCGCTGCGCCACCCCAGATGAGTAGAGCGGTCGTGTTGCGGCGAGGCAAGGGAGCGACCGGCGCTGGGTCTGGGACCGGAGCGAAGTCACTGCCGGCATAACGCTCCACATAGAGACCGTCGATCGCCGCGGGCTGCGCTCGAGGAGGCTGGTACGGAGTGCCGCATTTGGTGCACGGCCCCGCGTCGGCGTCGAAGACTTCGTGACACCTGACGCAGCGGACCATCTTCTCGGCCATGTTGTTCCTTCCGCTGGATCGTGCGTGCCTCACCAGGCCGCGCTCGCCGGTCCGACCGTCCGAGGACTCCTATTCCTTTGCGGCCGCCTTCAGCGTGCCTCCCGCGGCCTCGACGCCCACGAATCGCAAGCCCAGCTCAGAGTACTGCTCCGGCTCAGGCGCGGAAGGGGCTTCGAGCATTAGATCCGTCCCCGATTGCGTCTTGGGAAAGGCCATGACCTCGCGAATGTTGGTCTGGTAAGCGAGGAGCGCAGCCCATCGGTCGATGCCCATGGCGATCCCGCCATGCGGGGGCGCGCCGAAGTCGAAGGCCTCCAGGATGCCTCCGAAGAGCTCGTGCATCTTCTCCAGCGAGTAGCCCTGCAGGGCGAAGCTCCGCTCCAGCGGCTCTCGTTTGTGGATGCGGACAGATCCGCCGCCAAGCTCCCAGCCGTTGAGGGCGATGTCGTACTGCATTGCTCGCGCCCGGCCGGCAGGATCCTCGTGCGAAACGCGGTACGGGTCACCCGAGGCGGTCACCAGGAGCGGTTCGTCCTCGGGCATGACTCCGCTGAACGGGTTGTGCGTGGCGTCCCATCGTCCACGCTCGGCGTCCCAGTGGTACATCGGGAAGTGGTAGACCCAGCAGTAGGCCAGCACGTTCTGGTCGGCGAGCCCAAGGCGCAGCCCAAGCTCCTGGCGCAGCCGACCGAGGACGTCCGCGACCAGCTCGGCGTTCGCGTCGGCACAGATCAGAACCAGGTCCCCCGGCTTCGCGGCGCAGGCCGCGACCACGGCCGCGACGCGGTCCTCGCCGAGGAACTTGCCGATCGGCGAGTGCCCCGACCCGTCCGGCAACACCGAGACGTGGGCCAGGCCCTTGGCGCCGTAGCGCTTTGCAAAGGCAACCAGCTGGTCGATCTGGTGGCGGCTCGACTCGCCCATCGCCGGCACGCATATGCCCTTCACCAGACCGCCGGCGGCAAGCGCTTCGTCGAAGACGTCGAAGCCGGTGCTCCCCTCCCCCATGGCGGGGTCGAGATCCACCAGCTCCATGCCGAACCGCACGTCCGGCTTGTCCGAGCCATAGCGCTCGAGAGCCTCGGCGTAGGTAAGTCGAGGGAACGGCAGCTGCTGGATGGGCCGCTCGGGAACGACCGCCCCGCTGACGTCGACGATCATCGCCTCCACGAAGTCCATCACTCGCTGCTCGTCGACGAAGCTCATCTCCAGGTCGAGCTGGGTGAACTCCGGCTGGCGGTCTCCGCGTAGATCCTCGTCGCGGAAGCAGCGCGCGATCTGGAAGTAGCGATCCATTCCCGCCACCATGAGCAGCTGCTTGAGCTGCTGGGGGCTCTGGGGCAGGGCGTAGACGCTGCCCGGCTGAAGGCGGCTCGGAACGATAAAGTCGCGCGCACCTTCAGGCGTGGACTTGAGCAGGATCGGCGTCTCGATCTCCACAAAACCGGCGCGATGGTGGGTGTCCCGGATCGCCCGGACCAGTGCGGAGCGCAGCAGCAAGCGCTCCAGCAAGGGGCGCCGGCGAATGTCGAGATAGCGATATTTGAGGCGGAGAGACTCGTCAACCTGCGAGTCCGGTTCGTTGATGTAGAACGGCGGCGTCTGGGCCTCGTTCAGGATCTCGACCAAGGTGGCCCGAACCTCGATGTCGCCCGTGTCGAGCTTGGCGTTGTGAGTGCCTGCCAGCCGATCTGCGACCCGGCCAGTGATCTCGACGACGAACTCGCCGCGGATCTTGCTGGCGGCGGCGTGGGCTCGCGGAGCATGGTCCGCGTCGACGACGACCTGAGTGATTCCGTAGCGGTCTCGCAGGTCGATGAAGATGAGATGGCCGAGGTCGCGGCGACGGTGGACCCAGCCGGCCATCCGGACCGTTCGGCCCGCGTCTCCCGCGCGCAGCTCCCCGCACGTGACGTCGCGGTAAGGTGTGGTCAGGCCGAACGCGACTTCGGGCGCTGTCGGACTCGGGCGCGGCTCACTCATGCCGCGCATCGTACCGGATGCGGCCCCGATCCCGAGGCGCCACCGCAGACCTCGCGCTCGGGTCGGCTGGCTCAGCTCCAGGTTGGCTCGGGCGTTTCGCCGACCTGCTGTGACGCGCAGAACCCGGTCACACCGGGGCCTACTCGAAGCTGGCAATGATCGCCTCGACCTCGGCCGTGGCCGCGTCGCTATCCGTCCAGCTCCGGATAATCACGCTGTTCGGTCTGTAGAAGGAGTCTCCGGGCGGGGCGATGTTCCAGGTCGTCATGCTGCCTTCGGTCGTCTTGAGGACCGGAACAGTTCCAACCGTGGCATTGGCAGTCTTTGGCTGGGCTGTGCAGTCTGGAGCGGGTCCGCCGTGCGTGGATATCTCTACGACGACGCGACCGCCGGATACGTCGGCCGTATCGGCGGTGCAGTCAATGCCGTTGTCGCTGGTGTGGCTACCCGTGGTGGTGACTCTTCGCCGCTCTGGCCAGGTCGCGGGCCAGGTCCGCCAGCGGGACCAGCCGTTGCGTGCCCGCCTCGAGGTCCTTGAGCTGAACGTGCCCGTCCGCCAGCTCGTCGCCGATGATCACGGCGAAGTGGGCGTGGTCGCGAGACGCCGTCTCCAGCTGCCGGCCAAGCTTCCGCGGCGCCAGCTCCGCCCGCACCGCGAGCCCCCCGGCTCGCAGCAGCGAAGCCACTCGCAGTCGCGCAACCGTGTCGGCCGGGTCCGCTCCGACGATGACGGCAAGCGGTGGAGCCTCGCCCCGGAACGCCTCCCCGCTTTCCTCGAGCGCCAGAACGACTCGATCCAATCCCAGTGCGAACCCGATCGCCGGCGTCGGCCGGCCTCCGAGCAGCTCGATCAAACCGTCGTAGCGGCCACCGCCACCGAGCGCCTGCTGCTGCGCCTCTGCCCCGCGACGGTAGTACTCGAAGGCGGTCCGAGTGTAGTAGTCCAGGCCGCGGACCAGTGTCGGCTCGATCCGATACGGCACACTAACCGCGTCAAGATGAGCCTGCACGGCCGCGAAATGCTTCTCACACGCTTCGCAGAGGCAGTCGGCGATCTTTGGCGCCGCGGCGACCAGCGCGGCCATGCCCGGGTCCTTCGAATCCAGGAGCCGCAGCGGGTTTGTCTCCAGGCGCCGGAGCTCAGACTCCGGCAGCTCCGACTCGTGTCGCCCGAAGTAGGCCTTCACTGTCGCTAGATACGCCGGCCGGCAGTTCTGATCGCCGATCGAGTTGACAAGCACCTGCACGTCCGGCACGCCCGCGTCGACGTAGAAGCGCCAGCCGAGCTCGATGACTTCCGCGTCCACGGCCGGGCCCGGATCGCCGATCACCTCGGCGTCCCACTGCCAGAACTGACGGTAGCGGCCCGCCTGGGGACGGTCGTAGCGGAACATCGGGCCCAGGACGGAGAGCTTCATCGGTTGCGGCCACGTCCGCATGCCGTGCTGGACATATGCGCGCACGATCCCGGCCGTCGCTTCCGGCCGCAGCGCCCAGGATTCCGCCTCCTCGGTTCGGGGAACCAGACGGAAGAGCTCCTTCTCCACCACGTCCGTCGACTCGCCGATCCCACGCTCGAAGACGGCCGTCTGCTCGAAGAGCGGGATCTCCATCTCGCGATAGCCGTAGCGGGCCATCAGCGTGCGCGCAAGCGCTTCGAGACGCCCGAAGCCGGCCCGTACGTCGGGCAGGAGATCGCGCGTGCCGCGGGGGGCTCGGTACTGGGCCATGGCCAGAAGTCTAGCGGCCGCTGCCGCACGCAGCGGCGGCAACTGGCGTCGCCTTCTCCGAGCCGTGCTTGTGGCCAGGCGATCCCGGCCGCTAAGATCGAGACGCCTTTGGCACGACACCACGCATAGCCACGCCCCTCCGGACCAGACAGAGGTCTTCATGCCGCAGGCCGACCGAATCGTCGATGTCCTTGCCGGCCGGGTCCCGCCCGGGGCGAGCGCCACGGTCCAGGGCTGGATCCGCACGCGGCGCGACTCGAAAGCCGGGCTCTCCTTCCTCCATCTTCACGACGGGTCTTGCTTCGACGCGTTGCAGATCGTCGCGCCAACGTCGCTCGCCAACTACCAGGATGAGGTCCTCCGGCTGACCGCCGGTTGCGCGGTCACCGTCTCGGGCACGATCACCGCCTCGCCCGCCCAGGGCCAGGCGGTCGAGCTCCAGGCCGACTCGGTCGAGGTCGTTGGCTGGGTGGACGATCCGGAAACGTACCCGATATCGGCCAAGCGGCACTCTTTCGAGTACCTCCGCGAGGTAGCGCACCTTCGACCTCGAACCAACACCTTCGGCGCGGTCGCCCGGGTCCGGCACACCCTCGCGATGGCGATTCACCGCTACTTCGATGAGCACGGCTTCTACTGGATCAGCACGCCGATCCTTACCGCCAGCGATGCCGAAGGCGCCGGGGAGCTGTTCCGGGTCTCGACACTCGATCTGGCGAACCTCCCGCGCACGCCCGAAGGTTCGATCGACTTCTCGCAGGACTTCTTCGGCAAGCCGGCGTATCTGACCGTCTCGGGCCAGCTCAACGTTGAGTCCTACTGTCTGGCGCTCACCCGCGTCTACACCTTCGGGCCGACCTTCCGGGCCGAGAATTCGAACACCAGCCGGCATCTGTCGGAGTTCTGGATGGTCGAGCCGGAGATCGCCTTCGCCGACATCCACGACAACGCGGACCTGGCCGAGGATCTGCTCAAGTACAGCTTCCGCGCCCTCCTGGACGAGCGCGCCGACGACATGGCGTTCTTCGCCGAACGCATCGACAAGGAGGCGGTCACAAGGCTCGAGGCGCTGGTGACGTCGAGCTTCGCGCGCATGGAGTACAGCGACGCAATCGACGTCCTCGAGCGCTCGGGCCGGTCGTTCGAATTCCCGGTCGAATGGGGCGTCGCGCTGCAAGCGGAGCACGAGCGGTATCTCTGCGAGGAGTACGCGAAGCGGCCGGTCGTGGTCGTTAACTATCCCAAGGAGATCAAGGCCTTCTACATGCGCCTGAACGACGACGAGCGCACGGTGGCCGCGATGGACGTGCTCGCGCCCGGAATTGGGGAGATCGTGGGCGGGAGTCAGCGCGAGGAGCGTCTGGACGTTCTCGACGCGAGGATTCGCGAGACGGGCCTGGATCCCTCTGTCTACTGGTGGTATCGCGACCTGCGCCGATACGGCACGGTGCCACACAGCGGGTTCGGGCTGGGGTTCGATCGGTCGGTGGCGTACGCCACGGGGATGGCGAACGTGCGCGACGTCATCCCGTTCCCGCGCACCCCTGGCAGCGCGGACTTCTAGAAGGCCTCCCGAGGGTCGGCCTGGTCACGCCACTACGTTGGTCGTGTCCTCTCGAAGGGCCAGACCCAGGCACGAAAAGAATCGCCGCACCGACAGGACCACCGACCGCCTGGAAACCCCGCCTTCGACCGACAGGTAATAGTCGAAGACGAACTTCCCGTTGGCCGAGACCGACGCCCGGATCAGCTTGACCTGGTCGTTGACGTGGTTGATGTAGGCCAGCTTGTCCGCCACCTTGGCCCCCGGGTCTGCACCGAAGATGGCGTAGATGGAGATCAGCCGGCCATCCGGATCGGGCCGCAGGTAGCATCGGTAGTTGTCCTTGACGATGAGATCTCCGTCCGTGTCCACGGAGACCTCCATGTAGTTTTCCTCGAACAGCTGCTTGAGCGCGTCTGAGTTGATGCCCTCGGGGTAGATGAACTCGTCAGACACGGGATCCTCCTTGCGGATCAACCTCGGGGCTCGGTCACGCGAGCGAGCGGCGACAGTGCGGCGGTAACTCGTACAGTCCCTGGACTATAGCGGACGGGACGGCTGACGGCCGGTCCGGAGGAGCCTAGCCCAGGTCCCGCTGGACCGAGATTACGTCTTTGAGCCGCTCCAGGCGGCTCAAGACTCGTGCCAGCTGGGCAACCGAGGCAACCTCAAGGGTGGCCCGCACGATGGCGGTACGGTCGGGTGTGACAGAGAGGTTTGCAGCCACGATGTTGACCTTGGCCTCGGCAACGACCTGGCTTACATCGGAGAGCAGGCCGGTCCGGTCGTAGGCTTCGAGCCGAATCGAGATCGGGTAGGTCTGCTGCAGCTTCCCCTCCCAGTCGACTTCGATGAGCCGGGCGGTCTCCCGCTCGCCTAGCACGGTCTGGCAGCTCCTGAGGTGGACGGTAATCCCCTTTCCGCGCGTGATGAAGCCGATGATCGGATCGCCCGGGATTGGATGGCAGCAATTCCCGAAGCGAACGAGCAGGTCGCCCACACCCTTGACCCGCACGCCGCCCTGGCGCGAAGGACTCGGTGGCGGAGCGGTGGGCGGCAGCGCGAGCTGCGCGTCGTCGACCACACCCAAGCGCGTAACCACCTGCTGGGCACCGATCGCCCCGTAGCCGACGGCGGCATAGAAGTCGTCGAGGTTGTCGTGCTTGTAGGCCCGTGCGATCTCCAGGATCCGATCGGCCCCAACCGCTCCGAGGCTCGTCCGGGCCAGCCGCCGCAACTCGCGATCCAGCGACTCGCGGCCATGGGCGATGTTCTCGTCGCGCTCCTGACGCTTGAACCATTGGCGGATCTTCTCTCGCGCGTGGCTCGTCCGAACGATGCCCATCCAGTCGCGCGAAGGCCCATGGTCGCCTTTGGTGGTCACGATCTCGACTATGTCGCCGTTCTTCAGCTTGTAGTCCAGCGGCACCAGGCGGTTGTTCACCTTGGCCCCGATGCAGCGGTGTCCTATGTCTGTGTGAATCCGGTAGGCGAAGTCGAGCGGCGTCGCACCGGCCGGCAGGTCCTTGACCTCCCCCTTCGGGGTAAAGACGAAGACCTGGTCCTGGAAGACGTCCAGCTTGACGCCCTCAACGAACTCGGTGGCGTCCGAGACGTCGCGCTGCCAGTCCATGACCTGGCGCAGCCAGGCAAGCTTGGCGTCGTATTCGCGGTCGGCCCGAGACCCCTCCTTGTAGCGCCAGTGGGCGGCAATCCCTACCTCGCTGACCTGGTGCATGGCGTGAGTTCGGATCTGGATCTCCAGGGGCTGGCCATCGAGGGCCATGACCGCGGTGTGGAGACTCTGATAGAGGTTCGGCTTGGGGACGGCAATGTAGTCGTCGAACTGCCCGGGGATGGGCCGCCACAGGGAGTGGACCGCTCCCAAAGCGGCGTAACAGTCCCTCACCTCCTCCACGAGGATCCGGATGGCGTATACGTCGTATATCTCGCCTATC
Organism: uncultured Chloroflexia bacterium; assembly: GCA_963743795.1. GTDB lineage: Bacteria > Chloroflexota > Limnocylindria > Limnocylindrales > CSP1-4 > Fen-1039. The sequence goes on along the minus strand of CAVUQZ010000004.1, from coordinate 269,365 downwards.
TCCGCCCCCTTGCGCTGCATCTTCTTCCAGATGCTGTAGAGGTGTTTGGGCCGGCCGGACAGTTCGGCGTCCAGGCCCGCCCGCGCCAGCTCCGGTCGAAGCGCGTCAATAGCGCGGTGGATGAAGGTTTCGCGGCCTTTTCGCCGGGTGTCCAGCATCCGGGCCAGCTCACGATAGGCCTCCGGCTCGAGGGTCTTGAACGCCAGGTCCTCCAGCTCCCACTTGACGCTCCACATCCCGAGCCGCTCTGCCAGCGGCGCGTAGATCTCCAACGTCTGGCGGGCGATCCGCTGCTGCTTGTCCGACGGCAGTGCGTAAAGCGTACGCATGTTGTGGAGCCGGTCGGCCAGCTTGATCAGGACGACCCTGATGTCGTCCGCCATCGCCAGGAACATCTTGCGGATGTTCTCGGCTTGCTGCTCCTCGTGGGTGTGGGTGCTGAACTTCGACAGCTTGGTAACGCCGTCGACGAGCTGGGCGACCTCCGTCCCGAATTGCTCGTCGATGTCCTCGAGCGTGAAATCCGTGTCCTCGGGGACGTCATGGAGAATCGCGGCTGTCACCGCGACCGGATCGATGCCGATGTCCGCCAGAACCTGCGCCGACGCCAGGGGGTGGGTTATGTATGGCTCGCCCGTGAAGCGGGACTGGCCGCGGTGGGCCTGGTCCGCGAAATCGAACGCCCGGTGCATCATCGCGAGATCCGCCTGCGGATAGTGGCGCGAGACCGACTCTCGCACGCGGCGGAAGAGCGACTCGGGCGTGGGCCCGACGCCCAATCCGACACGGAGCCGCTCAGCCAGAGGCAGGCGGTTCGCTCGCCGGCGCTGTGTGGCCCCCTCTGTCTGCGGCGGAGGGCCGGGCGGTTCGATTGACATCGAGAATCAGTCTACCAGTCGATTCCGCGATGCCCTCCCGAGCCGGGGTGAGCTCGCAAATGGCTCGCTGCGCTCAACAGACATGCGCCCCGGACGGACACCCACGAGCTACTCGGCCCATGCAGCGAGACGCGCCTCACGTTTGTCAGAGGTAGTCGAGACGGGCTGGCCGCGCACCCGGCTGCGCTTCAGATGCCCAGCAGCCCCTGGAAATCGATCGTCCCGTCCATCGTCACGGTACCCGCACCGACGGCGACCGATGAGACATGGAAAGGGTTGCCGCTCCCGGGCGCGATCATGGTGACGCTCGGCAGGGATTCCGTATCCGGAACGAGCAGAAGTCCACCGTCCTGGACCACGAGCCGCCCCGGCGCGGACTGCCCGCCGGCCGAGATGGTGACCCTGTCCGGCGCCGCCAGACGAACTGTGGCGATGACGTCCCGCGACTTCAGCTGCGTCTCGGCAAGGCGCTCGACCTCAGCTGTCGACAGCACCATCTGCGCGTTCGCCGTTGCTGCGGCGCCGGACAGGGTCACGGACTCGACCGTGACGGCCTCGCCGTCCGGAGCCGCGACGCGAACTCCCTGCAGCGTGCCCGTAACCGTGCCGATCTTCCTGCTCAACAGGTCCACTTTGCCAAGGGTCAGATCGATGCTGGCAGCATGCAGGTCCCCGATGCCGACCTGGGTGGAGGTCAGGTGGATGGAGTCTGCCTGGCCTGTTAGCAGGAGGGGCGGCGGGTTAGCCGACACCACTACCTTGGTGTCGGTACCGCTGAAGCCGCTGGCGTTGAGGGCGTTGGTGGCCAGCCAGCTGGCCCCGACCGGCAAGCCGAACCAGAGCAGCGTGAACACCACGACCACCAGGATCAGCAGTTGGATCAGGCATGACCGCATCTGGCCGAGGCCTCCATTCGGGGCGTGAGTGCCCTACTTGTTCCGATATCCGAGCATCTCCAGCGCCCGGACAGCTTCGCGGCGTTCGTCCCACTCACGCGGGCCGTCGCTCATGATGATCGATTGCTCGTGACCTTTTCCGGCGAGCAGCACCACGTCCCCGGGCCGGGCGCGACTCAAGGCCGTAGCGATCGCCTCCCGCCGGTCGGCGATGCACAGCAGGTCGCCGCCGCGCCGCCGCCCCGCGGCTTGGGCGCCCGCGGCGATCTCGTCGAGTATCGTCTGGCTGTCCTCCCCGCGCGGATCCTCGTCGGTGATCACGACGAGCCGGCAGCGCTCGCCGGCGATGCGGCCCATCATCGGCCGCTTCTGGACGTCCCGCTCCCCAGCCGAGCCGAAGACGCAGATGAGGCCGCCCCCGTGAGACGCGGCGAAGGGGCCCAGGAGGTCCAGCACCTTCTGGAGCGACGCGGGCGAGTGCGCATAGTCGACTACTACGCTGAACGGCTGGCCGCGGTCGATCCGTTCCATCCTGCCGGGGACGCCGGCAACTCCGCTCAGCCCGGATCTAATGACGTCCGGGTCCAGTTCCAAAGCCTCGCCAAGGGCCACTGCCGCGAGGGCATTGTGGACGTTGAATCGTCCGGTGAGCTGGAGGTCCACGGGCGCGCGCCATCGAGGCGTGGCTACCTCGACACGCAGGTTCGGGCCTGACTCTTCGACCGCCACGGCGCGGACGGCCGCCGACCCGACGGCGCCGTAGGTGATCACTCCGGCCCCCGCGGCAGCGGCCGCTTCCGCGAAGAGAGCGCCGGCCGGGTCGTCCATGTTCACGATTGCCGTTCGGGGCCATGGCCGGCGCAGCGATTTGGCCGGCTTCGCGGCCAGACCCCGGAACAGGCCCAGCTTGGCGTCGCGGTACGCCTCGAACGTACCGTGAAGCTCCAGGTGCTCGTGCGTCAGGTTCGTGAAGATCGCGATGTCGTAGGCGATCTCGGCCACGCGACGCAGGGCAAGTCCGTGAGAGGTCGTCTCAACTACTGCCGCCTCGTTTCCGGCTGCCGCCATTGCCCGCAGGGCACACTGAAGTCGGGGTGCCTGAGGCGTCGTCACATGCTCGGGATTCGCGCCTCGCACCTCGCCTATCTTGACCTCCGCCGTGGTCAAGAGGCCGGCCGAGATCCCGGCTCGCTCCAGGACCGCGGCCGCGAGAAAGGCCGTGGTGGTCTTGCCATCGGTGCCGGTGATCCCGACCACTCCGAGCGACAGGCTGGGATCCCCGTACCACCAGGCCGCGGCCGTCGCGAGTGCCAGGCGGGTATCGCCGACGACGATCTGGGGCAGTGACAGCCCCGGCGCCTCACGCTCCACGATCGCCGCTACCGCCCCGAGGCCGGCCGCGGCCTCCACGAAATCGTGGCCGTCCGCGTGATCTCCGGCGATTGCCACGAAGACGCATCCGGGGATTACCTCCCGGGAGTCGAAAGCGACTCCGCTGACGGCAAGCGCGCCGGGAGCCGGCTCCACCTCGACGGTGCCGGCGGCGGTCCCGGTTGGCACCGCCCGGCTGACGCCCCGCAGCTGGCCACCGGCGTCCAGGCGTGAGATCAGCTCTCCCAGGACGCGCGGTGCGGACGGTTCGGCCCGGCTCAGCATCGCCGCGACGGGATCGCCGGAGAACCCCGCACCGCCCTGCCGAACTTCGGGTCCGCTGGCGCCCCCTTGCTCGCTGCCCTCGGCGCCCCGGCTTCGGCGGCCGCCGCCCCGGCCGGCCTCCCCGCCACTCTCGCCTCCGCGGTCGGCGCCGGCTGTTCGGCTGGTCATTCGCCCGCCTCGACCTCATGTGTCCGGCCACCGGGGCGCCGTCGCACGCCATGCTTCCAGCGCCCGAGGCGATCCTGGATGGATTGGCCGCCGTCGAACGCCAGCCGGCCCAAGGGATCCAGCACCAGATCCCAGGCGCCTACGTAATCGATCTCGCGCCCGCCGAATCCCGTCTTGAACTGCTCGATGCCCTCGTGGGACAGCCCCCACATGTCGTAGCTGACGGCGCGTTGCTCCTTCGAAGTCCTGATTGCCTCCCACTTCAGCAGGTAGTTGGCGCGACTCTCCGCTCCGGCAGCGGTCATGCCGCCGTACGGCTCGATGACGCGACCGCCGACTCGAAGAAGGAACAACGTCGCGAGCCCGACCCCGTCGGTGCCCTCGGCCATGAGCAGGCGGACCATTCCGAGCCGGGCGAAGGCATGCCAGACGGCCAGGTACGACTCATAAGTCCGGATGACGAAGCCGGCGCGACGCGCCGTCTCCTGGTAGATCGAGTAGAACTCGGGCAGTCGGTCAACCGTCGCGTCGACAACCCGGACGCCACCCCTACGGGCCTTGTTGACGTACTGGCGCCACTTCTTGCGCAGATCGCCCCACAACGCCTCCTCGCCTGCCCGGAGGTCGATCTGGCGTGTGCGAGGGGGCTGGATCGGCGTCCCGGGACGCCAGCCACTTCTTCGGAGGGCGTGCCGGAATTCGCCGTCGACATCCACAGGGCCGTTGAGCTCGATCTCCGGCTCGATGCGGACGTGGGAGACACGCTGGCCGGCTGAAGCCAGGGCCGGGTGGAGGGCGCCAGTGAATGCCTCGAGGGTCGCCGGATTCCACTCCTCGAAGATGGGCCCTCGCGGAGCGTAGGCGAAAGCCCACGGCATCGGCCTGGGCTTTCGAATCAGCAGCTGGACGCCGAAGGCGGTCTCCTCACCAGATTCCTCCGGCGAGTCCTCGTCGCCGGCACCGACGCCACCGGACTCGATGCTTTCCAGAGTCGACGCTGCTGGACCGGCCGGCCTCGTACCCATGAACCTCAACGGTGTCCAGCCGTTGGGCGCCTTGACCTCGGCCCAGGCGGTGGTCTGCAGATAGGAACCCGGATTCGAGCGCGTCACGAACGCGTCCCAGCTCGCCGCGTCGGGGGCGAGATCGACTACCGAGGGGCGGGTAGGGGCCGCACCTCGATCGAGCCTCGCCTCCACCGTGAGCTGCTCAGGCATCCGCACACCTCTTCACGTGCCGGCCGCCAGGATCGGCCTCGGCCGGCCGCCGGGAGCCACGCCCTGGTCGCAAAGGCATCGCCTATGTGACGCTCATCGCTCGTCCGGGCGGGCATTGGCTCTGGCCCGCGACCCCGAGCCGGCCCCGCCGGAGGGGGCACCGGCCGAACCGGCAGACGCGGTCGTCCCAAGAAGCTTCGCCCGCGGGTGGGAAGAAGTGTACGCGGCCCGCAGCCTGGCCGGAGAGACGTGCGTATAGATCTGGGTCGTGGCCAGGCTCTCGTGACCGAGCAACTCCTGAACGACGCGGAGGTCCGCCCCGCCGTCGAGGAGATGCGTCGCGAAGCTGTGTCGAAGAGTGTGCGGCGAGACACCGTCGGGCAACCCGGCCGAGCGCCTGAGCCGGTCCAGTCGATAGCGCATGCCGCGGACGCCCAGCGGACCGCCGAGGTGGTTGAGGAAGAGGACTGTGCCGTTCGTCTCGCCGACGTCTTCCTCGCCCGCCTTTGAGCCGCCACTCGGGCGGCCGGCCAGAAGTGGCCGGGCGGCGTCCAGATAAGCCGCCAGGGCAGTTCGAGCCGGCCGGCCCAGCAAGGAGACGCGCTGCTTGCGTCCCTTGCCCGTGACTCGGACCTCCCCTCGCTTGAGGTCGATCGAGCTGACCTCGAGCGAGGCCAGCTCCCCAATGCGCAGGCCGGCCGCATAGGCCGTCTCCACGATTGCCAGGTCGCGCAACGCCAACGCCTTGGCAAGCTCGGCAATCGCCGGCGTCGTGTGGTCCCGCGCCGTACCCTTCTCCGACGCAGCCGCGATTAGCCGCTCGGTCTGAGCAACGGACAAGACGGCGGGCAGACGGCGCGGCTGGCGGGGAGTGGCCAGAGAGGTCAGTGGGTTGCCCGGGGTAAGGCCCTGCCGCGTCGTGAACCGGTAGAACGACCGCATCGCCGCGAGACGCTGCGCGACGGTGCGCCGCCCGTGGCCCTCCGTGAGAGCGGCGAGGTACGACCTGAGGATGGTCCTCGTCGGCGAGCGCCAATCGACGCCATTACCTGCAAGCCAGGCGAGATAGGCCTCCAGACCAGTCCTGTAGGAGCGGATCGTATTGGGCGAGGATCCGCGCGCCTCGAGGGCCCGCAGAAACCGGTCGGCTGCCGAATGCGCTGCCGCCGCATAGTCGGTCGTCGCGGCCCCCGCGCCGCGGGCCGCGTCCGGAGCTGCCGCGTCCCCGGCAGTCATCCGCCCCGTCGTGCGCCTGCGGATCTGGCGCCTGCCGTCTTACGGGTGCCACCAGTCCGGGAGCTGCCGCCACTTGTCGCGCGACCGGTGCGGCGGCGCGCGCGGTCCGATGCGGGTCTGGCAAGCGCGCCGGGATTCGGCTCCCCGCCGGGAAGCGTGCGACCGACGACGTCGCCCGCCAGCTCGACCGGCGCCCCACATACCAGGCAGATGCCCGCCTCCCCGGCACGTCCCACGGGTCCGCCGTCGGCGTCATGAACCGCCCCGACTGGCTCGTGCGACGTCGTGTAGCGGCAGGTCGGGTAGCGCGAACAGCCCCAGAAGAGCGACCCCGTCCGTCGCGCCCTGCGGGTGACGAGGTGCCCCACCTTGCATGTCGGACATGTCACTTCGAACGCGAGCGGCTCCGGAGGGGGCGGCCCGTCCCTCTTCACGTAGTCGCAGTCCGGATAACGCGAGCAGCCCATGAACGGACCGAACCGACCGCGCCGCGTGACGAGGACTCCGCCATCGGTCGCTCCGCAGCGGGGACACGGCTCGACGACGGAGGGCTCCTCTGCGATGCCGTTCGCGCTCGTGCCGCCGGACGCGACCTTGCCGTTTCCGGCCCCGGGGAGCTCTCGCGTTTCCTTGTGCTCGGGGTACATGGAGCAGGCCAGGAACTCGCCGTATCTGCCCAGGCGGACGACCATCGGATGGCCAAGCGAACAGGTCTCCTCGGATGGACGGGTGGTGAAGTCCGCTCGCCGCAGCTCCTTGGCCTTCTCGTCGACCCGGGCCCTGAACGGTGCGTAGAACGCGCGAACCACCGGCACCCACGCTCTCTTGCCGCTGGCGACGTCGTCGAGATCGTCCTCCATACGGGCCGTGAACTCGAGATCGACGAATTCGCCGAAATGCGCCACCAGCAAGTCGGTGACGATCTCGCCGACCGGCTCCGGGAACAGGCGTCTCTCCTGAACCTTGACGTAGCCGCGGTCGACGATAGTAGAAATGGTCGCCGCGTACGTCGACGGGCGACCGATCCCGTGCTCTTCGAGCGCCTTGATGAGCGTTGCCTCGGTGTAGCGGGGCGGCGGCTCTGTGAAATGCTGCAGCGGCTGCACGGACTCGACGGCCGTGGCGTCACCCTTGGCGAGGGCCGGGAGACGGCACTCGGGCTCCTCCTCGCCGTCGTCACGACCTTCCGTGTACACCCGCGAGAACCCATCGAACGTGGTTCTGGTGGCATTGGCCCGGAGCTCATAGCCGTCGGCCGCCAGGTCGACGGTGGTGGTCTCCTGCTCTTTGGCGGCCATCTGGCTGGCCAGGGCGCGCTGCCAGATCAGCCGGTACAGCCGCGCCTCATCGTTGCGGAGACGCCTGGCCGCAGCCTCCGGATCCCGTCCGAACGAAGTCGGACGGATGGCCTCGTGCGCTTCCTGGGCGTTGCGCGTCCTCGTCTTGAAGGCCCGGCCCCGTGGGGTCGTGTACTGGGGCCCGAAGCGCCCCTCGATGACCCGCGCGGCTTCGGCCATTGCCTGGCTCGAAAGCGCGACCGAATCCGTCCGCATATAGGTGATGAGGCCTACCTGGCCTTCGTCTGTCTCGACGCCCTCGTACAGTCGCTGGGCGGCACTCATCGTCCGTTTCGGTGAGAAGCCGAGTTTGCGGCTCGCCTCCTGCTGCAGGCTGGAGGTCGTGAACGGCGGAGCCGGCGTCCGATTGGCCGTCTTCACGGTCACGTCCGTCACGACAGGGTGACTGGACCTGATAGCGGCTGCATGTCGTTCCGCTGTCTCGCCATCCGCCACGTCGGGCTTCTTGCCCCCAACGCGCACCAGGTCCGCCTCGAACGTCTCTCCGTTCGGCGCGACGAGAACAGCCTTCAGAGTCCAATACTCACGGGCGATGAAGCCCCTGATCTCTCGCTCCCGGTCGACGACGATTCGGACGGCGACGGACTGGACGCGGCCAGCCGAGAGTCCGGCACGAACCTTGCGCCACAGAAGCGGGCTCAGGGTGTACCCAACGAGCCTGTCCACCACCCGGCGCGCCTGCTGGGCGTCGACGAGGTTCCGGTCGATGGAGCGGGGCTCGGCGAAGGCTCGCTTGATCGCGGCCTCGGTTATCTCCGAGAACGTGACACGCCTGGTGCGGCCCGGGGCAAGCTGGGCCGCCTCCGCAACGTGCCAGGCGATGGCCTCGCCTTCGCGGTCCAGGTCTGTGGCGAGGTAGATCAGGTCCGCCTTAGAGGCGGCTCTGACGATCGCAGACACCTGCTTCTTGCGATCCGCCACGACCTCGTAAATGGGTGCGAAATCGTGGTCCACATCCACGCCGAACTGGTTCTTGCCCGGATTCTCGGGCAGATCCCGGACGTGCCCGTACGAGGCGAGCACGGTGTACCCCGGGCCCAGGTATCGCTCTATCGTCTTGGCCTTGGCGGGCGACTCGACGATCACAAGGTTGCCGCTCATCCGCGGGAGTCTAGCATCACCCGCACACCTGGCCGTTCACCGGGACCGGCAGCCGCCACGACCTGACAGGGGCAACACAATCCGGCAGACCGGGAGAGTATTCGGACGCCGGGCCGGCGAAGGGGGGTCGGCTCAGGCGTCGCGGACGCGTCGCAGCAGATCAGCGTCCCGGACCTCCTGGATGCCATCCTCGGCCGGAGCCTGGCCGCCGGCCTCTGCCTGGGCCGCCCTCTCTGCCTCGAGCGCCCCGATGGACACCTTGCGAATCTCGACGAATCGGATGTGGGCATAGGGGATCGCGAAAGTCGAATCGGACCGATCGATGAAGCCCGGCTTCTTGCCGTTCATGGTCCGCAGGTTGCGGCACAGGACGACCGTGTCCGTCTGCACGGGCTCGAAGATCAGATCGGCCAGGAGGGGCTGCTCGTTATACAGGTGGATGACGACGTCGCGGAGCATCAGGGCTCTCCAGGATGAGTCCCGCAAGGGAGTCTCCCAGAGTTATCGGCGCCGCCGAACCTCCACCTGACCTCTCAACTGTAGAAGTCGATCACCAGCCGGACCGAATTAGAGATCCAGACGCCGATGCCCACGCGATTGAAGGACGGATACATGATGTTGAGATAGTGCTCGCAGCGGCACCAGTACTCGCCCTGGAAGAAGAGATGAGCTGCGAGCATCGCACCATTCCCGCTGGTGTGGGGCGACGCGATGTTCTCTCCGTAGGCCCCTCCGGAGTAGCCCGCGGCTCTGAACCTCGAGGGCACGGTCGTTCCGGCCAGGTTGTGGGCGAGCAGATTGCGGTCCGCCATGTACCTGGCGAAGGGCCGCGCGACGTAGGTCGAGATGCCAGAGTCAAGGCTGAGCGGGTCCTGCGCCGGAAGGGTGTGGTGCGTCTCCGTGCTGCAGGTCCCGCTGGTAGTAACCCACTTGCCCGTCCGCGTGCAGTTCATCAGGCCCAGGTAGTAGGTCTCCATGCCGTAATACTGGGCCGATGCGGCTCCGAACGCGCCCGGTCCTCCACCGCCGCTACCACGAGCGCCGCCGCCGCCGCGGGAAACGATCGTCGTCGTCCTCGGCCGCGAGACCGTGAAGGTGGCGCTGGCAGCTTTGGCGATGTGGAGGCCCGTCGAGGATCGGGCGGCGGTGGAGACCCTGGCCAGGACGGTCGAGCCGACCTTGAACGAGTTGCGCGGGGTCAGTACGAGGACTGTGTCGCCCTCGGCCCAGTACAGGGTGCCGGCGACGGCCCGGCCACCCACGGTGACCGAGAAGGCAGCCTGGGTTGCCTTGGTGTCCATCGGCACGGTGAATCGGACCGATACCGGTTGGTTGGTGTCGAGCGTGATGGCGCCGCTTTGAGGGCGGAACTTGATGACCGCCGGAGTCTCCATGGTCTGGACCTGGAGAGGCGCCACAGGCTGCAGGGCCGCGCCCGAGGAGTCGGTGCCACCGCCGGCCATGCTGACCACGTAGGCCTGGTCGGAGGCCAGGGCCTGCTTGGGAGTCATGGTGAATACCTGGGAGGCGGCGTCGGTGGGATCGTCGCCGGCGATGGTGACCTCGACCGCGGGGCTGATGCTGAGGCGGGTCACGACCGTCGAGAGCTTGACCGGGCGGGTAAAGGTCAGCTGGAAGGCGGAGTTGGGAGCGACCAGATCCTCGACGACCAGGGTCGCGGACAGGGTGCCGGTCGTCAGCGAGCCCGATTGGAACGACGTATGGATCTCGGTCGCCAGGTTCAGACCCTCCTGGTCGGTAGCCTTGTTGGTGATCTCGACCAGGTAGTTGGTGTCGTGCTCCCAGTGCGAGGTGGGCACGATCGAGAGGACCTGCGAGGTCGCGTCCCACTGCTGTCGTACATCCACCTTTGGCTGGATCGTCAGAGCCGTCTCGACCGAGGCCTCATTCATGGGCTTGGTGAACTGGACCTCGAATGGGACGTCGAGGCCGAGGCCGCTCTGGGAGGGATGGGCGTCGGCCTGGGGAGCCAGGGGAGCGAACGTCGGAAGCTGCTCGCCGGCCACCTGCTTGGTGGGTAGAGCCAGGAGCAACAGGCCAGCGACACTGGCCACCGCAACCACGACCATGAGCAAGGCGCTCAGCCTGGATCGCCGCATCCGCGATGGGAAGTGCGAGAGGTTGGGCCGGCGCATTCGTGACCCAACTCGCGCTACGGCGCGGATCGGCTTCGCCAGACCGGCAGCCAACGCGTTCCGCACGTGTCCCTTCCTTAGTTGGATCGGAGCTCCCGGTCGACGACCGTCAGCCGTAGAAGTCTATCGCCACCCGGACGCTCTTCGAGACCCAGACGCCGATGCCGGCTCTATGGAAATACGGGTCCATGATGTTGAAGTAGTGCTCGCAACGGCACCAGTACTCGTTCTGGTAGAAGATCTCGATGGCGATCATCCCGCCCCTTCCGGAGCTGCCGGGCGACGCGATGTTCTCACCCCAGGATCCACCAGGGTACCCCTGCGCGGCGAGCCTGGAATGTGGCGTCGACCCACCCAGATAGTGGTCCAGCAGCCTGTTGTCGGCCATGTACTTGGCGTATGGCCTGGCCACTTTGTTGGAGATCCCGGAGTCAATTCTGAGCGGGCCCTGAGCCGGAAGTGTGTGGTGAGTCTGGGTGCTGCAGTCGCCCCCGGGGGTGACCCAGCCGCCCTGGCGAGTGCAGTTCATCAGATTCAGGTAGTAGACCTCAGAGGCATACCAGGGCGAGGATGCGGACGCGATGCCACCTGTCCAGGGAATGGCTGTCGACCTCGGCGGGGAGACCTTGAAGCTGGCGCTGGCAGCTTTGGCGATGTGGAGGCCCGTCGAGGATCGGGCGGCGGTGGAGACCCTGGCCAGGACGGTCGAGCCGACCTTGAACGAGTTGCGCGGCGCAAGGGCCAGGACTGTGTCGCCCTCGGACCAGTACAGGGTGCCGGCGACGGCCCGGCCACCCACGGTGACCGAGAAGGCAGCCTGGGTTGCCTTGGTGTCCATCGGCACGGTGAATCGGACCGATACCAGCTGGTTGGTGTCGTAGGTGTAGCCGCCCCCCTGCGGTCGGAAGCGCACGACCGCCGGAGTCTCCATGGTCTGGACCTGGAGAGGCGCCACAGGCTGCAGGGCCGCGCCCGAGGAGTCGGTGCCACCGCCGGCCATGCTGACCACGTAGGCCTGGTCGGAGGCCAGGGCCTGCTTGGGAGTCATGGTGAATACCTGGGAGGCGGCGTCGGTGGGATCGTCGCCGGCGATGGTGACCTCGACCGCGGGGCTGATGCTGAGGCGGGTCACGACCGTCGAGAGCTTGACCGGGCGGGTAAAGGTCAGCTGGAAGGCGGAGTTGGGAGCGACCAGATCCTCGACGACCAGGGTCGCGGACAGGGTGCCGGTCGTCAGCGAGCCCGATTGGAACGACGTATGGATCTCGGTCGCCAGGTTCAGACCCTCCTGGTCGGTAGCCTTGTTGGTGATCTCGACCAGGTAGTTGGTGTCGTGCTCCCAGTGCGAGGTGGGCACGATCGAGAGGACCTGCGAGGTCGCGTCCCACTGCTGTCGTACATCCACCTTTGGCTGGATCGTCAGAGCCGTCTCGACCGAGGCCTCGTTCATGGGCTTGGTGAACTGGACCTCGAATGGGACGTCGAGGCCGAGGCCGCTCTGGGAGGGATGGGCGTCGGCCTGGGGAGCCAGGGGAGCGAACGTCGGAAGCTGCTCGCCGGCCACCTGCTTGGTGGGTAGGGCCAGGAGCAACAGGCCAGCGACACTGGCCACCGCAACCACGACCATGAGGACTTGCAGCCCCGCGAATCTCCGTCGCGGGTGGCTCACGCGAGTGACGGCTCGTGTTCGCCTGGCCATCGCAGTGGTCGCTGCTTTCCGCAAGAGCAGGTCTCCTGTGGCGGTGGGGATCACTGTCCCTGGCTATGTCCTGGAGGCAGGGTAACACTGCCTTCGGAGATCGGGCAAATGGTCCAGCGTCCCGCGCCGGCCTGTCTGGCGGCGCGTCAGACCGGCCACGAGGCCCGATCGCCCGTCTGCCGAACCCTAAGAGGCCGCCCCTGTCGGGCGCCTTCGAGTCACCGGGCAAGAGGTCCGGTGGGGATGTAGCGACCATAGGAGCCGACCACGAGTCCCCTCAATTCCAGCAGCGTCAGCGCGCTCAAGATGGAGGCTCCGGACAACGAAGTGCTGGCGGCGAGATCGTCGGCGGTGGCAGGGCCGCGCGCGAGAGACTCTGCCAGAAGCCTTTCCACGGGCCCCAGCGAAGCCAGAACTGCCGCCCTCCCGGTTCCGGGAGCCGTCGCCGAGGGCGGCCGGTGGGGGTCTAGTGAGCCCACCGGGCGGCCCGATGCGGCCTCGTAGCGTGCGTGGTCCGATTCGTCCGCGGTGACGAGGCCCAGGTCTTCGATCAGTTCCGATACTCCGGCTACGGCTCGGGCCTGCCCTGGGTAGGAGCGCAGGAACGCGTTGCATCCGGCACTGGTTGGGGCATCGATCGGGCCCGGTACCACAAAGCATTCCCTGCCCTGCTCGAGCGCCCAACCGGCCGTGATCAGGGCGCCGCTTCGACGGCCCGCCTCGACCACCACGGTCGCATCCGAGAGGCCGCTCAGCAGCCTGTTGCGGCGAGGAAAGGTCCCTCTGCTGGCGGGCGTCTCCGGCGTCAGCTCGGCCACTACCGCGCCACCGGATGCCACGATCGCATCCGCAAGCCGCTCGTGAGCCCTTGGAAAGAGCCGGGCATGCCCGCCGCCGAGAACAGCCACTGTGGCCAGGCCCTCGCCGACCACGGCCGCATGCGCCGCCCCATCGATTCCGACCGCCAGCCCGGAGACGACCACAGCTCCGGCCCTGGCCAGGCCGGACGCGACCCAGCCGGCGATGAGCCTCCCCTTGTCCGAGGGCCGGCGCGTCCCGACGACGGCGACCGCGTGACTCGCGCTCAGAGATTCGACCGACCCTCTGACGAACAGCAGTGGCGGAGGCAGTTCGACCCGCCGCAGCCGGTCCGGATAGCTTCTGTCGTCCAGCGTGACCACCGTTAGCCCGAGCGATCTGACCAGTTCGAGGGTTCGGTCCCCGGCGAAAGCCGCGTCGCAGATGCGGCGAGCCAGATCGGGGCCAAGGGCCCCTGGTCGGCCGCGACTGGCCCCGAGACTCCGGCGCCGCGAGCCCGGCTGCCGCAGTCGGGTTGGACGCGTCGCCCGGACCAGTGAGAGACGCCAGCCCGGCTTCCTTGCCCTCCTCCCCCTCGAACCGCGACTCGGCCGCGGCCCAGGCCAGGGCCTCGCGCAGCCGGGCCGGCCCGGCGGGCTCTGCGGCCACGTCCAGGACCGCCCGCGCCGATCCGAAAGCCCCAAGCAGACCCGCGAAGGTGACCGGCCCTAGCCCCGGCACCCCAAGGAGCGTCACCCACGCATCGCGCTCCGCGGCCGTCCCCGCGGCCTGACGCTGAACGACCTCGCTTGCGGCTTCGCGAACGCACCCGGCTTCACCGGAAACGAGCCCACGCTCCCGATCCGCGCCGTCCGCGACACGTCGAGGCGCCAGCGGGCCCAGGCTCTGCACGCCCAGCATCGCTCACACTACCGCCGCGAACCCGAGCGTGCGCCCCGACGGGGAGCGGAAGCGCGCCGCTTCGTCGAGATGAGCCGCCTCGACTCGGGCCGATCCGGAAAGATCTGCGGCCGTCCGGGCGACTCGAAGCAGCCGCTCGATGCCGCGCGCCGACCAGCCCTCCATCTCGGCCAGCCGAATCGCGTGGCCCTGCTCGGCGGACCCCAGGGCGCATGCCTCTCTGAGCGCTCGTCCGGTGAGTCTCGAATTGCAGGATCCGCTACGCTCGATCTGGCGAAGGCGCGACTCGAGGATCCGGCGGGCGACTGAGGCAGAGCCCTCAGGCGCTGCTGCTCCGACGTATTCCTCCGGCCTGACGCGCGGCATGTGGACCCACAGGTCGATGCGGTCGCGGAGCGGTCCGGATATCCGGCCTGCGTACCTGTCCACCACGGCCTGCTGGCAACGGCATCGGCCGTCACCCTCGCCGGCGTGGCCGCACGGGCAGGGATTCATGGCCGCAATGAGCTGGAATCGCGACGGGAAGACGGCCGCTCGACCGACGCGCGAGATCGCCACCTGGCCGTCTTCCAACGGCTGGCGGAGTGCCTCAAGGGTCGCCCGATCGAACTCCGGCAACTCGTCCAGGAACAGGACGCCATCGTTGGCGAGCGTCACTTCACCGGGCGACATGTGCGGACCGCCGCCCACCATCGCCGCGTAGGAAATCGTGTGGTGGGGGGAGCGGAACGGCCGGCTCCGCACCAGTCCACGGATGGGGGCAGATCCGGCCACTGAGGCAATGATCGTGGCGATGCGGGATTCGTCACCATCGAGCGGCGGGAGAAGACCGGGGACGGTCCGAGCCAGCAGCGTTTTGCCCGAACCCGGAGGGCCGATCATGATCAGGCAATGACCTCCCGCCAGAGCCAGCTCGAGACCCCGCCGAGCCTCGAGCTGACCGCGCACCTCGGCCAGGTCCGGTCCGGCCTTCTCGTCAGCGACCCCGGGTCGAGAGGCTTGAACTTCGTCGCCTATTTCGGCCGCCATCTCGATTCGAGGAGGTCTGGTACGAGCCCGGCACCGCCTGGCATCTCGCACGAGCAACGCCGCCTCGGCGAGCGTGGCAGCGGGGACGACGTCTATGCCGCCGGCCAGGCGCGACTCGACCGCGCCTTCTTCGGGGACCACTACTCGCCTGACGCGGCGGCGCGCAAGAGCCGCCACCATCGGCAGAAGACCTGGGATGGGGCGCAGCTCGCCGCCGAGCGAAAGCTCGCCGAGGACCGCCCAACGACCGCTCGCTCTAACCTGCTCGGACCCGACGAGAATACCCAGCGCCATCGCAAGATCCAGGGATGCGCCGCTCTTGCGCATATCCGCCGGCGCCAGATTGACCGTGATCCGCCGAGGTGGGTAGTCGTAGCCGCTGTTTCTGATCGCCCCGCGAACTCGCTCGCGGGCCTCCTGAAGGGCCGTGTCTGCAAGACCCACGATTGTGAAACCGGGCAGTCCGGGTGCCACGTCCACTTCAACCCGGACTGGACGTCCATCCAGGCCGTTGAGGGTGGCCGAAAGAAGCGAGGCGAGCACGACGCGACCGTAAGTCCCGCCGATCACCTCCGGCTTACGTGACGCTTCGCGCCAGGCCCCTCGAACCGCCCGGCTCGAGTATCAGCCCTGTCTGGCGGGCACGGGGCGCTGGTCGAGATCCTTCTCCATGGCCTTGACGAAGTCGAGGACGTTCCGGCCCAGGACTGAGTCCGCCTTCGTGAACATGAACGGAGCACCGCTGTTGAGCGCGCCGATCGCGGAGCGGTACTCGTTGATGATCTGATAGTCGATCCGGCGCTTGAGCGCACTCTCCGCGTTCTTCACGTTGATGCCGGTGAACGCATTGGATCGATTGAGGATGAGCTTCACCTTGTCGTCGGAGTAGCCGAGGTGGCTTATCGTCTCGAGAACCAGCCGGACGTTCTTGAGGCACGGCAGGTCGGCGGTCATCACGACATAGACCGTGTGGGCGACGTCCATGAGGCGCAGATTGACCTCGTCGAGGCGTTTGTCGATGTCGAGCACGATGTAGTCGAACTCGTTGGCCAGCAGGCCCACGATCTCCGGCAGGTGATCGCTGGCCACCAGCTCGGCCGTCTCCGGGGAAGGCGGCGCCAGGAGCAACTCGATTCCCGATTCGTGCTTGACGAGGATCTGGCGGACGAGGTCCACGTCCCGTGTCGGCGCGGTGGCAAGTTCCACCACGCTCAAGCGATCGAGGCCCAGGTCCAGGAAGACGCGATGGTCTCCGAATTGCAGATTCGCGTCTATCAGGCACACGCGCCGGGCAAGCTCGGTATGCAGCGCGATTGCCGCGTTGATAGCGATCGTCGTGGTGCCGACGCCGCCCTTGGCGCCGTAGAAGAGGATGACCCGAGCGGGCTCGCGTTTCTTGAGCGCCGCGGGCGGGCCCACCGCACCGGGGCCCCGGGTCGGAGGCGCGAAAGACTCGGCGGGCTGGAATCGGGCCAGCAGGCTGCGCATCCGCGCCATCAGCTCCGCGGGATGGAACGGCTTGATCAGGTAGTCGTCGGCGCCGGAGCGAAGAGCCTTGCCCCGTGCCTCCGCCTCGTTTTCGGCCAGGAGCAGGATGACGGGGGTGTGCGTAGAAGGACCGTCCTCCATACGCAGTCGAGCCACGGCCGTGAACCCGTCGATGCCGGGTAGGGTCGCGGCAACGAGAACCAGGGCGGGTCTATCCGAACGCGCCAGGCGAAGCGCTTCCGAACCCTCGCTCGAGACGATGACCTCGAATCCGGCTTGCGAGAGCGTATTGGTCAGCGCCCGTTGCACAGTCGGGTCGGCATCGACCACGAGGATCTTGACGGCCATCACTACACCTGGCTCGGGTTCAACCGCTCACGAAGGCAAGACAACGTGAGGCCGCCCCCCATGGACGACCCGTTGGAACGATGGGCAGATTATAGGGGGCGCGCCGCGTTGGAGGCATCGGCCCAACGAGGCCGACCTCAAGGGCGTTCCACTGGGGCGGGCGCGCCGGCTACAGCCTCTGGCGGCCTGGATGTCGTAGCGCTCGCGACTGCATAGACGCGGACTACGAGGTCTGGCCCTCGGAGCCCTTGCCCATGCCGGACTGGATCATCGAGCTGACCGGCCCGAGCAGCTGGGTGAACTCGACTGGGATGACGAACTTGGTGGCCGCGCCGCTGCCCAGCGCCTTCAAGGCGTCGAGGTATTGCAGTGTCATCGTCTTCTGGTCGATGCCCCGAGCGGCCTGGAAGATCGTGTGGAGAGCTTCGCTGAAACCCTGAGCCCGAAGAATGGCGGCTTGCCGGTCGCCCTCAGCGCGGAGGATGGCCGACTGCTTGTCGCCCTCGGCAACGTTGATAGTGGCCTGCCGCGTGCCTTCCGATTCGGTGATGACCGCGCGGCGGGTTCGCTCGGCGGACAGCTGCCGGTTCATCGCCTCCTGCACGGCGGGCGGGGGCAGAATCTCCCGGATCTCGACCGTGGTCACCTTGCCGCCCCAGCGCTCGGTGACTTCGTCAAGCTTGAGCCGGAGAGTCTCGTTGATGCGCTCGCGCTGGGACAGGACGTCGTCCAGCGGGATGTCGCCGATGACAGAACGAAGGGACGTTGCGGCTACGCCCTGGAGTGCGCCCGGAAAGTTGGCCACGTTGACGATGCTCATGAGCGCATCCGCGATCTTCCAGTAGATCAGGAAGTCCACGCTGAGCGGGGCGTTGTCCTTGGTGATGGCGGTCTGGCGCGGGACCTCGATGAACTGCTCGCGCAGGTCGACCTTGATTCCCTGGTCGACGATCGGGATCAGGAATCGGAGGCCCGGATCGCGAACCAGGCTCTGGTTGGTCTGGCCCCAGCGCTTGACGACCATACGCTCCCACTGGTTTACCACGCGGAACGAGATTGCGGCCAAGAGGACCACCAAGACAGCGAGGATGACCAAGACGATCGCGATAACCGAAGCGGCATCCATTCCCCTGCACCTCCAGCTGATTGCGCCCCGTCGGGGGCATTGCCTAGGGAGACGTGGCAGCAGTCCTATTCCGACTCGGCCCGGCGCTCCCGTGTCGCCGGCGATCGATCAGGACGGAACACCTCCTCGGCGGCCCAGATGCTCGGCCTGCCCGAACGTGGACTTGCCCGACCCGGCCGCCCTGGCGGACCCAGGTTCCACCACAAGAGGAGTCTCCATTTCTATCCGACCCGCTCGACGATGAGCGTCAGGCCCTCCTGGCGGACGACCTTCACCCTGGTCCCTCGCGGGGCAGAGCTGCCGTCAGCCAGGCGAGCCGTCCAGGACTCACGGCCCACGTAGACCGTTCCCAGGGGGGCAAGATCGGCCTGGACCTCGCCCGTCGCGCCGATGACGCTGACGGTCCCCACCATGCCCGACCCCGCCGGTACCGCAAGATGGCGCATCTGCACCAGCGTTCGTACGAGGAAAAGGCCGTACAGGGCCGCGACTGCCGTCATCGTCGCGATGATCGGCCAGGCCACCGCCACGCTCGGAAGGAACGGACCGGGCGACCCGTAGAAGGCCACTGCCCCGACGAGGAAGCTGGCCAGGCCGCCGATGGTCAGGAGGCCGTGGCTGGGAACGCTCGACTCTATGACGAGCATGAAGATCCCGAGCACAACGAGCACCACGCCGAGGATATTGAGGGGCAGGCTGCCCGATCCATACCACGACAGGGCGAGCGAAAGGGCGCCGAGCAGGCCGACCAGCAGAGTGGGATGGAAGAACTCTACCAGCACGCACAGGACGCCGATCACAAGGAGGACAAAGGCGATGTTCGGGTCGTCCAGGGTATGGAGGAACAACTGGATCGGATCCTCGCCGATCGTGACCGTTGTGGCGCCCTTGGTATGAACCACGACCGGCCCGGTCGATGTCGTGACGGTCTGGCCATCGGCCTGGTTGAGCACGTCTTCCAGGCTCGCTGCGATGCCGTTGATGCCGTGGGCGGCGAGGGCCTCGTCCGCCGTGTAGGACTTCGCGTCCTGGACCGTGCTCAGAGCCCATGCCACCGCGTCGGGGTGTCGACGCTGGGCGACGCTCCGGATCTTGGCCATGGCATCCTGCAGGGTCTTCTCTGCTTCGGTCTGGCCGTACGTCGCGGCGATGTCTGCCCCGCCCGCCGCCACCGGGGAAGCAGCGCCGATGTTGGTGCCCGGCGCCATGTAGGCCAGGTTCGCCGAGAGGGTGATGAACGTGCCGGCGCTGGCCGCGGAAGCACCGGCCGGACCGACCCAGACGATCGTCGGGATCTTCGAATCCAGGGCCGTCTCGATGCGGAGCATCGCCGTCTCGCTGCCGCCGAACGTGTTCAGCTGGACGATCACGGCGGCGGCCCCGTCGGCTTCGGCCCGACGAACCGCGCCGGCCACGTGGTCGGCCATCACGTCGTCGACGACGCCGCTGGTGGGCACGACGACCACCTCGGGTCCGGTCGACGCCCCTGAGGCGCTCGTCGGCCGCGGAGTCGGAAGAGGCGGGACGAAGTCGGCCCGGCTCCCGCTGGTCCTCGCCTGACTCATGACCGCGAGGAATCCCCCGGCCACCACCAGCGTCGCCGCCAGCCTGGCGAGGGCGTAGGCTGGCCCACGCAAGGACCCCGCCCTGCGCCCGAGAGCGGGCACGAATCCGAAGGCCCAGGCTCGTGGAGGCTCGACCTGCACCGTCCAGGGCAGCGCGGCCGTCTCCTCGGGCAGAGGCGGCGTCCTGCTGTTGGAGGCGAGTTGCCTCAGCCTGGCCTCCATCTCGACGTCGGAAGCGCTATCGAAATCGGAATCGCTCATCTGGTGCCCCCTGCCGCGGGCTCGATCCGGCGGCGCAGCGCCCTCAGGGCGGCGTGATGTCTCGATTTGACGGTGCCGATGGGGATGCCGAGTCGATCGGCTATCTCGGCCAGGGAAAGCTCGCCCCAGTAGCGCAGGACCACGACCATGCGCAACTCGTTGCTCAGGACCGAAAGCGCTCGGCCGACGGCATCTCGGGCAAGGGACGCCCGGAATGGGTCCCCGGCCTCGAGGTCTACGTCGTCCAGATCGACAGTCCGACGCCGGCCTCTCTGGCGCAGTCGGGTGCGGCAGACGTTGACGAGGATCTGGCTGAACCACGCATGAAAGCGGTCTCGCTCACGAAGGTTCGCCCAGCCTTTCCAGGCGCGGACAGAAGCTTCCTGGACTGCGTCCTGGGCCTCGGCCGCGTCGGCTAGCAGGTAACCGGAGAGGCGGTATGCCATCGAGAGTTCGCCGTCCAGAGCGGCGACGAAGTCGGTGTCTATGGCGCGGTCGCGTACGTACGGCGACGCTGTCGCGCGACCTGTCTCGGCGCTCAGATAGGTTTCCTTGGCGAACATACCGCGCTCTTCTGGCGGTCCTGGCGGATCGCTCATGCGTGAGACTCGCCCGTCGAGCGATCGGTTCACTGCGGTCCCGGCGGGTGCGAGAGCCGCAACGGGTCGGCGCCCCCGGTAGCCGATTGGTCGATCGAGTCCAGGACGAGCTGGCTCCAGGTCTCCATGCGGCCGTATACCGCTCGGACGGCCTCGAGCGGCTCGAACGAGCCGCTCAACTTGTGCTTCTCGCGCACCCCGACCGGCCGACCGGCAGCGTCCGCCACGTACACGAGGCCGAGGTGATGCATTCCGACGTCGACTGTGTCGTCGTTGAGCAGACCCACGAATTCGAATGAGGGCGTGAAAGCGGCCTCGAGCTCCTCTCGCCACTCCCGCCTGAGGCCGTCCAGAGCCGAGCCGTCACCCGGGTTGAGGTGCCCACCGACGCCGATCGTATAGCGGTCGTGGAGTCGGGCGTCACCCCCCGCGCGCGTCCGCTTCATCAGAAAGATCCGATCGCCGTCACGCAACACCAGATACGGGATGATCTGCTTGAGCGTGCGGTCCCCTTCGGCGGCAGGTCTCGGCACGTACGTTCCGTAGTCGTCGACGCGCCTCAGGATCGCCGCCACTCCGTCCCGGCGAACGCCGCGCCAGGCAGCATCGCCCTCGAAGAGCGTCTTTCGGGCCACGGCGTATACGAGTTCCACGGCCTCACCGCTCATCTGCGATCCGACTCCATGAGCTTCTGGCGGGCGGCCGCGAAGCGAGCCAGAAGGGCCGCCTCGTCGGGGCCGCCGTTACGCTCCAGCTCGGCCAGCCATCGATCCAGGACGTCTCGCATGTCGCGGAGTCGGGCGGCGATGGCAACGGCATTGGTAGCCGCGATTCCAACGCCCATGGACGGCTCTCCGCGCGCCAGTCGCGTCATGCCGGTCCAGCCGGTCGCCGCCAGAGCTTCTGCCGCGCGCCAGTCCGGGCGCTCCCGCTCGCCCGGTCCCCCGGCGACAGCCTCTACGAGCGCGGTCGAGACCACGAGCGGCAGGTGACTGATCGCCGCCACGGCGCTATCGTGGGCAGCCGCGCTCATGGGAATCTGAATCGCGCCGCATGCGTCGATCAGCTCACCGATCCGCTCACCGTCGCACAGCCGCGCATACAAGCCCAGGACAGTGACCCACGGCCGCTCGACGAAGAGATCCGGCCGGGACGCGGCGTACCCGCTCGACTCACGGCCGGCCATGGGATGCCCGCCGATGAAGGGCAAATCGGCGGCGTCCGCCCTGGAGACGATCCGTGCCTTGGCACTGGCCACGTCCGTCACGGTGCAGTCTTCGGGCAGACGGTCGCGCAACGGTCCGCCCAGCAGGTCGACCAGGTCCAGACAGACAAGCGGCGGCGCCGCCAGGACGACCATCTCAGCGTCGCGTAAGGCATCTTCAATCGTCGCCGCCGCCACCTCGACCACGCCATCGGCCACGGCCTGCTCGACCGGGGCGCGGTTGCGGCTCCAGGCGGTCACGCGCCATTGGCCGGCTTCGCCTCGCTCGTGGAGCGCCCGAGCGATCGAACCGCCGATCAGACCGAAGCCGAGGATGGAGAGTCGCACCGTGCCATTATGGCCGGGCGGTCCGCCGTCGACCGACCATCCCTAGATGGGCGCCGCCATCGGAGCAGTGGAACATCGGCTGCCCCTCTGGCTCGTCCGAGATGGGAGGTCAGCCAGGCCGGGCAGACGCTCTGTCGCCCGCCGGCGATTTCGGCCGGTCAAAGTGTCGTGGACAACTACTCGCCCGTTGAAGGCTCGACTAGAATGCGAAGAAGCGGTCGGACATATCAGCTGCCCACGGGTCCGGCCTTACCGCCGTCATGGGGGCGCATTAGATGACCGATTCGTACGGCGAGACGCGGCCGATCCGAGTGCTTCTCGTCGACGACCACCAGCTGCTGACCGGCGCGCTGGCGCAGATGCTCAGCCGCGAGCCGGACATCGTCGTTGCCGGGATCGCCGCTAGTGTGGCCGAGGCCAAGGCGCTGGCCCGCGAGCGTCTGGACGTCGTCCTCATGGATTACCGCCTGCCGGACGGAACCGGCGCCGAGGCTACCCGCGCCATCAAGGCCCGCTGGCCCGCGGCCCGGGTCGTGATGCTGACGGCCCTCACCGACGATGAAACCGTCCTCGAGTCGATCCAGGCGGGCGCGGACGGCTATCTCACCAAAGACCGGGCAATCGACGAAGTCGTAAGTGCCGTCCGGGCCGCCTATTCCGGCGAGACTCTGCTGCCCAGATCGGTGATCGTCGGCATCGCCCAGCGAGTGGCGGCCGCCAGAGAGCGCGGGACCGAGAGACGCCAGATCGAGCCGCTCACGCCTCGCGAGCTGGAAGTCCTCAAGGCCTTGACCGAAGGGCTGGCCACGCCGGAGATCTGCGAGCGCCTGTATATCGCCCCTAACACGCTGCGGACGCACGTCCAGAACATCATGGGCAAGCTGCGAGTGCACTCGAAGCTGGAAGCGGTCGCGTTCGCTCTGCGCCACCGGCTCGTAGAGCCGCCCAAGTCGGACGACAACCTCTTCTAGCGTCTAGCCGGTTCCGTTCGCTCGGAGCCCGCAGCGCTGCCCTTCTGGCCTCAAGTCGGCCGTCTTCGCCTCACCTTTCGGCGATCGACGATCACCCGTCTCTCGTCGCCGGTTGGAGACCCGCTGGCGTGGATCTCCCGTCGCATTTGCTGCCGCCGAACCGCCACTCGCCGGTCATCCTGGAGTGGCGCCTGGCACCACGGACAGCGTCGCTCCTCGGCGAACAAGTGGGCCAGCGGTGCCGTGGCCCAGAGCGTTCGTCCGCAACTCATACAGGCGAGGCGCGGCATAGCTTGATCGTACGCCATAGCTGGATGCCGGAGGCGTGTCTCCCACTCCGGGCACACGCCACGGGTCAGCCCCCAATACGGCGGATGGGCGATGACCCGGGCTGGCGCCGCCACCATGCTGTATCCGTCCGCCGGCAACGGCGACGACGACCACGCAGGCGAGTGGTCGTAGCGGCGGGTCGCTTCGCTCCCCCCGGGGCGACCCGCCCCAGGCCGCGGGGTAACCGCCCGTCCCCGGCCCATTGGGACTCCTCCTCCAGCGATCGGCCGTGGTGCGCCCGAATCGGAGAGCCGCGCCTTTGGAGGCGCGGCTCTCAATAATCTCTCCGCGCGAGGCTAAGCCTCGACAGCCTCCAGAGCGTGCTTGACTTCCGCGGCCGGATACTCGTAGTCCTCCAGCTGACCTGACAGGTAGCGCTGGTACGAGGTCAGGTCGAAGAAGCCGTGGCCGGAGAGGTTGAAGAGGATGACCTTCTTCTGGCCGGCCTTCTTGGCCTCCAGGGCAATGTCCATCGCAGCCTTGATCGCGTGCGTCGACTCGGGCGCCGGGATGATTCCCTCGGTCCGAGCGAACTGGACTCCGGCCTCGAAACACGGCCTCTGATGCAGGCTTCGCGCTTCGATGAAGTCGTTGTGCTTGAGCAGGCTGACGAGCGGCGACATGCCGTGGTAGCGCAGACCGCCGGCATGGATCGGCTCGGGCACGAAATCGTGGCCGAGCGTGTACATCTTGACCATCGGCGCCATCTTCGCCGTGTCGCCGTAGTCGTAGGCATAGCGCCCACGGCTCATGCTCGGCGCCGCCTCGGGCTCAACAGCGATGACCCGGTACTTGCGCCCGCCGCGGAAGGTCCGGCCCAGCCACGGGAATGACAACCCCGCGAAGTTGGAGCCGCCACCGGCACAGGCGATGATGACGTCCGGCTCCTCGCCGGCCATTTCCATCTGGATGATCGACTCTTCGCCGATCACCGTCTGATGGAGCATCACGTGGTTGAGCACCGAGCCCAGCGAGTAGTGGGTGTCGTCCCGCATGACCGTGTCCTCGACGGCCTCGCTGATGGCGATGCCGAGCGAGCCGGGACTGTCCGGGTGTTCGGCCAGGATCGTTCCGGCCGGCCTCGCGTATCGTTGCTCGGGCTGGCCACGACGCTGGCGCCGTACGTCTCCATCATGAGGCGGCGGTACGGCTTCTGGTCGTAGCTGGCCCGGACCATGTAGACCTTGATCTCGAGCCCGAACATCGCGCCTGCATAGGCGAGCGCGCTGCCCCACTGGCCCGCGCCGGTCTCCGTGGCGATGCGCTTGATTCCCTCTTCCTTGTTGTAGAAGGCTTGGGGGATGGCTGTGTTGGGCTTGTGGCTCCCGGCCGGACTGGTGCCCTCGTACTTGTAGTAGATGTGGGCCGGAGTATCGAGGGCCTTCTCGAGGCGAAGGGCTCGGACCAGGGGGCTCGGCCGGTATTGCGCGTACAGGGCTCGCACCGGCTCGGGGATCTCGATCTCGCGCTCGCTCGAGACCTCCTGCATGATCAGGGCCATCGGGAACAGTGGGGCGAGATCGGCCGGACCGAGCGGCTGATGTGTGGCCGGATGGAGGGGCGGCGCCTGCGGGACCGGCAGGTCGGCCGCGATGTTGTACCAGGACCTGGGAATCTGTGATTCGTCCAGCGTGAAACGGGTACGTTCGACCATCCGACTCCTCCCGCCGGCCAACCGGCGACCTAAGCTGCACGGCGCCCGCCGTCGCCCCAACACGACCGTGGCCGCGCAAGCCTACCGGCTCGCAGGCGGAGGGCGCAAGCGGCCTCCGCATCTGGATCACGAGCCGGGGTAGGCCGGCCCTGCCCCTACTCGGACCGGAGTTCGACCTCGGCAAGTGCCTGATAGCGGGCGGGACCATGCCCCAGCAGGCTCTTGTACAGGACGAAGCGATCGGCGCGCCAGGTGAGTTCCAGATCTCTGGCCGCTTCGATCAGTCGCCTGGCATGCTCCTCCGCCCCAGCCACCCCATCGGTGCGGGCGAGGGTGAGATGACCAGAAAAGGGCCGATCCTCCGGCGGCCAGCCGAGAGGGCGCAATGCGCCGTCCAGTCGTCTGGCGAGAGCGGCCAACTCTTCGGCTCCGGTTCGGATGCCGATCCACAACACACGCGGCCGGCTCGCATTCGGAAACGCGCCGCCGCCGTTCAACGTGATCTCAAACCGCGCCACTCCCCTGGCCGCCTCTTCAAGCGCGGCTGCGATCGCCGGCTGGCGATCGTCGGGCGTTGCCCCCAGGAAGCGCAGGGTGACATGCAGGCCTTCGACTCGGACCCAGCGAGGCTGGCCGAATGCCCGCTCGGCGATCGGAGCTCCGGCCACCCGCGCCATCAGTTCGCCGACGGCCGCGCCAACGTCGTCTGCCACTGGAATGGCGACGAACAGCCTGCTGGTCCCGGGTGGATCGTCTTCCGGGCGACGCGTGCCGGCCGGCCTGCCTCCCCGGGCCGCCGGTCCAGGACCGTCTGCCGGGCCGCTTGCGCCGGGAACTCCCCGACCGGGGCCGAACCGGTCGCCATCACCGATCATCGGGCGATCCCTGGGTCAGTCGTTGTAGAGGCGCTCTTCGATGAGCTTCTCCTGAACCGTCCGCCCATTGGGATCGAAGCACGAGTATTCGAAGTGCTTCTCGAACTCGAGGTCGACGTTGTCCTGGCCGCCGCGGTTCTTCTCGATGCTCACAATGACCCAGTCTCGGAATCGCTGGGCCTGGTAGGGGTTGAACTCGATGTTGACCTTGGCGACGATGTGGTACTTGTCATTGATGATCAGGATGATGTCGGCTTCGTAGTTGATGGCCGACGAGCCTCGAAGGTGGTGGTTTCGCAGCCTCTGGGCCTTCAGGCCCTCCTTGTCGGCGGCAACGATCGAGATCATCGCCACATGCTCCGAGAGGGCAATGTCCTTGAGGCCGTTGACGACGAAAGTGACCTTCTCGGACTCAGTTGCCGGCTCGGGGTACATCGGCACTTTCTGCAGATAGTCGACAACGACCAGCAGCCTCCGATCGCCCGAGAGGGCTCGATGCTGCTGGACGAGTTTGCGCACGTTGTCGACCGTGCTGGCCGTCTGAGAGCCTCGCATGAGGAACAAGTTCTGACCGTAGCGGGCGATACGGTCCAGGCTGGGGCGCAACTTCTGGTTGGCGGTCAGGCCGGCGCCACCAGCTCCTTCCGCCATCCACGACGCCAGAATCTCCTGGCGAACTTCCTGGATCTTGACCGCGCCCGTCTTCTGCGGAAGGTGGGCCAGCGCCGATTCGAGGGCGACGAGCCGGTTCAGGAGGTACTGCTCGTCGTGCTCGAAGCAGATGTACAGCACGTTGGCCTGGCCGCCGGAGGCCACGTTGCGAGCCATCTGCAGAGCCATCGTGGTCTTGCCCGTGCCCTGGGCGCCACCGATGAGCATGAGCTCGCCAGCCCTCAACCCGCCGCCGATCGCCTTGTCTAGCATCCCGAATCCGAGCGGAACGGGCTGATACTCGCCCATTCGCCCGGTCGACAGGTTGTCGTTCAGGTCGACCAGCACGTCCAGCGCCGAACGCGGGACCAGGCTGCCGTTGTCCGTGTCCAGGCGCCAGGTCAGTTGAGTCGGGGCGGCGTCGGCGTCAGGGGGTCGATTGGTTGTGGTCAAGGGTGCCTCCAGCCAGATCCTAGTCAGCCAGCCACGCAGATCATCGTATCAGCCGCCCGCGGTTTGAACACTTACACAAACCGCACTCGTCCGCTCCTGCATTTGCAGTAGTGCTCCGTCGCACCAATCGCGGCCACGGCGATCGGCCGCCCGGGCCGCTCGGGCCGCTCGTGCCGCTCGTGCCGCTCGTGCCGCTAAAGATGATCCGCCGCCGCTATCTCGTCCCAATATCGGACGATCGCCCGAATTCCGGTCTCGTAGTTGGCCATGGACATCCATTCGTTGGGCGCATGGAAACGCCCATCCGGCGGCGCGAAGCCCAGGAGCACGGTCGAGAGACCCAGGAGCGACTCGAAGCTGGCGCAGACCGGGACTGAACCGCCCTCGCGAATGTAGAGGGGCGCAGCGCCGAAGGCCGCCTCGAGCGCCCGCGCCGCCGCCTGAGTGGCCGGGTTGTCGATCGGCGTCAGGCTTGGCTTGCCGTCGCCAAGGCGCTGGATCGAGTACCGCACGGAGCTGGGGGCAACCTGGTCGATGTACGCCGCGACCAGCGAGAAGATCTTCTCCGGATCCTGGTTGGCTACCAGCCGGCAGCTGATCTTGGCGTGCGCGTGAGCCGGGATGATCGTCTTTGGCCCTTCGCCTTCGAAGCCGCCCCATATCCCGCAAACGTCCAGGGTGGGCCTGGCTCCGAGACGTTCGAGGGTCGTATAGCCCGGCTCGCCGACCAGCTCCGGCACTCCCAGCGAGTCGCGATAGGCCTCTTCGTCGAACGGGAGCTGCGCGAACGCGGCTTTGTCGCGCGACGTCAGCGCTACCACGTCGTCGTAGAAGCCAGGCACCGTTATCCGGCCCTCGGTGTCCTTCAGAGCGGCCACTATGTGGCACAGGGCGTTGACGGGGTTGTCGACGGCGCCACCGTAGCCGCCGGAGTGGAGGTCGATCGTGCTGCCTGTGACGTCCAGCTGGAAGTAGACGAGGCCGCGCAGGCCGATCGTTATCGAAGGCAGGTTGCCCTCGAAGAAGCTCGTGTCGGAGATGACCGCGAAGTCGGCCGACAGACGGTCGCGGTTGGCCTCGAGCCAGGCGTCGAGATGGATGGAGCTCGAATTCCTCCTCGCCCTCGAAGACGAGGCGGATGTTGACCGGTAGTTCTCCGCGTGTCTTCAGCAGCGCCTCGATCGCGCGGACGTGCATGTGCAGGCTGCGACTTGTCGTCGGAGGATCCGCGAGCCAGCATCTTCCCGTCCTTTACGACGGGCACGAAGGGCGGCGACTCCCAGAGCTCCACCGGGTCCACCGGCTGGACGTCGTAGTGGCAGTACACCAGCACGGTGGGGCGGCCGGGCGCGTGCAGCCAGTCGGCATAGACGACGGGGTGGCCGCCCGTTTCCGACACGTCGACGTGCTCCATCCCGGCAGCCCGGAGGTCTTCGGCCACGAATTCGGCCGCGGCCCGGCAGTCGGGGGCGTGGGCGGGTATCCCTGAGATGCTGGCTATCCGCAGCAGGGCTTTGAACGACTCCAGCCTTGTATCGGCGGTCTCCGCCAGAAAGCCCTCGAGGGCGGATTCATTGGCTGCGTTCACGGCTGCATTCGGCATCGGCCTCTCCTGGACTGGCTACCACGGACCGATTGTACGGGCGGCCGGCACCGCGAGTGCCACGGCTGCCGGCTGCGCGCTCCGAACCAGCGGCCTTACGCCGGCCGCTCGGTCTGCTTCTCTCCCGTCTCAGGACGGGGTGGGGCTCGGACTCGGTGCCGGCGGCGGTGCGCTCGGCGCGGGCGTCGGCGGTGTCGAAGGCCCGCCGAGCGGCGTAAGGCCGGAGATGCCGTGCAAATTCAGCTTCGGCGGCAGGTCGTCGAAGATCTTTTCGAACGCCTCCAATTCGACGCTTTCCTCGGCGATGAGCTTGTCCGCCAGGGTAAGCAGCTTGCCCTTGTACTCGGTCAGGACCTGCGTCGCCCGGGCGTAGCCGTGCTCGATGATGGCGCGGACCTCGTCGTCGATCATCTTGGCTACGTCGTCCGAGTAGTTGCGCTGCTCGCCGATCTCCCGACCCAGGAAGATCATCTCGTCGCGCTTGCCGAACGACAGCGGACCCATCTTGTCGCTCATGCCCCACTCGGTGACCATCCGGCGGGCCAGGTCGGTCGCCTTTTCGATGTCATTGGAAGCGCCGGTGGTCGTGTCGCCGAAGATCAGACGCTCTGCGGCATTACCGCCGAGCAGGCCGGCGATCTTGTCCTCGAACTCGGTCTTGGACTGCAGATAGCGGTCTTCGGTGGGCAGCGCCATGGTGTAGCCGAGGGCCATGCCGCGGCTGATGATCGTGACCTTGTTCACCGGATCGCACTTGGGCAGTACGCGCTGCACGACGGCGTGCCCGCCTTCGTGGATGGCGATGATCCGCTTCTCAGCGTCGGAGATGATTCGGCTCTTGCGCTCCGGCCCGGCCACTATGCGCTCCAGGGCCTCGTTGAACTCCGGCATGCCGATGACCTTGCGATTGCGGCGCGCCGCCAGGATGGCCGCCTCATTGACCAGGTTGGCCAGGTCGGCGCCGGAGAAGCCGGGAGACTTGCGCGCCAGATTCTCCGGGTCCACCGTCTTGTCGAGCGGCTTGCCCTTGGTGTGGACCTTCAGGATGGCCATGCGGCCGCGCAGGTCCGGCCGGTCGAGGATGACCTGGCGGTCGAAGCGTCCCGGCCGCAGCAGCGCCGGATCCAGCACGTCGGGCCGGTTGGTGGCCGCGACGACGATCACATTCGTGTTGGTGTCGAAGCCGTCCATCTCCACGAGGATCTGGTTGAGAGTCTGCTCGCGCTCGTCGTGGGAGCCGCCTAGGCCGGCGCCCCGCTGACGGCCGACCGCGTCGATCTCGTCCACGAAGACGATGCACGGGGAATTGCGCTTGGCCTGGTCGAATAGGTCGCGGACTCGGCTGGCGCCGACGCCGACGAACATCTCCACGAACTCGGAGCCCGAGATCGAGAAGAACGGAACGCCGGCCTCCCCGGCCACCGCCCGAGCAAGCAGCGTCTTGCCGGTTCCCGGAGGGCCTACGAGCAGGACGCCACGCGGGATCCGGGCGCCCAGCGAGTTGAACTTCTCGGGGTACTTCAGGAACTCGACGACCTCCTGGAGGTCCGTTTTGGCCTCATCGACGCCTGCCACATCCGCAAAAGTGACGACCGTCTTGTTGCCGAGGAACATGCGCGCCCGGCTCTTGCCGAAACTCATGGCCTGGTTGTTGGTGCCCTGTGCCTGACGCATGAAGAATGCGATGAAGAGGATGACCAGCACTACCGGCACCAGGGTGGTCAGGATCAGCACGATCCAACCCGTGTCCGCCGGCTTGGTGATCGAGTAGTTGATGTCCTTGCCCCCGTTGGGGCTCCACGACTTGATCACGGCATATTCGCCCGATTGGGGCGAGTCCGACTGGGTGGTGTAGGTGTTGTTGCTGGAGGTGTTCAGGGTCACAGTCAGGGTGGTGTCCTGCCGGACGACGGTGACCACCCTCCCGGCCTGCACGTCGGCCGCGAACTCCGAATAGGACTTGCTGTTAGGTTGGCTGGGCTGGATGAGCGCAAAGAGGAGAGCGGCTGTGGCGGCAACGAGAACGAGCATGACGATCCCGTTGCGCATGAAACGCGTGTTCAAGGTGAAACGGAGCCTCCGGATCTGGCGGTCGGTACGGGCCCGATCCGCCGCCGCAGTATACGCCCGAGGGACCGGCTACTAGTCCGGGCGCCCTCGGAACATGGGCACGTAGTGAATGGTCGCGGGCCGCGCGACGCGTCCATTAGAAAGACCCGCCAGGCGGCCCGAATGTTCGCCGATGGGTTGGACCTGGCGTCGCGTCCCGGCCCGTGCACCCGGCCGAGCCGTTGCCTGTCCCCGTGCCGAGGGCTCGCCGCCGGGCTCGTGATACGAGACGGCCCGGGATTCGCCCGGGCCGCCAGCATGCATCTTGGTAGCGGAGACTGGATTTGAACCAGTGACCAAGGGCTTATGAGTCCCCTGCTCTACCACTGAGCTACTCCGCCGTGGCGCGGCGTAGTTTACCGGATGGACCCAGACCGGGCCAGGCGTTCCGCCGTCGCCCGTCCTCTCCCGTCCTCTCCTGCCGTATCAAACGGGACGCGCGTCCGAGTCCCAGCCGGGTCCGGTCAGCCGCGATCGAGGAGCTCGAGAACGGGCGCCAGGTCCTCGAGGGCACCGATCGTGATCGGATCCACGACCAGTTGCACTTCAGCGACCCCGGCACGAGCGTACGCCCTGAGCCCCTCGGCGACGGCTTCCGGCGCGCCCTGCAGAGGGTTGGGCGTCATGTCCCGGTAGCCGTCGCCCTGGCGGCGTCCCTTGCCGCCCGGCATCTGCACCAGCACGACCACCGTGGCCTCAACCGCGGCCGGGTCGCGGCCAACTTTCGCGCACGCGGCGCCGACGCGGGCGAGAAGCGGTGCCACGCCCTCCGGACTGTTGTGCGTGTCGCTGTGCCATACGTTCCACGCCTTCACGTATGGCAGGGTGATGTGGAGCACGCGTTCCCCCACCGAACCGATCATGATCGGCGGCCCGCCCGGCCGCGACCGTGGCACCAGCTCGCAATCCCGAGCGCTGAAGTACTCCCCTTCGAAATCGATCTCACCTTCCTGGAGAAGCGTCCGAATGATGGTGAACGCTTCTTCGAACCGCGAGATGCGATGGTCGAACGGCACCCCGTAGCCGCGGAACTCGACCTCGTTCCAGCCGGCCCCGAGACCCAGGATCAACCGCCCACCTGATATCTCATCCACCGTGGCCGCCTTCTTGGCCAGGACCGCCGGGTTGTAGAAGCCCACGGGCGTGACCAGCGGCCCCAACGTCACTCGAGAGGTGATCGCCGCCGCGGCTGCCAGAACCGACCACGCGTCCCATGGCGCGTCCGCCTCCCCGTCGGCCATCCGGTACAGGAAGTGGTCGCCGGTCCAGACCGAGTCGAACCCGAGGGCCTCGATCCGCCTGATCATCGCCGCCAGTTCGGGCCACCTCACCGGCCGCTCTATCTCGGGCAACTGGATGCCCACTCTTAGCGGGCGGCGGGAGCCGGCAGGTGTCGTGCTCATGCCGGAATCGTACAGCCGGCGCTACTGATGCGAGCCGAACAACACCTGGAGCCAGGCGTCCAGCGGGCTGCTCTCGCTCGTCTGGGCGTCAGGCGAAATGCCAATCGACCCGGGCGCGTCGGCTGCGAGCGGTGGGGCGTTCGGGTCGATCGTGAACGGTACCTCCCTGGGCGAGCCCAGGAGGTACCCGCGGGCCATCTGGGAGACGAAAGCCGGCTGCTTGATGAGCTGCAGCTCGGCCTCCATGGATGCGACATCGCGCGCCATGGCCGCATTCCGGGCGCGCATCTGATCGGCCTGGTTCGCGGCCGCGGCGGCATCGCCCACCTGCCGGGCGAAGACGCCAACGAGCCACAACGCGAACAGGCCCGCCACCAGCATCGCGACGCGGCGCCTGTTGAGCGGAAGCGTGGGACCTGCGCCAGGCGCCGAGCGAGCGCCGGGGTCCTCCGGCGATGTCGCGGGGTCCCGTCCGTGCATGACTGAATCGTAGCTGTGAGCAGCTACCGTGTCAACTCGACCTCACGCTTGATCCAGGCTGGTACACTAGGCACAGTTTCGCACGGACGTTCTGTTTGAGGTGCGCGATGCGCTACTACGAGCCGGCCGGCGTCGAGTTGGTGCTGGAACGCTTGCTGGGCGACCCATCGCTTTCCGGTGGCGTGGTCCACCGCGCTCTCGTACCGGCCAGACCGGCCGATTTCGTGCCGATGCCGGAGTGGCTGGATCCGCGCCTCCGCGTGGGGCTGGCGGCGCGAGGCGTCGAGCGCCTCTACCGCCATCAGGCCGAGGCTATCGAGGGCATCCTCAACGCCGAGGATGTCGTCGTCGTGACGCCGACGGCTTCCGGCAAGTCCCTCTGCTACCTGATACCCACGCTCCAGGCGCTGGCCGACGACCCGACGGCGCGGGCGTTGTATCTCTTCCCCACCAAGGCACTTGGCCAGGATCAGGTCGCCGAGTTGGGCGAGTTGAGCCGTGCCGCCGGCCTCCAGATCAACGCGTCCACCTATGACGGTGACACCCCCAACCCGATTCGGTCGGCGATCCGTTCCGCGGGCCAGGTGGTCGTCACCAACCCGGACATGCTCCACGCGGCGATCCTGCCGCACCACACCAAGTGGTTCCAGCTCTTCGAGCAGCTCCGGATCATCGTCATCGACGAGCTCCATACCTACCGCGGCCTCTTTGGCAGCCACGTGGCGAATGTCCTGCGGCGCCTGCTGCGTATCTGCGCCCACTACGGGTCGCATCCGGTGATCGTGTGCTGCTCGGCCACGATCGGCAACCCGGCCGAGCTGGCGGCCACGCTCACGGGTCGCGCACCGAGGCTCGTGGATCGTAACGGGGCTCCGTCCGGCCAGCGCCACGTGCTCCTCGTGCAGCCGCCGCTGCTCGATCCCGCCACCGGCGCCCGTGGCTCGGCGACCGGGCTGGCGACGCGTTGGGCGCTGCCATTCCTTCGGGCGGGCCGCCAGACCCTTGTGTTCGGCCGATCCCGGGTCGGAGTGGAGCTGATGCTCTCCGGCCTCCGCGAGGCCCTACGGCTCGGAGACGGTCCCCGCACCCGCGTCCGTGGCTACCGCGGCGGGTACCTGCCCACCGAGAGACGAGCCGTGGAACGCGGCCTCCGCGACGGTGAGCTGCTTGGCGTCGTGAGCACCAACGCCCTCGAGCTGGGCGTGGACGTCGGCCAGCTGGACGTTTCCATCCTGGCCGGCTATCCGGGCTCTATCGCAGCCACGTGGCAGCAGATGGGCCGGGCCGGCAGGCGGTCCGAGACGAGCGTCTCCGTCCTGATCGCGGGAGGCGGGCCGGTCGATCGATACGTCGTCGAGCATCCGGAGTTCCTGCTCGCCTCTCCTCCCGAGGAAGCCCGCCTCGATCCTGACAACCTGCATGTGCTTCTGGGCCATCTCAAGGCCGCCTGTTTCGAGATGCCGTTCGAACCCGGAGAGCGGTTCGGGCCGACAGAGGCGGAGCCGCTGCTGGCGTTCCTGGCCGAGGAAGGCCACGTCCGCCTGGCCGGTGACGGCCGCTGGTACTGGTCGAGCGACAACTTCCCCGCCTCGTCGGTGTCGCTTCGAGCCGCAGCCGAGGAGAACGTCGTGATCATCGACACGACTCCGGACCGGCCAAGGGTCATCGGCGAGATCGACATATTCGCGGCCCAAACGCTGGTCCACGAAGACGCGATCTACATGCACGAGTCGGTCCAGTTCCACGTCGACAGGCTCGACTGGGACGAGCGCAAGGCTTACGTGCGGCGCGTCGACGTCGACCACTACACCTACGCCGATCGAGCCGTGACGCTGAAGCCACTGGAGACGTTCGCCGTGAGCTCGGCACATGGCGGCGAGCGAGCTCACGGCGAGGTCATGGTCTCGAGCCTGGTCAGCATGTTCAAGAAGCTCAAGTTCGGGACCGACGAGAACCTCGGCTGGGGCCCGGTCCACCTGCCCGAGATCGAGCTGCAGACGACGGCCTACTGGCTGATGCTCGGGGCCGCCGCGGAGGGCTGGCGCCGGGCGGACCTGGACGTCGCCCTGCTTGGAGTCGGCCGGGCTATGCAAGCCGTAGCGGCAGTGCTGTTGATGGTGGACCCTCGCGACCTTGGCCTGGTCAGCCAGGTCCGCTCGCCGCACAACCAGTCCCCTACTGTCTATCTCTACGAAACCGTCCCAGGCGGCGTCGGTCTCTCGGAGCGGCTCTTCGAACGCCACGCTGAGCTTGTCTCGGGAGCCGCGGACCTCATCGCCGGCTGCTCCTGCGAGAGCGGCTGTCCGGCCTGCACCGGCCCGCGCTTGGAGGCCGGCGTAGACGCCAGGGCACTCGCGTTGAGGTTGCTGCGAGGCCTGACGCAAGAGGAAGGGACCGTCACAGCGGCCCGACCGCCCGTGGCTGCCGCATGACCGTGGACGGGACGAGGTTGCGACGCCGTCTGGAGGACCTGCGCCGGGACCGAGCCGTTGCGCCCCCGCCGGACACCTCCGGCGAGGTCGATCCCGAGATCCGGCGGGCCATTGCCGCGATCGTGGCGGCGGGCGAGCCGTTCGGACCGCCTCAGCCGGTCTGGCGTGATCCCGGCCCGGTGGATCGCGAGTCGCTGGCCAGGCGCCTGGCGCAGGGCCTCGATGGCGACGCGGTTGAGACGCCCCACGGCTGGTACGTTCGGCGAGAGCTGCGGCCGGTCTATCTGCCCCTGAACCGCGATCGGCTGGCGGCGCTGCCGGGGATCCCGGAGGCCGCCGCCCCCTTGCTGTGCCTGGACACCGAGACCACGGGCCTGGGCAGTGCGGCAGGGACGGTCGCGTTCCTGGTCGGCATCGGCTGGTGGCAGGGCGATCGCCTTCGACTGCTGCAGCTCGCCTTGCCGGATCACTCCGAAGAAGGAGCCCTTCTGGATGCCCTGGCGGATGCGGTTCCCCCCGGAGCCTGTCTGGTCACCTACAACGGACGGAGCTTCGACTGGCCCCTGCTCGAGACACGCTATCGGATGAGCCGGCGGCCACCCCCGGTCCTATCCGGCCACCTGGACCTGCTCCTGATGGTGCGGCGCCTCTTCCGCTACCGCCTGCCGGATGCGCGGCTCCAGACCGTCGAACGCAGCCTGCTCCGGCGCCATCGCGCCCCGGATATCCCGGCCTGGGAGATTCCGGCCGTCTATCACTCGTTCCTGCGGGGCGGCCCGACCGGTCCGATTCGAGTGGTCGCACGTCACAACGCCGAGGACGTGGTCACGCTCGGGCGGATCATGGCGCACCTGGAGCGAGGCTACGGCGAAGGCGAAGTGAGGCGCTGGGCACCGCCTGGCGACCTGGTCCGCCTGGCCCGGCTCTACCGCCACGAGGCTCGCTACGACGAAGCGGTGGCATGCCTTCAGACGGCCGGCCAGCCAGTGTCGGCAGGAGATCCGGAAGTGGCCGTCGCCACCGTGGAGCTGGCCCGGCTGCTGCGCCGGATGGGGAGACTCACCGAGGCAGGGGTGGCCTGGAGCCGCCTCGTCGGGGCTCCGGGGCCGCTGGCCGCACTCGGCTGGATCGAGCTGGCGAAAGAGCACGAGCACCGGGCGAGGAACCTAACGGAAGCCTGGGCGGCCACGGACGAGGCCCTCCTGGCTCTGTACCGCAGCCGCGGGCACGGGTCGGCGATGCTGCGAAGGAGTCTCGAGGCGGACCTGTCGCGCCGTCGAGCCAGGCTCGCCCGTCGATTGGACCGCGCGCCGCTCTAGATGGGCTTCAATCTCGAGCCCGGCCGGCCCGGAGGCGCGCTGCCACTGCCGCCCTCGACGGCACCCCGGCCAATCCGAGGCCTTCCACGGCCAGCGAGCCGGCGGCCGCCGCGAAGTGGAGACTCCGTGCCGTTGCCCTGCGCCCGGTCACCA
Source organism: uncultured Chloroflexia bacterium (assembly GCA_963743795.1). Classification (GTDB taxonomy): domain Bacteria; phylum Chloroflexota; class Limnocylindria; order Limnocylindrales; family CSP1-4; genus Fen-1039. The sequence continues at coordinate 232,880 of CAVUQZ010000004.1, read as the reverse complement.
GCCAGGCGACCATCAACGCGGCCAGGAACACGTCGCCCGCGCCGGTGGGGTCGGCGACCGCCTCGGCGGCCAGGGCCTGGTACCTGATCAAGCCAGGACCGTCGAACGCGATTCCGCCATTGGCTCCATCAGTGAGCACGACGGCTGACGCAGCCCCGCCAGCCAGCCGGCGCAACTCCTCCAGGGCGAAACGAGGCGGCAGGTCATCGACGCTCGCGCATAACAGCCCCGCCCGCTCCACCAGGGGCGATTCCGCGGGCGCCCGCCTCTCCACCCAACCGTGGGGCCCGAAGGTGCGAAGCAGGCCTTGCCAACCCAGGCCGATTCGCGCGTCTATGGGACCAACCGCCGACCACGCGTCGGGTAACTCTCCCGCGATCGGCCCGAGGATCCACCCGGCCGCGCCGCGCCATTCGTCAGGAAGCGCGTCAACGGGCATCTGGTCGCTCCCGGAGAGCCAGCGCTGGCGGCGGTGACCGCCCGTCTCGACGTTCTCGAAGACCGGGCCATGCCGAAGGAGCACGCGACGCAGCTGGACCCCGGCTCCGGTCAGCAGCTGGATTTCGTCTGCACCCGCCGCCAGATCGTCGACGCCGAGAAGGCAACCGACACGCAGTCCCAGGCGCGCCGCGGCAAGGGACGCATACGTCGCAGTTCCGCCCAGACGCCACCCTCTGGGGTCACGGTCGGTCAGATCGCGCGAGGCGGCGCCGACGATCACCAGATCGGGCCGCCCCGCCCCTGCCGGCCGGTCACCCGATGGCGTCCGCGATTTGCGGGCCTCGACGGGTCCGATGGATTGGCCGTCGTATACTCGGCGCGCTTCCAGCATCCCTCTTCCTTGGAGTCGAACCTTGTTCTTCTACGAACTTCGCGAGGGCGACGACGACATCTTCGCCGACGTGCTCCTCGTCCGCGAGGAGGAAATCGACGCCGACTCGTTCTTCGAGCTCGTCCAGGAGATCCGCCGCCGGATCCAGGACAGCTTCGAGCGGGACACGCTGATCGAATCCATTGCCGAGGAGCTGGAACGCGACCACGGCTTCATCGCGATTTCCGACGAGCGCCTGTCCGCGTCGGTGAACGTCTCCAAGATCGACGACGACAACTACCTCGCCGCGCTGGACGAGGACGACGACAGCGACCCCGACTATCGGGGCATCTTCGTGGATATGCCGCGGGACAACACCCGGCCGAACTGACCCTGCTGCTACTTGCTGAACAGGATCTCGATCACGTCGCCGTCCTGGACTGTGTACGCCTTCCCCTCTGAGCGGAGCTTGCCGTGCTTGCGGGCCTCCGCCATCGATCGCAGCACCACCAGATCGTCAAACCGAACGACTTCGGCCCGGATGAAGCCTTTCGCCAGATCGGTGTGGATCGCGCCGGCAGCGTCTACGGATGACGAACCGTCCGGCACCGGCCAGGCGCGAACCTCGTCCGGCCCGGCCGTCAGGAACGAGATGAGGCCGAGCAGCCGGTAGCTGAGGCGGATGACGCGGTCGAGGCTCGACTCGTGCAGGCCCAGCTCCTCCATGAACGCACCTGCTTCGTCGGCCTCGAGTTCGCCCAGCTCCATCTCGATCTTGGCCGAGAGGGCGTCGACCAGCGCCCGTTGGTGCTTGTACCTGCCTCCAATCCCGGCCACGATCTCGGCCTCGCGCGGGAGGTCGGCCTCGCCCACGTTTATCAGAACCAGAACGGGCTTCTGAGTCAGGAAGCGGAAGCCGCGGATCGACTTCTCCTCCTCCGGGTCGATCGCCGCGTCCCGCAGAGGCTGCCCGGCAAGCAGGGGTTTGTGGAGTCGCTCGAGCAGCGCAAGCTCGCGATCGTTGGCGTCGCGTTCCGCTGGCGTACCGTGGTGGCCGCTGGCCTTCAACCGCTCGAGCCGCTTCTCCATGACCGAAAGGTCAGCCAGAATGAACTCCAGGTCGAGCCGCTCCAGATCGCGCCAGGCATCTACCGAGCCCTCGGCGTGCGGCACGGCGGCGTCCTCGAAGGCCCGGACCACGTGCAGTAGCGCGTCGGCTTCTCTCAGCCGGGCTAGCTGGTCGGCCGGCAGCTCCTCGGTACCGACCCGCCCTTCGGTCGAGGACGGAGGCGCGGGCAGGTCGAAGTAGGTGACGTCGGCGTGGACGACCTTACGGGGCTTGAAGATCTCGGCCAGCCGATCGAGCCGCTCGTCGGGAACCTTGACCGTGCCGACGTGCAGCTCCATTCCGCCGTAACCGCCGGTCTGAGCGTGGCCGCGCGTCAGCGTGTTGAAGACTGTCGTCTTGCCCGAACCGGCCAGCCCGACTATGGCGATCTGCATGTGCTGCCGGCCTCCAGATCCCTGCGCTCGTGCGCCGGCACATGCTACCGGACGGTTCCGCCTCAGTATCCGGCGTTGGGATCGACAACGTACATGAGCGGCTGGCCCGCGCGGTAGCGTCGCAGGTTGTCGCAGAAGACATCGAAGGTCCGGTCGATCACGGCTGCACTCGACCAGGAGGTGTGAGGAGTGACGATGCAGTTCGAGAGCCGGTAGAACGGTGACGTCTCGGGCAGCGGCTCTTCGCGGAACGTATCCAGGACCGCGCCACCGAGATTGCCTCCTCGTAGTGCTCGGAGGAGAGCCAGCTCATCGACCAGCGCGCCGCGGGCAATGTTGATGAGCCACGCTCCAGGCTTGAAGCGAGCCAAAGCTTCCTCGTCGATGACATTCTCAGTCTCGGCCGTGTGGGGCAGCGCGAGAACCACGAAATCGGACTCGGCGAGCAACTTGGCAATGGCGTCCAAACCGCCCAGAACCTCCACGCCGGCTGCCGGCTCGGCCTCGGGGCGGCGTCGAACGGCGACGATCCTCGGCCCGAACGGCCGGGCGAGCCTGGCCACCTCGCGGCCGATGCCTCCCATGCCAAGGAGCCCAATCGTCGTCTTCGACAACTCGAGGGCCTCGATCGGTTGCCACGTCCGCTCTCTCTGCAGTTCGAAGAGCTGGGGCAGGCGGCGACATATCGCCAGGATCATGGTCATGACGTATTCGGCGATGGGCTCGTCGAAGACGCCGCGACCGTTGGTGATGGTCAGGCCTCGCAGGCGGACGCATGGCGTGAGGATGGACTCGACCCCGACCGGCGCCGAATGGATCCAGCGCAGTTTGGGCGCCCGGCCGACCAGCCGATCTAGCGCATCGCCACCGAGCGACCAGCCCCGCAGGAGTACCTCCACGTCGTCTACCGGCTCGTCCACGACCCCCTCGGCAGACACCGGGATGAGTCGGGTTCCAGGGGCAGCCTCCAGGATCCTCTGCCGCATCGAGCCGAAGGGGTCACGACCTGTCAGGACGGGGCTGATCGCAATCGCCAGCGGCGACCCTTCCGGACCGTGTCCGGGCCCCAGTTGTTCGCGAATGTCGGCATCCATGTGCTTCCCCTGCTCTCAGATGGCTCCGGATCTGGGCGCCGGCGTGACTCGGGCAAGCCACAACGCCGGCTGTGCTATCTCCTCCGGTGAGGGCAACGTTTCAGGACCACGCCACAGGACTCGCAATGCCTCGGCTCCTCGGGCCGAGGCGATGGCGGAGACGAACTCCTCACCCTTCTTGTACTGCTCCATTTTGAGGTCCATGCCGGTAAGCCGCATCATCGCTCGCTCCAGACCGGAACGTTGGGCCCGGCGTGCGTGAAACCGCGCGCTTATCGTCGCGACGTCGGGAACGAGGTCGCGACCCACCTCGTCCATCACATGGTCGCCGAAACCTTCGAGGAGGCTCATCACGGCCTGGATCTCGCGAAACTCCCGCTTCTGCGTCGGAGTCATGAGCCCCTCCATCCAGGGCTCGCCTGCGCTCGCACCTCGCAGTACCCGTCGAAGGCGGACGGCTGCCCCGCCTTCGGCAGTGGACGCAGCAGCCGAGAGCGAGGCGAGCTGGCGCTCCAGCCTGGAGGCAAGGTAAGGCCGCAGCCACGGATGCGCTTCGAATTCGTAGGCGTGCGTGGTCTCGTGGAGCGCTATCCACGTTCGGAACGGGTTGAGCGGCACATCCAGAGCGGCCGCCGTGGCCCGTATGTTCTCGTCCACGAATACCAGCCGACCCGGCTCAGCCTCCGCCGAGAGCAGCGCCAGGTCGTATTGGCCGAGCACGCGCAGGCTGAGGAATCCCATCAGGAATCCAACTTGCCGGGTGGTCAACTTGCGGTTGGCGATGGCCATCGTCCCCCTGACGATGCCGATTCCAGCCGGTGCGACCTGGTCGAGCAGGTCCTTCTCGACCTTGCCCATCAACCCGGCGAAAGTGGCGATGTTCTCGTGGATCCACCTCTCCCGGCTTATCACGCCGCTGCGTTCGACGACGCCGGGCAGAGGCGCCCCGAGGGTTTGTCCCAGCGCCGGCACGATCTCGCTCATGGCGGCGGCGTAGACCGGGGCCGCGCGCCTGAGCTCGTCGGACTCCAGTCGGCCCGGAGCCTGCCGAATTCGAGCCACGGCCACCCGCTCGGCAGCGTCCCAATCGACCAGGCCGCGGCGAGCCGATGCCTCGACACGCCGCCCAAGGACGGTGGCGACCGCTCCCAACGCCGCCCCGAGAAGGAAGCCGGCCTGAAGGAATGCGTCACGCCTCCAACCAGGTCGCGGAGAGCCAGCTTGCGCCGCGCGCTTTGACGGGCCCGATCCGCGGGCCGAACCCGCAGGAGGCTCCGCTCGTCTCCCGTCCTGGCGGTCACTCATCGCGAGTCCGGTTCCAGGTCGACCGGCTCGATGTCCGGAAACTCCTCACCGAACATCCGCTCGGCTACGGCACGGAATGCCGCCACGTCGCCGGTGGTGAGCTGGCGGTGACTTGGCGGTGTGGCAATCTCACCGGGGGGCTCGTGGCCGGTCATGCCTGCGTCCGCCGCCGTCCCCCGAGTCGTGCCGGGCGCCTCGAGGGCGTTGACGGAGAGCAGCTCGGCCAGCGACGAGCTCGTGGCCGTGGCCGAATCCACTATCGCCACGCCATCGCCCACAGAATCGCGCAGCGCACCTGCCAGCAGCGGATAGTGAGTGCAGCCGAGCAGGAGCGTGTCGATCCGAGCCGACGGCGGCAGCGGGAATATGAAGTCCCCATCTTCGTTCCGCTCGCCCAGAAGCGGAGCCACAGCACGACGGACCGCCTCCCGTACCGCCGGACCGGCCAGCTGCCCGGCCTCCACCAGCGGGACGAGCGCCGGCGTCGCGTGCTCGTAGACCTCGATCGCGGGATTCTCGTCCTTGATGGCGTAGAAGTAGGCGCGAGACCGGACAGTCGCCGGAGTCGCGATCACGCCGACCCGGCGGTTTCGGGTGGCCAGCGCGGCCGCCGTGGCGCCGGGACGGACCACGCCGAGAACCGGCAGGTCGTAGCGCCGCCGAAAGTCGGTCAGGGCCACGGACGTCGACGTGTTGCAGGCGACGACAAGGGCCTTCACGTCGCGCCGCACCAGCGCGTCCAGGGCCTGAACGCTGAAACGCCGCACCTCGTCGTCCGACCGGAGGCCGTACGGAGCTCGGGCGTTGTCCCCGAGATACACCGTCGACTCATAGGGCAGCCGCCGCAGGATCTCGCGAAGGACGGTCAGGCCGCCAACCCCAGAGTCGAAGACGCCAACGGGACGCGGATCCGACACGGCCTCAGCGTCTCACCACGGCGACGGCCGGACGGCCAGCGATCGCTTCGGCAACCTTTCTCACGTCGCGGCTCACCGCGGCGTCCGGGCTCGAGACCACAAACGGCATCCCCTCGTTGTTGGCCTGGACTACGAGTCGCCCATCGGAGACGATCTCGAAGTCGGGCCTGCGTCCCAGCGCTCTTCCCAGCTCGTCCCGGGTTACGCCGCCCGCCGAGTCGGCCCGATTGATCAGGTAATGGACCTTGTCGGGCCCATACCCAATTGAGGCAAAGACCTCTGATACGGCCAGAGTGTTGTGGATGGTGGTGGAATCGTAGGTCACGATCGAGAGCACGACGTCGGACGCATCCAGGAACGCCAGCGTCACCTCGGACAAGGACGACGGCGTGTCGATCACGATCGCCTGGTACAGCCTGCGCAAGAGGGAGATCGACTTTTCGACGTCACGGGCCGAGATCATTTCCGCCATCTCGACACGAGGTGGAGCCAGGAGGATGTCGACGCCGGAGGGGTCTCGCCACATCACATCGCGTAGGTCCGACTCCTGGATCCTGTCGGTGGGGAGGTCCAGAAACGAGGGCACGTCCCTCGGCACCTTCAGCAGGGCCCTCAGATCGCCGTACTGAAGGTTGCCGTCGATCAACGCAGTCGCGAGCCCGAGCTGTCCGAACGCCACCGCAAGGTTGAAGGCGATTGTCGTCTTGCCCACTCCGCCCTTGGGCGAGAAGACCGCGACCACGCGACTCGCCCCGGAGGCGCGGGCCTGGCGATCCGCCAGGACGTGGCTGAAGGTGTTTACCAGCTCGAAGCCGCTGAACGGAAGCGTCAGGACCGCGTCGATGCCGCGGCCGGTATCTCGCGACAGGGGATGCTGCGGCACCGTCAGGACGACGACAGGGATATCCAGCCCCGAGTCGCGCAGATTCTCGATCAGCTGAGGGCCCTTCAACTTGCCCTGGAGCAATACGTCTACCAGCACGATGTCCGGCCGGAGCTGTCTCGCGGCCTCGACTACCTTCGAGCCGTCGTTCAGGACTTCGAGCAGGTTCACCTGCGACTGAACGCTGAGCATGTTCCGGACGTGCTGGCTTACCTGCGGGACATCCTCCGCAATGAGCAGACGGATCGAGCTGGGGTTCGCCACCGACCGACTATATCAAGGTCGCGAAGCGGGTCTGTCCCGCCGCCGCGCTACCAGGATGACCCGTTCGTCCTGGGCGCCAACAGGACTGAGGCCGTAGTCGCCGGCCAGGACCTCGATCTCCATGTCCGCGGCCTCCGCAAGCGAGCCCAGTTCATCGGCGTCCAGCAGGCGCAGGCGGTCATGGCGGACCCACCGCCGGGCCGGCGCGCCCTGATCCCCTTCCTCGTAGATGGCCGTCAGCTGGACGTGTCCGGTGGCCGGCTCGTGCACCGCCGAAGTCAGCTTGGCGACCGTCTGCCCGCTGTCCGGGTCGGTGCGCACGTATTCGAGCGCCATCCGACCGTCGTACCTGGCCAGCTCGTCCGCGCTCGGGATCCACGCGTCCACGACGGCGAGACCCCCCGGCGCCAGGTGGCGAGCCATCGTCTTGAGGGCTTCGAGCTGGCGGTCACGGGTCGCCAGCAGCAGGATCGAGTTCAGTGCGAGGATGGCCAGGCGGAAGCGTTCTCCCCCGGGCAGTGCCAGATCGACCAGGTCCGCCTGGACCAGCTCCAGCCGCGCCCCCGACCGCGGCCCAGCGGACGCCACACTCTTGCTCGCCCGCGCGATCATGGCCGGATCGATGTCGATCGCGGTCACTTCGTAGCCGGCCTCGACCAGTGGCAGCGCTATCCGGCCCGTGCCGGAGGCAAGTTCCAAGATCGGCCCCCCGGTGCGGGCTGCGAGGGCCAGATACAGGTCGACGTCGCCCGGTTCCTCCAGCAAATCGACGTCGTAGAGCCGCGCCAGGGCTTCGGCAATCTTGGGATCGCGGGGCGGTTCGGCCATCTCGTGAAGCCTAGCGCGTCCGAACCGACGCGGTTGGGACGAGAACCGGCGAGCAGTCTGACGCAGCCCCGGGATGGGCAGATGGTGTGTCAGGTCGGCCGCCTCACCGTTCGATCGAGAGGGTGATCTCGGCGAGGAGAACCAGAACCACGACGAACACGGCAATTGGAAGGCTCAGGACCCCCTGGATCCGGAGCGCCACGAAAAGTGCGACCACCACGGCCACCCACGATCCGCGCCGGATCGCTCGGGACCAATCGCCGTTGAGGGCGATCCGGCGGTGTCGGGCGAACGGGACCAGCCAGAAGAGCGGAACCGTTGTGAGCCCGCAGGCCAGGCCGATGACGCCGGCGCCGATCAACCCTGTCGTCGGATTCTCGTGCGGGTAAGTCGTGGTCACGATCTGAGCCACTGTCACCCAGGCGACGATCGCGGCGCCGAGGAAGAAGGAGTTACCCAGGCGATCGTTCGCTTCCATCGGGATCAGTCTACGGAGTGGCGGCTTCTCAACGCAGGCCGAGCGCGGCCTCCAGCTCGAGAACGGAGTCGATGATCAGGTCCGGGTTCGCATCCGGTGACCGGCCCCGCGGTGGGTAGCGGCGAATCCGCCGGCTTGACCCGGACGAGGGCGGCCCGCCAGCCGACCCGTGGCGCGCCAACCACGTCGGCTCCGACGTCGTCGCCGACGTGCAGAATTGCCGGTCCCGAAGTGAGGCCGAGGGCTTGGGCGGCAACCTAGAAGATCTCGGCCGCGGGCTTGACGACCCCGACTCGCTGCGAGATCACGACCGCCCGCAGGTTGCGCGACCAACCCGCCGCCTCCACGAAGCGCTCGACCGCGATCGCCAGCGGCCAGTTCGACAGGATGCCGAGCGCGTATCGCCGGGCCAGCCGTTCCAGCAGCGGCCCGATCTCGGGCGGCACGGGCGTCGTCTCGACGAAGACGGTGGCGTACGTGTCGAGGAGCGCGGCAACCTCCCGGCGATCCGAGAATCGCGCGGCGAGAGCGTCGTCCCAGAGGCCTGCCGCCTCCGGGCTGGGGCAGCCGCGCAGTCGGGCAAGGACCCGGACCGCGCGGACGTCCATGTCAGCCTCATGACCCTGCGGAACGTCCTGGGCGAACTGCCTTTGTCGCTCCTCGCCCCAGACCCGGACCAGCTCGTCCCTATCGATGGCCAGGCCGCCAGCCACGCGTTGAGCGGTAAGACTCAGGACGTCGGCCATTGGCGCGGCCGGGAACGGCACCAGCGTGTTCCCGAAGTCGAATGTGATTGCCTCCAGGCCGGTCACTTGACCGCGCTCTCCGGGCATATGTCCCGAAAGGCACAGTAGCCGCAGGACAGGTAGTCGGGCGTGGCCTCGAACCGCCGGGCTCGAATGCCGGACGCAGCCCGACGGACGGAGTCGCGGGCCTTCTCTAGGCGCTTCTCGTCAACCTCGGTCCGGCCGACCAGGCCCGACTCCAGGAACCACAGCTGGAGGACGTCCGGAAGACGTCCCGTCTCGGCTTGATATGCCATGGCATAGATCTGCAGCTGCAGCGACTCACGGGCCCTTTCCCGCGCTCGGGCCGGATCTCGCACGTCGCTTGACTTGTAGTCGGTGATGGTTACGCGCTCCGGGTAGAACCCGGGCAGGGCCGGCGTTACCGCGTCGGCGCAGCTGCTTCTCCGGCTGTGGCGTCGCGCGCAGACGCGGCGTCGACCCGCTCCACGTCCACGCGGTCCATCCGGCCGCGGATCCGGTCGCCGTCGAGAGTGAAGCTGAACTCGCGCTCCACGTACGCCGGGGCCAGCGTCCCGGGCTGCAGCTGGCCTCTCGCGGAAGCGGCGCAACGCAGCCCGGCCGGCCGCCAGTCGCGCCTCCTCGTGCTCTCGAGTCAGGAACCCCTCGTTGGACCAGGCCCGATCGAATGCGGCCAGCAGCTCCTCCTCCGGCATCAGATACCCGCGCGCCTGACGGCGGTGGAACTCCTGCACAGCCTGGTGCAGCGCGGCTCCGTACACGATGGAGTGGTGCGGCGCGATCGGCACGCGCAGGACGTGGACGTACTTGTACTTGAGGGGGCAGGTCAGGTAGTCGTCGACCTGGTAGAAGCTGAGTGACAGAGGCCCCTCCACGACGCCCTCCGGCAAGGCCTCCGCCGCCTCGGCCTTCGGTCTCGAACGCCGCCAGTCGCTCCAGCGGTGCATGAGCCGTACCCTCGACGGACGCGCCGGTTGTAGCCGCGCCGGCAGAGTCCAGAGCCTCCAGCACGAACTGCGACACCCGACGTGTTCGTCGCCCGCCGTAGTCGGCGGCATGAGTCAGACCAGCTCGTCACGGGCGCGGGTCATGCCCACGTAGAACAGGCGTCGTTCCTCCTGGAGGTGAGCGTCACCCTCGGGCAGCGTCTCCCGGACGCAGCTCCGATGGCATGGCCAGCGGCTCGCGGCGAGTCCGAGCCGGGAAAGCGGCCCGTCGACCAGGCCGGTCATGAAGACGACCGGGAACTCGAGGCCCTTGGCCTTGTGCACCGTCAGCACCGCGACCGCATCCGCGTCGGCATCGATCTCGGCCGTTGCGGGATCGTCGCCGGCGTCGATCAGCGTCTGCAGATGGCGGGCCACGAAGATCACCCGATCGTCGGGCAGCAGATCGGACTGCGACCGGATGATCTCGAAGAAGCGGGCGATGTTCTGGAGAGCCTCCTCGGCCGCCACCGAGTCCGTCGAAGCCAGCCGGGACAGCATGCCGCTGTCCCGCAGGAACTGGTAGAGGACCTCGCCCGCCGGGCGCTCATGGGCCAGCGCCGTGAACCGGCGCAGATCCGCCACGAGCCGCTCGAGCGAGGCGCGCGACTCAGCGCGTCAGGCGCAGCAGTCCGGGTTGGCGGGTCAGCTCCTCGGCCACATCCCAGAGCGAGCGGTTGCGGCGCCGCGCGCTGTTGACGATCGCCGTCAGGTCCGGGCCCGCCGAGGCCATAGACCTCCGACGCGGCCAGAGCGTACAGGTCCACGCTGGACGAGAGATCCGCGATGGCCCGCAGGAACGCCAGGAGCAGCCGTATCTCCGGCCGGGCATACAGCCCGGAGGTTCCCGAGAATCGCCAGGGCACGCCCGGCCACGTTCAGGCTTCGAAGGACCGGGTCCGCGTCCGCGTTCGCGCGCACGAGAACCGCGAAATCGCGTGGCCTGGGCCCCGGCGGCGACGCGCCCGGCAATCTCACGGGCGACCCAGTCGGCCTCCTCCGAGCCGGTGGCGAAGGTCAGGTGCCGAACCGCCTTGTCGCCCGCGCCCCGCTCCGCGACGAGCCGCTTGTCGATGCCGTTGCGGACCTCCAGGCGATCCGGGTCGTTGAAGCGGATCAGCCGGTAGCTGGCATCCAGGATCGGAGTCCGCGAACGGTAGTTGCGCCGCAGCACGATCTGACGTGCTCGGGGATGCCGGCGCTTGAACTCCAGGATGTTGCTGATGGCGGCGCCGCGGAACTTGTAGATGGACTGGTCGTCGTCACCGACCACCATGACGTTGCCGTGCGGGGCCGCGAGCAGCTCGACCAGCTCGGACTGGGCCCGATTCGTGTCCTGGAACTCGTCCACCAGCACGTATCGGATAACGGCGCTGGAGCTCCAGCCGGGCCGTCGGCCGATTCGCGGAGCAAGCGCAAGGCCAGGCCCACCTGATCGCCGAAGTCGATCAGGCCCGCCTCGCCAAGGAGCGACTGGTACTTCGCGTACGCCCGGCCAGCTCGCCGTGTCGCCGGGCCTCCTCCTCGAGCGCGCCGCGCGGCACTGCCCTCGGTCGGCTCGCCGATTCTCGGCGTCTGCCCTTCGGCCGCCGCCGCAGCGCGAGCCATCAGTCTCGGCGCGTAACTCCAGTACGCCTGCGGTCCGACGTCCTCGTCCTTGCACCGGCTGAAGAGAGTCGCCAGGGCGGCTCAGAAAGCGAGTCGGATCGCCGAGCGGCCGATATTCGTCCAGCTCGAAGGCGAAGAGCCGCTCGCGCAGGAAGATGACGACCTCGGGCCGTGACAACACCCGCAGATCCGTGGGCAGGCCGAGCTCCAGGGCGAACTCACGAACGAGTCGATCCCCGAACGCGTGGAACGTCGATATGGCCGAATCCGTGTACCCGTAGGGGACGAGCTGGTCGACCCGCGCCTGCATCTCGTCCGCGGCCTTGTCCGTGAACGTCAGGGCCAGGATCTCCGACGGTCGAGCTCGTCGGGTCGCGATGAGCCACGCAATCCGGCGCGTGATCACCTGGGTCTTGCCGGTGCCTGCCCCCGCAATCACGAGAAGCGGCCCTTCCCCGTGGCAGACCGCGCGGCGTTGCTGGGCGATTCAGACCGGATAGCAGCGCAGCCAGTCCCTGTTGGCCGCCTGCCTCCACCTCATCAGCCTGGGGCTGGGGCCACCAGACCGGGATCTGCTCGAGCTCGTGTGGTTCTCGTGTCGACGTTCTGCGGATCTGGCGCGTCATCTTGCGAGGCTCGCCGGTAGCAGTGACATCTCACGTGTCACGAGCCCGGCGTGTCCCTCTGCTCCGCCGGCGCCGCCTCGACGACGGCCCTCGCGGACCTGCGCCCGGTCCGCTCGGAATTGCCGCCTGCAGATGATGCGTCTGCTTGCAGGGCGACTGCCGTGCCCTTGCTCTGGCCTTTCGTGGGCGCCGTCCTGTCGGTCGCACCGCTCCCGGGTGACCTTAGGTCGGACGAGGCGGCCGGTACTGCCTTCGGCTCTGCAGTGGGGGCGGCCGCAGGCTCTGCAGTGGGGGCGGCCGCAGGCTCTGCAGTGGGGGCGGCCTTCGGCGCCGCGGCCGGAGCGGCCTTTGGCGCAGGAGTTGCCTTCGCGGCCGGAGATGGCGCCGGCGCGGCTTTCGGCACGACCACAGGAACGGCCTTTGCGACAGGCGCGTCCGCGGGGCCGGCCGCGGTCGCGGCGGCCGAGGCGCTTGCGGCCTTGCCTCCGGCCGCCCTGGGTGCGGCGGCTGCTGGTCGGGAGGCTCGCCGGGCTCGAGCCTGGTCCAGGGCCTCTGTCTCTTCCGTCGAGAGCGACACCTCGGCCTTGCCGCCCACCACCGATTTGGCGTAGATGCGCGTCCCCGTTCGCGAATGCAGGCTGCTCACCACGAAGCCGCCCTCCGACTCGTCCAGCAGAGCCAGAGCGAAGCTCTGGTTACCGCCCGTGTCGGGGAACGGATTGAAGCGGACCAGGCCCGATCGCGAGAAATGATGACGCGCAGAGCTCTCCAGCACGGCGGTTCTGGCGGTCAGCTCGTCTAGATCGCGACCGACCTGGTGGACCGTCTCGAGATGCGCTCCCATCACCGCCTCGAGGCTCTCGCCATCGGAGCCACGCGTGAGCATGTCCAGCCGCTGCCGCAGCCGGCTGATCTGCAAAGCCTGTAGCACCAGCATGAACACAAGGCACAGGCCGGCCAGGATCAGCACTATCGCGGCCAGATTGCTCGTGATGGAATCCACAACTACCTCCGCTCGATGGCGCCGAGTCTACCAGCCGGGGCCTCCTGGCTGCTCCAGACGTCCCGGCGGCGTGCCCCCTCCGGGGTCCTCGTCTCGCCGATCCGGGATGGTATCCTCGACGAGCGGAGGCTTTTCTTACATGACCGGCAGCGCAGGCCCCGTGACTGCCAACCAGAAGACCCACCGGAGGCCCCTCATCCACCATGGCCAAACGTACGCGAGGCTCACACCGTCCTGGCCAGCGGCATCCCGATAGAAACCGCCCTGCACGACCTCAGCCGCGCCCGGCGGGCAGGCCGGCCGGCAGCCTATCGGTGGAGGAAGAAGCCCGGGCCGAGGAACTCGAGTCCCAGATCGTCGCCCAGGAGCGGGCCGCCGATGTCGGCCGGGCCCGGTCTCGCGATCGCGCCCGCACCCCGGAAGTCGAGCGGCCGGGCCGGCCTCGGGGCCAGGGGCTTCTGGCGGCTCGTGCGGCAGAGGAGTACGGCTACGTCGTGCGGGACGTGAGGCGCATCATTCGGGTCGGTGGAACGCTGGCCGCGATCCTCGCCATCGTCTTCGTCCTGGTGGACGTGATGCACGTCGTGACCATCTCCTAGTCCCTCGGACCCGCAGCGGCGCATCGAGCTGCCTGAGCTCGACCATCGGTCCCAGGCCCGGCGGAACGAAACGCCGGCGTGTATGCCGCCATTCAGTCAGCCCCACGGCCAACCAGCCTGTAGCATCGCAACATGGCAACGCGCCGCGTCACCCGCAAACCCACCATGGGCCAGGGCGAGCAGCAGCCGGCCTTCGTGCCGCCCGCCGGTCGCCAGCCCCTGGCCGCCCGGATGCGCCCCCGGACCCTGGACGAGGTCGTTGGCCACGAAGCGCTGATCGGCGAGCGAGGGACTCTGCGCCGCGCCCTCGAACGCGGCCACCTCGGCTCGCTCCTGTTCTGGGGACCTCCCGGAAGCGGCAAGACCAGCCTGGCCCGGGTTCTCGCCGAGGCCGTCGGCGCTCAGCTCGTGACCATCTCGGCGGTCATGAGCGGCGTCGCGGAGGTGCGGGCGATCGTGGCCGAAGCGCGCGATCGTCTGAGCCTCCACGGGCGTCAGACCGTCCTGTTCATCGACGAGATCCATCGCTTCAACAAGGCCCAGCAGGACGCCCTGCTGCCGCACGTCGAAGACGGCACGGTCACCCTCGTCGGTGCCACCACCGAGAACCCCTACTTCGAGGTCAACTCCGCCCTGCTGTCGCGGCTGCGGGTCTACCGCCTGGAGCCGCTCACCGACGATCAGGTCGCGGTCGTGGTCCGACGGGCCGCTCGCGGACGCGGAGCGTGGACTGGCGGGAGGACTCGGTCCGGTCGGCGGCGTCGCCCTCCCCGAGGTCGCCTTCGAGCACCTGGTCGGTCTCTCCGCGGGCGACGCTCGGCAGGCCCTCAACGTCCTCGAGGGCGCCGTGTCGATCGCCGATTCGGAGGGCTCCCGCGACGCGGACGGCCGCGTGTCACCGCGCCTGGAGGATGTCGAGGCCGCGGCCCAGCAGCGCGTCCTGGCCTACGACCGGGCCGGAGACGGCCACTACGACACCGTCAGCGCCTTCATCAAGAGCATCCGCGGCAACGACCCGGACGCGGCGCTGTACTGGCTGGCGGCGATGATCGCGGCCGGCGAGGATCCGCGCTTCATCGCCCGGCGCCTGATCATCTCCGCCTCCGAGGACATCGGCCTGGCCGATCCGCGGGCGCTGGAAGTGGCCGTGGCCGCCGCCCAGGGCACTCGACTGGGTCGGCCTGCCGGAGGCCCAGTACAACCTGGCCGAGGCCACGGTCATGCTCGCTGTCACGACCAAGAGCAACGCCGCCGGCCGCGGCTACTTCGCGGCCATGGACGACGTCCTGCGCCATGGCTCGCTTCCCGTACCGGCCCACCTGCGATCGAGCGGACCCGGCAGGAGCAAGTACCGCTACCCTCACGACTTCGAGGGCGACGACGTCGACCAGCAGTACCTTCCGGACAAGCTCGCCGGTCGCCGCTACTACTTCCCCGGCAACGAGGGCCTCGAAGCGAGGATCGTCGAGCGACTCGACAGGCTCGCCGAACGCCGGCGACAACCGTCGCGCCGAAAGGGACCGATCGAGGGCCAGACGCAGACGGACCCGATGGCTGCCGGTTCGGAAGGCATGCGTCGCCGCCAGCAGAGCCTCCGGGAATTGGCCGAAGACCAGCGGCTCGATGCCGCCGAGCCTCCCGAGACCATTCGATCCGATGCCTGATGGGGCCCCTGAGGCCCGCCCGGTCAGGGCTCCAGGTCCAGCGCTCTCACGTGGCGCGGCCTGAAGATCGCGATCGGCCGTCGGTCGAAAGCGGCGACTCTCGTCACTCCCAGGCGCTCGGCGGTGGCGACCAGGACCGCATCGGTGAGGCGGGGCCTGTACTCGGTCGTCTCGCGCATCAGCTCGGCGGCTCGGTCCAGATCCGCGTTGGTCGGCGCCACGACCTTCACGGCGCCGCTGCCGATCGACTTGAGAAGAGCGAACGTGGCCCGCAGCCCGAGCTCGCGCTGGAGCAGCAGATCCAGCTCGGCGAGGGTCAGGGCGCCGATCATCAGCGGCTCGTCGACGCGGCCGAACCACGCCAGCGCCGCGCGGTGATTCAGGTCCGACTGGTCGGCGGCGGCGAGCACGGCGCTCGAGTCGAGCAAGATGGCCAAGGCTCAGGCCTCGTCCGGCTCGGGTCGCATCCCGGCTTCGCGGCGTGGCGATCGAGCGCCCGTCGAGCGACAGCCGGCCGTGATCGCTCCGTCCCACCGCCAGGAACGACAGGTCCGGAGTGGTGTCGTGGGCCTCCAGGTAGGACTCCAGAGCCGCTGTGATGACCGAGGTCTTGGTCGTTCCGTTCCGGGCAGCGAATCGGTCGAGCCGCTCCAGCAGGTCCGAGTCCATCAGGATCGTCGTTCGCTTCTGCATATGCTGTCATATATACCACAGTTGCCTGTCGGGCGGGCGCGGTTACCATTCCGGCATCCCGCAACGCTGAGAGGTGGAACAGTGAACCGCTTCGAGCCCAACCTTCGCATCCCCGGCCCCACGTCGCTGCCCGACGCGGTCCGCGAGGCCGGTGCCCGCCAGATGGTCAACCACCGCGGCCCGGAGTTCGCAGCCCTCCAGAACCGCGTCATCGATCGGCTCAAGACGTTCTACAAGACCGAGAACGACGTCCTCATCGTGACCGCCGCCGGCACGGGCGGGCCTCGAGTCGGCGATCGTCAGCTTCCTCTCCCCCGGCGACAAGGTCCTGGCCGTCAGCATCGGCGCCTTCGGCGATCGCTTCGCGAAGATCGCCTCGGCCTACGGCGCGGACGTCACGAAGCTGTCGTTCGACTGGGGCAAGGCGGCCGATCCGGCGAAGGTTCGCGAGGCTCTCGCGCGCCGGCGGCCCGTGGAAGGCCGTCCTTCTCACCCAGAACGAGACCTCGACGGCCGTCACGAACCCGATCGCCGAGCTGGCGGCGGCCGTCAAGGCGGTCGCCCCGGACGCGCTGATCATCGTCGACGCGATCAGCGGCCTTGGTGCCGTTCCGTTCGAGACCGACGCCTGGGGCCTCGACGTCGTCGTCAGCGGCTCGCAGAAGGCCTGGATGGTCGCGCCCGGGCTCTCCTTCGTCGCGGTCTCGCCGCGCGCCTGGGAGGCCGCGGCCGTGGCGAAGATGCCCAAGTTCTACTTCGACCTGGCCGCCCACAAGACCAGCGCCGAGTCGGGCCAGACGCCCTGGACGCCCGCCGTCGCCGTGATGTTCCAGCTCGACGTGGCCCTCGAGATGATGGAGCAGGAGACCCTGCCCGAGATCTGGAAGCGCCACGCCGCCGTGGGCGCCGCCGTCCGCGCCGGTCTCGTGACGCTCGGCTTCAAGCTCCTGGCGCGATCCCGAGTTCGCGTCCGACACGGTCACCGGAGCGTGGCTTCCCGAGGACCTCGACTGGAAGGCGTTCAACGGCACGCTCCGCAAGCTCGGGCCTCGTGGTCGCCGGCGGCCAGGGCGCCCTCAAGGGCAAGATCTTCCGGATCGGCCACCTGGGTCACGTCACCGTCCCGGCCATCCTCAACGCCATGGCCGTGCTGGAGCAGACCCTCATCGAGCTCGGTCGGCCGGTCAAGCCGGGCGCCGCCGTCGAGGCCGCCCAGGTCGCCGCCCTGCAGACCCTCGGCCTGGCCAGGTAAGGAGCTTGACGATGAAGATCCTCGTAGCCGAGCCCCTGGCCAAGCAGGGCCTCGAGATCCTGCGCGCCCATCACGAGGTCGACGAGAAGATCGGCCTCTCGCCCGAGGAGCTGGCCGCGATCATCGGCGAGTACGACGCGCTGCTGGTCCGCAGCCAGGTCAAGGTCACGGCCGAGATCCTGGCCCACGCCACGCGCCTGGTCGTCATCGGCCGGGCCGGCGTCGGCGTGGACAACGTCGACCTCGAAGCCGCGACCAGGGCCGGCATCGTCGTCGTCAACGCCCCGACCGGCAACACCGTCTCCGCCGCCGAGCAGACGATCGCCCTGATGCTGGCCCTCGCCCGCAAGACCGCCGCCGCCGACGCGTCGATGCGCCGGGGCGAGTGGAAGCGCAGCTCCTTCACCGGCGTCGAGCTGCGCGGCCGGACCCTGGGCATCATCGGCCTGGGCAAGATCGGCCAGGCCGTGGCCGACCGCGCCCGCGGCCTCGAGATGAACGTCATCGGCTACGACCCGTTCGTCACCGCCGAGCAGGCCGCCCTCCACGGCGTCACGCTCGTCGACCTGGACGCGATCATCGACCGATCCGACGTCATCACCGTCCACGTGCCGCTGAACAAGGCCACCCGGGGCATCATCGGCGCCGACAACATCGGCAAGCTCAAGCCCGGCGTGATGCTCGTCAACGTCGCCCGCGGCGGCGTCTACGACGAGGCGGCCGTGGCCCAGGCCCTCACCGACGGCAAGATCGCCGGCGCCGCCTTCGACGTCTACGACCCGGAGCCGCCGGTCGACTCGCCGCTCCTGACCGCCCCGAACACCGTCCTGACGCCGCACCTGGGCGCTCTCACGGCCGAGGCCCAGCTGCGCGTGGCCGAGGAGGCCTGCGAGCAGGTCATCGACGTGCTGGCCGGCCGCTCGGCCCGCTACGCGGTCAACGCCCCGCTGCTGACTCCGGAAACGGCCCGGGCGATCGCGCCCTACCTGCCGCTCACCGTAACCCTGGGCCGGATCGCGGCCCAGTACTTCCGCGACGCCGTCAAGACCCTCACCGTGGACGTCGCCGGCGACCTGGCCGACCACGACGCCTCGCAGCTGACCGCGGCCGCTCTTCGCGGCGTCCTCGAGAACGCGACGACCGAGCGGGTCAACCTCATCAACGCCGCATTCCTGGCCAAGAACCGAGGCATGACGGTCAACGAGCGCAAGACCTCCGACGCGGGCACGTTCGCCTCGCTGGTCACCCTCACCCTGGAAGGCGACACCGGCAAGGCCGTCGTGGCAGGCACGATCGCCAACGGTGAGCCGCGTCTGGTCCGCATCGACGACAACTGGCTCGACATGGCGCCCGACGCCGCTCATGCTCGTCACGCGCCATCAGGACAAGCCTGGCACCATGGGCCGTATCGGTCTCATGCTCGGCGAGGCGGACGTGAACATCAGCGCGATGCACCTGGCGCGGACGGCACCGCGTCAGGATGCCCTGATGCTGCTCGCCGTCGACGACGAAGTCCCCGACGCAGTCGCCACGGCGATCAGGAACCACCCGGCGGTTCTCGACGTGTGGGTGATCCGCGCCGCCACAGACCGTTGAGCTTTCCCTCGCGGGACGCGGAGCGGCCTCGCGCCGGGGAGACCCGGCCCTCCGGGGCCGCTCCGCTCATTCCGGACGGTCTCGACGCCGTCCTCGTCCTGCTGCGCCACGGCGAGACGGAGTTCATCGTCGAGAAGCGCTTCCAGGGCCAGATGGAGGCGCCCCTGAGCAAGGCCGGCGAGCTGCAGGCCCGGCTGGCCGGGCGACGCCTGGCGTTTCCGCACAGCGATCCGCCGCTGCCGATTCCCGATGCCGCACCTTTTGCGATCGTCCACTCGCCTCTGGGGCGGGCCCGCCGAAGCGCCGAATACGTGGCCGAGGCAATGGTCGCGGCCGGGCGGGCCGCTCCCCCGCTCCGATCCGAGCCAGGCCTGTCGGAGATCGCCCAGGGCGAATGGGAAGGCCTCACGGACGCGGAGATCAGCGCCCGATTCGGCGACTCGCTGGCGGCCTGGCGGCGCTGGCCGACCAGGTTCCACGCTCCCGGCGGCGAGAGTCTCGAGCAGGTCGCAGAGCCGCGTCGATGGCGCGCTGAGCCGTGCTGCTCGGTCGAGCTGGCCGACGGCGGAGAGCGAGGCACCCTCGACCGCCATCAGGTCCTGGGCTACGGCGACGAGTCGGCCGACAGACGGCGTTGGGCTCTGCTGGTCGGCCACGGTGGCGTCTTCCGAGTCGTGACCTGCCTCCTGCTCGGCCTGTCCGCTGGAGCAGCTTCTGGAACTTCGACTTCGGCCTGGCGGCGATCACCGTCGTCGACATCCGGGCCGGCAGGGCCGTCCTGCGGGCTCTCAACCTGGACTCGCACCTGGGCCCCGAGGCCGAACGAATAGCTGCCGCAGGGTCCGAGCGCGACGCCAGCGGAGCCCTCTGACCCAAACGCCACCGCTTCCACGCGGCTACGGCAACTCCAGATCAGCGGCCAGGGCCCGCCGGGTCGCCGCTCGTTGGACCGGGGCCGCCAGACCGACGCTTCCGACGCCGCAATCGGGGCAACCTGAAGGCCAGGCGGAGCAGAGCCTGCCGGACCAGCCGGTAGGAGGCCGTCAGCGATATCAGTCGATCGGTACCGAGCTGGCGCTTTCCGTAGGTCACCTCCACCGCGGCCGTGGCCACGACGTTGAGTGGCTCTCGCGCCCTGGGCACGACGTCCGCGAGCATGCCCGTGTACTCATAAACGGTCTGCGTCGGCTGCGGTCGATAGCCGAGCCGGCTGGCCAGCCTCACCACGCTCTGATAGGCGCTGTCGGGCCTCTCCAGGCGCCCGGGCCGTCGCCGCAGCAGGACGAACGCGGCCACCGCCAGGACCAGGACGATGATGCCCGGGATGAGCAGGCCGGTTAGTCCGCTATCGGTTGTCGTCGGGCCGGCCGCTCCGCCGCCACCGGGCCTGCCGCTCGGCCTTACGTCGCCGCCGGAGTCCTGTGGGCCGCTGGCGATCGACGTTGGGCCCGGTGTCACGGCCACGCCGGGCGGCAACTCCGTTGGCTGCCCAACGGAGCCTCCGGTCGGATCGAACGGGATCCAGCCGTACGTCGGGAAGTACACCTCGACCCAGGCGTGCTTCTGCTGGCTCGTGACCTGCTCGACGTACGTGAACTGGGCGATAGAACCCGGCAGGTAGCCCAGCACGTAGCGAGCCGGATAGCCGGCCATCCGCATCAGCATCGTCATCGTCGTGGCGTACTGCTCGCAGAAGCCCCTCCTTATCAGGGCGAAACAGTCCACCGTGGAGAGTCCGGTGCAGCGCGACATCTCGGCGGTGATGTCGGTGGTGTACGTGAACCGGCTCGAGAGCAGATAGTCCTGGACTGCCTTGGCCACGTCGTACTCGTTACTGAACGTGTTGCCCTGAGACTTGGCCCAGCTCGAGATCTCGGCAAGCAGCGCTTTGCCGCCGGTTCCCACGTGGTCTGTGCCCTGCGTGAACCTGGTCAGAAGACCGGGAGGATATTGGCTACCGGCATGCTGCAGTCGCCACTCGGTCAGCCCCTGGCCGGTCGGGTCGATGTCGGGGACGAGAGCGGTAGACCATGTAGTCCGTGGCGCCTGAAGTCAGCGACGCGACATTTGCGCTTTCGGGCCCGGCGCCGACCAGGGTGCGTTGGACTACCGACGTTGACGGAGTCGGGTTCGTTGGCGACGACGACGTGCTTGAGCGAGGTGTCCTGGACGTGAACGACGAGGGACACCTGGCTACGGCCCGGCGTGGTCGAGCGGACGAGATCGAGCGTTCCCTCGTCCAGCGTGCCGCCGGCGATTACCTGATCCTGGGTCGAAGGTCCTATCGACCAGCCGTTGGCCTGGAACGTGTCGTAGGCCACCAGTCGCCAGTGGAAGGAGACCGGGCCGGTCGATACTCGGATGGTGAAGACCTGGTTGGGGCTGGCCCGGAACGACGAGCTTATAGGGGTGGTGCTTCCGAAGTCGGAGCTCGGTTGGTATCGGCTCGCGCCGCCGCTGGGAAGGTAGCCGCTGAGCACGTTGGCGACGTCCTGGAAATTGCTGCCCACCGAGGCAACGACAGGGCCGAGCGGCGCGGAGCTGGCGATCGTTGTCAGGACCAGCGAGCCGGCGACCGCCAGGGAGACGAACGCGACACCGCCGGCGAGATGGGGCGCCTGGAAGTCCCGGCCACGCCAGATCCGATGCCGCAGCCAGCTCGAGCGTTCGTCGGCCGCATGGGCCAGCAGCAGGAGCACGAGCGCGGCCCCGCTGAACACCACCAGAGCCTGGAACTGGTCCTGGAGTGTCAGCGACATGTTGGCAACGAACACGACGGCGAGTAGCAGGACGCCGTTGACGGCCCGGTGATAGCCAAAGACGTCGTACGAGGCGGCCTGAGCCGTGCCCCAGACGACGATGCCGAGGACCAGGCAGAAGTGGCCCACCTGCAACGTCTGGATCTGGTGGCGCCAGGTCAAGTCGAGGTAGGCCTGAGCTACGGAATTGGCGGTCGCCTGGAACCAGCCCTCCAGAGTCGGGGTGGAGCCGGGGATCACCGACCCAACGGCCTCGATCACCACGAATGCCCCGACGATGCTGCCGATGGCATGGGCCAGCCATGGCGCCATCTCCAGCCGGGCGCTTACGTAGCCCCATACCGCCGCCGCGACGGCGATCCAGATCAGGAAGCCCGTCAGCCCGTCTCGACCGAGGATCCAGCGGGCATCCGAGATGGACCAGGCCATCGTTCCGGCCAGCAGCAGGACGAGCGCCAGACTCGCCCAGCCTTCGTCGGGGCGCATCCGATGGAAGGCGCGCGCGATCGGGTTGCCGTCATCCGAATAGGCGTCCACGCCGCCTGGCCGGAACTCCTCCTGCCGGCGGCGCGGAATCAGGCCTGCTGTCGCCATGTCAGCACCGTCCGGCGAACGAGAGAAGGCTCGCGCAACGAGCGCTCATGTAAGCACCGCCCCGAGGTTGTCCCCGGCTCTGACTTCGTATTGCTTCAGATCGTACTCGGCCAGGGCGAACCGCAGGGCTCGCTTCTCCTGTGCCTCGAGGTCATCTTCTCCGTCATCAGCCTGCGGATGCCGGCGGCCCACGGCCTCATAGCTGGCGGCATCGAGCGCGATCACCGCCGCAGTGACTCCCCGCCCCCGCAGAGTTCCCAGAGCTCGGACCCAATGCCGTGTCCGCGACGGCGTGACCACGACCGCCGTCATCCCGCGGCGAAGCTTCGGCAGCCCGTTCAGCAGCACTTCGGCCAGTGGCGTCCGACCGTCGCCTTCCACGGCCGCCAGCAGCTGCATGATCTTCTGGCGCTGCCTGGGGCCGCGGTCGGCCGGTATCGTGACGAGACGGTGGCCGCTCGTGGTAAGGCCGACGGCGCGGTTCTCCACGATGGCGTCGTGGGCGATGGAGGCCGCGACACGCAGCGATTCCTCGACCGTCGACATGTCGCCTTCGCCGCCCTGTACGGCCGCCTCCAGGTCCACGTAGAGCCAGACGTCGGCGGTCTGCTCGAGATCGAACTCCTTGACCTGGATCTCGCCGAGGCGGGCGGTGCTCCGCCAGTGGATCCGGTTGAAGCTGTCGCCCGGGACGTACGGCCGGACGGTCGTCGCCAGCGGCGTCGTCTGGAGGGTTCGCTCGGGGGTCGAGTGGCTGCCTTCCAGGTTTGCATGTGGTAGGCGCCAACGCGGCAGCGGGACGACCCGCGGGAAGACCGTGACCGCCGTCGGCCGGCCGACGGTTGCGGCGGCCTCGAAGAAGCCGAACGGATCGCCCGTGCGGACGACCATCGGCTCGATCCGGTACGTGCCGCGCCTCGTCAGAGGCACGATTGCGACCCACGAGCGCTGCGCCCACGAGCGCAGCCCGAGCGCTCGACCGGGCAGCGGAACCGGCAGATCCGTGGGGTTGTAGACCTGGAGCCAGGGTTTGGGCAGATTGCTGGCGTTCGAGATGCTGTAGGTCGTCCGCAGATCGTCGCCCACATGGCCCTGGCGGTGATCGACTCGGTAGCCGGCCTCCAGATCAGCCAGCCCGAATCTCGTCAGAACGTAGCTGCCTCCGATGGCCAGGAGACCCAGGTACACCACGTAGAAGAAGAACGAGAGACCGGTCGAGAACGCAGCGATCAGCAGGACGACCGTAACGACCAGGAACTGGAGCCGCCGGATCACGAGAGGTAACTCCCCGGCCGATCAGAACGCCGGGCTACCGGCGCCGCCGCCCTTGGCGGCTGGGGACGGCAATTCCGTCGGTCCGCCGCGGCGGGCGGCGCCGACAAGTCTCGCCTCGTCCACCGGAACAGTGTTCAGCAGCTCCGCCACCACCTGGCGGGGGTCTATGTCGTGCATGGTCGAGCTGGTCTTGATGATGAGGCGATGGGCCAGGGCCGCTTCCGCCAGGGCCTTGACGTCGTCCGGGATCACGTAGTCCCGACCGGACAGCGCGGCCAGCGCCTGTCCCGCTCGGTAGAGGGCCAGCGACCCTCGCGGGGATGCACCCAGGTATACGTCGGGGTGCGTCCGCGTGCCGTTCACGATCCGCACGATGTAGTCCGCAACCGCAGGGTCGACATAGACTTCGCGAACCGCGAGCTGGAGGGCCCGCAGATCCTCGAGTCCGAGGACCTCCTTGAGGTCGTCGAGCGGATGGGTGATCTTCTGCTGGTCCAGGATGGTCTGCTCGTCCGCCGGGCTGGGGTAGCCCAGGCGAATCCTGAGCAGGAAGCGATCGAGCTGGGCCTCCGGCAGGACGAAGGTTCCTTCGTACTCGATCGGGTTCTGGGTGGCGATCACCAGGAATGGATCCGGCATCTGATATGTCGTCCCGTCTATCGTCGCCTGGTGCTCTTCCATGCACTCGAGCAATGCCGACTGGGTCTTGGGCGTCGCGCGGTTGATCTCGTCGGCGAGCACGACCTGAGCCATGATGGGCCCGGGCCTGAACTCGAACTCCTGGGTCTTCTGGTTGTAGATGGACAGACCGGTGACGTCCGACGGCAACAGGTCCGGCGTGAACTGAATGCGCCTGAAGGTGCAGCCGAGGCTTCTTGCGGTCGCCTTGGCCAGCATCGTCTTGCCGGTTCCGGGAACGTCTTCTATCAGCAGGTGGCCGCGGCACAGAAGGGCGACAAGAGTGAGGCGTACCTCCTGGCGCTTGCCGATGATGACGCGCTCGACGTTCGCCGCAACCTTCTCGCCGGTCTCTTGAATGCTGGTCATGACTCTCTCTCTGGGCTCGAGGCGGATACCGACCCGTGCGCGACTCGCAGACCCTCTTTGGGCCCTGGAAGCCTTCAAGGCCGGGACGGGCGGAAGGCCGCCAAATAGTACGCCGAGACGGTCCGATGGTTCTGCTCGATGCCGAGAGGTGTCGCACCAGGGGCCACGACCAGCCTGTTGCGCACGCCGCGCAGCGGTCAGTCTCTTGCTCCGGAACCCCGTTCACCACATTCCAGGGCCGCAACCAGAAGTCCGGAGCCGCTTCCTTGGAGGACACGCACCCACTCCACGGGACCTTCGGACCCGCTGACGAGTACGAGCGGGCATGCTTCCCCACCGCCTCTATGGGCGTACGCTCCTTGGCGATGCGTCGCGCCGGCGACGCCCCAGAGCGCCTGCCAGGTCACTTGAGCACCCAGGACCACGGAACTCCAATGCTCGACAGAACCGACTCGTATTGCGAGCGGTGCGGCACTCTCTATGCCTTCCGTGTGAACGCGCCCAGGACCCTGTCGCTCAAGGGCGCGCGGGTCCTGGCAAAGGGGCTCAAGAACTTCGTGCTCACCGATGGGCAGTCGATGAACGACGCCATGGCCCTGGCACGTCATGAGGACGAGCACGAAGACACGACGCGAATGACCGAGGCCTTCCACCGCACGTTCAATTTCTGCATGACATGCCGTCAGTACGCCTGTGCGAGCTGCTGGAACTCGCGCCAGGGAGCATGCCTGACGTGCGCGCCGGAGCAGGAAGTCGAGCCGGTGGCGCCCCAGGATCATTTGATCGTTCGCACTCCGGTAGGACGCCACGGGTCCGAGTGGGATCTGTTCCCCGACCTCCCCGACACCGTCCGCCCGCCAGCCGAAGACGCCCTGACAAGCCCCATGGCGTGGCCCGCGCAGGATCTAGATGTCTCGGCGCCAGGCCCGGCGAACGGCGAGGAGGATCACCGCCCAGGCCAGTCCTTCGAGAAGCCGGCGGGCCAGGAGGCGTGGAATCTGTGGCCGATCGCAGACGAGATCGCGCCCGAGATGACCCTCACTCCGGAGGAACTGGAGCTGGTCGAGGCAAGGCTAGGAGTCGAGCAACCGGCAGCTGACGCGCCGGCAGCCAAAACGCCCCCTCCGCCGCCAGACCGGTCGGAGATCCCGGCGGTAGAGACTTCGGCCCCAGAGAGCGCCCTCCCCGACGAACCCGCGGCCACCAGTGAGCCGGCTCCGCCGCTGCCCGAGGAGCAGCCGCTCCATACCGTGGACCGCCTGGCGACCCCGTCGGACGCGCAGCCCGCCGCCGCCACTCCCATTCCCGACATGGCGGGGCCCAAGCCCGGACCACGACAGTACCCGGCCTACGAACAGCCGCAGGCCGGCGCCCGCCTTCTGGGCGCGATGGCACCGCGTGCCGAAGGCGAGACCGGAGCGGGCCGTCCCGAGCCCCCATCGCGAGGCCGCCAGGCCGGCGTTGACCCATGGCCGCAAGCCACGCCCTGGTTGGAGCGTCCGATCCATCCGTTCGACTGGTCGGATGCGGCGGCGTCAGCGACGGACCTACCGCCAGCCGCCTCGGCCGAAGCCGCCTATGCGGCAATGCCGGAGGAGGCGCTGCCGGCGGAAGCGGATGGCCTCGAGATCGACACGGAAGAGCTCGCGCCGGTCCAGCTATCTGCCCCCGAGCCCCCTGCCCCGGAGCCTGCGCCCACACAGCCTGCTGCCGCTGAGCCCCCTGCCGCGCCCTCGACCATCGAGCCTATCCCTCTGCGGTCGACGCAGAAGACCCTCTTCGAGCTCATTCCGTCCACACACGACGCGGCGCCTGGACCTGTGCCCCAGCCCCCGATGTGGCCACCTGCAGGACGCGATGACGTGGCTGCCGGCTCGAGCATCGGCCCGTCTCAAGCGAACCCCGATGGGGCCGGGCCTGTCGAGCCCATCCCGCCTTCCCAAGCCCCCGAGGAACCGGCGCCCTGGCCGCCGCTCGGAGCCAGCTGGCCCCCCCAGGAAGCCCCAGGTGCGCCGTGGCCCCCACCGGAGACGCCTTCCATTCCGGCCGCGCTGGCGGCCAGAGAGGCCGCGGCACCGGTCTTCGCAGAGATGTGGGCCCAGTCGTCTCAGGAAGTCCTCAGCCGAGGCACCGTGAGGGTCTGCCATCACTGCGCCCTTCCCGTCTCTACCCAGGCGCGATTCTGCCGCCGCTGCGGCACCAAGCAGGCTTGACGAACCCTTTCGGTCGAGGCAGCACGTCCTGGATCGGCGGATCGCGATAAGGTCTGGCGCGGCCGGCCCCGTACGCCCAATTCCTCTGCCGCGAGTCTGGCGAACCGCCGGCCCGAAGCAGCCCGCCGGTGCCGCGCGACTCGGCTCAGTCGGGGAGACCTTCGAACAAGCCCGGCTGGAGATCGCCTTCGTGGACCGCCCCGTGGGGCCGGAGAAGGGACCGAACCTGGGCTCGGCGCACGAACCGGCGGTTGCCGAGCTTGATGCTCTGGAGCCGGCCAAGCCTGGCCCACCGACCGATCGTACCGGGGGTGAACTTCACATTCGACGATGCCAGGAGGCCGGCCGCCTCCGATAGAGAGATCCAGTCAGACGGTGGTTTCGGCATCGGTCAGTCCGAGTCCTTGGACGCCGCGGCGCCGGCGCTCGAATCAGGCGCGCCGGTGTTCGAACCAGATGCGCTCGAGTTCGAGCCCGCGGACGGAGCGGCGCTCTCGGCCGACTCCGCCTTAGGCGCAGGCGCCGCTCGACCCTTGCCGCCGGAAGGCTCCTTGCGGGCCCAGCCGGTCCCCTTGAAATGGACCGCCGGCGCCGAGATGGACTTTCTCATCTGCCCATGGCACCTGGGGCATTCGGTCGGACCGTGTCCATGGACCGAGTGCCTCACTTCCATCTCATGGCCGCAATTCGAGCAGATGTAGTCGTAGAACGGCACGGGGCCTCCGCTCCCTCGCTAGCCGCGCAGCATTCGCATGCCGCACTTCGGGCAGTAGAAGGCCCGTTCGTGACCTGAGCTGAATCCGCAGTGGGCACAGACCGCTGCACCGGGTCCGGCCCCCACCACGGGGCGCGCGACGACCGTCGTGCCGATTGCGCTCTTGTCGGCGCTGACGTTGTTGAAGATCCCAGCCAGGAAGCGGGCGGCGTTGCGATCCGTGTCACCTCGAACCCCCGCTCCCCCCCATCCAACGACCCCACGGACGATCATGTCGCCGGTGACCTCGTCCCAATGGGAGACCACGCCGCCGATGATGGCGTTGTAGTCCGGATAGCCCGAGGTGTCGGTCTCGCCATCGAGCAAGCCGCACGCCAGCGTCTCGTACACGAGGTCGATGGCGTCGACGGACTCCAGGACGACCAGCGCGTGGCGCGTGACCGGGCTGCGGTCGTGGTGGTACTGGAGCCATTGGGCGCCGCCGGGCATGCGAGCGATGGAGGGCGTGGCGGAGCTCAAGGCGACAGGCAGCGGCTCCACGAGCTCCGTCGGTCCTTTGACGTACCCGTCGAGCATGCCGGGAAGACGCGCCGATGATGCCCGGGTCGCCCTTGAGGAGCACGCCCTCCGAGCTCTTCGCCGAATAGGACAGCTTCAGCGAGAAGTCCTGCGAGCTGACCTCCTCGAGCACGGGCTGTGAAGCTGCCGCTTCCCGATCCGAGTCGCGTTTCCTGCGGAAGAACCGCACTGTCCCTCCTCCTCGCTTTGCCTACGAAAGACTATGCGTATCCTAGCAGCGCCCCCGCGTCGAGAACCCATGTCGTCGCCAGGTTCGGTCGCGACCAGCTTGACGCCGATCCACGTGCGGGCTGCGACGGCCGCGCCCTAGCGTAGACGCTCACCGAGGCGCTCGACCAATTCCTTCAGCTCGGCGGCCCGAGCACGGGCACTCTCGACGACCGGCCGCGGTGCCCTCGAGACGAATGCCTCGTTGGCGAGCCGAGCTGTGGCGGCGGCCAGCATTTCCTCGGCCTCGACAAGTTCGCGTTCCAGGCGGGCACGGTCCCGAGCCGCCTGGGCGCCGTCCCGCTCGGCGGGGCGGACCACCGCCTCGATCTCGCCGGCGATGACGGACATGCCGCCCTCCACTCCGCGCCGAACCAGATCGACGCTTGGCTGCCGATTGAGCGGCCGCGCTCGGGATAGCCGCTCGATCGCCGGCCGAAGCGACTCGAACGTGGAGCCGAGCGTCTCGGGTACGAACAGATCCACGGGCAGCCACGCGCCGGGCTCGATGCGAGCCTCCGAGCGGGCGTTTCGCACCGCCCTGACCAGCTCCACAAGTGCGGCCACCTCCGACTCGGCGGCGGCGTCGGCGGCTTCTGCCGAGGACGCCGGCCAATCGGCCACCATCAGCAGGGGCGGATCCGCCGCCGTCCGCGGGAGCCGATCCCAGATCGCTTCAGTGATGAACGGCATGATCGGGTGCAGCAGGCGCAGGTACGTGTCCAGCGCCTCAACGAGGGTCCACCAGGTCGCTTCCCGGTCGGAGGCTGAGAGGCCTTCGTCGCCAAGGCGAATCTTCGCAAGCTCAACGCCCCAGTCGCAGTACTCGTTCCAGATAGCCTCGTAGAGGATCTGGCTGGCATCGCCAAACGCGTACTGGGCCAGAGCTTGGTCCACTGCCGTGACCGTGGCCGCGGCGCGGGACAGGATCCACCGATCGGCTGGGCCGGCGTGCCGGCGGTCGGGGCGTTCGCGTGGCGCGCCCTCGGGGATCGACGCCGGCCGTGCCCCCAGCACGAACCGTGCCGCGTTCCAGAGCTTATTGGCGAAGTTGCGGGCATTCTCGAGCTTCTCGACGCCCAGCCGGGCATCGTTGCCGGGCGCCGTGCCGTTGACCAGGGCAAACCGCAGGGCATCCGCGCCGACCTCGTCGATCGTCTCGAGCGGGTCGACGGAGTTGCCTTTGGTCTTGGACATCTTCTGGCCGTACGGGTCGCGGATCAGACCCGAGAGATAGACCGTGTGGAACGGCGCTTGGCCGGTCAGGTGGATGCCCAGCATCATCATCCGGGCAACCCAGAAGAAGATGATGTCGTAGGCGGTTTCCATGACGGAGCCGGGATAGAAGAGCTCAAGGTCGCGCGTGTTCTCCGGCCAGCCGAGCGTCGAGAACGGCCAGAGGCCTGAGCTGAACCAGGTGTCGAAGATGTCCTCGTCCTGGCGCAGCTCCGCCGCCCCGCGGCCGCAGACTTCGCAGGCAGTCGGGCCGGCCGGGTCCGCCGAGACGGTCGCGTGGCCGTCCGGGCAGTACCAGGCAGGTATGCGGTGGCCCCACCACAGCTGGCGGCTAACGTTCCAGTCCCGAATCTCGGTCAACCAGTGCTCCCAGGTCTTGACGAACCTCCGGGGCAGGATCCGCGTCCGGCCCGAGCGAGTGGCCTCCAATGCGGCCGCGGCCAACGGCGCTGTCCGGATGAACCACTGGGTCTTGAGGCGCGGCTCTACCACATCGTCCGACCGCTGGCAGTGTCCGATCAGCATCTCGTGGGCTTTGGTCGACTCCAGATCCCCGCGCGCCTCCAGCGCCGCCACGATCTGGCGGCGAGCCTCGTAGCGGTCCAGGCCGGCGAACTGCGCACCGTTCTCGTTGACCCGCGCGGCGTCGTCGAGCACGGTGATCATCGGCAGGCCATGGCGCTTGCCGGTCTCGTAGTCATCCTGGTCGTGAGCCGGGGTGATCTTGACGGCGCCGGTCCCGAAGGCCCGATCGACCACCGGGTCGGCGATGATCGGCACCGGCCGGTCCACGAAGGGAATCACCGCCCGACGGCCGATCAGGGCGGCGTAGCGGGGGTCTTCGGGGTTCACCGCCACGGCGGTGTCGCCCAGGAGCGTCTCCGGCCGCGTGGTCGCGACCGCGATCCAGGCGCCCGGGTCGGGCGTGCCGGTCCCGTCAGCGGATGCTGACGCCTCGTCGATCAAGTGGTAGCGAATGGTCCAGAGGCTGCCCGTGGTCTCTTTCGGGATCACCTCCAGGTCTGAGACGCTCGTCCGGCAGCCGGGGCACCAGTGGATCAGCGCCTCGGTCCGATAGGCCAGGCCTTCGAGATACAGCCGCAGGAATGCCTCGCGTACAGCCCGCGCGGACACCTCGTCCATCGTGAAGCGGAGCCGGCTCATGTCCAACGAGGCGCCGACGCGCCGCTGCTGGCCCAGGATCACCTCGCGGGTCTCTCGGACGAACTGCCACATCCGCTCCAGATACCGTTCTCGGCCGAGGGTCTGGCGCGACTCGCCTTCCTTGGCGAGCAGCTTGTCCAGCACGTACTGGGCCGCGATGGAGGCATGGTCCAACCCAGGCAGGAAGAGAGCCGGCCGGCCCTGCATCCGGGCGTGGCGCGTCATCAGGTCCTCTACGGTGGAGCGCTGGGCGTGGCCCAGGTGCAGCGAGCCGGTCACGTTCGGCGGCGGCTGGATGATGACGAAGGGCTGCTTGGACCAATCCGCGCGCGAACCCTTGCCGTCGGGCGCGAAGACGTCGGCGTCGAGCCAGCGCTGGTAGACGGCGTGCTCGACGTCGCCGGGGCTGTAGGCCCGGGCCAGGTCGCGCTCCGCCGCCGAGCTTGCCGCGCGCGCCGCGGGCTTTCCGGTCCTCGGCGTCTCCGCCATCGATTCGCTCCGTCAATCAAGCGACCCGCTCGCCCAGCGGACGAACGGGTCGTGGTACCACCTGCTGGTTCGGCGTCGCCCGGCGTCCGGTCATCCCGGCCGCCGTCCGCGGCGTCGCCCTCTGGGCGCGCTATCGGGCGCCTCCCGCACAGCTCGCGAGCTACGTTCGCGCCGCTCCGACAGCAGGGCTTTCAGCCTCGCGCCCTGCTTCGGGCGCGGGCCCTGCTCTCTTCTCGCCGACCGCCGGCGCTACTCCTCTCGGTCACAGCCGTGAAGGCGCCGATCGTAGCACAGAGGCTCGGCGGTTCCTTCGCGGCCGGCTACCTGGCTGCGCCGTATTCTGCCGCGACCACCCCCCGCGGCATCATGACGAACTGCCCGACGAGGGGGGCGCCGCCGGTCCATACGATCGACGTCCAGGTGTGCCCGTCGTAGGAAAGCCAGGCCTCGCCGCCGCCGTTCCTGACCGCCAGGAAACACGCACCGTTCGAGGCGATCAAGCCGTCGGGGTTGACGCTGCCCGCACCCATGTCCACCAGGCGCTCCCAGTGGACCGAAATCAGGGTCAGGGATCCAAGTCTTGCCCCGATCGGACGACCTTGCCAGCCCCACGCCGCCCGGCACCTGACCGAAGTTGGTGTGCATCAGCATTCCGTCTCGGCCGAAGTCGATGCTCTCCGCGAAGCCCGGGAAGCTGCCGCCTGATCGGGACCATGTCCGGCCGTAGTCGGACCACCAAACCGAGCCGGAAACAGTCGACGACAGGAAGACGATGCCAGACGGAGAGCCCACCGAGGAGAGACTCATCTGAGGAACCCCCATCAGGAAGAATCGGGCCCCATTCGACTGAACAGTCGGGGGCGGCGAGTCGACGCTCCAGACCAGGCCCGGCGCTACCTGCTCGACCGTCCAGTGGACGCCATCGACGGAGAACTCGACCACATGAGTGTCGGTCTCGGATGTGGTCGGCCCTCCGTAGGTGGTATCCACGACTGCCACTATGCCGGCCCCCGTCCCGGCGATCGAGATCAGCGTGCCGCCGAGATCGGGCGCGCCCGCGTCCGTCCACCTGACTCCGTCAGGGCTGGTCCAGGCCTCGCCGCGAAGGTAGAGCGCCTCCGGGTCCACGCCGATTGCCACCAGTCCGCCCGGGGCGGCCGTCACGAACACCGCGGGGGCGTCGATCGAAGTCACCGGTGTCCATGTCTCAGCGTCCGTCGAGGTCCAAAGCCCACCTGTCGGTCCGCTAAGGGGATAAGCCGCACTCGCGACGTATCCGCCGCTCCAGCGCAGGACGTTCGTGATGGGGATCCGGATGGGGCTCGAGACCGGGATCGCGCTCCACTTGAAACCGGTCCAACCTGTGAGGACGCCCGGGGTGGTGAAGCCGGTGGCGATCATGGTTGCGGCGGGTGTCGGTGAGGCGTTCTCTGTCGGTTCGGCCGATCCGGCGGGGGTCATCGTCGCCTCGATGGTTGTCGTGGAGGAGACCGACGGCGAAGGCGAAGCCGCTTCCAGCCCGGTGTTGTAGAGGACCACTTTTGCGAGCCCGAGAGCCAATGCGATGACGGCGACGATCCCCACCGTCGAGACCATTGGCGACGGACGATAGGCCCCAGGTCCGCCGATCGAGAGACGCATTTCCTTGCCCCCTGGTAATGGCTGAGTCTAGGCGCGCCGCGGGCAGTTCCATTGGTGGTTCAGAAGCAGTTGGCCGGGCGGATGTAACGGACGGCTGCGGCGAACCTGGACAGACGCGCAACTGCGAGCGGTCGCCCCCCTCCACGAGCCAGTATGCTCCCCACGTCGTGTCACCTCGAGAATTGGTCGCCCGCCCTACTCCGTTTGCCCGTCGTGAATCCCTTGCGGCGGATCTGAGGGCGCACGTCCGCGGCGAAGTCCAGTTCGGCGCCGGTGACCGGGCTCTCTACGCGACCGACTCGTCCAACTACCGCCAGCTCCCGATCGGCGTCGTGCGACCGCTCGACACTGAAGATCTGGCGGCAACGATCCGCGTCTGCCACGACCACGACGCACCCGTCACGCTCCGCGGTGGCGGCACCAGCCTGGCCGGCCAGGCCACCAACGTGGCCGTCGTGGTGGACGTTTCGCGGCATCTGAATCGGATCGTGGAACTCGACCCGGACCGGCGGATCGCCCGCGTCCAGCCGGGCCTGATCCTGGACGACCTGCGCAGAGCGGCCGAACAGCATGGCCTGACCTTCGGGCCGGACCCGGCCACGCACGATCGCTGCACCCTGGGCGGGATGCTGGGCAACGACTCCTGCGGCGCCCACTCGATCATGGCCGGCCGCACCAGCGACAACGTCGAGTCGCTCGAGGTCCTGACCTACAACGGGCTCCGTCTCACGGTCGGGCGGACGACGCCCGAAGAACTGGCCCGTATCTGCGCGGAGGGGGGCCCACGAAGCGAGATCTACCGCTCTCTGCGCTCGCTGAGGGACCGCCATGGCCAGCTCATCCGGTCGCGCTTCCCTACTCTGCCTCGCCTGGTTTCCGGCTTCGCGCTGCAGGCCCTGCTGCCCGAGAACGGCTTCGACGTCGCCCGGGCGCTCGTCGGAACCGAAGGCACCTGCGTCACGATCCTCGAGGCGACCGTACGCCTCGTCTCCAGCCCGACGGCTCGAGCGCTGCTGGTACTCGGGTTCGACGACGTCTTCCAGGCAGCCGACCGGACGCCCGAGATCATGACCGCCGGACCGACCGCCCTCGAGGGATTCGACGACAGACTGGTCGAGGCCTGCCGGCGCAAGGGTTTGAACGCCGCCGCGGTGGAGAGCCTGCCGGCGGGCGCCGGCTGGCTCCTGGTCGAGTTCGGCGGTGAGACGTCGCGGGAAGCGGAGTCGAAGGCGCGATCTGCGGCCCGGCGTTTCGGGCGTCGGGGGAACGCGCGGGTCGTTACCGGGAAAGTCGAGCAGGCGGCGCTCTGGAGCCTGCGCGAGTCGGCGGTGGGAGCCACGGCCGTGGTCCCGGGCAAGCCGTCGACCTATCCCGGCTGGGAGGATTCGGCCGTTCCGCCCGAACGTCTGGGCGCCTACATGCGCGAGCTGGACGCCCTGATCGCGAGCTTCGGATTCGAGCGGACCTTCTACGGGCATTTCGGCGACGGCTGCCTGCACCTGCGCAACGAGTTCGACTTCCGCACGCCCGAAGGATCTGAACGACTTCCGCTCGTTCGTAGAGCAGGCGGCCGACCTGGTCGTCCGGTATGGCGGTTCTCTCTCGGGTGAGCACGGCGACGGCCAGGCTCGGGGGGAGCTGCTGGAGCGGATGTTCGGCCCGGAGCTCGTCGCGGCCTTTCGCGAATTCAAGGCGATCTGGGATCCCGCCGGGCGGATGAACCCGGGCAAGGTCGTCGATCCGCGGCCGCTGGATGCCGACCTGCGACCGGCGCTGCCGCTCGCCGATCCGCGGACGGTCTTCGGGTTCGGAGAGGACGGCGGCTCGCTGGCTCGGGCGATGCAGCGGTGTGTGGGCGTGGGCAAATGCCGTCAAGAGTCGGGCGACGCAATGTGCCCGACCTTCCAGGCCACACGAGAGGAGCGCCACTCGACCCGCGGCCGGGCGCGGCTGCTCTGGGAGATGCTCGCGGGCGAGGCCCTGTCGGACCTGTGGCGGAGCAATGAGGTCCACGACGCCCTGGACCTGTGCATCGCCTGCAAGAGCTGCAAGAGCGAATGTCCGGTCGGCGTGGACATCGCCTCGTACAAAGCCGAGTTCATGGCTCATCACTACGCCGGCCGGCTGAGACCGCGGGCCGCCTATTCGATGGGGCTGATCCACTGGTGGGCCCACCTTGCCCAGATCGCGCCCGGGCTGGCCAATTCGGTGGGGACGGCGCCGGTTATCGCCCGTCTCGCCAAACTGATCGCAGGCGTGGACTCGCGCCGCAGCTTGCCGCGCTTCGCCGCTCGGACGTTTCGCTCGACACTCCCACCGGAAACACCCGACCTGGGACGGGCCCCCGACGCCAATCGCCGGGTCGTCCTGTTCGCCGACACGTTCACCGAGGGCTTCGCCCCATCGCAGGGGCTTGCGGCGCTGCGTGTGCTCCGAGCAGCCGGCTTCTCGGTCGAGGTGCCGCGGGCGAACCTGTGCTGCGGCCGGCCGCTCTACGACCGCGGCTTCCTCAGGCAGGGCCGGCGGCTCCTCGGCCAGGCCCTCGACACCTTCGAGCCCGTGCTGGAATCGGGAGTGCCGATCGTGGTCCTGGAGCCCTCATGCGAGGCGGTCTTCCACGACGAGCTCCAGCAGCTCTTTCCAGCCGATCCCAGGGCGAAGCGCCTCTCCGAGCTGGTCTGTGGACTGGGCGCATTCGTACAGAAGCACCCGGGCGAGTTCGGCCGCGCGCTCCCCGGCCGTTTGACCACACCGGCCGTTCTTCACGGGCACTGCCACCAGAAGGCCTTGGTTGGGATTGCCGCCGAGGAGGCGGCCCTGCGCTCGATCGGCCTGGATCCGTCGGCGCCCGAGCCTGGCTGCTGCGGCATGGCCGGCTCGTTCGGATTCGAGCGCGGCGAGCACTACGAACTGTCGATGAAGATCGGCGAGAGGGCGCTCCTGCCGGCGGTGCGCGCCGCGGCGGCCGACGCTCTGCTCATCGCCGATGGCTTCAGCTGCCGCGAGCAGATCTCGCAGTCGACCGGCCGCCGCGCCCTCCATCTGGCCGAGGTTCTCGAAACGGCGCTCGCGGAGTAGGCCGATCAGGGGACGTTCGGGTACAGCAGCTCAGCTAGATACGCGATCACCTGCCAGTACATGGCGGGGCCGTCGGTGCCGCCGTCCACTGCGCCGACGGTCTTGGTCTGACCGCCGTCCTTGACGGTCACCGAGTACTGGGAGCATGCGGCACAAGGTAGGTGGTAGGTCGTATAGAAGATGTCTGTGAAGAAGCCCACATCGACGATCTTCGCTGCGAGCGTCGCGACCACCGCCGCTTCCACCTGCCTCGTCTTCGGGAGGTCGTAACCGTCGTTCGATATGATTCGCCCGTCTGGGTAGATGGCGAACAGGTCGTCGATGCACGACAGGCCGCCGTTCCGCTCGTAGACGATGACAGCCCCGCCATTGACCAACGCCTGGGCCGCGCCAGTCCTCATCGGCCGGACCGTGCAGGGGGTCGGGCTGGGCGTCTCGGTGGGTGTTGAGCTTGCGGCGGGCGACGTTGAGGCGGGCGACGTTGAGGCGGGCGACGTTGCGGCCGGCGGCCCGCCGACAACGCCCGACCGGACCGACAACAGCACCCCGGCCAGGGCCACGGCCATCACGATTGCCAGCCCGACTCCGATCAGCGAAATTGGCCGCGCCAGCGAACGGCCGTAGAAGCGGCCGGCAAAGAGTGGCCAGCGTCCACGCCTGTTCCTCTGAGTAGCCGCGTTGGCGTATCGATAGACCGACTCCGGCACGACGGGCTCGGGCGCAGCCATCTGGCGGAGCCGGCGCTCGACTTCAGGATCCAGAGTCATCGCCTTGCCTCCCGGCTCTGGGCGTCGAGCTCGCTGCGAAGCGTTCGGATCGCGTAATGCAGCCTGGACTTGACCGTTCCCAGGGGCAGCTGAAGTCGCTCTGCTGTCTGCTCGAGCGACAGGTCGCGCCAATAACGCAGGGCCACCACGATCTGCTGGTCCGGCGGGAGCTTGCGCACCAGCCGGCTCATCTCGTCGCGAGCGAGCGCATCCCGAAACGGGTCGCGAGCCTGGTGCACGGACTCAAGCTCGTCGTCCAACTCCCGGTGCCGGACGCGACCACGGCCGCGTAACCGGTCGTGGCAGACGTTCGCCACGATGCGGTCGAACCAGGCGCCGAAGCTATCGGCCGCACGCAGCCTGGGCAAGGCCTGCCAGGCCCGCTCCAGGGCGTCCTGCATGGCGTCCTCAGCTTCGCCCGCGTCGCCGAGCAAGTACCCGGCCAGGCGATAGGCACCCGGGATCTCTGGCTGAACGAGGCGCAGGAACGTGGCCGCTTCGTCGGCAGCGTGCTCTGTCAGCGCCACCGTCCCCGCTCCTTCCTCGATCACTGGCTCGCCCTCGCGCTGCGATTGCATGCCCCTTCCAGACGGAATCGCGAGCCAGAAAGTTCGATCGTCGCATGACGATCACAAACGAGGGCGATCGCGACTACCCCTCCGCCCAGGGGTTCCTCGACCCCGTGCCCGGGTATGCCTACCTACGCCGTCTGCCCGTGCTCCGCCAGCAGCTTCTCGTAGTTCGTCTCGTCGAACCCCTCGTCCACCTGGCTCTTGCTGAGCAGCAGCGGTGGACGGCCGTGGCGGATCGTTTCCTCGGTGATGATGCACTTGCGGATCTCGCCGTGGTCCGGGACGTCGTACATCACGTCCAGCAGCGATTCCTCGACGATGGACCGCAAGGCTCTAGCACCCGTCTTGCGGGTGATAGCGAGCTCGGCCGAGGCCTGCAGCGCCCCCGGAGTGAAGACCAGATCCACTTTGTCGAGCGACAGGAACTTCTGGAACTGGCGCGTGATCGCGTTCTTGGGCTCGGTCAGGACCCGGACGAGATCCTCAGCGGTGAGCGAGGTCAGGGTCACCACCACCGGCAGCCGGCCGACGAACTCGGGGATCAGCCCGTACTTGAGCAAATCCTCCGGCATGAGCCGCTCCAGGATCCGCTCGCGGTCGATCTCCGGCATGTGGTTTTCGGCCCCAAAGCCCATCGAGCGCTTCCCCACCCGCTCCTCGATCACCTTTTCCAGGCCGTCGAACGCTCCACCGCAGATGAACAGGATGTTCGTCGTGTCTATCTGGATGAAGTCCTGATGGGGATGCTTGCGGCCACCCTGCGGCGGAACGTTGGCGAGCGTCCCTTCGAGGATCTTGAGCAGGGCCTGCTGGACGCCCTCACCGCTGACGTCGCGGGTAATGGACGGGTTGTCCGCCTTGCGAGCGATCTTGTCGATCTCGTCGATGTAGATGATCCCGCGCTGGGCTCGCGCGACGTCGAAGTCCGCGGTCTGGATGAGCCGCAGCAGGATGTTCTCGACGTCTTCGCCGACGTATCCGGCCTCGGTCAGGGAAGTGGCGTCCGCTATGCAGAACGGCACGTCCAGGATCTTGGCGAGCGTCTGGGCCAGGAGAGTCTTGCCCGAGCCGGTTGGACCGACGAGCAGGATGTTCGACTTCTGGAGCTCGACGTCATCGATCTGGTGGCCGGCGCTGACGCGCTTGTAGTGGTTGTGCACCGCCACGGAGAGGACCTTCTTGGCCTTCTCCTGGCTGATGACGTACTGGTCCAGGGCGATCTTGATGGCCCGCGGGTTCGGGAGCTTGGCGACCTGCGGCTTGGTCCGCGGCGTATCGAGCATCTCCTCTTCGATGATTTCCTGGCAGAGGTTGATGCACTCGTCGCAGATGTAGACGCCCTGGCCCGCGATGAGCTTGCGGACCTGCTCCTGGCTCTTGCCGCAGAAGCTGCAGCGATATGGGACCTTGGGACCGCTCTTGGTGGTCGTCACGCGCCTGGACCTGTCCCTTTCGAGGAGCCCTACCCTCGGTCGAGTTCGGCCGGGGGAGTCTCGTCGTCTCCGGCAGCCTTACCGTCTCCGTCCGTTGACACTGCCGGCCTCGCGGTCAGCGGCGCCCCGGTGGCGGAGTAGACCGCGTCGATAATGCCATAGTCCTTGGCGTCCGTTGGGGACATAAAGTAGTCCCTTGAGGTATCGGCAACAATCCTCTCGATTGATTGACCAGTGTGGCGGCTGAGAATCTCGTGATTTGTGTTGACCAGAGTCTCCATCTCCTTGACCTGGATGAAGACGTCGGGGGTGTTGCCCCGGAAGCCGCCTGAACCCTGGTGGATCATGATCCGGCTGTGGGGTAGGGCGAAACGCTTGCCCGCGGCGCCGGCCGCCAGCAGGACCGCGGCCATGCTGGCGGCCATGCCGATGCAGATCGTGCTGACGGGCGCTCGGACGTACTGCATCGTGTCGTAGATCGCCAGGCCGCTCGTAATGACCCCGCCGGGCGAGTTGATGTAGAGGCTGATGTCCCGCTCGGGATCTTCGGCATCGAGGAAGAGCAGCTGGGCGATGACCAGATTCGCGACGTTGTCTTCGATCGTGTCGCCCAGGAAGATGATTCTCTCGCGGAGCAGCCGCGAATAGATGTCGTAGGCACGCTCGCCACGGCTCGAGGACTCGATCACCATCGGCACGAGCATCTGACCGTCTCCTCTGTGCTGAAGCTGGTTACGCGCCCGTCTGGACGGCCGCTTCCTGCGGCGTGATGCCTTCCGGATCCGTCATGCCGACCGGCGAGTCCGCCTCGGCTTCTTCGAGGTGGGCCAATCGGGGTGACTCCGGGTGGGCCGCGAGCCACTCGTCGATGAGCTGCTCGACGGTCCGGGATCGACGGATCGTACTTCTGATGTAGCTGCGTCCGCGATCCGATTCGAAGTACCGGATCAGGTCCGGATTGCCGGAATATCGAGATCGCGCTCGATTGATCTCAGCCTGGACCTGGGCCTCGGGCGCCTCGACGCCCCTTTCCTTCGCGATCTCCGAGAGGACCAGCAGCGTCCTGACTCGCTTCTCGGCCTCCGGACGGGACTCGCGGGCGATGTCGTCCGCGGTCTTGCCCAGGACCTTGAGGTACGCATCTTCGCCGATCCCCTGTCGGGCAAGCGCGGAACGGATCTCGTCCCGGATGACCTCGACCTCCTGGTCGACGAGAACCTCGGGAAGATCCAGAGTCGCGTTGGCCGTCGCGTACTCGATGATCTTGTCGGCGAACTCGTGGCGGGCGCGATCCAGAGCGTTCGCTTCGAGGCGCTTGCGCAACTCGGCCTTGAGTCCGGCCATGTCCTCGAACTTGCCCACCGAGCGGGCGAACTCGTCGTTCGCCTCGGGCAGGTCCTTGGCTCGTAGCTCCATCACGGTCACCGAGAAGTGGGCCGTCTTGCCGCGGAGCGACTCTTCTTGATAGTCGTCCGGGAAGTCCACGTCGAACTCGCGCTTCTCACCCTTGGCCTGCCCCAGGAGATTGTCCTCGAAGCCGGGGAGCAGGTGCGCCTCGCCGATGATCAGCGGCATACGTTCCGACGATCCGCCGGGAAAGGCGACGCCGTCCCGCGTGCCCACGAACGAAATGATGGCGTAGTCGCCCTTCTGGGCGCCCCGCCCGTCAACCGGCTCGAGGTTGGCCTGGCTGTCGCGCAGCTCGTCCAGGACCTTCTCGACCATCGTCTCATCCACTGGCTGGACTTCCGGCTTGAATCCGAAGTGCTCGTAGTCGCCGAGCTTGATCTCCGGCCGAACCTGCACGGTCGCCTTGAAGATGACCGGTTTGCCCTCCTCCCTTTGGACGACCTCGAAGTCGGGCAGCGTCAGCGGCGAGAGATCTTGCTCCACGACCGCCTCGCGGAAGGCGTCGTCCTTCAGCTGATCCATCGCCTCGTCCAGCACCACGGTCCCTCCGAGGACCCGTTCGAGCATCACTCGGGGCGCCTTGCCGGGCCGGAAGCCGGGCACGCGCGCCTGGCGCGAGAGGCGGCTGACGGCCTTGTCGATTGCCCGGCTGAGGCGTTCCGGCGGTAGCTCGAACTCGAGCTGAAGTCGGGAGTTGGGAAGGGGCGTGTTTGTGGTCTGCATCGTCGGGCGATTATAGGTGTCGGGACCTCTGCCGATCCGGAGCCGTCGCGAGCGAGCTCATCTGAGCGAGGCTTTCGGTGCGCGGCGCGGCACATTGTGGGTCGGGTGGTGGACCGGGGCAGTCGCGCAGCCTACCTTTCCGGGCATGGCGAAGCTCGCTCCCGGCGGACCCGTTCCAGCTTCACGACGCGCCAGCGAGAACCGCGCGACGACTGGGCCCGCCAGGGTTGCGGCCGGCGTCGCCAGTTCGGCGCCTGACGCCCGACCGCTCGACCTCAATCGAGTCGGCGTGGTCTTCGTCCACGGCATCGGGACCCAGCCGGCCTGCGAGACGTTCCTCGACTGGTCCGGCGCCATCGTGGATGTGGTCTCCGCCTGGCGGACTGAGCATGGCTTCGGCGTGGATCCGGTCCGGCGCTGCGACTACGACCTGAGCGGCACCCGGCTGCCGATCCTTGAGCTGGAGATCCCCGAGTACGACGGCCACCCGGCCCAGAGATGGGTCATGACTGAGGCGTGGTGGGCGGCGACGACCCGCTCGCCTGGCCTCGGCTCGATGACCGCGTACGTCAGGCGGGCCCTGCCAGGCATCATCTCGGGGATCCGGCAAAGCTACCGATCGCGGGCGGACGCCTGGGCCAAACGCCGCGGCGAAGCGCGCAGCTTCGCCAAGGGCTCGAACGGGTACCAGCACAGCCGGCTCGTTCTGGCGTCCGTCCCCGGCGGCCGCAGCGACTGGATCGACCTGCTGGACCGAGTCCAGAAGGAGCTGACCATCCTCGCCTTCGGCCCGGCCCTGCTCCTGGGACGGGCAGTCCTGCTGGCCTACGCGCCCTTCCGGGCCATTCCGATCGGGCCGATCCAGAACCTGGCTGCCCTGAAGTCCGCCGACAACTTCCTGACGCGCTGGTTCGGCGAGCTGCCCGACATCATCTCCGACCCGGTGCAGTCGGCCAACGTCCGAGCCCGGCTCGTGGCCGCAATTCGAGGCCTCCGAACGGAAGGTTGCGGCCGGATCGTGATCGTCGCCCATTCGGGTGGAGCCATCGTCAGCTTCACGACGCTGTGCGATCCCGTCTACATGGACGAGAAGGTGGACAAGCTCGTCACCCTGGGCGAGGGCCTTGCGCTGGCCTGGCGCATCGAGGATGCGGCCAAGGGCCTGCCGCCCGGCTCCAGGCTCGTGGGCGACCTCTCCAAGCTGCGGCCGGACCTGTATTGGGCCG
Organism: uncultured Chloroflexia bacterium; assembly: GCA_963743795.1. Taxonomy (GTDB): domain Bacteria; phylum Chloroflexota; class Limnocylindria; order Limnocylindrales; family CSP1-4; genus Fen-1039. The sequence continues at coordinate 190,875 of CAVUQZ010000004.1, read as the reverse complement.
ACTTCTGGGCGTCCTACGATCCGGCGCCGGCAGGTCCCCTCCAGCCGCCTCCCGGAGTCCAGATCGCGGACCGGAACCACACGACAATCAACCGCATGAGCATCCTCGAGGATCACGGCTCCTACTGGGACAACGACGAGGAGTTCCTGATCCCGCTGGTGCAGCACATCGACTCTGTTGCCGGGCCGGAGCAATCGCGATTCTTCCGCGACAGCTACCTGACCACGATCCGGCTGGCGTGGCGGCGGCGGCGAGTGGCGGTCCTGGCGCTGTGGCGCTGGATAGCCACACTGGGCGCCGCCATACCGATCGGGGTAACGACGCTGACGGCGCTGCTGGGCCTGGCCGGCAGGCCCGGGCCGGCGCGTCTGGGCGCCGACGTGGCGGCCCGGTGGGGAACGTTGCCGGGCCACGAGATAATCGCCGGGCCGCTCGATGGCTTGTCGGGCGTGGCCAGCTGGCCGGGCGCGCTGCCGGCACTCGGCGAGTGGAGCCTCGGAACGGCCATCATCGCCATCGGCTTCCTGATCCTCGCCCGGATCGGCGTGGGCCGCTGGGAGGCCTGGGATCAGCAAGAACGACAGGCGGCGCGGAAGCGGGTTCCGGCCAAGTCCGGCGGGTGGCGGCCGCCCCTCACGTTCCTGGCATTGGCGGCAGTCGCCGCGGCGCTTTCCGTTGCGACCTTCGCCTACCTCTGGCGGTAGTCGAGGGTCGTCGCAGTGACAGGTTCAAGCGGCGCCGACGGCGCTAGACTTCACCCAGGCGTCGCCGCGGAAAGCAGCCTCAGGGGTGGGGTCGGGCTACGGATCGGCGAGCCGCCTGCCAGTACCTTGCCGAGATGAGCGGCGGTATGACCATGGACCCCGAACGGGCACGCCTCTCCGACCTCCTGGATGACCTGGAGTATCACCGCGCCTTCGACGTCGCCTCGCGGCTGGAGCGGGCGATCGGAGCCGAGCAGGAGGCCATCGCTGCCCGAGCGCTCGACATCCAGATGCGAGCTCGGCTGGTCCAGGCCGACATGCTCCAGCGGATGGGCCGGGTCACGGCCGGCGCCAGGCTGGCGACCGAAGTCAACTGGTGGGCCCGCAAGCATGGACCCCAGACTCTGCTCGCCCGCAGCCATCTCGTCCTGTCGTCGATCCTCGAGAGCGTTGGCGATTCGGCCTCCTGCCTCGACCACGCTCTCCGCGCCGTCGAGCTCCTGGACGGACTCACGCCGCTCCGCACGCGAGGCAACTTCCTGGTCCGACTGGCCGACGCCTACGCCATGGCCGGATCGTTCGACGCCGCACGGGAGCGCTACGCCGAGGCGGACCGGCTCTTCATGGCCATCGGTGACGTAGAGCGGCGGCTCAACGCCCTGAACAACCTGGCCTATGCCGAGTACGAGGCAGGCGACGCCGGGCGAGCCGGGTCGGCCGCCGAGGCGGTGCGGACCCTGGCCGAGTCGAGCGGCCTGGACCTCAATCCAACCTTCCTCGACACCCTTGCCCGGGTACACATGCTCCTGGGCCAGTACGAGCAGGCGGAACAGGTCCTCGAAACCGCCCTGGCCGCTTTCGACAGCGGCGGCGACGTTCAGGCCGTGACCCCGGCCGAGCTGATGCTCACTCTGGCCGAGGTCCAGCGCCGGCAGGGCCGGCTCGAGCAGGCCCAGCGGACGCTCGACCACTGTCGCGCCATCTGCGTGGAGCGATACCTGACCGGCGTCGAAGTCGAGGTGTTGCGCGAGCAGGCCGAGCTCCACGCCGCGGCCGGGCGCCACGACCAGGCCTTCGAGACGTACAAGATCTTCCACGCCGAGGTCGAGAGCGTCAGCTCGAACCGGCGTGAGGCGGCCGCCCGCACTCGGCAGGCCATGTTCGAGACCGCGGAGGCGCGCGAGGACGCGCGGCAGTTGCGACGCCAGGCGCGGACGGATGCCCTGACGGGATTGCCCAACCGCCGCTACGTCACCGAGGAGCTGGCCATCCGACTCAGCGACGTGAGGCCAGGTGCGCCCCTGGTGGTCGCCGTCTTCGGCGCCGACCACTTCAAGGTCATCAACGATGCCCTGTCCCACGAGGTCGGCGACCAGGTGATCCGAGATCTCGGACAGTTGCTCGCGGCCACCATCGCGGCCGGATACGAGGCCCCGGACGACCCCCCGAGCTTCGTCGCTCGCCTCGGCGGAGAGGAGTTCGTTGCCGTCCTGTCCGGCCTGGACGTGGCCGCGGCTGGCAGGGTTCTGGAGAAGATGCGGGCCGCGGTCGAGGCGCACCCATGGCGTCCGATCATCGGCGACCTGCCGCTCACGGTCAGCGTCGGGGCGGTCACCGGGACGGCGCGCGACGAGCCGTCCGACCTTCTGGCTCGCGCCGATCGCAATCTCTACGAGGCCAAGAAGGCCGGCCGCAACCGCGTCGCGGCAGACTTCCGCTGACGGTGCGCCCGACCCGGGCAGGCCCCGAAGCCACCGATTCGGCTGGCTGGCCGTGACAGTGTCGTCGGGTTGGTGATTGACCGCGGCAGTGGGCGAGGTCGGGGTCGAACCGACACGCCGCTTACGCGGCACCAGCTCCTAAGGCTGGCGCGTCTGCCATTCCGCCACTCGCCCGTGGGATGAGAGTCTAGCGGCGCGAACCGCGCTGCGGGGCGATCAACGCGGGCGGAGCACGTTGCGACCGCGGCCGCTGCGTGGCTTCGACTTGCTACGGGAAGCCGCCTCGTCGCCATCCCCAGTCGGGCCCGCTTCCGGCCCCGCCTTCCGAGCGTCGCGGCGCGCCTGGATGCGATCCATCGCCTCGGAGAAACCGCCTCCCTTGGGCGAGAAAAGCTCCCTGGCGAGCCGCTTGCCCGCCTCGGCGGTCACGGGTCGCAGGATGTTTCCGCCCAATTCCGAGACTGTCCCACGCAAGTCGCGGGCGTCGCGTACCGGCTTGTTCTTCTCCAGGTAGTCGACGAACTCGCGCTCGAGCAGGCCTCGCACGCGGTCTCCATCGTCGCCGAGCGCGCGCAGAGCCTTGTCGATCTGTTCGGGCAGCATCGCCTTGGGCAGGTCCGCTCGGGGCCCGAGCACAGCGCGGCGAACGGCGCGGTAGGTTCGCTTCGGTCCGCCGAGGGCAAGGAACGCGGTACCGGCCGCAAGCGCCGCAGTCTTGCCCGGCGCGCGCCGGATCTTGGCCGGAATGTCGACCGCAGCCCGGCCGGAAGCTTCGAGCTTGACGACCTCGTCCAGCAGAAGCTGGCGACGGGCTACGACTTCCGCCCGAGCGGCATCTGTTCGCGCACCCACTCGATCGTCTCCTTGGTTGTTGCGATTGTCTGGTCGGGCACGAAGCGATCCTTGAGCTTGTCCATGTCGATGCCGTGCCGGAATACGAGAACGGCCGCGCAGATCGGCCAGAAGAGCAGCAATGCGGCCAGTCCCAGCGCCACCGAGACACGCAGGCCGAGGTGGGCCGAAGCGAGCAAGCCGAGCAACCCGCCGACCACTACGCCCGCCACGAAGCTCGCGGCCGCCACGCCTCTCCCGAAGCCGGCGCCGAGGGCCGCACCGAGCAACCCGAACACCACGACGCCGGTGAGGACCGCGAGCACGATCGCTCCGGGTAGGCTCGTGTTGTTGCGACTGACCGCGGCCCAATCCACGGCGAACAACCCCGTCACCGCCAGGCCGACACCGAGCGCAATCGAGAACGCCCAGGCTGCTCGACCCCAGCCGAGGTCCACGATCGCCAGCACCAGGAGGGCCGCGGTGCCGATCAGGAGCTCGCCGCCGAGCAGGACCCCCCAACCGATCGAGTGGAACACGGCCTCGCCGACGAAGAGCGCGGTGCCGATCATGACGAAAAGGCCGGCCAGGAACAGCAGCAGCAGGGCGATACCGCCCATAGCCACGGCACGCTTGATGTCGGAGGCTATCTCGGATAGCTCGGCCCGGGCCAGCGACAGGTGGGCCGAGATCAGGCCGAAGAACGCGCTGCGTGTCCGGCCGAACTGCTCGCCCAAGCCAGGCGGTGCGGACCGGGCGCTTTCTTCGGACGACGGATCGGGCGAAGGATCGGAAGAGGAGGGCCGGTCAGCCAAAGGACCTCCTTCTGGGTGGGAAAGACAGCAGCGGGATCATAGCAGCGGAGAGCCAGGAACTGGCGCATGAAGAGCGCATCCCGGTCTGCCCGATTTGCAGCCGCCATCGCGGCGACGAGCCGGCGCTGACCGTACACTCCGGCGATGAGCCCCACCGAGAAGATTGGCCGACCGCTTCGCAGCGCGGTTCTGCTGACCGTCGGCAGCGAGCTGACGTTAGGCGAAACGCGCGACACGAATGCCGGGGACCTGGCCCGGTCGCTGTCGGAGGCGGGCGTCGACGTGTTGTGGATGTCGGCCCTCCCTGACCGGATGGCTACGGTCGCGGCCGCTCTTCGCCAGGGCCTGGTGGCCGCCGACCTGGTCGTGACCACAGGCGGCCTTGGGCCCACGCCAGACGATCTCACGCGCGAGGCGATCGCCGAGGTCCTCGGGGAGCGGCCTGGCGTGGACCCCGAGCTGGAGCGCTGGCTGCGCCACCTCTTCGAACGCCGGGGCCTCCCCTTCGCCGAGACCAACCTCAAACAGGCCTGGCTGGTTCCCTCGGCCGGGGCAATCCCCAACGAACGCGGCACCGCGCCGGGCTGGTGGGTCGACCTCGCCGACGGGCGGGTGGTGGTGGCGCTGCCGGGCCCGCCGCGCGAGATGAGCCCGATGTGGCGCGATTGGGTGCTGCCCCGCCTCCGCGAGCGCGGCCTGGGGCAGGAGAGGGTCACCCGGACCTACCGGCTCGCCGGAATCGGGGAGTCGGCCTTGGCCGCCCTCCTCGGAGAGCGGCTGCTCCGGGCCGAGAATCCGGTCGTGGCCACTTACGCACGAGCGGATGCCGTCGATGTCCGCATCTCGGCAGTGGCTGCGGACGGCCGGGATCCTGACAGCCTCGTAGAGGAGGCGGCTGCCGCCGTTCTGGCCGCCGTCGGCAGCCACGTATGGGGCCGCGACGACGACACGTGGCCAGCCGTCCTTGGCCGTCGACTCTCCGAGCACGCCTGGACCGCCGCGCTCGTGGAGGTGGGGACAGGTGGCTCCGCCACTCAACTCCTCGGAGGCGCCGCGTGGCTCCTGAGCACGCGGACTATGGCCGCCGGCGCCGCCGGCGAACCGCTCACGGTCCTGGCGGAGCGCGCCAGGGACGAGGCCAGCGCCTCGATCGGGATCGCCATTCGGGCAGTGGAGTCCGGCGAAGACACCCAGGTCGATATGGCGGTCGCCGGCCCATGGGGCGTCTCGCAAGCGCGCCAGACCGCCTTCCTGGGCGGCGCCGAGGGGAGGCGTCGGGCCGCCATTGCGGCGGCAGCGTTTCTCCACGATCTCGCCGGCAAGCACTGACGGACCGGGAGGCCGGCTGTGGCGCCGGCAGGGCCTCGGGTCGTGTGCGCCGCTCGCGCCGGATCTCCAGCGCACGGACGAGCAACGGGTGGACAATAGCCATGCGGCGATGCCGGCCGGTTCGGAGAGCTGGAGCGGAGCGAGAGATGAGCACGGCGGAGAGAGTCAGCGCGGCCGAGCTTACGAGGCTGCCGCTGTTCGAGGGCGTGAGCGCGAACGAGCTGGAGTCGCTTTCCGGATCCTCGGTCCGCCGCGTGCTAGCCGACGGCGAGACGCTGGTCGAAATGGGAGCCCCGATCTCAGAGGTCCACTGGCTCGAGAAGGGCCAGCTGGCCCTGCGAGTCCGGCACGAACACCGTTGGGTCCTGGTCTCGACACTCCACGCGGGCGACATGCTCGGCTGGTCGGCCCTGCGCGAAGACCCCACCGCGCTCTCGACAGCCCGGGCGATAGGCCCTGCCGTCCTGATATCCGTGCCGGCCGCGGGACTTCTGGCGCTGCTCAGCGGTGGATCGGCCCAGTCGGCGCTGCTCCTCAAGCGGCTGTTTGGGACCGCCACGCATCACCTGGACGAGAGCCGGGCTCAGCTCCTGCAACTGGGGCGAGAAGGCGTTATCTCTGCGGGTTGAGCGCCCGGTCCCCCCTTTGGGCCTATCGGCGAGCGGCTCTTGCCAGCGCCTGCGGATCCGGTACCACGATGCAGTCGCGTTCGAGCCTCAGCAGACCGTCCTGCTCGAATTCGCCGAGCAGCTTGTTCACGCTCTGCCGGGTGGCCCCAATCATGGCCGCGAGATCGCCCTGGGTAAGCGGAGCGTCGAGCCGGATGGAGCCGTCCGGCAGCCGCTCGCCGTGCTCCTCCGCGAGCCGGGCCAGCCGGGCGGCGAGCCGGCCGGTCAGATCCAGGAAATGCAGCTCGGCGACGTGGGCCGTCAGGCGGCGCAGCTCCGTGGCCAGCGCCGCCAACAGCGCGTCTCGGATTGCGGGTTCCGTGTCCGCCAGGGCGCGAAACTGATCTCGCGGCAGTGCCAGCGCCTGAGTCGCCTCCAGGGCGATGGCGCTGGCCGAGCGCGGCGCTCCGTCGAGCAACGCCAGCTCGCCCAGGAAGTCGCCCCGGCGCAGTGTCGCGAGGATGGCCTCTCCGCCCTCTTCCGACGGGACGACGACCTTGACCGCGCCGCAGGCGACGATGAACAGGGCATCTCCAGGATCGCCTTCGTGGAACAGGACCTCGCCCTTGCGGAAGCGACGGACCCTGAGCGTTCGGGCAATGCCCCGCAGCGCATCCCGATTCAGGCCGGCAAAGAGGCGGCAGCGCCCCAGCGCCTCGAGGGCGAACTCTGTTTGCATCATGCGGACATCCTATACGGCCGCGCCCTTAGGATTGCAGAGTGTCCGAGCTGAAGTCCTGGCTTTCGTCGCGACCCGTTCTCGCTGCGGGGCTGGGCCTGCTCGCCATTGCCGCAACCTCATTGGCTGTCACGGTTGGACTGGCTACGGCGCTCCAGGGCGGGCCCGGCGCGACGCCGGTCGGCCTCGGCTTCTGTCGTGGCTGTGGCGCCGAGCCTGAGCGCTTCGCCAGTCTCGGGGACCACGCTCCCCGCAACCCCCGCGGCAACGAGCTCGCCGACGGACTCGCCGTCACCCACGCCGGCTCCGACCGCGCCACCGATGCCGTCTCTCCTCGGCGCCATCGGCGACTCGTACAGCCAGGCCTACAGCGTCACGCCCGAGTACCTGAGGGACCACGCGCAGTTCTCGTGGGTGATCGGCACTGCCAAGAACGATGGGGTCTACAGCCTTCTCGAGCGGTTCAGGGCTCTCGGGGGCGCTCCGGCGGTGGTGGACGCCGCGACCTCAGGAAGGAAGATGGACGACGCACCCCGACAGGCGACGCAGTCGTGGCGGCGGCCAGGAAGCTCTCACCCGGCCAGACGGCTTACGTCACCTTCGAGCTCGGCACCAACGACCTGTGCGACTACACGCAGACGGATCCGACCGCCTTCGAGGCAGATCTCCGCTCGGCGATCTCGATTCTCCGGGCGGGCCTGCCGCCCGGCAGCCGCATCCTGATGATGTCCGTCCCCGACTTCGGCCATTTTCGTGACATCACTCAGGCGGACCCGAAGGCCGTGGCCGCTCTCGCGGCGCTGTCCCTGAAGCTGCAGCCATGCCCTCCGTTCCTGGGAGACAAGGGCACCGTGACCGTCGCCCAGGCCGAGACCTACCTGAGTCTCTACGACGCCAGCCTGGCGAAAGTCTGCGACGAGATCGCGGTCACGGACGGTGCGACCGGCAAGCTCTATTGCACGTCCAGCGAGTCGCTCCTCTCCCTGCGCGACTTCACGATCTCCGATCTCAGCACGGTCGACTACTTCCATCCCTCGCTGGCCGGTCAGGCTCGGATGGCAGACGCCGCCTGGTCGGCCGACGCCTGGAAGGCGCTGCCGCTGCCGATCGGGAGCCGCGGCCGCGAGCGCGGCTGAAGGAAGTGTCGCGGCGGTTCCGACCGCCCCCGCGGCGGCGCCGGCGCTGGCCTGGATATGGCCTACTGCGGCCCGCCGGCGACGGCGATCTCATCCGCGGGCTCACCAGGAACCGCGTGGCCGGATCGCGGCACGATCGTCGCCTCGCCCTTGAGCTCTGCGGCCGTGCGAAGGAAAGCCTCCGCCTCCGCGGCCGCCCCTACCGCCGCAGCTTCCCGGGCGGCCTGTTCCAGCAGCGGCAGCGCCCGCTCGGCATCTCCTGCCGCAACCCGGTGCCGAGCCAGCTCCGCCGCGTCGATCCGGGGCTCCATGGCCTCCAGGATGTCAGCCAGCCGGGCGTGGAGCTGCCGCCGTTTGCCGGCCAGCAGCCGGCCGTAGGCCGCATCCAGGAAGAGCTGGTGGTGGAAACGCCATTGGTCGGCCGCGGCGCCGGGCTCATCGGCGAGCGCGACGATCCCCGCCTCTGCCAGCTGACTGAGGTCCTCGGTCTGCACCTCCCCGTACAGCGCACGTAGTAGCGGCTCCGAGAAGGTCATGCCGATGACGGCAGCGGCTTCCAGGGCGCCGCGAGGTACGGCCGGCAGGGCATCGATACGGGCGCCGAGGAGCGCCCGCAGGCTGAGAGGAACGCCCCGACGGGCAGCGCCCCGATCGATCCGGAAGCGTTCGCCGATCTGTTCAAGCCGGCCGGTTTCGCGCAGGGTTCGCATGATCTCGCCCACGAATAGTGCGTTGCCGCCCGTCCTCTGGTAGAGCCAGCGGCCCGACTCCGATTCCAGGGCGGCGCCGGCGACGGCGGAGCCCAGCTCCTCGGTGGCGGCCGGGCCGAGGCCACCCAAATCGATCACTTCGGTATGCGCCAGACGGGTCCACTCCGGCGCGGCGGGCGGCCTCGAGCCGGTCAGGACCACCAGAGGCAGGCTGGCGGCCATGCTGGATCATGTGGTTCATCAGCTGCCGGCTGGAAGGGTCGATCCAGTGGAAGTCGTCGACCACGATGCAGCGCGGCTGCTCGGCGACCAGTCTTGTCACCCACCAATCGGTGGCCAGCTTGAGGCCCGCGGTCAGCTCGTCCGGATCAGCAAGGCCCACGAGCCCAGCCTCCCAGCCTTCCTCCGTCAAGAGCGTCAACTCCGAATCGCGGGCCAGAACCGCGACGGCGCCCAGCATCAGACGGGCCGCCTCCGGATCCATGTTCGGCGCGACGTCGGCCCCGAACAGCAGCTGGCGCGCAACGACCCCTGCCGTTACGCCCTGCTCGTCGGCCAGCCAGTCGACCATGTTGCGCACGGCGCCGTACGGCGTGTCGGCCCCATGCGGCGCGTTGTCGATCCACATCCAGCCGAATCCCGCGGCTCTGGCGTCATCCTCCATCTCGCACAGCAATCTCGATTTGCCAATCCCCGGCTCGCCGCGAAGGAGCACCGCCCCGCCCCTCCCCGTCTGCGCCGTCTTTCGCAAGAGGGCGGTCAGGCGAGCCTTCTCGTCGTCGCGGCCGATCAATGGAGCCGCGCGCCGGCAGGGGTGGCTGACAAGGCGATGCTCGCTCCGGAGGCGGAAGACCCTGACGGCGTGGCTCTGTCCTCGCAGAAGACGTTCGCCGGCAGACTCAACGGCGATACGGGGTTCGGCCGCCGAGGCGGTCGCGCTGTCCAGAAGGATTTCGTTCGGCTCGGCTAGCTGCTGGAGGCGAGCGGCCGTCGTCATCGGATCGCCGGTCAGGGCCAGCGACCTCATTCCCGCCACTTCCCGGAGAGCGGCCACGACCTCGCCCGTGGCTATGCCGACACGCAGTTCGAGAGGTCGATCGTGCCCGGCTCCGTTGCGGGCCAGGGCTGTCTGCATCTCCAGGGCGCACAGGCAGGACCGCAGCGCATCGTCGTCGTGGGCCACCGGAGCCCCGAAGACGGCCAGGACAGCATCCCCCGCGAACTTCTCGAGCGAACCGCCAAAGCGGACGACCGCCTGGCCCAGCAGACTCAGGGCGTCGTCTACGCGTGCCCGAACCTCCTCAGGGTCCAGCTCGTCCACCAGGCTGGTGTACCCGACCAGATCGGCGAACAGGGCGCTCACGACGCGCCGGTCGCCGGCCGTCAGCCCCTCGGTCAGCGCCCCCAGCCTTCGACCGCACAGGTGGCAAAAACGCGCACCCGGCGGGGACAGCGTACCGCAATCGGGACAGGGCATCGGGACCTCTTCGGGAGGCCCCAATATTACCCGGGCCGGAACCCCGCGAAGGGCCGCTGTCGCAACCGACTTGATCGGGCAGTTCAGGATGCGGCGATTCAGCGCCGTCCGGCGGTCGCCGCGACCCGTGCACGTCCGGACCCTGAGGCCCGCGCCGCTTCTAGGAGACGGTGAGCACCGGCTGTTCGCGTGCGGCCTGGATGCTGACCTTGCCGGCGACAGCCCGGGCGACGAGTTGAAGGGCCTTTGCACCCGGGCCGGCCTGACCCTGGGCGACGGCCGGCACGCCTACGTCCGCACCCTGGCGAACGGTCACGTCGAGGGGGACGCCCCCCAGAAAGTCGATGCCGTTCTCCGCTGCGTAGCGCTCGCCGCCGCCACGGCCGAAGATGTCCGTCACCTCGCCGCAGTGAGCGCATACGAAGCCCGACATGTTCTCCACCAGGCCGAGGATCGGCACGCTGACGCGCTTGAACATGGCCAGCGCCTTGGCCACGTCGGCCAGAGCTACCTGCTGGGGGGTGGTCACCAGCACCGCACCGGTCAAAGGCACGGACTGGGCCAGGGTCAGCTGCGCATCGGACGTGCCGGGCGGCAGGTCCACGACCAGGTAGTCGAGGTCGCCCCACTCCACGTCCCGCAGAAACTGCTGGATCGCGCCGCCGACGAGCGGCCCGCGCCACACGACGGGCTGGCCTTCGGGGAGGAAGAACTGGATGGAGATCACTTTGACGCCGTAGGCCTCGAGCGGAGTGATCTTGCCGTTGGCGCTGGCCACCGGCTGGCCCTCGGCCCCGATCATCATCGGAATGTTCGGTCCGGTGATGTCGGCATCGAGGAGGCCGACCGAAGCACCCGCCTGGGCTAGCGCCACTGCCAGGTTCACGCTCACCGTGGTCTTTCCGACCCCACCCTTGCCGGAAGCCACCGCCACGATGTTCTTCACGCCCGGCAGCATCTGCGGAGAGGTTGGAGTGGACCGTCGAACAGTGGCGCCCCAGCCGACCTCGATATCCTCGGCACCGATCGGCTTGAGAGCGGCCTCGACTCGCGACTGGATCTCGTCCTTGAGCGGGCAAGCCGGCGTCGTCAGCTCGATCGTGAAGGCGACCTTCGCCCCGTCGATCACCAGGTCCTTGATCATGTTTCGGGCGACCAGGTTGCCCCCGAGCTCGGGCTCCTGGACGGTAGCCAGGGCCTTGAGGACGGCGTCTTCGCTCAGAGTCGGCATTTGGGGTGGGTTCCTCGAGAGTGGGTTCGGCCGCGCCTTCGGATCGGCGCGACTCCAATCGATATCCTACGACTTTGGTAGGCTTTTCGTCTCCGGAGGCCCTGCCTACTGGACGCAGAACTCGTTCCCCTCGGGGTCGTTCATGCGGACCCAGAACTCGCCGTCCTCCTCGATCGAGCCTCGATGATCGTCCGCGCCCAGCGTCTTGAGCCGCTCCACCTCGGCGTGGACCCGGATCTTCCGATCCTGCAGCAGCACGTCTTTCCCGCCGCCGACGTTCAGATCGAGGTGCATCCTGTTCTTCGCCACCTTCCCCTCGGGCACGCGCTGGAAGTAGAAGCGCGGGCCCACGCCGTCCGGATCTTCGATCGCCGCCCAGTCGTTCCAACTCGCCTGGGGGATGCCTTGGGCGCGCGCCCAGTCTTCCCAGGTCGCGTGGCCGTCGGGTGGGTCCGGCATCCGATAGCCGAGCGCCCGAGCCCAGAAATCGGCCTGCCTGGCAGGATCGGCGCAATCGAAGGTGACCTGTACGCTCGTGGCCATCGTTGACTCCTCGCTAGTCGACGCCGTCAGTTTCGGGCATTGAGGCTTGAAGCAGTCGAATTCGTCTCTTCGGGACGTGCGGCCATCAAGCGGTCGGCCCGGCTCCGAGCCGCGACTTCGAACCCGTTGTCCCAGTATGGCCGGCGGCCGCGCAAGAACGCCGCGGCAGAGACGCCGAAGTACAGCGGCAGATACAGCGGACCGAAACGCTTCCACTGGCGGATGTGCTCGATCTCGTGCTCGAGCGTGTGCTCGGGAATCCGGCTCGGGGCGAAGACGTATCGCCCGAGCGTCTGCGCCTGGACGGGCATCTTCTGCACGGCCAAGTAGCGGCCGACCCTGGGATTCTCTACCAGGACAACCGACACGTCCGCGGCAGAGACCAGGCGGCTGGGCGTCCGAATCCCGCAACCGAGCATCACCGTGAGGCCCATCAGGTCGCCGGGGAGTGCCCGCCACGCCCCGCCGAGAAAGCGGAGCATCCGTGTCGGATGGCCAATAGCTCGGACTGCCGCCAGCCACAGGTCGAGGATGGCCGCCGCGTAGTAGAAGACCACTGCTCAGGCCACGCGGCGATCCGCCACTACCCGGCCGCCCTGCATCACGAACACGATTCGCGCTGGATCGCGCCACAGTTGCGGCTCGGCGAGCGGGTCGCCGGAGACGGCGATCAGATCCGCCTCCTTGCCCGGCTCCAGCGTCCCGATCTGGTCGGCCAGGCCCAGGAGCCTGGCGGCCTCGATCGTTGCGGCCTGGATCGCCCGGTAAGGGTTCAGCCCGAACTCGGCCAGATACGTAAGCTCCGCCGGCGGGTACATCCCGCTGAAGCTGTCCGTGCCCATCACGACCCGTACCCCGCGTTCCACGGCATGGCGGAAGTTGACCTGCTGGCGCTCGAACAGGTACCTCATCTTCTCGACGGCCCAGGGAGGAACCTCGCCGCGGGCCACGCGCCCCTCATCCATCAGGGCGAAGTTGATGTTGAAGGTCGGCACGAGGGGCACATCGCCCGCGAGCATCAGGTCGATCCCCTCGTCGTCGATCAGGTCGCCGTGCTCGATGCTCGTGATCCCGGCTCGCAACGCGTTCTTGATACCCGTCGTCCCCTCGGCGTGCGCGAACGTGCCCCTGATGCCTGCCGCCCGAGCCTCCTCGACTATGGCACGAATCTCATCGACCGTGAACTGGCTGGCGTCGGGCGTGTCGGCGGCGGAGAGCACTCCGCCCGTGGCCATGACCTTGATCCAGTCCGCGCCGGCGCGTATCTGGAGTCGGGCGGCCCGACGTACGGCGTCCACTCCGTCTGCGATCCCGGGCGGGAGGTCGCTCACGTCTGTGCGGAGAACGGCGCCGGACGGCGTCCATCCATCGCCGTGGCCGCCCGTCTGCGACAAGGGCGTGCAGCTCACCTGGGTCCGCGGCCCCGGAAACGCCCCGGTCGCGAAGGCACGCCTGATCCCGGCGGGGGCGCCGCCGGCGTCGCGCACCGTCGTGACTCCGGCCTGGAGGAAGTCGCGGCCGGTTTGGAGGGCCCGCACGACGAGATCCGTCGCCGAACGCTGGGCCTGATCCGCTACCGGCTCCAGTCGCAGGCTCAGGTGGACGTGACAGTCGACGATCCCGGGCAGGACTGTCAGGCCTGTTGCGTCGATCTGCACCGCGTCAACGGGTATAGCGGATCGCGGACGCGGGGCCGGCCGCCGCGATCCGTCCTTGATCGTCTGTCACCAGAACCCCGTCGGCGATCGCGTCCGGCTTGCGGCCGTCGATCAGCCTCGCACCCACGAACACGGCGGGTTGGACAGGGGCGGGCATGAGCGGCCTCCAGGTTCAGGCGGCGAACGAGCCAGACAGATCGTACCGAGCCGGCCGCCGGCACGCCGGACCGGGCCGCTCGCCCTATTTGCGGGGCGAAAGCCGCGATGGAATCAGAACCGCGCGCCGAGCGTTGCTGAGCGCGAGATCCGGGCTTTCGCGCCACTCCACCTTCAGGAATCGAACGTACATGGTTTCGTCTGCAACGGCGGCAGCCGCCAGGTTGCACTCCAGACGGCCACCGATCGGGAGTAGAGGCGTCCGGGCCAGGGGGTAGCTCGAGGGATCGTCCGCCCAGCCCATCGCCAGGTCGAAGGCCGCCCCGGTGCCCGCGTTCACCACGGCCAGCCGCACGTTGTCCGGCGCCGCGGTCGCCTCGGCTTCAAGTACCGGACGGCGTCGGTCGTTGGCATGGCCGACCGCGATCCTGACCGCGGTGTAGATCAGCAGCCACTCGGCCAACAGGCCGAGGAGAAGGACCGCGGCCACTCCCGCGTCGCCCGACGTCGTGTCCACCCTCTACCCCCCTTCTTGCGCGCGGCTCCCATGGAGACTCCCGATGGCGCGCTGCCACCGGGGAGCCCGTGTCTGGGGCGACCTCCTAGCTCTTCGGAGGAGTCTGCGCTGGCTTCGGCTTCTTCGGCTTCGGCGGTCGCTTCGGAGTCTTGTCGCCCATTGTTCAGCCTCCTTGTTTGTGACTCGTCGGCCCTTCGGCCGACTCGGGCCGGGGATCGCGTTCAGGCGTCACGATCAGCATCGAGTCTATCCGGGTCGAGAAGATCTTTACAGACCGCCCCGCGAGCTTCTCCCTTTCTGGTTCCCGCCTCGCAGAGCTCCTTCAGTCTGGCGAACTCCTGCTCCGATTGCTCAACGATCTTCCTTTTGATCGTTCGGCCGAAGAAGACGCTCGCCACGTTCACGGGGAATCTCCAGTGAACGTCCGAGGTGACGGTCAGGCGAACGAGATCACCGACGACGCCGACTCGATAGTCGACATCCAACCTGTGGACTCTGCTTTCAAGGTGGAAAGAGATCTGACGGTCCTGCTCGAACGCCGTCACCGACCCTCGCATATCGATGCCGCCGCCGCCTTCCTCGACCCTCTCTCGGAATGTCGTTCCGACCATCCCCGGCTTCTCGTCGATGATCTCGGTCTCCGACACGCTCGTCATCCAGATCTTCGCCTTCTCGGGCGTAGCGAGCCACGAGAAGACGGTCTCCAGATCACTGCCGATGTCCACCTCGAAGGCGAGGTGCATCGCCACGACCAGCTACCTCCTTTCTTGCAGCCGGCGCAGCAGCTCCTCGTGGATCAGCCCGTTGGTGGCCACGGCCGATGGGCCGTCGATCCGCCGCTCGCCCGTCGCGCTCGTGAACCGGCCGCCGGCCTCCTCGACGATGACGAGCGGAGCGGCCCAGTCCCAGGGATGAGCGCCGGTCTCGACCATAGCCTCGGCAGCTCCCTCCGCCACGAGCATGTAGCCCCAGAAATCCCCGAAGCCACGCTCCCGCCGGACTCGCGCAAGTGTGGCGTCGAGGCCCGGCATGGCGCCTGAACGCATGTCCGCGGTTCGACTGCCGTACAGGAGCTGGCTCTCCTCGAGCGCCCAGATTCGGCTCACGGCGATACGGTCGCTCCCACGCCAGGCTCCCCCGCCCCGCCATGCGACCCAGCGCTCGCGCAGCGCGGGCGCGCTCACCACGCCCAGCTGGACTTCCCCGTCAACTGCCACCGCGAGCAGGGTGGCGAAAACCGAGATGCCGCGCACGTAGTTGTGCGTGGCGTCGATCGGATCGATGTACCAGCAGACCGACGCTCCGGCGCCGTCGCTCCCCTCCTCCTCGCCGATCAACCCGCAACTCGGATAGGCGGCCCGGATATGGTCGCGCAACTTGTGCTCGATCGTCCGATCCACCTCGGTCACGAAGGTGTTGTCCGGCTTGGTCTCGACGCGGAGATCGCGCCTGAAGCTGGCCATCGAGATCCGATCGGCCTCGTCGCAGAGCGCAAGGGCGGTCCCGCGCCAGCGGAGCAGGTCCGCTTCCGGCGCACCCGGCCGTGGCTCAACGGCGGGATAGGGATTCGTCACCGGCCTATCGTAGTCGGCCCCTGCGGTGGCGCGCCAGGTCCCACCTTCGGCGGCTCCTCCTCCAGGCGGGCTAGCTTGCTATCTCTGGACTCCGCGCCGGCGCACTGACCCTGGAGACTCGAAAGGCGCCCTCTCGGGCGCCTTTCGCTTCGTGACCTCGGGGTGAGTCTAGGCCTTGAGGGCCGCTGGCATCGGCTTGTGGAACTCGACCGGCTTGACGTACTTCTCGACGAGGGCGCGGCTACCGGGGGTGCCGAGCTGCTTGAAGAGGAAGTCGACCTTGGCGGCCTGCGAGGCGAGGATCTCGTCCTTGGTCGGCAGATCCCAGAGCTGGCGCTTGAACGGGCCGATCGCCTTCTTGCGCGCGGTGTAGACGAACTGGGTGTCCGTCTGGTCGGGCTTGCGCTCGTCCTGGCAGTTGGCGAAGACCCACTCCTCGATCGCCTTGTGGAGCTCGGCCGGGAAGGCCGGGTGCTCGTACAGGGCGTTCTGGAAGCCCGTGGCGAGGTGGATCTCGGCGCAGCCGGTGGCCGGGAACTTGTGGAACATGTCGTCCGGCAGCGTGCTGGCGCCGTGCTGGACCGCGCCGGACAGGCCGTACGAGCGTGCGACCGTGGAGAGCTCGGTCAGGACGTCGAAGTCGAGCGCGACTTCGGCGACGCCGCCGCCGGCGAGCGGGGTGCCGCCGTGGCTCGTGCCGGTCTGCACGGAGACCTTCGAGAGGCCGATGGCGCCCTTGGCGCGGCCTGTCCAGCTCGCGGCGGTAGCCGTCGAGGTAGGCCTTGAGCTCGGCCGGGGTTGGAGTTCTTCTTGCCGACTTCGCCGATCTCGCCGCCGACGCTGACGGTCACGCCGTCGATCTCGAGCGAGCGGATCAGGGCGGTCAGCTCGGCCGCGCGCATGTAGTTCTGGTGCTGCTGCTCGTCGAGCGTGGCGAACGAGAGGTCGACCAGCGTGGAGCTGTCGATGTCGATGTTCCGGTAGCCGGCGGCGATGGCGTCGCGGCAGGCCTTGCGGATCTCGTCGGTCATCTTCTCGGGGTCGGCCGCGTACTTCTTGGCGTTGAACTGGTAGTGGTCGCCCTGGATGAAGACGGGGCCCTTCCAGCCGGCGGCGATGGCGCCCGCGAGGACGCTGGTCGCGTACTCGAAGACGCGCTGGAACGTGTAGGTCTGCTCGGAGCGGGCCAGCTCGAAGATGACCGCCGCGGAGTCGTTCTTCTTGGCCGTCTCGAGGATGACCCGGGCCATGTCGAACGTCTGGGCGCGCAGGTTGATCGCCGGAACGGTCATCCCCTCGTACTCGCCGCGCGAGCGGGCCTTGTACAGGTCCTGGATGCTGGCCGATCGCGCGCCGACAGCCTGGCTGGCTTCCCAGACGATCCAGCGCGCGGCTTCGACAGTGGCCTCGTCCTCGCTGAACGTGGCGGTCCAGGCGAGGTCGTAGATGCCGCGCGTCCGAAGGGCGGCCTCGTCGACGACGACGAGCCGCTCGCCCTCGATCCGGACGATGCCGTCGAGGGCGGCGAGGAGCTCCTTGACGGAGCCGGCAACCTTGGGCATGCGTTCGTTCTCCTGAAGATGCCCGGCCCGGTGCGCTCCGGGCGCGCCGAAGCCGGGAACTGTTCCACTTGATGGCCCGTGAATGGTACAGCGCCCGACGCCTTCGCCACCCTGCCGCTTGGACCGTCGACCGGCGCCGAGCGGACGGCTCAGCCAGGGTCGGTCGGACCGCCTGGCCGAACCAGTAGACCGCGAGATGAGGTTGAGCCCGACAACCGGCCGGCTGCTACGCCGGCAGACGAGCGCCTTCCTCGCTCAACTCAGCGCCTTCACCGCCTCGCGCTCGATGGCGAGCCCCTTCTTGTGGCGCGCGAAGAACTCCGCGAAACCCTGCACGTCGCGCGGGTCGGGCTTGACGGGCTTGCCGATGCTCTTGTCGATCCGCTCGTCGAGGTAGTCGGGCAGCGACTGCTTGGCGTCGGCGCGGAGCATGTAGGCGGCCAGCACCGCCATGCCCCAGGCCCCGCCCTCGCCGGCGGTGGCGGGGATGCTGACCGGGACGTTGAGCGCGGCGGCCATCATGCGCTGGCCGGTGTCGCCGCCCTTGAAGAAGCCGCCGTGGCCGCGGATCTCCTCGATGACCACCCCCTCCTGCTCGGTGAGGATGTTCATGCCGGTCCGCATGGCGCAGAGCGAGGCGTAGTACATCGCCCGCACGAAGTTCTCCAGGGTGAACTTGCTGTCCTGGTTCCGCGCGAACAGCGGCCGGCCCTCGGTGAAGCCGGTCATGTGCTCGCCGGAGACGTAGTTGATGGAGAGGAGCCCGCCCGCGTCCGGATCTCCCTGCACCGCCAGCGGCAGGAGCTTGGCGTATAGGTCATCGAGCCTCGCCTCGGCGCCCAGCGCCTTGGCCACCTGGCCGAAGAGGACGATCCAGGCGTCGAGGTCGGAGGACCCGTTGTTGGAGTGGGCCATGGCCACGGGCTTCCCGTCGGGCGTGACCACGATGTCGATCTCCTCGTGGACGCGGGCCAGGCTCTTCTCCAGAACGATCATCGCGAACACCGAGGTGCCCGCGGAGACATTCCCCGAGCGCGGGCGCACGGCGTTGGTGGCGACCATGCCCGTGCCCGCGTCGCCCTCGGGAGGACACAGCGGGATGCCGGCCGGGAGCTTGCCCGAAGGGTCGAGTAGCTTCGCGCCCTCGGCGGTGAGCTTCCCGGCCGGGCGGCCGGCGGGCAGGACGGCGGGGAGGATGTCCCGGAGCTTCCAGCCCAGCTTGTGTGGCGCGATGAGGGCGTCGAACTTCGCCATCCGCGCGGCGTCCCAGTCACCGCTGCGCGGGTCGATGGGGAACATGCCCGAGGCCTCGCCTACGCCCATCTTGTGCTCGCCGGTGAGCTTCCAGTGGACGTAGCCGGCCAGCGTGGTGAGGTGGGCGATCCGCGGCACGTGTGGCTGCTTCTCCAGGATCGACTGGTACAGGTGGGCGATGCTCCAGCGCTGCGGCACGGCGAAGTCGAGGAGCGGGGTCAGCTCGGCGCAGGCCTGCCCGGTGATGTTGTTCCGCCAGGTTCGGAACGGCACCAGCAGCTTCCCCTCGACGTCCAGGGCCACGTACCCGTGCATCATCCCGCTGAAGCCGATGGCCGCGACGGTCGTCAGCTCCAGGGAGTAGCGGGCGCGCACGTCCTGGACGAGCGACGCGTAGCAGTCGGCCAGGCCCTTCCAGACGTCCTCCATGTCGTACGTCCAGACGCCGTCCTTGAGCTGGTTCTCCCAGGCATGCGAGCCCGAAGCCAGCGGCGTCGTGTCGGGCGCGATGAGGGACGCCTTGATGCGGGTCGAGCCGAACTCGATCCCGAGGATGGCGCCACCCGACTGGATCAGCTCCGCCGCTCTACCCTGTTGCTGGTTCACCGTATCCTCCTCGGCACGTGCCGGCCGTGCCCGCCGCTGGCGCTCCCGTGGCGAACTTCACTTCTGTCCGTTCCGAAGTCCACACCGATGGTGTAGCGGGGCTCAGCCATCACGACTCCTAATGGACTTCCGCTTGATGGTTACCGTCGGCCGCGGCCCGCGACTCAGCGATTCTTCTGCCCGTAGTAGGCCTTCGGCCCGTGCTTGCGCTGATAGTGGCGCTCGGCCAGATACGAAGGGATTGGCCCAGCGTTCGGGTTGAGGGCGAACGTCTGGCGAGCCATGTTGGCCACCGCTTCCAGGGCCGTGGCATTGGCCACAGCTTCGTCCGCGTCGCGGCCCCAGGTGAAGGGGCCGTGGCGAGGCCACGAGGGCCGCCGGCATCTCAGTGGCGCTGAGTCCCAGCCGCTCCAGCGTCTCGATGATGACCGCGCCCGTCTCATGCTCGTAGGCACCATCGACCTCGGCCTCCCTGAGCTGCCGGGTCACGGGCACCGCTCCGTGGAAATGATCCGCATGGGTGGTGCCAAGCGCCGGGATCTCGCGCTGGGCCTGCGCCCAGGCAGTCGCGGCCGTCGAATGGGTATGGACGACGCCGCCGATGTCCGGGTAGCGCTGGTACAGGATCAGGTGCGTCGGGGTGTCCGAGGAGGGACGGAGATCGCCTTCGACGACCCGCCCGTCCTCCAGCGACACGACCACAAGCTGCTCCGGGCGCAGTACGTCGTACGGCACCCCGCTGGGCTTGATGACAAGGACGCCGGCCGCTCGATCGACGCCGCTTGCGTTGCCGAACGACAGGGTCACGAGACCGGACCGCACCAGCGCCTGGTTGGCTAGCCAGACCTGTTCCCGTAGCTCGGGGAGCGACAGCCCTGGCATCGATCTTCCTCCGTGTTTTCAGGAGCCTTCTATAGGCTGTTCGCCAGGCGATAGTAGGCCTGGTTCCAGCGAAGCTCCTTCGTGAAGGCAGGGATGGTCGTCTCGGAGTCGATGAGCAGGAACTCCAGTCCACCCATCTCGGCGAAGTCTGCCAGTGGCTCCGGTCCGATGGCGCGGCTCAGGACGGTGTGGTGGGAACCACCGGCCATGAGCCAGGCCTCGGTTGCAGTCGACAGGTCCGGGCGCGGTTTCCAGATCGCGCGGCCGACCGGCAAGCGCGGCATCGGCTTGTCCGGCTGGACCAGGTCGATCTCGTTGGCCAGAAGGCGGAACCGGTCTCCCATGTCCATGAGGGCGACCACCACGGCCGGGCCCGAGCCGGCGGTCGAAGACGAGCCGGACCGGGTCGCTGCGGCCGCCGATGGAGAGCGGGTGGATCTCGCACGAGACCTTCTGGTCGGAGATCGTCGGGCAGACCTCGAGCATGTGCGCGCCCAGAACCTTCGGACCCTCGGGGCCAAGGTGGTAGGTGTAGTCCTCCATGAACGACGTCCCACCCGGAAGCCCGCGGGCCATGACCTTGAGAAGGCGGACCATGAGGCCGGTCTTCCAGTCGCCTTCCGCACCGAACCCATATCCGTCCGCCATGAGCCGCTGGCAGGCTATTCCGGGCAGCTGGCGGAGCCCGTCGAGGTTCTCGAACGTGTCGGTGAAGGCACCGAAGCCACCCTCGGTCAGGAATGCCCGAAGCGCAGCCTCGATTCGAGCGGCCTCGCGCAGCGCCTCTCTGTCCGCGCCGTTGACGCGCAGGCTCGGCGCGAGGTCGTAGCTCGCCTCGTAGTCCTCGATCAACAGGTCGACCGTGGCTTCCGGGACGGCGCGCACCGCGTCGGCGAGGTCGCTGACGCTGTACCCGTTGATGGCGACCCCGAGACGGATCTGGGCCTCCACCTTGTCGCCCTCGGTCACCGCCACCTGGCGCATGTTGTCGCCGAACCGCGCAACCTTGAGATGATGGGCCTCGTGCCAGGCGCACGCCGCCCGGGTCCACGACCCGATCCGATCGGCCACGACCGGGTCCTGCCAGTGACCGGCGACGGTCTTGCGGGCGACGCCCAGCCTGGTCTCGATATGCCCGAACTCCCGGTCGCCGTGGGCGGCCTGGTTCAGGTTCATGAAGTCCATATCGATCTCTCCCCAAGGGAGATCGCGATTGAACTGGGTGTGAAGGTGAAGAAGCGGCTTCTGGAGGGCCTGCAGGCCCGCGATCCACATCCGCGCCGGCGAGAAGGTGTGCATCCAGGCGATGACGCCAACGCATGCAGCAGACGCCGTAGCTTCGAGGCAGGCGGCGAGGATGCCCTCAGGCGACTTCACCACCGGTTTGCAGACGACCCGAACCGGGATCGCCGCTGACTCGCTCAGCCCCGCCGCGATCCGCTCCGAGTGGGCGGCCACCTGCCGGAGCGTCTCCTCGCCGTACAGGTCCTGGCTCCCGGTCAGGAACCAGACCTCGAACTCGCCGAGCGCCTTCAACTCAATCGCTCCCCTATGCTCTGCCGTCGAACGGCAAACACTCCGATGCGCGCCTTCCAGCAGCCTTCGCCCCGACGGGCCGTCGATCGATGTCGGGTGCTGCCAATACCGGCGCGAACGCCGCTCCCACGCGCCGCCGTGCCGGCGGGAGGCTATTTGGCGGTTATGTCGATCACGTGGTCGACGAAGTACTTCTGCTGCTGGGTCTCCAACGGCAGCAGGATGTAGAAGCCGGTCCCATCCTTCGGCACCGAGATGGTCGTGCTCCAGGTCGCCGTGCCACCGGAGGGCGTAATCGGAGAATCCGAGAGGTGAGGGCTCTGATAGAACCCGTACATCACGCCGTCCGCGCCGATGACAGGAGGTATGCCGATGTGCACGAAGGCTTGGGCAATGCTTGGGTTCGTGCTCTTCCAGTCGAACTCGAATCCCGTGTCGGTGCGCTTGACGTCCGTCAGCTGCACGGTGCAATCATTGATACCCTTGATCACTGCGTCTGACTTGTTCAGGGTCAGGCCGGCCACCTTCTCGGCAATCGGATACTTCGTGTCCGTGACAACCTTGTCCAGATCAAGGGTCAAGGTGCCCCTTGTAGCTTTCGAAGCCCTGTAGTAGTTGAACGGCCCGGTGATGTACGAGTAGCTGATCGAGAGCTTCTCACCGGCAGCCTTCGCGACACCAGCGCATTCAACATAGATCAGCTGTGTCTGCGGCTTGTCCACCGTCCCGCCCGTATATCCCTTCATGACGAAACCGGGCGGCAGAAACCAGCCGCTGCTGTTGACGAACACGGACGTCCCTACGAACGCTGTAGCGCAGTCACTGGTCTTGCCCGACGAGTCGGTCACATTGGCTCTGCTGGCCGCGACATCCATCGCGCTCCAGTCATTGGTGTCATTCCGCAGGGCAAGATCGACGTGCAGCGACCCCTGTGCATCCGAGACGCCGGTGACAGTCGCGGTCCAGCCGTGGCCGGCAGACTGGTGTGGGCGTATCGAACGAGATCGGCGGAACGATGTAGTCGCAACCGGCGACCAGCAAGGCCAAGAACAACGAGTGCGGCCAGCCTCTGTCGCACACTCATCCTGCAATCACCATTCATCACTGGGTACCGCCGTACAAGATGGGGGCTAGGTGCCCTGTCATCAGCCAGTAGTTGGCTGGTGCGTCCGTCCCGCCGTCCACGGCGTCGACTGTCTTCGTCTGGCCCTGGTACTTGACTGTCGTAGAGTACTCGTAGCAGGCCCCGCAGGGCGTGTGGTGAGTCGTGTAGAAATTAGGGGTGAAGAAGCCGAGATCGGCGATCTGTTTCAGGAGTGTGTTGACCTGGTCTGCCGTGATTTGCGTCGTTGCGGTGTTGTTGGCCCCGTGGTCGGAGACGATCTTGCCGTCGGGGTAGATGGCATACAGATCGTCGATGCAGGACGTGCCTCCGTTGCGCTCGTACACGATCACGGCGTCACCCTGAGCGAGGGTCTTCGCCTGGTCGGGCCTCATTGGCTTGAGCTGGCAACTGATGGTCGCCCCCGAATGGAACGCGCTCGGGACGATCACGAAGATAGTCGTCGCGACAACCGCGACGACCACCACGGCCGCTACGCCGTTGCGAAGGCCCCTCCTCTTGTACCAGACCGTCGGCGCCCTGCGCGCATGACCGCCCGCCTGGGCGCGCCCGAGCGCGGCCGCGTTCCAGGCCGCTACCGCGCTCTGGATGGCGATGAAACCGAGCATCAGCGCTCCGATGAAGATGTATACCCACCAGGAACTCAGTTCTCCGTTGTACTGGATCAGGCTTTGGATCAGAGACGTGATCAGGACGCCGACCAGAGCGCCGATCAGATAGCCTTCCCCACCGGTCAGCGCGATGCCGCCGATGACCACCGCCGCGATGGTCGTCAGCTCGAAGCCCGTGCCGTGCGTCCCATGTCCGGACATGACGTAGATGCTGTACAAGATGCCTGCCAGAGCGGAGCAGAAGCCGCTGATGACGTAGACAAGGACCTTGGTGCGATCAACCGGCAACCCCATGAAGCGGGCCGATATCTCGTTCGCTCCGTTGCCGCCGCCCATCGCGTAGACGGTCCGGCCGAAGCGCGTGAAGTGGGCAAGGTACAGACCGATCACGAGCACGACCAAGGCCACGACCACGAGATACGTAATGTAGTCCCCGCTCTTGGTGGCCGGATTCGACAGCCCTGGGATCAGGATCTTCGTCTGTCCGAGCGTCGTGTAAGTTGGATCGCTGGATCCGCACTTCGGAATCGCTGATGACGTAGCACAGACCGCGAGCCAGCCACATGCCGGCCAGGGTCGCGATGAAGGGCTGCACCTTCAGGTACGTGATGAAAAGACCCATCACGAGCCCGAACACCATGCCCATCAGGAGCACGACAGGGAAGATCAGCCACGCGCTCCAGCCCATGTACAGCAACGACGCAGCCACGACCGTCGTCAGGGCCAGGATGCCGCTGACGGAGAGGTCGATGCCGCCGGAGATGATCACGAACGTCTCACCGACGACGGTGAGGATCAGGAACGGCGCGGCGTCGAAGAGATTGAAGAAGGCCTGCCCGTCCCGCATCGCCGGATACGAGAAAACGCCGCACATGTAGACGATCAGGAACAACGAAATGGTCGCGGCGAGAGGCAGGAACTTGCGGTTCCGTGCCAGACTTGCGCTCAATGTCGCGATCATTGGGCTGCCTCCTGACGCACGAACGCCCTGCTCCATCTACGAACGTATCTCTGTATCTGCTCGGCGTACAGAAGGATGACCGCGACAACGACCATGGCCTTGACCGCCGTGATCGCGCTCGCCGGCACGCCGAACGATAGCATCGACGTGATCGTCGTCTGCAGGACCAGTGCGCCGATGGCGCTGCCCAGCAGCGAGAACCGTCCGCCGGTTCCCAGGAGCGTTCCGCCGATCACGACCGCCAGGATCGCGTCCAGCTCCGTGTACAGCCCGATCTGGTTGGCGTCCGACGTTCGGATGTTCGAGGCGACGATCAGGCCGGCGATGCCGGCGCAGAAGCCGCAGAAGCCGTACGCGAAGAGCTTGATTCGTCGCTCGTTGATGCCGCTGTAGAAGCTCGATCGGGCGTTGATGCCAACCGACTCGACGAAGAGCCCGATGGCCGTCCTCCGCGTCAGCAGCCAAGCTCCGATGAACACCGCCGCGGCGATGTACAGCGAGAACGGCAGGACGATGAAGCCGTTGCCGATGTAGGCGTACGTGTCGTTGAAGATGATGATCTGGATGGCGTTGGTGATCAGCTGGGCGATGCCGCGGCCGGCGATCATCAGGACCAGGGTCGCGACCATCGGCTGGATGCGCCCGTACGAGACCAGCACCCCGTTCCAGACGCCGCACAGCGTGGCGATGACCAGCGGAACGACGATCACCAGCCAGAGCGGGGCCCAGCTGTACTGCGGGTCGTTGATGAAACAGCGTTGGATCGGTGAGGTTCAACCCGACGATCGTTGGGTTGATCATGACGCAGGCCACCGAGGAGGAGATCGCCATGATCGCACCGACCGACAGGTCGACGCCGCCGGTCGCGATCACGAGCGTCATGCCCATGGCCAGGATCATGGTCGGCGAGCCGTGCACCAGGATGTCGATCACGTTGCCGTAGAGATGGCCATTCTTCAACTCGAGCTTGAAGAAGCCCGGGATCAAGAAGAAGTCGGCGATGAGAATCAACAGCAGGGCAGCGATCGGCAGAAAGAGCATGCTCTCGGTGAACCTGGTCCACGTGCGAGAGATCGACCCGCTCATGACGCACTTCCCGCAATCGCCTGCATGATTCCCTTCTCATCGACCTCTCCGGAGAACTCGCTCACCTTGGCCCGGTCGCGCATGACGACGACACGATGGCTGGTCCGCAGCACCTCGTCCAGCTCCGACGAGATGAAGACGCACGACTTGCCCTCCTCAGCCAGCGAGAGGACGAGCTTCTGGATGTCGGCCTTCGTCCCGACGTCGATGCCTCGAGTGGGCTCGTCGAGGATCAGGAGCCGGGGATTGGCGGCCAGCCAGCGTGCGAGGATCACCTTCTGCTGATTGCCGCCGCTCAGGTTCTTGACCTGCTGATCGGCCGTCGGCGTGGTGATGTTCAGCAGCTTGATGTACCTGTCCGCGATCTCGTACTGCTCCTTCGTGCCGATTCGCCTGAACCAGCCCTGGCCGGCCTGCATGGCCAGGATGATGTTCTCGCGGACGGTGAGGTCGCCGACGATGCCCTCGACCTTGCGGTCCTCCGGGCAGAGCGCGACGCCGCGGGCGATCGACGCCGATGGCGAGAACTCCTTGATTGGCTTGCCGTCCATGATCAGCTTGCCGCTGTCCGGCCTGTCGATGCCGAAGAGCAGGTTCGCGAGCTCGGTGCGGCCCGACCCCAGGAAGCCGGCGAGACCCACGACCTCGCCCGCGTGGAGCAACAGGTCGAACGGCTCGATCGAGTTTGCGAGGCCTACCTCGTCGGCTTCGAGGAGCGCCTCGGCCGCGATATGTTGGCTGCTCTCGATCTTGTGGGCGGTCATGTCGTCGAGGTCGGCGATGCTGCGACCGAGCATCAGCCGGATCAGCTCGAGTCGGGGCAGCGACGACGTCGCGTACGTGCCGACGAGCGTTCCGTTCCGCAGGACCGTGACCCGGTCGGAGACCTCGTAGACCTGGTCCAGGAAGTGGGTGATGAAGACGATCGCGATGCCCTCGCCCTTGAGCTTCCGCATCACCTTGAAGAGCTGCGCGGTCTCGTGGGCGGTCAGGCTCGACGTCGGCTCGTCGAGGATCAGCACCTTGGCGTTGGAGATGGCCAGCGCCCGGGCGATGGCCGCCATCTGCTGGATCGCGATCGAGTAGGAGCCGAGCGGCTGGGTCACGTCGATGTCGACGTCCAGCTGCTTCAGTAGCTCTCGCGCGCGGGCGTTCAGAGCTTTCCAGTCGACGCTGACGCCGAAGCGTGTCGGCTGCCGGCCGATCAGCAGGTTCTCAGCGACCGTCAGGTTCGGGCAGAGGTTGACTTCCTGATAGACCGTGCTGATGCCGAGCTCCTGGGCCTGCAATGGGGAGTCGGATCGAGACGATCTGACCGTCGTACTCGATGGTGCCCTCGTCGGCGCGATCGACGCCCGTCAGGATCTTGATCAGCGTCGACTTCCCGGCTCCGTTCTCGCCGACGAGGGCGTGGATCTCGCCCCTGGCGACGGAGAAGCTCACGTTCTGGAGCGCATGCACGCCAGGGAAGGACTTGTCGATGCCCGTCATTACGACGATGTCGCGGTTGGTGTCTGGCATTGAGTCACCTTCTGGTCTTGCGGCTCGACGAGCCAAAGGCACGCGCAGAGAGGACTGAGCGGCGTTTCCACCGCACTGTGGATGCAGAGGGCGTTGATGACAGTGCCGTTAGTAGGTCAAGGGCGACCACCCGGCCCGAGTTTCAAGTCGCGCCACCTTGGGCCGCCGTTCGGCCCAGCAGACCGTTCATTCAAAGGGAGAAGCAGCGACGCCGCTTCTCCCTCTTCTGTCCTATTGGCTACATCGACTCCAGAGGGTCAACGTACCGAAGGCCTTAGTACTTGCGGGTGGCCAGGATGGCCTGCAGAGCGTCAGCGCCCTGAGCGGCGAAGAACTGGCCCTCCTGCGAGGGGACCCACTTCGGCTGGCCGGTACGCCGTTGAGGGCGTCGAGAGCGGCCTTGTAGACCTGCGGGGCCAGGAGCGGGTTGCACTCGATGTCGGCGCCGAGCTCGCCGGTGATGAGGTACTTGAAGCCGTCGGCCGTGGCGTCGACGCCGACGACCTTGATGTCCGTGCCGGCCTTCAGGCCAGCGGCCTCGATGGCCTGGATGGCGGCGATGGCCAGCTCGTCGTTGTGGGCGTAGACGCCCTGGATCTGGCCCGGGTACTTCTTGAGGAAGGCTTCCATGATGGCCTTGCCCTGGACGGGGTCCCAACCCGGGGCGGACTGGCTGTCGAGGACGCTTCATGCCGCAGACGACTGAGCTTCTCGCGGAAGCCCTTGTCGCGGTCGATAGCGGCCGAAGCGGCCTGGTCGCCACCGATCTCGACGACGTTGGTGCCGCTCTTGCCCTTCAGCAGGTCGCACATCGCCGCGGCGCCCTTGTTGCCTTCGTGGTCGAAGTCCGAGCCGATGTACGTGTAGTACAGGCTCGAGTCGGCGTCGATGCGGCGGTCTTCGATGACGACGACCTTGTTGGCGGCCTTGGCTGCCTTGAGGACGTCGTCATAGCCGGTCGTGCCGACGGCCGCGAGAACGATCACGTTGACGGTCGAGTCCTGGATGAACTGGTTGAAGGCCGTGATCTGGTTCTCGATCTTGTTCTGGGAGTCGTAGAACTTGAGGGTGATGCCCTCGGCGGTCGCCGTCTCCTTGAATGACGAGGTGTTCGCGGCGCGCCAACCGCTCTCAGAACCGGTCTGGATGAACCCGACCGTCATGTCCTTGTACGTGTAGACCTTCGGGCTCGGCGTTGCGGCAGACCCCGAGCAGCGGCAAGAGCCGCAGAGACTGCGATCGCCGCGGCGATCCGGAGTAGTTCGAGACTTCATCATTGTGTTGGTCTCCGTGTCTGCTACGAGCAGTTAGTGGAGTTCATCCTGCCCTCGTTCGATCGGGCAGTCCCTCGACTGCCTCGCTGGACTTCGAGTCTCCGACTCGTGCCGGTTCTCGCCTCCATTCGTGTCAGATGGGCTCTGACGCCATCGGCACCTCCTCCAAGACGGACAGCAGGGTGAGGATCCGGGGCGCTGGCAGAGTAGGGAATGCCTGCACGGCGGATCCTCATCCCCGATCAATTGCTCCGATAGGGAGCTGACGTTCGCGACCTGAATGGATCAGCGTTTGAGCAATGCCGTTGCGGCGCTCCGCAAGGCCACTAGATATGCGACGGACCCTTGCCTGGCGCGCTGGTCGAGCACCCGTCGAATGGCTCGGCGCCGGTGACCGGGACTTCGGTCTCCGTCCACGCGTCCCCCAGTCCGCCGCCTCGGCGGCGGGCTGCTCCATGACGCGTCTCGACCTCCGCTCGGTCGAACTCTCTGGCCCGATGGGGCTCTCCCTGCCCTGCATCTGGCGGTTGCGGGCTTCTCTCCTTCGATGTTATCGTTCCCGGTAACGGTAACGGGAGCGGTAACAGGCTAGCACGGGCGTCAGACGTGAGTCAATAGGCGAAGTCAGACGCCGAGGACCTCAGGTCGACCGAGCTCTGCGACTGCTGGAGGAGGATCCCGGACATGGCCAAGGGCGAAGCGCCTGACCATCCGCGACGTGGCGGCGGCGGCCGGCGTCTCGACTCAGACCGTGTCCCGGGTCATCAACAACCGGCCCGACGTGGCGCCCGAGACCCTCGAGCGCGTCCAGGAAGTGATCCGCGAGACCGGCTACGCGCCCAACATGCTCGCCCGCGGCCTGACCCAGGGCCGCAGCCACGTCCTCGGAGTCGTCGCCTACGGCCTCGAGTACTTCGGCCCGTCGCGAGTCGTGAGCGCGATCGAGCGCCAGGCCGCCGAGATGGGCTACGGGATCTCGCTCAACCTGATCCTCGAGCCCGAGACCGACGACGTCGAGCACGTCCTGAGCAGCCTGCGCTCACGCCAGGTCGACGGGATCATCTGGGCCATCCCGGAGGTCGGCAACAACCGGGCCTGGTCGCGAGCGAAGGGCGCCGAACTGCCGGTGCCGGTGATGCTCGTCGGAGGTATGGTCGGCAAGACCAACCTGCCCTCCATCGCCATCGACAACGCCGCCATCGGCCGCCTGGCGACGGAGCACCTGCTCGCCGGCGGGGCCCGGCACGTCGGGATCGTCACCGGTCCGCTGACCTGGTGGGAGGCCCAGCAGCGCCTCGGCCGGCTGGCGGCAGACGATCGAAGCGGCGGGACGCGAGGTCGAGGACTGCCTGATCGTCGAAGGCGACTGGACCGTCGTCCAGCGGCGAGCAGGGCCTGTACCGACTGCTCGAGGTCTGCCCCGATATCGACGCCGTCTTCGCCAGCAACGACCAGATGGCCCTGGGCGTCCTCCACGCGGCCCACCGCTCGGCCGGCAGAGTCCCCGAGGACCTCTCCGTCGTCGGCGTCGACAACATCGCCGAGGCGTCGCACTTCTGGCCGCCGCTCACGACGGTCCATCAGCCGCTGGCCGACGCCGGCGATGCTCGCCGTGAAGGCGATCGACCAGCTGATCGGGAGGTCGCGCCAGACCCGGCGCGCGCCAGGAGCCGATCCCTGAGACGGCGCGTGCTCTGAGCCCGAGCTCATCGTCCGCGAAAGCAGCCGACGGGCCGAGCCGGTCCAGCCCCCGGTCCCGTTGCCCGAAGCCCTCGTCCGCCCGGCGACCGGAGTCGCTCAGCCGGCTCAATTGTCCAAGACCGCCCGCTGACGTCCCGGCCCTGACGCGCCGCCGGCACCAGGGATTGACAGGCTTTCGCCAGACTCCCTTAGACTCCCGCAGGTCTGCCAGACAGGCAGCAGTTGACGAGGTGCGTCGTGCGCAATCTCACCAAGGCACCGGCCGGAGCCGTCTCGCGTGAACGGCGGTCCCGCCGTGTGCGGGAGATCTGCGCCCACCGAGAGCTAGCCCAGGCGGTAGAGCCGCCAGGACGAACCTCTGAGCCGTGGGCCAGATCGGGCCCCCGGCTTTTTTGATGCCCCATGGCGGCGCGACGGCGCCTCGGGGGCCAGCCGCGAGCCCTTCCCGCTTCCGACCCGGCTCGCGGTTTCTCCACGCCGCGAGCCTCCACCCTGAGGGAGGTGACCATGAGCATCGCGGTCCTGGAACGACAACCGAATCGCCGGCCCCGAGCCGGCCCGCTCGGTCCGACCTGTCGCCGGTCCGGCGGCTCTGCTGGTCGACCACGCCACCAAGCGCTTTCGCGTGGACCGACGCAAGCCGCCGGTGGTGGCCGTGGACGACGTCTCGATCCGCATCGAGCGGGGCGAGATCTACGGCCTGCTCGGCGCCAACGGCAGCGGCAAGTCCACCTTCATCCGCCTCGTCAGCGGCCTGCTGACCCTCGACGAGGGTCGGGTCGAAGTCTTCGGCCACGACCTGGTCCGCGAGGAGATGGCGGTCAAGCGGCTGATCAACCGGGTCAGCGTCGACGCCGCCTTCTTCAAGAAGCTCTCGCCGGCCGAGAACCTCTCGTTCGCGGCCCGCCTCTACGGCCTCGACGCCCGCGAGGCACGCCGCAAGGCGGTCGGGATCATGGCCCGGCTCGGCATCGGCGAGAAGCGGATGGGCCGGCCGGTCGAGCAGATGAGCCGGGGCATGCAGCAGAAGGTCGCCATCGCCAGGGCGATCCTGACGAGCCCGACGCTGCTGCTGCTCGACGAGCCGACTACCGGCCTGGACCCGCGCTCCAAGCTCGACGTCCAGACATTCATCGAAGAGCTCCAGGCCGATCACGACGCGACGATCGTGCTGACGACGCACGACCTCGCCGAAGCAGATCGGCTGTGCGGGCGGATCGGAATCCTCGCCGGCGGACGACTGGCGGTCGAGGAGACGCCCGAACGGCCTCAAGACAACGGTCGCCCT
The DNA here is from genome assembly GCA_963743795.1 of uncultured Chloroflexia bacterium. Taxonomy (GTDB): domain Bacteria; phylum Chloroflexota; class Limnocylindria; order Limnocylindrales; family CSP1-4; genus Fen-1039. The sequence continues at coordinate 159,721 of CAVUQZ010000004.1, read as the reverse complement.
CGAGCACGGCCTGCCGCCGACGCTCGAGAGCGCCTTCATGAAGTACACCGGCCGCTCCCTCGACGACGACGTCGAGGAGGGCGAAGCCGATCCGGCGGACTAGGCGGCAGACCGCCGACGGCCGGATCGGACCAAACCTACGAAAGGGACACCAAGTTGTTCTCGCACTCAGATCGCCAGGCTCATCCACGAGGAACGGCAGCGCGAGATCGAGCAGCGCCTGCGCTTCCGACGCGAAGCGCCCCGGGCGCCCGCCGCGACTTTCCGTTCGCAGGCGCCTCGGACTACGGGCTGATCCGACTCGGATCGTCGCTCGCGTCCGACGGCCCCCTCCAGCTGGCCGCCCGACGCTGAGGCGCCGGGCGGCCACGCCCGCAACCAGGAGACTCAACCGTGATCGCACTAACTCGCGAGGCGCGGGCCGGCTACGCCTTCGTCGAGCGCAACTTCAACCTGACCAAGCGCTACTTCGGCTGGGAAGTCGCCTTCCTGGTCTACGCCGTCGCGGGCGCGCTGTCGGTCTCGCTCATCGGCCAGTCGGTCGGCAGCCGCACGCCTCCTCATGTCGCTCGTCATCGGCGCCGTCTTCTGGAACTACCTGTCGGTCGTCTTCCAGTCGATCGGCGACACGATCACCTGGGAGCGCTGGGAGGGCACGCTCGAGTACACGATGATGGCGCCGGTCCGGCGCTCGGTTCAGCTGCTCGGCTCGGCGCTCTACGCGGTCATCTACGGGCTGATCCACACCACGATCCTGCTGGCCATCCTGGCGCTCTTCTTCTCGCTCGACCTGGGCAAGGCCAACTTCGCCGCGGCGGCGCTCTTCATGGGCGTCGGCTCGGCCAGCTTCATCGGCGTCGGCATGCTGGCCGCGATCCTGCCGATGATGTCGGTCGAGCGCGGCTCGCAGATGGTCTTCGTGCTGCAGTCGTGCCTGCTGCTCGTCAGCGGCGTCTACTACCCGACCACCGTCCTGCCCGGCTGGATGCAGCTCCTGTCGCGCATCTCGCCGGCGACCTACGTGCTCGACGCCGTTCGCAAGGCGCTGATCGACGGAGCGACGGCACAGCAACTCCTGCCCGACCTGTGGCCGCTGCTCGTGATGGCGTGCGTCTTCATCCCGCTCGGGTTGTGGGGCTTCGGCCAGGCGGAGCGCTACGCCAAGCGCACCGGCAAGCTCAAGAGGGTTGGCTAACCATGACAAGCGGCGACTTGGCCGGCGGTGGGGGGTCACTGCGGCTCCCCCAGCTCCGCCGGTTTGGACATCGTCGAACTGGACGAATCGCATCTGCCCGACGCGACACGGCTCTTCGCCGACGACTACCGGCGGTTGCGGCGAACCGTGCCCGCCTTGCCGGCCGCGTACCTGGACGGTTCCGCCATCCTGACGGCACTGGGACGCCTGCTGGCGGCCGGGCCTTCGGGAACGGCCCTTCCGGCTGTGGCCGCCCTTCGGGGAGGCAAGCTGACGGGCTTCATGGCGGGCCTGGCGATCCCGGGCCTGCGCGGCTCCGGAACGGCCGCCTACGTCCCGGAATGGGCGCACGCGGCCACCGGACCTGATCGGGCGGCGACCTTCGCGGCCCTCTACGGCGCAGTCTCCGCTCGATGGGTAGAGCGCGGCTGGCTGACTCACTGCTGCTCGATTCTGGCCGACGATCGCGAGTTGCGCGACGAGCTGTCCTGGTTGGGCTTCGGGCTCTTCGTCGTGGACGCCCTGCGTGGCATCGACAGCACCTCGGCTGCAATGCCGGTGGCCGCGGCCATCGGGCCAAGCAACCCGCCCCGAGGAACGACCATCTCGCGGGCCACTGCCGCCGACCTGGACGAGCTCCTCGAGCTGGACGTGGCCTCGGACGCCTACTACTCCGCGGCTCCGACCTTCCTTCACCGTGACGTCGACGGCGAGCCCAGGGCCGCCCTGGCAAGCCGTCTGACAGCGACCGGGCAGTCGGTCTGGATTGCCCGCTCCGGCTCGCGGATCGTCTCCTGCCTGTACCTGCGCAATCCCGGCGAGGACGTCACCCGGCTGGTGAGGGATGCAGGCACGATCAGCATATGCGGAGCCTTTACCGTCCCGGAGGCGCGGGGCAGCGGACTGGCCGGAGCTCTCCTCGGAGCGGTCGCGGGCTGGGCCCGCGAGTCGGGGTATGAGCGCATCTCCGTCGACTTCGAGTCGGCCAACCTGCTGGCACGACGGTTCTGGCTTCGCTGGTTCGATCCGATCTGCCTTTCCTTCGAGCGTCACCTCGACGACCGGCTCGCGCCGGCGAACGCGGCCGTCCGGCCATGAAGGACTTCGAGTCGATCGCCGCTGCCGGCGAGACCGCCTCAGCCGGTGTGGGCACCGCGGCAGGGCTGACGCCGTGGGGCTGGGACGAGCGCTGGGCCGGCGCTTTCGCGCCCGAGCGGCGCGGCCGGACTGGCGCCGGGCCGCGTCATCGCCCAGCATCGAGGCCACTGGTTGCTCGCGACCGAGAGCGGCGAGTCGCTCGCGTCGCCTACAGGGCGATTCCGCCACCTGGCTGAGGACGGCGACCTCCCCGCCGTGGGCGACTGGGTGGGCTGCGTTCCGACGGCTCATGCGGGCGAAGCTCGCATCGACGCCATCCTCCCGCGCCGCTCCGCCTTCGTGCGCCGCGCGGCCGGGTCTCGGGTTGCGGCTCAGGTCGTGGCCGCCAACATTGACGTGCTATTCGTGGCCACGTCGCTCAACGGCGACCTCAACCCGCGCCGCCTGGAGCGTTATGTGGTGATGGGTCGGGAGTCGGGCGCGGAGCCGGTCGTGCTCCTCACCAAGGCCGATCTCGGCACAGGCGCCGGGGCAAGCGCCACGCGTCTTGCGGACGAGTTGCGCGTCTCGGTAGTCGCCCTCAGCGCACGCACCGGGCAGGGAGTCGAGGAGGTGGCTCGCTGGTTCCAGCCCGGCCGGACCCTCGCCCTGGTCGGGTCCTCGGGCGTGGGCAAGTCCACGCTTCTCAACCGGCTCGCCGGCGAGCAGCTCATGGTCACTCGCGAGATCCGCGAGGACGACTCGCGCGGCCGCCACACGACCAGCCATCGCGAGCTGTTCCGCCTGCCCGGCGGCGCGCTGATGCTGGACACGCCCGGCATGCGCGAGCTGGGGCTCTGGGACGCGGAGGAAGGGGTCGACGAAACCTTCGCGGATCTGGCCGAGCTGGCCTCTCGATGCCGCTTCGCCGACTGCTCCCATCGACTCGAGCCCGGCTGTGCCGTTCAAGGGGCGGTGGCCGCCGGCCGGCTGGACCAGGCTCGTGTCAAGAGCTATCGGCGCCTGTTCCACGAGCTGGCTGAGCAGCCGACATCCGTCGCCGCAAGACGGGAGAAGGACCGACGGTTCGGCAGGATGGTGCGCAAGGCCGCCGCCGAAAGCACGTCCCGCAAGACGTGGCGGGGCGGCGACTACTGAAGCGGTCGCCCGGCCTGCGAGAGAAGGGGCCACGAACGGCGGCGTGAGCCGCCGTGGCAACGGCTACGGCCGGTCTTGACCGACCCGCCTCTGGGGCCGATCCTCAACGCCATGCGCGGGCCAGGGATCCTCCGCGGCGTGCCCCACCTCGCCTGGGTCATGGCGCTCATCTGCGCGGCATGCTCCGGCGCCACGATCCCGTCGGCATCATCGTCGCCAACTTCAGACCTGTTGCGGGAGACCGATATGGCCGGTTTCATGCTAACCAGCCCGAGCTTCGCAGAAGGCGGAGCCATTCCCGTCAAGCACACGTGCGACGGCGAGAACCTCTCCCCTGCCCTGGCCTGGCAGGGCGCCCCGCAGGGAACGGTGTCGTTCGCCCTGGTCGTGGACGACCCCGACGCCCGCGGGTTCATCCACTGGGTGGTCTTCGACATAGGCGGCGGTCCGGCCGGCTCGTTGCCGGAAGGCGTGCGGTCGGCGGACTCACCGGCGCAGGGTCGCAACGACTTCGGCCAGAAGGGCTACGGCGGCCCGTGCCCGCCCGGTGGCACGCATCGCTACCGCTTCACGCTCTGGGCGCTGTCCGGCCGGCTCAACCTGAGCGGGAACCCGTCCGCCGCCGAGGTCCGGACCGCGACGACGAACCTGATCCTCGGCCAGACCACTCTGACCGCCACGTACACCCGCCGCTAGCTGGACGTCGTCAGAGCCGGGCCGCCGCTGAGTCTAGCCGCCGGCGGCCTCCTCGGCCTCGAGGCGCCCTTTGAGAGAGGCGAATCCCTGCTCCGCGGCCTGCTGGATCGGGCCCTGGATCATCGGCTCGAAGCCTCCGAGCAGCCCGCCGAGCGTGGCGTCGGCAACCCATGTCGCGCGTGTCGTCTTTGGGCCCAACTCGGTCAGCTCGATGGAACCGGTGCCGTTGATCGGGCCGCCCATGACCGCGCCCTCGATCGTGGCCGCGATCCGGCTCGGCTCCTCGACATCTGTCAGCGCCAGAGCCAGCACCACGGTCATCGGCATCGCCGCCGGCGCCGAGACAGTGATCTTGTAGTGACGGTCGTCTATCTTCTCGATCTGGGCCTGGCCCGACGCGTTGGACTCAGCGGCGCGGGACGGGTTGCTGATGGTCTCCCAGACCCGCTGGCGACGAGCGGCTATCTCGGTTTCTCCGGCGAGGTGCATTGGTCCTCCAGATTGGCGACCGGGCCCCGCGACGAGGGCTGGGGTCGAGTAGATCGTAGCCGGTTCGGACCGGACGCAGCCCGCGGCCCCGCGCGACCCAGCCGGACCATTGACCCGCGGGAGAACGGACTCGTACGCTGTTGGCGTGGTCCCCGCCGGCGCGTCTAGGGCGCTGCCTCCGTCGGTGGACCCGCGAGAGCCACTGTCTCGTGGAGCTCGGAGGCCGTATCCATGCCACTCCTTACCGGTACGTCCGAACCAGACTCGCGATCGACTCCGGTCCACCCCACTCCTGGTTTCGGCGGCAGGTTCGGCAGACGGTTCTGGACGGCCGTCTCCGACCCAGCCGAACCGTGGGAAACCCCCGTGTCCCGCCTGGACGCCCTCTGGCTTCCCGAGCGTCCATTCCGGCCCACCGATATCGGGCAGGTGCCAGCCTCCGCACTGGCGGCTCTGGAGGCTGAATGCGGGCGGATCCCCCTGGATCGCCTTTTTGTCGTGCCGGAGACCACGCGCCTGATCGGTCCCCGGCAGTGTGTCCGGACGCCAGCCAAGGTCCTGGCCTTCGGCGACGCCATCGTCGGCCTCTGGATTGACTGCCAGCCGGGCCGCGTGACGGCAATTCCGATCGCGCGGCTGATGGCGGTCGACGACCGCCAGATCCTCCTCTACGGCCGGCTGCGGCTGATCGCCGCGGAAGGTCAGCTGGTCGTGCGCTACAACACCACCGAACGGCCGCAACTGCGGGACAACCTCGCCTGGTTGCGCCGCCAGATGGCAACGACGCCGATGCCGGCAGAGCCAGGATTCCTGTGGCTGACCCGGCGCGGCGAGCAGACGGATCCGGAGCGGCTGCCCTATAAATGGCGGTTCCTGCTGCGATGCTCGTCGGCCCTTGCGGACCCGGAAGAACCCGCCTCCGTCGCGGCCGGCGACGTCGCTGAGTCTCGCGGTCGCCGATCGGGGCCCGCCTCCGGGGTTGCCGTCCTCGGGTCGAGAGAGCTCGTGATCGCCTCGGAACCAGGTGAGTATCTCGATGCCGCGCGGTACGGCTTCGACCTGCTGGCGGTTCCACGCGATCGCCTGGCGTCGTTGGCGTGGGATGGCCACGCTCTGACGGTTCGGATGGCACGCCCGCGCGAGGACTCAGTGTCGGCCTCGGTTACGGTGCCCCTTGACGGACGCCTGGTCGATGCGATGCGGAGGTCGTTCGGATCCGCCGTGGCCTGGTCCTGAGGTCGTCCCCTCCCCACTTCGTCTTACACGCCGCTTACATACGGCCGGCGGGCATTCGGACGACGGGACGTATTCTGCCTTCATGAAGACCATCCTCGTCGTCGACGACGAGCGCAACATCGTCGAGCTGGTCCGGCTCTACCTCGAGAAAGACGGCTACACCGTGGTGGCCGCGGCCGACGGCGAGCAGGCCCTGGTCCAATACGAGCGCTGCGACCCTGACCTGGTGGTGCTGGACCTGATGCTGCCCAAGATGGATGGCTTCGAGGTCTGCCGGGAGCTTCGCCGGCGCGGTGACGTTCCGATACTCATGCTGACCGCACGGTCGGAGGACGTCGACGCGATCGTCGGTCTGGAGCTTGGCGCGGACGACTACGTGACCAAGCCGTTCAATCCGCGGGCCCTCGTGGCGCGGGTGAAGGCGATCCTGCGTCGGACCGACGTGACGGCCAAGGGCGGCCGGCCGATCTCCGTCGGCAACCTTCGTATCGATCCCCGCCGGCGTGAGGCCTCCGTTGGCGAGCGCCGGCTCGAGCTCCGCGCCCGAGAGTTCGACCTGCTCGCCGCCCTCGCGCGCGACCCCGGCGTCGTCCTGACGCGCGACGCCCTGCTCGAGGACGTGTGGGGCACCGACTTTCCGGGCGAGACGCGGACCGTGGACGTTCACGTCGCGGAAGTGCGCAAGAAGCTCGGAGAGGACGGCCCGCAGGTGGAGACGGTCCGGGGACTGGGCTACCGGCTCGTGCCCCCGCCCAGAGGGACGGCCGCTGGTGTGCTCCCTCCCTCGATCGGGGCCGATGCCGGGGAGGCCGCCTCCTCCGACACCTCCGACCCTCCCCTTCACAGGACTAGGGGCGCCCACCGATGTTCCCGCGCGGCCTCACGAGTCGGATCGTCCTGGGCTTCGCAGCCCTGTCGGCGGCCCTGCTCCTGGCCGTCAGCGCGACCCTGTTCGTCGTCCTGCACGATCTCCACGAGAACGAGATCAAAGCGTCCCTCGGCAACCAGGTTGTCCTCATCGAAGCTGCCACGTTTCTCCACCAGCCGGCGGGAGTCGGCCAGGGCCAGATCGAGCAGACCATCAAGGACTACTCAGGCCCGATCGTCGACGACGGCGGCTTCATCCTGGTTGCGGGGCCAAAGGGCGCGCTCCGGATCGTGGTCGGCAATCCTTCCTCCACGGAACTGCCGCCTGGTCCCAAGGGGTCTGCTGCCAACGTCGTCGGCACGATGAAGACCTCCGACGGGAAGCAGTTCATATACATAGAACCCAACCCCAGCGGGACGCGCAACTTCACGTTCGTCTTTGCCGTGCCCGATCGCTCGGTGCAGCAGGCCCTGGAAGACCTGCGCCGCGTTCTGTTGATCATCGTGATCGTGCTGGCGTTCGTAGGCGTGCCGATCGCCTGGCTCCTGTCGCGCTCGATGACCGGGCCGATGCGACGCCTTGCCCAGGCCGCCAGCGACCTGCCGACCCGGTCCGGTGAGTCGCCGCCACTGCCCGTCGAAGGCCCGACCGAGGTGAAGGCCTTGACCGAGAGGTTCAACGCCATGGCGCGCGAGCTGGCGACGACGCGCCACGAAGAGACGCAGATGCTGGCCAACCTGCGCCACGACCTGCGGACGCCGCTGACCAGCATCGGCGGTTTCGCCGAAGCCATCGCCGACGGAACCGCCTCCGGCGAGCGGGCAACGGCCGCGGCCCGGACCATCGCCGAGGAAGCGCAGCGGCTGGAGCGTCTGGTCGGCGAGCTGGGAGTGGTCGAACGGCTGCGCGACGGACCGTCGGCGCTGCGCCCCGAAGAGCTCGACGCCACGACGCTCCTCAAGGAGGCGGCGGCGCGCTTCGAAGGCCAGGCCGCCGCGCAAGGCGTCTCGTTCGAGGTGGCCGGCGCCATTCCCGGCGAGCCCGAGCTCAGCTTCACCGGCGACCGGCTCGCGACGGAGCGCATCCTCCAGAACCTGGTCGTGAACGCCCTGTCAGTACTCCCCAAGGGCGGCCACGTCTGGCTGAGGGCGGCCCGGCTTCAGCTCCCCGGCCGACCGCTGGGTATATCGATGAGCGTCACCGACGACGGCGCGGGCTTCCCGCCGGGAACGACCGAGAAGGTCTTCGAGCGCTTCTACCGCGCCGATCCTTCGCGCAGCGGCAGTGGCTCCGGCCTTGGGCTTGCGATCGTTCGTGAGCTGGCGCGGGCCCACGGCGGCGAGGCCTGGGCCGAGAACGTGGCCCCGCACGGGGCTCGAGTGTCGGTGCTCATGCCGATCGTTCCGACGCTACCTGTCGAGCCGAGCAAGGCGCCACCTCCAGGGGAGCAGCGCCGCGGCTGATCTGGGCTACCGGTGGCAGATGTCACGACCCGGCCCTCCGCCCCGGTATCCTTCCACGAGTGAGCGAACCGACTTCATCCGCCGCCGGGCCGCCGGCCGAGATCTCCCACCTGGTCCGCGAGCGCGCAGAAGCCCGAGCTCGCCGCGACTGGTCGACGGCCGACGCACTCAAGGACCAGATCGAGGCCCTCGGCTGGCGAGTCACCGACCACGGGAGACGGACCAGCGTCAGCCAAGCCGCGCCTGCCACCCTCGAAGTGGCCGGCGAGATTCGCTACGGGTCCGCGTCGGTGGTTCCATCGGCTCTCGCCGAGCCCGCCACGACGGCGTGGACCGTGGCGATCGTGGCCTCGGAGTCGCCCGACCGGGTCTCGCGGCTGCTCGCCGGGCTCCGCGCCCATGCCCCGGCCGGGACCCAGGTCGTGGTCGTGGCAAACGACCCGAGTGAAGCTCAGGCGGCGGCCCTCCAGCCCGGGGCGCCCGACCGGGCGCCCGTTGGGGGGATCGATCTGGAGCTCCTACGCACGTCGACGCGGCTGGGGGCGGCCGCGGCGTTCAACATGTGCCTGCGCCGCGCATCGGGCGAGATGGTTCTCCTGGCCGACGGTTCGGCCTGGCCCACCGGCGACGCCCTGACCCCGCTCGCCGCCGCGCTGGCCGATCCGTCCGTCGCGGCCGTCGGTGGCTTCGGCCTCGTCTCGCCGGCCGGCGGTCCGCTCCGGCCGAGCTCGCTGGAGCGGGATGGGGACCCGGCGCCGCGCCGGAACGTCGTGGCCTCTGGAGGCTGGTTGGCTGGCCTTCCGTCGCGCCGACTACCGCGCCCTCGGACCACTGGACGAGCACTTCGTGACGCCGGCGTGGCTCGACGTCTGGTGGACGTTGCGCCTTCGTGTCGGGGCCGAACCGGAAGACCCGGCCACGGCCGAGACCACGGGCGAAGCCGGCTCGCCCGAAGCCGGAGCCGAGGCCGAAGCCACGGCCGAAGCCGACGAGCCGACTCGCCCGAAGCCATCGCACGAGCCGACCCGATGGTCGGCCCAGGCGACCCTCGCGCATTGCCGCGAGCCCTCGGAGCCGTCCGGCTGGCGCTGCCGCTCGCCCGTGAAGAAGCTCCATGGCCGCCGGATCGGTCCCGCCTCAACAGGCGGAACATGTACCGCGTCCTGGACCGGTTCGGCTGGCGCGAGGACCTCGGCTGACTGTCCTAGTCGACCACAAGCAGGGCGGCCGATCCTGCCGAGGCCGACGGCGCGTCCGGCTCGCGCCACGCTCCAAGCGGAGGCCCCGTAGTAGTAGTGGTAGCCGGGAGTCGCCTGCCACTTGCCCGTGCCCACGGCGAGGCCCGCACCCAGGACCACGATCAGGCCGCCAACGCCGATCAGGCGCAGGGCCAATCCGCGAGCCCTGCCGGCGCCGCCGCCCGGGGTCTGCCAGAGCGAGGCGAGAGTGGGAACCTGGGCCGGGGCGATTATCAGGGCCAGCCACAATCCGGCCAGCAGGCCGCCGAGGTGGGCGAAGTTGTCGACGTTGAAGACGCCCGAGAAGCCCAGGACGAGGTTGAGCACGATCAGGAAGCCAACCTGAGAGGCGATCATCCTCGACTGGGTGTCGAGGATCGCGTGATGCAGGCGGGTGGCCACCAGAACCACCCCGAACAGCCCGAAGATCGCGCCCGAGGCTCCCACCGCGTAGGCTCCGTCCCCAAACACCAGGGAACCTATCGACCCGGCAATGCCGCACAGCACGTAGAAGCCGAGCATCACGAACGAGCCGTACATCCGCTCGACGAGCTGGCCGGCGTACCAGAGGGCGTACATGTTGAACAGCAGGTGGAGGATGTCCGTTGGGTCGTGCACGAGAGTGACCGAGATAAGCCGATAGAACTCGCCGTGGGCGACGGCGAACTTGTCCAGCATCAGCTGCTGCTCGAGCGGCCCGCCCAGGGGCGATTGGCCGGCCCCGCCTCCCGAGGACATGGCCACCAGCGACGTGACCGCCGTCACCGCAATGATCAGGTAGGTCATAAACGGCGGCAGCGCGTCGCCGCGACTACGGGCGAAGTAGCGCCCCGCGGCGCCGGTGTTGCCGGTTTCCTTGTTCAACCAGCCCAGGCGTGAAGAGATCTCCGCCCGATCCTGGCGAGGTGCCCGTTTCTCGCACTCGCGGTAGGCACTGAGCGCGCCGCGCAGGTCCCCTTCTCGCACCAGGGCCGCGGCCACCTGGCGCCAGGCCCGATAAGCCACCGGCGTCTCACCCAGGCTGGTCGCACGCTCCCAGGCCTGGCGCGCATCGACCTCGCGATCCAGCCGGTACAACGCGTTGCCCAGGCCGTAGAACCCAGCGGCCGAGACGTCGCGGTCCGGGACGACGGTGACCCTCGAGTACAACGCAAGCGCCTGCTCCGGCTCGCTCTGTTCCATCCTCTCGTCCGCCTGGCGCAGCACGACAACCGCCGTGGCGCGATCCAGCGGAGTCGCCGCGGCGGGGTCGAAGCCTGGCGGCAGGTTGCCAGACCCCTCCTGCCCGAGCCCGCTGGTGGTGCTGTCCATGTTCCGCACTCTACAGGAAGCGGTGCCTCGGGACGCGGCCGCCGGAACGGCCGGAACCGCCCCGAGCGCTGCTCAGTCGGCGACCGGCTCCCAGCCGGAAGACGTGACAGCCTCGCCGAAGGCCACGGCCGGGTCCACTCCTGCGTCGAGAGCCCCGGCGAAGGCTCCGACCAACCGGCCGAACGATCCGTCGTCCTCCTCCGGCGCCTCCAGGACGGTAGTCTCGGGCGGCACTGCGGGGGCGGCCCCTCCGGCCCCGACGAGAACGATCAACCTGGCCCCGGAGAAGCCCGCGCCCTGGATCCCGGCCTCGACGGTCGACTCCGGGAGGGAATCGGTAAGCACGATCACGGCCGCCTCAGGGAGGAACCGGAGCGCCAGCTCCACGTCCGCGGCCTCCAGTACGGGCCGGGCCGCTGGATCGGCTGGCAGCAGCCTGCACCTCCGGGCCCTCGGGCCCGTCCGCGGCAGCATCCGCGGCTTCCGCGAAGTGGCGTCTCGGTCAGGACCGGCGTGGGGCGAGCCGGATCTCGCAGCAGCGCCGCGTGGCCGATGCCGAGCCGGCCAAGGGCCACGACGACTGCGTCCCCGGCTCCGTCGTTGCCGACCTTGCCGACCAGCTCCACGGTGCCGCCCCGCTGCGACCGCGGCCGCGGCGACCTCGACGGCGAGGCCGCCCGCGCACTCCTCCCCGTCCGCGCCGTCGGCGTAGGCCGGAAGCCCAACGACCACGATCATTCGGCCGGCCTCGTCGGATCGCCGGCATCGCCGCCGGCCGTTGTCCGTCGACGATCTCGACCTCGCCGAGGCCGGCCGACGCCAGCTCGGCGCCGATCGCGTCGGCGTCGCCGACCGCGACGATCGCGATCCGATCGAGATCGATGTGGTCGCGCGCCGCGGCCTGCACGTCGGCGACCGTCACCGCCTCGATCGCGTCGCGGTAGCGGGCCAGCTCGTCGTCCGGCAGGTCGTGCACGAAGAGCCCGCCGAGCGCGCCGACGACCGCGCCGGGCGTCTCGAAGCGCAGCGGGAAGACGCCGACCAGGTAGTCGCGGGCCGCGGCCAGCTCGGCGTCCGTCACCGCGGTCTCGCGGATGCGCCGCAGCTCGGACAGCGTCTCGACGATGGCCGGCACCGTGGACGGCGTCTGAACCGCCGTCCGCACCGCGAACGGGCCCGCGCCCCGCCGCATGTCGAAGCCGGCGCCGACGCCGTAGGTGTAGCCCTTCTCCTCGCGCAGGTTCATCTGGAGCCGGGAGTTGAAGAGGCCGCCCAGGATGGCCGCCATCACGCCGACGGCGTGGAAGTCCGGGATGCGCCGCGGCAGGCCAACGTGGCCGATCCGCAGCTCCGTCTGGACCGAGCCCGGCCGGTGGTAGAACCGGACGATCGGTCCGATCGAGCGCCGAGGCTGCGGCAGGAGCGGAGACGCCGGCAGGCCTCGGCGTGGAACCCGGCGCGGCCGCCACGGAAGCCGACCCGCGGCCGGAAGCCAGCGAGCCGAACACCTGCTCGGCCAGCTTCGGCAAGGCGATCCCGGTGAGATCGCCGCCGACGACCAGCGCCGCCTGGTCCGGCGCGAGGATCGATCCGTGGACAGTCCGCAGGGCGTCGGACGAGAGGCCGGCAACACTCTCCTCGTCGCCGCCGGCCGGTCGCGAGTAGGGCGACTCGGGCGCGTAGATCGTGGCCGCGAAGGCCTGCTCCACGCGTCGACGCGGATCGGCCATGACCTGCATCAGGTCGTTCAGACGCTCGTCGCGCAGTCGCGCCACGTCCTGCGCCGGGAACGTGGGCCGCTCGACCAGCTCCGCGAGCAGCTCGAGCGCGGCCTCCAGGCGCGGCGCCGCCACCTCCACCGCGGCGACGAACGCGTCCCACGTCGCCTCCACGTGGAGAGTGGCGCCCAGACGCTCAGCGGCCTCGATCAGCTCCACGCCCGGATAGCGTTCCGTGCCCTCGGTCATCGCGCGCGCCGCCAGGACGGTGGCTCCCGCCAGATCTCGCGGCTCGTCGCCGGCGCCGCGCCGGAAGACCAGATTCGCCGACACCAGGGGCCGGCCGGGAACGTGAACGGCCAGCACCTGCAGGCCCGAGGCCAGGACCGTCCGCTCGAACGCCGGGAAGCGGTAGGTGCGAGGCTGGCCGGGAGATGGGCGCTCGGCCAGGATCTCCTCGAGCGTCATGCCGCCGTCTCCTCGTCTGTGGCGCCCGTGGCCCCGTCGTAGCGCCGTCTCCGACCTCGGCAGCGGGCATGTACGTCAGCACGACCCGGTTCTCCGGGCGGAGCACCTCGGCGGCCGCGGCCTGGATCTCGGCCTTGCCTGCGGCCAGGTAGCGGCCGAGCTGGCGGTTGATCATCTCCGGATCGTCGAGCAGCGTCGCGTACATCGACAGCCGATCGGCCCGCTCGTCGACCCGCTGCAGGGCCTCCAGCTCGTACGTCTCGATCAGCGCTCGTGCCCGTGCCAGCTCGTCGTCCGTGACCGGTTCGCGGCCAAGTCGCTCCAGCTCCTCCTCGAAGGCTCGCTCCACGCGTGCCCGGATCGACGCCCGGACGCACGGTCGCCTGACCGGCCACGATCGACGCCCCGCCGATCAGGCCCAGCGCGAAGAAGGCCACGTCCTGGGCGATCTTCTCGTCGCGGACGAGGCGCCGGTACAGCCGGCTGCCCTTGCCGCCGGCGAGGATCTGCGAGGCGACCTCCAGGGCGTCGAGACGGCGGTCTCCGAGGCGCGGCGCCCGGAAGCCGAAGAAGTGGCGCGGCAGCGGCACGCGGTCCTGGACCACCTCGCGCGACTCGGCCCCGAGCGACGGCGGCAGGCTCAGATCGGCGAGCGGCGGGATCGCCCGGATTGGCCGGAATGGCGCCGAAGTAGCGCTCGACCCAGCGTCGGGCCTGCGCCGGGATCCACGTCGCCCACGACGGACAGCACCGCGTTGTTGGGCGCGTAGTAGGTCCGGAAGAACGCGGCCACGTCCTCCAGCGACGCCGCGTCCAGATCCTCCATCGACCCGATCGTGGGGTGGTGATATGGATGCTCCGGCGGGAAGAGGTGCTCCTGCAGCTTGTGGAACCAGTCGCCGTAGGGCCGGTTGTCGTAGCTGGAGCGCTTCTCGTTCTTGACCACGTCGCGCTGGTTGTCCAGGTTCTCCTGGTTGAGCGCGTCGAGGAGCGTGGCCATCCGGTCCGCCTCGAGCCACAGCGCCAGCTCGAGCTGGTGGCTCGGCATCGTCTCGAAGTAGTTGGTTCGGTCCAGCCACGTGGTGCCGTTCATCGTTCCGCCGGCGGCCTGGACGAGAGCCATGTGCTCGGTCTTGGCGACGTGGCGCGAGCCCTGGAACATGACGTGCTCGAAGAGGTGGGCGAAGCCGGTCTTGCCCGGGACCTCGTGCTTGGAGCCGACGTTGTACCAGATGTTGACCGCCACGACCGGGGCCAGGTGGTCTTCCGAGACGATCAGGCGAAGGCCGTTGGGCAGGCGTTCGTCGGTGAACCTGACGCTCGGGGCGGTCATGGGATGCAGTTCCTCAAGCACGGTCGCGAGCCCGCGGCTGGAGCCCGGGCGCAGGTGCGGGCATTGTACCGGCCGCGACAGATCGCTCTCGCCGCAGCGCGCCGCAGTACTTGACTTAGCCCTGCCCGAGTGTTAGCTTTTCATCTAACACGTGTTAGAGGCCCAGATCCATGGCAGCCACCCAGAACCCCACTCGAGCCAATCCGCAGCGGCCTGGCGGACTCGTCCGCCCGGGGATCGCGGCCGCCCAGCTGCCCGTGGTGGAGCTCGATACGAGGACCGGCTACGACTTCCTCACCAGCGCCTGCACCGACTGCGGCGAGCTCGAGGATCTGCTGGCGGAGGATCGTCGCTGGCTGGAGGAGTCGCGCGCTGCGCTCAAGGCCCAGATCGGCGAAGACCTGTGCGTCGACGCCTGCACCGGCTTCGTCTCCGAGATCGGCCGCATGCTCGTGGGCCGGCCGGAGATTCGGACTGCCCGGGACGTGGTCGCGGCGATCGACGCGCTCTCCGACCGGGAGCTGACCGAGGTCATGGTGGGCGAGCTTCTGGAGGACGCCGAGCTCAGCGCCGTCACCCGCCGCGCCATCGACGGCGACAGTGAGGCCCTTCGGGACCTCCAGGCCCGGCTCGAGTCGACGCACGGGCCAGACCCTCCTGCCGCCACGCATCGCCGACCTGGGCCCGGCGGCCCGAGGCATCGTCCACTTCTGGCTGCCGCGTACGAGACGATCGAGGACCGTATCGGCCGGATGCTCGAGCGCGACGTCGCCGGCCGCCGTCGCGACGACATCGCCGGCGACCCCATCGGCTTCATCGAGCGCGTCACGACCGGGATCCGGGTCGTGCCCGAGCAGCGGATTCGCCGCATCGTCCTGGCGCCGAGCTACTTCGGACGCCCGTACAACTCGCTCACCAAGGTCGGCGACGTGCAGCTGATCTGCTACCCCATCGCCGACTCTTCGCTGGGTTCCGCGGACCGGCTCACTCCCCCCAACTCGACGGTGCGCCTGTACCGCGCCCTGGGCGACGAGAGCCGCCTCCGCATCCTCAAGCTCCTGGCCGAGCGCGACCGCTACCTGACCGAGATCGCCAACGAGCTCGATCTGAGCAAGCCGACGATCAAGCACCACCTCGCCGCGCTTCGAAGCGCCGGCCTGGTCACGGTCACCGACCAGGGCAACATGACCTACTACAGCCTTCGCCACGACCGGGCCGAAGAGGCCGGCGTCGAGCTTCGCGCCTACCTGGCGCACTGACCCGGAGGATTGCCATGACCGTACTCGCTGCTCGTCGCTTGTTAGATCGACAGCTAACGAGCGTCATCCCTATCGCTAACACAGGAGAACCCGACGATGTGGCCGGACAACCCCGAACAGAGATTCACCTACATTACCCAGCGACAGGCGGAGCTTCGCGCCGAGGCGGCCACGAACCGAGCGGCACGCGCCCCGGCGAGCCGGACCTCGCGCGCATCGCATCCAGGGCGTGCACTTCCACGTGGGCACTCTGCTGATCATCGTCGGGCGTGCCCTGTGCGACGAAGACGGCGCGCCTACCTGGACCCCGCTCACTGAGCACGAGGCTTGACAGACACGGTGACCGGCGCTGTCTCGGGCTACCTGCGCAGCTTCACGGGCTTCGGCCGCGACGCGCGGATCTTCCTGCTGACCACGATCGTCTTCGGGGCGGCGCTGAGCCTCTACTGGATCGACTTCAACCTCTACCTGGAGTCGATCGGGCTGGGCTGGGCCATCGGCTGGCTCATGGCGGCCTCGCAGCTGGCGGGCGTCATCATGGCCCTGCCGGCCAGCGCGCTCTCCGACAGGATCGGCCGGCGCAAGGTGATGGCCGCCGGGATGGCCCTGGTCGCGGTCGCGCTGTTCGCGTTCCTGCCGGGCGACTTGCCGCTGCTATTCGTGGGCGTGGTCGCGCTGGGCGCCGGGTCCATGGCCGTCAGCGTGGTGCAGGTCCCGTTCATCGCCGAGCACACACGGCCGGATCAGCGCAACGAGTACTTCGCGATCTGGTCGGCGATCGGGTTCCTGACCGGGCGTCGTCGCCGCCCTCGTGGGCGGTGCTGCTGGCCCCGGAGATCGCCTCGCTCCTGAACCTGGGTTCGGCCGCGGCGCCGTACCAGATCCTGCTGAGCGGGGTCGCCATCCTGGGTGCCCTCTCGCTTGGGACCGTGTGGCTTCTCACCAGCGACAGGCCGCCGGCCGACCGAGCCCCGGCCACGGGCGCGCGCCGATTCGGCATCGTCGTCCTCGATCGGAAGCCTCTTCTTCCGGCTGCTGCTGCCCGGGTTCCTCACTTCTCTGGGTGCCGGCCAGCTGATCCCGTTCCTCAACGTCTTCATCCAGAACAAGTTCGGACTGGGCCTGGCCGCGGTGAACGCGGTCTTCGCCGTGACCAGCCTCGGCACCGCGCTGGCGATCCTGATCCAGCCGGCCGTGGCTCGCCGATTCGGTCGCATCGGATCGATCGTTCTGGTGCAGGGGGCCAGCATTCCGTTCCTGGTCGTGCTCGGCTTCTCGCCGGTGCTGTGGACCGTGATCGTCGCCCTTGCCGTGCGCAACTCGCTGATGAACGCGGGCAGCCCGATCTTCGACGCGTTCGCCATGGAGCGCATCTCCCCGGCGGAACGGGCCACCCTGTCCGCCGGAATGACGATGCTGTGGTCCCTCGGCTGGACGATCGCCCCGATCTACTACGGCGTTCTGCAGGCCTCGCTTTCGTTCACGGCCGCTTTCGCGGTGGACTTCGTCACGATCATCGTGCTGTACACGGTCGCCACGGCCCTGCTCTGGACCTGGTTCCGCGGCACCGATCGCGTGGCGGCCGCCACGGCGGACGTGGATGCTTTGCTGGCTGCCACGGCGGTAGCTTCCGAGAGCCCCTCCCTACTGGAGCGGGCGTAAGCCTACGGGGCGGCGGAGACGACCTGGGTCGGCGACGGGGCCGCAGTCGGCGACCGGGCCGCAGTCGGCGACCGGGCCGCAGTCGGCGAGACGTAGATGGGGACCACGGTTGGGGACGCGGGCGTCGATTGCTCGGGTATTGGGGCTCCCGAGGGCGGTATCACGCTCGGCTGCGGGGTTGCGCCGAGCGCCGAGTCGATGGCCGCTCTTATGTCCTCGTACGAAGAGGTGGGCACCAGGGATCCGCCGATCAGGACGGCCGGCACGGCCACGGCCGATTGAGGGGCAGATGACGATTCCGCCCGCACCTCGGCATCGTGAGTGCCGTTCTCCACGCACGTCGCGAAACTCGTCATGTCCAGCCCGGCGCCGCCGCCCATCTCCTCCAATCGCGCAATGCTGAACGCGCCACTCCCCTCCTGGCCCTGGTTGGCGAGCAGCCAGGCCTGATATGTGGCGAACTTGCCCTGGTCGGCCGCGCAGCGGGCGGCGTTGGCCGCATCGAGGGACTCGTGGCCGCCGACGTTGGAGTCGATCACGAGCAAGTCGTGATTGACGATTCGCAGCTTGCCCGGCTCCACGTAAGTGGAGATCAGCACGGGCAGGGACTCCTGGTAGAAGACGCGGCACGCGGGGCACTGGTAGTCCAGCCAGACGTCCAGGGTCACTGGCGCGTTCGGGTCGCCGATGGTGCGACCGCTGGTGGCTATCTCGGGCGGGATCGTGGTGGCGGGCGAGGCGATTGCCGTCACCCCCGCGCCCGGATCGACCTGCGGTGACACCTCACGAAGTGGGAAGGGCAGCCAGCCGGATTGGAGCACCGCGGCCAGTTCTTGCGCCCGTTCGGCCGTGTAGTCGCCGCTGATCATGCCCCTCCCGCCCGTGATCTGCGTCTTGATGTACGGCACGGACAAGACCTTGCCGTCAAGAACGATCGCGAAGAAGTCGTTCACGTGCTGCCCGGACCATGTCTCGAACTGACCCGCTGCCGCCTCATTGAAGGCGAAGTTCACGACCCAGACATTCCCGGGGATGCTGCCGTCGACCGCGGCGCCGATTGCGCCCAGGTCCAGGTCGGCGCCGGTGAACTGAGCCGGCAGCGAAGGGTCGATCGAGTCCCCGGGACTCGGCACCGGCTTCGTTCCCGGCGTCTCGGCGGTCCCGTACGTCTCAGGTGGCAACAGGACGAAGTCGAGCCGACCGGCCTGGCCGAGCACTCGGCGGAGCTTGGCCGCGTCGGCGAAGCCATCCACGCTGACCGTGATCCCATCCGGCGGGGCCTCGTTGACCGAATACGACGTCGCCCCCAGCGAAGCAACGCGCTTCATGAGGACCGCCTTCGTCGCATCCAGCTCCGCGCCGGTCACCTGCGTCCCGGCCGGATGCACCAGCTGGTAGGAGATGCCGATGAACCCGTTGCCGGGCGACCCGGAGGACCCACCGCCGCTCCAGGCACGACCGCCCAGGCCGAGGCCGACCGCGGCCACCACGACGGCCGCGACCAGAGCGAGCGCCGCGAAGCTCCCCACCCCGACCCGACTGCGCACCACCACCCTGGCCCTGACCCCGTCCTTTCCGGTGGAGGCCGCCTGCCAGGCAGGCGGCTGCGGGATCAGCGGCTCGGCACTGGACAGCCGGCGTCGCAGACCTGCCAGGATCTCATCGTCGGAATGCTGGTTCTCGTTCATTGCCAGATCTCCGGGTTGCGGCGCAGGGCCGCACAGGCACGCGCCACGAGTGAGCGAACCGCCGAGGCGGAGATGCCGAGGATCTCGCCGATACACTCGTCGTCGAGATCTCGCTGGTAGCGCAGGATCAACACTTCGCGCTGCCGCCCCGGCAGCTCGCGGGCGAACCGATCGAACCAGAGCCAGAACTCGGTCCGGCCGGTCTCGGCCTCGTCGGATGGTTCGTGGGCCGGGTTGAGCGACCCCAGCGGCAGCCACGAAAGCAGCTTGCGGCGCCGTCCCCGGTCTATCACGAGGCGCCTCGTTATGAGGAGCAGCCACGGCAGCGCCTGGCCGGCCGGGCCGTGGCCCGATTGCCACGCCGCGTAGGCCCGATGGAACGCCTCGCCGACGACGTCTTCGGCGTCGTCGCCATTGGCGAGCATCAGCAGGGCGTAGCGATAGACGTCCCGGTAACGCTCGCGGTACAGCCTCTCGAAAGTCTCCGCAAGATCCTCGCCGGCGACGCCTGCGCTGCCCACTCGCTCAAGCACTTCTGGCGCATCCCCCTGCAGGGCGATTTGTTGCGTCATGAAAGGATTGACGAAACAGGATCCAATTCCGTCCCGCCCTCACCCACATTGTGCGGCCGTGGACCTCACCGCGGCGGGGCGGCGCTCCGAAGTCGAGCCAATGTGCTCGAGAGCCGCTCGTCCGGGCCCACGCGGGCGATGTCCCCGAGCGCCGCGTCCGAGAGGGAAACCGGGCCGAGGGCGACCGCCCGCTCCAGGGCCTGGCCCACGAGCTTGCGGTCCCCGATCCTGGCCGCGCAACGGGCGACGAGGAGGGCGCTGCCGGCGTTGCCGCGGGCGCCCAGGGCGTTGGCGGCGCCGATCGATTCCTCGAATCGACCCAGCGAATAGAGGCCGACCTGCAGCTTCAGCAATGCCTCCACCGTGCGCTCATCTCCCTGTCGGAGCGTCCGAATCACCCCGGTGACCCGCCGGCCTTCGACCGTTCGGGCGACGATCGCGATCACCGCGAGCGGGTCCGTCTCGGAGACCAGGCGAGCCGCGATACCCGCGTCGTCGCCGCGCGCCACCATGGCCGCCACCTCCGGCATGAGCGGCGCCGGACGTTGCCCCAGGTCGTCCAGGTCCAATTCGCGGGCGCGATCGCCGAGCGTCTCCGCGTACGCCTCCCCGTAGGCTCGGCGCTGGTCGGCAGGACTGGGGGCCGCGGATCGGCCGGTCGGGTCTCCTCCCGACGAACGCGCATCCGACGACCCGGCGGTCGGCAGCCCCTGCGCCCGCCCGCTCGCGCCACGCGACCGAGGCAGGCCGCCCTTGAGGATTCGCCACACCTCCAGGTACGGCGACGGGTTGATGAACCCGAAGATGACGATCAGCACCGCCAGGATCGGGAACCCGATCGCCGCCGCGCCGACGGCCACGAGCACGCTCCCGGCCGCGACCGCGACAAGCCCCGGCGCCCGACCGCGCGGCCCGAGAACCGCCACGAAGCTGTTCGTTACGACGTTCCCGCCGTCCAGGCCCGCGATAGGCAGCAGGTTGAGCATCCCCCACCACAGGTTCACCCACTCCACGTAGAAGACCACCGTGGCAAGTGACGTGCCTCGCTCGAACATCGGCAGCGCGACCATCGCCAGGAGTCCGACCGGGATGCCGAAGAACGGACCGGCCAGGCTGACCACGATCGCCTTGCGCGGAGGCAGCGCAAACCTGAAGAAGGTGAGCCCTCCCATGCCCCAGAGCATGATCTGGGCGTGGACGCCATACCGTCGCAGCGCCAGCGCGTGCCCGAGCTCGTGCAGGAGGATCGAGCAGCCCACCACCACCACCCATGCGACGGTCAGCTCCGCCGAGCCGGAGGCGGCGCCGAGGAAGAAGGTGATGAGCAGGAAGTCGAGCCCTATCGAAATCGGGAACCCGAAGAGGGTGAAGCGAAGGCTCGGAAGAGGCAGCAAGGCGGCACCTGGAGCGGCGACCGATGAGTGATGTCCGGTGAGCGGTGAGTGGCAATCGATGAGGGGTGAGCGCTCAGGTTAGCGCGCCACGGCCGACTTGGCCTCCGACCACGATCGGGTTACGCCTGAGGCACGGCCGGGGCTCTCGGTCGGCCCGGATCGGGGACCCATTCGCCCAGCGAGCGAACCTCCGCCAGCCGTTCGCGCAGGTCCGGGTCCAGGGCCTCCGCGGCGGCGACGGCGGTCTCGATCGCGGTCAGGCACAGGATCCCTTCCGCGGTGGCGGCCAGGCGGATCTCGGCGGCGTCCCGAACCGGCCCCGACTTGGGCGACGGCGTGTTGACGACCAGACGGACCGTCCCGCCCGCGATCAGGTCCAGGATCGAAGCCTGGCCCGGGTCCGGCCTCTCGCCCACCTTTGTCACGACCTGGGCCTCGTACCCCAACCCACGCAGCTCCGCGGCCGTGCCGGCGGTGGCCGCGAACCGGTACCCGGCGCGGGCCAGAGCGCGAGCCACCCGCGGCAGCTCGCCGTGGTCCCGTTCCGCGACCGAGATCAGGGCCAGCGCCCCGTCCGCTCCGGGCCGCGGCGGGATCAGGGCCGCGCCCTGCATCGCCTTGGCCAGAGCCACGCGCGGGTCGGTGTGCAGCCCGATCACCTCGCCGGTGGACTGCATCCCCGGGCCCACCGACGGGTCCACGCCGCGCAGCTTGGCCGTGGAGAAGGCCGGCGCCTTGACCGCGACCAGCGGCGGCGGCTCCAGCAGCCCGTTCCCCCACCCCATCTCCGCCAGCGTCTCGCCGAGGGCGATCCGGACCGCCAGCTTGACCATCGGCACGCCGGTCACCTTGCGACATGAACGGCACCGTCCGGCTGGCCCGCGGGTTGACCTCGATCAGGTACACGCCGTCGTCGCGGACGATGAACTGGGCGTTGACCAGGCCGTGCACGTCGAGCGCCCGAACGATCCGGTCCATGGCCTCGACGATCAGCTCCTGGTCCGAGACCGAGACCGTCTGCGGCGGGAACATCCCGACCGAGTCGCCCGAATGGACGCCCGCCCGCTCCACGTGCTCGAGCAGCCCCGGGATCAGGACCGTCTCGCCGTCGGCGATCGCGTCCACGTCCACCTCGATCCCTTCGAGGTAGCGGTCGATCCGGACCGGCCGGTCGGGGTCGACGACCGTCGCGCGCGCCAGCTGCTCGACCAGGTCGGACGGCGAGTAGCTGAAGTCGATGGCCAGGCCGCCGATGACGAACGACGGCCGAACGATGACCGGGTAGCCGATCTGGTCGGCCAGCGCCAGCGCCTCCTCGATCGATCGGGCCATGCCGCCCTCGGGCTGCGGAATGCCGAGCGACTCGACGAGGTTGGCGAAGCGGATGCGGTCCTCCGCCTGGTCGATCGTCTCGAGGTTGGCGCCGAGGAGCGGGATCCCGGCCGCGGCCAGCGGCTCGGCGAGGTTCAGCGGCGTCTGGCCGCCGAACTGGACGAAGGCCGGCAGCAGCGGCTGCTCCCTCGGGCGTCTCGGCCTCCACGACCGAGCGCACGCTCTCCGGATCCAGCGGCTCGAAGTAGAGCCGCGACGAGCTGCGTCGAAGTCGGTCGAGACCGTCTCCGGGTTGGAGTTGATCATCACCGCCTGCCAGCCCTGGACGCGAAGCTCGGCCGCGGCCTGGACCGCGCAGTAGTCGAACTCGATCCCCTGCCCGATCCGGACCGGCCCGGAGCCGATGACCAGCGCCGCCGGCCGCTCGCACCGGCGGCAGCTCCGGCTCGGAGCCGACGGCCGCGTACGTGGCGTAGAAGTACGGCGTCTCCGCGGCGAACTCGGCCGCGCACGTGTCCACCATCGCGTAGCCCGGCACGATGCCCAGCTCCATCCGCGCCAGCCGGATCGCCTCGGCCGTGACGCCGGCCATCTGCGCCAGCTCCCGATCCCCGAACCCGTCGCGCTTGGCGGTCGCCAGGAGAGTGGCCGCCTCCGCGTCGCGTGGCATCCGCGATCCGCGCCCCCATCGCCCGCACCTCGCGCTCCAGCGCGATCGCCCGCTCGAACTCCGACAGGAACCACGGCGATGATGCCCGGTGACGCCGCGGATCGTCTCGGCCGGCATGCCGCGCCGCAGCAGGGCCAGGATCCGCCACAGCCGCGAGTCGGACGGGGCGAGGAACCGCTTCAGGACGATCGGATAAGCGGCCCGTTCGGCGTGGGCCCGGGCCTCGCAGAGCAGTCCGCTGCCGTCCATCGTGACGAACGTCGGCTCCGCCGCGGCCGGCTCCATCAGGTAGTCGAGCGTTGCCGCCCAGGCGGCGTTCTCGGCCAGCCAGCCGGCGCCCGCCTGTTCGAGCGCCGCGCAGCGCCTTGTTCAGCGCCGAGCCGAAGGTTCGGTCGATCGCCATCACCTCGCCGGTCGCCTTCATCTGGCTGCCGAGCGTTCGGTCGGCCGTGGGGAACTTGTCGAACGGGAAGCGCGGCAGCTTGACGACCACGTAGTCCAGGGCCGGCTCGAAGGCCGCGACCGTGGTCCCGGTCACGACGTTGGGGATCTCCGCCAGCCGCCGGCCCGCGGCGATCTGCGCCGCCACGCGCGCGATCGGATAGCCCGTCGCCTTGCGACGCCAGCGCGGAGGATCGGCTGACGCGCGGGTTGACCTCGATGACCGCGTACTCGGTGTAGTCGGGCGAGAGCGCGAACTGGACGTTGCAGCCGCCCTCCACCCCCAGCGCCCGAATGATCGCCAGGCGGCCGAGCGGAGCCGCTGGTGGACCGGGTCCGGCAGCGTCTGGACCGGCGCGACCACGATCGAGTCGCCGGTGTGGACGCCGAGCGGGTCGACGTTCTCCATCGAGCAGACGGCGATGCAGGTGTCGTCCGCGTCGCGCATGACCTCGTACTCGATCTCCTGCCAGCCGACCAGGCAGCGCTCGATCATGACCTGGTGGATGGGGCTCAGGCGCAGGCCGGTCCGGGTCCGCTCCCAGTAGGCCGCCTCGGTCTCGACGATGCCGCCGCCGGTGCCGCCGAGCGTGAAGGCCGGGCCGAACGATCGCCGGCAGGCCGATCTTCGCGAGCGCCGTCGCGGGCTGCCGCGTCGCGCGCCTCCTCGGTCTCGCCCTCGACGATGCAGCTCGGCGCGTACGGCTGGCCGATCCGGTCGAGCAGGTCGCGGAACAGCTCGCGGTCCTCGGCCATCTCGATCGCTTCGAGCGGCGTGCCGATCAGCCGGACGTTGTACTTGTCGAGCACGCCGGCCTTGGCCAGCGCCACGGCCAGGTTCAGGCCGGTCTGGCCGCCGAGCCCGGCGAGCAGCCCCTCCGGCCGCTCTTTGGCGATGACCTGCTCGATCGCCTCGACGGTCAGCGGCTCGAGGTAGACGGCGTCCGCCACCTCGGCGTCGGTCATGATCGTGGCCGGGTTCGAGTTGACCAGGATCGTCCGAACGCCCTCGGCGCGAAGAGCCCGGCAGGCCTGCGTGCCGGCGTAGTCGAACTCGGCCGCCTGCCCGATGACCACCGGCCCGGAGCCGATGATCAGCGCGCTCTTCGGCTTGGCGCCGCTCGGCGCGCGGCGGCGGCGGGGGCTGGGCTGCGGGCTGCGTCAAGGGCTGGTCCGTCATACAAAAAAGCCACCGGCCTCGCGGGCGCGGTGGTTCAGCTTACACGGGCTCATCGATCTCCTTCCCGGCCTCTCAGGACCGGTACGCCGGCCTCACAGGACCGGCCGCAAGGGCTGGGCGAAGGATAGCAGAAGGCGCTGCGAAGAACGATCGGCCCAAAGCGGGCCTGGGCTCAACGCCCGTCTGCGCGTCCAAGCAGAAGTTCTCGTCGAGCCATCGGCGGCGCAGTTGGTCGAGGTGCTAACGGGCCGGACCAGAGAGAAGTTGGCACCGCCGTCTGAGTTGATCCGATACTCGATTGTCAAGGAGTCGTGTGCGTCCGCGCACGTGCGATCCGTCACGCCAGGACCATTCCCGCCGCTCGACCGTCGGCGTTCTCAAGGACGAGTACCTCTCCTTCCTGTGCCGTCACGACGCGCGACGAGCCGTCGTAGACGTCGCCGGCCGTCTCGTCCGCGAGCGTCCTCGCCGAGAGCGAGCCGTACGTGCGCGAGATTGGTGTTGTCCTTGTATGCATGGATGCTCGCGGTGACTCCCCCCGGGGCCTCGCCATCTCTGGCCGCGAAACTCCGGGTGCTCCCGTCCCCAACGTCCGACGAGTCAGGCTGATAGGTCCTCCGAAACCCAGGTCAGGTTGTAGAGGATCCTTCCCGACAGGTCGGCAGGCAAGTCATCGCTGCCGGGCAACGTATCGACCGCTAGCAGCGACTCCAATGCACACCGGTGGACGTAGGCTAGCCACTCCTCTCCAGCTTCGCGTTCCGTTTCCCCAGTGATAGACGCCTGGGTAACCGACCCGCTGTGGGATGATCCCTCCAGCGGGTCTCGCCCTCCGGCAGCCACCAGAGCCACCGCCCAGGATCGCCTGGTGCTGGTCCTCCAATACCGAGATCGCAATCCGGGCCTCCTCGCGAGTCCATCCGAACTCGCCGTTCCCGGATCGGTAGGCTCTCGTCTCCAGATCGGCTGGGAACATCGCCATCTCGTCCCTCACCGCCCCAGGACGACATCGATGCCGTCGAGGATCAGTTCCAGTTTCGGGCTGGTCAGCTTGCCGGTTCGTTCGACCAGCGCGGCTTTGTCGAGCGTGACGACCTGCGAGACGTTGGCGACCGACTCCCGGTCGAGACCGGTGGCTCGTGGCGAGAGGGCCACGTTGCCAGGTGCCTCAGCCAGCTTGAGGTTGCTTGTCAGGGCGACACAGACAACCGTGGCGATGCGGCTTCGATTGAACGAATCGCCCTGCACGACGACGACGGGCCTTCGGAAGCCGGGAGCCGAGCCGGCCGGCTCAGCCAGGTCCGCCCACCAGACTTCACCCTGGGCGATCACCATTCACGTGGCCGAGCGCATTCCGGGCCGCGGCCTGGGTGAACTCATCGGACGCGGCGGACTTCTCGTACACGGCGTCGAGAGCGTCGGTCACGCCGTCCTCAGAGTATCGAGCCACGTACTCACGAACTGCGCGGCTGTAGATCTCGCTCCGCGATTTCTTCATCTTGTGAGCCATATCGTCGGCCGCCTGGAACACGTCGTCTGGGATCGAGATTGCCGTCTTCATACCAGAAGTATAACCCGCGGGCGCAACACCGCCGTGGCGTTGGGCGGTCCGTGGATGTCTCGCGACGACGCAACATCGGCTGACCGATCACAGAATCACTCCGTAGCGTTCAGCGCGGAAGGGACATCTGACGTGACGACGGCTCGGCTCGAACTAACGCGCGAGCAGATCCTCACGTACCGACGGATCCGTCGGTGCTCTCGACGAGCGGCTGCCACCGGGCCCCACGTCTCTCCGGCGCGCAGCCTGGGCGGGCCTGCAGGACAGCATGCCGCGGGCGGCCGTCCTCTCGATCCATGCCCGCGTCCACGGGACCGGACCGGACACGTGGGAGGACCCGTCGCTCGTGCAGCTGTGGGGGCCGCGGTTCAGCGCCTACGTCGTCGCTGCGAGTGACCACGCGGTCTTCTCGCTCGGGCGGCTCCCCGACGGCGGCGAGCTGCGACGCAGGGCAGACGATCTCGCCGGCCGGCTACACGCCTTCCTCGACGGCCGAAAGATGACCTACAGCGAGGTGGGACGCGGGCTCGGCGTGCACCCGAACAGCCTGAGGTACGCGGCGCCGACCGGCACGGTGCTGATCCGGTGGGACGGGGCGCGCCAGCCCACCGTCTGGACCGTGCCGCCGCCGGACGTCGACCCTCGCGAGGCGCGCCTCGAGCTCGCGCGCCGATACCTGCACGTCTTCGGTCCGGCAACGCCCGCGGCATTCGCCGAGTGGGCCGGGATCAGGCCGCGGCGGCTGGCCGCGCCGCGTTCGACGCGCTCGGCGGATCGCTGACGCCGGTGCGAACGCCCGTCGGCGATGCGTGGATCCTGACCAGCGACGAGCCGACGTTCCGCGCCCCCGGCGGACCCGCAGCGTCCGCGCGGCTTCTCCCGAGCGGGGACGCGTACTTCCTCCTGCAAGGAGCCGATCGGGAGCTCCTGGTCCCCGACTCCGACCACCGTCGCCAGCTCTGGACCCCTCGAGTCTGGCCCGGCGCCGTCCTCGTGGAAGGCGAGATCGTCGGGACGTGGAGACGCTCGCAGACCGACGTCACGATCGAGTCGTGGCGCCGGCTCTCGCCCGCGGAGCGCGAGGCGGTGGAGGCGGAGGCTGCGTCCATGCCGCTGCCCGGTATCCGGCAGCGCGTCCGAGTCCGCTGGGACGACTGACTACAGGCGGCGGCCAGCAGTTTCAGGCCGCGCCGGACTGGACGGCGGGCAGGAGAAACGTCCGAAGCAACCGGTGCGGGGCCGGGAAGACCGGGTCGGCCAGATCGCCGGTGAACACCGACGATCATGTCCAGCTCGGGCAACACGAAGATGTACTGGCCCCCATGCCCGTGAGCGGAAAAGCCGCTAAAGGAATCGATCCACCAGTAGTAGCCGTAGCCGTCGTCCTCGGCCGCGTTCATCAGACCTTTCGTCTCAATGTGCTTCGTCGTGCAGGCCCGCACCCAGTCCGCCGGCACGATCTGCTTCCCGTTCCAGCTGGCCGGCGTGCAGATAGAGATAGCCCCATTTGGCCATGTCTAGCGGGCGGAGACTCAGACCCGAATAGCCAAGGGTGACGCCTTGCGGATCGGAGTCCCAGCTGAAGTCCGTAATGCCCATCGGGCCGAACAGGCTCTTCTGCGCATACGCTTCTAGCGTCAGGCCGCTGGTCTTCTGGAGGATGGCCGACATGACTTGCGGCATCCCGGAGTCGTAGAAGAACGTCTCGCCCGGTCTTCGCAGAACGTTACTGTGAGTCAGGATGTACTCGACCGCGTCGAAGCTCGCGTCACTCCCGTCCATGCCAGCGTAATTCGGCAGCGTGGTGGTGTTGAAGCCCGCGGACATCGTCAACAGATGTTCGACCGTCAGGTCCTTCAGGTACTCGTCGGTCGTTTCCCTGGCGATTTCAGGGAAGAAGTCAAGGACTTTCTGCTGGACGCTACGGACATGGCCATCCTCGAGAGCGATACCGGTAACGGCCGAGGTCACGCTCTTGGATATGGAATGCACGGGATGTCTCGTCTCCCGCGTGTAGGGCGGATAGTACGTTTCGCTCACCAGGTATCCATGCCGGACGACCAGAACGCTGTGGACTGCCAGATCCTCTCGCTGGATTTCCTGGAGCATGGCCGAGATCGAGGCCGAGTCGATCCCCTGCTCCTCTGGAGTGGAGGTGCGCCATTCCCCACCCGGCCAGTAGTCAGGTTGCGAGGCCGTTGGGGTCGCCGGCGCGCCCGCGCAGCCGCCGACGAGGCCGGTCAAGCTGACACCGATGAGGGCACGGATCAGCGTCTTGCCGTGCATGGTGCCTCCTCACGAAGCAGCCACAGCGGTGGGGCGGACCTACGATACCGCGCTGGCGTCCTCGGATTCGGCCCTGGTAGAGAGACTCGGCCGGAACGACCTGGGCCGGCTTCGCCTTCATGCGGCGCCTTGCAGGTTGCTCGACGCGGGTCGGTGGGCGTCGAGCGAGTCGGTGGTCGCAGCCGAGCGTGCTAGGTCGATCGTCGGCCCGTGTTCTCGCGGACCCTGAACTCGACGATTCGGCGGATCAGTTCAGTCGGCAACGGCTGGCTCAAGGGGGAACTGCACCGAGCCCTTCCCCTGCTTGTAGGGCTTGAGCTCTTCCTTGAAGGCCTCCATCCCGCTCGGGATCGGATAGAAGCCGATGTGCTTCGCGTAGCCTGCGAAATGCACCAGGTGACGCCCGTTCAGGTCGAACGTGGGGATCGCGTAGCTGATGGTCTCCGTGGCGCCGGGCGCTATCGTTTTGATGAGCGCTCGCAGCTCCGCCAGCGCCTTCTGGGTCTCGGCTGGGAATCCCGCTATGTACTCGTCGATCGTGGTGGCGGCGGACCGATTGGCCATGCTTCATCTCCTGTTGGATCGAGCGACTCGAACGGTAGCCGGTGCCTTCGACCGCCGCTGACCACTCGTGAGCTCCGTTCCGCCTCCCGCTTCGAGGGGCCCGGGGGACGGCGTCCGGCCCGGCAAGGGCTAGAGTCGGCGGCATGAAGAAAGACACGCTGGTAATCGTGGGCGCGAGCCTGGCCGGAGGGAGCGCGGCCGTGCAGCTCCGCAAGGACGGCTTCGATGGGCGCATCGTCCTGGTGGGCGAGGAGCCCGAAGCCCCGTACGAGAGGCCAGAGCTGTCGAAGGGCTACCTGCGTGGGACCAAGGAGCGCGGCAAGCTCGACGTCCGCGAGGCCGCCTTCTACGGCGAGAACTCGATCGAACTCCTCACCTCTACCCGCGTCACAGCCATCGACGCGAAGGCCCGCGACGTCCTGCTGAGCGATGGTCAGCGGATCCAATTCGACCGGCTCCTGCTGGCGACCGGCTCATCTCCTCGACGCCTGAAGCTTCCCGGATCGGACCTCGCGGGTATCCACTACCTGCGCACCGTCTCGGACTCCGACGCGATCCGCGAAGCCGCGGCCGGTGCCCACAAGGCGGTGGTGGTCGGCGGCGGATGGATCGGCGCCGAGGTGGCGGCCTCTCTCCGCGAGCTGGGCCTCGAGGTCACGATGGTCCTCCCCGAGCCGGCACCGCTCGAACGTGTCCTCGGGCCCGAGGTCGGGGCGGTCTACCGCGACCTCCATCGGGAGCACGGGGTCGAGCTGAGGCCCGGGCAACGGCTGTCCGCCTTCCTCGGCCGCGGCTCGATCGAAGCCGTGCAGACCGGCGATGGCACCCGCATCCCCTGTGACTTCGTCGTCGTAGGCGCCGGCGCCAGCCCCCGCATCGAGCTGGCGGCCCAGGCCGGGCTCGACGTCGCCAGCGGCGTCCTCGTGGACGCCCGCCTCGAGACGAGCGTGCCGGGCATCTACGCCGCCGGTGACGTGGCCGAGGCCTGGAACCCGACTTTCGAGACCCGGATCCGCGTCGAGCACTGGGACAACGCCAGGCGTCAGGGCCGCGCGGCTGCCCGGAACATGCTCGGCGTCGGAGAGCCCTACGACCGAATCCCCTACTTCTACTCGGACCAGTACGACCTCGGGATGGAGTACTCCGGTTACGCGCCGTCCTGGGATCGCGTCGTCTTCCGCGGCGACCCTGCGAGCCGCCAGTTCATCGCCTTCTGGTTGCGTGACGGTCGCGTCGTGGCGGGCATGAACGCCAACATCTGGGAGGTCAACGACGCCCTCGCCGGACTGGTCCGATCGGGCCACGAGGTCTCAGTCGAACGGCTGACCGACGAATCGGTGCCGCTGGAGGACCTCGATGCGCTGCGGGCCGAACCCCCCATTGGCGGCCCCTCTTCCCGGCGCGAAGGGGCAGGGACACCACCCGCTGAGAGGCCTCGTCCATAGCCCTCACTCGGCCGTCGGCGTACACTCCCGCAAGATCTGACATGTGTCACCGCGCTGAGAGGCCCAAGATGCGATTCCTGCTTGGCTCCCGCCTCGTCGAGCAAGACGTCGGCTAACTCCTAGACCTCGCCCACGCCTACCACCGGGTTCTGATGGACGTGGGAACGGGCGATGGGCACGCCGTCCTGCGCGAAGCCCGCCGCGACCCCGAGACGCTGGTCGTCGGAGTAGACCCGGTCGCGTCGGCCATGGCAACGGCTGCCCGCAGGGCTGTGGCCAAGCCGTCGCGCGGCGGCTGCTCGAACGCCGTCTTCGTCGTATCCGCGGTCGAGGGCCTGACGCTCGAGGTGGCAGGCCTGGCGGATCGCGTCACAGTCAACTTCCCGTGGGGATCGCTGCTTCAGGGAGTGCTCGGCCGCAACCGCCGCGTGCTGACCGCACTGGCGGCCCTGCCCGCCCCGCCCGGCCTCGTCGAGGTTCTGCTGTCGGCGACCGAACGCGACCGCATCGACCTGCCCGACGAGGCCGACTTGCGGGCTTCCTACCAGGCCGCTGGCCTCGAAGTCCTCGAGTACCGGCTAGCCACCGACGACGAGATCGCGGCCTCCGGCTCGAGCTGGGCCCGACGTCTTGGAGCTGGCCAGCGCCGTCCAGTCTGGCGAGTCACCGCCAGACCTGGCGGGCGAGCTAGCCACGAGCTCGGTTCGTTCAGTCAGCTGAGAGGTGGGCCGGAGTATCGGGTGTGACTCAACCCCTGCGCGTTCCCCCCTGGCTGGGCCTCCGGCTCGTTCAGTCCATCCCCGCGCAGCCGGCGCTGGAGCTCGGCCGTGTCCAGGTGGAGCGGCTCGACCTTGCCGACCGTCGGTTCGGGCGCGGCGCCGCCGTGGCGGGCCCGCGCGGCCGAGACGAAGCGGTCGAAGACGGCCAGCGCGTCGAGCGGGCCCGGGCCGCCCTCGGGGTGGTACTGGACCGTCTCGATCGGCAGGGTGCGGTGGCGCAGCCCCTCGACCGAGCCGTCGTTGAGGTCGATCTGGCTGACCACGAAGCCGCTGCTCGCCGGCAGCGTGTCGGCGATGACCGTGACCTCGTGGTTCTGGGCCGTGACCTGGACCAGGCCCGTCTCGAGGTCCTTGACCGGGTGGTTGGCGGCGTGGTGGCCGAACGGCAGGCGCCGGGTGTTCGCTCCGGCCGCCCGCCCGATGATCTGGTGGCCCAGGCAGATGCCCAGCAGCGGCCGGCCGTCGGCGATCGCCGCGCGGGCCAGCGCCACCGGGCCGTCCAGCCGGGCCGGATCGCCGGGCCCGGGCGAGAAGACGACGCCGTCCACGTCCGGCGCCAGAGCCTCCGCGGCCGTGGCGGTGTGGGGCAGGATCCGCACCCGCGCCCCGCGCCGCCGGAGGCTGCGCACGATGTTCGTCTTGAGCCCGAAGTCCAGGATCGCGACCAGCGGGCCGCCCTCGGATGGGATCGCCCTCGTCGCGCGGCGCCGTCGGCGAGACCTGGGCGACGAAGTCCTGGTCCTCCCAGCGCGGCACGGCTCGGGCGAGCGCGCGAGCCTCTTCGGGATCGGTCTCGCCGGGCGCGGTCACGATGGCGCGCAGGCAGCCGTTCGCGCGGAGGTGGCGGGCCAGGGCGCGGGTGTCGACGCCGGCGATGGCCGGGATCCCCGCCTCGCGCAGCATCGTGGCCAGCTGTCGGGCGCCGTCGAGGACCGCGGCGGTGGCGTTGGCCACGATCAGGCCGCGCAGCCAGGGTCGCTCGGACTGGTCGTCGAGGCGAAGCCGGCCGTAGTTGCCGATGAGCGGGTAGGTCATGACCACGAGCTGGCCCGCGTAGCTGGGATCGGTGGCGATCTCCTGGTAGCCGGTCTGGCTGGTGTTCACCACCAGATCGCCCTCGCCGCTGCCCCGCGCGCCGAAGGCGATGCCCGGGAAGACCGCCCGTCCTCCAGCGCGAGCAGCGCCGGACCGTAGTCACCGATCCGCGGATCGACGACCGCGCTGGAGCGTGGGAACGGCGGCTGCTTCACGCGGCACAGCTTCTGCGTTGCCCGGCGCCGGGCGACCGGCACTCACAAAAAGGCCACCGGCCGCGATGGGCGCGGTGGTTCTCTTGGCAGGCGACCATGGACCTCCTCCCCGGCCTCTCTGGACCGGTACGCCGGCCTCACAGGACCGGCCGCAAAGGTTGGCCGTAGGTTAGCACGAGGGAGGTGAGGCGGAGGCACAGGCGCCACCGCCGTCGATCTGGCGGACTAGAATCCGAGCGTAGGAGGCCGTCATGAAGGCTGTCGTCGTATACGAGTCGCTGTGGGGCAACACGGCTGCCGTCGCCCGCGCCATCGCCGAGGGGATCGGCCTGCAGACCCGGGCACTCACCACGTCGGAGGCGACTGAAGCCGCCATCTCGGACGCGGACCTGATAGTGGCCGGCGCTCCGGTTCTGGGGTTCAGGCTCCCGACCGAAGAGATGCGGCAGAACGTCCGCGCCAACCCAGGAATCGGGGCGCCGCCACCGGACCTGTCCAACCCATCGATGCGTTCCTGGCTCGACGCGCTTCCTGAAGGACCAGCCTCCCGAGGGCGTCGCCGGGCGGCGGCCTTCGAAACGGGCCTCCGCTGGTCGCCCGGAGGCGCTACCTCCGCGATCATGGCCGGCCTCGAGCGTGCCGGTTGCGAATCGGTGGGTAAGGGGAAGCGCTTCATCGTCAAGGGCAGGTACGGGCCGCTGCGCGACGGGGAGCTGGAGAAGGCGCGGCAGTGGGGAGCGGAGCTCGCCAGGACGGCCGCGGAGTCCTAGACCCGGCCGCAGCCAAACGAGCCGAGCAGGAGCGCTGCGGCGAGAAGCGGCACAAGGCCGTCGAGACACCCGCCCGTCACGACCGCGGCTGATCCCTATCAACCGGATGGTGGATACCGCCTCCACCTGATGCCCGCTGCCGGTGCCCGGGCGGCGGCCCGAGACTCCTGGCATGAGATGACCGCCCATTCGGTCGACCAGGAGAGGACTCCATCCGATGAACCGCCGCCCCAGCTCGAACCCATACGCCCGGCCCTCGTCCGGTCCGTCCCGGCCGAGACCCGCCTGGACCGTCCGAGTGGCGGTATGGAGCGCCCGCCACCGATGGCCGGTGGCCGCGGCCTGGTTCGCCTTCACGTTCGGGCTGATCGTGCTGAGCCAGAGCCTGGGCGGGATCAAGTCGGTCAGCATCACCGCCAGCGGCGCCCCGCAGACGGAGGCCGGGCAGGCGGCCGAGGCGATGAATTCCGGCGGGGCGGCTGCTTCGACGGAAGAGCTTGACGTCGTCGTCACCAGCGGATCGCTCGAGGCGACGGATCCCGCCTTCCGCGCCACGGTCGCGACGATCGTTGAGCGATTCCGGTCGGCCACGGCGACCGTCGGCGGCACGACGGGGCCGGCTCTGGCCGAACTGGCCGACCCGTACGCGGCTCCTCCGACGGCGGGGTTCCTGTCGCCGGACCTGACCAGCGTCCGCATCGTGGGCCGGATCGCGGGCGACGCGGCCGCGCTCGAGACACGCTCACAGTCGATCGCTTCCGGTCCTTGCCTCGCTCCAGCGAGACTTCCCGAGCTACCAGATCCACGCAATCGGCATGACGCTCTTTGCCGACCAGATAGCCGAGGAGATCAACCGGGACTTCGACGGGTCGCTCGCAATCAGCCTCCCGGCAACCTTCCTCATCCTTCTGATCGCCTTCGGCGCCGTTGTGGCGGCCGGCGTGCCGCTGGTCTACGCCATCAGCGCCCTGTGCGGCGCCTTTGGGCTGTTCGGCATCTTCAGCCAGACCGTGGAGCCGGTCAGCCCGTTCGCGGCCCAGTTCATCGTCCTGGTCGGCCTGGCGGTGGCCGTCGACTACTCGCTCTTCATGATCACGCGCTTCCGCTCCGAACGGCGAGCCGGGAGGGACAAGCTCGAGGCGATCGAGGTGGCGAGCGCCACGTCGGGGCGGGCCGTCCTCTTCAGCGGCATGGCGGTCATGGTCTCCCTCGCCGGCCTCTTCCTGCTGCCCGACTCGCTCTTCCAGTCGATCGCGATCGGAACCATCGCGGTCATCTTCGTGTCGATGGTCGGGAGCCTTCTCTTCATGCCCGCCATGCTCTCCATTCTTGGCGACGGCGTGAACCGCGGTGGCATTCCACTGCTGGGGCGGTTGCGCTCCGGCGGCAGCGGCGCACCGTCTCGGGGCTTCTGGGCCCCGATCGTCCGCGGCGTCATGGGCCATCCAATCGCGGCCACCGTCGCCGCGACGGCCGCGCTCCTCTTGCTGGCATCGCCGGTCACGCGGCTGCACCTGGGCGAGACGGACCTGTCCGTCTTCCCCGACCGCGTCGACGGCGTCCAGGCAGTCCAGGCCCTCGGCGCCCACTGGCCGCAGGGCACGCTCCTCAAGCTGGACGTGGTCGTCACCGAACGCAGACGATCCGGCCACGCAGGCGGCGATCCAGAAGCTCGAGCCCGCCCTTCTGACGATCCCAGGCCTCAGCGGACCGGCCCAGCTCACGACCTCACAGGACGGTTCGGTGGCGTCCCTCTCGGTCGTCATGTCGGGCACCCAGAACGACGCTGCCAACTGGCAGGCGGTCCGCCAGGTACGGTCTCAGATCGTGCCGGAGATCTTCGGCGACCTTGCGCGGCGTCAGGGCCTACGTCGGCGGCGACGCGGCCGTGAGCCTGGACCAGACGCAGATCTACACGGACGGCATGGCTCGAGTCCTGCTGTTCGTGCTCGGCCTCTCCTTCGTGTTGCTGGTGCTCGTCTTCCATTCGATCGCCATCCCGATCAAGGCCATCCTGCTGAACCTGCTTGCGACCGGCGCGGCGTTCGGCGCGCTGGTGCTCGTCTTCGAGGAAGGCTGGTTCGGCTCGGTGCTGGGCATCCGGCCCACGTCGGTCGTCCAGAACTGGGTGCCGATCTTCATCTTCACGATCCTGTTCGGCCTCTCGATGGACTACGAGGTCTTCATCCTGTCGCGCGTCAAGGAGGCGTTCGACTCGGGCCTGGAGTCGAATGAGGCCGTCGCACGCGGACTCACCCTCACCGCCGGGACGGTGACCAGCGCCGCGGCGATCATGGTCGTGGTCTTCGCCATCTTCCTGACACTGCCGCTGGCCATCGCCCGCGAGCTGGGCCTGGGCCTGGCAGTCGCCGTGTTCGTCGATGCGACCGTCATCCGCTGCGTCCTGCTGCCGGCGACGATGAAGCTGCTGGGCGACTGGAACTGGTGGATGCCGTCGTTCCTGCGGCTGGCTGCCGCGGATCACGATCGAAGGCGAGACGAGCGGAGGCGCGGCCGGGCCGGCGGTAGGCTCGCTCGCCGGCCTCGCGGCCGCGAGTATCCTGCCCTCCGGCACTGGGGCCCACCCTCGATGACGTCGACAATCGCGCTGTCGGCGCGGTTCCGCGCGCCGTCCGGCCCGCCATCCGAAAGGATCGCCCCGATGGTTGACCACCCCGCCCCGGCGGTTCGCGACTACTACGAGCTCGGCGATGACGCCAGCGAGGCTGGCGAGCCGTTCGTGAAGTGGCTCCCGGCCATGCGGCTCTACGGGTTCGTGGTCCTTGCCGTCGCCCTGGTGGCTGCCACTCCGTGGGCCAGCCCCGGCGGATGGCGCGGAGCCGCAGCTGTGGCGATCGTGGCCGTCGTCGCGGTCGTCTTCTCGTTCATGTGGGTCTACCGGCCCGATCTGGCAGCATGGCGTCCGGACGCTCGCCTGGCACGGCCTTTTCCTGGTGGTGGCCTACGCGGCGCTCGTGGCACTGTCGCCGGCCTTCGTCGTGCTGCAGCTCCTGATCTACCCGCAGGTCGTCTTCTCGCTGGCCGCTGCGCTGGGCGATTGCCGGCGGATTCGCGATCGGCGCGATCTCGGCGTCTCGTCGTCCTGGCGGGCGCGGGAGGGGACATCCAGGCCGCGCTGCCGGGGATGGCGGGAGCCCTCCTAACGGCCGGGATGGTCGTGGCCCTGGCGATGTGGATACGCGAGACGATCGCCCAGAGCCTGGAGCGCCGGAGCCTGATCGACCAGCTCAACGGCGGCCCGGCGCGAGCTGGCCGCGGCGGAGCGGGCCGCCGGCGTGGCGGACGAGCGGACACGTCTGGCCCGCGAGATCCACGACACCCTGGCACAGGGCTTCGCGTCCGTGGTGACTCATCTGGAGGCGGCCGACGCGTCCCTCGCCGGCGACCCCGAGCGGGCACGCCGGCACGTCACGCGCGGCCGAGGAAGTGGCGCGGGCAAGCCTGGCGGAGACGCGAACCCTGGTCTGGGCTCTCCGGCCCGAGGCCATCGCGACGGCCGGACTCGCGGCGGCGATCGAACGGGTCGCTGCGGCGGCAGGAGTCGGGCCAGGCAGTACCGCTACCGAGGTCGCCGTCTCCGGTGAGCCGCGTCAGCTGCACGTAGACGTCGAGGTGACGTTGCTCAGGGCCGCCCAGGAGGCCATCGCCAACGCGAGACGCCACGCCGCGGCCTCTCACATCACCGTGACCCTGACCTACTACCCCGACGAGGTGAGCCTGGACGTCACCGACGACGGCCGCGGCTTCGACCCGTCCGAGGCTCTGAAGAGGCGGCGGACTTGGGCTCATCGGCATGCGCGAGCGAGCCGAAGCCCTCGGAGGCAGCCTCGCGATAGAGAGCACGCCCGGCGAGGGAACGGCCGTGGCCGTCACCCTACCGGCCATCGAGGCGGCGGCTCGATGAGACCCGCCAGCCCTTCGCGGCCAACCGGCCCGATCCGTCTGCTCATCGTCGACGACCACCCCGTCGTCCGGACCGGTCTGCGCGGGATGTTCGAAACCGACCCCGGATTCAGCGTGGTCGGCGAGGCCGCCGACGGCGCCGCCGCGATTGAGGCTGCTGCCCGCGAATGCCCGGACGTCGTCCTGATGGATCTCCAGATGCCGGTCATGGATGGCGTGGAGGCGATCCGCGGGATCCGCGCCCTCCCGCACCCGCCGCCGGTCCTCGTCCTCACGACCTACGACTCCGACGCCCAGATCCTGGCCGCGATCGAGGCCGGCGCGGCGGGCTACCTGCTGAAGGACGCTCCCCGCGAGACGCTGTTCGCCTCGGTCCGGAGCGCCGTCGCGGGCGGCTCGCCGATCGCGCCGGCCGTCGCAGCCCGTCTCGTCGCGCACCTGCAGCGCGATGCCGCCCGGGAGCCGGAACCGCTCTCGGCGCGGGAGATCGAGGTCGTCGGGCTCGTCGCCAGGGGCGCCTCGAACCGAGAGATCGCCCGCGACCTGCGGATCAGCGAGGCGACCGTCAAGACTCACCTGCTCCACATCTTCGAGAAGCTCGGCGTCGGCGACCGGACCTCGGCCGTGACGTCGGCCCTGGAACGCGGCCTGATCCAGCTGCCCCGGAGCTGACCCCGGGGCGACCAACCGGGCGATCCCGCCGCGGGCGGGCAGCCCTCCCATGCCCAAAAGGAGACACAACCATGTCGATACTCGTCGCCTACGCCACCAAACACGGCTCCACCCAAGGCATCGCCGAGCGCATCGCCGAGAGGTTGCGAGCGGCCGGATTCGGATGCGGAGGCGCGTCCCGTCAAGGCCGTCCGCGATCCGGCGGCGTACGACGCCTTCGTCGTGGGAGGCGCCGCGTACATGTTCCACTGGATGAAGGAGGCCTCGTCATTCACCCGCCGATACCGCGACGTCCTGTCGAGCCGGCCGCTGTGGCTCTTCAGCAGCGGACCGCTGGGCACCGAGACCACCGACCCGGAGGGCCGGGACGTCCTCGAGACAAGCGAGCCCAGGGAATTCCAGGAGATCCGCGCCATGCTCCACCCGCGAGACGTGCGGGTCTTCTTCGGCGCATTCGATGCGCAGCGCAAGGCGCTCGGGCTCTCCGAGCGGTTCGTGATGATGATGCCGGCCGCCAGAGCGGCGTTCCCGCAGGGTGACTTCCGCGACTGGCCGCGGATCGAGGCCTGGGCCGACGGGATCGCCTCCGAACTGAAGACGGCAGCGGCAGCCGGCCGCTGAGACGCGAGGGGTGAATGCCCCGAAGCTCGCCGGCGAACTCGCGGCCTTTCAGGGCACTTTCAGGCCAGATATATAAGTTCAGCGCTGATAACGAACTTCACCCAAGGAGACGCCAGTGACGGGGCGTCTTCTCCAGATCAAGCGGTCCGGGTCTCCCTCCCCGGGCCGCTTGTCTTGTCCGGCACTTTCGCCCGCTCACGGAAACTGGCGGCAGGCCGGATACTGGGACCGGCAGGGCCTTCCCGCGGCCCGCCGGCCCGAAGCAGAGGAGAGCGCGGAGTGGCTGATGCAATCCCCGCCGGGCGGCCGCTGAGAGTCGCCATCGTCGGCACCGGTGCCCGGGCCGCGTACATGTACGGCCGCCTTCTGCCCGTCCTGTCGGACCAGGTGGAGCTGGTCGCCGTCTGGGGTCGCAGCGAGGGCTCCGCGCGGAAGCTCGGTGAGAGTCTGAGCATGCCGTGGTACACGGATCTCGACCGACTCGTTCGGGAGACCGAGCCGGAGATCGGCATCGTCTGCGTCGGCGGCGGAGCGAACGGCGAAGTCGGACTGCGTGCCGTCGAGGCGGGGCTGCACGTGCTCCTCGAGACGCCGATCGCCGGCGATCTGGGCGCGGCCGACGCGATCATCGCCACGGCCGCCCGGAACGGCACCCGGATCGAGGTCTCCGAGCAGTTCCATCGCCGGCCGCTCGAGCAGATCAAGCTGCGGCTGATCGCCTCCGGGCTCTTCGGCACCGTGCACTCATCCTTCAACGATTTCGCCGGACACGGCTACCACGGCGTCAGCGTCATGCGGAGCTACCTGGGCTTCGACGCCGTTCCCGAGCGAGTCACCGGCGCAGTTCGCGAGTACCCGCTGGCGCCGCAATGGAGCCGCATCCACGGCACGAGCGGCCCTCGCACCGAGACTCAGGAACACGGGATCGTGGAATTCGCCGATGGCCGGCTGGGCATCTACCACTGGACCGACGTGGGATACGACTCGCCGCTGCGATGGTGGCGCAGCAGCCGCTTTCTGGCCGAGAAGGGGATGGGCATCACGGTCGGGGTGGGGCTGGACGTAACCGAGCAGCTGACCCTGCTTGCGCCCGGCGGCGAAGGGCCGCGGTTCATCACCCTCGAGCGGCGCTGGGAGCGCGTCGACGGTGGGGTCTCTGGAGGCGATGGTGGCCCACACAGGCGACCCCGATCTGCCGATTGTGCGCTGGGACAACCCCTTCGCGGACGCCTTGCGCTCGCACTCGGCCCAGTGGCACGACGACGAGATCGGCGTCGCCGGCTGTCTGGCCAGCCTTGTCGAGGCCGTTCGCAACGGCTCCGACCCCTCCTACGGCCCGTTGCAGGCAAGGCTCGACCAGGAGATCGTCCTGGCCATCCGCAAGTCGTCGGCGGAAGGCGGGCGTCCCGTGACCCTGCCGCTTGAGCGGGTCAGCCAGCGACGGCCTTGACGATCTCGCGATCGAACCGCTCGAGGGTGGCGACCAGACGCCCTGGGTCGGCGGGCTCGAAGGCCAACGCCAGCTCCCCTACCCCCAGCGCCTCCAGGGCTCGAATGTCGGCCAGCATGGCCGGTGGATCGCCGGCCAGCGCGTAGCGGTTCGCGGGCCGTTCGGCGGCGACCGAGATGCGAGCGGAGAGAGAGGGCATGGGCCGGCCGGCCCCCTCGGCGGCGGCTCGGATGATCGGGATGCGCCGAGCGAATTCTTCCGGTCCCGACCCGGTCGACTGGTAGCCGTCGCCCAGCGCTCCGGCGCGACGCAACGCAGCCTCGGAGGCGCCGCCGATGACGATCGGGACGCGCTCACCCTGAGCCGGCAGCGGCCCGAACACAAAGTCGCGGAACGTGTGAAACGCGCCCTCGAACGGCTCGGACGAGCCGGACCAGAGGTGGCGCCACAGCCGGATCGTTTCGTCGAGGTAGGCGCCGCGCTTGTGGAAACGGCCGGACTCACCCAGGTTGGCGAACTCGGCTTCGTTCCAGCCGATCCCGACGCCGGCGATCAAGCGGCCCTCGCTCAGGGCATCGATGGTCGCAAGCTCCTTGGCCAGGATGACGGCGTTGCGCTGGGGAACGACTATGACGCTCGTTCCGAGCTTGACGCGCGGGTGGCGGGCGCCGACCCACGCCAGCGTTTCGACCGCCTCGAATGTCCGACCGTACTCGGTCGCCGCGGAATGCGGGACGAGCACGTGGTCCGTCGTCCAGACCGTCTCCCAGCCCAGACGCTCGGCTGTCTCAGCTCCGGCCTCGATCGCCTCGAGGCTGGCGCCGTCCCCGGTGGTGCGCAGGATCAGCCCGAACTTCACCGTCCGATCCTAGCGCAGTGGGCCGATCGGGCGGCCGGCGGCATCGCCCCATGCCGCCGCATGAGTGCGGTAGGCCCAGCCTAACGGCGCGGCAGTCCCTGCGTGCTCGCCGGCCCGGCGCCTCGACGCTGGCGCACGAGCGTGTCTATCTCCGTACGCAGCCCGCGACCGGACGGTGCCCGCTGCAACCACTCCAGGTAATCCACGTCGTATCGGGCGATCTCGCCCAGAGACCAGCCGGCATACCGGCCGAACTCCAGCACGCTTCCGGACGGGTGGCCTGGAGGCGGGCCTGCATTCGCGAGGTCGGGGCCGCGAGCAGCTGAGGACTGGCTCTGGGCCGGCCGGGCAGGCGCGGCCGAAGGCGTGGGCGCGGCCGACGGCGTAGGCGCGGCCGAAGCGGCCGAAGCGGCCGCCGCAGCGTTCGACGGCGAGAGCGTAGCCGCCTCGACGCGCGAGGAGTCATAGACGGCTCTGCGGACCGGATCGCCCAGAACGTCCCACGCGTCGTTGAGGTCGATCATCCGCCTGGCATCGCCGCCGTGATCGGGGTGGTACTTGCGCGCCAGAACTCGATAGGCGGCTCGAATGACCTCCAGCTCCGCCGCGGGCTGTACCTGCAGAACCTCGTACGGATCTCGCATAGCCGGCAGCGTACAACCTCAGGGCACCCCGGCTATAGGACAACCGGCGCGGTACTCAGCTCCCGGCGCTAACGCCGGACGCGCCACTCCTGGCAACAGGAAGAGAACGCGGCCGGCCGGCGGAAGTTGCCGAACTACCTGGCTTGGCGGGGAGGGTCCGGCTCGACGCCGGCTTGCGGCGCGGGCGGCGCGACCGTAGACGGCGCGGCACCACTGGCCCGACCAGTCGGACGGGGTGCGGGTGCGGCGGCGGCTTGTGCCCAGCCCGCCGCCACAGCCGGTTCGGGAGTCCGTGCGATCGACACGCCTGCGAGCAGGAAACCGAGCATCAGGAAAGAGACGATAACCAGTCCGCCGACCACGATGACCTGCGTCAAATCGGAGACCAGGTGCATGGAGGTGTATACGGTCGTCGCAGCGGCCAGGTTGGTTGCGCTCGCGCCAGACGGCGCCGAGGCCGTCACGATGGTCGGCCAGCTGATAATGGCGCCGATCAGGAAGACGGCCGTCACGCCCAGGCCGGCCATCACGACCTGCGCAGGATTGGAACTGGGCCGCCGCCTCCGAACCCAAATGCCGGTAGCGAAGGGCGGCACGACAAGACACAGGAGGGCGCCCACGATCACCCAGCCGTCGCTGCGCCAGATGGTCTCGCGCATGACCGACGAGCCGCCGTCGCCGAAGTCCATCATCGAGCCCGTTGCGGCCATTGCCATCACGACCAGCGCGTTGGGTCCGGTCGCCAGCAATGTCGGGATGGACAGCAAGACCGCGCCGGCATCGGGCTTGGTCCCGATGCTGACGGTCAGGAGCCAGACGATCGCACCGGCTACGAGCACGACCGAGGACAGCAGGACGGCTACGAAATACGCGCGGATCGCCAGGAAGGTTGGGGAGAGCCAGTTCCACAGGCTGACCACGCCACTCCAGCCCTTACCGGCGAACAGGAAGGCGACCAGAGCCCGCGCGGGAGCCAGACTGAAGACACCCATCGCGGCGCCGACCCATAGCGTCGGAAACAGGATCGTCACGAGGCTCCACGGAACCGGACCGGCGCCCGTCGCGGCAGCCGAGCCTACGTCCCCCACCGGCAGGTTCCCGGTTGGCGGAATCGCCGGCGGTTCGCCCTTGTCGGCGAAGAGCAGGATCGCCAGGGCCGAAACCGCGTAGATCAGGATCGCGCAGCTCGCGGCCGCCACCGTGATGCGGACGAACATGTCCCAGATGCTGAAAGGCGGCCGGCGCCTGAAGACGTATCTCGTGGTCAAGGCCATCAGGAAAGCCAGCGCGACCAGGCTGCCCAGCGGAGCGAAGACCATGGCCTCGCTCACCGCCCCGTGCTGCTGGGTCGTTCCATAGACGATGAAGCCGAGACCAGCGGTCAGAGAGGAGAACATTGCTGCCGCGCTCGCCCACAGCGCGGCATCGAACTTGCCTAGAGCCTGGTTCTGGAATTCACGGCCCAAGTTGTCGCTGTATGCGTGCCCGAAGGTCAGGCCGATCGTGACAGCCATCACCAGCCAGCCCAGGAACGGGACGAAGGCGACGGCCAGCATCGCCTGGAAGTCGGACCAGCTCGAGAGCACGGGTTGGCGGACTGGAACGGCGGCGGATTTGGCTGCCGCGGCCGGCGCGGCGGGTTGGACGGGGGCTGCGGCCGTGGGGGATGCGGTTTCGCCGGCAGCCTGAACGGTCTTCCTCTCCTCGGCCATCTCCACTCTCCCTGGGTACGAGGTGGTGCCAGGCTCTTACGCAGCCTGACCAGTCGGCCCGCCGAAGCCCCGGCCAAGCGGGTCGTCGACCACCGTTTGGATTACGGCGGCGCCTCATGCTACACGCGCACGGCGCCATCCGACCAGCCTTGCCGCCCCATCGGAACGACATCGCGACCGGCTCGAGATCGGTGGGTACGCTGGCCGCGATCGTCGCTGCGGACCATGCTTTCTTGGGCGGCCGCGAGCTAGCTGGTCACGGTGTGCCACACGTCGCGTCGCCGCTGACCGTGATCTTGTGAGGAGTCTCCTTCGATCCCGCTGGCAGAGTCTCGGTGGCGTCGGCGGAGATGTGGAGTCCACCCGCGGACAGAGTCACCGACTTCACGGACCTACCGGTGTAGAAGGCAGAAAGCCCGGTCTGCGGTTCCTGGGACACACTGAAGCTCCCATTGTCGTTTGCGACGATGACGAACAGCGTGGTGATCGGGCCGACCATGGCCACGCCTGTGACCTGGACGGAGGCGGCTTGAGCCCCGGAGTCGCACTCGACGAGGACGGGATCGAGGGCCGTCCCGCTGAGCTGGCCCTGGGCGGTGGCCCCGGTCAGGGTAATCGTCGATCTGCCGGGCTGCTGGTTGCCGCAGTCAACG
Organism: uncultured Chloroflexia bacterium; assembly: GCA_963743795.1. Classification (GTDB taxonomy): domain Bacteria; phylum Chloroflexota; class Limnocylindria; order Limnocylindrales; family CSP1-4; genus Fen-1039. The sequence continues at coordinate 116,083 of CAVUQZ010000004.1, read as the reverse complement.
CTGCCTTTGATCGAGAGGATCGCGCCGAGGGTCCCGGTCGCCGCGGCATTCGCCACCCCGTCCAGCGCCGCGTCGACCTGGGCGCCGGTGGCTGCGTCGAAGCTGGTGACGCCGGTCCCGGTGAAGTCGCGTTCGACGTACGTCTTCCCGGAGCCGGCTGCGTATCGCACGCTGACCAGCCCCGGCGACAGCTCGATCCGCGCGGTAGCACCGCCGGATGCAAGCTCCGGGTACAGGACGATGACCGGCCCGCCGACCGTGGGGTAGTTGCACTGGATCGACCCGGCCGATGTGGAACCGGCTACCGCGGGGTCGCCGGTGAGTGTGATCTGCATCGTGGCCGGCCCCTCAGTGGGCGTGGGGGCGGGCGTTGCCCCCGTCAGGGCGGTTGAGCTTGGAGTTGGGACGGCCTCGGCGCCGCCGCCCCCGCATCCGCCGGCGAAGAGTCCGGCCGCGAGCACGAGAACGATCGGCCGACGGCAGCTCGGGCGGAGTCTCGCAGTCCTGGAACGTATCAAGGGATTTCCTCTTCGCCTGCCCGAGCAGCGACGCTGCCGGAGCTGTGGACGCCTCGTGAGTATCCACTACGGGCACGTGGCGTCGCAGGCGAGGTCGAGTTCCGGAACCCGCGACGAGGGGCGCAACCGCCTGAACTGGCGGTTCGGCGGATCTTCGAGAAGCCGACGGCCCCTCGCCAGAAGCTGGGGAGGGGCCGTTTCGAGGTCGGGATCTGGTGAGCCCGCTGGGATTCGAACCCAGAACCAATTGATTAAGAGTCAATTGCTCTACCGTTGAGCTACGGGCCCACGGCCGCGAAGGATACAGCAACCCGAGCCGGCCTTGCCGGCAGACCCTCGGAGTGCGCGCGACTCGCCTTTCGAACGCCGTCCGCGGCGAGTGTCGAGCCCGGACTGCGACCACCAGAACTGACTACTGCCGATCGGGACCGTCGGCGCCTGTGGGTCGGACCCGGCCTGGGGCTACGATAGGCGGCGCGATGCGGCCCCGACGTGAGGAACGCCGATCGTCGCGGGTAGGAGACAAGTGGCGCAGACGGCGGAAGTGGACCTTCAGCTGCTCGAGCGATTGGGGGCCGGACTGGCGATAGTCGATCCTGACGGCCGTGTGCTGCGCTGGAATGACCACGCGGCAAGGATCATCGGGGTTACGGCCGACGAGGCGATCGGCACCCCCTGGATGGATTGCCTGACCCTGATCAGAGGCGATAGTGCGGGCAGCGACGCGCTGCGCGCCGATATCCAAGCGCAAGGCGGCTGGCACGGCCCGCTGCAGGTGCGGACCCGCGATGGGCGAATCATCTGGCTCCAGGCGCACATCCAGTCGATCGGCCTGCCGGAGCTCGATGGCAAGCCGGGCGTGGCGGTGCTGTTCTGGGATGGAGAGAGTCCCGATCGGGCGGCATCCGGTCCGCCGGCGGCGCTCCTGCCGTACCGTGAACTGTTTGTCAATTCGTCCGAGGCCCTGTTCCTGACCGACCTCTCCAGCGTCGTGGTGGACGCCAACGCGGCTGCCGCGGCCCTCCTGCGAACGACCGCGGATCAGCTCATGGGCAAGCGAGTGCTCGAGTTTCTGGTCGGCGAGACGGAAGGCGATCTCGACTCGGCTCGATCGGAGCTGCTGGCGTCCGGCTCGTTCGTCCGCCGCGTCCCAGTCCAACCACTTACGGGCAACCCGTTCCCGGCCGAGGTGATCGTCTCGCTGACGGCACCCGTCCACGGACTGGCTCTGGTGCGGATTCGCGACAGGACGGCGGATGAACAGCTGGAGCGGATGCTGCTCGATCTCGTGGACCTGGCAAGGCCGGGCGAGACGATGCCAGAGGTCCCGGACGTCGCTGCCCGGGCAGTGGATATCGTCGCCGTCGCGTGGGGCGCAGCCGCGTCGCTTGCCATCCTCGACGACCCCGGTCACTTCTCGCTCGTTGCCGGAACGAGCACCTCGGAGGCGATCAGGGCGACGCTGAGCGGCGCTCACCCGGCACACTCTCCGCTGGCCCAGCTCGTCCTTGAGGCCCACGCCCCGATCGAGATGGACCTGCGGTCCGACACCTCCGCGGCATGGGCTCGACGAGCCAGGACTCTCGGATTGACTGCGCTGCGCGCGACAGCGCTCTGGCACGACGGCCGGCAGATCGGGGCGATGGTCCTGCTGTGGGCCGGCGACCCGCCCATCCCCTTCGACTCCGCCGTCATGGAGCGGCTCGGGCGCAACGTGGGTTCAGCGATAGGCGGAGCCGCCGCTCGCCTGGAGATCCACCGCGCGGCCGAACTCCGCGAGAGCCTGGTCGGATCTGCCCGCATCGGAGGTGTCGTCGTCGAGCAGATGACCGACTGCATCGTTACGACCGACGCAAGCGGCCTGGTCACGGCCGTCAATCCGGCCGCCGAGCGCCTCTATGGGTTCTCGGAAGAGGAGGCCGTCGGGCACCGGCTGGACGAGGTCATCGAGCAGCTCCGGCTCGATGGATCCCCGCTCGACACGGAAGCCACCGCCGGGACCGGTTCCAGGGGTTACTGGCACGGTCGAGTCGTCCACCGCCCCATCGTTGGCAGCCTGGCCGGCCGGCACATCGTGGTCGACCTCTCGCTCACCGCTTTGCGAGGTGACCACCACGAATCCGCCGGACTGATCGCGATGAGTCGAGAGGTCGCCGCCTCGGCGCACCTGGAGTCCGAAGCCGCCGCCCTCAGCTCACTGGCAGTGGCGACCGGGCGGGCGCGGACGCGCCGCGAAGCCGCCGAGGCAGGGCTCGAGCGCCTCTGCGAGGCGACGATGGCGGACGCCGGCATCATTGTGACCTGGGCGGCAGGGTACTCGACCACGATCGAGGCGAGTCGCGGACTGAGCCAGGAGGTGCTGGCCTTCCTCCGCGCCAGCAATCTCCCAGAACTCGCCGCCGCGCTCGAGAGGCCCGGCGAGGTCATCGGGTTGGAGAACCTTGGCTCGATGACCCAGGGGAGTGAGCTGGGCCAGGTCCTCGCGCGAGAGGGTCTCAGCACAGGCTTCCTGGTTCCCCTGCGCAGCTCGCGACGAGTCCGTCGGCTTTCTGGCGCTGGGCGCGCGCAATCCGGCCTGGGGCCGGCCTGGAGATGCGGTCATCCTCCAGGCCGCCGCCCAGGTGGTCGGCGCACTCGAGAACGCCCGGTTGATGGAGCGCCTCGAACACGGCCTCGAGCAGGAGAAGCGCCTCACCGCCCAGCTCGAGACGCTCATGGGATTGACCTTGTTGCCGCAGGGTGAGATTTCCGAGGAGGCGATTGCCCAGCTGTTGCTGGAAAGGATCGTCGCGGCCCTTGGGGCGGACGGCGGCTTCGTGGCCCGGGAGGCGGACGGTCGCTTCCGGGTCGTGGCCTCGTTCCACGCCCCGGCGGACATTCAGGAAGCGGCCGAGGCTCGGCCGGCGAGCTCATTCCGCTTCTGGGAACGACTTCTCACGGAGCCGGGCGGCGGGGCATTCCGCGAACGATTGGCCGATGTCGCTGCGCTCGATCCGGATTTCCGGCCGATCACCGAACGCGGGGTCGCCGCGCAGGCGGTCTTCCCCATCCGCGAAGGCAACAGCGTCCTGGGCGCGTTCCTGTGCTTCTTCTCGGGTCCGGACGAGGCCACCGAAGTCGACGAGCGCAACGTGGAGGCCGTCGGAAGGATCATCTCGATCGCGTACGCCAACGTCCGGATGCGCGAGGGTCTGGCCGAGGCGGCAGAGCACGAGCGTCGACTTACGGCCGAGCTGAGGGCCCTCCAGGAGTTGACCCTCCTTGGAGCGTCCACGGACGACCTCAGTCGGCTCGCACAGGAGACGATCGAGGCAGTCGTCGTCGCCACCGGGGCATCGGGCGGAGGCTACATTCTGGTCGATCCCTCGTCGGAGAACGTCGATCCCATCACCTGGGTCGGCTGGCCGAGTCAAAGCTGGGCGTCGTTCAGCGACGCGCCGAGCATTCCACACGATTGGCCTTCATTCGGCCAGCTGGCGGACGGGGGAATCTGGTTGTCGGAATCGACCCATTCCGACGACGACGCACCCGCATCCGGTGCCCAGGCCGTGCTCCCACTCCGCGTGGACGACAGACTGGCCGGAGCCCTGCACCTCGAATGGGCCCATCGGCCTCGGACCGAGCAGTTCGACATCCATTTCTTCGAGCCGATCGCCCGGATCTGCAGCATCTCCCTGGCCAACTTCCGGTTGAGGGCGGAGTTGCTGCACCGGGCCGCGGCCCAGCGGGCTCTGGGCCACCGCCTGGACACACTGGACGAGCTGACGCGGATCGGAGAGGAAGCCAGCTCCTTCGAGGAGCTCGCCCACCGGACGGCCAGTCTTGTCCGGGAGGCGCTCGGCGCTACCGGGGTCTGCTACCTGCTCATCGAGGCGGCCCATCATTTCGAGACGCACGCCATCGCGGGACAGACGGGCGGGTTCCGCCTCTGGCTACAGGGCGTCCCGGCCAAGGACTCTCCCGGGGGCGGTCTGCTCCTGTCCGGTGCCAGCAGCGTCCTGGGCGACTTCGCCGCCGGCCAGGTGAGCGACAGAGTCCTTCCCATCGCCGCAGCCACGGGCGTCCGATCGTTTGGCGCGATTCCCATCCGGACCGGCGAGGAGCTGGCGGGATCGCTCCTTTGCCTCTTCGAGCTGCCCGTGGCGTCGCTCCCCCTCGACGAGGCGGCGCTGGATTCAGTCGCCCGGATCGCGGGCATCGCTCTGGCCAACTTCCGGCTGCGCGAGAGACTCGTCTCGTCAGAGGAGCGATACCGAACCCTGTTCGAGGAGTCGCCTGACGCGCTCCTGGTCTCCGCTCTGGATGGGACCCTGCTCGACGCAAACGACGCTGCCGTTCGCCTCTACCGCGTAAACCGGGGCGAGGTGCTCGGCCGGTACTTCGGCCAGCTCGTAACCGCCGACGAGCGGGAGATGGCTCGCCGGCGCCAGATCGTGTGGACCCAGGGACGTGGCACCTTCCGCGACCGCGGGCGACGACCGGACGGTTCCGAGTTCCCCGTCGAAGTCGAAGTGCGGGTCGTGGAGCTGGGCGGCCAGCGCCGTTTCCTGAATCTGGTTCGCGACCTGTCGGACCAGGAGCGGCTCCACCGAGAGTTGCTCCAGGCCCAGAAGATGGAGGCGATCGGCCAGCTCGTCTCCGGAGTCGCGCACGAACTCAACAACCCGCTGGCCGCCATCATCGCTTTCAGCCAGCTGATGCGCAGCGACGAGCGTCTTCCGGACGACATGAAGCACGACGCCGGTCTTCTGGTCCAAGAGGCCGACCGGACTCGCCGCATCGTCCAGAACCTTCTCGACTTTGCCAGGGCTCGTCCGCCCGAGCGACATCCGACCGCCATCGGCACCCTCGTCGCGAGCGTTCTCGAGCTGCAGTCCTACGCCCTGGACGCGAACCAGGTCCAGGTCAAGATCGATATCCCGACCACTCTGCCGGAGGTGGATCTCGACCGGGCGCAGCTGCAGCAGGTCCTGTTGAACCTGACGATCAACGCTATCCAGGCGGTCCGGAGCCGCGACGAGAAGACACCGGCCCACCTCTGGGTCAGCGCCGCCCTGGTCAAGACGAGGTCCGCGGTCGGCGTTACCAAGGGCGAGCGGCCCCCCGAAGAGCAGCGGATCCGTATCGCGATTCGCGACGACGGTCCGGGCGTGCCCGAGTCGGCCAGGCCACGACTCTTCGATCCGTTCTTCACCACCAAGGAGCCGGGCGAGGGAACCGGGCTGGGCCTGTCCGTCTCGTTCGGCATCGTCGCCGCCCACGGAGGTCTTCTCTGGTACGAGCCTGGGCCACGTGGCGTCGGCAGCACCTTCATCATCGAGCTCCCGGTCACCGCCAGAAACCCGGAGGGCCGCCCGCTCGCAGTCAGGCCCGATGCGGCGATGGCGCCGGCGGGAGCCGAAGCGCCGGCCGATGCGCAGCCGCCCGACGGGGGGGACGTGGCTGCCGAGGCGCAGGAAGAGAGCAGGACAACCCGCTCGCGTTCGGCACGGACGGACTCGCCAACCGATGCGGCGGCTTCCCGGCGCGCGCTGCCGGCCGATCCGGCGGCCGGTGCAGATCCACCGCCGGTCGCAAGCGACGCCGCACCGGCCGCGCCTCCGAGCGACGGTGGCCCGCTCCCGCCGGCCGACTTCCCCGGGCCGGAGAACAAACGGGCGGGTACCCGCGAACCGTCGGCGCACCGGGTGGGCCCGGAGCCCAGGGCTTCGGCGCGGCTACCCCGCATCCTGGCGCTGGACGACGAGCCGTCGATCAGGTCCTTCCTGCGCAAAGCGCTGACGACGGCGGGCATGGAATGCGTGCCCTTCCAGGATGGTGCGCAGGCTCTCGAAGGGGTGCGCCAGGGCGAGTTCGACGTCATGCTCATCGACCACCGGATGGCTGGGATGAGTGGGACGCAGTTCTACGAGGCCGCCGTTGAGCACCGACCCGAGCTGGCCAGGAGAGCCATCTTCATGAGCGGCGACGTCCTGAATCCCGACTTGCGCGGTTTCGCGACCGAGCGAGACATACGCCTGCTTGCCAAGCCGTTCGATATCGAAGCCGTCATCCGGGTCGTGCGCGAGGCGCTGTCCGAGGCCGACAAGGAAGCAGGCATATCCAGCGGCTGAGTCCGGTCGGACCAGTCGCCTCCGCCGGCCTCCGGGTGGACCACAATCTCTCCAGTCCGGCGCCGGCGCTCGTCATCATCCCCAGGTCCCGGCTCCAGACTCAACTACGGCCTCAGCGCCCTCGGTCACCGCCGGTGAGCAGCGATAGGAGCGCATCGGCGGCCGTGAAGGGGTCCAGCTCGTGGGCCGCAACCGCATTCAGCAGCTCGCCCGCCGAGGCCGCGTCGCCGAGGGCCTCTTCCCGCGCCCCCTCCAGGAGGCGGACCCGGTCGTGCAGCCGATCTACGAGCACCGCCCAGACCTGCGCCTCTGCCCGCCTCAAGCGTGCCTCCGCCGGGCGAGCTGCGGCCCGAGGAGCGGTGCCGGTCGATCGCGGCCAGCAGTTCGGCCACTCCCTCGCCGGTGGCGGCCGTCGTGACGAGCACCTCCGGGTTCTTGGGAGCCGGACGGGTCGATTGCTCCGATCCGGAGCTGCCGTCGGCGAGCATGGCGTGCAGCTGCCCGGCCGTGCGATGCGCCCCAGGCCGGTCGCCTTTGTTGACGACCACGATGTCGGCTACTTCCAGGAGACCCGCCTTGATGGCCTGGATCTCGTCGCCCATCTCGGGCGCCTCGACAACGACGGTGGTGTCGGCCGTGGCCGCAACCTCGACCTCGCTCTGGCCCGTGCCCACCGTCTCGATCAGGACCACGTCGAAGCCGACCGCATCGAAGACCGCCGCGGCGGCCGCGGTCGTCGACGAGAGCCCGCCCGAGTGTCCCCGTGCAGCCATCGATCTGATGAAGACGCCGTCGTCCGAGGAGTACGCCTGCATCCGAACTCGATCGCCCAGGACGGCCCCGCCGGTGATCGGGCTGGACGGGTCGACCGCCACCACCGCGACCGGGCGGCCGGCCCGGCGAAGCTCGCCGATGAGCGCCGCCACGAGCGTGCTCTTGCCCGCGCCGGGCGGCCCGGTGACGCCGATGAGCTGGGCGCGCCCGGCCATCGGGTAGAGACGCCGGAGAGCGGCCTCGGCCAGCGGCGTTCGATTCTCGACCGCCGTCAGCAGCCGGGCGAGCGAGCGCCGGTCGCCGGCCAGGGCCGCGTCGCACAGGGCATCGGCGCGCGCCCGAATCGCCACTTCGCCACTCCCCGGCGCGCGCGCCTCGGCCACGCCGGTCCGCGCTATTCCCGCGGCCTGGCGTTGGCGCGCAGGAAGTCCGCGACTTCGCGAATCGTCGTGCCGGGCCCAAAGACCGCGGCCACGCCACTCTCCTTGAGCGCGGGCACGTCGTCGTCCGGGATGATCCCGCCGGCGGCCACGAGCACGTCGCCCATCCCCTTCTCGCGCATCAGGGCGCATATCCGTGGCACCAGGGTCATGTGCGCGCCCGAGAGGATCGACAGCCCCACGACGTCCACGTCTTCCTGAAGCGCGGCCGTGACCACCATCTCGGGCGTCTGGCGCAGGCCGGTATACACGACTTCGAAGCCTTCGTCCCGCAGACCGCGCGCCAGCACCTTGGCCCCACGGTCGTGGCCGTCGAGGCCGGGCTTGGCGATCAGCACCTTGAGCGGTCGCTCGGTCATGCCCGAATGATACGCAGGCCGGAAGCGCAATCGAGTCAGCCTCGGGCTCCGTCCGAGCGTTCAGCCCGATCATGCGCAAGATCCCCGACCGTTCGGATGCTGGTCAGATCCTCGCTGTGGCCGGCCGTGCGGATGCGGGCCACGCACTCGGAGCAGAGGTAGACGCGCGTTCCGTCAGGGCCCTCGTTCTCATGCCGGTCGGAGAAGAAGATGCTGCCTATGGCGGTCTCTTCGCCGCACGAGAGGCACGGTTCCTCGTGAGGATTGGTGTCGCCGTTCTTGGTCATCGCTTCCCTCCCGGCTGCCGCCGCTCTCGCTCAGGCTCGAGGCACGGCCCGCTCCAGGTGGGCCATGAACTCGTCGCGCGTCTCTTTCGTGCTGCGGAACGTGCCCAGGACGCTGCTCGTGACCATCGTCGCACCGCCCTTTTGCACTCCCCGCATGGCCAGGCAGAGATGCTCCGCTTCTATGACCACGCCCACGCCGTAGGGGTTCAGGCGCTGCTGGAGGAAGTCGGCTATCTGCTGGGTCATCCGCTCCTGGACCTGCAGCCGCCGCGCATACATCTCGACCACGCGCGGAATCTTCGACAGCCCGATCACCCGACCGCGCGGCAGATAGCCCACCGCAGCCGTGCCGAAGAAGGGCAGCATGTGGTGCTCGCACAGCGAGTAGAACGGAATGCCTTTGATCACGACCATCTCGCTGTAGCCGACGTCGAAGACGGCGCCGTTGATGAGCCGCTCAGGATCGACGCGGTATCCGCACGTCAGCTCGAGCCACATGCGATGCATCCGCTCCGGAGTCCGGACCAGCCCCTCGCGCTCCGGGTCCTCGCCGATCTCGAGGAGGATCTCCCGAACTGCCTGCTCCACGGTGTGCCCCGCGAGAGCTGGACCGGCGTTTGCCGGCTCCTCGGGCCCGAGCGCCGAGTCGTCTTCCCCACCCTGCTCGATCGCCTCGACGATTCGCCGGACATGCGCTTCCAGGTCGAGCGGGTCGTTCGACTCGGGCTGGTCAGGCGGCATCGATGGCTCCTTTGGCCGAATCGTACCCCGCGAGTGTCGCGCAGTCGCGGCGAGCCGTAGCATACGGCCATGGCCAAGCGACCCAGGGGCAGTGCCCGGAGCCGCCGCAGCTCGGCGGCGGCCACCCGTTTCGAGGAGCTGGTGGCCGGCGCGCTCGACACTATTCCCGAACCGTTCGCCCGCGCCCTCGACGAAGTGGCGATCGTGGTCGCGGACGAGCCGACTTCGACACAACTGCGAGAAACCGGGCTCGGCCCAAACGAGGGGCTCTACGGCCTGTACGAGGGCATTCCGAGAACGGAATACGCCGCCGACTGGGCCTTCATGCCGAACAAGATCACGCTCTTCCGGACGGCCCTGCTGGAGGACTTCCCGGATCCCGAAGAGCTCGAGCACGAGGTCTGGGTGACGGTCATCCACGAGCTGGCCCACCATCTCGGGATCGGCGAAGACCGCCTGCACGAGCTGGGAGTCGACTAGGGCCGACCTGAGCGGGGCGCCGGTTTCCACTCGGATGCAACCCCAGCCCCTACGCGGGCATCTATACGGATAGAGGCGGCAGAGGGAGGCAGATGGAGCGAGCGCTCGTCGAGAGAGCCCGGTCGGGCGATCGCGATGCCTTCGATGCCCTCGTCCGCAGCCGGGTGGATGCCGTGTACCGCACGTCGCTGGCGATCCTGGGGGATTCCGCCGACGCCGCCGACGCCGCCCAGGAGACGTTCGTGTCGGCCTGGTGCCACCGCGAAGCGCTGCGCGACCCGGACCTATTCGACGCCTGGCTCGGGCGGATCAACCTGAACGCCTGCCGGGCCCAGCTTCGCCGGCGAGGCCGAGCGCACGTCCGCGAGATCCGAATGATCGACCCCCTGGACGATCGAGAACCGGCTTCGCCCGAACGAGCCCTTGACGACCGGACCGCGGACGCCGACGCCTTCGATCGAGCCTTCGGCGGCCTTTCGATGGACGACCGGTCGATCCTCGTCCTGCATCACCTCCAGGAGAGGCCGGTCTCGGAGATCGCGGCAGTTCTGGCGGCGCCTGAGGGGACCATCAAGTCCCGGCTCCACCGCGCCCGCGCGGCGCTCGAGGCGGCACTCGCGAAGGAGTCGCGATGAACCAGCAGATTCCGCCGATCGATCACGACGTCCGCGCGCAACTCGCCCGTCGATCTGCCGGCCGGCTGCCCGAGGGCCTGACGACGCAGATCCTCCAGGCCGTGGACCGCGCCCCGGTGAAGCCGAGGTACACCTGGCGCCCCTTCTCCCCTCAGCCCGCGCGCGCCATTCCGAGAACGCTGCTCGCCGGTGCCGGTCTCGCTGCGGTAGTGCTCCTCGCCGCGGCGTTGGTGGTGGTTCCGCGGTTCCAGACGACGCCCGCGTCGGGGCTTGCCGGCTATCCGGCCGATCGCGCGCTCACCACCGCAGAGCTGGCCTCGCTCATGGCCGGACCGGCTCTGCCAACGAACACGACCCTTGTCGCCTCCGTGACGATCGAATCCCGGCCGGACGTCTGCCCGATGGACAGCCGGCCAACCATCGGCGTGGTCCAGGGCATGGGCTCACAGGTCTGTGTCATCGGATCGACCGTCTCGGAATACCTCAAGGAAACCACGGGCACGGGCATCTTCGCTCTTCGGTACATGGCGCCCGGCGTACTGGGGCTGATCGGCGAGATCACGCCGGCCTCGTCCAACAAGACGGCCTTCCGCGTTGCCGACGACTGGCCACTCCAGGGCAAGACGTTCCTCGTCGACGGCTGGTTGGGAGCGGTGGGGCTGTTGGTGCAGTGCGCCTTGGCGCCGACCGCGGGAGACGTCCTTTTGCCGAACGGGGACGACTGCCCATACGACGACTGGCTGGGTGACGACTCGGACGCGCCCGGCATCCATGCGGACCATGGGTACGCCCCCGGCTCACCATTGCCCAGCTATGATCCCCTCTCGCTGCGCGGCAACGCCCGACACGTCGGCGCCGGAGGCATGCGCCTCATCGATTCGTTGCATCCAGAGGCGCCGGTTCACGGCGTATTCGTGGTGAGATCGGTGACTGAGGGGTGCCCGGGCGATTCTCCGATCTCGTCTCGCGGCTGCCCCGCCTGGCGCGCCCTGGCTAAGGTGGCGGACGTCTCACTCCAGGTGCCTACGGCGACGCCCAGCCCCGCGCTCACGGGGACGCCGGGTACGCCCGCAACACCGCTCACCCCGGCCTTGGCAGGCGTCATCGGGCCCGGCAATCAGCCGCTGTCACTGGACGAGCTTGTGACCCTCATGCTCACGCAGCCGGACCATCTGGCCGGCCGCATAGTCATCGCCAAGGCGCCGATCCCAACCTTTATCTACTGCCACACGGACGCCAACGGCGTAGGCTGCACCATCGACAATGTGCGCCAAGCCGAAACCGGCGACTGGGCGGTCAGCATCGGCGCGGACGGGACGCTGAGCCTCATCGGGCAGATGTTCACGCCGACGACTGGGGGCTACGTCTTCACCCTCCAACAACTGCAGGGGAAATCCGGTGGCCCCGACACCGGTCTCGCCATCGTCGACGCCTGGCTCGACTGGGAGAATCGCTGCGACACCTTACCGACTGAGCCGCCTGACCGCGTCTGCTTCTTCTCCCTGCTCTTCCCTGAGAAACCGAACTGGATGCACATGACGCCGGACTCCACGGCGCAATACGTCGAGCCGAATGACGCCTATCACATATTCGGCTCGCAAGCTTCCGGCAGCCAAGCCATCCACGGCTTGTACTTGATGCGGGTCGACACGGGATCGCCACTGACAATGCTCGCGCGGCTCGAACCGACGACCCCAACGCCAGCGCCGGTGACAACTTCTCCGGCGACCCCCATCGCTACCCCTGTGGCTTCGCCCGGCAGGTCGGGCGTGGAGCCGACCGCGCTCTTCGGCGGCGGTAAGCGCCCGCTGACCGAGGGCGAGTTCGCGACGCTGTGGGCCGCCGACCTGGCACACCTTGCCGGCCGCATTGTCGTCGTGAAGGGTCCAGTTCCCACGGGATTCGAGTGCTCGGGCGTAGGCCCGACAGGTTCGAGTGCGACGTCTCCGCAAGCTTGCTACGCAAACCTAGTCGACGGCCAGATTGCTGTTGACGGGTATTACTGGGCGGTTCGAGTCGGCGCGGATGGCAAGCTCGCGGTCGTTGGCGAGCTCTCGACCCCAAGTAGCGGCTTCGTCTTCTCGCTCGAAGAGGCGCGGGCGGCGTGGAATACGCCAGGCTCGGACAAGGCGTTCGTCCTGGTGGACGCCTGGATAGGGGGGGCCGGAGAAGACTCGTGCGATGTCGTCGGTGCGCCCTGTTACGAGGTGTCCTGGCTCGGTTCGACAGCGGGCGCCCAGGAAGTGGCCGTGCAGCTCGGTGCCTACCACCAATTCGGCGGTGGGCCGGTCGGCGGCGGAGCGGCCATCCACGGCGTTTTCCTCGTCGAGTGGGTCTCCGCTACCACGGACTGCGGGACCGGCCAGGACACGGGATCCGGCCCGTGCTCCGCCCACGCCGTGGTCGTAGCTCGCCTCGAGACAGGGACTGTCCCTTAGTCCCAGGCGTGGCGCTCGTTCGGCGGTAGCGGCGAAGTGCGACCCCGATCGGTCGCGCGTGGCGGTAACATTCGTGGCGAACCGTCGCCACCGAGGCCGCCTCGCGGCCGCCACCAGGAAGAGTGGGTCGAATGCCGGGCTTCACGCCGTTCACGAGCAACTACCAGGACCTGTCGACCAACCAGGGCTACCAGTTCGAGTTCCGCTGCGATGTCTGCGGCAGCGGCTACAGAAGCGAGTACCAGAAGAACCTGCTCGGCGTGGGTGGCTCGATCCTCGGAGGTGCCAGCAGCATTCTCGGTGGCCGATTCTGGGGAGCGGCCAGCGCAGCCAACACGGCTCAGGACATCACCGACCGCGACGCCCGCGACAAAGCCCTGCAGAAGGCCTCCAACGAGATCATGCCCTTGTTCCACCGCTGCGTTCGGTGCAACAACTGGGTCGACGAGACCTGCTTCAACAAGGCCCGCGGCCTGTGCGTCAACTGCGCCCCGAACCTGGCCGCCGAGATGGAGGCCGAGCGCTCTTCCGTCGAGGTCTCGCAGATGCGCGAGGCGGTGCGCAACACCACGGTCTTCTCGGGCGACACCAGCGCCCGCGCGACGGAGTGCCCCAACTGCGGCAAGCCGGTCGGCAGCGAGAAGTTCTGCGGCAACTGCGGCACGCCTTTGGGCGTGGCCAAGTGCTCCAAGTGCGGCGCCGAGCTCGCGGCCGACACTCGCTTCTGCGGAAACTGCGGCAACCCGGTCGCCTAGCGCGGGCAGCGCCGCCCGAAACCACAGCGGGCAGCGGCAGGCCGGAAGACCGCCGCTAGATTCCCGTTACCCCGCCATCGTCCCGCAGATGGTGCAGAAGCGGGCGCCGGCCGGTAAGGGCGCGCCACAACCCGAGCACGGGCCCGCCGGATTGCGGGGCCGGGGCTACAGGAAGTGGCACCGGCGCGGGGGCCGGAGGCGGAGGAGGCGCGGCCGCGACCGGCTGGGCCCCGGCTGGCTGGGCTGCGGCTGGCTGGGTGGGCCCGGGCGCGGTCCCACCGGGCGCGCCGGTGCCCGCAGCGGCGGTGCCCGCCGCGGCCGGAGGCGGCGCCAGCAGAGACATGCCGCACGACGGGCACACGACCCAGGCCGGGTCCTCGACGATCTTTCGACAGTTCTGGCAGCGCTTCGGGGAGAACGGTTCAACCACGCCACAGAACGGGCACGCGGCCACGGCCCTGTCGATGAACTTGCCGCAATAGGGACACGGGTGCTTGAACGTCGGCATCGTCCGCTCCTTCAGCCTTTGGGTCCCGAAGGCCCGGGTCCATTGCCCGATGTGACTCCTGGGCTCGAACCGCTCGCGTGAGCGGACCCCGGGTGGGCTCGGGGGCCGCCTCTGCCGTCGCAACGTCTTCTCCGCCGCCTTCTGCGTCGGCGTCATCGCCGCCGGCTGCGGTGATCTGCGACTCCTGGGCGGTACGACCCGGCCACTCGGCCGCCTCGTCGCTGGCCGTAGCATGCCAGCGGATCAGGTCCGCCACCGCGGCCGACCAGCTGGCAGGATCGCGATGGACGATCCGGGCCACGAACCGAGCCCGGGCCCAGGCCAGAGTCGGCAGCACCGCCAGCGCCAGACGGTATCGCAGGTACTTCGGCAGCCGCAGCTGATCGGCCGGGAGGGCCATCGGCTCGCGCAGGAAGCGGCAATCGACAAGCGCCTCGCTGACGTCTCGGACAGCCTTCTCGGCGGCGATACCGAGCTTCTCGGGCGGCTCGCCTTTGTACTGAGCTCTGGGCATGACCCGGAAGAAGTACGTTGCGTGGGCTCCCGCGGTGACCAGCTCGAGCGCGACGAGGTTCCCGGGCATGGCGATGAGGAACCAGATCTTGGGCTCGCTGCCACCCGGATCGACGGGCGACATGGCGACCCATCGAGGCGCCGCCGACCCGGCCGTCTTGCACAGCGACTGGTAGCTCTCGGCGAAGGTGGGCTCGCCCAGGACGGCGGTCTCGATGATCGGCCAGCCAGATTCGCCGAAAGCCTCGGGCCGCGTGGGCCGGCCATCGACGAGGGATTCCTCTGCCTTCTGCCGCACTCCGAACGGCGCATCCGGAATCAGCTGCTCCACGAAGCCCGCGGCGTCTGCGAAGGCGCCGTCCCGCAGCTTCTGGAGTGTGTCGCGGAACCGGGTGGCGGCCTGGCCGACACCGCGCAAGGTCAGCGTCCCTGGCCCGCCGTCGACCACCACATCCCCGGGTCCGGGCATCTTGACCGTGGCGATCGAGGCCCGCCGGTAGCTGATCCAGGTGGCTTGTCTCGTCGACCGGCGAAACGACGAAGCCCCACGGATGGACCACCAGCTGGCCGACGCCGGTCGTGGGCATCATCGGACCGTCCGGACCCGGCCCGAGCGGGTTCGTCGTCGGTATCCATGCAAACTCGACCAGCTCTGCCGGACCCTCGGGCACCTTGACCAGGCCATCCGAGAGCCGCTGCTTGAGCCGAAGCTCGCGCAGCGTCCGAACCAGCGGCCCCAGGCGGTCGCCGAACTTCTCGAGAATCAGGCGGATCGCGTCGGGCCCATCGCCCAGCACCAGCAGCACAGTCGACTGCTGAATAGCGATCAGTCTCAGGTCGCGGTAGCCAGCGCGGATCGGCCGTCCGCTGCCGACCTGGAGGGTCACGCCGGTAGAGTCGAGGCTGACAGTCGCCGGCTCGAGCGCGGTGTTGGGACCGGCCGGTCTGGCCTCACCATGGATCTCGACGGTCTCGAGCGGGCCCGCGGCCCCCTCGCCGACCTCCGCACCGCCGCTCTGTTGCCGGACGTCGCGGGCGTCACGGCCGCCGGGCCGCGCCCCACGCAGGTCGCGAGCGTCGTGACCGGCCGTCGGGTTCAGGCCAAGCGCGCTGGCGAGTCCCTGGAGCTGGCCTGGGTCGAAGCCGCCGCCTGAGCCGCCACCGAACGGGCCACCGTCTTCCATGCCGTCATCGTAGCCGCATGCAACCGAGCCCGCGGCGCCGCGAGGTACCCGGCTGGCCAGACTCGATTGACGCGATCTACCGTCGCCACGAACGCTCGCCGCTTCCTACTTGCGTCCTTGCGCAAGCTGTTGTATATTGCCCTGGTGCTCGAAGTCGACGATCTCGAGGCTGTGAGGCAGCGAAGCGCGGCGGTGGCCAGGGCTCTGGCCGACCCCAAGCGCCTGTGTGTGCTGCAGTCTCTCGCCGCAGGCGAGCTCTCGGTTCGCGACCTCTCCGACCGCGTCGGATGCCAGGTCCCGAACATGAGCCAGCACCTCGCGGTCCTGCGCAACTCGGGCCTGGTCCTGACGCGCCGGGACGGCAACGCGATCTACTACCGGCTGGCAGATCCTCGGATCCTCGAGGCGTGCCGGCTTCTCCAGTCAATCGCCGGCTGACGGGCCCCGCACGCCGACCGGTCAAAGAACCTCAGGGAGGACCATCGCCAGATGGCCGAAGTAAGAGCAGTCACGGACGAAACCTTCGAGGATGTCGTCCTCAACGCCGAGCGGCCGATCATCGTCGACTTCTGGGCATCCTGGTGCGGGCCGTGCCGAATGGTCGCCCCCGAGCTGGAGAAGATCGCCGCCAAGTACGCCGCCTCGATCGACGTCGTCAAGATGGACGTTGACGCCAATCCGGCCGTCTCACAGGCGCTCCAGATAATGACCCTGCCTACCATCGCGTTCTTCCGCCCGGGCAAGCAGCCGATGGCCGTTGTAGGGGCTATGCCGGCCGAGCAATTTGAGGCAAGATTCGGCCTGTCGGAGTACGCTAAAGCCAAAGCAAGCTGAGCCTGCGGGCTCAGTCACAATCGAATTCCAAAGCGGGGCCTCCCCCTCGGCCCCGCTCCCAACGACCCCGGCCTACCCCCTCAGGCCGGGGTCGTGCTGTATCCCATTGCCCAGTGCCGGCTCGGACCGGCGAACGTGCTGCGCCGGCCGGCCGGCCGGTCGTCAGTTCACGCGGGGACGGCGCTCCTGCGACCTCGCCGGCGAGGCGCCACGCGGTCTCGAACCAGGCCTTCGCACGATCGAGCGTGAAGGCATCGGTCCCGCCCGACTCCAGCTCGATCCACTCTACGCCCCTGGCCGACGGCGAAGTGTCGGGCGTTCGAAGAGCCGCCTGGACTATCTCGGGCCGGAGTCGGAAGCTCTGGCGGACGCCGTCTCGTACAGCGAACGCCACTCCCCCACGGACGAATTCGAGGTTCCGCCCGGACTCGCGACGCACTATCCCTCCGAGCTCGACGGCCAGTCTGTCGACGACGGCGACCGGATCGTCACCGCGGCCGGGGCCTGCCGATTGGCGCTCGTCTGTCATCTGAGGACTCCTCGCGGTGAGGCCGGCGAAGAATGTGCCTTCGGCGGTTGGCTGTCAGTCGCCGGCAGCGGCGAGGATGGCCCGCAGGTCCGGCTCGTGTTCGGCGTAGTGCTCGGTCGTGTTGCCGAGCAGCGACTTCAGGTGCTTCGAGTCCTTAAGCCAGCGCGTCTCGGGAACTACGGTGAGATAACCGCGCAGCTCGCCCGGGAACTCCGAGAACCGGCGCCGAACCTCGGCCATCGGCAGGGCCGCCCATTCGGCCTGGTAACGCGCGTTCAGCGCGTCGCCCTCGGTTCGCCCAGTCACGGCTTATCTCTTCGAGCTCGTCGAAGGCCGGGCTGGTCGGGTTCACCGCCAGCTCGCGAGCGATGTTGAGCCACCATTCGAGCCAGACGCCCAGATGGGACATAAGGTCCCGGCCGGTCCAGCCATGAGCTCCATCCACCGCCCGCATGAGCTGCTCGTCGGTCAGCTCGAGGAGAGCTTCGAAGGGGCGCCAGGTGTCGCGCTCTTCGTCGAGGAAGGAGAGTCCGTCGGCATACATACGTCGATGGTAGCGCCCCGAGGGAGACGGCGAGCGCTAGTTCTTCCGGCGGCCAGACAGGTACCCCGGCTTTGACACGGTGCGCGTGCGCGCCTGACTTACTGCCGGTTGCGCCGCTACCCGTCGGGTCATTGCGCATCCGGCCTGCAGGGCTAGCTTGGGACGTGGCCGCCGATACCGGTGCACGAGGATGCCAGCGGCGTCGGTCACGGGCCGGGACCTTGGCGACATCCGCACTTGAGGCGAACTGAGTTCGTACGAGGAGATCGCAAGACCCGACCACGATCCGAGCAACCAAGGAATGCCGGCCGGCTTGGCCTTCGATCGGCGGCCGGAATCATGCCCGTAGTCCTGGGGCACGCGAAACGGTCCGTCCGGTCCGCCGGGCGGGCCGTTCGCGTTAGGGTCACGTTGCGACCGGGCGTCCGCCGGCTCTAGCTGCGCGGGACGGCAGTATCCAGGCGTCCTCGCCGGGCCGCGCCCGATCGGTCCAGGAACCGCTGAACCACCCGCGCGGCCATCGTCACTTCCGGATCGCGGGCGATAGTCCGTACGATCCAGTCCACGTACGAAGGCTCCAGGCTGGCGACGTCGCCCAGGGTTAGCCCCTCGAACTTACCGAACCTCAGGCGGGTCTCCATGGCGTCGGCCAGCTTGGGAAGGTCCGCTTCCATGTTGGGGCCGGGGCGCCGATGGGTCGGTCCGGTAGGGGTCGAGGCACGCGGCGGTTCGTGCGCCAGGGCCGAGCGGGGACGCGGCGGCAGCCCTGGCAGCAGGCTGCGCTCCAGCTGGGTAAGCGTGGCGTTGCGCGGGCGCAGCAGTGCGCTCGTGTCGATCCGGGCCGTGACGGGGCGCGGCCGGGGCCTCGGCACCCAACCGGGCCGGCTGTACGGAGGCGGCGGCGGCCCGTCGGTATCAGGTTGCTCGCCATTCGCCCGGGCGGCTCGAGCGGCAGCGTCCCGATGAAGGCGCCGTCTCTCGGGGTCACGAAGCTCCTGGTACGCGGCGTTGATCTCGGCCATCGTCCGGTTGGCATGCCGCTCCCGCGCCTTGTCGCCGCTGGCGACGTCCGGATGATGCTCGCGGGCGAGCCGCCGCCAGGCGACCTTGATCGCCTCCAGGCTGGCGTCGAGGGGTAGGCCGAGAACGGTGAAGGGGTTGCGCGGCATCCCACCAGTCTACCGGGCGTGGCCGAGTCGCCCCACCTCTGCCCGGCGGGTGCGCTTGACAGCCGGCCGCGGGTGGCGTCCCCTACCCTCATGTCAGACAGAGCGATCACGGCGGAAGCTCTGGATAGTCTTTGGCGCTGCCGCGGCCGGCATAGCGGCCTATGGCGCCGCGTACCGGTTCGCGCTCCGATACCGGGAGCGGGTCGGGCTGCCGCACCCAAGTCCGGTCGAGACGAGTCCCGCGGCGTTCGGGCTGGCGTACGAGAGCGTCGAGATCCCGTCGGGCAGCCTTCGGCTGGCCGGTTGGTTCGTGCCCGCCGCACCCGATGACGGCACCGCCGGAAGGAAGCGCTCGACGAAGACCGCCGCTTCGGCCGGGGACGGCGCGAAGGCTTCGGCTGCCGCCGCGCCGCCGAGTGCGATCCGCGGCCGGTCGCAGGCCGGGCATCGTCATCGTGCACGGCTGGGAATCGAATCGAGGCCGCACCTTCGCTCACGTCCGGTATCTCCACGCGGCCGGCTTCCACTGCCTGGTCTTCGACGTCCGCGGCCACGGCGAGAACCCGCCGGAGACGCTGCCCATCAACGTGCCGGAGTTCGCCGAAGACGCCGCCGCGGCCGTCCACTGGCTGGCCGGCCGGCCGGAGGTCTCGGCCGTGGGCGTACTGGGCCACTCGATGGGCGGAGCCGGGGTGATCGTGGCGGCGTCCCGCGAGCCCGCTGGTCCGGGCCGTGGTCAGCCTCTCCGCACCGGCGGATCTGGTCCGGATGACCCGCCAGACGTTCGGCATGGCCGACATGCACATCCCGGAGCCGATCGCCGGGCCCCTGGCCATGATCACGGCGAGCGTGCTGCTGGCACCGCGCCGCCGCTCACTCGACGAGGCGAGCGCCATGGCGGCCGTCCGGCGCTATCGAGGCCCGCTCCTGCTGATCCACGGGGCTCAGGACCATGGCGTGCCGGTCGAACATCTCGACCTCATCGCCGCGGCGGCTGCCGAGAGTCGAGGCGAAGGCGACCCCCCGGTCGAGATACTGACCCTGCCGGACTTCGGCCATCGGTGGCTCTACGAAGCGCCCGAATTCCGCCGGAGGGTGGCCCGGTTCTTCGCCGAGGCTCTCGGCGGCCCCATCTCCGCGGCGGTCGCGGCGGAGCGCGCCGTGGCCTGCGTGGTCGAGCGCCCACCGGATCCTGTCTTCGGCTTCGGGGCGCTGCCGGCCACCGCCCCTTTTCCCTGATCGGCACCGCGCTCAGCGCTCGTACACCATCATCCGGAGGCTTCGATGGACACCTGGCAGGCGATCGACACGATACGCACGGTCCGGAAGTTCGAAGAGCGCCCGCTCCAACCGGAGCATCTCGACCGCATCCTCAACGCCGGCCGTCGCGCCGGCAGCTCCAAGAACACGCAGCTGTGGGACTTCGTCGTGTGCACGGACCGCGCCCATCTGGTGGCTCTGGCGGAGGTAGGTCCGTACGCCGGTCACCTTGCGGGAGCTGCCGCCGCAGTGGCCCTGGTCGTGCCGGACCCCGCGACTCACGATGCGCCGTACTCGATCATGTGGGACCTGGGCCGGGCGGCGCAGAACATGGTCCTGACTGCCTGGGAGCTCGGCATCGGCAGCGTCCCGGCAACGGTCTACCGCCAGGACCTGGCCCGCGAGCTGCTGGGGTACCCGGACGACCGCTGGTGCGAGTTCCTTCTCTCCTTCGGATATCCCGCCAACCCCGAGGCGCTGACCTGGCCCAAACGAGCCGGCGGCAGGAAACCGCTCGAGGCCATCGTTCATTACGAACGCTGGTAGGCCGCCTGCCAGCCCACAGCAAATGCGGCGCGTCTTAGCGAAGGCCAGCGTGCCGGATCAGCTGTTCTCGGACGAGGTGGGGATTGGCAAGGCCAGTCTCGCTCGTTCTGTCCTCAAACCAGGTGCATCCACTGGGCGAGCAGCACAAGGACAAGCACGAGTAGCCAGACATAGAGGACCACCATGAACCCTACGGCGCCTTCTACGACTGGCTCGCTATCCTCCCTGTGGCTGGGCGGTTGCCATTCGCTGGGCCGGTCGTAGAAGCTGCCGGGGCCGTGCGTGGGTCTCGGGTTGCCCGGTGGGTGATCGCGGAGCATCACTCGCCGCCCTTCTGGCCCAGTGGATCGAGCGACAGTGTGCCCCCAGCGACCGTACCGACTGCCAACGACGAGAGGACGACGGCCGCCGCCAGGGTCAGAGCATGCTGCGACACGTGCATCCTCCTCGGGACGCGTCCACGAGGGTCGGTCTCGCCAGTGGCTCGGCGCGGTCCCGGCGGCCAGGGTTTGGGCCGCGTGTCTGAGCCTCACTCGCTCAGTGCATATTCTCCCACGCGTGTGAATGGTCCCAAGGACCACGACGGCGCGTACAGTGTCTCGACCTCGACACTTCTCCGGCACACAGGCCGGATTGGGATTCGTGCACTCGTTCTTCGCCGAGCTAGAGCTACCACGACGGGCGCTGGTGGGTCACGGGCCAGGCAGCAGGCGAGCGCGGCGCGTCTCGGTGAAGGTCGACCTACCCACGAGACTATCGTGTGAGTTTTCACGTCCGCTTGGCCTAGCGGTTCCGGCAGTCCACCCACACGACAGTTGCAGCGGTGCCGTTGTCCCCAGTCGGCAGCCACGCCCCGGCGAACCGGACCCCCTTGACTACCTGCGCCTTCGGGAGGCAGTCGGGCCAGCTGTCGGAGTGGCCAGCGCCGCCGATGTCAGTCCAATTCACCGCCGACCTGAAGCCGTAGGCCACGTCCCCGACCTGGCACGTGGCGACAGCGTCGCCCGTGTGACAGTCGGCGGTGTAGAACGCCTCGTGGATCGAGTTGTCACTACCGACCTTGTATCCGGCTCCGAATGCAGCCGCCACGACCGCGGCCACGACCAGCGCCGCCCACCACTTCCTCGACATTCGCTAACCTGCCCCAAGAGCGGCTGAGACGCCGCGAATTGACATTGACCGAGGCGCCCGGCGGCGTCAAGGCCCCGAGGCGCGCAGCGCCGCAGGCCTCAGCCGTGCAGCTACTCCCAGCGGAACGTGCGAGCGGCCACGGCGAGGCAGACGACCAGCCAGCCGGTCAGGATGGCCAGGTCGACCCCAAGCGGCGCCACCTGAGTGCCGTTGACCATGACCTGCCGCAACGCGTCGCCCAGGTAGGTGAGCGGCAGGAGCCGCGCCACGCTCTGAAGCCAGCCGGGCATGAAGTCGAACGAGAAGAAGATGCCCGACAGGAACATCATCGGCATCTGGACAACCTGCACAACGCCGGTTGCCTGCTCTTCGGTCTTGAGGAAAGAGGCCAGCAGGAACCCGATCGCGAGGAAGGCACCGGCGCCCAGGATGATCAGCCCGGCCATCGCCAGGACGCTGCCGACGATCTGGACGTTGAACAGGGCTATTCCTATCCCGATGATCAGCACCCCGTCTATGGCGGCGACCATGAGCCGGAGGAGGATGTTGCTGGCCACGAGCTTCCACCGAGCCAGCGGAGTCGCCCCGATCCGCTTCAGGATCCCCTTCTCGCGCTGCTGCACCAGCGGAATGGCCGCGAAGACGCCCAGCTGCATCAGCGCCATCGCCAGGATGCTGGGGACCAGATAGGCGACGTTGCTCAGGTTCGTCGACGAGAGCGAGAGTTGCTCGATCTTGACGATCTCCGAGCCGTTGGCCAGCTGCAGGTTGAAGCCATTGGCGATCTGGACGACGATCCCCTGGATGACCTGCGTGGTCTGGCTCTTGGTCGGGTCGGCGTAGACCTGGATCGCGATGCTCGCCGCCTGTCCGGACTTGGCCGAGACGACGGTCTGCTGCAGGCCCTTTGGCAGGACGATGACGGCCGAGACGTCGCCGTGCTGCATGGCCGCCTTCTCGTCGTCGAGGGTGCCGACCTTGAGATCCAGCAGCGAGACGCTGGCGAAGGCCTGCTGGACCGCGGCGGAGGTCGGCGTGCCGTCCTGATCCACGAATCCCACCGAGACCTTGCTGTTGCCGGTCCCCGAGAAGAGCACGCCGAACAGCAACACGAACATCACCGGGAAGAAGAAGGTCCAGAAGAGGGCCGCCCGATCTCGGACCAGGCTTCTGATGTTCGCGACGGTCAGCCGCATGAGTGTGTTCATCGTTCGGCTCCTAGTCGCGCAAGGCTCGGCCGGTCAGGTCGAGGAAGACGTCTTCGAGGGTGGCCTGGCGGATCCCGAGGTTCTTTGGTTCCACGCCGAGTCCGTCGGCCAGGCCCAACAACGAGCCGATGGTGCCCGGGACGTCGCGCGAGTAGAGGAGCGTCTGGCCGTCCTCCTGGGACGTTCGAACGACCCCGGCGAGCTTGGTCAACCGATCCAGAGGAAGCGCGGCGGTGGTGTCGAAGAAGACGGCACGC
This sequence comes from uncultured Chloroflexia bacterium, assembly GCA_963743795.1. Lineage (GTDB taxonomy): Bacteria > Chloroflexota > Limnocylindria > Limnocylindrales > CSP1-4 > Fen-1039. The sequence goes on along the minus strand of CAVUQZ010000004.1, from coordinate 92,860 downwards.
TCCTTGAAGCGGCGGCCGATCAGCTCCGGAACCGTACCCATCTCGAGGATGTGGCCGTGGTCCATGATCGCTACCCGGTCGCACAGCTCGGCCGCTTCCTCCATGTAGTGCGTCGTGAGCATCACCGTCTTGCCCCTGGCCTGGAGGCTCCTGATCAGGTCCCACAGCGATCGGCGCGCCTGCGGATCCAGACCCGTGGTCGGCTCGTCCAGGAAGATCAGCTCCGGATCGTTGACCAGCGCGAGGGCGATCGACAGGCGCTGCTGCTGGCCCCCGGAGAGATTCATCGATCGGGCCTTGGCCCGCTCGCCCAGATCGACCGCGTCGATCAGCTGCTTGGTCGGCAGGTGATGGTCGTAGAAGCTGCTGAAGAGGTCCAGCAGCTCGGTCACCGTGAGGCGCGGATACAGCGACACCGTCTGAAGCTGGACGCCTGTGCGCTGCTTGATCGACGGGGCGTGCTTGGTCACGTCCAGCCCGAAAACCGTTACCGCCCCGGAGTCCGGTTCGCGAAGGCCCTCGAGGATCTCGATGGTCGTGGTCTTGCCGGCCCCGTTCGGACCGAGCATGCCGAAGACTTCGCCGCGCCCGATCTCGAAGCTGATTCCGTCGACGGCCTTCACGTCGCCATAGCATTTGCACAGGTCGGCGACGTGGATGAGCGGCTCCTCGCTTTGCGCCATCTCACTCCCTGGCTCTGCCCTCACCGGCAAACCTGCCGGCGCCGTTGGGTGTCGGGACGAATCTAGCGAACCCGGCCGGGAATGTCCGTCTCCCTCAGGATCTCCGTGCCCGCGGCGGGAAGCCGCGGAGAGCCCCCGATCCGAACTTCAGGCGCTCGCCCGGGATGCTCGAGGAGCATGTCGGCCGAGCGCGAGCCCAGCGTAGCGAACCCCAGCCGCTCGTAAAGCCGCATCGCCGGCGTGTTGTCGGCGTAGACACCCAGGTACACCAGATCGAAGCCACTGGCCAGCGAGTCGCGAGCGAGGGCCAGAGTGATGAGACGGCCGAAGCCCCGGCCTCGCCATCCCGGCCTGGTCCCGATCGAAGACAGGTAGCTCGCCCCGTCGAAGCTGTAGCGCTCGCCCGTGGCGACGGGCTCGCCGTCGATTCGGAGCACGTAGGCGTGGAAGCGGGGCTGCTCCAGCGTAACGGCAATCTCGGCCGCCAGGTTGGCGCGACGTGAGTCCGGGATGTGGAACGACTCGCCGATGACCAGGGCCAGCGCCTGCGCCACGACCGGCAGTTCCTGGGGCGACGGGCGGTTCCAGCGCTCCAGCACGGCGCCGCTCGGAAGCGACCCATCCGCCAGATCGCGCGGGTCCGCAAGCAGGACCATGTCGTACCCGCCGCCCTGGTCCACGAACCCGTTGGCTGCCAGGCGGGCGGCCAGGTCCGCGGGCGTGCTGAGATTCGGGATCGCCCACACGTAGGGCTTTCGGTCCAGCGCAGCGAAAACCTCGTTCGCCCGCCTCAGCCTCGCGTCGAAGGCTCGCGCTTCGTCGGGCCAACGGACGGCAGTCAATCGATTGAAGAAGGCTTCCTTCTCGCCCGCGGAGAAGAGCATCACGGCATCCCCGAGATCGTGCCAGCCGCGGCCGGGGATGGCTATCGCACGAGCGGGATGAATCTCCAGGAAGCGCAGCGTCTCCTGGCTGAGCCCGAACCAGGGACGGGGCCCGCTCGGCAATGGCATTGCGCAACCTTAGGCCATGAGGCCTTGCCAGGTTGGGTACGCAGGATGAGATGACGTCCCACGCCGGGGCTCGTCACGGGATTTCCACCACCAAGTCGGTAAGATATCGATACGCCCGGCGGCTCGCGAACGTTCGACGTCCCGACGCCCGGCGCCGGTTCACGGGAGAAGCATGCGCTCGCTGTCACGTCGCGTCGGTCTGGGGATTGCGGCCAGGGGTGACGTCTCCGACGTCATCGACTGGACGAGACGGGCCCGCGATGCCGGACTCGACTCGGTCTGGATCCACGATTCCTACTACGAGCGGGACGCCATCACCTACGGCTCGGCCATCGCGAGCGCCCTGTCGAACGATCCGGCGAGCTCCTTCCGCCTGGCCATCGGCGCCGTGAACCCATACACGCGCCACCCGGTCGTGCTGGCCATGACCGGGTCCGCCCTGGACGAGATCCTGCCCGAGCACATCGTCATGGGCATCGGGACAGGGTTGCCGCTGCGGCTTGAAGCAGATGGGCATCCCCTACTCCCCGGACGAGGCGGTAGCTCGCGTCAGCTCCAGCCATCGACCAGCTCCGTCAGCTGTGGGCCGGCGAACGGCTACCTTCGGCCACTCCGGGATCTGCCGCCGATCCAGCCGATGTTCCCGCCGGTGCATCGCATCCCGCTCTTCCTGGCCGCGTACCGGAAGGAGTTCGTGGAGCTGGCCGGGCAGAAGGCCGACGGCTACCTGGCCCGACCCTGTGAGTCGATCCCGTCTATGCGCGGCATCCTGGACCGATTGGCCGCCTCCGCCACGGCCGCGGGCCGCGACCCGGGCGACATCGAGACCGCCGGCTACCTGCTATCGCTCGTGGACAAGACACGCCGCGAGGCGCTTGAACCGGGCCAAGCGCGAGCCGTTCGTCATCTACATGATGTCCGTGCTCGGCGACGTCTCGATGCGCCGGGCCGGGTTCGAGCTGGACCTGCGCGATCGGATCGCCGCCGCATGGCGGGCCGAGGATTACCACGAGGCGGGCAAGCTGATCCCGGACGACCTCCTCGACGCCTTCATGCTGTGCGGTACCCGCGATGACGTCGCCGCCAGGGCGATGGAGTTCCACTCGCAGACAGGGCTGAATCTGCCGCTCCTGCAGCCCGTCGTCCAGGACGAGACGCAGACGCTGGAACTGATCGAGGCCGCCAGGTTGTACGCCGCCCTGCCGCTGCCCGCGGCCGCTCGGGAGAGCGTGGGAGTCGCGGCGGCTGTCGGATCCGCCATGTCCGAATCGCCCGCGGCCTCGGGCGTCCGCCTTTCCGGCCTCTCCGACGATCGCCGCCTGAGCCTCCCGGAGCGTGCATGGCGCCGCGCGGGGGCCGCGTACGAGGTCCTCCGGCCGTTCGCGTACACGGCCTCGGCGATTCCGGTCCTGGCCGGCGGCGCGCTCGCCGCGGTCGATTCGCGCTTCTCGTGGCTGCCGTTCCTGGCCGCCCTCGCCGGCGGGATGCTGCTCCACTCGGGCACCAACGTCATCAACGAGGTCTACGACGTCCGAAAGGGCATCGACACGATCACCTCGCCGCGCATGAGCCACGCCGTTCTCAAGGGCCGCCTTAGCGAGCGCGGCGCGTACGCCTTCGCCATGGCCCTGTTCGTGGCCGCCATCGCCGTCGGCTCGTATCTGGTCTGGCTGCGGGGGCCCGCCATCGTCGGCCTGGGGCTTCTTGGGCTCATCGCCGGTTACACGTATACGGCTCCGCCGTTCCAGTACAAGTACCGGGCCATGGGCGTGCCGGTGGTCTTCGTCCTGATGGGCCCGATCATGGTCGTCGGTTCCTACTACGCCGTCACCGGCATGTGGGACTGGCATGCCCTGGTGCTGTCGCTGCCCGTCGGTCTGCTCGTCGCGGCGATCCTCCACGGCAACGAGTGGCGCGACATCAGCGAGGATACGAGAGCCGGAATCGTCACCCTCTCCAGCCGGCTCGGGCGAGACTGGGCCCACTACGGCTATCTAGCCCTGGTGATCGGAGCCTACGTGACGCTCGGCCTGGCGATCGCCGTTCGATGGCTCCCGCCCACGACGGTCATCGCGGTCTTCTCGCTGCCGTTCCTTGCCCAGGTCGTCCGCTCGGCGGAACTGGGCGCAACCGGCCAGGCCCGGGCGATCGCGATGATCGATCTGCAGACCGCCCGGCTGCACTTCGCCTTCGGACTGCTGCTCGTAGTCGGGCTTCTCCTGGCGAGGCTGGTGCCCTCTTGATCCGCGGCCGGGCGGACGGCGGCGCGGCCGGCAGCCCGGCAAGGGGCCGCACCGCAAGTGCCTCCTTCCCCTCCGGCGGACGGCTGGAGGCGGCGACGGCGGTCGGCCTGGTGGCGGCCGCAGGTGCTTTCGGCGCGACGTTCCGTGGCCCTCGCGACCGATTCTGGGCCCGCATGACCGCCACCGGCCTCATGCTGGGTGGGCTGGCGCTCCTGGCGAATCCCCGGCTCCGACGCACGCGCGTCGGTCCCGGCGAGTTGGCCCTCGGACTCGCTTCGGCCGCGGCCCTGTACGGCACCTTCAAGCTCGGCGACCGCTTCGCGCGGCGATTCGTGCCCGGAGGCGAAGACCAGATACGCGACATCTACGCGCTCCGGGAGCTGGCGCCGCGGGGCGAGACCGCTGCCAGGTTGGTCGCGATCATCGGACCGGCGGAGGAGCTCTTCTGGAGGGGCCTCGTCCAGGAGGCGCTCATGCGCCGCTACGGCCGGTGGACGGGAGCCGCGGTCGCGGCCGTGGCCTATTCGGCAGTGCACGTGACCACGGGCAACTTCACGTTGATGGGGGCGGCCGGCGTGGCCGGGATCCACTGGTGCGCGCTGTACGCGGCCGGCGTTCCGATCGGGGCGCTCGTGGTCAGCCATTGCGCGTGGGACGTGTGGATCTTCCTCGTCCAGCCGACCGGCGACGTGAGGGCGCTGGCCGGCTAGGGGTGGCGGGGCGGCTGCTCGAAGGTCGCGATGCGGCCACCTAAGGTCGCGGTGCGGCAGCGTGAGGTTCGCGGTGCGGACGCGCGAGGGTCGCGATGCGGCCCCGGGAGGGTGCTCGACAGGCCTCCGCCGATCGCGACCGCGGCCCCCGGCACCTGCAGCAACCCGGCCGTGCCAGGCTAGGTGGCACGAGCCGGGGGCATCATTAGACGCCGGAGCCTTCGACGCCGCGCCGGACGCCGCCCGCCAGCGAATTGTCCCCATGCCGGCGCGGCCTCTATACTCGAAGAGCCCCGCCGGTCGCTCTCGACCGGCGACCCGATTCTCCGAGGAGCCCGGCCATGGATCGCACAGCCAAGTCGAAGGTCGTCCCCGCCCCTGCCGGCGCGGCCGCATCTGGCGCAGGCGACATGACCCCGGCTGCGATCGACGTCCCGGCCGCCGCCGGCGACATGACTCCGGCCGAGATGGAAGCCTTTGCGGCTGCCGGCAACTACGCCGCGATCTCCAAACCGCACCTCTCCCCCATCCTGGGCCGCTACTACGAGCGAAGCTGGAGCCACGGCGAAGGTCACACCCTGTACGACTCGGCCGGATCTGGCTTCCTGGACTTCGCCTGCGGCATCGCCACGACGTCGCTCGGCCACCACCACCCGGCGGTGACCGCGGCCATCAAGGATCAGGCCGACAAGTTGCTCCACATCTGCAACGCCCTGGGCTACCTGGAGCCGGTCGGCCGGCTGGCCGCGATGCTCGCCGACGCATGCCCGGCGCCCCTCGACACTGTCTTCTTCGGCAACTCAGGAACGGAGGCCGTGGAGGCCGCACTCAAGCTCGCCCGTCGGGTCACGGGCAGGCCCGGCATCATCGCCTTCAGGGGCGCCTTCCACGGCCGAACGTTCGGTGCCGCATCGGTCACGAGCTCGAGCATCAACTACAGGCTCGGCTACGAGCCCCTTCTGCCGTCGGTATACCTGACCCCGTTTCCCAACGTGTACCGCTACTTCGGCGACGACGAGGAATCGGCCACCGCCGGGGCAATGGGCGCGCTCCGGACCCTCCTGGGCCACGAGATCCCAGCCTCGTCCGTGGCCGCCGTCATCATCGAGCCGATCCAGGGAGAGGGTGGCTTCAATCCGGCCCCCGCTTCGTTCCTGCGCCAGCTTAGAGCCCTCTGCGACGAGAACGGAATCCTGCTCATCTGCGACGAGATCCAGTCGGGCATCGCCCGGACGGGCCGGATGTGGGCCTTCGAGCACGCCGGCATCGTCCCGGACGTCGTCTGCGTGGCCAAGGCCCTCGCCAACGGCATGCCGATAGGCGCCATCGTCACCCGCCGCGAGCTCCAGGAGCATTGGGGTGTCGGGGCGCACGGGACCACATTCGGAGGGAATCCGGTGAGCTGCGCGGCCGGCGTCGCCGTCATGCGAACGATCGCGGAGCAGGGGTTGGTGGCTAACGCCGCGGCACGTGGCGACGAGCTGGCGGCCCGCTTGCGTGACCTCATGGCGAACGACGAGAGGATCGGCGACGTTCGGGGTCGCGGGCTGATGGTGGGCGTGGAGCTGGTCAAGGACCGGGCCACACGCGACCCGGATACCGATACGAGCGAGGCGCTGATTCAGGCGAGCGCGGACCAGGGTCTGCTGGTCCTCAACTGCGGCACGCACCACAACGTGATCCGCTTCCTGCCGCCGATCGACGTAACCAGGGAGGAGATCGCCCGGGGCGTCGACATGTTTGGGGCGGCGCTCAAGTCCGTGGCACGCGCGGACTGACCGAGTTCGATCCGATCAAACGTCGGATCGGCGGCGCGGCATCCCACGGGGCAGGCCGCTCGGGCACATGGTGCGGCAGGTGCGGACAGTTGGCCTGGGGAAGGCGTCCGGCGAAGCCCGACGCGGCGCTTCCTAGCGGTTCTTTGTCAGGAAGCTCATCACGTCTTCGAGGCGGAAGCGGCGGTCCCCTCTCTTGCAGACGCGATAGAAGGGAAGCTCGCCTCGATCGCCAAGGCGCTTCACCGTGTTCACGTGCAAGTGGAGCATCTCCGCGACTTCATTCGCGGTGAGCATCGGGCCGATTTCGTTCGCGGCCAGCGCAGCCATTGGTGTCCTCTGAATCTGCATCGCTAAGGAGCGAGTGGCGTTCCTGAGAACCGAGCCCAACCGGACCCGAACCGACGCGAACCGTACAGAGTCCACACAACCGCCACAAGACGTACTTTGGATTAGCGCCGGCGGTACCGGAATCCGGACCGCTGCGTCGACGGTGTCCGGACCCGAGAAACCGCCTGGCTCAGCTAGGGCTCGGAGCGGCGCTCGAAACCGGTGACGCGCTCGGAAGAGCCGAGGGGCTGGGTTCCGCAGCCGGCGAGCCCGAAGCACCCGGGCTAACGGAGGCCCCGGGCGATTCCGAGGGACTCAGGCTGCCGGACGGGACCGCGATCGTTGGCTGCAGGGAAGCTTGAGGATGGCCAGGGAAGATGTCCCGGCGAGTCAGGTCGTACTCGCTCCAGAACTGGCTGTCGTCGGCGGTGAGGTTCGTCGATTTGACCAGGGCATCGGTCGCCGACGTAGCAGTGGCGATGGCATCAAGGTCGGTGACAAGGATGTTCCCGTCCGAGATGAGCTGTGCCACCGCGGCGCTGGTGGCCTGGTTCGTGGCCGCCTTCGCCGCGGAGTCGCTCCAGTCCGTTCACCGCGGACAGGTCGGCCAGCCAGCCCTTCAGGTCGTCGTGAAGCGCTTTGTAGGCGGGCTGCTGGACCGCGAAGTCATTGACCGCGGCGCTGATCCGTTGCCTGTCCGCGTCAACCTTCGGCTTCCATTTGTCCTCGATCTGCGTCCAACGCTCCTGCGGGCTGGGCGTGTGGGGACCGAAGCTGATGTAAGCCCAGACGCCCGCGAAGAGCACCACGAACGCGATGAAGAGGGGAATGTACGCCTTCACGTAGTCGTAGCCGCGGCGGAGCATCGAGCTGCGGCGCACTCGCGTGAGTCCGCGCCGCCTCACACCCGGCGTCGCAGAGCGGTGGCGGGCGGCGACGGGACTTTCGGACTCCAGCTCGCTCTCGCTCTCGATCACGGGTTGGGGCGCGACGGTCGCTTCCTTCGAAGGGGACCTGCGGCGACTGGGTTGCGCCGTTCGGCCGCGGCGCGTCTGTGGCGACAAGGCGGATCCTCCTGCTGAGGGTCAGAGCGGCTTGCCCGCGGCCCTTTCGCAGCCCACGGAGGGTCGTGGCGGGCCTCGGAAGTCTATCGTGAATCGGGCCGCCGGCGAGGGCCAGGCCTGGGCTGGCCGTCCGATTCCCTTTCGCGCCCAATTCGCAACCTTCGCAACCTTGACCAGGTGCCATCTTCTACTCGACACTCGCCTTTCCGCGACGGAACGGGGCTCCTGCGTAACGGAGCAGGAATCCCTGTCGCTGCCTCGGTCGTCGCCCGCGGCCGGGGCCCACTGTCAAGAGGACGGCCGACGAGTTGACCAGGAGAGTCGCAGCGCAGGCCCGGGGGCTCTACGACCCTGCGTTCGAGCACGACGCGTGCGGCTTCGGCTTCGTCGTGGATATCGCCGGCCGGCAGTCGCATGACACCGTCCGCGACGCACTCACCGTCCTGGTCAATCTCGAGCATCGCGGCGCCACCGGATCCGAGAAGAACACCGGCGACGGCGCGGGGATCACTATCCAGATCCCTCACGGCTTCCTGGCGGATGTGGCGGCCCGGTCCGGCATTCGGCTCCGCGGCAAGGGTGGCTACGGGGTCGGGATGGTCTTCCTGCCCCAGGACCGGGTCAGTCGCGTCGAGTGCTTCCGCCTCTTCGAGCAGGTCGTGGCCGACGAAGGGCTTCATTTCCTGGGCTGGCGGGACGTTCCCACCGACAACACCGGCCTGGGCACGAGCGCGAAGAACAGCCAGCCACTCATTCGGCAGGTCTTCATCGACCGGCCCGAGCGCCTGGTCGAGGACCTCGCCTTCGAGCGCAAGCTATACGTCGCCCGTCGCCTCGTCGAAAAGGCCGTCTCGCGCTCGGCAATCCCCAGCCGGAGCGACTTCTACATTCCCTCGCTGAGCTGCCGGACGATCGTCTACAAGGGCATGCTCAATGCCTCGCAGCTGCTCACGTTCTACCCCGACCTGACCGACGAGCGCGTCGAGAGCGCAATAGCCGTGGTGCATTCCCGGTTCTCGACCAACACCTTCCCGTCATGGCCGAGAGCGCATCCGTACCGCTACATCTCGCACAACGGCGAGATCAACACCCTCCGCGGCAACGTGAACTGGATGCACGCCCGCCAGTCGCAGTTCAGCTCGAGTCTGTTCGGGGACGAGCTGACCAAGGCCCTGCCGGCTGTAGACGTGGAAGGCTCAGATTCGGCGATCCTCGACAACGTTCTGGAGCTGCTCTACCTGTCCGGCCGCTCAGTGGCCCATTCGCTGATGATGATGGTGCCGGAGCCCTGGCAGCATCACGAATCGATGGCTCCCGAGAAGCGGGCCTTCTACGAGTTCCATGCCTGCCTGATGGAGCCCTGGGACGGTCCCGCCTCGATCGCGTTCACCGACGGCATTCGCGTCGGCGCCACCCTCGACCGCAACGGCCTGCGGCCCGCTCGCTACTACGTCACCAGCGACGGCCGGGTCATCATGGCCTCGGAAGCCGGGGTGCTGGATATTCCCCCCGATCGCATCGTGGCCCGGGGCAGGCTCCAGCCGGGCCGGATGTTCCTGGTAGATACGTCGGAGCAGCGGATCGTCTCCGACGACGAGTTGAAGCGCCGCGTGGCGACGGAGCATCCGTACCAGGATTGGGTCCGCGACTGGCTCGTGAAGCTGACCGAGCTGCCGCCGCCACCACGGGTCATCGAACCCGACCACGAGACGGTCCTGCGGCGGCAGGAGGTATTCGGCTACACCGCCGAGGACGTTCGCATCCTGATCAACCCGATGGCCTCCACCGGCACGGAGCCGGTCGGCGCCATGGGCGACGACGCTGCCCTGGCGGTGCTCTCAGAACGGCCGCAGCTCCTCTTCTCGTACTTCAAGCAGCTCTTCGCCCAGGTCACCAACCCGCCGATCGACGCCATCCGTGAAGAGATCATCATGGCCACCGAGATGGCGATCGGCCCGGAGGGCAACCTCCTGGAACCCGGGCCCGAGGCGGCTCACCAGCTCGAGCTGCCCTCGCCCGTCCTGTCGAACGAGGAGCTGGAGAAGATCCGAGGCCTCGCCACCGGCGACCCGCACGGGTTCAAGACGCTCACCCTGCCGATCGTCTATCGAGTCGCGGACGGCGGCGCCGGCCTGCGCAAGGCCATCGAGCAGCTCCGCGACCGATGCTCGGAGGCGATCTCAGAGGGCCACAACATCATCATCCTCTCGGACCGCGGCCACGACGACGTCGATGCCCCGATCCCGGCGCTGCTGGCCGTCTCGGCGGTCCACCACCACCTCGTCCGGACCGGAACCCGGACCCGGGTGGGGCTGGTCCTGGAGTCGGGCGAACCGCGTGAGGTCCATCACTTCGCCCTCCTCATCGGCTACGGCGCGAGCGCCATCAACCCGTACCTGGCCTTCGAAACCGTCCACGACCAGGTGCGCCTCGGGATGATCTCCGGGACCGCCGAGCTCGCCGAGAAGAAGTACCGCAAGGCAATCGCGAAGGGGATCGTCAAGGTCATCTCCAAGATGGGGATCAGCACGACCCAGAGCTACCACGGCGCCCAGGTCTTCGAGGCCGTGGGGCTCAACCAGGACTTCGTCGACGAGTACTTCGCCGGCACGCCCACCCGGATCGGGGGCGTCGGCATCGACGTCATCGCCCGGGAAGTGAAGATGCGCCAGGACCGCGCCTACCCGCCCAAGCGGCCCATCTACCACAAGCAGCTCGGCGTCGGCGGCAACGTCCAGTACCGCGTCGACGGCGAGAACCACCTCTTCAACCCGCTCTCCATCGCCCAGCTCCAGTTCGCCACCCGCAGCGGAAGCTACGAGGCCTTCAAGGAGTACTCCAAGCTCGTCGACGACCAGTCCGAGGGCCTGTGCACCCTGCGCGGGCTGATGGACTTCAAGCCGAACCACCGCCACCCCCTCTCGATCGACGAAGTCGAGCCGGTCGAATTGATCGTCAAGCGCTTCAAGACCGGCGCCATGAGCTACGGCTCCATCTCCCGCGAGGCCCACGAGACGCTGGCCATCGCCATGAACCGCCTGGGCGCCAAGTCGAACACCGGCGAGGGCGGAGAGGACCCGGCTCGTTTCGAGACGCTGCCCAACGGAGATTCGCTCAAGAGCGCCATCAAGCAGGTCGCCTCCGGGCGCTTCGGCGTGACCAGCCAGTACCTGGTCAGCGCCCGGGAGATCCAGATCAAGATGGCCCAGGGCGCCAAGCCGGGCGAGGGCGGTCAGCTGCCCGGCCACAAGGTCTACCCCTGGATCGCCAAGGTCCGCCACTCGACTCCGGGCGTGGGCCTGATAAGCCCGCCCCCCCATCACGACATCTACTCGATCGAAGACCTGGCCGAGCTGATCCACGACCTCAAGAACGCCAATCCGGAAGCCCGGATCTCGGTCAAGCTGGTCTCCGAGGTGGGCGTGGGCACCATCGCCGCGGGCGTCGCCAAGGCCCACGCCGACGTCATCCTGATCAGCGGCCACGACGGCGGAACCGGAGCATCGCCGCTTTCGTCGATCAAGCACGCCGGGCTGCCCTGGGAGCTGGGCATCGCCGAGACGAACCAGGTTCTGCTCATCAACGACCTGCGCTCCCGCGTGGCGGTGGAAGTTGACGGTCAGATGAAGACCGGCCGCGACGTCGTGATCGGTGCGCTCCTCGGGGCCGAGGAGTTCGGCTTCTCCACGGCGCCGCTGGTCACGCTGGGCTGCGTGATGATGCGCGCCTGCCACCTCAATACCTGCCCCGTGGGGATCGCGACTCAGGACCCGGAGTTGCGCAAGCGGTTCACCGGCGACCCGCAGTACGTGGTCAACTTCATGACCTTCGTGGCCCGGGAAGTCCGCGAGCACATGGCGGCGCTCGGCTTCCGGACCTTCGACGAGATGGTCGGCCACTCCGAGCGCCTCGAGATGCGCCGGGCCGTGGACCACTGGAAGGCCCACAACCTGGACTTCAGCCGGATCCTCTACCAGCCCCAGGTCCCCAAGACGACGCTCCGCACCTGCCAGATCAGCCAGGAGCACAACGTCGAGGCTTCACTCGATTCGACGACCCTGATCCCGCTCTGCGAGCCGGCCCTGGAGCGCGGCGAGCGCGTCGAGGCCGAGCTGCCGATCCGGAATGTCAACCGCGTCGTCGGCACCACCCTTGGATCCACGGTCACACGCCGCTACGGAGCGGCCGGCCTCCCGGACGACACGATCAGGCTCCACTTCCGCGGGTCGGCCGGGCAGAGCTTCGGGGCCTTCGTTCCCAGGGGCATCACCCTGACTCTCGAAGGCGACGCCAACGACTACCTCGGCAAGGGCTTGTCGGGCGGCAAGATAGTCCTCTTCCCGCCGCGCGAGGCGAAGTACGTGGCGGAGGAGAACGTCATCACCGGCAACGTCGCCTTCTACGGTGCCACGTCGGGCGAGGCCTACATCCGTGGCATCGCCGGCGAGCGCTTCTGCGTCCGCAACTCCGGCCTCAACACCGTCGTGGAGGGAGTCGGCGACCACGGTTGCGAGTACATGACCGGCGGCCGCGTCGTCGTCATCGGCAAGACTGGACGCAACTTCGCCGCAGGGATGTCCGGCGGCGTTGCCTACGTTCTGGACGAGAGCAGCGACGGCGGCGCGGTGGGAGGTGGCTTCGAGCGGGTCTGCAACAAGGAGATGGTCCAGCTCTTCCCGCTCTCCGATCCGGACGAGGTGGCCATGGTCCGGCAACTGCTGGAGCGCCACGTCGAGCACACGGCCAGCACCCGAGCCCAGGCCCTCCTCGACGACTGGCAGACGACCGTCAGTCGCTTCATCCGCGTCGTCCCCAACGACTACCGCCGGGTCATCGAGGCTCAGGCCCGCATGCGCGACCGAGGCCTCTCGCAGGATGAAGCCGAGATGGCCGCCTTCGAGGAGAACGTGCTGGATGCACGCCGGGTGGCAGGCAACTGACGATGGGCAAGCCGACCGGTTTCATGGAGTTCGCCCGGGAGCCCGCCCACGTCCGCCCGCCGCTGGAACGAGCCAAGGACTGGAGCGAGACACACCCGAAGTACGAGGAGACGACCCTCCGAGAGCAGGGCGCCCGGTGCATGGACTGCGGCATCCCGTACTGCCACTCCGGCGTCCTGGTCAACGGCCTGGCCATGGGCTGCCCGATCCACAACCTCATCCCCGAGTGGAACGACCTCGTGTATCGCGGCCAGTGGCGAGAGGCGATCATCCGGCTCCACAAGACCAACAACTTCCCCGAGTTCACCGGCAGGGTTTGCCCGGCGCCGTGCGAGGGGTCGTGCACGCTCGGCATCAACCAGCCGCCGGTGACAATCAAGACGATCGAGAACGAGATCATCGACCGGGCCTTCCTCGAAGGCTGGGTCGTCCCGGAGCCGCCGCTATTCCGCACCGGAATGAAGGTCGCAGTCGTCGGCAGCGGCCCGGCCGGTCTTGCCGCAGCCGCGCAACTCAATCGCGCCGGCCACGAAGTATCCGTCTACGAGCGCGACGATCGGGTCGGCGGCCTGCTCATGTACGGCATCCCGAACATGAAGCTGGACAAGTCCGTCGTCGAGCGGCGGGTCAAGCTGCTCGAGGCCGAGGGCATCAAGTTCGTCACGGGCGTCTCCGTAGGTGAGGACGTCGAGCCCGGGAAGCTCGTCTCCGACTTCGACGCGGTCGTGCTGGCGACCGGTTCCACCGTCCCGCGAGACCTTCAGGTCGAGGGCCGCGAGCTCGTGGGCGTCCATTTCGCGATGGACTTCCTGGCCGCCAACACCAGGGCGCTCCTGGGCGGAACGGCCACTTCGATCACCGCCGCTGGCAAGAACGTGGTCGTGATCGGCGGCGGAGACACGGGCACGGACTGCGTCGGCACCGCCATCCGCCAGGGCGCCAGGAACGTCGTTCAGCTCGAGATCCTGCCCCGGCCGCCCGACGACCGGGCCGCGGATAATCCGTGGCCGCAATGGCCCAAGATCTACCGAGTGGACTACGGCCAGGAAGAGGCGGCGGCGCTGTGGGGCGCGGACCCGCGCAGCTACTGCATCAACACTCGCCGCCTCCTCGGCGATGACCAGGGCCACCTCAAGGCCATCGAGACGGTCGAGATCGAATGGGTCCACACGCCAGGCGGCCGGCCGGAGATGCGGGAGATTCCCGGCACCCAGAAGACCCTCGACGCGGACCTCGTCCTGATCGCGATGGGCTTCGTCGGGCCGGCGCCGGGACTGCCCGGGGCTTTCGGATGCAAGCTCGACCACCGTGGCAACATCGTCCACGACGACGACTACATGACCACCGTTCCGGGCGTCTTCGCCGCCGGCGACTGTTCGCGAGGCCAGTCGCTCGTGGTCTGGGCGATCCACGAAGGCCGCCAGGCGGCTCGCGCGGTCGACAGGTTCCTGATGTTCGGCGAGTCGGTCCTGCCCGACTACTAGATCGACCCCGGCTTCAAGGGATCCACAGACAAAAGGGTGAGCGACCTGCCGTCGCCGGACTCCAGGGCCAGCATCCGGCCATCCGGCGACCACCAACTCCGCTGGAGAGTCGTGTTCACGGGTTGGCCAACCGGCGCGTAGCGCTCCGCCACGAGTCCCGCCGAAGAGAGGTCCATCAGGGTCGTGCCGTCTTCGGCGACTATGCGCCGGGCGGCGCCGGTCAGATCGCCCGCGAGATGGAGACCCGTCGGAGATTTCGGCTTGCCATTCGCCTCCGACAACGTCGACGACGGCGAGCGGGTCCAGATCGACGAGCTGCAGCTGTGAGCCGCTGATCGCGTAGAGCGTCTCGGAGTCGAGCCAGCCGAGGAACCGAGTGCCCGTCAGGGTTTCCACGGGCTGCCCACCCAGGTCCACGATCTCCAGATCCGCGTCGGACTGAGCCGCGAGCATGGTTTGGTCAGGGCTGAAGGCCATCTCGCCACGCACCGCCGGCGCCGTCGCCACGACGCGCCCGCTGGCGAAGTCGACGACTTGCACGGGACCTTTCCAGCCGTGCAACTCCGCATCTCCGGGCTCACAGGAGAAATGGCCCAGCAGCGCGAGCCGCCCATCCGGCGACCAGCCGAACGGGCTTACCTTCTCCTGCGTCTTCTCATAGCGTCCATCGCGGTACCAGTTCACGATCGGATCGCCGACGCAGGCGGGCTGGGCCACGATGATCGCCGCCGAGCCGTGGCCGTTGGCCACGACCCAGGTGTTGTCGCCGGGCCCGCTCGATTGCGACTCGCCGATAGAGGCCACCGAGCCGTCGTCGCCGACCAGGCGGCCCGCATCCAGCCAGCCTTCGGCGCGGCCGAACTCCGAGAGGAGCTTCCCGAACCGGTCATACACCCGGCTGTCCGACCGGCTCGAAGTCAGCAGGTGGGCCCCGTCGGGCGCCCATGAGAAGGCCGAGTATTGATCGATCGGCAGGCGAGCGACCACGCCGGTGCCCGAGGGCGTGGCCACGTCCGGCCCAGACGACGCCGGCGTCGCCGACGTCCCCGGCGTCGCCGGCTGACTGCCCCGGAGGACCAGGAGGCCCGCGGTGGCGAGACATGCAACCAGAGCCACCGCCACGGCGGCGACGACGATTCCGCCACGTCCTCGCCGAGGGGTGGACTCCAGGCCCCGTCTCAGCCAGCTCATCGCGGATTCCCTCCACTTTCTCCGGATAGGCCCCGCGCAGGGTCGGAGGGTTGGACCCCTCCGCGTCGATGATGGGCCTCAGGATGACTGGCCGCAATTGCCCCGGAGCGGATGAACCTGCCCCGTTGCGGTATTCGCCACGACGCAGTGCCGAACCTCTTCCCACGGGAGTCCGCTGCGTCTACCGTTCTCATCATGCCAGGTCACGACGCCGAGACCGAGCGAATCCGGCTGATCTACGACCGTCGAGCGGCGACCCCGCCTCCTGCGGGCAAGAATGCCGGCCTTCACTGGGTCTGCTCCCGGGCCGAGGGCGAGACCCTGGAGATCGGGATCGGGCGTGGACGGACGCTCCCCTACTACCCGCCCGAAGTCCACCTTACGGGTCTGGAGCTCAGCGGCGTGGCGGTGGCGGCCGCGGCCAGGCGCGCAGGCGAACTCGGGCTCAACGCGACCCTGCTCCAGGGGGATGCCGCTTCCCTGCCGTTTCCCGACGAGCACTTCGACGCCGTCGTCTTCAGCTACGCCCTGTGCACGATCCCGGACGATCGGGCCGCAGTCGCCGAGGCCGTTCGGGTGCTGCGCCCGGACGGGTGCCTGCTCCTGATAGAGCACGTCCGCAGTCCGAATCCCATCTTTCGTGCGCTCGAACGCCTCTTGGAGCCGCTGACCGTACGGCGAATGGGCGATCACCTCCTGCGCGAGCCGCTCGACCACGTCCTGGCCGAGGGCCTCGAGATCGAGGAGTTGGAACGCCACTGGTTCGGTCTGGTCGAGCGGTTGGCGGCCCGAAAGCCCATCGGCGACGAGCTGGCCGAGGCGGTCTAGGGACAGCGGGTGGGAATCGTGCCCTGAGGCGGACGCGGATGCGAGACTCGTGCGTTCCGCACCGCCCTACAGCTCGAACCGTCGCTCCGCAAGCCCGGCCAGCTCACGACCGATCGCCAGCGAGGCGGTTGCGGCGGGAGAAGGGGCGTTTCTGACGTGCAGGATTTGGCCCGAGCCGCCGAACGAGAAGTCGTCGACCATCTCCCCGTCCAACCGGACCGACTGGGCTCTCACCCCCGAAGGCCCGGCCTGGAGGTCGTCATCGCGAACCTCCGGCAGGTAGCGGCGGACCTGCGCGGCGAAGGCCGGCCGCCATAGATCGCGCCACATCTCGCCCGCCCCGAACCGCCAGAAACGTATCGCCAGCCGCAGGAAGCCTCGATAGGCAAGCGTCGCCGCGAGGTCGGCCGGCGCCACGTCGCGGAGGCGATATCCCTCCCGGGCGAAGGCCACCACGGCGTTTGGTCCGGCCCACACGTCGCCGTCGATGCGGCGGGTCAGGTGAATCCCCAGGAACGGGAAGCGCGGGTCGTTGACCGGGTATATCAGCGCCCGGACCAGATGCCGGGCCTCGGGCCGGAGCCGGAGGTAGTCGCCACGGAACGGCACCACTCTCTGGCCTCCCGCATCGCCGGTCATCGCGGCGACGCGGTCCGACCACAACCCGGCGCAGGCGACCACAGCCCCGGCGTGAACCTCACCCGGCGGCGTGACGAGGACCATCTCTTCGCCCGCGGCGCCGACCCCGGGACGCCGCTCGATCCCGCTGACCCGCCGGCCGAGCAGGATCTCCCCGCCGCGCGCTCTCACCTCGTCGGCGTAGGCCAGGCTCACTTGCGCGAAATCCACGATCGCCGTCGTTGGGGAGTAGAGGCCGGCTATCCCGGCGACGTGCGGTTCGATCTCGGCCATCCGCTCGGGACCGACGCGCTCGAGGCCGGGCACGCCATTGGCGGTCGCCCGCTTCGTCAGCGCCTCCAGACCGGCGAGCTCGCCCGGTTCCACCGCCACGACGAGCTTGCCGCATCGCTCGAGGGCGATCCCGTGGTCGGCCGCGAACCGCTCCAGCTCGGCCTTTCCCTCACGGCACAGGAGGGCCTTGCGCGATCCGACGGGGTAGTAGAGGCCGGCATGGACGACCCCGCTGTTGTGACTGGACTGATGCAGAGCTACCGCCCGTTCCTTCTCCACGACGGCGAGCCGCAGGCGAGGCCGGCGTTGAAGCAGGTTCAGCGCGGTCGCCAGGCCGACGATTCCCCCGCCAACGATCGCGACGTCGTACCGCTCGCTCATCGCGCGATCACAGCTCCGGCGGCGCCACGGTCTCCGTCCCTAGTTCGACGGTGCCGGAGTCGCCGAGGTCGGAAGTGCCGCTCCGGGCGACGGATCCGGGATGCCCTGGTAGCTGGCCGAGCCGATCAGGCTGAAGTTGCCGAGCGGCCAGTAGCGCAGCCAGGCCCGGCCGATGACAGTGGATCTGGCGATCGGCCCGAAGACCCGCGAGTCCTGCGACTGCTCTCGGTGGTCGCCCAGGACGAAGAGCTGGTCCTTGGCGACACGCCAGCTCGACTGGTCGCCCAGAGGCGTCGTCGGCTGCCCGTCGTAGACGTACGGCTCATTCAGCTTGACGCCGTTGACCCATACCGAGTCGTCGTGGACCTGCACCAGGTCGCCGCCTATGCCGATCACTCGCTTGATGAACGGGATGTCCGCGCCGTCTTCCCGGTAACCGGCCGGAGGCTCGAAGACGATGACGTCGCCCCGCTTGTAGTCGCTGAACGCGGGTGAAACCTTGTCCACGAGCACGTACTGGCCCGGTTCGAGGGTGTGCTCCATCGAGACCTGCAGGATCTGGTACGGCTGCGCCACGAAATGCTGGACCAGGAAGAAGATGACGATGGTGAGAACCACCGTCTCCACGATCTCCAGGAGACAGCCACGCCAGCGAAGGTCCATCCGGAACAAGCACCCCTCTGCAAGCCGCGGCAAACCGCGGAAAGTAGTCGGGCCGAGGAGTCGCGTCCGGATCCCGGTCGCGACGGCTAGACGGTAGCACCTCTTAGGGTTCCGGCGGAGCCACGGACGTCAGTGGTGGTTGGCCGTTTCGCGGGGTAGCCTGTGAACCCGACCGCCGATGATCGTCGCCGGCCGCTCCCGGACCCGCTCGACCCGTGGTTCCGCTGTCCCGCGCCGCGCGACCTCCTTTGACATGTGACCATTAGGTCACGTATCGTCGCGTCGTGGACGAAGTCTTCAAGGCCCTGGCGGACCCGAGCCGCAGGCTGCTTCTGGACCGGCTCTTCGAGCGGGATGGCCAATCGCTCGTCGAGCTTCAGGCGCACCTGCCGATGGGCCGTTTCGGCGTGATGAAGCATCTCCGCGTTCTGGAGGACGCCGGCCTGGTGACGACTCGCAAGGTCGGTCGCGAGAAGCTGCACTACCTGAACCCCGTCCCTATCAGGCTTGTCCACGACCGCTGGACTCAGCCGCTACGCCGAGCCGATCGTCGCGCATCTCAGTGCGCTGAAGGCTCGCCTGGAGGAGCAACCGATGGGCGTCGCACCCCGGCACGTCTATGAGATCTACATTCGGACAACCCCCGAGCGACTGTGGCGGGCGATCACCGACCCGGCCGACACGCGCCTCTACTACTACGGCACCGGAAGTCCAGTCCGACTGGAAGGTCGGCTCCAGGCTGGTCTACCTCGACCACGGCGAAGTCAGCCTCGACTGCAAGATCCTGGAGATCGATCCGGCCCATCGGCTTGTCCACAGCTTCAAAGCCGTCTACGACCCCGAGACGGCCGGCGATCGACCGTCCCGGGTCACCTGGGAGATCGAGAAGCTGGGCGACGTCTGCCGCCTGACCGTCGTCCACGACGACTTCGACGGCGAGACCGCGACCTATCGCGACGTCGAGCACGGCTGGTCTCAGCATCCTGTCCGGCCTCAAGACCCTCGTCGAGACGGGCCAGCCGCTCGTGATCGAAGGGAGCACGTCGAAGCGCCCGCCTGATCGGACAAACGGCGGCTCGCTGGTCGGGGCTCCGGTCCCCGACCAGCCTCCGGCCGGCCCGCTCGAAGGCACGAGCGGCAGCCTGGATCGGGCTTGCGAGCCGCAGCCGCGCGCAAATGCTCCCACTCCGCGTCAGCGACTTCCCTGTATCGTCTCTCCTGTGAGCACCATCCTCGAGTTCCGCGGGGCGTTTCGTCTCGTCGCCAGCGACGGCGACCGTCTCCGGAAGCCGGACCCACGGCACCTGGTTCTGCCGCTGCGGCGGGGAGGCTCTGGTCGAGCGCGCCAACCCCAGGTGCGAGATCTGCGCACGCGGCGGCGACTGCGGCCCGATTGCACCCTCAGCCGCCTCATCTGCCCGTCCTGCGGCCAACCGCCTGAAGGCAGAACCTCGTCGTGGACCACGGCCGTCTGATGTACCTCGTCCTGGCCGGCTACATCGCTCATGCCCTAGGATCAACTCATGGTCACCGCCGCACCCCAAGCCCACGCCATCTACCTGGCCGGCCGCTGGGTCGAATCGCCCGACCGGCTGGTCATCGACAACCCGGCTCGCCCCGACGAGCCGGCCGGCTGCACCTACAACGCCACGCCCGAGCAGTACGAGGAGGCGGTCGCGGCCGCCGTGGCGGCCTTCGAGAGGACCCGCAAGCTGCCCGCCTTCGAGCGGAGCGCGGCCCTGCGCAAGATCAGCGCCGGCATCCAGGCCCGGCGCGAGGAGATCGGCCGGCTGATCGTCGCTGGAGTCCGGCAAGCCGATCCGCGACGCCCTCAGCGAGGTCGACCGCGGCAGTCCTGACCTTCCGCATCGGCGCCGAGGAGGCCGAGCGGATCGGCGGCGAGGTCATCCCCCTCGACCTGAACCCCGCCTCGCGCGGCCGGACCGGCATCACCCGCCGCTTCCCGATCGGCCCGATCGCGGCCATCAGCCCGTTCAACTTCCCGCTGAACCTGGCCGCCCACAAGCTCGCCCCGGCCATCGCCTCGGGCAATCCCGATCGTCCTCAAGCCGCCGTCCAAGGACCCGCTGACGATGCTGACCGTGGCCGAGATCGTCGCCGAAGCCGGCCTCCCGGAGGGCGCCGTCAGCATCCTGCCGATGACCCGGGAGCTGGGCGACCGGATGGTCTCCGACGATCGCTTCAAGCTGCTCACCTTCACCGGCAGCCCGTCGGTCGGCTGGGAGATGAAGGAGCGGGCCGGCAAGAAGAAGGTCGTGCTCGAGCTCGGCGGCAACGCCGGCGTCATCGTCGACCGCTCGGCCGACCTCGACTGGGCAGTCCGGCGCATTCTCGTCGGCGCCTTCAGCTACGCCGGCCAGGTCTGCATCAGCGTCCAGCGGATGTTCGTCCACGAGGCGATCTGGGACGACTTCATGGCCCGCTTCGTCGAAGGCGCCCGAAAGCTGAAGGTGGGCGATCCGCTCGACCCGACAGACCGACGTCGGCCCGATGGTGGACGCTCAAGGCCGCCGCCCGAACGCAAGCCTGGGTGGACGAAGCCCGCTCGATGGGCGGCAAGGTCCTGCTCGGCGGCACGGCGGACGGCTCGTACTTCCCGCCGACGTCCTGATCGACACGCCGGCCGCGGCGCAGGTCTGCAGCAGCGAGGCCTTCGCTCCGCTCGTGGTCGCCTTCCCGCTTCTCCGACTTCGGCGAAGCGGTCCGGCAGGTGAACGACAGCCTCTACGGGCTGCAGGCGGGCGTCTTCACGAACGACCTGGCCCACGCCTGGTCCGCCTTCGAGGAGCTGGAGGTCGGCGGCGTCATCGTCAACGACGTTCCCGACCTACCGCGTCGACCACATGCCCTACGGCGGCTCGAAGGACTCGGGCCAGGGCCGCGAAGGCCTCCGCTACGCCATCGAGGACATGACCGAGCTGCGGATCATGGTCCTGGCCCGGCCCGAGTAGATCAGGCGACTGGAGTCCGCCGCCGACACCGCGGGCGACGTAGTAGCACACGGAGATCCCGCTTTTGGCGTCCCCGCCGAGACTCGAACTCAGGACCTTCCGCTTAGAAGGCGGCTGCTCTATCCGCTGAGCTACGGGGACACCGATACGGCTACGCCGCGTGTAGCGTAATCCCGCCGGCCGGTCCGGGCCAGTCGGTCGCCTTCGCGCGGAGGGCGCGACGAATACCGTCCGCCTCTTCAATGGTGCGATAGTCGGGGCTGCACGTGGCGCGTCCAGTGCTAGACTCCGTTTCCTTCGCGTTCACCAGTACGCGGCTGCTAGTGCCAGGAGGTCGTGTCGGTGTCGTCGCTTCCGCTCGAATCCGAGGTGCCGGCCTTGCCGCCGGCATCCGGCGAGAGGCCCGGCGCGGGACGCGAATCCTGGTCCCGGCTTGCAGCTCCAAGCCGTCCGGCCCTGGTCCCCTCGAATGGCCAGCTTGCCCTCCCGCTCCCGAGTGAGCTGCCCCACCTGGCCATCGAACCGGAGTGGAAGGACCAGCAGCGACTCTGGGGCCACAGCTTCCACCCCATGTGCTCGTATCTGGCGAGCTTCCCGGCCGGCCTCGCTCACGCATTCATCGCCCGGTTCACGCGCCCCGGCGACGTCGTCCTGGATCCATTCAGCGGCCGCGGGACCACGCCGCTGCAGGCGTGCGCGGAGGGACGGATCGGGGTCGGCAACGATCTCAACCCCTTTGCCCACATCCTCACCGCGGCCAAGGTGGACGCGCCGACCAAGGCGGAGGTGAAGACCCGGCTGGCATCCGTGCGCCTGGCGTGGGCCGCTTCCGCAGGGGAATGGAACTCTCTGGCGGACAGCATCGCCGCCAACCCGGGCTCGCAGGAGATCCTTGCCCCGGGCCCGGGGAGCCAGCGATCCGACGGCTCCAGACCGGCCCGACACGATGCGTCCGTTCCGGCCGAAGTCGCCCTGGCCTTCCACCCTCGAACGCTCGCTCAAGTCCTCTACCTTCGGGCGAATCTCGATGCCGACGACCGTGCGGACCGGTTCATCCTTGCCACCCTGACGGGGATTCTCCATGGCAAGAGCGCGAGCTACCTGTCCGCGGTAATGCCGAACACTTTCAGCATGGCCCCCCGCTATGTCCGCGATTTCGTGGCCCGGACGAGCTTCCACTCACCGGAGCGCGACGCCTTCACCCTTCTGGACGACAAGCTGCGCCGCCTGTACCGCCAGCCCATGCCGGCCGCCCGTGGCATCGCTCTCCTGGGCGACGCACGCGACGCGGGCACCCGTTTCCGCGAGGCGCTCCACGCTCGGGGCCTGCCCGAGCGGGCCCGCCTCGTTGTCACCTCGCCACCGTACCTGCGGGTCGTCAAGTACGGCTACTACAACTGGCTGCGGCTATGGCTGCTCGGCTACGACGCGGCCGCGATCGACGACCTGCTCGATGACGCCCACCATCGCGACGCCTATCTGGCATTCATGCGTGAGGTCTTGCGCGGGCTCCGGCCGGCCCTGGCCGAGGACGCGGTGATCGCCCTCGTCATCGGCGACGTGGAGCTGGATCGAGGTCGCCCGGCGGCCGGGGGCGTGGGTCTGGCCGAATCGGTCTGGGAGCTCGCCGCCGCGCCGGAGGGTTACCGCCTCGCCGGGATCGCCCTGGACGATGTGGCCGCCGGCCGCAAGATGACGAAGCTCTGGGGAGAGGAGGCGGGCCAGGCCACCAAGCTCGACCGCATCCTGGTTCTGTCCACGAGCGAGGCCGGACGCCGGCGCGCGCTCAACGGCGCCAGTCTCCCGATCGACTGGGCCTGGCCCCCGCGCTCGCCCAGGGCCCTCTGACCCCGAACGTCGCCGTCGCGACACTCCCCCGCCGGGCCAATACAATCGCGTCATGAAGCTGATGTACGAGCCGGGCGACCTGGCAGCCATGGATCCGCTCGTCCTGATGAAGAACCTGGACCACGTCCGGATGGCGAGCCGGCGCCTGAGCTACGTACTCCAGCAGCAGGTCCACCTGTATACGCCCAAGGCCAACGAGCTGCGCGACCAGATCGACCAGTATGTCGAAGCCGAACGCCAGATCGAGGCCGAGATGGCCCGCCGACAGCTTCGAGCCTGAGGCGCCAGGAGCCGTCAAGAGCGACTCAGCGGGCGGCGCCCAGGAAGATAGGGGCCCGCCCGGCGTCCTCGGAAGCCTCCTCATGCAGCTCGGCCGCCCGCGGCAACGAGACGATCGCGCCGCCCAGAGTCCGGCCTCGCCGTTCCTGGTCTTCGCGCGCTACCTCGGCCACCAGCGCCGCCAGACGCGGCATCTCCGCCAGACCGAAAGCGATGCCGTGTTCGGCGAGCTCCGCGAAACCCCAGCCGTGGTAAAGGCCGCGGCTCGCGACTGCGGCCATCTCGTCGTAGAGCTGGGGCCACCCTGCGCGCCGACGCCGATGACAGAACCTGACGAAATCGAGGGCGGCGGCGGGATCCTCAAGCTGCCTGCGCGAATCCATCAAAGCACTCGCTCCTCTTTCCCAAGACATGGAATCCCCAGTCCCGGTGACGGACCGCAGGCTCGGCCTAGGAAGGGATTCGTCCTCCCGCGCTCTTCTCCTCCGCGGCAGGTTGGCTGAATGCTAGGCGGATGCCCCTGGCCCGAACAGGGGTTTCTCCACCAAGAATTCCACCTTCTTTTCCACAGAACAGGAGTTCTAAGACCGTTTGTTCGACCGGCTCCACAGGAGGCCCACATCGGCCGGACTTCGCCCTCGTGTCGGGTCCGACACGCCAGCGGAACCAGCTCAAGAGTCGTCTTGGGACCCTCGCAGATCAGCCGGGCAACGATGCCGCCGCGTGCGCGCGACCCCGGGAAGTGCCCGAGGAGCGTGGCTTGCGACCCCAGTCGAGAGAGAAGGGATCAGCGCTTGTAGAGCTCGTAGAGCTGGGCGTGGGCCACTACGGTACCCACCGCTATGTCGTGCCAGGCGCGCTTCCGCGAGTCGAAAGCTACCCAGATGAAGCCCAGAATGCCGATGAGCACGAAACAGAGCAGTAGCTCTCCCAGGATCACCAGGAAGCGCATGATCGCGGTCCCCGTGTCGATCGGCGTTCCGTCAGACGCGCGGACGATGCGCAGTCCACAGATCTTCTGCCCAGGCGTCGCCCCTCGGGCCCAGAAGAACGGGAAGTAGCCAAGCCACAGGAAGGGGATCGCCAGGATACCGACGATCGTGATGATGCATAGGATCGTCAGGCCGTAGAGCGCGACAAAGTCCAGCGATCGCGCCGCCTGGCGCACCCAGAACCCGCCGTATTGGAACCCGGCCGCCATTCCCGGGGGCGGTGGGATCGTGCCCAGTTGCACAGGTGGCTGCTGCCCGTAGCCGAACTGGGGCGGGTAGCCAGGTGGAGGCGGGTAGCCGGGCTGAGGCGCGTAGCCGAATTGAGGCGGGTAGCCAGGTGGTAGGCGGGTACGCGCCGGGTGCTCCAGCCTGCGGCGGATATCCGGGCTGGGGCGGGTACGCACCGGGCGCTCCCGCCTGCGGCGGATAGGCGGGCGGAGGCGTGTATGCGCCAGGTTCAGCGCCGGGTTCCGCGCCGGGTTCCGCGCCAGGTATCTGCCCGGGTTGCTGCGGGTTGTCAGACACTCCCCACCTCCTCGTGACGGTCTGCCCTACCTCCGCCGGCGCGCTCCTCCGTTAGCCGGACGTGCGGCCATGCTAGCAGCGGTATGACCCACGAGCGGAGAATGGGCTCACGACGTCTCGAGCTTGTAGAGCTGCGCATGGACGACGACGGTGCCCGCCGCAATGTCATGCCAGGCCCGCTTCTTCTCGTCGACTGCCACCCACACGAAAGCGATTGAGCCAACGAAGAAGAGCGCGGCCAGGGCCTCCAGAAGCTCGACGCCGAACCGGGTCGCCACTGTTCGGTAGTCCATGGGCTCCCCGCCGGCGGCTCGGACGATGCGCAACCCGCAGATCAACTGACCCGGGGTGGCCCCCCTGACCCAGAACAGCGGGAAGTAGGTCAGCGCGATGAAGGGCAGGACGAAGAGCCCGACATAGCTGACCCAGCACAGCACCCATATCGCGGCCAGGATCAGCAGGTCCAGCGCTTTTGCGGCCAGTCGAACCCAGAATCCTCCGTACTCGAAGCCGGACGTCATCCAGGGTGGAGCCGGGATGGCGCCCGTCGGCGCCTCGGCGTCGACCGGTCTGTCTGGCCACTGCGGCATCTCGCCGGCCGAGTCCGCGTCGCTTGCCGGGGCCGTTTCTCCGGGCAGGGGGATAGGGAACGGCTTGGGCGCCGGCGCGGCCGCATGACGGGACTGCTGGAGATCGTCCGACATAGCTCATCTCCTGCGTGACGGCGTCACTCGGCCATCGCCGTGATGAGCCTTCGTTGGAGCCGGATTTCCCGTTGATCCTAGCAGGCGCAATTGCGTCGATCCGAGGGCAGTAGCGGCCGCGGCCGCCCCGACGAGAGCGCTTCCGACTTTGGCGAACCCCGCCACCCGCCCCGAAGTTGACCGGATCTCCCGCAGCACCAGCCGTACCGCGACGAAGAACGCCCCCGGGGCGCGGACCGGGGGCGTCGGGTGGTGGCGATTTGGTACCGCATATCGGATTCGAACCGATGATCTCCGCCTTGAGAGGGCGGTGTCCTGGGCCTCTAGACGAATGCGGCAATGGGGCCTGCCGCGATGCGGCGGACCGGGCGGGATGATATCAGGCGGCAGGAGCGCGCGCCATCCCGTCTGCGTCCGCCGTGGCGTCGTGACCTGGCGAAAACGATCCCCTGCCACCTGCCGGCGCACTATCCCCGCGCGGCTACGGGTCTAGAGGCGGTGCGACTCCAGGAAAGCTCGAACGCCGTCGGCCACCTGCTCGAAACTCGACTCACCGATCACGAGCCCGTAGTGCGAGTGCGCTCCGAACGGCTCGTAGGTTCCGCCGAGCCAGTCGGCAAGCCGCTCCGCGCCAGTGGCCGAAGACGTCCCGTCCAGACCCGCACCCACCACCAGAATCGGCGTGCCCGCCAGGCGGGCGCGATCGATCGCTATCCCCTCGCTGATCTCCCGCTTCGCCAGCCCCGACTCGTGGGGTTTCTGGCCGAAGAGATGCTGCAGGCGAACGATGTCCGCGATCGTCAGGTCGCGGTTGTCCCGCTGCAGTCTCTCCGGGAGAGTCTCCCAGCCGATGTGGTCCCGACCGTAGACATCGGGGATGACGCGCAACTCGTGTGGCCGTACAGACGGTCGCAGGTCTCGCGGCAGCTCGCTATCGAGCAGGACAATCGCGCCGACCGGCTGCCGTTCGGCTGCCTTGAGCGCCAGTAGCCCACCCATCCCATGGCCGATCGCCACCACGTTGTCCCCCAGGCGCTCGATGACCGAGGCTACGTCTTCCACGTAGGCCTCGAAGTCGACGCTGGCTATGTCAGCTGGTCTGGGACCAGAAATGGTTGCGCAGGTTGAGGGCATGGCCTTCCCAGCCCCGGCTGGCGAAGTACGAGAGGTAGCGCTCCCAGATCCACGATCCGGTGAGCTCGCCGTGGATGAAGAGCAGCGGGCGGCGACGCGAACGCCGTTCAGGCAGCCACGACTCGACGTACAGGCCGCGTTCCGTGAGCTCAATCTCATCCTTGCGGATCGGCCGGCCGTTGGCGCCGACCGGATGCGGACGGGCGACGTGCAGCTCGTCAGGCCGGTTGTCACTCATGCGTTCTTCCTCGGGCCCGCCGGTCGCGGCTGTGGCCGGCCAGGTCATTACCACTCATGGGGATTGATTACCAGTCCGGTCAGGGCCTTGGGGTAGAAGTACGTCGACTTCTGCGGCATGACGTCGCCGTCCGCCGCCACGGCCGAGATATCCGCAACGGGCGTGGGATCGAGCAGGAAGGCCGCGTCTGCGCCCTCCCGGGAGGCGTCCACCCAGTCGAGGGCGTCGGCCACTGACTTGCTGTAGGTGAGGCGCCCACCGGCTATCGCTGCGGCGTCGATGCCGCAGAGGCGTTCGAGGGCGAGCTGCAACAGAGTGACATCCAGGCGGCGGAGAGCGGCGCCGCCACGGAGGGGCGACCGGGCGAAGGCATCCCGGCGAGCGTGCAGCATGGCTCCGCCGTGGCGAGTCCACAGTCCGAAGCGACCCTCTCCGCCCGACGCCCCGTCAACCGAGGCAAAGGCGGCTTCCAGATCCGCGCGCTGCGCCACCGGCTGGACGTCGAAGAGCCACTGGGCGTGGTTCAAGAGATCGTTCACGCTCTCCTCGCCCAGTCCGTTCACGATGCGGTGCGTAGGCAGGACCGTCGAGCCTCTGACCGGTGGTCTCGAGGAACAGCATCATCACGTACTCGAAGGCGGGATCCGCCTCGCCGGTCCTGTTCGCCCGAAGCTGGTCCCGGTAGCGGAGGGCGGTCTCGTAACGGTGATGCCCGTCGGCGATGGTGATCGGCTTTCGGCGCGCCGCATCGAGAACCAGGCCGACGCGCTCGGCCTCCGGCCCGTTCTCCGGCACCGCCCAGAGGCGGTGGCGAACGCCATCGTCGTCGACGACGTCGGCGTGGGCGGGGCCGGCGGCAAGGGCCGCAAGCGCCTTTACGGACCTTCCGCCCCGATCGGCGAAGAGACCGACTACCGGGCTGGTGTTGACGCCGGTGGCCCGGAGCAGCTTGTAACGATCCTCCTTGGGCGCGGAGAGGGTCCGCTCGTGGGGCAGGACGCCCGAGCCGGCGACGAGATCCTCGAGCCGAAGCCGGCCGAAGAAACCGCGCTGAGTGCGGACCTTCCTGCTGCCGGGAACCTTGTACGTCTGCTCGTAGACGTAGATGCTCGGGCTGGGCTCCTTGCGCAACGTGCCGTCCTCGCGCCAGCCGGCCAGCAAGCGAGCGGCGCGCCGATATCGGTCGTCCGGCTCCTCACCGGGCTGGATCTCGGGCAGGTCCAGTCGAACGGCGTTCTTGGGGTGGCGCGCCAGCAGGGTCTTGTGCAGCTCGGGCCCGATCACGTCGTAAGGCGGACACACGACGCGATTCAGATCGCCTACCGCCTGGGGGTCGAACCGAAGCGCGCGAAAGGCTCGAATCTGTGGCACCCGGTGCTCCTTGGCGGCCGATTTGTGACGGACGACAACCATCACCCGCGGCCGAGACGGGCGATCGACTGAACTGCCGGCAATATCAGGCGTGATCCTAAGGCACCGGGGCCACTCCGGGCGAGTCTTGTCGGGGCGCCGCAGTGTCGGTGGGCCAGCCGACCGGCTTCCCAACAGGGGCGGAGGCGCGTTCGCGTCCTCGGGTCCTGGCAGGTTTCGGCGCACGCTGTTACTTTTCTGTCATGGACCGAGAGCCCAGCAGCGTCCACCAGCCTGGGGCAGGCGATGCCAGCCGTCCGCGGCCACGCCGAGCGCAACGGCGCCGACGGCACCGAGCGACGCCACGGCGTCGGCGGTGACGCCGAAATCGGGGCCGAGTTCATGCACGGCACGGACGCCCAGATCATGCGGCGCGTCCGCACCCTGACGCCCCTGGTAACGCCCACGCCCGGTCCCGGGGCCTCTTCCACGCTCCGGCGCGAGGTCCTCTATGCACTTCGAACAGGTGGCCCCGCATCCCCAGATCAGCTCGCCGATCGCGTCGGAGCCAGCCGAACAGGCGTACTCCAGCAGCTGCGCACCCTCGAGACGGCCGGCCTGGTGAGCAGAAGTCTGGCCCGACACGGCGTCGGCCGGCCTCGCCACGTCTACGACCTCACGCCGGCGGCGCAGGATCTCTTCCCTGCCAACTACGGAGCTCTGGCCCAGTCGTTCCTGACGGCGATTCGCTCCATCGGCGGTGAGGAGCTGATCGAGGAGGTATTCGAGGCCCGGCGTCAGCACCTGAGGGAGCGCATAGAACGCCGGCTGGACGAGCAGCTGCCCAGCAGCGCCTCATTGTGGGATCGGGTCCGTGAGGTGGCCAGCTTCCAGGACGAGACCGGCTATCTGGGTCGCGCAACCCGCGACCCAGACGGAACGATGCGCTTGTGCGAGCACAACTGCGCCATCTCCGGGGTTTCCGGACCGTACCCCATCGCCTGCCAGGAGGAGCTGGAGCTCTTCGGCGACGTGCTTCGGGCGAAGGTGACGCGCGAGTCCCACATAGCATCGGGCGGCCGGAGCTGCACCTATCGGGTCGAACCCCTGGAGGAGTAGCCGCAGGCCGGACCGGGGATCGCGGCTCCCGAGACTCAGGCTTCTTCGCGCTCGACTTCGCCGCGGCGGGCCGGCACGTGTACGGCGGCCGCGATGTCCGTCACCTTGCGGCACGAACGAAGCCTGCAGCGAGACCTGGGCCGCTTGCAGCTGCTCTTCGTACGAGAGAATCCCGAGCCTGCCGAGCGTCGCCAGCTCGTCGCGGATGTAGGTCCTGAGCATCTCCGGGCCGTCGGTGCTGATCGCGAAGCGGACCTCGTTGCGCCGGAACTGATCGAAGATCCAGCGGAACTCCTCCCAGCCCGAGACGACGCCCGTCTGCAGGTTCGATGTCGGGCAGATCTCCAGGACGATCCCGCGCTCGCGCAGCATGCCCATCGTTCGATTGTCGTAGGCGGACTTGACGCCGTGCCCGATGCGGTCCGGCTCGAGAAGCTCTACGACCTGCGCTACTTCCTCGACCGGGCCGGCCTCGCCGACATGCACCGTGATGCCAAGCCCGAACCGGCGCGCCCGCCGAAAGAGGTTGCGGTAGTCGCCGACCCGAAAGTCAGACGATTCGGGACCGGCGATGTCTATGCCCACGACGCCGCGATCGCGCCACGCGATCGCCTTCTCGGCGATGATCTCGTTCAGCTCATATGAGAACGCCCGGTCCAGGCAGAAGATCAGCCCGGGCTTGATGGGGTACTCGAGGACCGCGCGATCCATGCCGCGCAGGGCCGCCGCGATGATGTGGTCCAGGTCCTGCTCGCCGCCGCGGTTGCGCTTCATCGGGTTGAAGCGCAGCTCCATCGTCGTGACGTTGTTCTTTCGG
The DNA here is from genome assembly GCA_963743795.1 of uncultured Chloroflexia bacterium. Taxonomy (GTDB): domain Bacteria; phylum Chloroflexota; class Limnocylindria; order Limnocylindrales; family CSP1-4; genus Fen-1039. The sequence goes on along the minus strand of CAVUQZ010000004.1, from coordinate 62,665 downwards.
TATGCGCCGCCCACGACTTCATACACCGACCGTTCCACGGCCAGCGGCGACGATTGGATCAGCTCGGTCCAGTGGAAGAGCTGCAGGTAGCCGTCAAAGGAGTGGCCGCGCTTGGGAGAGGCGGTGATCATGTCCCGGAACTGCCAGTAATCCTTCGTCGGGAGCTTGATCCCCTGGGAGTGAGCGACGCCCCACATCACGGCAGGCGTGACGGCACCGCCAAGGTGGCAGTGGAGCTCGGCCAGCGGAATCCGGCGTGGCAGCTGACGGACCATCGATGCCAGCATAGCCGCTCCCCGGCCGCCTGCCATCCGTGTCCCGGTCGCTTCGAAGCGCGAACCTGCAACTGATCGGCAACCCATCAAGCCCCGCGCATGTCGCGCACACCTTGCACGCTCCTCCGCACCCGGCTACGCTCCGCAACCGGAACCCCAGATGCGCGTCGAGGGTGGACGACGAGCCGTGGTGGGCTCTTGGAGGACAGGAGGAGTACCCGTGATTCGATCTCGATTCCGCGTCGTCGGCATACTCGCCGCGACCGCGATTCTCGTCGGCGCCTGCTCGAGCAGCGCTGCATCGCCCACCCCGGCGCCAACGCCGGCGCCCACGCCCACTCCGGCGCCAACGGTCCAGCCGGGCACGCCGACACCGGCGCCCCCTGCCACGCCGACCCCGGTGGCAATCGCGACGGTCCCGCCTGATCAGCTCGTGCTGGCAGGCAAGCTGGTCGTCTGCTCGGACATCCCGTATCCGCCGCAGGAGTTCTTCGACGCCCAGGGCAACCCCACCGGATCCGACATGGACATCGGCGCTGAGATCGCCAAGCGATTGGGGCTCCAGGTTGAGGTCCAGAACTCGGTCTTCGACACGATCATCCTGGCCCTTACCGGCGGCAAGTGCGACATCATCATCTCCGCCCAGAACATCACGACCGACCGGCTCAAGCAAGTGGACATGATCCCCTACTTCCAGGCCGGCCAGTCGTTCCTCGTCCAGAAGGGCAATCCTTCGGCCTTGAAGGCAACGACCGACCTGTGCGGCAAGTCCGTGGCCGCCGAGGCCGGCACGACCGAGGTCGACGCCCTCAACGGCACGGGAGACTACAAGGGCCAGGGCCTCTCGGCCGCCTGCACAAAGGCCGGCAAGACGGCCATTACGGTCAAGACGTTCGACAAGGACAGTGACGCCCTGCTGGCCCTCCAGAGCGGCCAGGTCGAGTGCTACTTCACCGACGCCCCAGTGGCCGGCTACTACGTGAAGCAGCATCCAGATCAGGTCGATCTCGCGCCCTTCAGCGTGAACGTCATCAAGGAAGGGATCAGCGTCGGCAAGGACAAGACCAAGCTCGGGGCGGCCGTCAAGAGTGCCCTGCAGTCGATGATGGACGATGGCTCGTACCTCACGATCCTGAAGAAATGGGGCCTCGAAGCCAACGCAGTGACCTCCACCAACTCGTAGTCCCCCTGAGGAACGCGGAATGCCCGCGTCCTGGCGACACACGCTAGGAGCCCGGCCGGCCAGGCTGGCCGGGCTCCTCTTCGTTGCCGCGCTGTTGGTCGCAGGCTGCACGGCCAGACGAACGGCCGAGTATCCCTACGACTGGGGCGAGTTCTTCTGGAAGCCGCTCCTACAGCCGGATGACCTGATCCTGTTCGGGGTATGGCTGACCGTCTTCATCTCCGTCGTCAGCCAATTCCTCGGCGTCGTCCTCGGCGTGTTTGGGGCGCTCGGCAAGATGGCCAAGTTCTGGCCATCCCGTCTCGCTGCCAACATCTACATCTGGATCTTCCGGGGCACCCCGCTGCTGGTCCAGATCATGCTCGTCTACTACGGCCTGCTGGTGACCAAGATCTATCCCTGGCCGGACATCACGATCCCGCTCCTGGGACTCGGCATCACCGGTGAAATCCAGGCCGGGATTCTGGCCCTGAGCGTCAACGAGGGCGCGTATATGACCGAGATCGTGCGCGCCGGGATCCTCTCCATCGATCCGGGCCAGATGGAAGCGGCCAAGTCTCTGGGGATGACCTACGGCCAGACAATGCGCCGGATCGTCCTGCCCCAGGCTGCCCGCGTGATCATCCCGCCGCTTGGCAACGAGTTCAACAACATGCTCAAGACCACGTCGCTGCTCGTCATCCTCGGCGCAATACCCGAGACTTTCTTCGCCTTCAAGCAGAAGAACAGCCTCTACTTCCATCCTTTCGAGCTGTTCCTCGCCTGCGCCGTCTGGTATCTGCTGTTGACCACGATCTGGAGCATCATCCAGGCCCGGATAGAGCGGCGGCTGGCCAGGGGCACCGGCCAGTCGACCTCCGCTGGACCCGCCGAACAGGGCCTGCGGGCGAGGCTGCTCGGGTTCCGGAATCGAGGGGTGAGCTGATGACGGCGCCGGACACCATATCGGGCAATCTGCTCGGCGCCATCGGGGGCGTGCCCCGACCTGATGTGGACGTGGTCGTCGACGCTCGCGACGTCAACAAGTGGTTCGGCCGGCTGCACGTCCTCAGGGACGTGAGCCTGCAGGTCAAACGTCAGGAGACGGTCGTCGTCATCGGGCCCTCCGGCTCGGGCAAGACTACCTTCATCCGCTGCGTCAACCACCTGGAGAAGATCCAGAGCGGCCGCATCTTCGTGAATGGCCACCTCATCGGCTACCGCGAGGCCGGAGGTGGCAAGAAGCTCGTCGAGGACAAAGAGAACAACATCGCCAAGCAGCGCCGGGAGATCGGCATGGTCTTCCAGCGCTTCAACCTGTTCCCCCATATGACGGCTCTCGAGAACATCATCGAGGCGCCGATCCAGGTCCGCGGGATGTCGCAGGGACGAGGCTGAGGCCATGGGCCGGGCGCTCCTGGAGCGCGTCGGCCTGGCGGCAAAGGAGAAGGTCTACCCGAACCAGCTCTCCGGCGGCCAGCAGCAGCGCATCGCGATCGCCCGCGCCCTGGCCATGAAGCCGGCCCTGATGCTCTTCGACGAGCCGACCTCCGCTCTTGACCCGGAAATGATCGGCGAGGTCCTGGAGGTCATGAAGGAGCTGGCCCGCGAAGGCATGACCATGATCGTGGTCAGCCACGAGATGGGTTTCGCCCGCGAAGCGGCCAACCGCGTGGTCATGATGGACGACGGTGTCGTCGTGGAGGAGGGCACACCGGACCAGGTCTTCTCGGCGCCGACTCAGGAGCGCACAAAGGCGTTTCTTTCGAAGATCCTCTAGCTCGAAGGGGCGCGCCCGGGAGGTTCAACCGACCCAGGCCGGGTCGGCCACGACCCGAGATCGGAGCGCCGAGAGCCGATCCTCCGGCAGCCAGCAGCTGTCGATCGCGTTCAGGACGAGCTTTCGGATTTCGTCGTCGGTGAAGCCGAGGCGTCTTTGCAGCGCCGCCAGTTCCCCAGCCAGAGACAGCCCGAACATGGCCGGGTCGTCGGTGCCGACGCTGACCAGCAGCCCCGCGTCCACGAAGCGGCGTATCGGGTGCTCGTCAAGCGAAGCGACGACGCCGGTGGCGACGTTCGAGCCCGGGCAGGACGTCACGGGTATGCGCCGCTCCGCGAGGAAGCGCATGAGCTCCGGGTCTTCCAGCACCCGCGTCCCGTGATCGATCCGCTCCACCTGCAACGACCGAATCGCGCCCCAGACGCTCTCAGGACCGGCGGCCTCGCCGGCGTGCGCGGTCGTCCGCAAGCCCAGGTCCCTCGCCCGCCGGTAGACGGGCTGGAACGGCTCCGGTGGAAAGAGTTGCTCCGAGCCGCCCAAGCCGATGCCAACGACGCCGGCCTCGCCGGCGACTTCGGCCACCTCCTCCAGGGTTCGGGCCCCGCTCTCCGGCCCCAGATCCCGGCCCAGGTCGGCGATGAGTGCCACCTCCACCTCGGGCACGCGGGCGAGCCCGCGCCGCAGAGCCACCGCCACGTCCGCCGCAGCCAACCCGTGCCGGGCTACGTCCACTGGGGAGAAGAACGACTCGGCGTACAGAATCCTCTGGCGGGCCAGGTCCGCGGCCACCGAGGCGCCGATCAGCTCGAAGTCCTCCGCCTCACGGATGAAGCCCTGCTTCCAGAGCCACGTGTCGATGAACTCGGGGAAGTCGCGGTAGCGGAATACGCGCGGCAGCGCTTCCAGGCTTGGGCACACGTGGGTCACCGCCGTACTTCTGAATCAACTCCCACAACGCGGCATGAGGGATGGCACCCTCAAGGTGGAGGTGTAGCTCGACTTTGGGGAGGCGCTCGAGCCAGTCCGACCTGGCAAAGGGGCCCGGATCACGGGCAGACTCGGGCATCGGCATGGAGCCCCTCCAGTGGCAGTTTCGGCTAGTGGACGCGGTCAGGCCGGACGATAGACGATGCGCTTGTCGGCGTCGACCGCGAGAGCCACTCCGCTTTGCATCTTCGCGTGGGCCTCCGGGGAGGCCTCCGCGCGCCTCCTACTTGTGGCGATGGGCCGTTCCGGCGGGGTCCGCAGCCCCTGTCGCGTCACGGACACTTTCGCGCGGCAGTCTGTTGATACGATGGAACCGAAGCCGGCCAGACCTGTCGGACCGGAATGAGGGAGATCTGAGTGGGTGCCCCTCGGGGTCGATCGCAGCCTTTCCACGGACGGCTTTCGTCCCTGGCGCTTGCCGGCGTTGTCGCCGTTTGCCTCGGCATCGCCCTCCTTGGGCTGGTGCGCGCCGCGGGCTCGACCTCGGCGGTGCCGAGTCGGGCCACGACGGCCTCAACGACGGCCGCGGCCGTGACCGCCACAGCGACGGCGACGGCAACACCCGCCGAACCTACGATCGCGCCCAGCTCCACTCCGACGGCTTCTCCGACCGCGTCCCCGACTCCATCCCCCGTCCCCGAGCCGACAGTCCTCCGAGAGGTCCGGGTGGATGACGGCTCGGAGCCGGCCATCTCGGCCAGCCCGTACGATCCGAATCTCATTGCCGTGATCGACGAGCACATCGTCTGGTCGAGAGGCTGCAGCAAGCCCGCCGTCAGTATCTCCCGCGACGCCGGCCGGACCTGGGCCGCGGCCAAGGCACCCTGGGGGAACGGTTGCCAGGACATGCACGCCGTCATCGCCTGGGGGCCCGGTCCAAAGCCTGGATCGTCTCGTCTCTGGGTCGCAGACGCGGTAGGAGTCACAGGAGGCGTGGCCCTGTCGGTCACCTACAGCGACAACGAGGGCGCGAGCTGGGCTCCCGTCTACATCCAGAACTTCACCCAGCCGTGGGTCGGGTGCTACCCGGCCATCGCGGTCGACAACTCTCCGGCCAGCCCCAACTTCGGGGCGGTCTATCTCGCCTACAACTGGCGCCCGAGCTACATCGGAACGGCGATCGTCGTGATCGCGACCCGCGACGGCACTCACTGGGTCCACGCGGACGTGACGCCGATCGGCTTGAACGGCTATCCGTCCACGTGGACCTTCGGAAACCGCGTAGCCGTCGCACCGGACGGCTCGGCCTACGTGTCGTTCTACGAAGCGGACCTGCGCCACTGGGACAGCGACGACATGTTCGACCAGGGCGAAACCGCGAACGTTGGGCGCACAGGTTTCGTGACGGCACACCTCCACTTCGGGGAGAGTCTGTCGGCCGACAAGCCCCTATGGTCGGTCGGGCTCCTCCCGATCCGGGGCGCGGCGTTCGACCCCGAAAGCCAGTCCGGCCTCGCCATCGCGGACAGCGGCACGCTCTGGCTGGTCGTGAACGACACGGTCCAGACCGGCGGCACGATCCGAATCGGCTCCAGCACCAACGAGGGCCGCGACTGGACGTGGCGCATTCTGGACGTCCCGAACGCCCAGGGCTTCAAGGCCAGCCTCGCCCTGGCCGGAGACCGCGTCTTCGTCGGCTGGCACGCCGTGGGCAAGGACGGTCTGATACGGACCTACTACACGTTGTCGTACGACGACGGCGCCACGTTCCCGGCTCCACGGCTGGCGACGGCGTCCACGTACCGCGAGCCGAGGATCGTCAACGGCACGGGATTGCGCGAGAACGCCGTCTTCGAGAACGGCCGCATCTACTACGCCTGGGGGGACAACCGAAACGGAATCGCGACCTACGTGGTCACGATCCAGCCCTGACGCGACTTCCCGCCCGCTCGCGATTCTGTCTTGGGGGACGGTCCACGGCGGCTCGGCCTCCCGCTCGGGAGCCGTTCCGTCAGCCGTCGGCCCGGTAGATGACCCGCCCCTCGGAATCGATCCTCGGGCCTCCCTTGGGGCTTGTGCCACTCGGATTCGCCGCGCTCCAGGCCCGCGCCGCACGCCGCGCCTCGGCGTCCGGAACCTGATCCCGAGCGTGGTAGCTCGACCGCACGAGGGGCCCCGACTCCACGTGCTTGAAGCCCAGCGCCAGCGCCTCCTCGCGCATCTCGGCGAACTCGTCGGGATGGTAGTAGCGCTCGACGGGCAGGTGCTCGGGCGAGGGCCGCAGATACTGCCCGATCGTCAGGATGTCGCAGTCGACGGCGCGAAGGTCCACGAACGTCCGGTGGAGCTCCGGCCTGCGTCTCGCCCAACCCGACCATGATGGACGACTTGGTGTGAACCGCCGGGCTCGGCCCGCCGTCACCGGCGCCGAACTCCCGCGCATAGGCCTTGGCCCGCTCGAGGACGCCCAGCGACCGGTCGTAGCGAGCCCGCTTCCGGACTGGCTTCTGAAGCCTCGCGACAGTCTCGACGTTGTGGTTGAGGATGTCAGGCCGGGCCGCCATGACGGTGCGCAGCGGCATTTCCTCGCCGTTGAAGTCGGGGATCAACACCTCAACGCCCATGCCGGGGCAGGCGTCGCGCAGCCGGCGGATCGTCTCGGCGAAGATGCCGGCTCCGCCGTCGTCGAGGTCGTCGCGGGCCACGCTGGTGATCACCACATGCTCCAGACCCAGGCCGCGGATCGCTTCGGCCACTCGCCGCGGCTCGTCCAGGTCGTGGATCAGCGGCTTGCCCGTCTTCACGGCACAGAAGCCGCAGGCCCGCGTGCAGGTGTCGCCCAGAATCATGATCGTGGCGGTGCGCTGGTCCCAGCACTCGCCGACGTTGGGGCAGTGGGCCTCCTCGCACACGGTGTGCAGCGAGAGGCCGTGCAGCAGCCGCCGCACCTCCTGGTAGGTCTCGCCCGACGGGATGCGGGCCTTGATCCAGTCGGGGTGGCGGCGAGGCGCGCTCGAACCGTCGGCGGCCACGTCGAAGGTGCCCCCGCCCATCGCGATCGTGGGCGGCGCAAGCCGATGGCTGGGGCGGAGCTCGGTCGAGTCGGACATCGCGAAGATCGATCCCTTAGTAGATCGGCGTGCTATCGGGCCCTACGGCCTCGAGCCAGCAGATCACGTCGCGCACGAAGCGGCCAACCTGAGCCCCGTCGGTTGCCCTGTGGTCGTAGCCGGCCACCAGATTCATCATCGACCGGACGGCAATCACGTCACCCTCGGGCGTCTCTCGAACGACCGGCCGCTTCACGACCGCCTCGGTCGTCAGGATGCATATCTCCGGCGTGTTGATGATCGGCACGGTCAGGATCGAGCCGAACCAACCGGTGTTGTCGACGGTGAAGGTCCCGCCCTGGAGGTCGTCCAGTCGGAGCTTGTTCGCTCGGGCCCGGGCGGCCAGATCCTGGATGGCCCGGTTGATGCCGTTGATCGACAGCTGATCGGCGTCGTGGATGACGGGCACGATCAGGCCGTTGTCGACGGCGATGGCGATGCCGATGTTGATCCTGCGCTTCCGCAGCAGGCCCGCGTCGGTGTAGTGGGCGTTGAGGTCGGGGTTGGCATGGAGCCCTTCCACGACCGCCTTGACGACGAACGGCAGGAAGCTGAGTCCAACGCCCTCGCGAGCTTTGTACGCCTCGGCCTGGGAGCTGCGCAGCTTCACCACCGCGGTCATGTCGACTTCGAAGGTGCTGTGAGCCACAGGGACCGCGGCCGCGCGAGTCATCTGGGCAGCGATGCCGCGGCGCATCTGGTTGTGCGGCACGAGGACTTCGTCCTGGCCGGGTTCCCAGGTGACGGCCGGCGACGATGAAGAAGGAGCGGACGGCGCCAGGCCCGGCGAATGGCTCGGGATCCCCAGCACCGGTGCCGCCTGAGCCTGCGGAGAAGCGGCGGCCTGGGCGGCCGCAGTGGAGGTTCCCTGCCCCGCTGCAACCTTGCCGGTGCGCTGCCGTTCGACGTACCCCAACACGTCCTCGCGAGTTATCCGGCCGGCATGGCCGGTACCCACGATCTGGGCCGGAGACAGGCCGTGCTCGCGCATGAGCATTCGCACGGCCGGCGTCATGCGAGCGTCCGGATCGCCGGCTTGCTCCACCATGACGGGGACGGGCGCGGAGGCCGGGGCAGATGGCTTGGGCGGAGCGGCGGACGGCGCCGTCGCGGCCGCGGCGGCCGGAGCCTGAGCGGCCGGGGTCGTTGCCCCGGAAGCAGCAGCCGGCGGGGCCGCCTTCGCGGCATCGCCCGCTCCACGGGGAGTGGCTTGTGACCCGGCCGCTTCCTCGATTACGGCGATCTCGGCCGCATACGGGACGGTCTGCCCCTCCTGAACCAGGATCTCGCGCAGGATGCCGGCAAACGGCGAAGGGACCTCGGCGTTCACCTTGTCGGTGATCACTTCGAGCAACGGCTCATCGATAGCCACGCCGTCGCCTACGTTCTTGAGCCACTTCCCGATCGTCCCCTCGGCGACACTCTCGCCGAGCTGGGGCATCGTCACCTTGGCCACGACTTGCTCCTCCGCGAGGACTGGCACGCCCAGCGTGCCACTCAGCCACTTGCCCGGCGCGGCCGGCGCGGCGCCGTGGCCTAAGTGTGGCCGAAATCGCGGGACCGCGGGCCGCCGGCCCGACGACCGGGCCACGCAATGAGCCGCTACTTGCCGGCAGGCGCGGCGATGTAGCTGAGCCCCACCAGTCCAAGGATCGCGATCGCCGCGCCCAGATAGTAGAGCCTGGGCGGCTTGTGGCCCTCCAGCCAGCGGGCGAACGGGACCGCGATCAGCGGCGCGGTGGCCACGATCGATTGGACCTCGCCGGACGGCAGCGACTGCTGGGCCCAGATCGCCGCAGTGACGCCCAGGATGGGACCGAAGAGAGCGTTGAGCCCGACCCAGTAGAGAGGCCGGCCGGTCACGCCGGCGCCGTCCTCGCGGCTGAGGATCTCGCGAATCCGGCCGTCGCGGCCGGCGAAGCCCCAGCGCCTCTTCCAGACGACCCGCGCAATCAGGAAGACTGCCGCAGCCACCAGGAGGCCCCCGGCGAGCCGCTGGAAAGCGGCGGTCGGAACGTCGAAGGGTTGATGCGCGGCCTTGGAAAGCAGGATCGCTTCGCGGGTGGCGGCCAGGCTGAACCCCTGGGCGATCGCGGCGGCAACGGCGAGGCCGATCCCGAGCCGCACGCCCTTGCTCGGAGCTCGTTCCAGGATGTACGGGACCAGGCCGATGACCACTCCGGCCAGCACCACCGCGCACCACAGGATCTGGTCGTTCCTGAGCTTGTCCGAATACCAGACCCACGCGATCAGCGCAGCCACGGGCGCGGCGCCACTCTCCTCCACCAGGGACGTAAGTGGCGCACCCAGTCGGGGCAGGGCCGCCAGCAAGGTCAGGCCACCGATCCCGAAGCCGACCGCGCCGGCTACGAAGAGAAGGCCCACCTGCCCGCTCAGCCCCTGGCCGACCGTGAAGGCCCATGCCCCCATCAGGACGAAGGCGATCAGCAGTCGAAGCAGGTTGGCACGGACGAAGCCGATGAGCCGAATCGCCCGACCCGCGGCCACCGGCGTGATGCCGAACATGACCGCATTGAGAATCGCCCCGATCATCGGGTCGCGGCCTTCGACATCTCCGCCGCGTGGCAGCGGACTGGCTCAGAGCAGATCCCGCGCGCGATCGCGGCGTTCGTCATGTCGATGCTTCTCCTGGCTGTGGATCGGGCGGCGAAGAGCCCAACTGGCTCGGCCGCGGCAGATCGGCGGGTCAAAGGAGCGCTGGCGGAGAGACGGAGGAGCGGGCGGTCAGTCCGCGGCGCGACTGCCGCAATCTACGGCCCGGACGAGCCCGGAGCACCGGCCGAATGTCACCCAATCTCGTACAGATTTGGAGCGTCGGGCCCGTCCAAACGGGCCAATGGACACGCCGGGACGGGCGATCCCGCCGAGGAGAGTCGAACCGCTCCGCCGGCACGCGGGCGATCAGGCGTTGATCTGCCTGCCCGCCACGGCCAGAGCCGCCTCACCCACCGCTTCCGCCAGCGTCGGATGCGGATGGGTGGCTGCGCCGATCTCCCAGGCGGTCGCTTCCAGCGTCATCCCGAGCGCCGTCTCCGCGATCAGCTCCGTCACGTTCGGGCCAACCAGATGGACCCCCAGAACCTCGTCGGTGGCCGCGTCCGCGATGACCTTGGCGAAGCCCTCGGTCTCGCCAACGATGACCGCCTTTGCGTCGGCGGCGAAGTTGAAGACGCCCTTCTTGATCGCGATCCCCCGTTCCGTGCATTGCTGCTCCGTGAGCCCCACAGAGGCGACCTGAGGGCGCGTATATGTGGCCCGGGGCTGGTGGTCGTAGTCGATGGGCTCGGGGCTCTCCCCGGCGATGTCGTGCACGGCCACGATCCCCTCATGCGCGGCGACATGGGCCAGCATCAGGCCGCCGATCAGGTCGCCGATGGCATAGACGTGCGGCTCGGCCGTCCTCATCCAGCCATCTACCTTGACGAACCCGCGCTCGGTCTCGACCTTGGTCGTCTCCAGGCCGATCTCCTCGGAATTCGGGGCCCGGCCGGTCGCCACCAGGAGCTGATCCACGCTCAGCTTCTCGGTGGCAGCACCCTCAGGACCCACCTCGAGCGAGACTCCGTCGTCGCTCACCGTGACCGACGCGACCTCGAAGCGGGCCCGGGTCATGACCTTGATCCCGCGACGAGTGAAGCTGCGCTCGAGCGCCTGGCTGACGTCGCGGTCTTCGAGCGGCACCACCGCCGGCAGATACTCCAGCAGCGTCACGGCCACACCCAGGTCGTGGTAGAGCGACGCGAACTCGGACCCGACGGCTCCGGCGCCGATGATGGCGATGCTTTTGGGAAGGTCGGCTTTGGTCGTGACGTCGTCCGAGGTGATGATGCGACGGCCGTCCGGGACCAGGCCGGGCAGGCTCTTCACGCGGCTGCCCGTGGCCAGAATCACGTTGGCGGCATGCAGGACCTGCTCGCCCCCCGCGTTCGGAGCGCCGTCCGCGCCGTTGAGGGCCACGCGCACGGTAGTCGCCCCTTCGAGGCGGCCCCGGCCGCCGACCCAGGCGACCTTGTTCTTGTCTACCAGGCCGCGGAGACCGGTCCACATGCGCTTCACGACCTGGTCGCGGCGCCGGGCCATCGCTTCGATGTCGACCGCGGGCTTGCCTTCGAGGACGATCCCGAATTCGGCGGCCTTCTTGAGGCGCGCAAACAGCTCGGCCAATTCGAGGAGCGCCTTCGTAGGGATGCAACCGACGTGAAGGCACGTCCCGCCGATCTTCGCCTGGTCGACGAGAGCGACTCGCATGCCCAGCTGCGCGGCCCGGAACGCGGCGCTGTAGCCACCCGTGCCTGCGCCGAGGACGATCAGGTCGAAGTCGTTGCTGGAGCCTGCGGCCATGGTGATGACGGCCTCGCGTTGCGGGTTGTGGGCTTATGACGGCGACTCGGCCGGGCAGGCCGCGCAGGCATCGTAAGGGGCCGGCGGTGAGGCGGCAAACGGATTCGGCGATCCGGGCGCTCGGCGGAACGGCGTTTGCCCGTGTCAGCTGCCGCGTCGAGCCCTCGCGTACCGGCTCCGGCGGGATACGAGACGACCCGGGCGCGCGGCCCGGGTCGTTTGTGTGGCGTTTGAGTGTCGTTGGCTCAGTTGCCGCGAACGCTCCGGAAACAATCGCTGCAGTAGACCGGCTTGCCGTTTGTAGGACGGAACGGCACCTCGGTCTCCTTGCCGCACCGGCTGCAGGTGGCGGCAAACATCTCGCGCGGGCCGCGATCGTAGCCGCCTCCATATCCGCCGCTGTGACTGGAGCCGCCGTCAGGGCGAGACGCCTTGCGCGCGCTCCGACATGAGGCGCATCGCTTGGGGTCCGTAAAGCCTCGCTGGGCGTAGAAGTCCTGCTCACTCGCAGTAAAGACGAACTCCTGGCTGCAGTCCGCGCAAACCAGGATCTTGTCCGTGTACACGAGAACCTGGAACTCCTCTCGGTAGCCGCTCCCTCCGTGTCCTCGCGGCTATGCGTGAGAGGCGCGGTGTCGTGCTACTTGGACACGCTCACGGCCAGCCCGCGAGCATTGCGGCCGGATTGTACGTCCGCCACAACGGTGTGCAAAGACCTTTGTATGGACGAGGTGTGCGAGCTGACGGCGTTTCCGCTGACGGAACGAGCCGATTGCGATGGAAGCGGGCGGGGACAGGCGGCGTGTCAGCCGCGATCGGCCTCCTGTGGGATCCCGATCGGTGCCACCAGAACACGGCCGGCTACTCCGGCTCCGCGGCGAGCCAGCAGCCCTGTCTTCGGCCTGTGGAAGGTGACCGTCACGTGAGCCCGGACCACCGGGTCGGAGAGATCGCCGCTCGTCAGATCGACGGCTGTGGGCGCGTCGATCGCGAGAATCGGTATCCCCGCGCTGCGGGCCCGCTGGATCAGCTCCACACCGCTGCGGATCGGGTCGCGCAGGGGGCCCTTGACGCCCGTTCCGAGAAGCGCGTCAACGACCACGGCCGCCTTCTCGACGCCCTGGCCCAGGATCGAGACGTCGCGGGAGACGGCAGTGTGGATCCGCTCGACCCGCGCCTCGGCCTCGAGGCGGTCCCAGTTCCGGACGGCATCGGCGCCGACGGGCCGCCCCTCCGTGCTCACCAGCACGGCCACCACCCGTGCCCCGTGGCGGGATAGGTGCCGGGCGGCCACGAAACCGTCGCCCCCGTTGTTGCCCGGACCGCACAGGATCAGGATCGGGCCTTTGTCCCACCGGCCCGTGTGGACGGCCAGGGCCTTGACGGCGGCCGCGACCGCGCAGCCGGCGTTCTCCATGAGGCGGATGCTCGAGACGCCCATGGCCTGGGCCCGGCGGTCGGCTCCGCGCATCGCCTCGGCCCCGATCGGCGACATCGTTGCGGAGCGCGACCAGCGGGCGGCCAGCCCGTCGAGGTCCAGCTCGAAGAGTGCGGCGTCGTCGGCGGGAAGCGGCGGGGCAGAGTCGGGAAGAGCCGGTCCATCCTGCCGTCCCGTGGACATCGCGGTCATCGTTCCCTTCTAGCCGGTGTTCTGCAGGCCTGCCGCGACACCGTTGACGGACAGCTGGACGAGGCGGCGGAATCGCTCGCGATCCGGGTCTCCGGCGGGGAGCAGGCGGAGCCTGGCTAGAAAGCGTACCTGGATGTGGGACAGCGGGTCGATGTAGGGACGGCGCAGTCGGATGGACCGACCAACGAGAGGTTCGGCGGCCAGCAATTCATTTCGCCCGGTCACCTTCCTCAGCAGTCTCGTCGAGCGATCGTATTCGCCCAGGATGCGGACCCACAGCCGGACGCCTTCGTCGTCGTCCGCCAGGGCCGCGTAGAGCCGCCCGATCCTCGGCTCCGATCGGCCGAGTATCAGCTCGGAGTTGTCCAGCGCACTGGCCAGGAACGGCCAGTCGCGATACAGCTGGGCCACCTTCTCGAGCGAACCGGCCCCGTGAGCCCGCTCGTAGCCCTCCAGGGCCGAACCGAGCCCATACCACGCCGGAAGTCCGATGCGAGCCTGCGACCACGCAAATACCCACGGGATCGCCCGCAACGACTCGATTCCGGACGCCTGCGGCGCCGGCCGTTCGGCGGAGCGATTGCCTGCGTCCACGCGACGGGCCGGCCGGGAGCCGAGGGCCATCGTCGACAGCTCGGCCAGCGGCGTCGCGGCGCGGAAGAACCGCTCGAAGCCCGGTTCCTCGTACACCAGGGCGCGGTAGGCGCGACGGGCCAGCCCCGCAAGCTCGTCCATCGTCTCGCGGCCTCGATCGTCGATTTCGTCGATGCATTCGTCGTGCTCCGCAGTCGAAGCCACGACGACGGCGCTCCCAACCAGACCGAGGTGGTGCTCGGCGATGGCCAGGTTGGCGTAGTTGGCCGCGACCGTCTCGCCCTGTTCGGTCATCTTGAAGCGACCGTCGATGGACCGCGGGGCCTGAGCCAGGATGGCCCAATTCGTCGGCCCGCCGCCGCGGCCTATGGCGCCGCCCCGGCCGTGGAAGAGGGTGAGCTCGATGCCGTTGCGCCGAGCCACTTCGGCCAGGCGGGCCTGGGCCCCGTACAGCATCCACACCGCGGACAGGAAGCCGGACTCCTTATTGGAGTCCGAGTAGCCGAGCATCACCTCCTGGCGGTTGCCTCGAGCGGCCAGGTGGCGGCGGTATCGCTCGTCCGCGAACAGCTCTTCCAGAATCTCGCCGCAGCCTTCGAGTGCATCGCCCGACTCGAAGAGCGGCACGACATCCAGGACGGGCGCGCCGGCCGGGAAGCCGCCCGTTGCCGCCGCGGGTATGGACGATTCGGCGGCCGCGGCGGCCAGATCGAGAACCCTCAGGACGTCATCGTGCGACCGCGTGAAGCTGACGATGTAGCGGTGGCAAGCCTCCTCGCCAAAACGGCGCTGGATCGCCGCGGCGGCCCGGAATGTCGAGAGAACCTCGCCCACGGTCACGCCAGGGGTTAGCTCGCCCTCGAGGTCCGCGGCTGTGGCCGAGCCGGCGGTGGCCGAAGCGGCTGTGGCCGAAGCGGCGGCGGCCGAAGCGGCTGTGGCCGAGGCGCGCAGCGCCGCCAGGGCCGCTTCGTGAACCTCCGAGTGCTGGCGCAGCTCCAACGATGCGAGGTGGAACCCGAACGTTTCGACCTGCCATCGGAAGTCCTGGACCTCGCCGTAGGCAACCCTCGGCAGCCTGTCGTCGACCAAGCAGCGCTGCATCTCGTCCAGCTCGGCGATCAGCTGGTCCGGCGAAGGGTAGCGCCCACTGATCGGTCCGCTTTCCTCGGTCAGAAAAGCTCGAGTCCGTCGCAGGCGCTCGGCGATTGCGCCGAGGCGGCGGCGATACGGCTCGTCAGGATATCGCCGCGCCAGGTCTCGCATCGTGTCGGGAAGGTCCTCGGCGTCGCGCGCCAGACGCGTCTCCAGGGCGGGTCGAAGGTCATCCCGCGCGACAAAGACGGCGATCGACGATAGAAGCCGCGTGGCCACTGCCTCGTACCCGTGAAGCAGATGGGCCGCGTGGACGCGTGGCACCTGCCGCGTCAGCTCCGCAGTGACGGCAGGATTGCCGTCACGGTCGCCGCCGATCCACGAGCCCCACCGCAGGAAGGCGGCCACGCGCGGCGGCCGGGTTCCGGTCCGGCCGGCATCGCCCGCGAAGACATCCCCATCGGCCCGGCCCCCGCTCCCCGAAGGTTCAGCCGCCAGATGACCCGCGCGATCACCGGCGCGATCGCCGGCGCTGGCGGCCGTACCGCCGGCAGCCGGTCCGGCCTTGCCAACGGCCTCGGTTCGGTCGAGCGCCCGGTCGAAGAGCCGATAGACGCGCGGGACGACCCGGAACAGCGTCTCGTCGAAGAACGTCATCGCCGTTCGCACCTCGTCCATCGGACTCGGCGTCAGGCGGCGGACGGCGGAGGATCGCCACAGGATGCTTATCTCCTCCCGCAGGAGACGGCGTATCTCGGCATCGTCCGCGGGACCGAGACGGGGGTCGTCCAGCTGCTCCACCAGGCGGTAGCACCGACGCAGCGCCGTCAGCATCGTGCGACGCCGCGCCTCCGTGGGGTGCGCGGTCAGCACCGGGGAAATGCGCATCCGTCCCAGGAGCTGCGCGATGCGCTCCGCCGTCCAGCCGCGTTCGAGGAGCCAGTCGATCGCGGAATCCGGCGATCCCTCGGCAGTCTTGCCCGAGACCCGCTGTTCGTCGCGGAGTCGCCTGACGGCGTCACGCTCCTCGGCCAGGTTGATGAGCTGGAAGTAGAGGCTGAAGGCGTTGGTCAGAGCCTCGGCCTGGGCGACCTCCAGCGAGTCGAGCTCGGCGGCAAGAGCCGCCTCAGCTTCCTCATCGCCCGTCTCCCGAAAGGCTATCGATCGCAAGCGGGACCGCTCGACGAGATCCAGCAGCTCGGGTCCGCCCTGTTCCGCGATGACCTGGCCGAGCAGGGCGCCCAGCAGCTTGACTTCGCGCGAAAGCGACGCTCCGGTTGCCATCGGGGCGGTGCGACCCGCGAGACGGGGTGACGGCGGGCGATGCTGAGTGACGGCCATGGCCCGAGGATAGAGGACCTGTGCCCGCGGCGTCCGCCTCCTGCTCGGGGAGGCTGAATGGCGTCACGGAATGGTACGAACGATGCACCCAGGTGCCGTTGGCGGAGGCGACACCTAGAGTAGAGATGCCGCCGCGAACGGCGACCGACTCCGCCGGAGGCACGATGAACCTCGATAAGGGCCACTGGATCGTACTGGGACTGCTGGTAGCAACGAGCCTCGCCAGTCTTGCCCTGGCCGGAATCACACTGTCCGGCTTCGCGACGACCTCTGGAGGCGATCACCTGGTGGCGTCGTCGGGTCCGGCCAACCTCACCCTCGTCCTGATGGGTGCGCTGACGCTCCTTGGGGCGGAGGCCTTCCACATCCGCAGCCGACACCCGAGCCGCTACCAGGCGCCCGCGACCGTCGAGCGCGTCCGGATCTGATCGAGATCGGCCCTCGACGCCGGCCCGGGCTCCCGCCTGGACCCCCGCCGTCCGAGACGTCCGGTGCGACCTGATCGCCCGTCTTCTCGCCATTCGCGCCACATTCCCCTGCCCCACCCGTCGGCTTCGACGAGGAATTCGAGCCCTCACGCCCTGGACCGCCCCGCCGCCAAACAGTGACGGGGCGGTCCGCCAGCCGCCGCCGTGACAACTGACCTGATGATCAGGGCGGACGGCCGCGCCGGCGGGGCGTACCATAGCCCGCCATGGCGACCGAGACGCTCGCGCGTTCGAGCTCATTCAACGACGCATCTGGCGCCCGCCCCCGCACCCTGACGGTGCTATACGACGACGACTGCGGCGTCTGCAGGGAGACGACTCGGCAGCTCAGACGCTGGGACCATGAATGCAGGTTCGAGTTCCTGCCGCTCCAGCAGGCGGCCTCGTCCGGGCGGCCGCTCCTGGAGCGCCTGGCAGCGGAAGGCCACCTCGCCGACGCGATCCACGTCGTAGACGAAGCGACGGGCCATGTCGTCTCGGGCGGCGATGCAGCCCTGGCGATCCTGGACGCGCTTCCGGGCGGGTGGTTGCTTCGACCGTGGGCTTCCCTGCCCCACACAGCTCTGGCCGCGGATGTCGTCTACCGGGTCGCCGCCCGCCACCGCGACCGCCTGGCCTGGCTGATGGGAATGCGCGACGACGTCAGCTGCCCGCTTCCGTCCGATCCGGCTTCGCGCGAGTTGACCGGCTCGCGCTGAGTCTCCGCGCGCTCGGACTTGCGCGGCGATCCTGGCCGCACCACCCCGGAGGATGTGGGACCGGCCCATACCCGTTGAGGTAGGCGCCTTGGGGCCGTTGGGCCCCTGCAAGGGCGACAAAGTCCGATGCCTCCCGACGACACGACCCGGTAAGCTCGACCGTATGACGAGCGTCCCGACCCACGTCACTCCCTTGCGCCTCGTGCAGCCGGCGGCGATCGACCTGCCGCGCGCCCTGCCGATCCTGGTCGAGCGGGCGTTCGAGTGGCTGGGCACGCCCGTGCCCGCCGTTCGCCCGGGGAGCCGCCGCTTCCTCACCGATCTGAGCCTGCCCATACGCGAGCATGCGCCCAGCCTGACCTTCAAGAAGGCCGCCTACGTGGACCTTGGAGAAGTCCGTTCAGGTGTGGACGACTGCGACATCGAGATCGGGTGGCGGTCGGCATCGCTGGCGCCGCTGTTCCCCGTCTTCGCTGGTCACCTGACGCTGACCCCCGCCGAGCTGCGCCTGGAAGGCTACTACGCTCCCCCGGCCGGAGAGTTGGGCGCCGTCCTGGACCGAGCCTTCCTCAACATCGCCGCCCGCGGAACGGCAAGATGGTTTCTGGGCCGCGCCGCCGAGGTGATCGCAGCCGAGCGGGCTGAGGGCTGACCGGCCCGGACAGTCGTCCGCGCAATCGAACCTGTAGCCGCCGACTGATACGACCGATACCTCGAACGGCTGGGCCAGACCTTGCCATGGAGCGTGCGGTGCTTACAGGAACGACGCTGCAACCCGACGCCGGTCCCGCCCGCAAGGATCGCCGCCTCCGGGCGGCGTACCGGCGGGAACTCCGAGAGAGCGTCTACTTCGCCGCGATCGTGGTGACCGTTTCCATCGTGGTCGGGGTGGCGGCGTGGTCCGTCGCCGTGCCCGCAACGGCCCTGCCCCTGGCGGCCCTGACGCTGCCTCTGATGCTGATCGGGGCTCAGATCATGAGATCGGTCCGCGGACCCGGGCGTGGACGCGGACGCCGCAAGGTCGTCCAGCTCGGCATGGTCGTGGGGCTGCTCCCGGTTCTTGCGCTGGCCCTGTCGATGGTGTTGCTGCCGCAGGCCGAGCCCGTCGCATTGGGCTGCATTGGCCTCATCCTTCTTTCCTTCGCCATCTTCGTTCCCGTGCCCCGGCGCGAGCACGTGATGTGGCTCTGTCTGGCCAACGGGATAGTCCTCGGACTCGTTGCCTTGGTGGGGCTATCGACGTCGCGGGCCGACGTTCCCGTCCTTCTGTTCGCCTCGTTGCTTGGCTCCGGCCTGAGCGTGGTGGCCAACGAGATCCAGCTCCGCAGACGGCGCCTGATCGACCGCCAGCTCCTGGCAGTGCGCGGTCTGTACGCTCGAATGAAGGAACACGAGCTGGATGTCCGGCGCCAGGACGAGTTCCTGTTCATGCAGCAGGAGACGCTCGTGGTCCAGCAGGCCGAGCTGATCCGGCTCAACGAGGAGCTCGGGTCGATCGCCCGTCTCGACGCCCTGACCGGACTGGGCAACCGCCTCCGCTTGAATGAGGATCTGGCACAGCTGGCCGGCAGGATCGAGCGCAGTGGGGGCACGGCCGGTCTGCTGCTGATGGACCTGGACCGCTTCAAGCGCCTCAACGACTCGATGGGGCATCTGGCCGGCGACGCCGCATTGAGAGGAGTCTCGGACGTCCTGCGCAAGACGAGTCGCGTCGGCGACGGCCTGTATCGGTACGGCGGCGAGGAGTTCCTCGTCATCCTCCACGACGCCGACCAGGCCGTGCTCGAGAAGGCCGCCCAGCGCTTCCTGAGCGCCATCGCGGCGGCTGGCATGCCCCACCCTGACAATCAGCCCTACGGCGTCGTGACGGCCAGCGCAGGAGCCGTGGAGCTTTCGCAGGCCAACTGCCTGGACGTGGACTCGGCCCTTCACGATGCCGACGAGGCGCTGTACCTGGCCAAGGAGCGCGGCCGCAACCGGCTCGAGGTGCGAGGGCGGCGGAAGTCGGCAAAGGTCGTCCGTATCGACCAGCAACGCGCGGCAAGCTAGCAGGAACCCGCCTCGCCGCCAGGAAGGCCGCGATTCGGTTGGCACCCGTGCCCCTCGTGATCACCGCAAGTTGAGCGCGCTCCCACCGCTGAGCCCAATTCAAGGAGTCCTATCGGCGTGCCGCGTCCCGTACAATCGGCGCAGGCTCGGTGGGGGTTAGCGAGTCGATGATTGCCGCACCGGCCGCTCCCGAGGCCTCAGTACCTCTGGCGTCCACCCGGAGGGAGCATTTCATGGTCTTCAATCGCAAGCAGCCGCAGACCGAGGAGAGCCGCGCCGACGCTCAGTCCGCTCTCGTGGAGATGCTCCTGGGCGCCGACGAGCTCGAGCGACGGAAGCTGCTGCTGATGGCCCTGCAGACCGGCGAGCTCAAGAAGAGCGAGGCCGCGGAGCTGCTCCGGCTGGTCGAACGCCTGGAGTCGATCTCCGGCCGCGGCTGACACCCGGCCTGTCTCGAGGCCGACGAGCCTCGCGGGGCCTCGCAAGCCTTTCGCCCGCTAAGGGACCTGAGCGGATAGACGATCGAACAGGCTCCTTACCGCGCCGGCGACTCTGCCGGTCGGCGGCCGACCGTGTTTCTGATCCGCGCCCGAGCCGGCGGGGGCGAGCAATCGATCCGCGAGAGCGTCCAGGTCGCCGAGCACCTTGGCCTTCGGGTACCTCTCCAGGACCAGCTTCCCTTCGTCGGCAGCGCGCGCGAAGAGCATCCCGGCCGACCGGATCCGGGCCAGCGATGGAATCCCCACCACACGCTCCACGTCCGACGAGGCAACTCCGCTGTTGGCGCGATTGATGACCATCACGATGCGCTCGCGAACTCCCAGTTCCACGGCGACCTCGCGGAACTGGACCGCGGCCCGAATGCAGGGAACGTCCGGCGTCACGGGCACGAGGATCCTGTCGGCCAGCGCGAGAAGGGCCCGATTCAGCGGCCCGTAGTCCGGGTGCATGTCCAGAATCACGAAGTCGTACGACGCGCGAGCGATGGTGATGGCTTCCGCCACTCGTCCTGGAACCAGGATCTCCAGGTGCAGCGGCGAATCGGCCATGACGACGACGCTCAAGCCGCTCGGGTGGGCAAGGGCGAGTTTGACGATCGGCTCGACCACATCGCCCGGCTTGTAGTCGAGCCACGTGCTGGCCAGCGTTCTGGGATTGGCCAGGCCGAGCGAGGTAGCTATGTGTCCGCTGGTCGTGTCGCCGTCGACGATCAGGACGCGCTGGTGCTTGCGGATCCGCAGGGTCGAGCCGAGGTTGGTCGCGATAGTCGTCTTGCCCACCCCGCCCTTCGGGTTGAAGACGATGATCACCTGCCCGCGTTGTGGCCCATGGCCGGCCCAGGCACTCGCCGCATCCGGCTCGTAGTGCTCGCCGGCGAGAATCGGACCCATCGCAGCAGCTATTTCGGCCGGGATGTTCTCGACCCGGATCAGCATCGCCTCGATCCGCCAGCGCAGCGACTCGGCCGAATAGGGCCTCTTGAAGTACTCGTCCTTGACGTAGCTCCGGCCCACGAGGCCCATGACCCCGAGCGTCTGAGGGGGCATCAGAATCAGGGCGGGGAGGTTGCGCCCGTCCTCGTGCAAGAGGGCGTACATCTCGAGGGAGCCGTCGAAGTCGCTCTCGGCATCGAGAATCGCGACGCGGATGTCGCTTCGACTATCCAGGAGCGCCTTCAGGTCGGCCGCGGTCGCGACTGCCACAGCCTCGTATCCCGCGCCGGCGAGGTGCTCGCGCAGGGCCGAGAACTCAAGGCCCGGCAGAGCAATGGCTACGGCAGACCGGGGCACGGCGGAGAATGCCTCCCTGCGACGCGGAAGCTAACTCGATGAGTCTAACCGCATCGGAGGGTTCGGATGCTCGCGACCGGGCGCGGCGACAACCGGCGCGCGGCGGCGACAACCGGGCCGCGGCGGCGCAGCGAACCGGCCGCGGTCAGGTCAGTGCAGTGGCGTCCACTGCAACAGGATCAGCGTCGTCTGGTTGGAGCCGCTGTGGGTCCACCAGATCTTGAGAACCCCGTCGCCGTTGCTGATCGGGAGCGGGTCCGCGCCGTCAGGGCAGGAATTGCCCATCCACAGTCGGCGAGGATGCGATCTGGGTCGGCGGTGAGCCGTCGGCCGGGTAACGCCACAGCTGCTCCTCGGTGGCTCCTGGGCGTTGTTGCCGAGTACGTCGGCGTAGACGGCCTGCGCGTCGCCGGCCACCATGCCCTGGCCGGTCTGGACCGTGGCCGCGAGAGTGCCCGAGGACGTGTAGTACTGAGCGGAGTGTCCGTCCTGGCTCCGGATCCAGAGGCCCGTGCCGGCTGCCGCGCGGCTGGCCCGAGAAGGTGCCGAGCGAGTCCAGGCGAGGTCGATCCGGTCGTCAGCCGGTACCAGCCCTTTTGCGCGTTGCCGTAGTAGCCGTAGAACAAGTGCGCCCTGCGAGTCGAGAAGGTTGCCGCCGCTGTACGGCAACGGCACGCTGCGTGCCCGGGGCGTTGGTCGCTGGGTCGATGCGGGTGATCACGGCGCCCTGGTCCGTGCCGAGGTCCACCTTGGAGGTGTCCACGAACCAGACCGCGTCGCCGTCGCTGGCGGTGGGAGGCGCGTTGCCGAAGGGGCTGCACGGGGTCTGGATCGTCGCCTGCTCCGCCAGCGTTCCCGCGTCGAAGCGCGTGACGCTGCAGTTGTGGCCGTTCGCGTCCATCTTCAGGCCGGGCAGCCACACCGAGCCGGCCGCGAAATGGACCGGTGTGCCGGCGGGCACGTCCACCTGGTTGAGGATCTTTTGCGCCGCCGGATCTACCGCCATGAGCTGGTACGTGTTCTGGCCGGTCTGGACGTTGAGATAGACGGTGTCGTTGGCTCCGAACGCATAGCCGGTCACGATCACACCCTGGGTCACCTGCCAGGCGCCACTGACCAGCCCGGGGGCGGGTGTCGCCGGGGCGATGGACTGGGGTGCCGTGCTGGGACTTGCGGCCACTCCGCTGATGCCGCTGTCATAGAACTCCTGAGTGGTCGCGTAGGCGGTCGGCGAACCCGGCCTGGCCGGTTACGCCCACGTCGAAGACGCAGTCGTCGTGGAGCTCCGTGTCGGTGATCGCCGAGCAGGCGGAGTTCCCGGCCGAGACCTGGTCCGCAGAAAGGTCGGCCACGCTCGCGTACTTGGGATTGGTGGGGTATGGCTTGATCGTGTACGACGCGGTGGACTTGCCGGAGTCGTAGTCGAACAAGGTGGTCGAGTCGGTCAGGCGCCACGCGTCGGCGAACTGGCCGTAGACGACCTGGTTGCGGTGGGCCGCGTCGATCGCTGCCGGCAGGCGCGTTCCGTCGGGCAGGGCCGGCACCCCGAGACCGCCCCGGACAATCGTTGCCGAGCAGGCCGGAGCCGCTCGTCTTGAGAGCGTCGGAGGGCTTGATCTGGGCGTTGATTCCATACTGGCCCACCGAGAGCGTCCACATCCGGGTGCCGTCAGGGAAGTCGATCTCGAAGCCCTTGGTGTACGCGGAGATCCTGGCTCCCGCCGCCGAGGTCCTTCGGCCCGGCGCTCAGGTCTGCGACCGCGCCATCCACTCGGGCCTGCGAGGCCGGAGCCGGCCACATATACACCCGACCCGGTGACTGCCAACTTTCGCGGCGATGGCCGTGTTGATCGAGACGGCGCCCGATCCGTAGGGCTCCTGGCGAGCCTGGATGTCGACACTGCCGTCGGCGGAGCGAAGAAGGGTGAACTCGCCCGCGGCCTGGAAGTCGTAGCTTGAACTGATTGACCGTTTTGCAGGTGCGGGTCGCCGTTCGAGGTGCTGCAGTTGGGCCCGCACGGTCCGGCCGGCTTGACGGTCGGCGCGGGCGTGGCCTTGTGCTGGCAGAGCTCGTCGAGCTTGAAGCCGATGACGGCCCAGGTGGATCCGCCCTCCGGCGCGTTGAACGCGGCCAGGAACGGGAGAGTCATCTTCTGCGGGGCCATGTCCTGGCCGGCCAGGAGAGTTCCCGGCGGGCAGATGCAGCCGCCGTCGGAGGTGCAGAAGCGGTCGGCCTGGAAGGCGGTTTCGCTGTCGTTGCCCTGGTCGTGAACGCTGGCCAGACCGTCTGTGACGATCGCCACGACCTCACCCGAGGTGCCGTTGACGTTGATCACGGTGTTCGATCTGCTTTGCAACGTGCCGGTCTTGCCGGGATCCGGTATGGCCTGGACCGGGTGCTGGAAGGCGACCAGGCCCTGCGGCTGGCCGAAGCCGGGCATCTCCCACGGGAATGGCCAGATGCAGGTCGTTCACGTAAGTCTCGGCCCAGTTGTCGCGGATGTCCGGGTCGTCGCCCTTCAGCACGGCTATGTAGGCGTTGGAACGCTGCGGTCCCTTGGCCGCGGCCTGCCAGGCCGGCAGCATCAGCTTCCACAGGTCCCTGCCCTGGTGAGCCAGGAGCGAGTAGTAGCCGAAGGCGTCGTAGGAGCCGGTTGGTGAGCGGTATCTCGGCCTCGAAGTAGCCGTTCTTCCACATCGACGGGAGCATCCCTTCGGGTATGCCCGTGTCATCGGCGGCCAGATAGAGCGCCGTCCCCTCGGTGATCCACGATGGGATGGCCAGCGCCGTGTTGACGTCGCCCCAGATCACGTTCTGGTAGCAGTGGACGACCTCATGGGTCATCAGAACGTGGAGCATCGGCGAGACGCCACCGCTGCTGGTGGCCTGTTCGTTTTGCCAGGCGTTCTTCCAGGCGGTCACGTTGCACGGCGAGTACTGGCCGAACGGCGCCCTGGCGACGGTCAGAAAGAGCCCGTTGCCGCCGAACGTGTCGCTCAACGTCAGGGTGATGTTCGGGAGACGCCCGCGATCCGGGCGCGATGACGGGAATGCCCAGCCTGGGTCCGATGTGCGCGATGTCCGAGACGAGCTCGTTGGCCATGGCCTGAGCGAGATCGAGAGGCGCGTCCGGGGCGATGTCGACGGGGATCGGCCAGGCGTACGCCTTGTCCAGCTGGAACACGGGCTTCGCGGCACCGGCCGATGTCCCGGCGGTTGCCGCCGGAGTGACCGGGATTGTCTGGCTTTGCGAGGCCGGGGCAAGGTAGCGGTTGATGACGGCCTGCTGGTCGGGAGTCAGCCCGTTCCAGTTGGCCTGGACCCAGCGCATGACGCCGCTGCCCGAGGTGGGCTCGTCGCCGGCGTCCGTCCCCTGCGGCAAGGTCACGCCGGGGATGTCGACCTTGTACACGTAGGCGAAGGCTTCCAGGGCGGTCTGCTTGGGGACGGTGCCGTCCTGGATGCCGGCGGTGATGGTCTGCCAGATCGTTTGCGAAGGCGCCGGCGAAAGCCATTGCGGCACCTCCACGACGCCGACCGCGCCAACCAACAGCAGCCCGAGCAGCACCAGGAGCATGCGGCGGCTGACCTGGCGCCTGGATTTCGAGGTGGGGGGTGCATCCGCCCCAGCGGGCGAATCTGGCGACACCGAAGGCTCGGCCACGCGACTGACCTCAGGAATTGGTTCGGGCGGGCAGGCGTCCAAAACGGTCGCCTCGGCCCCGCCGGTCTCCTCGCCGCGATCCTGACAAAGCCATTGGGACTGTCAATCGAGCCGCCGTATCGGCCCATGCCCCGGAACCGGGCGTTACCGGTGTTGAGCGGTACGCGACGACTTCAACAGCTTCCTGGGGACGCGGCCGTCGGTGGCCACGGGAAAAGCCCCGAGCGGAGCATCCGCGCCGCCTCGAGATGAGCCGACGATCAGGGAATCACCTTGCCCGACTGCGTGGTTCGGACGATGATCGGCGTCTGGGCCGGCCGCGCAATCGGGGCCGCGGGTGCGACCGCCGCCGGCGACGAACTGATGACCCTGGCTCCCGGTGGCGCCGTCTGGCCGGGCTGAAGCTGCACGTACAGGATCGGAGCCTGGCCGGCGACCACGGTGCCCGGGCCGCCCACAGGGGGCTGCTGGACGTACGTCGTGGTCGTGGAGATGGCGGGCCCGGGCGGACGCACGATCGCCGCGGCCAACGCCGAGAGGGCCGCGATGGCGGTGGCTCCAAGGGCGATCCTCATCGGTCTCGCGTCCGGCTTGGACCTGGCGGCCTGCGGGTGAGCGGGAGCCGGCACCCGCGATGGCGCGGAAGGCGATCTGGGGACTAGAGGGGTCGGCTCGTTCATCAGCCGTCCGAACCTTCGTCGTCGCCGCGCGGGCCCGGAACGACCACGTGGATCACCGGCGGTGGTTGGACCGGAGCCAACGTCGGAGCCGGCGCAGCCGGGCTGATGTAGACGATCTCGGGTGCCTGGGTGGCCGTCGGCTGTGAAGTTGCCTGGACCGTCGTCTGGGGAGCAGCTTGTTTGGCGGCCTGTTCCGCGGCCACGAAACCCTGAACGACAAAAGCGCCCGCAATCGTGACGACTGCCGCAACGCTGGCGATTGTCAAACCGATGCGATGGATCGAGCTCATCGCGATCTCCTGGCTTCCTTCATCCGGCAGCTCCCACGTGAAAAGTCTGGTCCGGCTCCGTGGAGGGACCGTGGGGCCGCCGTGCAGGCGAGGTGGAAGTCGTATGGATTCTCGTAGCTGGGGCGCACGGGCCGACGTATATGTGGTTTGGCCGGGTAACGCCAAAGGGAGACATCGGGAACTCACGCCGGCAGTTTCGAGGGACGCCGTGTGCGCAAGCGCGTAGACTCCCCCTGGCACATATCGCGCCCGGCTTGCCCGCCCCTCTCGCGAGCCGGGCGTTTCTGCGTCCCCCTTCAGGGCCCTGGCCTCCGCCTAAGGGCTAACGAGGCGGCGGGTTCTCCGCGAGGTACCGATAGAGCCATCCGCCGGTCTCGCTGATCGGCTCTACCGTAGCGAGGCACCTAAGGCAATGCCACAGGCCATCGTCTCGGTACCGATCATCCCGCTCCACGGCCCACATGAACGCCCCCCAATACCCAAGAAACACGTGCGCCCCAAGCCCGACCCAATCCGTTGCCCCGCACGCGCGATCCAGCCCCGTGGCCCGATTGAGAACCCACACCTGGCAGTAAGGTGGAGGCAGAGCGCGCCCGGTCGCGTCTGTGTACGTGGGCCCCGGCAGGTCGGATTGTGCCTTGTTGTCTGGCGCCTCGACGGTCATGGGGTCAGCATAGAGTCCGCAGGCTGCCAAATCGAAGAGACACGCAGGACCGGTGCCCGTCTACACCAGACGAAAGTACCAGACACCCCGGGGTACTAGACTCCCAGCGCGTAGATTACAGGCGCGCCCGCCACCAGGGGTAGTTGGTGACGGGCGCGCCTCGATGAGTTCGCCCCTCGGTATATGAACGATCTATATCAGAAGCCTACATCGTGGCTGCATCGTACACAATCGGTCGAACCGGCTACGCACAATGGCCGATGCCAGGCGCTCGCCGAGGCGTCAAGCCACCCAAAAGCACCGGCTCTGCCGCTCCGAGACGAATTGAGCGCCGCCCGGGTACGGCAAGAGGTGGCGTCCGGGGCGAGAGGGAGGCCCCGGACGCCTACCTATCCCAGTGGCCACTGGAATGGGACAGGTAGTTGTGCCCAACCCGCGGTGACTCGACAATGCGCCCGCCCTTGGAGGTCCAATGAACAACTTCGGCCTCGATCATCGCGTCAGCCTGGATGACGGCTCCCGGATGCTCAACGCTCGAGAGCATGCCGCCGAACTCCGCGACGCCAGGAGGACCGCCAACCGCCCCGGTCTCGGTCGGGACGACCAACACGAAGAGCCGTGCAACGAGCGTCGCCGTCACTCGCTCGCCCTGACGGTGATCCGCCTCTTCGCGGAGTTTCGTCATCGTCCGAGGATCGCCTCTTCAGACCCGTGTAGCTAGCGCATCACGGCGTAGTTCAACGCTGCGAGTGATGGCGTCCGTGTGGGTCGGCGCGGGCCGCTGAGGCGCGCTCGTCCACGAGCTGCTCAGCGACGAGGGTTCCGGAGCGGGGCCAGAAGTGGCCTGCAGGGAGTGGAAACCGTCCCGGTCGATTTGATTAGTGCTCAGGAACGGTTCGGTCTTGCTCACAATCTCCCCACCTTTCACGCTCACGGGATAGCATGCCCGCGGCGACATCGTGTATCGCGGAGTTGAGAGTTGGTAAGGTCGCGGCCACTCGGGCCGGGACTGAGCGGCCCCGTCGCAGTCGTGTAGGAGGCTGCATGGACGAACGCACGCCCCTGGAGCGGGCACAGATCGCTGCACTCACCTGGTCCCTGGCAAAACACCACGGTGATGATCGCCTCGCCCGAGTTGCGCTCGCGGACTATCGCGGGGCGCTCCAGCTCCTGAAGTTGTCCGAACCGGAGCTGACGTACGCAGATCCGTTCGACTACTACGCACGGCTCCGGCGCATGGCGTCGGAGACCCAGATGGAGCCCGGCCTCGCATCCCAGGCGAAGGCTCCGGCGCCTCCGGCCGTGGCAGTTCAGCATCGGGCGGGCTGGTCCTAGAGGCGGCGACGCGCCCCGCGTTACGGCGTCAACGTCAGCGAAACCGGCATGCCCTGCGTGACTTCGAGCGCGGCGCGATCGCCGAGTGGCTTGGACAGCGTCGCGCCCGCGGTGCGAATGGCACCAACGGCGGAGCATGCTCCGGGCAGTCCGGAATGGGGATGCTCGGTCACGATCACTACGACCGCAGTCGAGGATTCGACCGCCTGCGCCGTGTAGTCGGATCCGCACGTCCCGCCGGCATCCTCCGGCGCCCCTTCGAAGGAGACCGTGAGTTCGAGCCCGCTGGCGCTGCCCGTCGCCGACCGGATGGAGATGCCCTGCGGCGGATCGTTCGGGTCGAACGCCGGTGGCACGACCTTGACCAGGTGCGCGACCGCGAGATGTTGGATCGTCGTGTCCGTGCCCTGGAGCGTGAACTCCCAGACGGGCGCCACCGAAGGACCGCGACCGGTCTGGATTTCCGCCGTCGTGAGCTGCGCTCCGGTGACCTTCAGCGGCACGCATTCCGGGCATGGCCCGGAGCCTTCGGCCTTCACATCCGCCAGAGCCTGCTGCGCCGAAATCAGGCCGACCGTCCGTGTGCTTCCATCCTGCCATCGAACCTGGCCGTCCGGTGGCGTGTCTGACGGCAGGCTGGCATTCACTTCGAAGTCCCCGGCCATGAGCGCTATCTTCCCGTTGTCCCCGAACGACGGATCCGGCCCCCAGTCGCCGGTCATGAGCGTCAACTGTCCGGTCGCCACGAAGGCCGACTCGCCTCCGGCTGCCGCGACCGCCTGATCCCATCTGGCCAGCGCGGCTCGGGCCTGCTCCTGAAGCTTGGCCGGGTCGCCGTTCTGCGTCGGCCTCGAGCACCCCGACAGCCCGACCGCGACCACGATGGCCGCACCAACCCAGCCCAATGCTGCGACGACCCCTGACCGCCGCGGCCTCCCACTCATGTCGGTCCCCTCCTCCGGCGCTGGCTCCCTCGACCTATGTACGCGCGTGCGACAGCGTGGGACCACCGTGGCGCCGGTCAGCTCCGCCAGGCCAGTCCGCTTCGCGAAACCGGCCCGCTTGCCGCGCCTTCCCCTCGGTGCAGGCCGGGTTGACTAGGCGCCGGGACCGCTGTTCCTGCGGCGCAGCAAGTTCGAGGAGACGATGCCCACGCCCAGCGCGATGATGAACAGGGGCCAGACCCTGTCCCAATCGAGCTCCGGCATCGCCAGACCCAGGGTGTTCGTCAGCAAGTAGTAGATGCCGACGCCGAGGATGATCAGCCCGATCAGGATCCCTCCGACATCGAGGCCACGTAGCCGCTCCACGTCACTCCTCCACTCGACTCAGGCGTCCGGTCGACCGCCGGGACTCCTCCCGGAGGAGTGTCGCGGCAGCCGGCTGCGGTCGGCCAGTGCCAGTTCTCCTATCGCGAGGTTCGGCTGGCTTGTCTCGGGCGACGAGCGCCGGCAGAAGCGCCTTGTGACTCGCCAGGCGTGACAGTCGCCGCCGCGCGGGAGGGACAAGCGAGAATGCCGATCGGTCACACGTTGACGGGAGGATCGGTGGCGGAGCGACAAACGATCGGCGCGTTGCTCGACGCGGCCCGGCTGCGCATCGAGAGGCTGGAGCCGCAGGCGGCGTTTCGGGCGCAGGCCGAGGGCGCACTCATCGTCGACACGCGCTGCGCCGAGCTCCGCCGCGACGATGGCGTGATTCCAGGCTCGGTGCATGTGCCGCTATCGGTGTTGTACTGGCGGCTCGACTCGACCTCCGGCCACGCCGATCCGGCGTTGACAGACACCGAGCGCCAGGTCGTTCTCTGCTGCGCCCACGGCTACTCGTCGAGCATGGCCGCGGCCACGCTGCGCGACCTCGGCTTCAGCCGGGCCACCGACATCGTGGGCGGCTTCGAGGCGTGGGCCGCGGCCGGGTCTGCCGGTGGCGTCAGGGCGGCTCGCGGCGAGGGCGGCGCGCCGCTCCTGACAGCCCGGACCGTCAAGCCCGCTCGTAGACGGCCACGTACCAGAGCCCATGCGTCTCGCCGGCCCAGCGCTCGAAGCCGGCCGATCGAAGCGTCCGCTCGATCCGGTCCAGGTCGTGAACGAAGGTCGCGCACGGGCGCCCGCGCAATCCGTTCCACGTGTTGTCGAGCCAACGCCCGGCCCGCGCCGCGAGCCCACGCCAGCCGCGTGAGTCCGGGACCGAGAACGCGTACCGGTGTCGAGCGGCCGGGATCGAATTGGCGAGAAGCTTGTCAGCGTCGGGGTAGCAGCAGATGACCCGATCGAGCACGACCCAGTCGTGGCGATCGAGCTCCGCCTCCGCCCCATCGCCAACCGTGAGAGTCACCTTGTCGGCCAACCCCAGGGCGGCGAACCGATCGCGGGCCGAATCGACGCTGGCGCGTGAGAGTTCGACCCCAGTGGCGCCGGCGGCTCCCGTGCGCAGCAGCTCCACCATCAATCCGCCTCGGCCGCAACCCAGCTCCAGGACCGTCCGATCGGTCGGGTCACCAAGGAGCCCGAGGAGCGACTTGGACGTGGCGTGCAGAGACGATCTCGCGTCCGGCCCGGTGCGGGTGACCTTCGAGTCGAAATGGGAGCCAATGCGTGCGCCGATCGACGGCCCCTGGTCGCAGGCGCAACCCGGGCCCTCCCGTTCGGCATCGACCTCGTGCGATCGACCGGTCATGACGGACTCGAACGCTAGCGCCATCGACTCAGGCGCGCCATCCACGCTGCTGGAAACGCCCACCAGATGGGCTCAACCGGGGATCGCACCTCTCTCGTGGGACC
The DNA here is from genome assembly GCA_963743795.1 of uncultured Chloroflexia bacterium. GTDB lineage: Bacteria > Chloroflexota > Limnocylindria > Limnocylindrales > CSP1-4 > Fen-1039. The sequence continues at coordinate 31,953 of CAVUQZ010000004.1, read as the reverse complement.
GGCGAATTGAGTCCGGAGTCGACTTAGTCCAGCCGTTCCGGCTGCTTGATCGGGGGCAGGTGGGGCTCGCCGGTGATCAATCGGGTGCCGCGGCCATGCGTCAGGAAGCTCCAGGCCCAGCGAATGATCACCACCAGACGGTTGGCAAAGCCGATGAGGTAGACGATGTGGATCCCGAGCCACATCCCCCACGCGAGAAAACCGCTCATCTGGCCGAACCGGCCGAGCCAGCGGATGTCGGCCACGCCGGACAGTCGGCCGATGACCGCGACATCGCCCCGATCGCGATATTTGAACGGTTGCCGCGCTTCGCCTCTCAGTTGCCGGCCGATCGCCCTGGCGGCGTAGGTGCCCTCCTGGATCGCGGCCGGTGCGACGCCGGGCACAGGCTTTCCGCCCTGGCGCGTGGCGATAGCGAGGTCGCCCAGGATGAAGACCTCGGGGTGGCCGGCGACGGTGAGGTCGGAGCCGACCGGTATTCGACCCGCCCGATCGGTCTCAACCCCAAGGGCTTCGGCGACCTTGCGGCCGAAGCTCGACGCCTGAACGCCGGCCGCCCATAGCACGGTGCGGGCCGGGATCCGCTCGGTGCGCGGCGATTCGCCGTCGCCTACCGAGACGTCGATGCCGCTCTCGTCAATGGCGGTGACTCGGGTGGAAGTCCGAACGGTCACGCCCAGACGTTCGAGCTGGCGTCGGGCCGAAGCCGACAGCTTCTCGGGATAGGTCGGCAGGACGCGGTCGAGCGCCTCGACGAGGAGCACTCTGGCATCGGCGGGATGGATAGACCTGAAGTCACGGCGCAGGGTGTCGCGCGAGATCTCACCGAGCGCACCGGCCAGCTCAGCGCCAGTCGGGCCGGCGCCCACCACCACGAACGTCATCCACTCGGCCCGCGTGGCCGGGTCGGCCTCGCGCTCCGCGGCCTCGTAGGCGATGAGGATGCGACGCCGCATGTCCGTGGCGTCCTCCACGGTCTTGAGCCCGGGCGCGAGCTTGGCCCATTCGTCGTGGCCGAAATAGGCGTGCCGTGCGCCGGTGGCCACGACGAGCGTGTCGTAGTCGACGGTCCCGCCGTCGCTCAGCTCGATCCGGCGGGCCAGGGGATCGAGTCCGACCGCCTCGCCCAGCAGGACGCGGGTGTTCGCGGCGCGGCGAAGGATGGCGCGCAGGGGCTGGGCGATGTCGCCCGGCGACAGGGCGCCCGTGGCGACCTGATACAGCAGCGGCTGGAAGAGGTGGTAGTTGCGCCGGTCGAGGAGCGTCAGCTCGACCGCCGGGTTCTTGCCGAGCTGGCGTGCCGCGTATAGCCCGGCGAAGCCGCCGCCGACGATGACGACCCGGTGGCGTCCGGCGCTTCCCTCGGTTGCGGCGCTTCCGACGGTTGCGGCGCTTCCGACGGTGCGCCAGCCTCCGAGCCCCGGGCTCGATCTGCGTTGATGACCTGGTCTGTCACGCCGTCATCTTGTCGCCAAATCGGCGTGGCGACCGACACTCGGGCCGGCGCGACCGCAGGCCGGGCCAGCCGGTTTCGGCCGCGGTCGATCGAGGCGCCGCGCAACTCCACTCGAACGCGGTCCCGGCCCGAGCTCGCGAAATGGTGATTCATCGTCAGCATGGCTCGACTCGTCCATTTCCGCGGCCTGCCGATGCGCCGACGGTGATGCTGTCATGCTGGAGGCGGCGGCTGTCAGACAGCGCCCCATGGCGCTCGGTTGCCGCAAGGGTCGAGCCGCGGTCAGGAAGTCGGAATATGCCCTCGTCCTTGTGGGCCCGCCATCTCGCGCGGGGAGCCGCCGTCGCTCTGCTGTTGGTGTCCGTAGCGGCCTGCGCTCCCCGGCTCCCAACGCCGACTCCGACTCCTACTCCAACGCCCACACCAACTCCAACGCCGACGCCGACGCCGACGCCCACACCAACCCCGACTCCGACGCCAACACCGATGTCGGCGCTGGACAGCTTCAGGGCCAGGGTCACGAGCAGCGACTTCCAGGCCCGAGGCTCCGTGGACGGGACGATTGCCGCGACCTTCGTCATCGGCTCGAGCAAGAGCCCGGTCACTGGAACCTTCCAGGTCAAGGGCGGAGACAGCCAGGCCTCGATCAGTTCCAAGATCCTGGGCACCGCGGTCACGTACGACAGCATCGTCGTCGGCGATTGGTCGTACTCACGGACCAACGGAGGCCAGTGGACCAGGTCGCCGGCCTCCGGCAAGACGCTTCAAGGCTTCGTGAGCAGCGGCGTCTTCCTCATCGACGAAGGCGTGGAGACCAGGTTCGGCAGTCAGCTTCATCACCTCAGCGTCGAGACCGTCTCCGGCGTCGACCCCTCCGCGTTCGGCATCACGGCCGGACCCGATCAGCAGAACCTCACCCTGGAGAGCCTGTCCTTCTGGGTCGCGGACGACGGCACCCCAGCCGGCCTGAGCATTCAGGCGTCTTTCGATCAGAAGATCTTCGGCACGCGATCCCATGAGGTCGTGACGCTGGACATCAGCATCGACGCCTTGTCGGGCGTGACGATCACGGCCCCGACGGATTGAGGCCCTGCGCCCAGCGTGCAGGTCGTATTCGACGAGGCGATCCAGCCGGCAATCTGGGTACGCGACGATACAGGCGCCATGCTCGGCCGAACCCGACCGGCCCAACCGAAAGGTCGAGGAACATGTGCCACGGCCCGGATTCGGCTGGCATAAGGCGCAGGTGAGTCCATGTGAAGAGGCACGGCCTACACTGCCATGCCACGGTAGGCCGATGGACGCCGTAGTTGGAGAGACGTATGCTCAGTCTTGCCAATAATGATGAGGTAAGACACATGGCCAATTCGGAGCACCAGAGCAGGGTGGAAGTTCCGCTCCGTCTCAAGAACCAAATCACGCTCCCGGCCGAGATCGCGCGGGCGCTCGAAGCCAGCCCAGGAGACCGGCTCGTGTTCACCGTCGACCCGGACGCCCCGGACACCGCCGTGGTGCGGCGGATTCGCGACAGCTACTTCGGCGCCCTCGCGGGCACGTACGGAACCACGCACGAGGAGGTTCTGGATTACGTCCGGACCGAGCACGCGAGCTGGGGCGAGTAGATGCCCGAGGATCTGGGATCCCGACTGAAGGCGCGGATCGCTCCGGGCGATCGCTTGCTTCTCGACACCACGGTGCTCGTCTCCTATTTCAGCGGCGGCGATCGGTGGGCCGACGCGGCCCGTGAGTTGATCGAGGGCATGGTGAGGTCCGGTCGAAACCCGGCCGTGGTCTCGGCTCTGACGGTGATGGAGTCACTCGTCGGTCCGATGCGACGCGTTCCGCCCGGTCACCAGACAGCTCTCGACTTCTACGCCCATTGGCCGAACCTGTCGGTCATGCCGATCGACCTCGCGGTTGCCCAGGAGGGGGCCTCGATCCGTGCGCATCACGCCTTTCCCACTCCCGACGCGCTGATCATCGGCTCGGGCGTGCTCGCTGGAGTGGCCTGGCTTGTCACCGGCGACGCGCGCTGGCAGAAACGCCTCGCCCAGATCTCGACGCGCATCCAGGTCTGTGACCTCGGCGACTTCGTCTGACCCGCTCCCGACAGCCCGCATCGTCAGGATCGCTCGTATAGGGCTACGCCAATCGCACTCACGCAGGAAGAGCCGTCGGCCAGCCTCCAGCGGCGGAACCCGACCGAAAGGTCGAGGAGCTGGCCGCAGGGCCTGGCCTCTATGGAATTGTCACGTCCTGGAGCACGACCGGGCTGTGGAGCGTGTAGTCGAGCTCGTCCGACTGGAGGACGCCGCCGGGCACCAGGACGTCCATCGCCTTCGGAACCGTGTTCGGGTCGACCGTGCAGTGCGGGTCGGCGCTGGCCGTGGCGCAGACGCCGAACTGGAAGTCCTGCGGCGTGGGCTGGAAGCCGCGGGCCTGGTCGGGCGAGAAGCCGTCCTGCCCGGTCAGAACCACGGTGAAGCCCCAGCCCGAGGCGGGCGTGCCGCCGAGGCTGGCCGTCGGGAACGCTGAAGGTGATGTACCGCGAGATCTGGTTGGCCGAGATCGCGATCGTGCCCGACGGTGCTGCCGGAGGCGTCGATGTACCGCTGGCCGAAGCCCTGGACCTCGAGCAGGCGGCTCCAGGCCGAACCGGCCGCGATCTGGTAGTTGCGCTGCGGGAACGAAGCCGCCGTCGACGTCGTGGCCGCCGCGGGATCGTGGACGTAGACGTCGACGAGCTGCGCGCCGAGCGGGCTGCCGAAGGTGGGGGTGAGGTCGCGCGTCTGGAGCTTGAAGGTCGTCGTGGCGCCGTCGGGCGAGACGATGACCTGGAAGTTGGTGATGTCGAAGGCGCCGGCGTGGAAGTTCGACGACGTCGGGTAGGCGTAGTTGCCCGGACCGTTGTCGTCGCCGGTCGGATCGGCCTGGCTCGAAGACCACGGTGCCGGGGGTGAAGTCCCAGACCACGCGACACTTCGGCATGACCGGTCGCGCCCGTCGGCGCTCGTGGCGACCGCGTTGATGACGCTCGTGCCGCCCTGGATCGGCATCGCAGACGCTCCAGCTGCCGTCGCCGGCCGCCGTCGTCGTGGCGGTCGTCGTCGCGGAGTTCTGGTCGGTGTTCGTGGCCGCGACGACGATCTTGTTGCCGGCCGCGGACGTTCCGGTCACCGTGATCGACGGGCCGGTCACCGCCGTCAGGTTGGCCGGGCGAGGTGATCGCGATCGGCGTCGCGCCCTGGGTGTGGGTGACGTACCGCGCGGTACGTGACCGCGGGCGTGTCGAGCAGGCGGCCGGCCTTGATGTCGGCGAGGAGCCGGACGTACGCGCCGGCCGACCAGGTGAGCGGCGCGGCGGAACCGGCCGGCCTGGCCGTTGACGAAGCCGATCGAGGCGATCGTGGGGTCGGTGCCGTACGGCGAGGCGGCCAGGTTCGGCAGCTCCCAGACCTGCTCCGGGATCAGGCCGACGCCGGAGGCGAAGCCCGCGAAGCTCGGGACGAGCGACGCCGCGCTCGGCGACGCCGCCGGAGACCAGGCCGTACTCGCCGCGCTCGACCGAGAGCACCGGCCAGAGATGGCCGGTGCCCTGGCCGCTGGGCGCCCACGGCGGCCCCGGTGCCGGCCTGGTCGCCGTAGCCGTCGCCGTTGTAGCGATGCCAGCCCGGACCGCTCGCCGTCGTGCTCTCGATGGTCGGCGTCGACGACCGGGATGCGACTGCAGCGACCGTCGGATCGGTCGGCGGACAGCTCGCCGAGCCGGACCAGCTCGAGGAAGCCGGCGTCGATGACCGAGCGCTGGTCGAGCGTCGGGCCGCCGTTGCCGACGTTGTAGCTGATGGCCGCGTTCGGGTCGCCGGTCTTCGACAGCCGGATGAAGTACGGGCTGCGCGGCGAGCGGCCCGTTCGTCGTGACCGTCCAGCCCTTGATCGAGCGCTGGTAGTCGTCGGCGACGCCGAGGAACAGCTGCGCCGAGGCGGCGTCGCCGTTGTGCGTCGGCGATGTCCGCGGCGGCGACGAGGCCGGCGATCTCGGCCGCGATCGTCGACGGCGAGTAGCCGCTCTGCTCCTCCCAGCGCTCGACGCCGAAGGACGGCCCGTGGGCGACAGGAAAGTCGCCGCCGGCTTGACGTGGTTCTGGTACAGCGAGCTGTCGAACATGCCCAGCTGGTCGGCCATCAGGATCGGGTAGGCCGCCTCGTCGAGCTGGGTGCCGAACGAGTCGGGCGCCGTCTTGCCGTTGAGGAGGCTGTTGCGCGGCATCGAGCCGTCGGGCTGCTGCTGGCGCAGGAACAGGAAGTTGACGGCGTCGCGGGCCGTGGCCAGGTCGCCGTCGGCGATCAGGCCGGTCCAGGCCTCGTACAGGTCGCGGGCGAAGACCTCGCGGTAGGAGCCGAAGTAGGTGTTCGCCGGGTCGCCGGCGGAGATGGCCTGGCCCCACGGCGAGGCGATGCTGGCGGCGATCGCGCCGGGGAAGGTCTTGTCCTCCGAGGCCTTGAGCGACGTTCGCCGAAGCGTAGTAGAGCGAATCGGCTGCCCGCGCCTGCGCGGCGGTCAGCCCGGAGATCGACAGCGGCGGCCTGTTGAGGCGAGCGTCGTACAGCGGCCCAGCCGGCCGTATAGAGGCCGAACGTCGAGCCCGAAGCGGCCGTGCAGCGAGCTCTCGGCGGTCGACACCGCGCCGGCCTGCGTCGAGCCGAAGCCGAGCGCGAGCGTGAACGAGCCGCCGAATGGCCGCCGGGATTGACGCTGGCCGTCTGGACGACGTTGCCGTTGAGGGCGTCCGTCGTCGCGCCCGTCAGCGCGTGCGAGGCGTCGAGCTGGGTCAGCCCGTCGCTGGCGGCTGCCGGCGAAGCCGGACTCGACCTGCGCCGAACGGTCCGTCGAGCGCGGCGAAGACCGGCTGGCGGTAGTCGTTGTTGGCCGCGTTCGTGGCCGTGACCGTGTCGTAGGCGACGGCGATCGGGTGGCCGGTCGAGGTGTCGACCGTGGCGCTGTCGGCGCCGCCGTTACCCGAGCCGCCGCCACCGTTGCCGTTCACCGTCGGATCGAAGCGAACGTAGACGTGGTAGTTCCCGGCGACCAGCGGGATCAGGCGGCTCTGGATCAGACCGAGTTGCGCCGGGGATCGGTGATGTAGTCGGTCACGAGGCTGTACTTGCCGCTCTTCGCCGTGCTCGTCACCTGGCAGGCCATGCCGCTGGGTCCGAGCGAATCGACCGTGTAGGTCATGTCGCGGGTCGCAAGGTCGGTGAACGTCGAGCCGTCGGTGACGACGAACTGGAGCGTCTCGACGTTGGTGTTGTCGATCGTCGGGTAGTACACGTCGCTCAGCACGCCGCCGGCCACCGTGTACCAGACCTTCGAGCGTCGTGTTGCGCGCGGTTCCGAGGCAGTCCTTGCGAGCGAGGTCGAAGTGGGACAGGGCGCCGGGGCCGTCCACGGCCGGCGTCAGCGGCGAGGGCCGTCAGCGGCAGGGCGGCCGGGGCGAGCAGGCCGACGATCAGGGCCGCGGCCAGCAGCCGCAGCTTGGGGGCACCTCGCCGATGGGGGGCGCCCAGGAACGCCGTGCCGGGGCGCACGGGTAGCCCGAGACGCGGGCCGGCTTCTACGAGACGGGGGCGGTTGCCGAGGCTGCGCGCGGTCATCGAGACCTCCCTGCGGGCACCTTCGGCCGGTGCACGGCACCAGTGGGAGCCCGCTAGACAGCGGCAGAGAAGAGCGTCGCGGCATGTGCGCGAGCGGAACCCACCTTGTCACCAGGCAGCCACGGGCGCATCCCCTGTTGCGCCCCGTTCCGTCCGGCGGGCCGACGACCTGGTCCGCCGCGGCACCTCGACGCGCGCAGCAGTGCGGTTCCCGAGAGCGGCGCTCCGCGGGCAGGCTACTTTGCCGGGAAACCGGTGGCCAGAGATACGGGCCAGCTTGTCGATCGCGTTGCTCACTGGGTCTCCACTACTCCCGGTTCAGCAGCAAGATGGTCCAGGGGGCGCCGCGGACGATCAACGTGAAGGACGCGATCAACGTCTCCACCGGCGCGGTCACCACGCCGAACGCGATCCCCCAGGGGGCCAAAGCGATCTCCTTCACGCTCACCGTCACCAACACCGGGAACCCCGGCTACGTCGCGGTCCTGCCCGGCACGACCACGACCGTGACAGCCTCCACGATCAACTGGTCGGCCCCGTTGGCGACGCTCGCGACTGGCGGGATAGTCAGCCTCGGGACCGGACCGGCCGAGCGCCAGGTCACCCTCGTCGTCGGTGGCGGCGGGAGCTGCGAGCACCGACGTCATCGTCGACATCACCGGCTACTTCAAGTAACCGGTCCGGGAGGCCTTCTCCGTCCAATTCAGGCGTGTGGTCCCCAGCAGTGCGTACATTGCAGATGCGCGCCCGTCACCAGGGGTAGTTGGTGGCGGGCGCGTCGTCGATGAGTTCGCCACACGGAACGGGCGAGACGCCAGAGCGTACATCCCGGCTTCATCGCACACAACCCGTTCCGCACTATGGCCGATGCGAGCGGTCGCGGAATCAGACGGGGTAGTCTACCCGCGCCTCGCATAGCGCCCGTCACCTTGTCAGGAGGTCGCGGGCGCTTCCACGTGTACCAGCCTGCGCTTTCCCTCTTGCGGCGGCTATACGTATATGTATACTGGTGCCAGCTCCGAAGCGTAGGAGTTAGGATGCTCAGGTGCCGAACAAGACCATTTACGTCTCCGACAGCGATCTCCCCCTCTACCAACGAGCTCAGGATCTGGCCGGGGGCAACCTCTCGTCCGCCATCGCCGCGGCCCTCCGCCGCTACGTGGACGCGGAGGAAGGGCGGCGCGAGGGCTACGAGGAGATCAAGGTTCGCGTGGGACCCGGCCGCGGCCGCAAGGTCCGCTTCGTCGCAGTTCTTCTTGCCATGTGGTCCACGACCACGCCTACTCGCGGCGAGGTCTACCGGGTCTACCGCAGCCGCGGCGGCCGGTTCGTCGTGCACATCGAGCGCACGCCCGAATGGAAGGACAGCGGAAGCTCCGGCAACTGGGTCCGCGACCTCTTCGACTGGCGCATGTACCTGGGCACGGACAACCGCACCTACAGCTTCGCCCAGGGCGAGTCGACGCTCGAGGTGGTGGACTCTCTCGAAGCGCTCCGCGACAAGGTCCCGGCCGAGCTGTACGAAATGGTCGTCGCGGCGGCCGGGCAGCCGGCGGAAGAAGACCTCGACATCTGACGGCCGACCGAACTCGAATGCCGGCCTCCGCGCCCCGCCTCGCGCCCAACCGTCCGACGGCCGACTTTCGCGCCTGACCGCCTGACGTCCGCCGCTCCCCCAATCGCTGACACCGGGCCGCCCCCGCGGCGCCCCCGGGGCCCACCTTCTTCGGCCAGCTTCGACCTGGCTCTCGTTTGGTGCGCCCGAAAACAGGAGAAACGATGATCGATCGATCCCAGCCGGCAATCCAGGCGACCGGATTGCGCAAATCCTTCGGCAAGCAGAAGGTCCTCGACGGCGTGGACCTGAGCGTCGCGACCGGCTCGGTCTTCTCGATGCTCGGCCCCAACGGCGCGGGCAAGACCACCACCGTGCACATCCTCTCCACCCTCATCTCCTTCGACTCCGGCGACGTGCGCGTCGCGGGCAAGGACCCCCTGCGCGAGCCCGATGCCGTCAGGGCCGCCATCGGCGTCACGGGCCAGTTCTCGGCCGTGGACAACCTGCTCACGGGCGAGGAGAACCTGCGGCTCATGGCCGACCTTCGCCACCTGCCTCGCTCCGACGGTCGGCAGCGGGTCTCCGAGCTGCTCGAGCAGTTCGACCTCGCGGACGCGGCCCGAAAGCTGGTCTCGACCTATTCGGGCGGGATGAAGCGGCGCCTGGACCTGGCGATGACCCTGATCGGGAACCCGCGGATCATCTTCCTCGACGAGCCGACGACGGGCCTGGATCCGCGAAGCCGCCGGATGATGTGGCGGATCGTCCGCGAGCTCGCGTCCGGCGGCGTCACGATCTTCCTGACCACGCAGTACCTCGAAGAGGCCGACCAGCTGTCCGACCGGATCGGCGTCCTGGACGGCGGCCGGATCGTCGCCGAGGGCACCCCCGCCGAGCTCAAGCGCCTTGTCCCGGGCGGCCACATCAGCCTCCGATTCGGCGACACTGTTGCGTTCGATCGAGCGGCCCGACTGCTGGGCGCCGAGCTCGCAGGACTCGGACGCGTTGACGATGCAGATCCCGGCCGCCGGCGACCTCGGCACGCTTCGAAACCTGCTCGACCGGCTCGACGGCGCGGCCATCGAGCCCGAAGACCTCGCGGTCCATACGCCGGACCTCGAGGACGTTTTCCTGGCCCTCACGGGCCGACCCGAAGAACACCAAACGCACGAGAAGGAGGCCGTTGCCCGATGAACTCGCTGACCCTTGCGCTCGACGACTCGGCGATCATGCTGCGCCGCCAGCTTCGCCACATGCTCCGTTACCCGTCGCTGACCTTCTTCGTGGTCGCGATGCCGGTCATCTTCTTGCTGATCTTCGTCTACGTCCTCGGCGGGACCATGGGCGCCGGGCTCGGAGTGGCGGGAGTTGCGGGAGTGGCCGGAGTGGCGGGCGTCCGCTGCGGCCAGCCCCGACGGTCGCCAGGCCTACCTGGAGTTCGTGACTCCCGGGATCCTGATGATGGCGATCGCCGGCGTCGTCTCCGGTGTCGCGATAACCGTGGCAATGGACATGACAACTGGCGTCATCGCCCGGTTCCGGACCATGTCCATCGCGCGAATGTCCGTCCTGATGGGCCACGTCCTGGGCGGCATGGTCCAGGCCGCGCTGACGCTCGGGTTCACGCTTGCGGTCGCCGTCCTGATCGGCTTTCGGTCCAGCGCGGGTCCCATGGAATGGCTGGGCGTGATCGGCATCCTGGCTCTGTCGTCGCTCGCGCTCATCTGGCTGGCGGTCGTCATGGGTCTCGTCACGGATAGCGTGGAAACGGCCAGCAACCTGCCGATGCCACTGGTGCTCCTGCCGTTCCTGGGCAGCGGCTTCGTACCGACGGGGTCGATGCCGGGCCCGCTGCGCTGGTTCGCCGAGTACCAGCCGTTCACCCCGATCATCGACACGCTCCGCAACCTGTTGGCCGCGCGGCCGGTCGGCGGCTCGGGCGTGCTGGCCGTGGCCTGGTGCCTGGTAATCACCGGGGTCTCGTTCCTGTGGGCGCGGCGCTTGTACAACCGGGACCCTATCCGGTGAGGGTCGCTCAGGCGTGCTCGCCGCCGGGTTCGTCGGCTGCCTCGCCAGTGCGGAACCGGTCCATCAGCCCGGGCGTTCGCAGGGGCAGATCCAGCAGTCGGGTGCCTGGGCCATATCGGCGACCGCGGCGCTCCCAAGTGGTTGGAGCCGACCCGCGGCCGCCAGAGGCGCCACGATCGCCCGGACTCTTGCCGGCGACAGCCCCAGGCCCTCCGCCATTGCCGACACTCGAATTGGCGCAAGACGGGCACCCAACAGGATCATCAGCCGTTCGACCGAATGAGGCCCTTCGAGCTCGAGAGTCAGCATTCCGACGTCGACTTCGAGCGCCGCGTCCAGTCGATTGCGAAGCTCGGCTCGATCGACGCATAGCGCCGCGAAGTACTCGGTCCATTCGGTCGGCGGAATGACGATCAGGGTCGTAGGCGGCCCCGTGGGTGGACTGGAGGACGTGCGCGTAGCCGGCGGTGTCGGCCCGGATTGCCGATTCCACGTTCAGCAACTCGGGCGCCTCGATCCCGCAGCGCATCATCATCAGGGACCCGGCGACGCGTGCCGTGCGTCCGTTGCCGTTCAGCCCTGCGAGGGATGGATCGAGACGACGTTGAGGTGGGTCAGGCCGGCACGGATCAGAGGGTGGCATTCGTCGCCAGCGCGCAGCCACTCGACGAGCCGGGACATGAGCGCGGGCAGCCGTCCATGGTCCGGCGGGGAGTAGACACCGCCAACAGTCACGGGCTGCCGCCGGTACTCGCCCCGCCTCGCCTTCTTCGATGTCTTGCGTGACGGTGGCGTTGAGACGGCGCAGGAGCTCCTGCGACCATTCGAAGTCGGGGCGTCGGGCGACTCTGCCGGCCAGATCGAGCGCCGTCGCAGTTCAGCACTTCTCGGATGTCGGCTGGTCTGGCGTCGACCGAACCGCCGGTCAGCACCTGGTCCACCTCGACCGCTGTCAGCGGATTGCCCTCGATGCCGGTGCTTCCCGCGACGGTCGCACCCCTCGCCGCTGGCCACAGGCTGATGTTGGTCCAGCGCTGACGGGCTACCGAAGACTCGCCCGCGATGCGGACATCCCATTCCCCGAGAAGCCGCTCCAGCGTTGGGGTGGGTTGGTAGGCGAGATGAAGATCGTCCATTTGTCGCTACTAATACAAGCGATTGCTCTGAGCGAATGGTGCCACATTAACGCGTGGAATGCAAGCGATAACGCGGCAGGTCTAGCTGTCACGACATGGCCGACTAGCGGAGCGGGCTGACTATGCGGGCTCATCCCCGCCAGACACTCTCCGGTGGCCAGCGCAGCCACAACACCGCGACCAGGGCGGCCACATTGACGGCCAGCGCGGCGAGGGTGTTGAACAGCGGCCAGTTCCCAAAGAAGAGGATGATCCCGGCCATCGAGACGACCGCGGAGGCGACCGCCAGGGGCTGCCAGACCCCGACCGGCAGGATGCCCCAGAACGAAAGCGCGGCCAGCACGAACCCGACCAGCGCAGCGAGCCAGAATGCGGCTGCGAGGAGAGTGGCGGTCGATGCCGATAGCGAGGGCAGGAGCCAGGATCTGGCCGACGTCCAGGCGCCGGTACCGCCCGGACCGAAGCGCCCGATCCAGGCGAGAGCTCCTAGGGCTCCGCCGTGGCCCAGGCCATGGAGAAGCAGGACGCCCCCGATGACGAGTCTGAGCATCTGATCGGACACCCCGAGACCTCCGTCGTAGTTGCGGTCACCTGGACGGTCAGGATCCCCATCTTTCCATCGACGTACTAACCGATCAAGTGCCACGGAGAGCGCATAGGGGCTCAATCCGAGCGAGACCTGGGGAGTTGGCTGGCGAGGAAGGATTTCGAACCTTCAATCCCCTGATCCAGAGTCAGGTGCCTTACCGTTAGGCCACTCGCCAGCGAGCGTCCGACAGGATACCCGAGGGCGCGCTGTGCGGCGTCCCGATCGCGGCGGCCGGATGCCAGCGTCGCCTCGCGCTCGACGACTGGGTGGCCTTGACACGGCGCGATCAGAACGGCGAAGGTTCGGAAGCCGCCCCGATGGCCGGGGGGCTGTTGGTTGAGGGACCGGAGGGGCCGATGCAGCAGCAGTTCCCCACCGGATTTAGGGGACGCACTCGGGCCGCCTGCGCAAGGGCGCTCGTGGCCCTGCTGCCGGTCGCTGCCGTGGTTGCCGGCGCCTGTAGTCCCGCCGCCACCGGACGGACGGTACGCGTCCGCCGTCGATCGGCTCCACGGCGCCGACCGAGCCGCTCCTGACGTACCGGAAGAGCTTTCCCGAGACCTTCCAGTACCCGGCGAGCTGGGCGTATTATCTCGGGCTATTGGGCGCCCACGCCGAACAGCCCATTCGTATCCTGGGCCGTGGGAACCGGGAACTTCCACCTCGGATGCAAGGTCACGGATAGCGGCCGCGACCTGCGGCCAGCCGAGCTGGACCGTTCCGGACGACGGCGTGGTTGTCGCCTGGTACTCGGGCTCCCACAACCCCGCCTTTTCGGTCGACTCGCCACTCGGTCCCTCCCCCGCGCCCGGCTATACGCGCGTAAGCATGGGTGCGTGCCCCGGGATCAGCTGGCGGTTGTCTTCCCGCGGAGATGCTCGAGTCGCGTACGGGGCTCGTCCTGTATTTCGACGCCAGGAAGAACAGCGTTCGCCTCGCCGGCGGCCCCAAGAACGCCGATCTGTCGCGAGCCCAGGTGCTGGCTCTCATCGGCAGCTGGCGCCCGGCCCGTCGAAGCGACGCCGTCGACTTAGCGGGCGTGGACGCGCAGGTCGAGTACCGCGATCGTTCTCGAGGGCTCAGGTGTCCTGCCGGCCCTGCGCCTGGAGCTTGGCCCAGGTGTCCCTGAGGGTGAGCGTGCGGTTGAAGACCGGCGTGCTCGGGCGTCGAGTCGGGGTCCGCGCAGAAGTAGCCCAGCCGCTCGAACTGAACGGTCTCCCCTACCGGCAGCTCGGCCAGGGTCGGCTCCACCAGGCAGCCCGATCAGCACCTTCTCGGAGTCGGGGTTCAGGTCCGCGAAGAGGTCGCCGTCGGCGCCCGGGTCGGGCCGCGACGAACAGGTGGTCGTACAGCCGCACCTCGGCCGGCATCGCGTGCGCCGCCGAGATCCAGTGGAGGGTCGCCTTGGGCCGGCGGCCGTCGGGCGAGTCTCCGCCCCGAGTGGCCGGGTCGTACGTGCAGCGCAGCTCCACGACCTCGCCGGCCGCGTCCTTCACCACCTCGCGGCAGGTCACGAAGTACGCGGACCGCAGTCGCACCTCGCGGCCCGGGCGCCAGGCGGAAGAACTTGGCCGGCGGATCCTCCATGAAGTCGTCGCGCTCGATCCACAGCTCGCGCGTGAAGGGCACCTTGCGACTCCCGGCCGACGGGTCCTCCGGGTTGTTGACGACGTCCATCTCCTCGACCTGGCCCTCGGGGTAGTTCTCGATGACGACCTTGAGCGGCTGCAGGACGGCGAAGCGGCGCGGGGCCGTCCGGTTCAGCACGTCGCGGACGGCATGCTCGAGCTGGCCGACCTCCACGACGCTGTCGCTCTTGGCCACCCCGATCTGCGCCGCGAAGTCGCGTATCCCCTCGGCGGGGAAGCCGCGCCGGCGCAGGCCGGCGATCGTCGGCATCCGCGGATCGTCCCAGCCGCGCACGTGCCCCTCGTTGACGAGGCGCAGGAGGACGCGCTTGGAGAGCACCGTGTACGTGATGTTGAGCCGGGCGAACTCGATCTGCCGGGGGCGCGAAGGCACGGGAAGGTTGTCGATGAACCAGTCGTACAGGGGCCGGTGAGACTCGAACTCGAGCGTGCAGAGCGAGTGCGTGATCCCCTCGATCGCGTCGGACTGGCCGTGCGCGAAGTCGTACATCGGGTAGATGCACCACTTGTCGCCGGTGCGCGGATGCTCGGCGTGCAGGATCCGGTACATCGCCGGGTCGCGCAGGTTGATGTTCGGCGAGGCCATGTCGATCCGGGCGCGCAGCACCCGCGCCCCGTTGGGGAACTCGCCCTTCCGCATCCGATCGAATAGATCGAGGTTCTCCTCGATCGACCGGTCGCGCCATGGGCTGTTGCGGCCGGGCTCGGTGAGCGTGCCGCGGTACTCGCGGATCTCGTCGGCCGGGAGATCGTCCACGTAGGCCTTGCCGGCCTTGATCAGGTAGACCGCCCACTCATGGAGCTGATCGAAGTAGTCGGACGCGAAGTAGAGGTGCTTGCCCCAATCGAACCCGAGCCAGCGCACGTCCTCCTGGATCCCGTCGATGTACTCCTGCTCTTCCTTGGTGGGGTTCGTGTCGTCGAAGCGCAGGTTGGTCCGGCCGCCGAACTCACTCGCCACGCCGAAATCCAGGCAGATCGCCTTGGCGTGACCGATGTGCAGGTGGCCGTTCGGCTCCGGCGGGAAGCGCGTGACGATCGTCTTGTGCCTGCCGTCCCGCAGGTCGGCGGCCACGATCTCACGGATGAAATCGCCTCGTTCCGGCGAGGTTGTCGGTCTGGATGCTCACGTGGCAGCGGCTCCCGACTCGTGGCTGATAGGGCGCGGCTCTACCGTTTGGCCAGTCGCCAGCGAGCGCGGCTGAGTTTACCGCACAGAACCCCTCGGCCATGTCGCGATCAACGCGCCAGATGTCGACCTGGTCGCGAGAAGGCTATGGGGCGGCCCGTGCCTGAGGCGCTGCGGACCGCCCTCGATCGCCTGCCAGACTCAGCGGCGGCCCGTGCCTGAGGCTGCGGACCGCCCTCGATCGCCTGCCAGACTCAGCGGCGTCAGGCTGCCGAATCGACCACCAGCTCCGGCATCGGGCCCGAGGCAGCTTGCGTGAGGTCGACGCCGTGAAGCTCCTTGACCTGCGCGAGGAACCACAGGGTGAACGGGTCGGTCGAGTCGACGAACCGGCCGAACGCCTCGGCGGGCTTGTCGCCTTCCAGGGTCACGAGGACCATGTCGCCCATCGGCGTGGGCTGAAGGAAGGTTCGCTCGCGTACGCCAAGGCCCTTGCGCGAGGCGACGTACTCGGCGTGCCGGGCGCCTTTCAACTCGCCGATGAACTTCTTCCAGTCCGCGGTCTTGCCCGGTGCAATGGGAAACGCTACGGCCATGAGCGCCATGCAACTCTCCGATCGGTGGGGACGTCGGGTTGGCGGAGCCAACCCAATCGATCAACTCCGGTGAGCGTACGGGCTGCCTCTGCATCCGGGTTCGCGCTGACCTGGATACGCCATCCCGCGCAACGATCGGCGGCGGGTGTCCCAGCCCGCGAGGTCCGCGCCCTCCGGCCGGCCCGAAGTGGCGCGGCTGTCGTCCAGCCGCAGACAAACGGTGGCGGCCCCGCCACGGGAGCCGGGCCGCCACCAGGTGCGAGTCGAAGGGTCAGAAGACGCGAACGGCGACCTCCGCCGGTGCAAGCAGGAGCTGCTTGAGCTCGTCGTCGACCTTGAGGAGGGTCAGGTGTGCGCCGGCCATCTCGAGCGAGGTGCAGTACTCGCCGACATAGCTGCGGAAGACCTTGATCCCCTTTGCGGCCAGCTTCTTGTGGGCGATGCCGTAGAGCAGATACAGCTCGCTGATAGGCGTGCCGCCCAGGCCGTTGATCATGAGGGCGACCTCGTCGCCGCTCTTGAACGGCAGGTCGGGCACGACCGCGTCGAGCAGCACGTCGACGATCTCGGTCGCGGTGCCCATCTTGCGGCGCTCGCGGCCCGGCTCGCCGTGGATGCCGATGCCGACCTCCATCTCGCCGTCGGCGATCTCGAAGAGCGGCGTGCCGCGCACTGGCGGAATGCAGGACGAGAGGGCGATGCCCATCGTCCGGACCTGGCCGATGACCTTCTTGCCGATCCGCTCGAGCTCCGGGATATCGGCGCCCTTCTCGGACGCCGCGCCCACGGCCTTGATCACGAAGAAGTTCCCGGCAACGCCGCGCCGGCCGATAGTCCAGGTCGAGTCCTTCACCGCCACGTCGTCGTTGACGAGGAGGTACCCGATCTTGATGCCCTCGGCCTCGCACAGCTCCTTGGCCATCTCCCACGCGGTCCGGTCGCCGGTGTAGTTGTTGACCAGGTAGAGGACTCCCTTGGGGGAGTTCATCAACTTCGTCGTCTCGGTTACGAACTCGACCGGAGGTCCGGCGAACACGTCGCCCGGGCATGCCGCGTCGAGCATTCCTGGGCCGACGATCATCGTGTGGGCCGGCTCGTGGCCGGAACCGGAGCCCTGGATGACGGAGACCTTGTTGGCCTTCGGCATGTCGGCCCGGTAGATCAGGTTGTACTTGGGCTCGTACTTGAGCGCGCCGCCCGACGCCAGCGCAATGCCCTCGAGGAACTCGGGGACGAACGTCTTTGGATCGTTGAGGAACTTCCTCATGTCGTTGCTCCCTTGCCGTATTTCTCGCGCCAAGCCGACGCGATGGCCTGAAGGATCACGCCGACGGCCGTCGCGCCGGCGTCCACGGACCCGATACTGCGATCGCCCGTGTACGCGGCCCGGCCGCGCATGGCGAGCATGGTCTTGGTTTCTTCGGCAGCCTTGACCGCCACGTCGGCGGCGCGCTGGATAGCGGCGACGCCGTGATCGCCCTGCATCGCTGGGTCGCTGATGGAGGCTTCGAGGCTGTCGGTGGCCGGCACCAGCGCATCGAGGAGTGTCTTCTCGCCGAGCGACGCGCCGCCACGGGCCATGATTCCGGCGATCGCGGCGCGCAGCATCGCGATCACGTCCTCGGGCGCCAGCTCGGTCTTGTCGCCGGCGGTTACGCCGGCGCGCAGAAATGCCGTCCCCCAGATCGGGCCGGAGACGCCTCCGACCTTGCCGGTGAGGACGATGGCGATCTTCTTGAGCATCGCTCCCACGCTCGACTTGTCGAACGTGTCGTAGTCGGCTTGAACGACCTCGAACCCGTTGCGCAGCGAGTATCCGAAGTCGCCGTCGCCGACGACTGAGTCGAGCTGGGCGAAATAGACCGCGTTGTCGACGATCGTCTTGGCCATCGTCTTCAACACGAGGTCGACATCGTCGAACGACGCCTGGGTCATCCCGAACTCCTTTCTTCGCTGGTTGGAACGTGGACGGAGCTAAGAGGCGAGGCAGGCCTCCAGGTCGGCGATGGTCACGTAAGCGCCCGGCCGGGCGGCCGAACGGTTGGCCATGACGGTCGTCTGCTCTCCATCCGGGTCCCCGAGTGACGAAACCACGAGCATCGCCTCGCTGAAGTCCTCCTTCTCGGTGTAGCCGTTGACCGTGACGAGGCAGCGCAGGCCGGCGGCGTGCGCTGCCTCGAGGCCGTTGCGCGAGTCCTCGATGACGAGCACCCTTGCGGGGTCGACGCCGAGGTGCTCGAGGGCAAGCAGGTAGATGTCCGGCGCGGGCTTCTTGTGGGCCACGACGTCGCCGGCGAGAACCAGGTCGAACCGGGCGGCCCGCTCCGGACCTGCGGCGCCGTCCAGGATGGCGCGCACCGACGGCTCGGCCGAGGTCGAGGCGACCCCCAGCGTCCAGCCGGCGTCCTGGGCGTCGCGAATGATCCGCGCGATGCCAGGCCGCGGCGGGAGCTTGCCGGCCGCCACCATCTCCATGTACAGCGCTGGGTCTTGCGCTTGTGCCACTTCGCGACCTCGGCGGCCAGGGCATCCGGGTCGGCCGGCAGTCCGTTGGCTTGGACGAACTCGGGCGTCAGCTCGCTCGCCATGCGCTCCTTGCCGCCGGCGATCTGCAGCTTGCGGCCGTATTCGTCCTCCGACCACTCCAGCGGCAGCCCGAACTCGCGAAACGTCTGGTTGAAGGAAGGCAGATGGCCGTACCGTTCGGTGTCGGCCAGGACGCCGTCGCAGTCGAAGATGAGCGCGTTCACGTCCAGGCCTTGCCTTCGCTGCCGAAGAGCCGCATGTGGTACTTGGCCATCTCCATGACCGCGGTGCGCTGGGCCTTCATGATCGACGGCGGGTCGTACTCGCCGGGATGCTCGGTCATGAAGTCGTAGCCCGACTTCATGTACGCGATCTTGAGCGCGGTGGAGATGTTGACCTTGGCGCAGCCCCGCGATATCAGGTCGCTGAATTGCTCAGGGCTCATCCCGGTTCCACCGTGAAGCGCGACCGGGACGCCGGTCGCCTTGACGATGTCGGTAACCCGCTGAGAGTCGAGATGGGGCGCCGTCTTGTAGGTCCCGTGGGCGTTGCCGATCGCCGGCGCAAAGACGTCGACACCGGTCGAACGGACGAAGTCGACCACCGTCTCGAGCGACTGGACCTCCTCGGCCTCGTCGCCGGTCATCTCCTCGGTCCGCTTGAAGCCCTCGATCTCGCCCTCGACGTGGGCGCCGTAGCGGCGGGCCTCGGCGACGACTTCGATGCACTGGCGTTTGTTCTCCTCGACGGTCAGCTTGCTGGCGTCGAAGAGCACGGAGTTCCAGCCCTTGGCGAGACAGGCGGAGATCACGTCCCGTTCCGGGCAGTGGTCGAGATGGAGGACGACCGGCACCGAAACGCGGCTGGCGTAGGCCACCCACATCGCGTACATGGCGTCGATCCCGGTCATCTTCACGTGCTTGACCGACGTCTGCGAGGATGACGGGCGCCCGCAGCTCCTCGGCGGCCGCAAGCACGGCTTCCATGGTGAGGTCGTTGATGACGTTGATCGCGGCGACGCCGTATCGCTCGGCGAAGGCGCGATCGAGGATTTCCTTGGTGGTTACGACTGGCAATCGAGCACCTCCCATTGGGACGCTTCGCTGCTCCGGCAAGACCTGTCCGGCTGGGCGCTGGCACGGACCCGCGGGCCCGCACGAGCCAGCTAGCTCAGCGCATCGCGGCCGATCACCTCCTCGTTGCCGGCGGCGCCGCGGCTGCCGGCCACACGGCTGCCGGCCGGAAGACCGACGCGACCGGTCGCGGCGCTCTCGTCGCCGCCACGGCGCGCCATGTCAAGCACAGCCCGGGCATTGGTTTCATCGACGATGAGCACGTCGATCACGCCCGCTCGCAGAGTCCCGAGAATGGCGAGCGGCTTCTCGGCCTCGCTCGCCACCGCCACGACCGTCTCGATCCGGCGCAGTTCGTCAACGGACAGCGCAACGACGCGGTCGCTATGGGGCGCCGCGATGAGCCGCCCTTCGACGTCCACGTAGTTCCCGAGAACGTCCCCGACGGCGCCCTGACGCGCGAGCCGGGCGATCTCCTTGGTGGACAGGCAGCCGCTGCGGACCATCGTGCAGCCGTCGTCCGTGCCCCCGATCCCGACGAGGGCGACGCTCGCCTGCCCGGCGAGGCGCAGCGTATGCGCGATGGCTTCCTGGTCGAGCAGGCGGTCGCGCATCTCCGCGCTCTCGACGTAGGCCGGGGCGTACAGGCTCTCGGCGCGGCCGCCGCACCGTTCCGCCAGCGCGCGGCAGATCTCGTTCGGGTTCGTCGGGGCGTCGACCCGCGGGGAGCCTCCCATGGCGCTGACGAAAACGCAGTCGAGCCGGCGCCCTGGCCGGAAGAACCGCGGGACCTCCCCGGTGTCGCGCCCGTGACCCACGGCCACGACTGCGCCGTCATGCAGGCGCCGCTCGAGGTACTGCGCGGCACTTCTGGCCACCGCCTCGCGCTGCGACTGCGGATCCGCCCGCGACGGGCTGACGATCGCGTCGGTCAGATGGAAGATGGCGCAGAGCGCATCTTCGAGCTCGAGGTGCAGCCACGGCGGGGCCTGGATGCGGATCTCCACCACGCCGCCTTGTCGAGCTTGCACCAGGAGGCGCTGGACTTTAGGGCGTGAAAGCGCGAACTCGCGCGCAATCTGCTCCTGCGTCCGGTCGTCGACGTAGTACCGGTGGGCAATGCGTGCGAGGAGCTCGAATTGATCCTGGCGGAGGTCCTCTGCCAATGCGCAGCCCTCGGGGAGGGACGATCAATTGCTCACGCTTGAACGCATGTGCAGAGTAGCAGGACTGTCACGTGAATGAGAAGCCTGGACCGCGTGGCGGTCCAGATTCGGTCTCGTAAACCGCTCAGATGGGGCGGGTCAGGTCCAGGCCAGCGCGGCACGCGTGGCCCAGTACCGCTCCGGGGGCTCGGCTAGAGCCTCCAGCTCGGCCAGGTCGTCCGGCGACATCCGCGCATCGGCCGCCGCGAGGTTGGCCCAGAGCTGCTCGCGAGTGACCGCTCCGGAGAGCACCACGTCCGACCAGGGCTGATCGAGCGCGGCCGCGATGGCGATTGCGTCGGGGCCTCGTCCCAGCCGCTGCGAGACGGACGCGAGCGGCCCGGGCGACCGCGGCGGGCGCGACACGAGACGTCCGTTTGCCAGCGCTTCCTTGACGATCACGCCCCAGCCTGCCTGCTTCGCCTCGGCCAGGGCCGGTCCCACCGACGGCTCGAGCAGGTTCCACGTCGCCTGGACCGAGGCAAAGGGCGTGCGGCCGTCGACCCGGATCTCCAGGGCTCGCCGGATGACGTCGACCTGGCGAGGGCCGCTCACGGTCAGCCCTACGGCCAGGCCGGCGTCGCCCAGACGGCTCAGCTCGCCAAGGACTTCGCGGTCGTCGAGCACGCCGCTCTCGAGCGTCGCGGAGTGGATCTGGTAGAGGCGGAGCCGGTCGCCCAGAAGCGCGCGGCTCTCCGCCAGCTGGCGCCGAAGGTTCGCGGCGGAGTGGTCCTTGATCTCGTTCACCTCCGCGCCAACCTGCCAGTCGGCGGTGTAGCGGTAGCCCCACTTGGAGCCCACCGTCACCTGGCCGGGCTCGAAGGCCATGCCGGTCGAGCCATGAAGCGAGGAACTCCTCGGCGAGACCGTAGGAGCGGGCGACGTCGAAGTACCGAATGCCCCCGGCGTACGCCGCGTCGAGAAGGCTGTGGGCTCGCTCGCGGAGCACTTCCACGCTCCGGTCGGAGCCGAGATCGCGGTCCCGGCCGAGGTTGATGTATCCCGGCCGGCCGATCGCCGCGAGCCCCAGCCCGATCTGGCTCACCGGAAGGCCGCTCTTGCCGAGACTACAGCATCTGCACGGTCCGAGCCTACTCCGAGACCGATCACCCGGGCCCGGCCGGGGCCGGGCGGGTCCGCTCGAGCAGCTCCCGTGCCATCGCCCGGACTGACGCGGCGTCCGTGGCCGCGAGAGCTCGTTTCGCCAGGTCGGCGAGCTGGGCCCCGGTGACGCCGGCGAGCGCGGCCCGAACCCCGTCGAGCGAGCCCGCGTCGGCCGAGAGCTCGTCCACGCCGAGGCCGACCAGGACCAGGGCGCCGGGCGGATCGCCCGCAAGCTCGCCGCAGACGGCGACGGGAATGCCGGCTGCGTCGGCCCCGGCCACGATGCCGGCGATCAGCCGCAGAACCGCGGGATGCAGGGCATCCTGGAGATAGGCCAGCTCGGGGTTGGAGCGGTCGGCGGCCAGCGTGTACTGGGTCAGATCGTTGGTGCCGATCGAGAAGAAGTCGACCAGGCGGGCCATCTCCGGGGCCAGGATCGCCGCCGACGGGACCTCGACCATGACGCCGGTGACCATTCGTTCGGGCAGCGGGTCGCCCGAGGCGGCCACGGCCGCCCGGGCCTCGTCGCGCAGCTCGAGCAACAGGTGCACGTCGGCGAGGGTCGAGACCATCGGGGCCATGACGTGGGGCGTCACGCCGGCACGGCCCGCCGCGCGCCAGATCGCCCTCAGCTGGGCGGCGAGAAGCTCGCGGGATCGGCCGGCGAGACGGATCGCCCGGACCCCCAGGAACGGATTCGCCTCCGGCGGAAGGTCCAGGTACGGCAGGGCCTTGTCGCCGCCGATGTCGGCCAGGCGGACGACGACCGGACGCTCGGGCCCGAAGGCATCGAAGACCCTCCGGTAGGGTTCGACCTGTTCGGACTCGGAGGGTGCCGTACGCCGCTTCATGAACAGGAACTCGGTCCGGAAGAGGCCGACGCCCTCGGCTCCGGCCTCCAGCGCGCGCGGAGCCTCCTCGGGGCCGCCGATGTTGGCGAGCAGGACGACCCGCTCGCCCGTCGGCCGTGGCCGCGGGCCGGTGCCGCAGGGACGCCGCGGCGCGATTGCGTGCTGCCAGCGTCACCGCACGAGCGGCGAACTCGGCCTCCTGGGACGGGTCGGGGTCCAGGACGATCTCCCCCGACTCGCCGTCCATGGCGATCGAGGTGGCTGCGCCGGCGGCCGCCATCAGCCCTCGCGCGGCGACGACGGCCGGGATGCCCAGACCTCGCGCCAGGATGACGGCATGGGCGGTGGCCGACCCGCCCTCGAGGGCCACGCCCAGAAGCAGGCCGGGAGGGATCTCCGCCGCGATCGAAGGCGGAAGATCGTCTGCGACCGCGATCGAGGGAGCCTCCGGAAGAGCCACGTCCTCGCCTCTCAGGATCCGGACGATCCTCGCTCCCACGTCGCGCACGTCCGCGGCCCGCGCGGCAAGCAGCTCGTCCGGAAGAGCCGCGAGCACGGCGCTTGCGTCCGCCGCCGCTCCGTCCACCGCGGACCCGGACTCTTCTCCGGCCTGGGCACGAGCCACGGCCACGTCGAGAAGCTCCGGGTCGGAAGCCATCATCGCCTGGGCTTCGAAGATTCCGGCTTCATCGCGCCCGTCCCAGCTCACGAAGGCGCTCGGCCAGCGATTCGAGCTGGCGGGCCGCCTCCGCCGCAGCGGCCCGGATCGGCGCGGCGGGGTCGCCGGCGACTGCTCGACCGGCCGGTTGGCCTTCGGCGGCGTCACTGCCGGCACCCGCCCGACCGGACGCGGCCAGTCGGTAGCGCCACACGGGCCCGATCGCGACCCCGGCCGCGCCCGGCGTCCCGACGATCCGGCTGCCGGCCTCCCGGGCGCTCACGGCTGGGCGATTTCGCCGAAGCCGTTCTCGGCCAGCGTCCGCAACGCCTCGACGGCCGCCTCCTCGTCCTCCCCGTCCACCGATATCCGGATCCGGTGGCCCCGCTCGACCCCGCTCCCCAGGACGGCGAGCAGGCTCTTGGCATTGACCGGGCCGGAACCACGGGTCAGGTTCTCGATCCGGACCTGGGATCGGAAGGCGGCCGAGGCCTTGACGAACGTCGCCGCGGGCCGGGCATGCAGCCCGGAGGCGTTGTCGGACGTCAACTTCCACTGTCTGCATCAGCCAGCTCCATTCGCCCCCGTCACGGCGAGGACCTCGCTTCCTTCGGGCCGCAACCGCGCCGGCATTGTCGCGGCTCGGCGGGACGGCGGCAATCGACGATCGGCCGGCCCGCTCACGAAACGTCCTTGGGCATCCGGGCTGCCTCCTCGGCCGCTTCCAGGACGGCCGCCAGCGCGTCCCCGGCGGAGGCCTGGACGGCGGCCACCACCGCACCCTCGACGAGCGGTCCCCCGCTCAATCGCGTCCGCGCCGCCGTCTCCGGCGCGATCATCTCCAGTGCCACCTTCGTGGCCAGCACGGCGCTGCCCAGGTCGGCCAGCACGACCACGCCGGCCCCCGCGTCGGCCTGGCCGATGGCCTCGGCAATCCGAGAGGCATCGGTGCCGAGCGAACCGTCCGCGGCGCCGCCGGCAGCCAGGAGCCGCACCTCCGGCCCGGCCATCTCGCGGGCCATCTCCACGACCCCTTCAGCGACCATCGCCGAATGGGAGACGACGACGATCCCTACCAGGGGTTCGGCCGGTTCCGTCACCTGCGCCCTCCGAGTCGGGGAATCAGTGGTGGGAGACGATCACCGCGGTCAGCCACATCCCGTACGCCACGGCCACCACCCCGACCACGGTGAGGATGCGCGTGATCCGGCGCTCAGTCGCGGGGCTGAATCCGAAGTCGAAGAGTATCGCGCGCAGCCCCAGCAGGCCATGCCAGGTGACGACGGCCAGGAAGACCACCTCCCAGACGATGACGATCGGGTTGGACAGGTACGCGACTACGTCGTCGAAGTTGCGCAGGCCCCGGCTGACGATGAAGTGGTTGGCGATCATGTGGACCGTGATCAGGACCAGTACCAGAACGCCCGTGATGGCCTGAACGATCCAGCCCCAGGAAGGCTTCTCGGTGCCGAGCGAGCTCTTCCAGGTCGAACGCTCCGCCTGTGGATCGGTCGTGCGTTGTGCCATGCCTGCCTACCCCGATTCCATGATGCGCAGCGCGGCTACGACCAGGACGATCGCCCCGAAGACCATCAGCGCGACGAACATCGCCTTCTGCCGGTCGACGACCAGCCCGAAGCCCACGAGCGTCACCCGGATGCCGTTGAGCCCGTGGAAGAGCAGCCCGAAGATCAGGACGACGTCCAACGTGAGGAACGCCGGCGTCAGCGCGGTGGAGACGAATCCGTCCCAGGCGCTTGGCCCGACTGCAAGCAGTGACAGGACCCCCAGATGCAGGAACAGGTACGTCAGCAGCCCCAGGCCCGTCAGCCTGTTCAGGATGAAGGCCCACTGGCCCATCCGGCGGCCGCGGACGTCCACCCAGCCTGCCGCACCGCGGCGGCGCGGACTGGCCCGATCGCCCGCGACGGCCGGGCGAGTCGCGTCGGTGGCCGCGTTTCTGCCGGCCGGGCCGCCGGCCGCCCGCTCGCTCATTGCTGCCGCCTTCCCGATCCCAGGATCGACTTGAGCCGCTCCGACGCAAGGCGCCGGCGCAGGAACATGATCGCTCCGGCCGGATCCACGTTCGAAGGGCAAGCCTCGGAGCACTCGAAGGCCAGGTGGCAGCGCCAGGCCGCCTGCGGGTCGTCGGCCAGCGCCAGCACCGAGAACGTGTCGCCGCCGCGCGGCTCCTCCAGTGCCCGCTTCGCGGAGGCCAGTCCGGCCGGCCCCAGGTAGCGAGGATCGGTGGCCACGATCGGGCAGGCCGAGATGCACAGGCCGCATTCGATGCAGTTCTCGAAGCGGTTGTAGCTTTCTACGCCGGGCGGCTCAGCCGCGGCGGGGATAGCCTCGCTGTCCCTGATCTGCGGCCGATCCACCGCCGAGAACTTGTCGTAGAAGTCCACCATGTCGGTCACGAGGTCGGCCACCAGGCGCTGGTTCGCGATCGGGTCCACCTTGACCGTGCCGGAGCCCAGGTCGGTCACCTTGGTGACGCAGGCCAGGGCCTCCTTGTCGTTGACCCGCATGCCGCACGTTCCGCACGAGGCGTGGTAGCACGAGTGGCGCAGGATCAGCGTCGGGTCCTGATCGCGGCGGATGCTGATCAGGCCGTCCAGGACTGTCGTCGCGGGCGCGACTTCGACCTGGTAGTCCTGGTAGTGCGCCCGGCGGTCGCCCTGCTTGAAGCGAGAGACTCGGAAGCGGACGGCCTGGCCGGTGCCGGACGTGGCGTGGGTGTCGTTGGCGGGATCCATCGGCGCGCTCATGCGTAGTAGGCCGTGTGCGGAAGAAGCTCGACCTGCCGGGTGGTGCACGGCCGGTCCACTCCGAGCTTTCGGCAGACCACGTTGGCGGTGGCCTCGGCCATTGCCCGCAGGGTGGTGGCCTTGCCCCCACCGATCGTGACGAAGCCGGCCACTCCGTCTTCGATCTCGTGATCGAAGCACTTGAAGGTCCGGCTCAATTCCCTCCCCGAGGATGCCCCTCGCTCTCCGATGAGCGGCCGTGCCGCCGACCAGGTAGCCCGCACCTCTGCACCGCGCAAGGCCGGGATCATGGCCGAACCCTCGCGGAACATGGCCTCGACGTGGTCCGCGGGGACCGCCAGATGGTCCGGATCGTCGGTCACCCAGGAGCTGGTGCCGATGACCGACAGCTCACGCTGGGGCACGACGATGTCGCCGTCCCCGGAGGCATGGAGCCGGTTGACGACCATGTTGCAGTAGCGCCCTCGCACCGCGACAAGGATCCCGGGAGAGGGTTGGATCGGTACGTCGACCCCGGCCATGCGGGCAACCTTCTCGCCCCACGGACCCGCCGCGTTGACCACCAGATCGGCGCCGATCTCGTAGTCTCGGCCGCTGGTGTGGTCGCGAACCTTGACCCCGGTCACGGCACGAGGGGTCGTCGTGGAGATGGCCATCCCCACGACCTCGGTGAAGGGCCGGACGTCGGCGCCGTTGGCTCTGGCCGTGGCAAAGAAGCGCAGCGGCAGGCGCATCGCGTCCATCGTCCCGTCCGGAACCTGGACCGCGCAGCGCACTTCCGGGGTGAGATTGGGTTCCAGGCGCAGCGCCTCAGCCCGGTCGACCCGCCTGGCGGGTATGGCGCTCGCCTCGCACGACTCGACGAAGCTCTTCTCGTAGGCGACGTCTTCGTCGGTGATGGCCACGAAGAGGCCGTCGTTCAGCTCGAAGGAGCCGGGCGCGATGCGGCGCAGAATCTGGTTCTCCTCGATGCACTCCACGGCGGACTCGCGGTCCTTGACCGCGTACCGGGCGCCGCTGTGCAGCAGGCCGTGGTGCCGTCCCGTGGTCCCCGACGTGATCTCGCCGCGCTCGACGACCGTAACCCTGACGCCGCGCAGCGTCAGATCGTGCGCCAGAGCGCCCCCGGTGCCGCCTCCTCCGACGATCACCACGTGGGGTGTGTTTGCCCTCTGTTCCATCATTCCGCTAGATCCGTGCGCAAGACATTGCAGGTCCGGCGGCCGGACAAGCCGGCCGCCGGACCGGTGTTACGACTAGAACCTACTCGACCCAGTCGAAGGTGCGGGTGACCGCCTTCTTCCAGAGCTTGAGGTCCTTCTCACGAGTCTTGGCGTCCATCTTGGGCGTCCACTCGTGATCCTTCTGCCAGTTCGCTCGCAGGTCCTCGACCGCCTTCCAGAAGCCGACCGCCAGGCCGGCCGCGTAGGCGGCGCCCAGCGCGGTCGTCTCGGCGACCTTGGGCCGGATGACCGGCACGCCCAGGACATCGGCCTGGAACTGCATGAGCAGGTCGTTGTAGACCATGCCGCCGTCGACCTTGAGGGCCGTGAGCGGAACGCCGGAGTCGGCGTTCATCGCGTCGAGCACCTCACGCGTCTGCCAGGCCGTCGCCTCGAGCACGGCTCGGGCGATGTGGCCCTTGTTCACGTAGCGGGTCAGGCCGGCGATCACGCCGCGGGCGTCGCTCTTCCAGTACGGAGCGAACAGACCGGAGAAGGCCGGCACGAAGTACACGCCGCCGTTGTCGTCGACGGTCTTGGCCAGCTCTTCGATCTCGGCCGAGGTCTTGATCATGCCCAGGTTGTCGCGCAGCCACTGGACGAGCGCGCCGGTGATGGCGATCGAACCTTCGAGGGCGTACACGGCCGGCTGGTTGCCGATCTTGTAGCCGAGCGTGGTCAGCAGGCCGCTCTTGGACGGAACGGCCTTGGTGCCCGTGTTGAGGAGCATGAAGCAGCCGGTGCCGTAGGTGTTCTTCGCCTCGCCGGCGGAGAAGCACGTCTGGCCGAACAGGGCCGCCTGCTGGTCGCCGAGGTCGCCCGCGACCGGGATGCCGGCGAGATCGCCGACGCCCTTGCCGTAGACCTCGCTGACGAGGCCTTGATCGCCGGCAGCATCGACCGCGGGATGGTCATCAGCTTGAGGATCTCCGGATCCCAGTCGAGGGTCGCCAGGTTCATCAGCATGGTGCGGCTGGCGTTGGTCACGTCGGTGACGTGCACGCCGCCGCTGCACGCCGCCGGTGAGGTTCCAGATGCACCAGGTGTCGATGTTGCCGAAGAGGAGATCGCCGGCCTCGGCCTTGGCTCGCGCGCCCGGAACGTTGTCGAGGATCCACTTGACCTTCGGGCCGGAGAAGTAGGTCGCCAGGGGCAGGCCGACCTTGGCCCGGAGTCGATCCTGGCCGCCGTCCTTGGCGAACTCGTTGATGATCACGTCGGTCCGGGTGTCCTGCCAGACGATGGCGTTGTAGACCGGCTTGCCGGTCTTGCGATCCCAGACCACCGTGGTCTCGCGCTGGTTGGTGACGCCGACCGCCGCGAGGTCGGCTGCCTTGATGCCCGCCTTGGCGAGCCCGCCGCGGATGACCTCGACGCAGCGCGTCCAGATCTCGAGCGGATCGTGCTCGACCCAGCCGGGCTTCGGATAGATCTGCTCGTGCTCCTTCTGGTCGATCCCGACGACGCCGCCGCGAGTGGTCGAAGATCATGAAGCGGGTGCTCGTGGTGCCCTGGTCCAGGGCTCCAACGTACTTTGCCAATTCATTCACCTCTTGTCGTTGAATGTGATCAACCGCGAGGTCACTAGGTCGTCCATTCGTCGGCTGCGGCCCGAAGCAGCAGGTACGACGAGGTCGCGCCGGGGTCCTGGTGGCCGGCGCTGCGCTCTCCAAGGTAGCTCGCCCGACCCTTGCGGGCGACGAGCGGGATGGTGGCTCGCATGCCTTCCTCGGTAGCGGCCACGGCTGTCAGCAAGGGCGCTCGCCGGGCTTACGCCGGCCGAGAGCGCCTGCTTGAGGGCATCGCGACCCGGGATCAGCGCATCGAGCATGGTCTTGTCGCCGGGCTCGGCCTTGCCCAGTCGCTGGATTGCGGCTATGGCGGCCTCCAGCCCGACCAGCCACTGGGCCAGGCCTATCGTGGTCTGGCCGGCGGTGGCAATGCCGTACTGCAGGAAGAGGGTGCCGTAGAGCGGACCGCTCGCCCCGCCCACAGTAGAGATGAGAGTGGATCCGACGGTCCGGAACGCCGCGCCGACGTCGTCGCCCGGGAGGGCGTCGAGCTTCGGTAGGACGGCCTGGAATCCGCGATCCATGTTGATGCCGTGGTCGGCGTCGCCGATGGCCGAGTCCAGCTCGGTCAGGTACTCCTTGTTCTCCGCGATCACGGCAGCGAAGCGGCGGATCCAGCCGAGGACGTCCTCGTACGACAGCTGGCCCGTCTCGTCCATAGGCATGGGCTTCCTCAGGTTCGGCTGGCCATCACGCTGGCCATCAGGCTGGCCGTCAACGGGACGGCTTCCCGCGTCACCGCACCCGGCGTCGTCACACGCCCCAGCGCAGGGCCGGCGTGTGGACCGGCGCGTCCCAATAGCGGATCAGCTCGTCGTCGAGGCGGAGCAGGCGTAATCGAACAGCCCGCCATCTCCAGCGAGGTTATGTAGCTGCCGACCAGATTGCGGGCAATAGTGATGCCACGGCCCTTGAGGATCTGGTTGACGGCGTTGTAGACGACATACAGCTCGATGAGAGGCGTCCCGCCCATGCCATTCACGAAGGCAAGAACGCGGTCGCCGGAACGGAACGGCAGGTCGTCGAGGATCGGCGTCATGAGCATCTCGGCGACCTGGTCGGCAGTGGCGAGCTTCATCCTGGTTCGACCCGGCTCGCCGTGGATGCCGATGCCGATCTCCATCTCGTCTTCGCCGAGCTCGAAGGTCGGCTTGCCGGCCGAGGGCACGGTGCAGCTCGTCAGGGCCATGCCCATCGATCGGACGTTGTCCTGCACCTTCTGGCACACGGCCGTCACCTTGTCCAGGTCCGCCCCGGATTCGGCACAGCCACCGACGATCTTCTCCGCCAGGACGGTCCCGCCGACGCCGCGCCGGCCCGCCGTGTACAGCGAGTCCTTCACGGCGACGTCGTCCGCGATGACGACCGACTTGACCTTGATCCCTTCGGCCTCGGCCAGCTGCGCGGCGAGCTCGAAGTTCATGATGTCGCCGGTGTAGTTCTTCACGATGTGGAGGACACCGGCGCCGCCGTCCACGGCTTTCGTCGCGGCCTGCATCTGGTCCGGCACGGGCGACGTGAAGACGGCACCCGGGCAGGCGGCATCGAGCATGCCAAGCCCCACGAAACCGCCGTGCATGGGCTCATGGCCGGAGCCGCCGCCGGAGATGACGCCGACCTTGCCTTTGCGCGGCGCATCCTTCCGGACGACGATGTTGGGCTGCTCGACTCGGATGAGATCCGCGTGAGCCGCCGCCATGCCGGCCAGCGCCTCGTCGACGACGCGATCGGGCGTGTTGATCAGCTTCTTCATGGCGACTCCTAATCGATACGCTCAGGCCCCGCCAGACTCAGGCCGCCGGCCCGAAGGAGGCCCCGAGCCGGCGGTCGATCCGAGAATGGACGGCTAAGTTGCGGATCTTGAGGACGATGAACTGCGTGAAGGCCGACGTAGTAGACGACCGCCGCGAGGGCGCCGCCGATCAGCGGGCCGACGACCGGTACCCACGAGTAGGCCCAGTCGGAGCCGCCCTTGCCCGGGATCGGCAACAGGAAGTGGACGATGCGCGGTCCGAGGTCGCGGGCCGGGTTGATCGCGTATCCGGTCGTGCCGCCGAGCGAGAGGCCGATCACCAGGACGACCAACGCAACGGGCAGCGCACCCATCGTCGCCGGGGCGAGGCTGTGCGGCTGGCCGAAGGCGAAGATCAGGAAGACGAGCACGAACGTGCCGATGATCTCCGAGATCAGGTTGAGCGGGTAGTTGCGGATGTTCGGGCCCGTGCTGAATACCGCCAGCTTGAGGCCCTTGTCTTCGGTTGCCTTGAAGTGATCCCAGTAGTGGAGAGCCACCAGGGCTGGCCCCGATGAAGGCACCGAGGAACTCACCGGCAATGTACGGCGGGACGGTTTCCCAGGTGATGCCCGTGCTTCCTTGCTTCATGGGCTTCCATTACTGCCAGGCCGAGTGTCACGGCGGGGTTCAGGTGGGCGCCGCTGAGCGGTCCAGCCACGACCACGCCGCAAAACACGGCAATTGCCCATGCCCAGGTTATGACGATCCAGCCGGAGGCGGCAGGGTATCCGCCAGACGTCCGGCGCTGCCGCCCGACAGGGCATTGACCTTGGTCTTCGCGAGCAGGACGCCGGCCACGACGCCGTCGCCGAGCAGGATGAGGATGGCAGTGCCGAACACTTCAGCGAAGAACTTCTCTAGCATGCGACGTTCTCCAAGGATGCCCCACCCGCAAGGCTGCCTCGAGCGATGGGGCAGATGTGTCCGATTGGCTGTCGATGCTGGCGACACCGAGGACCTTCGCGGTATAGAGCCGCGGGGGCCTAAGGCAGTCTCAAGTTGTGCGCGTGGCAGCCGACTTGCGCACCAACGCTAAGTACCCGGCTCATGCCTCCTTTCCGTTCGTTGACCTGCATACGAGCAGACACGCAATAGCAGATGGAACTCTATGGCGGCGCGGTCGCTCCAAATCTCAAATGACTTTCAAAAAGTGGCCAACCTCAGGGCCCGCAAGCTGGGGCGCCGCCCGGCGTCATTGCTTTGCGGGCGCCCGCGAGTGCTGCCGATTGGGCATTCGGACGGCGAGGCTCATGCGACCTCATTGGGCTGGCGCTGCGCCGTGCCGAATACGACTACGACCGCGTTGACGGACTCACTCCGCGGGGCGACAATCCCCCGCAGATCAGCTCGGTCAACTGCGAAGCAGGAAGCCAGGTGGTC
>CAVUQZ010000003.1:7500-149534 GCA_963743795.1 uncultured Chloroflexia bacterium | reverse complement strand
CGTATGGAGGAGCGGCTCGACGAGGCCCGGCCGAAGCGTGTCGTCATCGTGGATGACGAGGACGCCATGGCAGACCTGGTTGAAGCCTGGCTCGCCCGGCACGGTCTGGAAACGGTACCCATCGGGCGGGCAAACATGATTCGCACCGGCGAAGCCATGCCCATGCGAATTGTGACTGACCCCGAAGGCCGCGACGCCCTATCCAGGTCATCGCCCACCGAGAGCGCAGGTGCACTGCAGTCGCAGTTTGGAGAGCTCGTGGCCTGGGTCGATGCGCTGCGAGCAGCGAGAGATGGCGACGACCCGCCCAACGCCCAGGTCCGGTTGGGCCCGTTGGAAATCGATCCGGCACGCAGGACAGTCCACGTCCAGGGCGTGCAGATCCACCTGACGCCGACCGAGTTCAGGCTGCTGCGCCACATTGCCGAGCATCCCGATCGCGTCATCGGGCATCGTGAGTTGCTGGGCACGGTCTGGGGTCCAGGTTACGAGGACGACATCCACCTGCTGCAGGTCACCATGCGCAGCTTGCGGGCTGGGATCGCCAAAGTCAGCGACCGCCCGTTCATCGAGACCGTGTACGGCGCCGGGTATCGCGTGGCCTGCTTGCACGGGTTCGACGAAGAGCAGACCGGCGTAGGGATTTGCACCTGCGGTCGCCCGGCCCCGGGCACACGAGCCAGCTGAGAGTCGACCGCGCGGTCCCCTACCCGACGGCGTGACCTACCAGCGTCCCTAGACCGAACGTGATCGCCGCGGCCAACATGCCGAGCAGGACCTGCCGGCCGCCAGTTCTCAGAACGCTCGAGCCGGTGACGACGGTGATCGCCGCGCCCACGAGCATCAGAGCCAGGGCGCTTACCGCGATCGAGGCCGCGACCGCGCCCATCCCCGAGGCGAAAATGAACGGCGCGAGCGGCACGACGGCGCCGAGGGCGAAGAGGATGAACGATGTGGCGGCAGCGTTCCAGGCTGAGCCGCCGAGCTCGTTCGGGTCGATCCCGAGCTCTTCGCGCGCCAGGGTGTCCACGGCGTGACTGATGTCTCCCGAGACGATCGACTTTGACATCAGGCGAGCCTGCTCGGCCGTCAGGCCTTTGGCTTGATAGATCAGCGTGAGCTCCTCTTCCTCCTCGTCCGGAACTTGAAGAAGCTCTTCGCGCTCCACCTTGACCTGGTGGGCGTACAGCTCGCGAGCGCTCTGGACAGACAGCCACTCCCCGATGGCCATGGAAAGCGCGCCGGCAAGCATCCCCGCGAAGCCCGCGATAAGGACGGCATGCCCTCCCCCGGACGCCCCGGCCACGCCCATGGAAATGCTCAGGTTCGAAACGAGACCGTCGTTGGCGCCCAGAACGGCCGCCCGCAGCTGGTTGCCGCCGCTGCCCCGGTGGCGACCCTCGATCCGGGCGATGGTGCCGCCCGTGGCGCCGCCCCCGGCCGCCAGCTCGCGAAAGAGTCGGGCATGGGACCGCTCGTCACCGGGCATGCGCGCCAGCGCTTCGGGCTGGTCGTCGTACATCGCCTCGTCCGCGGCCTCGCGCTCGGCGATCGTCGGCACCACGAGACTCGGCCCAAAGTGGCGGGCGATGAACATCAGGACTCGCGCTCGCCACGCCGGTTCCATCCCGCGCGTGTCGACGCCCGCCGCTTCCAGCTGCTCGCGCCAGACGCCGGCGTGGATCGCTTCCACCTCGACCATGCGAGAGTAGAAGTCCTGGAGCATCCCGGTCGGCTCCTTGTCGGCCAGTAGCTCATACAGCGCGATCGCGTCTATCTCGCCCTGGAGGTTCTCGCGATAGCGGACGATGTCGGCCTTCGCGGGCTGACCGGACGGCACCTGCCTTGTTAGGCGCCCGGTCGCGGCCTTGTCCGCGGCGCCGGTCGCGACTGAAGGCTTTCGGGCGGGCTTGGCGGCAGCTCGGGTTACGGCGGCCCTGGCATCCGAGGAGGGGGTGCGCTTCGTCTTGGGACTCATGCCGTGTAGTGTCTCCCGTCTCCGGCCGGCCGACAACGGCGGCGACTTCCCCGCTCGCCGGGCGCTCCAACGTCGTCGATCCCTTGGCGGCTACCCGCCCTCGGCAACCATCCCTCCGGCGGGCGCGTGGCCCAGAGATCCGGGCACCGCCGCACCAGGCAGCCAGGCGCGGAATCGATCGCCCAGCTTGAAGCGTCGCTGAGAGCCCCAGACGAAGACGTCGGCGCCCTGGCCGTAGGGACAGAACGCGTCGCCAGTGGCGGGGCAGAAGACGGCGATTCGGCCGATGCGATCCCGCGCCACGTCGAGCCACAGGCGATCCAGACAGCCCCGCTGCCAGCTCGCCATGGCCCCGACGACCTCGACTCGACGCGGATCGGGCAGGTAGCTGCCCAGCGTCTCGATCCAGCTCTCCGGCGGCGCGATCGGCGTCGCCCCGAAAGTCTGAAGATCCGCTATGTCTTCCTGCCGCGGATCGAGATGGATCGCCAGGATCAGCACTGTCGTGCCGGTGAAGAGCGCGCTGGCCACGGCGTCGAACCTCGAGGCCGTCTGCCGGTCGCCCTCATTCGTAGCCGGCTCGCCGCCGTCGGGCAGAT
Source organism: uncultured Chloroflexia bacterium (assembly GCA_963743795.1). Taxonomy (GTDB): domain Bacteria; phylum Chloroflexota; class Limnocylindria; order Limnocylindrales; family CSP1-4; genus Fen-1039. Next base: position 146,957 of record CAVUQZ010000003.1, on the reverse strand, counting down.
AGTGGATGCGCGTCCAAACCGACTCGTGCGTGAAGCGCAGCATGAAGCCCACCGGCGGCTGCCCGGAATACTGCGCCTGCCAGGCGTCGAGTGCTTCGTGGACGTTCATCGATGACCTTTGGCCGAACCGACAGTGGACCGCCTCTTGGGGCAGCCGCGGCAGCCAGGGAGACAACGCCTCACCCCGTCTCGTGGCTGAAGCCGGGCTTGCCATACCCTACCTGGAATGGCAGCCACATACAACGTGGTCGCTGACGTCATCGACCTCGTTTGCGAGCCCTGCCACACACTCGCCCCGTGGGCGGCCGAGGAAGCGGTGCGCGAACGCACTAGCCATTCGACGAGCGCGCCGGGCGCGACCTGGCGTTTCTCGCCGACCTTACACGCCGCTTACCTGGGCCCCGAAGTCCCCGAAGGCGGCCGCCCCAGCATTCCCGGCGTCACCTCAGGTAGCGAACAGGGAGATGAACGAAGGTGAACCGTTCAGCCGGCTCGGTCGCGTTGCTCGCCGTCACAGCCCTCCTCGTGGGCTCGGCCGCGATTGGCTGCGCCAGAAGCAATGGCGGCCCGGCGCAAACGACCACCAGCCCATCCTCCGTCGTGCAGGCAACCGGGGCCGATGCCACGGGCGCTCCGGCACCGACGGCGACACAGACGACCGATGACGTCGCGGCCACCCCAACCTACGCCACACCCTCGATTCCCCCGACGAAGGCGCCAGCCGCGACCGCCGATCCAATCGACTCAGCCCTTATGGGCCTGGACCAACTGCTCAGCGGCGTCAACAGCTCGCTTTCCGGCACCGACGCCGCCGCTTCGGGTGGCGAGTAGCCGCCCCAACCGAGGAATGAAGGAGTAACCAATGAAGACCCGAATCCCCGCTCTGTTCGCCGGCCTGGTCCTGGGAGGCTCGCTCCTCCTGGCATCCGCCGGCGTTGCCACAGCTGTGACGCCGCCGAGCGGACCCGCGGGCAAGAGCGTCTGCGCCACTGAAGCGGCCGCGGTCAGGACCGGCGCGACCGTCGGGACCCTGCGAGCATTCGGCGACTGCGAGATCAACCGTCGCTTTGCCACGTTGGATCAGCTGGCCTCGAAGATCTCCGGCTCCAAGGTCCTGACGAGCTCCCACGCCGCTGCTTTGACCGCCGAGATCAACTCGACGAGGACCGGACTGACGAGCCTCAAGGCCTCCATCGATGCCGAGACCTCCATCCCGGCATTGCGGGCGGACATCGTCAAGATCGCGTCGGAGTTCCGCGTCTATCTGCTCGTCGTTCCCCAGGTCAACCTGGTCAACGCGGCCGATGCCGTGGTTGCCTCGCAGACCAACTTCGGCAAGATCAACACCAACCTGACGGCTCGAATCGCCGCGGCCAAGGCTGCCGGCAAGGACGTCACCGCGGCGCAGGCCGACCTTGATGCCATGAACGCTTCCGTGACCGCCGCCGTCGGGCTGGCGACGCCGCTTCCGGCTGCGCTGCTGCCCCTGACCCCCGCCCAGTACAACGCCGGGACGGCCGGGCCGATCCTGACCAGCGCCCGGACCTCACTGGGCCAGGCACGAGACGACCTCAAGTCCGCGATGGCCAGCGCCAAGGCATGCCGCGACGCCCTGAAGTAGCACTACCCGCTCCAAGTGAAGGGCTCCCGTCGTCGGACGGGAGCCCTTCGATTCGCAGCGATGTCGCTCAGAACGCCGGCCTGCCTGACGTTCGGAGTGCCTCGGCGCCCTTGCAGTCACTCATCGATCGCAGGGTGCTGTCGCCGCAGATCGGCGATCTCCGCCACCGCATCCTCGCGGTGCTTTCTTGCAGTTATGTCGACCACGCTGATGCTCAGGCCGACGATCTCACGTGCCTTGTCTCTCAGCGGCTCGGCGCTGAGCAGGAACGTGGCCATTCGCCCGCCGGGTCGCGCCTCGCCGCCGACTTCCAGATCACGCACGGCCTGGCCGCTGGCCAGCACCTGCTTCAGTACCGCAGGTGTCTCGTGACCGAAGGCTGGCACGATCCGGTCCAGATCCCGGCCCAGGCCGGAGACCGCATCTACCCCGCCGATCTCAGCCAATGCCGGGTTGATGTAGAGATAGCGAAGGTCGCGGTCGAGGACGGCGAGACCCACGGCGCTGGTCTCGATCAGAGGAGTGGCGGCAGCCGCCCCCAGTCGTATCAGGTCCGCCTCGGCCTGCATTCGGCGCTCCTCGAGACGCTCGACTCTGGCCGTCGTCCAGGCACCCACGGTAACCAGGGCGAGGGCTTCACAGACGACGACGATCGAGAGGCCGATAGTTTCGTCGTATAGACCTGCCCGCTCGCCCATGAGACGAACCCAGGCCCCGGCTGGGACTACCAGGATCGCCGCCGGGAGGATGCGGCGCAGGACCTGGCCGCCGATGCCGGGGTCGGCGAGCTGTCGAACCAGCCCATGGTCGGGATCGGCGGCGACCAACGCAGCACCAGTCACCACCAACATAGCAGCCGTGGGCAGCGAAACCTGGGAAGCGGAGCCGAGCGACAGCAGGGAGGTCGCGCCGTACAGGTAGCCGACCATCAAGATTCCACCGATGGCACCGCACAGCAGGCCCAGGATCTCGCTGGGGTAGAAACCCCGGAAGCGGTGGCCCAGCGCGATTATCCCGGCGGCGGCGCTGAGGAATCCCAACGCGGTCTCCACCGCGAACCGCCCCGGGTGAGGCGAGGAGGCGCTCGCTTTGTCCAGAACCAGGGCCTGATCGATCCCCAAATCTGTCCCCGAGAGATGCTCGAGGAGCGTGGCGCACGCGATCGCCGCGACCGCAACAGCCAGCGCCCTGGCCCCCCAGACGCCACGGTCCCCGCTATTGGTCGCGGACAGGGCGAGAGCCAGACCGAGCAAGAGCAAGCACAGAGCGGCGTTGACCTTGGTCTGCACCAGGCCGGGCAGCCAGCTGGCGAGGAGCGGCAGGCCCAGCCCCCAGCCCGCGAGAGCCGCGATTGCGACGGCAATGATCAGGGCCGCCGCCGCCAATGCGAGCTGCCGCGAATCGGGCCTTCGTCCGGGCCCAAGCCAGTAGCGCCATCTCATGTGCCCAGCCCCGTCCGGCGCTGGCTGGGAGGATTCGGCTCCACCGCGATCCGACGCAACCACGTGCACTTGCTCCTGGCTGACGGGCCCGCCGGGCTTGAGACTGGGCCGAATTCCGGCCACGCTCCCCCGCGGCGAATACTAGCCGCTCGAATACCTGTGCGACCCGCTCACCGGAAGTGCCAAATGGCCCTGCAGGTACTCGTGGGGTCCCGTATCGTCTTGAGGCACGGTCCGCGAGACACCGCCTTCATACGCACTATTCGAGAAGCGGAGGTCGTCATGGTCTGCCCTAGTTGCGGCGCCCAGATCGACAGTCCCGGCAAGTTCTGCGCCAAATGCGGAGCGCAGCTTCCCGAGGCCCAGGCGCCCGTCCAGCCTAGCAACGACTTTGCGGCAGTGCCGCCACCGCCGCAGGAGGAGCCGCCTGCCCCGCCGCCCTGGGACCAGACGGCCGCAGCGCCTGCCCCGACCGCCCCGGTCGAAGCGCCGGTCGCCCCGGTCGAAGCGCCGGTCGCCCCGGTCGAAGCGCCGGCCGCACCTGCCTGGGCCCAGACGCCTGCAGCTCCTCCAGCCGCAGCACCCGCGTGGTCGGCAACTCCAGTACCGCCGGCCGCCGCACCGGCCTGGCCTCAGGCACCTGCCATGCAGGCTCCGCCACACGCCACCCGCGGGCGGTCCGCAGTACCCGGCTCCGCAGTACCCGGCTCCGCAGTACCCGGCTCCAGGGCAGTACCCACCGCAATACCCGGGGCAATACCCGGGGCAGTACCCACCGCAATACGGAACTCAGCCGTACGCGGCTCCGCTGGCGGCTCCCGCCGTCGCGGCACCTGCGGCCACCGGCGCCGGGATGCTGGCGCCTCTCCTCGCCCTCGCCGGCGGCGCCGTTGCCATCGGTTCAGCGTGGCTGCCCTGGGCCGTCACCACCAGCGGCGACTCGTTGATCAAGCCGATCGAGCAGACGTCGGACACCAGCGATCTCGCGAACGGCTACTACCTGATCGCCGCGGGTGCAGTGGCCGCAGTCTGCGGGCTCGTCGTGCTGCTCGGACTGGTCAAGACGTCCAGCTCCAGAATGCTGATGAGCCTGGGCGCCGTCGCCGGCGGAGCGGTCGTACTGGGCGTCGAGTTCGTCGCCTACAACCACGTCAACGATCTGACCACCGGCTTCTCAATCGTGTCCATGGGCTACGGCCTCTACGTTGGCGCCGGCGCGGGCGTCGCGGCCGCCGTTGGAGGGTTGCTGGGTCTCGCTTCGAAGAGATAGCCGGGCGCTGCCGGCACGCGCAAGTCGGATGGGCTGACCAGATTGGCCGTTCGCCCCATCCGACCAGGCGTTCCGACGCGCCAATCGCCTGCTGGATAGGCCCCGGACAAGTCAGAGGCCCGACCTTCGGGAGGGCCCTCTATGTCACCGTCCGCTCGAGCGCGATCGCGTCCGCCGCGCCACCGCTCCCTCCGAATGCGGCGTCACGGCGTCCAGGGGCGCGGCCGTTTCTCCTCGCGAGAGGGCGCCTCCTCGATAGGGTGTGGACTGATCCACTCGGAGCGAGCCGGCTCGGGCTCGGGCTGCTCGCGTCGAGCCGGAACCTCTTTCGCGACGCTCGGAGCGGCCGGGCCGGCTCCCTTGTCCGGATGCAAGCGGCGCCGGTGAGTTGGCACCCGGGCAGGGATCATTTTCGGAGGCGCCGCGCTTGCGGCGGCCTGGGGCGCAGACGCGACGGCCACGGCTCCGCTGACGGGCGTCGCGACGCGCTTGATCGATGGCGCACGGGCTGGCCTGCCCGAAGCCCGTCCGCCGGCACGGCTCGACCCGGAGGCGACCCGACCCGCGACGGCCGCCCCAGCGGAGGGAGCGGCTGGCAGTCGCCTGGGGACTGCAGCACCGGGTAGCTTTCTCGACTTCGGCCCGGCCGCGGCTCTGGCACCGGACGGAGCGATCGCCTCCGCGGCAGCGGCCTTTGGGGCCGCGGCTGAGACCAGAACGGTCGGGATCGGCTGAGGACTGCGACCGTCTACGGCCGCAATCAGACCCCGAACGAACTCGCAGATCCGGTCGGCCTCCTCGTCCACTCCCTTCAGGACGTGCGATTCCACCTGGACGGCTACCAGCCGGTGGCCGCCGCTGGCTTCGATGCCAAGCTCGCTGACCGAAAGCTTGGACCATCGGATCAGCTTGGCGGTGGCTCGCGGTCCCTCGTTCGGACTCGAGGGCCTGACGGCCGCCGTGATCAGCCCGATCACAGTCGGAGCGAGAACCGAATAGCGAAGTCCCGGATCCTCGCCCCACGCGACCCAGCATTCAGGGTCGGCATTTGCCCCGAGGTTGGTCAGGACCGGCCTGAGGACGGCCACGACCCGATTGTTCATCGAGTCTCGAGTTGGGGCCGCCTTCTGCCACTCGCTCAGCCGCATAGGATCGCCTCCCAAACGACGCGGGCGCCGTTCCCGCCGTCCTCCTCAGGCTATCACGGCAGGGCTCCGGGACGAGAGCGATTCGATCTAGCGAAGGACTCGAAGGCAGCCTCGCGAATGACGCGGGGCCCGAATCCGAGCGCGTATTCTGACCGCGGCGGCCCGCCGGCCGGCCTCGCCGGAGCCGGCGCAAGCCTCCGCGCGACGCCCTGTGCCGGCGCCGCGCGACGTCTTCGAGAAGGTGGTGGAAATGAGAGTTGACCGGGGTCGACTCAACTGGGGAATCTTCTTCATCGTCCTTGGGGCCGTGCCGCTGGCCTACCACCAGGGGGTTGTCTCGAGTTCCGTCCTCGGCGATGCCTGGCGGCTGTGGCCGCTCATCCTCGTGGGAATCGGGCTTGGCTTGGTGCTGTCTCGGACACCTGCAGCCTTCGTCGGCGGCCTGGTCGTGGCGGCCTTCATGGGGCTGGTCCTCGGCAGCGTCTTTGCCGTCGCCCCGAATGTCGGCTGCGGTGGCGGTGGTGGCAACCCCGCGTCCGTTAGTGAGAACGGCTCCTTCCAGGGTCCCTCGTCGGTGAATCTGCATCTGCAGTGTGGGTCGGCGACCATCACCGCATCCTCGGACGCGAGCTGGCACGTGACCGCCTCCAACGACGGCGGGCACCCCGCCCGAGTCACTTCCAATTCGACGTCACTGACCGTGGACTCGACCGCCGGCAATGGCTGGTGGACCGACCGGGGCAAGGATGACTGGCAGATCGCACTTCCTCGTTCCGGACAGACAAGCATCTCCTCCACGCTCGATGTCGGGGATGCTCGCTTCCGTCTCTCGGATACGAACTTATCCTCTGCCGCGTTCACCCTCAATCTGGGCTCTCTTCACGTGGATCTGACGGGCGCCACAGTTGGCAGCCTGACCGTGTCGACGAACCTGGGGGCCGCATGGGTCGAGCTGGACAGTACGTCCGATCTGGCCGGCAATCTCAAGACGAACCTGGGGTCGCTCGACGTCTGCGTGCCGTCAGATCTGGGCCTCCGAATCGTTTCGACCGATAGCCTGTCCTCGAGCGACTTCTCGGCTCTGGGCATGACCCGCGTGGGCGACGCCTGGCAGACGGGCAACTACGCGACCGCGACGCACAAAGCGAACCTGACCGTCAACACGAGCCTCGGCTCTCTGAAAGTACATCCTGCGGGAGGCTGCAAGTGAACCCTCGACGTCTCTACCGTTCTACCGATGACCGCATCCTCGCCGGAGTTTGCGGCGGAGTCGCGGCCTACTTCGACGTGGACCCGGTCATCGTCCGGATCATCTGGTTTCTCTCCGTCTTCTTCACCGGCACGCTGACCTTCTGGGCCTACCTGATCATGATCATCGTGGTCCCGCTCGAACCGGCCCAGTGGCCGCCCCAGTCTCCATGGGCTCCGGGCGGAGCCCCGGTTGGCTTTGCCGCCAACTACGCGCCTTCGACCGGGCCTGAGGGAACGGCGCCGGCCGGTGGAGCGGGGGGCCCGGCCTTCGGAGCGGCATCGGGCGAAGGGACTCCGGCGCCGGGCGCGGCTCCCGCCTCCCCTGGCGCACCGACCCAACCCACCGCACCGGGCGGCCAATGGCCGAACGACTGGCGGTCGGCGCGACGTCAAGATCGCTGGCAACGGCGGGCCGAGCGCCGCAATGATCGTGGTCCCGGCCTCATCTTCGGACTGCTGCTGATCCTCGTTGGCGGGGCCCTGGCCTGGCATCAGGTGGTCCCCGACGTAGACCTCTCGCTCTTGTGGCCGGTGGTGATCATGGCCTTTGGGGCCATCCTGGTATTGACGTCGCTGCAGTGGCGCAAGGGCGACTGAAGCCTATCGAAGCCCAAACGCACGGTCCTAAGCCACGAGGTCGACCCTTCGGCGCCGCCTGCGCACGAACACCAACAGCGCGTAGGCGGCGCTGAGCAATGCAGCGGCCGAGCCGGCCGCCACTGCCATGCCACCCGTCAGCTGCGGCGGAACGGCCGGGACCGAATCGGGCGCCTCAAAGGAGTCGCCGCGCAGCTGGCCCACGAGCACCCCCGCGCCCGGACCGGAGCCGCCGACTGCGCCGGTGCTGGTGCCTCGGCCCGAGGCCGCCGGCGATGCCGTCGCATCAGTGGCCAAGGGGGAGGCGCTGGTCCCCGCACCGGAGCTGGAGCCGGCTGTTGCCTCGGCGCCCACGGCAGGCTGTGGTGCCTGCGAGGTCGCGACGGGCTTCGGCACTGGCGCCGGAGCGCGAGTCGGCGGTGCAGGCGTAGCCGGCGGAGGCGGTGGAGGCGTGGGGACCGGATCTGAGAACGGCGACCGAGTCGGCGGTGAGGTCAGTCCGTCGGGCGAAGGCCCGCCCCGGGAGAACACGCAGTCGTAGTAGTAGGTGGCGCCGCTCGACCAGCCGCCGCACCCGACTCGGTCGTACGAACCCATGACTATGGCCCAGTGAGAGGGGCTGGAGCTCCATCCCATGAGCGCGTGGCCGGTCGTGGCGTAGGTCCAGGTCGTCCAGGTCTGGCCGCCCGCGAACGTATACAGGAACTGCCCATTTCCAAAGCCGCCGTTGACCAGGTCGATCTCGCCTACGTTCCCGTAACCCCAGGCAGTCTGGAGAACCGAGACGAAGGGGGTCGTCGAGAGGGCGTAGGTCGCCGACAGGCACAACCTGAGGAGGTGGGACATGTTGCCCCAGGTTGCGAAGTCCAGGGTGCGCCCGTTTATAGAGCGGGTGGGATCGTCCGGACAGGGAATGGCACCGTTGGTGGCCTTGCTCGCGAGGAAGGGGTCCACCGCCAGAGCCGGCTTGCCCGCGGCCGCGCGGTCGCCGTTGATCAGTCGAACCAGCTCGGTGGCCTGCGCGTTGAGAGAAGACCCGGCTGCAACGGCCGGGACCTGCCACGCCAGTGAGGTCGCAAGCAGTGACAGCGCGATTGCCAGCGCGGAGGCGAATCCTCTGAGGCGGGGCCGGTGCGATATCCGCACGATGGTCTCCTCCGGACGGGTAGAGCCTGACGCGTCGAGGTCCGTCGACGATCCACAACGGACGGGGGAAGTGACGCTCCATCACATGACGATGGTGGGCCTGAGGCTACGGGGCACAGTCTCGGCGCGCTGACAACCACCCGTTCAGGTAGTCTCGCGAGTCTGTCCCACGCTCCTCTTGCGGGCTTCGCCAGGTCGTCCGAGCAGCTTTCGGCCGTTGCCGGCGGCGCTTGGCTCGGAAGGGCTTCCTCGGGCCCAACCCGAAGATTGAAGAAAACCCAACCCGTTCACAGCGGTTCCTTCACCGGCGACTCGGGCTGGCCCGTTGAATGGGTCGCGTGCCTTTGGCCGCACTACGCCTTGGTGAGGACCGTCAGGCGGGCGACCCAGGCCCTTTTCAACCGTTCTTCAGGCAGGCATCCTAACTTCGTGGCGGGTCCGCGCCCAACGGACGTCTGACACCAGCCCGGCGGCACGACGGAGCTGCCGGGCGCATCCAGGGAGAGGCGATGTCCTTCATGCGTTTCCTCGGCGGCCATACAGCTCAGGGCATGCCCGTGCAACCCGCTTCGGCCGCTGAGACCGAGGCCGTCCGCCGAATCGTGACCAGGCTCGAGGCGTTGCCCCCGGAGCAGGCCCGCCTGCTGGCCGGCATGGCATACGTCCTGGCCCGGGCCGCCTACGCCGACTTGGCGATCAGCGACGCGGAAACGGCCGCAATGGAGCACGAGCTCGCTGACTCCGGTCTGGACGAGTCTCAGTCAGTGCTGGTCGTGGAGATGGCCAAGCTCCAGGAGAAGACCTCGGGCGGGACGAGCGACTACCTCGTGACGCGTGAGTTCCGCGAGTTGTCGACCCCGGAACAGCGCCTGACCGTGCTGCGGGCGTGCTATCGCGTCTGCGCCGCCGACGACGCCGTGAGCGGGACGGAGAGCGCCACGCTGGACGAGATCGCAAGTGAGCTGGACGTGACACGCGAGGAGGCTTCGGCGATCCGGGCAGAGTTCGCCGACAAGATCTCCGCTCGGCTGGGATTTGGGACGTTCTCCGGCGACCAGAGCTAGCTCGGGCGAAACGATCGCCACCCGCGGGCCGAGACGCGCCCGGCAGCGCCCCGTGGCGCCTGATGAGGCCGTGACCGAGTCACGCGGCGCGTCGGGGCAATCCGACAGGGTCGGTGCCGAACCAGGTCCCGGAGCTGCCCTTGACGATCGCCACCGCGTTCTCGAGTGCGCCTATGGCGGCAAAGCGGCCGCCGCCCTGGACGAACTCCGCGCACGCTCGAACCTTCGGCGCCATCGACCCCGAGGGCCAGGCTCCGGCAGTCAGCCCCTCGAACGCCTCGTCCACGGAGAGGCGCAGGATCGGCTCCTGTCGCGGCGTTCCCCAGCGCCGGTAGACGGCATCCACATCGCTCAGCAGGACCAGGCCGTCCGCCTCGACCGCACGCGCCAGCACGACGGCCGCCAGGTCTTTGTCGATGACCGCCTCGCGGCCCTCCAGCCGGCCGTCCGGCAGTTCCACCACGGGCACTCCCCCACCCCCTGACGCAACCACAAGCGCTCCGGAGTTCACCAGCGAACGGATCGCGGCGGCCTCGAGAATCCGTACCGGGTAGGGTGAGGGCACTACGCGCCGCCAGCTCTTACCGTCTGGTGCGATGTCCCAGCCTCGCGTCCGGGCGTGCTCGCGGGCCGTCTCCTCGTCGTAGATGGGCCCAACCGGTTTGGTGGGATTGGCGAAGGCCGGATCGTCTGCCCGCACCACCGTCCGGGTCACGACCACGGCGATCTCACGGTGCCTGCCGCGCTCGATGAATGCGTCGTTCAGGGCGTTGGCCAGCAGGTAGCCGATCTGTCCCTGCGTCTCGGCTCCCAGCACGTCCAGCGGCGGCGCCGGCACGACCGACGCGGCCATCTCCGCCCCGATGGCCAGGAAGCCGACCTGAGGACCGTTGCCGTGGGTGATCACGATCTCCGCCCGGCTGCCCTCGGCGAGGGTGACCAGGCCCCGCGCCGCGGCCAGCAGATTGTGGCGCTGACCCTCGGTCGAGCCCGGCTCTCCGCGCCTTATCAGGGCGTTGCCGCCGAGTGCGATCGCCAGGCGTGTCACCCGAGACGCTCCGGCTCTTCTCCGCCCCTGATCAGCAGGTACAAGAGCGCCTGCTCCGTGTACCAGCGGTTCTCAGCCTCGTCCCAGACCCGCGACCGCGGGCCGTCCATCACCTCGTCTGTGACCTCGTCACCGCGATGGGCCGGCAGGCAGTGGAGAAAGATTGCGCGCGGAGACGCCTGCGCCATCAGGTCGCCGTCCACGCGGTAGCCGGCAAACACCCGGGCCCGATCCTCGCGCTCCTTCTCCTGGCCCATGCTGGCCCAGACGTCCGTGTAGACGGCGTCGGAGCGGGCGACCGCAGCCCTCGGATCGTGACCCAACTCGATGCCCCCACCGTTCACCCGGCAGTTCGCGCGGGCGGCCTCGACGATCCCGGCCTTCGGCTCGTAACCCTCGGGCGTCGAAACCGCCAGGGTGAAGCCCAGGTGCCCTGCCGCCTGTATCAGGGAGTGGCAGACGTTGTTGCCGTCGCCGACGAACGCGACCCGCAACCCGTCGAATGCACCGAACTCCTCCTGAAGAGTCATGACGTCAGCCAGAGCCTGGCAAGGATGGTGGTCGTCGGTCAGGGCGTTGATGATCGGGATCGTGGCATGTCGCGCCAGCTCCTCGACCCTGGCGTCGTCGAAAGTGCGAATCACGAGCGCGGAGAGGTAGCGCGACAACACCCGAGCCGTATCGGCGATGGTCTCGCCACGACCGAGCTGAAGCTCGTCCGAGCGGAGCGCGATCGGCAGCATCCCCAGGCCCCAGATCGCCGCCTCGAAGCTCACGCGCGTGCGTGTCGAGGGCTTGTCGAAGATGAGACCGACGCGGCCACCCGGCAGCCAGTCGGGCGTCATGCCCTTGAGGTTCTTGATACGGACCGCGAGTTCGAGGACGCGACGGATCCCGTCGCTGCCCAGGGAATCCAGAGTCAGCATGTGCTTTGCCATCGCCGGACCCTCCTCTAGCGGTTCGAGCGGGGCGTAAGGCCTGCGCGCGCCCGCTCGACGATCGGGCCGAGAAGATCCGTCAGGCTGGGTGCGCCGGCCTGGGGAATCTCCTCTAGCTCGTAGCGTACTCGGACTACCGGCTTGGTGAGATGCAGGACCCGGGTCAGATCGATCGGCGTTGCCGAGAGGACCAGGTCGGCGGGCATGGCGTTGAGCGTCGTCTCGAGCTCGTGCATCTGCCCCTGGCCGTACCCCATTGCCGGCACCAGGTGCTCCAGGGCCGGATAGCGGGCCAGAGTCTCGGCCAGCTGTCCGACGGCATATGGCACCGGGTCGACGATCTCCGCCGCTCCATATCGCCGCGCCGCCACCACTCCCGCGCCGTAGGTCATGCCGCCGTGGGTCAGGGTCGGCCCGTCCTCCACCACGGCCACGCGCTTCCCTGCGATCTCGCCACCGACCAGCGTCAGAGCGGATCGGGCAGGGATGACCCGGGCTCGCGGATTCATCGCGGATACGTCTTCGCGAACCTCGGCCACCTGCGCCGGCGTAGCCGAGTCCACCTTGTTGATCACCACCACGTCGGCCATGCGGATGTTCGTCTCGCCGGGGTGGTAGTGGAGCTCGTGCCCGGCCCGCAACGGGTCCGCAACGACCACGAACAGGTTGGGCCGGTAGAACGGGAAGTCGTTGTTGCCGCCATCCCACAGGACGACGTCCGCCTCGGCTTCGGCCTGGCGAAGGATCGCCTCGTAGTCGACCCCGGCGTAGAGGACCCGGCCGGCGTCGAGATGCGGCTCGTACTCTTCCCGTTCCTCGATCGTGGTCTCGTACCGGTCGAGGTCCGCATAGGTCGCGTAGCGCTGGACCCGCTGGGCAACGAGGTCACCGTACGGCATCGGGTGTCGTACGACCACCACCTTGAGACCCTGCTTCTCCATCAGCGCCGCGAGGTACCGCGTGGTCTGGCTCTTCCCGGCGCCCGTCCTGGTGGCTCCGGTCGCAACCACCGGCCTGATGCTCGGCAGCATCGTCCGGGCTGGTCCGAGAAGCTCGAAGTCCGCCCCGCAGGCAAGCACCCGGCTGGCGGAGTGCATCACGTGCTCGTGGGCCACGTCGCTGTAGGCAAAGACGACGCGATCGACCTTCTCCGCCGCGAGGAGCTGCTCGAGCTCCGACTCGGGCACGATCTGGATGCCGTCCTCGTAGAGCGGCCCGGCCAGCTCTGCCGGGTAGCGCCGTCCGGCGATGCCCGGGATCTGCGTGGAGGCGGTGAAGGCGACGACCTCGTATTGGGGGTCGTTCCGGTAGACGACGTTGAAGTCGTGGAAGTCGCGACCAGCGGCTCCCATGATCACGACCCGAATGCGATCCATGGTGTTTCCGGCCCTTCCGCGGCGCGCCGCAGTCTACCCACGGCGAACCTGGAGCCGACGAGCCGGTTCCGCCTCTGGTCCAGCGGTCGTCCAGCGAACGGTAGTGTCTCCGCCGGCAGGCTCCCGCGCAATCCCCGACCTGACGGGAAGCTCCGCCGCCCATCAGGCGGTCCGATTTGAGAGGGGCCGGCGACGTTGGAATTGCGGCGCCGCAACTCACCGGGCCCGGGCGGAGGGCGCGGGCTCAGCCTCCCATCAGGAACTGGACCATGCCCACGACGCCGGCGGCCAGCAGGACGACAGTCAGGCTCCACAGAACCACCGTATGGCGGCGTGAGTTGGCCAGGTCCCCAAGCAGCTCGCGGTCGCTCGTGAGGCGCACGAGGAACGTCAACGGCAGAGCCAGCACGATGACATTGAAGACCATGGCTCCGATGCAGAGCCGCACCAGATCGGGCGAGACCAGCGCCACGAAGGCTGCCGGAATGACCTCGGCGAAGTAGACGGCGTAGAAGCGCCGAGCCTCGTTCGGCTTCAGGTCCAGGCTATGCGGCCAGCCCATGAGCTCGCCGATTCCCCAGGCCGCCGAGAGCGAGATGACGATCAACGCGAGCAACGCCGACCCGATCAGGCCGACGGCGATGAGCAAGGCGGCGGGGCCAGATGCCAGTCGGGCGAGCCCTTCGGGCAACTCCGCCACGTTGGCCGGCAGCGGGGCCAGCGGCGGAGCCGACTCCATCGCCGCGGCCGAGGCGACGACGATCGCCGCCATCAGAGCCTGGCTGGCAAACGCCCCGAGCAGGGTCTCGAGGCGGGATCCCCGCAGGTCGGCGCGGACCAGCTTCTTGTCCACGCTGGCGGACTGCTGATAGAAGAGCATCCAGGGCATGATCGAAGCCCCGACCATCGCGACGACCAGCGCGAAGTAGTCGTGCGGGAGATCGCCTGGTATGGGATTCAAGTCGGAGGTGAGATGCCCCAGATCAGGATTGCCGATCACCGCAAGTACGACGAAGCTGAACAGGGCCAGCGACAGGACCAGGGCAAGCCGCTCGAAGGCCGTGTATCCGCCGGTCAAGACGATGGCGGCATGTACTGTCAGGGCCGCAACGATCGCGACCGGCCCGGAGATGCCGAATATGGACGCGCCGAGGGCGATCCCGGCGAACTCGGCGACGTAGGCAACGAAATTGATGACGGTCATCCCGCCGACCGAAACCGCGGCCCAGCGCCCCCCATAGCGCGACCGAACCAGCTCCGCGTGGCCCTTGCCCGTAGCCAGAGCCAGTCGCGCGGTCATCTCCTGCACCAGGAACAGGACGGGCACAAGGGCGAACAGGGGCAGCAGGAGGGCGTATCCGGATTCCGTTCCTCCGGTACCCGCGGTGACGACACTCGGGGCGTCGACATCGGCGAGCATCACCACCCAGGCCGGGCCGACTACCCTTAGCCAGCGCGAGAAGGCCGGCGTGCGCACGATCCCGGCGATGGAGCGGATGCCCTCCTGGATTGTCACAAAGGAAACATAACGAAACAGCTGACCAATCCGGAGGGCCGAGTTGCACTCTCTGCGGTTCCTCTGGCTCCCCGGGCATCAGCCGTCCGGCCCGCGGACAGGTGAGGTCGCCGCCGCACGGGATGCCGCGGGGCGGCCCTCAGGCGTTGGGCCTTGACTCGGCGACTGCCTTGAGGACGCGGCAGGCTCGCAGGGTCACCCACTTGCTCGGCTGGCCGGGACGGTCGATGTCTATCACCATCTTGCCCGCGTAGGCATAGCGGTTCGGCCAGCGGCCCTGCGCGTCCTGCTGGGCGACGACCCAGTCCACCGCGCGATCGAGGCGTGGATCCGCGGCCAGACCGGTCTCGCACAGCGCCTCGAGCGTCTGCAGGACATCGGCAACGTAGCCCGACGGGAAGCCCAGCTTGAACCACGAGCTGTTGGGCTTGGTGTTGGGACCCATTGGGTAATCCGCGACCGAAGGGTCGCGGCTGAGCAGGAAAGCCGCGCCCTGTTCCAGGGCCCGCGCGACATCCGGCGTTCGCCGCTCGGCCGGTACGCGGGCCAGTGCCAGGACGGCCTTCGTGGCTCCCCAGGCGCAGGGGTCGCCGTAGTTGACACCGCAGCGGAACCCGGGTCCCGGCGTCAGCGAGTACCACCGCTCGACGCCCTCTCCGGTGATCGAGGCCACCTGATAGGCCAGCGCGTGCTGGACCCGCGGATCGTCAAGCAGGCCCAAGCCGATCAGGGCGCGGAGGAGGTTGCCGTTGAGGCAGTGCACCACGCCCGAGGGTGCCGGCCTGGTCATCTTGGAGCCTAATGCACCGAAGCCGCCGCTGCTCGACTGGGAGTGCTCCAGGATGTACTCGCAGGCCGCGCGGACGCGCCGATCGTCGCCGTCGGCGCCGAGCTGGTCGAGGAAGATGACCTGCCAGACGGTCGAGCTGTACTTGGGCCCGTAGCCGTGACCCGGCTTCGCCCACCAGCCCTCGGGGTTCTGTGCCCCCAGGATCGACGCGATTGGGTCGGTGCGCATCGCTGCCGCGTGCGCTTCGACCACCTCCAAGTCGTCGGCGGCGCGGTCCAGCAGGCCGCGCAGTGCAAGGTGCCGTACTGCGGGCGTCGACTCTTCGAGCAGCCACGGCATCGGGTCCGCCTTGACGCGATCGATCCATACGCTCACGGCACGGAATCTATACCCGGCCGTGCTCGCGCGGCTGGCCGCGAAGCCGCCAGGCGCCGTGACCACTCGGAGGCTCTCAATTGGCCGCGGCGGCCACCTCACCTGCCGCCATGTCGACGCCGAGCCGCTCGAGCGCGCTCAGGACCGCCTTCAGCGAGGCCGTGGTGATATTCGGGTCCATGCCTACGCCCCAGCGCACTTCGCCGTGGGAGCGAACCTCCACGTACGCCACCGCCATGGCCTCCTCGCCTGCGCCCAGGGCGTGCTCGGCATAGTCGAGCACCTCCACGTCCACGCCAAGATCCGTGCGCAGGGCGTGGACCAGGGCTGAGATCGGGCCGTTGCCCCGACCGGAGACGGTCGTCGTCGCGCCGTCGGTCGCCAGTCGCGCCCGCACGGTTACGCTGCCGTCATCGGATGCCGTGTCGTATCCGGCGAGTCGGCACCGCGGCGCCGCCGGCAGATACTCTCTCGCGAACGCCTCCCACATCTCTTCGGCCGTGATCTCGGTGCCGCTGCCCTCGGTGATCACTTTGATGCAGCGGCTGAACTCGATCTGGAGCCGGCGAGGCAAGTCCATGCCGTGCTCGTTCTTCATGACATAGGCCACGCCACCCTTGCCGGATTGGCTGTTGACTCGGATGACGGCCTCGTAGCTGCGGCCGACGTGCTTGGGGTCTATCGGCAGGTAGGGCACCTCCCAGGCCCGATAATCGGACGGGAGCGCTTCCATCCCCTTCTTGATCGCGTCCTGATGCGAGCCAGAGAAGGACGTGTACACGAGGTCTCCGACATACGGGTGGCGCGGTTCCACTGGGAGACGGTTGCAGTGCTCGGCGACGCGCCGCAGCTCGTCGATGTCGCTGATGTCCAGCTCCGGATCCACTCCCTGACTGAACATGTTCATGGCCAGGTTGACCACGTCCACGTTGCCAGTCCGTTCGCCGTTGCCGAAGAGCGTGCCCTCGATGCGGTCCGCTCCGGCCATGAGCCCGAACTCGGCGGCGGCCACGGCCGTGCCACGGTCGTTGTGAGGGTGGAGGGACAGGATGATGGAGTCCCGGCGCGGCACGTTTCGATGGAACCATTCGATGGCGTCGCCGTAGATGTTCGGCGTGTACATCTCTACGGTGGCCGGCAGATTGAGGATGATCGGTCTCCCTGGCGTCGGCTGGATGACGTCCATGACCGCCGCGCAGATCTCGACGGCGTAGTCGAGCTCGGTGCCGGTGAAGCTCTCGGGCGAGTACTCGTAGCGGATCTCTGTGCCCGGTACACGAGCCTCCTGCTCGAGGCAGATCCTCGCCGCGTCGACGGCGATCTTCGTGACCCCCTCCTTGTCGAGCCGGAAGACCACGCGCCGCTGCAGGATGGAGGTCGAGTTGTAGAAATGGACGATCGCCCGCCTCGCACCCCGCAGACACTCGTAGGTTCGCTCGATCAGCTCGCGGCGACACTGGGTCAGGACCTGGATCGTGACGTCGTCGGGGATCAGATCGCCCTCGATGAGCTGGCGGATGAAGTCGTAGTCGGGCTGCGAAGCCGACGGGAAGCCGACTTCGATCTGCTTGAATCCCATAGCCACAAGCGCCCGAAACATGCGCAACTTGCGGGCCGGGTCCATCGGGTCGATCAGGGCCTGGTTGCCATCGCGGAGGTCGACGGAGCACCAGATCGGCGCTCGCTCGATCTGGCGGTTCGGCCACTCGCGGTCCGCGAGGCGAAGCGGCAGCGGGCGGAAGGGAACGTACTTCTCGACCGGCATCTTCCTGGGGCGGATCGGGGCGGGAGGCATCTCGGGTTCCTTCCTGGTTTCGGTCGCCGTTTGTGGCGTTCGTCCGGGCGGGGTATCTGGGAAAACAAAAACCTCCTGCGCTGGCGCAGGAGGCAGTCGGCGAGCACCGCGAGGGCGCTCGCCTCAGGTAAGGAGCAGGCTGCTGGCGAAGTGGTCTCTGGTCACGATGCCGCATAGTCTAGCCTGCTGCGCCGCATCTGGTAACCGCCCCGTGCATAGGAAGAAAGTCGGGCGCCACCTCTGACGACCCAACTGCAAGTGCCGAGCCGTCACGACCGTATGAAAGCCTTCCGGAATTCCAGCCTTCGATCAGGTCGCCTTTCGGCTGTGGACCTGCTGGCGGTCGTTCCGGCCGTGCTGGTGGGTTTCGCGGTGGTGGCAATCGCTGTTCCGCCCCGCTCCGGCCCGCTGGCGCTGGTGCTCGTCCTGGAACCCCAGATCTTCATCGCCGTCCTGCTCACGCTCACTCCCTTCGCCCTGCTGGCCCGGTCACGACTCCTCGGCGTGGCGTTGGCCGTGACCCTCATCGCCGGCTGTGGTTTCTTCGGCTCGGAGTGGGTCTCGTTGCCGGGCAGCGGAGCCGCACGCCACGATCTCGCGGCGATGACCTGGAACCTGGAGTACGGGACGCGCACGCCGGCCGAGACGGTCTCCGCCCTGGAGGCCGTGAACGTCGATCTGATTGCGTTGCAGGAGATCGAGCCGGATGTCTCCGAGGCTGTCGCAGCGGACGCGGCGATAGCGTCTCGCTACCCCTACCGGGCGATGGCCCCCCGACCGGGTGCGCGCGGGCTGGCGATCCTGAGCCGCTACCCGATCGAGAAGGTGGATTCGGCTGACAATCCGGCCCGTCTCGAACTGGTCGCGGCCACGCCGCGAGGGCCGATTCGGGTTATCAACGGTCATCCCATGCTGGCATCGTTTGGCACATCAACGCTGCTCCCGCTGCTGCCCGACTTCAATCCGTCGGGCCGCGATGCCGCCATCGCGAAGATCCGCGAGTGGATCGACCCGGCGCTGGCCGGCGGCGAGCGGCTGCTGGTCCTGGGCGACTTCAACACGACTCCCTCGGAATCGGAGTACAAGGTCCTCACGGCGGGTCTGCGCGACACCCACGTCGAGGTCGGCGAGGGCCCCGGGTGGACCTGGCGCCCAGGCCGCCTGGCCTTCTTGAACGTGGCCTTCCTGCGGATCGACCTGCAGCTGACCGCGGGACCGATTCGCCCCGCTTCTACGTCCCTGGACTGCTCGCTGCCGGGCGACCATTGCCGCCTGTTCGGCGACTATCAGATCGACGCCTGATTGCTGGCCCCGCGACAGGCCGACATCGTGATCCCAGGCGAGATGAGGGCAATTCGGCCGGACCGGCCGGAGCTGGAGCGCCTGCGCCGGCCATCTCGACATCGAGCCTGTAGCCGAATTCCGGCTAACGTCCTAATCCGACCTGGCTCTCCGGGTGCGGCACCGAGCTTTCGGCGGACCCTGCTCACCCAGATCCGCAGATACTGGACTCGTCTCGATACTCGGGCCCCCAGACCTTCGTGAGGAGCTCTGCGTGAAGGACGACCTTGCCGGCATTGACAGCGAGATGCTGCAGCAGGAGCCACTCCGTCCTCGAGAGCTGCACCGGCTGGCCGCCCCGCGTCACCAACCGGCGCTCGAGGTCGATCTCCACGTCGTCGCAGGCGACAATTCCTCGGCCGGGTGTTGCGCCGGATGATCGTCGGAGGACCGCGCGCACCCGAGCCGCCAGCTCGTCCGGGTGGAATGGCTTGGCGATGTAGTCGTCCGCCCGGAATTCGAGCCTCTCGGCTTTGTCCGCGACCGAACCCCTGGCGGTCAGGACAACTACGGGCACCGCACGCCGCTCCCGCAGTCGCTCTATGACCTCGATGCCGTCAAGATCAGGCATCACGATGTCGAGCACGATGACGTCCGGACAGTACTCTTCCGCGCACCGCAGCGCGTCTTCCCCGTCCGTGGCCGTGACGACGCTGAAGCCTTCCTCCTGGAGGGCAATCGACACGAGCCTGGCTATCCGGGGCTCGTCGTCGGCGACCAGCACCAGGGGCTTGGCGCTCACTCACTACTCCTGATGGCAACTGCGGCGTCCGAGGCGCGGCTAACCAGCCAGATCTTGCCGCAGCATCCGCCAATAGGGCTGACATCGACAAGGAACTTCGCATCGGCCGCATTACACCTGCGTCGCAATGGGGAAGCCTGCGAGGGCCGGAGCCCGGGCGTCAGCCGGGCACGGGCCGCCCCGACGGTTGGAGCGGTACAGCCGGGACACGCGCCTGAGGAATGGCTCCGGCGGTAGGATTCGAACCTACGACCAAGCGGTTAACAGCCGCCCGCTCTACCACTGAGCTACGCCGGAGCGAGTCGATCGCCTGAGCGACCGGGTGGCGCCGTCGCGACGCCGCGCGACAGAATAGCACGGCCTCGCCGACGCGCGACGGCAAGCGCTCGATGTCGTCGCCCGGCTAGTTCTCGACGGGGAGATCTGGCCGGTTCCCCCACTCCTCCCAGGACTCCGCGTAGTTGCGGACCTCGGTCAGTCCCGCCAGCTCGTGCAGCACGAACCAGGCCAACGCTGCCCGAACGCCGCCCTGGCAGTAGGTGGCGCGCAGCTCCTCAGGCTTCACGCCGCCGCCCCGCAGGATCGCCAGAGCGTCCGCTGCCGGCCGGAGTTGCCCGTCGGCCGCCACGAAATCGCTGAAGAGGCGGTGCCGCGAGCCTGCGATCCGGCCGCCCCGGGCCGCCCTGACGTCTCGGCCGAGGAACTCATCGACCGACCTGACGTCGAGCAACCGTGTGGGGCCGCCTGGCACAGCCGCCTCCCGGCTCCACGCCAGGACCTCATCGGCCGTGGCTATCAGCGACTGGTCCAGGTCCTCGAGTGGCTCCGTGGCCCCGGCCGGGACCAGCTCGACGGTTTCGGCGGTCGTCCGCCGCCCGAGAGCCTGCCATACGGTCAGACCCCCGTCGAGGACGTGCAACCGTTCGCGCGGGAACCCGTACAGACGCAGCAGCCAGTAGCCCCGGATGGCGTGACGATTCTGGCCCGCATCGTCGTAGAACACGATCCGGCTGCCCGCCGTGACTCCCCACCTGACGAGTGCCTCCGTCACGTCGCGGCGGGTGGGGACCATGTACTGGCGCTCGGCCGAGCCGGTCTCGCGGCGCCTGCCGCTCTTCGCCAGGTCTGCGTGCAGGTCGACGAAGATCGCCCCCGGCAGGTGCCCCTGGTCGAACGTCTTGCGGTCAAGCGAGACGTGGACGAGCCGCAGATCGGCGTCGCCCAGGTGCGAGGCCAGCCACTCTCCCGAGACGAGCGGCCCAGGTTTCGCGGTCATGTTCCTCCGGCTTGGTGGCGTCCCGGCTAGCGTACCCGCGTTCCCGACCTTGAAAGCGTTGCTTTCTACTCCAGGTAGTCCTTCAGCTTGCGGGAGCGGGAGGGGTGGCGCAGCTTGCGCAGAGCCTTCGCCTCGATCTGGCGGATGCGCTCGCGAGTGACGTTGAACTCCTTGCCGACTTCCTCCAGGGTCCGAGCTCGCCCATCCTCCAGCCCGAACCGGAGCTGAAGCACCCGCCGCTCTCGCCCGGTCAGCGAGTCGAGGACCGCCTCGACCTGTTCCTTCAGAAGCTGGTGGGATGCGGCTTCGGCCGGGGCCAGCGCGCCACGGTCCTCGATGAAGTCGCCAAGGTGCGAATCCTCTTCCTCGCCGATCGGCGTCTCGAGCGATACGGGTTCCTGGGAGACCTTGATGATCTCGCGGACCTTCTCGGGCGTGACGACCTGCTCCTGGCCCTTGCTCATTGCCTCGGCGATCTCATCGACCGTCGGTTCGCGGCCCAACTCCTGCAGGAGAGTTCGCGAGACTCGGATCAGGCGGTTGATCGTCTCGACCATGTGGACGGGGATGCGGATGGTGCGGGCCTGGTCCGCGATGGCGCGAGTGATGGCCTGCCGGATCCACCACGTGGCGTACGTGCTGAACTTGTAGCCCTTCTCGTAGTCGAACTTCTCGACTGCTCGGATGAGGCCGATGTTGCCCTCCTGGATGAGGTCCAGGAAGCTCATGCCGCGGCCGATGTACTTCTTCGCGATCGACACCACGAGCCGCAGGTTGGCCGACGTCAGCTGCTCGCGAGCGTCGCGGCCGATGCGCACCAATTCGCCCCTGCGATGGGCCAGCTTGGTGTTGAGCGGGACCTCCGGGTCGAAGCCAAGGCGCTTCAACAGATCCGCGTCGTGGTCGGTCTGGATCCAACGCCGCAGGGCCGGGTATGCCACCGCGTCGCGCGTCCAGTCGTAGATCGCCCGCAGGCCCGTGTTGTCTCGCGAGTCCAGGTCCCCGTTGTGAACGGCGAAGTAGGCCCAGTCGAGCAGCTTCAGGAACGACTCGGCTGTGAGCGATTCGTTGTAGGCCGTGACCAGGTGGCGGCCTTCCTTGATCAGGTCCTTGGTACCGTCGGTAGTGGCTTCCTTGCCCGCCTTGATCAGGTGGAAGTCGAGCGTGGGAACGAGCAGGTCGGAGGCATCCTCGGAGGAGACCGCGTCGGCGACCATTCGAGCGGCTTCTGGACCGAAGGGCAGCTGGTACTGCGGCTTGATGGTTCGGGTCTTGCGCTCCGTCTCGTGGTGCGTCCATTCGTGGAGCGAGACGATGCCCTTCGCCGGGTCTTCGACCATCTGCTCGCCGAGCTCGATGGCCTTCGCCAGGACGACCTCTTCCTCGGCGGTCAGCAGCGCAACCTTGCCGATTTCCTTGAGGTACATCCGGACCGGGTCGTCGATCCCGATCATGTCGGCGGAGAGGGCTTCCAGTTCCTCTTGGGTCGGCTCCTCCAGGGCTTCCGCGTCCAGCTTGGCCGGAGCGTCGCCGGGGACGTGCGGTTCTACGAGGATGTCCTCCTCGACAACCTCGACGCCCAGGTCGACCGCGTCGTCATCGAGCGCGTCAACAGGCGCCACTTCATCCTCGTCGTCGTCCGAGATGAGCTCGTCGTCGAGCGCCTCGTCGTCGGCGAGGCCTCGAGGCGTGCGCACGCCCGCGAGCTTGGCCTCTTCCAGGTCCGCCTTGCGGCGGCCGCCGCCGGAGAGGGCAACCTCAACGAGCTGCTTGTCAAGGGGGTCTGTCATCGGTGTCCTCCAGCGGAAGCAAGAAGGCTCGCGTCCTGCTTGCGTCGATCGAGCGATCGGCGAGCCTCGTTCAAATTGCGTTGTAGTTCGAGCAGTCGGGCGACCGCCGGCGTGTCCGAGGCAGCCTGCGCCTCCACGAGCTCACCGGCATTGAATCGGATCTCTTCTTCGAGCCTGTCCGCCTCGAGGGCCAGCAGGCACTGATCAACACCTATACGGACGCGATCGCCGCTCAACTCGTTCGGATCCGGACCCCGTTCCGCGTAGAGCGCGATCGCCAGACCGTGGAGCTCCGCCGGCAGCGCGTCGAGAAAGCGCATACGCTCGAAACGACCGCCTCCGCCCGCTTCGCGGTCCATTTCGCGATCGGCGAGCATCGCCGCCAGCAGCTCCCGCGCCGGGGTGCTGGGGAGTTGCGCTCCCTGGGCCGCGAGCATCTGGGCGACGCGTTCCTGCTGCTCCGGAACAAGCAGCAGGTAGCGCAGCAGGTCGCGCTCGTGGCTCGAGATCGCCCTCAGCTCGGCCTTCGTATCCAGGGCGTCCGGGGCGGAGATGACCGCATCGGCCGTGAAGCGGCCGCCGCCGGATCCCCCGCGACCCGATCGCCCGTCCTGGGCCGACCCTCCGGCAGGCGTGGGGGCGCGCATCGCCTCCAGGAGAACCCTCTCCTCCACGCCGGTCCGGCGAGCCAGGGCCTGAAGGTAGCTGTCTCGCACTACCGGATCCCGGATCTCGCGCAGCAGCGGAATCAGTGCCCCCACGGCATGGCGCCGGCCCTCGGCGGTGCGCGCCGGAAAAGCGTTGGCGTAGTAGTCGATAAGGAACTCCATGATCGGCTGGGCGGTACGGATCGCCTCCCGCCAGAGATCGGGCGACTCGCGGATCACTTCGTCCGGGTCCTTGCCCTCGGGCAGTCGGGCGACCTGGACCCGCGTGATCTCGACGCCTGTCTCCTCCGCGGCCAGGGCCCCGATCAGGTGGAACAGCTCCGCCCCGCCGATCGAGCCAGCGTGCTGGCCGGCCGGGTCAACGTCGTAGGCCAGGACGATGCGGTTCGTGTAGCGGGCGATAAGGGCGACCTGGGCCGGCGTGAGGGCCGTGCCCAGGCTGGCCACCACGTTCTCGAAGCCGGCCTGGTGGGCCATCAGCGCGTCGGTGTAGCCCTCCACGAGGACAGCCTCTTCGCGACGGCGCATCTCATTGCGGGCTCGCTCGATCAGGTACAACGTCCGGCTCTTGTCGAAGAGCGCAGTCGCGGGCGAGTTCAGGTATTTGGGCGCGCTCGGATCCGGGACCGTCGCCGTTGCGCCAGTCGCCGGCAGGATCCGGCCACCGATCCCCACTGCGTTCCCCGACGCGTCGCGAATCGGAAAGATGACGCGCGAGCGGAACTTGTCGTAGGCGCCCCGCCCGCTCGAGCGCTGGCTCGTGAGGCCCACTTCGGCCAGCTCCGCCAGGGTCGCGTTGCGGCGGCTCTGGAGCATCTTGATCATCTGGTCCCAGCCGTCCGGGGCCCACCCAAGCTGGAAGCGTCCGATCGTTTCGTCCGTGAAGCCCCGACCGCGCAGGTAGTCGAGCGCGGGCGCGCCCACTTTCGACTGGGTCAGGACGGCGTGGTAGAACGCGATCGCCTGCTCGAGAACCTCGCGCAGCCGGGCCTTTCGGGCGTCCTCGCGGGTCGTCCGCTCGTCGACCTCGATCCCTGCCTTCGCGGCCAGTCGCTTGAGAGCCTCGGGAAAGGTCAATCCCTCGCGGCGCATGACGAAGCTGAAGATGTCCCCTCCCTCGCCGCAGCCGAAACAGTGCCAGCTCTCGCGGGACGGGGTCACGACGAAGCTCGGGGTCTTCTCGCCGTGGAACGGGCAGAGCCCTTTGTACGTCGTGCCGGCCTTCTTGAGCGTTACCGCCTCGCCGACGACGTCGACGATCGAAAGCTTGCTCTTCACTTCCGCGGCAACACCTACGGTCAAATGCTTTCTCCTGCCATATCAGACGACCGGGGAGCCCGAAGCGTTCGCCGGTCGACGGAGCGAACGATGATGCGGTCCAGAAGGCCAAAAGGATCAGTCGACCGCGCTCCCAAGCCGCTCGCCCAACCACCCTGACACGACTAAGGGCCTGTCAAGTCTTGACAGGCCTTTTGCGACCGGAATCATACACCCGAAGCGGGATTGTCAATACTGCCTGGGGGTATTGACATGTCAAGGGGAGAGAAGCGCCAGGGCGGCCTCGTTCAACGCAGTACCAAGGCGCGAACTCGAGCTAGTCGACAGCGTCACGTTTCCCAACGGCGCCGTCGTCCACACGTACCATGCTGCTCTGCAGCCGTCTGCCAGCCGGTGACCGACGGCTCCTCCGGCTAGCCTGACAACTCTGAGCGGCCGATCCCGCCCGCAGCGGTTTCGAGCTCGCGGCCGTCACCGAGCGCCGAACTCGCGTCTGTCGTTCTCGTGGCGGCGCCACGGGTGGCAAGAGTCGAGCCCAGGATCACGAGCCCGAGCCCGATGGCCATCCAGGCCGTGACAGACTCGTTGAGCACGAGGACGCCGAGCACGGACGCCACCGCGGGGTTGATGTAGGTGATCACGGTGGCTCGAACCGGACCGATCTCCGCGATCAGCGCCGAGAACAGGACGAACGCGACCGCGGTGCAGACGACCCCCAGGATGGCGATGGCGGCCAGCGCGCCCGCGCTGGGCACGACCGCAGGTCGCTGTACGGCGGCGATCGGAGCGTAGACCAGGGCACAGAGCGAAAGCGACAGCGCCATCACCCCTACGGACGGCAGACCGCCGAGCCGGCGGGCCAGAATTGCCGGCCCTACGGCGTAGCCCACGACCACCAACGCAATCTCGAGAAACGCCACCGGATCCGACACGCCTACGTTGGAACCGACCACCGCGGCGACCCCGACCAGCCCAACCACCAGCCCTAGAAGTCCACTTCGGCCCAGGTGGTCACGACTGCCAGTAGTGGCCGCGACAACCGTTCCAACCAGAGGCACTCCCGCTACCAGCAAGCCAGCAAGAGAGCTCGTGACGTGCTGTTCAGCGGCGCCCAGGAGGACCCAGGGCAAGCCGACCTCCACCACGGCAAAGGCGACCACCCAGCGCCAGCGTTCGAGCACCGGCCGGAGGTCGAAGCGCAGGAACGCGATCGGAAGCAGGATCAGTGCCGCGATCGAGGTGCGCGCAAAGACCAGAGTCGCCGGAGAGATCTCAGCGACCGCGATTCGAATGAACATGTACGGGATGCCCCAGATCAGAGACATCAAGCCGAACATGACTAGCGCGCGCCGGGTCATGACCGCGGAATTTACCCGCCCCTGAGCCAGCCGGCTCGAGCCTCATCCGGAGAGAGGCGCGCCAGTAACTGGAGCAAGGGAATCGCGGCAGCGAATGTCTCTACCAGCAAGTCCGGAAGGTTGGACGAAAGAGCTTCGTCGTCGGACAGCCGGCGACCGAAAGTGACGTCTTTCAGCTTCAGCAGCTCCGCGCCAGGATGGTCCGCCGCGAACCCGGTTGGGACGCGCTTGAGGCGATCGCCACTCACTTCCCCGAATGTGCCGACGAAGCCTGGGCTCCGCAGCACGGCCTCTACGGACTCGAGGTCTCGGTCGACGGTCTGTCGCCACGCCGCCAGCTGGGCCGGTTCCGGATGCCACATCCCGCCGCCGGCATACATCTCGCCCGGCTGAAAGTGGAAGTAGGCACCGACGCCGCCACCCTCGCCGGCCCACGGGAAGCTCGCCGACACGTGGGTCTTGTAGGGCGATTTGTCGGCCGAGAAACGGACGTCGCGGTAGATCCGGAACGGTGACCGGGAGGGGTCCGCTCGAAGGGGCACGCGGGTTGCCTCGAAGCGCTCCCCGAGGGCTACGCACAAGGCCTCAAGTGGCTCCTTCAGCAGCCGTTCGTATTCGCCTTTGCGTGCCTGGAACCAGGATCGCTCGTTGTGCAGGGCCAGGTCCACCAGGAACTGGACTGCGTCTCGGGAAAACCCGGTGAACTGCGCTGCCATGGCGATCGGGCACCTCCAGAACTGAGGCGAGAACTCGACCATGTTCTCACCCTGGGCCTCGCTCCGTGACCGGCGGCCCGAGTCTCCCAAGTGGCGGGATTGACGAACGATCCTCGCGAAAGGCTGGCGATCTACACCACTTGGCGGGACATCTCGGAGGCGCTCGCGCGGCATGGTCGGCTTCGGCAACAATCGGCCGGTGAGCAGCTCCCGTGTGTCCTGGGGGCGGGGCTTCGACCCGGATCGACTCGCCCTGCTCGAGCTGAAGATGTGGAAGGCGTACTACCGGCGCCAGCCTGCCCGGCTATTCGAGCTGCTCGTGCAGGCCAACCGCGAGCAGGCAGCCGTCTCGTGGCCGCGAGCGGTCGCTGCCGCGGCCTTCCTGGCCCGTGGAGCGGCGGCGTTCGGACGGACTGGCTGGAGCGCTCCCGGCGATCCTGCCGCCGGAACCACCGCTGCCGAGCGCGACGATGGCGCGTACCTTCGGGACATAGCCCGCGGCTACCGGGTGCTGGGTCTCCCCGACGGGGTGGATGCGGTCGAGGTGGCGCGCCGGGAGCTTCGCTGGTGGACGGTGCGCCGGGATATCGGGCTCGCTGCAGGCGAGACGGCCGGTATGGCAATCGCCGAACTCTACTCGGTCCTGTACGGCGTTCCGGTGTCCGCGGTCGCCGAGGCGGGCCGGTTGCGAGGCGTCGCCGCCGAGGTGCGCGATCGCGGGGCGACCGCCGATCCCGAAGGTCCCACGGGGCGCGGAGCGGCCTACTGGCCCGAGGTCGGTCGAATGCTCGCGGCCTCGTACCGCTCTCTCCGAGCCGCGGTAGCGCCGGAGCCCACGCCGGCAATGTCGACCCGACCCGCAGCCAACGAGTACGCGTTCCTCACCACCTGGCTGGTGCCGGCAACACCGGACGAGATCGCCGAAGTGCTGGGCGACGCAGAGGCCCTCGCACGATGGTGGCCTTCGGTCTACCTGGAGGTAGCGGTCCTGGAGCCCGGCGATGAGCGCGGAACCGGGCGCGTCGTCGACCTGTACACGAAGGGTTGGCTGCCATACACGCTGCGCTGGCGGTTCCGGGTGACCGAAAGCGATCCGCCGCGCGGCTTCGCGATCGAAGCGTCCGGCGACTTCGTGGGCCGAGGGATTTGGACGCTGACGCCCGAAGCGGCTGCCGGCGAACCAGACGGTCCCCGTACCCGCGTCGACTACGACTGGCGGATCGCAGCCGAGAAGGGCCTTCTCAAGCGGCTGTCGTTCCTGATGAAGCCGGTCTTCGCGGCAAACCACCGCTGGGCCATGGCCCGCGGCGAGGAGTCGCTCCGTCTCGAACTAGCACGTCGTCATGCCGCCGGCGACCCCATCGTCCTCGCCGCGATCCCGGCGCCGCCCGCACCTACATTCCGGTTGAGCCGCCGATAGCCGGGCTGACGGACAAGCGATCGACCCGGTCTCGGGTCTCTCGGAACCTGCGGGGCGATCGCGACGGCCAGCGCCGATCGCACGGTTCCGGGACATGTTCGGAGGGCTCGCCGCCACATCGCGTCCGGCCCACTCGTCGGCG
The DNA here is from genome assembly GCA_963743795.1 of uncultured Chloroflexia bacterium. GTDB lineage: Bacteria > Chloroflexota > Limnocylindria > Limnocylindrales > CSP1-4 > Fen-1039. The sequence goes on along the minus strand of CAVUQZ010000003.1, from coordinate 118,849 downwards.
GAAGTCTAATATTGGCGGCTCGAACGGGTCGATCGAACTTGGAGGCTGGGCGCTTGCCCTCGACAGAAGAGACGCGCCGCGATCGCGCAGCGGGCAGGATCGGGGCTGCCGAGGCCGCGCTCTACGGCGACGCAGCGAAGAACCGGGCGCCCCTCTTTGACCGGCTCAAGAACCTGACGCGAACGGCACTGCCGAAGAACGCGGTGATCCTCGCCATCCTGTTGCTTGTCGGCGCCGGGATGTCGTTCTTCAACCTCCGAGTCCTCGGCCACATCTACGGGGGTGGAGCGGAGCTGGATGCGTGGTCGGCGGCCATGCGCCTGCCTCAGCTAGCCCTCGACTTCCTGGTCGTGGGCGGCGTCGTCGGGCCGTTTCTGCCGCTCTTCATAGGGCTCAAGGGCGAGGACGCGGACAAGGCGCGGGAGTTCGCGCGCACGATCCTTACCCTGGCGATCGTGGTGATGGCCATCGCCATGACCGTCATGTTCATCTTCGCCGAGCAGACGATGTCGATCGTGGCGCCCGGCTTCAACGCAACCCAGCGCGAGTTCTACATCGGCCTCTTCCGCATCCTGGCCTTCGCCCAGGTCGTCTTCGCCGCCTCCTGGGTGCTTGGCGAGGTCCTGGTTGCGGAACGGCGCTTCGTCACCTACGGCCTGGCCGAGCCGATGTACTACGGCGGCATCGCCACGGGCGCCGTGCTTCTGAGCGGACCTCTGGGCATCTACGGAGCCGCCGTCGGGGCCGTCGTCGGAGCCTGCGCGCACCTCGGCATCAGATTGGTGGGGATATACCGAACGGGTCTGCGGCCGTGGCCCACGCTGAGACTGAGGACCGATGGGCTGGGCGAGTTCTTCAAGCTCATGGCCCCCAAGATGCTCAGCCAGCCACTCCTGGCACTCACGGCTCTCTACTTCACCAGCCTGGCGTCCAACCTGGCGCCGGGGTCGGTCACCTCGTTCACGTTTGCCCAACACTTCCAGAGCCTGCCCGAGAGCCTGATCGGTGTCGCCTTCGCCACCGCCGCGTTTCCCGCTCTCTCGTCCGCTGTGGCGGCTGGCGACAGGAGAAGCTTCAGGCGCGTCTTCACTACCAACTTCGCCACGATCGCCGTCCTGTCCATTGCCGCCGCCATCGCCCTGCTGGTCTTCGGCCCGTTCGCGATCCGTGTCTTCCTTGGTGGCGGAGCCTTCGACGCAACGGACGTCTCGCAGACCACCATGGTGGCCCTCATCTTCGCCGTGTCGATCCCCTTCGAAAGCTTGACGGAGCTGTTCGCCCGGGCCATCTACTCCACCCGCAACACCCTCGAGCCGACGGCAGCCGCAATTGCCGGGTTCGTGGCGACGGTTCTGGCCGCCACCGCCCTCTCCGGACAACTCGGGCTGGCGGCAATTCCGACAGGCTACGCGATCGGCATGGCCACGAAGCTGGCGGTGCTGGCAGTCGCCCTTCGGCCGCGAATGGCGCGTATCGGCCCCGCTTCGCAATGGTCACGGGCTCTCGTCACGGATCGCTCGCGAGCGTTCCTGCCGCGGCCGCGGCGGTCGTCGCCAGTGACCAGCGCGGTAACGGCGGTGTTGCTCGTGGCGCTGACCGGTGGAGCTTTCCTGGCTACGACCCAGGCTCTCGACCACGCGACGCTGGCCGTAGATCCGGTGGTGACGCCGTGGGCGCGGGTTCAGCCGACTCGGCCGCCGGTTATTACGCCCACCCCGTTCGTGCCCACTCCGGCACCGTCTGCGACGAGTTCTGCGTCTGCGACGAGTTCTGCAACGGCGACGCCCGCACCATCTCCCACCGCCGGCGTCTTCGCCATGGACCTCTACAAGGAAGGCGACTTCGTCGACGAGTTCAAGGACACATGGTGCGTGCCGGCAGCGATGCAAACCTCCATGAACATCATGAACGCCTACCCAGACGTGACCCGTGACACGCAGGCCAAGCTCTTCGATCTGGCTGTTTCGCTCGGCGGAGGCAGCTACGGCGGCGCCACTCCGGAGGGGTGGGCCCAGGGACTCACCCAGCTCGGGTACGGCCATTTCAAGGTTGGGGCCAAGGCGAAGATGGATGACGCGATCCATCTCGTGGTCAAGCAGATCCGCTTGACCCAGCGCCCGGCGGGCCTGCTCGTCTGGAAGGGCTGGCACTCATGGGTCGTTTCGGGATTCTCGGCGTCCGCCGATCCCGCCACGACTGACAACTTCAAGGTGTTGTCGCTGCAGATCGAGGATGTCTGGTACCCGCGCATCTCGAATCTCAACAACCAGGCCAGAGGCGGGATGTCGCGACCGCCAGACGCGACCGCTCCCATAGCCGAGCTCCCCCAGGATTACGTGCCCTGGCATCAGGGCAAGGTGATCGAGGGCGAGGAGGGAATGTACGTCTACGTGATTCCCTACTAGCGGTGGCCTGAGACTCGGGCCTTCGCGGCCAAACTCGTAGCCCCGACGGGCCGGCTGTCCCGTCGCAAGTGCCGGCGCGGGCCTACTGCGGGAGCTACATTGATACCTCAACCAGCTGGCGGAGCCGTCGCGAGATGCCGACGTACGGAGAGCTGTTCGAATCCGCAGAGTCCGAAACGTCGGCCCAGGCCGCCTCGGAGATGGGAGTCGTTTCCGCGGAGCACGGACACGTCGGCGTGGCCATCCTGCTCACGACGGCCGCGGTCCTGGCGGCGCTGATCGGGACTCGCGTCTCGATGATCTCCCAGGCTGCGTCCGCGGACTGGCAATCCGCGCTGAGGACGGAGGTAAAACGCTCGGCCGGGGCGATGGAGGACGTCCACTACCTGTACGGGTCCGAGCTGCCGGTTGCGATCCGGATACTCCAAGCTCGCATCCTCCAGAGCGAGTTCCAGGCTGCCGCTGCCAAGACGACCGGACCGGCCGCCGAGACGCTCCGGTTGGAGGCGGACGTCCAGGCCGGGATCGTCGAGGGTCTCACCTCGAGCTCGAACCTGGCCGGGAAGCCCGTATACGAGCTCCCGTCCGGCGGCTTCGACCTGGGGAAGCGGCTGGCCGACCTGCGGGCACAGAACCCAGAGCTGATCGCATTGGACCCGGATAGCCTGCAGTCGGCCGGCGACAGCCTCTCTCACAAGGCTCAGCTACTCACCCTGGCTCTTCTTCCAACGAGCATCGCCGCCTTCCTGGGGGTGCTGGCCCAGCCCTTCAGACGGCGCCGCGCACTCCTGCTGACGGCCGGGGCCGCTGCCCTCGCCCTGGGCGCGCTGATGGGTCTGGGCGTTGAGGTGCTCGCATGATCGCGCCCGACACCGCAGCAGAGCTCCGAGCAGAGCGGCGGTTCGACGTGATCGCGGCCGTCCTGATCGGGCTCATCGCGGTTCTCGCGGCGATCCTGGCGGCGACTCAGACAGCCGCAAGTCATTCCGCAACCCGCGCCGACGTGGAGGCCGCGCGACTGGCAGCCGACCTCTCCACTCGTGTTGCCGTGAGCGGGCAGGCGCTCGACTCTTCGCTGGGAGCCCAACAGCTCGCCTTGATGCTTGGGATCGAGTCAGCCAGCCGCCAACTGGAAGCTATCCGCAGCAACAATGAGAGCGCCCAGGCTATTGGAGCGGCCGAGGATCAGGCGTTCGGCAAGCTACAGGAAGCTATCGCGGCCACCTCTGCCACCACGGGGGGCGCACCCGTGGACGCCTACACGGCCGGGCTCCTGAAGGCTACGGTAGCCGACCTCCAGCACGAGCTGGCCGAACAGAACCACCAGGTGGACCTGGCGAACGAAGCCAGCTCGCGTGAACAGAGAGCTGTTCTTGGGCTTTCGTTCCTCGCGCTGGCCGGCGTCTTGACGGGCCTGGCGGCGGTCCTGCGCGAAGGTCGCTCAGGTTGGATCTCACTGATCGGCGCGTGTGCGATGGCCGGCGGCGCCGGCGTCGTGGCAGTCCTGACTCTCGTCTGAGACGGCTGGCGGTTCCCTGGCGAGCCATCTCGGCGAGACCCGACCGGGCAGTACTCAATGGCGGAACGAGTTCGCAAGTTCCTTATCGATGGGTTCCGCCTGGCGCTCGAGCTCGGGCAGCAGGCGCTCGAGGTCGGCCAGGAACAGGGCCGCCAGATCGTGTGAGAACCCGTTGCGGACGACGATGCGCAGCACCGCCAGATCCTCGCGATGGGCGGGGAACGTGTACGCGGGTACCTGCCAGCCGCGCTCGCGCAGCCGCCGCGAGACATCGAAGACGGTGAAGTTGTCGATCCCGGCCTTGACGCGGAAGGCCACGACGGGCAGCTGGCTGCCGTCCGTGATCAGCTCGAACGGGCCGATCTCGGCAAGGCGCGCCGCCAGGGCGAGGGCGACATCCCGGCACACGGAGTGCACGAGGCTATACCCCTCCCGGCCGAGGCGCAGGAACATGTAGTACTGGGCCACGATCTGAGCGCCCGGCCGGGAGAAGTTGAGCGCGAAGGTCGGCATGTCGCCGCCCAGGTAGTTGACGTGATAGACCAGCTCCTCGGGCAGGGCCGCCTGGTCGCGCCAGAGGACCCAGCCGACCCCAGGAAAGACCAGGCCGTACTTGTGGCCCGAGGTGTTGATGCTCGCGACGCGCGGAATCCGGAAGTCCCAGGGCAGGTCCGGATCGAGGAACGGCGCGATCATCCCGCCCGATGCCCCATCCACGTGAATTGGGACGTCGAGGCCGGTCGCGGCCTGGAGCCGGTCAAGCGCCGCGGCGATCTCCGCGATCGGCTCGTAGCTGCCGTCGAAGGTGGAGCCCAGGACCGCCACGACACCGATGGTGTTCTGGTCGACCAGCTTCACCGCCTCCTCGGCCGAAAGGTGGAAGCGGTCCCCCTCCATCGGCACGAGGCGCGGCTCGACCTCGAAGTAGTTGGCGAACTTGTCCCAGCAGACCTGGACGTTGACGCCCATGACGATGTTCGGCTTGTCCGCCGGCTCGCCGGCGGCCCTGCGCCTCTTCTGCCAGCGCCGCTTCAGTGCCAGGCCTCGCCGAGCATGCAGGCCTCGGACGAACCGACGGTCGAACAGCCGGGCGCCTTGCTCGGGTCCGGCGCGTGCCAGAGGTCAGCCAGCATGGAGACGCAGCGATGCTCCATCTCGGCCGTCTGGGGATACTCGTCCTTGTTGATCATGTTCTTGGGCAGGCACTCGATCATCAACCGGCCCACCTCCGGCTCCATCCAGGTCGTGACGAATGTGGCCAGGTTCTGGCGAGCGTTGCCGTCCAACATCAGCTCGTCGTGGATGATCTGGTAGGCAGCCGCGGATGACATCTCGCCATCGGGTAGCCTCCTGGCCGGAATCGGAGCGAGGACGGAGCCCTGGGCGAAGAGCGGGTTGACCGACAGATGCTCGGCTTGATGCCGGTGGCGATGGCTGGAACCTAACATCCGACGTACCTCCCGTGCCGAGCACGGCTCTTAGGAAAGCGATCGGGCTGCCCAGGCCGCAACATCGCCATTGGGCGAAGAATCCGCGTGGGCCCAGCGCCCGGCATCTGATCGCACCAACTGTAGCTCCCGACGTAGCGGTGCCACTTGGCGGACCTTCGGGAGTGCCCCCGTTACCATGGCGCCCATGTCCGAAATGACGACCCCCACGGGGGATCCGGCCGCCACCGGGTCTCTGGCGGAGACGGCGGCGACGGCAGCCTTGGAATCCGGGCCGGCGCGGTCCGATCGCCACTCTCTGTGGCGCCACGCCGACTATATGAAGCTCTGGTCCGCCGCCACGATCAGCCTGATGGGCAGCCAGGTGAGCCTGCTCGCGATCCCCTTCATCGCCGCGATCATCCTGAAGTCGAGCCCTCTTGAGGTTGCCCTGCTCGGCGCAGTGGAGATGACGCCGTTCATCCTGTTCGCGCTCCCCGCCGGGGCGTGGCTGGACCGGGTCCGCCGCCGGCCCGTGCTCGTCGCCGGTGACTTCGGCCGCGGCCTGGCTCTCCTCAGCATTCCGATCGCGTATGCGGCGGGCGTCCTGACGATCTGGCAGCTCTACGCGGTCGGCTTTACTACCGGATGCCTGACTGTCCTTTTCGATGTCGGGGACCAGTCGTACCTGCCGGCGCTGATCGAGCGCGAAGATCTGGTCGAGGGCAACGCCAAGCTGCAGCTGCCGCAATCCGCCGCAACAATCCTGGGTCCGGGAATCGGAGGCGGTCTCATCGGATTCGCAGGCGCACCCTACGCGATCGTCGCCGACGCCATCAGCTTCTTCGCCTCGGGCGGATTGATCTCGCTGATCCGAAAGCCCGAACCGAGACCGCAACGTCGCGTCACAGAGAGCGGCTCGCATATGGGCATGCGCCAGGAGATCGCCGAAGGTCTCGGCTACGTACTCGGCAACCGCTATCTGCGGATGATCGCCGGGACGACGGCAACCTGCAACCTGGGGACTAGCATGGCCTTCTCCATCTTCGCGGTCTTCGCGTACCGCGAACTGGGCCTGAGCGCTCTCCTCGTCGGAATCATCGGTGGGGCAGGCGGCTTTGGCATCCTCCTGGGCGCGCTCGTCTCGGAGGGGCTGTCGAGGCGTATCGGCGTCGGGCCTGCCATAGTCGGGTCGATGTTCTTGACTGGACCGGCGACGTTCCTGTACGCGCTTGATGCCGTCCGACGTCCCGATCGCCGCAGCGCTGCTGTTCGGATCGGTCTTCCTGAGCGGCTTCACGGCCGTGGTCTACAACGTCAACCAGGTCAGCTTCCGGCAGGCCATCACGCCGCTGGAGATGCAGGGCCGGATGAACGCCACGATGCGCTTCATCGTCTGGGGCACGATGCCGGTGGGAAGCCTGATCGGCGGCCTGGTTGCGTCCGTCCTGCCGCTTCGCACGACGATCCTGATCGGCGCGGCGGTGTCGGCCGTCGCCTTCCTCTGGGTGCTCTTCTCTCCCGTTCGGTCGCTGCGCGAGATTCCGAGAGATCCCCAGACGACCCAGGGACGCCCAGCCGAGGACCCAGGCTCCCGTTCCGTCCCGTGAGCCGCGGAGAACCGCTTGGGCGCACGAGCCGCAACGGCTGAGGCCGGCAAGAACCGGCCCGAGAGATGGCCCGTACACCCTACGCCCCCTTCCAGACAACGGGGCCGCTCGAAGCAGGATCCAGCGACCTCCGGATCCAGGAGAAAGCAAAATGCGTCCCATTTCACGTCTGTTCTCGCTGGCGAGCCTCGCGGTCGGCGCCGTAGTCGTCGCCGCCGCCTGTTCGTCTGCGGGCAGCACTGCCGCGTCTACACTCTTGGGCGCAACGGCCACCCCCGTCGCAGCCGGCTCGGCAATGAACGTGACGGCGAGTGTCACCCTTGGCGTCTCCAACAGCCCGACCCTGGGGGCGTATCTCACCGGTGCGAATGGCATGACCCTTTACATCCTGACGAAGGACACCGCCGACACGAGCACCTGCACGGGAACCTGCGCCACGAACTGGCCGCCTCTGGTCGCTGCCAGCGGAGCCATGATCCAGGGTCCCAGCGAAGCCATGGGCACCTTCGCCACGGTCGCCCGCGCCGACGGGACCATGCAAGTGACGTACAACCACATGCCGCTCTACTACTTCGCCGGGGACTCGGCCGCGGGTGACACCAACGGCCAGGGCAAGAACGGCGTTTGGTTCGTCGCTCCGCTCAGCGGCGCGCTTCCCAGTGCTGCCGCGCCGAGCGTTGCGGCCCCAGCCGCGACCCCCGCACCAACCCAGGCTGGCTACTGACCCCTTCGGGCGGCCCGCGACACCCGCCCAAGACTGAGAAACCCGCCGGCAGCTCAGCCGGCGGGTTTCTCGTTTGCGGCGGGCGTGGCCGGCGGCGCGCGGAGCCGACCCGCGGTCGCGCTAGACGTCGGGGAGAAGGACCCGCGCGAAAGCCTCGGCGATGACCCGGTAGCCCTGAGCGTTAGCGTGCATGTCCGGGCCGAGGGGAGGTGGCGTGCCGGCCCAGGTCCACTGGCAGGCCCGGGCCACGTTGATCGGCACGAGGCCGAATGGCTCGACCTCGACGACGGTCTCGAAGTCGGTCGTGGCAAAGGCGCCCTCGACGTCCGCGACTCGAAGCCCCGCGGCCCGGTAGATCTCCCTGAAGCGGGCATTGACCGGCACTACCGCGTCCCAGACCGAGGTTCGGGCCGCATCCCGGCCCTCCGCACCTTCGAGCCAGCGAACGAGGAAGGGGTCGTAGATGGTCATCCCTACGATGGGTACGTTCGGACCGGCGGCTTCCCGGAGCGAGTCCAGGATGCCCGGCAGGTTCTGCCTAATGCTGGCCAGCCCGAGCGGAATGGCATCCACGGAGTGAGTCGGGAAGTCGTTGAAGCCAATGTCGAGCGTGACGAAGGCAAGGTCTCCGCGGTGGCGCCCCAGGAAAGCGATGGCTTCACGGAGCTGGCTGCCGTTCGGATACGGGGTCAGACCCCCCTCGATCATCGTGGCCGTCGACTCTCCCGGATTACCCAGCTTGACGGCCTTGAGCCCCGGCAGACGCGACCGGCCGATGGAGGCCAACTGGTCCGCATAGCCTTCGTTCGTCCGGAACTGCTGCTGCTCAAGACCTATGGGCTGGACACCGGTGGCCAGCGAGTCGCCGAGCGACAGGTAGTAGCCTCCAGCCGCCACGGCGTCGGGTTCCGTGCTCGAGCCGGCCACGACCTGCCCTCCTGTGCCTCGACAGCCTTGGTCGGGCCCGTCGACCGTTAGGATCCAGGGTCGGGAGCCGCCACGATTTCAGCCTATCAGCAGTCCCACCCCGCTGGTGTCGGCTCGCAGACATAGCCCGAACGGGCGATACTGACTCCGTACACGAGCCAATCCGACCGGGCGCGAACCCGAACCGAGCGCCGGGTGGCCAGGACTCAGCGGATCGGGCGGAAGACCGGAGGCGCAGGCCGGTGCTCGATGCCGTCAAAGGAGCTGAACCGATCGCTGGCGCCGCCACCGTCTCCCTCGGACCAGCAGCCCACACACGATGAGCACGGTCGCCCGACGGCGAAGCTCCCGATCTCGCAGCTGGTTCGGATTTCTCTGTACTGGCTTGGCATCTCGACGGTCTGGAGCGGCATTCTCGACATAGTCAACGGCCGGCTGCAGTTCGCCGGTCTGGCCGAGAAGGGGTCCGAGGGGATCGGGGCTCTTCAGATCGCCCTGGTCGGGACGGTCATCGCCATCGTTGTCCAGCCGACCGTCGGCTCGATCAGCGACTACACGATCACGCGCTGGGGCAGGCGTAAGCCCTACATCTTCATCGGTGCGTCCCTGGATGTCGTCTTTCTGTACGGGATCGCCAGTTCCAACAGCGTGGCGGCGATTGGGGCCTTCGTGGCGCTCCTCCAATTCAGCTCCAACTTCGCCCAGGGACCGTTCCAGGGCTACGTGCCGGATCTCGTGCCGGCCCGCCAGGTTGGGCTCGCTTCCGGCTTGCTGGGACTGTTTTCCGCTCTCGGCAACCTGCTCGGCTATGGAGCGGCGGCCCTGGCTGTGCGAGAGAGCGGCAACAACCCAGACGCGTTCTTCTATGGAACGATGGCCATCGGCGTGATCGAGTTCATCTCGATGTTGGGCGTCATATTCGGCGTGGACGAGGGCAAGCGCGTCAAGGAGCGGCACGGGCGGTCGTGGCTCTCGATCGCGCGGGAAGCCTGGGGCACCGACATGGCGCGCGAGCGGAGCTTCCTGTGGCTCGTCGGCTCGCGGCTCTTCATCCTGATCGGCGCCTCGCTCTATCCCGTCCTGAGCACCTTCTACCTCGCCCAGGTCTTTGGGCTGGACGCCAAGCAGACGGGCGACACCAAGATCGTTCTGCTCGGGATCGTCGCCGCCTGCCTGACCCTGGCCATAATCCCGGCCGCCAGACTATCGGACCGGATGGGCCGCAAGAAGATCATCTACGGATCCTGCGTCATCGGTGCGACAGGACTGAGCCTTGGCGCGGTGGCGCCGATTCTGCCCGTGGCGCTAATTGGGGCCGCCATGTTCGCCCTCTCCGCCGGCGCCTTCCTGGCCGTCGACTGGGCACTCATGAGCGACATCGTCCCGAAGTCATCGACCGGAAGGTACATGGGCCTTTCGAACGTGGCCACCGCCTCGGCCGGCACGATCGGGCTGGCCCTGGGCGGCGCGGCGGTGATGGACACCGTGAATCGCTGGCTCGGCTACGGCGCGGGGCCGCGGGCGGCTCTCCTCCTGGGGGTGGGCTGCTACATCGTGGGCGCCCTGCTGCTCCGCCCGGTGGTGGAGCGCCGCCGGGACGGTGACCTGGCCCCGGCCCGCGCCGCCACCTAGAGTTTGCAGGCTCCCCGGCAGGCCGGGGCCTGCCGCCTGGCCGCGAGCCTCCACGCGTTCTGGGCCGCACGGCGCCGTAAGCGAAACCGGCGGCCAGCCTTCTCCCGGGGCAGCGTGTACCCTCTCCTCCGCGTAGGTGGAGAAGGCAAGTGGAGTCGCTCGATCAGCACCTGCTCGTCCTGGAGCCCCAGTACCGCGAGCGCGTCTGGGGCGGTCAGAGGCTGCACCCGGCCGATCCGCCCGTGGGAGAGGCGTGGATCGCCTTTGGCTCCAGCGTGGTTGCGACAGGGCCGCTGGCGGGCCGCACTCTCGACGAGCTGTCCCAACAGGTCGGCGCTGATCTTCTCGGGACGGTCGTGGCAGCGCGGTTCGGCGTCCGGTTCCCGCTTCTCGTCAAACTGCTCGACTGCGCCGATTGGCTTTCGGTCCAGGTCCACCCTGACGACGCTCAGGCGAAGGCGATGGTCGGACCAGACGAGGTGGGCAAGACCGAGGCCTGGTACTTCATCGACACCAGCCCCGAAGCCCGGATCATTGCCGGCGTAAAGCCGGGGATCGGTCAGGAGGAGCTTTCCGCCGCGATTCGGGAGGGCACCGTCCTCGACGTCGCGGCCGAGGTTCCGGTCCAGGCCGGCGAGGCGATCTTGATCCCGGCCGGAACGCTTCACGCTCTCGGCCCCGGCCTGTTCCTCTACGAGATACAGCAAGCCAGCGACACCACGTATCGCGCCTACGACTGGGGCAGACCGCAGTCGGCCGGCCGCAAGCTCCATATCGAGGAGTCGGCAGCGGTGGCGCGCCCCCTCGAGCCGGCCGAACGAACGCACCCGGCTCCGGGAAAGACAACGGGCACGGCCCCAGCTGTGGCCTCCGCGTACTTCGACCTGGAGCTGGCCAGGGTCGCGGCCGCTCAGCCACTGGCGGGAGACACGGACGGCCGTTCATTCCACGTCCTGACGGCGATCGACGGTTCCGCTGAGGTGACTTGCCAGAACGAGACCGCCCGCCTCAATCGCTTTGAGACCGTCGTCGCGACGGCCGTGGCGGGGCCTTACGCGATTCGCGCGATCGAGGGACCGGTAACTCTCCTGCGGGCGTCCGTGCCTGGTTCCTGAAGACGACAGACGGCTCCATTCGACCGGCTTGGGCGCGTACAGCTTCTGACAGAGACAAACGAACAGGAGGCGGAGAATGCAGGTAGGCCTCATGATCCCGCAGGGCTGGAAGTACGAGTACAACGGTTGGGACCCCGCCATTGCCTGGGCGCGGACGTTGGAGCTGGCGAGGGACGCCGAGACCCTGGGCTTCGAATCCGAATGGGTCTTCGACCACTTCCACACGGTCCCCGATGTGACCGACGAGATCACGTTCGAGTCGTTCACCACCCTTGCGGCGATCGCCGGCGTAACCTCGCGAGTGCGGCTGGGTCACATGGTCATCTGCAACGGGTTCCGAAACCCCGCCCTCGTCGCGAAGCTCGCCTCGACCCTCGACGTCGCGAGCGGAGGCCGGTTCGAGCTCGGCATCGGCGGCGGCTGGAAAGAAGACGAATGGATCGCCTACGGCTACGGCTTCCCCCCGCTTGCCGACCGCCTCCGATCGCTCCACGACGGCCTCGAGGTGATCACGCGCATGCTCGGTCCGGGCCGGGCCACATATGAGGGCAGGTACGCCCGCGTCCAGGATGCGGTCAACGTACCGAAGGGAATCCAGCAGCCGAGGCCGCCGATCATCGTTGGCGGCAATGGCCGGGACGTCACGTGGCGTCTGGCGGCCCGATACGCCGACGAATTGAATCTCGTCTTCCGCAGTCCCGAGCAGATCGCAGACGATCTGCCCACGGTCAGATCGCGATGCGAGGAGATTGGACGCGATCCAGCCTCACTCAAGGTATCCCTCTACGCTCGCGACGAGGACGTCAAGCAGCCCGGCCAGGCGCGAATCGACTTCATCGGCCAGTGCGCGGAACTCGGCCTTAGCAGGCTCGTAGCGTTCCCAACGCGCTGGGACCCCACCCGCGAAGCCCAGGCGAGCTTCGCGGCGGACTGCGCCGCGGCTCGCGTCAAGCTCGCCGCGGACTGACCGCCCGGACTACGGCAGCAGCGTGAACGAGCCGGAGGCCAGCACCGTCTTCGTCGAGTCTTGGACGATGCTGAGGGTGTGCTTGCCGGCATCGAGCTGGCTGCACAGCGCGGACGCCTCCTCGGTCGAGCTGGACAGCCAGCGGCCGTCCGCCTGCTTCTCGAAGCCGTCGCCGACTGCCTCCGTGTTGGCATTGCTGCCGTCAACCAGGCCCGTGACCTGATCCGACGCGGAGAGCGATGCCGGCAACCATGCGGACACCGTGACCTCGAGCCCCGCAGTCGAGCAGCTCAAGCTCGACGGCTCGATCGTTATGGTGCCGGCGGCGACCGGCGGCGGCGTCGGAGTTGCCGATGCCGTGACGGTGAACGACCCCTGGGCCAGCAGGGCGCCCTGCGAGTCGAGGACCCTGAGAATGTGCTTGCCTTCACCGACGATGTCGCACAGGGTCGAAGTCGAATCGGTTCCGGTCGTAAGCCAGCGGCCATCACCCTGCTTCTCGAAGTCCGTCGCCACTGATTTCGCGGTGAGGTCCGTGTCATCGAGCTTGGCCGTGACCTTCTCCGTGGAGGGGACCGAGGCCGGCAGCCAGACGGACATCGTGATCTGGGCCTTCGTGTCCGCACAGCTGAAGCTCGACGGCTCGAATGTCACCGCGCCCAGGGTGTTGCCCGCCGGCGTCCTGGTCGCCGCGACCATGGTTCCCGTCGGGACGGCGCTGCCGAAGAGACTCCCGCTCTTGCCGGGGCTGGGGTTCGGCGTGCCCTTGGAGTTGTTCATCGCGAAGGCGGCCGCCACTACGATGGCCGCGATGACGAGGCCGCCGACGAGAAAGGCGGGGTTGACAGTGGTCTTCGTCGGCGCGGCACCTACCGGCGCCACCGGCGGCATCGCCCAGGCGGGAGGCGGCGCGGGCACCGGCGCCGCCACGGGCGCCGGGGCGGCCGCAGGAGGCGTGGGGACGACTGCCGGCGGGTGCGGGGGCATTGCCGCAGCTGGGCTGGCCGCCGCGGCCGGGGCGGCGGCGACCGGGAGGGTGAAGCCGCAGGCGGCGCAGAACCTCTGCCCTGCCTCAGTTAGCGCGGCTCCGCAGTTGGAGCAGAAGCCGAATCCGGTGGCCATTGTGGAACCCTCCGACGTGCCGTTCTCCGTGCGACGGCGAGGTCAGCCGGGCTGCCCGTTCGGGTTGTCACGTTGCACCAGCTCCGGCCTGTGACCCGCTCATCGTAGTAATCGGCTACCGAACGCCGAGACGTACTATTGGGCCACTCCCTCGGCGAACGTCACCCCGGCTACCCGGGTCCAGCCTGGCCTCGAACAGGATCCCCGGGAACCTCCAGCCCCATCGGCCTCGCGCCTCGCCTACGCTAGGACCCCATGACGACTCGAACGAGCGCTGGCATCCTCCTCTATCGACTTCGCGACGGGCGTCTCGAAGTCCTGCTCGGCCACCCCGGCGGCCCGTTCTTCGGCCGCAAAGACTTCGGCAACTGGTCGATTCCCAAAGGAGAGCGCGGTCCCAACGACGGGGCGATCGAGGCGACCGCCCGGCGCGAATTCGGGGAGGAGACCGGCCATCCGGTACCAGCGGGCCCCTTGCTCGACCTCGGTTCGGTGCGGCAGAAGGGCGGCAAAGTCGTCTATGCCTGGGCAGTCGAGGGCGATCTCGATCCGGCCAACGCGACCAGCAACATGATCGAGATACCGTGGCCGCCGTTCACCGGCCGCGTCAAAAGCTTTCCGGAGATAGACCGGGTGGCCTGGTTCAACCCCGGAGAAGCCCGTCAGCGCATCAAGGAGGCTCAGATTCCGTTCCTCGAGCGGCTGGAGGAGGCATTGGGCCTGGTCGATTCGTCCTCGGTCCCGGAGAGCAGGCCGTGAAGCCCCAGGATCGGACTACGAGGCTCGACCGAATACGGCCTCGCACCGCCCCCTGACGCAGCCGGCAGGTCGGCTAGGGTCTCAACCAGGAGATGCTCGGCCCGCCCTCATCGGTCAGGACGCTGCTCGACACCGAGGCCGACTCGGCCGGGAGAGCAATCTCGAGCGCTACCAGGTTCTCCGCGAGGCCCGAGGCGCCTTCCTCTTCGACCACGGCCACAGCGACCGGCGCCGGATGAACGGAATTCCGCGCCCCTGGCAGCCTGCCCCCGGCGGGAACGCTCATCAACCGCAGAGCGTCCAGACGAGTGACGAGCTGCATCGTCGCCGTCATCTCGTCCGAATGCACTTCTCCGGATGCCACCGCAAGATCGAGTCTCCGACGCCGATGCTCGGCATCCATCTCGAGGAGTTCGTCGAGCACCTTCTGGCGCCGCGCATCACGATCGGACCGCGACCACAACATGTCTCGCTCCTGGCCCTGACAAGGAGTCTGCGGCCCAAGGACAACCCCCTTGGGCGCCGTCAGGGACGGTTGGGACGAGTGGACCGAATGGCCTACTTGGCCTCCGATCGACTGGACCCGCCAACAGGTAGAGGCTGACAGACAGACCTACTCGACGCAATGACTCCGCGAACCTGCCGGTGCGGACAGGCACCGAAAACTGCGACGCGGGACGATTCCCGCGTGCTACCCATGCGGGGGTCGACTTCGGACGGGCACAACTGTGGATCTGTCGACGGCCGCCCCGGCCCGGGACGCGAACGGGCTCGTAACCTACCTGTGAACGGGCCGGCCGCGGGCCGGCTTCGCTCATCGGCGCAACAGGGATCGACTCAGTGAGGGAAGGAGGTTCCACCTCCACCAGCCAGAGCCGAGGCCGCTGAGACCAGACCCAGGGCCAGACTCAGAATCGAGGCGACAACGAGGGTAGCGAAGGCTAATAAGGCGAGCGAACATCGAGCGACTCCTTTCGGGAATCGCCCGCCCGAGGCCCGGGCCAGTGCGGCCAATCGGCATGGAGATCGTATGAGCGGCCTGGAGCCTGGTCAAGTATTTGTAAACCTGAGGGCGCGGGCGCACCACTGCCGTGTTACACGCGCCGGCTTGGCGCTAGACTTCACGCCATGGCACGAGTAAGTCGAACCCGTCCCCGAGTAGACGATTCACCGTTGGCCCGCCAGATCGGCGAACGGCTTCGCCGGGCGCGCCTGGCCGCGGGTCTCACCCAGCAGCAGCTGGCCGAGGGCCGGTATACGAAGGCCTACGTCAGCGCCCTGGAGAACGGCCTCAGCAGGCCGTCCATGGCCGCGCTCAACTACCTCTCGACCCGGCTCGGCATTCCCGCCAGCAGCCTTATCAACGACCAGCCCGCTGCCTGGGCCCGGCTCGAGGCGGACCTGGCCCTGGCATCGGGTCGCTGGAACGATGCGATCGACGCGTACCGCGGGCTCCTGGAGGCCGCCGTCACACGCGAGTCCCGGGCGGAGTTGATGAGCGGGCTGGCTGAGGCGATGGTTCGCCAGGGCAGGGGTCGCGAGGCTACCGCCTTCGCCGCCGAGGCAGCCCGGATCCTCCACGCCGCGAACAGGGAGGCGGAGGCAGCTCTGGCCGAGTACTGGTTGGCCGCGGCACAGTACCAGCAAGAGAATTGCGCCGAGTCAAAGGCAATCCTTCAGTCCATCCTGGCGCGCGTCCGGTCGGGCGTTCGGGTCGAGCCGGATTTCGAGCTGCGCCTGGTCATGGCGTTGTCGAGCAACGAATCGCGTGAGGACAACCACGCGGCCGCCCTGGCATATCTCGAAGAAGTTCGCGACCTGGCCGGCTCTCTCGACGACCGCCGACGGGCCAACTATCTGCACGACCTCGCCTACAGCTATCGCGAGACCGGCGACTTCGAGGGCGCCGTGCGTTCCGGCATCGCCAGCCTGGAGCTGTTCCGGAAGGTCGAGGCCGACCGCGATTCGGCGAACCTGGAGAACGACCTGGCCCTCTCGTATCTCGCCCTTGGCAATACCGGCAAGGCCTCCGAACTCGCTGCCTCCTCCCGAGGCAGGCTCGAGTCCCTGGGCGACGAATGGCTGCTTTCACACGTCGTCGACACCCAGGCACGGATCGCGCTGGCTGGCGGCGCCGCGGATCGTGCCGCGGCGCTTGCGCAGGAGGCCCTGGCTCTCGCCGAACATGCCGGAAATGCCAAGGCCTCAGTCGACGCCCTGCTTACTCTGGCCCACGCCCAGGCGGGGCTCGGTGAGCGTGAGGCGGCTCTGGAGTCGAACCGTCGCGCCGGCGAGCTCGCGCGGCAGCTCGGCAACGCGAGCCTCCTTCGAAGAGCCCTGCGCGAATGGGCCGACTCGCTCGCTGCCGCCGGCCAGCACGAGCAGGCATTTGCCGTCATGCGAGAAGCCCTGGCGGGTGCCTGACGCCTCGCGTCTGTGACCGAGGACAGCGAGTGGGTCGGCGGGCAGGTGAACTCCGCCGTTGCAGCGTCCGCGGCGCGCCTCGCCCGGGGCTGATAGCGCCCTGCGCATGGTCGGCACTTGTGCGCCGATAGGCCGCATGTACAATAGCGCTTGACTTCTGCCCCGAGTAGACAGGAATCGAATGGCTGTGGTGTCTATGCCCCGACGTGCGTCCGGCCTGAGGAAGCTCGGCCCGGTGCCGTGGTATCAGGATGGTTGTCGGGGATTGACCGCGCGCGCCGGCTCGGACGTTCCTTCGTTTGACGACCCGATGATTCGCGGCGCCCTGGCCAGAGGCGCGCTCGGATGCGGGCACATCGCCGGTCTCGAGAGGGCGCTCAACCGGGAGCTATGGCCACTCGGCTATGTCGCCCACCTGGAGCAGGACGTGACAGATCGCTCGGTGGTGTACGTGGACATCGCCAGCGGCCGCTGACAGGGTATCGTCGGGCCGGGGCCTCCTTGGGGGGAACGCCGCGACCCGACGATCCTCGGCCCGGAATTCATCGGTACAGAGCGGCCATTGCGCTCGTCGTCGCGGCAATCCTTTCTCGCAGATCGGCCGGTTCGAGCACCTGAAGCTCGGCACCGAGCCGCAGAAGGATAGGTTCTGCATGCGACAGGTCTTCGAGCTTTAGCGACACCGTCTGCCAGCCCTCCGGGTTCGGGCCGGTCGAGTCCGACGTCGGTTGCCCCACCGATGCCGGGCCGAGTGCCTCGACGACGCGCTCGAGGCCGTCACCGCGCACACGAACCATTGCGGTAAACGCGGGCAAGCTTTCCTCGTAGGCTGCCACCGCCTTCCCCCAATAGTCGGCCAGGTCGAACTCCTCGGGCCGCTCGAAGCGATCCGGCAGCACTACCAGATCGAGGATGCGCGAGACGCGGTAGGTGCGCATCGAATCGTCGGCCCGCCCAACCAGGTACCAGATCCCGGCCTTCAGGACCAGGCCGATCGGGTCGACGACGCGTTCGACGATCGGTCCATCGTCGCTCCCCCGCCGGTACCGAATCTCGAGGCGACGGTCCGACCAGACAGCCTCGGCAAGCTGTTGCAGCCTGGGCGCCGAGTCCGGCTCTTGAAACCAGCCCGGCGCATCGAGATGGAAGCGCTGCCTCAGCCGCGCAGCCCTGCCCCGCAGCTCGGGCGGGAGCGCCGCAAGCACCTTCAGCTGCGCTGCTGCGAGAACCGTCCCCAAACCGAGCTGCGCTGCCGGACCCGGATAGCCGGACAGGAAGAGGGATTCCGCTTCTTCGGGCGTCAAGCCGGTGAGTCTCGTGCGATAGCCCTCCACGAGCTGGTACCCGCCATGTGTTCCGCGGTCCGCGAAGACCGGTATTCCGGAGGCGCTCAGCTCGTCGATGTCCCGATAGACGGTCCGAATAGAGACCTCCAGCTCGTCTGCCAGCTGCCGGGCCGTTACACGACCTCGGGTCTGCAGCATGAGCAAGAGGGTGATCAGTCGGCTGGCTCGCATGCCAGCAGAGTACCCGATTGTCGGTCCGCATTCCTGCCAGGTTTCGTCATGTATCTGAGCTAAGGTTCGGACTGTAGGAATGAGAAGCAGCGGTGTCGAACCCATGCTGGTCGACCCGGGAATCGAAGGATGTCATGTACCCCAACTGGATTGATCCTGTAACGCGGCTCCGCCTGACTCGAGAGCATGCGGCCGAGCTCCGAAATGACTGGATGATCGCGAACGGTCCAGGTCTCGAACGGACGGGCCAGGCCGGCGCCGGTCGTGGTGATGCGGACGGCAGGATGCTTGCGCGGTTGACCCGGCTGGTCGCGGCGCTGGCCGCGCGGCGCAGACTGGCCTCCGACGATCCCTGTCAATAGAGCGCCGAAGGGGACGGACGTACCAGCGGACTGGCGCGTCCGTCCCGAATGAGGCAACCTGGGGCGATGCCGACCTTGCCGCTGGAGACTCCAGGGTCCAACGAGCACGATCCTGGATCGGACGCGGCTGGCGAGCGCGCCCTGACCGTCGAGCAAGCGGCCAGTACGCCTCTCACCACCACCGGCGGAGCCACGATCCGCATCGGCACCGCCTCCTGGACCGACCCGACGATGACCGCCCCGGGCGTGTTCTACCCGCGCGGAACGGACACGGCCGAGGAGCGTCTCGCCTACTACGCCGGCACATTCCCGGTGGTAGAGGTCGACGCCACCTACTACGCCCTCCCAGCCGCGCGGGTCGCAGAGACATGGGTGGCGCGCACGCCGCCGGACTTCGTCTTCGACGTCAAGGCCTACGCGCTGATGACCGGCCAGCCTACTGAGACGAAGCGGCTGCCAAAGGACATCCGCACGGCCCTGCCGGAGGCGCTGGCCGCAAAGGTCCGGGTATATGCCCGCGAGCTGCCGGTCGAGCTGAGCGACGAAGTCTGGCGACTATTCCTGGCTGGCCTCGAACCTCTCCGGGCCAGCGGCCAGCTGGGCTCCGTGCTGCTCCAATTCCCGCGCTGGTTCTTCCCAACCGGCGAGAGTCGGGAGGCAATCCTCCACGCACGTGAGAGACTCGCGGGCGCTCGATCGGCCGTCGAGTTTCGCAGCGAGACCTGGTTCAACGACAAGAACCGCGAGCGGACCTTCCGCTTCCTGACCGACAACGCGATCCCGTTCGTCATGGTCGACGGACCGCAGGGCTTGCGCAGCAGCGTGCCGCCGATCGTGGCCGTGACCTCGCCCGAGCTGGCCCTTGTCCGGTTCCATGGCCGGAGGCGCGAGACATGGGAGGCGCCGGGGATTCCCGTCGTGGAGCGGTTCCGCTACCTGTACAGCAAGGAAGAGCTGGCGGAATGGGTGCCACGCATTCGAGAGGCGGCGGATGAGGCCCGCGAGATGCACGTCCTGATGAACAACTGCTACGCCAATTACGGATCGACCAACGCCCGTGAGTTGGCGGCGATGCTGGAGGCGGAGCTGTAGCGTGCATCGGCGATGGCCGGCGCAGGCGGCGGCACGAGCGCCAGCGTCGGCCGGCTCGCCGGAACAGGCGCCCATCCCGCCGGGCGGGCCGTGAGGCTCGGCTGGTCGCCCACCGCGTCGATACGCCGACCAGTGCGTCACGCGGGACGCCGGCAGGGGCGGAAGGAAGCCACCCGAATGCACAGTACCATCGAGCACGTCACGGGTTGCGTCCCCAGAGAAGAAGACGATCACGCCGCGGCGGCCAGCGCCCAGGCGGCCGTCATCTTTCGAGACAAGGACGCCCAACCCATAGCTCGAGCGCGGAGCAATCGCGATGGGCGGCCGAACCCCGCGAGACGAGGGCATCTATTCGGAGCCGGGGAACCGATCTTCGGGCCGGTTGATCGACTTGCCCGAGGCCAGAGTCGAATCGCCGCGGACCCGCAAGCGGGGCCCGCGACCGGCCGAGTATGACGCCGGGGTACGGTTGGGCGGGCGGGAACGCGACGAGACCGAGTTCGGGCGTGTTGGCGGGCGGCGCCGTGTCCGTGCCGAGCTATTGCTCATCATTGCCGGATTCATCTTCCTGGCCGCGGCGCTGGTGAAGCCCTGGTCATCTGCTCCTATCGCCCGCGGACCGGACGCCTCATCGACCGCCGGACCGACCGGTGCGGCGGCCATCCTGGTGGCAGATGCCCCGACGCCCGAGGCCACGGCCCGGAAGACCCCGATTGGATGGCCGGACGTACCGCCGGGGGACTACCGCTGGCCGTTCTCCGGTGGAAATGGGTCCACGCCACAGCCGGGCAACTTTGGAGCAACGCCCGATCCTCGCTGGGCGGCGGTGGACTGGACCGTCCTGGGCACCACCGATCCACACGACCGCTGGGGATACAGCACGGCTACCATGCCCGACCTGGCCCAGGTGCCCACGAGCAGCGCCACCCCTTCGCCGGTCACTGCCTGGGTCGCCGCCGGATCACCGAACTACACGATCATCAAGGTCAGCCCGGGCAGCGAGGTCTTCGGCCTGGCTGTCACGTGGCCGCACAGCATGAAAGTCACGGCCGTGACGGTCGGATACATGGGCGACCTCGATCACCCGACGCATCTCCCTCAGACTGGGTTCCCGGCCAACGCGCAGGTGAGCCCGCTTCCGGCCGCGCAGGTGATACCGGGCTCCCTGGGAGTCGGAACTGGCCGGAGCCCTGGTTTGGCCTTTGCCGCAAAGGCGGCTGCGCAGGCCGGCACCCTCCTGCCAGGGCAGTTCTGGATCCCGCCCTCTGTCACCTCGGCCGGCGCCGTCTCAACGGTGCGGGATGCCTGGCGCTCGCTGCCATGGCCATGGCCCACGGGCACCTACACGGTGACCATCACCTCGACCACTGGCGCGATCAGGTACCTCCTCACTCTCCTGACCACCTGACGCCCTCGCACTGCCCGGGATACGGGACACGGCCCAGGCAGAGCAAACGGCCCGGGGAGGGGGTCCCGAGCCGTTTGCGAGGAGCGCGCCGTCACTCGCGCCCGTTGGAAATTCGAGCGCATCGTAGGTCTCCCGGCGCGGACAGTTGCGGGGGCAACCTCGTGGTTGCATCGGGCGGATCAAGCCCGCCCGGGTGCGGCCAACACGGCCTGGTCGGGGCTGACGGCAGGCGCACCCGGCGGTCAGTCGGACGGCGGCCGTGTCAAGTCACTGATCGTGGCCTGTACCTGGGCCGCCCGGAGCATCCGTCCTACCTGCCGCGGGCCGGTTTCCTGCCGAAAACGTTCGTCACGCCGCTGCCGGCGATGAGCGTGCTCTCATCGGCGCCCGCGAAAGCCACCGCCGGCCAGATTCGATGCGGCAAGTTCCTGGTCGCGCCGACGACCGCGGCCTGGCCCGCCGTTCCGCGCCCGCTCACCGACGCCTGGCGGTCGAATCCCTGGTCTTGGCCATACGGCGCCTACCAGGTGACCATGACCACCGCCACGGGCACCATGCGGGTCGTGCTGGAGCCTGCTGCTCTCGGGTTGAGCGACGCCGAGCGCCGCCCGGGTCTACTTGACCCTGACGAACTCGAAGTCGTCGAGGAAGCCCCAGACTCCGGCCGGGGCGTCGAGCTTGAGCCCGACCGTGCACGTGCCGCCCGTGACGACGATGCCGTCGATCGTGGGCTGGGTGTACTGCTGCCAGCCCTTGTTGACTATGTCGACGGTCTGGGTCGCGTCGCCGCAGGTCACAGACAGCTGCATCGTCTTCTCGCCGCCGCCGCCCTGTGACCAGGCATCGAAGCGATAGGTGCCACTGGTCAGGCCAGTGAATGTCTGGGAGGCGGTGAAGGCGAAGGGCTTGTCAAGCCAGTAGTGAAGGGCCCAGACACCGCTGTGGATGTTGCCGGTCTCCTTGCTGGCGTTGACCGCGGAAGTGTCGCCGGCGATCGTCCAGGAGGTCAGGTCGCCGGTCTCGAGGCCGGGATTGGCCACGTAGTTGATCTGGCTGCTGACCGTCAGGCTGGCCGTCGCCTGGAGCGTCGTGCCGGTCAGCTTGCCCTTGACGGCCACGAGCCCGGGTTTGGCAAAGGCCGAGATGGCGGGCATTGTCCAGATCACCGGCGTGTCCCGGATCGAATCGTCGCTGAAAGTGGCCTTGACGGTCGCCGGCAGTTGCGGCGTGGCCTTCACCGGCACCTTCATCGTGATCGGTTCGATGGCCGTCACCGTCGCGGCGACCGGAGCGCTGCCGCTGTCTGGCCTGGCGAGTCGGAAGACGTACATCGAGCTCAGGGCCTCGCCCTGGCCATCGAACATGGCCTGGTTGTCCCACTCGTCGCCCGCGCCCGTTTGCCAGCCGGCGCCTTTGAGGGCGTACCAGTCCGGCTCCCAGTAGAAGACGCCGAGGCCCTTGCCGTCGGGCACCTGGGCCACGGCCGCCATGACGTCGTGGACCGACGTCGCCTGGCCTTGCACCGTCGGCAGGTAGCCCCCGTCCTTGACCTGGTTCGACCCGAAGAGATTGGTCGTCAGGTCAGCGTCGGCGAGGGTGTAGGCATAGGCGGTCTCGACGACCGCCACGTCCTTGTGATAACGCTGGCTGATGTCGTTCATGTTGGCCTGCAGGCTGGCCAGAGCCCCGTGCCAGTAGCTGTAGTAGGACAACCCGATGACGTCGAAGTCGACGCCGCGCGCCGTCAGAGCGTCGAATACGGTGCGGTACAGGCCGTTGTCGCCGCCGTTCGCGAGATGGATCACGATCCGGGCCCGGGTCTTCGGATCGGCGCCGTTCGGATCCGCGTCCCGGACCGCCTTGACGCCGGCCTTGAGGAGCGCCCCAAGGGCGTCGTAGCCGCCGATCTGGGCGTCTCCCTGGGCGTAGAGCGCGCCAACCGGCCACATCATGCCGCCGTTGATCTCATTGCCGATCTGGACCATATCCGGCATGGCGCCCGCTTTGGCAAGGGTCTTGATGGCCCCGGACGTGTAGTCGTAGAGGGCCGTCTGCAGCTCGCCGAGATTCATCCCGACCCACGCTTTGGGCATGTTCTGCTTGCCGGGGTCGGCCCACCAGTCGCTGTAGTGGAAGTCGAGGAGGAACCTGAACCCCATGGCCTTGGCCCGCGAGGCAATGGCGGCGGTCGTCTTCAGATCGTTGTCGCCGCCGCCCATCGGCTGACCCTTCGCGTCGGTCGGATCGTTCCAGAGGCGCAGCCTGATCCAGTTGACGCCATGGTCCCTCAGGATCTGTAGGGCCTCCTCGGGCACGCCGTTCACGAAGAAGCGGGCGCCGTTGTCCTGCATCTCTTTGAGCATCGATACGTCGGCGCCCATGATGAAGTCCGGGCTGAGGCCGGCGATCGGGTTCACGTGAATCGCCAGATCGGTCGGGAGTGGCGGCAGCGTCGGTGCCGGCGTGGGCTGGAGCGTTGGACCCAGCGTGGCCACCTGCGTCGGCTGCTGAGTGGCCCCGACGCTCGTCGTCGGTTGAGGTGTAGCCGCCGGCCGAAGCACGACGCCGAATAGGGCCAGCGGCGCAACGACCGCGGCGACGATGACGATCGCGACAAGCGCGAACGCCTTCCTGTTCTTCATGGTTAGCTCCCTGTCCTGGGGTCCAAGCCAACCCAGCCGTCACGGAACCGCGCACGATGCGCTCGGGCCCCCGCCCCGCGTACCGTCGCCGCCGGTCCACCCAGAATAGCAGCCGGTCAGCGCCGCCAACCGCTCTCGGCAGCAAGAGGCCGGAGCCGGCCAGGTCGGGATCGGCCGAAACGGCCGACCGGCAGGCGGCCCGGCCGGCGGTCCCGAGCGGCCCGCGCGGAAGCGAGACTGCCGAGAGTCAAGCGGCCCCCGAACCAGCCGTGCTAGCGCGGCCGCGGCACGCCTCGCCCGGCCTCGCCCGGCCCCCTGCCAGGCCCCCCTCCGCCCGGCCCCGGACATGGAAACGCTCGGCACGGAAACCGACGGGCGTTCCAACTATGGACGAAGGAGGGCTATTTGTCGCGCTCCGAAGCTCCGCTCAGAGCTGCCTGGGCTGCGGCCAGGCGGGCCACCGGCACTCGGAACGGCGAACAGCTCACGTAGTTGAGGCCGATGTCGTGGCAGAACCCGATCGACATCGGGTCGCCGCCGTGCTCGCCGCAGATGCCAACCTTCAGGTCGGGCCGGGTCTTGCGGCCGAGCTCGACGGCCAGCTTCATCTCCTTGACGATGACCGAATCGAGGGACTGGAACGGGTTGTAGGGAAGGATCTTGTCCTCGACGTACTTCAGGAGGAAGCCGCCCTCGGCGTCGTCGCGGCTGTAGCCGAACGTCATCTGCGTCAGGTCGTTGGTGCCGAAGCTGAAGAACTGCGCGTACTCGGCGATCTCGTCCGCAACCCAGCAGGCCCGCGGGATCTCGATCATCGTGCCGAACTTGTAGTCGATCTTGACGCCGGCGGCCTTGACCACGGCCGCGGCCTCGGCTTCGAGGAGCGCCTGCGTGGCCTTCAGCTCGTTCACGTGACCGACGAGCGGGATCATGATCTCCGGCCGTCGGGTCCTTCTTGGCCTTCTTCACGGCAACGGCCGCGTTCAGGATGGCCCGGGTCTGGATCTTCACGAAGTCCGGGATCATCAGGCCGAGGCGGCAGCCGCGCAGGCCGAGCATCGGGTTCTGCTCGTGCATCGACCTGATAGTCGCGAGCAGTTCCTTGTCCTTGGACGTGGCCTTGTCACCGGCCCTGGTGACCTTGACCAGCTGATCCTCGAGGTTGGGAAGGAACTCGTGGAGCGGCGGGTCGATCAGCCGGATGACGACGGGCAGGCCCGACATCGCGGCCAGGATGCCCTCGAAGTCGCCCTGCTGAAGCACTTCGAGCTTGGCCATGGCGGCGTCGAACTGCTTGACTGCGGTCTTCTCCTCGGCGGTGAGGGCATCGCCGGCAGCGGCTCTTGCTCTTGGCGCGGGTGGCTACGTTGGCCACGAGGATCGCGCTGCGAACGATCTCGAGGCGCGGGCCCTCACGGAACATGTGCTCGGTGCGGCAGAGGCCGATGCCCTGGGCGCCGTAGGAGCGCGCCTGAGCGGCTTCTTCCGGCTTGTCGGCGTTGGTCCAGATCTGCAGCCTGCGGACCTTGTCGGCCCAACCCAGGACCGTCTGGAGATCCTTCTGATCCTCGTACCGGGCATGCACGGTCGGCAGCGCGCCCACGAAGACCTCTCCGGTCGAGCCGTCGAGGCTGATCGGATCGCCTTCCTTGATCGTCACGCCGTTCGCGGTGGCTGTGCGAGTGGAGTAGCTGACCTCCAGCTCGGCGCAGCCGGCGACGCAGGGCTTGCCGATCTGGCGGGCGACGACCGCGGCATGCGACGTCGCGCCGCCCTTGGCGGTGAGGATGCCCTGGGCAACGGCCATGCCGTGGAAGTCGTCGGGCGAGGTCTCCTCGCGAACGAGGACGACCTTCTCGCCCTTCTCGACCCAGGCCACTGCGATGTCCGCGTGGAAGACGGCCTTGCCCACGGCGGCGCCGGGTGATGCGTTGAGGCCTTTCGCCATCCGCTTGGCCTTGGCGCGGGCGGCCGGATCGAACTGGTCGCGCAGGAGCTGGTCCACCTGAGCGGGCTCGATGCGGGCCAGAGCTTCCGCCTGGGTGATGACCTTCTCCTTGACCATGTCGATCGCGATCCGCACAGCCGCGGCCGCGGTGCGCTTGGCGCTGCGGGTCTGGAGCATGTAGAGGCGACCGCGCTCGATCGTGAACTCGAGGTCCTGGACGTCCTTGTAGTGCCGCTCGAGCTTCTCGGCGATCTTCTTGAACTCGGCGTAGGCCTTGGGCATGTCCTTGGCCAGGGCCGCGATCTCGGACGGGGTCCGGATGCCCGCCACCACGTCCTCGCCCTGGGCGTTGACGAGGTACTCGCCGAAGAGGACCTTTTCGCCGGTGTTGGGATTGCGCGTGAAGGCCACGCCGGTGCCGGAGTCGTCGCCCATGTTGCCGAAGACCATCGTCACCACGTTGACGGCGGTACCAAGGTCGTGCGCGATCTTCTGGCTGTTGCGGTAGTCGTTGGCGCGTTTGCCGAACCAGGAGGCGAAGACGGCCTTGATGGCAAGGTCGAGCTGCTCATTCGGATCGTCCGGGAAGTCGCGGCCGATCGTGTCCTTGACGATCTTCTTGTAGGCCACGACGAGCTTCTTGAGGTCGTCGACGTCGAGGTCGGTGTCCTTGGCGTCCTTGCCGTGCTTCTCCTTGGCGGCATCGAGGGCCTCGTCGAAGCGGTTGTACTCAACCTTGGAGCCGTCTTTGCCCTCGACCGAGCGGGTCGGGACGTCGAGCACGATCCGGCCGAACATGGAGATGAAGCGGCGGTAGGCGTCCCAGCCGAAGCGCTCGTTGCCCGTGGATGCGATCAGCCCCTGCAGAGTCGCCTCGTTGAGACCGAGGTTCAGGACCGTGTCCATCATGCCCGGCATCGAGAACTTGGCGCCGGAGCGGACGCTGACGAGGAGGGGGCTCTTCGGGTCGCCGAGGCCCTTGCCGGTCTCACGCTCGACGACCTTCACGGCCGCGAGGACGTCATCCCAGAGCCCGGCCGGGAGCCGCTTGCCGGCGGCGAAGTAGTCGTTGCAGGCCTCGGTCGTGATCGTGAACCCGGGCGGTGTCGGAAGGCCGGCGTTGGTCATCTCCGCCAAACCGGCGCCCTTCCCGCCGAGCAGGTCCTTCATCCCGCCGTTTCCCTCGGCCTTGCCGCCACCCCAGGCGTAGATGTAGCGCTTGGCAGCCTTGTGTGTCTTCGAGCCGGAGTCGGCCATGGGGGTGTCACTCTCCTTGGATGGGCTTTTGGCGCTGCGGGCGGCGGGGCGCCCGAGCGACGGAAATCTCATTACGTCCCGCTGATTGTACAGGCGGCGGCCGGCAGGACTTTCTGCCGACCGGCACCGCGGACAGGTATTCGGGTCCCGCGCGGGCCGGCCATTCGGCCCGGATTAGCGGGACTCCCAGAGTGAGCAGCGGGCCGCCGACCATCGCCCACCGGCCAGCCGCAGCGTGGACCCTCTCACGTCGTACGCTAGTCTTCGGGGTGTGATTCACTCCCGCCGGCCATCGCGATCCACGGCCCTGACGATGGTGATCCTGAGCATCGCGCTACTGGCCACGGCCGCGTTCGGTGAGTTGGGCGCAGACGGGACCCACACCACCCTCACCGAAGGCTCACCCATCGGCGCCGCGAGCCCGGACTCGACAGCCTCCCCGTGGACGCCGTCCTGGACGCCGGCATCCACGGCGCCCTCCCCCGCTCCACCACACTCGCCTACGGCAACCCTCGAGTCACCCACGCCCGAGCCCAGCCTGTCCCTGGTTCCGCTCGTGCCAATCGTGAGCTTCTGGTCGACGGAGCGCTCGATCACGCGGGCTGAGCTGGGCCGTCGCCTCGCCGGCGGCGAACCGGAGCCAACGGCCGGCTCCAGGCTGTCGGCCGTCAGTGCCGCCGACCTTCCCGCCCTAGCCGCCGCCCTCGGCATCCGGCCGCAGGGCGTTCGGACGATGTCCCCGGCAGACGTTCGCGCATTCGTCAGGGCGATGCCCGGTGCGCTCGGCATCGTCCGAGCGGACGACGTGACGATCGGAGTCCGCGCCCTTTCGGTCGACGGCGTGGCGCTCTTCGGAATCGGCCGGACGACGGTCCTGGCGGACTGGCCGCTTCTCGCCTCGGAGCCTGGGGTTGTCTCCGGGTTCACCACGGCGACCGCGTGGACGATGGCCGCGGGCGGCGACGTGATGCTCGACAGGGCCGTCTATGCGCAGTCCGTCCTCGAGGGCCGAGGCGTGGATTACGCCTGGGATGGCGGCTACGCCGTCATCGACCAGCGCTACTGCTGCGGATGGGGCGGTGGAACGCTCGCGTCTGGCCACCGAACGGGCGGCACGGGAGCCTTCTGGTCGCTCTTCCAGCAGGCGGACCTGGCGCTCGTCAACCTGGAATCGCCGGAGCCGAACGACTTCTCATACCACGCCACGGGCTTCCGGTTCACCGGCGATCCGGACCTGCTCAAGGGCCTCCAGTTTGCCGGTATCGACGCCGTTTCCCTTGCCAACAACCACGTGGGTGACGGGGGCAGCCACGGCGTGACCGACACCGTCAGCCACCTCGACCAGCTCGGGATCGCCCATGCCGGCGCCGGCGCCAATCGATCGGAAGCGCGCAAGGCCGCCTGGCTCAGCGCCGGCGGTTTGAGGGTGGCAGTGCTCGCCTACAGCTACATCCAGCCCGTCGACTACTGGGCCACGGCCAGTTCGCCTGGTTCGGCCGCGTACTCCATCGGAGCCGTCACGGCCGACATAGCGGCGGCCAAAGCGGCCGGGGCCGACTACGTCGTCGTCATGCCTCACTGGGGCAACGAATACACCGACTCGCTCGTGCCGGGGCTGCAGTACGACGCGCGGAGGATGATCGACGCCGGGGCCGACCTCATCCTGGGCAGCCACTCCCACTGGTTCGGGCCGGTCCAGCAGCTGGGCCCCTCCAACCTGGCCTTCTATTCGCTCGGCGACCTCGTGTTCGACTGGACTCACGACGAGCGCGCTCAGGAGAGCGCGGTGGTGGACCTCACGTTCGTCGGCCGCAATCTCGTCCAGGTGGACCTGCACCCGGTCTTCATGATCGACGGCCAGCCCAACCTGCTCGACGCCAATGGGGACGGCCGGACGGTGCTCGGCCAGGTCCGCACGACCTCTCAGTCGCTGCTAGGCTGGTAAGCGAGGTCCTACCACCCCTTCGAGGGTCCAGGATGTGACCTTCGGCCCCACGCCAGGGTCCAGACCGGGCGTGTCGGGGACCTTCTCGACGGGCACTATTGGCAGTAATGCATAGTGGCTTACCATACATTAGGTCGATCCACGCCAGCGGAGTGACATGCACCCCATAGTCAGCAAGACGCAGCTGTCGCCGAACGTAACCCGCCTCGTCGTCCAGGCCCCTCGGATCGCCGAGATCCGCCAGCCCGGACAGTTCGTGATCGTTCGGCGCGGACCCGGGGCGGAGCGCATCCCGCTGACCATCGCCGACGTCGATCGGGCCGCCGGCACCATCAGCCTGGTCATCCAGGCGATCGGCAAGAGCACCCACGATCTGACCGCCCTGGAGGTGGGCGACGCCATCACTGACATCGCCGGACCGCTCGGCAAGCCTACCGAGCTGCTCGAGAGCGGCCACGCCGTTTGCGTCGGCGGCGGCGTTGGCACGGCCGTCGTCTATCCGATTGCCCAGGCCCTCGCAAAGCGTGGCGTGAAAGTCACCAGCGTCATCGGTGGCCGCTCGAAGGAATGGGTCATCTACGAGGACGAGTTGCGCGCGACGGGCGACGTGGTCGTCTGCACCGACGACGGCAGCTACGGCCGGCCAGGGCTTCGTGACCGAAGCACTGAAGGACCTGTGCGAGGCCGGAGGGATCGACGAGGTATTCGCCGTCGGCCCTGTGCCGATGATGCGGGCCTGCTCCGAGCTGACCCGCCCGTACGGCGTCAAGACCACCGTTTCGCTGAACTCGATCATGATCGACGGCACGGGCATGTGCGGCGGCTGCCGCGTCTCGATCGACGGCAAGACCGAGTATGCCTGCTGCGACGGCCCCGAGTTCGACGGCCACAAGGTGGACTTCCGCCTGCTCGCCGATCGACTCAACACCTACCGAGAGTTCGAACAGGCCGCCCTGGAGCGATGGCAGGCCTCGCACGCGGAGGCCCACGCATGAGCGACCCGTCCGACCTGACCCTGGACGGCCGCGCCGCCTCGGGGCGTGAGCCGCTCCCCAAGAAGGAGCGGATGAAGCTGCTGCGGGGCGCCATGCCCGAGCAGGACGCCATGGTTCGGGCGCGCAACTTCGCCGAGGTGAACCTCGGCTACACCGAGCAGCTTGCGATCCTCGAGGCCGACCGCTGCCTGCAGTGCCCCAAGCCATACTGCATCGACGGCTGCCCCGTTGCGGTGAACATACCGAACTTCATCCGCCTGCTCGGCGAAGGGAACGTCAAGGGCGCCGCCGACTCGCTGCTCGGCGACAACGCGCTACCGTGCGTCACCGGCAGGGTCTGCCCACAGGAGACTCAGTGCGAGCTGGTCTGCCTGCGTGCCAAGACCGGGACGCCCGTCGCGATCGGCTACCTCGAGCGCTTCGTCGCCGACTGGGCAATCGAGCATCGGGACGTCTTCGGCCATGCCCGGCCCGCGCCTTCGGGTAAGTCGGTGGCGATCGTCGGTTCGGGCCCGGCCGGCCTGACAGCGGCCGGCGAGCTGGTCAAGCGCGGCCATGCCGTCACGATCTTCGAGGCCTTTCACGCCGCCGGCGGCGTCCTCATCTACGGCATCCCGGAGTTCCGGCTGCCCAAGGACATCGTCCAGAAAGAGGTGGACCGGCTCGTCGCGGACGGCGTCGAGATCGAGCCCAACTCGATCATCGGCAAGACCTACACGCTGCCTGAGCTGCGCGAGAGGTTCGATGCCGTCTTCGTGGCCGTTGGCGCGGGCCTGCCCGTCTTCATGAACGTCCCGGGCGAGAACCTCAAGGGCGTCTACTCCGCCAACGAGTACCTGACCCGGGTCAATCTCATGGGCGCCTACAGCTCCGACTCCGACACGCCCGTGCTCCACGGCAGGCGCGTCGCTGTCGTCGGCGGTGGCAACGTGGCCATGGACTCGGTTCGGACGGCCCGCCGCCTCGGGGCCGATGAATCGGTGTGCGTCTACCGCCGCTCCCGGACCGAGCTTCCCGCCCGGATCGAGGAGGTCCACCACGCCGAGCAGGAAGGCGTCCGCTTCGAGTTCCTGACCGCGCCGGTGGAAGTCCTGGGCGACGAGAAGGGCTGGGTTTCGGGACTGCGGTGCATCCGCATGGAGCTCGGCGAGCCCGACGCCTCCGGCCGCCGCCGCCCCGTCGAGATCCCCGGGTCCGAGTTCGTCTTCCCGTGCGAGATGGTCGTCGTTGCGATCGGGACCAGGTCCAACCCGCTCCTGACCTCCACCTCACCTGACCTGCGGATCAACAAGTGGGGCTACATCGAGATCGACGACAACCTCCAGACCTCGATGGACGGGGTCTTCGCCGGCGGCGACATCGTCCGCGGCGCGGCCACGGTCATCCTGGCCATGGGCGACGGCAAGAAGGCGGCGGCCAACATAGACCGCTACCTGCGCGGCCAGCTCACAGCCCCGGACGCCGAGGCGGCGAAGTCAGAGGCGGCCCTGGCTCACTGAGCTGGGCGGCTCCCCAAGCAAATCACCCAGGGCGGGTCCGGCCTTCGTCAGTGCGGGCTCTGGAGCTGCATGAAGGTCGTCGGCGGCCGGCCGAAGAGTGCTCGAACGCCGTTCGTGTTCAGGTAGTACAGAACGGCCGCGCTGACTCCGATGTTGATGACCGAAGAGGCTGCGTTCCCGCCGCCGACCAGGCCGAGAACGGCGAACGCCGCGGTCACTATGCACAGGGCGCAACCGAGCATCCACGCCCACGGGCGAACAGACCACAGTCCCCAGGCCAGAACGAAGGCCGCGATCGCGCCGGCGGCGGACGCCAGTCCCAGGAACTGGTAGCTCCCGCCGTCCGCGTACCAGTAGTTGCGAAAGTCGGCGACATCGAAGAGTACCTTCGCGGCCCAGAGCCCCAGTACGCCGCCCGCGATCTCCAGGATCGCCAGGACGGCTATCCCCGTCGGCCGCGTCGCTCCCACGCCGGGCTGGACGGCAAAATGACCGCCGGCCGCCGGAACCCCGTAGGCACCGGCCTGGCCGAATTGCGGCTCGTCCTTGGGAATGGACCATGCGGGCGGAGCGACCGGCGCAGCAGGCAGGTTTGGTGCAGCGGCTGTCACGGGCGGCGCGACCGGAGCCACTAACGGCGGTGCGACCGGTGCCGGCGAGGGCGCTACCGGCGGTGGCGGCGGTGCGGCCGGCTGATCAGGCTCGACTGTCCCTGCGGGGACTGACGACATCAGGTCCTGGCCGCAGGCGAAACAGAACCGGGCCTGCGCACCCTGTCGAGATCCGCAGTTGGGACAGAACAGTACCTCGCTCATGCCGGCGCCCTCCTTCGCGACGGGACAAACGAGCACCGACGACCGGGCGGACCAACGACATCCCGCTCGCGCCCGTCGCGCGAGGCCATTCTACCCACCGTGCGGAGTGGTCCGCGGATCAGGTGCCCTCAGGCTGCTCCGGCGACCAGCGCCTGCGGCGGCCTCCATGTCAGCCTGCCCGGGACGCGACCGACACTCGGCAACGACCGCCTGGACGGGGTCGCGCCTGGCTCGACGCGCGGCGCTCAGACCGGTCCTGTGGCCACGCGGCCCGGTCGGCTCAACGGAATGGCGGCCATCGCCGCAACCAGAGGATCATCGCTGCGCCGGCGACTACGGCGACGCCGCTCACGACGGTGACGGGCGAGACCATCCAGAGGATGGCTCCCAGCACCGCCAGGAAGACGAGGCGCGTTCGCCACGGCTCGGCGAGACCGCCTGCGACGGCCCACGCCAGTATCGGCAGCAGCAGGCCCGCCTCGTAGCTCCATACGCGGGGCCCTGCGACCAGTCCGACAAGGCACGCCGCACTTGCGGCCTCGACTAGCGGAGCACGAGCCAGCCCGCGCAATGCGGCCAGCACGATGACGCCGCCGCAGGCGTAGGGAAGCCAGTACGGCAGGCCCTGAACTCGGCCGAGCAACCCTGGGATGCTGATGGCCTTGTCCGCGTTGAACGCAAGGTCGGCGGCGAGCAGGGGCTGCATGCCGTTCCACCAGGCCACCGGCCAAAGCCAATCGCCTGCCGTTGCGCCGACGCTCAGGAGATAGCCCGCCGCAGTGACCAGTGACGCTACGGACGCCGATCGCCAGCGCCGTCGGAGCAGGAGGAAGCACAGCAAGGGAACGCCCAGCGAAGGCTTGTACATCAGCAGGCCGGCCGCCAGGCCGGCCTCCATATCGCTGTCCCGACGCAACGCGTCGATCGCCCAAAGTGCCAAGACGACGGATAGCGGAGCGTTCTGGCCCATGTCGACAGCCGCCAGGACGGGCGTCCAGGCAAAAGCCAGCCGGACCATCATGTTCTCCGGCAGATCGAAGATCCTGGAAAGCAGCCAACCAGTCAGCGCCACCAGCGCCAGCATCACCATCGCGTTGACCGCAAAGCTGACGCCGATAGGGAGAAACGAGGCGGGCCAGTACACGTACGCAAAAGCAGGCGGATAGCGCCACGGGTCTCCAAGGAGGCCACGGGCCGTCTGCCAGGCCATATGGAGGTGTGAGTCCATGAGACTCGAGGTCCCAACCGTTCCTCCCGCCGACCAGAACGACGGCCAATCGGCCCACCCGTTGCTCGGAGCGGAGAGGATCGGAAGGAGGCCGATCACCGCCAGCGCAAACCACGCAAGGCGGACTCGCTTCGGCGAGAGCGAGAGCGGCCCAAGTTTCGTGCGGAAGGGCCAGACCGAGGTTCGCGCCGCGTGGTACGCCGCCGCGCTCGGACACGGCATCCCGTGACTCCGAGCGCCCGCCCTCCGCAACCACCTGCGCTCGACTCTCCATGAGTGCTCCGGCCCTTATCCTCGCGCCCCGGCCAGCCGCTCGAGAACGATCGGCTTCACCTG
Organism: uncultured Chloroflexia bacterium; assembly: GCA_963743795.1. Classification (GTDB taxonomy): domain Bacteria; phylum Chloroflexota; class Limnocylindria; order Limnocylindrales; family CSP1-4; genus Fen-1039. The sequence continues at coordinate 85,174 of CAVUQZ010000003.1, read as the reverse complement.
CGAGACGTCCACCCTGATCTGCTCCATCGAGTCGCGGTCACGGATGGTGGCCTTGCCGTCTTCGAGCGAGTCGACGTCGATGGTGACGCACCACGGGGTGCCGATCTCGTCCTGGCGACGGTACAGCTTGCCGATCGCCGCCGTGTCGTCGTAGACGGCGAGCAGATCCTTGGCCAGGTCGTCGCGGAGCTTGTGGCACAGGTCCACGATCTCGTCCCGCTTCTTCAGCAGCGGCAGGACCGCCACCTTGTACGGCGCCAGATCCGGATTGAACCCGAGGACGACGCGTTTCTCTCCGCGGACCTCTTCCTCACGGTACGCGTCGATGAGGAACGTGAAGGCCGCGCGGTCGCCGCCGGCCGAAGTCTCGACGATCCAGGGCACGTAACGCTCCTCGGTCGCCGGGTCGAAGTACTCGAGGTTCTCGCCGGTGGCCTGCTGGTGCCGGCCCAGGTCCCAGTCGCCGCGGTTGTGGATCCCCTCGAGCTCCTTCCAGCCGAACGGGAAGCGATACTCGATATCGACGGCCTTCTTGGCGTAGTGGGCCAGCTCGTCCGGCCGGTGCTCGCGGAAGCGCAGCCGGGCCGGCGTTACGCCGTACCGCTCGTACCAGGCTCTCCGGCGCGGCATCCACTCCTCGAACGTGGCGGCCGCCGTCTCCGGTTTGACGAAGTACTGCATCTCCATCTGCTCGAACTCGCGCATTCGGAAGACGAAGTTGCCCGGGCTGATCTCGTTGCGGAAGGCCTTGCCGATCTGGGCGATGCCGAAGGGCAGCTTCTTTCGGCTCGTCTCGCGGACGTTGCGGAAGTTGACGTAGATGCCCTGAGCCGTCTCGGGACGCAGGTAGACTTCGTTTCCCTCCTCCTCGACCGGGCCCATATGAGTCTTGAACATCAGGTTGAAGCGGCGCGGGGCCGAGAGCGGGCCGCCATCCGCGGGGCACTTGAGCCCGAGACGGTCCACCACGGTGGGGTCGGCCAGCTCCGTATTCGTCAGGTTCTCGGCGCCGGGCAGCTCGTCGAGGCGATAGCGCCGGCCGCACGTCTGACACTCCACGAGCGGGTCGCTGAAGCTGGCTACGTGGCCCGACGTAACCCAGACCTGGGGCGCCATGATGATTCCTGCATCCAGGCCGACGATGTCGTCGCGTTCCTGGACCATCGCCCGCCACCACGCCCGCTTGACATTGTTCTTGAGCTCAACCCCCAGTGGCCCGTAGTCCCACACGGCGTTGATGCCGCCGTAGATCTCCGAGCTCGGGAAGATGAAGCCGCGCCGTTTGGACAGCGAGACGATCGTTTCCAGATTGGCTACGGCTGGTCCGGGATCGTCGGCCGGGGAATTCGGCTTGGCGGCGGTCACTCTGGTCTCCTCGGGCAGGGGCGGGCCGCTGGCACGCGGTGGAGCTTCTGCGATCGGCTTCTGGGGCGGCTTGGGCCGCAATTCTCGCACGCCCAGGGGACGCGGGGAACGTGCTGCGGCGAGAGCGGTCACCGCGGTAGAGGCAACAGGACTCCCGGCGGCCGTTCGGACGGGCGGGACGAGCGGGCCCTGGGACCGACGGCGAGCGCGAACGAGGATACGCTGGGCCAAGAGCGTCGCGTCATCGGCGATCGTCAGCCGGAGCGAACCACATGGATCGCTTTACCGAAGATAGCGAACCTCTTACCAGGACCGCGATCAAGCCGCGGGCCGCCGGCCGCGGCCTGCCGGTGCCGCCGGTGATCCCGCTGGTTGCGGTCTTCGCCATCCTCACCGGACTCGGCGCCGGATACGGCCTGGCCCAGAAGCCCGGCCCATCTCCCGCCCCGTCCGCGAGCCAGGCCGGCACCGCGCCGCTCGCGTCTCCGGCCCAGTCGTTCGGGCCGGACGCGTCGGCGGTGTCTGTGGTCGGCCCAACCGCCGTCGCCCTCGAAGCCCCGCCGCCGGCCGGACTCACCCTTGAGCAGGCCCTCGATGCGATGGCGAACGCGAGGATCGGCGCCGTTCCATCGGCGGTCATCTCCGCTCGCGTCGTACGTTACGGCCAGGTTGTCTCTGACGCGCCGAATCCCGACGAGTGGGTATGGTCCCTGGTCGTCACGGGCAACTTCGGCGGACCCATGGGCCGCAACTGGTGTCCACCCGCGGCAACGGGGACTGAGTCGGCTTCGCCGACGCCATGTCCCTGGCCGGCCACCAGCGAACTCGTCGTCGTGGACTATCAGACCGGCCACTTCCTGATGGCCGCGATACCCGCGCCCGCAGTCTGAACTGAACCCCGCCGGACCTCACCGAGAAAGTCGAGCGATCGTCTCGCTCGAGCGAGGCGATCCGGCAGTCGCGCAGCGCGTCCAGCGCCGAGTCTCTGCGGCGGCAACGCCCCACCCGGGCCCGGGCTTCGATCTCCGAGGACCTCAACGCTAGATCCCGACGGAGAACGGCTCGTCGGACTGCTGGCGATCGAACGTCGACGGCGATCGAACGTTCGGGCAGCAGTTCTCGCACGAGCGGGCGCCGCGGCGCGCATAGCTTCGAGACGTCATCATGTCAGTCAGCACAGGAGACGGCGCCGGCTGACGAAGAGGAGAGCCCGTGGCCTCTGGCCAGGAGACTTCGACCCCCGTGGAGCACCCTGTCCTGGGTCCGGCGGTATCGATTTACGACGACCGCCGCCAGGCCAGGGCGAGTCTCTTCCTCTACGTAGCGTTCTTCTTCCTTGGCATCCTGGGCGTGCTACTGGGCCAGGGCGATCTCCACGGTGGGAGTGCCGCGCTCGGATGGGCGGAGGTTGCCGGCGGAGCATTCCTGAGCCTGTACAGCGTTCGAGCGGCCTTCATCGCCACCCGTCGCCTTGGGCAGCCGATCGCGCTCGTGGTCGGCAGGGACGGGTTCGAGTACGCCCGCGGCAACGGGCCGGTTGGCTGGGAGGAGGTCGCGACCATCGGCGACCCGGCGGCTCCCCCCGCCAAACCGAGAATGCTGAGAGTCCAGCTGGCCGATCCCCAGAACTACGTCCACCGGCACGCGCTGTCGCCAGTCGACGACATCTTGCTCCGGGTCCACCGCAACGATCTGTATCTCGGCAACGGCACCAGAATGTCGGTAGCCGCCGTCCAGGCCATGATGAACAAACGGCTTGCCGAATTCCGCCGGGGGGGACCCGACCCGGTCGCGGCACCGGCGAGCTCACCGCGCACTCGGGCGCCCAGGGGGCGCCGCCCACCGCGACGTCGATAGGCCGGGTCGCTCAGCGCGTCGGACCTAGGTCCGGCGGACCTCGTCCAGGAATGGCAACGAGCGGGCGTCACGTTCGAGCGAGACGCGTAGGAAGTCGCGCATCGCCTGCTCCACTTCGGCCTCTACGCCGGCCGGGAGGCGCAGGCCTGCCAACGCCTCGACGTCCAGGCGCTGGTACGCCTTCAGCAGCTTGAGCGCCTCGAGAGACAGGCCGGCCCGATCGGCCGGCGGTCCCGGGCAGCGCGAGCACAGAACGCCGCCCAGCGGTGGGACCCATCGGAACGACTCGTCGGCCTCGAGCATTCGGTCGCACTCCACGCAGCGGTCCACCTCCGGCCGGACACCCAGCTCGTCGGCAAGATGCATCTCGTACCAGCGAGCCACCCGGCCCGCATCCATTCCGGCGTCCAGGAGCTCGTACGCATGACGCAGCAGGGCGTACAGTCCCTCCGCCTCGTGGCGCTCCTCCATAGAGCGATCCGCGAGTTCGGCGAGGTACCAGGCCGTGGCCGTCGACTTCGAGCGAGTCGCGCAGACGCAACCACGCGTGGCTGACCTGCACCTGGGTCACGACGTCGAAGGTTCGACCGCGAGCGAGCGCCACCCGCAGCTCGGCCAGCGGCTCCAGGGAGCCGCCCAGCCGGCTCTTCGTCCGCCGCACGCCCTTGGCGATCGCCTTGAGCTTGCCGTATGCCGGCGTGAAGAGCGTCATGATCCGATCCGCCTCGCCGTAGTCGAATCGGGTCAGGACGATGGCATCGGTCACGTACAGGCGCGGAGTCGGCACTTGGTCAAGCTACCACGCTGCGGGCGCGTGGCAGCTCCGGTCCACACGCTGCCATTTCGGCACCCTGGCGGACATCAGTCGACGTAGGCGGGTAGCCGCCTGATCTCGGGGTCGGTAAAGACATCGAGCTCGTCGCGGCTCTGTGTCGAGAACTCGGACACGACGGCGCCGTCGGGACCGGCCTGGAACCAGTGCTTTGTGTTCGGCGGGACAGTGAACTGCTCGCCGGGATGAAGCACGATCTCGCGCAGGGCGGTGTAGAAGCCGCGATCGGCGCGGACGGGGCGGGCCTTGGGATTCGGGGTCGGCTCGCCGCCTTCGACATGGAGGTACACGGCTCCCATCCGGACACGGAAGGTCTCTTCCTTGCCCGGTGTGCCTCCGAAGGGCGGATGGCGGTGCTCGGCGCAGGTCTGGCCAGGGAACAGGACCAGCTCCTTGGCGCAGACGCGTTCCGTGTTCACGTAGACGACGAGCTCGAGGCCGAGATTAGTCAGGTCGCCCAGGCCGAAGTCCGCGACCTCGATGGCCGCCCGCTCGGCCGGTGTGATTGCGATGCCGGCTGCCTCGAGCATCGCCGCGGCTCGATAGCGCGCATGCCGTACCTGCTCTGCGGTCAACATGGCTCATCAAACCTCCCTGTCACGCGGTCCGTGGTGGACGCCACCGCGGCCAGGCGACCACCCGGCTTGCGGCTCTCGTCCAGTTTCGACCGATACCGCGAGGTCGTAAGCGTCGCCGACCGGGTGGCCGGAGATGCGGGCCGCGGCTGCGGCCGCGGCGAGCACCGCGGACTCCTCCGGGCCGCGGCCGAGGGCGAGGCCGGCCACAAACCCGGCGGCTGCGGCATCGCCCGCGCCGGTCGTCGTGAGAATGCGGGTCGTGAAGGGCGGCGCCCAGAGCTCGCGATCGACCCAGTCCGAAAGGGCCTCTCGAAGGGGCTGCGCCGCGGCCCGAATCCGAGCGCCCGACGCGGTCCGAACGTACAGCCCGCCGGCTCCGGCCGTTACGACCGCAACGGCGGCGCCGAGTTCGACGAGCGCGTCGGCCCAGGCGATCGGCGCGGCGCCCGCGCGGTGCGGCAGCATCGCTGCGAGGTCGTCGACGCTCGCCTTGACCACGTCCACGGCCGGGAGAGTCAGCGCCAGGAGACTCTCCCAGTCGACGGCCCTTGCCTCCGATGCCGGATCGATCTCCGCCATGTCGATCGAGACGGTTGCGCCGGCGGTGCGTGCAGCCCCCACCAGGCCGACCAGAGCCGCGCCTCCGTTGGCGTAAAGCGCTGGCAGGTGAGTCGGATAGCCGATGTGCACGATGGCGTCCAGGGCGCCGGGCGCACCGGAGGGGCGGGGTCCACCGCCCAGGGGCGAGGCGCCGGAGGGGTCGCCCGCGCCGCGCGCCACTGCCTCGATCCGGTCGACCGCGCCCGCGCCGCTGAAGGCCGCGTTCGCACCGATATGGTGCCAGAAGGTGCGGTCGCGGCCGGGGACGTCCACGACGATGGAATACGACGTTGCCTGCCCGTCGAGGCAGACGATGCCGGAGCTGTCGAGTCCTGACGCCGCCAGCAGCTCGACGAGGATTCGACCGAGCTGGTCGGCGCCTGCGTTCGCGACCAGCTGCGTCGGGATTCCGAGGGCCGCCAGGGCCAACCCGGTGTTGGCGACGCAGCCACCGGCCGACAGGGCCAGGGGACCGACCTGTATGAGCCGGCCGGGTTCCAGGCCAGGAGGGAAATCGAGAGCCGGCGTGAGATCCACACAGACGTGACCGGCGACGATGACAGGCTTCACATTACTCCCGAGGAGTGGCACGGCGAGGCGGTGAGCGGTGGCAGCCCGCTTCGCCCGGACCCACTAAGCTGGCGTCATGGACGACACGACCGCGCGTGACGACTATATCGTTCCGGGGCCCCGCACAAACCGGACTCGCATCCGCCGCCACGCCGATCGGGCCGTCCCGGATCGCGTAGAGGAGTTCCTCCGGGCCGGGCTCATCGCCCATGTCGCCTGCGTCGAGGACGGCGAGCCACGGCTCATACCGTTCCTTTATCACTACGAAGCCGGGCACATCTACCTGCACGGCTCGCCCGGCAACGCCACCCTTCGGCTGCTCCGGGATGGACGACCGGTCGCCGTGGCCGTAACCCGCATCGACGACCTGGTGGCCTCCAAGACCGCGCCGGACCACTCGGCCAACTACCGCAGCGTGGTCGCCTACGGCCGCGGCCGCGGGATAGAGGACCTCCGCGAGAAGCGCAAAATCCTCGACGCCATGACCGGCCGCTACTTCCCGGGCAGAAGCGCGCCCCGCGACTACTCCCCTGCCGCGGACGACGACCTGGCCCGCATGGAAGTGACGGACATAGCCGTCGAGGAGGCCTCGGCCAAGATGCGCGAAGGCAGTCCGAAAGGTCCGCACGACGAGGATCCCGACTTCCCCGGATCCGCCTACGTCCGGCAAGCCTGACCGCCCTGCGGGTTGCCGGCCAGGACCGGCGTCGGATTCTGAAAGCGGATTGATATGATCCGCCCGTGCGAACCCCCACGAGCTTCCCCAGCCTGATCTCCGACACCGAACAGGAGATCCTGCGCCTCGTCTCGGACCGGGACACCTCGACCGCGGGCCTCTACCAGATGATGCGCTACCACCTCGGACTGGATGGGAGTGGCTCGCCGGGCAAGCTAATGCGGCCATTGCTGGGGCTGCTCGCCTACGCCTCGATAGCCGGCGACTACCGCAAGGCATTGCCCGGCGCCGCGGCCGTCGAGCTGGGCCACAACTTCAGTCTCGTCCACGACGACATCGAAGATGGCGACGTCGAACGCCGCCACCGGCCCACGGTCTGGGCGCTGCACGGCATCCCCCAGGCGATCAACGCCGGCGACATGCTCTTCACCTTGAGCCGAGTAGCGCTGCACCGCCTCAGCGAGCTCGGCTTCTCGGACGCCAAGGTCCTGCGGATGATGCGGCTGTACGACGACACCTGCGTAGCTCTGTGCGAGGGTCAGTACCTCGACATCTGGGCCAGCGAGCGGTCCGAGCCAATGTCCGTCGAGATCTACTTCGACATGATCGGCCGCAAGACCGCGGCTCTCATCGCGGCTTCAGTCCAGACCGGGGCGCTGCTCGCGACCGACGACGAGTCGGTCATCGCCCGATATCGCGCCTTCGGCTGGGCTCTGGGAATCGCCTTCCAGCTCAACGACGACCTGCTCGGGATCTGGGGCGAGCAGGCGGCCACCGGCAAAGAGCCGACGGACGTGGCCCGGCACAAGATGACCCTGCCGGTCATCTACGCCTTCGAGCAGGCGGGGCCCGAAGACAGGTCGAACCTGGAGGCGATCTGGCGGACCGATGCGCCCGCCGACGGACAGGTTGCCGAGGCCGTCGCCCTGATCGAGCGGCTGGGCGGCCGCGACTACACCCGCGACCGGGCTCGCGAGCATCGCGACCGCGCCCTGGCCGAGCTGGAGGCCGCGGGGGTCGTGGATGCCGAGGCGCTCGAGTCGTTGCGAGCCATCATCGTCGACGTGATCAAAGCCTGACGCCGGGCGTCTCCGGAGGGGGCGAGAGCCGCGTAGCATGACGCCCTGCCCTTAGCCCGCGCTACGACGCCTCGTCCCCGCCACGACCGTCGTGCTCGGGGTGCCAGCGAACCGCCAGGACCTTGGCGACCCTCCGGCCGTCCGTGGATTCGACCGTCAGCGTCAGCCCCTCCGACTCCAGACGCACTTCGTCTCCCGGCTTGGGGACACCCCCAATTCGGTGGTAGATAAGCCCGCCCACCGTGTCGTACTCGTCGGCGTCCTCGAGGCTTCGGAGATCCAGGTCGAATAGCTCCGCCAGGTCGCTGACCGCGGCGCGCCCATCGACCCGCGCCCGATCGTCGGCGAGCCGCTCGGTCATCGGCTCCTCCTCGTCGTACTCGTCCTGGATCTCGCCGACGATCTCTTCCAGAAGATCTTCGATGGTCACCATGCCGGCTGTGCCGCCGTACTCGTCCAGGACGATGGCGATGTGGACCTTGCGACGCTGGAGCTGATGGAGCAGGTCGTCGATCGACATCGACTCGGGAACGAAGAGCGGCGGCCGCAGCAAATTCCGCAGGTCCGGCCGCTTGTCTTCGCCCTTCAGGAAGGGCAGCAGGTCCTTCGCGTAGAGAATCCCGACGACCTTGTCGATCGTCTCCTCGAAGACCGGTATCCGGCTGTGCCCTTCCCCGATGATCGTGTCGATCGCCCCGTCCAGGCTGGCGTCGACGGGCAGGGCGGTCATGTCCGTGCGCGGGACCATCACCTCGTGTACCCGGCGTTCACCGAGCTCAATGACGGCGCTGATCATCTGCTCCTCTTCCGCCTCTAGGATCCCTTCCTCGCCGCCGCGCTCCACGATGAGCTTCAGCTCCTCGGTGCTGATCTGGGCCCGCTTCTGCACGTCGGCCCCGAAACCGGCGGCGATCACCCGGGTCAGCCATGTCAGGACCGCGACCACCGGCCCGAGAATGCGGCCGAGCAGGTCCACCGGTCCGGCCAGGACGATGGCGAACCGGTCGGTGTGGGCGAGCGCAAGGGTCTTCGGTACCAGCTCGGCGAAGACGATGGTGAAGGCAGCGAGCAGGATCGTGACCACGATCAGCGCGGCGCCGCCTGCGACCGGGCGCGGGACCGCCGCATCGAGGAACAGCCTCTCCAGCCTCGTCGTCAGGTTGACCGCCGCGTATGCCGATGAGAGGAAGCCGACGAAGGTGACGGCGATCTGGACGACGGCCAGGACTCGGCTCGGGTCCTCCGTCAGCCGGCGCACCCGGTTCGCGCCACGATGGCCTTCGTCGATCAGCTGCTCGAGACGACTCCGCCGGATGGTGATCAGGGCGAACTCGGCAGCGACGAAGACCGCCTCGATCAGGACGAGGAGGAGCAGTACCAGCAGTACGACTACAACGTCGCTCATTCGGCCTTGTCTGGCGGCGGATCGCTGACCGATTGGCGCGGCGGGCGGATTCGCGCCGGCACGCCGACGGCCAGCATGCCCGCCGGAATATCCCTCGTGACAACGGATCCAGCGCCGGTGCGAGCCTCATCGCCCAGTTCCACCGGAGCTACGAGCATCGTGTCCGAGCCCAGGAGGACATGCTTGCCGATCTTCGTCTTGTGCTTGCGGACGCCGTCGTAGTTGCAGGTGATCGTCCCCGCGCCGACGTTGGTCCGCTCCCCCACCTCGGCGTCGCCGATGTAGCTGAAGTGGTGCTGCTGGACCCCAGCCTCCAGGCGGCTCGCCTTGACCTCGGCGAAGTTGCCCAGCCTGACCCCAGGCCCGATCGAAGACTTCGCCCGAAGATGCGAGAAAGGACCGACCTGGACCTCGTCCTCCACCTCGGAGCATTCGAGCACGCTTGCCCAGATGAAACAGTCGCGGCCGATCACGCTGTCGATGATCTGGCTGCCCGCCCCGATGCGCGTCCCCTCGCCGATCCGGGTGCTGCCTCGGAGGATCACGTCCGGCTCGAGAACCACGTCCTGGGCCAGCTCCACCGTGTCGTCCACGTACGTCCGGACGGGATCGACGAACGTCACGCCGGCCAGCATGTGGCGCTCGTTGATGACCATCCGCAACTCGAGCTCGGCCGCGGCCAGCTGCGCGCGGTCGTTGATGCCGGTGAGAGTGCCGTCGTCCTCGACCTCCAGCGACACGACCGGCCGGCGATCGTCACGGGCCAGCTCGACCAGCGCCGGCAGGTACAGCTCGCCGGAGACCGGCGAGGGTTTCACATCGTTGATTCGGCGTCGCAACCAGGCCGCGTCGAAGGCGTATACGCCGGCGTTGATCTCCTCGATCTCGCGTTCCTCCGGCGTCGCGTCCTTCTCCTCCACGATGCGGAGCACCTGCCCGCCGTCATCGGTCCGGACCACGCGGCCGAGGCCATCGGGGTCAGCTACGTGGACCGCCACCAGGGCAATTGCGGCCTTGCGGGCGCGGCGCAGGTCGATCATCTCGGCCAGAAGGTCCGCCTGGACGAGCGGCACGTCGGCCTGCAGAACCAGGATCTCGTCCGCGCCCTCCGGGGCGGCGGCCATCGCGGCGCGCAGCGCGTCGGCGGTGCCAAGGGGCGTCTCCTGCAGGGCGAAATCCGCTCGATCCGCGAAGATTTCGGTGATCGCCGCCGTCGCCGGAGAGTAGACGACCAGCGGACGCCGGCCCCCGACCTCCCGCGCCACGTCCAGCACGTAGGCGAGCATCGGGCGGCCGCACAGCTCGTGCAGGACCTTGGGTTTGCTCGACTTCATGCGCGTCCCGAGTCCGGCCGCGAGCACGACCGGCAGGACGCCTTCCGGAGGCTGACTCATCGCTTCGGACGGTAGCACGGAACGACCGACCCGCGCGAGAGTGCAGTCCCCAGCTCTGCCACGGCAGTCAGCTCGTCCGCCGCGCGATCGCCTCGATCTCGACCAGGGCGTTGCGCGGGAGAGCGGCCACCTGCACCGTGCTTCGGGCCGGCGTGGGCTCGACCATGTGCGTGGCATAGATGGCGTTCACGATCGAGAAATGGCTCAGATCCACCAGGAAGATGGTGGTCTTGACGATCTCAGCCACCGTCATTCCGGCCGCAGCCAGCACGGCCTCCAGGTTCACCAGCGCCCGCTCGGCCTGGTCCTCGATACCGTCCAGCAGCTGCCCGGTCACGGGATCCAGCCCGATCTGCCCGGAGCAAAACAGGAAGCCATCGACCTCGACAGCCTGGCTGTACGGGCCGATTGCCGAGGGTGCGGCGGTGGAGGAGACCGCCTTTCGACTCATCTCGGGTCATCTCCCTTCGGTGCGGCAGCGCCACCACCGGATCGCTGGGGCGTCCGGCGGGTCGCTCGTGCCATTGTGGACCGTGGGCCGCCCGTTTGGTACGGGCAGCCCGACTCGGAGTTCGGACCGTGGTCCGTCAAAGACGCGGCGCCCGGTGTGGACGCGATGGACGTAACGGCGACGAACGGCTGACCGGCGCCGACCGCCGGGAGCGCACCTCTCGAGATGGCCAAACGCACGGTCCGGGCGGCCTTCCTGGCTTGCGGAATCGACCGATACAGGGCCCAGAGCGTCGGCCCGGAGCCCGACTGGCCGACCGGACGGGCCAGCAGTTCTTCGAGTGCAGTTCCGAATCCCTCGAGCCAGGGGGCGACCGATTGGGCCGCAGCAAGCAGATCGTTCGCGCGGGCCAGATCAGGCGCCAGCTCGACGAGCTCGGGAGCAGCCAGACCGGACCGCATCGCGGCGGCGAGGTTGTCCGAGACGGCGAGGGCGGTCGTCGCCGATCCTTCGGGCGACATCGGCCGGACAGACCGCAGCGGCAGCGTGTCGGCGTCGAATGCCGCGAATACCGCGGCCGTGGAAATCGCCGCCCCCGGCGTCACCAGGAGGACGGCCGGCGGCTCACCTCGAATCTGCGGCAGCGGCTCGACGAACTCGCCGCGGCCAGTGACCAGTGCCGGACCATGCGCCAGGAAGAACGGCACGTCCGAGCCCAGCGACGCTGCCACGGCCGTGGCCTCCTCCGACGTGAGCGTCGCATCCCACAGGGCGAGAGCGGCGTCAATGGCGGCCGCCGCGTCGCTGCTGCCGCCCCCCAGCCCCGCGGCCACGGGGATCCTCTTGGACAGCCGGGCGGCCAGGATTGGCGCTCGAGACGCGACTCCCGGGCCCTTTTCCAGGACCGCGGCGCGCGTCGCCGCCATGGCGCGCAGGACGAGATTGTCCGGCGTGGCGGCCAGTGGCAGACCCAGGACTCGGAGTGAGTCCTGGGTGGCCCCGGCCGGCGCCGCGGACACCGTGAGAACGTCCCTGAGCGCCAGCGGCACCATGACCGAATGGAGAGAGTGGTAGCCGTCGGCGCGGGCGCCCAGGACGGCGAGGGTCAGGTTGAGCTTTGCCTGGGCATCCCTGGCGACCCGGAGGCGGCCGCCGCCCGTCGGGGCGGCTCCAGGCGAGCGCGTCATGGCCGGGACTGACCGGGCAACGGCCCCAGCGCTGAGTGGAGGGCCAGCCACTCGTCCACGGCCAGGGTCTGCGGCCGCCGATCGCCGTCTATCGCGCTGGCCGCAAGGGCCTGCGCCACTGCCGCCCCGGAGATCGGGAGCTGCCGCGCCAGGACGTTGCGCAGCTTCTTGCGGCGTTCCCTGAACCCCGCCTGGACGAGTCGCCAGAGATCGTCCTCTTCCGGCGCGGAGAGGCGCGGTTTCAGGCCGGACGGATCGATCGGGCGAATCTCGACAACCGCCGATTCGACCTCCGGCGCGGGCTCGAAGGCCTCGCGCGTGACCAGGAACGCGATCCTGACAGTGGCGTGGTACTGGACGAACACGGAGAGGTAGCTCATCTCGCCTGGCGCCGCCGAGATCCGCTGCGCCACCTCCCGCTGGAGCATAAGGACGAGCCGCTCCGGCCGTGGCGGCTCGCCCAGGAAGCGGTGCAGGATGGGGCTCGTGATGTGATACGGGACGTTCGCGACGACCTCGTAGGGCGATGGCACGAGGCCTGGGATCGGCTGGTCGAGAATGTCGCCCTGGACCAGGGTGAGGGCGCCCGTGGCTATGGGCTCGGCCTGGATGCGCCCGAGTCGTCCCGCCAGATACCGATCCAGCTCCACGGCCGTGACGGCGGCGCCGCCGGAGAGCAGCCCGCCGGTGAGGATGCCCAAGCCCGGGCCGATTTCCAGGATCCGCCGCCCCGGCTCCGGCGCCGCCAGATCGAGGATCGCCTGGAGAACATCCGGGTCGGCCAGGAAATTCTGAGAGAGCGAGCGGCGGGCTCGCAGCCCCTCGTCCCGCAGCTGCCGGCGTACCACGAGCGGGTCGAGCCGGGGAGCCTTGCGGGCAAGCGCGACCCGGATCTCGTCTGTCGGCGACTCTGCCGGTCGGACGTCCGGAGGGTCGCTCACCGACGCGCCAGCGGCAGCGAGGGCCTGGCGTCCAGGTCGAGCCCCGCCCGGGTCCCCGCCACGAATCGTCGAGCCGCCGCGGCGCCGATCATCGCTCCGTTGTCCGTGCAGAGCGCCGGCCGTGGCACGACCAGTGGAATCCTGGCGGCGCGAGCTCCCTGGGCGAGGCGATCGCGCAGGACCTGGTTGGCGGCCACGCCGCCGCCCAGGACGATGCACCGAGCTCCGGCCGCTCGGGCCGCCCGCAACGTCTTGGTTGCGAGCACGTCCACCACGGACTCCTGGAAGCCGTAGGCCAGCTCGGCAACTCGATCCTCGGCCAGCGGCGCCTCGCCGGCCACGGTCCCCTCCCCGCCTCGCTCCGCGGCGATCGTTCGCCGTGCCGCCGTCTTGAGGCCGCTGAAGCTGAAGTCGAACGAGTCCCCGAGCCAGGCCCTGGGAAATGCCACGTCTCGGGTCACCGCCCCCGCCGCCGCCTTCATGATCGCCGGCCCGCCCGGGTACGGCAGACCGAGCAGGCGGCCAACCTTGTCGAACGCCTCGCCGGCCGCGTCATCCACGGTCTCGCCGAGGAGCGTGTACGTCAGGTGGTCGCGCATCTCGACCAGGAACGTGTGCCCGCCGGAAACGATCAGCGCGACCAGAGGAAAGATGGGTTCGGCGACTTCGCGATCGCCGTCGGCCAGCCAGGCGGCGTAGAGGTGGCCCTCCAGGTGGTTCACCGGGATGAGGGGCTTGCCGTGGACGTAGGCCAGCGTCTTGGCGAAGTTGATCCCCACCAGCAGCGACCCGGCCAGACCCGGGCCCTCGGTGACGGCCACGGCCGATACGTCGTCCCAACCCACAGCGGCGGACGACCAGGCCTCGTCGAGGACGGGAACGATCCAGCGCAGATGGGCTCGCGCCGCGACCTCCGGCACGATCCCGCCCGACGCGGCGTGCATCGCCACCTGGCTGGCAACCACGTTCGAGAGGATCCGCCGGCCGTCCTCGACCAGGGCGATGCCGGTCTCGTCGCAGCTCGACTCTACGGCCAGGATCAAGCCGCCCTTTGTCACGTCGTCCTCCCAGGTCCACGAGGATCTGGAATCGAGGACGCTCGGGACGCGCCCTCGGAGGATCCGGGCCCACCCGAGTCGGAGGCGTCGGGCTCGCCCGACGAGCCGACGGGCTGCCCATCCGATCCGACCTCCACGTCGGGCCGTCCGGCCAGTTCCGCCCGAAGCGCGGCCAACCGGTCGCGCATTGACCGGCCGTCGAGCGATTCGGTCGTCATGATGAGGGCATCCTCGTGGTTGTCGCTGTAGTAGCGGGGCCGGACGCCCACGGTCCGGAACCCGTACTTCTCATAGAGCCTCCGGGCCGGGAGATTTCGAAGGCCTGACCTCGAGCGTGGCCTCGTGCGCTCCGCGCGCCCTGGCCAGATCCAGCAGCGCCAGCAGCAGCCGCTCCCCGATGCCCTGGCGGCGCCAGGACCGGCGCGTGGCGAACGTAGTCACGTGGGCCTCGTCCACGAGCAGCCACATACCCGCGAAGCCGACGATCTCGTCGCCCCAGCGGGCCACGATGTAGTGGGCCAGACGGTTGGTCTCCAGCTCCTGGCGATAGGCGTGCGGCGGCCACGGAGTGCTGAACGCCTCGCGCTCGATGGCGTGTACGGCGTCGAGGTCCTCGACCCTCATGCGGTCGACGACGATCGCTACCGGCGGTCGTGCGACCATCGCACCTCCCCCTTGGCCACCGGCACTCCGCGGGGCAAGGTCACGTATTCCGGGACGAGCAGGGCTACGTCGTCGCCGCCGGCAGCGAGCTTGCGGGCACCTAGCCTGAGCAGGGCCGCCGAAAGCCCAGCCTCGGCCTGCATTCCGGCTGCCTGCGCCGCTGCCGGGGCCCGGTCCGGCAGGTCCACCGCGACGAGAGTGGTGGCCCTGTCGAGCTCGAGCTCCTCGCCGCCACGTACCAATGTCGCCACTCCGTCGAGAACGAGCACGCGGTCGGATGGCCCGGCCGGGAGCAGGAGGGCCAGCTTGTGGTCGCCTTCACGCGCCACGGCGGCGAGCAGGGCCTCGGCGCTGGCCACGCCGGCGATCGGGATGCCAAGCCCATGGGCCAGGGCCTTGGCCGTGGCCAGGCCGACGCGCAGCCCGGTGAACGCCCCGGGCCCGGTGCCGACCACGATCCCGCCCAGCTCCGCCAACGGAACGCCGTTCGCGGAGAGCAGATCGTCGATCCGCGTAAGCAGCTCTTCGCCGTGGCGATAGCCCGCAGCCCATCGACGCTCGGCCACGAGACCGCCGTCCTCCTCGCCCAGGGCCACCAGCGCGTCCATCCCGGAGGTGTCGATCGCCAGCAGTCGACGACCTCTCATCGTTCGCCCTCGGTCCCGACTTCATCGGCTGATTCGGCGGTCGAGGGCACCGCCGCCAGGTATCGGCCGTATCCGGCCCGTATGGCCCGAAGGACGATCCGCCGGGGATCGTCGCCCGTGCCCTCGATGAGGACCTCCAGCCGGTCAACGGGCATGGCGTCCGCGAAGCGCTCGGCCCATTCGATGAGCGTGACGCCTTCCGCCTGGCGATCGTCGATCAGCCCGCCCGCCAGCGCTTCCGCAGCGTCCGCGAGGCGGTACAGGTCGACGTGGAAGAGCGGCAGCCGGCCTCGGTACTCGGCCATCAGCACGAAGCTGGGCGACACGATTGTGTCAGTAATCCCCAGCCCGGCCCCGAAACCCTTGGCGAACTGCGTCTTGCCGGCCCCCAGCTCGCCTATCAGGCTGATCAGGTCCCCCGGTCGCGCTGCCGCCGCAAGCGCCGCGGCGAGGGCGCGGGTGGCCGCCGGATGGCGCGTCACGACACTGCGTTCCAGGCTTTGCCCTGCAATCACCCCCCGAGGTTACCCGAAACGAGGTTCCCGCGACTCATGCCCGGGTACGGGGACTACAGGATGCCGGGCGTCGGCAGCGCCCCTCCCGGCCGGGCGGCTCAGGTACCCTGGGACGCTACCCTCAGAAGATGAAGCGCTCCAGGTCGGCAAAGGGCACGATCGTCGTTTCTGTCTCGTCGACGAAGCGCACCACGGCGGCCTCCAGATGGATGCCCGCACGGAAGCGGTAAAGGCCGGCCGACTCGACCAGGCTTCCCTCACGGCCCGCGTGTGGGCCACTGCGGACGCGGATCCAGTCAGGCGGCAGCTCCGGCAGCGCTACCTCCGCCACGTCAAAGACGAGGAGCGGAGGGTCGGTGACGATAGCCACTTCCCGCCCGGACAGCGCGGCGAGCAGGGCGAGGACCGGGGTGGCGATCGGGCGGCGCTGATAGCCGTCCAGAGCGATCAAGGCGAAAGGTACGGACGGAGCGAGACTCGCCTTCTGGCGCAGCTCCGAGGCCTGGAGATCGCGCAGCTCGCCCTGCCCAACCGAGCCGGCGATAAGGCCGCGGATGGACATCGCCCTGGCGCGGCTGATCGCCTGGGCCGAGATACGGCTGCCGGCGACGACCACTCCGCCGGACCGGCCCACGTCCAGGGTGCTGGGCGGCAGCTCGCCGTCTATCAGCCGCGGGACATCCAGGTAGCCGCGCGACGGCTCGCCGGCGGCGATGGCCCCTGCGATCGCGGCACCGTCCACCTCGATCGTGACCTCCACGCCGTTTCGGGCGTCGCGCACGATTCCGGCCACTGGCGACTCCAGGACCTGGTGGTGCTCGCCAGCGGCGGCGCGCCACCGGCCTTCCGTCTCGAAAAGCAGCGTCCCACCTACCAGGACTGGTGGCTTGTTCCGGCGGGACTTGCCCCGGCGCTCGTCCCCACCGACCCACCACTTTCCGACGGCCGGCCCGCGTCGCCGCTCCTGCTGCAATATGCCGGCCGGTCCTGGCCCGGCGCTCGGTGCGAGGTCGGCCTGTGGAGCTGGCCCGGATTGGCTCATCTCGGGCCGGCCTTCTCTCCAGAGCGGCCAGGCGGCGGTTTCCCCGCCTGACTCGGCCGGTCTCACGGTAGCGATGCTGAGGCGCTCGGGCACGCCGGTCAGGCGCCCAGCATCGACCAGCTCGGCGTCGGAAGTCCGCTCGGCTATCGGCGTTCCGACGGAGACCCTGGCCTCCGGGGCGACCAGCGCTCGATCCCCCGGCTCCAGCCTGAAGTGGATCGTCGGCGAGAAGACCAGAATCCGCCGGGCCGCCACGCGAGCCATCGCCGCCGGGACCTCTGCGCCGGCGGTGCCTGCAACGGCGCTCACTCGTCGACCTCCGGCCACATGCCGCGCTGCCAGGCACCGAGCGTGTCGCGCCTCGACTCGGGCCGGTCCGACATGCGAAGCGGGATGTCGCGCAGATCCACGAGAAGGCCACACAGACCGCCGCCTACGTCCACGCTGAAGTGATGGCCGCGGGTGCCCAGCCTCACCGTGTCTCGGAAGTCGAACTCGGCTTTCGCGGCCCGACCCGGCGGGAGGTCCACGACCTGGATGGCGCCGGGGTGGAGCTCGATCTCGGAAACCGGGACCGTCCCCTTCAGCCGCAGGCTGCCCCCAGCTCGACCGGGCTTCACCCCGGCCGGGAGGATGAGGGTCCCGAGCGGCACCAGAATGTCGTCGGCAAGGTTGGCGAGCAGCTGTCGTCGCTCGGCCTCGTCTTCGACGGCGCCCAGCGGCCCCAGCAGGCGTGCCTGGTCGCAGACGAGCTGGCTCACTCCGGGACGACGGACGAGATCCGCCATCGCGAGTGCCACGACCGAGGGAGGTTGCGATGCGAATATGCCGCCGGCAGCCACCATGAGATCCGGCATTGGGGAGGCGGCCATCTCGGCCGTGGCATCGACAAGACGCGAGAGGGCCGCCTTGGCGGCGCCCAACCGGAAGACCGCTCCTTCACCGTCGGCTTCGCCCCATGGGACGAGCCGCAGGTCGAGCAACCGATCCGTCAGGCGGTGCCTGTCGAGCGCGGTCGTCGTCCATGCTGAAACGCTGTCGATGACCTCATCGGTAGGGTCGGTCGGCGAGAACGAGCCTTCGGCAAGGCAGGCGTGCGAGGAGGCGACCGCGAAATGGCCTTCACCGATCGGCTCGGACCGGGCTCTGAGGCCGCCCTGGAGTCCGACCTCGACTACCTCGATGGCCCGGTCGAGGACGTAAGCCAGCGACGCCGTGGATCGTGCAACGCCCAGCCGGCTGTCGTTCGGGAATGCCCGCAAGCCCTCGAGTACCTGCTGAAGAGACGCCCCGGCGGGTTGCCCGGCCTCGGCATCGGGAGCCAGCAGCACGTGCGCAGATGTCGCGCGGTCCGAATCCTTGACGGCGCTCGAGCGGGCCGCCATGGTCAGGAAGGCGGGCAGCGCGGCAGACTCGGCGGTCGAGTTGCCTTCGGCAAGCGAAGCGTCGGAACCGGGCCCGCCCTCGGTCGCCGTCGGGGCATCGAGAGTGGCATCGGCTCCGGCGAGCGGTTGAGCGCCTGGCTGGGGGGCCGGTTCGTCGGGAGTCGGCTGGGCTTCTGGGGTCGGGCTGGCCTCGGCCTCTGGCAGAGCTTCGGACGCCGCCAGGGCTTCGCCTTCCGGCACAGCCGCGGCCTCCGGAAGACCTTCGGTTGCCGCCTTGGACTGCTCCGCCTTGTCGTCGGGAGCCGGATTACCCGCCGTTTCGGCAATCTCCCCAAGCTGTTGGCCCTCGCCGGCGTCCGCGGGCTCCGTAAATGCGGTCTCGTACGCCGCCGCGCCGCCCGCCAGGATCACCGTCAGCTCGGGACGAAGGCGGCGCGTAGCGGCCACCAGGGCGGCCAGATCGGGCAGGTGCCGTCGTTCGTCGCCGGCCGGAGAACGGTCCGCGCCCAGAAGCACGGCCTGCGTTCGAGTCGAATGGATGAGCCGGCTGAGCTCGACCGGGTCGCTCTCGTCGGCGCTTCCGCCGACCACGAGCCAGCCCGCCCGGAGCGCCGCCTCCTCGAGCCGCCGTCGCTGCCGGCGCGAACCTGCCAGGACGGCGATGCGACGCTGAGGAGTGGTGCGGGCCTCGAGCCGCGGCCAGGCGGCCGCGAGAGCGGCCACCTCGGGCGCTTCCCCGGCGGCCAGATCGGCCAGCAGGGCCGGATCGGCGACCTGGATCTGACGAAGCAGGCCGGCGAGCATCACCTCTACGTCGAAGGATGCGGGAGCGGCGGTGTGCGCGATCAGGCGCCATCGGCCGCCGAGGTGTCCCAGGAGGGCCGCCGAGGTGGTAGCCGAGCCGAGATCCAGGGCGAAGAGGGCTCGAGGCTGGCTGGTCACCCGGCTATGCTAACCGGGCTGCATCCTGGGCGTCCGCCGTCAAGCGTCCCAGGCGATCTCTTCGTCGGGATCCTGAAGCCGTTCGATCAGCTGCTCGATGCCGAGATCGTCGGCCATGATCTCTGTGGCTACTGGCACCTCGCCGCCGAAGACGCCGCGCAGGACGGGATCGAAGAAGACCATGGCGCCGCTGCCCAGCGGGCGGTAAGGGCGGCTGGCCTGCAAGAACAGGACGGCGGGAACGGTCAGGCCGCGCAGCTGTATCTCGCGGGCCACCTGCTCTACCAGGTCGTCGCGCCGTTCCTCAGAGCGACCCTGTATCTGCATCAAGTGCGAACCTGCTCTCCGTCGATCTTGCCGCCGGGACCGTTCATTCGCTACCAGGCGGACCGGGATTATCCGCCGATGCCCCGACTGGCCGCCAGTCGAGCGTTCCCCCGCTCCGACTCGTATCGCACGCGATCGTGCGAAGGCCGACCACCTTGGCTGCCGCATAGTACACCCGGGGTAGCCGTGCGGACATCGCGGCCACGATTTCGTGCGAGATGGTGTTGCCCCACTGCGCCACCTCTCGGGCGTCAATTCGTTCCCCGCCCTGTTCTCCCAGCAACGTGAACACGTCGTCGACGCTCACTTCCGGGCCCGGAACGTCCGTTACGTCGACCATCACGGCGTCCATGGCGACTGTTCCGACCTGCGGCACTCGTACCCCTCGGACCAGTACCTGGGCCCGATTCGAGAGACTCCGAGGGTAGCCGTCCGCATAACCCAGTGGCAGTGTCGCGATCAGGCTCGGACGGCTGGTCGTGAAGGAAGGACCATAGCTGACGCCACTGCCGGCATCGAGCCACGCGACGCGGATCGGCAGTGCCCGCAGGGCCATGACCGGCCGGAGCGCCGCGGCGGCCGCCCGGACGGGCTCGGCCACGGCCAAGCCATCCGGCACCAGCCCGTAGAGGGACAGCCCGACCCTGACCGCGTCGTAGGGCGGCGCGCTCGCCGCGAGCACGGCGCCGCTCGCCCCCAGATGGCGCGTTGGGAGAGTCACTCCGGCACCTTCAAGGAATCCGGCAGCCATCCCGAAGAGGCGGTCCTGGCGATCAGTCAGGTCGGCGTCGCCCGCGGACTGGAGGTGCGACCACAACCCGGCCAGGCGAGCGTGTGGCGAGGCCTGGATGGCGGCCGCGGCCACCGGCACCAGATCGGGCTCTACTCCACCACGGCCGAGACCTGTCTCGACCTCGAGATGGATGGCCAGCCGTGAATCCCCAGAGCCGCCCGCGGCCGCGGTTCCCGCCTCGGGGCCGTCCGACATTGCAGCCAGGGTGCGTTCGAGCAGCACCTGGTCGCCGGCCGTGATCGAGAAGCGGTGGCGCCGTGCATCTGGCGCCAGCTCGGGCGGGATTGGGAAGACTATGAGGACCGGCACGTCGACGCCGGCCTGGCGGAGCTCCAGCGCCTCATCGAACGTGGCGACGCTGAGGCTCCGGGCGCCGTCCGCCACCAGAGCGCGGGCCACGGGCACGGCGCCGTGGCCGTAGGCGTCGGCCTTGAGGACCGGCTCGAGGCGGACGTGGGCCGGCAGCAGGCCTGCCAGCAGACGGGCGTTGTAGACGAGAGCGTCCAGGTCTATCTCGAGCCAGGCCGTCTTCGGCAGTGGCGGCAGGGGCTCGCCCGGGCGGGGCTCGAGCAGGGGCAGCCGCGTTGCCGTGATTCTGCCGCCGAGCGCCCCTGGAACGGTCTTCATCCCGCTCTCACGGAGCCCACGGCGCGGCGCGGTCTTCGCCACGACCTCCGGTCACGGCCGCTGCCCCACCAGCGCGGCCAGCCGCCGCCGGGCAAGTGGCAGTTCCGGCGGGAGGTCGGACGCGAGCAGGCCCGCATCGCCCAGGCGAGCCCTGACAGCTTCCCCGGCGGCGCCGTGGAGGTAAACCCCGAGCTGCGCCGCCTCGAACGTCCCCAGACCCTGGGCCAGTAAGGCTCCGATGGTGCCGGCCAGCACGTCGCCGGTGCCACCGCTCGCCAGGGCCGGATTCTCGAACGGCGAGACCGCGGCACGGCCCTCCGGTTCGGCGATTACGGTTCGGGCGCCCTTCAGAACGACCACCTGTCCCCACTCGCGGGCGGCATCTCGGGCTGCGGTGAGGCGCCGCGCATCATCGAAAACGAGATCGCCGTGCTTCTGCGGATCGTGGCCGTCGGCGGCCCTGAGCCGCAGGAACTCCCCGACATGCGGCGTCAGAATGCATCGAGCGGCGACTTCGCGGGCCCATCCGTCGACGGTGGCGAGCGACCTCAGAGCTTCCGCATCCAGGACTGCCGGGGCCGGCTCGCCGTCCTCGTCCGGCCCCAGCAGGCCGCGGATGAGCTCGGTCATGGAGAGGCTCGGCTTCAAGCCCGGCCCAACGACGAGGGCATCGTGGTCGTGATCCAGGATTCGGGCGAGCGCCTCCTCCGGATCTACCTCCTCGACGTCGTCCTCCGGCAAGGCCAGGGTCGTCGCCTCGATGACCTTGGCCGCGAACAGCGGCTGCAGCGATTCCGGCGTGGCCAGCGTCACCAGGCCCGCGCCCGCGCGACCCGCTGCCGTACATACCAGAAGGGCAGCGCCCGCGTAGTCGACGGACCCGGCGATCACCAGCAGTTTCCCGAAGGTTCCCTTGTGCCCGCGCGCCGGCCGCAGCGGAAGGAGCGCGGCAGCCATGAGGTCATCGAGCAGCAGGGGTTCAGGCACCACCCGGCTAGGCATCGACTCCCTCCTTGCTGGCCTTCGCGTCCGCCAACCGGGCGGATCGACGGATTTCAGCTGCGGCCAGCTTAGCCTCAGTCGCTGCAGCCTCCCCGGCCAATCCGCGCAGCCTCTCCAGGCGCCTCATGAGCGCCGCCTCCCGCTCGTCGAGCCGTCCTTCGATGTCGGGCGGGAAGAGGAAACGCCCGCCCGCCGTTCGAACGCCGTACGCGATCGCCACGGCGAACTCGGACTCGTGACTGATCGAAACGGCGACTCTATCCATGCCCAGTTGCGCGGCTCGCCGCGCGGCCCGCCCGTGCAGGCGGATGGCCGGTTGGCCCGTGGGCAGCCGTTCGACCTCGATGTCCCGCCAACCGATGCCCCGGACGCCGAGCCCCAGGACCTTGGAGACGGCCTCCTTAGCCGCCCACCTTCCCGCGAGCGTCTCTGGCCTGTTGCGAACGTAAGCCGCCTCCGCGCTGGTCAGGACACGTCTGGTGAAACGATCGCCAAAGCGGTCCAGCGACGCCTTGATGCGGGCGACGCGAATGATGTCGATCCCGAGCTCCGTCGTCCCCGGCGGCGGCAACGCAGCCGACACGGCAGGGTTGCCTGCCCGCGAGCCATCGTTCCCATATGCGCCGTGGTGCGCGGGGGCGCCGCGGTCGTCACCCGATTCGGGGCGGTCGCCGCCCGACCCGGTAGGCCGCCCCGCGCCAGCCACCTACTCCACCGTCACCGACTTGGCGAGATTGCGCGGCTGGTCAACGTCGCGACCGCGCTTCACCGCCACGTGGTAGGCGAAGAGCTGCAGCGGGATGACCGCCAGGATGGTGCTGAGAGATTCGAGAGTGTCCGGTACCCACAGCACGTCCGTCGCCAGACGCTCGATTCCGGCATCGCCTTCCGTGGCCACGGCGATGACCCGAGCGTCGCGGGCCTGGCCTTCCATCAGGTTGCTGACCAGCTTCTCGTAGACGGCCGACCGCGTAGCGACCGCTACGAGAGGTACGCCCGGGTCGAGCAGGGAGATTGGACCGTGCTTCAGTTCGCCGGCCGCATAGCCTTCGGCATGCAGATAGCTGATCTCCTTGATCTTGAGCGCGCCTTCGAGGGCGGCCGGGTAGCCGAAGGAGCGCCCGATGTACATGAAGCCGTCCGCGTCCGCGTAGCGCCCGGCCATTTCCTCGGCCGGCGCCGCCAGTTCGATGGCGCGCGCGGCCTGGGCCGGAAGGCGGCGGAGGGCCGTGACGAGTTCCAGCTCGGCTTCAGCGCTCAGCCGTCCGAGCTGATTCGCCACGTCCGCGGCCAGCATGACCAGCGTCGCTACCTGGGTCACGAACGTCTTGGTGGCTGCCACCGCAACCTCGGGTCCGGCCTGGAGGAAGACCGAGGCATGCGACTCGCGGGTTATCGCCGACCCGACGGTGTTCGTGACCGCCACCACGAGCGCCCCTCGATCGCCGGCCAGCCGCGCCGCCGCGATCGTGTCCGCGGTCTCGCCGGATTGAGTGACGGCCACGACCAGGGTGTGCGGATCGATCGGCGGTGGGCTGTACCGGAACTCGGAGGCGACCGTGGATCGGGCCGGCACGCCGAGCCACTCCTGGAAGAGGGCCGCTCCAACCAGCGACGCGTAGTAGGCCGTGCCGCAGGCGATCATCTCGACACGGTCGATGCCGGCCAGGCGGTCGCGGATGGGATCCAGCTCCTCCAGGCAGATCGTGTCGTGGCGCAGCCGGCCGGTCAGGGCCGCCGTCAAGGCCTCCGGCTGCTCGTTGATCTCCTTGAGCATGAAATGCGCGTATCCACCCTTCTCCGCCGCCTCCGCGGACCATGGGATGACGTCGATCGGGCGATCGAGCACCGCGCCGGACCGGTCCGTGATGACGGCCGTGCCCGGGCGCAGGTCCGCCACGTCGCCGTCGGACAGGAAGATCACGCGTTTGGTGTAGGTCACGATTGCCGCCGCATCCGATGCCAGGAAGCTCTCATCGTCGGCGATGCCGACGATGAGTGGGGCGTTGAGGCGGGCGCCCACCAGGCGATCCGGTTCGTCGCGGTGCATCACAACGAGCGCGTAGGCTCCCTCCAGGCGCTGCAGGGCCGCCCGAACCGCGTCGGCCAGGTCGCCTGTGTAGGCAGCCTCCACCAGGTGGGCCACGACCTCCGTGTCGGTTTCCGAAGCGAGTGTGTGGCCGCCGGCGACCAGCTCTTCGCGCAGCTCGCGGAAGTTCTCGACGATGCCGTTGTGGACGACCGTTATCCGCCCGGTGCAGTCGCTGTGGGGATGAGCGTTGAGGTCGCTCGGACGGCCGTGCGTGGCCCAGCGCGTATGACCGAGGCCGATCCCGGCACTGGGCGTCCGGTCGCCCAGAGCGTCCTGGAGCACGGCCACCTTGCCGGCCCGCTTCTCTACGAACAGGTCGCCGTTCTGAGTGACCAGGGCGATGCCCGCGGAGTCGTAGCCGCGGTACTCGAGCCGCCGCAACCCATCGAGGAGAACGGGGCCGGCTTCTCGAGGTCCGGTGTATCCGACGATGCCGCACATACGCAGTTAACTCCTGGTGTCGTGGAGCATGGCCCCGGCGAAGGTGGCTAGTTTAGTCGCTGACCGGCCAGGGCGGCCAATTCGTCCGCGAGCTCGGCCACCAGGTCGGCCTCCGGGCCTTCCACCATGACCCGAAGCGCCGATTCGGTTCCGGACGGTCTGACCAGCACCCGACCGGAGGAACCGAGCCGAACCTCCGCGCCGGCGATGGCCTTGCGGATGGCCGGGTCTCCCTCCCACTGATCCTTGTGGCGGGCCGGTATGGTCCGCTGCTGCTGGGGCAGCATGGGCACCTGAGCAGCCAATTCGGCCAGGCTGCGGCCGGATCGGCTCATAACCGCCAGCAGCTCGAGCGCCGTAACGATGCCGTCGCCGGACGTCGCGTGCTCGAGGATGATCACGTGGCCGCTCTTCTCTCCTCCCAAACCGGCCCCGCTCACGAGCATCCCATCGAAGATGTACTTGTCGCCGACGGGCGTCTGGATGACCTGCCCGCCGGCGTCCTCGACGGCCTTGCGGAGGCCGCCGTTCGAGAGCACCGAGACGACGAGAGCGCCGTGGGGCAGGCAGTTGCGGGCAAGCCGGTCGAGGGCCAGGACGCCCAGCACGGCATCCCCATCGACCACGCAGCCCGCCGCGTCGACCGCGATCAGGCGGTCTGCGTCACCGTCCAGCGCAAAGCCGACGTCCGCACCGCGGGCCACGACCTCCGCGGAGAGCGCCTGCGGGGCGGTGGCGCCGCAGTGGGCGTTGATGTTCGAACCGTCCGGGTCGTTGAAGATGGCCTCGACCCGGGCGCCCAGTGGCCTCGATTACCCGGAGCGCGGCCACGCCGCCCGAGCCGTTGGCGCAATCGATCACGACACGGAGATCGGTCGATATGGCCGAGGCGAGGCCCAACCGGTGCGATACGTACAGCTCGAGCAGGTCGCGGTCCTGGATGGCCAGCCCAAGCGCGTCGGGCGAGGCCGACGGCAGTTCCTCGGCCGTCCAGATCAGCTGCTCGAGCTCGTCCTCCACGTCCTCGTCCAATTTGAGGCCGTGCTCGTCCAGTACCTTGAGCCCGTTGTCCTCAGCGGGGTTGTGGGAGGCCGAAACCATGATCCCGGCAGCGAACTTGCCGGTGCCGGCAATGTGAGCCAGTGCCGGAGTCGGGACTACGCCGACGATGTGGACGTCGACTCCCATGCTGGTCGCTCCGGCAACGATGGCCGCGGCGAACATGTCGCCGGATCGGCGAGTGTCCTGGCCCACGACGATGGGCCGGCCAGGTCCCGCGAGACGGTGGGCGGTGGCCCGGCCCAGGGCGTAGGCCAGGGTCGGTTTCAGGTCGACGTTGGCGGTGCCACGGATTCCATCCGTGCCGAAGAGACGGGGCAAGGGGCGCTCCTATTACGGTGTCGGGGTCGGCGTCGGCACGGGCGACGGCGTTGGGGCCGCAGAGACGGTGACGACGATCTGCGACGGGCTTATCGCCACGACCTTGATGCCGGGCGGCACGTTGATCGCGATCGTGACGGTGCTGGTGCCCACGTCGAGCGTCCCAACGGAGACGGTCGCGACCAGAGGAGGAGGTGTCGAAGGCGTTGAGAGCCGCGGTCACGCCGCCCAGAGTGACGGTCACGCTCGGCGTCGAGAAGGAGTAGATACGATCCGATCGAGCCCCGTCGGGCACCACGCCCACGCTCACCGTGCGCGTGGAGTCCGGCGACTTGAGGTGGACCACCACCGATATCTTGGCGGTGCTGTCGGCCACGACGCCACTCGGGAGGCTGAGATCGACGCTCGCCGAGATGTCGGCGGTCGCCCCTCCAATGGCTATTGGCTGCGTGTTCGCGAGACCTTTGAGACTGGCGAGCGCGTCGGCCTGCCCGCGAACGGCCACGACCGATGGGTTCACGTCTATCGACGAGATGTAGTAGCCCGAGGCCGGGTTGCCCACGACAATCGGATTGACCGGCACGGTCTCGGTACGCTGCTGGCTGCCGACCTGGATTGCCACATGGACGGTCCGTGGGTTGAATTGGACGTTGCCCACGACATTGTTCGCGACGTCGTGAGCCACGAGATCGACATCCTGGCTTACATCGAGCCCGGATGCGTCGATGTGTACGGGAGCGTCAGCGTAGGCGACCCGTCCGACTATCGATGCTGCGCCGAAGACGTCGACCGTCGACGGGCTGACCACGGGCGCCCCTGGCTGTATCCCGGACGGGGCGACGTTGGTGTCCACCTGGACGGCGACCTGCTTGTGGACGATCGGATCGAGCGCCACGGTGATCTGCTGCGGCTGATAGTCGAGGATCTGAATCCTGGTGTCCTGTGCACGCAGGTCGACCTTCACCAGCGAGTCCTCGCTTTCGCTCACTTTGGCATTCCTGAGATCGGCAGTCGCCCGGAAGCTGTCCCTGGTGATGGGTACGTCCGGCGCCGCGAGGTAGCGGATGTTGCTGACCTTCACGGCCGTGAGATCCGGCTTGATCAGGTAGGAGTTGGCTGGCTGGTTGACCAGGTCGATGGCGATCGATCCGGGCCACTCCTGGGTGGTCTGCAGGGCGACCATCCCGACGTAGAGGATGGCCGCGAGAAGCACGGCCCCGATCTTCAGCGGCCAATTGTGGACGATGAACCGTACGACTCTCACTACGAAGCCTTCTCCTCGCCGGAACCATCGTCGGCGGGCGCCGGGACGATCTCGTCCCTGGTCTTGGCGGCCCGGCGCCTGTTCATCGCGGCGAAGCGAGCCCGCCTGGCCAGCTGGCGAACCGTCGGCCCAACCCGCCGGGGCGCCGCCCCGTCGGGCCGGAAGAGGCTCCCGGCGGTCTGCGGATGCATCAGAGCGGCCAGCGAGCGAGCCAGCTTGGGCTCGTCGAGGTTGCGCACGATCCGCGCTCGTTCGACCAGGCTAATCTGACCACTCTCCTCGGAGACGACCACGACGATCGCGTCGGTCTGCTCGGTGATGCCCAGGGCCGCTTTGTGCCGCGTGCCGAAACGCTCGAGCGGAATGGTGGTTTCGGCCGAGGGCAGCAGTGTCCCTGCCGCGAGAATCTGGTCGCCCCGGATGACGACCGCGCCGTCGTGCAGCGGCGTCTTGGGTGAGAAGAGCGTGACCAGCAGATCCGCGGAGATGTCGGCGTGAAGCATGATGCCGTTCTCGGCGATCTCCTGAAGGCCCGTCTCCCGCTCGATGACTATCAGAGCGCCGTGGCCTTCGCGCGACAATCGTTCGGCGGCGCTGGCCACCTCGGCCGCGACGTGGACCGCCTTGGATTGCTCCGCCGGCGAGATCAGCCACCCGAGAGATCCCAGACTGCCGATCCTGTCGAGAGCTCTCCGCAATTCGGGCTGGAAGACGACCACCAGGGCAAAGAGGCCGACGTACGCCCCCGTCTGCAGAATGACCGTCAGAAGCCTCAGATCGAACGTCAAGGCGGCGCCGTACACGAGGAGTAGCAGGCACACGCCGATGACCAGCCGGACCGCGCGGGTCCCCCTGATCAGACTGAAGAGCCAGTAGATCAGGAGGGCCGTGATTGCGACATCGGCCACAACGTTCGGGCTGACCTTGTCGAGCACCGATTGGATCAGTGGCATCGGAGGGTTAGTGTACTCCGCGAGGCCGGCCTGCCCCCTCCCCGAAGGTCCCGGACGAACCCGAGGTCAAGCCCCGGATGGCGCGAGAGACGGGCCGATTCCCCTCAGGGCGAGCGGCTCGCGGCGAGACTCTATGCGCAGAGCACGCTCAGGTGCTCGTCTCTGGGGAAGGCGCGGCTGGCCACGGTACACAGCCGTTGGCGGGTCTTCTCGTCGGCGTTCAGCTCGGCAAGCCGTCCGAGCAGGACAAGCTTCTCGGCTGCGAGCTGACTCCAACCGCGAGCCATGTATAGCTCCACGAGCACCAGGTGAGCGTCCACATCGGCCGGATCTCGCTGGAGCAACATGTGGGTGGTGTCCAGCCCCGCCTCGAACCGGCCCTCGCGGCCATAGGCCCGAGCCGTCCAGACCAGCAGGGAACGCTGAGTCGCGTCGTCGCCCGCCAGGTCCGCGGCCTCGGCCGCGGCCATCAGTTCGTCCCCGCTCCGCTGCTGACTCTCACCAAGCTCTCCCTCCAGTGCGGGCGGTTCGAAGATGTCGTCCATGACGCCGACGTAGAGGACTTCCTCCTCTTCCGCGGGTGCCGTCATGGATTCGGCCGGGAGCGGCTCGGCCACGACAGGCACGAGTGATTCAGTGGCCGCCGCGGGCTCGGCGACCGCCTCGACGGAGGCGGGTTCGGGGGCCCCGAGCTCGACCGGCTCACGAGGGCCGGCCAGGGTTTCGGCCACGATCTCGACGAAGTCGGGTTCAGCGGGGCGACCCGGGGCTTGGGTCGACGCAGACACGTTCTCTCGCGGCGCCCGATCCTCTCGAGGCCACTCGAGCTCCCATGCCGGCCTCGCGCCGACGGGCTCGGGTTCGGCCGCGGGGGCCTTTGCAGCGAGCGCGGGACTCACTTCCTCTGCCGGCACGTCGGCCGGGACCGACCCGATCCGCGGCGCCGGCTGGGGCGCAGTTGCGGCCGCGGTCTGAGGAACGGGCATCTCGCGAGAAGACGCCGCAGGCGGCATCGGGCTTTCGACGGAACGTCCGGTGTATGGATTGGCAGGTACCGCCACCGGGGCATCGGGCGTAGTACCTGCGGGCTCGTCACGAAGCCGGAGGGCGCGAGCCAGTAGCTGCTCGGCAACGTGGTCCCCAGCCGAGAGACGGATTTCCCGCAGCAGGCTTCTCTGGCGCCGGGCGCGGTCGGGAGAGTCGTCCAGTTCGACGGCTCGACGGAGCGTGTCGGCGGCCTCAGGAAGCCGCCCGGCGGCCTCCTGAATCTCGGACACGTGATCCAAGGCCAGGGCAGCGGCGACCCGCTGGCCGGCCGTAGTCAGGGCCTCTGCCTGGCCCAGGAGCGCACCCTCGTCGTGCGGAGCCAGTTCAACGGCAACCGTGTACTCGGACAGCGCTTCCTCGAGATGGCCCAACCGCAGGAGCACGCCGCCCAGACTCGTGTGCGGAATGGCGCGAGAGGGCGCTATCACCGCTGCGGCCCGATAGGACTCGACGGCTTCCTGCAGAGCACCCCGCAGCACGGCCACGTGGCCTGCCCGCAGCGCTTCCTTGTAGCGCTCGTATAGATCGTCCGTCATGTGGGCAATGATGCCTGTCCGGGCGGCTGTCGTCGCGGGGTACCTGCGTAGACGGGATTCGCCCGCTCGTCCTACGCCAGTTGACCGGTTTGCTCGTCCACGCGCGGTGTCGAAACGCGACCCAGTTACCGCTTCGTGTACTGCGGGGCCTTTCGGGCTCGCTTGAGGCCGTACTTCTTCCGCTCCTTCATACGCGGGTCCCGGCTCAGCAAGCCGGCCTGACGGAGCGGAAGGCGATTGGCCTCCGGGTCCAGCTGAAGCAGGGCGCGGGCGATGCCGTGACGGATCGCGCCCGCCTGGCCCGTGACGCCTCCACCCTCGACCTTTATCTGGGCGTTGTACGTACCCTCGGTGCCCGTGACCCGGAACGGCATCCGGACGTCGGCCTCGTCGATGGCGTTGCCGAAATGCTGCTCCAGGGTGCGGTCGTTGACGACTATCTCGCCCGACCCCGGAACGAGTCTGACGCGAGCGACGGCGGTCTTGCGGCGGCCGGTCCCGTAGAAGTAGGCAGGCGTGGTCATGACGCTCCTCGTCAGGCGAGCGGCTCGGGCCGCTGGGCCTTGTGCGGGTGCTCTGGGCCGGCGTAAACCTTGAGCTTGGTCAGCTGCTGGGCCCCCAGGCGATTGTGGGGCAGCATTCCCTTGACGGCGCGGCGGATGACTTCCTCCGGCCGGCGCTCCAGGAGATGCCCCAGTGTCTCGGACTTGAGCCCATGCGGGTAGCCGCTGTGCCGCATGTACAGCTTCGTTTCCTTCTTGTCCGAGGTGACCGCGATCTTGCCCGCATTCACCACGACGACATGGTCGCCGGAATCCATCGTTGGGCTGTACAGGGGCTTGTTCTTGCCTTCCAGCACGCGAGCGATGCGCGTCGCGAGGCGGCCGAGCGTCTCGTCCGTCGCGTCCACGACGTACCAGCGTCGCTCGATCTCGCTCTCACGGACCGTATATGTCTTCGCGGTCATCGTTCTCCGTTCGATCTGGCGATCGTGCTTGCCGGTGCCGTCCTGGACCTCATCGGACCCAGTACGACGCGCCGGAGGCAGAGGCCCTTCGCCGGGGCCGCAGCCCCATTGAATGCCGGTCGTCTCGACGCGAGCGCCGCGGCGACCGCTTCTTCATTTGTACTTCCGTGACCGACCTCCAGCAGGGCGGCCACTATCCTTCGCACCATCTGGCCCAGGAACGCGTCGGCCGCGACGTCGATGGTCACGAGAGACCCGTTCCTCCGTACGCGGATCGAGTGGACGATCCGCACCGGCTGCTGGTGCGCCACCCCGAAGGCGCTGAAGTCGTGACGGCCCACCAGGACCGACCCGGCCCGCTCCATCGCGGCGGTATCCAATTGGTCCCGCACCCCGAGCGCATAGCGCTCACGGAGCGGGCTCCGCGGCCCGTTCCAGACGGTGTAGCGATACTCCCGATATCGCGCCGCGTAGCGTGGGTTGAACCCGACCGGGACGCGGCGCACCTCGCGGATTGCCACGCCGTCCGGCAGCAGGGCGTCGAGCGCCCTGGCCAGCTCCTTCGCCGTCCTTCCGTTCGGGTCGGTGAATGCGATCACCTGCCCGGTTGCATGGACTCCGGCGTCGGTTCGGCCCGCCGCCGCGACGCGGACCCGGCTTCCGCCGGAGATCCTTGCCAGTGCGGCTTCGAGTTCTCCCTGGACTGTCCGCGCTCCACGTTGGACCTGGAACCCGGCGAAGTCCGTGCCGTCATATTCGACCCGTGCGCGATACCGCACGGGCGCGCCCTCTCGAGCGCTCTTTTCGCCACTCGGCCGGCGCATTGCTGCGTTGACCGCCGGCTTGCCGGCTACACCAGCTCGATCTGAACGATCGGAGCCGCGTCGCCGACGCGCTGACCGACGTGGACGATCCGGGTGAAACCGGACGTCCGATCGGCGTATTTGGGAGCTATCTCGTCGAATAGCTTCGTTACCACGAGGGGTTCGTTCGGGAACTGGGCGACGACCGCACGGCGCGCAGCCAGATCGCCGCGCTTCGCCAGGGTGATCATCCGCTCGACCCGGCCCCGCACCTCTTTTGCCTTAGCCTCCGTGGTCTGAACCCGCTCATAGCGCAGGACCGACACGGTCAAGTTCTTGAAGAGAGCCAGGCGCGGTCCCTGCTTTCGGCCGAGCTTGCGGCCGTCAATTCGATGGGCCATGGCTCAGGCCTCCTCGGGGGGCAGATCGTCGAACTGGTCTTCTTCTTCGACCTCGTCGAGATCGTCGCCCAGCGAGGACTCCTCGCTGTCAGGGAGGATGAAGCCGCGCATGCGGAGCCGCTCCTTCATCTCGTCGAGCGACTTCTTGCCGAAGTTGCGCATTCGAAGCAGATCGTCGTCGGAGAGCTGGAGCAGCTGGCCGACCTTGACGATGTTGTTGCGCTTCAGCGAATTGTATGCCCGCATCGGCAGGTCCAGCTCCTCGATCGGCATGTCGAGCATGTTCGGGGGGAGCTGCGGGACGCTGGTCGCTACGCGGTCGGTCCCCGCTGCCACGAGCCCTATGTTCGCGAAGAGCGAGAACTGGCGGACCAGGATGTCGGCCGCCCGACTGAGCGCCTCCTCGGGTGAGATGGTGCCGTCG
This sequence comes from uncultured Chloroflexia bacterium, assembly GCA_963743795.1. Taxonomy (GTDB): domain Bacteria; phylum Chloroflexota; class Limnocylindria; order Limnocylindrales; family CSP1-4; genus Fen-1039. The sequence continues at coordinate 52,930 of CAVUQZ010000003.1, read as the reverse complement.
GTCTCGAGCTCCATCGTCAGCTTGTCGTAGTTGGTCATCTGCCCGACCCGAGTGTTCTCGATCGAGTAGTTGACCTTGCGGACCGGCGTGAAGATGGCGTCGACCGGGATGACACCGATCGGGTTGGATTCGGAGCGCTCGGCGGCGAGGTAGCCGACCCCTTTCTCCACCGTGAGGTCCATCTCGATCGTCACGTCGTCCGAGTCGAGGGTCATGATCGGCAGTTCGGGGTTGACGATTTCGACGTCCGCCGATTCCTGGATGTCGGCCGCGGTGACGGTACCGGCGCCGCTCTTCATGAGCTTGAGCTGGACGGGGTGCGTCGCGAAGCTCTTGAGACGGAGCTTCTTGACGTTGAGGACGATCTGGGTCACGTCCTCCTTCACACCCGGAATGCTCGTGAATTCGTGATAGACGTCCCGGATCTGGATCGCCGTCACGGCTGCGCCCTCGAGCGAGGACAGCAGAACCCGTCTGAGGGCGTTGCCCAGGGTGACGCCGTATCCGGCCGGGAGCGGGCTGGCCTCGTACTTGGCGTACGAGCCGAGCTCTTCGACCGGAGCGATCTGTGGGCTCTCGAGTTCGATCATCGGGGTGCGTTACCTCGAGTAGTACTCGACCACGAGCTGCTCGTTGAGGTCGAGCGGCATCTGGTCGCGGCGCGGGGCGGTCAGGACGGAACCGGCTAGCTTCGCCGCGTCGACGCTGAGCCACTCTGGAACCTGGCGCGACCGGATTAGCTCGGCCGCCTCCTTGAAAGGCTCACGAGTTCGGTGTGTCTCGCGGACTTCGATCTTGTCGCCTGGCATGACCTGCCGCGACGGGATGTTGGAGACGCGGCCGTTCACCGCGAAATGGGCATGGCCGACCATCTGGCGCGCTTCTGCGCGCGAGGCCGCAAAGCCCATCCGATAGACAATGTTGTCGAGGCGCAGTTCCAGCATACGAAGCAGGTTCTCGCCGGTGACTCCGGGCGTGGAGCTGGCCGTCTCGAAGTAACCCTGGAACTGCCGCTCCAGAACGCTATAGACGCGACGGATCTTCTGCTTCTCCCGCAGCTGCATGCCATAGTCGCCCACCTTGCGGCGGCGGACGCCGTGCTGGCCGGGAGGCGCCTGACGGCGCTCCCAGGAGCACTTCTTGGAGTAGCAGCGGGTCCCCTTCAGGAAGAGCTTGGCGCCTTCCCGACGGCAGAGCCGGCAGACAGGGTCTGTGTAACGGGCCATCTGTCGTCCTCTCTAGACCCGCCGCCGCTTGGGCGGGCGGCAGCCGTTGTGTGGCACCGGGGTCACGTCCGTGATGGCGCTGACTTCAAGGCCGGCGGCCTGGAGCGAGCGGATTGCCTGCTCACGGCCTGCCCCGGGGCCCTTGACGTAGACCTCGACCTGGCGCATGCCGTGTTCCATGGCCTTCTTGGCGGCCTGCTCCGCGGACTGCGCAGCCGCATACGGCGTGCTCTTGCGGGAGCCCTTGAACCCGGCGATGCCCGCCGAGCCCCAGCTGATCACATTCCCATTGGGGTCGGTGATGGTGATGATTGTGTTGTTGAAGCTCGCCAGGATGTGAGCGTGCCCCTGGGGCACATTCTTTCGTTCCCTGCGGCGCTGCTTGGTAGCGCGCTTTCTTTCGGCCATTCCTGCGTCCGGCTCCTCTTTACTTCGTCGCCTTGCGCCGGACGCCGACCGTCTTCTTGGGTCCGCGGCGCTGCCGTGCATTGGTCTTGGTTCGCTGGCCTCGGGCCGGGAGATTGCGCCGATGGCGCGAGCCCCGGTAGGAGCCGATCTCGATAAGTCGCTTGATGTTGAGGGCTACTTCGCGGCGAAGGTCGCCTTCAACCTTGTGCCGCCTGTCGATGATCTCGCGCAGGCGGTTGACCTGCTCCTCGGTCAGATCGCGGACCCGCGTGTCCGGATTGACGTTTGCCTGGGCGAGGATCTTCTGGCTCGTTGGCAGACCGATCCCGTATATGTAGGTCAGGGCGATCTCGATCCGCTTCTCGCGGGGAATGTCGATGCCTGCTATTCGTGCCATGCCCTACCCCTGCCGCTGCTTGTGCTTGGGATTGGCGCAGATGACCATCACGATCCCGTGCCGGCGGATCACTTTGCAGTTGTCGCAGCGGGCCTTGACGGAAGCTCTGACTTTCAAGGGATCCTCGATATCCTTCGCGGCGCTACTTGAGCCGATATGTGATTCGGCCGCGTGTCAGGTCGTAGGGCGAAAGCTCCACTCTGACTCGGTCGCCCGGCAGGATGCGGATGAAGTTCATGCGCAACTTGCCGGAAATGTGCGCCAGAACGCGATGGCCGTTCTCGAGCTCAACGGCGAACATAGTGTTGGGCAGTGGCTCCAGCACCGTTCCCTCGACCTCGATGGCGTCCTTCTTTGCCACGTTCTGTGGGTCTTCCCTTTCTCGCACGAATGCCGGCCTCTACGGCCGACACACGAACGAATAGGTTACCAAATACTCCCAAGCCCGGCAACCTGCCGGATTTGCCTTCGCCCTGGGGCGGTGGATCCCGCGCTTCGAGATCGGACGGGAATGACGTCCATGTGGCTCATGCTGTAGTCAGGATCACGGGCCCGCTCTCGGTCACCGCGATGGTGTGCTCGAAGTGGGCCGCGAGAGAATGGTCGGTCGTAACGACGGTCCAGCCATCGGCGAGCGTCTCGACGTCCGCGCTGCCCAGGGCCAGCATCGGCTCTATGGCGATGCATACCCCCGGTTCCAGCGCAGCGCCGCGGCGCCCCGTTCGGTAGTTGGGTACCTGCAGGTCTTCGTGCATCTTGGTGCCGATGCCGTGGCCGACGAATGGCCTGACGATGTCGCACTTGCCGTCGACCGCCACGTCCTCCACGGCGCCCGACACGTCCTCGACGTACGCGCCGGGTATGGCGGCGGCGACTCCGGCCATCAGGGCGAGGCGAGTGGTCGCGATCAGGCGCGCCACGTCTGCCGGCGGCGTGCCCGTGTAGAACGTCCTGGCGCCGTCGCCGTGGTAACCCTGCCAGATGGCCCCGGCGTCGATGGAGACGACCTGGCCCTCCCCTATCACGCGCTTGCCGGGGATGCCGTGGACCACCTCTTCATCGATGGAGACGCAGATGCTCCCCGGAAAGCCCCTGTAGCCCTTGAACGACGGCTGGGCGCCCGCTTTTCGGATGTAGTCCTCGGCCAGCGTGTCCAGATGCGCGGTAGTCACACCCGGGTGCAGCTCTTCCTCCATCAGGGCCAGAACGTCGGCGACGATGCGACCGGCCCGGCGCATCAGGTCGATCTCCTGGCGAGTCCTGCGGGGGACCGTCATCGACCCGGCCCTGCACTCTCGGGTGCGGCCACCGACGACATCGAGGCGAGCAGATCGCCGCTGACCTCCTCGATCCCGCGCCGCCCGTCGACGGTCTTGAGCACGCCGCGCTTCCTGTAGTAGTCGACGACCTCGCCGAGGGCGCCGAGCTGCTGGCGGAGGCGGGCCTTCACCGTCGCGGGCTGGTCGTCGGTGCGCTGGTAGAGCTCCGACCCGTCTATGTCGCAGACGCCGGCGACGAGAGGCCGCTTCGTCTGCTCGTGGTACGGATGGCCCTGGGCGCGACAGATCCAGCGACCGCCAAGGCGAGCGACCAGATCGGCTTCCGGAACCTCGATGTACGGCGCCACGTCCACTCGCCCGCCCGCGTCGCCGAGGGCCTTGTCGAGGACCTCGGCCTGGGCGGTGTTGCGGGGAAAGCCGTCCAGCAGGATGCCGGCCGCGGCGTCCGGCCTGGACAGGCGCTCGAGAAGCATTTCGATCGTCACCGAGTCCGGCACCAGCTCGCCACGGTCCATGAATCCCTTGGCGACCCGACCGAGAGGCGTATCGTCCCGAACCGCGGCCCTGAAGAGGTCGCCGGTCGCGACGTGGGCGAGGCCCAGCCGCTTGGAAAGGATCTGGGCCTGCGTTCCCTTTCCGGCGCCGGGGGCGCCCAACAGGACGACGACTCGCCCGATGGGCGAGTTCCGGCCGATCGATACCGTCACCTGATGAAGCCCTCGTAGCTGCGCATCATCAGCTGGGCCTCGAGCTGCTTCATCGTCTCGACGACCACGCTGACGACGATGAGGATGCTCGTGCCGCCGAGCTGGACGCCGACGCCGGAGGCCGCCAGGTTCTTGAACATCGGCAAGGCGCCTATGACGAACGGCAGGACGGCGACGGACGCCACGAATATGGCCCCGGCGACGGTGATCCGGAAGGCGACGCGGCGCAAGTACTCCTCCGTGGGCTGGCCTGGCCGGATACCCGGTATGAAGCCGCCGGACTTGCGAAGGTTGTTGGCCGTCTCATCGGGCTTGAAGACGATGAAGGTGTAGAAGAAAGCGAACGCGAAGGTCAGCAGGAAGTACAGGGTGATGTAGAAGGCGCCGCTCGGGCTCAGCCAGGAGATGACGCCGTTTGAGAAGTCCCTGACCCAGCCGACATTCGAGGTCGTGAAGTAGGACGCGATCTGGTACGGGAATAGCAGGATGCTGATGGCGAAGATGATCGGGATGACTCCCGCCATGTTCACTCTCAGCGGCAGGAAGGTCGAGCCACCCTGGTATATCCGGTGGCCGCGAACGCGGTTCGCGTACTGGATGGGGATCCGGCGCTGCCCCTCCTGAACGAAGATGATGACGAAGATGACGACCAGGCCCACGATCCCGAAGAGGAACAGTTCCAGCCAGTCCGGACTGGACAGGAACTGCTGGACCGCGGCCGGTGCGCGCGACACGATGCCGGCAAAGATGATGAAGCTGATGCCGTTGCCGATCCCCTTCTCGGTGATCAACTCGCCCAGCCACATCAGGACGATGGAGCCGACGGTCAGGGCCAGGATCTGAGAAAGGCTCTGGTAGCTCTCGAAACTGAACGGGCTCGTGAAGGCCTGCTGACCAGTGGTCCGCAGCATGTCGTTCTGCACCAGGGCCAGGATGCCGTAGGCCTGCAGTGCCGCCAGCGGCACCGACAGCATCCGCGAGTAGCTCGTGATCTTGTTCCGGCCGTACTCGCCTTCACGACTAAGGGCCTGCAGCGAGGGGATCGTCGACTGCAGGATCTGCATGATGATGGTCGCGTTGATGTAGGGGTTCAGCCCGAGTCCGACGATCGACATCCGCCGAACGTCGCCGCCCGAGAAGAGCGACAGCAGGCCGAAGAGGCTGTTGTCGCTGCTCTGGGAGTTCAGTGCGGTGACGTTGATCCCGGGGATCAGCACGTGCGCCAGGGCACGGTAGACCAGCAGGATCGCCAGCACGAACAGTATCCGCCGACGGATGTCCGGCGCGCGGAAGGCGTTCAGCATCGACTCGAGCATTGCTCAGGCGCCCTTCTATGCTTCGGGTCCGGCCTCGTCGGCCGGGCTCGTCGGGGGGAGGGTGTCGGCGGCGGCCGGTGCTGCCGTCTTGGCGGCCGAGGCGCCGCGCGTCGCAGGCTTCGTGGCGGGAGTGGCGGTCTTGGCGGCCGAGGCGCCGCGCGTCGCAGGCTTCGTGGCGGGAGTGGCGGTCTTGGCGGCCGAGGCGCCGCGCGTCGCAGGCTTCGTGGCGGGAGTGGCGGTCTTAGGTCCGGCCTCCGCAGCGTCCTCGGGGCCTGCGGCTGGGGCTTCCTCGGAAGGGGCCTCGCCATTCTGCGAAACCGAGCCGGCGCCGTCGCCCCCGTACGTGGCGGGGAACTCGAGAACCTGGGCCATGCCGCCCGCAGCCTCGATCTTGGCCGTGGCACTCTTGCTGAACGCGTCGGCCAGGATGAACAGGGGCCTGGTGACATCGCCCTGGCCAAGGATCTTGAGAGGCTTGTCGAGGGAGCGAACCAGTCCGGCGGCGGCGAGGATGTCGGGGGTCACCGTGACCGGCGCGGGCTTGGCGGCCCTGGCAGTCTTCGACGCCTTGCCCTCGACCTCGGGAAGGTCGAGGATGCCGGTCTCGGCGAGGGCCGAGATGCGACCCACGTTCACTATCTCGTACTCGACCCGGAACATGTTCCGGAAGCCCCGCAACTTGGGCACGCGAACGTGGATCGGGGTCTGGCCGCCCTCGAACCACGGCTGGATGGTGCCACCCGTCCGCGACTTCTGGCCTTTTGTACCGCGACCGGCGGTCTTGCCCTTGCCCGCGGCGATCCCGCGGCCGACGCGGGTGCGCGGCCGATGGGCGCCTTCGGCGGGGCGCAGGTCATGCAGCTTCATCGCTTCTCCTCGGGCCCGCTCTCGGGCAACTCCTCGACCTCGACGAGGAAGCGGACCTGACGGACCATCCCTCGCGTAGCCTCGTTGTCCGGCACCTCGACGGTGTCGCCGATGCCACGCAGCCCGAGTGCCCGAATCGTGCCGCGATTGCGGGCGATGTGGCTGATCGTGCTCTTGGTCTGGGTCACGCGCAGCTTAGCGGGCATGGCCCACCTCCACTGTCGGTTGGCCGGGCACGACGGACCGGACGCGTACTCCTCGCCGAGCGCTCAGCTCCTCCGCCGAGTGCAGGCTGCCGAGAGCCTCGAGCGTGGCGCGCGTCACGTTGACCGGGTTTGTCGAGCCGAAGACCTTGGCCAGGATGTCGCGAATGCCGGCCGACTCGACGACGGCTCGCACTGCGCCACCGGCGATGACGCCGGTACCCTGCGACGCGGGCTTGAGCATGATCCTCGAAGCGCCGAAGTCGTAACGGACCTCGTGCGGGATGGTCGTCCCGACCATGGGGATCTTGATGATGTGCTTCTTCGCGTCCTCGACGCCCTTGCGAATGGACTCGGGCACTTCGCCTGCCTTGCCCAGGCCGACGCCGACATGACCGGCCCCGTCGCCCACGACGATGATGGCGCTGAAACTGAAGCGACGGCCGCCCTTGACCACCTTCGCTACTCGGTTGATCTGGACGACGCGCTCTTCGAGCGTCAGTTTGTTCGGATCGATCCTGGCCAAGTGATCAGCTCCTTCGCGTCAGAACTCGAGGCCGGCTTCGCGGGCGGCGTCGGCTAGAGACTTGATCCGTCCGTGATACCGGAACCCGGCCCGGTCGAAGACGACGCGCTCGACTCCCGCGCTCTTCGCGCGTTCGGCGATGAGGCGCCCGACGGTCTTGGCCTCCTCGCTCTTCTTCTGGCTGGCCGACTTCAGCGCCTTTTCGAGGCTGGAGGCGGACGCCAGCGTCTTGCCGGACGTGTCGTCGATCACCTGGGCGTAGATGTTGTTGAGGCTGCGGAAGACGGCCAGGCGAGGCCGCTCGGGCGAGCCCGAAAGGCGAAGCCTGATCCGGTCGTGCCGCTTCTGGCGCGCGCCCCAGCGGCTGGAGACCTGCGTCATCGTGGTGATTCCTTCGTCGATTGGCTCACTTCTTGGCGCCGATCTTGCCGGCCTTGCCGGCCTTGCGACGGATCTGCTCGCCGAGGTAATGGACGCCCTTGCCCTTGTAAGGCTCGGGCTTGCGGGTGGCGCGCACCTGGGCCGCGATCTGGCCGACCAGCTCCTTGTCGATCCCGGAAACCGCCAGATGGGTCGGGTTTTCGAGGTCGAAGCTGATGCCTGCCGGAGCGGCGATCTCGATCGGGTGGCTGTAGCCGAGGTTCAGCTGCAGCTTGTCGCCGACCTTGGCGGCACGATAGCCGACGCCCGTGATCTCCAGCGACTTGCGATAGCCGTCGGTCACGCCGGTCACCATGTTGGCGACGAGCGTTCGGGTCAGGCCGTGCAGCTGCTTGTGGTGCTTGGCCTCTGTAGGTCGTTCCACGGTGATCGTGGACCCCTCCATCGAGACGCGCATGTCGGGATGGAGAGCGCGACTGAGCGTGCCCTTGGGACCCTTGACCGTGATGTCCCGCCCGACGATTGAGACGTCGACGCTGGGCGGAACGGTGATCGGCATTCGTCCTATACGCGACATCGTCGGCCTACCAGACGTAGGCCAGGACTTCACCACCGAGCTGGGCCTTGTGGGCCTGAGCTCCGGTCATGATGCCCTGGCTGGTGCTGACTATGACCAGGCCGAGCCCACCGAGCACCCGGGGGATCTCGGTCTTGCGCGCATATACGCGCAGGCCGGGTTTGCTGATGCGCTTCAGGCCCGAAACCACCGGGGCCTTGCCATCCACGTATTTGAGCGTGACGCGAAGCACCTGGCGGGCGCCCTCGTGCTCCTCATGGACCTCGGCGACGAAGCCCTCTTCCACCAGGATTCGGGCGATCTCTCGCTTGGTCCGCGAAGCCGGAACGACGACGTCGGCGTGCCGCGCCCGCGACGCGTTGCGGATGCGCGTCAGCATGTCCGCAATCGGATCGGAGACGTTCATATCTCTACCAGCTCGACTTGGTGACGCCGGGCAGCTCGCCGAGAAGCGCGCGCTCTCGGAAGCAGATACGGCATAGTCCGAACCTGCGGATGAAGGCTCGTGGCCGGCCGCATACGAAGCAGCGGTGATAGGTTCGCACCTTGAACCGCGGCGTTCGTTTCGCCTTGGCGATCATGGACTTCTTGGCCATGGTTACTCCCTCCCCGCGCCTAGCCGGCGAAGGGCATGCCGAGGAGCTCGAGCAGACGCTTCAATTCCTCGTCGGTCTTCGCCGTCGTCACGATGCTGATTTCCAGTCCGCGGAGACGGTCCACCTTGTCGTAGTCGATCTCCGGGAACGCAAGCTGCTCCCGAAGCCCCAGTGAATAGTTGCCGCGCCCGTCGAATGACTTGGACGGGACGCCGTGGAAGTCGCGGATGCGGGGCAGGGCGAGCCGCGTGAGGCGCTCGAAGAAGTCCCACATCCGGTCGCCGCGAAGGGTCACCCGAGCGCCGATCGTGTTGCCGGTCCGGAGTCGGAACTGCGCTATCGACCGCTTGGCCCTGGTGGTCACCGGATGCTGGCCCGTGATCGCCGCCAGATCGCCCACAGCGGCATCGACTGCCTTGGGGTTCGTGAGCGCCTCTCCCAGGCCGATGTTGACAACGATCTTGGAAAGCCGTGGGATCTCCATCGCGTTGGCATAGCCGAACTGCTTCTGCAGGGCCGGCACGGCCTCGTCCTTGTAGCGCTGCAGCATGCTGCCGCTCATGCGTCGGCCTCCAGCTGCTCGCGGCAATGGCCGCAGACGCGAACGCTCTGGCCACTGCCGAGGCGCTCGTGCTTGACTCGCGTGACGCGATCGCAGCGCGGGCAGACCAGCATCACGTTGCTGGCGTCGATCGGCATCGGCTTGTCGACGATGCCGCCCTCCTGGGCCGGAGACTGAGTGGTCTGGTTCATCCGCGGGCGCGCCTTCTGATGGCGCTTGGCGATGTTGACGCCCGAGATGACGATCGACAGCGGCCGGCTCGAGATCCCACGCCAGTGACCGGCGGTCTTCTCTTTGGCCGCCGGGTTGCGCAGGACGCGCTCGACCTTGCCGCGCTTGCCGGCATCCTTGCCATGCAACACGACGACGGTGTCGCCGCTCCGGATCTCCGGCACCTTGTTCGACGGCGTGGTCCTGTCCGGAGCCATCACAGCACCTCCGGCGCAAGCGAGACGATCTTCATGTAGTTGCGGTCCCGCAGCTCGCGGGCGACGGGGCCGAAGATTCGGGTGCCCCGTGGATTGCCCTGGTTGTTGATGAGGACGGCGGCGTTCTCGTCGAAGCGGATGTAGCTGCCATCCGGGCGCCCGTATTCCTTGGCGGTCCGGACGACCACCGCGCGGACCACGTCGCCCTTCTTTACGGGCGCGTTCGGAATGGCCTGCTTGACGCTGGCGATGATCACGTCGCCGATGCCGGCGGTGGTCTTGCGCGACCGGCCCATGATCCGGATGCACTGGATCGTCCGGGCGCCGGTGTTGTCGGCAACCCGGAGTCGGGTGTACTGCTGGATCATTCGGCAGCCTCCCGATCCGCGATGTGCCTGCCCGGGTGGGCCGCGCCGTGGATGGCCACGTCGGTCGCCTCGTCCTCGACCAGCGGTTCTGCCGTGGCCCCTTCGCCTGCGCGGGCGACGATGCTCACCAGCCGCCACCGCTTGGTAGCCGAGAGCGGTCGCGACTCCTCGATTAGAACGGTGTCGCCGACATGCGCCTCGTTGTCCTCGTCGTGAGCCTTGAACTTGCTGGTCAAGCGGATGACCCGCTTGTACAGCGGATGCCGCGTCATGCGCTCGACTGAGACGACGATCGTCTTGTCCATCTTGTCGCTTACGACGCGGCCGACCTTGGTCTTCCGCTTTCCCTGCACTGCTGCTCCTGCCATCGCGTGATCTCCTACGCCGTCCGAGAGCGCTCGTCGCGGCGCTCGCGCTGCACGGTGAGGATCCGCGCGATCGTTCGTCTGGTCTGAGGGATAGAGCTGTAGTCCTTCAGCTGCCGGGTGTTGAGCTGGAAACGGGCCTGCCACAGGTCCTGCTTGGCCTGGACCAGCTGCTCATCGAGTTCGCCGTCGGACAGGGCTCGAACCTTGTCAATGTCCATCTGCCAGGCCTTCCTTCAAGACGACTCTGGTAGCGACCGGAAGCTTGTGACTGGCGAGGCGCATCGCTTCGACCGCCTCCACCTTGTCGACGCCGGCCATCTCGAACAGAATCCGGCCCGGCTTGACAACGGCGACCCAGTGGTCTGGCGCGCCCTTGCCGGAACCCATTCGGGTTTCGGCCGGTTTCTTGGTCGCCGGCTTGTCGGGGAAGACGCGGATCCAGATCTTGCCGCCGCGCTTGACCGAGCGGGTCATGGCGCGTCGGGCAGCCTCGATCTGGCGGCTCGTGATCCAGGCCGGCTCGGTGGTCGCCAGGCCGAACTCGCCGAAAGCCACGGTCGTGCCGCCCTTGGCGATCCCCGACATGCGGCCTCGCTGGACCTTGCGGTGCTTCACGCGCTTGGGCATCAGCATGGCTACACCCCGGTCCCGACGGCGGCCGGCTGCGGTGCGATCTCGCGGCGAGGCTTGTCGAGGGCGACCTCACCCCGATAGATCCAGACCTTCACGCCGATCCGGCCGTAGGTAGTGAGGGCGTGGACCTGGGCGTAGCTGATGTCGGCACGGAGCGTACCCAGCGGGATGCGGCCTTCCTTGTCCCACTCGCGGCGGGCCATCTCCGAGCCGCCCAGGCGGCCGGCGACGGCGATCTTCACGCCCTTGGCGCCCGCCTTCATCGTCCGCTGCACGGCCTGCTTCATGGCCTTCTTGAAGGCGATGCGGCGAGCCAGCTGCTGGCTGATGTTGGTCGCGACCAGATAGGCGTCGAGCTCCGGCTGGCGGATCTCCTTGACCTCGAGCTTGACCTTGCGCTTGGTAAGCGCTCCGACCTGCTGCCGAAGCAGCTCGACGTTGGCCCCGCCCTTGCCGATGACGATCCCCGGCTTGGCGGTGTGGATCGTGACCGTGACGTGGTTGATGCCGCGCTCGATCTCGACGCCGCTGACGCTCGCGTTGGCGAGACGTCTCGTCACGAGCGCCCGGATCGAGATGTCCTCCTTGAGGAGATCCGTGTAGTCCTTGTCCGCGTACCACTTCGCCGTCCAGGTGCGCGAGACACCCAGCCGGAAGCCGTACGGGTGAACCTTGTGACCCATCTAGGCCTCCCGGTCTTCGACGACGATGGTGATGTGGGTCATGGGCTTGTGGATCGGGAACGCCCGACCTTGCGCCCTGGGCTGCCAGCGCTTGTGGATGCCGGGCCCCATGTTTGCCTGAGCGTCGGCCACGAACAGATCCTCGGCCGAGAGGTTGTGGTTGTTCTCAGCGTTGGCCGTCGCGCTCTTCAGCACGCTGGCGATGTCGCGGGCGGCTGCCTGCGGCATGAACGCCAGGAAAGCGGCGGCTTCCTCGACGCGCTTGCCCTTGATCGCATTGGTCACGAGTCGGGCTTTTCGCGAGGAGCCCATCAGGTATTTGGCTGTGGCGGAAACGCGCACTTCCTAGGCTCCTATTTGAGAGCGGTCGAGCGTTCGGTGTGCTTCCCGTGACCGCGGAAGGTGCGGGTCGGGGAAAACTCGCCGAGCCGATGGCCGACCATGTTCTCGGTCACGTAGACCGGGATGTGCTTCCTGCCGTTGTAGACGGCGACCGTGTGTCCGATGAAATCCGGGAAGATGACCGACGCCCGAGACCAGGTCTTGACGACCTTCTTCTCGTTGCGCTTGTTCATCGTCTGGACGCGGCCGAGGAGCCGCGACTCGACGAACGGTCCCTTCTTGACCGAACGCGACATGCCTCTCTCTCCTCTGCCTTACGACTTGCCGTGCCGCGAGCGGATGATGAGTCTGCTCGAAGGCTTCTTGCCAAGACGGGTCCGATAGCCCATGGCGGGCTTGCCCCACGGCGTCTTGGGCGGCATACCGGTGGGCGACTTGCCCTCGCCACCGCCGTGCGGATGGTCCCTCGGGTTCATGACAACGCCGCGGACCTCAGGCCGAAGCCCCATGTGCCGGGCGCGCCCGGCCTTGCCCAGGCTCTGGTTCTCGTGGTCAAGATTGCTGACCTGACCCACCGTCGCCATGCAGCGCAGGCTGACCCGGCGGACCTCCCCGGAGGGAAGCCGAACGGCCGCGTAGTCGCCCTCCTTGGCCAGGAGCTGGGCGGCGGCGCCGGCGGAACGGACGATCTGGCCGCCCTTGCCGGGCACCAGCTCGATGTTGTGGACGGTGGTGCCGAGCGGAACGTTGGCCAGGGGCAAGGCGTTGCCGACCCGGGCTTCGACTTCGACGCCGGCGACGACGACGTCACCGACCTTGAGGCCGTGGGGCAGCAGCATGTAGCGCTTCTCGCCGTCGGCGTAGTGGAGCAGCCCGATTCGGGCCGACCGGTTCGGGTCGTATTCGATCGTGGCCAGCCGGGCCGGAACGCCGTACTTGTCCCGCTTGAAGTCGATGATCCGGTAGTGCCGCTTCTCGCCTCCGCCGCGATGGCGAACCGAGATCCGGCCCGCGTTGTTTCGGCCGGAGTCGCGCTTCTGCGACTCCAGGAGCGGCTTGTACGGTTCCTTGGTGGTTACCTCCTCGAAGGTGGACCGGGTCATGAACCGGCGGCCCGCCGAGGTCGGCTTGTAGCTACGCAAGGGCATGTCAGACGGCCTCGAAGAACTCGATCTTCTGGCCGGGGGCCAGCGTCACGATCGCCTTGCGCCAGGGGGTCGTCCGGCCGGCTATCCGGCTCCGGCGCATCCCGCCGCGCTTCTCCTTTGACTTGGTGGTGAGCACGTTCACCGCCGCGACCTTCACCTTGAAGATCTCCTCGATGGCAGCCTCGATCTGGATCTTGTTAACGTCGTTGCGGACGGCGAACGTGTACTTGCCACGCTGCGACTCGTCCATCGACTTCTCGCTGATCACGGGGCGGAGGATGATCTCGTGCGCTGAGAGGCTCACGCGTACACCTCTTCCATCTTGGCCAGCGCGGGCTGCTCGATGAGGACCGTGTCCGCGTTGAGCAGGGCCACGACGTTGAGCGAGTCGGCGCGAATGACCTCCACACCGGGCAGGTTCCGGGCGGAGAGGATCAGGGTCTCGTCTGTCCCGGGGGCGACGATGAGGACGCGCCCGTCCGCGCGGCCGAGGGCGTCGAGGATGCCCACGAGGTCTCGCGTCTTGGGTTCTTCGAGCCCGAACCCCTCGACCACGCGGATGGCGCCGTCATCGAGCTTGGCTGTCAGGGCGCCGCACAGGGCCAGGCGCCTCATCTGGCGCGGCAGGCGCTGGGCGTAGGAGCGCGGATGCGGCCCGAAGACCACGCCGCCGCCCTCGAACTGAGGCGAGCGGATCGAACCCTGGCGGGCCCGGCCGGTCCCTTTCTGGCGATAGGGCTTCTGGCCGCCGCCGGATACCTCGCCACGTCGCTTGGTGTCATGGGTGCCGAGGTGGCGCCCAGCCAGCTGGGCCGTGACCACCTGGTGGAGCACGGCCGTGTTGATCGGCGCGGAGAAGAGCTCTTCGGAGAGCTCGACCTCGCCGATCTCCTCGCCCGCACTCGAGTAGAGGGTCGTCTTCGGCATCGCTAAGCCTTCTTCACGAGGAGCAGCCCGTTGAGAGAACCGGGGACGGCTCCCTTGACGAGCAACAGGTTGCGCTCGGCGTCCGCGCGGACGACCCGCAGCTTCTTGACGGTGGCGCGGGCGTCGCCCATGTGGCCTGCCATGCGCATGCCCTTGTAGACCCGGCCCGGCGTCGTGCCCGGGCCGATAGACCCGGGTGCCCGGTGATGGTCGGAACCGTGAGTCTTGGGACCGCGCTTGAAGTGGTGGCGCTTTATGTGGCCCGAGAACCCTTTGCCCTTGCTCACGCCCGTCACGTCGACGATGTCGCCGGCCGTGAAGATGGTCACGTCGAGCTTCTGGCCCACGGTGTAGGCCGGGTCGTCGGCGCCCTCCAGACGGAACTCGCGCAGGACGGAGAGCTTGGGCAGGTTCTTGAGTTGCCCCAGCTCCGGCTTGTTGAGCTTGCCCGTCTCCTCGATGCCGATCTGCACGGCGGTATAGCCGTCGCGCTCAGGCGTCCTGATGCGGGTCACGGTGTTCGGCTCGACGGCGACGACGCTCACAGGGATCATCGTTCCGTCTGCCTGGAAGAACTGGGTCATGCCGACCTTGCGGCCGATCAATCCTATGGTCATAGCACTCGCTCGTGGTCGGAAAGCTTGCTCATCGCCGCATCACATCTTGATTTCGATGTCGACGCCCGCGGCGAGCGAGAGTCGCATCAGGGCGTCGACCGTCTTCGACGAGGGCTCCAGGATGTCCACGAGCCGCTTGTGGGTGCGGATCTCGAACTGTTCCCGGCTGTCCTTGTCGATGAAAGGCGAGCGAAGGACGGTGAACTTCTCGATGCGCGTTGGCAGCGGAACGGGGCCGACGACATCCGCACCGGTTCGCTGGGCCGTCTCCACGATCTGCGCCGCCGACTGGTCGAGCAGCCGGTGGTCGTAAGCCTTGAGGCGGATCCTGATCCGCTGCCTTGCCATAACAGACTCCGCCTACTCGATGATCGAGGTGATGGCCCCGGCGCCGACGGTGCGGCCGCCTTCGCGAATGGCGAAGCGCTGGCCGACCTCGAGGGCGATGGGGGTGATGAGTTCGACGGTCATGTCGACGTTGTCGCCGGGCATGATCATCTCGGCTCCCTCGGGCAGGCCGATGGCGCCGGTCACGTCGGTAGTGCGCAGGTAGAACTGGGGTCGATAGCCGTTGTAGAAGGGGGTGTGACGGCCGCCCTCCTCGCGGGACAGGACATAGACCCGGGCCACGAACTTGGTGTGGGGCTTGACCGATCCGGCCTTGGCCAGGACCTGGCCGCGCTCGATGTCGTCGCGCTCGATGCCGCGCAACAGGCAGCCCACGTTGTCGCCGGCGCGGCCCTCGTCGAGAAGCTTCTTGAACATCTCGACGCCTGTGACCACGACCTTGCGGGTGGGCCGGATGCCCACGATCTCGACCTCGTCGGAGACCTTGACGATGCCGCGCTCGATGCGCCCGGTGGCCACCGTGCCCCGGCCCTTGATGCCGAAGACGTCCTCGATGGGCATGATGAAGGGCTTGTCGATCGGGCGCTCAGGGGTGGGGATGTAGGAGTCCACCGCATCGAGGAGCTCCTGGATGCAGCCATAGGCCGGATCGTCGACACCACCGGTCGTCTCGAGGGCCTTTAGGGCGGAGCCGCGCACGATCGGGATCTCGTCGCCGGGGAAGTGGTTCTTGGTCAATAGCTCGCGGACCTCGAGCTCGACCAGATCGAGCAGCTCGGGATCGTCGACCGCGTCGACCTTGTTTAGGAAGACCACCATGTAGGGGACTTCCACCTGGCGCGCCAGCAGGATGTGCTCGCGCGTCTGGGGCATGGGCCCGTCGGTGGCGGCGACCACGAGGATCGCCCCGTCCATCTGAGCTGCGCCGGTGATCATGTTCTTGATGTAGTCGGCGTGACCGGGGCAGTCGACGTGGGCGTAGTGGCGGTTGGCCGTCTCGTACTCGACGTGGGCGATGGCGATGGTGATGCCGCGCTCGCGCTCCTCGGGAGCGTTGTCGATCGAGTCGAAGGCGCGGAACTCGGCCCCGCCCTTTAGGGCGAGGTACTTGGTGATCGCCGCGGTGAGCGTCGTCTTGCCGTGGTCGATATGGCCGATCGTTCCGATGTTGACGTGCGGCTTGGTCCGCTCGAACTTCTTCTTCGCCATCGCGGCTGCTCCCTCGCTCCTACTGCGGGCTGGGTGGACTGATCAGACTCGTGACTTCTGAACGAGCTCGGCCGCCAGATTGGCGGGGACCTCGGCGTAGTGGGACAGTTCCATCGAATAGCTGGCGCGACCCTGTGTCATTGACCGCAGGTCCGTGGCGTAGCCGAACATCTCGGCCAGGGGTACTCGGGCCCGGACCACCTGCGTGGAACCGCGCGATTCCATGGCCTCGACATGTCCGCGGCGAGAGTTGAGATCGCCGATGACGTCGCCGAGGAATTGCTCCGGCAGGGTCACCTCCACCCGCATGAGCGGCTCGAGGATGACCGGTGAAGCCTTAGCCACTGCCTCCTTGAGGGCCATCGAGGCGGCGATCCGGAACGCCATCTCGCTCGAGTCGACCTCGTGGAAGGACCCGTCGAAAAGGGTCGCCTTCACGTCGACCATGGGATTGCCGGCGTGCGGTCCCGTCTCGAGAGCCTCGCGGATGCCCATGTCGATGGGCTTGATGTATTCCCTCGGAATGGTGCCGCCGACGATCTTGTCGATGAACTCGTAGCCCTTGCCCGGCTCGTTGGGCTCGATCCGGATGACGACGTGGCCGTACTGGCCCTTGCCGCCGGTCTGCTTGACGTGGCGGTAGTTGCCTTCGGCCGCGCGACGGATCGTCTCCCTGTAGGCGACCGAGGGTCGGCCCACGTTGGCCGCGACCTTGAACTCGCGGATCATGCGATCGACCAGGACGTCCAGGTGCAGCTCGCCCATGCCGGCGATGCGGGTCTGGCCGCTCTCTTCGTCCGTGTGGACGCGGAACGTTGGGTCTTCCTCGGCCAGGCGCTGCAGGGCCATCGCCAGCTTGTCCTGGTCCGCCTTGGTCTTGGGCTCGATGGCGACCTCGATCACCGGCTCGGGGAAGACGATCGACTCGAGGACGATCGGGTGGTCCGGATCGCTCAGGGTGTCGCCGGTGAAGGTTTCCTTGAGGCCGACGGCGGCCGCGATATCGCCGGCGTACACCGTGTCGACGTCTTCGCGGTGGTTGGCGTGCATCTGCAGGATGCGCCCGATCCGCTCCCTCTTGCCCTTGGTGGCGTTGAAGACGTACGAGCCGGCATTCAGCGTCCCCGAATAGACCCTGAAATAGGCCAGTTTGCCGACGTACGGATCCGCGGCGATCTTGAAGGCCAGGGCGCTGAAAGGCTCCTTGTCGTCGGCGGTGCGAAGGACTTCCTTGTGGGTTACGGGGTGCTCGCCGATGACCGGCGGCACGTCCAGGGGCGACGGAAGGTAGTCGACCACCGCATCAAGTACAGGCTGGACGCCCTTGTTCTTGAGGGCCGATCCCGCCAGGACGGGGACGATCCGGTATTCGAGCGTGCCCAGGCGCAGGCCGCGCTTGATGTCCTCGGGGCTGAGATTGTGGCCTTCGAGGTATTTGTGGGTAAGCTCGTCGTCCATCTCGGCGACGGCCTCCACCATCTTCTCGCGCTGGGCCCGCGCCGCCTCGACCAGATCGGCCGGTATGTCGATGATCTCCGATTCGGCACCCAGGTCCTCGGCCTTGTAAACGATCGCCTGCATCGTGATCAGATCCACGATCCCGCGGAACTTGTCCTCGTTCCCGATTGGAAGCTGGATGGGCACGGGCCGGGCACCAAGGCGGTCGCGGATCATGTCGACACAACGCCAGAAGTCCGCCCCCGTACGATCGAGCTTGTTGATGAAGCAGATGCGTGGCACGCGGTAGCGATCGGCCTGACGCCAGACGGTCTCGGACTGGGGCTCCACACCGGCAACGCCGTCGAAGACCACGACCGCGCCGTCGAGCACGCGCAAGCTGCGCTCGACCTCAACCGTAAAGTCCACGTGCCCGGGCGTATCGATGATGTTGATTCGATGATCGCCCCAGAAACAGGTAGTAGCCGCGGCAGTGATCGTGATGCCGCGCTCCTGCTCCTGGGGCATCCAGTCCATGGTGGCCGCGCCCTCATGAACCTCACCGATCTTGTAGATCTTCTTCGTATAGAAGAGGACCCGCTCGGTGACCGTGGTCTTCCCAGCGTCGATATGGGCGATGATGCCGATGTTCCGCGTCCTTGCGAGCGGAACCTGACGTGCCACGAGTCTCTTGCGCTCCCTAGCTGGGGTCTACCACTTGAAGTGGCTGAAGGCTTTGTTGGCGTCGGCCATCTTGTGCGTGTCCTCACGCCGCTTGACTGCCGCGCCGAGGCCGTTCATGGCATCGACGAGCTCGGCGGCCAGCTTCTCCGACATGCTCTTGCCGTTTCGTTTGCGCGCGGCCTGGACGAGCCAGCGCACGCCGAGCGAGATGCGGCGATCGCCGCGTATCTCGACCGGGACCTGATATGTGGCGCCACCGACGCGGCGCGGCTTGACCTCGATGATCGGCGTGGCGTTGCGCATTGCCGACTCGAGTACTTCCACGCCTGGGCGGCGGGCCTGGGCCTCGGCTCGGGCCAGGGCCTCACGCAGAATCCGCTCCGAGAGGTGGCGCTTGCCATCCGTCATGAGCTTGGTCGCGAAGCGGCTGCTCAACCGGGTGGACGGGGCGCCCTGGTACTTGGTCTTGCGGGCAATGGTGTGACGGCGAGGCATCGCTACTTCTTGCCCTTCTGCTGAGGAGCCTTGGCGCCGTACTTGGAGCGGCCCTGCTTGCGGTCCTTCACCCCGGCGGCGTCGAGGGTGCCCCGGATGATGTGGTACTTGACCGAGGGCAGGTCCTTCACGCGGCCGCCGCGGACCAGGACCACCGAGTGCTCCTGGAGGTTGTGGCCGATCCCGGGGATATAGGCCGTGACCTCCATCTGGTTAGTGAGGCGGACGCGGGCGATCTTGCGAAGGGCCGAGTTCGGCTTCTTCGGCGTCATCGTGCGCACCTGCAGACAAACGCCGCGCTTCTGAGGCGCACCGGGAATGGGCACCTGGCGCTGGCGCAGGCTGTTCCAGTTCTTGCGCATGGCCGGGGCCTTGATCTTTCCGATCTTCGGCTGGCGGCCATGCCGCACGAGCTGGCTGATCGTCGGCACGGAGACGCTGCTCCTTTCGTTTCCTGGTACTGGTGTGGTGGTCTCTGGTCAGCGACCCGGTCGTGGACACCTCGTCGCGGCCGGGTTGGGCCCCGGTGCGAGTCCTATCGACTGGAACCTGCGCCGCCCTGGTGGCCTCCGGCGTCCGATGGGCCGCCGCAGCGGCGCCGGTCGCGACATGGAGGCGATCTGTCTGGCGCAAATCGCTTTGATGGTATGGCGGGCCGCCACGATCGGAGGCCGATTTCGTGAACGGTTTCCGCCGTTCGGATAGCTCCTCCGGGGTTCGCAATTGGCGCACGCCAAGCACGGCCTCGAAGAAGCCACGAGCGCGGAGTTTATCAGCGGCCACCGGGGGGTGTCAAACCTCCCGGGGCCTCCGGGCAGCCCTTCAGCGACCGATCTGCCCGACCTTCTGAGCGACGGCGTACCGGAGCCGAGCGCCCTATTCGTCGTCCTTCTTGAACCGGCCCAGGATTTCCTCCAGGCCGGCCAGGTCGGACACGTCGGTGTCGTCCCTGCCTTCGCGCTCGGTCTGGCTTCCGCCCTCCCCACCGAGCGCCTCGAGGAACGGGCTGACGAAGTCGGTCTCGTCCTCCCGAGTCTCGCCGGTGCTGGCGGCAAGCAGAGAAGCCAGGTCGGCCGTCTCCTCCGAAGGCCGGGCTCCGGCCTCTTCGAGGAACGGGTTGTACTCGTACTCGGGCCCACGGAGCCTCTCGAGCGACTCGCCGGCCAGCGCCTCTTCGGCGGCCCGGCGCGCCCGCTCGCGGGCGGCCGCGATGTTGGCCGGCGCGCCCGTCCCGGCGGGGATGAGCTTGCCGATGATGACGTTTTCCTTGAGGCCGATCAGGTGATCCTTGGCGCCGTTGATGGCGGCCTCGGTCAGCACCCGGGTCGTCTCCTGGAAAGAGGCCGCCGCGAGGAAGCTCGAGGTGTTGAGGGACGCCTTGGTGACGCCCAGAAGGACGGTCTGGGCCGTGGCCGGCTCGCCGCCTTCCGCCAGGACCCGGTTGTTGACCTCCTCGAAGTCCAGGCGGTCGATCAGCTCGGTCGGCAGAAGATCCGTGTCGCCCGGCTGGTCGATGCGAACCTTGCGGAGCATCTGGCGGACGATGATCTCGATGTGTTTGTCGTTGATGGTCACGCCCTGGCTGCGGTAGACCTTCTGGACTTCCTTCACCAGATAGCGCTGGACGGAGTCCTTGCCCCGCGTCTCGAGGTACTCCTGCGGGTTGATCGGGCCGTCCGTGATGGCGTCGCCGGCGCGGATCTCCCCGCCGTTCTCGACCATCAGCTTGGCGTTGTGCGGGATGGAGTACTCGCGCTCGACCGTGTCCTCTGAGCGCACCACGATGGTGTCGCCCTCGCGGACGAGGAAGCCCTTGGCCGGGGCTGTCACGTCCGACGACTTGTCGGCGCCGTCGGGCCGGGCGATGACCTGGCCGGACTCGACGATGTCGCCCGGCGCGGCGAGCAGCTCCACGCCTTCGGGCAGGGCGATGTGGGTGTCGTACTGTTCGCGGCTCGTGACCTTGACCCGCGTTCCGGTGTCGCTGCGAAGGATCTCGACGATGCCATCTATGTGGCTGATCTCGGCCTTGCCCTTGGGGACGCGGCCTTCGAAGAGCTCCTCGACTCGAGGCAGGCCGGCGGTGATGTCCAGACCGGCGACGCCGCCGGTGTGGAACGTCCGCATCGTCAGCTGCGTGCCCGGCTCGCCGATGGACTGGGCGGCGATTATGCCCACAGCCTCGCCGATGCCTACGAGCGTGCCCGTGGCCAGGTTCCGGCCATAGCACAGCCGGCAGACGCCGTGGCGCGCCTCGCACGAGAGTGGCGAGCGGACGAGAACCTCGTCGATTCCCGACTCGTCGATCGCGAGCGCGATCGCCTCAGTGATCTCCTGGTTGCGCTCGATGAGCAGCTCGCCGGTTTCCGGATGCAGCAGATCGGCAGCCGACAGGCGGCCGAC
Organism: uncultured Chloroflexia bacterium; assembly: GCA_963743795.1. Taxonomy (GTDB): domain Bacteria; phylum Chloroflexota; class Limnocylindria; order Limnocylindrales; family CSP1-4; genus Fen-1039. Next base: position 31,794 of record CAVUQZ010000003.1, on the reverse strand, counting down.
CATTCGCTTCTGGTAGGCGCCCTTCTCGTTGCTGGTTATTTCGGCCGATTCGGCGCGGGTTATCCAGCTGCCTTCCTGGGTGCCGCAGTCTTCCTCGCGTGTGATCACGTCCTGGGCCACGTCCACCAGTCGGCGGGTCAGATAGCCCGAGTCGGCGGTGCGGAGGGCAGTGTCGGCGAGGCCCTTGCGGGCGCCATGGGTGGAGATGAAGTACTCGAGGACCGTCATCCCCTCGCGGAAGTTGCTCCGCACGGGGACGTCGATGATCCGGCCCGACGGGTCGGCCATCAGACCGCGCATACCGCCGAGCTGGCTGATCTGGCCCTTGTTACCTCGGGCGCCGGAGTCGGCCATCATGCGGACCGAGCCGAAGACATCGAGGCCGTCCATCATCGCCGTGGACAGGTCGTTGGTGGTCTTCTGCCAGACGTCGACGACCTGCTCATAGCGCTCGTCGTCGGTGATGAGGCCACGCTGGAACTGGCGGTCGATCTGGTCCACGGCCGTATCGGCCTCGGCCAGTCGCCGGGGCTTGTCGGCCGGAATCACGATGTCGCCCACGGCGATGGTCATCCCGCCGCGCGTGGCGTACTGGAAACCGACGGCCTTGACGCCGTCAACGACGTGCGCCGTCTCCTCGGGGCCGAGGATGCGGTAGCACTCGTCGACCAGCTTGCGCAGCTCGGTGCGCTTCATGTTGACGTTCTTGAAGCGGAGCCGATCCGGGACGATCTGGTTGAAGATGATCCGGCCGACGGTCGTCCGGACCCGGGCGTCCACGGCAGCTCCGGCCTCCTCGTCCCAGGCTCGGACCATGGCCACCACAGGCTCGTGGAGCGTCACTTCGCGGAGCTGGTAGGTCAGGATCGCCTCGCCCTCGCTCGAGAACAGGCGCTCCTTCTTGCCTTCGGCCAGCGGCTTCTCCATCGTCAGGTAGAAGCAGCCCAGGACCATGTCCTGTGTGGGCGCGACCACCGGGCTCCCGTCCGCGGGCGAGAGGAGGTTGGCGGTCGAGAGCATCAGCGACCTCGCCTCTTCCTGAGCCGCAGTCGAGAGCGGGACGTGGACGGCCATCTGGTCGCCGTCGAAGTCGGCGTTGAAGGCGGTGCAGACCAGCGGGTGGATCTGGATGGCCGAGCCCTCGACCAGGACCGGCATGAACGCCTGGATGCCCAGGCGGTGCAGCGTGGGGGCGCGGTTGAGGAGCACCGGATGGTCCTTGATCACTTCCTCGAGGACGTCCCAGACCTCCGGCCGAACGCGCTCCACGATGCGCTTGGCGCTCTTGATGTTGTGGGCGAAACCCTTCTCGACGAGCAGCCGCATGACGAACGGCTTGAACAGCTCGAGCGCCATCTTCTTGGGCAAGCCGCACTGGTGGAGCTTGAGCTCCGGCCCGACCACGATGACCGAACGGCCGGAGTAGTCCACGCGCTTGCCGAGCAGGTTCTGGCGGAACCGGCCCTGCTTGCCCTTGAGCATGTCCGAGAGGCTCTTGAGGCGGTGATTGCCGGTGCCGGCAATGGCCCGACCGCGCCGGCCGTTGTCGATCAGGGCGTCGCAGGCCTCCTGGAGCATCCGCTTCTCGTTGCGAATGATGATCTCGGGGGCGCCCAGCTCGAGTAGTCGCTTGAGCCGGTTGTTGCGGTTGATCACGCGCCGGTAGAGGTCGTTCAGGTCGGAGGTCGCGAAGCGGCCGCCGTCCAGCTGGACCATGGGGCGCAGGTCCGGCGGGATGACGGGAATCACTGACAGGATCATCCATTCCGGGCGCGTGCCCGAGCGGCGGAAAGCCTCGATCAGGCGCAGGCGCTTGATGGCCTTCTTGCGTCGCTGGCCCGAAGTGGTCCTTACCTCGACGTGGAGCGACTTGGCCAGCTCCTCGAGGTCCATCCGGCCGATGATGTCGCGAACCGCTTCGGCGCCCATGGCGGCGTGGAATATCCGTCCGCCACGACTGCCCGAGCCGTATCGCTCGTCCAGGTAGCGGAAGTCGTTCTCGGAAAGGGTCATCAGCGCCTTGATCGACTCGATCTCGTCGCGCTGCTTGCGGATTTCGTCCTTGGCACCGTCCGCGTCGCGGCGCAGGCGTTCGCGCTCGGCTTCGATCTCGGCGTCGTTGGCGAGCTGCAGATCGCCGATCTTCTGAGCGACGCTGCGCTCCTCGTCCGCTTCGCGCGCCTGGATCTCGGCGGTCACCCGTTCCGACTCAGCGGCCACGATCTTGCGGAGGGCGGCGGTGGCCTCCTTGCCGGCAGTGGACCCGGCCGCAACGACGATCTCGCCCGTGATCGGGAACGCGATCGGTTCTTCGGCCGCGCCCTTGCCGAGCGCCTTCAGCAGGCCCTCGACCTGCTGCGCGGCCTCGACTATCTCCTCAGTGCGGGTCGTGCGCTGCTGCTCGAGCTCATCTTTCGTGGTCGCGAGCGCTGCGTTGAGCTCGTCCTTCTGACGGTTGAAGCGTCCCTTCTGCTCGTCTTCCAGCTCGGTCAGGGCGCGGCCGCCCTTGCCTCCCCTGCCCTCGGCCTCATCCTCGAGCGCGGCCAGGGCCCGCCGGCGGGCCTCCTCGTCGACATGCGTGACGATGTACAGGGCGAAGTAGAGAATGCGCTCCAGGTTGCGCGGGCTGATGTCGAGCAGGATGCCCAGGCGTGAGGGAGTGCCCTTGAAATACCAGATGTGGCTGACCGGGCTGGCCAGCTGGATGTGACCCATTCGCTCCCGGCGAACCTTGGAGCGAGTGACCTCCACCCCGCACTTGTCGCAGATGATGCCCTTGTAGCGGATTCGCTTGTACTTGCCGCAGTAGCACTCCCAGTCCTTGGTAGGACCGAAGATGCGCTCGTCGAAGAGCCCGTCCTTCTCCGGCTTGAGGGTGCGGTAGTTGATCGTCTCGGGCTTGGTCACCTCGCCCGACGACCAATCGCGGATCTGCTCCGGGCTCGCGAGCGAGATCCGGATGGCGTTGAAGTTGTTGACTTCGAGCATTGCTCTCCTCCACGCCGCCGCCTGGCTCGGTGGCGTAGTTAGGACCGTGAACCGGCGACGCCTGGCTGGCCGGGCACAGGCGACGCGTCATGCGTGCAGCGGGATCAGTCTTCGAACCCAGCGAGATTGATGCCGCCGAGATCCGGCATCGGATAGGTGCCGGAGTCTTCGGCGAAGCGAATCTCCTCGTCGTTCTCGTTGAGGATCTCGACGTTGAGCCCCAGGCTCTGGAGCTCCTTGATAAGGACTTTGAACGACTCGGGGACGCCCGGCTGCTGGATCTCCTCACCTTTGACGATCGCCTCGTAGGTCTGGACGCGACCCATGACGTCGTCCGACTTGACGGTGAGCAGCTCCTGCAGGATGTTCGCCGCCCCGTATGCCTCGAGCGCCCAGACCTCCATCTCCCCGAAACGCTGGCCGCCGAACTGGGCCTTGCCGCCCAGGGGCTGCTGCGTGATGAGGCTGTAAGGACCGGTCGACCGGGCGTGGATCTTGTCCTCCACGAGATGGTGGAGCTTGAGCATGTAGATGTAGCCGACCGTGATCGGGCGGTCGAAGGGCTCGCCGGACCGGCCGTCGCGAACGGTGATCTTGCCGTCCTCGGGCAGGCCCGCGTCGCGCAGCTCCTGGCGGATCTGTTCCTCCGTGGCACCGTCGAAGACCGCCGTGGCGGCCTTCAGACCGCGCTCGTGGAGCGCCCAGCCGAGGTGCGTCTCGAGGATCTGGCCGATATTCATTCGGCTCGGCACGCCGAGTGGGTTCAGGACGATGTCGACCGGGGTGCCGTCCGGCAGGTAGGGCATGTCCTCAACGGGGAGAACCTTGGCGATAACGCCCTTGTTGCCGTGGCGACCGGCCATCTTGTCGCCGACGCTTACTTTGCGCTTCTGGGCCACGGAGACTCGAACCAGGCGGTTCACGCCGGGCATGAGCTCGTCGCCCTCCTCGCGGCTAAAGATGCGGACGTCGACGACCTTTCCGCGCTCGCCGTGGGGCAGGCGGAGTGACGAGTCCTTCACCTCGCGGGCCTTCTCGCCGAAGATCGCCCGGAGCAATCGCTCCTCCGCGGTCAGCTCGGTCTCGCCCTTCGGGGTGATCTTGCCGACGAGAATGTCACCCGGCTGGACTTCGGCGCCGATGTAGACGATGCCTTCCTCGTCCAGGTCCTTGAGCGACTCCTCGCCGACGTTCGGAATGTCGCGGGTGATCTCCTCGGGCCCGAGCTTGGTGTCGCGCGACTCCAGCTCGTGCTTTTCGATGTGGATGCTGGTGAAGAAGTCCTCCTTGACGAGGCGCTCGCTGATGACGATGGCGTCCTCGTAGTTGCCGCCTTCCCAGCTCATGAACGCGACCAGGACGTTTCGTCCGAGGGCCAGCTCGCCGTGGTCCGTGGAACTCGAGTCCGCGATCGGGTCGCCCTTCTCCAGTCGCATCCCAACGTCCACGATGGGGCGCTGGTTGATGCACGTGCCCTGGTTTGAGCGGACGTACTTCTGAAGCAGGTACTCGTCCAGCTCGCCGGCATCGGTCTCGATCTGGATACGATCGGCCGTAACGCTCGTGACCACGCCGGGCCGGCGGGCGATTACGACCTGGCCCGAGTCGAGGGCGGCTCGCCACTCCATGCCGGTGCCGACGATCGGCGCCTCAGGCTCGAGGAGCGGAACCGCCTGACGCTGCATGTTCGAGCCCATCAGGGCGCGGTTGGCGTCGTCGTGCTCGAGGAACGGGATGAGGGCCGTGGCCACGGAAACGACCTGCTTGGGCGAGACGTCCATGTACTCGATCGCGCCGGGGCGTGCCTCGGGGAACTGGTCGCGGTAGCGGCACGGGATGCGGTCCCGTACGAAATGGCCCTCCGCGTCGAGCTCGGCGTTGGCCTGGGCGACGTGGTGCTCTTCCTCTTCGTCCGCGGCCAGGTACTCGATCTCCGAGGTGACCACCGGGCGAATCTGGAAAGCCTGAGCCTTCTGGCGCTTCAGCTCGGCGACGGCCGCATCGTTGAACCTGGCTCCGGCCTTGAGGATGATCTTGCCGTCTTTGCCCACGAGATCCACGCCCGCTTCGTGGCGGGCGATCTCCGGGTCGTCCCAGCCGATCGTCCGCTTCACCTTGCGGTAAGGCGTTTCGATGAAGCCGTAGCTGTTGATGCGACCGAAGGTGGCCAGCGATCCGATGAGGCCGATGTTTGGACCTTCCGGCGTCTCGATCGGGCAGATGCGGCCGTAGTGGCTGTGATGGACGTCGCGAACGTCGAACCCGGCCCGCTCGCGAGAGAGTCCGCCCGGGCCCAGCGCGGAGAGGCGTCGTTTGCTGGTCAGCTCGGCTAGCGGGTTGGTCTGGTCCATGAACTGGCTGAGCTGGCTGCCGCCGAAGAACTCCTTCATCGCCGCCACGACGGGGCGGATGTTGATGAGGGCGTTTGGGGTTGCCTTGTCGATCTCCTGAATGGTCATGCGCTCGCGGACGACACGCTCCATGCGGAGCAGGCCGACGCGGAAGGCATTCTGGATGAGCTCGCCGTTGGCCCGAATGCGGCGGTTGCCAAGGTGGTCGATGTCGTCCGGAATGCCGAGACCTCGGTTCAGCTCGATCAGGTGACCGACGATCGCGGCGATGTCCTCTCGGGTGATGATCCGTTCCTCGCGGTTGAGCTCGATTCCCATCCGCTCGGTGACCGGAGCGAGCTTCTTGTTGAACTTGTACCGGCCGACGCGACCCAGGTCGTAACGGCGGAAGTTGAAGAAGAGGCTCTCCACGAGCTGGCGGGCGTTGTCACCGGTCGGCGGGTCGCCCGGGCGCAGCTTCTTGTAGACCTCGATCAAGGCATCCTGCTGGGTCTTGGTCAGGTCCTTGTCGAGCGTCGAGGCGATGTACTGATGCTCCGGGTCGCTGTCGACCGTGGCGAAGATGGCGCTGATCTCGTCGTTGCTCTCGTAGCCCACGGCCCGCAGGAGCGTCGTGGCCGCGATCTTGCGCTTGCGGTCCACCTTGACCGAAAGGAGGTCCTTGTTGCTCGTCTCGAACTCGAGCCAGGCGCCGCGATTCGGGATCACCTTGGCCGAGAAGAGGGTCCGGCCACTGGTCGGATCCTCGAGGGCGCTGTAGTAGACACCGGGCGAGCGGACGAGCTGACTGACAACGACGCGCTCGGCGCCGTTGATAACGAAGGTCCCCTGATCCGTCATGAAGGGGAAGTCACCCATGTAGACGCGCTGGCGCTGGATCTCGCCTGTCTCCTTGATCAGGAGCTCGACGTTCACGTACAGAGGCCGGCTGAAGGTCAGGTCCTTGGTCCGGCACTCGAGCTCGGCGTACTTGGGCGCCCCGAACTCGTAATCCAGGAAATGAAGCTCCATCACCTTGCCGGTGAAGTCCTTGATCGGGCTGATCTCGTCGAACAGCTCCCGCAGGCCCTTCTCGACGAACCAGTCGAATGAGCTGAGCTGCAGCTCGATCAGGTTGGGAATCTCGAGCACTTCGGGGATCCGCGCGTACCGCCGCCGGGGAGCGATCGAGGAAGCGCGAGAGGATTCAGCGACAGACAGCATGAACCGCTCCTTGACGGAGGAGAAGGGGGAAGGCCGCGCTCACAGAAGGAGTAGGATACCGCGCCGATTACTGGTGTCAAGCGGGCACGTTTGTAGAACCCCGACAACGGGCCGCGATTGCCATTCGCACGGCGACCGCCTGGGGCGGGTCTTCCCCGCCCCACCGCGTCCGGAAAAGAGTCTACTTGATCTCGACCTTCGCGCCTACCTCTTCGAGGGCGGCCTTTATCTTCGCGGCCTCGTCCTTGTTGACGCTTTCCTTGACAGGCTTGGGGAAGCCATCGACGAGATCCTTGGCCTCCTTGAGGCCGAGACCCGTCAACTCGCGGACGACCTTGATGACGGGGATCTTGTTCGGACCGATCTCCGACAGGATCGCCGTGAACTCGGTCTGCTCTTCCTCAACGGCCACGGCAGCGGCCGGGGCGGCGGCGACGGCGAGACGGCCGCGGCGGCGGCGACGGCGGCAGTGACGCCGAACTTGTCCTCGAACGCCTTCTTGAAGTCGGCGAGCTCGATGACTGTCATCGACGCGAAGGCGTCGAGCAGCTGGTCTTGAGTCAGCTTTGCCATTTCGTCAGTTGCTCCTTCATGCTCACGTCGTTGCCGGCGCGAGCGGATGGTCTGTGGTTGGGGCGCCGCTCAGCTCTGCTTTGCGGCGAGGGCTCCGATCAGCCCGGCTATCTCGCGAGCCGGGGCATCGAAGAGACCGGCCATAGTCGACATCGGCGCGGCGATCGCACCGGCTACCTGGGCCCGGAGAACGTCGCGGCTGGGAAGCTGGGCGAGACGCGTGACGCCGTCGGCGTTGACCACCCGATCGCCGAGCACAGCGCCGGTGATCTTGATGACCTTGTAGGGCCGGAACGCGTCGAGGACGGCCTTCGCGGCTGCCCCCTCGTCGCCGTTGAGGAAAGCGACTGCTGTGGGGCCTTCGAGCAGGATGCCAAGGGCTTCCGCTCCGGCTTCTCGCGCCGCGATCTTCATCAGGCGGTTCTTGACCACGTGGTATGTGACGTTCTGCTTGCGCAGGCTTCGACGGATCTCGCCGAGTTCGGAGACCTTGAGGCCGCGGTATTCGGAAACGATCATCGCGCTCGCCGACCGAGCTTCCTCGGTAAGCGCCGCGACCGTCTCGCGTTTGGCCTCGGTAGGCATGCATACCTCCCTGGACTTCCTGCGCGCTGCCGGCGCGCGGCGGTGGGCCGGTCGGGACCGGACTACGGCACCGACCAAAACGCCCCTGGGACGGCTTGTCGCCACAGGGGCGCTCCCACCCGCCTGGGTGGAGGCTTGGTCCCTGCCTCGGCATGCCCGCCGGCCCTAAGGCTGGCGAATTGAGCCGGACGCCGCGATCGGTCCATCACTAGGTCCTTGCGCGGCGCCGCGGGCACATGCTGTCTGCGGCGGTCCGTCGTATTCGGTTGGCTGGCTCGGGGCGCCCGTGCGGCGCTCCGTCGCCTGGCCGGGTCCGCGTCGCCGCGGCCCGGCCTCATGTATTGGGCGGCGTCAGGACGCCGCGGCGACCGCGAGAACGGCCGGAATGTCGACCCTGATCCCGGGCCCCATGGTCGGGACGATGGTGAGCGTGCGAAGGTACTGACCTTTGGCGCCGGCCGGACGAGCGCGGTTGATGGCATCCATCAGAGTCGCCAGGTTGTCGACCAGCTGCTGGGCCTCGAAGCTCGCCTTGCCGAAGGGGACGTGGATGATGCCCCCCTTGTCCACCTTGAATTCGACCCGGCCGGCCTTGACTTCCTTTATCGCCCGCTCGAGGTCGAAGGTGATCGTCCCGGACTTGGGGTTCGGCATGAGACCCTTGCGGCCCAGAACGCGGCCGAGACGTCCAACCATGCCCATCACGTCAGGAGCGGCCAGGGCCACGTCGAAATCCGTCCAGCCGGCCTCGATCTTCTTGACGAGATCCTCGGCTCCAACCTCATCGGCGCCGGCGCGGAGTGCCTCCTGCGCCTTGTCGCCCTGGGCGAATACGACGACGCGGATCTTCTTGCCCGTGCCGTGCGGCAGTACGACAGTGCCACGGACCATCTGGTCGGCGTGGCGGGGGTCGACGCCCAGACGCAGGTGCGCCTCGACGCTGGCGTCGAAGCCCACGTAGCTGGTCTTGCGAGCGAGCTCCGCGGCCTCGGCCGGCCCATAGAGCTTGGTCCGGTCCACGAGCTTGGCGGCTTCCTGATACTTCTTGCCGCGTTCGGCCATTTCAGTCTCCTATTGTCGGCCCCGCCGGCGAACCGGGCTTGGACCTCCCCCTGGCGCGGGGTGAACGTCCGGCTTCGTGCGGCCGGAGCGCATGGCCGTCGACCTCGCGATCGGCGGCCGGCGGGTCAGTCTCCTGGCCGGCCCGCGAGCGGCACTATCCCACCACCTCGATGCCCATGCTCCTGGCGGTGCCTTCCACCTGAGCCATGGCCGCGTCCATGTCGTTGGCGTTGAGATCCGGGAGCTTGATCGTGGCGATCTCGCGGATCTGGTCGCGGGTCACGGTGCCGACGTTCTCGCGTCCGGCGGTGGCCGCCCCTTTCTCGATCCCCGCCGCCTTGCGTAGAAGGTCCGGTGCGGGCGGAGTCTTGAGAACGAAGGTGAACGAGCGATCCTCGAAGATGGTGATCTGGACCGGGATCACCTGGCCCACCTTGTCGGCGGTCTTCTCGTTGTACGACTTGGTGAATTCGACGATGTTCACGCCGTGGGGGCCGAGCGCCGTGCCTACAGGCGGCGCCGGAGTCGCCTTGCCGGCGGCGAGCTGGAGCGTGAGGACGATGCGGATCTTCTTGGCCACGAGCCTTCGGCTTCCTTTCGCTTACAGCTTCTCGACCTGGAGGAAGTCGAGCTCGACCGGGGTTTCGCGGCCGAAGATGCTCACCAGCACCTTGACCTTGTTGCGCTCCGGGTTCACTTCGTCCACGGTGCCGATGAACTCGGCGAACGGGCCGTCGGTGACGCGGACGTTTTGACCCTTGGTGAAGGCGACACGGTAGCGCGGCGTCTCCACGCCCATCTGCCGCAGGATCTGCTTGACCTCGGTTTCATCGAGCGGAATAGGCTCGCTCCGAACGCCCGGAATGTTGCCGCCGCCGACGAAGCTGGTGACGCCAGGCGTGTTCCGGACGACGTACCACGAGTCCGGGTCCAGGATCATCTCGACCAGCACGTAGCCGGGATACACCTTCTTCTGCACGGTGTGGCGCTGGCCCTGACGGATCTCGATCTCGTCTTCCATCGGCACCAGGACCTGGAAGATCTTGTCGTCCATGCCCATCGACTCGATGCGATGCTCGAGGTTCGCCTTGACCTTGTTCTCGTAGCCCGAATAGGTGTGGATCACGTACCAGCGCTTCTCGGGCGGCCGAACGGTCTCTCCAGCCTGCTCTGTCTTCATGGTCGAGTTCACCCGGCGTGGAGCGCTGTGGCGACCCAGGCGAAGACGATGTCGAAGATCCCGATGTAGACGCTCACCGCGGCGCTGATGACCAGAACCACGACTGTGAGGTTCCGAGCCTGCAGCGGAGTGGGCCAGTTGACCTTCTTCAATTCTTGCCACGAGTCTTGAACGAAGCGCTGAATGCGCGACACGGCAGCTCTCTATCTATCAGACCTGGATTAGCTGGCAGGCGCCGCGGGACTCGAACCCACAACCGCTGGTTTTGGAGACCAGTGCTCTACCAATTGAGCTAGGCGCCTGCGGGATCCTCTACTTGGCCTCGCGGTGCAGGGTGTGCCGGCGTTCCCGAGGGCAGTACTTGCGGAGCTCGAGGCGGCCTGGATCGTTCTTCTTGTTCTTGCGGGTGGTGTACGTCCTCATCTTGCACTCGGTGCAGGCGAGCTGGATGATCGGGCGTGCGTCGACTTTGGCCATTAGCTACTCGATGATCGAGGTGATGGCCCCGGCGCCGACGGTGCGGCCGCCTTCGCGAATGGCGAAGCGCTGGCCGACCTCGAGGGCGATGGGGGTGATGAGTTCGACGGTCATGTCGACGTTGTCGCCGGGCATGATCATCTCGGCTCCCTCGGGCAGGCCGATGGCGCCGGTCACGTCGGTGGTGCGCAGGTAGAACTGGGGTCGATAGCCGTTGTAGAAGGGGGTGTGACGGCCGCCCTCCTCGCGGGACAGGACATAGACCCGGGCCACGAACTTGGTGTGGGGCTTGACCGATCCGGCCTTGGCCAGGACCTGGCCGCGCTCGATGTCGTCGCGCTCGATGCCGCGCAACAGGCAGCCCACGTTGTCGCCGGCGCGGCCCTCGTCGAGAAGCTTCTTGAACATCTCGACGCCTGTGACCACGACCTTGCGGGTGGGCCGGATGCCCACGATCTCGACCTCGTCGGAGACCTTGACGATGCCGCGCTCGATGCGCCCGGTGGCCACCGTGCCCCGGCCCTTGATGCCGAAGACGTCCTCGATGGGCATGATGAAGGGCTTGTCGATCGGGCGCTCAGGGGTGGGGATGTAGGAGTCCACCGCATCGAGGAGCTCCTGGATGCAGCCATAGGCCGGATCGTCGACACCACCGGTCGTCTCGAGGGCCTTTAGGGCGGAGCCGCGCACGATCGGGATCTCGTCGCCGGGGAAGTGGTTCTTGGTCAATAGCTCGCGGACCTCGAGCTCGACCAGATCGAGCAGCTCGGGATCGTCGACCGCGTCGACCTTGTTTAGGAAGACCACCATGTAGGGGACTTCCACCTGGCGCGCCAGCAGGATGTGCTCGCGCGTCTGGGGCATGGGCCCGTCGGTGGCGGCGACCACGAGGATCGCCCCGTCCATCTGAGCTGCGCCGGTGATCATGTTCTTGATGTAGTCGGCGTGACCGGGGCAGTCGACGTGGGCGTAGTGGCGGTTGGCCGTCTCGTACTCGACGTGGGCGATGGCGATGGTGATGCCGCGCTCGCGCTCCTCGGGAGCGTTGTCGATCGAGTCGAAGGCGCGGAACTCGGCCCCGCCCTTTAGGGCGAGGTACTTGGTGATCGCCGCGGTGAGCGTCGTCTTGCCGTGGTCGATATGGCCGATCGTTCCGATGTTGACGTGCGGCTTGGTCCGCTCGAACTTCTTCTTCGCCACGTGCGCGTTCAACTCCATCTTGCGCGGCCGGTGCCGCTACGGGGGTGGAGCCCACAATCGGACTTGAACCGATGACCTCGTCCTTACCAAGGACGCGCTCTGCCAGCTGAGCTATGTGGGCCCGGGACCGGGTGTCGGGCTAGATCTCTGCGAGAGTGGTGGGCAGGAGAGGAATCGAACCTCTACAGCCGAAGGCGGCTGATTTACAGTCAGCTGAGCTCACCACCTGCTCAACCTACCCACGTTATCCGCCAGCCGGTGCGGTGGGTCCCCCGTTCAACGGCTGACTTGTTCAGTTGGAGCCGACGACGGGACTCGAACCCGGAACCGGCGGTTTACAAAACCGCTGCTCTACCAATTGAGCTACGTCGGCGGGCGCCAAGGCATGCTTACGCTAAGACCCCTGGGCGCCCGGGAATGATATTGGCTGGCCCCCCGAGCGGTCAAGCACGGCGCGGCAGCCCTTGTGAGTGGGCCAGCAGACGCTCAAAGCGGGGGGTGCGAGCGGTCTCGGCCGAACTCCGGACCGTCCGGCAACAACGCCTGGTCGGCACCCGGGTCCGCTTCGAGCGCCGTCTCCGCAGCTGGCTGCGAACTCGCGACACTCTCCGACCTTGCGGCGCGCTTCGGCCTGGCGGCGGGCCGTGCGGCGGGCTCCGACCTCGCGGCGCGCTTCGGCCTGGCGGCGGGCCGTGCGGCGGGCTCCGAACTGGCGCCGGCCAACGGAGCTCCCTCTCCCGCTTCGGTCTTCTTCCGGACGCCGGCGCGACGGCGGGGCTTGGGTTCGAGCTCGGCGGGAGGCCCAGGTGCTTCGATGGCGCCACCGGGTCCGGCATGCCCACCCGGCTTGGGGCCGGGTTCGGTCTCCGGCTGTCCGTCCGGCACTCCGGCCGTTGCAGGGGTTCGGTCGGGGGCTGGTGCGATGAGCGCCAGCTCACCCCCACGCTGGCTCGACGCTTCGTAGAGTAGGATCGAGCCGGCGACCGAGGCGTTGAGCGATGTCACTCTGCCACGCATCGGGATCCGCACGACGGTGTCACAGCGGCGGCGAACCGCGGGGCCGAGGCCCTGGCCCTCGCTGCCCACGACTATGACCACCGGGCCACGGAGATCGGCCTGGCGGACGGTAAGTGGCGCCTCGGAGTCCGTTCCGACGATTCGGAGGCCCCGGACGTGGAGATCGGTCAGCGCTTCGGCCAGGTCGTCCACCGGGACGAGGAGGAGATGCTCCACCGCCCCCGCGGAGGCTTTGATCGCCGCCGCGGACAGGGGGGCCTGTCGATGCGTCGGATAGACCACACCGTGAACACCGGAGGCCTCGGCGGTGCGCAGGAGGGAACCGAAGTTCTGCGGGTCTTCGAGCGAATTGAGTACCAGCACGAAGGCCGGCTCATGCCGTTCGATCGCCCTGGCCAGGATGTCGTCCAGGCTGGCGAACTGCCGTCGATCCGTAACGAGGGCTACTCCCTGATGGCCGTCGAAGCCGGCGAGCGAGGTCAGCGTCCCGCCTTCGACCTCGATGATCGGGATTTGCAGATTGGTGGCGTGCAGGACCAGCTTCTCGAGTGCCTGACGGCGTTGCGGAACCACCAGCAGCCGATGGGCCTGGCGGCGGGCGATGAATGCCTCCTCGACGGGGTGCCGGCCTGCCACCAGTTCCTCGTCCTCATTCAGCAGATCGCCTACCGGCGCCTGATCGGCCGGCGGCCGTCGCCAGGCGGCCGATCCCGGGGGAATCTGATGAGTTGGCCGACCGACGAACCCACCAGAGCGGCGTCGATAGTCGGGCCGTGGCACCGGCCGCGGCGCGGCCCCGGTTTGTGGCGTCGGCCGCTGACCCGGGCGCAGAGGAGTCTCGGGCGCGGCGAGGCCCGGTTCGCTGCCCGTGTCGACGCCCGGTTTGACCGGGCCTTCCGGGCCGGCCTCGCGACCGTGGACCTCCGCGGCCTCTGCCGGCCCGACCGGAGGCGTCTCGGAGACTTCGCCGAGCTGGTCTCGGGCGGCGGGCGGAGGCGGAGCGGCCTCGGTGTGGCCCGGGCCGAACCCGAGACCTGGGCGACCCGTTTCCGGATGCGCTACGAAGCCGCCGCCAGGACCGGAGTGTTCCAGCGGACCAGGGTGTCGCTCCGCGTCCGGTCGCGATTGCGGGCGGCCCGGGCGCGGACTCGCCTCACGGCCAGGCCGGTGACTTGCCGGCCGGGCAGGGCCGGGACCCGCATTCTCGTGGCGTCGCGGACTGGCGCGGTGGCCGCCATGTTGAGCGGGCTCGCTCGGCGGATGACCGAAACCGTCGTCGGGCCGATGCTCGAAGTGGCGAGGCCCCGGTTCCTGGCTGGATCGCGAGCGGGCGCCTGATTCCCTGCCTTCCCGTGGCGGCCGTGGCGTCCACCCGTCAACGGGCTGCCAGTTGCGTCTGAGTGGCCGTGGGGCGTCGCTTCGGCCCTCGACGGGGCCCTCGTCACGGATTGGCGGTGGGGATACGGATGGTCGATCGCCACCCGGCCGAGGGCCCGGACGATACCCTCCCTGACCCGCGCCGCTCGGTCGGTAGCCGCCGGGGCCGGGTCTGTATCCGCCGGGTCTGTATCCGCCGGGTCTGTATCCGCCGGGTCTGTGTCCGCCGGGTCTGTATCCGCCGGGTCTGTATCCCCCGGGCCGCGGGCCGAACGACGTTGGCCCATCGGAGCTCGGCCCTCCCTCGCTGGGACCGAACTGCCTCGGTCCCTCGAAGCGCGGCCGGCGCTGGCCGAATGGCTTGGGCCCTCGAACGGCGGCCTTGCGGGCGCTGGCCGAACGGCTTCGGGACCCTCGAAACGGCGGCCTTCGGGGCGCGGCTCGTCCGGGCGCGACCCCTCGGACCTCGACCCGTCCGGGCGTGGTTTCCTCCGCCCCGGCTTGCCGCCACCGGCGTGCTCGTCCCCAGGCTTGTGTCGACGGTCAGGCAATTCTCGTTCCAATCATTGGGTGATCGCCGCGATGCGGCGAACGTTCAGTCCGCGCGGCGCCAGCGCTGCCCGTCGCGGGTGTCTTCCACCAGCACGCCTCGCGCCGCCAGTGCGACGCGAAGTCGGTCGGATGCCGCCCAGTCGCGGGCGGTGCGGGCCGCGGCGCGCTCTTCCAGCAACTTCTCCAACTCCGGCTCCAGCGCTTCTTCCGCTGCGGGCGCAACTCCAAGAACACGATCCAGATCACGAAGGAAGGCCGCGGCGCGAGCCGCGTCGGCGGTCGAGAGCGCTCGCGCATCGATCCGTCGATTGAGCTCCCGGACCAGGTCGAACAAGGAAGCCAGGGCTGGAGAAATGTTGAGATCGTCATCCAGGGCCGCCTCGAAAGCGGCTCTTGAGCCGTCGAACAGCCCCACCAGCGTGGCATCGTCCGGGCACTCGGAGCGGTACTTCGCGAGTGCCGCAAAGAGGGCGTCCAGCCTCTCCACCGCCGAGCTGGCGGCCTGCAGCGAATCCTCGCCAAAGGAGAGTGGCGTCCGGTAATGAGCCGATATGAGGGCCAGCCGCAGCGCCCGTGCCGGGGTGCCTGTCCCGAGCACGTCGGCCACCCGCGCGATGTTGCCGACCGACTTCGACATCTTCTGGCTCCCATCTGGAGGTGGGCGCAATGGAGCCAGAAGGCGACGAAGGTCTGGCCCGTCGCCGCCTCGCTCTGGGCGATCTCGTCCTGATGGTGCGGGAATATGAGGTCAACTCCTCCGGTATGGATGTCGAAGGACGGGCCGAGATAGGCCATGCTCATGGCCGAGCACTCGACGTGCCAGCCCGGCCGTCCCGGTCCGATGGACGTATCCCAGCTGGGCTCTTCGTGCTTGGGCCCCTTCCAGAGAGCGAAGTCGCGGACGTCATCCTTGCCGTACTCGTCCGCCTCGACTCGCTCGCCGACGCGCATCCCCTCGGGATCGAGTCGGGCCAATCGACCGTAGGCAGGCCAGGATGCGATCCGGAAGAAGATCGAGCCGTCGTCAGTCCGATAGGCATGGCCGCCTTTGAGCAGCTTCTCGATCAACGCCACCATCTGGGGAATGTGCTCGGTCGCACGCGGCATCACGTCCGGCGGGGTCATGCCGAGCGTCTGTGCGTCGGAGAGGAAGAGCTCCTGGTAGCGCGCTCGAGATTCCCTCGATGGTGCCGCCTTCGGCTCTGGCCCCTTTGATGATCTTGTCGTCGACGTCCGTGACGTTCATGACCCAGGTGACCCGAAGCCCGCGATAGCGCAGATAGCGGACGAGCAGGTCCGCGAACAGGAACGAGCGGAAATTGCCGACGTGGGCTGGGCCGTAGACGGTGGGCCCGCAGCTGTAGACGCGGACGTGCCCGGGTTCCAGCGGGACCAGCTCGCGCGCTGCACCGGCCATCGTGTCGAAGAGCTTGATGGTCACGCCGTTCCCTCGGGCGCGTCCCCACCGAGAGGCGCGAGCCAGACGATGGCGCTGGCGGAGATGGACCGACCTGACCCTTCGGGGCCCGTCAGGTTCCCGCTCGATGCCTTCACGTTCACCGCGGTAGGTTCGAGACCGAGGATCCCGCCCACTGACGCGGCCATCGACCGCAGCGACTGGGCCAGCTTCGGGCGCGCGGCTACGACGGTCACGTCGACGTTCATGGGACGCCAGCCTGCGCCTCGAACCTTCTCCGCCACAGCGCGAAGCAGCACGCCGGAGTCGATGCCGGCGGGCGTCCGCGCATCCGCTGGGAAGAGTCCTCCGAGATCGCCCAAGCCCGCAGCCCCAAGCAGTGCATCCGCGACGGCATGGAGGACGACGTCCCCGTCCGAGTGACCGGCCAGGCGTGGCACCCTTTCGAATCGAAGGCCGCCGAGCACGAGCGGTTCGCCGGGGCCGAATGGATGGCTGTCGGTGCCCAGCCCGACGCGACCTGACAGCGCCGGTCTCTCGGGAACGGCCACGACACCGGCCCGGGTCGAGTGAGAAGCCGCGCGGCGCGGTACCAGGCCGTGGTCGAGCAGTGCCTGGGCGCGCTCGAGATCGTGGGGCACGGTCACCTTGATGTTCGTCGCTTCGCCGCCGATCGCATGGACGGCGATTCTACAGGCCTCCAGCAGGGAGGCCTCATCGGTCCAGGTCTCGGGGCCGTCGGGAGGACGGGCGGCGTAGGCCCTCTCGAGGACGGAGAGCCGAACCCCTTGCGGTGTCTGAGCCGCGACCACGTCCTGTCGGTCGATCGTGGCCCCGACCCGGCCGCCGTCCAGTCGCTTGAGCGTTTCGGTCACAGCCAGGACCGGGATCGCCGCGCCGGTTCTGGCCGCTGCCGCCGCCACGGCCCGAACAAGAGCCGAGCTGACCAGCGGCCGGGCAGCATCGTGGACCAGGATCACGGGATCGCGGGCAACGTCGCCAGTGGCGGCGTGCGCCTCGAGCTCGTCCTTGCCATGGGCCCTCGTGCCGGGCTTCCGGTGTCCGGCCCGGGCTCCGGTGAGTGCGGCCACGCCGGCCGCAACCGAATCCTGTCGCCTGGCGCCGCCGGCGACTACGGCGACGACCTGATCAGGGAGCCAGGGTGCGGACGCGAGCTCGGGTATCCGAGCCGGCGCAGTGACGACGACGATGCGTTCCACCCCAGCCGCCGCCATGACTTCGACCGACCAGCGCAGCACCGATCGGCCGTCCAGCTCGGCGTCGAGCTTATCCAGTCCGCCCATACGGGTGCTGGACCCGGCCGCGACCACAACGGCCTCGATCGGGTCGCCCGAGGTTGGGGCACTGGCCTTTCCCGAGCCACTCACTCCGCGTGAGCCTGGGCAAAGACCATCCGGCCCATGACGGTCTGGAGAACCCGGGTGACCACAACGTCAAGGTCGCGACCGACAAGGCGGGCACCGCCCTCGACCACCACCATCGTGCCGTCGTCCAGATAGCCGACTCCCTGGCCGGCCTCCTTGCCCTCCGTGATGACCTTGATCTTCAGCGGGTCGCCCGGCAGCAGTGCCGGTTTGAGCGCGTTTGCCAGGGAGTTGATGTTCAGGACCCGTATCGATTGCAGGTCGGCCACGCGATTCAGGTTGAAGTCGTTGGTCAGGATGGCCGCGTTCCGGGCCCTGGCCAGGGCCACGAGTTTGCCGTCCACGTCGTCGGCTTCGGCCGGGTCGTCAGCCACGATCTCGACCGGCGTCAGACCGTCCTTCTGCAGGCGGGCGAGGATCTCCAGGCCGCGCCGGCCCCGGCCACGCCGAAGGGTGTCCGAACTGTCGGCGATGCGCTGCAGCTCCTCCAGGACGAAGTGCGGCACCAGGAGCCTGTGATACAGGAAGCCCGAGTCGACTATGTCGGCGATACGACCGTCGATGATTGCGCTCGTGTCGACCACAACTAGGGTCTCGCCGCCTCGCGATGCGGAGGTCCTGCTCTCGGCCGGCTGCATGAACCCGGCCGCCCGAACGGCCGCGATCAGGTCCTCGCGCTTGGCAACCGTCAGCCCGACCATGCCGAAGCCGAAGCAGATGGAGACGCCCAACGGCAGGTAGCGGCCGAAAGGATCGGGAAGCGAGGACAGGGGCAGGCCAAGAAGCAGCGCGATCAGCAAGCCCACGACAAGGCCGATCACGGCGGCCACGAACTCGGCCGTCGACATCTCCTGGACGGCCCTGACCAGCTTGGCAGCCGGGACGACGCTGAGGTACGGGAGGAGCAGGAATCCGACTGACGACCAGGCCACGACCCAGATGACGGTGACCAGCTCGGGCGACCCAGTCGTACCGAACGGGGATTCCTGGGCCAGAACGAAGCCCAAACCGATCAGAGCGCCCAGGGCGAGCCCGAGCAGCCGGATGATCCGAATCACGTCGACGTCCTTGCGGTCACGAGGCGGCGGATGAATCCAGGATAGATAGCCTCGTCCGATCAGCCTAGCATCGACTCCCGCACGGAGCCAGATCTGCCCGCCATTTCCATCGGCAAGCTCCCGCAGGAAGCCGTCGCGCTCCGCTGACTCTCAGCGGTCCACCACTCCCGAGGGTGTGGATACGCCCTCGACCGATCGATCCTCAGCCGGGCCACCACCGATCGCCCGACGCACCGCCTCGCGCAGGCTCGAGACGGCGAAGATCTCGAGCCCCTTTACGACCGGGGCTTCCGAACGTCTGGATCGCGGCACGATCGCCGCCGCGAAGCCGAGCCTGGCGGCCTCTCGCAGGCGGCGTTCCAGGCCGGGCACCGGTCGCAACTCGCCCAGGAGCCCGACCTCGCCGATGGCGATGAGATCGCGTCGCACCTGCCTGTCGCGCAGCGACGAAGCCAGGGCCAGGGCCAGGGGCAGATCCAGGCCCGGGTCGGCAAGGTCCAGGCCGCCCGCCAGGTTTGCGTACACGTCGTGGCTCCCCAGGCCGATACCGGCGCGACGCCCCAGCACGGCCACGAGCAGAGCCAGTCGATTGCCGTCGATCCCCGAAGCCGTCCGCCGGGGGCTGCCGTAGCCGCCGGGCGCCACGAGCGCCTGTACCTCGACCAGCAGGGGCCGCGTCCCCTCCAGGGCGGCCCCCGCAACGCTGCCGGGGGCGTGCTCGTCGGTTGCGGACAGGAAGGCCCGTCCCGGATCGGCTACTTCGACCAGGCCGCGTTCCGCCATTTCGAAGACACCGACTTCCTCGGTCGAGCCGAACCTGTTCTTGGTGGCCCTCAGCAGTCGCATGGTCGCGGTCCGTTCGCCCTCCAGGCTGAGGACGGCGTCCACCAGGTGCTCGAGCGCTTTGGGCCCGGCCAGGCTGCCGTCCTTGGTTACGTGACCGACCACGATCACCGCCACGCCATCCTGCTTGGCGATCTCCATGAGTCGCAGGGTGCACTCCCGAACCTGGCCGACGCTGCCCGCCGGACCTTCGAGTTCGTCGGCGGTCACGGTCTGGATCGAATCCACGATCAGCACAGCCGGGCTGAGCTCGCGCACCAGATCAACGATGCGGCCGACTTCGCTCTCGGCCACGACCTGGATCCGTTCGCCGGGCAGTCCCTCCAGCAATCCCAGGCGGCCTGCCCGAAGCCGTACCTGGCCGGCCGACTCCTCGCCGGTAGCGTAGAGGACGTGCCGGCCCTCCGACCCCCGGCCGCCCGTCGGCATCTTGACTCCGGCAGCCCTGCCGTCCGCTGCGGCCGTCTGGCCGAGCGCCGGGCCGGGACCTTCCGTCAGCCCTGCCGAGGCCTGCAGCAACAGAGTTGACTTGCCGATCCCAGGCTCGCCGCCCAGCAGGACCACGGACCCGGGCACCAGTCCACCCCCAAGGACGCGATCCAGCTCGTCGATGCCGGTCGGCGTCCGGACCAGCTCGGCTTCGCGCAGGCTGTTCAGCGATTGCGGGGCCGCACTTCGGGCGCCTGCGCTTGCGGGTCCCGGCGTCCGCCGGCGGGCTTCGGACTCGCGAACGACCGTCTCAACGAGCGTGTTCCACTCTCCGCAGGTCCGGCACTGGCCCTCCCAGCGAAGGTGGGCGGCACCGCACGCCTGGCAGACGTACCGGCTCTGCTGGCGCGCCACCCCTCCGGCCCCGACTCAGCGAGCAGCTTCGACGGGTTGCTTCTCCTCGACGGTATGGATGTCCAGACCCGCCTCGGAGCCCTTGTCCACCACGACGGTCGTTCCGGCCACCAGCTTGCCAAGCAGGAGCTGCTCGGCGAGCACGTCCTCGACCATGTTCTGGATCACCCGCCGGAGCGGACGGGCGCCGTAGGCCACGTCGTAGCCGATCTTGATGATGTGGTCCTTGGCCGCCTGTGTCACGTCGAGGGCCATGCCCTGGGCCTGGAGCTGATCGCGAACGCGACCCAGCATCAGGTCCACGATCAACCGGATCTCCTCGACGGTCAGCGACCGGAAGACGACTGTCGCATCGATGCGGTTGAGGAACTCCGGCCGGAAGGTCTGCTTGAGCTCCTTCTGGACCTTCTCCTGCATCAGGTCGTACGAAGCCGCCTGGCGCTCTTCCTCGGTCTCACCCTGCACGCGGAAGCCCAGCGACGAGTTGGTCTGGAGCTGCCGGGCGCCGAGGTTGCTGGTCATGATGATGATGCAGTTGCGGAAGTCGACCCGGCGGCCCTTGGCGTCGGTCAGGTGGCCGTCCTCGAGGATCTGCAACAGCATGTTGAAGACCTCGGGGTGCGCCTTCTCGATCTCGTCGAGCAGGATCACGGCGTAGCTCTTGCGCCGGACGGCCTCGGTCAGCTGGCCGCCCTCGTCGAAGCCGACGTATCCGGGAGGCGCGCCGACCAGGCGGCTGACGTTGTGGCGCTCCATGAACTCGCTCATGTCGATCTTGATGAGCGCGTCCTCCGCGCCGAACATGAACTCGGCCAGGGCCTTGGCCAGCTCGGTCTTGCCGACGCCGGTGGGGCCGAGGAAGATGAACGAGCCGATCGGCCGCTTGGGATCCTTGAGGCCGGCGCGGGCGCGCCGGACCGCCTTGGAGACGATCTCGATCGCCTCCTGCTGGCCGATGACGCGCTTGTGGAGGTCGTCCTCCATGTGGAGCAGCCGCTCGGACTCCTCCTCGGCGATGCGCGTGACCGGGATGCCGGTCCACATCGCGACGACCTGGGCGATCTCCTCTTCGTCCACCTGGGGCTGCTCGTTGGAGATCGACGACTGCCACTCGCGCGCGCAGATCGTCCGCCTTCTGACGGGCCGTGGCCTCCGCCTCGCGGAGCGTCGCGGCCTCCTCGTATTCCTGCGAGTTGATGGCGCTGTCCTTCTCGCGCGTGATCCGGTCGAGCTCCTTCTGGGCCTCGCGCAGGGCCGGCGGAGCGGAGGCGTAGCGCAGCCGGACGCGGCTGGCCGCCTCGTCGATCAGATCGATCGCCTTGTCGGGCAGGTGGCGGTCGGTGATGTAGCGGATCGAGAGGTCCACGGCGGCCTTGACGGCGGCGTCCGTGATCGTGACCTTGTGGTGCTGCTCGTAGCGCTCCCGGATCCCCATCAGGATGTCCACCGTCTGCTCGAGCGTCGGCTCCTCGACCATGACCGGCTGGAAGCGCCGCTCCAGGGCCGCGTCGCGCTCGATGTACTTGCGGTACTCGTCCAGCGTGGTGGCGCCGATGCACTGCAGCTCGCCGCGGGCCAGCGGCGGCTTGAGGATGTTGGCGGCGTCGATCGCGCCCTCGGCCGCGCCGGCGCCGACGAGCGTGTGCAGCTCGTCGATGAAGAGGATCGCGTCGTTGGTGCTGCGCAGCTCCTCGATGATCTTCTTGAGGCGCTCCTCGAACTCGCCGCGGTACTTGGTGCCGGCCACGAGCGAGCCGATGTCGAGCGTCAGGACGCGCTTGTTGCATGAGCGTCTCGGGGACGTCGCCGCTGACGATGCGATGGGCCAGGCCCTCGGCGATCGCCGTCTTGCCGACGCCCGGCTCGCCGATCAGAGCCGGGTTGTTCTTGGTGCGGCGGGACAGGATCTGGATGACCCGCTCGATCTCCTTCTCGCGGCCGATGACCGGGTCGAGCTTGCCCAGCCGGGCGGCCTCGGTCAGGTTGATGCCGAGCTGGTCGACCGTGGGCGTCTTGCTGGCGCGCTTGGTCTCCTGGGCCGGACCGGCCGAGGACGACTGCGACAGGACGCGGATGACCTCGTGGCGGACCTTGTCCAGGCTGACGCCGAGCGACTCGAGGACGCCGGCGGCGATCCCCTCGCCCTCGCGGACCAGACCCAGGAGCAGGTGCTCCGTGCCGATGTAGTTGTGGCCGAGACGGCGGGCCTCGTCGATGGCCAGCTCGATGACGCGCTTGGCGCGCGGCGTCAGCCCGACCTCGCCGACGACCGGCCGATCGCCCCGGCCGATGATGAACTCGACGGCCGTCCGGACCTTGGGCAGCTCGACGTTCATGTTCTCGAGCACGCGCGCGGCGACACCCTCGCCCTCGCGCACGAGGCCGAGGAGCAGGTGCTCGGTGCCGATGTAGTTGTGGTTGAACCGCTGCGCCTCGTCCTGAGCCAGCGTCAGGACCTTGCGAGCGCGGTCCGTGAACTTGTCGAAACGATCCATCAACGTGAACGCCTGTTCTGTCGTGTCGCCGGAGAGCGACCGTTGGGCCATGCTAGCACGGCCCGCCGGCCCTGTAACTCGCCCCAACCGGGGAGGTCAAATCGGCTCGAGACGCGGTCCGCGGCTGCCGGACGGCTACCCGGACGACGCTCGCAACCGAAGATTCGGCTCGGTCCGTTGGGCTCGCCGGTAGGGCGCGCCGGCCCCGAGAGAAGCCGACCCGCCGGCGGAGGCCGGCGGGTCGACGGTTACGTCGCGATATTGTTGATACGTTCCCGGTCCGTCAGCGGATCTCCCGGACCGCCGTCCGGGACGGATCGGGCTACTCGGCAGGACTCCCGGTGGAGTCGGTCTCAGCGCTCGCCTGGGCCTCAGGAGCGGGCTCTGCCTCGGGAGCAGCGTCTGCCGGCGGAACCGCCTCTGGGGCGGCCTCGGCGTCCGGCGTCGCCGCAGCCAGGGCTTCGGAACTCGCCGCGGCTTCGGGACTCGCCGCGGACTTGGGGGCCCTGGCGCGGGACGCCTTTGGCTTGGCAGGCGCGGGGGCTTCGGCAGCCGGTTCCTCGGCAGCGGCCGCGTCTGTCTCGGGCGCCACGGCTTCGGCCTCAGGCGGCTCGATTTCGCCAGTAGCCCGATGCTCGGACTCGGCGACCTGGGCCCGGACCTGGGCGAACGCCGCGGCGAGGGTGTTGTCGATCCCGCCTTCGGGCTCCTGGACGGCGTCCGACATCGAGTAGCCGCGCTCCGGGCGAGGACGTCGCTCGGGGCGAGGCGGCTCGGGGTCGCAGCCTGCGACGTGCCGGGGCCTGCCCGGGCTCGGGGACCGGCCGGGCCGGCGGCTCCTCGGCCTGCTTGAGGCTGAGGCCGAGGCGATGCCGCTCGGAGTCGAGGGAGATGATCTTGAGCTTGAGCGTCTGGCCCTCGTGGACGACGTCGCCCGGATGGGCGACGCGCTGGTGGGACAGCTCGCTGATGTGGATCAGGCCCTCGAGGCCGTCGCGCACGCGCACGAAGGCGCCGAAGTTGACGAGCTTGGTGACCGTGCCGTCGATGACGTCGCCGACCTTGAAGTCGGCCACCGTCGAGTGCCACGGATCCGGCTGGAGCTTGCGGATCGACAGGCTGATCCGGCCGCGCTCGTGGTTGATGTCGATGACCTCGGCCTCGACCTGGTCGCCGACCTTGTAGCCGGACTCGGGGTTGTTGACCTTGTTCCACGAGAGCTCGCTCTTGTGGACGAGGCCGTCGATCCCGCCGAGGTCGATGAAGACGCCGAACGGCGCGATCGAGCGGACGGTGCCGGTGACCTTCTGGCCGACCTGCAGGCTGCTGAAGAGCTCGTCGCGCTTCTCGCGGCGCTCCTCGTACAGCGCGACCTTCTCCGAGAGGATCAGGCGGTTGGCCTTGCGGTTGACCTCGAGGATCTTGAGGCGGAGCTTGCGGCCGACGTACGGCTGCAGCTTCTCGGCGATCTCCTGCGCGGCGTCGCGCGGCTGGTCGTTCTGCGGCCGGCGCGGGAAGTCCACGATCTGGCTGATCGGGACGAAGCCGCGGATGCCGCAGTCGACGATGAGGCCGCCCTTGTTGTGGTCGATGACCGGGGCGTCGATGATCGCGCCGGCCTCGAACTGCTCCTGCATGGACCGCCACTTGCGCTCGAGGCCGGCCCGGCGCAGCGACAGGACGGCGTG
>CAVUQZ010000003.1:0-2500 GCA_963743795.1 uncultured Chloroflexia bacterium | reverse complement strand
CTTTTCCTCCAGCTACTGAGATGTTTCAGTTCGCTGGCTTACCTCCCACTGGCCTATGTATTCAACCAGGGGTGACTGGGCATTACCCCAGCCGGGTTTCCCCATTCGGACATCTCCGGATCAAAGTCTGCTCGCGACTCCCCGAAGCTTTTCGCAGCCTGCCACGTCCTTCATCGGCTCTTGGCGCCAAGGCATCCACCTCGTGCCCTTTGTAGCTTGACCACCACAGCAACTCACCAAGAGGTCAGATGCCGTGTGGCCCGGGATGCACCTTGCACAACTCGGCGAAATTGAAGATCTTCAATCTGCCGAAACACTATCCAGTTGTTAAGGTTCGGCCTTTCGGCCCCGGCGGGACCCTTCCGGGATCCCGCCCGTCCAGCGATCCGCTGGTCGGTGGGTCGGTTGCCCACGGATCAGAGGAGCGATGGACGTCCAGACACAAAACGGCGGCTCGATCTGCCGAGCCGCCGTCTCACAGCGCTTGCGCTCGAGCTCGTTGGGGCTTTGCGCCCCGGTATTCATTCAATTGGTTGCCGGTGCGCTGAGGCAGCGGTCGTCCTCCAGTCTCGCTCGCGGTTGGTGGAGACGAGGAGACTCGAACTCCTGACCCTCTCCTTGCAAAGGAGATGCTCTGCCAACTGAGCTACGTCCCCAGGACGGCAAGGAGTGGTGGGCGACACTGGACTCGAACCAGTGACCTCTGCCTTATCAGGGCAGCGCTCTAACCAGCTGAGCTAGTCGCCCGCCTGGCGGTGCCGACGATCGTCGACCGTCGGTCGCCACGCGGTGCACCCTAACCCTTGAAGAGTGACAGGAATTCCGGCTCGTTCTCGAGCGGTATCGGTGCTTTTGCCAGGTCGTCTATCGATCTCACCGAGCCCGAGGGCCGGCGCCGCGCTCACCTGACGAGAGCGCGAGTGTCGATCGCGACGATCAACCTGGGAGCCATCAACGCCGAGATCACACCGATGGACCTCGACTCGGATCTCCCTAGAAAGGAGGTGATCCAGCCGCACCTTCCGGTACGGCTACCTTGTTACGACTTCGTCCCAATCACCGACCCCACCTTCGACGGCTGCCTCCTTGCGGTTGGCCCACCGGCTTCGGGTGTTGCCGACTTTCATGACGTGACGGGCGGTGTGTACAAGGCCCGGGAACATATTCACCGCCGTATGCTGACCGGCGGTTACTAGCAACTCCGGCTTCATGCAGGCGAGTTGCAGCCTACAATCCGAACTGAGACCGGCTTTAAGGGATTTGCTCCACCTCGCGGTTTCGCCGCCCGTTGTACCGGCCATTGTAGCGTGGGTGTAGCCCAGGACGTAAGGGCCATGCTGACTTGACGTCATCCCCACCTTCCTCCGAGTTTCTCTCGGCAGTCCCGTGTGAGTGATACAACACACAGTAGGGGTTGCGCTCGTTGCGGGACTTAACCCAACATCTCACGACACGAGCTGACGACAGCCATGCAACACCTGTGACCAGGCCCCTTGCGGGGAAGCGACGTTTCCGCCGCGATCCTGGTCATGTCAAGTCCTGGTAAGGTTCTTCGCGTTGCGTCGAATTAAACCCCACGCTCCGCTGCTTGTGCGGGCCCCCGTCAATTCCTTTGAGTTTTAGCCTTGCGGCCGTACTCCCCAGGCGGGACACTTAATGCGTTAGCTTCGGCACTGGCGGGGTTGATACCGCCAACACCTAGTGTCCATCGTTTACGGCTAGGACTACCGGGGTATCTAATCCCGTTTGCTCCCCTAGCTTTCGCGCCTCAGCGTCAAGAACAGGCCAGGAAGCCGCCTTCGCCACTGGTGTTCCTCCCGATATCTACGCATTTCACCACTACACCGGGAATTCCGCTTCCCTCTCCTGCCTTCGAGTCGAACAGTATCGAATGACCCTCCCCAGTTGAGCCGGGGGCTTTCACATTCGACTTGTACGACCGCCTGCGCGCTCTTTACGCCCAGTAAATCCGGACAACGCTCGCCACCTACGTATTACCGCGGCTGCTGGCACGTAGTTAGCCGTGGCTTCTTCCTCAGGTACCGTCATCATCGTCCCTGAGAAAAGAGGTTTACGACCCGAAGGCCTTCATCCCTCACGCGGCGTTGCTGGGTCAGGCTTTCGCCCATTGCCCAAAATTCCCGACTGCTGCCTCCCGTAGGAGTCTGGGCCGTGTCTCAGTCCCAGTCTGGGTGATCGTCCTCTCAGACCACCTACCGATCGTCGCCTTGGTGAGCCGTTACCCCACCAACGAGCTAATCGGACGCAGGCCCCTCCCGAAGCGCCTTACGGCTTTGGAGTCACGACTGAACGTGACACCACATGCGGTATTAGCCACCCTTTCGGGCAGTTATTCCCCACTTCGGGGCAGGTCACCTACGCGTTACTCAGCCGTCCGCCACTATCAATCGAGCAAGCCCGATTGACCGTTCGACTTGCATGTCTCATGCACGCCGCCAGCGTTTATCCTGAGCCAGGATCAAACTCTCCGACAAAACCT
>CAVUQZ010000002.1:0-9242 GCA_963743795.1 uncultured Chloroflexia bacterium | reverse complement strand
TGGGGGAAGTGGGGCGGGAGACGGGTCTCGAACCCGCGACATTCAGCCTGGAAGGCCTGAAGCAGCCGGGCTATGCTGACCAAAGCAGCCAGGATGTGCTGAGTTGAGACGATCACGCCGTGCTGGCGCCGCACAGGCGGGCGTCACGCCGGCGGGATCGGATGCGTCGATCGAATGAGGTCTCGCGGGTCGTACTGGGCCTTGACGCGGCCGAGCCGTTCGCAGGTCGCGGGCGAGTAGAAATCCGACACATTGAAGGATCGCTCGGCGAAGTTGGGGTAGTTCCGCTCCGCCTCCCACGGTGCCAGCGCGGCCCGCACGATGGCGGAATGACGCTCCACGGCGGCGGCCATGTCCGCGTTCGGCACCAGGCTGATCGTGGCGGTCGCGAACCGGGCGTCGAGCGAGGCCAGCGCCCCGTGTTCCGGCGCAGCGTCGACGCAGCGCACCTCCCAGGTGGCGCAGCTCGACCGACAGCAGCGGCGATCCCGACCCAGGACCCGCCGCCTCGACGAGGGCATCGATGGCCGCCGACGGCAGGTCCGCGAGGAGCCACCCGTCGATGGAGGCCGGCACCGGGTCGACCGGGTCCATGTGCAGCGCGCCGAGTGCGGTCGGCGGCAGCATGGCGAACGTGTCGATCTCCGGCCCGCGCTCCCGGAGCGGGCGCAGCAGCTCGATGCCCTCGCCCTCCGTCGCCAGGCACGCCGCCTCGACGAGCACGAACGAGCGGCCCCGCAGCCCTTCGGGGACCTCCGGGAGGGCCGGCAGGTTGAGGAGGCGGCCGACCGACGTGACGGAGTCGGGGACGCCGGCGGTCCACGCCTGCCAGGCCTGCAGGATCTCGGCGGCGCGCTCCTGCGGCCAGAACAGCGCGCCCGCGTACAGCTCGCGCACGGGATACAAGGCGAACTCGAGCGCAGTGACGATGCCGAAGCTGCCCCCGCCACCGCGGAGCGCCCAGAAGAGGTCGGGCTCGTGCTCGCGGTCGACACGGAGCAGCCGGCCATCGGCGGTCACGACGTCGATGGCGAGGACGCTGTTGCAGGCCAGGCCGTAGCGCCGGGCGAGCCAGCCCAGCCCACCGCCCAGTGTGTAGCCCACCACCCCGATCTCGGGTGAGGAGCCCGCCAGGCCGGCGAGGCCGTGTGCGGCAGCGGCCGCCTGGACCTCACCCCACGTCACCCCGGCCCCGACGCGGGCGCGGCGCTGGCCCGGGTCGATCGCGACGTCGCGCATCCGGGACGGTCTCATGAGCACGGCATCCTCGATCGCGCCCAGTGGCCCCGCTCCATGTCCCGTCCCCTGGGGTGCCACCCGCAGTCCGTCGTCGCCGGCGAACGTCACGAGCTTGACGACGTCGTCGGTCGTCTCGGGGAAGGCGACGTGCGGGGGACGCTGGTCGGCGGCGAGATTCCACGCCCGGCGGGCCAGATCCCACCCCGAGTCGGTCTCCGACACGACGTTAAGCCGCAGCCCGCGGATATGCTCGAGACGCCGTTCGCGGTGCGCGTCCTCCGCGGCGAGAGCGGCGTCCTGCATCCAGTAGGGTGGACGGAACATCCGCGGCCTTCTTTCCGGACGCATGCGCGCCCTTCAGCGGACGGTCGTTCTGGTAGGCCCTGCGCGACGGTCTGGGCCTGGGAGGCTCGCCTGGCTGGGAGATTCACCAGGCCGCACCGACAGTATGTCTTAGATGGTTGACCCTCAACGATGGGCCGTTGAACGTCCCACGTGACGAGCAGACGCCGGGATTGGGGCTGAGTGCCGTGCCACGCACGAAAGGGGAACTGGAGCGGGAGACGGGTCTCGAACCCGCGACATTCAGCTTGGTAGCCTAAGCGTCTATGCGCTGTAGACCCGTGCTCAGACACCCGAGCGTAGCGTGTCCAGTTATCGTGTCGTGAAGGGTCACCTGCCGCATCCAGATTGGCTTTGTGGTACCGGCCGTCGCAGCTAGCAGTTGAGCGAGATAGGCGACCGGTTTCCGTGGGAGACGGCTCCTGATGCGGCCCCCGCAACGGGCCGCCCCTGGAACTCCACGGTATGGGACTTGACGCTCCCAACGACCTGAGCGCCCTATCCTCGCTGTCCTCGCACTGGGTCGGCGTCCCCGCCATAAGGCTGTTCGGGCGCGCTTCCCGAAGGAGTCTGTGTGCCGAAGATCGTCATCACTCACAAGGTCGTGGACATCGAGCGCTGGCTGAAGGGCAAGGCAGAGCGGGCCTCCGTCATCTCAGCATACGCCACGCACGTGACCGACTACGTCGCGGCGGATGGCAGCAACAACATCGCCGTCACCGCCGACGTGCACGACATGGCGGGCGCGCAGGCAATGATGGCTTCGCCGTCGCCTGAGGATGCCGCCGCGATGGAGCGGCACGGTGTCATCCCCCCGCTGGCGGTTTACGTCGAGAAGTAATCCGAGCGCCGGAACAACCCGGCGTGGGCGGCACGCCGGGATGCTTTGGCTCAACCAGACGAGGAGGTCGTGATGATCGTGGTACGGACCGTACTCCAGGGGAAGTTCGGCACGGGCGGTAGGCTCGCGGCGACTTTCAGCAAGACGGCGAGCGCGATGATGGCCGAGTCGGGGACGCCACGTCGATGGCGGGTGCTCACCGACCTGTCCGGCCAGTTCGACACCGTTGTGCAGGAGATCGAGGTCGAGAGTCTCGCGGAGTGGGAGACGATGCGCCTGAAGCTCTTCGAGCTCGCGGCGTTCCGCGACTCAATGGCCAACATGCAGGAGCTCGTCGTGTCGGGCCGCAACGAACTCTGGACTGTCGAGGCCGAGGGATAGTCCGACCTCAGGGCATCACGGCGCGGCCAAGCCGGTCAGGTGGATGAAACAAGAGGTGAGCAGGCAGGGCCTGAATAGCTCCATCAGCCAAGTCGGCGAGGAGCGACAGATGCTGAGCACGAAACGGAAGTCTGGAGCGGGAGACGGGTCTCGAACCCGCGACATTCAGCTTGGAAGGCCGAGAGGTCCGAGCGCAATAGCGTCCTGCTCGTGAGGGCCGAGCGTAGCGTGTCCAGTTATCGTGTCTTCGCGAGGGGCGCCGAGTAGCCTCGCTGGGCGTCACCGTGAGCGTGGCTTCCCCCACCCATGACGCGACGCCGACGTTGGTCCGGTCGTCCAGCTGACTGTTGACCACATACGCGAGTGAGAGAATGCGTGCACGGGGGGCTTAGACACGCGGCCCAAACACCCGCCGCCGGGACCGCGTCGAGCCACTGGCGAGACCGACCCGCGCCGATGCCTCTGTAGGGGGAGGTCGCGGACATGGAACTCATCCTCCTCATCGCCGTCGTCATCGCCGCGACCATTCTCTGGGCGAGGATTGACGAAGCGACCCAGCGCCAGCACCGCGCTGATACGGAGATCAGCGATTTGCGGGCGAGCCTCGCGAACGTCAAGGCCGCGGTCGAGAAGCTAGTCGCGGCGTCCACGGAAACCCCAGGTCGCATAGGGCCGGCCGGTCGGCGGGAGGCAGCCCCGCTTGCGACCGCACCCGCAGCCACACCCGCCACCGTCGCGTCGGCGCGCGTGCCAGAGGCCCCGGCCGTCCTCAAGGGCGCCGCCGCCGAGGGCAGCTGGACTCCGACACACCGCATCCCTAGCGGAGGCCTGACGGTCTGGCGGCTGCCGGGCTCCCCGGAGCCGCAGATGGCCACCCTCCCCGAGGGACTGGAAGTCGCCGTCCCGTCGCGGGCTTACGGATGGGCGCAGATCACTACCAAGACCGGCTTGGTAGGCTGGGTGAACGGCGCCGTTCTCGTCGAGATCACATGGGCGTGCCAGCGTTGCAACTACAGACGCAATCCCTCGAACGCAACCAGGTGCTACGGCTGCGGAGCGCCGAAGGGGGCCGCGGCGACCGCACCCGGTCGTGTGGCCGCTGCGACTGCGTCCAGACCCGCCGCGACTGCGTCCAGACCCGCGGCCGAGATTCGCCGCGAACCGATCCCTGTCAAAGAGGTGCCGGAGCGGCCGGTGTACGGACCGGTCGAGCAGGTCCTTCTCAAGCTCGGTTTCACTCCGCCCGCGCCAGGTGAGGGCTGGTCGCGCGCCGCGCTCGAAGAGTGGCTCGAGGGCCGGATGCTCGCCGTCGTCGGTGGCATCGCCCTCCTCCTGGGCGCGGCCTTCTTCCTGAGCCTCGCCTTCAGCCGCGGCTGGATCTCCGAACAGCTGCGCGTCGTCACCGGACTCGCCGTCGGCACCGGCCTGCTCGTCCTCGGCGAGCTCGCCTTCTCGCGCCTGCGCGGCATTCTCGGGCATGTCCTCGTCGCGGTTGGGCTGGCGACCATCTCGCTTGCGCTGTTCGCCGCGACTCGGCTCTACAACCTGATCCCGGTCGAATGGGCCCTCCTCGGAATATTCGTCGCGGCCGTCTTTGCGGCTACCACGGCCGTGCGCCACGACTCCGAAATCGTCGCCGCCTTCGGTCTGATCGCCGTCCTGGCCTCGCCGCCGGTCCTGGGCGCGAGCCCGAGCCTCGTCACTCTCCTGTTCGTCGCGGCGACTCTCGTCGGCACGACCGGCGTGGCGCTCTTCAGGACATGGCCGTGGCTGCCTCCGCTCGCATTCGTGCTGGCCGCGCCGCAATTCGCCTTCTACATCACCGGCGCGCCGCCGGCGGAAGAGGGGCTGGTCGCAGTAGCGGGCTTCTGGCTCGTGAACCTGGTCGCCGCGGGCGGCGAGGAGATCCGCCACTCGACGGACCGCCTCCGGACCACCACCGTCACTCTTCTCCTGGCCGACGCGGCCGTCACGCTCTGGGCGGGCTTCACCGTCCTGAGCGGCACGTTGACGGAGTGGCGCGGGACCTTCCTTGCGCTCCAGGCCGCGGCGTACCTCGCCCTGGCCCTGGTCTTTTTCGTCCGGAACGGCGACCGCCACCCGTTCGGTCTGATCGTCGGAGCGACGGGCGTGGCGTCGCTGACCATGGCGATCCCGATCCAGTTCGGTGGCCCGCCCGTGCCGATCGCATGGGCCGCCGAGGCGGTGGCGCTCGCCTGGTTGGCGGTCATCCGCCGGCATCCATACAGCGCCGGCGTGTCCGTCCTCCTCGCCATCCTGGCTCTGGGGCATCTCGTCTCGATCGAGTACCGACCGTTTGACTACCCACCGCTCGATCTGGCCGCAGGATTCTCCCGGTCAATCCCGTTCGTCGGTCCGGAAGGCCTGACGTTCGCCTTCATGATCGCGGCGCTGGCGGTCGCAGCCGTCGTCGTCCCGATCGCCTGGATTCGAGCCGGACTCGGGGTCGTCGCCGGGCTAGTGGCCATCTACGTCTTCCCGTTCGAGCTGGCCGGACCGGCGCTGGTCGGGGCCTGGGCGGCCCTCGCCGCCGTCGGACTGGTGGTCTACGCCCGCGTCGTCATGCCCAGGATCGCGGGCGGCTTCCATGAGAACCGTGTCCCTGCACTCGGCCTGCCCGGGTGGATCGACACGCCCGTCGCCGGAGCCGTGTCACTGCTGAGCAGGGCCGTGCGGCCCTCCTTCCTGGCGGTCGCGATCGTCGCCGGCATCGGCGCCATCGGCCACCTGGTCTCGGTCGAGTACCCGGCGGACTCCATCTATGCGGGGATCCCTCACGAGATCCCGTTCGTCGGCCTGCCCGGCCTCGCGTTCGGGATCTTCCTCGTCGCGATCGCCGGCACTGGCCTGTTCATCCCGGCCGCCTCCGTGCGCATCGGACTCACGGCCCTTGCGGGGCTCCTGGCCCTCTATGTCTTCCCGTTCGAATTGTCCGGCCCGTCGCTCGTGGCGGCCTGGGCGGCCCTCGGGGCGGTCGCCTTCGTCGTCGAGGCTCTGATCATCGAGCCGCGCGCCGGCCCCGCGTTCGACCTGCGCAGGCTGTCGGACACGCCCGCCGCCGCGGTGGCGGCGTGGCTGAGAATGGGGGTGCGGCCGTCCGTGATGGCGGTCGCGGTCGTCGCCGGTACGGCCGCCATCGGCCACCTGGCCTCGGTCGAGTATCCGGCGGCCTCCATCTTCGTGGGGACCCCGCACGACACGCCGTTCGTCGGCCTGCCGGGCCTCGCGTTCGCAATCCTCCTCGCGGCGATCTTCGGCACGGGAGTGCTCGTCCCGGCCGCCTCGGTGCGCATCGGCCTGACCGCCGTGGCGGGGCTGCTGGCTCTCTACGTGTTCCCGTTCGAGCTGTCCGGTCCGGCGCTGGTCGCGGCCTGGGCAGCCCTCGGGGCGGTCGCCTTCGTCGCCGAGGCTCTGATCATCGAGCCGCGCGTGGGCCCGGCGTTCGACGCGGCGACCCTCACGAGGCACCTGCGCCCGGCCGTCCGAGCCGTCGGCGCACTGGCAGGTGCGGCCGTGCTGGTCCACCTGGTCACGCGCGACTTCCCGATCGACCATCTGGGCAAAGTCGTCCTCTCGAGCATCCCGTACTACGGGCTCGAGGGCCTCTCGCTCGCTGCCGCGCTGGCAGGTCTCGCTGTCGCGGGCCTGGCGATGAGGAAGCGCTGGTTCCGGCTCGGCATGACGGGCATCGGCGCCGCGCTGCTCGCGTACACCGTGATCTTCGAGGTCGACCTGTCATGGGTGGCAGCGCCGTGGGGCGTCCTTGCGCTGGCGTCCGTCCTGGTCGTCCGCAGGATCGCGCTCGTGGAGACCATCCCGGTCCATCTCCGTTCGCCTCTCGAAGCCGTCTCGGAGCGTCTGCCGTATGCGGCGGCGGGCCTGGCGCTGGTCTTCATGGTGGTCGAAGCGCTATGGCTGGCCGACGTTGAGTCCTTCGGCAAGTACGTGACCGGCAACCTCCCGCTCGGCGGGACCCCCTTCCTCGACGAGCGCACGTTCGTGCTCGCCGTCCTGGCCGCGACGATCCTGGTCTCCGGCTGGATCTGGCGCGGGGTCACGCCGATGGTGCTCGGCATGGTCGCGGCGGCAATACCTGTAGCGTGGCTGCTGCCGTTCGAGGTCCGGCCTGGCTATGCGGTCGCCGGCTGGTCCGCGCTCGCGCTCGCCGGGGTCGTGGTGCTCAGGATCGTACCGAGGGCGCGCCTGCTGCTGGGCTGGGCGTCGCTCGCTCTTGGGTCGTTGGGCGCCGTCGTGGCTCTCGCGATCGTGGCGCAGCCCGACCGCCTCATCGTCGTGGACTACAGGCCGATTCTCGGCTGGTCCCTGTGGACCGACGCCACGGTCGCGCTCGGGGGCCTGGCCATCGCGTTCGGGGCCGGCGGGCTCCTCCACCGGGAGGAGCGCCTGAGCCTGCCGGCGCTCCTCGCGGCGGGCCTGGCCGCGGTCTACCTGCTCTCGGTGGCCGTCGTCGACCAGTTCCAGTACCAGGTCGGCTCCCGGCCGCTCGAGGAGCTCCAGAAGGGGGCCCAAGTCGGGCTCAGCGTTCTGTGGTCGATCCTCGGTGCCGCCGGATTCGCGGCGGGCCTCGTTGCCCACCGGCCGCCGATCCGTCTCTTCGGCCTTGGGCTTCTGGGTCTCGCGACCGCAAAGGTCTTCCTCGTGGACCTTGCGGCGCTCCCCGTCGAGTACCGCGTCCTGTCGTTCGTGGCCCTGGGCTTCCTGCTGCTGATCAGCGCGGCCGCCTACTCGCGAATACAGCATCCCCCGTCCCAGTCCCATCGCGCCGCGCCGGTCTGAGGCGGCGCCCCTCGGCGGGGTCGCGGCGACGCCCGGCCCGGCGGCGGCGCCCGGCCCGGTGGCGGCGTGAGGCGCCGGGCAGTGGTTGGGTCGACGAGCAGTGGGCGTCTCTCGGAAGTCGAACGCCGAACGCTTGCTCATTGGAGCGGCCCGACCGCGCTCGCAGTGCTGCTGGCGCTGCTGTCGCTGCGCTGGTTGCCTCTCACTCGACGCCGTTCAGGCGCCCCAGTTGTCGTGTCGTCGCGAGGTGCGTCGGGTGGCCTCGCAGCCGCTGACCGTGAGGTGGCTGCCCCACCCTTGACGCGAAGCCGACCTTCGTCAGGTCGTCCAGCCGACTGCGGACTACACATACGGGTGGGACAATCTGAGCCACGAACGGGGAGCTTGGACACGCGGCCCACACCCTGGCCGCCGGGACCGCGCCGAGCCACTGGCGAGACCGACCCGCGCTGTGCGTCCCAGGGAGGTCGCAGATGCGACGCCTCGTCTCGATCCTGGCAACGCTGGGTCTGGTTGGCGGCGTTGCCGTTACCGCTTTGGCCAACCCTGCTGCCCGTGGCCGCCTCGAACAGGCCGGCCGAGTACTTGGCCCTGGGCGACTCGATCGCCTTCGGCTTCAGCCCGCTGGCCGATCCGACCAGCGCGGACAACTTCATCGGTTACCCGGACAAGGTCGCTGAGGCGCTCAGTGATCACCTCACGAACGCCGGCTGCCCCGGCGAGACCAGCAGCCACTTCATCGATCTCGCGGGCAGCGACAACAACTGCGGGTTCTGGCGCGCCTACTTCCCCCTCCACACGTCCTACAGCACGGCGCAGCTCGCCTTCGCCGACACGTTCCTCCGATCTCACCCCAAGACACTGGTGGTCAGCATCGACATCGGTGCCAACGACCTCCAGGTGCTGGTGAACTGCGTGCGGCGGCGAGGCCAACGTCCCCTGCATCATGGACCGGCATGCCCGGCATGCTGGCGACGCTCTCGACCAACCTCGACACCATCTACGGGCACATCCGCAACGTCGACGGCTACAAGCACAAGCTCGTCGCGCTGACCGTGTACTCGACCGACTACGGCGACCCGGCCTTGACGGGGGCGATCTCGCAGGTGAACCAGGTCGTGGCCGCTCGCACCCTGGCCTGGGGCGGGATCGTCGCCGACGGGTTCGGCGCGTTTGCCGCCGCCTCCGCCGCCTACGACGGGGACACATGCGCGGCAGGACTGCGCATCGTCGTCTCCACCTCCCCTCGTGTCTGTGACAGCCACCCGTCTCGCGCCGGGCGGAATCTCCTGGCGAAAACCATAGTCAAGGCGCTGCGCGCCCACTGAGCGTTTGGAGTTGCCCGGGTGCTGCCGCCTGCTCTCCGTTGCCGGGCCCCAATGCGCCTGGCAAGTGCGACTCGATGGCAGTGCCCGGGTAACATCCGCCGAGCCGTACCGGCCGTGAGCGACTCGGTCCGTTGATTCGCAGTTGTATCGGCCGAGCCGTCACAGGCTGAGTGTCGTGCTGAGCAGGGAAAGGGGATTGGCGCGGGAGACGGGTCTCGAACCCGCGACATTCAGCTTGGAAGGCTGAGGGGTGTTAGCGCAATAGCCTCGTGCTCAGAGGGGTGAGCGTGGGC
>CAVUQZ010000001.1:0-344043 GCA_963743795.1 uncultured Chloroflexia bacterium | reverse complement strand
CTCAGCTCGTCCGCCCGCAACGATGTCCATGTACTCGTAGGCGGCCGCCGTCTCCGCGTACTCGATCCGGTCCGCGGCCCGCGTCACCGACCGATCTGAGCGCGCCATGACGCCGTGCTTGCTCCACAGCACCACTCGATGCCGGCGCAGGCTTTCCACGTTCGCCGCCATCAGCGCGGCCGATCCGGGCACCGCGAACGGAAGGACGCCGATGCCGCTCGGCAGATTGATGATCGTCTCGGGCTCCCAGCGAAGGAGTCTGGCGTTGAAGAAGGCCTCGTCGGCGTATTCCGGGATGTGGCTCAGGTAGGTCAGGTGGCGCGGTTGAGCGTGGATGACGGCGTGGAAGTTGGTGCCCGTTCGCTCCACGAAGTCGTTGTGGACGGCCAGATGCGAGTTCCACTCGCTCGTGAGGCGCTCGAAGAGCCTCTGGTGCGAGGTATGCAGAACTGCTGAGCGCCCGTCCGCTCCGATGGAGGCGATACCGAGATTGGCGGTTGGATCCGACCGCACGTCGCGAAGCCGCCGGCCAGAGCCGGTACGATCACCAGACCGCCGGCGAGCGCCGGCGTTTCGACCGGGAGCTCGAGCGGCTCGGTGATCGGGAAGCGGCGCCTGATTTCAATCGGCCAGCCGATGAAGACCGAGATGTTGCCCGCTGCGCCTTCGCTGGCGTCGATCGCGGCCAGGCGCTGGCCCGCCTCGCCGACGGACGCGAGCAGCTCCTCAAGATCCGGATATGGTGGCCCGGGAGCCACGAAGCCTTCGACAGCGATACATGCCTCCCTCGTTGGGTCGACTCAACCCATCTGGTCACGCTCCGAGCCCACTCGCTCTCCGTCGTCGACGCCCGGACGTCTGGCCCCGCACCAGAACAACGAGCGCCGAGTTTCCAGGGATGCCAAGATCGGTAGTGGCCGGCGCAGTTGGCGTGAGGCGACAATCGATCAGATCCGAGGAGACCCATGCGCATCCGGTTCGAGGTGGCGGAAACGCCATGCGAATACCGCCGCAACCCGTTTACCGGCGCAGCTCAGTTGCGAGTTGGCCCTGAGGTCGTGTCTCTCCAGGGCGCCATCGATCCACGAACGCAGATCGGCTTCACTTTGTCGAGGGCATGGGAGAGCAGCTTCGAGGGCCACACTATCCGGATCGAGAAGGACCGGGCCTTAATCTTGCGCGGGCTTCCGGCCTCAGCGCTATCGCGTTTCGGTCGACGGCCAGTTGGTTGTCCAGGAGAGCGGCTTCTAGTGCCCGTCGGAAGACCGTGCGACGTGGGACACCCTCCGGGCAAGCCAGTCCCCCAACCCTGAAGGCGTAGCCTGCCCGAGACGGGCTTGCCGTGGCCACCACGCCAGCCGCGGGACCGATGCTCGCGCCTGAGGAGCCGTTCACCTCCTGCCCCGGGAGCAGGGGTTCCTCTCAGGTATTCACCCCATGACTGTAATCCACGGGCGTCGGGTCAGGATGGTCGAGATGCCGCGATTCTCGCGGAGGGGATTGGGGAGCGGCGCCTGGGCAGGAGCGTTGTTCCTGGAGACTACCGAGTGGGTCCGGTGGAGGCTCGTGTCGACCGCACTCGAGATAGCAGTCACCCGGTGACTGGGGGGAGCGATCCAGCCTGCGTCCGGGGCGGGGTGAGTTGCGCGCGTGGGTGCGAGGGGAAGTGCGCCGGGGTCAGTGGCAGTTGAAAGCGCCGGTCGCTTCCCCGCCTCCATTGACGTCCGGGCCGGCGAAAGTGCCGGTCCCATCGGGCGTCATGGTGATGATCGCTCCAGGCCCGAGGATGAAGGGCTGGCCAGCGATGCTTCCGTCGACCAGGGGCGAAGCAGGCCCGGTCGGTCGCGGCACCGGGTGCAGGTGTGGGCCCGGGCGTCGGCGTCGGGCTGCCGGGGCGATAGGCGGTCAGCATCGAGGTAGCTGCCGGCGCCGTTCTGCCAGTCCCCGAATTTCGCGTCGATCCCCGGCCGAGCCCGCGTCGACGCAACCGCCTCCGTGGATCGTGTCGTTCTGGCCGGCAAACGTTACCCTGGCCGATCCAGATCCACACCATTTCTCGCAATTCGCGGTCGTGGGCGTGCTCGCGCCGCAACCAGCGACTGAGACTGCCCCGAGGAGCAGAAGCGCGATCGGGAGACGGCTCCGCAGGACTTGGTGCGTCATCGATGCCTCCCTTGCCCCACCGGCCCGCGTTCTGAGGGTGATCGAATACTAGGCCCGGTTGCGGCCGGGCGCTTGCGGCCGGGCGGTTTCGGCGGGTTCGGGTCGCCAGGCGGATGTGGCGCCCTCGGGGGGCACGCGGCGGAGGTGGGCGGAGCAGCCGGCGAGAAGAGCGGCAGAGCAGCCTGCAGAGGAGCCGGGCGCCGCTCGTAGGCGGTCAGATCGGCCGAAGGCCGGCGGGTAGGTCGCCGGGCGGAGGAGGCGGGCGGAGGAGGCGGCCGGCGGGTAGGTCGCCGGGCGGAGGAGGCGGGCGGAGGAGGCGGGCCGACCAAGGGGCAAGAGTAGCGTGCGTGTCGGCCTGGCCTGGCGCAGCGTCCGCCGGTGATGCCTAAACTCACGGTCATGCGCCGACGCGACTCGTATGTGATGCTGGCGGTCCTCGGAGTCGGCGTCTTCCTGGCCGGCCTGGAGCTGATGGTCACGGCCGTCGCCCTGCCCCAGATCCTGTCCACTCTGGCGAACTGGACGGATCTGCGGAAGGCCTCCTGGATCATCAACGGCTATCTGCTGGTCTACGTGATCACCATGCCGCTGGCCGGGCGGCTGACCGACCTGTGGGGTGCGCGCCGGCTATTCCTCGTCGCCCTCGCCGTCTTCACTCTCGGGTCGCTCCTGGCCGGGCTCGCCCAGAGCCTGGACCAGCTCATCGCCGCGCGGCTCGTCCAGGCGCTCGGCGGCGGCGCGATCATCCCCGTCGCCACCGCCGCCGCCTCGCACATGTTCGAGGGCGCCGCTCGGCCGCGCGCCCTGGGCATAATCGGCGCACTAACGTTCCTGGGAATGGCCGCCGGGCCGTTCGTCGGCGCTGCGGTCCTGGAGACTGTCCATCCTGAGACCGCCCTGGCCAACCTGGGCGTCTCGGGCGGACCTCTCGTGTCGACCGTCGCGCCCGCCTGGCGCTGGGTCTTCTACTTCAACGTCCCGATCGGCCTGTGCGCCCTGGTGATCGCCTGGGCTGCGAGCGCGGACTGGGACACCAGCCATGTGCCGGCGCGAGTCGACGTGCTCGGGGCCGTTCTCTTCACGTTCGGTCTCGGCGGGATCCTGGCCGGGACGACGCTGATCGGAGAGAGCGACCGGGTCTTCGGTGTGCCGACCGAAGTCGCCGTAGGCGGCCTCATCGGGGCCGGAGCGGTCTGCGGCCTGCTGGCGATCTGGCACGGCCTGCGCACGCCCAACGCCTTCCTCGACCCGCGGCTCTTCGCCGACCGGGTCTTCAGCTCCGCGGCCCTGATATCGCTCCTCACCGGCTACGGGATGGCCACCGCAATCGTGGGCGGGGCGGTCTTCGTCGATCGCGTCCTGTACGGCGGCCCGGAGGAGCAGCGAGTGGTTCTCGGTGCGCTGGCCGGCGCCATGGCCTTGGGCGCCCTTGCCTCGGGCTTCCTGACGCGGCTGATCTCCCTGCGGATCCTGACCCTGGCCGGCCTTGCAGTGAGCGCCGGCGGGCTTACGTGGATGTCGATGTGGAACCCCGACGCTCCCACGAACGCCTTCGCCATATCGGCGGCCGTCTTTGGGATCGGCTTCGGCTTGACGGTCACTCCCCGTTCGACGGCGGCCGTGGAGGCCGCGGGCAGGGCGGCTTTCGGGGCAGCCTCGGCAACCGTGACCGTGGCTCGCATGATCGGCATGGCCGTCGGCATGGCCGCCCTCACGGCCTACGGCTCGACCACAATCACGCGACTCTCCAACGAGATATATGGTTCCGGCGACGCCTACAAGCAGTACGTGCCCCAATACCTGCGAGACCGGCCTGTCACCGACGGGCTGGTGGCCCAGGCTTTGGAGCAGTGGGCTGCCAACAAGGCCGCGTCGATCATGGTCGGCATCTTCCTGGTGGCGGCGGTCGTTACGCTGATCGCCGTCGTGCCGGCCCTCGCGCTGAGGGTGCATCGGAGAGTCCCGGCGGCGGCCGGGACGGGCGCCACGGAGGAGACGGAGCATGGCGAAATCGCCTTCTGACACTCGGCGGGCGGGCGCCTCCGCGACGCCGGCCCCGAGCATCGCCCCGTCGCGACGGTCGCCCCGGTCGCGCCCGAGCCGGCGCCTGCGTCCAGCGCGGTCAGGCTCGCCGTCTACGAGCGCGGCGCCTGTCGGGAATGGGAAGGCGCCGAGGCGCTGGCGCAGCTGGAGCGCGCTATCGGGCGTAAAGGGGCGCGGATATGGGTCGACCTGCGTTCGCCTTCGGCCGATGAGCTGGCCGCCATCTCCAAAGCCCTGCGCCTCCATCCGCTCCTGGCCGAGGACCTGACCGAGCGCGACCAGCGGGCCAAACTCGAACAGGTCGGCAACGTGCTCCACCTGGTCCTCTTCTCCCTCGGCTACGACGACGGCACTGTCTACGAGCGGGAGATCGAGTTCGTGCTGGGCGAAGGCTTCCTGCTGTCCAACCACAGCGCCTGGTGGGAGCCGCGATCGACTCGACATCTGCGCGCGGGTGTGGCGGACCAGCTGGGCCGCGGGCTGGACTACCTCCTGTGGGCCCTCGCCGACGACGTCATCGACAACTACTTCCCGATCCTCGACCGGCTTGGAGACGAGATCGACGATCTCGAGGACCGGGTCGTCAACCGGGCCGACCGAGCTCTACTGGAGCGGCTCTTCGAGCTGAAGCGCGAGCTCATCCTGATCCGGCGCGTCACCGCGCCAGAGCGGGAGATGTTCAACATCCTCTCGAGCCGCGAGGAGATCGCGATCTCGGTTGAGCATCAGCTCTACTTTCGCGATGCCTACGACCACCTGATCCGCCTCACCGACGAGCTGGACACCTACCGCGAGCTCGCCTCGGCGACACTCGAGACATACCTCTCCACAGTCAACAACAACCTCTCGCTGATCATGAAGCGGCTGACCGGCGTAACCGTCGTGGTGGCGGGGATCGGCGCCGTGGCCGGGATCTTCGGTATGAGCGAGGCGCAGTTCGCCCTGCGCCTGGACGAGGGCGTTGGGTTCTGGATCGTCACGTTCGGAAGCCTGGTTCTGGCAGGCGCCGCCGTGGCTGCGCTGCGCAAAATCGACTGGATCTGAGCG
Source organism: uncultured Chloroflexia bacterium (assembly GCA_963743795.1). GTDB lineage: Bacteria > Chloroflexota > Limnocylindria > Limnocylindrales > CSP1-4 > Fen-1039. Next base: position 338,790 of record CAVUQZ010000001.1, on the reverse strand, counting down.
CCGTGGCCCCCGAACTCTCCCTGTCGATCCGGGACGCGACTCCGGACGACGCGCCGGCGATCGCGAGGATCTACAACCAGGGAATCGAAGACCGGACGGCCACCCTGGAGACCCATCTTCGGACGCCGCAGGAACGCGCCGAGTGGCTGGCGTCCCACGGCCCCCGCCACCCGGTGCTCCTTGCCCTTGACCGCGATGGGCTAGTCCTGGGATGGGGATCGCTGAACCGCTTCAACCCGCGGGCGGTGTACGACCACGTCGCGGACATCTCCGTCTTCGTGGCGCGGGAGGCGCGCGGACGTGGAGTTGGCAGCGCGCTCATGGGCGCTCTGGAGTCGAGGGCTCGGGCGATCGGCTACCACAAGATGGTGCTGGCGGCCTTCCCAACGAACGGCCCGGGCATGCGTCTGTATGAGCGGAGTGGCTTCGCAATCGTGGGCACCTACCACGAGCAGGGCCTGCTCGAAGGACGTTGGGTCGACGTCGTCGTGATGGAGAAGCTTCTGGGCTGATCCGCCGGCCCGCCAGTACGCTACGGCCGGCAGCCGCTGTCAGTGTTGGTCGTGCACCTGGGCGCATCGGGACAGATGTTGCCCTTGCCGGCAGGGTGGGCATCGGCGGCAGTGGCGGCCACCTCCCCGATCGGCAACGCCACGACCTGGAGCTTGGTAGACGACTCCTTGGGCCCTTCGGACGTCTGAAGCCAGAGCTGGTCGGTCTGCGCGGACAGGGCCCGGTCCAGCGACGGAGCGCTGACGGAGACGCCGCGGATGACCTGAGAGATCTCGTAGACGTGGCGCTGATCGTCGTCGGAGTAGACCTCGACCCACATCCCGATCATCGAGGCGCCGTTGTCGACTCGAGACGTCGTGAGCAGGGGCAGGAACATGCCGGTGCGAGCATGGGCGTACAGGTACGTTGCCTGGGGCAGGCCCGGATAGCCCAGGACCCTGTCCACGGTCAGGTACTCCGCCGCGTTGCAGAGGGGGAACTCCTCGTTGGGAGGCGAGGCCACGACAGGCAGGTCGATCCCCAGAGCCGGGATAACGATGCGCGTGGCGATCGAAGCGTGGACCGTGGCGCTCCCCGACGGCACTGCGGACCCTGGCGGCGGCAGGCTGTACAAGAGCGTCGATTCCGAAGCCGACGGTGTCGTCGGCGTCGCGGGCGGCTCCGCCGCCGCCGGCTGCAGATAGTAGAAGAGCCCTGCGACCACCAGGAAGACGCCGGCGCCGGCCAGAAGGGCGGGCACGAGGCCCAAGAGATGCCCGGCCAGCCCGGCGAAAGGCTTGACGACCGATCGGTAGGCCGTGTCGAGGAGGGAGCGAAGGCGTCGCATCGACCGGCATCCTAGCAGCCGGTCGATCGCGTCGTGCCCTTCCGGAGCTCGAAGATCCGGCCGGCGGAAATCCCAAAGACGCCTCGTCACGAATGTGGCGATCCCAACCCGCGTGACGGAGTGGCGCGATCCTTGGTAACCTCAGGCTATGTCAGGTCGAATCAATCTCCTGTTCGGGGCTCTCCTCGGAATGCTGGCGGCGCTCGTCGTCGCCGTGGCCGTGGTCGTGGCGTGGCCGGGGACTACCCCGACGTTGCCGCCACGGCCGACGGCGGTTGTGCTGCCCACGGAGACGCCTACGCCGCTGCCGGTGGTAACGCCGACGCCGTTCAACACTCCCACGCCGTTCCAGTCGATCGTCCCGTTCGGCGACCAGTAGTCCGGGCGCGAGGTCCTCAGCTACCCGCCGAAGACGCCGGCCGCATTGGTGGCGGCGGTCAGGATGGCCGGGAACAAGCCGAAGATCAGAGTGGCGACGCACGCGACCGCCAGACCGGCCCGGAATAGCACGCCGGTCGGGCTCGGCCGGAGCTCTTCGGCCGGCTCGCGCATGTACATGTACACCACGACCCGCAGGTAGTAGAAGGCCGCGGCCGCGGCGTTGACCATCGCCAGGACGGCCAGTGCGGTGAGCCAGCCGCCCGCCTGGATGGCGGCCAGGATCACATACGCCTTGGCCCAGAAGCCGGCCAGCGGCGGAATGCCCGTCAGGGACAACAGGAAGATCGCCATCAGCACACCGAGCCAGGGATCTCTCCGGCCCAGGCCCGCGAAGGTGGAAATCTGGCTGGAGACGCCGGGCCGCCGCTGCAGGGCGGCGACTATGGCGAAGGCCCCCATGTTCATGAAGGTGTAGGCGGCGCCATAGAAGAGGACCGCCGAAAGGCCGGTCTGCTGGCCGCCGGCATAGGCCGCCAGCCCAACCAGGATGTAGCCGGTGTGGGCGATCGAGGAGTAGGCGAGCATCCTCTTGACGTTGTCCTGGGTGATGGCCACCAGGTTGCCAAGGGTCATGGTGACCGCGGCCAGGACGATCACGACCGGCAGCCAGTCCTCCCGAAGCGGGCCAAGGGCGCCGACGAAGAGTCGCAGGGCGATGGCGAAGGCGCCGACCTTGGGACCGACCGAGAGGTACGCGGTGACCGGCGTCGGCGAGCCCTGGTATGCATCCGGGGTCCAGTAATGGAACGGGACGGCCGCCATCTTGAAGGCCACGCCCGCCGACATGAAGGCCAGGCCCATGGCCAGCCCGGGCTGGATCGAGCCTCCCGCCGCGACCTTGGCCAGCGCCGCCGCCACGCCATCGACGCGAGTGGTCCCGGTGATGCCCCACACGTAGGCCAGGCCGAAGAGCAGGATCGCGCTCGAGAACGAGCCCAGCAGGAAGTACTTGATCGCACCCTCGGTCGAGTACGGATCGCGACGCGCAAAGCCGGCCAGCATGTAGCCCGGCAGGACCATCAGCTCGAGGGCGACGAAGAGCAGCAGCAGGTCCGTGGAGGCGGCGACGAGCATCGCCCCGGTCACGGCGAAGACCAGGACCGCGGCGAACTCGGCGACCGGCAGGCCGCGCGGCTCCAGGTAGTCCACGGCGAAGAGGATCGTCAGGGCCGCGATGGCCACGAAGAGCATGTCGAGGAAGACGGTCAGATCGTCCAGCGAATAGGCGCCGCCGAAGGCGCTGCCCGTGTGGCCGGCCTGGGCCAGGATGACGGCCGCGACTACCGCCAGGCCCCCCAGCGAGGTGGCGATGACCGCATTGCGTCGGCCGGGCAGCGCCAGATCCACGATCAGGATCGCCGCCGCGGCAAGCACGGCCGCGACGACCGGGGCGATCGTTCCGAGGTCCGACCAGCTCATCTAGGGTCTCCGCTCATTTCGTCTTCTCATCGCCCTCATCCGCCGACCGCCACCCCGGCGGCCGCCAGGAAGCTCTGGGCCGGGCCTCGGAGGAGATCGAGCACGAGACTCGGGAAGAGCCCGAGGACGACGATCCCGATCGCCAGCGGGGCGAGCGTCGCCAGCTCGGTCCCGCTCATGTCGGTAAGGTGGCCGCCCAGGCCGCGCAGGAATTCGGAGAGCCCGCCGAAGGCGATGCGCTGGAACATCCACAGCAGGTACGTGGCCGCCAGGACCATGACGATGATCGAGGCCAGGGCGATGACCGGGGCCACGCCGAAGGACCCCACGAAGACGAGGAACTCGCCGACGAAGCCCGACAACCCCGGCAGCCCGGCCGAGGCCAGGATGAAGAAACCGAAGACCGTCGACCAGATCGGCATCGTGGCCGCCAGGCCGCCCATCTTGGCGATGGTTCGATCGTGGGTCCGCTCGTACACCACGCCGACGAGCAGGAAGAGCCCGCCCGTGATCAGGCCGTGGTTGATCATCTGCAGAACGGCGCCCTGGAGCGCTGTGGCGCTGAAGACGAAGATCCCCAGCGTCACGAAGCCCATGTGGCTCACCGAGCTGTACGCGACCAGCCGTTTCAGGTCGGGCTGGACGATCGAGACGATCGCCCCGTAGACGATCGCGATCACGCTCAGGACGATGATCGGCCAGGCGAAGGTGTGGGCCGCGTGCGGGTACAGCGGCACGGCGAAGCGGATCAGACCGTAGGCGCCGAGCTTGAGCAGGACGCCGGCAAGGATCACCGAGCCGGCCGTGGGCGCCTCGGTATGCGCGTCCGGCAGCCAGGTGTGGAACGGGAACATCGGGACCTTGATGGCAAAGGCCAGGAACAGGGCCAGGAAGGCCAGGATCTGGAGGTCGTCGGCGAAGTGGCCGCCCGCGGCCCAGGCCTGGAGCTGCGCGAAGTCGAACGCGCCGGCCCACGAACCGCCGTGGCCGGCCTGATAGGCGAAGGCGGTGGCCAGGATCGCCACCAGCATCAGCAGCGAGCCGACCAGGGTGTAGAGCACGAACTTCATCGTGGCGTAGATGCGATTGGCGCCGCCCCAGATGCCGATGATCAGGTACATCGGGACCAGGACGATCTCCCAGAAGATGTAGAAGAGGAAGAGGTCCAGGGCGATGAAGACGCCGATCATGCCGACCTCGAGGACGAGGAAGGAGATCATGTAGCTCTTCACCCGCTCCTTGATCGGCCCGAAGCTGGCCAGGATGCTGATCCAGGTCAGGGTCGTCGTGAGGACGACCATGAGGACGCTCAGGCCGTCCACGCCGAGCTTGTACTGGATGCCGAAGGCGGGGATCCAGTCCACGGTCTCCAGGAACTGGAAGCCTGCGGGACCTGAGGCAAAGGCGACCAGCAGGGCGAGTGAGAGCCCCCATGCCGCCAGGGCGAATCCGAGGGCCGTGCGGCGGATGAGCTCCTCGTGGCGGGACGGTAGGGCCGCCAGGACCAGGGCCCCGGCGAGGGGAGTGAAGGTGATCAGGCTCAGGATCGGCAGGGTCATGGTCTCGTCCTCCTACCGAACCGCGATCAGGAAGTAGCCGATGGCCATCGCGATCAACCCGAGGGCGATGCCGAGGGCGTAGTTCTGGACGCGCCCCGTCTGGACGCGCCGGAGGCCCAGGCCGGCCCTGGTAGTGACCGTTCCTATGCCGTTGACCGTGCCGTCCACGACCACCCTATCGAACCACCAGACGGCGTCGGCAAGTCGGCCGCCCCACTCCACGAAGAGGAAGTTGTTGAGGTCGTCGAACCACCACTTGGCCGACGAGCCGCGGTACAGGAAGGCCAGCCCGTTACGGGCGCTGACTTCCCGGACCCGATCAGGCCGCGGCTCCTGGCGCAGCCCCAGGGCCGGCATGTCGACGCCGAAGAGCCGCCACGCCACGAGGATCGCGGTTACCACCAGGGCGGTGGTGGCGATTGCCAGGCTGCCGTCTATGCCGAAGAAGTTGTAGGCCGCCTCGGTCCGCCCGCCGGCGGCGATCGTGGCCTCGAAGACGGGCGCCAGCCACTGGTGGAGCAGCCCCGACTCGGGCGGGTAGCCAATCAGCAGGCCCAGGAAGACGGCCGGCAGAGCCAGCAGGATGAGGGGCCGCGTCATCGTCAGGGGCGACTCGTGGATGTGGCGCTCCACCTCCGGATCGACGTGGCTCGAGCCCCAGAACGTCATCCCCATGAGCCGGAACATGTAGAAGGCGGTCATGCCGGCGACGACGAAGCCTATGGCCCAGACCCACAGGAAGCCGTTCTTGAAGGCGCCTCCCAGGATCTCGTCCTTGCTGAAGAACCCCGCCAGCGGCGGGACCCCGGCAATGGCCACCGAGCCGATCAGCATCGTCACGTACGTGATCGGGATCTTGCGGGCCAGGCCGCCCATCTTGCGCATATCCTGCTCGTCCCCGACGGCGTGGATGACCGAGCCCGAACCCAGGAAGAGCAGCCCCTTGAAGAAACCGTGGCTCATCAGGTGGAAGATCGCCGCCGTCCACGCCCCTACGCCAAGCGAGGCGAACATGTAGCCGAGCTGGGAGAGCGTGGAGTAGGCCAGGACGCGCTTGATGTCGGTCTGGGTGAACGCGATCGAGGCGGCCAGGATCGCGGTGAAGATGCCGACCGCGGCCACCACGACCATCACTCCCGGTGCGGCCCCAAAGATGGGGTTGCAGCGGGCAATGAGGTAGACGCCCGCGTTGACCATGGTGGCGGCGTGGATGAGGGCGGAGACGGGAGTGGGGCCTTCCATCGCGTCCGGCAGCCAGACGTGGAGCGGGAACTGGGCGCTCTTGCCGACGGCACCGCAGAAGAGCAGCAGCGCGACGACGGCGATCCACGTGGAGGAGATCCCGCCGCCTTCGACGAGCTTGAAGACGTCCTGCATATTGAGCGTGCCGAGCTGCGTCCAGATGGCCATGATCCCCAGGGCAAAGCCCATGTCGCCGACGCGGTTGACCAGGAAGGCCTTCTTGGCCGCTTCAGCTGCGCTGCGACGCGGGTACCAGAAGCCGATCAGCAGGTAGCTGCACAAGCCCACCAGCTCCCAGCCGGCAAAGACGAGCAGGAAGTTGTCGGCCAGGACGAGGAGCAGCATCGAGAACATGAACAGGTTGAGGTAGGCGAAGAAGCGCCACTTCCCCGGGTCGTGCTGCATGTAGCCGATCGAGTAGATGTGCACGAGCATGCCGATCGTCGTGACCACGATCAGCAGGCAGCCGGTCAGGGCATCGACGTAGAAGCCCATGTCGGCCTTGAAGGCGAGCGCCGGTATCCACGTCCAGAGCGTCACTCTGAAGCCGTCCCCGATGCCGAAGCCGTGCGTCAGGGCACCGAAGGCCACGACCGAAGCCACCACCCATGACGCCACGACCGCCCAGACGGCGATCTGGTGCGACTCCCGGCCCATCTGACGGCCGAGCAGCCCGGTGATCGCGAAGCCGGCCAGCGGCAGGAGCGGGATGAGCGGGACGAGGATGTTCATCGGTCGCTCACTGGCTCATCGAGTCGTACTCGTCCACGAGAGGAGTCTTGCGGTTGCGGTAGATGGCGATGACGAGCGCCAGCCCCACGGTCGCCTCCGCCGCGGCAACGGCGATGACCAGCAGGGCGATGACGGCGGCGTGCGTATTTAGCGCCGGGACGAAGGCGCCGAAGGCGATCACGGACAGGTTGACGGCGTTGAGCATCAGCTCGATCGACATCAGCATGCTGATGGCGTTGCGGCGGGCCAGGAACCCGAAAGTGCCGATCGCGAACAACAGGCCGGAGAGGATCAGGTAGGAGTCGAGCGAGCCGCTCACCGGTCTCCTTCCTTCCGAGTGATCTCGCGGCGGGCGAGGTAGACGCCGCCGATGACGGCCGCGGTCAGAAGCACGCTCACGACCTCGAAAGGCAGCACGTAGTCCCGGAACAGCAGGTGGGCCACGTCGGTCGTGGAGGTCCAGAGGCGCTGCCCGCCAGAAGGCCAGGTCGTGGCCAGGACGGCGATGGCGATCACCACGGCGATGACGGCCGCGGCGCCGGCCGCCGCAACGGCCTGGGTCTGGAAGACGAGTCGCGTGGGGGCGTTCTTGGTCTGCGTCAGCATGATCGCGAAGAGGAGCAGGACGCTGATGGCGCCGATGTAGACCAGCACCTGGGTCGCCGCGACCAGTGGATTGCCCAGAAGGACGTAGATCCCGGCCAGCGACGCGAAGGAGAGCGTCAGGGCCAGACCACAGCGGATGATGTCGCGCAGGGTCACTACAAGGAGCGCCGACACGAGCAGCGTCGCTGCCAGCCCGACGAAGAGCAGATCGTCCCAGCGGATCCCGGTCAGCGGGATCGAGTCGCCTATCGGCACGCCTCGCTTCCCTCCTCCTGGCGAGCCGGCCCACCGGCCCAAGACGGCTTGACGGTCACGGTCTTTCGGCTCCTCTGCCGTTGCCGGGAGTGCCGGCCAGTGACGGAGGCAATGCCGGAAGCAATGCCGGTCGCGTTCCCGGCGCATCCTCCAGGCGTCCTTCGACCATTGCGTGAGCCACCCAATCGCGCTCCCGGCGAATGTAGGTCACCTCGGTCTCGCGGTCGATCGCCGCGAGCCCGAGAAGGTCGATCTCGGGATTGGAGCGGTCCGTGTGGGCCAGCTCGTTGTCCTGGCCGTCTCGAAGGGCATCGTACGGGCAGGCGTCGACGCAGATGCCGCACAGGATGCAGCGGCTCTCGTCCACGTCGTACTTCTCAAGGATGCGCGGCTTGGGCATGAGAGCGCCGGTCGGGCACGTCTCGGCGCAGCGGCCGCAGGAGACGCACGGCGTGTCGTTGAGGCTCATGTCGAGCGGCGTCGTTACCAGGGTGTCGAAGCCGATCCGCATGAAGTCGTAGCAGGCCGCGCCCACGACGTCGGCGCAGACGGCGGCGCAGCGGCCGCAGTCGATGCAGCGGGACGGCTCGCGCAGGATGAAGGCGTGGCTGTCGTCGCGGATGTAGTCGTGGTTGGCGCCGGTGAACCGGTTCTCGGTCACGCTCCGGAAGCCCGCGCCCTGGTCGTGGCCGGGTTCCAGCGTCTGGAGCGTGGTGCCGTACTCGATCCCCAGCCGCCGGAGGTCGCAGTTGCCCAGGGCCTCGCAGGTGCACTGCAGGCAGCGGGTGGACTCGGCCATCACCTCGGTCTGGGTGTAGGGGATCTCGTACTCGATGTAGCTCTTGGCCCGCTCCTTGGCGGGCATGGACTTGATCCGGTGGCGCTGTTCCTTGGGCTCGTCGGTGTAGGGGACGATCGAGAGGAACTGCGGCTCGACCTCGGCCAGGTTCTGGCGGGTCCGCAGCTCGGCCAGGTCGACGCCCTTCAGGTATGCGTCCGTGGCGTAGGCGCAGCGCCGGCCCTCGGCCACGGCCTGGACCACCGTGCTGGCGCCGATGCGGACGTCGCCGGTCCCGAAGACGCCGGGCCGGCCGGTCTCGAAGGTGACGGCGTCCGCCTTGAGCCGGTACCGGGCCGCCTCGACGCCCTCGTTGCCCGGGCCGATCCAGGCCAGGTCCGGACCCTGGCCGATGGCCAGCAGGACCCGGTCGCACTCGATGACGAACTCCGTTCCGGGCGCCGGCTCGGGGCGGCGCCGGCCGGAGGCATCCGGTTCGCCCGGGCGCATCCGGATGAACTCGACGCCGGTCACCTTGTTGTTCGCATCGACCAGGACGCGGCTCGGACCGGCCCGGAAGATGGTCCTGGCGCCCTCCTCGATGGCCTCGTGGACCTCGCTCGCGGCCGGCATGTCCTTCATGTCGCGGCGGTAGACGAGGGTGACTTCCTTCGCGCCCTGGCGGATGGAGGTGCGAGCGCAGTCCATGGCCGTGAAACCGCCGCCGATGACCACCACCCGGCTCTTCTTGTGACCCGGATAGGGCAGGCCCAGAGTCGCGATCTTGAGGTACTCCAGGCCGTCGATCACGCCTTCGGCGGTGTCGTTGGGCAGGCCGAGCTTGTTCGTCTCGTAGCAGCCCGTGGCGACGATCGTGGCATCGAAGCCCCGGTCGCGCAGGTCGTCCAGGCTGAAGTCGGTGCCGAGGGCCTTGCCCGCTTCCAGCCGCGCGCCCAGGCGCCAGACGGCCGCGTATTCCGGATCGAGGACCTCGGCCTTGGGCAGGCGATACTCGGGGATGCCGTAGCGGAGCATGCCCCCGGGCAGTTCGTCCTTCTCGAAGACGGTCACGTCGTGGCCGGAGAGGAGCAGGTAGTAGGCGGCGGCCATTCCTGCCGGACCGGAGCCGACGATGGCCACGCGCTTGCCGGTCTTGGGCTCAGACTCGAACGGCAGCGGCGGCTCGACCCCTTCCTTCTGGGCTGCCAGGACCATGTCGCCGGCGTAGCGGTGGCTGTCGCGGATGGCGATCGCCTCGTCCACCTCGTCGCGCCGGCAGTGCTCTTCGCACGGCGCCGGGCAGACACGGCCCAGGATCGAGGGGAACGGGATGGTGCGCTTGAAGATGCGCGCCGACTCGCGGAACTGGCCCTCGGCATTCGCCTTGAGGAAGCCCGGGATGTCGATGTGGCTCGGGCACTTGTTCTGGCAGGGCGGCAGGCAATAGGCGTTGTGGTCGCTGAATATCAGCTCGAGGTTCGTCCGGCGCAGGCGGCGCAGTTGCTCGGTCTGCGTGCGCACGACCATCCCGTCCTCTGCGGCGCGGGAGCAGGAGATGGGCGGATGGTCCTCGCCCTCGACCTCCACGACGCACATCCGGCAGGCCCCAAAACCCGGTAGCTTGGGCTCGTAGCAGAGCGTCGGGACCTCGATGCCATTGGCCCGGCAGACCTCGAGGATGGTCTGGCCCTCGAGACCGTCGACCGTTCGGCCGTCGATCTCGATGCGGAAGGCGGGCGTCGAGAGCGGACGCTGCGGAGCCTGAGCCGTGATGAGACGCTCGGCGGGCGAGTCGTCGAGCGGGATGACGGTGTCGAACGGCGTCTTGGCGTCCGGCCTGGCGTCGGGCCTGCCCGCGCGGCTGTTCCAGACTTTGCGCTGGTTGTCCGCGGGTCGCAGCATCTTTCGCGAGATGGTCGGCACGGACGGATTGCCCGCGACGGCGGCAGACACGGGCGCGATCGGGTTGATCGAAACGGCGATCGCGACCGGGCCGGTCGAAGCCGGTTCGGCCGGCGCAGCCGCCGCGGCCTTGGCCCGCTTTCCCGTGCGCTTGGGTCCGGACGGTCCCGGGCCGGGCGGGGAGGTGGGGCTGAGGTGGAGTGTCGGTTCGCGCATGGGACGCCTCAGGAAAGAGCCCCGGCGCGGGCTTCTGCCTTTGGCTGGCAGATCCCGGCAGGGCACGTGTTGCGGACGATGTGGGCATCGAGCTCGTCGCGGAAGTACCGGACGACGCTCCGGAGGGCGAGGGTGGCGCGACGCTCGTGGTCGCACAGGGCGCTCTCGACTATGTCGGACGAGAGGTCGGCGAGTCGCGTCAGCTCGTCGCCGCGCGGCTGGCCTTCGCATATACGGGCGCCGATCTCGGCCAGCCTACGCAGTCCGATCCGGCACGGGATCGTCTTGCCGCAGGCTTCATCGGCGCAGAAGCGGGTCAAGACCGAGGCCAGATCCACGATGCAGCTGCTCTGGTCCACGGCCACGATCGAACCGGAGCCGATGTACGCGCCGGCCTCCTCGAGCGACTCCTGGTCGTAGGCGACGCCCATCCCTTCGGCGGGCAGGATGCCTCCGGACGGCCCGCCCACCAGCAGCGCCTTGAGGCGGCGCTGCGATGGGACTCCGCCGGCCACGTCCAGGATCTCCCGAATCGTGATCCCGATCGGGACCTCGGCGATACCCGGAGTGGCCACGGCGCCGGAGATCTGGACCAGGATGGTGCCGCGGGTGGCCGTCGCGCCGGCCTCGGCGAGGCGGTCCGCCTCGCCGGTCAGGATCGAGGGAACTGCCGCGAATGTCTGCGGGCCGTGCATCAGAGTGGGCTTGCCGAACAGGCCGCGAGTCGTGGGGTACGGCGGCTGCTGCTCGGGCTGGCCGCGCTTGCCCTCGAGACCCTTGAGCAGCACGGTCTCCTCGCCGAGCATGTACGCCCCCTGCAGGGGCTTGATCGAGACTTTGATCTCAGTCCCCGATCCCAGGACGTCGGAGCCCAGATAGCCTGCATCCTCGGCGGCGGCAACGGCCGACTCCAGGATGCGGATCGCGTCCGCCGCCTCGGTCCGGACGGCCACCAGCACTTCGCTCGCGCCGACGGCGAAGGCGGCGATGGCGGCGCCCTCCAGAACGGCGTAGGGATTCGTCTCAAGCAGGATCCGATCCGTGAGCACGGCCGGGTCCGCCTGATAGGCATTGACCACGACGTAGCGGCGATCGGCCTGGGCGGCGGCGCAGGCGTGCCACTTCTCGCCGGTCGGGATGCCGGCGCCGCCCTTGCCTCGCAGACCGGACACCGCGATGGCCCAGATCACGCCCTCGGCCTTGAGCTCCTCGACGGCGGTCCGCAGGCCAGCGAAGGCTCCCGCCTCGACGGCAGCGGTCAGGTCGGCGGGATGGGCCGCGGGAGGCGTCGGGAGCAGGAGGCGCGGCCAGCGCGCCGGAGTGGCCAGGATCTTGACCGCGGTCACGACAGGGCCCCTCCCACGATCGCCTGGCCCAGGGCAGCCGCGCGCGCCGCGTTGAGGCGCGGCTGGGGCTTTCCGTCGAGCGTGACGAGGGGCGATGACGCGCCGGGGATGTGGGCCGGAAGCTGCTCCAGGGCAACGCCCCCTGCCGGCGGCCGGCCGAGCTCAGTCCCCATGGCCCGGCCCAGACTCCTGGCAATTCGGCTTGCTCCGGCCATCAGGCAGGCCGTGCAGCGGCAGACCGCGACGGTGTGGCCGGGCTTCTCGAAACGGAGGTGGTTGTAGTAGGTCGCGGTGCCGTAGATGAGCGCATAGGGTGCGCCCGAGACCTGGCTCACCCGCTTGAGCGCCGCGACCGGGATGTAGCCATACGCCGCCTGGATCGACTCCAGGATGGCCAGCATCTCCTTGCGGTCGAAGTCGTACTTCTCCAGGATCCCGTCGACCGCCGCCAGGTCGATCGCGTCGAAGCGGCGGTAGGCCGGATCGGGGACCGGCCGGCCGGCCCGTCGCAGCGCGGATTCCTCGCGCCGTTCGGCGTACTGCTCGGCCGCTCCCCAGTGCACGTGGAACCGTCCCCTGGTGTCGAAGCCGCCCATGTCGATGCACTCGACGGGGCAGGCCTGGGCGCACTGGAAGCAGGTCTCGCACTTGACGTTGCCCAGCTCGTCGTAGAGAAGCTGGAGCCGGCCGCGGAAGCGGACCGCGATGTCCGGCGCCGTCTCCGGGTACTGGATGGTGGCCTTGGGCGCGAAGAAGCGGCGCATCGTCAGCGCCATTCCCTTGGCGATGCCCAGACCCGGAACGAAGCTCATCGGGCGCCCCCCGGAGTGGTCACGATCACGGCCGTGGCCGTCACGAAGAGGTTCAGGAGCGAGGCGGGCAGCAGCCACTTCCAGGCGAAGCCCATCAGCTGGTCGACGCGGACACGCGGCAGGGTCGCCCGCATCCAGACGAAGGTGATCACGAAGAAGTAGGTCTTGGCCATGAACCAGGTGATTCCGGCCACCCAGTCGAAGGCGACGAAGCCGGCGGCGCCGACCAGGCCGGCGACGGCCACCAGGAGGAAGAGGAAGCCCAGGCCCATCGAGTCCCACAGGCCCCAGGTCCGGCCGCCGAGGATCCTGGCCGCGACGGCGAAGAACAGGGTGCCGAAGAGGACGACGTTGGCCACGATCAGGAGCCAGCCGAGAAGCCCGATGCTCCACGGGTGGAACCAGTTCAGGTTGTAGGCCCACGGCCAGTTGAACGGAGCCGTCCAGCCGCCGAAGAAGATCGTGGCGGTGAGCGCCGAGACGATGAAGACGTTGACGTACTCCGCGAAGAAGAAGAACCCGAACCGCATCCCGGAGTACTCGGTGGCGAAGCCGGCCACGATCTCGGAGTCGGCCTCGGTCATGTCGAAGGGGGTCCTGTTGGCCTCGGCCGTGGCGGCGATGAAGAAGATCAGCGCCGCCAGCGGCTGCCGCAGGACGAACCAGTCGAGCACGGAGCCGGACTGCGCCAGCACGATGCGGTTCAGGCTCATCGAGCCGGCCAGGATGATCACACCCACGACCGAGAGGGTCAGCGGGATCTCGTAGCTGACGATCTGCGCGGCCGAGCGCAACCCGCCCAGGAGCGAGTACTTGTTGAAGCTCGACCAGCCGGCCATCAGCAGCCCCACGACCGACAGCCCGCCCATCGAGAAGAAGAAGAGCAGGCCGATGTTGAAGTCCTGGCCGAACAATCCCGGCGCGAACGGGATGACCAGCAGCGTCATGACGCTGGCCATGTAGGTCACGACCGGGGCCAGGGTGAAGATCGTGATGTCGGCGCCGGTAGGGGCGAAGTCCTCCTTGGAAAGGACCTTGAGGCCGTGGATGACGCTCATCGCGGCGCCCCACGGCCCGATGCGGTTGGGCCCAACGCGCAGGTTCATCCGGGCGATGACCTTCAGCTCCAGGTAGATCAGGACGAAGGCCGTCGGAACGGTCAGAAGCAGGATGGCTACGGCCGCCACGACGAAGCGGACGAGCGGCAGGTTGGCCCCCAGGAAGTCGAGGAACGGCGGTCCCAGCAGCAGCATCGCCAGGACCGTCACCACCGCCCCTGCGATCGCCACCGGAACGAGGATGGCGAGCAGACGGGCCTGCAGCGACATGCGGTCCCAGGTTCGGGTCGCGAAGCTCATCGGGTCGCTCTCACTTGTCGATCCCGCCCATGACCGGGTCCAGCGACGAGACGATCGCCATCGTGTCCGCCAGCAGGTTCCCCGGCAGGAGCATCGGCACCGTCTCCAGGTTGACGAAGCTCGGGTCGTGGATGCGGAAGCGGAACGGCTGGTCCGAGCCGTCGCTGATGGCGTACACGCCGAGCATCCCCCGCGGCCCCTCGACGGCGCCCCAGGCCCGGCCGGGCCGCGGCCGCAGGAGTCGCGGCAGCTTGGCCATCACCGGGCCGTCGGGCATGTTGTTGAGGCACTGGTCGATGATCCTGATCGACTCGCGGACCTCGTCCACCCGGATCAGATAGCGGGCCAGCGAATCGCCCTCCTCGCGGGTCGGGACGTTGAATTCGAGCTGTGGATAGACGCTGTAGGGGTGTGCTCGCCGAACGTCGAAGGGGACGCCGGAGGCCCGCAGGTTCCCGCCCGTGACCCCGACGCTCAGGGCCGTGGCGCGGTCCAGGACGCCCAGGCCGCGCATACGGCGGACGAAGATCTCGTTCTCGTTGAGCAGGCCCGTGTTGGCCTCGGTCTGCCGGGCGGCGCGGCTCATCCAGTCGCCCAGGCGGCTCAGGAACTCGTGGTTCAGGTCGCCGTTCACGCCGCCGATGCGGAAGTAGTTGAAGAGCATCCGCGCCCCGGTCAGGGCGGCGAGCATCTCCACGATCTCGTCACGCTCGATGAAGCTGTACAGGATCGGCGTCAGGCCGCCCAGGTCCAGGGCCAGGAAGCCCATGAAGAGGGTGTGGCTCGAGATGCGCAGCAGCTCGCCGGTGAGGACGCGGATGTACTCCGCGCGGGGCGGCACCTCGACGTCCATGAGCTTCTCGAACGCCAGGACGGCGGCCCATTCCTGGAAGAGCGAGCTGAGGTACTCGAGCGGGTCGACCTGGTCGATGACGTGGTAGTAGTCCGAGTTCTCGCAGATCTTCTCGACGCCTCGGTGGAGGTAGCCCAGGACGGGATCCACGTCCACGATCTGCTCGCCGGAGAGCTTCAGGACGAGCCGAAGGACCCCGTGCGTGGCCGGGTGGTGCGGGCCGACGTTGAGGAACATCTCGCCGTCGCCGAGGGTGTAGAACTCGCCCTCGCGCTCGGTCCGAGTCGGATAGGGCGGGATCGGCTCGAACAGGTCGCCGCCGATCTGGCGGTCGAGCATGACCCGTGGATCGTCGAGCGAGGCGACGCGGGCAGAGGCGGCGTCGCGGGAGGCCGGCCTCGGCCTGGCTCGGCGGGTCCCGCCGGCGGACTTGGCTGCGGCACGCGTCGTCGGCGCGCCACCGGACGTGGTCGCGCCGCTGGACGTTGCGGCGCCTTCGGCAGGCGGGCGAGTGGTGCGCTGGCGGGTAGCCATTGCCGTCCTCAGCTCACCGGCGCCCGGCGGATGCCGGCATCGGGGTCGTCGGCAAGCACGGCCGGTGCATGGGCTCGCTCCACGTGCCGCACTCCGCCGCCGGGGGAGCGGGCCGCGTCGTCGGGGAGCAGGAAGTCCTTGCGGAGCGGGAAGCTCGTGTAGTCGGGCGGCATGAAGATGCGGCGCAGGTCGCGGTTCCCCTCGAAGACGATGCCGAACATGTCGTAGGCCTCGCGCTCGAGCCACTCGGCCCCGCTCCACATGAACGTGGCGGACGGAACGCGCGGGTCTTCACGCGAGAGCCCGACGGCGATCACCCGCAGCCAGTCGGAGGTCATCGGGCTCCAGAGGTGGTACACGATCTGCATGGTCTCGCCGGTGTCCACCCCGGCCAGGTCGGCCAGGATCTCGAATCGCAGGTCGACCGAGTCGTGCAGGACCCGCAGGACGTCCGGCACGGAGCCTGGGTCGATTCGAATCTCGGTCTCGTCGTGGCGCTGGTAGATCGGGGCGCGCAGGTGGTCGGCGAGGCGACCTTCAAGCCGGCTCCTGAGGGTTGGATCCATCGGTCAGATGTCGTCCGGTACCGTGGGGCCGATCTCGCGGTCGGCCCATTTGCCGCGGCGATCCTTGACGAGCTGGCCGAGCTGGAGCATGCCGTAGATCAGGCCCTCGGGCCGGGGTGGGCAACCGGGGATGTACACGTCCACCGGCATGACCCGGTCGATCCCCTGCACAACCGAGTAGCTGCGCTTGTAGCGGCCGCCCGAGACGGTGCAGTCGCCCAGGGCCACGCACCACTTGGGCTCGGGCATCTGCTCCCATAGCCGGACCAGCGGGCCGGCCATCTTGGTGGTCAGCGTCCCGGCGACGATGAGCACGTCCGCCTGCCGGGGCGAGGCGCGGAACGGGAACATCCCCCAGCGGTCCATGTCGAACTTGCTGGTGGCGCCCGACATCATCTCGAAGGCGCAGCAGGCCAGGCCCGAGAGGAGCGGCCACAGGCTGTTGGCCCGAATGAGGTCCAGGATGTAGTCCGCGTTGGCCGGGATGACCTGGAGGGCGCCCCATCGAGCGGCGTCGTTGCGCCCGGCGTCGGTCTGGCCGAACTCGCGGAGATGGGTTATGTCGGCCGGTTGGCCGCCGTCGTAGGCCAGCGGGCTTGCCGACTGCCAGAGGGTGTTCGGGACGACGATCGGCGCGGACAGCTGTCCTGGGGTCGCCGGAGCGACCTGGCGGTTCGGCGCCGCCTTCGGGCCGGTCGCCGTTTCCTTCGGGCCGGTCGCCGTTTCCTTCGGGCCGGTCGCCGCTGCCTCCGCCCTCGACCGGCGATCGACTACCGCCACGTGAGGACTCCCTTCCGCCAGGCATAGGCCAGGCCGAGCATCAGCACGAGAACGAACGTGCCCATGCTGACCAGCCCGCCGATCAGGAGATCGCGGAAGACGATCGCCCACAGGTAGAGGAAGACCACCTCGACGTCGAAGGCGACGAAGAGCAGGGCGTAGACGTAGAACGAGATGCCGAACCGGGCCCAGGTGTCGCCGAAGGTATCGATGCCGCTCTCATAGGGCACGCCCTTGTGGCGGTCGCCGCGGTTGCGGTGCGAGATCAGCCAGGCCAGGGCGATCACGAGGAATACGAAACCAACCCCTGCCGCAGCCAGACCCACTACATACCAGATGCCGGTCATCGTTCTCCAGCAGGCCCGTTTGCCGGCGGCGGGGCGTCCGCGGCGTCGGGCGCGAGCGTTGCTCTCACACAGACCGCGGGGCCGGGTTCGATGCCCGTTCCCTCGTGGTCCTCGGGCAAGTCTACCAGTCAGGCCGTTCGCTGGCGGTCCGGAGCGGGGCAAGGGTTTGGGCACCACGGGCCGAGGCCGGGTCGAAGCGCCGGCGGCACAGACGGCGCCGGTGGCGGGTCGGGCGGCGCGCGGAGTCGTCCAACGCCGCGCGAGAAGCCGCATGCGAGGGAGCCGGTGCGGGCGGCCCGGGGGTTGTCGTGCCGCCCGCGGTTTCCGGCTATGCCGTCAGCTGGGGTAGCGACTGACGGCGCACACGGGTGATTCGAAGTAATGGAGCGGGCGCTTGGGAAACCTCGTCGACCGCCGTTTTGGCACTCGCCTCGGTCTCCCGTTGCGTTCCCCCCGGCTCCGCTGACTAGGGTGCCTGCACGGCGGGCAGCTCGGCAATACGGGAGGTGGCTTATCAGGGGCCGCGGCCGCTCCCGTGGCTCGGTCGCGGACGCGGTGGCTCGGGTAGTCACCGGGTGACTGCTATCGAGGACGCAGCCGGCCTCAACCACGGTCCAGAGTCAGCACCCCGAAGCGGCCCATGTGGCGAGGGTCGAGCATGCGGACGATGCCCGAACGGGCCCGAAGGTAGTCCTCGGCAGCGGTCTCCGGCGACGCCTGGAGCGCCCGCAGCTCCGACTCCAGGCCCGCGGCCACGAGGAACTCCTGCTGCGTCGCGAGGCCTCCAACGGCCCGGAACCCGCGCCGCTCCGCGAGCCGCTGTACCGCGGTGAAGTCGACGTGAGCGGTGAGGTCCGTCAGGCCGACGTCCGCGAACGGATCGTCCACGACCCGATGCCCGCGATAGCCCAGCAGCGTGCCGGCGAGCCGGCGCGGGCCGTACATCTCCCCTGCGGGGTAGCCATAGTCGATGACGAGGACGAAGCCGCGGGCGAGCCGGGCGGCGACGTCGTCGAGCCACGCGCCCAGCCCGAGGCAGACCTCCGCCACCTGGCCCTCGGCCAGCTCGACGCCATCTTCGGCGAGGCGCGCAGCCAGCTCGGGGGTGGATGGCTCGGCCGCGACCTCCACGAAGCCATCGCGCCAGGCGACGAACAGCTCCAGCAGCCTGCCCTCACGTACGACGACGCGGTGGACCGGCAGGGCGTCGAGGAACTCGTTGGCAAGGATGACGCCCACGACGGGCACGAACCCCGTCGAGGCGGTGGGCTGAGTCGGGCCAGACGAGCTCGAGGTGGCCAGCCGTTGGCTCAGGCCGGCCTTTTCGAATCTTCGAAGCAGGTCGCCAAATCGGTGAGGGTTCGACTCGATCGGCTCGTAGCGGATGGCGTCCGCCAGCTTGGACCCGTGGCGGCGCAGGCCGTCGAGGATCGAGAGTCCCAGCGTCCCCGATCCGGCGCCGTACTCGATCAGCCCGAACTCGGCCGGCTTGCCCAGCTCGCGCCACATCTCCTCGATCCGGCGGGCGACCGTCCAGCCGAAGATGGGGTGCGTTTCCGGTGCGGTCAGGAAGTCGCCGGCGTCGGTGGGCCGGTCGGCGCTCTGGCGGTAGTAGCCGAGCCCGGGCTCGTAGAGGGCGCGCTCCATGAACCGGGCGAAGGTGATTCGGCCGCCGGGGGCGCGCTCGATCTCGGCGCGAGTGAGGGCGGAGAGCTCGGTGGAGCGCTCGGACGGAGGCCGGGGGCCGGTCGGCGATGGGACTTGCGGCGAAGGAGGACGGCGCTCGGGCGTCATCGCTTCCCCGCACGAGCTCGCTGCGCGAGCAGGCGCAGTCCGCCGTTCACCAGCGTGTGCCCGCCGAGGACGATCGGGTGGTCGGAGGAGGCGGTCGCGGATTCGGTAAGGGCCCGCAGCCACGGATCGTCGATGGTCGCGGGCGCCAGCAGGTCCGAGGCGAAGCGGTCTTCCGGCGCCGGCCAGGCCGACTCGCGGGCGCCGTGGCGATGGGCCAGGAGGACGCGCGTGTCGATGACGGCAGCGTCGGCAAGGGTCGCGACGGTGCGGGCCAGGGACTCTGGGCCGTCGCGATCCAGCAGCTCCCCGAGGACGGAGCGCGGGGGCCGGGAGCCGGTCGTGGCCCCGGATTGGGCAAGGCTGGCTGGCGGCGCGGAGGCCGCGCTCTTCGACGAGAGCTCGAACGCGGCAGGCCACGCCGCTCTCGAGCCAGCGCAGGGTGGTCGCCGACACGCGGCCCGCCACCAGCAGCTCGGCCCGGCGGTTCGTCAGGACGTCGGAGAGTGCCGCCAGCCGCTCGCCAATCAGTGGCGCCGTCGCGAGGCCGAACTGGGTGGCGCGGTCGAGGCCCAGCACCAGCAGATCGAGCGGAGTGTCGACGTCGACGCCCAACCGCCAGCGCGACCGGAGGTCCGTGACGGCCACTCCGGCCCGTTCCTCCAGCCAGCGGGGGAGAGCGTTGTCGGCGGGGAGTGGCGGCAGCCCCGCCAGATCCGCTGCCCGCGAGACCGCCACCACATCCGCCGAGTAGCGATTGTTCGCGAGGGCGTGCCCGCCCGGTCCGGCCGCGGCCTCCACGAAGCGGCGGAGATCCGCGGGCCGGGCCAGCGGAATGCTCCCGGAACCCAGGACGATCACGCCCCCGGCGCTCCCCGTCCGTGCCCGCATCGCCGCCGCGAGCCGCTCCCCAAACGACAGCCCGTCCGGCGGCCCGGCCACCACCTCCGCCTCGTCCGCGCCGGCCGCCAGAAACGCGTCGCGCTGCCGATTCGCCAGGGAGTGGCGCGCCTGGGCCAGCATGCGGACCAGCGGCCCCGCATCGTCCGGGGCCGTGGCGTGGAAGATGAGCACGACCACGGGGCGCACGAGCGGAGTCTAGCCGCGGCCTTGCCCCGATGACCGGCGGCGCATTGTGGGCTGGCCATGCCACTCATCGACAAATCTCCATGCTCGGCCCAGGATCAACCGTGGCACGGGTCGAGACTGTCGGCGCGAGCAGGAGTCGAGAATGGCTGAGGACGCGCGAACTCGCGAGCGGGCATCCGGCGATCCCTTGCGTGCGAGCGAGGCCCATCAGTTCGCAACGCCGCCGGTATCACACTTTCGTCACAGGTTCACCCTTAGCTATACGTTGAGATTCGCCGACCTCTACTGGATGTGGGAAACCTCTTTTGTGGGGCTCGCCGCGACTGCTGTGATCGCGGCAATCGGCCTGATGTTCTTGTTTGTCCCGCTCGCGCCAGCTGGCGCGCCAATTGGCGAAGACATCGCCGTCGGCGTTGTGTTGCTCTTGGTTTCCCCCTTTTTCGGGCCCCTTGTAGGCGTCTTTGCGAGCGGCAAGTTCGCGATGATCGGTCGGACCGTCGAGCTCGTTATCGATGGGAACGGCCTCCAAGGGTGGCCCGTGATGCGCTTCCGAGACACGAACTGGCCTCAACTCCGGCACCCTCGTCTAGAAAGCCGCGTGCTCGTTCTGCCTTTCTCCTGGCCGTTCGCCGACGCGTGGGCGGTTGTGCCGGCCCGCGCGTTCAGCTCGGATGAGTTCGACGACCTTCTGGGCATTCTCAATGAGCACGGGTTCTTTCTCGACGGGGATCACCGGAGCCCGATGGGTCGACTGCTGAGCCTGGTAGCGGACCATGTTCCGTTTGGCGACGGAAAGCCAATCGACGGTCACCTCGTTACCTTTCCGAGACTGTTGGCCTCATCGGAGGAAAGACAGCCCGGGCGGCTTCAGCGGCTCCGCAACCTGGGTAGAGGAACACTGGCACGCCGGCTGCTGGTTCTGGGAGGGTTGTCCAGCCTTGCTCTCATGATCATCACCTTCCCTGCGGAGACGGTTCCGATCAGAGACAGGCACCTAACGAATGCGCTCGGAGGGGTGGGTTTCGCGTCCATCACGCTTGGCTTGGCGTGGTATCTCGAGCGGTCGCGGCGGATTCCCCGGCCGATGCGTCTCCTAGGCTCAGCCTTCCTAATACTGGCGGGAGTGCTCCTCGCCATCGCTTCCGTCGCCTCTATCGGGTGACAGATAACAACCGGGATCCCGATCCGGGAGAACCGGATAGGCAACCGTTGTTCGGGGTTCGCGTGTTATGAACTGGCAATTGATCGTAGGAGTGGTGTGCCTTGTCGGAGCCGCGGCATTGTGGTGGGGCGAGGAGTGGGAGCTCCGTCGTGCCCACGCTCGCTGCCGGACCCGCGCGCTGGATGCGTTGCGAATCGGTGGCGCGTACGCGTTCCTGGTCGCCGGCCTAGCGGTCGGATCCCAGCCGGGGTCTCGTCCGCTTGTGCTCTTGCCGCTAGGAATTGCCGTCATAGCGCTGGCGTCCTTGCCGATGGCCTGGGTATTGCGAGTTGGCGGTCCTCGAGCCGGCCTGGGAGATACGACGCACATTCGAAGCGGCGTGGCAGCTCCGACTCCGAGCGTCGCGAACGTCACCATATCTTCGGGCAGCACTCGCTCTGACATTGTTCGCGTACCGTGTGCAACCCTGTCGCCATGGGTGTCGAGCTCACCAGAAGTCAAGCTGCCTGTGTGGCATTTCCGTGATCGACATCTATGTTCCCGACCAGCCGCAAGCTGCGCCTGATCCCCACCCGTGAGGACGATAGTGAACCGCATGAGGTCCGTCCTGCTGAGGATTGTGTCCGGTGGCGGATGGCTGGCCAATACGGTCAACCAGATGCCCGACGGCTTCATGGGCGATCGCCACGTGCGCCCATTCGTGGTCAGCTGGTTCATTCTCTTCTGTGGCTTCGCCTCCTTGATGTTCTGCTCTCTACTGCCGAGCGAGGTCCGACGTGGCGAGGCGCCGCGGGAGTTGCTGGCCATGGCGATATCCGCCGGGTTCGGGCTGGCCGGCGTCCTGATGGCGGCGGGTCTGCTTGCGAGCTACGTCCCGTTCGTGCCACTCCCGAACGGGGAGCCCGACGACAACGTCGCCGTCGCGGGAAACGCGCATGAGAGACTGCCGGCGTACGTCACCGGTGTCGTCGAGGAACGTGGCGAGCGACGTCGCTATCGGAGCCGGCCAGCAACGCTGACCTGGACCGGCTCAGGTGCTATCCGGATCGAGGTTCGACCGTGGACCTGGTGGCTGGCCCAGCACGGTTTCGCTCGTCACAGAGGGTCGCCGCTTCTGTACCGCTACGTCGCCTCGGCAACTTTGCAGCACCCCGACGTAGCCCGAGTGGTTCGCGGGACGGCGTACTTGGTTGGCTCCGAGAAACCGGCCATTCGACTCATCTGGAGGCATGGCCCGTTGATCCTAGCCTTCCAGGACGCCCGGCAGAGGGACGAGGTCTTCGCCTGCCTCAGTGAGGTCTCGGAGGTGTCCGGAAAGGACCCAGATCGGACGCAGCCAGGGAGTAGCCCTCACTAGATCGTTCGCATTCGCTCTTCACCACGTCCTACACCTACGACGCCGAGAATCGTCTGACCCAGCTGGCGAGCGACTCGAACGTCATCGGCCCTCGACACGCCAGTCACTCGGAGCAAGCAGCCGTTCGGCCCTGGTAGGCGGAAGGCCTCGGTGGTAGAGTCCCTATCGGCCCGAAGAGGCCGTGCTGCAGATCTATCTCGAGATCGCATCAAGAGATGGGACGTCCTGTGATTCACATCAACGGACGGAACGCCTGAGACCACATCGAGGGCAGAGAGCGAACGGTTCCTTCGGGTCGTTCTGTCGCCGTGGCACGAACGCTCGGTGCGACAATTCGACGGTGAAGGCGAAGCTCATCGCGTTCGGAAAGCTCCGGGTCGAAGGCCAAAGCTACGCCGCTGACGTGGTCATCGACGGCGGCCGTGTCCTTCGTCGCCGGAAGGGCCCCTCCAAGGCGCTCCGTGGCCAGTTCGGGCACACACCACTGTCGTCCGCCGAGGAGATCCCGTGGGGTGGCAGGCGGCTGATCGTCGGAACGGGAGCTTACGGCAGTCTGCCCATCGCCCCCGACGTATACGAGGAGGCGAAGCGACGCGGGATCGTCATCGAGGCGCTCCCCACCGCGGACGCCTGCCGACTGCTCGCGGATCTCGAGCCCGAGGACGTCTACGCGGTCCTCCACATCACCTGCTGAGCGGCTGCCGCAGTCGCCGAGGCTCTCGAGGGCGATCGGTCCGTCGGCGCAACTGGCCCGCGAGGGACCGATGGCTCTGGCGACCGGGTCGGCCGGGTGTCACTCTGACGTTGCTGCCGCGGGCGTCGACGTCGCCTGCAGCCCACCCGCGACGCGGCTAGGAGGTGCCCGATGAGTGGCGAACAGGCTCCTGACGGACCGCACCGCGGTTTGCTCGATTGGCTGAAAGCGAACCGTGTCGAGTATGAGCTCCATGAGCATCCGACCACGTTCACCGCACGAGAGACGGCTCGTGCGGAACACGTCAGCCCGGCCGCGTTCGCCAAGGCGATCGGCGTCGTGACCGACGACGGTCGGCGCGCGCTCGTGGTCCTCGACGCAGACGATCGCCTCGATCTTGCTCAAGGCTCGCACCGTGCTCGGCGCCTCTCATGTCCGGCTCATGACCGAAGACGAGCTTGCCGAGTCGTGTCCCGGATGCGATGTCGGTGCGACGCCGGCCGTGGGAGCGGTCTTCGGGTTGCCGATGCACGTGGACGAGGCAATTCGAGACGTCCCGGTGCTCACGTTCCACGCCGGGAGCCACCGATACACCGTCCACGTCGATCGTCCGGCATGGGAGCGAGCCCTCGGCGTCACGTACTCGGCGCTCGCCGAGCACCGCACGCTCGAGCCGGCCTGGATGCGGTCCTGACCCCGCCGCGAAGCGCGGTCGGAACGCGTCAATCGAGGTCCGAGGGTCCGCGCCTGCCGGCCCGCCGACGACCGAACGGACACCCTATGGCCCGGTCGTGCGGGCGAACCAGGACGTTGGAGGGAGGAGCAACGTAAAGTAGACCCGATGGAGTCGGGCGGAGATCGATAGCCGATGCGAATGACAGACCTGAAGGCTGGTTGGGCCATCGTCGGGAACGACGGGCACCCGCTCGGTTCCGTGCACGCGGTGGGCCAGAACTACGTGCTTGCGTCCAGAGGCATCCTTGCTCGCGCCCCTCTACGTTCCGGCCTCGGCGATCGCCAATGTCGAGCGCGGGGTGGTGCACCTCAACCTCGCCAAGCACGAGGCGGAACAGATGGGCTGGGAGGAGAAGCCACGGGAGTCGGACGCGCCCGATGACGCCGGGGACTCCGACCTGCTGCATAGACACATCTGACGGACCGGCGCCGTATGGCAAGCGTTCGGGCGTACATCGGTCTCGGGGCCAACATCGGCGACGCACAGGCGACGCTGACGGCCGCGGTCCACGCCCTCGCCGTCCTGCCCGGCGCGCACCTGGCGGGCGTGTCCCGTCTCTACATCACGGCGCCGGTCGACGTCACCGACCAGCCGGACTTCCACAACGCCGTCGTGAGCCTGGACGTTCCGGCCAGTCCGGGCGTCAACACCGGCCCGATCGCCCTGCTGCTCGCCCTCAAGTCGATCGAGCGGGCGTTCGGCAGGCAGGCGCGGGCTCGCCACGGGCCGCGAGAGCTGGACCTGGACCTGCTTCTCTTCGGCGACGAGCAGATGGCCGTGGAGCGTCCGGAAGCGGGCCTCTCACCGGACCCAGCCAAGGCCTGGCGGCTCCTGGAGGTCCCGCATCCGCAGGCTCATAACCGCCTCTTCGTCCTGGCGCCGCTGACGGACCTGGCTCCCGACCTGGTTCCGCCCGGCTGGGGCGAGACCGTCGAGGCAGCTCGGGCCCGCCAGGAATTGATCGAGGGCTCTTCGGCGGTGCGCGTCGTCGGCAGCTGGGACGCCTCGTCAGGTCGGTGGATCGGGTCGAGCTAGGCCTCAGGGCCGCTCAGGCGAGGAACTCCACTTGGCGACCGACACCGTCGCCGGTCACGGCGTCGACCGTGAGGACGCCGTCCGGGAATACCACCATCCACGACCACGAATCCGCGTAGGCCTGGAGGTCCGGATCCTGCATCTCGGGCGCGTAGGCGGTCTCGCCCGACGCATACGTCGATTCCTGGGCCAGCCGGATGGCCGCCGCATAGGCCGACGTTGGGCGCGGTCAACTCGATTCCGGCGCGGAGATCGCGATAGGCGAAGACGGCGCCGCTCGAGGCGTTGACGCGGATCTCCAGCGCGGGCTTGCCGGCACCGGGCGCCGACCAGGTCACGTCGTAGTAAGCCACCGACGCGCGGAGAGCGAGTGTCGTCTGAGCGGCGAGGCCGTCGGTGGTCACGCTGCCCCGAGACAGGAATGCCTGTGCGGCGCTGCTGGCGGCGTCCGACGAGACCGAAACCGTGTCCGAATCGGGCAGCTGCTTTTCCAGGACCACCTCGAGCACGGTGCCGGAGTTGCCGTCCACGAAGGCGAAGGCGCCTTCGCCCCTCGGTTCGGAGACGGGCATTCCCTCGATCGTTGCCCAGTCCGGCGCCGGGGTCATCATCACGCCTGCGAGCCTGGAAGCTCGAGCGGCGGCGTCCTCGGGCGACACCGGCGGCGCAGGTGTAGGCGTCCAGCCGGGCGGGTGGGGCGATGGCGGAGGCAGGCAGCCGCAGACCGGTTCGGACATGAACCCGAGGCCGGCGAGGATGCCGAAGGGGACAAAGAGAACCAGCAGGAAGACGACCAGGGCCGCGATCAGCTTCAGCCAGTGGCGCCTGGCTCCAGATGTGGTGCCGCCGGATCCAGCCACCGAACCCCTCTGTCTAGGATCCGTGGCGGGCGGCGATCCCTCCCGGCATTTTGGGGCTCGCCGGTCTGCCGCCCTGCCACGTCCCTCTCGCCCGGCTGTCCCGGGTTCCTCTTCCTCCGACCGACCGATCGGGCCCGTCAAGTCTCGACCGGCTGTCACCCTCTTATTCGGGCGTCCCGGCCGGATGGATCACTGACGCCGGGAATCGACTCGGGAGCGAGTGGCGCGGGTCGCGGCGCCGATCGTGGCGCCGGTCAGAACTCGGACTTCCGCTCATCTTCGCCCCGGGCGATGCTAATTGAGCGGACCCACTTCCGGAGTGAGCTGCGGCCCGCCGCGGCCTGTCGACCTGAGTGTGGATTTGGCGCCCGCGCCTCCGCCAGCGCGTCTCGACCAGTTTCGAACCGGCCGCTCGTCGCTTTGGATCGCCGGCAGTGGTATTGAGTGGAAGCGGCCTCGCGAACCCGTGGCGGCTAGTGGCGGAAGTGGCGGCGCCCCGTGAAGACCATCGCCAGGTGGTGCCGGTCCGCGACCTCGATCGCCATCTCGTCGCGGATCGAGCCGCCGGGCTGGATGATCGCGGTGACGCCGGCCTGAGCCGCCGCCTGGATCCCGTCGGGGAACGGGAAGTAGGCGTCGCTGGCCATGACCGCCAGCTTGGCCCGGTCGCCGGCTCGCCGCAGGGCGATCTCCACGGCCGTCTGGCGGCTCGCCTGGGCCGCCCCGATCCCCACCGTCGCGCCGCCGCGGGCCAGGATGATGGCGTTGGAACGGACGTGGCGCACCGCCCGCCAGGCGAAGAGCAGGTCGGTCAGCTCCTCGAGCGTGGGCCGCCGCTTCGTGACCACCTGGAGCTGGGTCTTGTCCAGCCCAAGCTCGTCCTTCGTCTCGACCAGCAGCCCGCCGGCGATGCGCTTGAAGTCGAGATTGGCGATGCCGTAGTCGCGCGGCCCCGAGATCGGGTTGCCGGGGACGGCCAGCAGGGCGAGTTGCGGCTTGTGAGCCAGAATGCCGATCGCTGACTGGCTGAACGAAGGAGCGACTACAGCTTCGTACGAGTTGGCGGCGATCTCACGGGCCGTCGCCCCGTCCAGCTCGCGATTGACGCCCACGATGCCCCCGAAGCACGAGACCGAGTCGGTCTCGAGCGCCATGCGGCAGGCCTCGACCAGTTCGTCCGCGGAGGCGACGCCAACTGGATCGGTGTGCTTGACGATCGTCACCGTCGGCGCCGTGAAGTCGCTCGAGATGGCGTAGGCCGCGTCGAGGTCCAGTAGATCGTTGAAGGATGGCCGCGTCCCCTGCAGCTGAGTGGCATCGGCCAGCGTGCCGGACCGGTGCGTCGTCTCGCGGTAGAAGGCGGCGCGCTGCGGCGGATTCTCACCGTACCGCAGGTCGTCCACCTTCTCGAGGACCATGGCCAGGCGTCTGGGGAACATCTCGCCGGCGGCATTCGATAGGTAGGCGGCGATCTCCGCGTGATAGGCGGCCACGAGACCGTATGCCTCGGCCGCGAGCTTCTGGCGGAGCTCCGGCGAGACGGCCCCGCGCTGCCGGATCTCGGCGATCACCTCTGGGTAGCGGGCCGGGTTGGCCACGGCCGCGACGCCGGCGTAGTTGCGGGCCGCGGCGGCGAGGAGGGCGGCGCCGCCTATGTCGATCATGCCGATGGCCTCGTCGATCGGGATCAGACGAGCGC
Source organism: uncultured Chloroflexia bacterium (assembly GCA_963743795.1). GTDB lineage: Bacteria > Chloroflexota > Limnocylindria > Limnocylindrales > CSP1-4 > Fen-1039. The sequence continues at coordinate 311,282 of CAVUQZ010000001.1, read as the reverse complement.
CGACCTGCGGCGCGAACTGGGCGACGTTGACGGCCACGAGATCGATGAGGCCGATCCCCTGGGCCTTCAGCTCAGCGAGCTGGTCTGGCTGGTCGCGACGGGCCAGGATGCCGGCGTATATGGCCGGGTGGAGGGTCTTGACCTGGCCGCCGGCGATCGCCTCCGAACCCGTCAGCTCGACAACCGATCGGACCTCCACGCCTTCGCCCGCGAGGGCCTCGCGCGTGCCGTCCGTGGCGAAGACCTCGACGTCGAGAGCGAGCAGGTCGCGGACGAAGGATCCGATGCCCTCGCGGCTGGCCACCGAGAGCAAGGCTCGCACCAGGCCTACCTCCCTGCTGCCTGTGTCCGGGCTCCCGGGACCGCGCTTCGTGGTGGCGCTCACCCGCGACGCGGGTCGCGGGCCAGGCTCATGGCGCCCCATTTGCCGGATTGGGCCGAGTATAGCGCTCGGTCATGGCATACTCCGTAGACGCGAAATCGAAAGCGCGGGAAATGCGCGTGCTCCGGCGGCCGTGTTGCGGCCTCCGTGCCGAAGCCAGGCCCAGCGTCGCTGACTAGCGCCCATCCAGGTCAACCGACCGCAAACGACTGAACACTCGGAGGGTCCGCGTGAACGGCCCGTGGAACCAGCTCAACGTACTGCTGACAGCCTTCAACGACGGCAACTTCCACCCGTTGTGGACGCCGACGTGGCAGATCTCGTTCGCCTTCCTCGCCCTGATCCTGGTCTACTACAACTTCCAGGGCCGGCGGCTGCACGCCTACTCCGTCTTCCTGGACCTCAACGAGTGGCTGATGTGGTCCACGCTCGGGGTCTTCGGCCTGCTCGCGATGTTCACGCTCTTCAGCTTCGACTTCATCTTCGTCCTGCCGACGATGGTCGGCGGCGCGATCCTCTTCCTGTGGATCCGGTTCATCCACTTCCCGCCGCTCATTCGGGCGTACGAGGAGAGGCTGGCGCGGCAGCGCTACTTCCAGCGCTCCCGAACCGCGCATCCCGAGGCCACGATCCGTGGGAAGGCCCCCGCGAAGTCGAAGCGCCGCCGCCGCTAGCCGGCGCGAGTGACGAGGCGGACCCGCGCATGGAGATCCGCCGTTTTGGTGTCGGCCACCGGCAGCCCGACGGCCCGCCAGGCACGCGAGGCGTGGAAGCGACCCCGCTGCATGTCGATGAGCGCGGGGTGATCGCCGAGCTTGCCCTCAAGCCCAACGCCGCCATCCCGGCCCATACCAACTCGAACCTGGCCTACCTCCTGATCATCGAGGGCGGAGGTTTCGTACAGGTCGGCGACGAGCGGGCGCGAGTCGCGGCAGGCGATGCGGTCGTCTGGCCGCCGAACGTCGTGCACGCGGCGTGGACGGAGCTGACGCCGATGCGGGCGATCGTCGTCGAGTTCGCGGCCGAACCCGGCGATTCCGCGGCCGGACCGCCGCCAAGCGACGGGTCCGCGGCCGAACCGCCGCCGAACGGTGAGCCGTCTCGATCCGATGAGCCCGTACCGCCGGCCGAAGGCTCGCTCGCCCCAAAGCCGGCCGTCCTGCCGCCGGACCGCGAATCGCGCGAAGGAGAGCCCTGGTAGTCGGGGGCCGGTCAGGAGATCGGGTCAAGCCATTGGATGAAGCGCCCGGATCAGGCGATCGGCGACCTCGTCCAATCGATCGCGACTTCCTGATTCTTGTCGGCGGGATTGACCGCCACGGCGAGCTTGACTCCGGGAGCCACGACCGCCAGCTTGTCGATCGGCACGCGATGACCGAAGACGGCCGGGAACGGCGCCTCGCCGGCCAGCTCGACCTCCACCGTGAATATCCACACCGGATCGTTCAGTGTTGCGGGATCGGCCGCCGGATTCACCTGACCCACGGTCTTGCCCAGGGGCATGGCCGTGGTGATGGTCGCGGTGCCGTGCGTGCCCGTGGCGAGCAGCTGAGCGGCGCTGCCAGCGTGCGTTGGCATCGACCCGGAGCGCACGGCCCCGGCGAAGGCGGTGAGCTCGCCCATGTCCGGCTTGCCGCTGGCGTCGAAATCCAGGTCCATCGTGCCGTCCGCGGAGGGTCCTGCCGGACCGGATCCCGCTGGGGCGTTGAAGTTCTGCCAGTCGGGAGCCACGTGCAGGGGATTGCTCGGGTCCACCAGCACGCCGATGCGAGCGCCCGGCAGAGTCATCGGAACGAAGAGCCTCGGGATAGCCTGCTTGGACTCCGCCTGGTAGGGGGCTCCACCGCCGGGCGGTGTCACGAGGAGTCCCAGCTTGTAGACCGGTGCGTCGGGTCCCACGGAGGGCATCGTCACGGTCGTGCCGGTGTCGGTGATGCTCTGGATCACGGCCACCGTCGGCGTGCCGTTCTTGACGGCCGAGTCGACTCCCATCAGCTTCGAGAAAAGGCCCATTGGTCCTCCGGTCCTCGGCCGCGCCGACGCCGGGGAAACGGGCGTGTCGCCGGCCGAGGAATCGAACGATAGCGACCCCCGCTCCGAACGGGTAGTCGTGGCGCCCTGTGGTCCGATCCTCTCAGTCGAGGGCCCGCGCCAGGAGCAGGCGGTCCTCGCCACGGGCCTGGATGCGGCGATCGACCGCCAGGTCGGCAAAGCCGTTCGCGCGGAAGAAGGTCCGCGCGGCCACGGACGAGGGGTGGATCGCGGCCTCTCCCAGGGTCCATGCCACCAGACGGGTGCTCCCCGCGGCACGGGCGGTCTCGGCGATCGCTTCCGTGAGGCCCCGGCCGATGCCGCGGCTCCGCAGGGTCGGGGTCACGGCCAGGAGAGTCATCTCGGCAAGCCGCTCGCCGTCGGGGGACGTTAGGCCGTCGAAGCCGCGCGGGTCCTCCGCCGTGCGCGGCCGGTCCCAGGGCGCCCAGCTGGCCAGGCCGGCGATCTGCCCGTCCAGTTCGGCCAGAAGCGTCTCAGAGGCCGCCGGAAGGTCATGCGCAAGTTCCGGGGCTAACGCGTCTAGGAATGCGGAGAGGGTCGGTCGATCGTCCGCCGTGGCGACCCGGATACGCGCCTCGACGCCCGCGGTGCGGAGGCTCGGCGGCCGCCTGGCCCGGCCGCGGCTCCACGGCCAGCGCCGCCCCGAGCTGGCCGAGCATTCGGGCGGTGGCGCCCCATACGCGCTCGCCTTCGACCGGATAGACGCCGTAGCGAATCAGTCGCCGGCGGATCGTGCGCTCCTCGAGCTCGACCGGGGCGTCGGGCAAGAACGCCTCCACAGGAGCCTCGATGATGCGAGCCACTTCGGCCGGCGCCGGGTGGCATTCGGGCCGCCGCTCCGCCAGCGCCACCACGGGAGTGATTCGATAGCCGCTGACCGTGAGAGCAAAGACTTCGAGGCCGCCGGTCACGCGCAGGCCGCAAGCCTCCGGGTCCAGGCTCACCTCCTCGGCCGCCTCGCGCAGGGCCGTGGCCACCGGATCCCGATCGTCGGGGTCGGCCGATCCGCCGGGGAAGCTCACTTCGCCGGCGTGTGCGCTCAGGTGCGGGACCCGGGCCGTCAGCAGGACCCGGGCCTGGCCTTCGGCGTCCGGGAATAGCAGGACCAGCACGGCCGCGGGCCGGCCGCGGTGCGACCCTTCCGGCGGGAAGAGCGCCTCGGGCGAGTCGAGCCTGACGGGCGTCAGGATCGCCGGCGCCTCGGGCAACTCCCTTGGCAACGCCGCCGCGCGCTCAGCAACCAGCTCGAATCTCACGGGGAAAATCTACCCCCGCCCGACGGCTCGTGCGCCAGAACTCACGCGGCGGTCCGCTGCCGCTAGTTGACCCGCTTGGGGCCCTCGTCTTCGCGCTTGCCCGGCGTCCAGATCCGGTCGGCGACCGCGGCGGCACCGGCCGGCTCCGGCTCCTTCGCGCCGCGGGTTCGGGCGTCGCGCCGCTCGCCCGCGTCGGCTACGACCGTGGCCTCGCCCGAGCGGAAGACCAGCACGCCGCCGATCGCGTCCGCGTCGGCCGCGACCGTGGATCCCGGCTTGACCTCGCCGCGGAGCAGCGCGCGGGCCAGTGGGTTCTCCACGAGCCTCTGGATGGTGCGCTTGAGCGGACGAGCCCCGTACGCCGGATCGGTCCCTTCGCGAACGATCAGGGACCGCGCCGCCGGCGTCAGCTCCAGGGTGATCTCCTGCCCGGCCAGGCGCCGTTGCAGGTCCGCCAGCAGCAGGTCCACGATGGCCGCCAGGTCGGCGTCCGAGAGGGCGTGGAAGACGATGACTTCGTCGATGCGATTGAGGAACTCAGGTCGGAACTGGACGCGCAGGGCCTCGGTGATCTGGCGCTTCATCTCCTCGTAGGCGCTCGCGTCGCCGGCGTCTCCGCGCTCCGTGAAGGCCGAGATGAACTGGCTCCCGACGTTGCTGGTCATGATCAGGACGGTGTTTCGGAAATCGACCGTGCGGCCCTGCCCGTCGGTGAGGCGACCGTCGTCGAGGACCTGGAGCAGGATGTTGAAGACGTCAGGGTGGGCCTTCTCGATCTCGTCGAGCAGGACGACCTGATATGGCCGCCGTCGAACGGCCTCGGTCAGCTGGCCGCCCTCCTCGTAGCCGACGTAGCCCGGAGGCGCGCCGACAAGCCGCGAGACCGAGAACTTCTCCATGTACTCGCTCATGTCTATGCGGACCATGGCCGCGTCGTCGTCGAAGAGGAACTCGGCCAGGGCCCGGGCCAGCTCGGTCTTGCCGACGCCCGTCGGCCCCAGGAACAGGAACGAGCCGATGGGACGGCGCGGGTCCTTGAGGCCGGCCCGAGCCCTCCGGACGGCGTCGGAAACCGCCTGGATCGCCTCCTCCTGACCGACGACGCGCCGGTGCAGCCGGTCTTCCATCTGGACGAGCTTGGCCGTCTCGCCCTCGAGCAGCTTGGTCACAGGCACGCCCGTCCAGGCGGCGACTATCTCGGCGATGTCGTCGGCGTCGACCTCTTCCTTGAGCAGCCGGTCCGGGCCGGAGAGGGCGGCGATGGCCGCCTCCCGCTCCTTCATCTGGCTCTGCAACTCGGGCAGCTTGCCGTACTTGAGCTGGGCGGCCGTACCGAAGTCGGCCTCGCGCTCGGCCTGGTCGATGCGAACCTGCAGGGCTTCGATCTCCGACTTGGTCGCCCGAATGGCGGAGATGGCGCCTTTCTCGGTCGACCAGCGCTGCTTCATGGCCGCGGCCTGCTCGCCGATCTCGGCCAGCTCTCGCTCGAGCGTCCCCAGGCGAGTCTTGGAGGCTTCGTCGGTCTCCTTGCGCAGGGCTTCGCGTTCGATCTCGAGCTGGATGCGCCGGCGCTCGAGCTCGTCGAGCTCGATCGGCATCGAATCGATCTCCATGCGCAACCGGCTGGCGGCCTCGTCCACCAGGTCGATCGCCTTGTCGGGCAGGAACCGCTCGGTTATGTAGCGGTTCGACAGCGTGGCCGCGGCAACGAGCGCCGAGTCGGTGATGCGGACGCCGTGGTGGACCTCGTAGCGCTCGCGCAGGCCGCGCAGGATGGAGATCGTCTCCTCGACGGATGGCTGGTCCACCAGGACGGGCTGGAAGCGCCGCTCCAGGGCGGCGTCTTTCTCGATGTGCTTGCGGTACTCGTCCAGGGTTGTGGCGCCGATGGTATGGAGCTCGCCCCGGGCCAGCATCGGCTTGAGCAGGTTGCTGGCGTCCATCGCACCTTCGGCCGCGCCTGCGCCAACCACCGTGTGCAGCTCGTCGATGAAGAGGATGATCCGGCCCTCGGAATCCTTGATCTCCTTCAGAACCGCCTTCAGGCGCTCCTCGAACTCGCCGCGGTACTTGGCGCCGGCGATGAGCGAGCCCAGGTCGAGGGCCATGACCCTCTTGTCCTTGAGGGTTTCCGGAACGTCGCCGCGGACAATGCGTTGGGCCAGACCCTCCACGACGGCCGTCTTGCCGACGCCCGGCTCGCCGATGAGGACCGGGTTGTTCTTGGTCCGGCGCGACAGGACCTGGATGACGCGTCGGATCTCCTCGTCGCGGCCGATGACCGGATCCAGCTTGCCTGCGCGCGCCTCAGCGGTGAGGTCGCGGCCGTACTTCTCAAGGGCCTGGTAGGTGGCTTCGGGGTTCTGGCTCGTTACGCGCTGGCCGCCCCGCACACTTGCCAGGGCCTGCAGGATCGCCTCCTTGCTCGCCCCGTATCGATCCAGCAGCTGCTGGGCCTCGCCGCCGCCCTCCGCCATCGCCACCAGCAGATGCTCGGTGGAAACGTAGTCATCGTGGAGGCGGCGGGCCTCGTCCGCGGCCCGCTCGAGGGCGCGCCTGAATCGAGGGTCGGCGGAAAGGGAGCCGCCCTGCACTTTCGCCCGCTTGTTGAGGATCGCGGCCAGCTCCTCGCGGAAGGCCGGGACGTCGACGCCGAGATGCCGCAGCGTCTCTGCCGGCACCCCGTCCTCCGCTTCGACTAGCGCGGCGAGCAGGTGCTCGGAATCCAGGACCGGGCTCTGAAGCGACTCCGCCAGACCCTGCGCGGCGACGATGGACTCCTGGGCCTTCTGGGTGAATCTGTCGAGGTTCATGGGGTCTTTCAGGTCTTTCGTGGGTTCGGCTGGACGATCTGACTCAGGAACTCCTCTGCGGCCTTGCGCTGCCGGCCCTCCAGCTTGCCGGGCAGCACCACCTTGATTCTGGCGTAGAGGTCGCCCACGCCGGAACCCTTCAGGTGGGGCATCCCCTTGCCGGCCAGGCGGAAGGTCTGACCCTGCTGTGTGCCCGCCGGAATCGTGAGCAGGACCCGACCGGCCAGCGTCTCCACCTCGACCTGGCCGCCGAGCAGTGCCTCCCCGAGCGTGATCGGCACTTCCCGGGTGAGATCGGCGCCGTTGCGGCTGAAGACCGGATGGGGTTTGACCTTCGCGACCAGGTACAGGTCGCCGGCGCCCTCCCCGGTTCCGGCCTTGCCGCGCAGTCGGATCTTGCTGCCGGTCTCGACGCCCGCGGGCACCTTGACCTCCAGCCGCCGATCGCCGACCTGGACGAGCCGTGCCGAGCCGTGGAAGGCTTCTTCGAGCGTCATTTCGACCTGGGCCTCCACATCCTGGCCGGTCCCGGCGCCCCGGCTCCGGGCCGTGGCCTCGCCGCCCGCATGACCGGCGCCGTTGCCGTGGCCGCCGGCGCCCGCGGCGTTTGCCGGCCCGGCCCCGGCTCCCTCGAAGCGCAGCCGCGAGAGGATCTCCTCGAGTGTCCCGCCCGAGCGATGGCCGGCGCCGGATCCGCTCCTGGTCCGCGTCGTCGTTGCGGTCGATCGAACGGGATCCGCCCCGGCCCCTCCGCCGAAGAAGACGCGGAAGAAGTCGGAGAAGCCCTCCGCATCCGCGCCGTGGAACTCGTAGCGGACGTTGCCTCCGCCCTGCGCCGCGTAACCGGCGAACGGCCCGCCCGGCCCGAACGGATCCCCGCCGTAGGGGTTGCCCGTCGCTCCGAATGGGCTGCCGGCCGCCCCTGCCCCGGCTCGCGCGTACTGTTCCCAGTTCGCGCCGAGCATGTCGTACTGCCCGCGCTTCTGCGGGTCGGCCAGCACCTCGTGGGCCTCGTTGATCTCCTTGAACCGGCGCTCGGCGGCCTTGTCGCCGGGGTTTCGGTCAGGGTGAAGCTCGCGGGCCAACCGCCGGTATGCCTTCTTGATCTCGGCAGGGCTGGCCGCTCGCGGCACCCCCAGCGTCTTGTAGTAGTCCTTGTATTCCATGGCCTCGGTCACCACTCGGGTCAAGGGTCGCCGCGCGGCCTGGTCTCGCCAGACCGGCGGCACTCTGTGTTCGGTTCGCTATACGCGCGGCGGCCGGCGTTTTCCGCCGGCCGCGCACTCAATTCCTCGATCGACCACCGGCGGGACGCTCCCGCCTATGCCATCACCGGCGGCTGCTCCCCGGGAGGCGGTGGGAACCCGGGCCGGACGCGGCCCGTCGGGCCGTTCTCCGTCTCGGACTCCTTGCCGCCACCGGCGCCTGTGCCCGGTCCGGCGACGAGCGGCGTCGGCTTTCGCCGGAGCGCCGCGTCGAGGACCTGCTCCATGTTGTCGACCGTCACGAGCTTGATCTGCTTGCGGATCTCCTCGGGGATGTCCCGCAGATCCTTCTCGTTCTTGCGCGGCAGGATGACGATCTTGGCGCCGGACAGATGTGCGGCCAGGATCTTGCTCTTGAGCCCGCCGATCGGCAGAACCCTGCCGCGGAGGGTGATCTCGCCGGTCATGGCCACGTCCTTTCGGACGGGGGTGCCGGTGAAGGCGCTGAGCATGGCCGTGGCCATGGTGATTCCCGCCGACGGGCCGTCCTTGGGGATGCCGCCGGCCGGTACGTGGATGTGCAGGGTGTTCTTCTCGAAGACCTCGCGCTTGATGCCGAGCTCGGAGGCGTGGGCGCGGATCCACGAGAGGCCTGCCCTCGCCGACTCGCGCATCACCTCGCCGAGCTGGCCGGTGAGGATGAAGTCTTCCTTGCCTTCCATGAGCGTGACCTCGATGGCGATCACGTCGCCGCCGACCTCGGTCACGACCAGGCCGGTCGCCGAGCCGATCTGATCCTCGGCCTCGAGCTCGCCGTACTCGAATCGCTGCGGGCCCAGGTATTCGGCCAGCTTCTTGACGTCCACCGACGTCTTGCGCTTGCGGCCCTCGGCGACTGCCCGGGCCACCTTGCGCATCACGTTGGCGATCTCGCGCTCGAGATTGCGGACGCCGGCCTCGTGGGTGTACGAGCGGACCAGCTCGACCATGGCCTCGTCCGAGATGGAGATGTGCTTCTCGGTCAGGCCGTGGTTCTTCATCTGCTTGGGGATGAGGAACCGCTTCCCGATCTCGATCTTCTCGGTCTCCGTGTATCCGGGCAGCGCGATGACCTCCATGCGGTCTCGCAGCGCCGCGGGGATCGGGTCGAGAAGGTTGGCCGTGGTGATGAAGAGCACCCGCGTGAGATCGAAGGGCACCTCGAGGTAGTTGTCCTGGAAGGTGTTGTTCTGCTCTGGATCGAGCACCTCGAGAAGGGCCGAGCTCGGATCACCACGGAAGTCCATGCCGATCTTGTCGACCTCATCGAGCATGAAGACCGGGTTGTTGGAGCCGCCCGTCTTGATGCTCTGGATGATCCGGCCCGGCAGCGCGCCGATGTAGGTGCGCCGATGGCCGCGAATCTCGGCTTCGTCGTGGATGCCGCCCAGGCTCATGCGCACGAACTTGCGGCCCATGGCGCGTGCGATGCTCCTACCGAGCGATGTCTTGCCTACGCCTGGCGGTCCAACGAAAGCGAGGATTGGACTGCGCAGCGTGTCCGCCAGGCTCCGAACGGCAAGGTACTCGAGGATGCGCTCCTTGATCTTCTCCAGGCCGTAGTGGTCCTCTTCGAGGATCTTGGCCGCGGCCTTGATGTCCAGGTTGTCCGTCGTGGAGACGTTCCAGGGCAGGGCGATGAGCCAGTCGACATACGTCCGGATGACTCCGACCTCGGGCGAGGCCGAGGGGATCCGGCTCATGCGGTCGATCTCCTTGAGGGCCCGGGTCTTGACTTCATCCGGCATGCCGGCCGCTTCGACCTTCTCGCGCAACTCGTTGATCTCGGCCTGCTGCGGGTCGTCTTCGCCCAGCTCGCGCTGAATGGCCTTCAGCTGCTCGCGCAGGATGTACTCGCGCTGGGTCTTGTCCATCTCGGACTTGACCTCGGACTGGATCTTGCCCTTCAGCTCGAGGATCTCTATCTGTCGACCCAGGAAATTGGAGACGAGCTTGAGCCGCTCCAGGACGTCGGTCGTCTCGAGCAGCTCCATCCGCTGCTCGGTGGATAGGTCCGGGCTGTAGGCGACCATGTCCGCCAGCAGGCCCGGCTCGCTGATGTTGCGAGCGGCCACGGCCGCCTCCGGGGGAACCGGTGCGCCGTTGGCGACGTACTGCTCGATCTGGGCCTGGACCGTCCGCATCATCGCCTGGACTTCGATGCTGTCCGGCGTTACGTCCTCTATCTCCTCGGCCCGGATGATGATGTAGGGGCTCGTCTGGGCGAAGCCGATCACCCGGAGGCGGCTCTGGCCCTGGACGATGGCCCGCACGGTGCCATCCTGGAGCTGCACCACCTGGGCGATCTTCGCCAGGGTGCCCACGGAATAGAGCTCGGCGGGATCTTCTATCTCCTCCCGCTCCGCCTGGCGCTGGGTCACCAGAGCAATGGGGCCGCTCGCGGCGACCGCGGCGTTGAGGGCGGCGACGCTCTTGTCGCGCCCAACCTGGAGCGGCACGATCATCTCGGGGAAGATGACAGTTTCGCGCAGGGCGACGAGGGGAAGCTCCCGGACGCCCGGCACGTGGACTCGCCGCTCGTCATGGTTGAAGCGCTGCTCGTCGTCCTTCTCGGCCGGCCGGTCAGTCATTGGAATCTCCTGATCGAGTCGTGGTCACGCGAGTGGCCACTATACGTGTGATCGGCTGGCGGACGGGCAGTCCCGAACGTTCAGCCTGGCCGGCGGTCCGGCCGTCAGTCGGGCCGTCGAGGAAGGCGCCGTCCGGCGCAGGCTCGGCCGCCCGCCCGTTTGTCGTGTCGTCTGTGTCGCTTGGCTCTGGCTGCAGGGCGGCTGCCGCCGCTCTGACTTCCCGAATCTTGGCTTCGTCGAAGAGCGCCTCCAGGATTCTGGTCCCGAGCCGCTCTTCCAGCTCGAATAGGAGGCGTACCCCTGCCAGATTGACGCCCCGTTCCTGGGTGAGGCGCCGGATCCAGAGGATGCGCCGAATGTCGTTCTCGGAGTAGAGGCGGATGTTCGTCGGCGTCCGAGCGGGCGCCAGCAAACCCTCGTCCTCGTAGATGCGCAGCGTGCGCGGATGCGCCTGCACCATGCCGGCCGCAACGCTTATCACGAAACAGGGACGCCCCGGGTCTCGCTGGAACCTTCGCTCGGACATCGGCTATCTACTTTGCCCGTGCTTCCGCGGGCTGCGCGTGCTCGCCATCGCCGCTGGTGATTTTGATCTGGCGGGGCTTGAGCTGCTCGGCCTTGGGGATTCGCAACGTAAGAACGCCGTCTTCGAACGTGGCCTTGGCCTTGTCCGGCTCGAGGCCGGCCGGCAGGCTGAGGGTTCGCATGAACCGGCCACGCCGGATCTCCTGCAGGAGCAGCGAACCCTCCTTGCCTTCGGCGGTCACCGTGGTGTCGCCGGAGATGGTGAGAGTCGTGCCTTCGACGGTGATCTCCACATCCTCGGGCTTGATGCCCGGCAGGATGGCCTGGACCACGAACTCGTCGTCGGAGGCGTAGACGTCCACCGGCACCGGCTGCTCGTCGCCGAGCTGCCAGGTTCGCGGGTTCACGAAGCTCTCCTCGAAAAGCCTGTCCATGGCCTGGCGAAGTGAGAGAAGATCCCCGAAGGGACCACGACGAATCAGTGTCATGCTGCACCTCCAACCGGTCGGGTCCTGGTCATCTGGCGGCCCCCTGCGGGCCATCCGACCGACCGATGACGCAGCGAGACCATAAAACCTTGACAATGGCGTTGTCAAGGGTGTTCCGCCGTCCGTGACAACAAGGTTATCCACACCGAGCCCGGTGCAGGTTCTCGGCCCATCCTGTGGTCAGCAGCACCATCAACTTCATCGGCTCCGTGCCGACGGCGGCGGGCCCCTTTGGCGGGACGTCGCGGCGCCTGCGGCAGCTGCCCTCCCGCTTGCGCTGGCTGCGTGGTGGCATCGCCGCCGCGCACTGCGTGAGGCGACGACCGCTGGGTCGAAGCCCTCAGGGCTGCACTGGCCGGCGGGTTACTCGGTCCGGGTGCGCCCCGCAGGAGAAGCCGCTCGGGGGTGACGGATGCGCCCTCGACGCCCGGCCCTGGCAGCGGTTAGTGCTGTTGGGTGCGCTCGGCGGTCGGGTGCCGGCCGACCCGCGGGATATGAACTCGAAGAACGCTGTCCTCGAATGTCGCCGACCAGCGGTCGACGAGAAGCCCATCCGGGATCGGAACCGTCTGGTTGTAGCGGCCGCGACGGACCTCCCGGCAGAGCTGCCAGAGTGGATCGTCGTCCACGTCGCTGGCATCCAGGCGGATCTCGCTCGAGATCGTGACCCTACCCGGGCCGACATCGAAGAAGACTTCCGAGGGCTTGACTCCCGGCAGGTCGGCGACGACCGTCACGTCCGTCGGGGTCGAGCGGACCTTGCATTCCTCCAGAGGCACGACCCGTCTCTGCTGGAGGCCGGCATCGGGGCCCAGGGCGTCCAAAGGCGGCCGTGCTGGGGCCGGCAGCCACTCGGGCGTTTCGCCGGAGTACAAGTTGCGGATCGCTCGGATCGCGCGCGATCCAGCCCGCCGTCCCTGATCCTGGCCCGAGAGATTCTGAGTGCGCACGGTCTTCGCCTCGGCTGGCGCCGTGAGGCCGGCGGCGCCCGCTGCTACGGCTCGGTTGCTCCAACCTTGCCACGTACCGCCGGCAGAGGCTACCTGCCGATATCAGGTTGCCAGCGCCAACCGGCACATGCTATCCGCGGATGGTCCCGTGAGCACGACCCGGTTCAGGCCGTAGTCTCCGACTCCTCGCCCAGGAGCAGCTTGTGGAGCTCGCCCTCGCATTCCGTACGGCCGATCCCGATGACCTTGTCGCCTTCGCGCAGCTCGGTGTCGGAGCGGACCGAGATGGCGCGCTCCTCTCGGATGACCGCGAAGATGGAGCAGCCGTCCGGCAGATCCAGGCTTCCGGCCAGCCGACCGACCGCCGGCGACCCCTCGCGCAGCTGGGCTTCGACCAGTTCCAGCTCGCCCCCACCCAGCACAGCCAGGTGGAGCAGCTCGTGGACCGGGATGTCGGCCTCGATCGACCCGAGGATCATGCGCGTCGGCGAGACGATCTCGTCCACGCCGAGGTGTTTGAACAGCCCTTCGTTCTTGGGGTTGTTGACGCGGGCGATCGTTCGAGGGACGTCGAAGTGGTGCTTGGCCATCTGGCAGATGACGAGGTTGTCCTCGTCGTCGCCGGTCACCGCGGCGACTATGTCGGCCCGGTTTGCGCCCGCCTGACCCAGGTACTTGCCCTCGCAGCCGTCGTGCGAGATGACGATGGACCCGATCTCCTCGGTGATCTGCGAGGCGCGGACGCGATCGCGCTCCATCAGGGCGACCTCGTGGCCGGAGCCGATGAGCTCACGCGCCAGGAAGTACCCGACCTTGCCGCCGCCTACGACGATGACGAACACGTGAGCCTCCTAACCGCGCTCAACCCTGCCAGCGCCGAAAGCCGAGGCGCCGCGTCCGGGCTGGGTCGCCCCGGCCCGTGGTTTCCGTCTGGTGATCGATGGCCTCGGCCTCGCCGGGTCCGTCCGGCGGAGCCTGCTCCGCCTGAGCCGCCTGCTCCGCCTGAGCCGCCTGCTCCGCCTGAGCCGCCTGCTCCGCCTGCGCCGCCTGCGCCGCGGCTCGCTTGATCGCCGAGGCGGCAGTGGATGGATGCGGGTGCTTGTGGCCCGGCGTCTGAGGAGTGTCGATACCGGGGCCGGTCTGCATCGGCAGGTTGAAGTAGGTAGCGACGGTGTCGACCATCAGATTCGTCCGGCATAGCGTGACAATTCCCAGCTCGGCATATGCCGCCGCCCGGACCGGGTCGTTGATCTTGGCGATCACCTGAGGGATGCCAAGGTTCTCGGCCGCCACCTGGGCGGCCATGATGTTGCGGTTGTCGCCCTCGGTGAGAGACAAGAGGATGTCCGCGCCCTGGGCGCCCGCTCGCCGCAGCACCTCTTCGTCCGTCCCATCGCCGCGGATCGTCACGCCTTTGAACGTCTCAGGAAGTCTTTCGAACGCCGCCGTCTTGACGTCGAAGATGATGACGTCGTGGCCGTCCGCGTCGAGGTTCTCGGCCAGCGTCGAACCGACGCGCCCGCAACCCACGATCACGATCTTCATTGCGACTCCTCGCCGATTGGCTGACGCACCACCCACACGGCGCAGGGGGCGTTCTTCAAAGCGTAGGGAACGGCCCGGCCGATGGCGAACTCACCCCCGAACTTGGTTCGATAGGGAAGACCCAGGATGAGCAGATCCGCGTCCCGAGCCGCGGCCTCGTCCACGATGGCGGCGCCGACGTCGCGGGCCTGAACCAGCACGGACTCGAGCCGGCAATGGAGCTGCTCCGCGATCCCCTCGGCGGCATCCAGGACCTGCTGCGCCTCCTCCGAACGCTCGGCCACGTCGGCGTCGAGGGGCTGCGTCCAGTCGATCTCGACCACGTGCACTGCAGTCAGCTCGGCGTGGCTCGGGCGGGCCATCTCGACGGCGAGGCGAACGATCGAGGCGTCGGCGGGGCCGCCGTTCAGCGCGATGACGGCGCGCCGGAATGCTGGCTTGATCGCCTCGGGCACCAGACCTCCGTTCGTCCAGATAAGGTCGCGGCTTCAGTCGCGTACGAGCCGGAACGATACCACCGGCCCGAGGACGCGTACGGGCCGCCATTTCGCTCCGTCAGGAGCGCCGCGCAGCAGCTCGGCCGTGCGACTGCGGATGGCTCGGTTCCGGCAGTGCCGCTCAAGCCGGCTCTGCCTCAGTGGCTCTGGTCGTTGTCCGCCGCGACCAGCGTGCCGGCCGGTTTGGTCTCCGCGGCGGCTGCTGCGGCGCTGGCATCGTCGCGGCGGTACGGCACGTTGATGACGACCGTGTGGGGCCGGCCGAGCAACGTGGCGCGCAGGTGTTTCGAGGCCTGGTTGTAGAGCATCCGCTCCCACCAGCTCCGGGCGACGTATTCGGGGATGATCACGAAGGTGATCGGCTCCTCCTTGCCCTCGGGCCAGGTTCGGTCGAGAACGTCCAGGTAGGCGACGAGCGGTGCGATCAGGGCTCGGTAGGGCGACTCCACGACCACGAGAGGTATGTCGGGCACGGCCTGGACCCAGCGCTCGCGGACGTCATCGCTCTTCTGCGGGTCGTCCGACACGTACACGGCCCTGATGTCCGTGGTGATCGATCGCGCCACGTTGAGCGCCCGAACTACGGCCCGGTTCACTCCCGGGATGGGGACGACCACGCGGTTGTGCCGGTGCGGTTGCGGCACCGCGGCATCCGACTTCATCTCGAGCTGTCGGGCCGACGAAGCGTACTGGTGCCGGATGAACACCATCATCGCGATCAGGAACGGGATGAAGATCAGGACCATCCAGGCCCCGTTGAAGAACTTCTCGTAGGCCACGACGACGAAGACGACGCCGGTGAGGATGGCTCCGAAACCGTTGACGACGCTCCGCCAGGCCCACCCGGCGCTCTTCTCCTTCCGCCAGTGGACGACCATGCCGGCCTGCGACAGCGTGAAGCAGATGAAGACGCCGACTGAGTAGAGCGGAATCAGCGCGTCAACCGAGGCATTGAAAGCGAAGATCATGCCGATGGCCACGGCCGCCAGCACGACGATCCCCCAGGAGAAGGCCAGCCTGTCTCCGCGGAAGGCGAACTGGCGGGGCATGCAGTCGTCCTGAGCCAGGATCGCGGCAAGGCGCGGGAAGGCGTTGAAGCTGGTGTTGCAGGCAAGGAAGAGGATCAGGGCCGCGCTGATCTGCAGCAGCAGGAAGAGGAAGTTGCCGCCGAAAACGGCACTACCTACCTGGCCGAGGACGGTGGGGCCCTGGGGCGTCGTGGCCATGACGCCGTACTGCATGCCGACGAAAGTGAGCCCGATGAAGATCGTCCCCAGAAGCACAGCCATGATGATCAGAGTGTTTGCGGCGTTCCTGGCCTCGGGCGGCTTGAAGGATGGCACGCCGTTGGCGATGGCCTCGACGCCCGTAAGGGCCACCGACCCACCCGCGAAGGCCTTGAGGAGCAGCAGAAGAGTGAACGCTTGCGTCCCCGCCTGTTCCGCGAAGGGTGGCGCCGCGAGGTGGTGCGCGGCTCCCGTGGCCGTATTCACGAGGCCCACGACGATGGCGAGCAAGGCCATGCCGACGAACAGGTATGTGGGGACGGCGAAGATGTTGCCCGACTCCCGAATGCCGCGCAGGTTGGCCGCCGTCACCAGGATGATGATCAGCGCCCCCAGCTCGACCTTGTACGGCGCGATCACCGTGAAGGCAGTCGCCAGGTTGGCCAGCGCCGAGGCGCTGGAGACGGCGACGGTCATGACGTAGTCGACCATCAGAGCCGCGGCCGCGATGAGGCCGAAGTTGGGCCCGAGGTTCTCCCGGGCGACGACATAGGCCCCGCCTCCGGATGGGTAGCCACGGCACACCTGGCGGTAGCTGAACGCGACGATCGTCAGCATCAGGGCGATCGCCGCCGCGACCCAGATAGACCAGGTCATCCAGGCCAGTCCGGCCAGCACGAGCACGCGCAGGATCTCGTCAGTCGCGTAGGCGGAAGAGGAGATCGCGTCCGAGCTGAAGATCGGCAGAGCCAGCTTCTTGGAGAGGCGCTCCCCGATCTCCTGCGCGTTCGTCAGCGGCTTCCCGAAGACGAAAGCCCGGACGCGCGCCACGCGGCGTCCGATCGCGGTCCGAGGGGCGCTGGCGGCGGCCTTGGCGACCATGATGCCCGGGCCCGCGTAGCGGAAGTAGGCCGAGTGCGGCCGATCCACCACCACGCGTCGGTCGCCTAGCTTGCGGCCGTGAAGGGGCGAGCGCGGGGCGGTCATGTAGCGGTCTTGCCTCGTTGACGGACGGCGGTGCGACCTGTCGGTGCCGGGTTCCGGCCGGATCCCTCGACGCTGGCGGGCGCCCACCCTTTACCGGACGCAGCTGCGCGGCGGGACCGGATTAGGCTAGCACGACGCCCCTGGAGCCACGTGGGACCGGGCCTCGTCAGAGCCGCGACGCCGTTCTCGGTCACTGCCCGAAGCTGAGGCGCCGGGCCAGGCGCGGCGGCAGCCCGGCCGTCAGCATCGCCGCCTGTGTGACCCCGATGTCGTAGGCAACCCGCTGCCAGGTGGCCAGGCCCGCGGCCGTGTCGAGGATCATGTAGCTCGCCGCCGGGTTGCCGTCTCTCGGCTGGCCCACGCTGCCGGGATTGAGTATCACCCGTCGATCGTCGAGCCGCAGAGCGTCCCCGGATCCCATGACCGCCGCGCCCATGCCCCCGCGGCGTCGCTGCCGGAACGCGAGCGGGACGTGGCTGTGCCCCACCAGGCAGTGCGGCGTGTCGATGGCGGCGAGGCTCTCCTGAGCGGCAAACGGTGAATCCAGGTACTCCCAGATCGGGTCCCGCGGGCTGCCGTGGACAAGCGTGAAGGCGGAGCGGTCCGGCACGAGCAACTCCGGCAGCGCCTGCAGGTAGGCTCGTGTTTCGCGGGTTATGCGCGCCAGCGTCCACTCCACGGCGGCCCGCGCGTCAGGGTTGAAGCTCTCGATCGTGGCGCCGCCGCAGGCCGCGTCGTCGTGATTTCCCCGCACGCCGATGGCTCCCACTTCCCTGAGCCGTTCCACGACGGCGTCCGGTTCGGGACCGTATCCCACGACGTCGCCCAGATGCCACACTGCATCGACCGTGCCCATCGATCCCAGGACCGCGTCGAGGGCCTGAAGATTGGAGTGGATGTCCGACAGGATTGCCACGCGCATCGGTCCGGCCCCTATAACGGCCTGCGGCGGCGCGCCGCCGGATCGCGGGGGAACTCGGGCGGAGTGGCCGCGACCTTCTCGACCACGGCCAGGACGTGGTCCTCGAGGCCCGGCACCGTGACGTGCTCCCAGCCGGCCAGCCGCCCCCCGATACGTGGTACCGCGCGTTCCGCCCGCGCCAGCTCGGCGTCGAGTGGCAGCGACTTCCAGGCCACCAGCAGGCCGCCAGGCTGAAGCAGCGGCAGCGAGAGCTCCGCCAGCTCGGTCAGGTCCGCTACCGCCCTTGCCAGCACGGCCTGCCAGCGGCCTCGGTGGAGCGGGTCCGCGGCCAGGCTCTCGGCGCGAATCGGAGCCACCGCCACCCGATCCGCCACGCCGACGGCCTCGACCGCCGTCGCCAGGAACCGTGCCTTCTTCCCGACCGACTCAACCAGGACCGCCCTCGTGGCCGGGAGGGCGATGGCGAGCGGCAGACCGGGGTATCCGCCGCCGCTGCCCAGATCAACGAACTCGTCGATCGCGGCCCGCCTCAGCAGGATCAGCGCCGCGAGGCTGTCCAGGACGTGCTCCCGGGCGATAGCTTCCGGCTCGCGTATGCCGGTCAGGTTGATCGCGGCGTTCCAGGAGAGGAGCAGCCGAACGTGGTCCGCGATGGCCGCGAGCCGGTTCTCGTCGAGACCGGCGGCACCGGCCGCTTCCAACCCGGCTCGGAGCGCGGCGTGGTAGCCATCCGGCAGGGGCTCCAACCCCTGAACGCACGTCGGGAGCGGTTCGCGGACGCGAGGTGGGGTCATACGCGACACCCGATCCTCACGGCTGCGCCGCTCCCGGCGTTGGCTCTTCTCGCACCAGAGCGTCCCTCGGTCTTCCCGCGCTGGTCCAGTCTCCGGCCGAGTTCCCCCGACCCCTCGCCAGCGCGGTTACCCATTGACGGTCCGCAACAGCGGTGCGGATGTCGGACAGTAAGAGCCACCAGGGGCCTCGTCAACGCCGTTATCCACGAAATCCGCCGGGTCTTCCACGATTGTGGACAAACTGCCCGAGCGCCCGACGAAGGTGGACGATCGGGGCTTGAAGAGGGGTGCAGCTTCCCTCAGACCCTGGGAACTCGGACCGGCTTGCCCATCGCCCGGCGCACGACATCCAGCACCTCTTCGATGTAGCGGTCGGCGTCGCCCCCTTCCGCCGCCGTTCGCACGCAACCCTGGACGTGGTCCTCCAGGATCAACAGGGCAACCGAATCCACCGCCGCCCTCAGGGCCGCCGTCTGCTGGAGAATGTCGATGCAGTACTCGCGCCGCTCGATCATCCGCTCGATGCCACGCACCTGGCCTTCGATGCGGCGGAGCCGCCTGACCAGGATCGCCTGATCGCGCGAGTACGAATGGCGGAAGGTCGGATCGAGATCCGAGCCGTCTCCGCCCACTTCGACACCGGCTTCGCCGGCCGTTCCGGAAATGATTGACGGATCGACGGCCAGGCCGGTCCGGCCGCCCGTCCGCCCGGGCGTGGCGGCGGGGTTGGGTGTGGCAGCGGGCGCCGTCGCCGCTCCGTGCGTCGCCGGCGTGGCCGTCGCCGAGACAGCTGGTCCGGGTCGCTGCCCGGGTTGGGAGCCGCCCGACTTGTCGGCGTCGTTCTGCAGTGCCATTCGACCTCGCTCCCTGCCGTTCGCCCGTTGCCGCACAGCCCAGGGCGGCTCCGGCAGGCCTTCGTGATTTGGATCTACGGCCGATGATACCCCCGGGGAGTATCTAGGGCAATGCGGTCCGGCCGTCGGCGGCCCGCCCGAGATCGAAGTCGAGCCGAGCCCGGATGCGGCCCCGGGGCCGCCAAGCGGATAGACTTGGGGGCGTGGATGGCAGAGAGAGATTGCGCACGAGTGAGCCGGGATGACCGACGAGGAAACGCCTCGTGGCGGGCATTCGGATCACGCCTTCGCCCACGCCAGCGAGGCGGAGTTCGGCCGCATCCTCGACTTCTACCAGGTCGCATGGGAATACGAGCCCCAGGTCTTCCCGATCCTGTGGGATCTGGACGGCAACGTCCTCGAGAGTTTCGCACCGGACTTCTTCCTGCCTGAGCTGGAGCTGTTCGTAGAGCTGACGACGCTCCAGCAGAGGCTCGTGCGCAAGAAGAACCGGAAAGTGCGCCGTCTCCGGGAGCTCTATCCGGGCCTGCGGATCAAGCTCTTCTACGCCCGCGACTTCCGCGCCCTGATGCTCAAGTACGGGCGAGCGGCGCTCGTCTCGGAACTGAGCGGGACGCCGGGCCAGGTCATCTCCCACCCTGACGCGGATGAAGCCGCACAACCGCCCGGCCCGGCAGGCAGGCCGGACGCCGGCGGCCCGATCCTGATCGACCTCGCCGCCTCGGAACCGGGTCCCCCGGGCGACTCGGGCGGCCGGCCCGCCCGCCGCTCGCGATCTGCCCGTCGCCGTGCGGGCCGCCGCGCCTCGTCCGGCGCAGCTCTCCACTCAACCGCCACGTGACCTAAGAGGTAGCGATGAAAGTCTCCCAGGACCTCCTCTCGGACGTCGCCGAGGTGCTGCTGACCGAGGAGCAGATAGCAGCCAAGGTGGCCGAGCTCGGGCAGCGGATCAGCGCCGACTACGAAGGGCGCGAGCTCACGCTGGTGAGCGTGCTCAAGGGTTCGCTGCCGTTCATGGCGGACTTGATGCGCAGCATCACTCTGCCGCTCCGGATCGACCTGATGGAGGTCTCGAGCTACGGCGGCACCTCGACCGAGTCGTCCGGGCTTGTTCGGATCCTGAAAGACTTGAGCGCCCCGATCGAAGGCCGGGACGTTCTGCTGGTCGAGGACATCATCGACACCGGACTGACGCTGAACTACCTGCTGCGGTATCTGAAGGGCAAGAATCCACACTCCATCAAGGTCTGCGCTCTGCTGGACAAGCCGGCACGACGCCTGGTAGAAATCCCGTTGGACTACCTGGGATTCGAGATCCCGGACGCTTTTGTCGTGGGGTATGGTCTCGATTACGGCGAGGTGTACCGGAACCTCCGCTTCGTGGGCGTGCTCCGCCCCGAGGCCTACCAGTCATAAAGGGGCGCGATGTACCACACGTCGGCGAGCCGCGGTCGCTGGATAGTGACGATCGGGGCGATCCTCGTGGTCGGGTCCTGCTTCCTTCAGTGGTGGCAAACGGGCGGCGAAACCGGGTTGCCGCCGCTGGGCGCCAACGGCTTCAGCTCAACTACCGGCGGGGTCTTCCCAATGTTCCTGGCTGCGGTGGCCACTCTTCTGTTGATCACCCTGCCGTTCGCGTCCGAGAAACCGATCGCGATAGACCACCCCCTCTCCTACCTGCTGCTGCTGGCGATCATCGCGGCCGGCTACCTGCTATCAGCGGCGATCCTGATCCAGAAGGGTCTAGTGCCGTGGCAGGTCGGCCCCGGCTTCTGGCTGGCGGCCGTAGGCATGCTGATCATGGCCAGAGGCGTCTTCGAGTTCTACGAGGAGCGCCGCCGCCGGCTGTACTAGCGCCGGGGGCCCCGAGCATGATGGGCTCGCCGCAGGATCAGCCGCCCAGATAGATCCTCTTGACTTCCTCGTTCTGGGCGAGCGCGGCCGAGGAGTCCGCCAGGACGATCTGACCCGTCTGCAGGATGTAGCCGCGACTGGCGACCTGGAGAGCCATCTGGGCGTTCTGCTCGACCAGCAGGATCGTGGTTCCCTGATGGTTGATGTCCCTGATGATGGTGAAGATCTGCTCCACCAGCACCGGGGAGAGGCCCATCGACGGCTCATCGAGTAACAGCAACTTGGGCCGGCCCATCAATGCCCTGCCGATGGCCAGCATCTGCTGCTCGCCACCCGACAGCGTGCCCGCCGACTGGCTTCGCCGCTCCTGCAGCCTTGGAAAGAGACCGAAGACGCGGTCGTAGTCGGCCTCGATCTCCGCCTTGTCGTGGCGCGAGTAGGCGCCCATCTGGAGGTTCTCGAGAGTTGTCAGACGATTGAAGATGCGCCGTCCCTCCGGGGCGTGGCCAATGCCGAGCCGGACGAGCTTGTGGGCCGGGACCGTGGTGACGTCGTGGCCGTCCACCTCGACGCTGCCTGAGCGCGGGTGCATGAGGCCGCTGATAGTGCGCAGAGTCGTCGACTTGCCGGCGCCGTTGCCGCCCAGCATTGTCACGACCTCGCCTTTGTGGACCTCGAGCGAGATGCCGCGCAGGGCCTGGATTGCGCCGTAGGAGGCCACGACGTCGCGCAGGCGCAGCAGCGGCGCTGTCGTCGACGTCGAGACCGGCGAGGAACCGTCCGTGGGCGCCGTCGGGGCCTGGAACGTGCGCATGAGCCTCATATGGCGCCCTTGCCGAGGTAGGCCTCGATGACGCGGGCATCCGCCCTGACCTGGTCCGGCGTTCCCTCGGAGATCTTCTCGCCGTGGTCCAGGACCGTGACAGAATCGCTGATGCCCATGACCACCCGCATGTCGTGCTCTATGAGCAGGATCGGAAGGCTCAGCTCGGTCCGAATCCGGCTGAACAGCTTCATCATCGTGGCTGTCTCCGATGGGTTCATGCCGGCCGTGGGCTCGTCGAGCAGGAGCAGCTTGGGCTTGGTGGCCAGAGCTCGCGCGACCTCGAGCCGGCGTTGATCGCCATAGGGCAGGTTGCGGGCCAGCTCGTTGTCTCGGTTGCGAAGGCCCGCGTAGCGAAGCAGCCGCTGTGCTTCCTCTCTGGAGGCGACTTCCTCCCGGCGCTGCTTGCCAGTTCTGAGCACCGCGTCCAGGGGGCTGGCCTTGAGCTTGCCGTGCATGCCGACCAGGACGTTCTCGAGGGCCGTCATGTTGGCGAAGAGTCGGATGTTCTGGAACGTCCGGCCGATGCCGGCCTGAACCATGTCGTTGGGTCGGGCGCTCTTGAATACGCCCAGAGCGACCAGCAACCTCGTGTACCAGGCCGGCCGGATCACGGCGGTGATCAAGGTTGCGATCAGCAGGCCCAATCCGACCAGGATCAGGACCTCGATGGCCGCCGTCAGAGCACCCGCGACGCCCAGCGCGTAGGTCAGCAGCCAGACCAGCCCGGCCGGAAGAATCCACAGGATCGGCTCCAGCCAGGCTCGCTCGGGGCTGGCCACCATCTTCTGGCCGAGGAACTCGATGTAGCCCTCCGTCGGGTCGGACAGACCGGCTACGACGTTGAACAAGGTCGTCTTGCCGGCCCCGTTGGGCCCGATGAGGCTGGTGATCGACCCGGCCTTGACCTCGAAGTCGACGTCCTTCACGGCCACGAGACCGCCGAAGGCCTTGGTCAGGTGCACGGCCCGAAGAACCGGAGGCGCGATCTGCTCGGTCATGCTTCGACGAGCTCCTGGTTGGACGCTCCGGCGTCGTCCGCGTCATGGAGCTCCTCTTTGCGGCGGCGGCTCGGGAAGAGCCCCTCCGGTCTCAGCAGCATCATCCCGACGAGGGCCAGACCGTAGAGGAGGAACTGGTAGTCGAGGAAGTTGACGGCCGACAGGTCCACGTTGATGAAACCGATATGGATCGGCGGGATGCCCGAACTCCCGACGAAGTTGTTGAGCTGCTTGAGGCCCTGGCTCTGGATCTCGTACACGACGAAGGCTCCGATCGCCACGCCCCAGATGTTGCCCATGCCACCGAGAACGACCATGGCCAGCACCGTGAAGCTGATGGTGAAGCCGAACTGGCTCGGGCTGACCAGGCCAAGCTTGGACGCGTAGAAGACGCCTGCCAGGCCGGAGGTGGAGGCCCCTATCGCAAAGGCGAGCAGCTTCGTGGTCACGGTGTTGATGCCCATGCTGGCGGCCGCAAGTTCGTCTTCGCGGACGGCCATCCAGGCCCGGCCGAGGCGGGATTCCTGGAGCCGATAGAGCAGCATCATGGCCACGGCGATGATCGCCGCGACAGTAAAGTAGTAGGGCCACGGGTTGATGAAGCCGAAGTCGCCGACTCCCGGCAGCGAAGGCTGGTAGAGGGCGCTGATGCCGTTGGTCCCGTTCGTGTACTTGTCGGCGTTGAGGAAGACGACCGGCACGATCTCGCCGAAGCCGAGGGTCACGATCGCCAGGTAGTCGCCGCGCAACCTCAGCGTAGGGGCGCCGAGCAGCAGGCCGGCCATGGCCGCGACGGCGGCTCCCACCAGCAGCATCGGCCAGAACGGGACATCGAGGCCGGAGAAGGGCGAGGCCCCGTAGGCGTAGGTGTACGCGCCGATGGCGAAGAACGCGGCGTACCCAAGATCGAGGAGGCCGGCCAGGCCCACCACCACGTTCAGCCCCACGGCAAGCAAGACGAAGACGCCGGCCGAGGCGAACCCGTCCACGAAGGCGTTCTGGCCACCGAATCCGCTGAACGGCGGGATCAGGACGACCAGCGGCAGGATCGCGGTGGCCACGGCCATTCCCACCAGGACCGAGAAGGACTGGTGGTTGCCGAAGTAGCGGCCGGTGGACGACGTTGCGGGCCGGAGCCTGTCGCGGAACCCGGCCACTGCGCGTCCCATGGGGGAATTCTTGCTCCGGAACAGGACCGACCGCAGCGGGTTCATCCTCGCTCCGCCAGTCGCTGGCCCAATATGCCGGTCGGCCTGAAGACCAGAACGAGGATCAGGATCGAGAAGACGATCGCCTCGCTCCAGCGGCTGTAGCCGAGCTGCGAGCTGAACACCTCGATGAAGGCAATCAGGAAACCACCGAGGGCGGCGCCCGTCGTGTTCCCGATGCCGCCCAGAACGGCCGCCGTGAACGACTTCAGGCCGGCCTGGAACCCGATGTCGAACTTGGTCGTGCCGTAGTTCAGAGCCCAGGCAACGCCTGCGGCGCCCGCCAGGGCGGAGCCGATGAAGAACGTCAGGGCGATCGTGGTGTTGATGTCGACGCCCATGAGCTGCGCCGCCTCGCGGTCGATGGCCGTGGATCGCATGGCCCGGCCGAGGCGCGTCCGTGCTACGAACAGCTGCAGGGCGACCATGAGGGACACCGCGAGCACGATGATGAAGATGTGGGCATACGAGAAGATCACCGGCGACGCGGTGACCTGGAAGCTGCCGACCGCGAACTCAGGCAGATGCACGGTGGCACCGGCCTGGGCCTCGATCACCCGGGGCACGTTGACCGGCGAGTTGCTGAAGGTCACCTGGATGATGTTCTGGAGAATGAAGCTGACGCCGATCGCGGTGATCAACGGCGCCAGTCGTGGAGCGTTGCGAAGCGGCCGGTAGGCGAAACGTTCGATGACGACGCCGACGATGCCCATCACGGTCATCGTGAAGGCGAACATCACGACGAGCATGATCGCGAGCCTGGGCGGGTCGTTGATCGCGCCGTCCACGCCGAGGGTGGAGAGCAGCCACAGCGTCACGAACGAACCGACCATGAAGACGTCGCCGTGGGCGAAGTTGATGAGTTCGATGATGCCGTAGACCATCGTGTAGCCGAGGGCGATCAACGCGTACATCGCGCCGATCGTCAGGGCGTTGAACGTCTGTTGGGTCAGAATCCCGGCGTCCACGTGTCTCCCGGTGGGCTGGTGATCTGCCAGGGGTCAGCGCGGATCAAGGCGGGGGCCGGAGATTACTCCCCGGCCCCCGCAGATCACGTTCGAGAAACGCCGTCTACGGAGCAGCTGTCGTGGTCACGCCGGACGTGAAGTCCCTCTGCTCGAAGTACTTCCAGTCCTTCGTGGTCGGATCGAACTTGTAGTAGCTGATGATGTGCTGGGTCGTGTCGCCGTTCGCGTCGAACGAGACGTTGCCGAGGACGGTGGGGAACACGTTTGCAGTAGTGGTCACGTAGGCGCGGACCGCTTCGCGATCGGAGCCCTTGGACTTGAGTGCCTGCAGGAGGATCTGTGCGCAGGCGTAGCCCGAGGCGCTGTAGGCGCCGGGCTCGGTGCCGTACTTGGCCTTGTAGTCGGCGGTGAACTGGCCCGCGTTGGGAATGTCGTGGATCGCCGCTACGGTCATGTAGGTGTTCACGTCGCCCTGCGCTCCGGCCACGTTCAGGAACGAGCTGGCCGTTGCGGCCGAGCCGTCGCTGATGCCGTCGCCGCCGCCGAAGGGAATGCTGCCCATACCGAGGTCGACCATCTGCTTGCGCAGGAGTCCGCCACCGGTGGCGGTCACGCCGCCGAAGTAGACGAACGCCGGGTTCTTGGCCTTGGCCGCGGTGAGCAGAGCCGTGAAGTCGGACTGCTGGTTCGCGCCGGCGCCGTCGTGGCCGACCACGGTGCCGCCGAGGGCGGTGAAGGAGGTCGCGAAGACGTCGGCCAGGCCCTTGCCGTAGGTCTCGGTGTCGTCGACGACGTAGGCGCTCTTGGCGCCGGCTACGTTGTAGGCGATGTCCGCGCCGGCCTGGCCCTGGATGTCATCGGTGGTGGCAACTCGAACGTACGCGATCTTCGTCGGGTTCGTCTTGCGCAGGTCGAGGCCGGTCTGACCCTTGGTGAGGCCAGGGTTGGTGTTGGCGGGGCTGCACTGGATCAGTCCAGCCGAGTTGCTTTTCGGGATCTCAGCCTGGGCCACGTTCGAGTTGAACGGGCCGACCACGCCGAAGACGCTCGAGTCGCCGATCAGGGTCTGGATGTTGGTCGCGCCCTGGTTCGGGTTGTGGACGCCGTTGACGGCGTCGTCTTGCTTGTTGATCGTGACCGTGTAACCGGGCACGGGATTCTGATCGATTGCGAGCTGAACGCCCTTGAGCGTCGGATCACCGTTAGGCAGCTCGCCTCCCGAGAGCGGGAGCTCCACGCCGATCTTGACCGCCTTCGGACCCTGAGTGCCCGACGACGAGCTACAGGCGGATGCCACGAGGGCAACCAGAGCGACGATTGCTACCAGTCTGGGCTTCATGCGCCCCATCCTCCACTCCAATCGCGATGCCGAGAGGGACCGACTCCGGTTATCCCCTGACCCATAGGTCCCATTCGCGGGTACCTGGCGGGGCGCAGAGCCTTGGGACGTAGATTACTACGTAGATTACTCAGGGTTCGGCAGCGCGCAAGAACTTTTCTCATTAACTGCATCTGGTGAAGTTGCCGTATAGTTACAGTCTGGCGAGCCGGATGCATTGCACGGCCGCCGACCCACTGAGGCGTGGCTGTCGAGCGGGATTGCCGCTCGCCACCCCGAGAGCACCGGTACCGCAGCAAGCGACCGTCGGCCATTCTGGCTGTCGTGGCAGTGCGACCGCCCTCTCGCTTTGAGGTTCGTCTGTTCGAGTGGAGTACCTGGTCAGGCAGGCCCGCATAACCGATGTCGATCGGCTATACGCGCTCTGTGCCCAGAAAGGGGCCGTGCCTGGAGGCGACTCTCCGATCGATGCGATCGGCCTGCTCCGCCAGCTGGTCTACATTCCGAACGCGAGCGTCGCCATCGCGGAGGCGGGTCGCCAGATGGTGGGCGGTGCGATCCTCGGCCTCAGGCCGTCGGTTCGGAACGGCGGGTTCGTCGGAACGATAGACCTGCTTGTCGTCACCGACGGCGTCGATGAAGAGAAGGTCGCCGACCTGCTGATCGAAGAGATGCTGCACTCAGCGCGAAGAAAGGGCTGCGCATCGGTCGAAGTCCTAATGGCGCCCGACTCGGCTTATCGTGTCGAGCTGGCTGGGCCACGGCTTCGCCAGAGTGGCAGCCAACTTACACAGAGCGGCGATAGCCCTGGGGGCGCCAACGAGCCGCTGAACTGCCCCGGCAGCCGAGCAGCCAAGGAGCGCCGGCGCCACGGGCCTAAAGGTCGACGATCGTATCGCCGGCCGTAATCAAGGAGTTCATTCGTGAGCAAGAACGTCGCCGTCTTCGTTGACGTGGCGAACATTTTCTACGCGGCGAAGGCGGCGGGAGCGGACATCGACTACGTCACGCTGCTCAAAGCCGCGGTGGCGGGGCGCGATTTCGTCCGTGCCTATGCCTACACAGGGCTGGATCCCGAGAACGAGAACCAGCGCAACTTCCATTCCTTCCTGGCGCGCCACGGCTACAAAGTGGTGAGCAAGGACATCCGCAAGTACGGCGACGGCAAGGTAAAGGCCAACCTGGATATCGAGCTGGTCGTCGACATGATGAAGACGGCCCGAAACCTGGATGTGGCGATCGTCGTCAGCGGTGACGGGGACTTCGCCCCGGCCATCCGCGCGGTCCAGGAGATGGGCGTGCGGGTCGAAGTCATCAGCTTCCGGGGCAATACCAGCTCGGACCTGATTGAAGTCGCCGACGCTTTCTACGACATCACCCAGGTCGCCAAGGTCGACCGCGATTCGTCGCGCTCGGGCCGGCGCGTGGCCGGTGATGACGAGGACCTCTCGATGACCGAGGTCCCGGACAAGCAGACCGAGGGACGGGGCGGTAGGCGGGGTCGTGGCCGGGGCCGCTGGGGACGCGGCGAGAGCCTCGATGAGGTTGCCGTCGCTCCCGTCGAGGCTCGAAGCGGGCGAGCGGCAGGGCGCGGACTGGCGGAGCGCGTCGCTCCGCGAACTGCGGGGGGGCGGCTGGTCGCGTTGCCCGGCGAGAAGCTGTCGCGGGCCGGCGCTGGCGCGGAAGGCGAGCCGGGTAGCGAGGAGCTCCCGGGTGAGGCCGTCGGAGAAGTCGAGGCAGCCGGTGTTGCCGGTCTTACCGAGGGCGTGGCCGCCGAAGTCGGCAGCGAGTCCACCGGACGGCGGCGCCGCCGGCGCGGCGGTCGGGGTCGCGGACATGGCCACGTCCAGGAGGCCGCGGGCGAAACCCTGGACGTCGAGCCCGGCGAAGGGGTTGCGGAGGAAGGAGAATCCGCGCCTCCGACTCCCGCGGCCCGGCCGAACCAGTTCGGATCGGTGTGGGATTCGCAGATCGGCATGGCCGGCCGACCGGAGCGGCTGGCGCCGCTCTCGGCGGATGAGGACGATTTTGCCGAGCCGGAGATCCCCGAATACCTGCTGGCCGAAAAGCGGCGCGGCGGCCGCAGCCAGGTCGGCGGTCGGGGCGGCGGTCGAGGCGTCAGGAGCACGTATGCGTCGGCCGTCGAGCGGGAACGCTTTGGCCGGTCGTCGTCCAGGTTCCCGGAACCGGCACGTCAGTCCCAGCCCCAGGCCCAGCCGCAGCGCCGTCGCGACGAGCGACCGCCGCGCCAGCCACAGCCGCAGCAACGTCGTGGCGGAGGAGCGCCCCGCGGTACCGGCCGGGATTCGGCCGAGCCCTGGACCGAGGTTCCGCCGGAGCTCGAGGAACTCCTTCGAGCGCAGCTGTCGTCCAAACTGAGTCGCCAGGGAGCGGCTCCCGCCGCGGCCGCCGGCGAGCCCGCGGCTCCCGTGGAGTCGGCCCCGCCGAAGACTGCCGGCAGAAGCGGCGGACGCCGCAAGGCGGAGGCTGAGATCCCCGCCGAGCCGGCCGCAGGCGCGCAAGCGGCCGTCGAGAAGCCCGAGCCCGCGATCCGGAGCCGGCGAAAGGCGGCGCCCGCCGATGGCGAGAGCGGCGCGAGCGAGAACGGTGAGGCCGCGGTCCGAAGGTCAGCCGTGGGTAAGGCCACGGCTGGAAAGGCAGCCGCGCCAAAGGCAGCCGCCGGAAAGGCGGGCATCCGGAGCGCCAGCGGCAAGGCCGCCTCGTCGACGGAGACGGCCCCGAAGCGCCGTGCTCCCGCCCGTCGCAACGCAGCCGCAGGGGCCTCGGAGCCAGCCGGCGAGAGCCAGGGTGGCGAGCCGGCCGCCGAATAGTCGCCAGTCCGACTGAGGCCAGCCGAGCTCGGCCGATGGCCCAGCCGATCTTCAACACCTGGACTCGTGGCCAGCCACGGGCCCTGGCCGAAGTCCGTTCGATGATCCTCGGCCGCACTCCCCATGCCGTGCTGTTCGTGGGCCCGAGCTCGGTCGGGAAGACGACCCTCGCCCTCGACCTGGCCGCGGGGCTGCTCTGTCGCGACCCCGACCCGGAAGCGCGCCCGTGCCGAGCCTGCCGGGGTTGCCACCTGGTCGCGACCGGCAATCACCCGGACCTGCACCGTCTTGCGCCCGAAGGGCCCGGCGGGCAGGTTCGCATCGGCGCGGCCACGGATCCCGAACCGGGCACGGTGCGTCACCTGATCGGCGAGCTGGCGCTCCTTCCCGTCGAGGGAGGAGCTCGAGTCGCGATCGTCGAGCAGGCCCATCGCCTCAACGACGATGCCCAGAACGCGCTCCTCAAGCTGCTCGAAGAGCCGCCGTCGGGGGTCACGATCGTCCTCTGCGCCGACGACGATGAGTGCCTGCTGCCGACGGTTCGGTCGCGTTGCGTCCGGATTCGCTTGGGCGCCGTGGGCATCCGCGAAATCGAACTCTGGCTCGGCGAGACGGGATCTGCCGACGCGCCTCGAGCCGCCAGGCTGGCCAGGCTCGCCGGCGGGCGGCCCGGTCTCGCTCTCGCGTACGCCCGATCCGCCGACGCGGAACGCCTGCGCGGCGAGGTTGCCCGCGGCCTGCTGGACATGCTCGCGCAAGGGCGCCACGAACGACTCGGGGCGGTCAGGGAGCTGCTGAAGTCCGCGGCGGCGCTGGACGCGGCGTTGGAGAGCGGGCGGCTCGAAGGAACCTCGGCCGGGACCGGCGAAACCGGCGGCGGGGGCGCCGAAACCCCGTCTTCCACGCGGCGACGGAAGGGTCGAGCACCGGAACCGGCCTCCGCCGCGTCGGCCTCCGCGGCTTCGGATGGAGCTGAGGGCGCCACGAATGAGGAGTCGGCCACTCCCCGGCTTGCGGCATCGGACCGACGCTCTGCCGCGGCCACGCTCATCGAGATCTGGGCCTCGCTTGGGCGCGACCTCGCCGTCTCCGGTCGCGGGGGCGCGCGTCAGCTGCGAGAGGCCGACCTTGTCGACGAGATTCCGGCGGCTGCGGCCGATCTGGATCCCGCCAGCCTGACCGCGTTCCTGACACAGCTGTCGGATGTTGCCGGCAAGCTCGACGACAACGTCAATCCCGAGCTGGCGCTGGACGTCCTTGCCCTGTCATGGCCCCGGCCCTTCCCGCCTGCTTCGGCCGCCGCGACTACCGGGCCTCGTCCATGAGCCGGGGCGAGCTGGCTCGGCTGGAAGCCAGCGTTCGGGGCCGCGTCCAGGGCGTCGGCTTCCGCTACTTCGTCCTGGCTCAGGCAAGCCATCTGGGCCTCACCGGATGGGTCTCCAACGAGCAGGACGGCAGCGTCCGGTGTGTCGTCGAAGGCCCGCGCGAGGATGTGGAGCGGCTGCTGGAGCTGCTGCACGAGGGCCCTGCGTCGTCGATCGTCGAGACGGTCGCGGAGGATTGGCTGCCGTACACGGGGCGCTGGGGTAGCTTCGGCCTCCGCTCCTCAGGCCACCGCGGCGACTGAGCCCCGGTCCCGCTTGCACTGGGGCGGCCGCGAGTGTCCGCCCCGCTTACGGAAGAGCTCGCATCATGCCCCCGTCGATCGGCACGAAGGTGCCCGTCTGGTAGCGGGCGAGGTCCGAGCAGAGCCAGGCGACGTAGGCGCCGAGCTCGTCCGGTGTGCCGTACCGACCCGCCGGG
The DNA here is from genome assembly GCA_963743795.1 of uncultured Chloroflexia bacterium. GTDB lineage: Bacteria > Chloroflexota > Limnocylindria > Limnocylindrales > CSP1-4 > Fen-1039. Next base: position 280,329 of record CAVUQZ010000001.1, on the reverse strand, counting down.
ATCGAGCGTTCCCGCTCTGCCCGAACCTCCTGCTCCGTGGAGCCGGTCCCGTTCGGCCCGGGTGCGATCCAGGAAGGCCACTCGCGCGGTGTCAAACCGGCCGGGCAGGACGCCGTTGACGGTCACACCGTCAGTGATGATCTCGGGCGCGATGGTCTTGAGCCAGGCCTGCAGCGCGCTGCGGCAGGCGTTGGAGTAGGCCAGCTCGGGGATCGGCTGGCGCACGCCCGATGACAAGATCGCGACGATCCGTCCCCATCCGCGCTGGCGCATCGCCGGCAAGAGCAGGGACGCCAGCTCGATCGGCGTGATGGCCAGGAGCTGGAACGAGCGGCGCCATTCCGCAGTGTCGATGCGGGTCGCCAGCGAAGCGGGCGGGCCCCCGGCGTTGAGGATGACGATGTCGATCCGCCCGAGCGCCTTCTCGGCTTCCGCCGCGACCCGCGCCGCCGTCTCCGGCTGTGAGGCGTCGCCCGAGATCGTGACCACTTCGGCCGAGTAGGTCGCCCGGATCTCGGCCGCAGCACGCTCCAGAGCCTCGCCGCCCCGAGACCACAGCGCCAGCCGGCAGCCCTCACCGGCGAGACGCTCCGCGCTCGCCCGCCCGAGCCCGGCCGAACCACCCCCGACGAGCGCCGTCCGGCCGCGCAGCCCCAGGTCCATCTCGACCTCCGGTCGATTGGGCGCGCTCCAAGCCGATCGGCGCGCCGCCGAGATGATTGTCGCCGCATCCGCCCCGGGGTGGTGCATCGGCTACCCTTGGCTCGTGAGCCACCAGGCCGGCCCCAACCCCGCCCCGGACGTAATCGAACGCGCCGCTGCCGCGTACCGCGCCCTGGCCGACCTCGCCGAGACGGTCGAGGACGAGTGGCAGTACGTAACCGATCTCGTGGACGCCTACCTGCCCGCCATTCGAGCCCTGGCCGAAGGGAAGGGGGAACTGGGGCTCGAAGCGGTTGTCGCCGTCGATGAGGCGATCGCAGAGATCGCGTCGATGGCCGACCCGCACAGGGCGATCGACTGGCTTTCGACCTTCCCCCATGTCGTCGCCCTCGCGGTCGGCGGCGACGTGGACCGGCCGGTGGGAGGCGCCCGGACAGAGCGATGCCGAGCCTCCCGATGCGGGCCTGGACGAGGATTCCCCCTTCCGCATCCTGCTGCGGGGCGATCGATGAGATTCCAGGACGCAGCTCCCGATGCCCGCGCCGTCGTCTACGCCGGGATCCAGGCGGACCCGCTGGTGGCCCGCGTGGCGACCCTGCTTGCCGAGGGAACGGCTGCGGAGCGATGGCTGGCCCGGGCGGTGATGAACGGCGAGCGGACAGATCCGGCGACCTGGAGGCGTATCTTCCCGTCGCTCTTCGGCCCGGCTGCGGCTCCGGCCCTGCGCGATCACGCCGGCCGGGTCCTCGATGCCGGCCTGGAGGTCGCCAATCGCGGCGAGGCGGCCCGCAGCCAGTATCGCGGCGCCGTGGTCGAGGAGCTGACGGCCCGCCTTCTGGCCCGCCGCGCCGCATCGGTTCGTCGCGAACGACGGGTCCTCTTCGACGGGGTCCGCGCCGAGATCCACCCCTACGACGTGACGGTGGAGTCGACCGCCCGGCCCGAGGTATACGACTGCAAGTGGGGCGCCCGGGGGATCAACGCCGACGTCCTGAACCAGCTCGACGACGCCCGAGCCCATGCCGCCGACGAGGACGTCGACCTGGCCGTCGCGATCGTCGTCTTCGACGCCCGGCGCTCGTGCGAGCTTCGACTCGAGCGATCGACGGCCGAGCACGCTGCCACCGAGCTGGTCGCTCTCGAGGGGCTCGACGCGCTGGCGGAGAAGAAGGCGTGACCCCGCACGAAGTCACGGGCCTGGAGGCAGCGAGCGATCCCGCGCCCGATCCAACCCCCGCCGCCCCCTTCGAAGATCGGCTGCCGTACCGAATCGTGCGGCCGTATCGGGTCCGCTTCGACGAAGCCACTGCGAGCGAGACGATACGGACCTCGATCTACCTGGCCTGGGTGGCCGACATTGCCTGGCAGCACTCCACGGTGCTCGGATTTGGGCGCGAGTGGTACGCCGAGCGGGGCCTCTTCTGGCTCGTGCGCGCGATCCAGCTCGACGTATTGCGACCGATCGCGACCTATGCCGGTGCGCTCGTCAGCACCCAGGTGCTCGGTTACCGGCGCGTTGCCGCCCGCCGCGAGAGCGAAGTCCGCGATCCTTCGGGAGCACTCACGGCGCGCGTGGAGATCGACTGGGTCATGACCAACGAACGGGGCATCCCTACCCGCGTGCCCGTGGACTTCCATCGGTTCGTGGCCGTAGAGACACCTGCCTTCGAGATGCACAAGGTGGCGCTGCCTGCCGCCCCGGCGGACGCGTTCGAGCGGCGCTTCCATGTCCGGCGGCGCGACCTGGATCCGCTCGACCACGTCAACAACAGCGTTTATGTCGACTACCTGGAGGAGGCGCTCGAGGCCGCCGGACAGGGCCCGCTGCTACAGGCCGTTCCCCGGCGGTACGTCCTGGACTTTGCCGCGTCCGCCGCCCGCGATGAGCTGCTCGTCAGCCGGGCGTGGCCGCAGGACGGCGGCTGGGGCTACCGGCTCACTCGCGAAGACTGTACGGAAGTATTCCGCGCGCGAGTCGGCCGCCTGTAGGCGCGGGCCGACTGACGACCCACGGCCAACGTCCGGAGATAAACGCGGCCCAACGGCGATGCCGCAACTACCAGGAGCTAGGCTAGGCCTCGGGGCCCTTGCCCGGCCCGGATCCGTCTTCCGGCGGCTCCGCATTCTGGGAGGACTGGGCTCGGGCAGCCTCGGCCGCCCGACGCAGGTCCGCGGCCAGGTCCTTGCTGCGCGATGCCAGCCTGTCGCCGACGTGCTCGGTTACGTTGGCTGCCTTGTGAGCTACCGGGCCGGCGTTTTCGGCCGCTACCGCGGCGAGCTCCGCGGCCTTGGCGGCCACGTCGCGGAGCACGGGGCCGGCCTGGCGTCCGGCCTGGTCGATCATCTCCTGGAGTTGGCCGAGCCACCTCTCGCCGAGCTCACGTGCCCGAGCCGCCTGCTCTCTGCGGGTACTCTGGCCCGGCGTGCCGGGCTGGTCGGCGCCCGGCTGCTCGGCATCCGAACCCGTATTGTCGTTCGATCCCATCTCATCACCTCGGACTGGGGCGAGGATTCGCTGTCCCTCGACGACTGGCGTGGGCAATCGTACGCCGGCATGGAATGAGGCGCCTGGAAGGCCGACCTGTGGCCGCGCCACGAGGCGGCCGGCCATGCCCACCGGCTATGGATCGGTCGATCCAGGCAGGGGCAGCTCGTTGCGGGCTCCGAGCTCCGATTCAGGCGGAGCGGCCCTTGCCGGCCGCGACCTCCCGGCGCCACAGTAATCTGCTGCGATTCGGCCGGGCACGGCCGAGGAGGTGAGCCGATGATCGGCTACTGGCATGCGATGCCTCGTGACGAGGCCCGCCACGTCTGGGTCTGTCTGGGGGCGCGCCTGGGCGGCCACGAACTGGTAGTGGAGCGCTGCAACGGTGAGCCTTGCTGGCAGTGGCGGGTGCTGAACGGCCGCGGCCACGAGATCGAAAGTGGTACGGCGCCGGACGCCAGCACCGCCGAGCGGCTCGCAGAAGAGGCGGCGTTTCACATCCACCCGCCGTCGGTGGGCGACTGGGTCGAGCCGCTGCTGTAACCCTGGCGTCGAGCCCAGGCCAGCCGGCAGCTGGAAGCGCGAGCTTAGCTCTCCTGGCCGTCCTCGTGCCGCCTGATCCCCGTATGCTTCGCGAGGTCCGGGTCTTCCCAGGGTGCGGCCAGATCGTTCAAATCCGTCTCGCCGGCCGGGCCGGTAGAATCCAGCAAGCCTGCTTCGTGGGCGGCGATCGCCTCATCGGACGGCGCGTCCGCCTCCAGGGATTCGTCGCCAGTCGGGTTTATGAGTACCGTGCCGGCGTTCTCGATCTCGGCCTCGAGTTCCATCTTGCGCATCTCGAGGCGGACAGCCTCGCTCGGAGGCTGGACAGCCGCCTCGTTTGTCACCGGGGTGTCACCGCCGACCTGAAGCCAGCTCAGGGGATTCGGCAGAGCCCCAGGTTCGGGACCGAGCTTCGCCTCTGGGTCGACCGTCGTCACGCCGGGTAGATCCACCGCGGGCGCACCTTCGACCAGGGCGCCGCACTTCGGACAGGCGGCCGCACCTGGCGGAATCGGGGTTGAGCACCAGGGGCAGATGTGGGGGGTCTCGTCCATTGGTGCACCGTAGCCCAACACAACCTTTGTCGACTATCCGACATTCGGGCCATAGAGCGACCATGACCCCCGGATGTCGAGAGCCTTTTGCGAACAGGCGAGGGACCGCCCAAGAGCGTGGCCGCTGCCGGAGCCCAGGCCGGGCCGACGAGGCGCCCCACGTCGGGGTGGCCGCAGGTCAGGCGCCGGCGTCCGTGAAGACCCCTTCGTCCGTCATGCGTGCGGCCCAAACCCGGAAGGTGTTAGGAAAGACCTTGCGGACCTGATCCCAGCCGTGGATAACGCCCACCGTCGCGCCTCTTCGGCGTAGGCCGGTAGCCCGGAAACCGCTCTGCTACGGCACGAAGTAGCCGGTGACGTCGAAGATCAGGCTTGTGGTCTGGCCGCCACTGGACATGTAGGTGGCCGCCAGAGTGCCCCCCGAGCCCAGGGCCACGGTGACCCCGTTGGCCACGACCTGGCCGGCCACGAAGTTGATGGTGGAGCTCGTCGGACTGGCCAGTGGGTTGGGTCCGATGAACACGGCCCAACCCGATGTCTGGTCGGTGACCGTGAGGTTGCCGGTGACCCCTGTGGCGTTGACAGGGACGCCACCTCTACCGGTCACCTGGAAGGCTCGCGGTGTGCCCGCGACGAACTTGCCCGATAGGCCGTTGCCGACCCGGGTATCGAGCAGGCGGGCCGGGGTAAGGGCCACGAACTTGCCACCTGTGCCATTGAGAGTGAAGTAGCCGGTCACATCGAACACCAAAGACTGTGGTCTGACCGGCGCTTGAGAGGTAGGTGGCCGATAGAGTCCCCCCAGATCCCAGAGCCACCGTCACGTTGTTGGCCCGGACCTCGCCGGCCACAAAGTTGATGGTCGAGCTCGAGGGTGCCGCGGTCGGGTTCGGACCCAGGTACACAGCCCAGCCGAAGCTCTGGTCGGTGACCGTGAGGTTGCCGGTGACCGCGGTGGCGTTGGCCGGTACTCCGCCCCGGCCGGCCACGGCGAAGGTCCGCGGCACCCCGGCGCTGAACTTACCCGAGAGGCCGTTGCCGACGCGGGTGTCCAGGAGACGGGCCGGGTTCAGAGGCACATAGGTGGCCCCGCTGTTGTCGCCCACAAAGTAGCCGGTCACATCGAACACGAGGTTGGTGGTCTGGCCGCTCGAGGAGATGTAGGTGGCGCTCAGAGTCCCCCCAGCGCCCAGAGCCACGGTCACCCCGTTGGCCCGGACCTCACCGGCCCCAAAGTTGATGGTGGAGCTGGTGGGGCTGGCCACCGGATCGGGTCCCAGGAACACGGCCCAGCCAGCGGTCTGGTCGGTGACCGTGAGGTTGCCCGTGACAGCTGTGGCGTTCGCGGGCACCCCTCCCCGGCCGGCGACTGTGAAGGTGCGCGGAGTGTTGGCGCTGAGCAGGGCCGCCGTGCCGCCGGGCATGCCGTTGCCGGTGCGGGAGTCAAGGAAGCGAGCCGGCGTCAGGGGGACGTAGGTGGAGGGCGCCAGGGTTGGAGTCGGGGTCGGCGTAGGCGTGGGGGTTGGAGTGGGCGTCGGAGTTGGTGTCGGAGTCGGGGTCGGCGTAGGCGTAGGGGTCGGCACCGGCGTTGGAGTGGGCGTCGGAGTTGGGGTTGGCGTGGGCGTCGGAGTCGGCGTGGGAGTCGGAGACTGGGCGACGTTGTGGCAGGCGCCCGATCCGCTATCGGTGAACGAACCGTCCACCGGGAGGAACTGCCAGTTGAAGCTGCCGGCATGGAGCGTCAGCCGCAGGATGCCGAAGGAGGTGGTGTCGCGGACCACGCTGTTGGCCGCGATGGTCGGGATCGAGGTGTGGTTCGCACCGCCCGTGCCCACGGTGATCTGGGTGATTCCGTTGACCGGGTCGGCAATACCGTCGGGCGTCTGCGGCGCGAACCGTTCGTAGATGTGGTCGTGGCCGTCGAGGACCAGGTCCGCGTGAGCTGCATACAGCTGCTGCCAGATCCGGTAGGTATTCTGCGCTGCCCGGCCGCCGGAGCTGAATAGCGGGATGTGCCAGTAGGCCAGGATGCACTGGTTCTGATGGGCGGCCAGGTCGGCGGCCAGCCATTGGCCCTGGGGTGAGCTTGGAACGCAGCCGCCCGCATCGGTGCAGTTGGAGTTGAGGGCGATCAGGTGCCAGGCGCCGATGTTGTAGCTGTAGTAGCCCTGGCCTGGCGTTCCGGCCGCGGAGCCGAAGTATCCGAAGTAGCCCGCCGCGTTGAGGTTCGTCGCATCGCAGCCGGTCGCATTGCCTGAGCCGGGATCGGTGAGGTACTCGTGATTGCCCGCGACCGGATGGGTGATCGCCTTGACGCGCCCCCAGCTCTGGTCGTAGGACTGCTGGAACGCCGCCAGTCCGCCACAGTAATACTGGTTGTCACCCAGCGACAAGACGGCGCTGTAGCCGCGGTTGACCAGCAGATTGGACACCAGACCCTGCCGGCAGACGTCCTGCGCGCCGGTGCCCGTGCCCAGGCCGTTGTTGAAGTGCGGGTCTGCCGGGTCGCAGGCGATGTCGCCCGCGGCGGCTACCACGGGGTCCGAGGCCGCAACGACAGGGCGCATGACGCTCGGGACTACGAGCCACCCCAGAGCGAATACCACTAACGCGCCGGCCCGCAGCCTTCGCGTCCATCGCAGCCGCGCTCTCCGGCCGAGCGGGCCAATGGACAGCACGTTCGCGAGAGGCAAGGCGTCGCCGTTCCGCATTTGGTCCTTCACGATCGGGTAGGTGGCACGGCCGCCCGAATCAGTACCGGACGGCCCCAGTGGAGGTGCCGGTTTGGATAGTGCAGTCGACGACTCCGGGTTTGAAAGGCCCGTCCTGCCAGGTGGTGAGGTCGATCCCCCGGGTGAGCCGTCCGGGACTCGATCGCCCCGGCACCGAGTGCCAGATGCGCGGCGTGGGAGCGGAGACCGCCCGCCGGACTGACCGACGAGACCTGAGCGTCTGGCACGGCCTCGAAACCATTGCGGACTATCGACTGGACGCGCAGCGTCCCGTGTGGGGGGAGAGCGGAGCGTGGCTTGATGCGCAGCCTGCGCGTCAAGGCGCCTGTCTTCGGCCACCGACTATCCTGGGCCAATGGAAGCCAGGATCCGCCTCGAGGTGCTGGGCGGCTTCGCGCTGCGGTCTGCGAGCCGGGTGCTCGCGGATGATCGGGGACTGAGGGAACTCGTCGTGCGAAAGGTTTGCGCGGTAGCCGGCGTTCTGCTCCTGGCGCTCAGCGTCGCCTCCTGCGCCAAGGATCCCGCCGTCACATACCTCGAAGGTCAACCCGAGTACAACCTCACGTATCCCGGCGCGGCGCTGGTCTCCACAACGACAGGCGGCGGCGGGCTCATCGTCCATTCGGGACCCTACGTGACGTGGGAGTTCACGAGCTCCTCGACCCTCGCCGACGTGGGCGACTGGTACGCGGCCGAGCTCGGCCGTCGCAACTGGGTCGGGGGCCTCGCGCCGCAGACGACCGGGTCTGGCGGCGGCCCGATGTACTCATGGCAGCGGCCATGCCTGATCCTATCAGTCGCTGGCTACCCTCCCATCGCCGATCAGACCCACTATGAAGTGACCCTGGTCGTCGATGGCGAATGGCAAAGGGCTTCGCAGCTTCAGTCACTCAGGGACCGACCCGAAGCATCGATCGCGCCGGGCGGAGCGGCGCAGCTCGGCACCGAAATGTTTAGTGCGACGCTTCAGCCGGGCGGGACCCTGCTCTTCGTGCAGCGGAGCTACCGCTGGTCGGAGGGAAGGCTGGCCGCCCTCCAGTTCTACGACAATTCCCTCGTTGCCCTCGGCTGGACTCGCGTCAAGCCGCCCGGCTCGGAACCGCTGGACAACGCCACCGCAGGGACCTGGCAGAAAGGGTCAGTTCTTGCCCGTCTGACCTTCAAAGAGACCACTTCGCTCACGTTCACCCTGAACGAGTCCGTCGATGCCCAGGGCTCTCCAGTGCCACCCCCCTCAGCCAGCTGACGGACCGTGGCTGCCTGTGCGCGTGGCGGCAGACGGCCGCTCAAGCTCCATCTGGAGGTTCGAGGTTGGGTTTGACCGAAAACATAAGTGATGCGGTTCCCACCACGCCACGTTCTCCCCTGAACCCATGGCCACCGTTCACGCCTCGCGCGTGAGCCTTCTCATGACCTGTAGGGCCGGACGGGCGACACTGAACGTCCCCGCGCGGAGTCGGGTGGTCTTGGGAACTCCGACGGTCGGCGCGATGAAGTACCTACCCAAAGGAATGGCGCGCCCGACAGGAGTCGGACACGCGTTAACGACCTACCGGATCCCCATCGAAGGCCGTGATGAGTGGCTGGCTGCCGCGCAGGTTAGGTCAGCATGACCGGCCCACTCGCCTTGACCCAGACGGAGCGGTCGCGCCGACCAGCCCCTCCCGTCGCCGCCCGAGTGACGGTGGACGAGCCCTCATCGGCGGCCGAACCTTCTGTGTCGGGCCGCGCGACCGCCCATCGGGCCGGGTTCGAGCAACCAGCCAACCCGCACGCCATCGGGGCACGTGAGCGCCCTGTCGGGGGCACACGGCAGAGAGGAGGGAGCGGTTCCGAACGCCACACGATGGCGAGTTAGTGACCCGCCGAACCTCGTGCCGGACCGCTCCTCCGGCGGTCGTTGATAACCATTGGTAATGCGATGGTAATCAAACGCCGCTGCGCCTACGCCAAAGCCGACGGTGAAGCCTGTGCGATGGCCCCGCTGCATGACCGTCCGTACTGCTTCGCCCACGACCCCGAACGGGCCGCAGAAGCCGCCGAGGCGCGACGCCTGGGTGGTCCGCGTCGGCGCAAGGAGGGCACGATCGCGGTCGCCTACGACCTGCCCGGACTCGACACCGTGGCCGGCATGCGACGCCTGCTCGACATCGTGGCCACCGACGGGGTTGGCATGGACAACGGCATCCCGCGCCTGCGTGTTCTGATCTCTACAGCGACAGCCGCCACCAACCTGCTCAAGGTCGGCGAGTTGGAGGAGCGCCTGGCAGCCGTGGAGGCGGCGGTCGGCCAGCACCGCTCCGATGAGGACACCGCCTTCCCGGCAACGGTAACCCCATGACCCTGGAACACCGGCTGGCCAAGATCGACGAAACGCTCTCGCCGACGCAACTCGTCCTGCGCTGGGTGGCCGAGGCTCATTCCTTCGGGGACGTCCCTGCGTATGTCGGCTCGCTTCTTGCCCAAGACCCTCCCGTTGCCCCTCTAGATCGGCTGGCTCGTGAGGCCGTTCATGGCGCCCGAACGGCGATGCGGGGCAAGAGGCCCGAACTGGTCGATGCCGCGGTCCGCAGCGCCCTGCGCGAGACGATCTTCCGGTTCGAGCTGGTCATGCGGGTCAACGTGACCACCAAGGAACTACTCGATCGCGAGGAACTGATCGCGGCGCTCTTCGCCTCGCTGCTCGTGATGCTCCTGTCCGAGGGGGGCGGGCAACGCCCGCCTGACGACTCGCACGTGCGCCGCCTTGAGCTGTGCCGCCGCCTGACTCTCGTGCGGGTGGACGAGCTGCTCGCGTCGCGAGAGGCACGCTCCAGCGTCGAGCTCGATGGACACCCCGCCCTCTTCCCTGACGTGGCCGACGCCGTCGAGAGGCAGCTGAGAACCAGTCAGTAGATCGCGGTCGCAGCATGGCGCTCCGCCGAGCTCGATGGCGTCGAACCCGCGCCGCCTGAAGATCCCGATGCGGTCAAGGTTCGGGCAGGAGAGCTCGTCGCTGATCTGGTCGAGCCTGCCAAGTCCGAAGCGCTGGACAAGCTCGGCAAGGGGGGCCAGGCGCTCGACATCGCCGCCGGCTGGGTTCGGGCGAAGATGGCGCCAAGGTCAGTCACCGAGGTCGAGGCGGTCGTGGAGGGGTAGGACCAGCCGCGAGACGACCGGCTGGGCACAATGCAATGTCAAGTTAGTCCAATTAGGCAGGCACACACTGTCGTTCGCCTACTAGCCGCTTGATACAAAGAAAGGGCCCGGGTGCAATAGCCCGGGCCCTTTCCCTATCTAACATCCGTGACGTGCGCTTGGGACCGCCCAGAAGTGGCAGGGCGAGGGCAGAAACTAGTAACCACCCAGTCCGTCGTTGGCGCCGGCCGCATTGAGCGCCACCTCTTGCCGATCAGCGTCGTCGGGACGGCTAGCCGACCTGTCCGACGCCTCCGACCTCGATGTTCACGTACATTCCGTCCGCCCTGTGAGAGTCAGCGTCGCAGAACAGCACGTAGGTGCCATGCGTTAGGTGCACCTTGACCGTCACCCAGCCGGGCATGTCCGCGACCCCGGTGATGTCCTGGTCGAGGCCGTCGGGCGATTCGAGCGAGAAGTTGTGGGTCGTGCTGTTGTCGTTCACGGTCAGCCAATACGTTCCCGGTCTGAGCGTAAGGACGCGATTCGGTGAGTTCGTGTACCCCATGGCCGTCTCTCCGCCGTACGAGAGAGATATGCAGGCGCCCGGCTTGGGGAGGGCTTGAGGGTTCGTGCAGAACTCCCCGACGAGTTGCCGCCCGTCGGCCGACACTGCAGCCGCCGGAACGAGGGCAAACAGAGTGGCGAGGAGCGCCGCGATCAGTGGCAGCCTGGTGATCGCCTTTCTTGCCGGACGAGGAATGAGGCCGAACCGGAGTACGACCGCCTTGTTCTGCTCTGTGGACATCCCGACTCTCCTTTGTCCTTCCCAGGGCGCACCTGCGCCCCGCCCGGAAGGGTCGGTCTCGCCATTGGCCCAGTGCGTCGGATTGGCGACCGTGTTGGGACGCCGCGCTGGTGAAACCCCAGGGCTCCATGCCCCCTACCGTATCGGCGGAGACTGAGCGTCCCCTGGCCGACAAGATAGCCAGGTTCCGGAGGGTGAGCGAGCGTCCCGGAGGGTGAACCAGCTCGGTGAACCCCGTCAAGGAAGGACGGGCCCCGGCGCAGCCGCTCGACTGGCCGGACAGGATCGTCGGCAACCAGCACGGCACGCGCCAATGGTCATCCCAAGACGACGTGGCGTGCTCGGCACGCCGTCACGATGAAACCATCGTGCGCGATTGATCGGTGCGAGAGGGATCGAGCCCGAGACAGGATGCGAGCCTGCGATGGTCGGGCCAATCAATCGCTAGCGGTTGATTGTTCCTAGGCTTCCGGGGCTGCCAGCGCGAATCGCGCCGTCGGCCGCGTCCTCGCTGGGGGAAAGGGTCACGCCGGTGTGACTGAGGGGGATCAGCTCCGCTGAGTCCCGACGAGTCGCCGCGGCAGCAGGCGCCGCCTTCGGTAGGTGCGGTGCCGGATGCCCTTGGCGTCTGACTGCCACGTGGCGTGGACCAGCCAGCTGGCCTCCAGGCTGTGCAGAGCGGGATACAGGAGGGTCTGGTCGCCCTGGTTCGGACCGGCTTGGGGTCTCTCTCCGGAATCGGAGCCGGTCGCTCGTTCTTGCATCCGACGGAAGATGACCGGGCCGGTTGCGTTCGCGCCGTCCAGATCCTCAACCACCGCGAGCAACCGTGTGCGCTCGTTCGCGAATGAGGGCACGCCTCTCGAACCATCGCCGTGGTTCATTGCGGCGCCGTCAACCAATCCCAGGCCGACCCGTTGAAGTAGCTGTTGCCGCCCTGGCCGTCATCGAGCCTGTAGCGATGTCCATCCGGACCGACCGCGGTGAGCACGACCCACCACGAGGAGGCGTCTCGGAGCCGCTCGAAATGGAAGACCGCTGTGAGGTCGTTGCCATTGGAGACCGCAGGCTGGACTGCGAATGGGCTCGAGTACCGCGTGTCGATCCCACCCGGACCCGGTGCGTCCATCGGAAGCGCGTGCCATGCCTCGAATCGGACGTCAGTCCAGTACGAGAGGACCCGGGCGACGGGCAGAGATGACTGCCCGGAACTCACCTGGTCGTCGAAGCTGGTCCCGGACGTGTCATCAGATCCGTATCCACCGCTACTCAGCGGGAAGCCACTTGGGAGCCAGCGCGCGGGTGCCATCGGGGCAACGGCGTCTACGTGGAGGTCGGGCTGGCCGCAAGACGTGCTCTGATCGGGCTCCGAGCAAACGACCAGGCTGGGAAGCGGGGCGCTCCCGCTGGTGGACGGGCCACTCACACTGACGACGACTGTCCCGAGAACCAGGACGACGAGGCTGATCGCTGAGACGATGATGGCCCAGCGGCCGACGTGGGGCATCGGTCGCTCGACCCGAACGAACGCACTCGCGACCGCGACGGCCGGAACGCACAACTCGAGCGCGACGCCCAGCCGGCTTTGCGGACCGCGCATCTCGAAGATGGCCAGCCAACCGAACACGAGCGCGCCGGCGACGGCCCAGAAGACAGCCACGGTGCGGGGCGCGCGCCGGCTCAGGCCGGCCGAGGTGCGGACGGCGTACCTGGTCGCGACGGCGGCCGCCACCAGGAGAGTTGTGGCGTAGAGGAGAGAGTTGATTGTGGTCCCATCGTCGTTCGCGATGATGTTCGGCAGGTGGACGCCGGCGGCCGCGAGGAGGGTCACAACGGCGGACACAGCCAGGAACCCCAACAGCCCCAGCGCTATCCCGCCGAGATAACCGAGCACGAAACCGCCGCCCGCCGCAATGACCCCGCCGCCGGCGCCGGCAAGGAGCCGCCTGGTCGACTGGTGCGCGACTCGCAGCTGCCGGCCCAGTTCGGCGGGAGGCCCCAGGCGCCCCAGGGCCTCGCGGATAGCCCTCTCCGTCTCGAACCCTTCGGCCTCCAGCAAGGCGATCGAGTCCCGCAGGTGATCGGCGAGTTCCGCTCGTACCTCGGCCACATCGGCCGCTGGCAGCCTGAGCTCCGTGGTCATTCGATCGAGGTAGGCGGATATCTCCGCGGCGCCAGTCTGATCGGGCGCGACTGGGGAGCCCGACTCGTCCGGCCCGGTGCCGAGTCGACGTTCGCTGCGCCGGACCAGCGCGACCGAGGCGACCAGGAACGCGATGCCGCCGCCCAGGATGACGACTGACAGCAAGGCAGTCATTGCTGGTTCGCTCCCCCAACGGCACGGGCCATGCCGAGCGAGAAGGCGGCCCACTCCTGAGCGTGCTCCTCGAGTATGCCGAGCCCGGTCTTCGTGATCTTGTAATAGCGGCGGCGCGGCCCACGGTCGCTCTCACGCCAGCTGGCCTGGAGCGCGCCGTCTGCCTCGAGGGCATGCAGGGCGGGGTAGAGCGACCCCTCGCTCGGGGCGAACGCGCCGCTGCTGCGTTCGGTGATCCGCTGCGCGATCTCGTAGCCGTACAGCTCGCCGTCGCGGAGCACGGTGAGCACGAGCAGCGTCGTGGTTCCCTTGAGAAGTTGCGTCCTGATCCGACCGCTCATCGCCGTCAGCTACCTCTTATCGCCGTATATCGGATAACGTGGTACCTGTCACGCTAGGGCTGCGGGTCGTTTGTGTCAAGGGTGGCCTCGTTGCCTTCTGGCGGGTGCGTCCCGCCCCGCGAGTAGATCGGAAGTCACGGTGACGTCCATGGGACCGGGCTCCGGCGCGTAGGACACCTGGATCGGCGCAAGCAGCACTCCCCGCCCGAGAAGTCCAAGCGACCCTATGGCTGAATAGCGATGCCCGCTAGATCGACTCGGGACTTGGGCGGCATCGTGCATGTAGGCCTGCCTTCTAAGCGGAAGGGTCCGTGGGTTCGAGTCCCGCCGGGAACGCCAAGCAGGGTTCGGACGAGAGGGGCTGCCCCGTGGCCGCCGACGCTCTCGAGGGCGCTCGGCCGCGGGCCCACCGCCCGCGAAGGACCGTTGGCTCTGGCACCCGGGTCGGCGGGATGCCACTCTGTTTGTTGCCGCCGCGGGCGTTGCCGTCGCCTGCAGCCGCCCGCGACACCGGATAGGAGGTTCGCGATGAGCGGCGATCAGGCGGTCCTTGCCGCACCGCACCGCGGTCTACTCGAATGGCTGCAAGCGAACGGCATCCAATAGGCGGCGACCCCCGCGGCCCGTGCCTTCTCGCGTCGCGGACGTGAGCCACCCGGACTCGCGCGGGCACGAACTCGTCCCGCACACTGCGGACGTTGGACTGCTGGCACGCGCTGAGGACCTGGCTGGGTTGTTCGAAGAGGCTGCGGCCGCCTTCTCTGAGCTCACCGCCGATCTCACGAACGTGCCGGCGCGCAAGCGTGCGACCGAGTCGGTTGCGCTCTCTGCACACGACCTCATCAGCCTCGCTTTCAGCTGGCTCAACGAGCTTGTCACCGCAAGCGAGCTGCGCCGGTCGGCGGTGACCGGAGCACGGGTGGAGTGTGTCGACGTCGCGGCGGAGGGCGCTGGCGCCAGGCTTGTGGCCACGATCCACCTCGTCCCGTTCGATGGCGTTACGGCCAGATGCCGCACTTCGGTGAAGGCGGCTACTTTCTACCGGCTCAGCGTCCGCCAGTTCGAATCGGGCTGGCGGATGACGGCCTATCTCGATGTGTGAGCAATGAGCAAGAAGGGCCGAGGCCGTCCCGTCCGTTCGCCACTCGGAGGATCCGCGCCTGAGCCGACGCTCGAGCCAGGTCGTCTTTCGCGGCCGATTCGCCTGGACCAGATCGACGCCAATCGATGGCGAATCCCCCGGGATGAGCAACGCGGCATGCGGGTCGACGGCATCGTCTTTGCCGACGAGCGCCTGATTGCGCCACTGCGCACCGATCCCGCGCTAGAGCAGGTCGCCAACGTCGCGACGCTCCCAGGCATCGTTGGGGCAAGTCTGGCCATGCCCGACGTCCATTGGGGGTACGGCTTTCCGATCGGCGGCGTCGCGGCGATGCGCACCGACGGCGGCGTCGTTAGTCCGGGCGGGATCGGCTTCGACATCAACTGTGGCGTCCGGCTGCTGCGCAGCGATCTCGTCGCCTCGGAGATCCGTCCGCGGCTCGAGCCCCTCGCCGACGCCCTCTTCGCCGCGATCCCCTCGGGCGTAGGCGCTCGAACCGGTCAGCGTCTGGCTCTGCACGACCTGGACGAGGTCATGTGCAAGGGAGCGCGCTGGGCGGTCGAGCGGGGATTCGGCTGGTCGAGCGACCTGGATCGCACGGAGGAGCGAGGGGAGATGGTCGGCGCCATCCCGGGCGACGTCTCCCACCGCGCCCACGAGCGCGGCGCGGACCAGCTCGGCACGCTCGGCTCGGGCAACCACTTCATCGAGGTCCAGGTCGTCGACCGGGTCCTTGAGCCCTCGGCGGCGACGGCGCTCGGCCTCGAGGTTGGCGCCGTGACGGTCATGATCCACTGTGGCTCGCGAGGGCTCGGCCATCAAGTCTGCACCGACCACCTGACGTCGATGGATACGGCGGCCGCTCGCGCCGGCATCGTGCTGCCCGACCGCCAGCTCGCCTGCGCCCCGCTCGGCTCACCCGAGGCGAATGCATACCTCGCCGCAATGGCGGCTGCGGCCAACTTCGCCTGGGCGAACCGTCAGCTCATCGGCCAGGCTGTTCGCGCTGCCTTCGAGCGGGTATTTGGCACGCCGGCCGAGCGGCTCGGTCTCGAGCTCGTCTACGACCTGAGCCACAACGTTGCCAAGATCGAGCAGCATCATGTTGCCGGCCAACTGATTGCGCTGTGCGTTCACCGCAAGGGCGCGACGCGAGCGTTTCCGCCGGGCCATCCGGACGTGCCGGCCGAGTACCGTGCCATCGGGCAGCCGGTCCTCATCCCAGGTGACATGGGCCGCTGCTCGTACGTGGCGGTCGCTGCGCCTGGTGCGATGGAACTCACCTTCGGCTCAAGCTGCCACGGGGCCGGCCGCTCTCTCTCGCGTCACGCCGCCGTCCGCCTGCTGCGAGGGGTCGACGTCGCCGAGCAGCTCGGCGCCCAGGGGATCGTCGTCCGCGCCGAGCGGCGGGACCTGCTGGCCGAGGAGGCATCGCCGGCCTACAAGGACGTCGAGATCGTGGTGGAGGTCTCGGCGAACGCCGGCCTCATTCGGCCGGTTGCCCGGCTGCGGCCGCTCATCGTCATCAAGGGCTAGGAAACGGGCGGCCGCGCGATCCCGCCTCCGTTGCGGCGGTAAACATCCAGACGCCGAGCGTCGTGAGCCAGCGACCCGCGGGGACCGACGAGTTGGTTGACCTCTCAAGACTGGGCGGGGTCAATGCTCGGCCGCTCGGTCATCGGGGCGACCGGAAGGACCTCCTTTCGACACCTAACCGTCCAGTCGACTGGCACGGCAGGCCGCCCCGACGCGACGTGACCGACGGCACTTCTCCTCCTGGCCGGCCTGACAGACACTTGCCCGGTACTACGGGGAGCGTCGACGCGCGGCCCACACACTGGCCGCCGAGACCGCGCCGAGCCACTGGCGAGACCGACCCGCGGGATGAGTTCCTAGGAGGGTATCTCTGTGGCCGAGTTCGGGTTGTTCATCGGCTGGGGCTCGCCGCGCGCCGGCAAGGAAGCCGCGGCGGGCAAAATGTTCGAGGAAGCGGTCGCCTACTGGAACGGGCTCCAGACGGCGGGCGTGATCGAGAGCGTCGAAGTTGTGCTCCTGACCTCCCACGGCGGTGACCTGGCCGGCTTCGCGCTGCTGCGCGGCGATCCCGAGAAGCTGGGGCGGCTCAGCGGGGCGCCGGAGTTCGAGCGCCTGACCATGCGGGCGGGCGTCTGTCTCCATGGCGTCGGCGTCGTCAGTGCCGTCATCGACGCCGGGGTCACCCGCACGATGGGCGCGTGGAAAGAGGCGATTGCCGACCTGATCTGACGCGGCGATCCCGACCTGGCCGCCCACCGCGTTCCAAGCTACGGGAGGCCCGCTCAGCGGGCCTCCCCTCACGAGCGGCCAGAGATGGCGAAGCGACCATGGTCGGGCGACCCGGTCTCGGCCGACAGTGACCTCGCTTTCGGGGCCGCGATGTTCGCGAGCCAATCCAACGCTAGCCCCACGCGGCTAGGACAGGTACCTGTCCCTGCATCCGTCGCAGAGAACATCGTGGTGACTCAGGACCCGGACGCGTTGCTGCTCACAGATGGTGTCGTGCTGTTGGATCGATTCACTGACACCGACGTCGACTCACTGTGGGCCGGCGAGGATGACGACTGCGTGCGCCGATCTGGTCTCCCAGGCCCTTTCACGAGGCGAGACATAGCAAACCAGATCAGACACTGGCAGAAGCAGTGGCAACTTGGCGGATCCGGACGGTCTTTCGCTGTCCGAGAGACAGTGACGCGAAGGTTGGTGGGCGGATGCGTGCTCGAAATCCGTCCTGACGACGGCGAGATCGCCGAGCTGTCGTACTGGGTCTTCCCGCCGTATCGGCGTCGAGGGTACGCAACTCGTTCGGTTGAATTGGTGTGCCGGTACGCGTTCGACAACCTGGGAATTGTGCGCATGGACTTATACATCGAGCCGACGAATGACGCCTCTCTACGCGTGGCGACCAAAGCAGGCTTCCTGCAAGAAGGCCTCCCTCGTCAACACGATCGCTGCCAGAGTGGACGGTGGGACTTGGCGCTCTTCTCCCGCCTTCGGACGGATGGCGTGCAGTCGGGCTGCCGGGTTCTGAGAACTGGCTGGGCCGAACGGAGTCCCCGAAGCGACCTCCTTTCCGAACGGGTCCACAGACGCCACGGGCGGCACCATGACCTGCTCGTTAGCGCGGCCAAGAGCTTGGCCAGGAGACGCTGAAGATCGGTTTGTTCGCCCGCCGTCAGGCCAGTCAACAGGGCGCTTTCGGCGTCCTCTCAGAGAGTTGACCACGCTGGTCTTCAGCCATTCTCAGCGGCGCCTAGCACGGGGTTGCCTGCTGCCGGGGGCTCTCGGCAGCCAGAGCGAATCCGACCCGGATCAGCCCCCGTCCGACCTTCTGGCGCAGCGGGGATCGAGGGGTAGCCGCCAGGCGCTGGCTGTCTAGCAGCGCCCGCTCCATTTCGCGCACCTGCTGGTTGTGGATGTCTCTAATGATCAGTGGGGTCAACACGTTGGGGTTCCTTTCGGTAGGTCAGCGCGGGCTTTGGCCCGCGCCGGGCTGGGCAAGGGTTGTCATCGGTTAGGGGTCGCCGGGGCTGCCCTCGTTGACGTCGACGAGTAGACCTCCGGCGAGGCGGATGGCTCACCGCGCTCTATCACGACGGCCAGGACCGCGTCGTATGGGATACTCGTCCACCCGACGTCGTCCGTGACGCCTGAACGGGGCTCCGGGGTGGTCGGCGGCAATATCCACGACCCGCCAGCCACCACACCGTCGCTCGGCCCCTGCCGCGGCGGTTGAACAGCTTCAGGCCGCATCCGCGACGAGCTCGACGATCAGCTGGCGGGCGTGACCGCCAGGCGCGAGCGCGGACAGCAATCGCCCGATTCGGCTCCTAGCCGGCGCTCGTAGAGATACGCACTCGAGCCAGATCCCGTCGGGCCGTGCCGTCGCCGACGTTGGCTGCCCACATATGCAGAAAGGTGTCTCGCGCTCGGCCTGCTCGATCCGGTCCAGCGCTCTCCAGTTGTCAATCAATGTCGATTTCTCCTTGCTCTAATACGAGCCGTTTCGTATCATACCGTTATGGTCGACATTAATCAAGACGCTCCGTCTCGCAACTCGGCCGCAACGATCGCAACCCTGTCGAGCGGGGGTGCTCACAGGGGCCGCCCGCGCAGCGACAGAGCCCATCGAGCAATCCTCGACGCGGCCCGGGAGCAGCTCATCAAGGTTGGGTACTCCGGTCTGCGACTCGAGCACGTTGCGGCTCACGCCGGTGTTGGCAAGGCGACGATCTATCGCCGCTGGCGATCGAAGGAGGAACTCGCCCAGGCGCTCCTGGCAGATCTTGCCGCACCTCACATCGCGATCGAAGAGACCGGCGACACGCGTGAGGAGATGCTTGCCGCGGTGATGAATCCAATGAGGGCAGTGACCGAATCCGACTTCGGCCCCGTCATCCGCGCGCTGCTCTCACAGATCGCCACCAACCCCTCGCTCGGAGATCCGTTCCGGGCGACCGTCGTCCAGGCGCGGCGCGACGAGATCGCACGCATGATCGCCCGGGGGATCTTGCGCGGAGACCTCTGCCCGGATGCGGATGTCGACATCGCCACCGAGTTGCTTGTTGGCCCGGTGTACTTCCGGCTGATGTTCGGCGGTGATCTCGATCGGGCGTTCGCGGAGCGCGTCGTCGAGAACGTCATGCGCGGTTACTCAGCGAGCCCAGACCAATCGACGAAGCGGTGACTGGGCGCGTCGCCTGCACACTGAGGCTCGGCCCGCGGCACTGCTGAGTCCGCGGCCTTTCCCCGAGGCGAACCCCCGTCCTGCGAAACGCTCTGCCCAGAACGGTATCGCCACGATCGCTGGATCGTGATCCCGGAGTAGACCGGGCTGTACATTCAGGCCTGCGGTTCGATTCACCAAGGGAGTCACGTGGGACAAGAGAAGCCGCCGAAGGCGCACCACTTCGTTCCTGTGGCGCACCTTGCCAGGTTCAGCGCCAGTCCCGACGGCGTGCCATTGCGTGATCGCATGCTCCATGTCTACGACAAACGGAGCGGTAGGTTGCGGAGCGCCAAATCGAGGAATGTGGCCTATCAGAACGACCTCTATACGATCCGGACGCCCGATCTTGCGGGCGTCCAGCCCGACCTTCAGCGACTCCTACGCAAGGTGTTCGACCCTGGCAAAAAGGACGCTGAGGTCGAGGCGGCCAAGATCGACATAGAGGCCGGCGGGCTCGCAGCGATGCTGGAGATAGAGCGGTGGGAAGTCGGCCCGCGCAAGGTCCCGGACGAGCAGAAGGCAGCGCTGGTAACCTACGTCGGCCTCCTTCTGGCCCAGCATCCGACCATGATGGACGCCCGCGCGAGCGCAATCCGCCAGAAGTTCCGTGCCGCAACCGCAACGCGATTCGATCCCCCGCCGCCAATTCGAGCCATCTTCGACGAGTTCTCATCAGGGGTCGGCGTTCTGGCCTTGGCCATGGATGCATTCGCCTCCGCTTTCGAACTCAATTACCTCGGGTGGAAGGTCATCAAATGGCCGGATGGGCCACATCTGATCCTTGGCGACGTCGGCGTCGCCGTCCGCTACCCGCTCGATCCCTTGGGCGTTGGAGACCCCTGGACCGAACATGCGATGTTCCTTCTTCCAGTAAGTCCGACGACCCTGCTGATCATCGGCGGACTGGCTCCGGGGACTCTGTATCGTCGAGGCCCGAGGCGGCGACGATGTTGGCTCCGAGATCGCGGCAATCAACTCCGTTAGTTGGGCCCGATCACGCTCCGAGGTCTACGCGGGAGAGCGGCATGATCTGGAGCGGACGCTTGCCATACTCGCTCCACAGGACCGGAGGGTCGATCATTCGATGCAGGTGCGGGTCCGGGGCTCAGTCATACCGGACTTCATCGTGGATGACGATGGCCATCTCGAACTCATCCAGCCGCCGGACCCATCACCCGAAGAAACCGACACACGGTTCGCGACCAGATTCCAGGTTGGCCAGGACACCGGCTACCAAACGTAGGCCTGCCCCGTGCCGTCCCCTACTCTCAACTGGCGTACGAGCTCGTGTTGTCACGATCTGCTCATCGTGTTCGGACTTGGCGCTCCTCCCAGCCTGGGCTCAGGCCGCGACGGCCGTGGCCCTGACGCGCAGCAACGTGGCGATCAGCTCATCGACCTGGACTGACTCGAAGAGGCCATCCGGCCCCCGTGGCGTAATGTCGGTGAACGGCGACTCGTAGAGCAGGGCGGCGGGCATCACGCCGTGCTCGGTCAAGTGGTCCACGATCAGATTTACAAACTCGATCGATCTGGTTGGCGCCCAGTGCCTTGCCCGACAGGAAACCGGCCAGGGCCTCTTTCGCGGCGCTTCGGTCAAGACCGACCAGCGAGCGCACGAACAGACCCAGACCATGCGACTCCCGCTTGGCGCGGTCTACCTGGTCTGGCCCACCAACACCGCTGTCCAGGAGCATGCGTTCCAGCTCGTCGAGATCGGCCCCCGTCAGCGGCTTGTTCATCCGGAGTTTCCAGATAGCCGCGTGATCCTGGTGCTGGCGCAGGAAGGCTTGGGCCTTGGCCCGGAACTTCTCGAAGTCCCAGCTGGCGGCGAGGCCGGGCAGGTCGACCCGCTCCTTGAGGCCCATGACGTCTTCGAAGTCGGCGAATACGACTCGACGCTTTGCCTTCACGATCAGCTTCGCCAGGTCCCGCAGGCGTCGCCGCACCAGCTCGAGCATCGGAACGGTCACGTCTGCCCACCACTCATCGGTCTGGATCTCCTGGATCAGCGCCATCTGGTCTCGGACCATGGGGATGGCTGACTTCTCCTCCAGCAGGCCGGCGATGGCCCTGACCTGATCGCGAAGTCGCTCGAAAGCGGGATCGGAACGCAGCAGCCCCAGCTGCAGGTTGAGGATCAGGAGGTCGAACCGCTTGGTTTCTTCCGGCTCCGCATCCAGTTCCGCCGGGAGGCCGGCCACTCCGTGGGCGAGCTCGACCGTAGCGCCGCGGGACAACGTCATCCAGGCTTCCGCCTTGGCGTATCGCTCGACGAGCCGTCGCTGCGGCCGGACGAGGAAGTTGTCGAGGTTCATAGCGGCCACTTCGCGGTGAAGCGATGTGGCCAGAGCGCCGCGCACTCCGGCATCGGTGGTCGGGTCGCCGAAAGGCGCAACGACGGTGGCCGTGGCCGCCGGGCCGGCGACGACGCCCGCGCGCTTGTCCAGCTCCTCCACCAGCTCCAGCCGCGTCACGAACAGCCGCTTGCCGAGCGACTCCCCGGCCGAGCCCTCGGTCGTCTCCGGGTTCTGGCTGAAGAACTCCAGGTTCCCGCAGTAGTCGAAGAGCTGGAAGCAGTCCTTGTCCTGTCCGGGCTCGAACAAGTCGGGGCAGAGGCGCGTGCCGCGGCCGAGCATCTGCCAGAACTTCGTCTTGGAGCGGACCAGCTTGAAGAAGACCAGGTTCACGTCCTCGGGGATGTCGATGCCCGTATCGAGCATGTCCACCGAGATCGCGATGTGCGGCGCCTTGTCTTTGGCAGAGAAGTCGTCGATCAGGCTCTGGGCATACTCGGTCCGGAACGTGATTGCCCGTGCGAACTCACCCCGGTAGTGGGGGTAGTTGGCGTTGAAGCGTTCGGCTATGAAGTCGGCGTGGTCCTGGTTCTTGGCGAAAACGATTGTCTTGCCCACCCGATCCCCGCCGGCGACGGTCAGGCCCCGCGTCATCAGATGCGCCAGGACCTTGTCCACCGTGTCTTGGTTGAAGAGCCAGCTATTGACGGCAGCGGCCTCGATGCGGTCCGGCACTCCCCCCTCTTCATCCCACTCCAGCGCGTCCCACTGGTCCTTCTCCTCTTCGGACAGCTCGTCGTATTTGATACCCTCGCGCTGGAACTTGAGCGGCACCGACACGGCTCTGGGCGGGACCAGGAAGCCGTCGCGCACCGCCTCTTCGAGCGAGTAAGCGTCGGTCGGCACGCCGGTCTTCGAGATCGAACAGGCTGTAGGTGTTCCGATCGATCTCGTCCTTAGGCGTCGCCGTCAGGCCAACAAGCAACGAATTGAAGTAGTGATCATCGACGAGGCCCACCGCTCGGTGTTCCAGAAGTACCGAGCCATCTTTGACAAGCTCGCCAAGGCTAGAGCGGCCTACGACTGAGCGGCCATCCGGGCGGAGGCGAGACCTCGAAGGGCACCTCGAACCCGGTCCTGCGCGCCTGGCCGAACCACCCTTCGCGGCCAGCCAGCCGACATCTCTAGTCTTGTGAGGTTGGCGGCACGTCTCGGCTAAGGCTGGCCTGGCGGCGGTGCGGCCAGCTGAGCCGTCCCTTGCGGTTCCGCAGGAACCGCCAAAACCTGGACCGCAGGTCCAAGTTCGTGGTCGGGGCGAGAGGACTTGAGGCCGAGATAACGAGCGAACTGCCGAAGTCGCGAGCGACGGTGTTCTGACCGACTGCGGGCCGAAGTCGTGGCGCCCGTCATGCCCGTCCCGAAACGAGGTCCTATGGGAAGCTCTACTATCTTCAAGTGACTCTTTGGAATGGCGTGATCTGCTACGGGCTTGGGCCCTGGGATTGGGTGGCCGTGACCTCGTAGCATTGGCTTTCGCTGCCAGGCGAGCCAGATCGAAAGGCCACCGAGAGACTGAGGGCTCACCACCGTGGATACCAGCGCGGCCCGGTTGGAGGTCGGAGATGAGGAGGAGCGGGCGCTCCTCTATCGAGTCACTCGACTCACGCCCGAGCCCCCCGACCTCGCGGAAGCCGAGCGCAACGTACTGTCCGTCGTCCGGTGGTGGCTGCTCACCGGTCAGGCGGAAGTGAATGCCTACGAGCTGTCCGAGCCGTATCCCGAGAACCGGCTGGAGACCTGGCGAAGGATCCGCGACAGAATCAGAGTTGGGATGCTCGCCATCGTCGACGGCCCGGACATCGGTGAGGCAAAGGTTGCTCGCCGGTTCCTCAGACGGAATTGGGAGCAGCTGTGGCGCGGTGGGCTCGAGGACGTGTCCGCGCCCGACCAAATCTGACGGCCCTCCTTGACAACCGACCGAAGTCTTGGGTGAGAGGCATTACGGAGTGGTCGCGCCTGATGAAGCACAGTCCAGGCCCGAATTGGCTGTTGCTGATGCAGCAAGTCAAGGGAATCGTGGAGGCGACAGGACTTGAGGCCGAGATAACAAGCTAGCTCAGTCGGCTGAAGAATGGCCGAGTTGATCCATCGGAGCAGCCTTTCCGGGCGGGTCTGTGGTTCAATGGTCGGCGCTCATCCTGGTCGGCCCGGCGCGACCTGCTCGACCGCTAACCAAGCTGCCTGCCGACGCAGGGGTGAGCCACGCGGACCACGCGTGGCCGTGAGCGGGCTTTTCTCGGCGGGTGGGGGACGGAAACATGCGACGAACGGCGATCTGCTTCGCGGTTCTTCCGTTTGCGCTGGCGCTGGTGGCCGGCTGCGTCGGGCCAGGGACGCCCGGCTCAGCAGTCGACCCCGGGTCCTCGCTATTCCGGTCCTTCGACGCCAGCCGCTGCTAGCGCGTCGCCCGGCGCCGCGCTCACCCTGCGCCACGCTGACCGCGTTATGCCAGTGCTCTGCGCCCGAGAGCCTCTCGCCCGTCAGCTTGCTCGTCGCCGAGCCCAATCGCCAGTCCGGTGTCCAAGGCCGAGGCGATCGCCGACGTGGAGGCCTTCCTCGGGCGCAAGCTCAGCTCGCCAACCGTGTCCGACCCAAAAGCTGCCGTCGGTACCTGGTACGTCGAGGTCACCGAGCCGGCGGGCGCCCATCGCCTTAGTGGACGCAGGCACTGGCGAGGTCATGACCATCGTCCTGCCCCAGACCCTGACCATGAGCGTAAAGCTCACGCCCGATCAGGCCCTCGCCGCTGCGGAGGCCTACTTGGATGCCCACAAGGTGTCCTTTGATGGCCTCACGAGCTCCGTCACGCTCGAAGATAGCGGCTCGACCAAGTACTTCAGCGTCACCTTCCAACGCTATCGTGAATGGGGTGACGATGCCGGATACCAGAATGCTGTTCGTCGATCCCGACACGGGCGAGGTCTTCAGCTTCGTGAACAGGCAGCTCCCCTACGGACCGGTGCCGAGCCCGGCGATCGACCGCCAGGGTGCCATCGATAGGGCCGTGGCAGCAGCCTGTCTGAGCCCCTACACGATCGACTCGGTCCAACTCTCTCCTCGACCCGGGGTTCGTCTGGCCCGGGCATGTTGTCTGGATGGTCGGCGTGTCGAGTGCGGCGGGCAACGACGAGGGCTACGACGTCGAGATCGACGCCCAGACCGGGGAGACAAGGATCATCGGCGGGCACTGAGAGCCCAGATGGTCGGAGGCGAGCCTGGAGCTGAGGCCGAGATAACAAGCGAGCCAACGAGGTCGAGCAACGGCGCTCTGACATAGCCCGCCACCAGCTCGTCGTTGTGCCTGTCGCGCCCGTTCCGAAACCAGGTCTTTCTGGTCGGGCTGACTCCTCTTGGAGCTAAGCACGGCCGTCTCGGATCCAGACGCCACGACTTGTTTTTGAACGGGTCGCGGCCACCAATCGTCTTGTACCTGTGACGAGCGTGGATGATCGAGTGGAACGCCCAAGGATGCCGCGAGACCAGCTGTCCTTGCGTGCGTCTCGCCATGACGCCTTCGAGCAGCTGACCCAGCTGCGTCTGGACCGTGCCTATCGGCTGGCGGCCACGATCCTCGATGGAGATGAGGAAGCGCAGGACGCGGTCCATGACGCGGCGGTGCAGGCATGGACGCGATGGGCGACTCTGCGGGACCAGACCCGCTTCGACGCCTGGTTCGATCGAATCGTCGTGAACGCTTGCAGGGATCGTTTGCGGCGCGGCGTCATCCGCGATCGCAAGGTTGCTGAGCTGACGCTCCCGTCCGAGGCGGACCCGGCTGATCGAGCTGGCCTGGATGATGCGCTCCGCCAGGCAGTCAGGACTCTGAGCGTCGATCACAAGATCGTCGTCGTCCTGCGATTCCTTGAGGATCTGCCCGTCGAGGCGATCGCCACCCGGACCGGTCTCCGCGTGGGGACCGTGAAGTCCCGTCTTCACTACGCGCTCCGGGAACTCCGAGCCGCCTACGACGCGGCGCAGCGGTCAGGAGGGATCGATCAATGACGGATCCACGGTTCGAAGAGACCCTGACCAGGGTGCTTTCCGAGAAGGCGGGTTGGCGCGCGCCGGCCGATCTGCGGATGCGCGTGGCATCTGTACCCAACGAAATCACGCCGCCGGGCCGCTTGCGGCGATTGTGGCCCGCGTGCCTCGCGCTGCCCGGTTCGCGGTGGTCGCCGCTGTCGTGATAGTGCTGGCTGGCTCAGCATGGCTTCGCTACGAGACGGGGGCTCCCGGGGATGGTGGAACGCCACTGACGATCCAGACCGAACTGGCACCGACGCCGCTCCCGAGTGGAGCCGTGTGGGGGTGCTCCCAGGCTCGACTAGGTCCGTTGCGAGTAGCGCGTTCAGGGCCTGAGTTGGTGTTCATCTCAACGATGAATGGGGGGCGGGCGAATGTTGTTTGGCCATATGGGTTCTCCGCGCGTCTTGTGGACGGCAGAGCTGAGTTGCTGGCCTCAGACGGTACCGTCCTGGCGCGCGAGGGAGACGTGCTTGGCGACCTTGGCGGGGGCCTGGGTGTGTCAGGCGACGCCTTCCACGTCTGCAGCGTGAACGGAATCAACTACTTGCCGTAGGCTGGCGGCAGCGAGGTCCCTCCTTCGCGGCCACGAGCCCGGGACGCAGCCCGTTCGCTCAGTGCACCCTTAGGCCGGGACATCTGCGATCCCGGCTCGGAACCATCATCGGGCTCACGGGCTCGCTTGTTATCTCGGCCGCAAGTCCTCTCGCCCCGACCATAACCACATGAACAGGGAGCCGAGACGCCTGGCTGACGGCCAGGCGTTTACGTTCTGGCGAGACGTCCGAGAGATCAGGGCTTGTCGGTCCCCAAACCCTAGGCCTGCGCCAAGGGTGCGTCAGATTCGCGCTACGACGAGCCCGCTCGGAGACGATGCTCCTACTCAAACGATCATTCCCAAGGGCGGCGTCGGCAAGAAGCTGCCACGCCGTGTGCGTCGCATGGCGCCAGTTCACGGGTGGCGAGAGCTGGCGCCATAGTCACGACGCGAGATCGGGCGCAGGGTCGAAATGAACTGAATCGCTACGGGCCGACCGCCAAACCCATTGGCGCGGAGGCGCCGGTGATGAAGCTCTGGTTGACTCCTCGCCCGTCGAGCCGCGCCCGGCCGATGTTGTCGCGGGGGTTGTCCGGTCTGCCGGGGTTGCTCCAATAGATGTGGCGTCCGGCGATCGCGAGCCCCCAGGGGTTGAAATCGCCACTGATGAAGCTCTGGTTCACCCGGGTCCCGTCGAGCCTTGCCCGCCCGATGGAGCCGTTGACGTTGTCCCAGTAGTCTTCGTTGGTCCAGTAGATGAACCCGTCGGCGAACGCGAGGCCTGCTGGCCCGCTGAAGTCGCTGATCCTTGTGACGCCGATGAAGTGCTCGTTCACGTCGGTGCCGTCGAGCCTGGCCCGCCCGATCTCGCTGACGGCGTAGCTGGTCCAGTAGATGTATCTGCCGTTGATCGCGACGGCGAGAGGGTATCCGCCGTCGTGAGTGACGATGAAGTTCTCGTTCACGTCGGTGCCGTCGAGCCGGGCTCGTCCGATCGTGCCGCTGTAGAGGTTGCCCCAATAGAGGTATCTCCCCTCGCTTGCGAGCCCACAGGCAGCGTTTGTGCCGCTGATGAAGCTCTGGTTCACCCCGGTCCCGTCGAGGTTGGCCCGCCCAATCTTGTCGGCCTGGTTGCCCCAGTAGATGTGCTTGCCCACGATCGCCACGGCGCACATGGCGTCCGCGCCCGTGATGAAGCTCTCGTTCACCCTGGTCCCGTCCAGGTTGGCCCGCCCCATCGTCGTCTGGCCATTTGTCACGCTCCCGCCGACGCGGTTGGCCCAGTAGAGGTGCAGGTGCCCTGGCCAGTTCGGCCATTCCGCCGCCGCGGTCGCAGCTGTGTGCGATGGGGTAGCGGAAGTCGCGCAGGCAGGCGCCGCGAGGGCAGTCGACACGAGGGCGACGACCGCGAAAGCGGCGAAGAAACGCAGGATTCGATGCATGGTTCTTCCTCCTTATGAACCTGGATCGGTCGGAAGCTCGCGTCCTGCCGATCCGCGTGCTGGCTCAGCCGCCAGCGACGCTTCGATCTCGGCGACGAGCCGAGCCGCCCGCTCTCCTCGAAGCTCGGACCGCCGGCCTGACTGAACCTCCTCGACAAGCGCTCGAACCGTCTCGCCGTCACGGCCCCAGGCGCGCACGACGAAGGATCGATAGGCCACGGTCATGGCCCCGACTATGACTGCACACTGTTCCGGAGCTGTTCCGCGGTGTCGTGCGAGCCGGCGGTGTCAGCCGCTGCGGTCAGATCTCGCCGACATCCGACCACCGTTCGACCTTCAGGGCCTCCTCGATCCGGGCGGCGTAGCCGGGGTCCGAGTCCCTGGCGGCGAGCTTCCGAGCCCGACCGGCCTCGTCCGCATCGGATCGCTCCGTCGCCGGTGAGGCGGGCCAGGTGGGCCAGGTGGGCGCGGGCACGCGCCTCGTTGTGGGGATTGCCGCCGATCCGGGTCAGCCACTCCAGCTCCCTGCGCCGAAGTCCGATAGCGGCGTCGTAGTTGCCCAGAGCGTCCTCCACCTCCGCCGCCAGCCACGCCGCGACCGAAGCGATGTACCAATCGCCCATCTGCTCGGCCAGCTCCATGGCCCGCAGGGCATGAGGTCTTGCCTCGTCCGCTCGTCCGGCCTTGGTCAAGAACCCGGCCAGATGAGCCCTGCCCACTTCGAGCCACGCGTCGTGCAGATCGAGGGCGAGCGCAAGCGACCGTTCGAGCGCGGCGAAGCCCTCGGCGCTCCGGCCGGCGATGAGCAGAAACGACCCCAGGCCGTCGAGCGCTTGCGACAGCTGCGCCGGATCGCCTACCGCGTCGAGGACTCGGACGGCCTCCTCCAGGCGACGTCACGGACTCGTCGAGGCGCCGGAGGCGGCCGAGGCAGAAGCCGACGCGCGCGTCGATCACGGCGCGGGCGGCGGTTGCCTCCGTGGGAAGCCTTGCCATCGCTTCGTCGCACAGAGACAGCGTTGCCGCGAACTCACCGTGCCGATACCGCAGCCAGCTGAAGCGGTCGTAGGCATAGGCAAGCTCGTCCGGTGTTCGAGCGGCATCGAGGGCCGCTCGAAACGCCGCCTTCGCGGCGGTCTCGTCGTCGGTGGCCATCCGCAGCTCGGCAAGGTTGACGAACGCAACGCTCGCGTCGAGGCGACGAGCCAGCGGCGCCGGCAGGCGCTGCCAGATCGCGGTGGCCCGCTCCAGGAACGAGGTCGCGGCGCTCCGGTCGAACAGCCGCCGGGCGCGCAGGCCGGCGGCGAATCCGAGGGCGACCGCCAGAGAGACCCGCCTCTCGGAGACCAAGCTCGTACGCCGCGAGGGCGTGCTCGGCAGCGGCGCCGGGATCGGCACAACGATCGGCAAGTGCCACCGGATCCTGGCCGGAATCCGTCCTCGTGTCGCCGGTCAAGTGCTCTGGCGAGCGCCAGATGCAGGGCTGCCCGTCGGGCAATACCCGACTGCCGATTCGACCGCGACCCGGAAGAGCGGGTGGGCGAAGGCGTACCCACCGGCGCGCTCCACGAGCAGCCCCGACGCGAGAGCAGAGTCGAGAGCCGGGATGAGGCCGCCCTCGATGTCAGGCAGGACCGCGGCGAGCGTGTCGTAGCCGACGACAGGACCGAGCTCGGCGGCGGTCTGGAGGAGCCTGGTGGCGGCCGGACCTAGAGAACCGATCCGCGTCGCCACCAGCTCGCGGACGGCGGTGGGCGGCTCCAGAAACGGCGCTCCCTGTGTCGAACATGAACCGCAGCAGTGGCGGTTCGACTGGGAGCGGACGTTCACCCGCTCTGAGTGGCTGGACCAGCTGCCTTGGGCTGCCGATCAACCGGCCTTCGAGGTGGACGCCTGGCTCCGCTCGCTTGCTGCCGCGCGCGATGAGCAGCGGGCGCTCCTCACCCGCTCGACGCCGGTGCGTGGACAGCGGCTCGGACGACCGTCTGGGGCAACATGCCGTTGCGCTGGGTCGTGGCCAAGACGTACCAGCACACAGCGGAACACACGAGCGACATCCTGCGCATCGCCCTTTATTGGGACTTCTTCGCCGAAGGGGCTTCCTGAACTCCAACTTGGGGGTCGAGCGGTGCGACGAGATCAGACTGCCCAGAAGTATCCACTTGGTCAGGCGGTGTCTTCCCGGACGAGGCCCAAACCCAGTGTCTGTGTCACCCAGCCCCATATCGGGAATCTGCCGTCCTGACTCCTCTTGCCCCACCGTCCCCCCACGATCGGGTGATCGTGTCGCCTACGAACGGGCGTCGGCCAGCAGGGATAGGCGATGGTATGAGTGAAGGCGAATACCCGGGCGACAGGAACGGCAACCGGACTTGAACCGGCCGTTAACGTCAGGAGGTGCCTTCGGGCCTATCCTCGTGGCTGGCCCTGCCCGGGCTCAAGAAGAGCTGGGCAGTGGCCGGAGGAATGCATGTCTGAACGACGAACCAAGATCGCGCTCATCGCGCACGACGGCCGTAAGGCGGACATGGTCGCATTTGCCACCTTCAACCGCGAGCGGCTCGCCAAGTTCGACCTCGTTGCGACCGCGACGACCGGAGACCTCTTGATCGAGAAGGTGGGGCTGCCGTGCCAGAAGGTGCTGTCGGGCCCTCAGGGCGGTGACGCTCAGATCGCTGCCCTGGTGGCCGAGGGTCTGGTGAAGGCGGTCATCTTCCTGGTCGACCCGCTGACATCCCACCCCCACGACCCCGACATCCAGACGGTTCTGCGCGTCTGCAACGTCCACAACGTTCCGATTGCGACCAACGTGGCGGCGGCTGACCTGTTCGTAGCCTGTGAATTGCTAGCCCCGCATGGACCCGCCCTTGCCGTCGGCGCGGCCGACTAGCGACTCGGCCCCGAGCTGGCCAATTCGCTCCAGGGTCGGCAGATAGGCTCAGTCGCCGGGGCACGACTTGGTCGCAGGGTCGAAGAGAGCGGCCGAGTCAGGCGATGGGCTCGGCCGCGTCGGGTTGTTCTACTTCGCCTGAAGAGCCGGCTCGGGCTTCCGAATGGGATACGCTCCCTGACAGGCCCTTGGGAGGAGGAGGCGACGTGAGGCGTTTGATCGATCTCAGTCACGTCATTGAGCACGGGATGACTACCTACCCAGGATTGCCCGGCCCGGTCATCTCCATCCACTTGAGCTACGAGGCTTCTCGATCGCATTACGGACCGGGCACGGAGTTCCAGATCACCCGAATCGAGATGGTGGCCAACACCGGCACGTACGTGGACGCTCCGGCCCATCGATTTGCAGGTCAGGCCGACCTGGCCGACCTGCCGCTGGAGTGTCTGGCTGATCTGCCAATCTGCCTGATCCGACCGAACTTGAGCGCTGGTGGCCGAGCCATCGGCCCGAGCGTGTTCGATCCCCTCGACGTGAAGGGTCATGCCGTTTTGGTCGAGACGGGCTGGGCCAGCAGGTGGGGTACTGACGCATACATGAGCCTCAACCCTTTTCTGACGGCCGATGCGGCTTCGCTGCTCGCAGAACGGGGCGCGGCACTGGTGGGCATCGACTCACTCAACATCGACGACACCGACGACGCCCGCCGGCCTGCCCATACTGCACTCCTGGCGGTGGGGATTCCGATAGTCGAACACCTATGTGGTCTCGACGCGCTGCCCGCGGCGGGCGGGCGCTTCTTCGCGGTGCCGGTCATGGTCAAGGGGATGGCCACCTTCCCCGTCAGAGCTTTCGCGATCGTCGATTGACCTATGCCGCGATCGTGTTGCTGTTCCGGGCCGGCTGAGTGATCGATGTGGGCGACCAACTCGCAAGCCGAGGTCCCCACCATGACCGCTCAACCCCTCCCCGCCCTGACCGGCGGAGTCCCTTCCGATTGGGACCAAGCCCTCTACGCCTTCTCGTTCCCGGAAGGCGTCCGACCCTGTAGCGCATGCGCTCGATCAGGTGGCGTAGCAACAGGTGCTCTACGGCAGGGAGCTCGAGATGCAGCTCGCGGATCAAGGCGCCGTTGGGTACGGATGCGCGGCGGCGTCCATGGCCAGCACCCGGTCCAGCACCTCGGGCCGGCGCCAGTAGTCCTGGAGCACCTGGATCGAGGGAAGAACCTTGCGCCCATTGCGCAGATCATCGCAGGCGCGCCAGACCGCGGTCTCGTCGATTTCCAGGCTGTCTAACGGCTTCTATGGGCCGCGGCGGCACCAGGGCGCGGCCTCTGGATGGGCGAGCGGTCAGGCGACCGGAGCGCTCAGCGGGCGAAATAGCCGGTCAGGTCGAAGACCACGTCGGAGGTCCTGCTGCCCTTGGCCCCCACGAAGACGACCGTCAGGCTGCCTCCCGGACCTGTCCCGATCGTCGCCCCGTTGGCGCGTATGTCGCCGGCCGGGAAGTTGATGGTGGAGGTCGCCGGCGGGCCGCTCGGGGGCGCGGGTGCCAGGACGAAGTAACCGCTGGACGTAGCGCCCACCTCGACGAGGTTGCCTGTGACGGCCACGGCCCCGACGGGCAACCCGGCGACCGCGAAGGTGGCGCCGCTGGAGCTGGCGAGCGTGCGCCCGACGCCCAGCCGGGCGCCGGCGCGCGAATCGACGACGCGCACGGGGGTCATTGGTGTATAGGTGGCGCCGGCGAAGCCGGGGGCGAAGTAGCCGGTCACGTCGACGATGACGTCGGTTTTGGCGCCTGCCTGGCCCCTGTACAGGACGTTGAGCTTGCCGCCGGACAGGGATATCGTCTCGTTGTTCGCGCGCGTGTCCCTGGCCGGGAAGTTAAGGGTGGAGGTTTCGAGACCGCCCGAGGGCGACAGGGTGATGTTGCCGCCCGACGGGCTGTTGGTGGCGGTGACGTTGACGGTCACGGCGGTCGCGTCGGCCGGGACGCCGCCGCGTCCGGCGACCTGGAGGTTCTGAGCCGCCCCGGAGGTCAGCCGGGACAGGCCGTTGCCGGCGCGTGAGTCCGCCAGGCGGGCCGGCGTCACGGGGAAGTAGGTCGCCCCGGCCGCGGCGGTGGTGAAGTAGCCCGTGACGTCGAAGACGACGTTGGCGGTGCTGCCCGCGGCGCCCTGCCAGACGGCGCCGAAAGACCCGTC
Source organism: uncultured Chloroflexia bacterium (assembly GCA_963743795.1). GTDB lineage: Bacteria > Chloroflexota > Limnocylindria > Limnocylindrales > CSP1-4 > Fen-1039. The sequence continues at coordinate 247,443 of CAVUQZ010000001.1, read as the reverse complement.
GGAGGCCATGGTGACGGTCACCCCGTTGGCGCGGATGTCGCCCCGCGGCACGTTGATGGTCGAGGTGCCGGTGGCGAGGCCGGGGATGGGGGTCAAGTCTAGGTGCCCGTCCGAGGTAGGCGCGATCACGATGAAGTCGCCGGTCACCGCCACCGCGCCGGCGGGTACGTTGCGCTCGGGGTAGCCCACCGCTCGCTCGGTTACCTGCATCCTCTTGGGGGCGCCAGAGGCGAGCGCAGTGGCGCCCAGGGGTATCCGCGAATCCACCAGGCGGTTGGGCTCGACGCTGACATAGGTCGCCCCTGACAGCGGGACGGCCGCAACAGAGGGCGCCGAGGGCGCGCCGGTCCCGTTGGCATTGCCGGCGGTCACGGTGAAGGTGTAGGCCTGGCCGTTGACTAGGCCCGAGACCGTGCAGGAGGTCTGGTCGGTTGAGCAGGTCTTGGACCCGGGCGAAGAGGTGGCGGTGTAACCCACGACGGGGTTAGCGCCCGGGTTGGTCGGTGCGGCCCAGGAGACCAGGGCGGAGTTGGGGCCGGGCGTGGCCGCCAGGGCCAACGGCCTCCCCGGCGCGGAGCCGGGGCTGTCGGTGTACGCCGCCATGCTCCAAGCCTCGCCCGCGTATCGCTCAACGAAGGCCCAGGAGAGTTCGGCCCAGCCGGACTTGGCCCAGTCCGGGCCCCAGGAATTCTCGAACCAGACTCCGTAGGCGTCGTAGGCCGGGGCGAAGACGGCGTGGATGCCGCGCAGCGTCATGCCGTCCGACGGCTCGCCGATTAGGGGGTTCTCACGGGTGGCCGCGTCGAAGTTGTTGTAGACGGGGATCGCCAGGAGGACCGGCGCCCCCGCCGCCATCGATGCCTCGACGGCGTCTCTGGCCCCGGTGTCGACGCCGCTGTGGCCGTCGAAGAGGAGGCTGTACGACGTGATCGAGAACGGCCTGGCGGCCGCCCTCTCGTCGGCCGTCGGCGGGTCCGCGTAGTCGTAGCTACCCTGGGCGTAGTCGGACTGGCGGGCTATCCCCTGCGACCCGAGCACGTCGATGTTGGCCTTTATGGAGCTGCCGCCGTTGAAGCCGACCAGAGCCTGGCTGTAGAGGTACATCGGGGCGAAGAGGCCTGTCTCCCCCCGGGCGTGGTTCCGGAGCCAGTAGCGGTAGTAGTAACCGGTGGCCCAGGAGGTGCACGAACCGATCATGCCCTGGTCGCCCACGGGTGGGGCCCAGGCGCTCAGGTCGACGTTGGCCGGCAGGGCCGCCGCATTGGAGACCAGGCTCCTCGCTGCTGGCGAGAGCCCGCGCTGCAAGCCGGGCGTCAGCAGGGCCCCCAGGGGGTGTTCCGCGGGCGCGGAGGCCGACTGGACGGCTGGCCCGCCCGTCGCCGGCCCGAGGGACGCTATGGCAGCCGGAGTGATGCCGGGGCCGGTCCCAGGGTCGCCGGCCGCGACCGAAGGGGCCGATGGCTCCGCCGAGACGATGGAAGGGCGCGCATACGCCAGAACCGGCCGTGCGCCACCGACGGTCAGCAAGCCGGCCAGGGCGAGCAGAGGGGCCAGCAGCGGCGCGCACTTGCGGATCACCACAGCAGACCAACTCCCTAAAGACCTATGTCCCGGAAGAACCTGGATGAGATCTCTTGCTCACAGAGGTCGAGCGAATGGGCCGAGACACGTCCCACGTAGGCGTCGGATGTCATGCGCCTAACTGCAGTCGGATGCCCGGCCACCATTTGGTCATAGGGTTGCTTTCGGTGCGCGCGTGAGTGACTGATGTGGGTGACCAACTCGTACCCGAGGCGCCGCGCTGACGACAAGCTCGCGGCTGCAGTGGGACTGTCGCGTCGCAGCTATGAGAAGGCCCGAGCCGTCGTGGAGGCGGCCGACGCCGACCCCCGATACGGCGATCTCGTGGCGCGCATGGACAACACCGGCAGGGTGGACCCAGCCTTTCGGACGCTTCAGAAGCGGCTCATCGTCGAGCGCATCGAGCAGGAGCCGCTCCCTCTGCCGCCCGGACCGTTTCGCGTGATCGTGGCCGACCCGCCCTGGCAGTACGAGGGCGACTCCGATGAAAGCACCCGTCAGGGTCTTGCGCCCTACCCATCGATGACCCTGGCCGAGATCGCGGCGCTGCCCGTCGAGGCCCTCGCCCACGCCGACGCGATCCTGTGGCTCTGGACCACCAACGCCCACATGGAATACGCCTACGGCATCGCCCGCGCCTGGGGCTTCGCGCCAAAGACCATCCTGACCTGGGCCAAGGATCGAATGGGCACAGGAGACTGGCTGCGCGGCCAGACCGAGCACTGTCTTCTGTGCGTCCGGGGCCACCCGACGACGACCCTGACGAACCAGACGACCCTGCTACATGGCCCGATGCGCGAGCACTCGCGCAAGCCCGACGAGTTCTTCGCCTTCGTGGAGTCGCTGTGCCCGGGCTCCAAGCTCGAGCTGTTCGCCCGCGAGGCCAGGCCCGGCTGGCAGGCCTGGGGAGCGGAGGCGGCATGAGCGAACCAGCCAAGCTCGCCAGGGTCCCCAACTGTGGGCGTGACCCGCTCATCGCCGCCCTCGCCCGCTACGTCGAGGCCCTCCACCGACGCTACCCGACGGCCCCGACCAGATGCGCCGGGAGAGCCTTGACGGCAGAGCGAACATGCGTCGGATGCGCAAGAGCGGAAGGGCAGGGCGGCGTGAAGCGACTGCCTCGCTCGCTCGACGACATCCGCGGGCTCCGGGCGGCCCGCTGGATCCGCGAGTCGACGGCCGGTCAGTACGACCGCTTCGGGCCGGCCAGCCAGCGCGAGCAGCAGGACCGCTTCATCGAGCGCCACGGCCTCGTCGACACCGGGCTCGTCTTCCAGGTCGCCCACAGCGGCACCACCGTCTGGCGCTCGCCGACGATGACCGAGATGCTCGCCGAGGCCAAGGCGGGCGGCTTCGACCTCCTCCTGGCCGGGTACTCGGACCGCTGGCAGCGCAACCTGCGCCGGACCCTCGAGCTTCTCGAGGACCACCTCCACCCGGCCGGCGTGGCCCTAGTCATGTGCGACCGGCGGATCCTCAGCGTCCGATCCCCACGACTGGGACGAGCTCGTCGCCGAGGCGGCGGCGGCCGAGCGCTACAGCCGCCGGCTCTCGGAGCGGATCACCGACGGCTACGCTGCCAAGTTCGACAAGCAGAACGACCCTGGCGGCCATGCCGCCTCTGGGCTTCCGGCGGTCTCCCGAGCCACCGCACACCCTCGAGATCGACCCGGCCACGATCGGCACTCGCCGTCGGCCTGTTCGAGCGCTACGCCCTCGGCGCTCGTCAGCGCGCAGCAGCTCGCGGCGGAGACCGGGTCTCGAGACCTCCCGCATCCGCTGCATCCTCATGAACCCGCTCTACAACGGCTGGATACGCCGACACCGCGGTCCCAACGAGACCCGCAAGCCCGCTCCGTGGCGCTCGAACCCACCGGTCTCCGACGAACTGTGGGCGCGGGTCGAGGATGTCAGGCGGACCAAGACGCCGCGGCGGGGGCCCGCGTCGCCGCCATCGAGTCGATCTGCTGGGCGGGCTGCTCGAGTGCGTCTGCGGGCGGCGTATCAGAAGCGACGGCGCCGCTGCCGACCGAAAGCCACCGCAAGCTCCACCCTAAGCCCTGCCCGCGGCTGGGGCACGCAAGCCCGCCTTCCGGCACGAGACCTGGGAGGTTCCCATCCTCGCTCAGCTGGGCGGGATCGAGCTCGACGACGGGGTCATCGCCCGGGTGGTCGCCGCGTTGGGCTCAACAGTCCGATCCGATCGCCATCGACCGTTCGCGGATCGAGCGTCAGATGCGCGAGCTTGCCCTGGAACACGTCGGGGGCGGGATGAGCGACGAGGCGTACCTCGAGCGCCTCAAGCATCTGCGAGCCTCGCTGGCGGAGATCGAGGAGACCGCTCAGCTGGGTGTTCCCGCGGATCGGGCCGTGGAGTGGCTTGCGCGCCCTCGCGGAGACCTGGCACCAGGCTGACGTCCCGGAGGCGAAGAGCGAACTGCTCCACGCCATCTACGAACGGATCGTCGTCGCGGGCCGGGAATTCGTGTCGGCTCGCCTGACCCCGGCGGCCTACGCGCACGGCCTGGCGCTGGCGCTGCCCGAAGTGGTGGTTAAAGCGCGCCCGACAGGTGTTGGACGCGCGATAACAACCTACGACATGCCCATCGAGGGCCGCGATGAGTGGCTCGCCGCGGCGAGGCGGCTGGCATGAGAGACGGGTACCTGCGCGGCGCACTCTCGCCGCGTGCGACGCAGCGCCAGATGGACGTCCTCGCGGCCTACGTTGCCTCTGGTGGATCCGTTCAGGACGCGGCCGAACTCGTGGGCATTCGGCCGGGCACTGTCAAGCGTCACCTCGCCGACCTGCGTGCGCGGTCGGGCCTGTCCACCGAGCAGCTGATCTACACCGGGCGGGCTGGTGGCTGGCTGGTAGTGCCGAGTCTGGAGCCCCTCTAGCCAGACCTTGACGTCGGCCGGGACCGCCACTGGCTCCAGCGACCGACACCCGACGCCGTTCGGTTCGTGCGGGCAGCAACCTGAAACACGCCCCCGCGATCTCCCCCTGGGTGAAGTCACCTGCAAAGATGCGGAGCACGTCCCCAAAGAGGCAGGGTCAGCATCACCGCTATCCACAGTCCCGAGATGGTGACCCTCACATCCACCATGACTCACTCACCGTTCGCCACGACGATGATGACCTTGCCTTGAGCGTGACCCTGGTCCAGATACCGAAAGGCCTCAGCGGTCTCTCTGAGCGGATACGTTCGGTCGATGACAGGAGTGACCCGTCCGGCCTCGACCAGCTCCTTGAGAGTGATCAAGTCGTCCTGGTTCGGTGTCGAGACGAACGGGCGTTCCTGCTGGCGCACGAACAGTGACAGCAAGAACGCTTTGAAGACGTAGCCCATGCCAGCATGCCCACTGTTGGGCATGAGAGTCCCCCGGGCTCGAGCACGCGCCTGTACTCCGCGAACGAGTGACTCGCCACGTTGTCGAGGATCAGATCGTAGCGCGGCTCGCCCTGCGTGAAGTCCTCCTTGGTGTAGTCGATGACATGGTCCGCTCCGATCGATCGGACCATGTCCACGTTCCCCGTGCTGCACACGCCGGTCACTTCCGCCCCGAGGACCTTGGCGATCTGCACGGCGAAGGTTCCCACGCCCCCCGACGCACCGTTGATCAGGACCTTCTGCCCGGGCTGCACCTTGCCGTGATCGCGAAGCGCCTGCAGAGCGGCCAGGGCCGACGTGGGCACGGCCGCGGCCTGCTCGAACGTCAGGTTGTGCGGCTTGGGAACGAGCTGGTCCTCCTTGGCACACGTGTATTCGGCGCACGCGCGGCTGCACTCGCCGAACACCTCATCGCCCGGCTTGAAGCGCGTCACGTTCTTGCCGACCGCCTCGACGCGCCCCGCCAGATCGACCCCGACGACGTAGTCCTTCTTCGGCTTGGGGAACCCGACGTACATCCGGATGGGGAAGGGCACGCCCCGCATGCCGAAGTAGTCACCGGCGGCAAGGGATGCCGCGTGGACGCGCACCAGCACCTCGTCATCGGCGGCAACCGGCCTGTCGATCTCCTTGAACTCGAGCACGTCCGCCGAGCCGTAGCCGACTTGGACGACTGCCTTCATGGTGTTCCTCCGATCTTGCGCGCTGCTGCCCTCGGGGAGGCCGCGATCGCGGCCGCGACTACGCGACGACGACGACGATGTTCCCCAGCTTCTGGCCGGTCTCGGCGTACCTGTGAGCCTCGACCATCTGCTCGAGCGGGAAGCGCCGGTCGACGACCGGGCGCAGCCGTCCCGCTTCGACCAGGCCGCGCAGGTAGGCGAGGTCCTCGCCCGTCACGCTCGATGCCGCGAACGACACCCGCTTCCTGCTTCCCCTCGCCGCCCACCTGGCGCGAACGATCTGCAGGAAGCCCGGATTGGCCATGAGCAGCCATCCGTTCTCGGTCAGCGACCTCACCATGCGAGCGGACGGTGTGCCGCGGACCACGTCGAAGATGACGTCGTAGGTCTCGGGGCTGTCGGTGAAGTCCTCCTGGGCGTAGTCGATGACGCGATCCGCGCCGATCGTGCGCAGCATCTCCAGCTTCGGCGCGCTGTCCACCGCGGTCACGTGCGCCCCGAGGACCTTGGCGAGCTGGACCGCGAACGTGCCGAAGCTCCCTCCCGCGCCGTTGACCAGGACCCGCTGTCCGCTCCGGACGTTCCGCCTTCCGCAGGAACTCCAGGGCCTCGCCTCCCCCGTAGGGTACGGCCGCAGCCTCCTCGTAGTCCAGGTTCGCCGGCATCGTCGCGATCGCCCCGGTCTGGGGGTTCTCGCGCAGGCAGATGTACTCCGCGTAGGCTCCCAGGGGGATGCCCGTCGCCGCGAAGACCCGGTCGCCCTTCCTGAGCGACCTGACCTTCTTGCCCACCGACTCGACGTCACCGGCGAGCTCCTGCCCGAGCACCGTCGTCGAGGTCTGCGGATGCCGAACGCCAGCCGCATGGGCACCCAGATCCAGGGGGCGAAGTCGAACCGCCGCAGCTCGCAATCGGCCGCGCTCACCGTCGTGGCGCGGATCCGAACCAGCACCTCGTCGTCCTTCGGAACGGGCTTCGGCACGTCCCTGAGTTGAAGAACATCCGGTGGTCCGTAGTCCGTGCACACGATCGCTCTCATGGGTCTCCGGTTCGTGCGTTCGCAGTGGTCCGAATCCGTCCGTCCAACGTCGGGCGGATGAGCTGCCGGGCGCAACGCTCCGCCTTCTAGCTAGTCTAGCTTCCGCCACCGGGGCGTCCGTCGTCGCGGCACTCGGGTCGAACCGCCAGCCGGTCGCGATCGACCGGGCGCGGATCGACCGCCAGATCCGCGAACTGGCGCTTGAGCACGCTGCTGGCGCGCTCGGTGACGACGCATACCTCACGCGCCTGAAGGCGCTCCGCGAGCAACGTGACGCGATCACGGAGCGAACGGTGGCTGGCCTACCTGGTCAACTCGCGGTCGAGTGGCTGCGCGCCCTCAGCGAGTCCGTACCGATTGCAGACGTACCGAAGGAGAAGGCAAACCTGATGCACGCCATCTACGAGCGGATCACGGTCGCTGGGCCCGAGATCGTCGGTGTCCGGCTGACCTCGGCGGCCTACGCGCACGGATTGGCGCTGGCGCTGCCGGAAAAGGTTGAAATGGCGCGCCCGACAGGATTCGAACCTGCGACCTTCGGCTCCGGAGGCCGACGCTCTATCCACTGAGCTACAGGCGCGCGGAGGCAAAGGATAGCAGCGGGGCCGAGACCGGCGTAGCGAACGGGAGTCCGGGGCAACCGCCAACCGCCGGTCCAGTCTTCCGGGCATCGGCTGCGCCGAACAGGGCCGACCGGCCCTGCGCCACCGGTTCGCCATCCGGTACGCGAATCCGGTGCCGGCGTCGCTAGGGCCGTTGTGGGCTATGAATCCGAAGCGGCTCCCGAAGGAGCCGCTTCGTTGCTGTCCCGGTGAAGGTTCGTCCCGCCGAGGCGGACCGTCTTCTGCCACGCTACAAAGGCATCTATCACGTCGGCTGCACCGACTACCCTAACCCGACCTACCCATGACCTTGTAACTGGGGCAGCAGGCTGACTGGCAGCTTCTAAAGTCTACAGGCCCTTGTGCCTTCAATCCAAGGGTTTTGGCGGTCGAACGGGTTAAAATCCCGCAACTTTGTTAGGGTTCGATCACAACGGTGTTGCAACTGCCGGGACGGTGCGCTCGAGACGATCGCAGTTCCGCACCCTGAGCCGTCGATTGGGGTCGGAAACCGGTCGCCTGAAACGCGCCGGCCCGGATGACGGGCGACGTGCGGCGGCGGCCTCGAGGTCAGTCGGCGACCTTCACCGAGAGCATCGCCATCGGCTCGGCGGGTTGGTCCCGACTGTCCCGTTTGGCGGCGGCGATGGCGTCGACCACGTCCATCCCCTTGGTCACGTGCCCGAAGAGCGTGTACTTCTTGGGAAGGCGTCCGCCCGAGAGATCGGCCAGGCAGATGAAGAACTGGCTGCCGTTCGTGTTCGGCCCGGCGTTCGCCATGGCCACGGCGCCGCGGGTGTAGTCGCCCTCGAACGGCTCGTCGGCGAACTTGTAGCCCGGGCCGCCGGTGCCGAGACGACCTCGATCGAGCCGATCGGCGTGCCCGTACTCGCCATCGCCGCCCTGGATGACGAAGCCGGGCACGAGCCGGTGGAAGACGACGCCGTCGTAGTAGCCCTTCCGGGCGAGGTCGATGAAGTTGGCGGTCGCCTTGGGTGCGCCCTCGGCATGCAGGTCGATCTCGATGGCGCCCTTGTCGGTCTCGATCGTGGCCTTCGTCATCCGTCTCTCCTTGGTTCGGTCGTCTGCTCGAAGCCGTCAGGGCGTCGTGACGACAGTGCTGGTGATGACCGCCGGCTGGAGGGGCATCGAGGGCGGTTCGCCGTTTGGTCCGGGCTCTCCTCCCAGCGGGATCGCGGCGATTCGGTCGGCGACATCCATGCCGGTGGTGACCGTTCCGAAGATGGCGTAGTTGTTGGTGCTGGCGGCGCCGAGGCTCGTCTGTGCGGAGTCGGCCAGGACGATGAAGAACTGCGAGTTGCCGGAATTGGCCGCGCTCGTGCGGGCGATCGCGACCGTGCCGCGCTTGTAGGTCGTGGTCACCTTGTCATCCGGGATCGTCCATCCTGGCCCACCCTGGCCCATCTTGTCCGGGGTGAAGCTTGGGAGCCTCCCGTACTGCCCGTCGCCGGTCTGGATGATGAAATCGACCACGACCCGATGGAAGAGCACGTTGTCGTAGTAGCCACAGCGGGCCAGAGCGATGAAGGCGCCGGCAGCGTTGGGACCGAGGCTCGAATCCACCTTGATCACGATGTTGCCGAAGTTGGTGGTCATCGTGACAGTCGCGGTGCCGCTGGTCATGGCGGCCGGCGCGGCGGTCGGGCAGCCGCTGGGCTCGGGCCCGAGCGTGTACAGGCGGCGCAGTTGGGGCGTTGGTGGGCGGCGGCGTCGGTGATGGAGTGGGCGAGGCTGTGGGCACGGAGCAGCCGGCGACGATGAGCGCGACGAGGCCGATGGTCGCGAGCCGGCGCGGGGTCGGAGAAGGGCGAGGATCATGCAGCGGCCTCCAGGGCTTGGGCGAAATCCAGCGCTCCGGACAGGAGCGGCTCACCGATGATGATGCCTGCGATTCCGGCATCGCGCAGGCCCTTTATGGTATCGAGGTCGACCGATCCTCCCGCGACGAACAGATCGGCGCGAAGCGTTCGAGCCAACCCGGCCAGCCCCGCCAGATCGACGTGCGAGCCGCCGTGCGATAGAACGAGCCGCCGGACGCCGTGGCCCGCCAGCTCGCCGACCAGGTCGACCAGGGTCGGCGCAGAGGGTCGATGCCAAGGATACGCGGCAATTCGCTCCGGCCGCGGGTCCAGGCCAACGGCCAGCCAGTCGCCGGCCACCGAAAGGCACTGATGCAGCAGCTCGGGGTCGTCGGCGACCGTCATCGAGACGACCGCTCGCGTGGCGCCGGCAGCGAACGCGAGCCTTATGTGGTCGCCGCCTTCCATCCCACCCGCCAGTTGCAGTGGCACGGCCACTCGCCCGGCCACGCGGCCCACGGCCTCAAGGTTGACCGGCTGCCCGGCCCGGGCCCCGTCGATGTCGACCAGGTGAATGAGCTGGGCGCCCAGGGCCACGTAGCGCTCGGCGATCCGCTCGGGCCGGTCCGTGGGCGAACCGATGCCGGCGGCCGCGCCCGGCCAGTGGACCAGCCTGGAGCGGCCGTTCTGGACGTCTATCGAAGGAATGACCAGCACAACGGCTCCGCCGCTCTATCCGAGTCCGAGCCGCGCCTAGGATCCGGCCGCAAGGCCGCCGGCCGCTCCACTCGCGCCGGCCGCGTCTGCCCGCGCCGGCGGCCAGGATCCTGCGATGGAAGCTGATCGGCAGGCTACCGTTGCCCAGCAGCGTGTTGTGGAACCCCTTCAGGCTGAACCCGTCGCCCAGGCGTCGCTGCTCGTCCGCCCGCAGCTGGAGGAGGAGCACCTTGCCGAGGAGGTAGCTGAGCTGGTAGGTCGGCGTATACGTGTAACGGAACACCTCGGCCTGGGCGTTGGCGCGCTCGAAGCCCGTGTGCCCAACCAGGAAGGCGGTCGCCTCCGCAACGCTCAGTGCCCCGCGGTGCATTCGTACGTCCAGGATGATCCGGCAGGCTCGCCAGATCGCGTCGGTATGCATGGCCAGCAGGCATTCGGGGCCGTCGTCGAACCCCTGCTCGCGCATCATCTGCTCGCTGTACATTCCCCAGCCCTCGACGAACTCCGGGGCGTCGGTCGGGAGCCGGACCAGCGAGGGATGCCGTATGGCGGCGGACAGCTGCAAGTGGTGGCCGGGGTAGGCCTCGTGGACGCTGGTGTTGCTGATGGAGGCGTAGTAGTGCTCGCGCATGGCATTCGGGTCGTTCCCGACTGACGGCGTGACGATGTAGATGCCGGACGGGTGCTTGTCGAACTTGGGCGGCTCGAAGTAGGCAGCGAACGGGATGACCGTGCGCAGGTAGTCCGGCGTGGGGATCACGGAGATCTTCTCGCCCGGCGGAAGCGTCGCGATGTCGTGCTCGACGATGTGGGCTCGCGCCCGCATCATGGCGCCCTTGTATGCCGCCAGGGCCTCTTCGAAGGTGGCGGGGTGGTCCGACTTGACCCGGTCCACCACGGTCGGCTCATCCACGGTCGGGTCGATACGGCGGGCGTCTTCCACACGGGCGGCTTTGTTGAGGGCCAGCTGCTCGTGGCCGATCTCGAGGATCTGGGAGGCGTCCAGGCCGTCGAAAGCGCGCAGCCCGACCAGCTCGTCGTACTCGTCCGCGCCCAGAGCCCATCTCTCCACGGTTGAGCCCATGGCGGCCTTTATCGTCTTGGCGTAGTCCACCACCGCGGCCCCGGCCGTTGCCACGGCCCGGTCCAGGCGAGCCTGGGCCCGCTCGTCGAGGACGCCCGCGCCGGCTGCCTTGATCTCGTCGAAGAGGGACGGCATCTGCTCGCCCGAGTCGATCTCGAGCTCCTGCCAGAGGCGGACCTGCGGCGCAGTGGCCCGCGTTCGGTGCTGCTCGAGCAGCTTGGGGACGCCCTCCATGCGGGCAGTCAGCGAAGCGAGACGCTCGTCGAGAGGCGCGAAGTCCCGGGCGAAGATGCTGAACAGCGCGTCGCCTACCTGATCCAAAGCCGTTGAGCGGCGTTCCCAGACGCGATGAACCTCCAGGTCGAAGAGCTCGCGGCGGAACGTTGTGCAGGGCCAGCTCCCGCTCCAGGCCCACGCTCTCGGAGAGGCCGGCCGGTTCGATCGCCCCGAGATCGCGCTGCAGGCGGTGGGCGTCGTCGATCTCTTGCTCGACGGCGTCTCGCGTGGCGTCGTCGAGGCGGTCGTCGGCGTCGTGCAAACCCACGTACGTGGCGAAGATCGGGTGCTTGGCCACCAGGTCGCGGAAGTTCGCCTCGATCAGGTCCCAGAACCTGCCGTCGAGAGGGCCGGCGACTGGTTTGGACTCGGGTCGCGGGAGACCGAACTCTGCCATCTATCGCTCCGAGGCTCTGGCTGAGGCGGCCGGGGCCGTGGATGGCGGATGCGGCTGCCGTGGCGGTGGGTGACGTGGCCGATGCGCCCGCGCCGGTCGGATCCATCGGCGGCGCGGACCGGGCCGTCGCTTCGCGGAGGGCGTCCGCGCTGGCGGTCAGGATTCGCTCGATGTCGGCGGCTGTGATGCCGTAGTGGGTTACGGCCCGGATGGTGCCGTGCGAGTACTCGACCATCAGGATTTCGCGGGCCTTGAGGGCGTCGAGGAAAGCAGACCTTGCGCCGCGAACCCGAAAGACCACGAAATTCGTGGCGACCCGGGCGGGGTCGAGCGGGCCGGGCGTCGGCTGGGCCAGATCGCCGGCCGACTCGATGCCGTCGAGCGAGGCCAATCCCTCGGCCAGGCGTCGGGCATTGGCGTGGTCCTCGGCCAGCCGGTCGATCATCCCGTCGGGCCCGTCGCTCAGCGCCACCAGCCCGGCCGCGGCCAGGACCCCTACCTGCCGCATCCCGCCACCGACCAGCTTCCGGCCGCGGTGAACCCGGAAGATGAATTCCCTCGAGCCCACTACGAGCGAACCGACCGGGCACGAGAGGCCTTTCGAGAGGCAGAACGCCACCGAGTCGGCCGGCTCCGCCAGCGTCTTCGGGAGACACGCCAAGGGCCACGGCAGCGTTGAAGAAGCGTGCTCCGTCCACGTGGAGCGGAACGCCATGGGCGTGGGCGATGGCGGCCACGGCACGGGTGTACTCGACGGTCAGCGGCTGCGCCATCGAGTGGGCATGGGTGTTCTCGAGGGCTACGAGGCCAGTGACCGCCTGATGGGCGTCCGTGGCATCGCGGAACGAGTCGTCCAGCTCGCGCAGATCCCAAGTGCCGTCCGGGCGCTCGGGCATCTGCCTGATCGAGGTCCCCACCACGACCGCATGGCCGGCCTGCTCGTCCGCGACCATGTGGGTACTCGCTCCGGCGATCGTCTCCTGTCCCCGTCCCAGGTGCCCGAGCTGCGAGACGAGGTTCGCCATCGACCCGCTGGCGACGAAGAGGGCGGCTTCCTTGCCCAGCAGCTCGGCGGCACGTACCTGCAGGGCGTTGACCGTTGGGTCGTCGCCGAAGACGTCGTCACCCAGCTCGGCCTCGTACATGGCTTTCCGCATGGCCGGGGTCGGGTGGGTGACAGTGTCGCTACGGAGATCGATCATTCCGCGTCCTTCGAGCAGGAGCCGCCGCGGGCGGTGGCATCCGTCCGGCGCCCCGTTGGGCTCACGAGGCCCGGGGGCTGGTCGGTCGAGTATAGGGCGCGGTCGTCGGGACGCCAGGCGGCATTGGGCGAGGCCTCGCATGGCGAGGCGACGGTCTCGCATCGTTGCCCAGCCCCGCGGCGGGGCTACCCTGGGAGGTTGGTGGGTCGGGTCCGCGCCCCTCGACGCCGCACGGGCATTTCGGACGCCCACCTGCTATTGTTCGCGGTCGGCACGGGCTCGTGGTGTAGCGGCCTAACATGCCAGCCTGTCACGCTGGAGACCGCCGGTTCGAATCCGGTCGAGCCCGCCATCATGCTTCTCCCAGCCCCGTCCCCGCCCGGACGGGGCTCCCTTTTCCCCGCTGTCCAGATCGGGGCGGCCACGTCGCGGTGACTGCCTCGGGGGAGTTGCCGGCCGTCCGCTCCCCCTCGAGGGGATGACGGTCGCGCTACGGTGCCGGGAAGGTGAAGTGCCAGAGCGAGCAACGCAGTCCGCGCCGGGCGGCGACAACGGCCGTCAAGAACGGCGTGCCAGTCGAGGCCGACTGCAGCACAATGCAGGCGCGAGGTGCCGACGACCGGCGCCGCACCGTCCGGGAGTCAGGAGAAGATGAGCGGCCGCGTGATCGTGGTCGGCTCGGTCAACATCGACCTTGTCGCCCGCGTCCCCCATCTGCCACGTCCCGGTGAAACGGTGACCGGCGGAAGCTACGAGCGCCATCAGGGCGGCAAAGGCGGCAACCAGGCCGTCGCGGCCGCCCGCCTTCGGCGCCCCACGCTGTTCATAGGTGCAGCCGGGGACGACACGTTCGAGCCCGAGGCGAGGCGCGCTCTATCTATGGAACGAGTTGACGTCTCGATGCTCGCCTCACTGCCGGGGCAGCCGACCGGCGTCGCCTTGATCCTTGTCGACGCCGCGGGTGAGAATGAGATCGCGGTAGTGCCGGGGGCGAACGGCGCCATCGACAGCGGCTACGTGCGCGACTGCCTGGCCCGGCTCGGCCGCCTGGCTGGCGACGTGCTGCTGGTGTGCAACGAGATTCCCCTTCAGGTCGTTCGCGAGGCCCTGGTTTGCGGACATGCCGCGGGTGCGACCACGGTTCTGAATCCGGCGCCGGCCATCGGCATCGACCGGTCCATCTTCGGGCTCGCGGACATCGTGGCGCCGAACCGCAGCGAGCTGGCCACCCTGCTCCAGACCGATGCCCGACCGACGGGCCGAAAGACCGATGGCGGCGGGAACACGGCCATTCAGGCGCGCTCGCTTCTCGCGCCCGGACCGGACGGACCCGGGGTGCGCAAAGCCGTGATCCTGACCATGGGCGCGGCTGGAGTGGTCGTTCTCGAGCGCGTAGGGTCTGGCCTCAGCGGAGCGGCGGCGCCGCACGCGGAGGTGGGCCTGCCGCAGGAGGCCGCGGCCGCAACCCCAATGCCGGCGACTGAAGTCGGCGAAGGGCCCAAGCCTGTCATCGCCGCCGCGCCGGCCACGGAAGACCCGCTCGGGGCAACCCGCGTCGGCGACCTGAGAATCTGGGAAGTCCCGGCCGAGATGGTCGCAACGGTCGACAGCACGGGCGCCGGCGATGCGTTCTGCGGTGCTCTGGCCGCGGCGCTCGCCGAGGGCCGATCTCTGGCCGAGGCGGTGATTCGCGCCGTTGCCGCCGGCGCGCTGGCCACTACCCGCCTTGGGGCGCGGGAAGGCATGCCCACCGCCGTGGAGCTCGAGGAGTTCCTGGGCTCCCGCTAGGCGGCCTCGATCGCGGGCCGCCCGGCCGCACGGATGCAGCCCGCCACAGAGATGCCGCCGGCCGGCTAGGTTGCAGCCCGCCGCGGCCCCAGGTTCTCCAGCAATGGCCAGCCGAATCGCGCCGCCAGGTAGCAGACGAAGGCGATAGTCGTCACGAAGAAGCTGACGGGCACGTTCGTGACCAGCGCGAGCAGGATCCCTCCGATGGTCGAGACCAGGGCGACGCCAACGCTTGCCGCCGTCGCCAGACCCGGCTGCGCGGTCAACCGCTCGGCCGTTGCCCCAGGCGTGATCAGTAGCGTCAGGATCATGAGGACCCCGACGATCTGGACGGCCTCGGCTACCGCCGCTGCGAGCATCATCAAGAAGAGGATCGAGACGAGCCTGACCCTCACGCCACGAGCCTCGGCCACGACCGGGTCGACGGTGGCGAAGGTTAGCGGCCGATACATCACTCCCAGGCCGACGAGCGTCACCCCCGCCACGGCCAGCAGGATCATCAGGTCACCTCGAGTGACCGTTGTGATGGCCCCGGTCAACAGGATGGCGAAGGCCTCGCTTGCGTAGCGCGGATACAGCGAGATGAAGAGGACGCCGAGCCCCAGGCCGAAGGCCATGATCACGCCCACCACGGAGTCGCGCTCCCGGATGCGAAGCCCGAGCCCGCCGATGAAGAGGGCCGTCACCATCGACCCCGTCAGCAACCCCAGGACCGGCGACAGGCCGATGAGCATGAATCCGGCCGAGCCGGTGAACCCGACCTCTGCCAGAGCGTGCACCGCGAAGGACATGTTGCGGGCCACGACGAACCGGCTCACCAGGCCCGCCACCACCGCCACAAGGACGCCCGCGATCAGGGCATTCTGAGCGAACGGGTAGCCGAGCAGGTGGATCAGCTCGGCGATCATTGGTGGGCCCTCAGCGGCTCCGGAAAGTGATGCGGCTCGTCGATGTCGAAGCCGGCGCCGCTTGCCTCACCCACCACCACGATGCGTCCCCTGACCCGCAGAACCTCGACCGGGGCGTCGTACAGGCTCGACATCGTCTCGGTGGTCAGCACCTCGTCCGTACCGCCGGCGGCCCAACGCCCGTTGACCACGAAGACCACGCGGTCGGCATAACCGAGAACGGGGTTCACATCGTGGGTCACGAAGACGACCGTGCCGCGCTTCTGGCGCGCCCAGTCGCCGATCAACTCAGTGATCTCCTGCTGATAGCGCATGTCGAGGCTGGCCAGCGGCTCGTCACACAGCAGGAGCGCCGGCTCGCCGACGAGAGCCTGGGCGATGCGAAGTCGCTGCTGCTCGCCTCCCGACAGGCGCCCGATGGGCGCGTCCGCGTACGGCCGGGCGGCGACGGCATCAAGGGCGGCCTCGACACGACGCCGCCCGTCGCGCGACAACCGGCCGAACCCCCATTTGTGGCCGTCGACGCCCAAACTGACGAGATCCCGGCCGCGGAGCGGAACGTCCCGGTCGAAGCCGGCATGCTGGGGGACGTAGCCGATCGCCGGGTCTCCGCGCCGGGGCGGCCTGCCCAGAACGTCCAGCTGGCCTCCGGCCAGTGGGGTCAGCCCGAGCAGTGCCCGCAGGAGAGAGGTCTTGCCCGATCCGTTCGGCCCGAGAACAGCCAGGAACTCGCCGGATCGCACAGTCAGCGACAGCTCGGACCAGACGACTCGATCGCCGTAGGCGAGGGTCGCCCGGTCGAAGCAGATGGCCGGCTCCTCCGCGACCTGCGGTCGCATGTGGCCGAGCTCGCCGGAGCCGACCGGTGCTCCGGCTGCCGTCTCGCGGCCGTGGCCGTCGCGGCTCATGGGCTGCCTCCGAGCGCGGTCTCGATCTCGTTCAGCTGGGCCAGCTGCCAGTCGACGAAGCTCTCGTCCTGCCGCGGAATTGTCTCGGAGAGTCCCACTACCGGCACGCCCGATTGGCCGGCCAACGCTCTGATCGACTCGGTCACCGGCGAGGTGGCCTGGCTGTTGTAGAGGAGCAGGCTGACTTTGTGGCCGGTCAGCAGGTCCTGCTCCGCGGCCACGTCGGCAGGGGCCGGGTCCGTGCCGTTCTCGATCGCTTTGGCGAATCCCTGTGGGGTGAGCGACCGGAACCCGAGCGCGGCAACGAGATAGCTCGCCACCGGCTCGGTGTAGGCAACCGCCGTCCCCGGGAAACGCACCTTGATCTCGGCGATCCTGGCTGTGAACGGTCCGAAGGAGTCCAGGTAGGTCTCGAGGTTCGCCTCGAAAGTCGCCTTCGAACCCGGCTCGATCTGCTCGAGGGCGTCAGCCACAGCCCGCGCAACTCTGGGCATCGTCGCCGGGTCGTACCAGACATGCGTGTTCGAGCCGTCCGGCAGGTTGAGCAGCTGCTGGACGTTGACGACCCGGCGGTCGGATCGGGGCGAGGCGGCGAGCAGCCGGTCCAGGAACGCGTCGTAGCCGAGGCCGTTCTCGACGACGAGCGTCGCGTCGGCCACTGCCTCGGCGTTCTGCGGGCTGGACTCGTACGTATGCGGGTCGACGGAGGGATCGCTGATGATGCTCGTCACTGAGACCCGCTCGCCGCCCACGCGGGCCACGAGGTCGCCGTAGAAGTTCTCCCCGGCGACGGCGAGGATCTTCCCGCCCGACGAGCTGCCGGCGTAGCTGCAGCCCCACAGGCCAGGAAGAAGCAGCGGCAAGGCGGCCAGGCCGATCCAGCGCCGGCGACCATGACCGGCAGCGCGCCTCATGACGCATCGCTCCGGATTGTGGCCGCAGCGTTTGTCGCGCCGGCGTGAATGCACGCCGGGCACGTCCCGAACATCTCGAGTCGATGAGTCTCGATGCGATAACCGTTGCGGCGGCCGATCTCATCGACCAGGCGGGCCAGCTCGCCGTCGGCGACGTCGACGCCACGACCGCAACTGGAGCAGACGAGATGGTGGTGGTGCTCGGCCGGATCGCACAAGACGTAGGCGTGCGAGCGGTTCGGCAGGTCCAGGCGCTCGACGACGCGCAGGCTGGTAAGCAGCTCCAGGGCTCGGAATACCGTGGCCCGACCTACCTTGGCCTGCCGCTGCCGTGCCCGGCTCAGGAGATCGGCGGCCGTGAAGTGTCCTTTGGAGCCCGCGACGAGATCGGCCATCAGCCGCCGATTTCGGGGTGGCCTGGTAGCCCGCATCCTGCAATGCCTGGACTATGCGTCCGGTCTGATCCACTCGAACCCGCGGTTGATACCTGGTCTCACTGGAAGATTGGATGATACCAGGTCTCATCCGGCCGTGATAGTCCCGCCCGAACGCGCAGGCACCAGATGACCGACGACTGCCCTGGCCGTCCTGCGGTCTCGGGTACCATATGCGAGCGCAATCGCCGGAAAGACCCCCGGCGCACACGAGGCAGGAGGCATGGCGGAATCTCGCGACGCCGGCAGGCGCGGCGGGTGCATCTCTGTGGAGCCGGATCAGGCACATCCACCCGGGCCTCGTGCTCGCGGCGCTGGACCTGGTCGGCCTGGGGATCGCATCGTTGCTCTCGTACGAGGAGCTGACGCCCGGCGGGGTAGTCCCTTGCCCCAAGGCCGGCTTCCTGAGCGGCTGCGTAGAGGTTCAGAACAGCCCTTACTCGCGCCCGTTCTTCGATATCCCGGTGGCCGTGTACGGCGTGATCCTCTCCATTACGCTGTTCTGCCTGGCCATCTACTGGTGGCGCACCAACAACTACAAGATCCTGCTTGCGCACTACGGTCTTTCGCTGATCGGCGTCGCCTTCGAGGGCTGGTTCCAGTTCGCTCAGATCTTCCTGATCCATGCGGTCTGCATCTGGTGCGAGTCCTACGGGCTGTCGCTTCTTCTGCGTTTCGTCATCGCCCTGTGGGTGTATCTCCGAACGCCGAACCCGAACGCGGTGCCGGCGGACGAGACTGCCTGACGGGCTATGTGCGACCTATCCCACGTGAGAGGGAACAACGATGAGTGCTAATCGTCCGAGCGGGCGCCCCTCCTCAGGCAACGTTCCGCCGACCAGCCGTCGCTCGGCCCGGCAGCAGCGCCTGGCCAACAGGGAGGCCAACCGGGCCCTCGCGCGGGCCAGCACGCACGGATCGAGCGGGTCGCCCGGGCCGCTGGTCCTATACACGGTCATCGCGGTTCTCATCGGCGTCATAGCCATCGGTGCCGCCTACTTCCTTAGCAGCCAGAAGGCGGCTCCGGCGGTGCTGGCCGACCCGATCGCCCCGCAGGCGAGCCTGATCACGCCCGCAAGCATTCCCACGAGCGGGCGCACCCTCGGTGACCCGAACGCCAAGGTCACGATGGACTTGTATGAGGACTTCCAGTGCACCGGCTGCTGAGGCCTTCACTCATAGCGTCGAGCCCCAGCTCGTGGCCAACTACGTCGCGACCGGCAAGGTCAAGGTGGTCTACCACGACTTCGTCATCATCGACGCGAACGTAGGGGGCACCGAGTCCTTCGACGCAGCGAATGCGGCCGAGTGCGCCAACGACCAGGGCAAGTTCTGGCCGTACCACGACTGGCTCTTCGCCAACCAGTACACCGAGGGCTCCGGGGCCTTCACCAAGGACCGGCTCAAGGCAATCGCCCATGCGATGGGCGGGCTGGACAACGCCCGGTTCGACTCCTGTGTCGACGGCGGCGCCCACAACAACGACGTCACGGCCGAGCAGAAGCAGGTGCCGGCCGACGCCAACCAGACGCCCTGGGTCGTTGTAGCCGGGACTGCGGTCACCTCGCCCGACTACGTGACCCTCTCGGCCGCGCTGGACAAGGCTCTCGGTATCTCGCCCAGCCCGTCGCCGAGCGCGTCGGCGAGCGCGGTTCCCAGCACGGCCCCGTCGCCGAGCGCCTCGCCCTCGGTCGCGCCTTCCTGAGCTCGAACGCCGCTCGTAGCAAGAGCGGGCAAACGCAGCGACGGCGCCCGCAAGGGCGCCGTCGTCTTTTCCGCTCCCAGGCCGACCGCGCTGCCGCCGCTAGTCCCGCGCGGTCGCCTCCATGGCCCCGAGCTGCCGTCTCAGTTCCGTTCCGGCCCGCCAGTGTTCGGCTGCGGTCGCTTCCATGCGCTGGCCCTCGCGCGAACCCCAGTCCGCCAGCGAGCGGTTGGCGTCGCGCAGGCTCCGGGCCTTCGACAACCGTTCGCGGACGAACTGGATGAAGGCGCAATAGAGCGCCGGAGGGGCAGTCTTCGCTATCAGGGCCTCGGCGCCCGGCACGAAGTCGATCGGCACCTTGAGCCGGCCGAAGAACGCTCCGACTTCGCCGGCCAGAGGATCGGTCTCCTGGCTGTGGCCGCTCCAGCGCAGAATTGGCGCCTCGGAGCTGAGGTCCACGAGGACGGTCGCGTCCGAAGTCAACCGGGCCCTGAGCGACCCGCCGAAGCTGAGGAACTCGTTGCGCACGTCCAGGCGATCGGTCAGCGTAATGCGGCCCCACGAAAAGTCGCCGGCTATGGGGAGGCGAGTGTCCCGATCGAGGTGGGCGGCCCGCCCGCGAGCGCCATCCGTGATCCAGTAGTCGATCGACTCGGGATCGAAATGCTTCATCGTCGGAGTGGGGCGAAGGGCGACCACCAGGTGGCTGGTTTCGTCGCCACCGGTCCTGTCCGGTTGGACGAGCTCGAACCCGAGGTTGGCCAGCCGCCGGGCGATCGGCTCGAGCCAGCCGTCGCCGGCGGAGGCAGCTGAGCGCGGATCGGTGATCATTGCCACAAGACCTTAGCTCGCTGCGACGACCGCGTCACGCGTATCCGCAGATCTGCCGCGCTTCACTCGACCGGGGCCACATAGCTGTCCGGCACTGGGCGGTCCGCCGGGCGCCTGCCCCAACCGAGCCGCACCAGCGCCACCACGCCTCCCAGGGAGCTGACGGCCAGCGTGAGGACGTGAATCAGGAGAGCCAGAGCCAGCCCCGTGGCTCCCGGGAATCCGAACGCGGCCGCGATCGTCTGGCCGGCGTACTCGAACGTGCCCAGGTAGCCCGGGCCGGACGGGACCGCGGTGGCCAGGTTGGTGCCGGCCGCCAGCAGGGCTCCCTCGCCAACCGTCAGCTCGATGCCAAGGGCCTGGCCGACGGCAAGGAAGGCGAGTACCGTGCAGCTCCACGCGGCGACGCTCAGGACGGCGGCTGCCCCGATCGTCCTCGGCAAAGCGGCCACGCGCAGCCCGTCGCGCAGTCGCGTTGCGACGCCCACGACCCGCGGCCAGCGGCTCAGGAATGCAGCGACCCGCCCCGCGCCCGGCAATCTGTGCGCTGCCAGGGCCAGGGCCAGGGCTACGCAGAGCAGGCCGGCCAGGGCCACGCCAACGAGGATCGCGCTGACCACGACGCCTCGGACGTTGAGGACCAGAATGGCGGCGGCGCCGATCCCGACCAGCACCACCGTGTCCACGACCCGCTCCACGACCACCGTGCCCAGAGTGGCGCTGCGGCTGATTCCCTCTCGGTCACCCAGGTAGTGGCTCCGGACCAGCTCGCCCAGGCGGGCCGGCAGGACGTTGTTCGCGAGGTAACCAACCAGCATGTAGGCGCTCAGCCGCCGCAATGGAACAGGGTGAATTGGCGCTATCAGGGTCTGCCAGCGCAGCGCCCGGAAGGCCAAGTCGGCCACCACGGCGGCCGCGGCAACTGCGAGCCAGGCCGGCCTGGCGCCGCGGATGACGTCCGCAGTCTGGCCCAGGTCGACGCCGCGCAAGACCAGGACGATGCAGACGATCGAGATGGAGATGCCGATGCCACTGCGAGCCAGCCCCGTTGTGACGCGCCTCACCTGGAGCTCGTCTTCCGGGAGGCCAGCTTCCTCGAGCGTCGAACGCGCAGCCGGTGCAGCGTGAACCGCAGGATCACGCGCAGCGTCGCAAAGCCGTAGACCACGCTACGCCGGAAATTGACCGAGCTTGCCTCCTGAAAATAGCGGGTCGGCACGGCGATCTCGCCGATCCGCATGTGCGTTGCCACGGCCTGCGCGACGAGCTCCTGGTCGAAGACGAAGTCGTTGCTGTTCAGGCGGTACGGAATCGTCTCGAGCAAGCCGCGGCTGTAGGCGCGGAATCCGGTGTGGTACTCGGACAGGTGGAGCCCGAAGGCGAGGTTCTCCAGGGTCGTCAGGAAGCGGTTGCTCAGGAATTTCCAGCGCGGCATGCCCCCCGCCAGTGGATCGCCCAGGAATCGGCTGCCGAGCATCAGGTCCTTGGTCCCGTCGAGAATGGGCTGGACCAGGGCCGGGATGCGGGTGGCGTCGTACTGATAGTCGGGGTGGAGCATGACGACGGCGTCGGCGCCGGCCTCGAGGGCGGCGTCATAGCAAGTCTTCTGATTGCCCCCGTAGCCCAGGTTCTGGCGGTGGATGATCACGTCCAGGCCGAGGTGCTGCGCGAGGGCGACCGTGTCGTCGTGCGAAACGTCGTCGACGAGGATGACCTTCGTGACGATCGCATGGGGGATGTCGCGATAGGTCCGGTCGAGCGTCTTCGCGGCGTTGTAGGCGGGCATGACCACGACGACGCGCTGGCCTCGACTCGAGGACGCGACGGCTGCAGCGTCGGCGCCGGCCGACGCGGCATTCTGATCTGCGGCCTGCTCGGGTCCGTTGGCTGACACGGCGTTAGCCTACCGTAGCCGGCGGATCTGGCGAGCCCATGCGGGCCTGGCACCGCGGACACGAGCGGCCCATCGCCGATGCTACGATCGCCATCGTCCAGCGGCGCAACCGGCGGCTCGATCGATGGAGAGGATCCTTGAGGGCTCTGGATTGGCTTCGCGGCTGGGCCGGTCGGCTTCTGGCCGATCCCGGCGCCCTGGCCTGGATGGTCGTCGTGGCGCTCGTCTACACCGGCGCCACCTTCGTCCGCAGCCAGGCCTCGGACTGGGGCCCGGACCACATGATGATCCTGGCCAACGCCATAGCTCAGGGGCGGTTCGATCTCAGCTCCCTGACCACGATCAACGACATCGTCACGATCGACGGCCGCCACTACCAGGCCATGAGCCTGCTGCCGACCGTGCCGTATTTCCCGTTCGTCCCTTTCGAGTCCCTGTGGCCGTTCTCACGCTGGATCGTCTCGGGCGGCGTTGGCATCGTTGCCGCCTGGCTGGCACTTCCCCTCGCCAGGCGCTACGGCCCCGGCGGATCCGCCACGTACTGGCTGGCGGCGCTGGGAGCCTTCGGAACGATGCTCTTCACCCTGGCCATCGAGGGCAACTTCTACTACCTGGCCCACCTCGAATTGGCGTTGCTGACCTTCCTGGCTCTCATCGAGTGGCGAGACCGGCGCCGGCCCTGGGTCATCGGGGTCCTCGTGGGTCTGGCCGGGCTGGCCCGACCGACATTGCTGATCGCGGCGGTGCCCCTTGGGCTGGTCCTGCTGGCCGAGGCTCGAGACCGAGTCCGAGTCGCGGCGGAGCTGGCTCTACCGATCGCCGGAGCCCTGGCTTTGACGGCCGCCTTCAACTACGTCCGGTTTGGTTCGCCGCTCGAGACCGGCTACGACATCGCCTGGGTGGCCGCGCCGCTCGATTCCGTTCGCGCTCAGGGCCTCTTCTCGATAGTTCACGTTCCCACGAACCTGGCTCTCTTCATAGGGGGCGGTTTCGGGATTCGGTCTGACTTCCCGTGGCTCGTCCCCAGCATTCAAGGCCAGTCCATCCTCCTGACCACGCCGGCTCTGCTGATCGCGTTCAACGCCGGGCTTCGCGACCGGCAGAACCAGATGCTGTGGGGAGCTGCGATTCTGGCCGCGATCCCCGTCTTCTTCTATTACGGCGGAGGCGGCGCGGCCACCTACGGCTATCGGTATGCCATGGACTTCATCCCGTTTCTCTTCGCCCTGGTGGCGATCGCTCTGAGAGATCGCTTCGGAAACCTGGAGAAGGTTCTGATCGGCCTCAGCGTCGCGTTCGTCTGTTACGGCTACGTCTGGGCTGTGTACAAGTAGAGGACCGTCAGACCTCGCGGTGCCGGAGCAGGACTATCCCGATAGCCAGGGCGCCTACGACCCAGAGGAGGCACCAGGCCAGCCAGGCCGGATCGGGTGCAGAACCGGAGAAGGGGCTGAACCTGTAGAGAGCCGGAGACGCCACGCCGCCCCCACGAAGCACTGCATCGGTCGGCGAAAGGGCGCCTGCCGCCCCTCTCCACAGGACGTCGCTGGGAAGGATCAGCCTCGCCACGATGCCCGCGTCGCGGAGCACGGCGCTGTCGAAGGCTTCGCCCACGCCACCCATGACACCCGCCATCCAGGCCAGCCCATATGCCACGACCGCGATGGCTCCGCCCGCCACCGAGGCGATCCTCGTGCTGAAGACAAGGGCGAGAGTGAGGAGCACGAGGGCCTCGCCGGCCAGGTAGAGCGGCGCCATCGCCGGCTCGGTCGGGAGGTAGCCGGTCGCCAGCTTGACCGCGCCAACTTCCAGGTACCCGGCCACGATCGCATATGTCACCAGGACGACCGCGAGACCGAGCCAGCGTCCGAGCAGCACGTCGGCGCGGCGGATCGGCCTGGCCAGCACGGCCAGCAGCAGGCCGCTCTCGATCTCCGGCCCGATCGCGGGCGACGCGGCGAAGACGGCAGTCATGGCCAGGACGAAGCTGAACATGAAGGCCAGCATCACCAGAACCTGAGACACGCCGAGCATCTCGACGGGACCGTTGACGGGCGAAACTTCCGCGATGCGCGAGAAGCCCCACCAGGTCAGGGCGATGATCAGGACCGTGAGGCCCACCAGGGCCCACAGGACGCGGCGCCTGAAGGCCTCGCGCAGCGTGAGGCGAGCCACGATCAGGATCGAGCCGGCGCTGTTCACTGCTCCACCTGCGGGTCCGGACCGCTCTTCGAGTCCGGGCCAGCGGCGCCGAGCAGGGCCATGAACCGATCCTCCAGGGAGTGGCGCGTCGGGACCACGGCGTGGATGGCGCCACCCCGCTCGACGAGCTCCTTTACCAGCACCGGTACGTCGGCGTCCAGGATCCCTTCCACGTTCAGCCACTCGCCGTTGAGGCGGGCCCGGCCGAAGCGAGCTGCCACCGTCTCGGCGAGGTCGCCCAACCCGCGGACCCGGATGCTGGCGCCCTGTTCGCGGAGCAGGTCGGTCATCGTGAACTCGGCCACCACTCGGCCTTTGTCGACAATGGCGACCCGGTCGCAAACCCGCTCGACCTCAGTCAGCAGGTGCGAATTGAGGAAGACGGTCACGCCCCGATCGCGCAGCGACGCGATGATCCGCCGGACGTCCTGCCGCCCGACGGGGTCGAGCGCCGATGTGGGCTCGTCCAGAACGACCAGCTCCGGCTGGCCCAGGAACGCAACCCCCAGGCCGAGTCGCTGCTGCATCCCCTTGGAGAACGTCTCGGTTCTGTCGTCCGCCCTGTGGGCGAGGCCGACCAGGTCCAGCGCGGCGCCGACTTCTCGACTCCAGTCGGATCTGGGAAGGCGGGCCAGCTCGCAGTGCAGGGCCAGCACCTCGCGGGCGGTCATCCAGCCCTGGTAGCGGAACAGCTCGGGCAGGTAGCCCACGCGGCGCCGCGCGGCGACATCGCCCAGTGGCGCCGCGAGCACGCGCCCGTCTCCGGCCGACGGACGCGACAGGCCCAGCAGCAGCTTGACCGCCGTCGTCTTGCCGGCTCCGTTCGGACCGAGAAAGCCGAACACCTCGCCGCGCGGCACGGTCATCGTCAGCCCAGCCAGGGCCACGATCCGCCCGAATTCCTTTCGCAGCTCCCGAGTCTCGATGGCCGGCTCGTCCGGAGCGGACATCGCTGCCGGATCCGCGTCCGGCGCGGTCGCAGTGGTGCTCATCCCCGCCTACCCGTCGATCCGCTCGACGACCGTGGCGATCCCCTGACCGACTCCGATGCACATCGTGGCGAGGCCGTAGCGCCCGCCCGTCCGCCGCAGGCCGTGGACCAGGCTCGTGATCAGGCGGCCGCCGCTGGCTCCGAGCGGATGACCCAGGGCTATGGCCCCACCGTCGACGTTCACTCGGTGCGGGGTCCAGACCGAGCTCACGGATGCACGCGACCGACTGGCTGGCAAAGGCCTCGTTCAGCTCCACCAGATCGATCTCCGCAACCGTCAGACCGGCGCGGTCCATGACCTTGCGAGTGGCCGGTATCGGGCCCAGGCCCATGACGGCGGGATCCACGCCGGCAACGGCCGTGGCCACGATCCGGGCCATCGGCCGCAGGCCGAGCGAGCGGGCCCGGCCCGCTTCCACGACCAACGCCGCCGAAGCCCCGTCGTTGATCCCGCTGGCGTTGCCCGCGGTCACGGTGCCGCCCTCGCGGAAAGCCGGGCGCAGCCGGGCCAAGGCCTCGGCGGACGTATCCGGCCGCGGATGCTCGTCGGACTCCACGACGACCGGCGCGCCCCTTTGCTGGGGAACGGAGATCGGCACCAGCTGCTCTGCGTACCGACCTTCGGCGATCGCCGCGGCCGTCCGCCGCTGGCTTTCCAGCGCGAAGGCGTCCTGGTCCTCGCGGCTGACACCAAGGCGCTCGGCCACGTTCTCGCCCGTCTCGCCCATCGAGTAGGGGTGGTGGATCGCGGCCAGCGCCGGGTTGACGAATCGCCAGCCCAGTGTCGTGTCGACGAGCTCGTGGGCGCCGCGCTCAAAGGGAGCTTCGGGCTTGAGCATCACGTAGGGAGCGCGGCTCATCGATTCCACCCCGCCGGCCACGAAGACGTCACCATCGCCGACTGCGATCGCGTGTGCGGCGGAGTTGACCGCCTGGAGCCCGCTGCCACACAGACGATTCACGGTCAGGCCAGCGACCTCCGCCGGCAGGCCAGCCAGCAGGGCAGCCATCCGGGCAACGTTTCGATTGTCCTCACCGGCCTGGTTCGCGCAGCCCAGGATGACGTCCTCGATGAGCGCCGGGTCGACTCCCGATCGGTCGAGAAGTGCCCGAATCACGGCCGCCGCCAGATCGTCCGGGCGTACGCGAGCCAGCGCCCCGCCGTACCTGCCGAACGGCGTCCGCAGAGAGGCGACGATCCAGGCTTCACGAACGGGCCGGTCCGGCTGGCGTGGCATTGCGAGCCGATTGTACGGCGCTGCCGTGCTCGTCCGGTCAGGGCAGCTTTATCAAAGCCTCGACCAGCAGCGAGGGGTCGTCCGTGATTACCACGAACAGGACGCCGCCTTTGGCGTAGACGTAGCCGTAGCCATCGCCCAGGAGGCCGGCCGCCTGCCCGGTCGGATCGACGATCTCGAGAACGGACCGGGGCCCGATCGACTTGGCGCTCACCGGCCAGTCCGCAGTCCGGGCGACGTCCGCGAACGAGGAGGTCAAGGTCGCGTCGTCAGCTCCCGGAACCTTGATCGCATGAACCACGAAATGAGTCAGATCGGTCGCGATCGCGATATTGACGTCGTCCGGCGTCTTGCCGAACTTCACCAACCAGGGTGGATACAGACGCTTGTCTCCGCCTGCGGACGAAGCTGAGTAGCTGGCCAGCGGCTCACTGAAGCGGACGAGGTCCACGCCCCCGATGATCGACGGGAGCAAGTCCTCCAGGGCCGCGTCCACATGCGGCAAGCCGATCGTTACTCGATCGCCTGAGGAGGGGGACGCCGACGCGCCGGCGGACGCGGACGGGGAACCCGAAGCCGCGGCAGACGGTGAGGCAGTGATTCCGGACGAAGGCGAGGCAGTAACCGGAGGCTTGGGCGGATGTGTCGGCGACGCTGTCGCGGAAGCGCCGCCGCATCCCGCCGCCAATGCTGCGACCGCGACCAGGAGGAAAGTCCGAAGCATGGCATTGGCGCGGAGGCTCATCGACTCCTCGGTAGGCCGGCGGTCGGCGGGAAGGCACGGGAAACCGGGTGCCGGCAGGCCGAGCATGGCGTCCGTCTCCTGTGCCTGTCAAACCGCCGGCGCGTGCAGTTTCCGGTGCATTGCGGCCCCACCGGTAATCCCGAGCCTCTCGGAACGTTCTGTTGACAAGCGGAGAGCGTCCCCTTGCCGCGCGGACTTATAAGCCACATTCGAGTGGGAGCGAACGAATGGACGACAACAGACCGGATTTCGAGCACAAGCCGTCGCCGTCGACCGGCCCGCGAATTGAGCAGGACTTCGTTCGGCCGCTCCGGCGGACCGTTGGGTTCTCGCGAATGCGCCTGCCGGCAGCGTTGCCGTTTGCTATCGCCGGCATCCTCGTGGTGACCAGCGTCGCGTTCGGCGCGAACATGGTTCAGAGCCTGATCATGGCGTCGCCCAACGCCACCCCCGTGGTCGTTGGCGACGATCCTGAACCCACGCCGACGCCGACGCCGACCCCGACCCCGACCCCGACCCCGACCCCCACCCCGACAGAGGTCGCGCCGGTCGAGCCGGTGACGGGCGGTCTCACGCTGACCGCCGACGTCATTCCGGGCAAGGTAAACCTCGCCTGGACCAAGTACGCGGGCGAGGACTTCGCCTACTACAAGGTCGTGCGCTCTACCGATGCGACGGCCAGCTGGCCGCTCGGCGACGGCGACACCCTCGTCGCCGCGATCGACACGGTCGACACGCTGACCTTCACGGATTGCTCCGGAGCCGGCACTTTCACGTACGAGGTCTTCGCCGTCAAGTCGTCGGATGAGGGCTACGCCGTCCTCGCCTCCAGCAACGTCAAGACCGTCACTGTCAGCCCCGCCTCGACCAAGGCGCCGCCGCCGGTCTCGAACCCGGCCGACCTTGGCGCCCTCAGCGTGAAGAACAACGGCAACGGCACATACACCTTCACCTGGAACGCATACAAGGGCTCGACCGAGTTCAACTATTACAAGCTGTCCGGCGTGCCCTATCCCAGCGCCCCGGGCTACGTCGAGACCGGCAAGTACTGGACCTACGTTGGTCCCGACAGCCACAGCGTCACCTACCAGGTGCCGGGCGGCACATGGAACGTCAACGTCGAGGCGGTCTACTACCCGTCCGGCAAGGCTGCCGTCCTGGCCAAGACCAGCACCGTCAAGCTAACCGTGACCGCGCCGACGGCTCCGCCGATCGCGTCGCTCAGTCTGAGCTACGTCCTGGGCAGCCACCAGGTCACTCTGAACTGGAGCAAGTACACCGGCCCGTTCTTCGCCTACTACGGGATTGTCCGCAGCGAGACGAACAGCAACCCGACCCTCCAGCTCGGAGACGTTCCGAACCTCTGGTACGGCACTAACGTCAACGAGCTGAGCCACGTGGACAAGCCCCTCAAGGGCGGCCACACGTACTACTACCGAGTGTATGCATTCACGGATTCAACTCTCGCGCTCGCAGGGGGCCTGGTACCGGCCTGCAACGCCAACACGATCCTGGCCGTCTCCCCGGTCATCCGCGTAGACGTCCCGCCGGATCCGACCCCGACCCCGACGCTGGAACCGACTCCGACCCCAACGCCGGAACCCACCCCAACACCGACCCCGACTCCCACACCAGAGCCGGTCTGACAGATCTGCAGCCGAGGGGCCCGCGGCGCCCGGCCGATGGGCCCCTCGACTACCCGGTGGACGGCGCCTGGCGCCCAGACCGGGTCCGGCGAGGGCCGGGCTGACGGATGCGGCCGCAACCGCCGCCGGACGCCGCGCCCTCGAGACTTGGAAACGCCCGGCGTCTGCGGCGCCCGCAAACCGCAACGAGCGACCCGAATGTGAGCGAAGTGACATGGAGAGCGGAACCGAGATGCGGCCAGGGGGGATCGATCCCCTGGCGATCGGCCGCCCTTGCGTTGAGTGGGCGCGCGGCCGAGGGGCCGAGCGGTACCGAACAGTACAGGTGGCGGATTGCCCGTCCGGGCCAGTCTTCGTACCGTTCAAGACTCTATGGACCGTGACGGCGCGTCTCGCATGGCTGCCGACCACGAGCGTGGGCTCGTGGCCAGAGCGCGCGAGGACTCCGCAGCGTTCGCCGAGCTCTACGACTTCTATCTGCCCCGCCTCTACGGCTTCATCTACCGCCGCGTCCAGGATCGTTGCGTGGCGGAGGACCTCACCTCGATGACCTTCCAGCGAGCACTCGAGAACGTGCGACGACCGGACTTCCGGAACGATTGCTTCGGAGGCTGGTTGTACCGGGTCGCTTCCAATGTGGTCGTCGACCACGTGCGCCGGGACGGCCGCTTCGTGGCAATGGGCGATCAATACGACCGCGAGGCGCCCGGCGACCTTGCCATGGACGCTCTCGCTGCCGCCCTGGACCGCGACCAGGTGCGTCGGGCTCTGCTCAGCCTGTCGAACGGTCACCGCGAGATCCTGGTTCTGCGTTTCTACGACGACCTGAACACGACTGAAATGTGCGCCGTGCTCGGCTGCTCTCGCGAGACACTGGCCGTCCGGCTCCACCGCGCCCTTCGGGCCCTGCGCATGGCCGTCGCCAAGGAGTCCGCGGATGTCGCCTGATGAGCTGAACGAGATGGAGCAGCTCGACGGCCTGGCCCGTGAGCTGCTCGAGGCGGGCCGCGTGGCACGGGTCGCCATCGCCGGCCGCCAGCGGCCCGAACCGGCCTTCGCGATGCGTCTGCGTGCCGGACTGCTTCGCGAGCTTCCATCCGGTCGGACCCTCTTCGAGTTTGCGCCGGCTCCCGAAGGTGAAGACGCAACTCCGCGGCCGCCGATCCGGCCGCTCAACCTCCCGGACGGCCTGATCGAACGGCGCCGCGAAAGCCGCCCATTCGCGGAAGAGCGCCGTGCCTGGACTCTCAGTCCGGACGTGGAAATCCTTGCTCCCGGCCCGGAATTTGCCCCAGATGCCGCCGATGCGAGCAGGGCCGGGGGATGCTTCACCACCAGCGGGGACGAGATCGGGGACGCCGCGCCTCCAGTATCGGCGAAGGCCGACGAAGCGGGGCACGTGGCTGCGCTGCACCCCTCCGTGCACTCGCGCATTCCGACTCGGGTGATGCCGTCCCGATGGACGGCCGCGGGCCTGGCCGCCTCGGTGGCCATAGTCACGCTTCTCTACGGCAGCGGCGTCTTCTCACCGATGCGGGCACAGGCCACCGCCGACGTGGCCGTCTCGGCCACGCTCGTGCGCGACGGGACCGCCAGCACTCTTGCCACCGGCGCGGACCTGCGCGAGGGCGACGAGATTCGAGTCGCTTCGGGGGGCCGGGCCACGCTGACGCTGGGCGCCAGCATCGTCCGACTCGATTCGGGCGCCGATCTGAGGCTGGACTCGCTGGACCCGAACCACGAGACCGTGAGCCAGCTGGCCGGCCGGGTCTACCACCGAGTCAGGGTTGCCTCAGGCGGGGACTATCGCGTCGTTACCGGATCCGTCTCGTGGGCAGCCCGCGGGACGGCGTTCGACCTCGAGCGCTCCCTCACCGGTGGTGGTGGCGAGCAAGTCCGCGGTCTGGCTCTGCAACACGGCGTGGACCTGACCGGGCCGAAGATCCAGGCAACCCTCGAGCAGGGAGCGGGCGCCACGATCCAGCTGCTGCCGGACGGCGCCCCCGGCGGCTCGCCGGTTGTCGAGGCGATCACCAGCGAGACGCTGGCGAGCGGATGGCTGATCGACAACGCCGGCCTCGACGCCCGGCTGGGTCTGCCTCTAGGCCTGCTGGCCGACATCCCGACGCCGGCTCCTCCGGTGACGCCTGCGCCGCCCACCGACCAGGCTGCGCCGCCTACCGAGCGGGCTGGGGAGACTCCCAGCCCCACGCCGGCCCCAACTCCGGCACCAACGCCGGCACCAACTCAGCCTCCCACCCCCAGGCCGACTCCGGCCGGCCCCGCCAACCTGGGCCAGCTCAAGATCACCAGGAACGGCGATGGAACCTACAAGTTCCAGTGGCCCAGGTACACAGGCAGCGGATTCCAGTACTACAAGCTCGTCCACGGTCCTGCGGGTAGCCAGCCAAGCTTCCCGGCCTCACCCTACTGGGCTTGCAACGACACTCCGGGTAACACCGTCTGGTCGGGACCGATAGACGCCGGCGACTACGCCGTTCGCCTCCAGGTCGTCGACGAGTCGGGCGGCAAGACCATCATCAGGGCCCAGACCAACGTCGTTCGCCTGACGGCCCTGGCCCCGCCGAGCCTGCCGCCCACCGTCGACCTGGGTGCGCTGGCATGGACCCCCAACGTCGTCGATGGCACCTACACCTTCAGCTGGACGCAGTACACGGGCGGCCCGTTCGACTACTACAAGCTCGTGTATGGGACCTGGCCCGGGAGTCCGTCCTACCCATCCGGAAGCCCGTACTGGGCGGTCCCGCCAGCCGGCGCCGGGTCCTCAGATCCAATAGCGATCCCGCCGGGCGAGTACGCAGTCCGGATCCAGGCCATTGGCTACCCAGGCGGCCACGCCTACGCTTACGCACAGACGGCGGTGCTGCACCTCGTCGTCCCGGCGCCCACCCAAACGCCGACCGACACGCCCACCCCGACTCCCTGAGAGCGCCTACCCCTCGGCGGCGACGACCCTACGCTCACGAGCTCGCCGGCTACCCGCGACTACCGGCGCGACCATCGCGCCCGTCCTCAGGCCGACGTGTTCGCCTGGCAATGGGGGGAACCCCTGGGATGGACCCGGCGGCCGTGGCCCGATCTGGCGAGACCGGCGGTCGGCCCGTGTGGCGGGCAAAGGGAGACCGGCGGTCGGCGGCCGCCGGTCTCGAAGATCTCAAGAGCCGCGACGCGGCCCCGTATTCCGCCTAGCGGCGAATGCTCTGTCGCTGTGCCTGAACGGCGAGCAACCCGAAGCCGCTGAAGGCAAGGCAGATGAGGAGAGCCAAGAGCGGGGTCGAGCTGTTGCCCGAAGAGCCGCTACCGGTGCTGGTGGGCGCGAGTGTGGCAGCCACACTCGGCGTGGCCGTCTCGCCAAGGACTGACTGGGTCCCGGTCACCGTAATGGTGCCCGGAACATAGACGATGGAGTACTTGGGGTTGACCGCACCGCTGCAGCTGGATGGGTAGGTCCCAGCCAGGCTAGAGCTCGTGGCGGTCGTCGTGCAGGTGGGCGCGGTCGTGAGCGAAGCGGCGGTGTCGCCGTCGACCCAACCGCTGTAGATCGGGGTGATGACGGGGACCGGATCGCCAAAGACCATGGTGCCGCTCGAGGCCGTGATGGTCAGGATCGGCTGTGCAGTCACCGTGACTGTCCCCGAAACGTACTCGATGGTGTAGTTAGGGTCGACCGCACCGGTGCAGCTGGATGGGTACGTCCCCACCGGGCTGGAGCTGGTGGCGGTGGTGGTGCAGGTGGGCGGGGTCGTTAGCGACGCGGCTGTGTCGCCGTCGACCCAACCGCTGTAGATCGGCGTGATTGCCGGGGGTGTGCCGCCCTGGACCATCGTGCCATTCGAGGCGGTGATGGTCAGAGTGACCGGGCCGACGGTCAGCTGGCCGGCGACGTAGCTGAAGGAGTAGTTGGCGCTCACGCCGCCGGAGCAGGTGACCGGGTAGTCACCGGCGGCGCTGGTCGGTCCCGCGCCCGTGGTGCAGGTGGGCGCGGTGGTGAGCGCCGCTGCATTCTGCGAGAGGACAAAGCCGCTGTATATGGGGGTAAGGGTCGGGTTGGCGGCGCCGTAGGCGCGCGAGACCGTCGGGCCGGTCACCGTGAGGGGGGCCTTGGTGACGGTCACTTTGCCGGCAACGTAGGTGAAGAGGTATTTCGAGCTCACCCCACCGGAGCAGGTGACAGGGTAGTCACCGGGTGCGCTGGTCGGTACAGCGGTCGTGGTGCAGGTGGGCGCGGTCGTGAGCGACGCGGCGGTGTCGCCGCCGGTGAAGCCGCTGTAGATCGGGGTCAGGGTCGGGTTGGCCGCGCCGTAGGCGCGTGAGACCGTCGGACCGGTGACGGTGAGGGGAACCCGGACGACAATCGCGACCGAGTTGCTGTCATTGTCGCTGTTGTAACCGGTGCAGCCCGCGTTGTCGTAGTCCCGGACGTTCACACTGAAATTGTGTGAACCGGAAGGAGTTGATCCTGTGGTCGTGACCGTAAGGGTGAGATGCGCCGTTGTTTGGTGGGTGATTTGGACGCAGGCAGTAGGAGTGAATGAGGCAGAAAGCGTGCCGTAGGAGATTGAGTTGACCCGGAAGTAGCGGTTGTGGGAGTTGCTGGTGTTCGCAACGCTGATGGAGTAAGTGGCAGAACCGGGGGCCGCGACCGGATTCGGGCTCTGGTTCGATGTGATCGTAACCGTGCCGACGTCAGCGCTCGCGGTGCCGGCCATAACGCCGGTGGCCAGAAGCAGGCCCGCGATGATCGCGCCGGCGCGGCGCAATGCGCCGACGCTTCGGAGACTGAGCACCATCCAAAACCTCCTGATTCTCCTGTCCCCTCGGCATGCCGCCGAGGGACAAGGGATAAGTCAAGTTACGTAGACCCCAATAGGTGGTTCAACCCTACCCAATAGGTACTGACCCGTCCAGTACTTCGGTGCCACACCGCACCGACAATTGCGTAGACGGTCCCGAGGCTTGCCGCCAGACCGGCGTGCGGCTACCCAAACGGCCCATTGAGCCCGATTCGGCTGTTCGGGCACCCAGCGTTGTACATGCGGGGGTTGACTGACGTACTACCCGGACAGTCGTCGCCCCCCATACGGGGGGGTACTCTGTCCGGGCGACTCGGTGCGACTTGGCACCGGCCACCGCGATCGTGCGGAGCCCGAGGGGAGGTTGGACCTGGGCGGGTCGATCCGCGAGGAGATTCGGCCGCGTGGGTCCGGAAGCGCCGCTGCTACTGCTCCGGCTTGCCCTCGAGTTCGTGCAGGCTGGCGCGCTCGATGCGCAGGTATCGGCCCGAGTAGTACAGAAGCGGGAACGTTTGATCGCCCGCGGCGGCGGCATCGACGCGGGCGATGTACAGGTCATGGTCGCCGGCCGGATGGACGTCGACGACTGTGCACTCGAGGCTGGCGATGGCATCGTCCAGAATCGGCAATCCCGTCGTCCCTGGATGCCAGGCCGCGCCGCACATCTCACCCCGATCCGCGGATGGGGCCGCGACCGGCCGGCCGGCCGGTCGCGGCCCCCCGGCGAAGCAGTCCGACAGTGCCTGTCCGCCCTCTCCGAGGATGTTCACGGCGTACCGTCCGGTCCCGCGAAGGGCCGGCACAATCCGCCGCTCGGTGTCGAAGGCGACCAGCACGAGGGGCGGGCGGAGCGATATGGAGCTGAACGAGTTGACGGTGGTTCCCCAGGGTCGCTCGCCGGCCCAGGTCGTGACCACCGCCACTCCCGTGGCGAACCGCCGCAGGACCAGGCGAAGAGTCTCCGAATCGGGATCGATCACGGGCCCAGTCTAGGTGGCCCGCCTGGGGCGGACCTCGGTCAGCCAGCCAGTACCCGCCCATGAGACGGGGTGTGTGGCCCGCCGAGCATCGACCGGGCTCCGCGTGCCCGCTACCCGCCGGCGCCTACTGGCCCCGTCGGGGGCTCGTATCCTTCCGGCAGCTTCGGGGTGAAGCGGAAGCCCCCGGCCACCCCCGGCTCCGTGAGCTCGTGCGGCGCGAGGAGCTCGTCCAGTTCCTCGGCCGTAAAGATGCCGCGCTCGATGACGATCTCGCGGATGGTGCGGCGCTCACGAACCGCCTGCTTGGAGATCTCCGCGGCAAGAGCGTAGCCGAGGTACGGAGCGAGCGGCGTCGATAGCGCCGAGGAATGCTCCATCAAGTCGCCGGCGCGCTCACGGTTGGCCTCGATTCCGGTGACGCAGAACTCGGCGAAGACGCGGCTCATGTTGGTCAGGATCGTGAGCGACTCGAGGGCCGTGTGGGCGATCACCGGCATCATCACGTTCAGCTCGAGCTGACCCGCGGAAGCTGCCCAGGCGATCGTGGTGTCGTTGCCGATGACGCGGAAGCAGACCATGGAAAGGCACTCGGCCATGACCGGGTTGACCTTGCCCGGCATGATCGAGCTGCCCGGCTGGACCGCCGGCAGGGTGATCTCCGCGAAGCCGGTCATTGGACCGGAGGACATCAGCCGCAGATCCTCGCTGATCTTGACCAGATCCACGGCGATGCCGCGCAGCGCGGCCGAGACCTCGAGCATCGGGCGCATCGAATGGGTCGCCTGGACCAGGTGCTCGGCGCCGCGGAGAGGATGGCCGGTCTGCTCCGCGAGGTAGCGCACCACCAGGTCGATGTACTCCGGCTCGGCGTTGAGGCCCGTCCCCACGGCCGTCGCTCCGATGTTCTGTTCGGCGATCGAGTCGGCGGCTGCCTGTAGGCGATCGACCCCCCGGCGGAGAGTCAGCGCGTAGGCGGCGAACTCCTGGCCGAGCCGAATCGGGACGGCATCCTGCATGTGGGTTCGGCCGGACTTGATGACATCGTCGAACTCAGCGGCCTTCTGCTCCAGGGCGCGGATCAGCTCCTCCGCGGCGGGGAGGTAGTCGCGGATCAGGTCGAGCGTGGCGATCCGCATCGACGTGGGGAAGACGTCGTTGGTGGATTGGGCCATGTTGACGTGGTCGTTCGGGCTGACGACCGCGTAGTCGCCGCGCTTGCCCGAGCCGACGCCGCCCGCGTGGAGCAGCTCGATGGCCCGATTGGCCAGCACCTCGTTGGCGTTCATGTTGTGGCTGGTACCGGCGCCGGCCTGGAACGGATCGATCCGGAAGTTGTCGATCAGCTCGCGCTGCTTGGCTGCCCAGGCGGCGGCGAAGGCGGCCCGAGTCGGGTCCACGGGGCGCCCCGGCCCCAGGTCGTCCCCTTCCTCGGCGGGAACTTCGGCCGGAACCAGGATCTCGTCCGCGGCGGCGACGATCGCGTTGCCCAGCTTCTTGGGCAGGCGGCCGGTGGTCATGTTGGCCCGAGCCGCCGCCTTCTTGACCTGGACGATCGCTCGCACCAGGGCGGGATGCGGCCGAGCGCCGGAGATCGGGAAGTTGTGGATCCCGCGTGCGGTCTGAACGCCGTAGTAGGCGGAGTCGGGGACTTCGAGGTAGCCCAGAGGATCCTTCTCGATGCGGAAGCCTGCCCGAGGCGAAGGGGGAGCGGCAGGGCCGGCGGCGGCCGGCTTCGGCTGGCTGGCGTCGGGTGTCATGGCGGTTCGTGCTCCTGGCTCGAAGCTGCTGCCGGCCGTTGGCGGCGCGCGGAGCCGGCGTCATCCGGATTCTATCGCCGCCCGGGCCACGTCTGGGACTGGTCACACGGTCGCGCGTGGTGGGTCGCCGGCGCATGCCGTGCGACAGACCGGTGACACAGGCGTGCGCCTCGATACCCTCGGCCAATCCAGAGGCAGCGAGCCCAAGCTCGCTATGCCCGCCCCGATCCGTCCTCCGGAGGTGAGCCCAATGTCTCAGCTGGTTCCGCTGTTCCTGACGATCCACATTCTCACCGCGATCGTGGCCTTCGGGCCGACGTTCATCTTCTCGATCATCGCCCGGATGGCGGCCGCGGAGCCGCAGCACGGCCTGTTTGCCCTGCGCCTTACCGACCGGATCGAGAGAGTGGTCGTGATCCCGGCCGCGCTCCTGATGCCGGTGAGTGGGTTTCTGCTGGTCTGGTCCGAGGGGATCGATCTGGTCGCAACGCACTGGCTGGTGCTGGCGATCGGTCTCTACGTCGTGGCAATCGCGTTCGCCATCCTTATCCAGCTGCGGACGGTGGACCGGATGATCGAGCTGGCAACCGAGCTGGCAGCAGGCCGCCCGGTCCTGGCTGCCGGTCCAGGCGCCGCGTTGGCGACGTCCGCCGACGTGAGATTCGCCGGTGCGGCGAACCCGGCGGCGGAGATGGCGGCTCTCGGGGTTCGAGCCCGGAACGGCGGCATCTTCCTGGCCATCATGGTGGTGGTGATCGTCTCGCTGATGGCGGGCAAGCCGGCCATCTGACGGGCGACCGGCCCGAGATCTCGTAGCGGGCGCTCCACGGGGATCTGCCCGGTTGTGCGTCCTGCTTGACGCGAACCCGGGCGCACCATGAAAGACCGGCATTTTCCCAACTCCCCGAACGGGTATATTGCCGGGACGGATCGCCGGCCCTCAGACAGCGGTCCGGAGATCCCGGTCGCCAGACAGGGATCGGGCGTCCCGTGCCCCGGCTGGTCTGGTCCGAGCGCCCCAGGACGGAGGTGGCCCCGCATGACCCAGCAACAGGCACCCAGAACCCGCGAGGAAGTGATTCGGCAGGACGTTCACGACCTGCACCGCCTGGGCTATGCGCAGGAGCTCTTCCGCACGATGGGCGGATTCTCCAACTTCGCGATCAGCTTCTCGATCATC
Organism: uncultured Chloroflexia bacterium; assembly: GCA_963743795.1. GTDB lineage: Bacteria > Chloroflexota > Limnocylindria > Limnocylindrales > CSP1-4 > Fen-1039. The sequence goes on along the minus strand of CAVUQZ010000001.1, from coordinate 209,718 downwards.
TCGATCCTGACCGGCGCGGTGATCCTGTTCGACTACGGCCTGGCCTGGGGCGGTCCGGCCGCCAGCACCCTCGGCTGGCCGCTCGTCTCGGTCTTCACCTTGATGATCGCGGCCGCCATGGCCGAGATCGCCTCGGCCTATCCGACCGCCGGCGGCCTGTACTACTGGTCCAGCCGGATGAAGAACAAGGACTGGGGCTGGTGGACGGCCTGGTTCAACCTGGCCGGCCAGATCGCCATCGTGGCCGGCATCGACTTCGCCGCCGCCGCCTTCGTCAACTCCTCGATCGTCACGCCGATCCTGTGCAACTTCGGCGTTACGTTCGGCAACTCGACCGCCGTGGCCGGCTCGCTCGTCAACGGCCAGCTGCTCACGATGGCGGTACTGCTGGCGATCCAGCTCGTGCTGAACGTCGCCGGCATCCGTATCGTCTCCCTCCTCAACGACGCCTCGGTCTGGTGGCACATCGGCACGGTCGCGGTCATCGTCGTCGCGCTCTTCCTGATCAGCAGCGGCAAGGCTCACGCAGACATCAGCCCGTTCACCGTCAAGCCGCTGGACACGACCGGAGGCGCGTCGCCGTTCGGGTTCAACCTCGGCCCGGCGATCGGCTACGCCGTTCCGATCGCCTTCCTCTTCTCGCTGCTGCAGGCCCAGTGGACGTACACGGGCTACGACGCCTCGGCCCACGTGGCCGAGGAAACGGTCGGCGCCCGGCTCGCGAGCGCCTGGGGCGTCTTCATCTCCGTCGCCGTCTCGGCCGTCGTCGGCTACATCGTCCTGTTCGGCCTGGTCACCCACCTGCCCCCGCTCGACCAGATCATGAACTGCAGCCCGGCGACGCAGTCGCTGTGCAGCCAGTACTACGGCGGCAACCCGGTCGTCTTCAGCGACCCTCAGCTACAACCTGGGCTCGCTCGGCGACTGGCTGGGCGCTGCGATCGCGATCGCCATGAGCCTGTGCGGCCTGGCCTCCGTCGCGGCCGCCGGCCGGATGCTCTTCGCGTTCAGCCGCGATCATGGTGTGCCCGGCTCGCGCTTGTTCCGCAAGGTCTCGCACCGATTCCGCACACCGGCCAACGCGATCGCCGCCATCGTCGTCTTCTCGTACCTGCTGACCAACGCGGCGTACATCGCCGGCGGGGCAACGGCCATCGCCATCGTCACGGCCATCAGCACCATCGCCCTCTACTGGGCCTACGGCGTGCCCATCTTCCTGGGGATCTTCGGCAAGCAGGAGTGGCGGGACCACGCCGTCTGGAAGCTGGGCCGCTTCTCGAGGCCGATCGCCGCTCTCGCCTGCCTGTGGATCGTCCTGATCTCGGTCCTGTTCCTGTGGCCGACGTCGGGCAATCCCTGGACGCTGATCGCCTACGCGGTCTTCCTCGGGTTCCTGCTCGTCTACTACTTCGCCTGGGCCCGCCGCCGCTTCAAGGGCCCGATCGTCGAGGTCGGAGAGGAAGAGCTGACCGAGATCGAGCGCGAATTCGAGCATGCGGCCGAGGAGCTCGGCGGCGCCACCGCCTAGCTTTTCACCTACGGCAATCAAAGAGGAACGCGGCGGACTTCACGACCCGCCGCGTTCCCGTTCGTGGCTCGAGTTCCGTTCTAGCCGCCGGCGAAGCTCCCGAAGTAGTCCTTGAGCTGGGCCTTTGCCTGCCAGCCGACGATGACGATCTGGCTGCCGATCGACGCGATGCTGGCGACTGTCGAGCCGCCGAAGGCCAGAGGACTGGCCTCCGGGCGCAGCCAGTTCTTGCCGTCCACGCTGCTCCAGACCGTCCAGGGGCCGGTCAGCTTCGCCGGGGCGTCCAGCGCCAGGATCCGGCCGCTGACGATGGTCCAGTTGTCGCCCGAGGTCTGGAGGCCCGATTGCTGCCACTTGACGCCCGTCGACGACCACCACCAGGTGTTGGGAGGGGTGCCGGCTCCAGTTGGCGGCCGGCGTGGGCTTGGGTGTCGGGGTAGCCGCTGCCGATGCGCCGGACGAGGCCGCTGCCGACGCCTTGGCCGAGGGCGAGGCGGTGGGTGCAATCCCGGAGCCGCTGGTGATGGCCACGATCCCGTCGCCCATGCCGAAGACCTGAGTCACGTTGACGGGCAGCCGCCAGTCGGGGCGCATCGTCCAGATGTTTCCGTCCGGCGAGGTCCAGGCTGTCGAGATTCCCTGGCGCGTCGGGTCGTTGCCCGTGGCGACGAAGCCGAGCTTGTAGGTCCCCACCGTCAGGACGTACCCGCTGGCGATGGAGATCGAGGCGGCATTCCAGGTTTCGCCGTCGGTGGAATACATCAGCGGCGAACCGCCCGGCTTGTCGGCAGCGGCCACGAACCCGCCGGGCCCGGCCGAGATCGACGCGAACTCCGGTGGGGCCGGGTCAGTCAAGGTCACCTGGTGCCAGGCGCCGCCGATGGGCAGTCTCCAGATGGTCCCGGTGTCGCCCGAGGCGCTGGTGACGCGGCCGACGGCGATCACGCCGCCCTTGCCGTCGCTGATGGCCTGCAGCACGACCGGCCGGCCAGTGTTGCCGGACGTGACCAGGGCGTCCGGCGTCGTTTCCTGAGCCCAAAGGCTGCCGTTGCCCGATGACCAGATCGACGTTCCTGTCGGCTGGGTCACGAACGTGAGGAATTTGTCGGCGGTTGCCGCCACCGTACCGAGGGTATCCGTGGCGCCCACATCGGGGATCATCGGGGAGTCGCCCGCCGTGAGCGAGAGGGCGAATTGGGCCGCTGCCGAAGGCGCGGGAGTGGGTGTGCGCGCCGGTCCGAGGGTCACGTCGCCGGCCAGCAATCCCTGCCCGCTGGCGGACCCGCCGACGAGGACCAACCGGCCGGCCACGGCCGCCATCCGGCCATGAGTCAAGGGCTGCGCCGAGGAGGGGATCGGCAGCCACGAGGTCCCGTCCTCCGAAACCCAGACCGACAACGCCGTCTGAGCCCCGGCAGTGGCTGCACCCGCCAGATTCTGGTCGGCGGCGCCAACGGCGACGAAGCTCCCGTCAACGACCGTGACGCCATCCATAGCCGTCCTCGGCTGGCTCGAGGGGGCGGAGGCCTTGACCCATGTCTTGCCGTCCGCGGAAGACCACGATGCGGCCAGCCCTTCGGCCGAAGCTCCGGTGTCGCTCCCGACGGCAACGATTCGGCGGCCCGAACCGGCGATGCCACGGGCGTCGAAGCCATCCAGCGAAGTGGTGGCCTGGCTCCAGTCCCGACCGGTGGTCGAATACCAGACAGCCGAGCGGGGCGGGCCGTCGCCGTTCCAGAGCCCCACTATGGCGAAGCCGCCACCCCACGACCCCACGGCCCTGGGAAGGTAGTTCTTGGCGCCCGGAAGCAGGTACGGCGTCCAGCGCTGGCCGTCCGGGGAGAACCAGGCCACGCCGTTCCCGGCCGTGACTACTCCCCCCGGTCGAGTGACGGCGCCGCCGACCATTTCCTGGCCCGTGCTCGAGTCCACTTGGGTGGGAACCCAGGTCTGGCCGTCTCTCGAGTACCAGGCTGAGGCGGCCACGTCGGTGGACGAGGATCCGACGCTGTTGCCGACGGCGATGAGGCCGCCGCTGCCGTCGTCGCTGAGGCCCTGCGCCACGAACCGGCGGCCGGAGATGTCGAAGGCGCCGGATCCGGAGACCTGGCTCCAGCTCGAACCGTCGGCGGACGTCCAGACCGTGGTCGTCGAGACAGGCTTCCCCGAGCCGTCCTTCCCGAGGTTCGTGCCGAGCATCACCAGGTCGTTGTCGAAGGATGTGAAGTACGGGCCGAAGTCGAACTTGGCGGTCGGCGGCTTGGCCGCGCTGCGCCAGCTGACCTGGTAGACGCTTCCGGTGGCGACCGGCGCGGCCGGCTGGCTGGGCAGCGCCATGAGGAGGCTTGCCACCACGGCGACGGTGGCGGCGATCCCGGTGAATGCGAACACGGTGCGCAGGCTCGGCAGCCGGCGGGTGCGCCGCCTCAGACTGGAGCCCCCCGACTTCGCCCGGACGGCGGCCGGAGTGGGCCGCCCGAATCCTCTTAGTGCCGGAAGCGCGATCCTCGGCCGTCCTGCTCCGGGCTCGCCGAGTCGCAGCCGCGCCAGGGGGTGCGGCGAAGCCAGGCGCGCCGACGGCGGCTCGCCGATCGTTTCGTCGCCGGCCGCAGGCGTCGTCTTCGAGATGGGATGAGCCGGCGCGACCGGGGTCGCCTGCGGGGCGAAGGTACGCGGCTTTTGCGCGGGCTTCAGGGTGGGATCCAGCCCGATCGACGCGGGCCCCGAGGCGGGCGGCGAGGCCGGCCGGGACGCCGGCTGCACCGGGCTTGATCGACGGGCCTGATCGGGATTCGTCAGGTCGGCCTTGCGGGGCATCTCGAGCGGTTGCGAGGCCGCCGCCGGCAGCTCCAGCTGTTCGATGCCGGATCTCTTGTCGTCGTCGCCGCCGGGCAGAGCGTCGAAATCGTCGTCTTTCACCGGGCTATGCCCACCTCTGGTGCGATCTCCGTTCTTCGACCGCGCCCCCGGCCGAACCTGTCTGACGGGCCGGGCTCGGGCCCCGAGCCGAGCGCAGGGAAGACTCGAAGTCTGCCACGGTTCGGCCCGAAGCGGTGCGACGCGTGTGCGGACCGGATACTTCAGGTGCGGTTGGGTGCCCTGATCATAGTGGCCGGCGCCCCCAATCGGCGTCGGCGGCGCACCCGCGGACCCTGGGCGAGACAGCGTTCATGCGGCATCCGCAAAGGCGTGGAGCGCCCCGCGGACCAGGCTGGTTGACCGCCGCGGCAGACGCCACAATATCGGCACAGCCACGCCGGCCGTGCGGAGCGGCAGGCGGCGCACCATAGGGAGAATCCGATGAGCGACGAGCGCGGTGCCACCGACTCCCACGGCGCTGGCCACCCCGTCCCGCGGCAGCTCGAGGAGCTGCGGCAGATGGTTCGCGACGGGCGCGTGGACACCGTCATCGTTGCCCTGACCGACATGCAGGGCCGGCTCATGGGCAAGCGCGTCCAGGCCGAGGCGTTTCTCAAGGGCGTCGTTGACCACGGCATCCATTTCTGTACGTACCTGCTCGGCACGGACATGGAGATGAACACGCCGGACGGGTTCAAGCTGATGAACTGGGAGACCGGCTACGGCGATTGGGTCGGACGCGAAGTCTGGGAGACGACTCGCGTTCTGCCGTGGCTCGAATCGACGGCCATCGTCCTGTGCGACGCGGTCGATGAGGAGACCGGCCTGGAGATCCCGATCTCGCCACGGACCATGCTGAAGCGCCAGGTCGAGCGTGCGTCCGCGCTCGGCTACACGGTCAAGGCGGGCACCGAGTTCGAGTTCTACGTTCTGAGCGACAGCTTCGAGGACTTGAGCCAGAAGGGCTACAACGACATCGAGCGAGTCGGCTACTACAACGAGGACTACCACCTCCTCCAGGCCACCAAGCTCGAGCCGCTCTACCACCAGATCCGCAACCAGATGACGGAGGCCAGGATCCCGATCGAGTTCAGCAAGGGCGAGGCGGCCCCGTCCCAGCACGAGGTCAACATCCGCTACGACGAGGTCCTCGAGTCGGCCGATCGAAGCGTTCTGTTCAAGCACGGGGCCAAGGAGATCGCCTGGCTCAACGGCTACGGCCTGACGTTCATGGCCAAGCCCTATGCCGACTGGACCGGTTCGAGCGGCCACCTCCACATCTCGGTGTGGGACAAGGCCGGCGAGAAGCCGCTCTTCAGCGACGCGAGTTCGCAGCCGTACGGGATGAGCCAGCTGATGCGCTGGTTCCTCGGCGGCATGATGGCCCTTCAGCGCGAGCTGGCCCTCTTCATCGCTCCGAACGTCAACTCGTACAAGCGCTATGCGGTCGCGAGCTGGGCTCCCGTGAATGTCGTGTGGGGCCGGGACAACCGCACCACGGGGTTCCGAATCGTCGGCCGAGGCGCCGGCCTGCATATCGAGAACCGCTTCCCCGGCGGCGACATGAACGCATACCTGGCTTACGCGGCGGAAGTCGGGGCCGGGCTATACGGCATCGAGCACAAGATCGAACCGCCCGCCGAGTACAAGGGCAACGGCTACATGGCCAAGCGCTGCGATCGCATGCCTCGCGCTCTCTACGAAGCCATCGACCTGCTCGCCAAGAGCCGGGCAGCCGTGGAGATCCTCGGCCAGGATGTCGTCGATCACTATCTCAACGCCGCGCGCGTGGAGCGTGACGCTTACGACGCGGCTGTCCATGCCTGGGATCGCGAACGCTATCTCGAACGCGGCTGAGGCACGGCCCTCGCACTGCGGGCCGGACCGGTACCCCCGGGGCGCTACCGCGGAGTGAGATACGTCGCCAGTCCCTCGCGCAACGAGGTCATACGTCGAGGCAGGATCCGCGACAGGGCGCCGGTGTCGACGGGTGCGGACTGGACGACGAAGTCGATGGCATTCGGCGTCATCGGCGGTGACGGGAGGAGCGTGAGGGGCGCAGTCAGGACCTTCATCAGCGCCACCGGCGAGTGGAGTATGGGTCGGCGCCGCCTGGAGACCAGGAGCGCCGTGCGGATGACCTCGTCCATGCTGACCGTCTCCGGACCGCCCACCTCGATCGTGGCGTTGTCCGCGGCCGCGGTCTCGAGCGCATCCGCGACCAGGCGACCCATGTCGTCGACGAAGACGGGCACCACGACCTGGCGGCCGTTGCCGATCTGAGGTATGAACGGCAGCCACCGGGCGAAGCCGAGGAATCGGTTGAGCGACCGGTCGCCCGGGCCGTAGATCCAGCTCGGCCGGAAGATGGTGTACGGAATCCCGCTGGCACGGACGGCTTCTTCCGCGCGCCATTTGGCCCTGAACCAGTGGCGCGGTGCGTCCGGCGCTGCGCCCGCCCCCGAAAGGTAGATGATGCGGCGCACTCCGGCCGCTTTGGCGGCACTGGTGAGGGCCACCGCCCCGCCGGCGTCCACGCGCTCGAATGTCTGGCCCCGCCGCGGCGCCTCGATCGGCGAGTTCCGGAAGGCGAGGCTGATCACCAGGGCATCGACGCCTGCCAGCACGGCGGGGAGTCCGTCGGGTTGCGTCACGTCCGCCGGCCGCCGCTCGATCGTCGAACTCGAGTCGACGGACGTCTTCCGGTGCGTGAGGACTACGACGCGATGGCCGCGCGACGCAAGCTCACGGGCGATCGCACCGCCCACGAAGCCGGTGCCGCCGGCAACGGCCACGACCGAAGGTTCGGTTCCCATCGGAGCGCCCTCCTGGCAAACGGTGCGGCTCTCAGCATATGCTCGAACCCCGAAGCAGTGGAGGATCGTCGTGGAGTTGATCGCGGCGTACGTCCGCGGCCTGGCCATCGGCTTTGCGATCGCAGCCGCCATCGGCCCGATCGGGCTGCTGTGTATCCGGCGGACGCTGGTGGAGGGGCCGGCCGTCGGCGTGGCATCGGGGCTGGGGGCCGCCACGGCCGACGGCTTCTACGCCGCTGTGGCCGCATTCGGCCTGGCCGCCATCGCCGACCTGCTGGTGGGAGAGCGGCGCCCGCTGGGAGTCGTAGGCGGCTGCTTCCTGATTGCGCTGGCGGTCCGGGCGCTGCTCTCGCGCCCCGAGGCGGCAGCCGAACGGCCGCCACGCACCCTGCTCTCGGCGTACGCCACTACCGCCGGCCTGACGATCGCCAACCCGGCCACCATCCTGTCTTTCACGGCCGCGTTCCTGGGCCTGGGCCTCTCCGGTCACGACACGCTCACCGCCGCGGCGCTCGTGCTCGGAGTCTTCTCCGGCTCGTCCCTCTGGTGGGTCGTCCTGGCGCTTGTCGTGGCCGCCCTTCGCGACCGAGTCGGGTCGAGCGCGCTCGGAAAGCTGGCCGCCGGCTCATCGGTCCTGATGGGCCTGCTCGGCCTCGTCGCCGTAGGCGTCAGCCTGGCTGGCGCCTAGTAAGCTAACGAGCACACCACGGGCCCGAGCTTCCGGGCGCGGCCCGGGCCTTCTGGGTTCCGAACCACCGACGGCTGGAGGCGACGATGCGGCTCGAGGGCAAGGTCTCCGTGATCACCGGCGCCGGCAGCGGGATGGGCCGCGTCGCGGCCCTTCGATTCGCCGCCGAGGGATGCCGGGTCGTCGCCGCCGACAATCACGGCGAGGCGGCCGAGGAAACCGTCCGCCTGGTCCGGGCGGCCGGCGGCGAGGCCACTGCGATCCGCGTGGACGTCTCGGTGGAGGCCGACGCGAAGGCCATGATCGACACCGCGATCGGCCGGTACGGCAAGCTCGACGTCCTGTACAACAACGCCGGGGTCATGCCGGAGGACGATCACTCGGTCGTGGATACGCCCGTTGAGACATGGGACAAGGTCATGGCGGTCAACGTCCGGGGTGTGTACCTGGCCTGCAAGTACGCCGTACCGGCGATGGTCGAGCGCCATTCCGGTTCGATCATCAACGTCTCGAGCTTCGTGGCAGTGCTGGGTTGCTCCGTCCCGCAGGATGCCTACACCGCCTCGAAAGGTGCCGTCCTGGCGCTGACCCGGTCGCTGGCCGTCCAGTTCGCGCCCCAGGGCGTTCGCACCAATGCAATTCTGCCGGGGCCGGTGGAAACGCCTTTGCTGATGGACTGGCTCGTCAAGGATGAGAAAGCAAAGCAGATCAGGCTGGCGCGCAACCCCACGGGCCGCTTCGGCAAGCCCGACGAGGTCGTCGCCCTGGCGCTCTACCTGGCCTCCGACGAGTCGGCCTGGACGAACGGCGCCTCACTGGTCATAGACGGCGGAATCAGCGTCAACTACTTCTGAGACCCTGAGAATCGAACCATCCCAACCACGGAACGACGGGCCGACGAGAGCCCAACCTGGAGCCTGCTGAGGAACGCCCATGGCCACTGAATACAAGACGTCGGCCTCGGATGTCAGGCCGGAAGACGCCAGGCCGGACGACCTCGCCATCGGCCTGGACTTCGGCGGCAGCGGCATCAAAGGCGCGGTGGTCGACGTGGCCAACGGTCGCCTGGTCGGCGATCGCCTGCGCGCCCCCACGCCGCAGCCCTCCATCCCGCGTGAGGTCGTGGCGGTGATGGACGGGCTGGTGCGACGGCTGGCCTCGCCGTGGGATCCGAGCGACGGCGACTCGTTCCCCGTTGGCGTTGGCATTCCCTCCGCCATCCGGCACGGCGCCGCCGTGACGGCGGCCAACATAGATTCCGGCTGGATCGGGTTCCCTGCGGAGCAGGAGCTGGCCAGGGTCATGCACCGGACCGTGGCCGTCGGCAACGACGCGGACGTAGCGGGCCTGGCCGAAGTGCGTTTCGGCGCCGGGCGCGACAAGCCCGGCCTGGTGATGGTCCTGACCATTGGAACCGGCGTCGGCTCGGCGCTGTTCGTGGACGGCCGGCTCGTCCCCAACACCGAGCTCGGCCATCTGGAGCTGAGGGGCGGCGACGCCGAGCAACGTGTCGCCGAATCTGCTCGGGACCGCTTCGGCCTGAGCTGGAAGGATTGGGCCCAAGGCCTGGACGACTATCTCCACGCGCTGGAACGGCTCTTCTGGCCGGACCTCTTCATCTTCGGCGGCGGGGCGTCCAAGCGAGCGGACAACTACCTTGGGTATCTGACCGTCAGGACCCCGATCGTTCTGGCAACGTTCCGCAACAACGCGGGAATCGTGGGCGGGGCCCTGATCGCCCACGAGCGCCGGTCGCACGAGGGGGTGGCCCGGGCGCGCAAGGGGCTCTCGTGAGGGCTGCTCTGCGTCAGCCCTTCGATTCGCCGCTGCGCAGCTCTTTGAGGCGCTCGACGCTGCCGGAGACGACCAGGGTTTCCCCGACCTCGAGCACGCGATCGGCGGGCGGGTTGGCCTCGTAGCTCTTCTCGCCCGTGACGATGGCAAGCACGAAGACGCCGGTCTCCCGTAGCGAGCCGACCGTAGCGCCGTTTAGCGGATCGGTCGGGCCGACTTCGACCTCCTCCATCGAGAACGCCAGCTCGCCGTGGGAGAGGGCCGCGTCGATGAAGTCAACGACGCGCGGCCGCGTGGCCAGCTCGGCCAGTCGGTGGCCGGCCATCGTGTAGGGCGAAACCACTCGGTCGGCGCCCGCCTGGATCAGCCGGCCCTCGGAGTCGGCGGTGTTCGCCCGTGCCACGACGAACAGCCCAGGGTTGATCGCCCGTGCGGACAGGATGACGTACACGTTGTGGGCGTCCGAGTCGATCGTGGTAATGAGGCCCTTCGCCCGTTCGATCCCTGCCGCTCGCAATGTGGCCTCCTCGCTCGCGTCGCCTTCGACCTCGAGGAAGCCCTCGCGTCGCGCGCGAGCGAGCGACTCGGGAAGGACGTCGATGACGACTACTTTCAGGCCTGAGTGGACGAGCTCGCGAGCAACGGTCAGACCGACCCGACCGTAGCCGCACAGGATGTAGTGGCCCGAGAGCCTGTTGACCGCATCGATCATTCGTTTCGCCTCCCGTCGTCCGCTGGTCGCCTCGACCACGAGGTACTCGGCCACGATCCCGACCGACCCGAAGATGAGGCCCACGCCAGCCAGTGAAAGGAGCATTGTCCACACCCGGCCCGCGTCGTTGAGGGGCTGGACCTCTCGGAAGCCGACGGTCGTTAGCGTGATGACCGTCATGTACAGGGCGTCGAGGATCCGCCATCCGGGATCGAGGACCATGTACCCCGTGGTCCCGATTACGATCGCCCCGACGATAACGGCCAGCCATATCCGAACGTGGGTCGCCGTGATAGCCGCGGGCGCGAGGGGCGCCACACTTGCGGAAGGTGCCGGTGAAGCCGAGCGGTAGGTGTGCGCCAGTGGCGCCGCCGCACCGGTCTCGCCATGGCCCCGTCCGTCCGACTCGCCCACGAAGTACCTCGCTGTGGCAGATGGCGCAGCGATTCTAGCCGCGCTGGAGGGCCGAGGAGTGCGGTTTGCGGTCGACTTCAGCGCCTGCTCATGCGGGCGCGTTTCGTCCGATCAGCTGATTCCAACGGCTCCTCGATCCTCCCGACGAGCGGTCCCGCCTCGACTCGGCGAGCCTATCTCAGTACCGGGAGTGGCATGAGGGCAATACCGGGTAGCCCGGACACCCCGAGCACGAGCCAAGAACGGGGCCCTGTGACGCGAAGAACTGGCCTTCCTGCGAGGGGATCCACTTGAGGTCTACCTGCCGTGCGGGGGGGCCGTGAGCCCGGCGTATCATCCGTGAACCACTCCCACCGACGCCGCAATCGAGGTGCAGCGATGACCGCTCCCGGCAACCGCCACGCGATCACCACGCTGAACATGGTCATCGGAGGGGAGGCGGTCGCCGCCGCCGACGGCGGGGTCTTCGACGTCGTCAGCCCCGTCACCGGTCAGGTCATCGCCCGCGTCCCCAGGGGCGGGCCGGAGGACGTGGACCGCGCCGTCGCAGCGGCCCAGGCGGCCTTCGACGGCGAGTGGCACACCTGGAGCCAGACCCGCCGCGGCCAGACCCTCGGCCGCTTCGCGCACGCTGATCCGCGACCACCTCGAGGAGCTGGCCGCCACCGAGTCCCGGAACATGGGCAAGCCCATCAGCTCGGCGCGCTGGGAGATCGGCGCCGTGGCCAACGTGATGGAGTACTACGCCGGCGCCGCGAACAAGATCATGGGCGAGACGATCCCGGTCTCCAAGCCCGGCTTCGACTTCACCCTGCGCGAGCCGATCGGCGTCGTGGGCCTGATCGTGCCGTGGAACTTCCCGCTCATGCTGGCCAGCTGGAAGATGGGCCCGGCCCTGGCGGCCGGCAACACCGCGATCCTCAAGCCCGCCAGCTACACGCCGCTGACCGCCATCCGCGTCGCCGAGCTGGCGCTCGAGGCCGGCTTCCCGCCCGGCGTCCTCAACGTCGTCACCGGCCCGGGCGCCACGCGTCGGGCAGGCTATCGCCGCGCACCCCGGCATCGGCAAGGTCGCCTTCACCGGCGAGACGGCCACGGGCCAGGAGATCATGCGAGCGGCCGCCGGCAACGTGAAGAAGGTCAGCCTCGAGCTCGGCGGCAAGAGCCCCAACATCGTCTTCGCCGACGCGGACATCGAGCGCTTCGCCGCCGAGTCGCCCTACTCGCGTGTTCGACAACTGCGGCCAGGACTGCTGCGCCCGGTCCCGCATCCTCGTCGAGCGCTCCGTCCACGACCGCGTCGTCGAGCTGTTCGCCGCGGCCACTCGCAAGGTCAAGGTGGGCGACCCGGACGACCCGGCCACCGAAGTCGGCACGATGGTCAGCTTCCGACAGCGTGAGACCGTGCTCGACTACGTCCGGATTGGCCGGGAGGAAGGCGCGCGGGTGGTGGTCGGAGGCGGGATCCCGGCCGGACCGGCGTACGCGCAGGGCGCCTACATCGAGCCGACCGTCTTCGACAACGTGCGCTCGGAGATGCGCATCGCCCAGGAGGAGATCTTCGGGCCGGTCGTGGTGGTCATCCCGTTCGACACCGAGGAGGAGGCGATCCGGCTGGCGAACGACACGCCGTACGGCCTCTCGGGCTCGATCTGGACCCGCGACATCGGCAAGGCGATCCGGGCGGCGCGGGGCGTCCGAGTCGGGCGTGCTCTCGATCAACTGCAACTCGAGCGTCCACACCGAAGCCCCGTTCGGCGGCTACAAGATGTCGGGCATCGGCCGCGAGAACGGCATGCACGCCTTCGAGCAGTACACGCAGATCAAGAACGTCTACGTCGACCTGAGCTAGAGGGCGACGCACGCGCGGGGCCGGAGGTCGCGGGTCCGCCGAGGGGTGGGACCGAACCCGGAGTCCGCCGCGATGGTCTACTCCATGGAAGGATTCACGAGTCGAAACGTCCAGCCTGTGAGCGAGACGCCTCGCGATCGGGATGCGGGCTGACTAGACTTGGCCCGAGGCGCGCGATCCGCAGGGCTCCGGTCTTCGGGAAGAGGCCAGGGCCCGAGGCGGGCGATCGTTGGCTCGCGAGGGAGGTTGTTTCGATGGCCGGCCGGGCGTCGAGGGCGAAGGATCGGCGATGACGACGGACGAGGGGTCCGCGGTTCCTGTTTGCCAATTCTGCGGGGCGAAGCTGGTCTTCCGCGGACAGACCAGCTGCCAGTCGTGCGGTAAGGACCTGACTGGTCGATCTCAACCGGCCGGACTGACGGCCACGACGTGGGGAACCGCATCGGCGGCTACGACCGCGTCGGCGGGAACGGCCCCCGCAGGGACGACGGCCCCGCCGGCGACACAGGCCCCGGCCGCGACACGGGCGCCCGCGTCCGCGAAACCCCCGGAGTCCTCGGCCCCCTCAGAGGCGCCGACCGGGTCGCCGACGACGCGAAGTCCGCAATCGCCCCCGCCACCTCCGGCCGGCGCCGAGCCGCAACCGCCCCCCGCCCGGCCCAGTCCCCCGCTATCCCAGGCCACCACAGCAACCGGGATCCCTCTGGACCGGGCAGGAACGCTGGACCCAGCAACGGCCGTACGGTCGCCGCCGGTCATCGCCGCCGCCGTCGTCCTCAGGGTGCTCGTGGCTCATGCTGGTCGGCGCGATCCTCATGCTCAGCGGCGTCCTCGGACTCGGCGGGCTCTTCTCGGTGCATCAGACCACCGGCGGTCCGGAGGCCGCCGTCTACAACGACGAATACACGACCGCGCCGATGCCTCAACTCACCCGTCGCACGCCCCTATTCCCGGGGTCGGACCCATTCGTCGTCGTCGGATCGATGACCGCGGCTCGAGCCCATCACACCGCGACATTGCTGTTCGACGGCAAGGTTCTGATTGCCGGGGGCGAGGATGAGCTGGGTCGCGCTCTCGACTCCGCGGAGCTGTTCGACCCCGCGACGGACACGTTCAGCCCCACCGGGTCGCTCAACGGAGCGCGGGCTTACCACACGGCGACGATGCTGAACGATGGGCAGGTTCTGATCGCAGGCGGACGGGATCAAACCGGCCGACCCCTCGCAACGGCCGAGCTATACGACCCGAAACAGGGGATCTTCACCACCACGGGGAGCATGGCCGCGAACCGGGTGAACGCAGCCGCGGCCGGATTGTTCGACGGCAGGGTCCTGGTTGCCGGCGGCTCGGACGGTCAGCCGCTCGCCACCGCCGAGGTCTACGAGCCGGGAAGCGGCCGGTTCTTCTCGGTGGGTTCCCTGTCTGTTCCACGAGAGAGCCCGAGTGCGGCGAAGTTGAGGGACGGGCGAATCCTGATCGGCGGCGGCAACGCGCTGTCCGACGCTATGCCCACGGCGGAGCTATTCGACCCCGCCACCGGCGCCTTCTCAGCTACCGGCAGCATGACCGACGCCCGCGTGGGCGCCTCATCTTGTCTGCTCGCGGACGGGAGAGTCCTGATATTGGGCGGTCGGGCGAACCCGTACAACGCGATCGATTCAGTCGAGACATACGACCCGACGACCGGCCGGTTCGAGCCAGACGGGAACCTCGACGAGGCGCGTGCTTACGCGACGGTGACCGCCCTCGCCGATGGCACCGTCCTGGTGACGGGCGGCCTGGCCGACGACGGCTCTCCGATGGCCGGCGTCGAGCTGTTCGTCCCCGATGCCGGCCGATCCTGGAGCCTGGGCGCCATGGTGACGCCGAGGGCCGGCCAGACGGCGACCATGTTGCAAGACGGTCGAGTCCTGATCGCCGGCGGCAACGACCAACCCCTGGGTAGTACCGCCACCGCGGAGGTCTACCAAACGTAGATCGTTCCTCTCAGCCGGAAGTGACGCCAAAACGAGCGCAGTCGAGGCCGTCGAGTCGGACCCCGGTGCATCTGCGCGGCCGGTGCTGCAGCCTGAACCCCACTCGAGCGCACCAGACCGGACAACACGACCTTCCGGTGCATGACCATCGTCCCAATTGTCAGATTCGCCCTCTCGTTGAGACTTGTTAACGCATCCACACGAGAGGTGCGGAGAGTGATGAGTGGGCAGTCTCCCGGCCGGCGGCATCTCGACCGCCCCGGGAAGCCCGTTGCTGGCACCCCTGATGTTGGCGTGCCCGTCTCCGCATCGAAGGCTGGCGGATTGAGCACGGGGGCTCGGGGTCGGCGCGTCGCGTCCCTCGCCGGCCCGTCCATGACCAAGGCGCCGAATGGTGCCATCGGGGAGGCGGCCGCTCGGCGCGTCGCCGCCGCGGCAGCCGCGGCCGGGGCCGCAGTATCGGCCGACATTCATCCGGCTGCGCCCGAAGCCGGGGGTCGCGACGCCCGCTCCGTCTCGGTTCAGGGAACGTCGGAGGTGGCCGCCGCCTCAGCTGCCGCATGCCGCGATCGCCGCCACGACGGACCACGAAAGCGATGCGGACGGCCGGCCCCCCTAAGAAGGCCCGTGGGGCGGCCCGCGCGGCCGCCTCGGTCGTGGCGGGCGTCGATGAGCTCGCGGCTGAAGCCAGTCCCGCCGACCTGTCGCCCGTGGCCGAAACGCCCAGGCCCGCTCCTCCCGAGCGCCAGGTGGCGCGGGCGAGAGGCCCCAAGAAGAGGGCCGCCGTGCCGCGGCTCGCCGGGGGATCTACCGGCGCGATCGCGGCACCCGACCACGCAGCCGTGATCCACTCGCCGGAACCTTACCAGCCGAAGATCGAGCCGCTCTTCTCCAACGAGGGGATCGTCCGTTGGTCCCTCGCCAACCGAAGGAGCTGGCGCGCTCGACGTCGCGAGCAGTTCATCGGCGCGATCATGGCGGTGGAGGCCGCGAGGGCCACCTTCAGGCACGACGCCGGCCCGCCGGCCGTGGTGCAAGATGGCAGCGACGGGTTCGCGGAGCACCGTGACTCTGGCCGGAAGCGCCGTCTCTTGCCGTTCGGGCTCCTGGTCGGCGGCTCATTCGTCGCGGTGGCGTCGATCATCGCCGTCAGCGTCCTCGTCGGCGCCGGGCCCTCCGCCGCGCATGACCCGATCAGCGCGGCGAATCTGACCAGTCCCTCGCCGTCGCCCACGGGAGCGCTCGGGTCCTCCGTGGCGGCTAGCCCGGGCCTCAGCGGGCAGCCCGAGACGCCAGCCCCGGGCGTGGTCGTCGTCAACGAGCCGCACTCGACCGAAGCTAGCGCCCTCCCCCACGGCCGCGCCATCGCCGACTGCAGCGGGGCCTACACGAGCACCGATCGCGGACGCCAGGCCCACCAGAACGCCGAGCCCGACGCCGGATCCGACGCCGGTCCCGCCACGCCGGTCCCCCACCCGCTCCGACCCGCACCGGTCCGCTCTTCGTGAGCTTCGAGGCGGACGGCTCGACCTACGCCGGCGTCATGGCTACGTCCACCGCGACGCACGGAAAGTCCTTCGTACTCTTCATCGACACCCTCCCCGGAGCCACGTGCACCCTGTCCGCGCCGGGCCAGACGCCGTTGAGCCTCGGCCCGTCGCCCGACGAGGCGATGGACCCGGGAGCGCCCTCGTTCATCGCACGATGGGGCAAAGGTTGGGACATCGGCCCCTCCACGGTCACGGCGACGTGCACCCGTGGAGGCCACTTCCGTCCAGTGCGATGAAGGACGTCGTCATCACACACTAGCCCCCTCGCGCGCCATTGACGGGCCCCTCCAGCGCGAGGGGCTCCGTGATTCCCAGGTTTCGTCTCGGCCGAGTGATCTGAGAGCGGCGTCCCCGTGCGTATGTCCGTTTGAGGATCGAAGCCATGAGCGAGGGCCCAAGGGCTCTCCAGCACCCGGCGGTCGAACCTACGTCGCCACACTCGAGCCCCGGCCGCATCCTTCTCCGCGGCCGGGGTCTCCTGCAGGAAGGTCCTCCAGCCGGGCCGGCATAAGCCCGGGCGCCCCACGTCGCCGTCTTGGCGGCGCATTCGGACAACCCGCTACACTGCCCGGCGATGACCAGCCAGATCAGCCGGCGTCCCGCTGGCGCCACCACCCCATTCTCTCTGCGGACCGTGCTAGCTCTGATCGCGGGCAAGACCGCTGCCCGCGCGACCCGCCTCGTCGGGCGTGGCGGCGGTACCGCGATCACAGGGATGGTCGCCCGCAGCGTCGATCCCAACATCCTCGACAAGCTGGTCCGGCGCGCCGGAGTGCCCGTGGTGGCAATCACTGGCAGCAACGGCAAGACGACCACCGCCCGGTTCACGGCCGCGCTACTACGGGGCGAGGGTATCGTCGTCGGCCACAATTCGGCCGGTGCGAACCTGATCCAGGGTGTCACCAGCCTGGCCGTCAGCGCCGCGAACTGGCGCGGCCGCCTCCCTGACGGCGTGCTCGTAGCCGAGGTGGACGAAGGTGCACTGCCCGGAGTTGCCCCGGAGACGATGCCCCGGGCGCTCCTGGTCACGGACCTCTTTCGCGATCAGCTGGATCGCTTCGGCGAGATCTATGCGGTGAGAGACGCGATCGAATTCGTCGCCGCGGCCCTTCCACCCGAGTCTGCCCTGATCGTCAATGCGGACGACCCGATGGTCGCCACGCTGGCAGAGAAGCGGGAGGGCCGGCGCGTCACCTTCGGCCTGGCGCTCAGGCGCTCCACCGATCGGATAACTCGCGCTGCCGACACGATCCGTTGCCCGCTCTGCCAGGCCGACCTCAAGTACCGCTACGTCTACCTGAGCCACATGGGCGACTACATGCTGCCCCAGGTGCGGCTTTGCCCGGCCGAAGCCGGACGTTGCCGTGACGGCCATCGAGGTGCTAGGCCTGGACAGGACGCGCTGCCGGATTCGGACGCCCAGCGGCAGTCTCACGCTCGAGATTCCACAGTCGGGAGTGCACATCGCCTACGACGCCGCGGCGGCAATCGCCGTTCTCGTCGGCCTCGACGTCTCGCTCGAGCATGCTGCCGCATCGCTGGCCTCGGTCGGTCCGGCATTCGGCCGGCTCGAGAAGATCGACGCGGACGGTCGAACGATCGTCCTCGCCTTCGCGAAGAACCCGACCTCCTACAACACGACCCTGCGCGCGCTGGCGACCGAAAGGGAGCCGCGCCAGCTCCTGATCGCCGCCTCCAACACGCTGGTGGACGGCGAGGACTTCGGCTGGCTTTGGGACGTCGACTTCGAGTCGATGGCGCCCAGGGTCGAACGGGCCGTCGTCTCCGGCACTCGCGCTGACGAGCTGGCCAACCGGCTTCACTACGCGGGCGTGCCCTCGGGCAAGTTGACCGTCATCGAGGATCGGCGAGCAGCGCTCGACGACGCGCTGGGCCACCTGCCCACGACCGGGCGGCTCGTCGTTCTGTCCGGCTACACGCCGCTGATCGAGCTGCGCAACGAAATGAGGCGCCGGGGCTGGACGGGGAGATACTGGGCCGTATGAGCGGCGCTCGACGACGCGCTGGGCCACCTGCCCACGACCGGGCGGCTCGTCGTTCTGTCCGGCTACACGCCGCTGATCGAGCTGCGCAACGAAATGAGGCGCCGGGGCTGGACGGGGAGATACTGGGCCGTATGAACGAGCAGACGGGCGAGAAGCCCGCGGCCAGGACACCGGCCGGTCGGAAGCGTTCCACGCCAATGAGCCCCAAGCAACCTGCGGCCTCGAGGTCGGGCGACTCGATCGAGGCCATCCGACCGGTGGAGACGATCCGTCCGGACACACCACCCGGCTCGGCCATTCCGGTCGCACCGGTTCCGTCGGCAGATTCGGCCCCTTCGCGTCGGTCGGGCAAGGCGTCCAGGCCGGCCGGGCCGGCCGTTTCGGTCGAGCCGCCGTCTCCGGCCGCGGCCGACCACTCCGGCGGGGCTCCACGTGTGGCCGAGCACAAGACCCTGCGCGTGGCCCATCTGTACCCGTCGCTGCTCAACGTTGCCGGCGACGGCGGCAACCTCATCGCCATCCAACGCCGGGCGGAATGGCGCGGAATCCCCGTGGAGGTAGTGCCCGTCGAAAAGGGCGAGACGCCGGACTTCCGCACCTTCGACATCGTCCTCTTCCACGGCGGGCAGGACGTCGAGATGGCGGTTGCCGCGGCCGACTTCGCGCAGAAGGCGCCATCGCTGCGCGACGCGGTGGGGGAGGGCGTTGTGGTCTTTGCCGTGTGCGCCGGGCTGCAACTGCTGGGCCACCGCTACGTCTCGAACGCCGGCGAGGAGATGTTGGGCGCCGGCATCCTCGACCTGGAGACGCGCGGCGGGCCGCAGCGCTTCATGCAGCACGCCGCCTGCGAGGTCACGATCGACGGCGTTGCCGAGACGGTCGTGGGCTTCGAGAATCACTCCGGGCTGACCCGGCTCGGGCCCGGGTGCGAGGCGTTCGGCCAGGTGATCGCCGGGGCGGGCAACAACGGCGTGGACAGGCTGGAAGGGGCGCGCTGGAGGAACGTCTTCGCCACGTACCTCCACGGGCCGTGCCTGCCGAAGAACCCGTGGCTGACCGACCAGCTGATCCGCATCGCCGTGGGCCGGGCCGAGGGAATGCCCGCGTCCAGTGTCCGCCTGGCGCCGCTCGACGACGAGCTGGAGCGCCGCGCCCACGATGCGGCCCTGGCCAAGGCGATGGCCAACCGCGGCCGTCGGACGGCGCTGGAGCCGGCGAAGCTGGTCCGGGACCAGCAAGTCGGATAGAGCGGGCGGGACTGCTCAGGCGATGGGCTGGTCCAGCTGGACGAGCCCGATGATGTTGCCTTCGGTGTCCTTGAACCACGCCGATGAGCCGACGGGCGTGTGAACGATGCCGTCCACCGTCTTGAAGTTGGGCATGTCGTACTCCTCGAAGCGGACCCCCCGACCCTTCAGCTCGGCGACCGTTGCCTGCAGGTCTTTCACCTGGAAGCCGCAGGCCGTGGCCTTGTTCGTGCCCGCGCCCGAAGACGGGAAGAGAAGGAACCAGGAATCCAGGGCGCGATAGACGACGCCGGCGGGGGTTACCCGGTCGGCTTCGAAACCGAGGGTCTCCTCGTAGAAACGGCGGGCCCGGGCCAGGTCGCTGGCCGGAATGGTCGTGTGGACAGGGAAGTCGCGCAGCATGACGGCGTCCTCGCTACGGCATAGTTGGCCGCAGAGCGTGACTCAAGCGCTCCCGGGTTTCCAGCCCGCGCCTGCAGGCCGCAACGGGCACCTCGGCCGCCGGGACGGATTGGGGGATGCCGGGCGGGTTCGAGCGGGCCGGGGGCGGTACTTGGGCGCGGGGGGTTCGGGCGGAGTCGGATTCATGACAAATGCCAACCCCCGTAGCGCCAGACCAGATCATTGCGGTGCAGGAGCTCGACCCGATGAGCCCGCGGGCCGCACAGTCCTGGAACTCACGCTCAGCGGCCTCCCTCGAAGGCGCGTCGCGGACGTCTTGCTGTTCCTCGGCAGGCAAATCGTCTGTCTTCGGCTGGTACGATCCTGCCTCGCGCTACCCCGGCTGGCATTTGTCTAGATGCCAGCTCTCGGCCGCCCCGCCCCGCCCTAACCCCCCGCGTCGTTCGTCCCGCCCACGCCCACGTGCGGCGCAGAGGTCTATAGCTCCTGACGGCGGAACGCGATCCAGGCGGCTCCGAACAGGACTGGCACCAGAGCGAGGTTGAAGAGAACCGGGCCCAGGATGAAGCCGGGGTCCTTGCCCAGGACAAGGTCCGAGGCCGGGCCGCCCAGTGATGACGGCATATACGGCCCGACGACCGGCAGGGCGCCGAGGATGCCCAACACAAGCAGCGCGACGAGGCCGATCCCGGCTGCCGCGATCGCCGAGCGGGTGATGGTGCTGCCGAGCATGGTGATCGCGGCGAAGACCACGAGGGTCCACCACAGCAGCAAGCACATTGCGAGGTAGCCGCCGAGCGGGAAGGCGCTTGGGTAGAGCAGCACGACGTAGACGTAGCCGAGCCCGCATCCGAGAGCGACGGCCAGGGCCAGATTGAGCGAGATCGCCACGAGCTTGGCGGCCAGGAATGCGGCCCGCGACGCCGGCTTCGTAAGGATCATCCCGGCCGTGCCACGGTCCTTTTCCCAGGCCACCGAGCCCATGGCCAGGAGCAGGGCGCACATGATCCCGAACTGCGAGAGGTTCTTCAGTATCTGGGAGGAGGCGCCGGCCAGTGAAGGTGGCGGGACCTGGAAGCTCATCCCCCCGCTCTCGCTGCCGATGAAGTCGAAGAGCTGCTTCATGAAGCGGTCGGTAAGCGGTCCCAGGATTCCGAAGAGGACGAAGACCGCGGCAACCGCAACGAACCGCCCGGTTCGGAGCTGTTCGCGCAGCTCCTTCTTGAGCAGGACGCCGAAGCCCATCATCGTCGACCCCTCCCGTCCAGACCGGTGACCGGTATTTCGACCGGAGGCGCGATCGGTGGCCCGCTTTCCGCGACCAGGCGCAGGAAGACGTCCTCCAGACTCGGCCGAGCGCGCTCGTAGCGAACCAGGTTGACCCCGCTCGCGGCGACCAGCGGCAGTATCGCCGGCCCGGCCACCCTGGGGTCGTTCACGAAGACTCGAACCGTGTCCGGCGTCGCCTGGACCTCGCGCGCCCAGACCTGCCCGCGCATCAGGGTCGCCAGCCGGTCGACTGACCCATCTTGCTGAGGCTCCGGTTCGAGCTCGTAGATCGGCTGGGCGTAGCTGTTGAGCAGCTCGTCGATCGGGCCTTCCACGACCAGGTGGCCCACGTTGAGGATGGCCACGCGATCGCAGACTCGTTCCACGTCGTTGAGGATGTGCGTGCTCATGAAGACGGTCGCGGTCCCTCGGAGCCGGGAAATGATCTCGAGGACGTCGCGCCGTCCCTCCGGATCGAGCGAGCTGACCGGCTCGTCGAGGAAGAGGACCCGCGGCTGGTTGATGAGCGCCTGTCCGATGCCAAGGCGCTGGCGCATGCCGCCCGAGTAACCGCCGATGCGGCGCTGCGCGGAGTCGGTGAGACCGACGATCTCCAGGACTTCGCCGACGCGCCGCCGCAGCGCCTGCCCGTGCAGGCCGTGCAGCTCGCCGACCATGTTCAGAAGCTCGCGGCCCTTCATCCAGCCGTAGAAGCGCGGATCCTGGTCCAGATAGCCGATGTTCCGGGCCAGTCCCCCGCCCGTGCCGCCGATGGCTACTCCGGCAACCGTGCCCGTTCCGTCGGTCGCGGTGGCGAGGCCGGTCAGGAGCCGCAGGGTCGTGGTCTTGCCCGCGCCGTTGGGGCCCAGGAAGCCGAAGATGCTGCCGCTCGGGACCGCCAGGTTCAGATGATCCAGGGCCACGACGCCGCCGTACCGCTTGGTCAGGTTGGTCGTGACGACGGCCGCGTCCGTCGTGGCGGAGAGTGCCGGCCAGGTTGCCAGGATGGTCGCGATCGATCCCGAAGGCGCCGAGCTGACGGCGCCCGTCTCCGCGCCGCGAGATTCGTCCCGGCCGGCGAAGAAGTAGATGAGGGGACCGATGATGTTGACGAAGGCGATCACCAGGGCCCAGATGATCTTGTCGCCCTTGACGCGGCGATCCTCCTGGAAGAGGTCGTACAGCGCGAACAACATCAAGCCCACCTGGATGATCAGGATGGGCACCAGCACCAGCGCGATCGTCGGGGCATCCATGGCCCGGTATTCTGGCAGGAGGCCGGACGCGCCGCCGGGCTGCCGGGTCGGGGTCCGGCCTTCAGGCGCCGAAGGGACGGTGGACGGTCGAGGGGTCCGGCAGCTCCAGATCCGGCCGGACGCCGGCAACCCAGTCGCGCAGAGCCCTGACGCTGGTCTCGAAAGCGATCTCCGGCCACGGGATCCGGTCCGGAGCGAACGGCCGCGTCTCGAGCGATTCACGCGTGACGAGGGGTGCACCGCCCACGATCCGAGCCTCGAAAGCCACCACGACCACCGCCGCCTGAACGCGCGAGTAGAGTCCCACGAGGGCTCCGGGTTCCACACGCAGGCCGGTCTCTTCGAGCGTCTCGCGGATGGCGGCTTCGCGGACGGTCTCGTCGATCTCCAGGAAGCCGCCCGGCTGAGCCCAGCGATCGTAGCCCGGAGGGATGCCGCGCCGTATGAGCATCACCTCGCCGCGCTCGGTTATCGGCAGCGTGGTCACGACGAGGCGCGGGTTGACGTAGAAGACGAACCCGCAGTCGGGGCACGCCAGCCGCTCGCGCTCCTCGCCCTCCAGCGGACCGAAGGTCAGCCTCGCCCCGCAGCGAGAGCAGAATCGCACCATCGGCTCGAGCCAGTCGGGGATGCCGCCGCGGCCGAGCCGCACCTCGTCGTGGTTGCTCCGCAGGTCGCTCATCGGCCCGTGGGCACGCAGCCGCGGGCCGGCAGCCGGCCCGGGTTCTGTCGCCGGCGGGGGGCTATCGGGCGCCTCCCAGACCGGCGTTCGATTCGTCCGCCTCGATGGCCGCTGTCTGGGTGTCGCGGAAGCTCTGGAGCCGCCCGCGCAGCGCCGGGTCGGAGAGGGCCAGGATCTCGGCCGCGAGAAGGGCCGCGTTCTCCGCGCCGCCGATCGCGACGGTGGCCACGGGGATTCCCTTTGGCATCTGGACGATCGACAGGAGAGAATCCAGCCCGCCCATGACCGGCGTGGGGATCGGGACGCCGATCACCGGCAGGATCGTTTTGGCAGCCACGACGCCGGGCAGATGGGCCGCCCCGCCGGCCCCCGCGATGAAGACGCGGATGCCCCGGCCTTCGGCTTCGCCCACGAAACGGGACAAGAGGTCCGGGGCTCGATGGGCCGAAATCGCGTGCAGCTCGGACGGGATCTCCAATCTGCCCAGCAGCTCGACCGCCTTCTCCATGACCGGAAAGTCCGACCGGCTGCCACAGACGATCCCCACGCGCCCGGCACCGGTCTTCGATTCGGCCATCTCGATCCTCCCGCTGGGCTGGTTGCGCCGCGAGACAGGATTATGGCGCCCCGGGCGCCGGAGGTTCGGCCGGCTCGCCCTGGCCGCGCCGGCGCCGGCCGGCTAGTGGCCGCCGAGCCTGATCACGACGATCGACACTTCGTAGAGCCCGTACATGGTCACGGCCATGGCGATCGGGCTCACGAAGTCGGCCCCCGGCGTGATCAGCGTCGAGACGATCGTGATTCCCAGGATCGCCATTCGACGCGAGCTCCGCAGCTGTCGCGATGTGATCAGCCCGACCTTCGAGAGGAGGACGAGGATGATCGGGAACTCCATCACCAGGCCGAAAGCGAGGAAGAGCATGGTGACGAAGCCGAAGTACGCGTCCGCCGTGAGCATCAGCTTGAGCTCCGGCGTCTGGAACCCGTACAGGAAGCCCGAGGCGTACGGCAGGATGAAGTACGCCAGGCCCACGCCCAGAGCGAAGAAGACCAGCGCGGCAGGCACCCATGGCCGGGCCGCCGACCGCTCTCGCGGCGTAAGCCCCGGTGAGATGAACCGCCAGAGCTGGTAGAGGATCACCGGCATCGCCAGGATGACCCCGCATACCATCGCGACCTGGAGCTTGATCAGGAAGGGCCCGGTCAATGCCAGCGTGATCAGGGGGTCTTTCGTCGGGAGCGGCGCTTTGAGGATGCGGATTATCTCGTCGCTGAGGAAGAAGCCGACGATCGTGCCGGGCAGGAGCGCAAAGACGCTGATGAAGACGCGATTGCGGAGCTCGGTCAGGTGGCCGCCCAGCGACATAGCGGCCGGGTCGACCTGGGGCTCCGGACGGCGACCGCGCGACGGCAGGCGGAGCCACCGCGGACGGATACGGCGTGCCGCCGGGGCTGCGGCAGGCGCGGCTACGGGAGTTGCCGCGCTCTGGAATTGGGCGTTGGGATCCATCGTCACGCGCCAGTGTACCTGTGCCGCCGCGACGGGCCCGGGCGGCGTCGGCCGTCCCGTGCGCGACTCGTCAAGCGTCCTGCGAAAGTGGACCCGCGCCGTCTACCGCTGACGCCACGAAGACCCTCGCCGTCAGGCCCGTTCGCCTCGGGTAATCCGCCATCACCCGCTCCCGCAAAGCCTCCTCGGCGCCGTGTTGGACCAGGTTTACCGTGCAGCCGCCGAACCCGGCGCCGGTCATGCGGCTCGCCACGACGCCCGGGACGGCCGCCGCGATCTCGACCATGGCGTCCAGCTCGCGCGAGCTGACTTCGTACAGGTCGCGGAGCGAGGCGTGCGAGGCGGCGAACAGCCGGCCCACGGCCTGGAGATCTCCGTCGCGCAGCGCGTCGACGGTGGCCATGACCCGCGCGTCCTCACGGACCACGTGCTCACAGCGGCGCGCGACGAGCTCCGGCAGCCGGGCGCGATTGCGGTCCAGCATCGCTTCGTCGACGTCGCGCAGCGATTCGACGCCGGGCTCCCGCTCCGCGATCAGTCGGGCCCCGAGCTCGCACTCGGAGCGGCGCATGTTGTAGGCGGAGGCATCGAGGCGGCGCGGGGATCCGGTGTCGCATACCACGATCGAGAGTCCGGCGGGAATCGGCGTCGCCTCGAATTCGTTGACGCGACAGTCGATCAGAAGGGCGTGTCCTTCTCGCCCAGCGGCGCTGGCGAACTGGTCCATGATCCCGCAGTTGACCCCGACGTAGGCGTTCTCGGCCCGCTGGGCGATCGCGGCCATCTTCGCGGGCTCCGGACGTGGCGCGTCGGGAACGGCGAGGGCCCAGCTCGAGGCCATCTCCAGGGCAGCGGACGAGCTCAGGCCCGAGCCGACGGGAATCGTGGAATCGAGCACGCCTCGGAAGCCCCGCAGTGGCAGGCCGGCTTCGCGCATCGCCCAGGCCGTCGCGGCCACGTAGTCGATCCACGTGAACGAGCGGCCCGGATGTGGCGCGAGATCTTCGAAGGCGAACGATCTGGTCTCGTTCAACTCCGCGGAGGTCAGCTCCACTGCCGGTCTGGCCCACGGCTCGAAGGCGATCCAGATCTCACGGTCGATGGCGGCCGGCAGAACGAATCCCAGGTTGTAGTCCGTGTGCTCCCCGATCATGTTGACCCGACCAGGAGCGCGAACCATGGAGACGGGACCTGGTGTCCTATCGCCTCGGCCCGAAATCCCTGGCAGCGCAGCGAGTCGCGCCCGCAGGGCGGAAGCTCGGGCCGCGGGCGAGTGGTTGTCCGTGTGAACCTCACTCACTGCTTTGGTCCCTTCTCGTTCGCGTTGCCATCCCGGCCTCAGGCCCCACTCTGGGTCCCCGGGTCGGGAGGGCGCCCGGACTCGAGCGCGTCGGGTTGCGGCGGATACGACTGGGCCGGCGGCTGCGGAGGATATGACTGGGTGGGCGGCTGCGGCGGATACGACACCGGCGCCCCGTAGGCCGGCTGCGGAGGATATGACTGGGTGGGCGGCTGAGCCTGGGGAGCCTGGGCCGGCGGTGCCGGCTTGGCGGCGCCCGTTAGCGACCCCAACAGGTCTCCCTGCATGCCGCCGGTGGCCTTCTGAAATTCACGGACGCTCTTGCCGATGGCTGCGCCGACCTCGGGCAGCTTTCCCGGCCCTATCACAATCAGAGCTATGACGAGGACGATCAGCAGATGTTCGGGTGAGAGGCCAGCCATGAGTGCCTGTCTCCTGTCTTTCTCTTCGGTTGGCCGCTCTTCCCGCGGAGCGGGGTTGAGTTTGCCGTTTGCGGTGGACTGCGTGGGGTGGGGAGGCAGAGCGGGGGGTTGGCGGAGCCCGCTCAGCCTTCCCGGTTGATGGCTCCCGGAAGGGCCGTCCTCATTGCGTCTCGGAGTCGCTCAGCGGCGAACTCCGGGGTGATGTCCCGCTGCGGTTCGGAGAGCAGCTCGTAACCGACCATGAACTTCCGCACAGTCGCCTGCAGGAGCGGTGGATAGAAGTGGGCGTGAAGCTGCCAGTACGGCCTGTCCTTACCGTCGAACGGCGCCTGATGCCATCCCATCGAGTACGGGAACGGCTCATCGAACAACCCGTCGTAGCCGCGTAGCAGCTCCGTCAGACGTTCGGCCAGGGAATCGCGCTGCCGATCGTTCAGGTCCGGTATTCGCGCCACGGGGCGGCGGGGAATGATCAGCGTCTCGAACGGCCAGGCGGCCCAGAACGGGACTACGACCAGCCAGTCGTCGTCGATGGCGAGTTCCCTCAATCCGCCAACCTCCTGCTCCGCGTAGTCGAGCAGGAGCCGGCGTCCACTGGACTCGAAGTGACGGCGCTGGGTCGCGTCCTCCTTCACCGCTTCGCGTGGCAGGGCGTCGCCGGCCCAGATCTGGCCATGTGGATGTGGGTTGGAGGCCCCCATGGCGGTGCCGCGGTTCTCGAAGACCTGGACCCATTCGAAGGTCTTGCCCAGGTCGGCCGTCTCGGTGGCCCACAGGTCCACTACGCTGCGTGCTTGAGTGGCCGTCATGCGAGACAGGGTCAGGTCGTGGCGAGGCGAGAAGCAGATGACGTGGCACGTGCCGCGCTCGCTCCGGGCCAGGAGCAGGCCGTCCTCGAACGAAGCGGATGGCAGGTCCGGTTGCAGAGCGGCGAAGTCGTTGGTGAAGACGAACGTGGAGCCGTACTGGGGATTGCGGTCGCCGTTCGCCCGCACGTTGCCCGGGCACAGGTAGCAGGACGGGTCGTAAGCCGGCAGGCCTCCCGGCGGCGGATCTTCCTCGCGGCCGAGCCACGGCCGGCTCGTCCGCTCGGCGGAGACGAGCAGCCACTCGTCTGTCAGCGCGTTGTGGCGACGATGCGGCTGCTCCGGGAGCTGCGGGTCGGTGGCTGTATGGCTCACGCGCGCCATCTGCTCCGTGCCGCCGGAGAGTCGTGACCGTCTCTGCCGTCGATAGTGCGGATCTCTCCGCTGGTTGGATCCACGAGCATCAGCCTTCTCACCGCGGTGGCGAGCCGGCTCTGGGCCTCGGGGTCGATGCCGCTGTCGGTGATGATCGTGTCGGCGTCGTCCAGCCGGGCCACCGAGCTGATGCCCCTGATGCCCCATTTGGAGTGGTCTGCCAGGACGACCAGCTCTCTCCCCGACTCGATCAGGGCGCGGTTGGTCTCGGCCTCGAGGATGTTCGGCGTGGTCAATCCGGACCGGGCGTCCATGCCGTGGGTTCCCATGAAGACCGTGTCGACGTGGAGAGATCGTATGACTTCGACCGCGAACGGCCCGACCAGCGCATCCGACGGCGTCCGGACGCCGCCGCTCAAGATGATCGTCTGGTCCGAGCGGCCGTCCTGGTAGAGGACGTCGGCGACCGGTACCGAGTTGGTGAGGACGGTCAGACCGGCGATGTCGGTCAGGCGCTTGGCCAGCGCGAAAGTCGTGGTGCCGGCCGAGAGCGCTATGGCGGTGCCGGGCTGTACCAGGGTCGCAGCGGCTCCTGCGATCGCGTTCTTCTCGTTCCGCATCAGCGTCGACTTCAACGCGAATCCCGGCTCGAACATGGAACTGCCTTCGATCGCCGCCGCGCCGCCGTGCACCTTCTCGATCAGCCCTCGCCCATGCAGGAACTCCAGATCGCGGCGGATCGTCATGTCCGACACGCCCAGGGCGCTCACAAGATCCGAGACGCGCACGGCTTTGTGCTCTCGGACCTGCTCGAGGATCAGCGCCTGTCGCTGTCGCGCCAGGGCGGGCCTCCTGGCGGTCGAATCGAGAGCCTGCGTCTCTTCGTTGACCCGTCCATCACTATCCGGCGGCATCGCCTCGTCTTCCTCGCTCAACGGACCGGCAGGCGCCGGCCAACCAATCGCCATCGTGCCGCAGTTGGTCGGTCAAGTCAACGTTTTCAAACACTTTCCCACACTCCTGCTCCACAACCCCTTGACACTCGGCAGACCGCGGCCCGACAATCGGGCAATCCTGTTGGTTCATGGTGGACCACGGCCACCAGGCCGAGCAGGGAGGAGTAGGGAATATGCCCGATATCGAAGGTCAAGTCACACGCCGAGAAGTCCTCAAGGCTGGATTGCTGGGCGCAGCCGGACTGACCGTGCTGCCGGCAGTACTTGCGGCATGCAGCGGATCGACCGCCACGCCGAGCGGCGGCGGCGGCCTCTCCGGCAACGCGACGCTCGGCTCCAACCTCTCGGATGCGGTGCCGAAGAAGGCTCTGCAGGACGCCGTCGACTTGTTCACGAAGGCCAACTCCGGCGTCACCGTCAAGATCAACACCGTCGACCACAGCACGTTCCAGGACACCATCTCCAACTACCTGCAGGGCACGCCGGACGACGTCCTTACGTGGTTCTCCGGCTTCCGCATGCGCGCGTTCGTCGTCCAGAACCTCTTCACCCCGATCGACGACGTCTGGGCCGACCGATCGGCTCCAACTACACCGCGGGCTTCAAGGCCGCCTGCACAGGCGACGACGGCGAAGATGTACATGGTCCCGTTCGACACCTACGCCTGGACGGTCTACTACCGCCCGGAGCGTCTGGGCGGCCAAGGGCTACAAGATCCCGACGACCCTCGACGAGATGAAGACCCTCGCCGCGAAGATGAACACGGATGGCCTCGTGCCGATCGGCCTTGGCGACAAGGACGGCTGGCCGGCGATGGGCCACTTCGACATCATCAACCTGCGCGAGAACGGCTACCAGTTCCATGTCGACCTGATGGCCGGCAAGCAGAAGTGGACCGACGCGAAGGTCAAGCCAGGTCTTCACCGTTTGGAAGACCCTCCTGCCCTTCTACCAGACCGGCCGCCGCTGGACGCATCTGGCAGGACGCGGCAAAGGGCCTCGTCGCGAAGACCACCGGCATGATGCTCCAGCCGCAGGTCGCTGAGACCTTCGCGGCGGCCGGCGATCCCGCCGACTCGCCGACCTCGACTTCTTCCCGTGGCCGAACCATGGGACGCAGTGGGACGCCGAGGAGGCCCTCGATGCCCCGATCGACGGCTACATGCTGACCGCCGAAGTCGCCGAACCTGGCCGCCGACGCGGCCGCGGCCAAGGCCTTCCTCGCGTACCTGGGCACGGGCGCGGCTCAGCTCGTCTACGCCAAGGCCGAGGTCTCCGACATCGCCCCGGCAAACGACGCGGACCAGAGCCAGTACACCGGCGCTTCAGAAGAAGCAGGTCGGCGATCATCGCCAACGCCCAGAAGCTCACCCAGTTCATGGATCGCGACACCAAGCCCGACGTTCGCGGGCGCCGAACGGCATGCAGGGCTTCCTGATCGACTTCCTCGCAAACCCTGACCAGGACCTGACTGCCTTCCTCGCCAAGATCCAGAAGTTCTGGGACTCGCTGGGGTCGTAGACGGACAGTCGTCGACCCCTTCGCGTAGTCCTTGAGCGGCTACTTCGATGGCTGACAAAGCAGACATCCGGCCGCCTCCGTTGGACCCGGCGTGTCCGGGTTGACGGGGGCGGCCGTCACTCCCCCTCAAGGCCGGGGCTGGTTCCATCGGTTCCCGTTCAACCGACTGCCATTCGTCGGACGCCAGCGGTGGCACCTGCTGACGCGCCGTGACAAGTTCGTCCTGGCCCTGATGGTAGGCATACCCCTTGCGATCGACATCGCCCTAATCTGGGGGTCGCTGGTCGTCGACTTCATCTGGTCGTTCACGGACTGGCAGGGCCAGGGCGATTTCGCGGGCGGAGGCTTCGGCCACCGCGTCGTCGGCTTGCAGAACTACACGCAGCTCTTTGACGGCACGTACCCGTTCTTCTGGTCGGCGGTCCTGCACAACGTCTTCTGGCTGGCCTTCCTGATGTTCGTGGCCACGCCGCTCGGCATCCTGTTGGCGGTGATCCTGGATGGCCAGATCAAGGGCATGGCTTTCTACCGGACGGTGTTCTACCTGCCGGTCGTTCTCTCCCTCGCACTCATCGGCATCATCTGGCAGCTGCAATACGCCCCGGACTGGAACCGAGGCTTCATCGACGGCACCCTGCATTTCGTCGGCTACGACGTGCCGGTGGTCAAGGATCTCCCGCTCGTGGGGCAATGGTTCAGAGACGTATCCAAAACCGACTGGGTGGGCGGTCCGCTGGCCATCGTTCCGACCGTCATTGCCGCAACCTGGCGGCACGTCGGCTACATCTGCATTCTCTATCTGGCCGGTCTGAAGAGCTTCGATCCAGCGCTGCGCGAGGCCGCTGCCATCGACGGAGCAAATGCCCGCCAGACCTTCTTCCACGTCGTCTTCCCGGTGATGAAGCCGATCAACATCGTCATCGTCGTGATCACGACGATCGAGGCCCTGCGGGCGTTCGACCTCGTCTACATCATCAACTACGGACGCAGCCCAATGGAGCTGCTGTCCACGCTCATCACCAACAACGCCATCAGTGAATCGAATCGCATCGGGTTTGGCGCGGCCCTCGCCGTGATCCTGGCGGTAGTCTCGCTGGTCCCGATCATAGGCTTCCTGATTGCGACGACGCGGGAGCAGGAAGAGTGAGCGCCGCAAATACCGCCCGGCCGTCCGCCATGAAACCGGGGCACCGCCGGGTCAAGCCTCGCCGGTTGGGCCTCTATGCGTTCCTGGTCACGATCACCTTCGTCTGGCTGGTCCCGTTCTTCGTGGCGGTCTACGAGGCGCTGCGCAGCAACGCGGACACGACCAAGAACGGGATCTTCTCCATCGCGCAGGGTCTCACCCTCGACAACTTCATCCACGTCCTGGGGCCAAACCACGCCGACCTTCCCGCAGGCGTACTTCAACACTCTGGTTGTGACGATACCGGCGGTGATCATCGTCCTCATCGTCGGATCGATGATTGCCTACGCCGTTTCCAAGTACAGCTGGCGCCTTAACCTTGTGGTCCTGATGCTGTTCACGGCGGGTAATCTCCTGCCCCAGCAGGCCATCATCCTGCCGTGGTACCGTTTCTTCCTGACGCCGTTGTTCAGCATCCCGGAGCCGTTGAGCGACAACGGCTGGCTTTACAACCAGTACCTGGGGATCATCTTCATTCATGTGGTGTTCCAGCTGGGCTTCGTAGTCTTCGTGCTCAGCAACTACATGAAGACGCTGGGCAAGGAGTTGATCGAAGCGGCCCTTGTGGATGGGGCCAGCGTGTTGAGGATCTGGGGCGCCATCGTCATGCCACTGTGCAAACCCGCGATCGCGGCTATGGCCGCGTTGGAGTTCACGTTCATCTACAACGATTTCTTCTGGGCCCTCATGCTGATGTCGACGCAGAACAAGCGTCCCATCACCGCTGCTCTCAACACGATCAACGGTCTGTACTACACGGACTACAACTCCCTCGCGGCGGCGGCCCTGCTGGCCGCGGTTCCGACGATCGTGGTCTTCCTGGCTCTGCAGCGCTACTTCGTCAGCGGTTTGTCAATCGGCTCTGTGAAGGGCTGACCGTCCGAAGGCGCCTGCGCGGTGCTCCTGTTGACCAGCGCGTATTCTCGGAGGCGGACGACACCGAGTCGTCCGCCTTTCCACTCTCCAAGACGCCGGTTCGCGGGCCCGGTCGACCAGCGGGAGTCAAGATGCCGATCACTTTCGACGCCCAGTCGAGGACGTTTCACCTCCGCAGCCAGCAGGCAAGTTACCTGATCCGAGTGCTCGAGAACGGCACGCTCGGGCACCTCTACTTCGGCGGGCCGTTGGCCGCGGATGGGTCCTACGCCCACCTCTCCTCGCGCGAGTTCCTGGGTTTCTCGAACCGCCTGGGAGAGCCGGTCGCACTCGAGTACCCGACGTCGGGCATCGGCGACTATCGTGTTCCGGCGCTGGTCGTCGGGCTGCCGGACGGCTCGAACGTCCAGGACCTGCGCTTCGTCAGCCAGCGGGTCTTTCCCGGCAAGCCCGCGATCCCCGGTCTGCCCTCGACCTATCTGCAGGCGTATCGCCGAGGCGGAGACGCTCGAGATCGTCCTCTCCGATACGCCCGCCGAGCTGGAGGTCCACCTCTTCTACACCGTCTTCGCGGACCTGCCCGTAGTGGCTAGGAGCGCGCGAGTCAGGAACGTCGGGAAGACACCGCTCAGCGTCCTGACCGCGATGAGCGCCTCGCTCGATCTGATCGACTCGGACTGGGACCTCATCCAGTTGAGCGGCGCCTGGGCTCGCGAAGCCCACGTCCACAGGCGCCACCTGGCTCCCGGCTCACAATCGGTGGGCAGCCTCCGAGGCGCCTCGGGACATCAGCACAACCCGTTCCTGGCCCTTGCCCGCCCCGCTACGACCGAAGCGCACGGGGAGGCTTATGGGTTCAGCCTGGTCTACTCCGGCAACTTCCTGGCCGAGGTCGAGGTGGACGCCTTCGAGACGACACGACTGCGGATCGGCGTCAACCCAGAGGGCTTTGCCTGGATCCTGGACCCGGGAGCCGAGTTCTGCACGCCCGAAGCGATCCTGGCCTACTCGGACGCCGGGCTTGGGGCGCTCTCGGATACCTACCACTGGCTGTACCGCAATCGGCTGGCTCGAGGAGTGTGGCGGGACGCGCCGAGGCCGGTCGTCCTCAACAGCTGGGAGGCGACGTACTTCGACTTCGATGAGGCCAGGCTGCTCGAGATCGCCTCATCCGCCCGCGAACTCGGGGTGGAACTGTTCGTCCTCGATGACGGCTGGTTCGGGCGCCGCGATAGCGACAGCAGCTCGCTTGGAGATTGGACGGCCAACCGCACCAAGCTGCCGAACGGCGTCGAGGGTCTGGCCCGCAAAGTGGAGGAGCTCGGCCTCCAGTTCGGGATCTGGATCGAGCCGGAAATGGTCAGCCCGCGAAGCCAGCTCTTCACCGAGCACGCCGATTGGGCGATCGGCGTGCTGTCCCGGCCCGGCACGGAAGGGCGCAACCAGCTCGTCCTGGACATGTCCCGCCGCGACGTCGTCGACCACCTCTTCGGCGTCCTGTCAGACCTCCTGGCCCGTGCCCCGATCTCGTACGTGAAATGGGACATGAACCGCAATATCACGGAGCCGTTCAGCTCAGCGCTTCCGGCGTACCGTCAGGGTGAGTTCTTCCATCGCTACATGCTCGGAGTCTACGAGTTGTACGACCGGCTGACCCGGGCCTTCCCCCATGTCCTGTTCGAGTCCTGTGCGAGCGGCGGCGGGCGCTTCGATCCGGGCATGCTTGCCTTCGCGCCCCAGGCCTGGACCAGCGACGACACCGATGCCGTCGAGAGGCTCCGGATCCAGTGGGGCACCTCACTGTGCTACCCGACCAGCTCGATGGTCGCCCACGTCACGGCCGTTCCCAACCATCAGGTCGGCCGGGTCACGCCGCTCCAGACGCGCGCGGCCGTCGCCTTCTTCGGGGTACTCGGATACGAGCTCGACCCCACCGCGCTTACGGACGAGGAGCGGAAGGTCGTGGCCGGTCAGATCGCCTATTACAAGGAGCGCCGGGAACTGTTCCAGCGCGGCCGATTCGTGCGGCTCTGCAGCCCGTTCGCGGGCGACGGTAACGAGACCGCCTGGATGTGTGTGGCCGCAGACGCGCGCCGGGCCGTCGTCGGCCATTACCGCATCCTGAACCGGCCCAATCCCGGCCCGTCTCGCCTCCGGCTCCGCGGCCTCGATGCCGCCGCCTCGTACCGGGTCTCGGTTTGGCCCGCCGGCGACGATCCGGTAGCCACAGCGAATACAGGGCTCCGCGGCGGCGACGAGCTGATGAGAGTCGGCCTGCTCGTCGGGTCAGAGAACCCGAACGACTCCCGCGGCCTGGGCGACTTCCAGGCTCGTCTTTTCGATCTCGAGGTGGGGCAGGCCTCGACTAAGGAAGCTGACCCAGGAGGCGCTGACCCAGGAGGCGCTGACCCAGGAGGCGCTAAGCGATGACATTGAAGCCGTGGGCAGAACCCGAGCTGACTTCGCTCAATCGGCTGCCGATGCACAGCGTTCCCCACCTCTCCCGGGTCGAGCTGGACGGCCGCTGGAGGTTCCAGCTCCTTCACACGCCG
This sequence comes from uncultured Chloroflexia bacterium, assembly GCA_963743795.1. Classification (GTDB taxonomy): domain Bacteria; phylum Chloroflexota; class Limnocylindria; order Limnocylindrales; family CSP1-4; genus Fen-1039. Next base: position 175,163 of record CAVUQZ010000001.1, on the reverse strand, counting down.
GAGGAGGACCCATCGAGTGACTGGAGCGAGGTGGACGTCCCCGGCTGCTGGACGATGCAGGGATTCTTCGATCTGCCGCATTACACCAACGTCCAGATGCCGTGGCCGAACCGGCCGCCGGAGCCGCCGGCGGAGAACCCGACCGGGCTGTACCAGCGCGAGTTCGACCTGCCGGCCGGGTGGGACGACGGCCGCAGAGTCGTGCTCCATGTGGGCGCGGCCGAGAGCGTCCTGATCGTCACGCTCAACGACGCCGACGTGGGCATCTCCAAAGACTCGCACCTGGCCGCCGAGTTCGACGTGACCGCCCTCGTCCGACCGGGCACGAACCAGCTGACGCTGCGCGTCGTCAAGTGGTCCGATGCCACGTTCGTGGAGGATCAGGACCAGTGGTGGCACGGCGGCATCACCCGCTCGGTCTTCCTGTATGCCACCCCACGCGTGCACCTTGCCGACCTGCGAGTCAACGCCGGGCTGACCGACGACCTCCAGACGGGCACCTTCGAGCTGCTTGCCGACGTCGACTTCGGCGGCCTGGAATCCGAGGCCGGTTGGTCCGTCGAGGCTCGGCTGGGCGACATGCCACTGGCGGCGATCGTGCCGGTCGCAAACAAGGGTCCCGGCCCCAGGGTCAGCCGCGCCAATTCCCAGCCCCTGGATCGCCATCGGTTCGACATGGTGGCGAAGCTCGTCTCGGTGGGGCTGACCGGGGCGGAGAAGGAACGGTGGGAGGCCCTGGCTCCCCAGATGCGCCCGCCTCTGGATCTGCGAGCCTCGCTGCGCGCCGAAGTGCCGAACGTAAGGCCCTGGTCCGCCGAGCGGCCACACCTGTATCCGCTCCACGTGATCCTGCGCTCTCCATCGGGCCAGGCCGTCGAAGAGGCTGACCTGCGCGTCGGGTTCCGCCGCGTTGAGATCGAGGGCGTTCACCTTCTCATCAACGGCGCGGCGGTCCTGATCCGCGGCGTCAACCGCCATGACTTCGACCAGCACACCGGGCGGGTCGTCTCCGCCGAGTCGATCCGGGCGGACCTGGTCGCGATGAAGCGGCACGGCTTCAACGCCGTTCGGACTTCCCACTACCCGAACGACCCGGCCTTCCTGGACCTGACCGACGAGCTCGGCCTGTACGTTTTCGCCGAAGCCGACATCGAATCGCACGCCTTCATCGATTCGCTGTGCGACGACCCCCGGTACCTGAACGCCTGGGTCGATCGCGCCGCGCGCATGGTCCGGCGCGACAAGAACCACGCCTCGGTCGTGGTGTGGTCGCTCGGCAATAAATCCGGTCATGGCGCAAATCACGACGCCGAGGCGGGCTACATCCGGCGCTACGACCCGTCGCGGCCGCTCCACTACGAGGGCGCCATCCGCTGGGACTGGTACAGCGGCCAGCGGGTCAGCGACCTCCTTGCACCGATGTACCCGCCCATCTCGGCCATCGTCGCCCACGCCAGGTCCGGCGGGCAGCTTCACCCGCTGATCATGTGCGAGTACTCGCACGCCATGGGCAACAGCAACGGAACGCTGGCCGAGTACTGGCAGGCCATCGAGGCCACCGATGGCCTCCAGGGCGGCTTCATCTGGGAGTGGTGGGACCACGGCCTGGTTCAGAAGCTGCCCGACGGCACGACGCGGTGGGCATACGGCGGCGACTTCGGCGACAAGCCAAACGATGGCAACTTCTGCCTCGACGGCCTGGTCTGGCCCGACCGGAGGCCCAAACCGGCGCTCGAGGAGTGTCGAGCCCTGTTCGCCCCCGTCCGGGTCACGGCCGCCGAAGAGGGGATCCGGCGCGGAGAAGTCGAGATCGAGAGCCGGCAGGACTTCGTGGATCTCGGTTGGCTGCGAGCCTCGTGGGAGTTGCTGGCCGAGGGCGAGTCGGTTCGGAAAGGCGAGGTCGAGTTGCCGGACCTCGGGCCGGGCCAGCGCGCAAGAGTTCACCTGCCGGGCTGGACGGCCTCTGATGTCGCACTCGACGGCCGAGACCTCTCGGTCGTCCTGCACTTCCGGACGGCGGCGGAAGAGGGGTGGGCACCGGCGGGGTTCGAAGTCTGCTGGGCCCAGGTGCCGATCACGGCGGGAACGCCCGAGCTCTCGAAGCCCGCGTTCCAGCCGGTCGCCGGCCAAGTCGAGGTGGATGCCGATGGCCTGCTCGTTCACGAGCTTCTGGCGTCGCCGCCTCGGCTGTCCCTGTGGCGCGCCCCAACCGACAACGACCGCATCGGCGGGCAGGCCAGGTCATGGCGGGATTGGGGCGTCGATGACTTGACCCGCGGCGCCGTCGTGGTGCGGCGGGAGGCGGGTTCCGTCGCCGTCACGGCCGAGGAGCGTACCTCGGCGGGCCACGTCATCGTCCATGAGCAGCGGTTCCGCCCGATCGCCGGCGGCGGCGTGCTCGTCGACGAGACGGTCCGCATCCCCGACGAGCTGGACGACCTGGCTCGTGTGGGCATTGTCCTGGAGACGGTGCCGGGCCTCGAGCAGGCCGAGTGGTTCGGCCGTGGCCCAGTGGAGACCTACCCGGACCGCCGCCTGGGCGGAGCGGTCGGACGCTGGCATTCGACCGTCTCCGAGCTGTATGTCCCCTATGTCAAGCCGCAGGAGAACGGCGGCCGGGCAGACGTCCGCTGGATCGACCTATCGGACGGCAGGGGCCGCGGTCTCCGCCTGGCGCTCGATCGCCCGGCCCAGATCTCCGCCACTCACTTCCGCGCCGGCGACCTGGCCACCGCCACCCACGACGTGGAGCTGACGCCCAGGGCTGAGACGATCGTCCATCTGGACGTCGCACACCGAGGCCTCGGTACCGCCAGCTGCGGGCCCGACACGCTGCCGGAGTATCGTGTTGGGCCCGGGCTCTACCACTGGTCGTGGATGCTCGCGCCGATTCGGTAACCGCCCCTGGGCTGGGCGGCTCTCACCGCCACGAGGCCAGCATTGCGGCGAGCAGCCCGAGGCACGCTACCAGGGCCATCAGGAGCAGGAAGACCGGCCACATCGCCAAGCCGACGACTCGATCGCGTCGCGATGACGGGATCTGTGGCAAGACCGCCTCTCGCCGGTGACGCATATCCCGCGTGGCCAGCGCCGACCAGCGCAGGGCGAGCCCGAACGGGACGAAAAGCAAAGCCACGATCGGCACCGAGAACAGCCCGAACCAGTGCGCCACGTAGATCGCCGCGCCGAGAACAGCCAGCGAGAGGAATGCCAGGGCCAGCTGCCCCATCGTCGAACGTGGGTGGCCGCGGCGAAGATCCGCAACCAGCATCTGGATGGCAAGTACCCCTGCCACGAGCGCAGCAAGCAGGGCCAGCCACTTCATGTCCCGACAAGTGTAGGGTCGCCAACGGCGCGGGCTCGAAATGGCCGGGCCGGACGATGTCCGGCGGCAATTCCGGGCATCGACGGGCGTGCCCGAAGTGGCCGGTTGACGCTCCGCAAAGTGACTGGCACGCTCGCGAGGAGTATCCTTGCCGCTGCGGCAACAGTGCCTCTACATGCCTCGAAGCGTCGCGGCCCTCGCTGAGGCCGCCGCAAGGAGTAAACGTAATGCCGTGGGGCCTCACACCCGCTCACCTCATCATCATTCTCGTGATCGTGCTGATAGTCGTCGGGCCTGGCAAGCTGCCGGACACCGGTGCGGCGATCGGTAAGGCCCTTCGCGGTTTCAAGGACGCGATGGAGACCGGGGAGGCCCATCCAAACGCCACGCAGCAAGCGGCGCCGCCGCCTGTGCCGGGGCAACCCCTGGCGCCCTACCAGCAGCAGTCGCCGCAGTATCCGCCCCAGTACCCGGTCAATCAGCCGCCGCAGTATCCGCCCCAGTACCCCGCTGTATCAGCCGCCCCAGTACCCGGCGCAGCCCCCGCAGTACCAGGCTCCGCAGTATCCGGTCAGTCAGCCGCCCCAGTACCCGGCGCAGCCCCCGCTTCCGCCCACCGGCCAGCCACCTGCGCCGCAGGGTGAGCCGCCCCGCCAGGGGTAACCAGCCGGAGCCACGCCGTCCCCTCCCTGGATCGGGGCGTCCCTGCGCGCGCAGCGGCCACGCCGCCCGTTGTCGTATCGAACCGATAGCCGCGCCTGGTGCCGGCCCGTGATGGCATCGACTACGATCCGGTCATGACCCAATTGGACGCGGTCGGCAGTTCGAAGCGGATCCCGATCCTCGTCGACTGTGACACCGGAATAGACGACAGCCTGGCACTGCTGTATGCGGTCGCCTCGGCGGAGTGCGAGCTCGTTGCCGTCACCTGCACCGCCGGCAACGTGGATGCCCGCCAGGTTGCCGAGAACACCCGTGCCGTACTCGAGCTGGCCGGTCGGACAGACGTCGAAGTGGCGATCGGCCGCGAGACGCCGCTCGCCCGTCCCCTCGTTACAACGCCCGAAACCCATGGGCCGCGGGGCATCGGCTACGCCGAGCTTCCGCCAGCCCGGATGCCGCTGTCGTCGCGCTTCGGCCCGGATCTGATCGTCGAGGAGGCGCGCCGCCGCCGCGGCGAGCTGACCCTGGTGACGCTCGCGCCTCTAACGAACGTGGCGCTGGCCGTTCGGCGCGAGCCCGAGCTGCCGCGTCTGCTGCGCCGCCTCGTCATCATGGGCGGGTCGTATCGATCGCCGGGAAACACTGCGCCAACGACCGAATGGAACGTCAGCGTCGATCCGGAGTCGGCCAGGATCGTCCTCGAGGCCTGGGCGCCCAGCGCGGGAGTCGCCATGAGCGGGCCCTCGGCCGCCTCAGGCGAGTTCCCCCGTCCGATCGCGCTCGGCCTCGACGTCACCGAGCGGGCCAAGATGCTGCCGGCGCATCTCGCCGAACTAGCGGCCCGAGCGGGATGCTCGCCCGACGGTGCCGGCCCGGACGGCCGCACCAATCCGGTCGTTCGCTATCTCGCCGACGCTCTGCGCTTCTACATGGAGTTCCACAGCCGGAATGACAGCTTCTACGGCGCCTTCATCCACGACCCGCTGGCGCTGGCAGCCGCGCTGGATCCGGCGCTGGTGCGGACTGTGCCACTCACCGTGGACGTGGAGCTGAGCGGACGACTGACCACCGGCGAGACCGTCGCGGACTGGCGCCGCGTCTGGGGCAAGCCGCCCAACGTCGACGTCGCGGTGGCCGCCGACATCGACCGCTTCTTCGCCGCCTTCATCGAACGCGTCGGGACACTCGCCGCCGGTCGCTAGGTAGCGGGCCGCGGCAGTGGTGATCGTGCCGCCCGCGCCCCTGGCCTGTCCTTGACAGTCGGGCCGAACCGGCCAGAGAATTGCTGCGCCCTGTTGGTTCCTGTCGTACCACGGCCTTCAAATCGGCCGCGGAGCGAGAACCCTCCAGGTGGATCAGGAAGGAGCGAGGATGAGTGCGAGCATCGGTGCGGGTCCGCCGATTGCCTGACTTCACACGGCCATCGGGCGACCCCGCTGCGGGCCCTTACCCCGATTCCCGAGACCCACTTTTCGGGCTTCCGACCCTAGACCGACCACCCGATAGAAGACGGAGTCGGTCCGCCCTCGATGGAGCGGTGCCCACCGCATGCGGTCAAGCCGGAGCCGCAGACTCCGGCTTCGCCGGTACCCCTGAGGAGTGCAAGAGGAATGGATAGATCCTTACTGAGACTGCCGCTCGTGGTAGCTGCTCTGGCAATTGCAGTCAGCGCCTGCGGCAACAGCAACGCCACGCCCACAGCCGGTACCGTGGGGACCCCCGCGCCCGGTGCAACTCCCACCCCTGCAGCCGCCGTGTCGGCGAACACCGGCGGCGGAGGAACCGCGGGCCAGTTCTGCGCCGGCATGAAGATCACCTTCTTCCCCGGTGGGACGGCGGGTGGTAGCTTCGAGACAGTCGTCTACAACGGCGCCAAGGCCGCCCAGGCCGCCTTCGGTCCGGACGTGTCCTACCTGTGGTCCGACTGGGACCCCAACAAGATGATCACCCAGTTCCAGCAGGCCGTCGCCACCAAGCCTGAAGGCATCGCCGTCATGGGCCATCCCGGCGACGCCTCCTTCGACGCGCTCATCGATGACGCTGTCAAGCAGGGCATCTTCATCACCGTAATGAACACTGAGCTGCCGAAGGCGGAATCCGCCCACGGTCTCGGCTACACCGGTGCGGTGCTCCACGATGCCGGTGCCTCTCTCGCCAATGAGGCGATCAAGCGCGGTAATCTCAAGAAGGGCGACGAGGTCTTCGTCTGGGGTCTCAAGGCGCAGGCCGGCCGGGGTGAGCGCACCCTCGGCATCACCGACGCGCTCACGACCGCCGGGCTCAAGGTCGACTACTTCGAGATCGACACTGCCACGAACGCCGACCCGAACGCGGGAACGGCGACCTTCACCGGTTACGTGGCCTCTCACCCGAATGTCAAGGCTCTCTTCATCGACCACGGCAACCTCACCTCCGCCATCCCGACCTACATGAAGGCCGCGAACCTGAAGCCCGGTAGCGTTTACGCCGCCGGCTTCGACATGTCACCGTCCACGGTCCAGGGCATCAAGGACGGATACGTCAATCTCGTCATAGATCAGCAGGAGTACCTCCAGGGCTTCTTCGGTATCGAGCAACTCTGCCTCGAGAAGAAGTTTGGCTTTGGCGGCCTCTTCATCAACACCGGAGCCGGCTTCGTCGATAAGACCAACATCGATGCCGTCGGGCCGCTCGTTACTCAGCAGATCCGCTAGGTGTCTGTTCCGCCTGCCGCGAACGGCATGTCGGCTGGCGAGCGCGACAGCGCTCGCCAGCCGACCCTACCAACCGATCCAGTCCTCGCCGCGCTCGCGCCTGCCGCCGCGGCCCCAGCGCAGGGCGTCAAGCGCCTGGAGCTTCGTCACGTCTCCAAGTCGTTCGGAGGTGTGCACGTTCTGCAGGATGTGAGCTTGGAGCTCGCGACGGGCGAGGTCGTCGGCCTGCTCGGTGACAACGGTGCCGGCAAGTCGACCCTCATCAAGATCATCACCGGCGTCCACCAACCGGACGAAGGCGAGATCTACTTTGGCGGCCAGCGAGTCAGGGGGATGGACGTCCAGAAGGCCCGCGCGCTGGGCGTCGAAACCGTCTTCCAGGAGCGCGCCCTCGCCGATCAGCTGCCCCTCTGGCGCAACATCTTCATGGGCCGTCCCGTCAGCGGCCCGCTCGGCTTCCTCAAGGTCGGCGAGATGCGTCGCTCAACGGCAGAGCTCATGGGCGAGTCGATGGGCTTCACCTCCGCCGTGCTGACCCCGAACACGAACGTCAAGGGGCTTTCCGGTGGCGAACGCCAGGGCCTCGCGATCGTTCGAGCGCTCCACTTCCGGGCCGAGATCATCATCCTCGATGAACCGACCATGGGCCTCTCGCTCAAGGAAACTGAGAAGCTGCTGCACTTCGTGGAAGGGATCAGGGCCGCCGGGAAGTCGGCGATCTTCATCGATCACAACATCTTCCACGTCTATTCGGTTTCCGACCGGATCGTACTGCTGGACCGCGGACGCGTCGCAGGGCAGTTCGTGACGTCACGCTATTCCCTGGCCGAACTCATGGACATCATGCGCGAAGTCGCCGCTACAGGCGCCTTCACCGAAAACGATCGCTATCGACGGGGAGATGGGACGCCTGAGGCGACGAAGGGGTCCGACGAGGAGCACGCATGAACCCTGCCGCCGCCTCGGTCACGAAATCCCGGGCGCGCAGTCCCATCACGGCCTTCACCAGCTCCTGGGCCTCCCAGATCGGCATCACTGTCGCGTTCCTGGCCCTGTGGCTCGCCTTCATCCTCGGGGCTCCGGGCACTTTCCTCCAGGACCGGATCTATCTGGCTTTCGCCCAGACGATCCCATATTTCGCCATCGTTGCCCTTTTCCTGACGATGGTCATCGTCGCCGGCGACATCGACCTCTCATTCGTTTCGATCATGTCCCTCAGCCTGGTCGGGTTCGTCTTCACCTGGCAGGCGACCGGCAGCGTCGAACTCGGAGTATTGGCCTGCCTGGTTTCCGGCGCCCTGTGCGGTCTGTTCAACGGCTTGGTCGTCACGTTCATCGGCATTCCCTCGCTCGTAGTGACCATAGGCACGCAGTTCCTGTTCCAGGGCCTCACGCTGGTGCTCGTAAACGGCAAGAGCTACCCGCTCGTCGACACCAACTCGTCCGTTGCCTACGGACTGCTCGCCGGCAAGATCGGGACGATCCCGATCCAGTTCTTCTGGTTGATGGCTCTGGCGGTCGTCGCCTGGGCACTCCTGAACCGCCACCGGCTGGGTCAGAACGCATACGTTATTGGCGACAACTCCCAGGCCGCCCAACTCATGGGCATCCCGATGAGGCGGACGCGTATCACCTTGTTCGTCCTCACCGGCCTGGCCTCTGCGCTGGCAGCGTTGATGAACGCCTTCTCGCTCAACAACTTCTACCCGAACCTGGGCGCGAGCTACCTGCTGCCGACGCTGGCGGCCGTCTTCGTCGGGGGGACGTCCGTGTTCGGTGGGCGGGGGACCATCTATGGCACCCTGCTCGGCGCCTTCATGATCGGGGCCATCGAGGCCGGGATAGTCGCCGTCGGGCTGTCGGGCTTCTACCCCGGAGCCGTCTATGGCGCGATTGTCCTTGCCGCGGTGTCCATCCACGCCCTGTTGCAGCGCCGGTTCGAGTAGCGCCGGCGCGTCCCCGAAGCCGCAAGCGGCTCAGAGTGCTTCGCGAGCGGTCGCCGCTCCCATCGTCGCTGCCGTCGCCGCTCGGCCGCTGCGTGGGTCGCGGCTGGCGGCCGTTCCTCAGACCTGCCAAGCTTCCACCGCGCGGCACCCGTTCATCCGACCTGGCCGCGTTCCGAACCAGGAGAGCAGGAGAGATGCATCCGCTTCAGCGCTGGGTAGCTCGCCAGTTCACGACCCGAGTCATCGTCCTGATGCCGGTCGCGATCGCCATCAACATCGTTCTCGGGGCGTCGGTGCAGCAGGGCCTCAAGCTGCCGATCTACCTCGATTCGATCGGCACGATTCTCGTGGGGGTCCTGGCCGGTCCGCTCGCCGGGGCGCTCACCGGTATCCTGTCCAACCTCATCTGGGGATACCTGCTCCCGTCTCCGATCGGCTCGACCACCACCGGCCCGTTCGCCATCACTGCCGGCGTGATCGGGCTGCTGGCCGGGCTCTGGGGCCAGTTCGGCCTGTTCCGCCCGCGCCGCGGCGGCGCCGCCAGCTTCGCGGCCGCCGTGGTCGCCGTTGTGCTGGTCGGCGCCCTCGCGCTGTACACCTACGCTCGCGCCTACGCCAGCCCGCGAGCAGTTCGCGAGCACCACAGGCTTCGCCGCGACCGACCTCGATCAGGTCCCGGCTCTTCTTCGTGGCCGTCATGGCCGTATACGTCGTGCTCGTCGGCGTCGGCGCTCTACCTGCGCCGCGACGTCGGGCGCGGTCTTCGCGATTGCGGCCGGGCTCGTGACCGGCATCGTTGCGGCGATCGTCTCCGCGCCGATTTCGGCGGTCGTCTACAGCGGCGTGACCGGCAGCGGGACGGATGCTCTGGTGGCGGCCTTCCGCGCCGGCGGCGACAGCCTGTACCAGGCCACCCTCAAGCAGGGCCTGCTGTCCGACCCGCTGGACAAGATGATCACCTCCTTCGTGGTCTTCTTCATCGTCGGCAGCCTCTCCAGCCGGTTCGTGGCCAGGTTCCCGAATGGCGAGAAGGCTATCCTCGCCGGCACGGAGGCCGAGTCTGGGGCCGGCACTGGAGCCGAGCCCGGAAGCTGACGGCGCCTCGTGCTACCTGAGTACGTCACTCGCCAGCCGAGCGGCTTCTATCGATCGGTCAATCCCGGCACGAAGCTGGCAATAGCCGGTCTGGAAGTCTGTGCCGCGTTCCTGCTGCCAGGCTGGCTCGGGCCGGCCGTCGTGCTGACCGCGGTGGTCTCCACGGCCGCGATCGCTCGGAGGCTGCGAAGCCTGGCCGTGGTCGGTCTGGCCGCGTCGCCGATCGTCGGTTCCATCCTTCTCGTCAACCTGTTCCTGCTGCCCGGGGCGGCCGACGCGATCGCCCGGCTGGGACCGCTCGCACCGACATGGAGCGGCCTGCGGTTCGGCCTCGAGACCTCGGCTCGACTGCTGGCGTTCTCCCTGGCCATCGCCCTGATCTACCTGACGACAGCCGTCGACGATCTGCTGGCCGATCTCTCGCGTCGCGGCCTTGGGCGGCGGGCGATCTTCGTCGTCGGCGCAGCGGTCCAGCTGGTCCCGCTCACCATCGAGCGAGCGGGCGAGATCCTGGATGCGCAGCGAGCGCGGGGCATGGACACCGAGGGCCACTTCTGGCGGCGGGCCCGCGGAGTCCTGCCCCTTGCAGCGCCGGTGGTCTTCGGCGCCCTCACTGAGGTAGAGGAGAGGACCATGGCCCTGGAGGCGCGGGCGTTCTCCGCGCCGGGTCGCCAGACGCTGCTGCGGATCCCGGCCGACACTGGGGCCGACCGGTTCCTCCGCTGGGCGGCGCTCCTGGCCCTGCTGGGCCTCGTGGCGCTCCGCATCGCCGGAAGGGTGATCTGACATGGCGATCGAGCTTGCGGCTGCCGGCTACCGTTACGCCGGGGCGTCGCGCTTCGCCCTGCGGTCGATCGATCTCCGGCTCGAGCCCGGTCGGCTGGTCGGAGTCGTCGGTGCCAACGAGTCGGGCAAGACGACACTGTGCCTGGTCGCGGCCGGGATCGCTCCGGGTGTGGTCGGCGGGCAGCTGGAGGGCTCGGTCCGGGTCGATGGTCAGGAGACCATGGCGCTTCGTCCGCACGAGCTGGCCCAGCGCTGCGGGTTGCTCTTCCAGAACGCGGCGACGCAGCTTTCCAACACCACGGCCACGGTCTTCGAGGAGGTGGGCTTTGGGCCGTGCAATCTGGGTCTGCCGGTAGCGGACGTCATCGAGCGGGTCTGGTGGGCGCTGGGCGCGGTCGGGATCGACTCGCTCGCGCCGAGGGATCCGACCCGTCTTTCCGGGGGACAGGCTCAGCTGGTGGCGCTTGCCACGGTGCTGGCGCTGCGGCCCCGGTACCTCATCCTCGACGAACCGACGAGCGAGCTCGACCCCGCGGGCACCGCTCTCGTTGCCGACGCCCTGGCCCGCGTCGCTCGCGAAACGGGCGCGGGGATCCTTCTGGCGGAGCACAAGACGGACGTCCTGGCCAGGATCGCCGATCGGGTCGTGGTCATGGAGAGAGGCGGAGTGGCGTTCGCCGGTGAGGCGGCAGCCGTTCTCGGCGATCCACGACTGACGGAGCTCGGTGTCGACCCGCCGGCGGCGGTCCGGCTGGAGCGCAGGCTGCGCGCATCGGGCGTGCCCTGGTCCGACCGGCTCGCGGAGGCCGTCCGATGAGCGCCCCCGCTTCGGCAGGCTCGGTCGTCTCGACTGGTTCGGCGGCTGCAGCAGCGTCGGCAGACCCCGTTCCGTCGATCGAGCTCGAGGCCGTCTCGTTCGCCTACCCCGACGGCACCCGGGCCCTGGCGGGTGTCAGCCTGCGAATAGAGCCCGGCGAGGTCGTCGCAATCGTGGGCCAGAACGGCTCGGGCAAGTCGACTCTGGTCCGGCACCTCAACGGGCTTCTGCGACCGACGTCGGGACGCGTCCTGCTGGGCGGGCGGGACAGCCGCTCCGTCCACGTCGCGCGCCTTGCAGCCATTGTCGGACTCGCATTCCAGAACCCGGATCGCCAGCTCTTCGCCGGACGAGTCTCCGCAGAAGTGGCGTTCGGGCCGCGCAATCTCGGGATTCGGGGCGCGGCGCTCGCGGAGCGTGTCGATGCGGCGCTCGAGGCCGTAGGGCTGGCCGGGATGGCGGCCGCGAACCCGTACGATCTGGGTTATTCCCGGCGCAAGCTGCTGGCGCTCGCGTCTGTGCTGGCGATGAGGACGCCAATCCTGATCCTCGACGAGCCCACCACGGGCCAGGATTCCCGGGGAGTGGCACGAGTCCGAGAAGTGGTGGCCGGTGCTGCGGCCAGCGGGCGGACCGTCATCGCGATCAGCCACGACATGCGATTCGTGGCGGAATCCTTCCGGCGAGTGGTCGTCATGCGGGCCGGCCAGGTGGTCCTGGACGGCCAGGCCGGGGAGGTCTTCGGCGAGGCGGCCTGGCCGGACCTGCGGGCGACGTACCTCGAGCCGCCACTCTCCGCGTTGGCGGGGGCGAGGCTTGGGCTCGGTTCCACGCCCACGGACGAGGCACTGGTCTCGGCACTCGGTCGCGCGGGCGGATCGTCCGGGCAGGTGACTCGCGTCCCCGCCGAGCGGCTGCGGAACGGGTAGCCTACGGGCGATGCGCGTACTCGTACTCAATCCTGGGTCCAGCTCGCTCAAGTCGAGCGTGATCGAGACGGCGGCCATCCCCGCGCCCGCCGCGGACGGTTCGGTGGTGGCGGCCTCGGCAGGGTCGCTCGCGCCGGTGGGCCAGTTCGGCGTGGACTGGGGCGTCGATGCGACCGCCGGCGGAGACCCCGGCGGCGACATCCGTGCGCTGCTTGCCCGGTACGAGGCGGCAGGGGTTTCGCCCGCCTCGCTGGCGGCGGTGGGGTATCGCGTCGTCCATGGCGGGGCGGCCTTGCGGGAACCTGCCCTCGTGACGGCGGAGCTGATCGCGCAGGTGACAGCGCTGGAAGACCTGGCCCCCCTGCACAACGGCATAGCCGCGGCAACGATGACGGCGGCCCTTACGGAGATCCCGCGTCTCCCCCACGTCGCCGTCTTCGACACTGCGTTCCACGCCACCCTGCCGGAGGATGCGTACCGCTACCCCGTCCCCGAGCGGTGGTATCGCGAATGGGGCGTTCGCCGCTACGGCTTCCACGGCATGTCCGTGGCCTGGTCCGTGGAGCGCGCCGCCGCCCTCCTTGGCCGCCCCGCGACCCGGCTCCGGCTCGTGGTGGCTCACCTGGGGAGCGGCTGCTCCGTAACCGCGACTGAGGGCGGCCGCTCGGTGGCAACGAGCATGGGTCTCACCCCGTTGGAAGGCTTGATGATGGGCACGCGGGCCGGCTCGATCGATCCTGGAATCCTGTTCTACCTGCTTCGAACCGGGCGTCTGGATGCCGCTGAGCTGGCTGAGCAGATGGACCACGAGTCCGGGCTCGTCGGGATCTCCGGTCGGACTTCCGACGTTCGTGAGCTGCTCCGGCAGGAGGCTGCCGGCGACGATGCGGCCACTCTGGCGCTGGCGGTCTTCGTGCGCCGCGCGGCCGAATGCATCGCTGCCGCGACCACGTCTCTCCCAGCACTCGACGCCATCGTCTTCACCGGCGGCATCGGCGAGAACGCGTCGGGGGTGCGGGCCCGGATCGTTGCCCGGCTGGCCTCTGTCGGCGTGGGGCCTATACCGGAGCGGCAGGTTGGGGAGGACGCCGTCCTGAGCGCCGGAGGAACCGGGCCCGCGGTTCTCCGGATCGAAGCCCGCGAGGACCTGATCGTGGCCCGCGAAGCGGCCCGTCTGGCCGGGATGGCGCCAACTCGATAGGGATACGAACCCCGATCGGGACGCGAGCCTGACAGGGACACGAACCCTGATCGCGATACCAACCCGACAGGCGGGCGAACCTGGTCGATGGCCCGAGCCCGCGCGGCCCTTCCCGTCCCGGTGCCGCGGCGTCGGTCTTCTGCCCGCGACGCGCCCTTCGCAACTCCCCTGGCCGGCTTGAAACCTTTCGACACCTGCCCGTCTCAGTGTAAGTACAGGCTGGTGCGAGAAGCGCGCCCCCACTGTGAGGAGTTCCATGAACCTGAACACGACCCGACACTTGCGGGCCTTCGCCATCGCGGCGATCCCGCTCTTCCTGATCGCCGGAGCGGCTTTCGCGGAGTCCGGGCATGTGTCCCTGCTCTCCGATCCCACCTCCGGCCCCACGGCCGGAGCGACGGAGGCCGTAGGAGCTTCCGGCAGCCCGGTCGTCGCGCCCACCTCGGACGAACCGAAGGAGCTCAAGGCGAGCGAGTCTCCCGAAGCGACCAAGGCCCCCGAGGCGAATGAATCGGCGGAACCGAGCAAGGCGCCCGAGGCAAGCGAGAGCGACTCGGCCAAGGACAAGGATGTCGACGAGGGCCCCGGTGCCTCCGCAGGGACGCAGCAGGGCGAAGGCGACGGCCGGAGCAGCGGCGGCAAGTGGTGACGGAGACGGCCACGGTAAGGTTGGACAGCCCGGCCCGTCGGGTGCTCCGGCCCTCGGTGGCGGAGCCCTCGGCTTTGGCGGCGGTGACCACTGACCCCGGTCAGGCAAGGTAGCTACAGACGGCACGGAGAGCCTCCGTGGACGATCGACAGACCGGGCGCCGCTACGCTGGTGCCCGGTCGCCCCTTCGCGGCGGGCGAGACAGGCAGCTGGAGTCGGGACGATCGACCCAAACGGGAAGCCATCTGAACAACAGGGCGAGGCCGAGGACGAGCTCGCCAGGCGCGTCGTGGCTGCCGTAGCAGGCGGCGACCGGGATGCGTTTCGCGAGCTCATCGAGCTCGAGTCGAGCGACGTCGTCCGCATCTGCCACAGAGTTCTCGGCGATCTGCATGATGCCGAGGACGCCGCCCAGGAGGCGTTCGTGACCGCATATCGCGCCCTCGGTACGTGGCGAGGCGACGGGCCGTTTGGCGCGTGGCTGTCCCGGATCGCGGTTCGGGTGGCGCTGCGCCACGCCGGCCGTCGAAGCAGGGCACGCCAGCTTGCCTGGATCGATCCGCCGGCGACCGGGACGTCTGGTGCGGCTAACGGTCAGGTCGTCGCCCCCTATGCGACCGCTCGCGCGGACGATCCGGCCCACCTCGTTCTGCGTTGGGAGCGCTCTACACAGGTCAGGTCGGCGGTGGCGAATCTCGAGGAGCCCTACCGCGAGGTCGTGGCCCTTCGTTTCTTCGGCGGGCTCTCGCTGGCGGAGATTTCCACGACGTGCGGGCGGCCCATCGGGACCGTGAAGACCCACCTCCACCGGGGACTTCTGCGACTCCGCTCGACCCTGGAGGATGAATCGTGAACAGGCGAGCGGACCACCCCTTCGAGAAGGACGAGCTGCTCGACTCCGACGGATTCGCGTCGGATCCTGCCGAGCTGGCCGCGGTCATGAAGGTAGCCGGCGAGCTGGAGCAGGTGGCCCAGGAGCCGAGCGTGCGGCCGAGCCCCGAGTTCGTGGACCGCGTAAGCAGCGCAATCGCGAAGGAGCCGCGGCCGGCGCCCGTGGCGGCCGCCAGGGAATCGATCCGCCGCCGCAGTCCGATCGGCTTCTTCGGTGCTCTGCGCGACGCAGGCCGGGTCGCCTTCGGCGCCGGTCGGCCGGCGGCCGTTCGCGGCCAGGCCTTCGCCCTGGTGCTGGCCGCGCTGCTCATCGTGACGTCATTGGGTGGCGCAACGGCGCTTGCGGCAAGCCAGCTGTTCGCCCCGGGGCCGGTGCCTACCCGAATGCCGGCCACCCCGTCGCCGTCCCCTACGCCCGGGCCGGCGCAGCCGGAGCCGCCTGGGCCCACGCTGGGGCCGGATCCGACGCCCACCGCCGGAGAGACGGAGATCCCCGGCGAGTCTGGCGGCCACGCCACGGACGGCCCGGGTAAATCGCCGCGGCCATCGGCGTCATCCGGGGGCGAGACCGACGCGGGCGAGTCGCCGGAGCCGACGAGGTCGTTCGAGCCGTCCCAATCGCCAGGGCCCGGCCAATCGCAGCGGCCGACGGATACGCCGAGGCCCACCGGTAGCGGGCATCACTAGGCCGGGCGACCGGACCCTCAGCTCGGGTTCTCGGCCTTCGCCTCGGCCTGCTTGCGGGCGTCGTCCGCCAGGGCGTGGGCGACCGTGTCCAGTGAGAGCAGGGCGCACTTCAGGCGGGCCGGGCTGATCTCGATCCCGATCAGATCGAGCAGATCGTCGGGCGTCATCGTCTCGACCTCGGCGACCGTCTTGCCCTTGATCTCGTCCGTCAGGAGCGAGGCGCTGGCCTGGCTGATGGCGCAGCCGCGGCCGGTGAAGGCCACTTCGCGCACCACGCCGTCCTCGATGCCCAGCATCATGGTGATTCGGTCGCCGCACAGCGGGTTGGCGCCCTCGTAGCTGGCCGTGGGCGCGTCCAGGACGCCGAAGTTGTGGGGCCGGCGATAGTGCTCCAGGATGTAGTCGCGGTAGAGGTCGTCCATCAGGTCGAGGATATGCTCAGCGCCCGAAGATGCTGATGACTTCGCGCAGGCCGGCGGCCAGGAAGTCTATCTCCTCGGGCACGGAGTAGACGTTGAAGCTGGCCCTGGCCGTCGCGGCCAGATCGAACCGCTCATGGAGCGGCATGGTGCAGTGGTGGCCGGCCCGGATGCAGATACCGGAGCGGTCGAGGATCTGGGCGACGTCGTGGGGGTGGATGCCCGGCAGGTTGAACGTCACGACGCCGCCACGCCGATCCGCGGCCGGTCCGTACAACTCGATGCCCGGGACATCGCGCGGCAGAACCTCCAGGGCGTAGGCGGCCAGCTCCTGCTCATGGTCGCGGACCGACTCCATGCCGATGGACATCAGGTACTCGGCGGCCGCGCCCAACCCGATCTGAGCGGCTATGTCCGGGGTCCCTGCCTCGAACTTCCAGGGGATCTCGTTCCAGTCGGATCGGCGCAGGTGGACCTCGCGGATCATGTCGCCGCCGGCCAGGAACGGCGGCATCGCCTCGAGCAGCTCGCGGCGGGCCCACAACGCCCCGGAGCCCGTCGGAGCCAGCGTCTTGTGGCCGCTGAAGACGTAGAAGTCGGCGCCGATCTCCTGCACGTCCACCGGCATGTGCGGCACCGCCTGGGCCCCGTCGATCAGCACCAGTGCGCCGGCGGCATGGGCCATCTCGGTCATCTCGCGAACCGGGTTGACCGTGCCGAGCATGTTCGAGACATGGGTGAAGGCCACGAGCTTGGGCTTGAGGTGGAGCAGGACCTCGTACACCTCCAGGCGCAACAGGCCGTCGTCCGTGATCGGCACGAACTCCAGGTCGCCGTCCTTCTCCTGGACCAGGAGCTGCCAGGGCACCAGGTTGGCGTGGTGCTCCATCTCGGTCAGGACGATCGAATCGCCGCGGCCGATGTTGCGCCGGCCCCACGAGTACGCGACCAGGTTGATCGCCTCGGTGGCGTTGCGGACGAAGACGATTTCGCCGGTCTCCGGCGCGTTGATGAGCCGGGCTACGGAAGCTCGAGCGGTCTCGTAGGCGGCGGTTGCCCGCTCGGCGATCTCATAGATGCCGCGATGGATGTTCGAGGAGTACTCGCGGTTGTAGCGGTCCACGGCCTCGATGACCGGGAGCGGCTTGAGGCTCGTTGCCGCGGAGTCCAGGTAGACGAGCGGCTTGCCGCGGGCATTGGTGGTGGCCAGGATCGGGAAGTCGGCGCGAAGGCGGCGCGGGTCGAGGCGACCGGTGCGCGCGACCGTTGGCGCGGCCAGGTCGACGCCGCTCGTGAGGAGATCGGACATCGATCGCCCGCCCTAGTGGGCGGCCTCCATTGCCGGCTCGGCGGCCGCTTCCGGCGCTTCGTCGCCGATGGTGGCCTCCAGCCCGGCGGCGGCGAGGATCGGTTCGTAGCCCTCTTCCTCGAGGCGCAGGGCAAGGTCCTTGCCGCCGCTGGTGATGATCCGGCCGGCTGCCAGAACGTGAACCGCGTCCGGGGTGATGTAGTTGAGCAGGCGCTGGTAGTGAGTGATCAGCAGGACGCCCATGTTCGGGTTCAGCATCGCGTTGACGCCCTCGGCCACGATCCGCAGGGCGTCGATGTCCAGGCCCGAATCGGTCTCGTCCAGGATCGCCATCTCAGGCTCGAGGACGGCCATCTGGAGCATCTCCAGGCGCTTCTTCTCGCCGCCCGAGAAGCCCTCGTTCACGTACCTCGCCGCGATGGACTCATCCATCCTCAGCAGCGCCATCTTCTCGCGGACGAGCTTGCGGAACTCTCCCATCGGGATCCCGCCCTTGAAGGCGTCCGTCGGATCGATGTTGGGATCCGGGTTCAGGCCGGCGCGGTGGGCGTTGATCGCCGACCGCAGGAAGCTCGCCACGGACAGGCCTGGGACCGCCATCGGGTACTGGAAGGCCAGGAACATGCCCAGGCGGGCCCGCTTGTCGACCGAGAGCTTGAGGAGATCGCGGCCCTGCCAGAGCACCTCGCCGGACCTGACCACGTACGCAGGGTGGCCCATCAGGGCGTAGGCGAGGGTGGTCTTCCCCGAGCCGTTGGGGCCCATGATCGCGTGGACCTCGCCCTTGCGGACGGTCAGGTCGATCCCCTTGAGGATCTCGTGATCGGGGTTCGCCACGGGGGCCACGTGCAGGTCGCGTATGACTAGGTCCTGGTCGCTCACGGTTGGCTCGGATACTCCTTGGGAGGGCTTGGAGCGCTCAGTCGGCGATGGTGGCCGGTCTTGAGACCGGGTCCATCTGGGCGCCGAGGATCAGCAGGTCCGGGCGGCCCAGACGCGCCGCGGCCGGCACCAGGTCGGCCAGGGTCATCGAGTCGAGCGCGCCGGCGATCGCGTCGCGAACTCGGATCCACATGAAGTTGACGGTGCAGTATCCGGTTCGCCCGCACGTCGCGTGGTTCGGGTCGTCGGTCACGCAGATCATCGGCGCGATGGGCCCTTCGAGGGCCCGCAGGACCTCGCCCATGCGAATCTGCTCGGGCGGCCGGGTGAGCTCGTAGCCGCCATGGGCGCCCCGGGTGCTTTGCACCAGTTCGGCGTCGCGCAGGCTGATGACGAGCTGCTCCAGGTACGCCCTGGGCAGGTCTTCCTCTTCGGCGACATCGGTCAGGCTGGCCGGCCCGCGGCCGTATCGGCCGGCCAGCTGGGCCATCAAGCGGACGCCGTACTCACCCTTCGTCGAGAAGGAGACGGCGCCTGTGCTGTGGTACGTCCGGCTAGACAGTTTGGGTGCTCCTCTTCGACGGCGGCCGGGCCGGGGGGACGCGCCGGCTAATTCCGACCAAAACCGTCGGAAATGAGTATATGGGCGCCCTGGGTGAGCGTCAACGGAGGTCCGGGTGCACTTGGAGGACTTGAGGCCGAGATAGGTAAGCGAGCACATAGGCCACCTTACCGGCTGCCACGGCCGCGTCCAGGTACTACCATGAGCCGGCAAGCGGTGGGCGGTGACGCGCAGTTTTCACAAAGGTCGCCTTGACCGCGCTGAGCCACTGGCGAGACCGCGCCGCGCGTTGTCGTAGGCACATGAGTGCCATAGAGAGGAGACGATGATGGCACGGATCAATCCCTGGGTGGCTATGGCCTCGGCCGCCATGTTGATCGTGAGCGCCGCGGCCGCTGCTCCATCCGTAGCCGCCGCCGGCCCAACCCATCCCGGTGCCAACCGCTGGATCCTCGTCGCCAAGAGCGACCAGGACTTCAGCGGTCTCAGGGCGGACATTTCCGCGGCCGGTGGCCGCATCAGTCACCGAGCTGCCCGACATCGAGACCTTCGTGGTCGCAGGGGGGAGCAACCTGCGCAGTCTCTCGAGCGATGCGCATGCGGCGGGGGTCGCGCCCGACCACCTCGAGCGGCTGACGCCGCCGGACAGCGGCGCGGTCGCGCCTCTGAAGTTGACGCCGCACGGCGCGGGCGGGGGCAGCCATTCGAAGGTCACTCCCGATCCGGCGATGTCGCTGCCGGGCCTGATGTGGAACGTCAACCGAATCGAAGCGCCGGAAGCCTGGAAGTCATCGGCGGGCAGCCCGGCTGTGACGGTCGGCGTCGCCGACACCGGTCTCGACTTCACGCACTCAGAGCTTGCCTCCAAGGTCGTGCATGTCGAGGACTTCACCGGCCTGCGAAGGCAGCCCGACGATCTGCGAGCAGGTCTACGCGGGACCGAATTCGCCCATAGCGATGCGGACTGGGCAGCGCAGTTCGGCGGCCCGGCGAACACTGACTGGAATGGCCACGGCTCCTGGATCGGCGGCAACATCGCCGCCGCTCTCGACGGCGTGGGCATCAACGGCATCGCGCCGAAGGTCAAGCTCGTTGCCCTGAAGATCTCGCAGTGGTGCGGCTACGCCTACGACTCCGAGATCCTGGCGGCCTTCACCTACGCGGCCAATCACGGGATCGACGTCGTCAGCATCTCGTTCGGCGGCTATACGGATCTCACGAAGCCCGACGAGGCGCTCGTCTACCAGCAATACGTCAAGACGGTCGCGTATGCCATGCGCAAGGGCACGCTCATCGTGGCCGCTTCCGGCAACGAGCACGTTCGGGTCGGCGCTGGCGGGAAGGTTCTGAGCCACGGCAGCCTGACCACGCCTGGCGATGACGGTCCTCGACGTCTACGGCTTGTACGAGACACCGGGCGGGATTCCGGGCGTGATCGATGTCTCTGCGACCGGGAACGTCGTCAACAAGCCGACGACCAGCTGCGTACCTCGACTATCCAACACCAGCGACCTGCAAGCCGACCAGCGATGCCCACCAGCCGGCTGGCGTCGGCCGCCAGAACCAGCTCGCCTACTACAGCAACTACGGCCCGCGCATCGACATCGCGGCGCCGGGTGGGGCGAGGAAGTTCAACCTGCCCGTCTGGGACGGCGGCGGCACCCCGGGCTTCCCGGTGACTACCGCCGACGGCTACAACGCGTGGGAGGACTTCAGCGTCACCTCCGACTGGGCGCTCGAGATCCCCTGCTGGACGGGTTCTGGGGTAAACCTGCGCTCGGACCCAAGTTCTACCCGAACGACTGCTACAGCACGATCCAGGGCACCTCGATGGCCACGCCGCACGTGTCCGCCGTGGCCGCGCTCTACGCGAGCTGCCAACCCGTGGTTGCGCCACAACCCGTGGGCGCTGCGGTCGCGCTCAAGTCGAACGCCCAGCACATCTCGGGCAACAAGACCCAGCCACTCAGCTCGACGGACACCTCCGCCGGGGACCTGACCGGCGTAGCTTGCCCGACCGGCTACTGCCACCTCGGCGGCTCGGCCGATCTCCGACTCCGAAGCCTTCGGAGCCGGCCTGGTTGATGCTGCCGGGTTCGGCCACTAGAACTGACTCTCGAGAGGCGGCGGTCGTAGTGGCCGCCGCCCTCCGGGAACTCCCCGGCATCGGCCAGCGTCTGTGGTCCGTCCACAACGCAGGTACTTCAGCATGATCCATATCGACAAAGCTCCTCTCTTCCGCGTGGTCGCGATGGCGGCCTGCACGGCACTTGTCGCAGCTGCCTGCGTCACCGGCGCAGGAGCATCGCCCACGAATCTCCAGGGGTCCGCGCCGCCTGCAACCACTCCGCCGGCGACCATCGAGGACGGGACCTCCGCCCCTTCGGCCCCGACGGACGGCTCGGCGGCCCCCGGCGTCGCCAGCCCGGCTCCGTCCGCCTCGCCTCTCGCCAGCGTGGCTCCATCGACCCCGGCCGGGCCCGCGAGCACAACCGAGCTGACCGAGGCCGACAACGGTCGGACCGTTACCGTCGCGGTCGGCGCCACGGTTACGCTCGTCCTGCACAACATCTACTGGCAGGTTCAGGACAGCTCGAAACCGTCGGTGCTGACCATGGTCGGTCGACCCGTCTACTCGGGAGCGGGCACGATCAAGTGCATCCCCGGCACCGGCTGCGGCACCGTCACGGCAACCTTCAAGGCCGTTGCGCAAGGCAGCGCCCTCATATCCGCGAGCCGGAGCAGCTGCGGCGAGGCACTACAGTGCACCGGCGGCGCGGGCAAGTTCGAGGTGACAGTCGCGGTTTCCCCGTAACCGTGCGGCCGCAGTGCTGACGTACTCAGCGCTCAGGAAAGGTTGGTCTTCACCCGAGCGCGTCCGCGAAGGCTCAGGGCTGCCGTGCAGCGCCCGCGGGGCGCCCATCTAGCTTGCGAGCGAGAACCCGCGGACCTTCTTGGAAGTGGAACCCGGCTTGAGCAACGTCCCCCGCGCTCCGCTCGGGTCCGGGATCGGGAGGCCCGCGTCGCGACCGGCGGCGGGTCGCTTCCGTCGTCGCCTATTGAGCCCGCGTCCGCAGACTGCGGTGCGATCCCCACCCACCGCCTTGGCGCGATACAGGGCGGCGTCGGCCGCGGAGATGAGAGTTGGTTTGTCGGCCGCGTGGATCGGATGGCAGGCCACGCCCGCGCTTGCCGTAAGGGTGCCGGCCACGATCGGGTGCTCGTGGATGGCATGCCGAACGCGGTTGGCGATCTGCATCGCCTGGTTGACGCCCGTCCGCGGGAGCAGGATCGCGAACTCGTCGCCGCCATAGCGGAAGCTGATATCCCGCTTTCGGATCGCCGAGTCGATGGCTCGGCCGACAGCCTGCAGCACCGTGTCCCCGGCCGGGTGGCCGTGCCGATCGTTGTAGGCCTTGAAGCCGTCCAGGTCGACCATGATCAGGGCGCAGGACTGCGGGATCTCGTCCTCCACCAGCGCATCGAGGCGGGTGTCGAAGGCGCCACGGTTGTGCAGGCCGGTCAGCGAGTCGGTCTCCGCCCGGTTCCACACGGCGCGGTGGGTCTCGGCATTCTGAATGGCGATCGATGCCTGGCCCGCGAAGAGCCGCGCGAGCTCGAATTCGGCGTCGCTGAAATGTGCCTCGGTCTTGCCCATCCGGCCCAGGTTGAGCGTGCCGGCGACCTCGCCGTGAACCAGGAGCGGGACGACGATCAGGGACTCGGGCTCGTCGGGGGTACCGGGGATCGTAGCGGCGCGCTCATCGAGATGAATGTCGTTCACGCATTGGGCCTCGCCATGCTCGACGACCCACCCCGTGACCCCCATGTCGAGAGGAAACGTCGTGCCCATGATCAGCTGTTCGAAGCGGTCGCGCGTCACCATCGGCCTCACCACACCTGCCGCACGATCGACCCGGTAGATCGTCAGGTTGTCGTAGGCGAGCACTGGCTTCAGCGAGTCCGCGATGAGATCGAGCACGCCTTGTGGATCGAGCGTCGACAGCAGCCGCTCGTTTATCTCGAGCAGCTGGCGCTGGCTCGCCAGAGCGTGCTGGGCGCTTGCGGTCGCCGACCACCAGCGATCGACGACCCACCAGACGAGACCGTACACGAACGCCAGGATCACTCCCGACTCGACGAGTGATTGCGGCCAGGTCTCGAAGCCGACGACTTTCGTCATCCCGCCGTGCAGATACGCGACCGACTCGCCGGCGATCCCCGCGACAAAGGCCAGCATGAACATGCCCGCCAGCCGCCTGCCGCGTTGCCGGGGCAGGGTCAGCACCGCGCCCGCGAGTGGGAGGACTGCGGCTGCATCCAGGCCGAGGGGCATCAAGACGCCGGCCGCTGTCCCCAGCATCATCAGGACTACACCGGCGATGTTGAGGCCGTACGCCCACCTCCCCCGGAGGAGGAACGCTGCCGCTGCCAGTGTGGCGCCGCACGAGGCGGTGATGACCAGGAGGCCGGGCAAGCCGGCGGCCGGCGTGGCGACGGCTTCCGCGAGCAACAGAAGGCCCGTGGCGAGCGCACACGCGCCGGCCAGGAAGCCGAACAGTCGGTCGTGGCGAGGGTCCACCCCAAGCCCCTGCACGTTCATGCTCTTCCAGACACCCGGTTCATGAAGGACGCTGTAGGTAGTCCATCCGGTCCACTTGTAGACCAGTGTTGCCAATAGGCAACTAGCTTGTAGGTACTACCCGGGGCAGGACCCCCGGTCACGGCGGGCTCGCAGGCTGAGCTGGAGAACCGGCCGGGAACGGGTGCCGAGGTCACGCGAGAACTGGCCGACGCCGGAGTCGACCTCCAGATTGCCGTCCCGGTCGGCATGAGCGGCGACCGTGTCCAGATGGGCTTCGGTGCCCGCGACGCGGCCCTGCTCAAGAGAACCCTCGGCGTCTGAGCCAGGCCGATTCCGATCGAGTTTCGATCCTGATCGAGTTCCGGCGCCGTCCGCGAAGACGCAAAGAGACGGCGTTGACCTGCTCGCACCGTCGACGTAGCCACGAGCGAACCCCCGGCCGACCGAACCTGGCGGCGATCTCCGCGGTCCTACTCGTGATGCCTGCGAACGTGTCATTCGGTTACGGCGCGCCCGGTCGAAGCATTACCATGGTTGGGCATTTCCCCGCAGCGTTCGGAGAGCAGGCGTGTCGTACGACATCATCGGCAAGATGGGACGAGTGACTGCGGACATTACGCCCGGCCACCTCGGAGAGGTGCTCGTGGAGGTGCGGCAGGGGACGGAACGGTTTCTGGCCGCCGCGTCGGATCCAGAGGCCACGATCAAGAAGCACGCCCAGGTTCTGGTGGTCGGTAGCCTGGGAGGGCGGACAGTTGAGGTGGAACCGACCGATACCGTGAGGCTTCCGCGATGAGTGACTTCCAGACGACGCTGGCAGTGGTGGGGTTCGTCGTCCTCGTCCTGCTGGTCCTCCTGATCATCTGGTTCAGAGCCTCGTGGAGGATCGCGGAACCGGACGAGGCCCTGATCATCTCCGCCGTGCGTGGTGGCCACGTGGAAGGTATGGGCTTCCGGATCGTTACAGGCAGAGGCACTTTCGTGGTGCCGGGCCTGGTCAAGGTCCGAACCCTCTCGCTCATGGCCCACGAGAGCGAAATCACCGTGCCATGCGTCAGCCAGCAGAAGATCCGCCTGGACCTGCGCGGCGTGGTCGTCTACAAGGTCGGCGACGACAACCGCTCGATCGCCAATGCCGCTCGCCGCTTCCTGGACCGCCCGGCGCAGGAGCTCGAGTCCAAGGTCATGAACGTCTTCGTCGGCCATCTCCGGGCCATCGCCGGATCGATGACAGTCGAGGAGATGATCAGCGACCAGGACAAGTTCGCCCAGCAGGTCCGGGAGCGGTGCACCGTCGAGATGGAGTCCTTCGGGCTCGTCATCGACAGCTTCCAGATCCAGGCCATCACCAGCCCCTCGGCATATATCGAGAACCTGGCGGTGCCGCACCAGGCCGAGGTCGAGCAGAACGCCCGCATTGCCCGTGCCCAGGCGGACCAGACCGCCGTCGCGCAGGAGCAGACGGCTCAGGCCCAGATCGCCGAGTCGATCCGCAACACCGAGATCAAGAAGGCCGGCTTCCAGGCCGAGATCGATCGCGCCCAGAAGCAGGCCGCACAGCAGGGCCCGCTGGCCGAAGCGCAATCCCACCAGGCTGTCGTCGAACAGGAGACGCGCGTCGCCGAGCTGCAGGCGCAGCAGAAGGAGCAGCAGCTCCAGGTAGACATCCGCAAGCCCGCCGACGCCGAGGCGTACCGCCAGACAACTCTCGCGACGGCCAATCGCGACGCGCGCATCCGCCAGGCCGAAGCAGCCGCCCAGGAAGTCCGCCTGGCGGCCGAGGCCCAGGCGGCGGCCGTCAAGCTTCAGGCGGAAGCCCAGGCCAACGCCACAAGGGTCACCGGCGTGGCCGAGGGCGACGCCATCAAGGCGCGCGGCCTCGCCGAGGCGGAAGCCATCAGGGCCCGCACCCAGGCCGAGGCTGCCGGCATCGAGAGTCGTGCCTCGGCTCTCAGCCAGAACCAGGAAGCCGTCATCGCCCAGCAGATCGCCCAGACCCTGCCGGACATCGTTCGCGCGGCGGCTTCGCCGTTCGAGCACGTCGGCCAGTTCACGGTCCTCAACGGCGCACAGGGCGTGACGAGCGCTCTGGCGGAGGTCATCCAGCAGGCGGGGGCGCTGGCCAGTCGTCGCCCGCAACACGATCACACCGCTCCTGGCCGGGGACACCTCGCAGTCACGCCCGGACGGCAACGGCTCGGCCAGGTCCTCCCGGCCCGCCGCCGCGTCTTCCGGGACGCCCGCGCAAAGGCCAGCCAGGGCGCCCAAGGCTGCGCCGGCCGAGGCCGACACTCCCCAGACCGGCCCGACGGGAAAGTAGGCCGCAGGCCGGTCGATGCCCGAACCCGGCGAACCGATGAGCAATTCGTTGGGCGAGCCACCGGCCGCCCGGGCGACCGCCGAACCCGCGACCGCCGGCACCGCCCTCGATCTCGAGATAGACCCGGGAGCCGCCGCACGGATCGAGCGCCTGGTCGCGGAACACGTCGAAACGATCACCTCGATCGACGAGCACAGTCCACAGTTCCGGCAAACCCTGGCCGCGATCGAACGTCTGGGCGAGCGCGACTTCGTGACCACCTCCGCGATCAGCGGCCGTGTGCTCGACAGGCGTTTTCGGGCGATGGGCGATCTTCTGACGGCGAGGGCGCCGATCGCCCGACGGCTGTCGGATCTGCGCAAGGCGGCCGACGATCTCGACCCGGCAAGGCTGCGGCTCGGCGGAGGTCGTTCGCCTCAGGACGAGATTCGCGAGCTCGATCGCTACTTCGAGCGGTTCGCGAAGACGCAGCCCAAACTCGAGGCCATCCTTGGCGATCTCGGCCAGGCTCGTTTCGCACTGGACCAGGACAACGCTGCGATCGTCTCGGAGATGACATCGCTGGCAGCGGAGATGGCGACCCTGCGCCAGTACGCGTTCATGGCCGGCCGCCTGGACGATGTCATGACGGCTCGAATAGACCGGATCGGCAAGACCGAGCCCGCCCGAGCTGTCGCCCTCCAGGTCGACGTCCTGGCCGCGGTCAAGCGACGGCGCGGCGAGATCCTGACGCAGCTGGCCATAGCCACCCAGGGATTCGCGGCCTTGCGAGTGGTCGAAGACAACAACGCCGAGGTCATCGATGCCCTGGCATCGGCGGTCTCGACCACGGCCGCAGCCCTGCACACGGCGGTCATGGTCGCTCAGGCCGCCGCGAGCCAGCGAATGGCCCTGGAGCATCTGGAGGCGGCCCGGCTGGCGGCCAGCACGATAGCCGACAATGCGGCGGCTCTGGAGGCTGGCCTGACGGGACCGGGCGGGAGAGTAGCCGCGCTGAAAGCGGCCTGGGATGAAGTGCACGCCGCTCTCGACCGAGTGGAGGCCCAGAAGGCCCGGGTCCTGCAGACGATCGCTGCGGCCGATCGCGAGCTGACTCGGCCAAAGGTCGCTCCGATCGATGATTCTCGCGGACGCGCACCCGGAGGATGAACCGAACGCCTCTCGCCTGCTGATAACCGGTTCGAGCCAATCGCGTTCAAGGCACGCCAAGCCATCCCCGACGACTACGGCGATCGATCGCGGTAGGATGGGCTGAATGACCACGGACAGAGATATCGGCGCGGCGGCTGCACGGGGTGGCTCGGATTCGGCCGCCCCGATCCCGCCAGGCGACCCAGCCGTTGCGGGCGCGGCCGAACCTGCAGCAGCCCCGGTCCGGGCCCAGCGGGTGCCGGAGCGCCGGAGGCACCTCGCCGGTGGCTCAAAGCCGCGGCCCGCACCCCGAGTAGGCACAGCTCACCTCACGGCCGAAGATCTGCTCCACCTGGATCCGGTCCTCCTCGCGCTGGCCGAATCCGAACGCCACTTCCGAACGCTGATCGAGCAGGCCGCGGACGGCATTCTGATGGTCGACGCCACCGGTCGCATAACCCTGGCCAACGGCCGCGCCTGCGAGATGACCGGCTACGCCCCGGATGAGATCGTGGGCCTGGAGCTCCTCGACACGTATCTACCCGACGAACGCGAGGTCGGCCGCGAGCGAGTGCAGAAGATGCCGTCTGGCACGACCCTGCGGTTCCAGCGCGAGCTCCTGCGCAAGGACGGGACGCGCATGCCCATCGACGTCAGCGTCGCCTGGCTTCCCGACGGAGAGCGCCAGTCGATCATGCGCGACATCACCGCCCGGATGCGAGGGCAGGAGACTCCAGCTCGTGGAGGAGCGCCGGCTCCGGGCGCTGCTTCGCCTCTCGGAGCTGGAGAACAGGAGCCTGCCCGAGCTCATGGACGCCACCCTTGAAGAGGTCGTGGCCCTGAGCGACAGCGTCTTCGGCTACATCTACTACTACAGCGAGGAAACCGAGGAGTTCACCCTCCACGCCTGGTCCAAGGGAGTGATGGAGTCGTGCAGATCTTCCCGATCCGGAGCGCAACTACCGGCTGGCCGAGGCCGGCATCTGGGCTGAAGCGGTTCGGCAGCGCCAGCCGATCGTCGTGAACGATTTCGCCGCCCCGCACCCGCTCAAGCGCGGCTACCCGGAGGGGCACGCCCCGCTGACACGCTTCATGACGATCCCGGTCTTCAGCCGCGGTCGGATCGTCGCCGTCGTGGGAGTCGCCAACAAGGGCGACGGACTACACCGACACCGACGTCAGCCAGCTGACCCAGATGATGGACGTGGTCTGGAAGATCGCCGAGCGCCAGCTGGCGGAGGACGAGCTGCGGCGCTTCGCGGAGGAGCTGGAGGAGCGCGTCGAGGAGCGCACCCGCGAGTTCGAGCAGGCCAACGCGGAGCTCGAGGCCGCAAACATGGAGATCGTGGCCGCCAACGAAGAGCTCCAGAAGCTGCTGCAGGAACAGGAACGCCTGCAGGCCGAACTGGCCTACCGCGTCCTGCACGATCCGCTGACCGGGCTGGCGAACCGGACGATGTTCCAGGAGCGACTGGACCAGGCGTTCCGGGTCAGCGAGCGTGGAGTGGCCGTGCTCTGGATCGATCTGGACCACTTCAAGGAAGTCAACGACATCTTCGGCCACGACGTCGGCGACGAGATGCTCGTCGCGGTGGCGGATCGGTTGCGCGGAGTGATCCGCGAAACCGACGACATCGCCCGGATGGGCGGCGACGAATTCGCGGTCGTTCTGCCCAACGTAGTCGAGGATGAGGCGCAGAACGTGGCGCGAACGAGTCGCTGCGGCGCTGACCGAAAGCGCCGGATTCCGGCTTGCAGATTGGCGCGAGCGTCGGTGTCGGCTGGCAGCGCCCGCTCGACGGCGATTGGCGATTGCTGATTCGCCGTGCGGACCAGGCCATGTACCGCGCCAAGGCCGCGGGCGGCGGCACGGCGGTCATGTACTGAAGACACTGGACAAAACCCCGGCAGCGCGGACGTGGTACGCTCCGCCGGACGGGCCAATAGGCCCCGGATCCAGCGGCTGCCACGATCGCTCCTCTCAACGGTTCTCGGCGAGACAGACGTGTCGCTGAGGCCGCACGAGCAAGGAGCGTTCTTTGTACGCATCGGACAAGACCCTGGTTTGCCAGGACTGCAACCAGGAGTTCGTCTTCAGCGCCAGTGAGCAGCAGTTCTACGCGGATCGCCAGTTCAGCGAGCCGCGACGCTGCCCATCGTGCCGAGCGGCCCGCAAGGCCCAGCGCGGCGATTTCGGCGGCGGAGCCGCACACGCGGCGGCGGCGGCCGCGGCGGCTACTCCTCCGGCCCCCGCGAGATGTTCTCGGCGACGTGCTCGAGCTGCGGCCGCGAGGCCCAGGTCCCGTTCCGCCCGAGCGGCACCAAGCCGGTCTACTGCAGCGACTGCTTCACCGCTCGTCGCGCATAGTTCCGGGGCCGCGAGGCCCAAGCCGATACCAGGGAGCCCGGCGATTTCGCCGGGCTCTTCGATTCGGGAGGCGTGGCGGTCGTCTAGCTCGGGCTTGGCGAGGGCGCCGGAGCCGAAGTGAGAACGACCTTCGCGAGCGTCGTCGCGGCGCCGACCGGGTCCGCCCACTCCGCATTCGTGAGGATGACGATCGTGAGGTGCGACGCGGGCAAGTACTCCATGACGGACCAGAACCCGTCGAGGTGGCCGCGGTGGCCCCACGCCACCTGACCGGCTACGCTCCACTCTTCGAACCCGAGCCCGTACGGGTAGGGCGGCTTGATCTTGAAGGCCAGGGACGGGGAGATGTCGACCATCGAGGCCAGGGTCGCCTGGTCCAGAACGTTGCCGCCGTAGAGGGCGTTCGCCCATCGCGCCAGGTCCGTCGCGTTCGACACATAGGCTCCCGCGGGACCGACTGCGGTGACTTCCGAGGTGAACGGGATCATGGTCTGGCCCACCGAGTTGTCGTGGGCTCTGGAGGCGGGGCCCATGTATCCGTGCGCCTCCGGTCCCTGGACCTGTTCCGTGGTCTGCAGGAACGTATGGTCCAGCCCCAGCGGGGTCAGGAACTCGGTCCGGACGAGCGAGGCCAGCGGCTCGCCGGTCGCGCGCTCGATCGCCAGGCCCAGAAGGACGAAATTGGTGTTCGAGTAGTGGTAGCCGGCCCCGGGCGCGAAGTCCGGCTTGCCGATCCGGGCCAGGACCTGGTCCGCGGTCCAGACCTGGCTCGGGTGGGCGCCAAGGTCGACGGCCACGCCTGGGGCGGCGAAGAGATCCTGTATCCCGCTCGTGTGGTTCAGCAGCTGGCGCAGCGAGATGTTGGCCGCATTGGGGAAGGTGGGGACGTACTTGGAGAGAGGGTCGTCCAGGCTGATGGTGCCGCGGGCGGCAAGCCGGCCGGCCAGGGCGGCTACGAACGTCTTGCTGATGCTGCCCACGGAAAACAGCGTGTCCGAAGTCACCGGCGTCTTCTCGGCGACGACCGCCATCCCGGATTGACCGGTCCACACCGACCCGTCGGGATAGATGATCGCGGCCGAGATCCCGGGGAGGCCGACGCCGGTTCGAACCGCGGTGAGAGCCTTCTGCAGCGCGGCGCCGGCAGTTGCGTCCAGGCTCGCCGACGCCGGACCGGGCGTCGCGAAACGTGAGGTGGGGACAGGCTCGATCGTGAAGTCGGGGATTGGTGTGGCTGT
This sequence comes from uncultured Chloroflexia bacterium, assembly GCA_963743795.1. GTDB lineage: Bacteria > Chloroflexota > Limnocylindria > Limnocylindrales > CSP1-4 > Fen-1039. The sequence goes on along the minus strand of CAVUQZ010000001.1, from coordinate 144,667 downwards.
GGGAGTGGCGCTTGGCGAGGCCGAGATCGCGGCGGTGGAGGCCGGCGGCGTCACGGTCGGTGACGGCGCGGTCGTACCGCAGGCAGCCAGGCTGGCGGCCAGAAACAGGCCACAGGCAACGGCAATCGGCCTGATCGAATCTCTACGGACCGGGCGGCTGCACGAGTTCACGGCTCGAATGATGCACCCACACCATGCCCCGGCGCCGCGCGCCGCCGTGTCGTTCGGCCGGCGCCGCCAGGTCGCGGCCCGAGGCCCGTTATCGCCGACCGCCGCCGAAGAGCCGCAGCATGAACAGGAATATGCCCACGAACTCGAGGTAGAGGAGAAGGGCGCCCCACACGGCTGCCTTCTCGACCGAGCCCGTGATGTACGCGAAATCGCCTCGGGTGATCTTCTGAGTCGTCGAAGCCGTGAGGCCGGCGTAGATGACGACCCCGACGACCGAGATCAGCAGGTCCAGCGTGCTGCTATGGAAGAGCAGATTCAGCAGGATCGCGACCACGAGCCCCCACGTGGCCATGGCGAAGATGCCGAACATGTTGGCCAGGTTGCGGCGAGTGACCAGTCCGAAGAGAGCCGCCCCGCCGAACATCGCGGCCGCGCTCACGAACGCCTCGACGACCGTCGCGCCGCCGCCTGGGCTGTAGGTGTAGGCCAGGACGATCACCCCGAAGGTCAGACCGTTCAGGGCGGCGTACACGAAGAAGAGCGCCAGTGCCGTGCTCGCGTTGAGACGGCGAATACCGGCCTGGATGCCGATCGCCAGGCCCATCTCGGCGAGAACGAAGACGATCCAAAGGTTGAGGACGGACGTGGCCAGCCCGAGATTGTTCTCGACGAGGAACGCAACGAAGGCCGTGAGGAGCAGTCCCATGAACATCCAGAAGAAGGACTGCGAAAGCAGAGTCGACGACGACAGTCGCTCTCCAGTCAGGGCGCCCGATTGTCCGGTCCGGCCAACCGATCCGTATCCGTAGTTGTCGTTCACGAGTTCCTCCAACGCGACGTGTCGAGTGGGGTCGCGGATTGGCCATTTGCCCACAGCCGGGAGGCCGGCTGCCGCGTCTTCTGATCCTACGCCTGAATGGTGGGACCGGGGGCACGCTCTCGCGACTCGGAGCTACGGTCCGGCCGCCGGAACTCCCGTCAGCCTCGACGGCGGGTCCGCGATGGTGTAGAGGCCCTGGACTCGCCCTGTTCCGCAGCTCGGGCGAAGATCCAGAGCAGGTCGGCGAGGCGGTTCAGGTAAGGCACCAGCTGGTCGTCGGGGAGCGGGTCGGATCGGCGGATCGAAACGGCCCGCCGTTCGGCTCGGCGCACGATAGTTCGCGCCAGCTCGAGTGCCGCCGACAGGCGCGTCTCCCCCGGGACGACGAACTCGCGGGGCAGCTCGATCGCCGCCTCGGTCTCCGCGAGCAGCTTGTCGAGGCTCGCCACCATCTCGGCGCTGACGCGAGTCTCGCCGGCCTTCTGGCGGTCGGCGGCTCCCGGGGCGGTGGCCATCTGCGCGGCTGCGACGAACAGCTCGCGCTGGAACCGAAGGATCAGCTCCGGCATTCGGTCCAGGACGCGTGGCAGCGTGCCGTATTGGGCCTTCATCGCGAGCTCGGCTCGGGCCAGACCCAGGGCGGCGACCGCCTCGTCGATGGCCCCGTAGGCCTCGGTCCGGGGGTCGTCCTTGAAGACGCGCTCACCGCCGAAGAGGAGCCCCGTGGTGCCGTCGTCCCCGCGACCTGTCGCCACGGCCGACTTGCGCTCGCTCCTCTCGCCCATGGCCCCTCCCTCAGTCTAGTGAGTCACCACGTCAGGCCGGCGTCGCGCGGGTCCCAGCGTTCGGCCAGCAGAGTGACCTTGACCGGATGCTCCAGAACCGACTCGGTCTGGTCCTTGATCTGCTGGACCATCGAGCCGGCGTAGGGGCAGAACGGCGTCGTCAGCACCATCTTGATCTCGGACGAGTCCTTGCCAATGATGATCTGCCTGATGAGGGCCAGCTCGACGACGTCCATCCCAAGCTCGGGATCGACGACGGAGCGGAGGGCGTCCAGGATGGCCAGCTCGGTTGCCCGGCGTCCGGGATCGAAGGCAGGCGCGGTTTCGGCCGGTGTTTCGGTGGCAGTTGGGGCGGCCTCGACGGCCTGGATGGGATCGCTCATGGCAATCTATATCCTACCAGTTCGGTCGGAATAGTCTAATCCCGGAGGGGGTCGGTGGGACTTGGGGTCCGTGCCGATGCTCGGACCATGGTCGCTGCCGTCCCAGTCCGCCGTTGACGTCTGTTAGCTTCGAGCGCGGGTTGCGGCTTTCTGGCGGGCGACGACGGAACCGGCGATGCGCAACTCCTCCGGCAGACTGGCCGCTTCCTCAGCCGTAAAGCCCGGACCCAGGAGCGAACCGTCGCGGCCGAAGAACTCGCCGTAGCGGTCGCGATGCTCGGCGGCGTAGCGATATGCCTGGGCGATCCCCACCACACGCAGCTCCGGGTGGTCAGTCAGCAGCCGGGCCACTCCGTAGCCGTCCCGGCGCATCTCGAGGATCTGGCGGACGGTCAGCCGGGTGTTGTAGAGGAACGGCTCGCCGCGCATGACGAGCGGATCGACCTTCACCCACTTGATCGTCATGGCAGCCTCCGGTATACGGGGTTCCTGGCGGCATCCTGCCGGTGCGGTCAGACGCCGCGGTACATCCACTTCCAGAGCGCGTTTCGCTTGTGGCGGTCGCCCGCCAATCGGCTATTGCGCTTCAGGATGGTGGTGGCTTCCTCAAGCCAGCGCTCCGCGGCGGAACGCTCGTCCGGTCCCAGGTCCGCGGCGACGGACTTCTTGATGCCGTCCCCGAGGGCGCAAAGGTCCAGGAGCGAGACGCCGCGACGGCGATAGAGCGGTGCGATCCACTCCGCGTACTCGATGAGCCACCGAGGGTTGTCGCTGCCGAGGCACATCGCCAGCCGTTCTACGATGAGCTCCGCGTCGCGCAGCAGGCGGCGCAGCCCGACCTCGTCGTAGCGGGTCTTGATGGTCGGGTCCGTCTCGACCGCGGCTTCCAGGGCGCGTACCGCGATCGAGGCCGTCTCGCGACGAAGCTTCCCGGCCGCCTCCGCAAAGCCCGCGGTCATGCTCACCGGGGCGAGTCCGAGGTTGGGATGATCGTATGGCCGCTTGGCGGCCGAAAGCCGGCTCGGCTTCTTCGTGGCCGGGATCGGTCCGGCGACTCGCCTGGCCGGCCCGATAGCCGGCGACTTCGAGCGGGACTGGCGTGCGGTTGCCTGAGCTACCGGCTCCACCGGCTCAGCCGCCGCCGGAGCGGTGTGGACTGACTTGGAGGCGCGCTCGGACGATGGGCGACTGGTGCTCTTGGCCACGGGCCGAAGTCTAGCCGGATCGGGCTCGAGTCGCCGGACGGGTGGAGGCTGGCATCGGCGTCCCGCGCCGGTCGCGCCGGGTCGCCGCCGCGCGGCGTTTCAGCGGGGAGTGGCGGCGATCGAGGCCAGACGAGCGCGGGCGCCCTCGACCGAGACGCGGTCGATCCAGCTCTCGCGGGCCGCTCGCATGGCTATCGTTCGGGGGCCCGGCCGTCCGTCACCGATCGGCTGCCCATCGAGGACGGTCACCGGAATCACGCCGCCGATGCTGGAGCAGATAGCCATCTCGTCGGCCACGAGCGCTTCCTCGAGGGGAATGTCGCGCGGCACCATGCGCAGGCCCACGGTGTCGCCGTGCTCCACCAGCCAGGCCCGGGTCGTCCCCGGCAGAATCGCCGTCCCGAGCCGCGGCGTCGCGCACTCGTCGCCGTGAATGACGAGCACGTTCGAGGTGGTGGCTTCCGTTATACGGCCGTCCGTGGTCAGGAAGAGGGCGTCGTCCGCGCCGGCGCGTTCCGCCTCGAGGCGGGCGTAGACCAGCTCGGCGCGGGAGGTCGTCTTGATACCGGCGATCGGGGAGTCGGCGTCGCGGCGGATGGTGCTGACGATGAACCGCTCGCCTTCCTGGAGGGCGCGGGCGGAGGGCGGGCTGAAGGGCCAGGCCTGGATGGCCACCGTCGCGGTGCCGCCGGCTTTGGGCGCGACGCCGCGGGTCGGGTCGTAGCCACGGCTCACGGTGACGCGGATGACGGCGTCGCCGGGAATGACGTCCCCAGGAATGACGGCGCCGGGAATGGCGCCTCCAGGCGCCCTGGAGTCCATGGCCGTCGCCCTCGCCGTACCCTCGGCCAGCAGCCCCACGCCGTCCCATCCTTCGGCGGCCAACAGCTCCGAGATCCCGGCTGCGACGACGTCCTCGCCGAAGGGCAGCTCGAAGCCCATCGCCTCCAGGCCGGCGTGGAGTCGGGCCAGGTGCCCCTCCAGCTCGATCGGGACGCCTCGCCTGGCCCGGAGAGCCTCGAACACGCCATCGCCCAGCTGGAAGCCACGGTCGTAGGCGGAGAGATGCGCGCCGCCGGCGGGCAAGAGCCGGCCGTTCAGCCAGATGTGGGTCGCTGCAGGCGGAGTCACGCAACGTCTCCGAAGGCTTCCAGTGAAGGTGGGGCGCTCAGCCGAGGGGGAAGCCGAGCGCCCCATGACCGCGCGACGGTGGGAGCCGGCCGGCCCTCCCAGCCTGACTCGGGATCTTGGATTGGCTGATCGGTTGGGCCGGTCGTGCCGTCAATCGCGAATGATAGTTGCGATCCTCGAATGTCCATAACGGTGCATCTCCAGGATCGCCGTGGCTCGGCATGCGGCATCGGGGAATAGAGAGCGGCGGCGCCGAGGAGGGCAGCGCCGCCGCTTGGGGACCGCTATGTGATCGGGCGGGCGCGTGGCGCCGGCCCAGGATATGTGATGGCTAGACGCCCGCGGCTCCGAGCCTGGCGTCCAGGTCGGCGTCGCGCCCAATGCCCGGGTCGGCGCCGACTGCGCCGGGGTCGGCGCCGAGGAGCTTCTCGGGCTCGCCTTCGATGGTGACCCGAGGGATCCAGCGCAGGAAGCCCGGCATCCACCAGTTCCACTCACCGAGGAGCTTCATGAGCGACGGCAGCAGCAGGCTCCGGACCAGCGTCGCGTCCACGAGGATCGCGACGGCCAGACCGACGCCCAGCTCCTGCATGATCGCCAGCTGGATGCTGAAGAAGGCCCCGAAGACGCAGACCATGATCGCAGCGGCACTGGTGACGGTGCCCGCTGTGATCGTGATCCCCTTGACCACCGCATCGGTGGACGCGAGGCCGCGGTCGCGAGCTTCCTTGACCCGGGTCAGGATGAAGACGTGGTAGTCCATCGAGAGCCCGAACAGGATCGTGAAGATCATGGCCGGAGCCCAGGCCTCGATGACGTTGGGTCGGATGCCCGTGTACTCCTTGAGCCAGCCTTCCTGGAACAGCAGCACCAGGACGCCGAAGGCCGCGCCGGCGGAGAGCAGGTTCAGGATGATCGCCTTGAGCGGGATGACGATCGAGTGGAAGGCCAGCGAGCAGGAGCAGGAAGCTCATGCCCAGGACGAAGACGATCACCAGCGGCATCTGGCTGCCGTACCAGTTGGCGTAGTCCATCGTGTACGTGGCGTTGCCCGAGACGTAGACGTGCGCGCCCGCCACCTGGCCGAAGTAGGTCGGAACGACGGTGCTGCGGAAGTTGCGGGCCAGATCCCAGTTGGCCACGTCGTTGGGGCCGCCGGGGATCGCGGCGGAGACGCTGGCGACGGTGCCGTCGGCGGCGACATGAACCTCGACCGAGCTGGAGTTCACGCCTGCGATCTTGCCCTGCTTTACCGCGGCGACGAAGTTGTTGATGGCAGTCTGGCTGGCCGGCTTGTTGGCGTTGGTGACGATCACCTCGATCGCCATCTGGCGGCCCTGCGGCCACTTGTTGGAGATCAGCTCCCAGGCTCGGACGCCCTCGACGCTGTGCGGCAGCGTGGTGACGTCGCTGGTCGTGGAGCCGAGCTGGAGCTTGGAGACCGGCAGGGCCACCGCAATCAGCACCGCGCCGGCGGCCACCGCCGCGATCACGGGCCGGTTGGTGGCCGCGCGAACGATCGTGCCCCAGATGCCACGTCCCTCGCCGCGATCGCGGGCCAGGATCGGGATGCCGAAGCGCGCTACCCAGCGATCGATGATCGAGAGCGTCGCCGGCAGGAACGTGAGGCTGCCGAGCACCGCGATGAGGACGACCGAGATCGAGCCGATGGCGATCGACTTGAACACTTCGTCGTTGATCAGGAGCAGGCCGCCCAGCGAGATCATGACTGCCAGGCCGCTGAAGAAGACGGCCCGACCGGCCGTTGAGCTCGCGACTTCGATTGCCCCGAACTTGCTCCGGCCCTGGCCTTCCTGGGCGCGCAGGCTGGCGCGCATGGCCGACCAGCCGCCTCCCATGAGGGTGCCTGTCGCCATCCCGAAGAAGCTCACGTTGCCCCGGCCTCGCTCCTGGCGGTAGCGCGAGATGACGAAGAGCGAATAGTCCACTGCCACCGCCAGACCTATCAGGACCACGATCTGGTTCACGTACTGGCTGACCGGCGCAACAGTCTGGCTGTAGATCGCGACCAGGCCCATGGCCCCGACGATGGCACTCATGGCGAGGACGAGCGGGACGAAGGCGGCCACCAACGAGCGGCACGCGACCAGGAGGATGATGAGCGTGGCGATAAGCGTCGGCAGGAGCAGCCCGTCGAGCGAGCTGTTGATGTAGCCGCCCATGTCATCGTTGATCAGGCGGTTGTTGAAGGCATAGATCGTTAGGTTCGGGTACTGCGCCTCGATCTGGGCCGCAACCGGCTTGATCGCCGCAGCCTTGGCCGTAGCCTCGTCGCTCTCACCCGAGATCAGGGCCGTGATGATGGCCGTGGTGCCATCCGCCGACAGAACGCTGGGCGCCTGATCGGGGACGATCTGGGCCAGCATGTACGGATCCACGACCGGCGGGAAATTCAGGGCCGGGTCGGGGTAGAAGACCGGGACCGTGGCGCCCTTGTAGACCGTCGTGAGGTGGATCAGGCGCTGGGTCATGTCGCTAATGGCCGCGCGGTTCGCCGGCGTGTCGAGCTGCCCGGCCGGGTTCGAGACGATCAGGTAGAACGACTCGGTTGTTACCTTGCCCTTGATGTTGGCGTTGGCGTCGTCATAGACGTCCCAGCCGGTCTGCGACTCGCCGATCGTCTGTCCCTTGCTCATGATCGACTGGGCCTTCTGGCCGCCCATGGCCGAGGCTCCGAACATCAGGCCGGCGATCAGGACGAACCAGGCGGCGAAGACCGGATACCGGTGCCGCGCGCTCCAGACCGCGACCTTGACCGTCCAGGGCTCCCTGCCTAGGGTGGGAGCCCCGTTGGCGATTTCCCTTTCCATTGCTCTGCTCCTCCTCCGGCGCCGCCCCAGGCGGCGCCTGCATCCGTGACGGACGGCTAGGCCGGAACGGCGACGACAGGCGCCGCCGTCACGGGCGCTGGCGCGCTCTGGATTTGGTCGCGGATGCGGCCGTCGCGGACGCGGATGATCCGGTCGCAGGCCGCGCCGACCTCGGCGTCGTGGGTCACGAGAACGACCGTCTGGCCGTGCTCGCGATTGAACTGGCGGAGCAGCGCGAGAACCTCGGCGCTGCGATCGGAGTCGAGGTTGCCGGTGGGCTCGTCGGCCAGGAGGATCTCCGGCTTGTTGACGAGGGCCCGGGCGAGCGCGACGCGCTGCTGCTCGCCGCCCGAAAGCTCGGCTGGCTTGTGACCGGCGCGGTCCCCCAGCCCGACGAGGGCCAGGGCTTCCAGGCCGGCCTGCTTGGCCTGCTTGCCGCGGATGCCGGCGTAGTCGCAGGCGAGCTGGACGTTCTCGAGAGCGGTCAGGGTCGGGACCAGGTTGAAGTCCTGGAAGACGAAACCCATGCGCCGGGCGCGGATCCGGGTGCGAGCGTTGTCGGAGAGGCTGGCCATGTTCTCGCCGTCGAGGTAGAGCTCGGGGGCGGGGCCGTGGTTGAGGTCCGGTGCGTGGAGCAGGCCCAGGATGTGCATGAGGGTGCTCTTGCCGGATCCGGAGGGGCCCATGATCGCGACCATCTCGCCCTTCTCGATCGAGACCTCGACGCCCTTGAGGGCCTCGACGGTGTTCTTTCGGCTGAGGCGGTAGGTCTTGCGGAGGTTGCGACCTTCGAGGATTGCCATCGTTCTGTCTCCTTGGCGGGCCGCACGAGGCGGCCCGCAATGCGTTCGGGTGGGCTGACCTGCCTGGCGGCTACTCGTAACGAAGAGCGGTCACCGGATCCAGCCGGGAGGCGTTCCAGGCCGGGACGAAGCCGGCCATGCCGCCCAGGATCGTGGCGAAGGCGACGGACGAGAAGGCCGTGCCGAAGGTCAGGTCGAAGAGGATCGTGGACGAGTCGCGGCCGGCGTCGTTGCCAAGGCTGGTGATCGCGAACCCAAGGGTCAGGCCGAGCAGCCCGCCGATGAGCCCGATGATCGCCGACTCGATCAGGATCTCGCGCCGGATGCGCCAGCGCGACGCCCCGATTGCCCGCTTGATACCGATCTCGCGAGTGCGCTCCGCGACGGACATGGCCATCGTGTTGATGACGGAGAGGCCGCCGATGACGAGGCTGAGGAGGCCGATGCCGATCAGGATCGCGTTGAGCATCGAGGTCGCGGCCCCGATCTGCTGGTCGAAGTCCTTGCCGGTCATCGTGGTTATGCCCGCGATCTTGGCGTCGATCTCGTCGGCGACCGTCTCGGGGTTGACCCCTGGTTCGGGGTACACGGTCAGCCCGGTGGCGATCTCATATGTGTTGAGCTTGTCGGCGACCAGCGCCGGCAGCGTCTTGACGTACAACTCCTGAGCCGCAACCATCGGAACCATCGCCGAGTTGTCGGGCGCCGTCAGCGTGGGCTCGAGGATTCCTAGCGACCTTGAAGTCGACGTTGCGAAGGGTGACCGTGTCACCAACTTTGGCTTTCTTCTGGCGCGCCAGGTCGGAGCCCAGGACGACGACGTTGCTGCCTTCGTCCGAGGGCAGGAGGGCGCGACCCGTCGCGTAGTGCATCACGAACTTCTCGCGTCCCTGGTCGGCGTTGGCGACGGAGCCGGTGATCATCGAGGGGGTGCCCATCGAGACGCCGCTGACCTCGTCGCTGAGCAACATCGCGACGCTCGGCACGACGACGTCCACGCCTTTGAGCGGCGAGATCTGCCCCACCATCCTGGTCGAGAGGACGCCGCCCAGGCCCATGTAGCCGCCCTTGGCGCTGACGGTCACTTTGTCCTTGTAGTAGTCGCTGCCGCCCTTGACCAGGGCGTCGATCTTGTTTGCCATCGAGCCGAAGACGACGAGGGCCATGATCCCGATGGCGATTCCGGTGATCGTCAGGCTCGAGCGGATCTTGCGTCGACCGAGGTCTCGCAGTAGTCGCATTGGGTCTCTCCTCTGTGTAGGTCCGGCGTGGCTTGCTTCTTCATTCGAGGACGCTGGTGTCTCATCTATCGCGTCATACCGAAAGCTACGGGGAACGACGCGCCCGGCCGTCGTCCGAGAAGGCGAAACCGCCTTCCCCACGGGATCGAACCTGGCCTCATCCGCACGGATGACGAGGCCGCCTGTCGGGCGACAGCGATGGCACAGCCAGGCTGCGGGTGGCCGGCAGGCGGGCCGGGGCGCCGGCCTCAGACCAGGCCGGTCTCGTAGGCGAGGATCACCGCCTGTACGCGGTCGCGCAGGTCCAGCTTCCCCAGGACCCGGGACACATGCGTCTTGACGGTCGTCTCGGAAACCACGAGCTTCTCGGCGATCTCCGCGTTGGACATGCCCCGAGCCACGAGCTTCAGGACTTCCATCTCCCGCTCCGTGAGCTCCGCGAAGGCCGCGAGGGCGTCGTCATGGGCCGGGGGCAGGCGGCTGGCGACGCGATCCAGTAGCCGGCGGGTGATCGAGGGGGCCAGCAGAGCCTCGCCGGCCGCAACGATCCGAATGGCCTCGACCAGATCCTCGGCTGGTGAGTCTTTGAGCAGAAAGCCGCTGGCGCCGGCCCGCAGAGACTCGACCACGTACTCGTCAAGGCCGAAGGTGGTGAGCATCAGGACCTTGATCGGGTCCTCGACACCCGGTCCGGCCAGCGCCCGAGTGGCCTGGATGCCGTCCATCCCCGGCATGCGAATGTCCATCAGAACGACGTCCGGGCGAAGGTGCCGGGCCAGCTCCACGGCCGAGGCTCCGTCGCCCGCCTCGCCGACAACGACCAGGTCCGGCTCCGGCGGAGAGGATCATGCGGAACCCGGTCCGCAGCAGCGGCTGGTCGTCGACCAGCAGGACTCGGATCGTCACGACTCGTCACCTCGCTCGTGCCGGCCGTTGAGGCGGCCCCCGTCAGGCGCCCGGTGTGGCGGGATCACGCGCCCGATCAGAGGGGGCACGACCCGCGGCGACACTCTCGCAGCCGATCGGCTCGCCGTTCGGGCGGGATGCCTTCTCTGGGCGGCGTCCGCCTCTTCCTTGACGGCCGCCAGCGACATCTCTCTCTCAGATCTGGCGCGGGCACTGTCGTCGGGTTCGATGGGCATGCGGGCCAGGACGCGGTAGCCGCCCGGAAAGACGGGGCCGGTCTCCAGCTCGCCGCCAAAGAGGGAAACCCGCTCCTTCATGCCGATCAGGCCGTGGCCCCCGCCGTCTCCTCCCGCCAGCAGCGGGGCCGCGGCGCCGCGCCCGTTGTCGATCACCTCGATCTCGAGGAAGCCGGCACTGTAGCGTACGGTCACCCGGGCCGCCGCCTTGCCGCCGTGCTTGACGGTGTTGGTCAGCGCCTCCTGGATGATCCTGTAGGCCGCCAGATCCATGCCGGGGGGCAGGCAGCAGGTTTCGCCCTCGACCTTGAGTTCGACCGGCAAGCCGACCAGGCGCACCTGTGAGATCAGTCTGTCCAGCTCCGCCAGGCCGGGCTGAGGCCCCATCCCCGGGTCGTCCTCGCGCAGCACGTCGAGCATTCGCCGCATCTCCGCCAGGGCCGTCCGACCGGCGGACTCCACGGCTTCGAGGGCTGTCTTTGCGGCGGAGGGATCTTTGTCGGCGACCCGTCTCGCTCCGGCTGCTTGAACGACCATGACGCTGACGTAATGCGCGACGACGTCGTGCAGCTCGCGGGCGATGCGAACTCGTTCCTCCGTAACCGCCTGGCCAGCTTTCTCCTCGCGCTCGCGCTCGAGCTGTACGGCCCGATCCTCGAGCTCCTTCGTATACGCGCGCCTCACTCGGAGGTTGTCGCCTATGAGCCACGCGAGGCCGTATGAGAGGTATGTGGTCGTCAGGCTCACGGTCCAGCCCGAAAGGGAATCGAATGTCGCATAGGAGGCGTAGCTGATGAGGATTCCGCCGGCTGTCATCGCCGCTGCCAGCATGGCCCGACGGCGTGGCTCGTTGGCGGCGACCGTGTAGAAGGCCACGAACACGCCCAGATTGCCATTCGAGTCCGGGTAGCCCAAAAGGCTGTGGAGGATGATGGCGGCGCCGGTCACGATCAGGATCCGCATTGGGTTGCGACGGCGGACCGCGATGGGCAGCGTCTGGGCGATCAGCAGCGGTAGGCTGACGGCGTCGAGGCGCGCGTGGTTGACGGCAGTGGACAGGGCGAGAACGGTCAGGCCGATGGCCATCGCGACGTCCGCGTAGTCCTGATTCCAGCGCAGGCGGGACAACCCGCGCCCGCGGTTGGCGAGAGACACGTGCATGGGCGCCAAGGTACGCCGCGCCGGGACTCCGTGCATCGGCCGTGCGCACGATGCCGGCTGCTTCCTGCGGCGGATCGGGCGGAAGTCGTCCCGTGCCACGGGCCTGCCCGGGTTGCTGCTGAGGAAGCCCACACGATCTGGCAGGCTAGGGCCGTTCGGAGGGAGGGTTCATTGTGGAAGTCGCCCCCGGCATCAGACGGCTGGGCAAAGGGCTGATCAACGCCTATCTCCTCGAGGAGGCAGGCGGGGTGACCATCGTCGACACGGGCGTGCCGGGCTACTACTCGCGCGACCTCCCCGCCGAGCTGAGCGCGATGGGCCGGACGCTGGACGACGTCCGGGCTGTCGTCCTGACGCACGCGCATTCGGACCACCTGGGTTTCGCCGAGCGGATCCGACGCGAACGCAGCGTCCCCGTGCGCATACACACGGCCGACGCGCAGCTGGCGCGGGGCGAGGTCAAGCCACTGCGCGATCCGGCGGCTCCGGGCATACGCGCCATCCGCCCCGGTCCCTTGCTGGGCTTCCTGATCTACTCCGCCCGGTTGGGTGCGATGAGAACCCCGCCCGTCCTCGAGGTGGCCACGTTCGACGACGGAGCGACGCTAGACCTGCCCGGCGCGCCGCGAGTCGTTCACGTGCCAGGGCATACGGCCGGCAGCGCGGCTCTCGTGGTCCTCTCGCTCAATGCCATCTTCGTCGGCGACGCTCTGGCCACTCGCAACGTGCTGAGCGGATCGACCGGGCCCCAGCTCGCGCCGTTTGGAGCCGACCTCCGTCAGGCGTACGACTCGCTGGAGCGTCTGGACGGGATCGATGTCCAGACAGTTCTTCCCGGCCATGGCCAGCCCTGGACCGCCGGCCTTGCCGAAGCCCTCGCGAAGTTGCGCGCCCGCGGCCGGCCCTAGGCGCTGCCACCTCGAACGCCACACCAGGGAGGCTCGCCAGGAGGGCAGGCGAGGCCATTCATCCGGGTGATCGGTTCAGCTACAGCGGATCGCCTTTGTAGAAGCCAGTCGGCTCGCCTTCGCCGGGGCGCGGTTCCTCGCCGGGACCGTATTCGAACGTGGGCTCGCTCCGGGCGCGGGCCGGGTCCGTCGAGGTGGAGTCCGAGGTCTCTGGCACGGGTGCTCCATGCTGGCCCCCGATGTCCGCGTCCACCGGATTGCGGCCGTTCGGGCCCGGCTCGAGCCTGGGGAGAGGCTGGCCGGCCTTTCCTTCGATCGGTCCCACGCCGTAGGGCACCCATTTGCTCGGATCCTGCAGCCGGTGCGCGGCCACGTTGCCGCGACGGTGGGTCTGCTCGAAGTCGGCCGGTTCGATCCACAGGCGATCGCCCTGGAGCAGCCCGGCGACCCCGCCCTGGCCAGGTTCCTGGCGCGGGTTCTGGCAGTAGCGGCAGTTGGCCTGGTCGTGCGGCGTGTACTGGATCGGCTCCTCGTACGTCGTGATGTAGCCCTCGTAGTTGCGCAGCACGACTTTGTGGTCCGAGTAGCTGATCAGGTAGTTGGGCATTACCGGGATCTTCCCGCCGCCGCCCGGCGCGTCGACGACGTACGTCGGCACGGCATAGCCGGAGGTGTGGCCTCGCAGGCCCTCCATGATCTCGAGGCCCTTGCCGACGGGCGTTCGGAAGTGGCCGGAGCCCTCGACGAGGTCGCACTGGTAGATGTAGTACGGGCGGATTCGGTTCTCGACCAGCTTGTGAACGAGCGACCGCATGATGTGGACGCAGTCGTTCACGCCAGCCAGCAGCACCGACTGGTTGCCGAGAGGAATGCCGGCGCGGGCCAGCCTGTCGCAGGCTCGCGAGACTTCGGGGGTGATCTCGTTGGGGTGGTTGAAGTGGAGGTTGACCCACAGTGGGTGGTACCTGGCGAGCATGTCGCACAGCTCGTCGTCGATTCGCTGCGGCAGGAAGACCGGCACGCGCGAGCCGATGCGAATCACCTCGATATGCGGGATCTCGCGGATGCCGCGAATGATCGATTCGAGGAGCCTGGGCGCCAGCGTCAGCGCGTCGCCGCCCGAAATGAGCACGTCCCGAACCTGCGGCGTGCGGCGCAGGTATTCGAGCTGCGCCTCGTGCTCGGCCCGGTTGAAGTTCTGGCTCGGGTCGCCCACGATCCGCGACCGCGTGCAGTAGCGGCAGTAGCTGGCGCACTGGGTCGTGACCAGCATCAGGACGCGGTCCGGGTAGCGGTGGACGAGGCCCGGAACGGGCGAGTGGCGGTCCTCGGCCAGCGAGTCGGCCATCATCGCCGTGAAGGCCTCTCGCTCGCAAGCGGTGGGGATGACCTGCCGGCGGATCGGGTCGTTCGGGTCGTCGGGGTCGATCAGGCTGAGGAAGTAGGGCGTGATGTCGACGCGGAACTTGTCCGGCGCCGAGAGTCCATCACGCTCGTCGGGAGTGAGATGCAGGACGCGCTCGACCTCCTCGACGGTGTTGACGCGGTTGGACATCTGCCAGCGCCAGTCGTTCCAACGCTCGTCCGGCACGTCCTCCCAGATCGGGGCGCGGCGGCTTACCGCGGGACGGCCGTCCGGGCCCAGGGCGCAAGCGGGGTCCCGAAGGTTGACGAAGGGAGGCTCGTCGCGCGGAGACAGGTCGTGCCGGCCTCCGCCAGCGTTCCCCGTCGTTGTGCCCTTCGCCTCGGGACCGGCCATGGTGTGCCTCCGGGATGCGACCGTCTCCGCCAGGGAAGTCGGCAGCGGCAGTCCAACGCATAAAGGCTATGCACTCTGCATGCCGTTGGATCATACATCGGCCGGCGACGCGCAGACGCGAACTGGTTGCTGGACCGCGTGGCGGACCATATCCCGGCCCGGCCGGCAGGTCGGCCGGTGGAGTCCCGTGGGCCCGGCGGAGCTCGGTCAGGCCCGGCCGGTCGGCCGCGCGTTTGCGACGCGTTCCAGGGCCAGCTGCTGGATGGGGATGATCGTCATCGCGTCGAGGATTTCGCCGCGGGCGATCATCGCCAGCGCCTCGTCGAAAGAGACCCAGCGAGTCTGGATCTGCTCCGTGCCCTCCGGCGTGGCCGTGCCCGCGACCAGGTCCGTGGCCACGAACATGACCGCGACCTCGTCGGTGACCGAGTTGGAGAGGTCGCAGCGGCACAGTTCCCGCCACGTGCCACCCGTGTAGCCGGTCTCCTCGGCAAGCTCGCGCCGGGCCGCCTCCTCGGGCGATTCGTCGAAGCGGCCGCCGCCCTCGGGGATCTCCCACGAGTAGCGTTCCAGGGTGTAGCGGAACTGGCCCACGAGGAGTATGCGGTCGCGTTCGGTGTCCAGGGGTACGACGCCGATCGCTCGATGGCGGAAATGGACGACGCCATAGATCCCGGGCGTGCCATCGGGTCGGACCACGTCGTCGTGATACAGCTGGAGCCACGAGTTCTCGTACGCCAGCCGGCGCGAGATCCTGCGCCAGGGGTTCTGCTCGTCTTCCTTCACGTCGCCATCGTAGCGGGGCCGTGCCGTGGCAGCCCGGCCGCCAAGGGCTGCCGTCCCGACCGGAACCCAGGAGCGAGTGCCGGCGTCCTTGGTGCGGACCCGCCCGACGATCACGCGCGATCGGGGCGTCATCAGGCCAGCCGCGTGTAGGGGCTGTCAGGTCGAGCCGGATGGCTTCGGAACTGGCACCTACGAGCCAACGAATGCCCCAAGTCAGGAGATCGAGATGAACGACAAGCCTTCGAACCAGGCGTTGGGCCCTGAGGCCGAGACCAGCACGACCGAACCATCGCGCCGGGCCGGACCCGTGACCTTCGGTCGGGCAATCGCGGTCACGGCCGCGGCCAGCCTGCTGGTGGGCATCATCGTGGGTCCGATCATCAGCGGCCATCCGACGCTTGCAGTCGATCCGACCACCCCTGCCACCGAGCACACCGTGACCGTCTCCGGCGCGGGCGAGGTCAGCGTGGCGCCGGACGTTGCGGACGTGGTCCTCGGCGTCTCGATCACCAAGCCGACGGTGGCAGCAGCCCAGTCCGCCGCCGCCACATCGATGGCCGCGGTCGTGGCGGCCATCAAGAAGGACGGGGTCGTCGACAAGGACATAACCACGGTCAACCTGAGCCTGAGCCCGGTCTACGACTACAGCGGCAACGGCTCCGCGCCTCGGCTGGTGGGGCAGCAGTACACCAACACCGTGAAGGTCACGGTCCGAGACCTCAAGACCGTGGCTGCGGTCGTGGACGACGCCGTCGCCGCGGGGGCCACGACGATCCAGGGCATCTCGTTCCGGCTCAACGACCCCAAGACCGTGCAGGTCCAGGCCCGCCAGCTGGCGATGTCCGATGCCCGGGCAAAGGCCGACGCGCTCACGTCCGCAGCCGGCGTCTCGGTAAAGGGCGTCGCTTCCATCAGCGAGACGACGACGAGCACGCCTCTGTACTACTCGGGAGCACTCGACTCGAAGGCGGCCGCCGCCCAGGTCTCGACCCCGATCCAGACCGGGACCACGGACGTCACGGTCCAGGTGACAGTCAGCTACCTGATCGGCTGACGGGACAGGCCGTGCGGCCGCTGAACGCGGGGGCAAGCGGCCCCACGACCTCTCATTCGAGCGTTTGACCGGCCGCGCCGAGAGCTGCCAGCAATCACTACGTAGTTCGGTGCATTTTCTGCCGGGCGTCACTCCACGGCAGGACCAACGGCAGGGTCGCCCCGGCGCGAGCGGCGCAATACTCGTGGCACTATGCGACTTGACCTGACCAAGCGCAGCGACTACGCGATCAGGGCGATGCTGGCACTTACCAAGGCCAAGGACGGCCTGCTGAGCAGTCGCAAGATCGCGCAGGAGATGCAGATCCCACCCCGGTTCCTGCCCCAGATCATGGGCGATCTGACCCGGGCGGGACTTGTCGATGCTCACCCCGGTCGAGCGGGTGGCTACAGGCTGGCCAAGCCGGCGGACTCGGTGACCCTGCTTACGGTGATCGAAGCGGTCGAAGGCGATCCGCACCGGCAGATATGCGTCATGCGGGGCACTCCGTGTGGAGCCGACGGCGAGTGCGGCGTCCACTACGTCTTTTACGCGGCCGAGGGCGCCCTGCTGGAGCATCTCGAGTCGGCGACACTGAAGGGCGTCATCGACCACTGGATCGAGAAGCAGGCAGCGGCCGCCGCCGCCGGTTGACCGGATCCGGCGCACCGCGGCCCCCTATCGCCTCTCTCGGGCCTCCCACTCCTCGGCCAGGACGCTCATGTGGATCTCGTCCCAGTACTGGCCGTCTCGGAGGATCGCCTCACGCGCTCGGCCCTCCTCCACGAAGCCGCATTTCTCATACGCTCGAATGGCCCTGGTGTTGAATTCGAAGACCGTCAACGCGACACGGTGCAGAGCCAGTCGAGTGAAGGCGTGGCCGAGCATCAGCTCCGTGGCCTCGGTGCCGTAGCCCTTGCCCCACGCATCGCGCTCGCCGATCGTGATGTGATAGAGCGTGGACCCGTTGTCGCCGTCGAGCTGGCTGAATGCGCAGGTCCCCACGAGCCTGTCCGACTCCCGCAGGTGGATCGCCATGGCCAGGAAGTCCGTCCCCATGACCCGCGAGTAGAAGAAGCGCTGGACCTCGTCCGGAGATAGCGCAGCCTGCTGGTAGCGGGTCAAACGGGCGACTTCCGGGTCCGAGTACCAGCGCTGGAAGGCTCGAAGGTTCTCCGTGCGATGGCGGCGCAGGACGACCAGCCGGCCCAGGATTGCTTCGGGACGCCAGGCTTCGCGCTCGCGAGTGGAGGTCATTGCAGCTACCGGTTCGCCCCTGCGGATCGGAGTGGTGCCGTCGAACGGACTTGACGGGTCGAAGGTATACCATCGCCGCCATGCGTGGCTGGAGCGAGCTGGCCGAACGTGTCGCCGGAACGACTCGCACCTCCGAGAAGACCGCGTTGCTCGCGCGCTATTTGTCGCCAATGCCCGCGGGCGAGCTTCGCGTCGCGGCCACTTTCCTGGCGGGGCGCCCGTTCGCGGAGGCGGACCAGCGAGCCGTGGGGCTTGGCTGGGCCTCGATCGCGGCTGCCGTGTGCCACGTGGCGCGGACCCCCGCCGGAGCGCTCGGCGAGGCGTATGACCGCTCCTCGGACCTGGGCCAGGCCGTCGCCGAAGTCCTGGTGCTGCGCCCGGACGCCCCGGACCCCACCGAGTCGCCTTCGCTCGAGGAAGTGGCAGGGGCCTTCGCCGCGATCGAGGCGGCACCGGGCTCCGCTGCCAAGGGCGCGGCGTTCTCCGAACTCGTGAGGCGATGCGACCCCGTGACCGCCAAGTACCTGGTCAAGGTGCTGACCGGGGAGCTGCGCATCGGGCTGCGGGAGGGACTGCTCGAGGCGGCGATAGCGCAGGCCTTCGCGCGGCCGCTCGCCGCGGTCCAGATGGCGGGGATGCTTACAGGCGACATCGGCGAGACGGCCGTTCTGGCGAGCGAGGACCGACTGGACGCGGCCCGCCTCCGGCTCCTCCACCCGATCAAGTTCATGCTCGCGTCGCCGGCCGAAAACGCGGCCGAGATCCTCTCGCGTCTCGGTCCCACGGTCTGGGTCGAGGACAAGTACGACGGCATACGGGCCCAGCTCCACCGCCGCGGCTCGGACGCTCGCCTCTACAGCCGCGACCTGCACGACATCAGTGCTCAGTTCCCGGAGATTGTCGAAGCGGCACGCGACCTGGCCTGGGACGGCATCCTGGACGGGGAGATCCTGGCCTACGCGGACGGGCACGTGATGCCGTTCCTGACCCTGCAGGCGCGGCTGGGCCGAAAGGAGCCGTCGACGGAGTTCCTGGCGGAGGTGCCGGTCGCCTACGTCGCCTTCGACCTGCTGGCCATCGGGCCGCGCTCCGGCGCGGACGCCGCTACGATCAGTGCCGCCGTCGACCATGCCACGGCCAACGGCCGCCACTCGGACGGCGGCAACGGAACGGCGTCCGCCGTGGTGACGCCCCTGCTGGCGGTCCCGCTAGCCGAGCGGCGGAGTCGTCTGGAAGCGCTCCAGCTGCCGACCGTTGGCGAAGGCGGCCGCTTTGCACTGTCGCACCTGGTCACAGTCGATTCGGCAGAGGCTCTGGATCGAGTGTTCACCGAGGCCCGCTCTCGACGGAACGAAGGCCTGATGGTCAAGGATCCGCAGAGCGGCTACTCGCCGGGCCGGCGCGGCCTGGGCTGGCTCAAGATGAAACGCGCCCTGGCCACCCTGGACTGTGTCGTCGTGGGCGTGGAGGCGGGGCACGGCAAGCGCCACGGCGTGCTGTCGGACTACACGTTCGCCGTTCGCGACGAGGACGCCGACCGGCTCGTCACCATCGGCAAGGCGTACACGGGCCTGACCGACGCGGAGATCGCCGAGTGGACGCGCTGGTTCGAGGCGCATACGGTTCGCCGTTTCGGCCGCTTCCGGCAGGTCGAGCCGTTGGTGGTGATCGAGGTGGCTTTCGACGTCATCCAGCGATCCAACAGACACCAATCGGGCTTCTCGCTGCGCTTCCCGCGCATCGTCCGCCTGCGGACGGACAAGGGGCCGGCCGAGATCGACACGCTGGCCAACGTCGAGAGGCTGCATCGCGAGCTCCAGCACGACGCCGAGTTTCTCGTCACGGCCGGGGCGCGCGGGCCGCAGAAGCATCCGGTCTGACGGTTCCGATCCAGCCCGCCGGGCCGGGCCGACCGAGCGTGGGGCCCGCCGACAAGGCTACCGCAAGGAACCAGATGGCCCATCCCGCCGCCGGTCCGGGCCGGGTATTCTGCCGGCATGTTTGGCAACTACAACCCGACTCCAACCCAGACCATCCCGCTGACGGTGGTCACGGCCCAGTTGATCATCCAGGGCACCATTCAGACTCGCCTGCATCGCCTGACGGACGTCCTCAACGAGCCGGACATCGCCCACCTGGTGCTCCTCGACGCGTCGTTCATGGAGCCGGGCTCGAGGCGCCTGACCGCCCGAGCCGCGGTTGCGCAGGTTCAGCTGGCGGAGATCCTCTTCACCCACACCAGCGGGCCGACGGATTCGGGTTCGGAGATGCGGACGCCCAAACAGGCCGTCCCCGCAACTCTCCTGGCGCCGCCATACACGATCGAAGGCCAGATACACCTGGCGTACGAATCGGACCTGAAGCTTGCTCTGGAGGCGTACAGCGATCGGTTCCTGCCAGTCACCGGCGCTCGCTACTGGGCCTACGGGGTGGCCGAGTCGCCCAACCACGTGGATCTGCTCGTCGTGAACCACTCCAAGGTCCACGTGGCGGTCGCGGCCGGCGTGAAGTGGGAGACCGAAGCGGGGTCCGACGAGGGACGGGGATCCGCGCCCAACCCCTGGTAGCCGCTCAGCGCTCGACCGGCAGGTCGAGACGGTCGCCCCACTCAGCCCAGCCGCCCTCGTATACGGCTACGTCATCGCATCCCACCAGCATCAGGGCGAAGGCGAGCTTGCTTGCACCGATGCCGGCGGAGTCGTAGCAGACGAGGTGCCGCCGAGGGTTGACGCCTGCCCGGCGCAACCGCGATCGGAGATCGTCGGCGCTGCGGAACCGGCCGGACCGGGGTTCGGTCGTGGACGATGCGGGAAGGTTGAGCGCGCCGGGGATGTGTCCCAAGCGGCGCGTCGAGCCGGCGTGGCCGGCGTACTCGGACGGCGCTCTGGCATCGAGGATCTGGGTCTGCGGCGAACCGAGCGCCTGTCGGACGTCGCTGGCGGTCAGGCGCGCTCTCACGGCCAGGTGGGGAGTGAAGGTCGTTGGCGGTCGCAGCTCGGCAGTCGTGGAAATGGGCATGGCGAGCGCCCGCCAGGCATCGAGACCGCCCACCAGGATGCGGGCCGAATCGAAGCCGTAGACGCGCATCGTCCACCACGCCCTGGCTGCGTAGGCGCCGGTCGTGTCGTCGTAGACCACGGCCACCATGCCATTGCCGATGCCGGCTCGTGCCAGGGTCTCCGCGATGTGCGCCGGCCCCGCCAGCAGCAAGACGTCGCTGTCGTCTTCCTGTTCGACCAGGTCGGTGCGCCAGTCGATGTGCATGGCGCCCGGAATGTGACCGGCGGCGTACAGGCGGCGCCCCGAGCCGTCGGGTCGCCAGCGACAGTCCAGGACGCCGAAGCCAGGCCGTCCGAGGTTCGCGGCCAGCCACTCGGCCGTGGCCAGCATCTCGGGTCGGGTGTAATCGCTCACGTCGTACCCGATCATTGCAGCCCCCCTGATTCGATAGTCTCGCGTTGCCGATCGGACGCCGGGTCTTGTCCGGCCTCCGGGGCATGGCGGCGACGATGCCTATGATACGGAGCCATGGTGACCCCGTTCCTCCCCGACGACGAGAAGATCCCGGCAATCCGGGAGGCGCTGCCCTCCACCGCGGCCGGCATCTATCTGAACACGGGCGCCGCGGGGCCGCTGCCCCGCGAGACTGCCCGGGCCATGGCCGAGGCGGAGGCCTGGGAGCTGCGGACGGGCCGAGCCGATCGCAACTTCTGGCAGGATGCATTGGAGCGGCGGGCTGAAGCTCGGGCCGCCGTCGCGGCGGTCCTGGGTACCGATCCCAGCAGGATCGCCCTCACCCATGCCGCCACGGACGGAATGAACATCGCCTCCTGGGCGGTCGACTGGCACGCGCGGGATAGGGCCGTGACCACGTCCCTGGAGCATGCCGGCGGCCTCGGACCGCTGTGGGCGCTGCGCGACCGAGGGGAAGTGGAGCTGACCGTCGCCGACCTGGGGACCGGCAGCGATACGGCCGCGGTCATTGCGGCGATGGATCGGGCGATCGCGCCGGGGATGCGGCTCGTCTCGTTGTCGCATGTCTCGTGGGCGACCGGCGCGTTACTGCCGGTCCGCGAGATCGCCGAGATTGCGCATGCGCGAGGGGCGCTTGTCGCCGTCGACGGCGCGCAGGCGGTCGGCGCAATTCCCGTGTCGGTCGAGGAGCTGGGCGTCGACTTCTACGCCGTGCCCGGTCAGAAGTGGCTGCTTGGGCCGGAGGGGATCGGGGCGCTCTACTGCGCGCCCTCCACGATGGATCGGGCTCGACTCGCATTCGCCGGCTGGTCGAGCTTCGAGTCGATCGACCTTGCGGCGGAGGGCAAGCTCTGGCCCGACGCGCGCCGCTTCGAGAACTCGACCCTGCACGGGCCGTCGGTCCTGGGCTTCGCCCGAAGCGCGGCCTGGCTGTCGATGTTCGTGGGGCTGCCGTGGATGTACGAGCGCATCGGCCGGCTCGCCGGCGAGGCGGCAGCCATGCTCGCCGAGGTTCCAGGCGTGGAGCTGCTGACGCCGCGCGACAACATGGCCGGGCTGGTCAGCTTCCGGATCGCCGGCTGGAAGGCCGGGGCCGCGTTGCGCGAGCTGGAGCAGCGGACCCTATGTCTTGCCAGGACAATTCCGCCGCTGGATGCGATCCGTATCAGCGTTGGCTTCTTCAACACAGGAGCGGAGTTGCGACGCTTCCGAGACGGAGTCGCCCTGGTCGCGGCGCACACCCCGGAGTCGATCCCTCACCGCCCAAGGATCGAACTACTGCGCGGCGGCGTGGACTGACGAGTTGCCGCTTTGGCTCGGGGGTGTACGATCCGGGCCGGCGGGGGAGTAGCTCAACGGTCAGAGCACGGCTCTTATACAGCCTCGGTTGGAGGTTCGAATCCTCCCTCCCCTACCAGCCCCTCCAGTATGCGAACCTCGGCTGCCGGCACCCGGTAGGTGGGCCGGATGTCCCTCGGCGAGACCCTGATATAGCAGGTGAGGTGCCTCGCCCTACCGGCCCTGTGACGATCCTCGTCCCAGGCGCCGGGACGAACCTTGTCCTGCCGCCAAGGGGATGATCCTTGCCCGCTCGCGGCGAGAACCCTCTTACGTAAGACGTGTCGGTGGAACCGGAAGCAGCCTCGGCACCACCGCATTGCCCGATTGGCAGGACCCGGCAGCAATCGACGGCTGGGTCGTCATGCGCTGTTCCAGAGGTAGTCGAATCATGATCACGTACGGTCGGTTCCGTATGTCCGCTTTGGGCGGCATCATCTTCAGCCTGGCCATACTGGCGAGCCCCTCGGCAGCAGCTGCCGCGGCAAGCTGGTCGCCGGCCGTGGTCATTTCAGCGTCCCAGCCATCGCCCACTGCCAGTGCGTTTGCGGTCAACTCGACCGGAAACGAGCTGTGGGTGGCCGCGCCGCCCGTCGTGGGCGGTTATCTCGTGCAGGTCGCGCAACGTTCGTTCGGGGGCACGTGGAGCCCCCAGACGACCATCTGGTCTGTCACCAACGGTTTCATCTCCACTCCGCAAAGCGTTTCCGCTTCGATCGGCGCGAACAACACTGCCTCCGCGGCCTGGCTCTTGGGCGGCTCGATACTGATCGCGGTCCGCTCGTCCTCCGGGACCTGGCAGACACCGGTGACCATCGCCACGTCAGGAAGCGGCGCGGCCGGTCTCGTCGAGAAGTCCGACGCGCAGGGCAATGGGGTTGCCGCATGGTCCGAATTCACGGCAGCCGGGTCTGTCGTCGAGGCGGTCACCTGGACCGCTTCAGGCGCTTTTGGCAATGTCGTCCAGCTCTCGGGGCTGGGACAGTCAGAGTTCTTGCCGGACCTGGCGGTAAACGAAGCTGGAACCGCCGTCGTCGTCTGGCCGGCGGCCACCACGCTGGGCGGCAGCTCGTATCAGGTTGAGTCGGCGACCCGACCTGCCGGCGGCAGCTGGAGCGCGGCGACGGCGGTTTCGCCGGTCATCCCGCAGGCGTCGTCGCCACGAGTCGCGCTCGATGGGTCCGGCGACGCGACAGTCGTCTGGGAGCAGGGTACGACGGTCAATGCCGCGACACGGCCCGTCGGTGGCGCGTGGGGCAGCCCGACGCTCATCGAGACGTCCAACCTCGTCGGTCAGGACGCTATCGCTTCCGACATAGCGGGCAACGTCACCGCGGCCTGGGCGATGAACGACCCGACCAACGGAGTGGTGTCTGTCCATGCGGCCACGCGCCCAGCCGGTTCCCCCTGGGGGGCACCTGCCAGCCTGGGCCCGTGCGCCTCGACCTGCGTCCCCAATCTGGCCGCAGCTCGCGACGGTTCGATAGCCGCCGTGGGCTGGGCCCCCAACGGTCCGACGGTCAACGCTGCCGTCCGGACAGGCCTCGGGACGTGGGTCCCGGCGGTGGTCGGTAGCGGCAACGCCAAACTGACCTACCTAGTCGCGGGGAACAACGCGTTCGCGTCGGCCGTCTGGCCGGTGGGTATCGGCGTGAAATACCACGTGGCTCTCAAGCAGAGCGACTATCGATAACCGATAGGCGGCCGAGGGCCTTGGGAGGCAGAGCCGACCAAGGCCCTTTTGCTGCCATGCGCCTGGTGTCGAGCCCTTAGGGTCGAAATGCGCTGTCGGCTCGCCGACGGGCAGGAGGCGGCTACTCGCTCAGCCAGAGGGCGATGTCGCCGGCCAGGGGAATGCGCCCGTAGCTCACCACCTTGCCGTCGATGACCAGGCCTGGCGTGCTCATGACGCCGTAGGCGGCGATTTGCCGGTAGTCGGTGACCTTGACGATCTCGGCCTCGACGCCGGCCATCGCGACCGCCTCGCGGGCGTTGGCCTCCAGGCGCTTGCAGTTGGCGCAGCCGGGGCCCAGGACCTCGATCTTCTTCATGGTGTTGACGTCCTTTCTTGGGGTTGGCTCAGACGATGAGGAGGTTGAACAGGTAGCCGATGAGGAGGATGCCGATCGTCACCACCGAGGCGAAGACCGCGATGAGCTGCCAGCGGATGACGCGGCGCAAGATGATGAACTCGGGCAGGCTGATGGCCGTGATCGCCATCATGAAAGCCAGAGTCGTGCCGAGCGGCATGCCCTTGCCCAGCAGGGCCTGAACGATCGGGATCGTGCCCGCGGCGTTCGAGTACAGCGGCAGCGCGATCAACACCACGAGCGGCACCGCGAGCGGGTTGGAGCGACCGCCGATGGCGGCCACGAGCTCCGTCGGGGCGTAGCCGTGGATGAGGGCCCCGATGCCGATCCCGATCAGCAGGTACGGCGTGATCCGCCGGACCAGGTCCTTGGTGTAGGCCCAGGCATCGTGGATGCGGTCGGCCCAGGTCAGGTGGATCTCGATCGCTGCCCCGCCCGTGCCCTGTAGGGCCCAGACGTAGTCCTCCACGTAGCGCTCCATGCCGAGCTTGCCGATGACGAGCCCGCCAACGATCGCCACGGTGAGTCCGGCGGCCATGTAGACGAGCGCGATGCCGGGTCCAAAGAGGCCCCACAGCAGGACCAGGGCGACCTCGTTGACCATCGGTGAGCTGATGAGGAACGCGAAGGTGACCCCGAGCGGGATCCCGGCCTCCACGAAGCCGATGAATAGCGGCACCGCCGAGCAGGAGCAGAACGGGGTCACGATCCCGAACGAGGCCGCCGTGACGGTGCCGGCCATGCGTCCTCGGCCGGCGAGTGCCGCCCGGACACGCTCGGGCGGGAAGAAGCCTCGGATCAGCGTCACCACGGTGATGATGCCCAGGAGGAGCAGCAGCACCTTGGGCACGTCGAGCAGGAAGAACGCTACCGCCTCGCCAAAGTGGGATCCGCGCTCGAGTCCGAAGACCGTGAAGGCCAGCCAGTCCGAGAGTGGGGCCTCGGTGAACCAGGCGACCAGCCAGGCAACGACCGACACGCCGACGGTGAGCTTGAGCGGGAAACGGATCGCGGCGGGCGGCGCGCAGGCTGAGGGTGGTCATCGTAGCGGCTCCAGAAGGGTTCCGCAGCTGCGCCAGTGCCGCCCTGCAGGCGGCCTCGTCGCGCTCGTAGTACACGCGCCGGGTGTCGGCGGCCGGGCGGGACGCCCGAACGAGGCCGGCCTCCCGAAGACGGGCCAGGTGATTGCTGACGTTGTTGGAGTGTTCGTCGAGAGCCGCCGCCAGCTCGCAGACGCAGTGCGGCCCGTCGCGCAGCATGGCCAGGATGCCGGCCCGAGTGCGGTCGGCGCAGCAGGACCGTGATCGCGATCGGCGCCTCGATGTCGGGCGGGGCCAGCGCGAGACGGAGTTCCGGCAGCGCAGGAGAATCAGCGGCCATCGAGCACCTCGGCAAGCATGTGGGGGCGGAGGCCCGGGCTTCGGATTGGGAGGCCCGGGCCTTGGTTCGGGTGGTCATGAGAGGAGGATCCAGGCACGCTGCGCGGCGAGAGCCACGAGCGCGATTGCGAAGATCCGCGAAAGGGTCGCGCTCTTGACTCGTCCTGCGGTGAAGCGGGCTCCGAGCCAGGCGCCGATGACCGAGGCGACCGAGGTGACGATGACCGTGGGCCAGTCGAACTGCGCCGATCCCAGATGGCTGGCAAAGGCTGAGAACGAGGGGAGCGTTACCGCGACTGAGTTGGTCGCGGCCGCGAGTCGGGCGCTGTAGCCGACGAGCGTGAGCGTCGGCATCAGCAGGAAGCCCGGGCCGACCCCGAGGAAGCCCGCGAAGACTGAGATCGGCGCAGAGGCGACGCTCGCCTTGACCCGCGCCCGGTCGGTAATCGAATGAACATCCTCGCTCGTCGCCCGCTTCGGGAGTGCCATCCGAACGGCTAGGAAGACGAGCACTCCGACGTACAACCACCAGATGAAGTCGGTCGAGGCGAACTGCAGGAGCCAGACGCCGAGCGGCGCGCCGATGGTCGTGATCGTGACGAGCACCAGGGCACCCCGGCGATCGACCATGCCGGCTCGCCAGAACGCGATCGCACCGGAGATGGCCGTCAGCCCGTTGAGGAGGAGCGCCCACGGCTGGATGACGTCTTTGAGGTCGTAGCCGAACAGCCCCAGGACCGGGATCGCGACGAACGCCACGCCAAGGCCGAGCATGCCCGAGAGGAACGAGAGGCCGAAGAGGAGGGGCGTGAGTACGAGCAACATGTCAGCACGGAGTGTGTCACCCTGGGCTGATATATCCGAGGGACTGGCAGCCCTTCTTCATGGGCCGAAGGTCACCACGCCTCATCGCCACCCTATCGAAGCGGCACGGGCAGACTCTCGCTCGGCGCCTGGTCTGATCCCACCTGGTGAGCGGGACGTGAGTTCGTCCTGAGGACTGGGAGGGAGAGCGCACTCCCTAGGCGTGCGCCGCCCGGCCGCAGGTCGCGAGCAATGTGCTGGAACCGTTCCACGGCGTCGGCGCAGATCGTGTACGAGACGCTCGCGCCGCAACGCTCGGCGCGAACCCATCCGGCCTCTCGGAGCACCTTGAGATGATGCGAGACCGTCGGCTGGGAAACGGTGCTGCAGCACTCGGCGAAGTCGCAAGCGCAGACCGACACCTCCGAACTTAGCTCGCGGAGGATCGCGAGCCGCGTCGGGTCGGCTGCGGCGTGAAGGAGGAGGACGTCGGAGTCGGTATTGCGATTCACTTTGTCACCCCGTCGACGCAATGAACCGTCTCAGCAGGTCTGCGGAGCAACCAGCTGCGCGTAGTCGAACCCGAGCGACCTGACAGGTGCCGCGCCACGACCGGCAGGAAAGCCTTGACCTCGTTCGTTGCCCGCAGGCTGGCCATGATCGTCTCGCACGCCCGGACCGCCTCCTGGCTCCGCCGGAACGCGTCGATCTGGAGTTGGGTGGGCGACAGGCCGCTCCGCTGCATCCGGACCAGGGTCAGTTGCTGTTGCCGAAGGTCGGCGAGGAGCGCTTGCGCGGCCGGGTCGGCATCGAGCGCCTCGGTCGCGGTGCGATACGCGACCACCGCCGGAGCGTGGCGAAGCGTTCGGGCGAACTCGAGAGTTGCCTGGTGAAGCTCGTGGTCAAGCATTGCAGTACTCCCTCAGCCGCCGCAGCAGCCGCCGGCGCGGCAGTTGGCGGCAAAGTCGATGCCGATCTCGCTGCTCAGAAGCCCGGCGGTCTCGCGGCAGATCTCCTCGACCGCGTTCTGCGCGGCGACGTACGCGGCGACGGTCGGGAAAGCGAGCATCGCCGCCTGGAGCCGTTCGAGCTCCGCCCGCTGGCCGGCATCGAGCATCCCGAGCCTGATCTCGAGCCGCAGTTCGGACTGGCGGCGGTTGAACGCCTCGATCGCCTCCTGCGCCGCCTCGTCGGCGCCGAGCGCGGCGCCGGCCTCGCGAAGCCGGACATCGCCGGGCTCTCGCGGAGCGCGGTCCCGAACGTGCCCGCGGCCAGGAGCACCTGGGCCTCGGCCGCGCCCGTGCGGCCTCGACCTCAGCCGCCTGATCGACTGATTGGAGTGTCATCGCGGGCCTCCTTCAGGCAACGAGTGACGGAACGGTGAAGAGTCGATCGACGAGGTCCTCGACGCGATCGAGTCCGGCGATCTCGGTCTCGAGCAGCGGCACTTCGAGGACGGGCACGCTGAAGCGCCGCTCGATGTCGCGCGAGGTAGCGCTGCTGCATCTCGTAGCGGGCCCGGGCATACGGCGTCTGGCAGACGTCTTCGGAGAGGACCATGTTCGCGACCACGAGCCCGAGCGGGACGCCGACCGTGCCGAGCTCGCGGATCGCCCGCTCGGCCTCGACGATCGGCGTCGCCTCCGGATACATGACGAAGGCGAACGTGCTCTGGGCGGGGTCGCGCATCATGTCGATGACCCGGCCGAAGCGCGCCTTCGCGACGTCGTCCGCAGCGGTCGTCTCGACCGAGGCGAAGACCTTCACGTCGAGCTGGCGGCTCCAATCGATCGGGAGCTCGAGCAGGCGCAGGGTGTGGCCGGTCGGCGCGGTGTCGAAGACCGTCACGTCGTACGTGTCGCGGCTCGCGAGGTCGATGAAGCGATCGAACGCGGCCATCTCTTCGGTGCACGGCGAGTCGAGCTCTTCGCGCATCGCGGCGATCGACTCGGGGCTTCGGCCGCGGGCAACCGCGTCGGCGATGATCCGCTCGGTGTATGCGACGGCGGCGGCCTTGGCGTCGACCCGCGCGGCCCAGAGCCCTTCGACGCCCGCGACGGGCGCCGGCTCGGGTCCCACGGTCGCGCCGAGGACGTCGCCGATGTGCGCCGCGGGATCGGTCGTCACGAGAAGCGTGCGGTGTCCCTGGCCGGCGAGCCAGACGGCGGTCGCGCACGAGACGACGGTCTTGCCGACGCCGCCCTTGCCGGCGAAGAAGATCGTGCGCGGCCGCCCGTCCGGCAGAAGCGTCGCGAGCGCCGGCCGCTGGATCGGCCGACCGAGTTCCGCGTCGCGGTCGCAGCTCTCGCGCGCCCCGAAGACGGGTCGTGCGGCCCCGCCGTCGGCAAGGAGCGGCACGACCGCGCGCAGCCGGGCGATGCCGCGCACCTCGCCGTCGAGGAGCGGCACGTGCCGGGTCGGCATCGGGAGCTGGCGGGCGATCTCGTCGAGGTAGCGGTCCTGCATCGCGATCCGCGCGGCGAAGAACGGCGTCGAGGCCTCCTCGTGCGGGCAGGATGCCGTTCACGATCAGCTCGGTCGTCGCGATGCCGAGCTTCGCGAGCTCGGCGCCCGCCCGGCGGCGTCTCTGAGATCGCGGTCGCCTCCGGGCTGGAGCACGAAGACGAAGCGGGTCGAGCGCCGGTCGCGCAGTGCGGCGAGGCGCGCTCGTACTTCGCCTTGGCCTCGGCGATCGCGGCCGCCGGGCCGATGCACGTCTGGCCGGTGCCGACCTCGGCGTCGCAGATGCTCTTGGTCCAGGCCTCGGGCAGTTCGAGAAGCCGGACGGTGTGACCCGGTCGGCGCCGTGTCGAAGATGATCAGATCGAAGCCGGCCGGCGCGGCGGGTGCCGGCGGGCGCCGTCGGATCGAGGAAGTCGGCGAACCGATCGAATGCCGCGACCTCGGCCGTGCACGGCCCGGCGAGCTGCTCCTCCATGACCCGCACGATCTCGGGCGGGAAGATCTCCCGGATCGGGGCGAGCGTCCGATCGGTGTATTCGGCGGTCGCCTTGTCGGGATCGATCTCCATCGCCCAGAGGTTCGGCACGCCCCCGATCGGCGTGACGGCGTGGCCGATCGGCTGCTCGAACACGTCGGCGAGGTTCGAGGCGGGATCGGTCGTCACGATGAGGACGCGCCGCCCGGCATCGGCCTCGGCGACCGCGGTCGTGCAGGCCATCGTCGTCTTGCCCACGCCGCCTTTGCCGGAGAAGAAGAGAAACTCGGTCACGATGTGTACGGATCCTTTCGCGGGGACGCCGTGGCAGGAGCAATGAGCAGGCTCAGCCGATGGCAGCGCGAGCGCCGCTGCGCAGCTCGTCGAGCGTCGGGTAGGCGTCGGTCTTGACGATCCGGCCACGGACGACGGTGATCGGCAGCACCTCGAGCTGGCGCTCGCGGATAGCCTCGATAAACCTCGCGGTTGCGCATGAAGGCCTGCGGATCGGTAGTCATCTGTGGCGGATGACGGCGTCGACCCTCGGACTCGAGCGCGACGATCGCCTCGCCGAGATCCACGAGCGTCGTGTCGAGGACGGGCCCGCAGAGCCCGGTCGGGCAGCACAGGGCGGGTCGAAGATCTCGACGTCGACGACCGCCGGTGTCGGTGTCGCTGGATCGATCACGAGATAAGTTCCTCCGTGAGCGAGGGGACCGGGCTCGGGCGCCCAAGACTGCGGCGACCGCGCGTTCGATCGCGGAGACGTGGAGCTTGCCGCCGGAGAACTGGGCGACGCCGTCGATGAGGACGAGTGGCGGATTGGCGCCGCCGGCGACGAGTTGCTCGATCTCGGGGTGCCGTGCCGAGTCGGGGCCGAAGAGATCGACGTACTCGAACCGCACGGCGGCCCGAATCGCTCGACAAGCCTGGAGTGGACGAACTCCGCGG
Source organism: uncultured Chloroflexia bacterium (assembly GCA_963743795.1). Classification (GTDB taxonomy): domain Bacteria; phylum Chloroflexota; class Limnocylindria; order Limnocylindrales; family CSP1-4; genus Fen-1039. The sequence goes on along the minus strand of CAVUQZ010000001.1, from coordinate 114,277 downwards.
CAGCGCGCCAGGTCTTCGTGCTCGGACAGCCCGCGGCGGGCGGCAACCCGACGATGAGGACGTCGCAGCTCACGAGGGGATCTCCGCGAAGGGTCCGAAGTCGGGCAGCCTGGGCGAGAGGCCGCGAGCCGCGTTCGGGGCCGCAGTCGGAGCACAGACAGGCGGTCGCGGCCTGCGTCGGTCGGCGTCAGCAGGCTCGACATCGCGGCTCGCAGCCTTGCAAGGGCGTCGAGGTCGAGCGAGTAGTAAACCCAGCGGCCACTGCGGCGCTCCCGCAACAGCCCGCTCACCCGCAGCACGCGCAGGTGATGTGAGACGAGCGCCGGACTCAGCGCGAGCGTGTCGCCGACGTCGCAGACGCAGTGCTCGCCGTGGCCGAGGAGCGCGATGATGTTGGCGCGGGTCGGCTCGGCGATCGCCTGAAGGCCAGCGATGAGGTCGGCCGAGAGGGCAGATGTAGGTGGGTGGGGCAGGGTCGTATTCATGCCCGTCATTCTAACAGACATTAGTACAACATGGGTTTGTGTATCCTGGCCTCGCGCCGTCTGGCTGGACGGGACGCAGACTGGATCGCCCGAGGCCACTCGCATAGGCCTCTAAGCGCGGAAGCGGGTTACGACGGTGTCGCTCCGTTGGCCGGCGCGCCTTCACGTTGCTCAGCGTGCCAGAGGCCTGCCAAGGTGCTCGCCTCCAGCATGAAGCGCTCGCGGGCACCAGGAATCGGGAAGCCTGTAAGTTCGTACATGCCGGTCTCCACCGCCACGACGTACAGGTGCCACGCTCTAGCGGGCTTGCGGAGACCGAGGCGGACGGCCAGCTGCAGCACGTCCAGCATGTGGAAGACCGTTAGCTTGCGAACGCGCGCACCGGTCCGTGCCTTGTTGTCGTGGCAAACAAGAACATAGCCTGGCTGCCGGGCGCATACCAGCAAGCATTGCGCCTCGCCGAGGTTCTTGAGCGGGTCGGTCTTGATCGACTTCCGGGTGAACATCTCGAGGCGGATGTCCTCCACCTCCTGCTCCTCTGCCTCGGTGAGGTCCAGAACGCAGGCACCGCAGGTAGCCAGGAAAGCCGAGAGGTTGGGCACTCCGTGTCTTCCATGCAAGCCCTCTGCTTGGAGGTGTAACTCCGCGGCGACCGCCTCAGGCCAGAACATTCGTCCAGCGAAGGCCTGCTTCAGGACATCGCTCCCGCCGGCATGGACGAGGTGTCGAACAACCATCGTGTCGAAGCAGACGTTCCCGAGGCGCAAGGGATGAAGCCAAGCGTCGGACAGCAGGGTGCCAGTAGCCATCACTCGGCTACCGGCAACTCGCGGTCGACGAGCTCCTCGTAGCGCTCCTGAGACAAGACCCCGGCATCGAAGAGGCTGCGGGCGCACTCCTTGAAGCTAGCCGGCAGGCGCATCCTTCCCCGGCGACCCCCATCGTTGGAGTCGATGCCTTGCGAGCGCATGAAGGCCGTCCAGTTGTCCCTGTCCTGGATTGAGGCGAGAAAGTGTTTGGTATCGGAGTCGCTGAGGATGCGTAGCTCCGAAAGGCGAATCGCAGCCGAATGAGGGCTGACGTCGTACGCGCGAACGACAGCGCCTATCTTGTCTTCGGTCTCCGCCATCGCCTCGACCAGTGGTCGCACGCCGATCTCTGGCATGAGCAGCTCAGACGCGAAAAGGAAGGCCTCGCGCTCCTCGGGGCCGTGCCCGCTGACCTGCTCGGGTCCTTCGATCAGATCGAACTCGTCACCCTCGCCCAACAGGCGATGATGGCCAATCTCGTGGGCACACGTGAGTCGCTGACGGCGGTATGGCTTGGACGAATTGACGAGGATGAAGCCGCGACCCGCCCGGCGCAGATAGACCCCTTCGACCGGTGAACCGTCGCCGAGCGGCAAGGCCACGACATGGATGCCCATGGTGGCTGCCAAGTCGAACGGGTCGAGTAGGCCAGCCCCGAGTCCGTAATCGAACCGAACGGCCTTGGCCTCGGCGAAGGCCGCTCGGTCAGGCGACACCGTGACGCTTCGTCGACCGTTCGAGGAAGAACACGTCCTTGACGTAGTCCTCGAACCACTCGGCGACTACCTGTGCCTGGGCCTCCTGCACTGGATCGCTCAGCCGGAACCGTGCCCTTGGCCCCGGGCGCCCAACTAGATCATCCGTGCGCACGCCGAGCGCGAGCGACAGGTAGGCGGCGTCTGTCGCACTCATCCGACGGGTTCCAGTCTCGATCTTGGCGATCTTCTCCCGATCTATACCTGACCGAAAGGCTAGTCCTTGCTGCGTCAGGTCCTGACTCTTCCGGGCTTCTCGGAGTCGGGCTCCCTCGTCTCCCATATGCCTCACCACTGCGAGTTCCTGTATGTGCGATTTTGGCACAAACTTGCAGGCGTCAAGTGGCGAGTGTGTACTCGTCTCAAAGTACCCGGTGCTTCGTTGCCGGGCGGCGCGCACTCGCCCTGGATGGACTGTCTCGACGCCGGTCTTGCCGTCTCGTTCTAGGATGCGGAGCTGCGCCTGCCGTCCGCGACAGTCTGTCGGCTCGGTCAGCAAGTCGCTGGCATTGTGCGCAGTGCGCCGGTCGCGTTGGTCACCCCGGGAACGAGTCTGTTTCGCATTCCGACGACTCGTCTCTTCTCTGCCAACTTCCCGAAGGTCTCCATCCGCTGGCGCAGCGCAGAGATTGAACGTTCCGGGGGCCCGTGACGCCTGATACTCATGATGACGTTGGAGGGAGTGGGGGACGTGCAGGTCAAGAAGCTCGGAGAGGCGCTGGCGGAACGCCGGGGCGCGTTCGAGCGTCTCACGCAGGGCCGGCTCGATCGCGCATACCGGCTCGCGGCAGCGCTCCTGGGCGACGCGGACGAGGCGCAGGACGCGGTCCACGATGCCGCCGAGCAGGCCTGGGACGACTTCCTTCGGCTCCGCGATCAAGCGCGCTTTGACGCCTGGTTCGACGCGATCGTCGTGCACCGCTGCCGGGACCGCCTGCGCCGGCGGCGAGTCCGGCCGCTCGTCCCGATCGACCCCCGGGACCGGCCGGGCGGCGACCCGTCGGCGGAATTCGTCGAACGCGATGCGCTGGCAGGCGCCCTCGCCAGGCTCGACGCCGACCACCGGATCGTGGTAGTCCTGCGCTTCGGCGCCGACCTGACGGTGGCCGAGATCGCGCAACGGACCGGAGAGCGCGAGGGCACGGTCAAGTCGCGGCTCCACTACGCGCTGCGCCAGCTGCACGCGGCATATGACGCGGCCGAGCGGCTGCCGGGAGGCGTCCGATGAGCGACGACGAAGCGTTTCGAGCGCGACCTGCGAGACGCGATCCTGCGCGACGTGCCACCGGCGGCGCCCGGGGAGTTGCGGGCGAGCGTGCGCGCCATCCCCGACGCCAGGCCCATCCAATCGCCGCGATCGATCTGGCGCAGCGAGCCCGCGCCTGGCCGTGGGACTGGCCGCCGTCCTGCTCATGGCGGTCGTCGGCGGCCTGATCCTGTTCGGGCGGCCCGCCGTCGGCCCGGCGGCGTCGGGTTCGCCGAAGGCTTCGCCGAGCTCGGTCGTGAGCGCTTCGATGCCGGTGCCCACATCCTCGGAAGTCGCCAGCCTGGCCGTCGGCCCCGTGGTCGACGAGTTCGGTCTGACCGACGCGGACCACGGGTGGGCGCTGTCCGGACGGTCGGATCCTCCTGACCGCGGACGGTGGCCGGACGTGGACGGTTCGCGCTCGAACTGGCCGACCCGAGGTCGCAGCCCGTTTATCACCTTCGTCGATGCACAGCACGGCTGGGTCGTGCCGTTCCGCAGCACCGAGGATGGGCCTGCGATCGTCCAGCGCACGGTCGACGGCGGCCGGACATGGACGCAGACGTCGATCCCGTCGGTCTACGGCATCGCCAACGGGCTCCGCTTCTTCGACTCGACGCACGGCCTCCTGGCGTTCGACGGATGGGGCGGCAAGGGCACGCTCTGGTCTACTTCGGACGGTGGGGCGACGTGGGCCAAGACGGCCTCTCTCCCTAACGCGATCGTCGGTCCCGTCTCGTTCAGCGACGGAGGAAGGAACGGCTGGGCGCTGGCGGCGACCAACCCGAGTCCTGCAGCGATGGGCATTGGCGGCGGCAACCCGCCGGCGGACGAGCTGTATGTCAGCCACGACGGCGGCGCTACGTGGGGACTCTCGACGCTGCCGGCGCCCCCCGCCGGCTTGATCGTCAACACACCGCTGCCCGAGTTGCTGGCCTCGCCATCGGTCTTCGGCCCGGGCGAGGCGGTCCTCGCGGCCTGGTATGGCACCGGCGTGGCCGGAGCGACGCAGCTGCTGGTGACGGGCGATGCCGGCGCGAGCTGGACCGTCGCGGCGACGATCCCGTCTCTGTACGCGGTGCCCATCGTCGCCCTGGACGCGCAGAACTGGATCGCGACGACTCCAAACGAGGCCGGCACGCTCACGCTGGAAGCCACCGCCGACGGCGGCGCCACCTGGCACCCGATCGCCGACGTGACGGCTGGGGGTGCGGACTACTACAGGCTCGAGTTCGCAGACCGACAACACGGCTGGGCGCTCGTCGGTCTCGTCGGCGGTCTGAGCGGCCAGCTCTACGCGACCGACGACGGCTGGGCCAGCTGGCGGCTCCTGAGCCCGAGCGGCGGCCCGACGCGGACTCCCGTGCCGTGTTCCGTCGACAGCGTCATGCTGGGCCTCAACCCCGTTCCGGCCTCCGGGCCATCTACGCCATGGTTCAACGTGTTCGCCTTGGACTTCGACCCGGCCAGCCCGATCACGATCACCTTCGACAAGCCCGTGATCGCCTACCCGGGCGCAGGTTTACCCGCCGGGCGCATCCAAACCTTGACCCTGCCCGGAAACAAGGCCGACAAGCTGTCCTTCAGACCGGCCGACGCGGGCGTGACCACGATCGTCGTGCGGATGGTCGGCGGCACCTGTTCCGCCACGACAACAGTGGACCTCTCGTCGGCCGCGCCCTGACGCCCGGTCGAGTCAGAGTCTGACGACCCACCCTATCGGCCCAGCCCGAACGCGCCTGAGATTGCCAGCGATGCCCTAATCGCGCCTTCCGGCTGGTTCGCATTCCGGCCGCTCTGCTCTACCAGCTTCCCGCCCATGGCGCCGGTGGCGGCGAGACCTAGCCGGTCTGCTCCACCCCTCTCGGGGGCGCATTCCTTGCCCGGCCCGCTCGTGCCGTCAGGACGTGCGGACCTCCACGATGTAGGTGCCGAGCGCGTACCAGAACGTGCCGTGCCAATCGGTGGTGAAGGTCAGTGGTGTGGCGTTGCTCTCGAACTGGCCGATATCGCCAAACGGGCCGATCGGCAGGTCCAGCGCCAGAGGCACGGTGCTGACGATCTTGCCGGACGCATCGAAGACGTCGAGTTCCTGTTCGCGGCCGCCGCCGCCTGGCCCGGGCCGGCGGCGCAGAAGCCGAGGAGGTCCCTGGACCGTTAGCCAACGCTGGATTGGGACCGTCGCGACCTGCTCGCCCTGGCGAGAGAAGACCGCGAAGTTGTCCGGAATGCCTCCGACTACCACGCGGTCGCCGACGACCGCGACCTCGGTCGAGCCGGCATAGCTGTTGGGGAGCGGGATCTTGGCGACTTCGTGAAGGCTGGCGTCGATCCGGGTCAGGTAGGGCAGCGACTCGCGGGCAATCCATACGCCGTCACCGTCCGCGGCGATTGCGCTGACCCACACGCCTCCCTGATCCACCACGGGCTTGATCCGGGTGTTTATGTCGAGGCGAGCGAGCTTCCCTGTGACAGGGTCGAGCCGGTACAGGTGCACTCCCGACGGGTCGAACCAGACGGCTCCGGTGGCGTCGACCACGACCATGTCCATGAAGCCGTTGTAGTCCGTGGCGGACAACGCCCAGCGCGTGGTCTGCCCCGTCGCCGGGTCGAGCCGATAGAGGGCGCTGTCGGTCTGGGGAGACTGGACCGTGTACCAGAGCACCTGGTGGGCCGGATCCCAGGCGAGACTGTAGGTCGACTGCTTGTTGCGGGTAACGACCCGGCCCTGGCCTGATTGGTACGGCGGCCGAACGGCCAGGGTCGCCAGCTCCGGATTGAAGGGCTGGAGCGCGGCATTGGGAACCATCTGCGGCGCATCAGTCGCGTTGAGGGCCACGCAGACGTTCTTCGTGCCCGGAAGAGGGGTCGGTACCGGCGTGGGCGTGGATACGGTCGTTGGCGACGGTCCTGGCGGAGGATGCACGTAGGTGCGCCAGTCCAGCTTGGCGGGGATCGAGCCGGAGTAGATCACCAACAAGGCGGGATCGGCGGAACCGTCGAGCTGCGGCACGAATCCGATTCCGGGCATGACGGCTCGGTAGGCCCAGGCATGATCGAGAGCGACGACCTGCTGGACGCCGGCCTCCAACCCTCCACACGCCTCCAGCCGAGGATCGCCGGCGAAGCTGGCCGGGTCAGTCGTGGGCGAAGGGGCCGGAGTTCGCGAAGCCTCAATCGTCGGGGTCGACGTGGCCGTGATCAGCCCGTTGTGCACCGTCGTGACCGGGCTCGCCTGTGTTGAGCTACAGCCTGCCGCAATCGCCATCAGCGCCAGGCCGATCAACAGTCGCCAGCTGGACTTCCACCGCGATCCGGAAGCTCCAACTTCACGGCTCAGGCCCATCCCGCTGCCTCCTCCCTCGGCTGTCGAGGCTCGCCCCTGGCGCCTGCTGATCCTACGCTGGTTCGCCCCCACAGGCTGGTTCGCATTCCGGCCGCTCTGCTCTACCGGGCCTTCCGCCCCTGGTCGAGGCCATCGACCTAGTGAGCCGGAGTTCCGGTCTCCGTGAGCACGGCCGCGAAGTCCAGCGAGTAGACGCCCACGTCTCCGCCTGCCAGGACGGTTAGTCCTGCTGGCCCCGGATCGAAGACGTAGGGCCAACCCGGGAGCATCTGGCCGTCGACCCCGAGCGCGACCACCGCCCCTGTGGACGGCCCGGTCTGCTCCAGAACGTAGAGAGCCCCGGTGGGAGAGGCGATGGGCGGAACGTTCGGCAATCCGATGAGCTGGCTGCCCGCAGGCACCTGGTAGACCCAGCCGGTGTGATCGGCTCCGGATGTTCTGAAGGCGGCGATCATCTGCCCGCCGGTGGCGTGGGACGAGGCCGCGACATAGACCAGCCCGTTCGCAACGATCGGGGGCTGCGACACGTTGGTATGGCCGGCATGCTGGTCGCCCGCGACTCCCGCGTATCCCGACGGCAGCTTGGCCGGCCAACCAGCCTTCACCTTGCCCGAGCTGTCGAGCGCCAGAATGGACCCGGTCGCGACGGTGTCTCCCAGAACGAAATAGAGCGAGCCGTCCGGTCCGACCGCCGGCGCCGAAGCCGGGCCGTCGATCACGCGCGGCCAGCCCGGCATCGTCTTGCCGGTCCGATCCAGCACGGCGACGTGGGTCCGAAGGACGTTGTATTCCTCCATCCCGGTCGTGGTCACCTTGGTGTCGTATGCGACCACCGCCAGATCGCCCGATGGTGTCACGGCCATGGCGTCGAGCGAGGTCGTCCAACTTGCGATCGTCTTGCCATCCGAGCCGATCGTGGTCAGGGCAGACTTGCCGACCTTGCCATCCGAGCCGACCGGTGTAATGGCATCAATGAAGATGGTTCCGTCGTAAGCCGGGAGGGCAGCCGATACGTCCCCATCGATGCGGGTCGACCAGAGTAGCGGCGTGTCGTTTGTCAGGGTCAACGCGTAGACCCACGTCTCGCCCGCCGTGGAATTGTCCCGAGCGACGACGATCGTGCCGGACGACTCCACGAGGATCTGGCTGTTGCCATCGGCGAGCGCAACGGGCCAACCCGGGCGCACCTGACCAGACTGCTCGATGTCTGTGATCCCGGTCGGGGTGGTCACGAGCAGGCTGCCGTCGGGTGCTATCTCCCAACCTTGCCCGACCGCGCCGTTGTAGTTGGCTCCATCCGGAGCGTCGACCGGCCATCCCGAACGAAGATGCCCGGACGGGTCGTAGGCCGTGATCTGCCCACCGCTGCCGGACGGCGCTACGTACAGCGTCCCGTCGGGCGCGAACAGGCATGTCCCTTCGTCGAAGCCGCAGGGAGCGGGCACGGGCCATCCTGCTGCAGGCGTTGGGCTGGGGCTGCTCGGGATCGGCGAGCCGGTCGGCTCCGATCCTTGCGACGCCACCGAAAGGCCCGGACCGGCCGAGCTGGTTGAGGCAGCCGGGCTGCTCGGGGCTGCCGGACTGGTCTGGCCCGGACCGCACGAGACGACTGCAGCCGACAAGGCGACTACCGCTGCGACTCCAAGCCCCACTCTCGATGCGGTGCGAGCGCGCATGCCGGTTCCCTCCGAGCGGCTGATGCAGGACCAGTCTAGGACGAGCCAGCTCCGCCTCTCGCTCCGCGGGGCAGCACCCTTTACGATTTGTGGCGCAACCTCGGCCCGCTTGAGGACCGCCACCCGATGAGCGCTCATCTATCCCCGGCCGGATCCGCGTACGGCTGGGGCGGGCCTCCAGCCTCGCCGGCCGCGCCCGGCATCGGTGCTGCCGCCCGGCCCCGCTGGGCGGGAACGATCGCGGTCGCCGTCATCGTCGCCGGCGTCGTCCTGGGCGGCGTCGTCGCGGACAGGGCGATCCCCGAGCCGTCCGCCGGGCGAGTGGCAATCAGCCGGCCGGTCTACATGACGGCCGCGCCGGGCTGGGTGGCGACTTCGGCCGTGGGGGACATCACGGACGGGCTGGCGCTGCAGAACGCGAACGCCCTGCTGATCGCCCAGGTTCTCAGCACGAGCTACGACGGCGACGCTCGGCAGCTTCTCGACGACTCCATCGCCAGCTTTCGGGAGGGCGCCGCCCAGATCTCGTTCGGCAGTGAGCGCGACGAGGACCTGAATGGCAAGCACGCGAGCGTGGTGACCTTCTCCGCGCTCGTCTCGGGCGACGGAGGCTCGGGCATGCTGGACGGCGAGCTGATCTGCCTGGTTCTCCAGTCCGGCGGCCACGCCTACGCCGTCTTCATCCAGGTCGGAGTGCCCCAGGGAAATCTTGCCGCCGTCACCGATGACGTCGACGCGATGGCCGGCAGCGTGGAAGCAAGCCAGTGAGCGCCCAGGTCGTTCAGGCCCCGCCGATAGCGCCGAGATGGGGTCTCCGCGGCAGGCTGATCAAGCCCCGGCAACCCGCCTTCTGGCTCTTCGTCGTCCTCCTCCTGGTCGGCGGCAACGAGAGCATCGGCCTCCAGCTGACGCTCGCCCAGCTGCCCTCGGCGTTCCTGGTCAGCTGGGTGCTGGTGCTCCTGTATGCCTTGCCGGTCGGGTTCGTGGTCTACCACCTGGACCTGTTCGAGCGGGAGCCCGTCGAGCTACTGGTGGCGGCGCTGATCTGGGGCGGCGTCGTTGCGACCGGGCTGGCGATCTACGCCAACGACGCGTGGGGCTCTGTCGTGGGCAAGGTCGCCCCTGACATTGCGCTCGATTGGAGCGCCGCGATCGTGGCGCCGCCGGTCGAGGAGACGCTGAAGCTGATGGGCGTCGTGGTCCTGTTCCTGATCGTGCCGGAGGAGTTCGACGGAGCCCTGGACGGCTTCGTCTACGGCGCGATGGTCGGCCTGGGCTTCACCGTCGTCGAGGACACGATGTACTTCCTGATGCCGGCTTTCTCGAGCGGGGTGGACCAGACCGGCCCGGTCTTCGACACGTTCTTCATCCGCGTCATTGGCGGCGGGCTATACGGGCACGTCCTGTTCGCGGGTCTGACCGGCATGGGCTTTGCCTACTTCGTGACGTCGCGGGCGGTCCTGCGCCGGCGGATTGCCGGTTTCGGCGGTTGCTTCGCCGCCGCGTTCGCGGCTCATGCCTTCTGGGACGCGCCGCTGCTGAACGACGTTCTCGCCAATGGCGGCGCCGCTCCGACTCAGACCCAGATCCTGCTCTGGTCGACGCTCAAGGGCCTGCCGTTCCTGATCCTGCTGTGCGTTCTCGTGGTTGTGGCGACCCGGAGCGAGGAGCGATCGTTCCGCACCATCGTGGCCGCCGAGCCCGACGGCAGCCTGTTTCCTGAGGCCGAAGTGCGAGCCCTGGGCAGCCTTTGGGCCAGGCGGTCGGCCCGAGTCGAGGCCGGCAGGAGGCTCGGCCGGGCCGGCGCCCGACTGACGGGCGAGCTGCAGTCGGCCCAGATCGGGTACGCGCTTCTCCGAAGCCGGAGCAATTCCCCGGCCGACCCGGCGCTGGAGCGGCAACGGCAGCGCATACGCTGGATCAGATCGCACATCGCGGCCCTCACCGCCGGCCCGGTCGAGCCAGCCCCCCCGGCAGGAGCCGCGACTTTCCCCGGCGGCCCGGCCTGGTCGGCGACCCATTACACGCCAGGCGCAAGCATCCCGGCCTGGGCCACGCCGGATCCTTCGCAGCCGCCAGTCGCCACTCTTGCGCCCGGGATCGAGCTGGTGGTGGAATCGCGGATCGACGCCTGGGCGCTCGTTCGGGCCGTCAACGGCTGGCGCGGCTGGGTGGACGGCAGGTTGCTCGTCGAGCGCCGCTGACCGCCCGCGGGTCGGCGGCCTTCCCGGCCGCGAGGTGGGCCAGGGCTGGCTGCCGTCCGCGGCGTGGGCCCCTGGCCGCGCCGGCGCGTGTGAACCCCGGGCGGAGCGCCGTCCGCCACGTGGGCCCCGGGCCGTGCCGCACGTCTGAACCCCGGGCGGAGCGCCGTCCGCCACGTGGGCCCCGGGCCGTGCCGCACGTCTGAGCCCCGGGCGGAGCGCCGTCCGCAACGTGGTCGCTGCTCAATACCACCCCCGGCGATCATAACTGCGCAGCCCGGCCAGCTCGAGGGCGGGCCGAGGTGGGTCGCGGCCCATCCACGCACGGGCGAAGGCTCCCTCGAGGCTGCTCGCGTTCTCGCGGGCGACTACCCGCCAACAGCACCACCCCGGGTGGTAATGAGTGGCGATCCACGGCGGATCGAGGATTAGCATCACCCCGGGTGGTAATGAGTGGCGACCGGCGCGTGCGCGGCCCGGCCGCGCACCGCGCGGGCCGATTCCTCCCTCGGCCGCGCCGCTCGATCCGGACGTCGCGGCCCGACCGGCCCGGCCTAAGCCTGGCTGGGCTCGATCCTGATGCGAGCGTCGACGATGACGGCGCCCTCGGGCAGGACGATGACCGGGTTGCAGTCCATCTCGGCGATTTCCGGGTGGTTCTCCACCATGGACCCGACCCGCAGGAGCAGCTCCTCCAGGCCGGCCACGTCGCACTTGGGGGCGCCGCGGAAGCCGTCGAGGAGCGGGAACGTCTTGAGCGACGTGACCATCTCGTGGGCGTCGCTGTCGGTCAGCGGCGTGATCCTGACCTTGACGTCCTTGAGCAGTTCGACGGCCGTGCCGCCGGCGCCGCAGGCGACGACCGGGCCGAAGAGCGCGTCGTGGACGACGCCGACGAGCATCTCGACGCCGCCGGGACGGACCATCCGCTGGACGAAGAACTTCTCGACCTGCGTGCCCTGGGCGGCGATCCGGGCGGCCATCTCGGACGCCGCCTGGGTCACCTCCGCCGGCGCCCTCCAGGTTGAGGACCACGGCCTTGGCCTCGGTCTTGTGGATCAGCTTTGGCGCCACGGCCTTGAGCGCGACCTTGCCGCCCAGCTCGGCGGCGGCCGCACCGGCGGCCTCGGGCGTGGGCGCGAGCCGCCACTCCGCCATCGGGACGCCGTAGCTCCCAAGGAGCGTCGCCACCTCGTCGGGGAGCAGCCAGCGCGATTCCGCGTCCGCCCCTTCGGCCTTCTGGAGCGAAGCCAGCACGTCGGCGATCAGAGCCTTGCCCTCGGACGTGCGGATGTTCGTGAACTTGGGAACCTTGCCCTCGGGCGTCTGGGTCCAGACGCCGTATCGGACGGCGTGGGCAAGGGCGCGAGCCGCGTCCTCGGGGAACGGATACGAGGGCAGCGACAGCCCGTCGGTCTTGAGCGAGTCGGGCGTTCCCTTGGACGAGAGGAATACCGAAAGCAGCGGGATCTCGCGCGGCAGATCGAGGGCCGCCTCGCGGATGCCGAGGGCGATCTCCTCGGGCTTGGTGACCAGCACCGGGACGTACAGGATGATGATCGAGTCGATCCCGTCCCACTCGGCCAGGAGTCTTCAGCGCCTTGCGGAACGACTCCGGCGGCGCCGCGGCGATCATGTCCACCGGGTTGTTGTAGCCCGCTTCGGGCGGCAGGAACTCGGCCAGCTTCGCCTTGATCTCGTCGGGGACCTGCGGAACGACCAGGCCGTCCGCCTCGCAGGCGTCGGCGCAGAGGATGCCGGGGCCGCCGCCGTTGGTCAGGATCGCGACGCGGTTGCCCTTGGGGCGCGGCTGGTTGGACAGAAGCGTGGCCACGTCGAAGAACTCGCCCAGAGTGTCCGTGCGAATGACGCCGGCCTGCTTGAAGAGCGCGTCGACGGTCACGTCCGAGGCGCCGAGGAGCGCGCCGGTGTGGGACGAGGTGGCGCGGGCCCCGGCCGACGAGCGGCCGCTCTTCACGACGAGGATCGGCTTCTGGCGTCCGACTCGCCGCGAGATCCGAGCGAACTTGCGGGGGTTGCCGATCGACTCCAGGTACAGGGCGATCACGTCCGTGGCCGGATCGTCCGCCCAGTACTGGATGAAGTCGTTGCCCGAGAGGTCCGCCTTGTTGCCGACGGAGATGAAGGTCGAGAGGCCGAGCGAGAGGCTGTTGGCGTACTCGATCACGGCCAGGCCCAATGCGCCCGACTGCGAGAGGAAGCCGACGTTGCCCTGCATCGGGGCGTTCGGCGAGAAGGTTGCGTTCATCCGGACGTCGTCGTGGGTGTTGATCACACCCATGCAGTTGGGTCCGATGACGCGCATGCCGTGCTCGCGGGCGATGCCCATCAGCTCGCGCTGCATCTCGCGCCCGGCCGGGCCCGCCTCCGCGAAGCCGGCGGTGATGACGACCATGCCGTGGACGCCCTTCTGGGCGCATTCCTTCGCCGCCGCCATGACCAGCTTGGCCGGGACGACGATCACGGCCAGATCGACCGGACCGGGGATGTCCAGGATCGACTTGTAGGCGGAGACCGACTGGACGACGTCGGCGCTGGGGTTGACGGGATAGACGGGGCCGTTGAAGCCGCCGTCCATGAGGTTGTGGAAGACCTCGCCGCCGATGGTGCGGCGCTTGCGCCCGGCGCCGACGACGGCCACCGAGCGAGGGGCCAGCATGCCGCGGACCGCGTTCATCGCCGCGATCTGCTCGCGGGCCTCGAAGCGGGCCTGCGCCTCAGGCGTGATCGAGGTAGGGAACTGGACGCGAATGAGGCCGGGGGCGCTCGTCATCGTCATCCCGAAGCCGCTCTCCCGGAACACCTCGAGCATCTTGTGGTTCTCGGGCAGGACGTCGGCCTCGAAGACCGCCACGCCGTCGTCCTCGGCGGCCTCGGCGAGTCGCTTCAGCAGCAGGGTGCCCAGGCCTCGACCCTGGAATGAGTCCGTCACGGTGAAGCCGACCTCGGCCCGATCGTCGGCGATGAGGTCGTAGCTCGCCTGGCCGACCACGTCGGGGCCGTGGACCGCCAGCACGCAGCAGTCCTCGCAGCCCTCCACGCCGGACCAGCGCCGGGCCGTCGCCTCGAGGTCGACCGTGTTGGAGCGGAAGCGAAGCCATCGCGATTCGTCCGACAGTCCCTTCAGGAAAGCCAGGATGGGGGCTTCGTCCGTGGGGTGGGCCGCCCTGATGCGCACCGACGAGCCGTCCCGGAGGACCACGTCGACGTCGCGCGGGGAGTAGGTCGTGCTCATGCTCCGCCTTCGATTCGCGTTGGAGGTGGGCCCGCGGCCCGAAGTGCCGACACACTCTGCACCGAATCGCGTTGCAGCGGGGCCGGCGGGTATTGCGTGGAGCTTCCGCGATCCGGCCGGCCGCGGAGTAGGGCCAATGGGCGCGCGTTGCGGGCCGTAGGTCCCGGTTCGGGCAGCCGGTCGAGGGCCGAATCTCGCGTGCCGACTAGGTCCCATTACCAGGTGCTAGATGTCACCGCCCTCTCTACCCGGTGTGCAGAGACACCGCCTGAAGGAGCCCCGCCCCTCTGGCCCGATTGCCGGAAGCTAGGCTCCGACCCGCCGGATAGGTGCGGTCCGGTGCGGTTCGGTTGCCTTGCGATGGGCCTTACAAGCGAGCCTGCCGGGCCCCGGAGCGGCGCCTCCCGGACACAGGTCCTAGGAGCCAGGACCGCAGTACCATTGCCCAGTCCCCCCGGCCGTCCCATCCTCCCCCCTATGACGGAGGTTAGTGTCCGGCGTAGTCGCGGATCTCGAATCGGTCTCCTGGCCGCGCTTCCGCTGGCCCTGCTGCTACTGGCCCTCGCCGGCTGGCTCCGGCGCGGGCGCCGGGCAGCCTGTCGAGCACCGTCGGTTTCGCCCGACACCGCGACGGTCGTCGGCGCACGGTGACGTTCGCCGTGACGTACTCCGACGGCGCGGCGTCGCCCCCCAGGCGACGTCCGTCGACTACACCGACGCCGCCCTGACGCAGTACACCATACTTCACACTCCGCGATCTCGGCACCGACTGGACGACCGGCGTCCGCTCACGGTCGACTCCACGTCACGACTGCCGTCGGCTCGTACCAGATCACGTTCCGGTGTCAGGGACAGCATCGGCCCCAACCGGCGTCCGACACTCCCGGGCGGAACCCTCCGTCGTCAACCCGGCGCCCGACGCCCACCCCGACGCCGCCGCCCACACCGACCTCCGCCGCCGCCCACACCGACGCCGACGCCGCGCCGACCCCGCCGCCCACCCCGGCGCCGACCCCCAAGCCGACTCCCAAGCCAACACCCAGGCCGACTCCCAAGCCGACCCCCGCCCCCACGCCGGCTCCCACGCCCACGCCGACTCCGGCTCCAACCATCGCGGTCACCCCACCGCCCGCGACGCCGACCCCGGCCCCCACGCCAAGCCCAACGACCTCCGGTCAGCCGGGCGGCGTTGCCGCAATCGTTAGTCCAAACCCCGGTACGCCAGGCGCTGGCGGCGTGACTCAACCCGACTCGAGCCCCTCCTTCAGCGTCGGCTACCTTGCCAGCGTCCTTCTTCGCGACCAGGAGGGCGCAGGGCGCCACCGGTAACGGTCACCCGGGGGCAGGCCTGCCCGGCGTCTTCGATCGCCAGTCCATGACGACGCAACAACTGCTGCAGGCGCTCTTGCCAACGTTCGCCACCGCAATCACGGGGTTGCTCGGGTGGGGGGCGTTCGTGATCTTTGGCAAGCGGCGCCGTGACAACGGCGAGCCCGGTTCCCAGCCGGCTCTCGCCGCAGCCGGCTTCCAGCCCGATGTCGCGCCCGCCCGCCGATCGGTCGACGAGGCGCTGATGCCACGCTGGCGGCGGCCATCGCTGCAACAGGTTCGCAAGACCGACCCCCTCAGGGCCGTGGCGCAGGCGCCCACCCTCTCCTTCGAGGCCGCGGGCATCCGGCCGCTCGAGGACTTCGAGCGACGCACCATCGGCTATCGGCTCGTGCGGCTCCTCGATTCGCCGGACGAATTGCGATCCCAGGAGATAGGCGTCCTCGACCAGGGCGATGAGGTCCAGCTCCTGCAGCGCCAGGGCGTCTACTGGTTCGTTCTGTGCCCCGATGGCCGGCAGGGCTGGGTGCACCGCATGGTGCTCGCCGATCGTCCGGTGACCGAGGGCGAGCCACCCGAGGGCCAGCCCACCGACGGCGTCGTCGCGTCCGAAGTGGCTCGGCCCACCGATGACCTCGAGGAGCCCGGCACCGACGGCCTGCTGGAGGCCTACATCAAGGCGCGCGGCGAGGTTCACCGGTCGCAGAGCGAGGATCAACCGGTCGTCGAGGCGCCGGCTGAGGCCGCGGTAGCAGCCGAGCATCCCGAGCCGGATGCGTCCGCCGCATCGCTTACCGCCGTCGAGCAGCCTTCCGCCGAACAGGCTCCCGCCGCAGAACCAGGACATGCTGGTGAGCGATATTCGGGACGAAAGCGCGAGGGTACCCGTAAGGCCGCAACCGGGTCCCGGCCTGGTGCCAAATCACGTCGCCCTTCACGGTGAACCCGGAGCGGGTCGCTCGATCCGCCAGATCCGAACCTGTGAAGATGTAGCGCCCGTTCTGGTAGGCATCGCGGACGATCACGGTCGCGTACCGGTTCGGCCGCAGCACTCGCGCCAGTTGTCCGAAGACCTCCTCCATCCGATCGAGGTACGTGGCGTAGTCGGCGCTGTTGGCGAGGTCGCCGGCGTGGTCGGTCACCATGGCGTAGTCAGTGCGGCGGTTGGCGTGCGCCTCGGCGAGCTTGCCGCCGGCCATCGTGATCGGCAGCTGGATGTTGTACGGCGGGTCCGTGGCGATGAAGTCGACGCTCTCCGACTCCATTTGTGGCAGGAGCGCCAGCGCGTCCCCGAGGCGCATCTGGATGCCCGAGGGATCGAAATGCCGCTCTCCGCCCGGATCGGCCGAGCCGATGTCCGCGAGCACCGGACCCAGGCCGTCGCGCTCCGCCGCCAGAGACCGGAGCAGCTCGCCAAACGTGTCGACCCATCGCTGCTCGATCTCGAGGCCGATCGCGCGCCTTGGGCCGCGAGCTATGGCCGCGCCCAGGAGGGTTCCGCCCACGCCGGCAAACGGGTCGAGAACGAGCTCTCCGGAGATCGTGAAGAACTCGATCAGGCGAGCCATGAGCCGCGGCGGCTTGTTGGCGCCGTGCCGCTTGCGGAGGGCGTGGCCCAGCTCGGATGGATAGGCGGTCGCCCAGACAGACTTGGTGAAGTACAGCCACTCCTCGCCCGAGAGCTCGTTGAGGGTGTTGTCCGGGTGTCTGGGGCTCACCTCTGGAGCTTAGCCCGTGTCAACCTATCGCCGCTTGATCGGTGGATCCGGGCTAGCGGCGATCGGCGGGCGGTGGGACTCGCTCGGGTTGGCGGCGGCCCCCGGTACGATTCGATCGCTCTGGCAAACCCGCTATCCGGTTACCCTTAGCCGATCGAAGGGGATGGACCAGGCGTCGCGTCGTGCGGCGCCCATTTCTGGGACCTCGAATCGATGACCAACAGCCACGACCGGAGCGGCGGCAGCCGCAGCATCGATGGACGCTCGCATCACCACCGGCTTTGCAGCGACCGGTTTGTCGGTCGCGAGCGCCAGCTGGAGCGGATCGGCGTCGGGCTGCAGGGCGCCGTCGATGGCAAGCCCAGCGCTCTCGTGCTGTCGGGCAGCGCCGGACTTGGCCTGAGCCGCCTGCTTGGCGAAACCCGCCGGCGCATCGGCTCTCTGACCGAGCCCTTCGCCGAAGTCCACGGGGTGGCGATGCCGGCCACGTCGGGAGTTCCCTACGCACCCGTGACTACGGCCCTCGAACGTCTCATCGAGCCCATGTCCGACGAGCGGCTCGCCACCCTGGTGGGTCCCACGGGCGACGCCATCGCCCGGCTGGTTCCGAGCCTTCGATCGCGGCTCGAGGACCTGGACCTGCTTCCGGACCGGCCCCGGATAGCCGCCCCCGAATGGCGTGAGGCGCGCATGTTCGAGGCCGTCCTGGGCCTGTTGGAGCGGCTGGGGGAAGACCAGCCCGTGGCCGTGATGTTCGAGGACCTGCATCACGCCGATGCCGCCACCCGCGGCCTGGTGACGTTCCTGGCTCGTGTCACCCGCGGCCAGCGGGTCATGCTGCTCGTCACCTACCAGCCCGATCGGCTCCTCCGGTCGGATCCTCTCCGGGCCACGCTCTCGACCATGGCGACCTCTCCGGCGGTCACCATCGCCGAGGTGCCCCCGCTCGAGCGAGTAGAGCTGGGCCAGTTGATCGAGGCCATCGAGGGCTCGCGTCCATCGTCCACGACGCTTCTGCTCGTTGCCGAGCGATCCCGCGGCAATCCGCTCGTGGCCGAGGAATTGCTGGCGGCCCGCCGCGAGCAGCTTGGCGTGTCGCTGTCCGGCTCTTTCGAGCGGCTGGTCGTCGCCCGGGCTGCGCTCCGCTCGTCGGAGTGCCGGCGGGTGCTGAGGCTGCTGTCCCTGGCCGGGTCGACGGTCACCGTCCCAACGCTCATGTCCATGGCCGAGGAGTTCGAGCGCCGGGCCCCGTCGAACCCGCCGCGGTCGGCCGCGGGAATGCGCCGGGGCGGGGGACTCGAAGCGGATATCGCGGCGGGACTGGCCGAGGCTCTGGAGCACGGCTTCCTGATCGAGGCGAATGACGGCCCGGGTGAGGCGTCCAGCCTCGGTCTCGGCGACCCGGCGGCCGGGACCCGGTCCGGGGAAGGCGAGCGAGCCGGATCGGGAGCCTCGGGCCTCACGCGGGCTCGGATCCCGAGAATCCGGCCGGGAAGGGCGGCCGGGCCCGCAATCGCGATCCGGCAAGACCACGGCCCCGCCCTCCGGCGCCCGAGAAGCGCATCGGCTTCCGCCACGAGCTGATCGCCGAAGCGATCGCAACCGACCTGCTTCCGGCGACCCGGCGCCGCTACCACGCCGCCCTCGCCGACGCCTGGGAGCTCGAGCCGATTCCCCAGCCGGCCATGGCGCTACCGCACCACCTCGCCGCCCACGACCTTTCGGGAGCCGAGAACGCCGCTCTTGCGGCTGCCAAGGCGGCGGAGCTGATCGACGCCGGCGCCGATGCGCTGGCCCACTACGAGCTGGCCCTGGGTCTGTACGAGATCGCCCAGCCCGACGAGACAGTTCCGCGTCTCGCGGACCTGTACATCAGATCCGCCGAGGCCGCATTCGTCGCAGGCGAGCCGGCGCGAGCCTCGGCGTATGCCGAGGCGGCCGCCGCCGTGCTGGACGATCCCAAGGAGAGGCCCACTCTTGGACTGGTGATGGAGTCGCTGGGCCGCTACCGGCGAGCCGGCGGGGATCACGACGGAGCACTCGCGGCCTACCGGCGAGCCGTCGAGCTCGTGCCGGCGGAGCCGACCGCAGGTCGCGCTCGAGTGCTGGCCGCCCTGGCCCAGTTCCGCATGCTCGAGGGCGTCTTCTCCGAGGCCAAGCACTACGCCCAGGAGGCGCTGGAAGTCGCGACGGCCGCCGGCGAGGAAGCCCGCCAGGAGCTGCTGCACGCGACATGCACCCTGGCCGTGGCGGAGGCATGGGGCGACGACCCGGAGCCGGCCGTCTGGATGCTGCGCCAGACGCGCGACCAGGCCGCCGAGCTGGGCCGCCTCGACGACCTGTTCCGCGTGTACGCCAACCTGACCACCGTCCTGGATCTGCTGGGCCGGCGCGACGAGGCGATCGCGATCGCATACGAAGGGATCGCCGAAGCGGAACGGGCAGGCCAGGCGACCGTCTACGGCAACTTCCTGCGGGCCAACGCCGCCGACTCGCTGTTCTTCCTGGGCCGCTGGCCCGAGTGCCGCCGTCTGTGCCTGGACGCGCTGAGCTGGAATCCGGTCGGCATCTGGTTCCTCTCGCCCCTGCTGCCTCTGGCGACCCTGGAAGTCGCGACGAGCGCGGGCGAGTCGGCCGGCCGGTTGCTCGGGCAGGTCCTGCTGGCCATCGAAACGGTCCAGGATCCGCAGTACTCGGTCCCGGCCCAGCAGGCCGCGGCCGCGTACGCGCTCTGGCAGGAGGATCTCGTCGACGCTCACCGGGCCGCCGATCGGGGCTGGGTGCGTGTCAGCGACACCGAGGACTGGCTGCTGATGGCCCGGATGGCCGCGACCTACCTCGAAGTCGACGCCACGATCGCTCACGACGCCCGCCGTCGCCGTGACTTTGCGACCCTGGCCAGCGCTCGAGAGCGGAGCTTGCCCGTGGTCCTGCGAGCCGAGGCAGTCGTCCGGGCCTGCGGCGTGTCTCCCAAGGCCGGCTCGCGCAGGCAGGCCGATCTCGCCATCAGGACCGCCAGGGCTTTCCGGTCTCGCCTCGAGGGACGCGACGACCCGCTGACGTGGTCCGCGCTCGCCGTCGACTGGGCTGAGCTGGGAGACCCGTACGAGTCGGCCCGGGCCCGCTGGCGCGAAGGCGAGGCGGTGCTGGACCAGTCCCACGGACGCTCCACTCGGACAATGGCGCGGGAGCCGCTCACCGCGGCCGCGAAGGAGGCCTACAGACTGGGCGCGTGGCCGCTGCTGCGGGCAGTGGCCGAGCTCTCGCGGCGGGCGATGCTGCCACTCCCCAAGCAGATCGAAGCCTCTCTGGCGGGTCGACTGGAATCGAGCGCGGCCTCGGCCCCGGCCGGCGTCCGGCCCGGCGCTCCGTCCAGGCCCGGGACCAGAGTCGCGGCTCCCGGTCGGCAGGCCCCGGCCGGTCTCTCAGGGCACCCGTCGCGATCGGACGCCGGGCTGGTGGCCAACTTCGTCGCTCCGACGGGCCAGCCGGCCCCCCATGACTTCGGGCTCAGCAAGCGCGAGCTCGAGGTCCTGGCACTGATCGCGGAGGGCAGGAGCAACCCGGAGATCGGTCGCCAGCTCTACATCACCCGCAAGACCGTGGCCGTGCACGTCAGCAACATCCTGACGAAGCTCGGGGTCTCGGGGCGGGTCGAGGCGGCCGCGGCCGCTATCAGGCTGAGCATCACCGAACGCCCCTAGAACGGCGGCCATGCCGCGCGGGCCATGCCGCGCCGGCCATGCCGCGCCGGCCATGCCGCGCCGGCCACTCGCATGGCCCACTTACAAAGAAACCCGGACGCTGGGGCCCGGGTCTCTTGTATCGCTACCGGTCTACCAACGCTTACCCATGAGATGGTGGCCGAGCGCCAGCAGAACCGGAGCCAGGGCGTAGAACGTCCATTGCGCCCGACGCAATGCTTGCATCACCGCCGACTCCTTCGTTCCCTTCGATGACCCCGCTCGCACAGACCGCGTGCAGCGGCGTCAACGATACGGGCGCACCTCGATTACTCAATCGACCTTCCGTACTGGGGTACCGGTTCGCTGCCATAGGGGTACCGGTGCTCCCGGCCAAGTGGGGCAAGGAATCCGTGAGTCGCCGCGCCGCGCCGACGCCCGGCTAGAGGGCCTTCACCGCCGCGATCAACTGCTGGAGGCCCTGCTTGGCGTCCGCGAAGTACATCCCCGTCTTGGGGTTCACGTACAGCGGGTTGTCGATGCCGGCGTAGCCGCGGCCCATCGAGCGTTTGACGACGATGACGGACCTGGCCCGGTCCACGTCCAGGATCGGCATGCCGAAGATGGGGCTGGACCGGTCCGTCCGGGCAGCACGGGTTGGTCACGTCGTTGGCCCCCACGACGAGGGCGACATCCGTCCGCTCGAACTCGGGGTTTATCTCGTCCATTTCCTTGAGCTGCGGGTAGGGCACGTTGGCCTCGGCCAGGAGGACGTTCATGTGGCCCGGCATTCGGCCGGCAACCGGATGGATCGCGTACGAAACCTCGATCCCTCGGGCCTCGAGCAGGTCGGCAAGCTCGCGCACGCCGTGCTGGGCCTGGGCAACGGCGAGGCCGTACCCGGGCACGATGACGACCTTGCTGGCGTAGGCGAGCTGGATCGCCGCGTCGTCGACGGAAACCTCGCGGACCGTGCCGCCTTCGGCCGTCAGCTCGGTTTGGGTGCCCTCCTGACCGCCGAATCCACCGACAAGGATGTTGGGGATCGAGCGGTTCATGGCGTTGGCCATGAGCCTCGTCAGGATGGCGCCGGAGGCCCCCACCAGGGCGCCGGCCACGACCAGCATCACGTTGCCGACCACGAATCCGGCCATGGAGACGGCCGTGCCGGTGAAGGCGTTGAGAAGCGAGATGACGACCGGCATGTCGGCGCCGCCGATCGGCAGGACCATCGTGACGCCGAACAGGAGGGCGCAGACGAAGGCGACCACGAGCAGCGCGTACAGAACCGGCGTCTCGTAGGTGACGATTCCCGCGCCGGCCAGGATGAGGACGATCGAAACGCTGAGGCCGCAGACGACCGTGAACCAGGAGACGATCCGCCCGCCCGGGATGAGGATCGGCCGGCCCCTCAAGATGCCCATCAGCTTGGCCGTCGCGATCAGCGATCCCGTGAACGTTACCGAGCCGACGAGGATGTCGGCGAGGATGAAGAACGTTCGCCAGCCGTCCAGGCCGGGCGCCCCGCCTGCCAGGACGCGGTGCCCGTCGAGAGCGAGGAAGTCGTTCAGCGCCAGGAGGCCGGCTGCGCCGCCGCCGACGGCGTTGAAGAGCGACACGAGCTGGGGCATGGATGTCATCGGCAGGACGCGTGCCAGCCGTAGCCCTGCTCCCCCGCCGATGGCCAACCCGCCCACGATGATCGCCCAGTTACCGAGGCCGATGTGTCCCTGGCTCACGAACACGAGCTCAGCGGTGACGGCAATGATCATGCCGGCCGCGGATAGACGGTTGCCGGTGCGGGCCGTCGCCGGCGAGTTCATCTGGTGCAGCCCGATCACGAAGAGGGCCGCACCGACGATGAACGAGAGCTGGACCGCGTACCCGAGGTCGGTCGTGTTCATCGCGAACCCCTCGTCGCCTGGTGGGTCTTGTCGGCCGAGGCTTCGGGGCGTCGTTTGAACATCTGCAGCATTCGATCGGTAACCCAGTACCCTCCCACCACGTTGGCCCCCGCGAAGGCCATGGCGACGAATGCCAGCACGGCCGCCGTCGGGTTGTCCGCGGTGGCGGCCAGGCCGATTGCGCCTACAAGCACTATCCCGTGGATCGAGTTGGTACCGGACATCAGCGGCGTGTGAAGCGTTGCCGGCACTTTGCTGATCACCTCGAAGCCGAGCAGGATGGCCAGGACGAAGACCGTCAGTGAGTCGAGCAGGGTGCTGACGTTCATGCCTTGGCGCCTCCTCGTGTTGCCGGCTGCAGGAGCTTTCGCGTGGCTTCTTGCACCACTTTGCCGCCGTGAGTGATCACGGTCGCCGCGGTGACCTCGTCCTCGAAGTCGAACCTGAGTTCGCCAGCGTCGATGAAGTTCAGGAGCAGGTTGGAGATATTGCGCGAGTAGAAAGTGCTCGCGCCGGTCGGCATCGAAGACGGCAGATTCGTTGGAGCATGGATCTCGACGCCGTTGGGGGTGACGGTTACCTTGCCGGGGTTCGATAGTTCGCAGTTGCCGCCCAGCTCGCTTGCGGCCATGTCGACTATGACCGAGCCGGACCGCATGCCTTCCACCGCGGTCCTGGTGACGAGGATCGGCGGCCGCCGGCCGGGGACCTGGGCGGTGGTGATGACTATGTCCTGGAGGGCGATGACATCGTTGAGCTCGGCTTGCTGGGCCGCCTGTTCCTGCGCTGTAAGGGCGCGTGCGTAGCCGCCCTCGCCGGTCGCGTCGGCGACCGAGGCGAGGGTCACGAATTGCGCGCCCAACGATTCGGCCTGCTCCTTGGTCTCGCGCCGGACGTCGTAGGCCTTGACCGCCGCACCCAGGCGGCGGGCTGTGGCGATCGCCTGGAGGCCGGCGACACCGATGCCGAGGACGAGCACGTTCGCCGGCTTGGCGGTGCCGGCCGGCGTAGTCAGCAGGGGAAAGAACCGTCCGAACGACTCGGCCGCGATCAGCACCGCCTTGTAGCCGGCGACGTTGGCCTGCGAGGAAAGGGCGTCCATCCCCTGGGCGCGGCTGAGCGTCCGCGGGATCGCGTCGAGGCTGATCGCCGTCAGCCCCAGGTTCGCCATCTCGGCCATCGCCATGGGGTCCAGCAGAGGCGCCAGCAGTCCGATGATGACCTGGCCCGGATGGCTCGCCTTGAGCTCGTCAGGCGTGGGCCGATGGATGCGCAGGATGACGTCGCTGCCGGCGTAGAGCGCTGACGTCGTCACGATGCGAGCGTCCGCTTCCACGTAGGCGTCGTCCGGGAACGCGGCCGCTGCGCCTGCGCCACGCTCGACGAGCACGCCGACGTCTGCGGCTCGGAGCTTGTCGATCGCGTCCGGGACGAGCGCGACGCGTCGCTCTCCCGGTGCGGTCTCCCTGGCGACGCCGACTTTCATAGCGATATCACCTGCTGTACGCGGCCTGGATCGGCTCGTCTGTCGAGCGAAAGCGTCCAGCAAGGACCCCGAACGCCCGGAAAGGGCGACGAGTGTCCAGTGAGGACGCCCACGAAGTCTAGCCGGGCGCGGCCGGGCGCGTCGGGCGGAGAGCTGTCCAGGCCTGCTGGAGCCCACCCGGATGGGGCGTGGATCGCACCACGCAACCAGGTTGCCGGCAGAGCCGGAGCGAGCGACTTTGGGCATCCCGGACCGGCCCGGGTGACGCCGCGTCCGGCCGTCCACCAATCGCCCTCGACGCCTCGCCCCAGGCCGGCAACGAGGACGTTTCCGCGAAAGCCCAGGGAGTCACCGGCACCCCCGCAGCCGTAGTCGGGCCTCACACCTCCAGGGTCCGTAGCCGGAATTGGCGGAAATGTTGCGGCCCTATAAGACGAAATTGGGAAACGTCTGGTCATACGACGCTGAAAGCGTATAGTCGGCATACGACCGCCGCCACGCGGCAACGAATGCCACTCGGCTCGTGGGCTGGAGAGAGGAAGAACATGGTCAAAGTTCGAAAGGCCGATCCTGCTCTCATGGACAAAGGTAGCCAGCGGCCACGCCAGTTGAGTCCTGCGGCTCGGGCGCGCGAACAACAGCAGCGTCAGTTCAAGCGGCTGATCGGGCAGCTCGACGGACCGCAGCGGGTTTTCGAGGTGCGCCTCGATCCGACTGAGAAGCCGATCACCATCAGGCAGCGGCTCCTCCGCGCCGCTTCGGACGCCAACATCGAGATCGCAGTCCGAAAGCATGGCGACGGTTTTCTGGTCGGGCTGCTCACACCTGAACGACGCACGAATCGAGGCCGGCGCCAGGCTGCCGCGACAGCGAAGAAGTAACGACCCGCCGGCGCCGCGTCGACCGTATCCGGCTACCGCCGCTTTCGGGCCCTCGCGGCGGCCGGCGCCACCGCAGTCTCGTCAACTACTTCGGGATCCGGCTCCAGGATGACCAGCCGGTAGCCTTCGGCTGCCTGCGTGCCGATGCGTTGTCCCTGTTCGGCCAGCCGGGCGCGGACCCGCCCGAACACGGACTCCGGATCGTGGAGCTGGCTGGCGTGTGACCGGAGGGCCTCTATCTTCCGGTCCAGGGTGGCGGTCACATCGATCCAGACATCCGGCTGGTTCGACCACATCAGGTAAAGCCGCCGAACCCGGTGCGCGTCGAGACCCTGCCGCGCCAGCCACGGAAAGGCCATCGGGTTGCGGGCTGCCGGATACACGGCGTCCACGGCGGCCATCGCCGCGGCCCGATGGTCGGTGTGGTTGATGCCGCCTCCAAGCGTGAACGACGACTTCCGGGTCGCCGCACATGACCGCGTCGGGCTCGAAGGTGCGGATCTCGCGGACGAGCAGCTCGCGGAGCGCGAGATCGTTCACGAGGCCCCCGTCCGGTTGATGCAGGAAGCTCACCCCCGCATAGCCCACGATCGCGGCCGCCCGTCGCTGCTCCTCCTCGCGCGCCCCGGCGAGCTCGATGGGATCGAGATCGGGGTCCTCGCCGCCCGCGTCGCCGGAGGTGCAACAAACGAGCCATCCTTCCGCGCCGGCGTCGATCCAGGCGGCCGCTGCCCCGGCCGGGCCGAAGTCCGCGTCATCGGGGTGTCCGACGATGACCATGAAGCGGCGCGGTCGCCACTCGTGGGGGGATGCCGTGTCGTCACTCATGAGTCGGTTTGCATCCTCAAAAAGGGCGTTGTCCTGCGGCACCAATCACGCTCGCCACCCGACGAGCGGGTGCAAAAACGAAGTCCGCAACTTGCCTAATGAGAGTTATCATGCCGGCCGAGGCTTCGCTCGTCTCCCCCCACGGGCGAAGCCTCTCTGCATACCCGGGACTCTACACGGTCGATCTGGCCCGGGCGTTGAAGCCCGGCCTGACCGGGCGTCGAGGGATCGGCGGTGAGGTCGCTGCGATCGATCAGACCGGAGTCGAGCGAGCCGCTCGCAGGGCCGCCAGGACTTCGGTAGCGTGATCTTCCGGCTGGACCTTCTCCCAGACGTGGGCGATTCGCCTGTCGGGCCCTACGAGGAAGCTCGTCCGCAGGATGCCCATGTATGACCTGCCGTCCTTCTGCTTCTCGCCCCAGGCACCGTACCAGTCGGCCACGGCGTGGCCCTCGTCGGCGAGGAGGGTGAACGGGAGCCCGTACTTGGCCCGGAAGGCAGCCTTGCTCGCGGCTCCCTGCGGGCTCAAGCCCCAGACCTCGGTGTCCTCGTCGCCGAAAGAGGCGTGTGCATCGCGGAACGAGCAGGCCTCTTTGGTGCAGCCGGGAGTGTCGTCGGCCGGGTAGAAATAGACAACGGTGAAGTGGCCGCGGCGGTCGGAGAGGCGATGCGGCTTCCCCAGGTCGTCGTGGAGCTCGAAATCGGGGGCGAGCTCGCCCACCTTCGGCATGGCGCTCATGACCTGAGACTAGCACCGCGCGTTCGAATCCCTTCTGGCCCGCCAGGCAATCGCGCCGGCCGCGACGGTCGGGCAACGAACGGCCGGAGTATCCCGCCGATTAGTGGCGGTGCTAGGATCGTGGCAACCGAATACGCCTCCGGGGAGCGCCACGGGCGCTGAGAGTGCGGCTCCAGCCGCAGACCCGCCGTACCTGATCTGGGCAATACCAGCGAAGGAAGCAGGCTCGACCACTCCCTCGCCGCACTCCCCGCGGAGTGCGGCGAAATCTGTCTTCTGAGGTCGATCATGATTCGGGAACAACTGCAGGATGCGGCGCCGCGGCGGCCCCGAGCGCTGACGATTGCCGGCTCGGACTCCGGCGGCGGCGCGGGCATTCAGGCCGACCTCAAGACGTTCGCCGCATTCGGCGTCTACGGCGCATCCGCGATCACGGCAGTCACCGCCCAGAACACGCTCGGCGTGCGCGCCATCCACGAGGTGCCGGCCGCGGTCGTTGCCGCCCAGATCGACGCCGTCCTCGAGGACATAGGCGCGGATGCGGTCAAGACGGGAATGCTTTCGAGCGCGGAGATCATCGCGACCGTCGCCGACAGGTTGCGGGCCCATGCCGTAGCCGCGGTCGTGGTCGATCCGGTGATGGTGGCCAAGAGCGGCGATCGTCTGCTTCGCGAGGATGCCGTCCAGGCCCTGCGCGAGCTGCTCCTACCGCTCGCGACAGTCGTTACGCCCAACGCCCCGGAGGCGACCGTCCTGTCGGGGATCGACGTCGTCGACGCCCCTTCCGCGCGCGAGGCGGCCCGCCTTATCCACGACCTGGGCCCGGCCGTGGTGATAGTCAAGGGCGGCCACCTCGAAGGTGAGACGTCAGACGATCTGGTCTTCGACGGAGTCACGTTCGAGATCCTGTCGGGCCGGCGGGTCGCGACCCGCCGCACCCATGGCACTGGCTGCACCTTCTCGGCGGCCATCGCCGCGGGCCTCGCTCGCGGTCTGCCGCCCTTCGAGGCGGCACGGCAGGCGCGCGTCTACCTGCAAGGGGCCATCGAGCACGCCGAGCCGCTCGGCGCCGGCTACGGTCCCGTCAACCATCTCTGGAGGTCGTCAAATGGCTGAGCTCGATCTGGCGGAACTCACCGCCACGTCCCTCGAGCGCATCCGCGAGCGCACGCCACTGGTCCACAACATCACCAATTTCGTGGTCATGAACGACACGGCCAACGTGCTGCTGGCCATCGGCGCATCGCCGGTGATGGCCCACGCCATCGGCGAGGTGCGCGAGATGGTGGCCCACGCCGGGGCTCTCGTCCTCAACATCGGCACGCTCGAGGACGACTGGATCGAGTCGATGCTCGCCGCTGGCGCCGAGGCGAATGCCCGAGGAGTCCCGATCGTCCTGGACCCGGTGGGGGCGGGCGCGACTACCCTGCGGACCTCCACGAGCGAACGAATCCTGGCCACCGTCCGAGTGGCGGTGGTCCGGGGCAATGCCGGCGAGCTGGCGACCGTCGCCGGCCATCCCGGCCAGGTCCGCGGCGTCGACTCGGTCTTCGCCGGCTCTCCGGAGGCGGCGGCAAGGGCGGTCGCGGACAGGACCGGCGGCGCGGCCGTGGCCAGTGGCGCGGTCGACTTCGTGGCGGACGCCATACGGGTCGCCGAGATCCGGAACGGCAACCCGCTCATGGGCCGCATCACCGGGTCGGGCTGCATGGCCACGGCCCTGGTCGGGGCCTTCCTGGCGGTTGAGCGCGATCCCTTCCTGGCTGGCGTGGAGGCCATGATCGCCTTCGGAATCGCCGGCGAGGTGGCGGCCCGGCAGAGCGCCGGACCCGGAACGTTCCGCGCCAACCTGATCGATGCAGTCGCAAACCTGGATCGCGCGTCAATCGTCGCCAGCGCTCGAGTGACGTTACGGGAGTCCCAACGAGCATGACTGAGCCCAGTCGGGAACGCATCCGGCGGCGCGAGTTGCTTCGTGGCTCGGACGTCTACCTCGTAACTGAGGAGGCGCTGAGCGCCGGACGCCGCTCCGAGGAGATCGCCGAGGCCGCGCTTCGGGCCGGGGTGCGGGTCGTGCAGGTGCGCGAGAAGGAGGGCTCTGCCCGCCGCGCCCTGGAGGTGGCGATGAACCTGCGCGGGTTGACGCGGGGGCATGGTGCTCTGCTGATAGTCAACGACCGCCTCGATATCGCCATCGCCGTGGGCGCGGACGGCATACACCTCGGCCAGGACGACCTGCCGATCGAGCTGGCTCGCCGGCTCCTGGGACCGGACGCGCTCGTCGGCCTCTCGATCACGGACGCCGCTCAGCTCGCTGAGGAGGACACCCTGCAGGCTGACTATCTGGGCGTGGGCGCGGTCTTTCCAACGGGCTCCAAAGGCGACGCGGCCCTGACCGGCCTGTCTCTGATCGGTGCAGCTCGGAAGGCCACTGCGGCCCCGGTCGTGGCCATCGGCGGCATAAACGCGACAAATGCCGGCCTGGCCATCGCCGCGGGGGCCGACAGCCTGGCGGTCATCAGCGCCATCACACAGGCTGCCGACCCGGGCCGCGCCGTCGAGGCTCTCGCGGCCGCGGTGAAGGAGGCCCGCCAGTGAGCAGCATCGGGGAGTTCGACCTCATCGACGCCCTTGCCGCCCGACTGGATCCGCCCGAAGAGGGGCTCGGCATCGGCGACGACGCGGCAGTCTGGCGGCCCGCGGCCGGCTCGGTGGTCGTGGCGACAACCGACATGCTGGTCGAGGGAATCCACTTCCGGCTCGACTGGACCTCGCCGCGCGACCTGGGCTGGAAGGCCCTCGCGGTGAACCTGTCGGATCTGGCTGCGATGGGCGCGCGTCCCGCTCGGGGTCTCGTGTCGGTTGCCCTGCTGCCGGGTCAGGCGGGTCTGGTCGAGGAGATGTACGAGGGAGTGAGCGAGCTGGCCCGCCTCACCGGTACCCGGATCGTCGGCGGGGACACAGTCCGAACCTCCGGGCCGCTGGTCGTCAACGTGGCCCTGATCGGCGAAGCGGATCCGAACCGGCTTCTGCGCCGCGACCGAGCGCGCCCCGGCGACCTGCTCGCACTCACCGGGATCGTCGGTGCCTCCGCTGCCGGCCTCGATCTCCTGAGCCGAGACGACCGAGGATCGCTGGCGCGGCCGGAAGCTCGCCCGCTTCTAGCCGCCCATCACCGCCCCCGGGCGCGCCTGGCCGCCGGCGCGGCCCTGGCCGCCGTGGGGCTGGAATGCGCCATCGACGTCAGTGATGGCGTCGCCAGCGAGGCCTGGCATCTGGCCCGTGCCAGCGGCGTGGCGATCGAGATCGACGTGGACCGGCTGCCGCTGGCGCCCGAAGCGGTCTTGCTGCTCGGCGAGGAACGGGCCCGCCAGCTCGCGCTCTCGGGCGGCGAGGACTACGAGCTGCTCTTCGCGGTAGCGGAGGGCAGGCTGGCAGACGCCACAGCCGCGTTGGGCGACGAAGGGCCGCCGATCGTCGTGGGCCGCGTCACCGGCGAGCTGGCGGGCGGCCGCGTAACCGTCATGCAGTCGGGCCGGCCGGTCGAGACCGCCAGGGTTGGCTACGTGGCTTTCTGAGCGGCAACCGCCCGCATTGCGCGGCTCTCCTGGCCGGCGCACGGCCGGCAGCATGGACGGAGGATCGAGGATGGCGGAACCGGCGCAGCCACTCGCCGCACCACGGAGCGATCTCGGGGCGGCGACAGTGGGGATCGAGCCGGTCCCGGCGCGGTTCCGCGTGCTCGGCTTCTTCGACTACTTCGTCCTCTGGGCCGACCTTGGGGTGGGGTTGCTCGTGCTCCTGGCCGGAACCCAGCTCGTGCCCGGGCTCGGACTGCCCGAAGCGCTCGCGGCGATCGTCCTCGGCACCGCCGCCGGCAACGTCATGCTCGGCCTTGCCGGAGTCATCGGCAGCGAGCACAGCATCCCGTCGATGGTCAGCCTGCGACCAAGCTTTGGCCGGCGCGGCAGCTATCTGCCCAGTCTCCTCAACGTCGTCCAGCTCGTCGGCTGGGGGGCCTTCGAGATCGTGATCATGGCCCAGGCCTCGTCGCGGCTGAGCGGTCCCATCCTCGGCCACTCCAGTTACGCGGCCTGGGCGATCGGCTGGGCCGCCATCGTCATCCTGCTCGCCCTTGGCGGGCCCCTGGTGGTGGTCAGGCAGTGGCTGGAGAAGGTCGGCATCTGGCTCGTCCTGCTGACCATCTCGTGGATGTCCGTGTACGCGGTGACCCATGGCGACCTGGGTTCCATCTGGAGCCGGCCGGGCGACGGCAGCCTGGGCTTCGCGCAGGCGATCGACCTGGTCGTGGCCATGCCGATCAGCTGGCTCCCGCTCGTCGCGGATCTGAACCGTTTCGCCAGGGACTCTCGAACGTCGTTCGCGGGCACCGTCGCCGGTTTCGCCGTTGCGAACGTCCTGTGCTACTCCCTGGGTGCGCTGCTGATCCTGGTTCTGCCGTCGACCGACCTCATCGGGTCCATCCTGACGGTCGCGTTCGGCGGGGCGGGTCTCGCGTTGCTGCTCGGTGACGAAACCGACAACGCCTTCGCCGACGTCTACTCGAGCGCCATCTCCATCAAGAACGTGTTCCCGGGGCTGCCCACGCGAGCGGTGGTGGCAGCGGTTGGCGGCGCCTGCCTGGCCATTGCCCTCACTGTCGATCTCGCCAGTTACCAGGGGTTCCTGTACCTGGTCGGGTCGCTCTTCACGCCGCTCTTCGGGGTTCTGTTCGCCGACTACTTCGTGCTGCGCCGGCGCCGCTATTCGGCCGCGGAGCTGTACCCGGACGACGGCCGATGGGGGCACGGCTGGAGCGTCAACCCCGTCGCCCTGATCGCCTGGGCGGCTGGCGTCGGCGCATATCTGGCCGAGACGACCTTCGTGGGCTGGCTGGGGGGAACGCTGCCCTCGCTCGGCGTTTCGACGGCCGTCTACCTCATCGCAAGCATGGGCATCCGAGCTCTGCGGCGCCGCTGAAGGTTTGCGGCGAAGGTCGCGCTGGCACTGTCGCCCGGCGGCACCGGATCGCGTAACAATCGCCGCTTCTCATGCATCCGAACGTGCAGCCGGATCGTATTGCAGGTAGAGGGTCAGCAGGCGGGTTCGCACCCCCGCCCGGGGGGACCGCTAGGAAAAATCCACCTGTTCCAGCCCCCGGGAGAACCGATACCTTTCATGTAGTCAACTCGAACAGATGGTAGATTTCCACACGTGAGCGATCTCTCGCACCCAGCAATCCAGCGCGTTGTCGAGGTGGCCTCTCGAAAGGGCGTCACCCTCGATATACGGGTCTTCGGCGACTCCACCCACACGGCCGAAGAAGCTGCCGCCACCGTCGGTGCGGAGCTTGGCCAGATCGTGAAGTCGCTGGTCTTCGTTGCGCCGCGCCTGGACGGAAGGCTGGCCCCGATCGTCTGTCTCGTCTCGGGCCGCAACCGCGTCGACCTCCATCTGCTGGCCGCGGTAACGGGCGAGTCGGCGGTCCGGCGGGCCACGGCCGGCGAAGTGCGCGAGCTGACGGGGTTCACAATCGGGGGCGTCCCGCCTTTCGGCCACGGTCGCAGCGTCCGCATCGTCATGGATCAGGATCTGGGCGTCTACGAGTGGGTTTGGGCTGCCGCCGGGACGGACACCGCGGTCTTCCGCGTCTCTCCAGGAACGCTCCGCATGCTTGCCAATGCCGTCGTCGCGCCCATCGCCGAGGCCGAGTGGATACACCCGGCGCGGGCAGCCGTCATCGAGCGGCGGCTGCAGTTCGAGGCCGGATCGCAGGCCTGATCTTCGCGCCCGACCCATGGCGCGTCGGGCTCGCTTTCATCCCGTGGCGGGCTCATGTACGTGCGGACGTGTTTGGCGAACCGGCCCTCCACAGGTGGATCGACGGTGGACAACTCGCCGTCCGGGCCCGAAATCGGTGAATAGCCCGATTGCTGGGCTGGCCCGCTTGGTCTAACGTGATATCCACGCCCGAAGGGGTCGAGCGATTGCTAGCGGCCGAGATGGCATCAAAGCCCACGCATCGGGTAGGTTCCTTCGGGCGTCTTCGTATTCCCGACGAACCCCGGCCACCCCGTGCCGCCAGTGTGGAGAGCAGCTGCGCCATTCGCGGATCCGGGTCCGCGAAGCTCGGGCGCAATCCCTTCTGTCCAGGCAAGCATGACAGACGCCGAGGCGGTGTCTGGTTTGGCCAGACACCGCCTCGGCAGCTCGCGGGGTCCGGGGTGGAGGAGTAGAACCCGGACTTCGCTCGTGTTCTGTTTTGCCCGCCGTTCGCTCGGGAGCGGCGGCGGTGGTCGCCAGTCAGGGCGCCGTTCGGGCTTCCCCGAGCTGCGTCAGCGCCTCTTGGCAGAGCAGTCGGGCCTGACAGCGGCCGGCGCGAGCAGCGGCGAGTCCCATGTCTGACGGTACTTGCGGTCAAATGCTCGTGCTTTCGGATTAGGTCCACCGTTGGGTCGGTGTTCGGGCAAGCCAAACGACCGCAGGTCGCTAGACTGCCAGGGTGCGCGTCCGCCAGTTCGAGCTCCGGCTTCTTGCCGTCGCCCTCACCGTCCTCTGGACCGCAGGCGGCGGCGCAGTCCTGATCGCGTACCGGCCAGGCGGCCCGGTCGACCTCCTCGTAGGCGTCGCGGCATCGCTGCCGTTGCTGGTCAGCGTTGCGTCGATCGTGTGGCCCCCGCTGGTGCGCAGCGACCGCGGGTCGGCTGGAATTCTTCTGGCTTGGCCTGGTCGCGGCGCTCCTGCTGGTGCCGTCGATTGCGGGCATCACAGGCCAGGTCGCTGCCGGTGGCACGCAACCCCTCCTGCCCTCGCTGGAAGTGGTGTATCCCTGGGCGCTTGCCCTGCTGGCGACGAGCCTCTTCGCGGGGCTCGGGATCAGCCGCCAGTTCATCAACGAGATCGGGGTGGGCAAGCGGCGCCTGGCCGCGTCGCTGGCGTTTGCGGTCGCCGCCACTTCCGTCATTGGCGGCATCTTCGCCGGCGTGACCCTGGCCGACGAGGCCGCCCTGCGCGACCGATCGGCCGCGTACTCGCGGTTCGGGCCGACGGCTGCGGACCTCGTGCCCATCGAGTGCGACAAGGCCCTGGTGGAGGCGAGCACCGCGAAGTTGGAGCTCGACCTCTGGGCGGAAGTGGATACGAGGTCGGTAGGGACGGTGAATCTGGCGGGCAGCCGGTCCGGGCGGGACGTCTCCTGGACGGCACAGGTGGTCCGCGGCATCGACCTGTTCGGCCAGTACGGAGCAGCCCGGGCGGGCTCCGCGGCCTGGCAGCTCGCCCCGGGAAGCCGCTGGGTGCCAGTTTCGCCGGCCGCGGTAGACGGCGACTTGGTGGACTCCACGGCCCTGGCCGGAGCCTTGTCCCTGGGGAACCGGGCAACTGCGGAGGATCGCGGTTTCGAGTACGTGGAGGGTGCGCGGGCACGTCACTGCCGTATCGCCGTGGATGGGTCCACGTTCCGGACGTCCTTTCCTCAGGTCGTCTGGCTCGTGGGCCAGGCCGACATGTCCACGTGGCGGGGCGAACTGAACTACTGGGTCTTCGGCGACGGAGAGGTCGGCCTGATCGAAGGCCGGGTCAACGGTGACGCCCAGGGGATCCTGCCGCATGGTCTCCTGGCCACAGTGAACGTTCGGCTGGCGGCGACGGACCGGGACAGCCCGATCTCGATTGCGACGCCGCACCCGTGATCGATCGCGAATGACGTCGCGGCGAGGGTCACCCGAACGAGAGGCGGAGCCGGTCCGCCCGCCGGGTGAAGTCGATGGGCGCCATTCGGGTACTTACGGCTCGAGTGAGGTCCACACCGACCGCGCCGCCAAGCGGGATCGCCTTGCTCGCTTCTACCGAGTGATCCACTACCTGGGCGCCCACCCCGAGGGGGCCACGGTGGACGCCGTTGCGGGCTTCGTGGGAATGTCGCGCCGGACCGTATACCGTGACCTGCAGGCCCTGGAAGGTGAGATCGGCATTCCCCTCTGGAGCGAGGCAGGTCGATGGGGCATCGTCGAGGGTGCCTTCCTGCCGCCGCTCAGGTTGACCCTGGATGAGGCTGTAGCCTTCTTCCTGGCGGCCCGCCTGACGGCTCAGTTCGCCGACCGTTACGACCCGGACACGGGGGCCGCGTTCCAGAAGCTGGCCGAGATCCTGCCGCCGGTCGTGGCCCGGCACCTCGAGCGCACCATCGACGTGCTGGCCAGCCGCCCGCCGGATGAGCGGCTGACGCGGCATCTGCGGCTGCTCGCCCGGGCCTGGGCGGAACGGCGAGTGGTGGAGCTGACGTACAACGCTGCCGCTCACAGTCCGGGGCGGCCCCCAAGGCAGGCCCGCGTCCATCCCTATCTACTGGAGGCCTCGGCGACGACACGAGCCCTCTACCTGATGGGCTTCGACGAATCGCGCGGCGCGATCAGGACCTTCAAGCTGCAGCGGATCCTGGGACTTTCTCTTGCGCCCGAGACCTTCGAACCGCCCGAGCCTGGGATAGTGCAGGAGGGGCTGGGCCGAGCCTGGGGGGTGATCGCCGACCAGGAGGAAGTCGAGGTCGTGCTGCGCTTCGACGCGGCGATTGCCGGCCTGGTCACCGAGACGACCTGGCACCCGACCGAGCAAGTGGTTCGGGAAGCGGACGGGAGCGTCGTCTGGCGCGCCCGCGTACCGGGCACCATCGAGATCCGGCGCTGGATCCTCTCGTGGGGCTCCCAGGTGGAGGTTGTTGCCCCGCCCGAGCTGCGGGACGAGATAGCCGCCACGTACCGCGCGGCGGCGGCGCGGTACTGAGCATCTGCGGATAGTCTTGAGGCATGCAGGACGGGACGCCGCGGTCGCTCGGTAAGGAGGACGCAGCGACGGGTGCGCCCGTCGATGTGCGCGGAGCGGGGAGGCACTCGCTGCTCTGGGCCGTGAACCTGGTCAGCGATCCAATCCACGGCTACATCGAACTGACCAAGCGCCTCACGGCCGACCATGCCGGCCGGCTCGGACTGGCTCCGGAGGGCGCGGCGGAGGGGGATCTGCTCGACTCGGCGTGGCTGCAACGGATGCGGCGCATCAGCCAGCTGCAGAGCGCCCGCTGGGTCTTCCCAACCGCGGAGCACAGCCGCTTTACCCACAGCCTGGGGGTGATGCACGAAGCAGGGCTCTGGGCTCGCCAGCTCTATCCGAGCCTGCGGGCCGAGCTGGCCGCCGCCGAGCCGGCCGCTGAGCCACCGTCCGAGGGGCTGGTCGTAGAGACTCTGCGACTGGCCGGGCTGCTGCACGACGTGGGCCACGGACCGTTCGCGCATTTCTTCGACGAGCACGTGCTATGCCACTTCCCGGCGCCGGCAGACCCGCGCCGCCAGGGCAAGAGCCTGACCCACGAGGACCTCTCGCAGCTCATCATCGAACGCGAGCTGGGCGACCTGATTCGATCGATCCGGCGGGCGCCTGGAGCGGTACCGGAGCGCGACGCCCTTGCGCCCGGCGAATCGATCGATCCGCGATGGCTCTCCTACTTGATATCCAAGCCTGCCCTGGCCGATCCATCGATGCCGCGCTGGCTGCGCTGGCTCCAGCCTCTTCTTTCGGGCGTCTTCACCGTGGACAACCTGGACTATGTCCGCCGCGACTCGTACCTGACAGGCGTCTCCGCGGGACCGGTGGACGTGGAGCGGCTGCGGCGATACAGCTTCGTGGGACCCCGCGGGCTCTCCCTCTACGAGCCGGGCCTTGGCGCCCTCGAGATGTTCCTCACCGCCCGGCTGTTCCTGTACCAGCAGATCTACTTCCACCGGACCGTTCGCGCCATCGACCTGGACCTGGCTGAGGTCTTCCGTCCGAGCATCCGGGCGATCTTCGGCGACGGATCTCCGGCCGATCGGCTGGGCCAATACGCCGACCTGGACGAGTACGCACTGCTGCACCAGGCGGCACTCTGGGCCCGAGGCGAGGCGCTGGCCCGACGACCGGCGCCCGGCGATGGGACGGTCACGCCGCAGGTGGGGCGGGTCTGGCGGGCCATCCTGCTGCGCCGGCCCCGGTGGCGCGCCGAAGCTGAACTGCGGCGCGCCTACGAAGCGGCGGACCGGGACGCTGCCGTCTCGGCGGTGCGGAACGAGCTTGGGCATGACGAGGCCGGCCGGGTCGCCATCGACCTGGCCGAGGTGGACGCCAGACCGGCCGAGGCCACTGCCACCGATTCGCTTCTGGCGGTGGTTGGGCGCGACGGTCACCCCGCCGCGCCGCTGAGCCAGGGTCTGGCCCGCATTCCGGCCTACTCGCTCGTGGGCAGGCGGTTCCGGCGCGCCCAGGCTTCGGAGGATCAGACCGAGGTCTAGGCCCCAGGCGCGACCAATTGAGAGGCCGCGGCGGTGGGACTTTCCGTGGCTTCGCCGGTCGGAGCGGCGGTGCTACTCGGGCTGGGAGCCCGGGTCGGCGTGGGCCTGGCAGTTGGTCGCGGGGTCGGGGCCGGGCACGCTTCCGCTTCGGCTGGCCGCAGGGCCACCATCTCCTCGATCTCGCAGCGGAACGGCAGCACCAGGAGCGGGTCTACGCGAGCGAACTCGGCGGCTGGCATCTGGTCTCGCGCGACGAGCGCGGGATCGAGCGCGAAGGTCCGTGTCTCCAGTGGGCTGAACAGGCCGAAGTGGACATGGCAGCCGCTCGCGTTGCCCGTCTGGCCTTCGTAACCGATGAGCTGGCCGACCTTGACGATCTGGCCGGGCTGGACGGTCACCCTCGATTCGTGAGCGTAGATGCTCCGGTAGCCGTCGCCATCATCGATGACGATCACGATCGGGAGGCTGTTCCAGTAACGGTGCTGGTCGAGCCAGTTGTAGTAAGGGGTCAGATCGCCGTCCCAGCCCACGTAGTCGTCGTAGTGGCGCCCGGCCGCCAGGACGACGCCGTCGTGGGCGGCGTAGACCTTGTCGCCGCAGGTGGTGGACATGTCCAGGCCGTCGTGGAACCTCTGGCCGTTTACGATCGCCTCACCCCACGACGTCGGCCCGAACGGCAGCGTCACGCGGGCGTTCGCGAGCGGCCAGACGTACCCGGTGAGGTCCTGAGGTGGCACGAGAACCAGGGGCGTCATGAGCTGCTGCCCGGTCGGCGACGGTGTTGCCGAAGGGGTTGGAGATTCCAGAAGGTCGCTCGGCGACTCGGAAGGGGCGAGAGCAACCTGGGCCGCGTACGCTGGGCCCGGGACGTGCGAGCTCGTGCCGAGCTCGTGCCCGAGGAGCAGCGTGGCGATGGCGATCCCGACGAGCCCGACCGCGCACAGCGAGACCCAGACGCGCCGCCTCACGGGCTGGTTCCTGTGGAGCGGCCACGCCAGACGGGTGCGGAGACCGGCGCCGTTCATCAAGGCTTTGTAGCACGTCTGGAGGCGAACCGTCGGCCGGCGCCACGGCATTCCCCGGGGACGGCGGGATCCCGGCACCGACGGGAGGAGCGGGAGTGGGGCCGGGGGCAGCGCGTAGGGCCTGGCGCCGCGCCATTGCCGTCCGCCCGCCGCCCGATTCGTCATCTGCATTCGATCCGGCCGTCTCACGCCCCGACCCGGCTGCCGCGAGGGGCCTCCCTAATTCGCTCGACCTCTGGACCGGCCCGGACCGTGTCCTGTAATGTGAAAACGCGAACTGAGGTTTGGCCTGCCGCCACGAGTGGTGTTCCCACAATCCTGCCTGACCCACAAGAGGAGTGCGCGTGGACGTCGTTCAGCTGTCTCGTATCCAGTTCGCCCTGACGATCAGCTTCCACTTCGTCTTCCCCGCGATCACGATCGGCCTGGCCGGGCTGATCGCCATCGTCGAGACGATGCGCTGGCGGACCAGGCGCGACGTATATGACAGGTTGTCGGTATTCCTGACCAAGCTGTTCGCCGTGACTTTCGTCATCGGCGTCGTCAGCGGCATCGTCATGGAGTTCCAGTTCGGCACCAACTGGTCCACCTTCTCCGGATTCGTGGGCGACATCTTCGGGGCGCCGCTCGCCGCCGAAGGAATCTTCGCCTTCTTCCTGGAGTCGGCCTTCGTCGGGGTCGTCCTGTTCGGCCGAAACCGCGTTGGCTCCACGGTCCGGTGGTTGGCGGGCGTTCTGGTCTGCTTGGGTACGACGATCTCGGCCTTCTGGATCCTCGTAGCCAACTCATGGATGCAGACGCCGGCCGGCTTCAAGATCGTCACCGACGCAAACGGCGTCTCGAAGGCCCAGATGACCGACTTCTGGCAGGCCACCTTCAATCCGTCGACTCTGCCGCGGCTCTTCCACACTCTGGCGGCGTGCTGGGTCGTCGGCGCGTTCTTCCTCATGGGGATCTCCGCCTGGTACGTTCTGCGCCATCGCAACTCCGACGTGACAGCCATCGCCCTCCGGTTGGCCGTCATCGTCGCCTTCCTTGGATCGGGCCTCATGTTCGTGAGTGGCGACCTGCAGACCCGCGAAGTGCAGGCCAACCAGCCGCTCAAGTTCGCGGCGATGGAAGGCGTCTTCGCCACCTCCCGGGGAGTGGCGCTGGAGATCATCGGCCTGCCGCCCAGCCAGTCCGGTCCGGCGGCCATCCCGCCGCTCGCCATCCCCAACGGCCTCAGCGCCATGAGCGATCTCGATCCC
The DNA here is from genome assembly GCA_963743795.1 of uncultured Chloroflexia bacterium. Taxonomy (GTDB): domain Bacteria; phylum Chloroflexota; class Limnocylindria; order Limnocylindrales; family CSP1-4; genus Fen-1039. The sequence continues at coordinate 75,341 of CAVUQZ010000001.1, read as the reverse complement.
AACGGCGAGATCAAAGGCCTCGATCAGGAGCCGGATACTTCTCTCTGGCCGCCGGTGGCCATGACCTGGATGAGCTTCCACTTGATGGTTGGACTGGGCGTCTTGATGATGCTGCTGATGCTCCTTGGTGCGTACCACTGGTGGCGGCGCTCGCTGGAGTCGAATAGGTTGTGGCTGCGCCTTGCGGTGCTGGCCATCCCGTTGCCGGTCATTGCCGTGGAGCTCGGCTGGATGACGGCCGAGGTGGGTCGTCAGCCATGGATAGTCCAGGGGCTGATGCTGACCTCACGGGGTGTCTCACCCGGGGTTTCGGCGACGGACGTGGGGATATCGCTCCTGGCGATCCTTCTCGTCTATGCGTTGCTGTTCTTCCTGTGGATATACGCGCTGACCAGGGAGATCGGGCGTGGGCCCGAGGCGGCCCCGAGCCCGATAGAGGGGCCGGCCACTCAGGTCGTGGCCGCTCTACCTAAGGTCGATCTCTCCGAGGAGGGCAACTGACGTGCCTTCGCTACAGACGATCTGGTTCCTGCTCATCGGCCTGCTCTTCGTTGGCTACGCGGTCCTCGACGGCTTCGACCTCGGGGCGGGGATAGTCCATCTCTTCGTCGCCCGGGACGACACCGAGCGGCGCGGCGTCATGAACGCCATCGGCCCGGTCTGGGACGGCAACGAGGTCTGGCTCATCACCGGCGGCGGCGCGCTCTTCGCCGCCTTCCCAATCGTCTACGCCACCGTCTTCTCCGGCTTCTATCTCGCGGTAATGCTCCTGCTCGGCGCGCTCATCTTGCGGGCGGTCTCGATCGAGTTCCGCAGCAAGGAGGCGAGCCGAGTGTGGCGCCAGGGTTGGGACGTCGGTTTCTCTCTTGGATCGGCTCTGGCGGCATTGCTCTTCGGCGTGGCCCTGGGCAACGTTTTGCGCGGCCTGCCGCTCGACGCCGACGGCGTGTATCGCGACGGCCTGGTTGGGCTCCTAAACCCGTTCTCGATCGTGGTTGGCGTGCTCACGCTCGCACTGGCAGCACAGCAGGGTTCCGCCTGGCTTGCCGTCAAAACGGAAGGCGCGCTCCAGGCTCGGGCCCAACTGACCGGGGTCGCCGCGACAGTCGTAGCGGTCGCGGCCTGGATCGCGGCGACCGTGCTCGCCTGGTTCGATTCGAATCGCCTCTTCGACAATTTCGGACGCAGCCCCCTGGCCTGGGTAGGTCCGGTCGTCGCCGCGATCGCTCTCGCGGCGATGCTGTATGCATACCGGCGACGCCAGGAAACCCTGGCGTTCATGCTGTCCAGCGTGGCCATCGTCGGGCTGGCGGCCACGGCCGGGGCGACGCTCTATCCGAACCTGGTTCCCGCGATGGAGACGAGCCGCAGCCTGACCGTGAACAACGCGCATGCATCGGACACGGCCCTGACGGTGATGCTCGTCGTCGCGGTGGTGGGCATGCCGATCGTGCTGGCCTACACGGCCTTCATCTACTGGAAGTTCAAGGGCAAAGTGGCCCTGGACGAAGCCAGCTACTGACCCCGAACCGGCCCGCGGGCCGGGGCGAACGACCCCCCGGCTGACGGCGGCGCAGGCCGAGCGAGCGGCGGCTGCGAGCGGCTACGCGTAAGGCGCCCCGCGCAAGTGGCGGCCGCCTACCAGTCCGGGTCGATCTGGCGGTCGAGCATCTCGCTTGGGGTCAGGCGGGGCCGGATCAGCTGGGCTCGGCCTCCCAGCACCGCGACTTCCGCGGGCCACGGATGCGAGAGGAAGAGCGGCATGGACTCCGTGAACCCGTAGGCGCCCAGGTCCAGGATCGCCATCAAGTCGCCGACTCGAGGGCGGGGGAGCATGGCCTCGATCGTGAAGACGTCCAGGCCGGTGCACAGCGGTCCGGCGACGGTAGTGGCGACCATGGCGCGGACCGTGTCCGAGGTCAGGACCGCGAGGCGGTGCTCGGTTCGCACCAGCGCCGGCCGCACGGCGTGGTTGATGCCGCCGTCGAGGATGGCCACGGGCGCCGAGTCCGAGCCCTTGACGTCGACGACGCGGGCCACGTACGCGCCGGCCGGTCCGACCAGGAAGCGACCCGGCTCGAGCAGCACGGTCATCTCGCGCAGCGCCGCGATGGCGTCCCAGCGCGCCCGGAGCTCCGTCAGGCGCCGCCTCAGCAGGGACAGGTCCAGCGGCCGCTCCCCGTCAGCGTAGGGGATGCCCAGCCCGCCGCCTGCGTCCACCATGCGGAGGGGAACGTCTGCCTCGGCCGCCACTCTCCGGCCGATTTCGACGAGCTCCCCGACGTGGTCCGCCAGCTCCTCGGCGTCGCGCAGGTTCGAGGCGCCGAAGGCGTGGACGCCCAGCAGCTCCAGGTGCGGCGACGCGGCGGCTTCCCGGGCGGCTTCGATGCAGCGTTTGGAGCGGCATGCCGAACTTGCCCTCGACGCCGCCGATCAGGCGGACGGTCTCCAGGCGCGCGTCCTCGGAGACGGCGAGGCGCAGCAGGATCGGCTGGCGGCGGCCGAGCCCGGCGGCGATCCCTTCCAGCCGGCGCAGCTCTCCGCGAGACTCGACGGTGACGATGCCAATGCCCGCGCTCACCGCGGCCACCAGCTCCTCGTCGCGCTTGCCGGGGCCGGTCATGGCCACCGACGCGGGGTCGAAGCCGGCGCGCAGGACGGTCTCCAGCTCGCCGCCGGAGGCGATGTCAGCGCCGACGCCGCAGCGGCGAAGGTGAGCCACGACCGCCAGCGCGGGGTTGGCCTTCACCGCGAACGCGATCCGGAACCCGTGCGGCAGGACTGCTCGGAGCGCCTCCACACGCCGACCGATCAGGTCCAGGTCGTAGACGTAGAAAGGCGTGCCGAACTCCGAGGCCAGGGCCGCGGGCGAGAGGCCGGCGAGCAGGCCCGAGTCCAGGACGCCGCCGAGTGCGCCTGTCGATCGAACGGTCGATTCCGTCACCGAAGCGCCTCCTCGAGGGCGACCCGGGCGTCGGTGCGCTCGTCGCGGTACTTCACCACGACCGCGGCCGAGAGCGCCAGGCCATGCTCCTGCGCGAATGCGCCCGCCACGCTCCGCACGCCCGGCGCGACGACCGCGCCGGCGGGCACGACGAGCGGTTCCTCCAGCGTGCCGACGATGACCCGATCGCGGGCAAGATCGTACAGCCGGCTCGTGCCGGTCAGGATGACGCCGGCGGCGACGACCGCGCCCCGCTTGACGAGCACGCCCTCCAGGAGCGCAGCCTGGGCGCCAACGAAGACCTCGTCCTCCACGATCACGGGGCGCCGTCCCGGCGGTTCCAGCACGCCGCCGATCTGGACGCCGGCGGAGAGGTGGACTCGCGCCCCGATCTGGGCGCACGAGCCGACCAGGACGTGCGAATCGACCATGGTGCCCTCGCCGATCCAGGCCCCGACGTTGACGTAGGCCGGCGGCATGATGGTCACACCCGGGGCCAGAAAGACGCCGCCCCGGACCGACGTTCCGCCCGGGACGACACGCCACGGCCTGCCGGCGGCAAGAGCCGCCTGCGCCTCGTCCGAGTCCAGGAGATCCTTGACCGGCAGGCCCACGCGGTCGCGGAACTGGAACGCGCCGTCGAGATCCCAGGTTCGGGTCTCGCGATCGGCGAAGAGCCCGAGGATCGCCGGCTGGACGTCCGGGTTGACGCGCCAGCCGCCCGGAGCCCCCTCGTCCGGTTGGGCTGCCCGGACTCGTCCCGCGTCCAGATCGGCCAGGATCCCGGGAGTGCCGGCCGAGGCGCTCACGCGTGGGTCGCCGCGGCGGTGCGAGAGCGCGAGCCAGGGGCCGCGGACCTTGCGACCTGAGACCGTGCGGCGCCGGCCGACCCAGCTGCGGCCGCCAGGAGTCCGGCCGATTCGAGGACCAGGCGCAACCGGGCCCGGTGCGGATCTTCGAGCGGCAGGAGCGGCAACCGGACCATGTCGGTCGTGAGCCCCATCAGCGACAGGGCGGCCTTGACCGGGACCGGGTTCGGACCGCCGACGAAGTTGGCCTTCATCAGCGGCAGCCAGCGCTCGTGGATCCGGCGCGCGGCATCCCAATCGCCGGCGAACGCGGCCGCACACAGGGCCGCCATCTCGCCCGGGATCTCGTTGGCGCACGTGCAGATCACGCCGTCGCCGCCCATCGCCAGCATCGGCAGCGTCCAGACGTCGTCGCCGGCGAGAACGGAGAAGTCGGCCGGCCGGTCGCGCAGGATCGTCGCGATCTGGTCCATGTTGGCCGAGGCTTCCTTGACGGCCACGATGCGCGGATGCTCGGCCAGGCGCAGCAGCGTCGCCGTCTCGACGTTCACGCCGGTTCGGCTCGGGACGTTGTAGACGATGATCGGCAGGTCGCCGTCGTCGGCGACGGCCCGGAAATGGGCCTCGATCATGCGCTGGTCGGGCTTGTTGTAGTACGGCGCCACCACCATGGCCGCGTCGACGCCAAGCTGGGCCGCCCGACGAGTGGCGCGGATCGTGGCCGCCGTGTCGTTGGTGCCGGTGTTGGCGACGATCTTGACGCGGCACCGCGACGGGCGCTCCGACGCGATCTCCACGGCCGTGGCGACGAGCCACTCCCTTTCCTCGGGGCTGAGGGTCGGGCTCTCGCCGGTGCTGGCGGCCAGGACGAGGCCGTCGACGCAGGAGTCGATCTGGCGGCGAACCAGGACTCGGAAGGCCGATTCGTCGATCGCGCCGGCGGCCGTGAACGGGGTGACGAGGGCGGTGAAAGCTCCCCGGAACTGGCGACTTGGCGGCATCTTGTTTGCTCCTCGGGTGTCGGGGCCGGCTGGGCTGCCGGCCGGTTGGTTCGTTGCGGGGCGGGCGGCGTCCCAATCGGGGCCGCCTGGGATGTCAGCTGCGGGACGCGAGGGCGTCCGAAAGGCCGGTCGATCGGCGACCGTTCGATTCGGAGCCCGACGCTTTGGCGATGATCGAGTCGACGACTTCGTCGAAGCTGTGGAAGCCCGGAGCGCGCGGCTCGGCCAGCAGCCATTCCGCCGCGGTGATCGCGCCGGCGGCGTAGGCCGAGCGGTCGCGGGCGGTGAGACGCATCTCCAGGCTCTCGCCCGGGGCGTCGAAGCCGACGAGGTGCATTCCCGGTGCGCTGCCGGCCCGGATCACGGCCACGTCCAGCTCCTCGGGGGCCGGGGCGCCGTGGGCCATGGGCTGGGCAACGCGCTGCTTGCGAGGGTGAGCGGCGATCAGGCGTCGCGACAGCTCGATGGCGGTGCCGGACGGGCGGTCCGCCTTGGTGCGGCGATGCCACTCGACCAGATACGGGTCGTACTCCGCGAACGGGCCGAAGAGTCGGGCGGCGTCCTCGACGAGGCGGGCGAACAGCATCACGCCGAGGCTGAAATTGGGCGAGACGACTGCCGCGGCATCGTGGCTGACCAGTAGCCTCTCCGCGGCGTCGCGGTCGGCGGCCCAGTTGGTGGTTCCGATGACGAAGCGGCGGATCCCGCCCTGGAGCGCGGCCCTGACGTTCGACAACACGGCCTCGCCGACGGAGAAGTCGAAGAGCGTATCAGCGTCCGCAAACCGGGAGGGTGGGTGGCCGGCGGCGGTCTCGGGCATGCCCAGGATCGCTCGCGGCGGCATGCCGCGCCCGGCGAGGGCAGCGGCCACCGCGCGGCCCATCTCTCCGTCGCCGGCGACGATGCTGAGCATTCCTGGTCCTCCGTCGATATCCGTTGCGTGGCTGTCCATCGCGGAAACAAAAGGCCGCGGCACCACCTCGGGTGTCGCGGCCCTCGGGAGCTTCCTGCCCCTTGGCCCCGCGGTTCGTTATGAACGCCGCCGAGCCCTAGGGCCGTGCCTCCCGGCAGGGCCGCCAGCGCTTGGACTTGGGCTTGGCGAGCATTCGAACGAACATGGTCCGCGGATTATGCATCAAGTTACTGCTTAACAACATGGTCCGCGGATTATGCATCAAGCGGCGGCTGATGCGCAACTGTTGCGGAGATTATGCAGGCTGCATACCAGACGAATGCATAGGAAGCATGCACCGCGAATTCGGCGACCGGGATCGAGGCGGGAAAGTCCCGCCTGCCGTTGCGGGGAATCCCCTCGTTTCGCGCCGTCTGCCCGGTGCTACCGTTCGGCGCCATGAGGTCGCTCGCACGCGTACCCATCAGGGTCCTCCTCTCGATCTCGGCCGCCGCGATCGCGCTCGGGCTGGCGCTGTCGGTCCCGTCGCTGCCGCGGCCCGCTCTGGGTCTCCACCTCGGTTACGAAGATGGCCAGGTGGTCGTGGTGTCCGTGGATTACGGATCCATCGCCCAGGTCTCGGGGCTCCGGCCGGGCCAGGTCGTCGTGATGCTGGACGACCAGCTCCTTCCTAGCGGCGTCGGAGTCGGTCAAGCGAGCGGCAGCCCAATCGGGCGAGCCGACGAGTGGACGTGATGACCGCCGCCCGCGACCAGCTGGTATGCGATGGCAGCGGCACGTGCACTCTCGCGCCTCCGTACGAGTACAGCTCCGGTATCTCCAACGGCGTGCCCTACTACTCATGGGGCGGACCACCCGAGGCCTGGCACGGGCTCCAGTCGTATCCGTACGGCTCGATACCGATCGAGGCTGGACTGGCGATCCTCGTCCTGGGCTGGCTGGCGCTGAGCCGCGGCTGGGCAGGCCCCACGCTCAAACCGTTCGCGCTCTCGCTGCCGGTGGCCACGGCGGTGCCGCTTTTCGTCGTGATAATCGACACGTACCATTCCGCACCGGCGGCTGTGGTCGGAGCGGTTCTCGTCCCTCTGGCGATGCTTCCGCTTGCGATGGACTTCCTGGGGCGCATCGAGGGCACGCGCCGGCGCCGGCTCGTCGCGTCGATCACCGTCGGCCTGGCTCTTGCGTCGGTGGCCGCCGGGCTCCTCCTCCCGACAAACCAGTACCTGCTGACGTGGCGGGTCCTCCTGGTTGCACTCACGGCTTTCGTGCCGGGGCTGTTCGCGGCTCGGCTGTCGCAAAGCCTGAGAGCTGGCTCGAACTCGGGCCGGAGCCGGTGGCGCGCAATCGTGGCCCGAGGCCTTGAGTTCGTGCTGGGATCGCTCGCCGGCCGCCTGGTGCGCCGGCTCCGTTCCGCCTCGACGGCTGGCTCGACGGCCGGGCCGGGATCGACGCCTCGGGCGTTCGCCCGGGTCGGTTGACGTCTTGTTCGCGGCCATGACTCCCGGGATCGCCGCGATCAGGCTCGGGGACATGAACTCGATGGATCTCGGGTTCGTCTTCCTGTGGCTCGCCGCCTTCTTCGTGGTGACGCGGCTGAGCCTGTGGCCCCTCATGCGACTGGCTACCCGAGCCACGCTCCAGCGCGATCTCGTCGTGGCAGCGACCGAGGCAGAGCGGGTTCGCATCGCCGCCGACATCCATGACGACGCCCTCCAGGATCTGACGATGCTCGTGCGCCGGCTCGATGCCGGCCGGCGACCCGGCCAACGCCCAGTCGGCCCGGGAGATCGCCGAACGACTGCGTGCCATCTGCGGCGACCTGCGCCTACCGGTCCTGGACGACCTGGGCGTGGGCCCGGCGCTGGAATGGCTCTGCAGCCGGCTGGACTACACGACCGAGTCGATCTCGCTCGACCGCATTTCCGATGAGCGTAGACTGCCGGCCGATGTCGAACTGGCGGTCTTCCGGATCGCCCAGGAGGCGCTATCGAATGCTGTCCGTCATGGCAGCCCGCCGATCGTGGTTCGCTACCGATCGCGTGAGAGTCGGGTCGAGCTGGAAGTCGACGACTCCGGTTCGGGCATTGCCGACGGCGCTTCCGAGCTGGCGGAACAGACGGGCCACCTCGGTCTGCTCAACATGACTCAGCGCGCCGAAGCAGTCGGCGCCAGCCTGACGATCGGGCGAAGGCCGGGCGGCGGGACTCGAGTCTCGCTGGTGTGGGAGAGGCCGGTCGCCGTGGGCGAGACGCCAGCGATGGCGCCCGCGTGACCGATGCTTCGGGACCGATCCGAGTCGCCATCGTGGACGACCACCCTGTCGTGCGCGAAGGGACGGCGGCTCTCCTGGATGCCAAGCCCGGGCTCCGGGTCGTCGGGACGGCGAGCTCGATCGAGGGGGCGAGCTCGCTGCTCGACCCGTCGGCAGTAGACGTCCTTCTCCTCGACATTCGGCTCGGGACGGACAGCGGACTGGCCTTGCTGGACGGAGTTGCGCCCCGCCCGGCCATCGTCGTGCTGACCGCTTACGACTACCCGCAGTACGCCGCCGCGGCCTTGCGGCTGGGCGCCTCCGGATTCGTCGTCAAGACGGCGCCCGTGGCCGAGCTGGTCGATGCCATCCGGCAAGCCGCCTCAGGTGGGCTCGCCTTTGGGCGCCGTCCGGACGCTGCGGCGGCTTCATTGACCGCGCGCGAACGTGAGGTGGTCGGGTTGGTCGTGGACGGGAGCAGCAACGACGAGATAGGCGCGGCGCTCGGGATCACGACCAAGACGGTCGAGGGGCACCTGCGACGGCTCTTCGAGCGTCTCGGAGTGCAGTCACGCACCGAGCTGGCCACTCGCGCGTTGCGGCAAGGTTGGCTGGAGGTCCCTCCGGAGGGCCGGCTCTAGAGAGTGGCGAGCTCTACTTCAGGGCCTCGGCGAGGATCTTCGTGAGCTGATCCCACTCGACCAGGAAGGCGTCGTGGCCCTTGGTGGAACGGATCTCGCGGTAGACCGCGTCCATCCCGGCCTGCGGTCGCGGCCTCGACCATCGCCTTAACCTGGTTCGTGCCGTAGAGGATGTCGCCCTCGATGCCGACGCCGGTCAGGCGTGTTCCGTATGCGGCCAGCCGCTGCAGAGCGGCTACTTCTCCGCCGCGGTCGCGGCCGATGTCGTGCGTATCCATCGCCAGCACGAGCGAGCGATACGTGTCCGGATCGAACCGCTCCAGGAGCTTTCGGCCCTGGTGCTGCAGGTAGCTGACGATCGAAGGCGTGCCGTCCGCCTCGGTTCGGCCGGCGAAACGCTGCTCGAAGTCGATCTCGCTGCGATAGGTGGTGATCGCCAGCTGGCGGGCCAGGTCCAGGCCGTCGATGCCGAGCTTGTCGACGATATCCAGCTGGATGATGATCCCAGCCGACGGCGAGCTGGCCGATCCGTGCCGGTGCGGCGATCGGCACGACGCGGCTGATCTCGCCCGGCCGCTCGAGGGCGACCTCCAGCGCCACCATACCGCCGAGAGACCCGCCCACCGCGAGCGCCAGCTTGCCGATCCCGAGCGCGTCCAGGAGGCGCCACTGCGCTCGGGCCTGGTCGCGGACAGTGACCCGCGGAAACGTCCGACCGTATGGCTTGCCCGTCGCCGGGTTGCGGGAGGTCGGCCCGCTTGTGCCGTATCGGCTGCCCAGCAGGTTCATGCAGATGACGCCGAACTTGTCGGTGTCGAGGATCTGGCCCGGTCCGATGAGCGGCGCCCACCAGTCGCCGGCTGCATCGGCCGAGCCGGTGAGGGCGTGGACGACCAGGATCTGCCGTCCCTCGCCGACGGCGACGCCGTCGTGGCGGTAGGCGACGACGAGATCGGGGAGGACGGCGCCCGACTCGAGCTGGAAGCGCCCGAGCCAGCGCGAGACGATCTTGCCGGTCTGCGGGTCGGGCGGGTTGTCCACGTCGCTCAGGCTACGAAAACCGAAGTCGCCGCGTGCGGTCGAGACGCCGGGATCGGCGGCGATGAAGCTCGATCCGGCGGTCCGAGCGGGCGAAATCGCCGCTTCGACCGAGGGCGGTGCCGCGCCGGGCCCCTTGGGGGACCCGGCGCGTTCCGTCACTGCGCCGGCAGGGGTCTCGGGGCGCGCGGGATCGGTCCGCACGGAGGCGGCCCTCTTCCCCGAAGCCCAACGAGTTGCCGGCGCCGACATGGTTGTGCTCCGATCGACCCGCTACGAAGCGGCGCCCACCGGAACGGTGGAGCGCACGCCTGTGGCGGCGCCGATGGCCTGATCGAGGTCGGCGATGATGTCGTCGATGTGCTCGATCCCGACCGAGAGGCGGACCAGCTCGGGTGTGACGCCGCTGGCGATCTGGTCCTCGGCCGAGAGCTGCTGGTGCGTGGTGGAGGCCGGGTGGATGATCAGGCTCTTGGCGTCGCCGACGTTCGCCAGCAGGCTGAAGAGCTTGACCGAGTCGATGAGCTTGCGGCCGGCCTCGACTCCGCCCTTGCAGCCCGAAGGTGACGATCGCCGCCGAAGCCGCCGGACAGGTACTTGCGGGCGAGCTCGTGGGTCGGGTGCGAGGCGAGGCCGGGGTAGCTGACCCACTCGACGGCCGGATGGCCTTCGAGCCACCGGGCGACCGCCAGCGCGTTGGAGCTGTGGCGCTCGATCCGCAGCGGCAGCGTCTCGAGGCCCTGCAGGAAGAGGAACGCGTTGAACGGGCTCAGGGCCGGCCCGAGGTCGCGCAGCAGCTGGACCCGGAGCTTGAGGATGAAGGCCAGGTTGCCGAAGGCGCCGGTGTAGCTGACGCCGTGGTAGGACTCGTCGGGATCGACGAAGTCGGCCTTGAAGCGCGGCGAGGCGGCCCAGTCGAACTTGCCGCTGTCCACGACGACGCCGCCGATCGCGGTGCCGTGGCCGCCGATCCACTTGGTGGCGGAGTGGACGACGATGTCGGCGCCGTGCTCGATCGGCCGCGCACAGGAGCGGGGCGAAGGTGTTGTCGACGATGACCGGGACGCCGTGCTTGTGGGCGATCGCGGCGATCGTCTCGAAGTCGGGCACGTCCAGGCGCGGGTTGCCGATCGTCTCGAGGTAGACGGCCTTGGTCCTGCCGTCGATGGCCTTCTCGAACTCGGCGGGCTTGGAGCCGTCGACGAACCGGAACTCGATGCCGTACTTGGGCAGCGTGTACTGGAAGAGGTTGTAGGTGCCGCCGTAGAGCGAGGCGCTGGTGACGATGTTGTCGCCGGCGCGGGCCAGGTTGAGGATCGTCAGCGTTTCGGCCGCCTGGCCCGAGCCGACGCCCAGCGCTCCGACGCCGCCCTCGAGAGCGGCGATGCGCTGCTCGAAGACGTCGGTGGTGGGGTTCATGATCCGGGTGTAGATGTTGCCGAACTCCTGCAGGCCGAAGAGGCGGGCGGCGTGGTCGGCGTTGTCGAAGACGTAGCTGGTGGTGGCGTAGATCGGGACCGCGCGGGCCTTGGTCGTGGGATCGACGTTCTGGCCGGCGTGGACGGCGAGGGTTTCGCGACGGTGAGCGGGTGCGTTCTGGTCTGACACGGGAGTCTCCTGGGGACCGCCGCTCGAACTCGGCGGCGGGTAGCGGAGAGTTGGCGGTCAGTGTCCCGGGGAGCCCTGGGGCGAGGGCGTGGTCGTCGGGCGGCTGCCCGTCGCGTTGTCCGGAGAAACAAAGAACCGCGGCTCCGAGTGGAGACCGCGGCCCCGGGACCGATCTTCAGCTCCGCTGCACTCATGCGCGGTAGCCTCAGACCCCGTCCTCCGCACTTCGGGGCCGCCCGGGCATGGACATCATGGAACCGCGCAGGCTTGGGGCCTGGCGCGAATTCTCCCGGCGGCTGGAGGTGCTGGCGTTCATTGGGGCGCGAAGTGTACGGGCACGGCTGCGTGTTGCGCAAGTCCCGCCGAGTTGCGAGCGCTGCCGTTGCGCCCGATGTCCGTCCGATCGGATCGGGCGATCGCGGCGGTCGTGGCCGGATAGGGGACCGGGTCGGTCGCGGACTATCGATTTCGACGGCGCAGGTAGTCGAGCCAGAAGATGCGGGCCGCGACCGAGCGCCACGGCCTCCAGGCCAGCCCGAGCGACTCCAACTCGTCGTGGCGTGGTCGCCCCGATAGACCTCTCGCATCGGCGACCGCTGTGGCCAGCGCAATGTCCGAAGCGGGCCAGACGTCCGGACGGAGAAGGGCCATGAGCAGGTAGATGCTGGCCGTCCAGGGCCCGATTCCCTTCAGGGCCACCAACCGGCGATGCGCCTCTTCGTCCGCGAGGTCGCCCAGCCGCTCCAGGTTCAGCTCGCCTCATTCGAGCGAACGAGCCAGCCCCCGGACGTAGCTCGCTTTCTGTCGGCTGAAGCCCATCTCCAGCAACGTCGCGGTCGTCCAGGCTCGAGCAAGGCTAGCCGGCGTCGGCGGGCCAACCCGCGCGCACAGCCGGTCGTAGGCGGCCTGGGCTGAAGCGAGCGAAACCTGTTGCTCGAGGATCAGGCGAACCACGGTGGCGAAGCCCGGCGGCCGGCTCCACATGGGCGGGTGCCCGTACCGTTCGACGATTGCCGCCAGGTCCGCGTCGCGCGATGCGAGCTCACGCACGGCGGCCGCGAGAGACTCCTCGGTCAGGGCGTTCTGGGGCAGGGGATTCCACCTGGCGACGATAGGGCAGCCGCGCCGCAGTGTCTTCCGGATCGATGTTTCGGCAGGACCCGCTCTGCCCCTCAGCGAGCCCGCCCGCTAGAAGGTGGGGCGCCGGCGTCGGGGCGACATCGCCTCCAGCCTCTCCCGGGCTCGGGCTGTCAGCGGGTTCTCCTCACCCAGGACGCGGCGATACCCGTCGACGACGGTACGGGCCTGGTTCCTGGCCGCGACCTTGCGGCCCAACTCCATGAGCGCGCCGGCGTCCCTGCTGACCATCTCCAGCGTGTCAGGATCCTCGGGCCCGGGCTGCTTGCGCATGATGGCCAGCGCCTCGCCGTACAGCGCGTGCGCCGCGGCTGGGTCCGACAGCTTGCGGGCGATGTCACCCAGGTGCCCGTGCAGGTCGCCGACGGCGCGGCCGCGCTTGCCCTGTACCCGCAGGTAGCCTTCCAGTGTCGTTCTGTACGCCGTTCTCGCCGCCTCCAGCTGACCCAGCCGTTCCAGCGTCAGCCCCAGGCTGTGACCAAGTACAAGCGTCCGCGGATCGTCCGGGCCGATCGCGTCGCCGCTGCTTGCATAGAGCCGGCCAAGTGGCCCGGCCACTCTCTCCGAGATGCCTCTGGCCTGCTCCTCGTCACCGAGGTCATCGAGCATCTCCGCGAGCCACACGAGCGAGTCCAGGGTGCGTTCGTCCTTCGGCCCGTGAAGCTGCTCGTGCGTCTCGACGAGCTGAGCCCAATGGCGCCGGGCGGCGTCGAACTCGCCGACCTTGCCCTCCTCCCAGGCCAGGGCGCGCAGGGCATCCAGCGTCTCCTCGGCCTCGGCGCCCAGCCGGCGGTCCTGTGTCTCGTACAACCTGGCGTAGGCGCGGCGGGCGTCGGCATGCGCCTCCATCTTGCCTAAGACGCGGGTCAGGCCCTGGAGCGTCCAGACCGTGTCCGGGTCGTCGGGTCCGATGGTTCGGGCCCGCGCCTCGGACAGCTCGCCGAAGCGGGCGGCGGCGCCGCTCAGGTCGCCCAGCTGCTCCAGGTTCCAGGCCAGGTCGCCGATCGCCCACATCGTGGCCGGGTGGTCGGGACCCAGGACCTTCTGGCGGCGCTCCAGGAGCTGCACGTCCAGGTCGTGGGCGCGTCGGTGATCGCCCCCCCGTCCGATCGCATCGGCCAGGCCCGCCAGAGCGTCGAGCGTGGCGACGTCCTCTGGACCGTTCAGGCGGGTCAGCTTGTCGAAGAGGTTGCGGTAGGCGGTCGCGGACGCCTTGGATTCGCCCAGCTTGAGCAGGAGGCGGGCGTGCTGCGAGATCGCTCCCAGCGTCTCGGGCGCATCCGGACCGAAGGTCGAGATCGTGGCCGCCAGGGCCTGCTCGGACAGCGATCGTCCGGATGCCTTGTCGCCGGCGCCGCAGAGGGCGCGAGCGAGACTCATCATCCCGTCGAGCGTGTCCGGGTGGGTCTGCCCCAGGACGCGGCGGCTGCGGTCGACGCGCTCGGCCAGCACCTCGCAGGCGCGCGCGTACTCTTCCATCGCGACCAGGACGTTGCCCAGGTTCGTCATCGTCCGGAGCGTCATGGTGTCTTCCGGCCCGTAGACGCGGCGCTGGATGTCCAGGAGCTGCTCGAAGGTAGCCCGGGCGGCGGCGTTGTCGCCGAGCGCGCGGTGCGTCAGTCCCAGGTTGTGCAGAGCGCTGAGGGTGGCCGGGTCATCCAGTCCGAGGGCGTTGCGCCGGCCGCTGTAGACGCGCTCGTACATGGGGCGGGCCAGCGCGGCCTCGTCCATGAAGGAGAGGGAGACGGCCAGGCCGTGGACCGCCGAGAGAGTGTCGAGGTTGCGCGGCCCGAACACCCGCTCCGAGCGCTCCAGCAGGACCGTATAGGCGTCGCGGGCCGTCTGGTATTCCTCGAGCTCCATGGCGATGGCCGCGAGCCGCGCCTCGACCTCGATCGTGGTCGGGTGGTCCGGGCCGAGCAGCTTGCGGCGCGCCTCCAGGACCTGCCGGCATATGGGCCGCTGCAGGCGCGGGTCCTCGACTCCTTCGAGGAGGACGCCCAGGTCCTGCAGCGCAGCAAGGCCGGCTATTGCTCGCGCCGGCGTGCCGGTGCCGGCTGACCCGCTATCCATCGACAGAACAAATACTCCTGGCTGTACCCCTGGTGGGCCAATGATGCCAGGTTCCCGGTCCACCGGTCCGGCCGGTCGGGGCGCGGGTGCGATCGGGCCGGTCACGCGTGGCGGGCCTCTGTCCAGGAAGAGCCGGCTTCGAGAGCCGGGTGGCCATTGGCTCAGCCCGACACCGGGACCGTCAGGGCCTCGCGGCGGACCCGATGAGACCAGGTTTTCGGAGGCGCCGGACGGCAGGACGACGGCCCGTGTTATCTCGTGCGGCGCCGTGGAGACATTGCCGTTGCGACCGCCGCGGAACCGACTGGCATCGCTGCGACCGGCGTCGCGGCAACCTGCGTTGTTGCCGCCGGCGCCGTTGCGACCGTTTGCTGTACGCCTGGATTGGCCAGGGCCCGCAACGAGCTCGCCATGTCTCGGTTGACCAGCACCGTCCGGAACGACTCCGAAACGCGCTCATTGCAGAACATGTACTCGAGAACGGCATCGGTGATGGCCACCATCGCCGGCAGGTGGTTGATGCCCCGAACCGGGTTTGCGGTCGCCGGCCCGTGCATGAAGCCTTCGGTGCAGTACGGGCCGAGCGTCATCGTGACGCCGACAGGCCTGGTGGCCAGCCGTCGCCGCGGGTCCCCCCTCGGGCCGCTTGCCACGACGAGATCGAGCTCATCGCGCTCGATCTCGAGCATCTCGAGTTCCCGGCGGTGACCGTCGCTGGTGCTGACCGCCACTACGTCGTGGACAAAGACGCTGCTCTGCCGATTTAACAGGTCGGCCAGGCGGGCGTCCTCCAGATCGACCTTCCCTTCGACGCGGCAATCGGCCGCGAACCCCACGAACTCGATCTCAGTCCCCATGGTTTCCCCAGTCCGCTCGTGGCGCCTTGCTGGAATTCTGCTATGGAGTTCACATCCATACTAGCCCCTATCGGGTAGGCCGAGAAGCCAGTTGTCCGACCCGACGGGCAGGGCTGACTGCGGTGGTTTGGGCCTGCGCGCCGCAGGCAGAGGCCGCCCACATGGCGCCAGAGCCGGCCTCAGGGGGTCCCGCCGGCCGAACCGCCGTCGTCGCCCGCATCGGCGCGCGCGCCGGGAGATCGGGGCCCGACCCGTCTCTCCTTGCCGGAGAGGAGCCGCTGGATGTTGTCCACGTGGAAGAGCCAAATGAGTCCCGGCACCCCGACGCCATACAGGAAGTAGATGGGTGGGAGGGGGGTGACGGCGGCAACGACGATCATGGCGACGCCGCCGATGGCGCTGGCAGTCAGAGACCCGATCGACGAGATGCGCGTGACAACGATCGTGATAACGAAGACCGGGAAGATCGCCGCCAGAATGATCGGCTCGATGATCAGCGCGCCGCCGGTGGCGGGCGCGACGCCGCGGCCGCCATGCATCGCTATGAACGGCGAGCGGCTGTGGCCGACGATCGCGGCCAGCGCGGCCAGGATCCGAGGGACGTCACCGCCCCCGATTGCCACGACAAGCAGAACGGCCACCGAACCTTTGGCCACATCGAGCAGCCCCGAGACGGCGGCCCAGCGATACCCGACGGCGCGCGAGACGTTGGCGCCGCCGGTCCGCCCGCTGCCGATCGTTCGGGGATCGGGTCCGCCGATCAACCGCGGCACGATGATGCCGAACGGTATGCCACCGAGCAGATAGCCGGCGACGAGAGCGACGGCGACCCGGGCGAGGTCGATGGTCTGCATCGCCGGGAAGTATAGGACGGTGAATTCGGGCCGGAAGGGGCCGCTACGGCCGGTGGGACATGGGGTCCGAGGAGGCGTCGGGGCTACCGCCGGCGCCCCGGACGCGCCACCGGCCGCGGCGAGCTCCGCGAGCAGCCGCTCGGGGTTGCCACGCAGCCAGGCCCGGCGCTCCGGGTTCGCGGCGACTTCCTCCACCAGTTCGGCGAGAAGGGCGTTGACGGGAGTCGGGATTCCCAGCGGCGCGCCGGCGCGGGCCACGGCGCCGTTCATCCACGACACTTCGCTTGGCTCCGAGGCGGCTCCGTCCGGCGGAGCGGCCTGGACGTGGATCCGTAGCGACGGCGCCTTGCCGGCTCGAGCGCCACCGACCGCGCGGCTGAGAATGGGCCTGCCCAGCCAGGCCGGCAGGCGGAAACCTCGAGCCAGCCACGGAACGGGCGCCCCGGGCAGGGCTACCGGTCGAAGTCCAAGCCCGGCCATGACGGCCATGGCCTCCAGGAGCTGCCGTCGTTCCACGGAGAAGAGGCGCGGATCGCGGTAGATCAGGTCGGCGTCCATGTCGAGGATCGCACCGGTTGCGTTGGCCAGGAGATTGGCCAGCAGCTTCGACCACTTCATCGATCGGGCGTCTGGGAGCCGGGCCGCCGGAAGTCCGGCCCGCAGGAAGTCGGCCGTCAGGTCTCGCAGGAACGGTTCCGCGTTGGGCGTCACTGCCGCCAGGCCGAGCCCGCCTCTGCCCATCCAGACGACCTCGTCCTCCGACGCCAGCCTGATGGGAGCGGTCAGCGAGCCAGCAAGGATGGGAGCCGCGGTGCGAAGCTCGGCGGCCGTCTCCTCGGCGCCGATGCCGTTCTCGACTGTGAGCGTCGGCGTGTCCGGCCAGCGCAGCGTCGGCGCCAGGGCGTCGCGAAGAGCCGGCATCTTCACCGCGACGAGGATCAGGTCAGGCGCCGGCGCATCCTGAGTGCGAGTCACCCGGACCATGGGGACGGTCAGCCTGGAGCCGTCGGGGCGGACAAAGTCGAGCGGTCGGTTCGAGTCCGGCTCGAATATGCGAACCAGTGTGACGTCGTGGCCGGCTGACCCCAAGAGGGCGCCCAGGAAGGAACCGACCGCACCTGCCCCGACGACCAGGATGCGGCGCGGCCGCAGTTCGCCGGTGGGGCTCGTATCGGGCGCTTTCGGGTCTGTCACTCGGGCACCTGACAGGGTCGCGAGCTCCCTGGGCCGGAGGTCGGTCCTGGACTCGCCGGTGGCGTGGGCCTGCCTAGACTAATGGGCGGACGGGCTCTGCGTCAGGGCCCAACAAGGCGCGGCAGTTCTGGCGGTGGAGCCCGTAACGGGTCTATCGGGTTGCAGCCTGGCCGCGACCGAAGAGCGACTTGACGCGGTCGAAGGCGACCCGGCGGCGCAGCCTGAATAGCGCCGCGGCCGGATCTACGGCCGACGGGCAGACGGCGGTGCACTGCATGGCATCGCGGCACCGCCACACCGAATCGGGCTCCGTGGCCAGGGCGAGAATCGGGCCGAGCGGCCGCCCGCGTGGCTCCTCGCCGAGGCGGGCGGCGGCCGCGAGGGCGGCAGGGCCGAGGTATGACTGGTCCGCGCGGGAGATCGGGCAGGCGGACAGGCAAAGGCCGCATTCGATGCAGTCCTCGAACCGGCTGTATGCCGCCACCCCCTCGGGCGACTCCACACCCGTGTCTACCTGCGCCGATCGAACGAGCGGCAGGCCGACCTCCTCGAGGCGCGCGTAGGAGTCGACCATGTCGGTCACCAGGTCGGCCACCACGTTCTGGTTCGCCAGTGGTTCGATCTTGACGGTCGGCGTCGGCAGGCTGGCGATACTCGTGTCGCAGGCCAGGACCTCGCGACCGTTGACACGGACGCCGCATGCGCCGCAGGAGGCGTGCATGCAGGAATGGCGCAGCACCAGGGACGGGTCGCGGTGCGACCGGATCTCGATCAGGACGTCCAGCACCGTCGCGCCGGCTTCCGGCGTGCAGTCGAACCGGTCGAAATGGGGCTTGCTGTCGCCAGGCTTGAAGCGGGAGACCACGAGCTGAACGGTTGCTGCAGTCTCAGGCGTATCTGCCGGCTCGGCCATCGATACCGTCTCGACGATGGGCGCGGCCTCGACCGCGGGCGCGGCCCCGGACGCGGGCGTCGTCTCAGCCGTTGCCGCCGGCTCGGCAACGGCGGCCGACCCGGCCGTGGGGACCGGCTCGACCCCCCTCGCGGCGCTGGCCTTCGCGGTCCGCGCAGACTTCCTTCCGGTCATAGGGCGTACCACGCCGTGTGCGGCAGCAGCGTGACCTCGCTCGTCGTGCACGGCCGATCGACGCCGAGCTTGCGGCACACGAGGTCCGCGGCTGACTGTGCCGTGGCCCGCGCTGTGGTCGTCATGCCACCGGCGACGGTGACGAAGCCTTCGATCCGAGATGCCTCCAGGGCGTGGTCGATGCACTGAACTTCCCGGGCCGGGCCACTCCCGTCCCCCACCCGGTCGCCGTCGATGACCTGTCGCGCGGCCGACCACACCGCCCTGACCTCAGCTCCTCGCAGCGACGGCAGCAGAGCGGTTGCTTCATCGAGGACCGTATCGACGTGATCCGCAGGAACGGCGATATCGTCCGGGTCGTCCACGGGCCAGGAGCTCGTTCCGAGGATGGTCTGGCGGCGCTGAGGCACGACGAGGTCGCCGTCGCCCGGTGCGTGAAGGCGGTTGACGACCATGTTGGCGTGACGGCCACGGACCGCGACCATCACCCCGGCCGAGGGCGCGACCGCTACCGTGACGCCCGCCAGCGCGGCGACCCTCCCCGCCCACGGCCCAGTGGCGTTCACCACGATGTCCGCACCGATCTCATAGTCCCGTCCGGCGGCATGGTCGCGCACGGTCACTCCCCGGACTGACCGCCCGGCCTTCGTCACGGCCAATACCTCCGTGAACGGCCGAATGTCCGCCCCGTTGCGTCGGGCCGTGGCGAAGAACCGCAAGGGCAGTCGCATCGCGTCCATCGTTGCGTCCGGCACCTGGACGGCCAGGCGCAGCTCGGGGTTGAGGCCCGGCTCCAGGCGCAGAGCCCGGACGCGGTCGATGCGGCGCGTCGGCACCGCGCATTGCCAGCAAGCCTCCACGAATTGTTCTTCGAAGTCGGCGTCGTCGTCGGTCACGGCCACGAACAGGCCGTCGTTCTCCTCGAACGATCCGGGTGCGATGCGCCTGAGGATCTTGTTCTCGGCGCTGCACTCGATGGCAGCGGCTCGGTCGCTGGTCGCGTAGCGTGCCCCGCTGTGGAGGAGGCCTTGGTGGCGACCAGTCGCTCCCGAGGTCAACTCGTGCCTCTCGACGAGGGTGACGCGCAGGCCACGGAGGGACAGGTCGTGGGCCAGGGCGCCACCCGTCCCTCCGCCGCCGACGATGAGGACGTGGGGCGGGTCTGGGGCAGCCGGCTCAGGACCCGGAGGGCGTTTGGGGCTGGACGTCGACCTGCGGCGAGTCTGGCGGGCCGGCCTTGGCGCTGCAGTCCTGGCCTTCACCCGTTCGGCTCTCGGGTCCGCCTCCGCCGGCGCCTCTCCGGACGAATTGGTGGCGGCCTTCTCTTCGGGGGCTCCGGGCTCGGACCGCAAGCGGAACTCGTCCCCCGCAAAGGCCCGCGCCTCCGGGCTCAAGCGATCCGGTGGAACGTCCTTGTCACGGCCTTCGTCCAGAGCCGGTACTCCTTCTCTCGCGCTGCCACGTCCGTCTCCGGCCGCCACTGGCAGTCACTCGACCAGTTTGCGCGGAGATCTGCGATCGCGCTCCGAAATCCTGCGGGTAGCCCAGGCGCGCGCCGATGGCAGTCAGCAGGGCGCCGACGGCACGCAGCCGGCACTCATGCGGGCCGATGGCGGAGCCGATGCCTACCTCGCACGTGCGAGGTTACCGAGTGGAGCGTAAAGTCGTTGCGGTGTCGCGATTTAGGCGGGCGGCCCTGGGACTGACCGGTCTTGCCATGGCGGCCGCGATCGGCGGCTGCTCGGGCGGCTCCGCGGGCACGGCGCCCGCGGCCGCTGGAACGGTGTCGGTCTCAGGTGGAGCGCGGACGGCCGTCGCGTCGGGGACTGCCGTGTCGTCGGCCCCTGCGCCTCGGGGAGCGCAACCAGTGCGCGGACCACCCAAGCCTCCGCGGTCCCGGCGCTCCGGCCGGGCCGCTTCGTAACGACGGGATCGCTGAGCCACGTCCGCGATGCCCATTCCGCCACACTGCTCCGCGACGGCCGCGTCCTGATCGCCGGCGGCTACGACGCGTTCGAGCGCGAGTTCGTTCCCCAGGCCGAGCTATACGATCCCGCCGGCGGCACCTTTGCCACGACCGGCTCGATGGTGGTGGCTCGCGACTCCCAGACAGCCACGCTCCTCCGCGACGGCCGCGTCCTGATCGCCGGCGGCCGAGAATCCGAGTACCAGACGGCGGCCGCCTCGGCCGAGCTGTTCGACCCCGCAGGCGGCGGCTTTGCCGCGACCGGTTCCATGGCTCAGGCTCGCCGGGACGCCGCGGCCGTCCTCTTGCCCGACGGTCGAGTCTTCATCGCGGGTGGGTCGGCCGGTGGCTCGCCGATCGCCTCGGCCGAGATATACGACCCGGTCACGGGCAGGTTCAGTCTCGCCGGCTCGATGACCGAGCCGCGCGAAGGGCCGGCTGCGGCTCTGCTGCCAGATGGCCGCGTGCTGATCGCCGGTGGCTACGGAGCCTTCGACGTGGTGGCGTCGGCCGAGTTGTGGGACCCGGGTACCGGGCGATTCGAGCCCGGCCGGCTCGATGTCCAGGGCTCGTGTCGGGCACCTTGCCACGAACCTGGCCGATGGTCGAGTCCTCATCACCGGTGGAAACGGCAGCGCATTCGTCACGACCCCTCTCGCCTCGGCGGAGCTGTACGACCCGGCCACCGGCAGGTTCGTCCCCACCGGTCCGTTGGCTAAGGCTCGTCTCGGACATACCGCCACGCCGCTGCCAGACGGGCGGGTCCTGATCGCAGGTGGGGCCGCCGACGCGTCCGCGGAGCTCTTCGATCCCTCGGCGGGCAGTTTCGGCCCGGCAGCCGTCCCCGCGCAACCCCGGCGCGGGTCTACGGCCACCCTCCTGGCGGATGGGCGCGTCCTTGTCGCGGCCGGCTACGACCAGGCCGCGGGTCGCTCGATGGCCAGCGCCGAGCTCTGGGAACCCTAGCCGCTCGCTCCCTGTTGCGGGCACTCATCATCCGACCCATGCCCGAGCCGGAACCCTCGCCCGGTGCGCTCTACGGGCGGAGGCTCCCGGCCGGAAGCGAAGTGGCACGCAAGGGCACACCATCGCGGTCTGAGGCGCCCGAAGGCCGAAATGCAGATGCGAGCAACCGGTGGAACCGCGATGCGGGTGGCCGTCCTGGCACTGGGACTGGTTCTCATTGCGGCTGCTTGCGCCACCGCCACGCCGTCCTCGTTCGCGCCCGCTGCCACGGCATCCCCCACGAGCGTTGCCACTCCGACTCCAACGCCGCTGCCGGCGGCCACCCCCACGCCGCCCCCGTCGCCCAGCCCCGCACCCACCACGGCCGTCGGGGACTGGCCCGTCTACCACCTCGACGCGGAGCGGAGCGGCAACTCTCCGAGCTTCCCCGCGTTTCACGGATCGCTGACGAAAGGCTGGTCGACTCCGCTCGACGGCGCCGTATACGGTCAACCGCTCGTGGTACACGGTCGGGTCATCGCGGCTACCGAAGGGGATAGCGTGTACGCCCTCGACCCGGCCAGCGGCGCCATCGTGTGGCATCGGAACGTGGGAACGCCAGTGGCCCTGTCCTCACTGCCGTGCGGCGACATCGGCCCGCTGGGCATCACTGGAACGCCAGCCTTCGACCCCGTCTCCGGCTCGCTTTTCGCCGTGGCAGAAGTGAGAGGCCCTCACCACATCCTCTTCGCCCTGGACCCGGATACGGGCGCCGAGATCTGGTCGCGCGACGTCGATCTCCTCGGCGACGACCCGAGAACCCACCAGCAGCGGCCGGCGCTGGCGGTCGCCAACGGCTACGTATACATCGGCTTCGGCGGCCTGGCCGGTGACTGCGGCCAGTACAGGGGCAAGGTCGTCGGCGTGCCGACGAGCGGGCAGGGCGCGACGATTTCGTACGTCGTGCCGGTCAGTCGCGAAGGCGCGGTCTGGGCGACCGGTGGCCCCGCGATCGACGCCGCAGGGAACCTGTACGTCTCGACCGGCAACGGCAGCTCCACCACGAAGTACGACGGCAGCGACTCGGTGGTCGAGCTCTCGCCGAACCTGCAGCCGCTCACGATGTTCGCGCCCTCGAGCTGGGCCGCGGACAACGCCAACGATGCGGACCTCGGGTCGACGAGCCCCATGCTCGTGCCCGACGGCTGGGTTCTCATAGTCGGCAAGAGTGGCACGGCATACGTCCTGCGGCAGGGGGCCCTGGGGGGAATCGGCGGACAGGTTTCTTCCGCTCGCCTGTGCGCCTCATTCGGGGCGGCCGCCCGGGACGGCAACATGGTCTTCATTCCGTGCGCCGATGGACTGCGGCAGGTCCGAGTCACGGCCGGCGGATCGATCGCCGCGGGCTGGAGGACGTCGACAGGCGCCGGTGGGCCGCCGGTGGTGGGCGGGGGCGCTGTCTGGAGCCTCAACACCGCCGATGGTGTGCTTTTCGCGATCGATCCCAACACGGGAGCTACCCTCGGCAGCATCTCGGTCGGTAGGCTGCCGCATTTCGCTTCTCCCACTCTGTCAGCGGGCCAGGTCTTCGTCGGAACGATGGCGGGCGTGACGGCTGTCAAATCCTGAAGGCCTGCCGCTGCCGCGCTAGTCTTGGAGCCACCGAACGAACCGCCGCCTGGCGGCTCAGGCGGCCAGTCCAGGAGATGCCCGATGACCCAAATGTCACCGGAGGAGGCCGACGCCTACCGCAAGCCCGCGCTCGACGAACTGGGCTCGGACGACCCGTTCGAGGTTCAGGAGGCCGAATTCGACGCCTGGCGCCAGCTCGTCGAGACAGCCGGCGAGGACCTCCGCGAGCGCCCGGCGGACGAGGAGTGGTCGGCCGTCGAGCTGCTCGGCCACATCACGGACTCGGAACTGGTGACTTCGGCGCGATATCGCTGGGTGCTGGCCGAGGATGAGCCGCCGCTCCCGGGCTACGACCAGGAGGCCTGGACGGCCAGGTTCAACCACATCAGCGACGACCCCGAGATGCTGCTGACCCTCTTCGGCTCGCTGCGCCTGGCGAACCTGGACCTGTGGGAGCGAACTCCGGCCGAGGACCGCGGCCGCTTCGGCATCCACGCGGAGCGGGGGCCCGAATCGTTCGACCTCCTGTTCCGGCTCCAGGCCGGCCACGGTCGCATGCATCTCGCCCAGGCCGGGCGTGCCCTGGCGACGGTCCGGAGCCGCCGATCGCCGGCTTGAACGCCGCCGCGGCCGCCCGCCACTCTGCGGCCCGACCCTTGGCAGCGCAGGATTGTCTCGGTACGCTTCGGAACGGATATCGCACCGCGACGGCCGGGAGGATCGAGTATTGAACACGGCGATCATCTCGGCCGCGGGCATCACCGCCCTGGCCATCTTCTGTTCCCTGGCCGAGTGGGAAGGCCTGACGGAGGGCCATGCCCGGCCGGCGACGCAGGTCATGAACGCCGCCCGGTGGAGCTTCGTGATCGCGTTGTGCTGGGTCCTCATCCCAGTGGCCTTCGCCCAATCGCCTGCGGAACGAGCTGCCACGACCCTGGGCCTGGCCGCCCTCATCGGCGCCCTCATGCTCGTGCCCGTTCGGTGGTTCGTTCGCATTGGTGGTCGTGACCCGATGTGGGAGGCGCGGCGTTCCCGGGTCGAGGTGACTCAGCTCACCAACATGATGCGACAGGATCCCGGCTCGGTGGCGCCGGATCGTCCGTGGAAGCTGATCTCCCGGCTCGAACGGTCGCGCAGCCCCGAGACGGCGGAACTGTGCGACCTGCTGGTAGCCGAGGTGGAGGATGTCCAGGCCAGGGCAGAATCCTGGAACGAGGCGGGCCGGCGAACGATCCGGATCGACGAGCTGTGTCGGAGGCTCTGGCCGGACGACATGCCTCCGCCCGACTTCACTCCAGCCGAAGCGACGTTCCGCTGGGGGCTGTATCGGACGTTCGGGGAGCTCATGGATAGCGGCGCCGCTAACCCGGGGCCCGAGGCACGCGGGGATCTCCAGCGCCTCCTGAGTTCACTTAGCCGCTTCCGCCGGTCCGATACCACAGCGTTCATCCAAGACGTTCGCTCCTCGGCCCGAAGCTGGCTCGACGAGCAGTCATCCGAGCGACCCTGGATCGAGGGCTACGACTTCTCGGTCCTGGGCTCAGGCGGGCTCGAGGAAGTAAAGGCGCTTTGGGCTCGCGACTCCGCCCTGTGGGGTGCGGAGCTGGACGAGGATGACCGCCGGGCATTGCAGGAGGACCGAACCAGGCGCCTGAGCAGGGTTGGCACTGCCTGATCCCTGTCGCCAGGCCGCCCAGGCTCTGGTCGCGTCCATTCCGCGGCTGCGCGGCTCCCGTGCCCGAACCTCTTGAGCCGGGGGTCTAGCGTCCGAGCAGCCGGTCGATATCGGCCATCTGGGCGGGCGTAAGCGGCCCGAACTCCATCGCTCTGGCGTTCTCCTCGACCTGGGCGACGGTCCGGAAGCCGGGGATCGGGACGGTGTTCTTGCTGCGGCCCCAGATCCACGCCAGGGCGCCCTGCGCGAGAGTTCTGCCGTCGCTGGTCAGGACGTCGCGGATGGCCGACAGGTGGTCCAGCCACTCCTGGTTCGCGCGGCCGTTCCTGATGCCGGGGAACCAGTCGACCGTCTGCCGGATGTCACCGTCGCGGAACCTCGTCTCAGGCGTGATCTTGCCGGTGAGCAAGCCCATCCCGAGGGGGGCGCGCACGATGCTGCCCAGGTTCTCCCGCTCCGCGAGGGCCGTGAGTTCGGCGTTGCCTTCGAAGACGTTCAACTCCTGCTCCAGGACGCTGCATCCGGGCCCGGTCGAGAAGGCCGCGATCGCTTCGGTGCGGTCGGTGCTCCAGCCGTACGTTCGAATCTTGCCCTCGGCGACGAGCTCCTCGAAGACCTCGCGAGCCTCCATGGCACGCTCGATCGAGAGGCCCCATACGTGCAGCAGGTAGACGTCGACGTAGTCGGTCTGCAGGCGGCGCAGGCTCTTTTCGAGGTCGGCACGCAGGTGAGCGGCGACATCGCTGTCGGCCTCCGTCGTGCCGTAGAACCCAACGCTCTTGCCTTCCTCGTCGACCTTGTGGCCGACCTTGGTGGCGATGACCGCCTGGTCGCGCCTGCCAGTGAGAGCCTGGCCCAGGATGCGCTCGCTGTGGCCGGCGCCGTAGTTGGCGGCGGTGTCGAAGAAGCCCGCGCCAGTCTCCAAGGCGGCGTGGATGGCCCGGATCGACTCGGCGTCGTCGACGGCGCCCCATCCGGCCTGGGCGCCCGCCATCAGCCACTGACCCCCGATCGCCCAGCAGCCCATCCCGACCGCGGATACTTCGATGCCGCTTCGTCCCAGTATTCGCTTCACGTCCATCTCCCTGCGCCGAGGCTCGCCTAACGCATGCCGTTACGAGGTTAGGGCCGACCGGAGCGGCTCGTCAGGTTAGCGCCAGGGGATGGGGACGATGCCGCTCGAGCGAGCCTCAGGCACGTCGACCCAGCCGTAGTCCGCCTCCGAATGGGCGACGTGCGGCTGCGCCGTCTGCCATTCGCTCAGCCCTTCCTTGAGGGCTTCACTGAATGTTGCCGAGCCGATCATCGTGGTCTCTATGAAGTAGAAGGAGTCGTTCTTGCCGTCGATGCGGACCGCCACGTAGGCGTGGCCGGGGACGATTACCAGCGCTGGCTGCATGCCCAGGAATTCGACCGCGGCCGCGTACAGCAGCGTCAGCTCGATGCAGTTGCCGCTCGACTGGTCGAGGACCTCACCGGGAAGGCGAATCCGCTGAGACGAGCCGGACGCGAAGGTGATCGGGGTGCTGATGTAGGCCAGCTTGTAGTCGTTCGCCTCGGCCTGCCAGATGTCGGAGAGACGCTGGGCCACGGTGCCGTTGGCGTCCATCTCGCTGTCGTAGCCGCTGATCATCGCGCCGGACGGGTCGTAGTTGCGCGCGGTGCGTATGAGCGCATTAACCGACGGGTCCGTTGGGGTGATCATCGCCACGACCAGGTCGTAGTTCTCCTGCTGGGTGAAACCTTTGATCGTCCATGGGAAATCGTCTCGGGACGTGATCGTCGTCTCGCTGGTCTGGTCCAGGATCGTCCGCGGCTGGCCGGACTCCAGGTACGAGACGACCACGCTCAGCTCGGCCGGGTGCTGGCTGTTCAGGCTGTCGTAGCCGGCCTGGGTCAGCCGTGGGTTCTGGCGTATCTCCTCCGTCCCTTTGGCCGCTACGGTCACCGTGTCGCTCGCCTTGTCCGTGTAGCCGGCGATATTGCTCTGGACCGTGACCTTGACGGGGGATGAGTTGCCGTTGTCGATCGTCACGATCACGAAGTCGTCGAGGAACGTGCCGTACAGGTGTGCGATGGGGGTGATCAGCTCCGACTTGTAGGTGTAGTCGGCGGTGATCTGGTCGACAGTGGCCGAGATGGCCGTCGCTCGCGGAGCGCCGGATGCCACCGGCTGGGGCGTCTGTGCGCCGGACGAGTCCGGCACGACGACGTGAACGCCGGACGCCACGGGGCCCACGGCGGACGGGCGCACCGGCGGCCAGGTTGCCGACGAGCTGGTGCACCCCGCGGCGATGGCCAGGACGAGAGCCGCGGCCCCGAGCCGCCCGTAAGCGTTGCGCCACGACCCCATCGGAACCTCCCAACTCGCCTCTCGGCGGGCGAAACATGCAGCCACCGACCGATTGATCCTAGCGTTCCCTCGGGTCGCCTACTAGTGACGATATCGCTGGTACTTCCGTTCGGTGCCGCCTACTAACCGTGGACGACCCGCAGGTCCAGGCTCGAGTTGTTGAGGACCTCGGAGCCGTTCTCCGTGCAGAGCACGATGTTCTCCAGGCGGACGCCCCATCGGCCCGCCAGGTAGACGCCCGGCTCCACGCTGAAGGCCATCCCGGGACGCAGTGGCGTCGCGTTGCCGGCGACCATGTACGGGTCTTCGTGTACCTCCAATCCGATGCCGTGGCCGACCCGGTGCGTGAAGTACTCGCCGTAGCCGGCTGCGGTGATGACGCCGCGGGCGGCCGCGTCGATCGCCTGCGCTTCGACACCCGGTCGAACGGCCGCGGTGGCCGCGGCCTGCGCCTCGCGCACCAGGTCGTAGACGCGCCGGAACTCGGCCTCCGGCTCGCGGCCGTTCTCGCCCGCCACCCAGATCGTTCGAGTGGTATCGCTCAGATACCCGGCCCGCGTCCCGCCCAGGTCCAGGACGAGGGGCTCTCCCGCCTCGATGAAGCGCTCGCCGGCATCGTGATGGGGTGAGGCGCCGTTGGGCCCGGAACCGACGATCGCAAAATCGGCGAGGTCGTGGCCCTCGTCTATCAAGCGCTGGCGGATCTCGCGGCTGACCTCCGCTTCGGCACGGCCGACCAGGCGGCCCGAGGCGATGCCCTCCACGGTCCGGTCTGCGGCCTGCGCTGCGAGCCGCAGAAGCTGCGCTTCGTCCGCGTCCTTGACCTGGCGCAACTCTCGCATCACGGCGCTGGCGGGCTCGAAGCGACGGCCCGGCAGCGCCGCCTGAAGCTGCAGGACGTGGGTCGCCCAGAGTCGATCCGACAGCCCAATTGGGCCCATGCCGCGCGCGGTGCGCGAGGCCGCGCCGCGCCAGCCCTGATCCAGCATCCCGGCGACCAGCAAAGCCGGATCGTCGGTCTCCTCGAACGCGACGAGGGAAGCGCCGCCGACACTCACAAGTGGCGTCGCCGCGGCTTTGGTGGCCTCCAGGCGTGGAACCACGAACGAAACCGGCCCTTCGCGAGGCACCACCAACAGGGTCAGCCGCTCCATCGGCTCGCCCACGAAGCCGGTCAGGTAACGCAGGTCGGGGCCCACGCCCAGTAGAAGCGCGGCGAAGCCGCGCTCGGCGATCGCCTCTCGGCAGGCGGCGAGTCGCGCCGGGAAACGGTCGTTCGGGAGGCGGCGCGGCTCTGTCACGAGCGGAGCGTAACTCCGGTCGTCACGCGCCGCTGCCCGGGCGGGCGTCCGCGCGACAACCGGCGGGCGAGCCGGCGGGGGCCTGGCCCGGACCTACTTGCCTGCCAGGGCCTCGACCAGCGGCGCCATCGACTCCATCGAGCGGCTCGGGATCGTGTAATAGCTCACACCGAGCTCCTCGCGACGCCGCAGCAGCCGCTCCCGCACTGCGCCCAAAGTCCCGTATAGCACGTACGGGCTTCCATACACGGCCGTCGCCGCCCCCATGGTCGCGGCCGCAGCCGAACCCAGGATCGAGTTGCCCTTCCCGACCAGACCCGCCGAGGCGGTCCAGACGTTGATCTCCAGCTGCTCGAACCTGTCGCCGGCGGCCTCCCGGATCCGCCCGATCTTCTCGGCCGTGGCCTTCTCGCTCGCCTGGCCGAACAAGTGCCAGCCGCGCTCGCTGAAGCCCGGAATCAAGCCCACGATGTCGGCCTCTCGGGCGGCGAGCCTGAGCATCCGAGGGCCGCCCCCTCCGATCGCCAGGGGCGGCCGTGGCTTCTGGACCGTGGGCACGCCTGCCGACGCGCGGTCCATCTGGTAGTGCTCTCCGTGGTGCGTGACCGTCTCGCCGGCGAGCAGCCGCTTCACGATCGGGACCGCCTCTTCCAGCCGGTCCACGCGGCGCGGGGCCGGGTCGTAGGCCATCCCAAGCTCACGGTAGTCGCTCGTCATCCAGCCGGCGCCCAGCCCCAACTCGAACCGCCCGCCCGACAGTACGTCCAGCGTCGCGGCCTCCCTCGCGAGCATCAGGGGATGGCGATAGTCGTTGGCGAACACGAACGCTCCGATACGCAGGCGGGTAGTCGCGGAGGCGACTGCAGCCAGCGCGGCAAACGGTGAGAGCTGGTGGCCAAGATGGTCGGGCATGACCAGAAGGTCGTACCCGAGCGACTCGGCCCGCCGCGCCAGGGCCGCCCACTCCTCGGCGCTGGCCGCGGATGCCTGCTGAACTGCGAATCGAAACGGGTGCACCGGTCGACGTTACCCTGAGTATGGCAAGCGCGCTTGGCGCGATGGTCGGGCTGCCGCGCAGGGCACCAGCAGGCAGCCGCGATCTGGTTCAGACCGCTTCCGCGATCGCCTCCTCGAACTGCGAGTTGTAGAGGTCGTAGTAGAAGCCGTGTCGGGCGATCAGCTCGTCGTGGCTGCCCTGCTCGACGATCTTGCCGCGGTCCATCACCAGGATCTCGTCGGCGTTGCGGATCGTCGAGAGGCGGTGCGCGATGACGAACGCCGTCCGGCCCTTCATGAGCCGGGCCATGGCCTGCTGGACCAGCACCTCCGTGCGCGTGTCCACGGAGCTGGTGGCCTCGTCCAGGATGAGTATCTGCGGGTCGGCCAGGAAGGCCCGGGCGATGGTCAGGAGCTGCTTCTCGCCCGAGGACAGGTTGGAGGCGTCGTCGTCGATCACGGTGTCGTAGCCGTTCGGCATGGTTCGGACGAAGTGGTCCACGTGAGCGGCCTTGGCCGCGGCCACGATCTCGTCCTCCGTGGCGTCTTCCCGGCCGTAGGCGATGTTCTCGCGGATCGTCCCGCCGAACAGCCAGGTGTCCTGGAGGACCATGCCGAAGGTTCGGCGAAGGTTGTCGCGAGTCATGTGCCGGATGTCGATCCCGTCCACCTTGATGGCGCCCTCGTCGATCTCGTAGAAGCGCATCAACAGATTGACCACCGTGGTCTTGCCGGCTCCGGTGGGGCCGACGATCGCCAGCACTTCGCCGGAGCGGATGTTGGCGTTGAGGTCGTCGATGAGCGGCTTGTCGGCCTCGTAGCGGAACGCCACGCCTTCGAGGGCGACGTGGCCGGTGGCACGCTCGAGGGCCACCGGCGCAGTTGCGTCGGGGATCTCCTCGGGCTCGTCGAGCAGCTCGAAGACGCGCTCGGCCGAGGCCATCGTGGACTGCAGTAGGTTGGCGATGCTGGCGGTCTGGGTGATCGGCATGGTGAACGAGCGCGAGTACTGGATGAAGGCCTGGACGTCGCCTAGCGACATGGATCCCGAAGCGACCTGGATGCCGCCAAGGACGCCGATGGCGACGTAGTTGAGGTTGCTGACGAAGTTCATCGTCGGCTGGATGATGCCGGAGATGAACTGGGCCTTGAAGCTGGCGTCGTAGACGCGGTCGTTCTCTTCGTCGAAGCGGCGGATCGCGTCCTCCTGGTGGCCGAAGGACTTGACGATCATGTGGCCGGTGTGGGACTCCTCGACCTGGCCGTTCAGGACGCCAGTGCGCTGCCATTGCGCCGCGAATTGCTTCTGCGAACGCCGCGCAATCAGCATCGTCAGCCCGGCCGCGACCGGCAGGACGAGGAGCGAGATGGCGGCGAGCGTCGGACTGATCCAGAACATCATCGCCAGGACGCCGACGATCGTGGCTACGGAGGTGATTATCTGGGTCAGGCTCTGCTGCAGGGTGTTGGCGATGTTGTCGATGTCGTTGGTCACGCGGCTGAGGGTGTCGCCGCGCGCATGGGTGTCGAAGTACTTGAGGGGCAGCCTGGCCAGCTTGAGGTCGACGTCACGGCGCATCCGGTAGACGGTTCGCTGCGAGACGCCGGCCATCACGTACCACGCGATCCAGGTGAAGAAGGTGGCCGTCAGGTACAGCGCGGTCAGGCCCAACAGGACCATGCCCAGGGCGCTGAAGTCGACGCCGACGCCAGGCGCGGCGTTGGTCCCGGCTACCAGGTCCGCCAGCGGGTTGTGGCTTTGTTGGAGAGCCGTGACCGCCTGCTGATGGGTGGTCCCTGCCGGCAGGAAGTGCCCGAGCTCCTTGCCGACGAGCCCGTCCATGAGCTTGTTGATGCCGGTGCCGAGGATCTTCGGGCCAAAGACCGTGCCGGCCGTGCTGATCAGGGCGACCACCATGACCAGCAGGATCCGCGGCCGCTCGGGCCGCAGCTCGCCGAGGAGCCGGCGGAAGGTGCCGCGGAAGTTCTGGGGCTTCTCTGCCGGCATCATCAGCCCATGGCCGGGGCCGAAGCCGCCGCCCATCGGGCCGCGCCGTCGCCCGCCCGGTCCGAAACCGCCGGGTGCTCCGGAGCCGCCCGGCCGTGTGGTGCGGGTGCCTCCCTGAGTGTCTCGTCCGTTGCCGCCGCCGACCGGGCCGCTCACGCCACTTCCTCCCGGGTCAGCTGCGAATAGACGATCTCGCGGTAGGTTTCGCACGTCTCCATGAGCTGGTCGTGCGTGCCGAGGCCAACGATCGCGCCGCCGTCGAGGACGACGATCTGGTCGGCGTGCATGATCGTACCGACGCGTTGGGCGACGATGATCACCGTGGCGTCCCTGGTCTCGGCGCGAAGCGCCGCTCGCAGCCGCTGATCCGTCTTGAAGTCGAGGGCCGAGAAGCTGTCGTCGAAGATGAAGACCTTCGGGCTCTTCGCGATCGCTCGGGCGATGGCCAGGCGCTGGCGCTGCCCGCCCGAGACGTTCGTGCCGCCCTGGTCGATCTCGGCCTCCAGCTGGTCGGGCATCTCGGTCACGAAGTCCCTGGCCTGGGCTGTTTCCAGGGCATGCCAGAGCGCGTCGTCCGTCGCGGCCTCGTCGCCGTAGCGCAGATTGCTCGCAACGGTGCCGCTGAAGAGGAAGGCCTTCTGGGGCACGACCCCGATCAGCCGCCACAGGTCTTCCTGGCGCAGCTTCCTGACGTCGACACCGTCGATGGAAACGCTCCCCACGGTCACGTCGTAGAAGCGTGGGATCAGGTTGACGAGCGTCGTCTTGCCGGAGCCCGTGCTGCCCACGATGGCCGTCGTCTGGCCCGGCCTGGCCGTAAACGAGATGTCGCACAGGACCGCGTCCTGGGCTCCCGGATACCGGAACTCCACGTCGCGGAACTCGACCACGCCGCGCGGGTCGGCAAGCTCCACCGGCACGTCCGGGTCGCACAGCGTCGCCTCTGTGTCCAAGACCTGCTGGATCCGCTCGGCGGCCGCGGCAGCCCGCGGAACCATGACGAACATCAGGGCGGCCATCATCACCGAGAAGAGGATCAGCATCACGTACTGCAGGAAGGCGGACAGGTTGCCGAGCGGCATACCTCCGGAGTCGATCCGCAGGCCGCCGAACCACACGATGGCGACCGTCGACAGGTTCATGATCCCGAAGAGGAAGGGGATCATCATGGCGAACAGTCGGTTGACTCTGAGGGCGGTGTCCGTCAGCTCTCGGTTGGCCTGGTCGTAGCGGGCCTCTTCGTGATCGGTTCGAACGAATGCCCGAATGACGCGCATCCCGCTCAGGATCTCGCGCATGACCTGCTGGATGCGATCCGTCCGCTTCTGCATGGAACGGAAGAGCGGCATCGCGATCCGGGCCAGGGTGCCGATGACGATCAGCACCAGCGGGATGATGACGATGAGCAGCCCCGATAGCGGGACATCCTCGCGGAGGGCCATGATGATGCCGCCGACGCACATGATCGGGGCCAGGATCATGATGTTGA
Source organism: uncultured Chloroflexia bacterium (assembly GCA_963743795.1). GTDB lineage: Bacteria > Chloroflexota > Limnocylindria > Limnocylindrales > CSP1-4 > Fen-1039. Next base: position 42,569 of record CAVUQZ010000001.1, on the reverse strand, counting down.
AGGCCATGACCAGGACCATCTGAACCTGCTGCACGTCGTTGGTATTGCGGGTGATCAGCGTTGGCGTCCCGAAGAGGTTCGTCTCCTTCTGCGAGAAGCTCATCACCTGGCGGAAGATGGCGCTCCGGACGTCGCGCCCGAACGCCATCGCCGTCATCGAGCCGAAGTAGATGCCGACGATCGCGCAGATACCCAGCAGGAATGTGATCAGGAGCATCAACCCGCCGGTCCGGATGATGTAGCCGGTGTCGCCCTTGAGGACCCCGTTGTTGATGATGTCCGCGTTCAGGTTGGGGAGGTACAGGTTGGCCAGTGCCTGGATGGTCAGCAGGACCATCACGACAGCCAAGCGCCATCGATAGGGCCACAGGAACCGGGGCAGGAGTCTGGTCATTCGGGTGCGTTCCTCGTGTTCGACGATGCGCGATCAGCTTCGGTCTGGATTGTGTAGGAGTCGTGAACGCGGGCCGGAGAAGTCACCGTCCGGCAATCACCCGCTGGGCGAGGTCCCGTTGACGGCGGTCGTCGGCGCCTCGGATTCGGGCTGGAACACTCGCCTCCGGGCGGCGTGGATCGCTCGCATGCCAACGAGCAGCGCGGCCACTTCGTCGGCTGTGAGCTCCGTCAGCACCTTCGAGAGGACCTCGCGACGATGGGCGGCCATGTCTATGAAGACCTGACGCCCGGCGTCCGTGGCATGAACGACCACGACCCTGCGGTCGTCTGTGCCGTGACGCCGCTCCACCAGGCCGCGCTTCTCCATTCGATCGACGATGCCCGTGGCGCTCGCATCCGAAACGTCCATGGCCTCGGCCAGCCGCCTCATCGAGAGTGCGCCTTCAGCCTCGAGTGCGGTCAAGACGTTCAGGTGGACGAGGCTCAGGGCGTGGCGATGCCAGCTCTTGAAGACGCCGCCGCGATCGCGCGGGGACCAGGAGGTCATCTCGTCCAGGAGTTCGCGCTCCAGAGTCGCGCGGTCGCCGGGTTGCCGCGAGGGCTGCTCATCGCTCTGGTTCGCATTGCCATTCTCGGGGAGCTTGATATTCAACACGACGCTTACTATATCGCGAACTGAGCCAAACGCAAATCCGTCCGGGCCCAAGGGGTAGTTGACGGTCGACGTTCTCGGGTCGTGCAATGGGGCCCTGATGCATTCACCCTGGTTCTTTGTGAGATCGGGGCTGGCGGGGGTCATGGCTACGGCCGCCATCGTCCTGTCGGTAGCGATCTCCTCGAACCCCGGCTCAAGAGCCGCGAGCGTCGCCTCGCCGAACTCCTCTCAGGCGGTCGGCAGCGGCGAGCAAGATGCGGGCAGTCCGGTTGCCCCGTTCCAGCTGGGCGTGGTGCCGGGCAATTCCGCCGTTGCGCCACTGCCAACCGACGCGCCCACGGCCGTCCGCGGGCTCCAGACCTTACCATCCTGCGGAGCCCAGGTGTTGTTCGAGCAGGACGTCGACATAAGTCCGATCCCAACGGCCCCGGGTCCAACGACCGATCCGGATGCCAATCAGCAGGGCAGCGATTGCCTGATCTCGGCCTGGCAGAACCGGCGATCGGCGGTGCTGGTCACTTCTGCCATTAGCGACGAAGCCGACGAGGTCTACTCGATCTATCGACTGCCGGGCGATGGAACGGTCCAAGTCATCGTCCGCGTCCTGTCCCACGCGGATCTGACCGTCGCCTGGACGCAGAGAACATGCCGGCAGCTCTCAGTGCAGCAGGAGGCTGTCACCCCTGCGGATTGCAATTCCGAGGCGCCAATGAATTGACCGCGTCCGCCGGCCACCGGACGCGCTGATCCCATCCTAAAGGGTTGGGCCCGATTGACCAGTCGGGCGAGGGCAGATGGAGCCCCTCTGGTCCGGACATGATCGCCATCGACCTGGACCGAACCGAAGTCCATGGTTGACTTATCCAGTCGGTCACCGCCGGCGTCCACCGCAGGCAGACAGGGGACCGCCCCTCCGGCGCCTTCCACGCGGCAACGTCACCCCGCGCGCGCCGCCGTCTCCCGTCCGTCTCCAGCCGCTCCGTTCCGCATCTCCGAGCGGGCGGACGGCAAGGAGGAATGATGTTCACAAGCGTTCTTCGCGCCAATCCCGGCCAGGGGAACAAGCCCTCGCCGCGAAACCTGCGGCCCGCATTCCTTGCCGCGGCGGTCGTTCTCGCGCTGTCCACGGCAATGACGGCGGCCGCAACCGCCCAGGTCGTTGCTCCCGCTACTGCCGCTCTCGGAGATCAGATCGCCGTCAGCGGATCCGGGTTCGGCGCCGGCCAATCGGGCGTACTGACGTTCAACGGCGGCGCAGTAACCAGCTTCCAGGCATCGTCGAGCGGCGCGTTCAGCGTGCCATTCGTCATTCCGGCTTGGGCAGTGGCCAACAGCACGGGCCGGATCTCGGCCAAGACGAGCTCGGGGACCCTGATTGCTACGACGACGCTTCTGATCGTCCCCGCCGGCTCTGTCCCCGCCGGCTCTCTTGACGCCACCCACCCGACGCTGTGCGCCCCGACCCAGGCCATGCCCGGGGCCACGATCACCCTCAGCGGTGCCGGCCTCGCTCCAGGCCAGGCCGGAAGCCTGAGCATCAACGGGGTGCCCGTGACAAGTTTCGCCGCAGGCGCTGACGGCACCTTCAGCGTCCCGTTCGCGATTCCGGCCACCACGACGATCGGCATGGGCCTCGTATCGGCTACGAATGCACAGGGCTCGGTCCTAGCCACCACGTGGCTGGGGATTGGAGTGGACGTCACCGGACCCATGGTCTCCGTTCCGTCCCGAGCCGCCTCCGGCTCCAAGATCTGGGTCGACGGTCTCTTCTTCGGAGCCGGCCACACCGGGAACATCACCTACAACGGAGCGGTGAAGGCCTCTTTCACCGCGGCTGCCAACGGATCGTTCAGCGTCCCGTTCGTCGTACCCAGCGGCCTGGCAAGCGGCAGCAAGGGACGCGTCTCGGCCAAGACGGCCTCCGGCTCGCTGCTCGCGACCACGACACTGGTGATCGGATCGGCCCCGCCACCGAATCCAACAGCCGCGCCAAGCCTCACCCCAGCGCCGAGCGCCACAGTTGCCTCCACGCTGACGGCCGCGCCCACACCCGGCCCGACCGAGACCCTGACACCCGACCCGACCGCGACGCCGACCCCGACCGCGACGCCGACGCCCACCCCGACTGCGACGCCCACCCCGACCCCCGCCACTACTCCGCCGGTGGGTAATCTGCCCAACTTCAGCCACGTCTACGTGATCGTCTTCGAGAACAAGGAGTACTCGAGCATCGTGGGCTCGAGCAGTGCCCCGTACATCAACTCGCTCATCTCGAAGTACGGCCTGGCCACCAACTTCACCGCGGAGCGCCACCCCTCCGAGCCCAACTACATCGCTCTGACCTCCGGCGGTACCCAGGGCGTCACTGACGACGGGGTCTACAACCTGAGCGTGGGCAACCTCTTCGATCAAGTGACCGCTTCCAGCCGGACGTGGAAGGCCTACCAGCAGGGCAACCCGGGCAACTGCTTCACCGGCTCTTCGTCTTCCGCCGTCGTCGACGGCGTCGGCAAATCCGGCGCGTACGTCCGCAAGCACAACCCGGCCATCAGCTACACGAGCATCAGCGGCAACACGGCTGCATGCGCCAACATCACCAATCTGGCGGCCTTCGATCCCGCGGCCGCGAACTTCGAGTTCATCACCCCGAACATGATCAACGACATGCACGACGGCACGGTCGCCGACGGCGACAACTTCCTCAAGGCGTTCCTGCCGCAGATCACGACCAGCCCGGCGTTCGCCAACTCGGTCGTCTACGTCACCTTCGACGAGGGCACGACCAACGTCAGCGGCGGGGGCCACATCGCCACGCTCGCGATAACGCCCAACATGACGCCCGGCTTCAAGGTCACCGCGGCCTATACCCACTACTCGATGCTTCGGACCATCGAGCAGGCGTGGGGCCTACCGTCACTCGGGAACGCCGCATCCGCCTCGGTGATGGCTTTCCCGTGGTGATCGTTGCGTAGTTCGTCCCAGCTCGCCAACGCGAATACGGCCGACCGGTTCTCCGGTCGGCCGCCTCTTTGACCCGCGAACGGTCAGTGCGCCGGAGTGACCTCGATCCGGAAGAGGCCGATTGACCGATCGAAGCCGAAGAGGCGTCCGGAGATGCTGCCGCACAGGCCCTGCTTCCCCATCGGAGCTACCTCGAGCCGGTCCAGGACCGTCTGGAAATCCTGCAGCTGCATCGAGGCGTGATCCCCGGCGTCCTCTTCCTCGGCTTCATCTTCCCCGACCGCTTCGTCGGCGATCTCGCCCCACTCGTCATCGAGGGAGACCGCCGAGATCGTCTGTTCCGCGGTGATCTCGTCCGCGCCGATCTGCTCACCCATTTCGCCGACGAGCTTCACCCTCAATACGTATGCCATCTCGAGCGGACCCTCGACCGAGCCGGCAAGACTCGGAGCCGTGCGCCCGAGCGTATACATGCCCGCTTGCACGACGGCATCGAGGGCCGCATCGACGCAATCCGGGCAACCATCGAATTTGAGGGCCGAGTAGGATCGACAGGCCAGGGTCATCACATTTCCGAGTTTGGGCTTCTCGCGTATGTCTAGCATGGTGGCGACGATAAGAAAGCCATGTGAACGGAGTCTGAACGGACCGTTAACAAGTCCCAGCGGCCCGAATCGCCGAATCAGACCCCGAACACCCGCGATTCGGTTGATTGCCCGAGCCGCGATCGTTGCGCTCGTGGTTGCGGCCTGCGCCTCGCCTGCGCCGACCACGCCGCCGTCTGTGTCATCGATGCCCGGACCAACTGTCTCCCCTGTCGCGCCGAGCCCGACCACCTCGCCGACGCCGGACCCGACGCAGCTGCCCCTCGCTTCCACTGACGTTACGGCCTTCTTCTACCTGTGGTACGGAACTCCAACCCACGACGGAGCCTGGCGGCACTGGAATCAGCGTGCCCACCAGCCTCCCGACGACATCGCCGCAACCTTCTATCCGGCTCGCGGTCCATACAGCTCCCGCGACAAGACCGTTCTGGCAGATCAAATGCGGGAGCTCCGCCTGGCCCGTATCGGTGTCATTGCCGTGAGCTGGTGGGGCCAGGGAAGCTGGGAGGATCAGACGCTCGACGCCCTCTTTGCTGCCGCGGATGCCGCCGGTATTCGAGTCGCCTTCCACCTGGAGCCCTATCAGGGCCAGACCGCGACGTCGGTGGAGGCCGACATCCACTACCTGCTCGGCCGTTTTGGCGCTTCGCCTGCGCTGTACAGGCTCTCTCGAGCCACCGCGGGAAGCCCATCGACGAAGCCGCGGGCCGTCTTCTACATGTTTGGCAGCAGCAAGCTCGCGCCAGCCGATCTCAAAGCGATGCTCCAAAACCTGCGCGCCACGCCCGACGATTCCATCGTGCTGGTGCACTCCCCGAAGGCTTCTTCGGCGACCCGCGTTGGTGCCGACGGCGTGTACACCTACGACGCGATGGCCTCACCGGATGCCTTCGCCCAGCTGGCCGCCGACTGCAGCGCCGCCAGGGTGATCTGCAGCCCCAGCGTGGCCCCCGGCTTCGACAACCGCCAGGCGGTCGCAACAGGCCAGATCGTGGTCGACCGGCAGGATGGTGCCCGCTACGACGCGATGTGGCAGGCCGTCGTTGCCGCGCGACCGGCGTGGGTGAGCGTGACTTCGTTCAACGAATGGCACGAGAGCACGCAGATCGAGCCGGCGGTCGACTTCGCCGGTGGGTCGCGGACGTACACGGGCTACGAGGGCGCCTCTGGATCCTCCGCGGCCGACGGGCCGAACGCGTACCTGACCAGGACCGCATACTGGATCGGACGGTTTACGCCGGGTCAGTGAGGCTGGCTATCGCGGGCCGCGAGGTGAGGCGCGATTCCTGCCGCCGGGGCCCTCAGGCGGGCGGCGCCGGCAGGTCCGTAGGCGGGCCAAGTGGATCGATGCCACCGCTCAGTGCGAGCGGCACAAGAGGGCTGCCGATCCCGTAGGCCCAAACCCGCAGGTAGTACACGCCGGAGGTCAGGGAGGCGCCGGTCGCGTCCACCAGTCTGAAGGGCGTGGCGGCAGCTGTGATCGCGTGATTCGAGCGCCCCGGCGGCACGACGACCGCCGCGTCACTCGGGCCGCCTCCCACGGGGGAGTCCGAGCCCTCCTCGAGGAGGGCGTCGCCGGTGCCGATCTGCCAGACACGTATCAGCTTGCCCGAGTCGTCGCGCCTGTAGGCGGCGGCCTGGTAGGCCGCCGGGCCGGTGCCGAGGACCACGCCGAGGGGATAGTGATTCTCGATCTCCACCGAGATGTCCAGGGCGGTGGCCGAAATGGCGGAGCCGCCGCCAATCACCACCATTGGCCCGCCTAGTGCCGGTTTGGCCGTCACGACTGCTCGAACCTGGACGAATGCCGCCCCGGCCACGTTCGGCACAACCCAGGCGGCTGTGAAGGCGACGAGTCCCGCGACGAGGACGATGACCAAAGAGGTTCGGCGGCGGCCCGCGCCGAACGGGAGCGCCCGATGCGCCCGTCCAGGCAGCCCGGCCGCCGCCGGCTTCGGTGGGTTCGCCCGTGGGTCGGTCGTGCGGTCGGTCATCTGATAGGCCGCCCGAGGGAATCTGTCCGGCCCGTGGGGCCGTTCCTGGCGGTCGATGGAGCTCGGTCGGTCACGCCCGGCGCAAGGCGGCCGCGCTTTCTCAGGTTGAAGCCCACCAACGCGAAAGCGCCCAGCACGATGGCCGCCACAACGATGGAGCCAAGCCAGTCGGATGGCGAACTGTGGCCGCCCGATCCGCCGCCGGTGGCGGCTCCGGCCTGCCCGCCCGGCGAGGGCTGCACGGCCGGCGAAGGGGAGGGAGATGACCCCGACGATGGCCTGGCCGAATGGACCGGACCTGCGGCTCCGGTGAGCAGGGCGAGAACCTGCAGATACCGCTCACCATAGTTGCGGCTGGGCTCAACGTACGAGTTCTCGGTGAACTCGTTCCAGCTGATCACGGCCATTCCGTCGGGATTGGTCGCCACGGCGTCATCCCACGCCGCCGTCAGAGTCGCGCCGTTGCGCCGGTCAACCACGGTCGTTCCGCCATTCAGGCGAGCGTCGAACCCGGCGGCGGCGGGGGCTAGCCACAGACCGTTGTTGCTGTGGACCGCGCTGGCCAGGTCGTTCAGCCGCTTCTGGTACCCCGGCGTTGTCAGGGGGTCAGCCGACGACCAGTAGTAGGCGTCGCCGTCGAACAGGGTGGCCCGCGGTTGATACTCGGCAGCGCTTCGGTCGGAGCCGAGCAGCAGGACTTCCTTGGGAGCATTGAGCAGGTCGCGAATCGAGGCAATGTCGGCGTTGGTGAACCGCCATGTGCCCGACAGGATGACGGCCGGCTTGCCGTAGAGGTCGAAGGCAGGGTCGGACGCGTAGTTGGCCACGAACCAGGCGAGGTCCGACTTCACCTGGACGGCGGGGAGCGGGTTTCGGTTGACGTCGAGGCCTTCGTAGATGAGGACGAGCTTGAGGCCCTGAAGATCGCTTTCCGCCACCAGCCTCGATAGGGCCAGGTTCAGTGACGGAGTGCTCTTCCACGAAACGATGAACGCGTCGATCCCCGCCTGCTTAGCCCAGGTCACTTGCTGCTTTATGACCGCGGCGGACGTGCTCGTGTACGAACCCAAGACGGGCACGTCGGTCTTGGCGTGGGTCCAGCTCGCGGAGTTGAACCACATGTAGTAGTAGGCCAGGACGGGAGTGTGCGTCGCCGGGCCCGGCGATTCTGGAGAGCTCGAGGCCCCGGCAGTCGGGGTCGGAGAGGGGCTGGGCGATGGCGCGAGCCCAAGGGCGCCCAACCCGACGATCGCCAGGATGAGCGGGAGCGCCCGGCTCCAGCCGGGACGGTCGCTTCCGTTGCCAGTCCGGCGATCGCCGGCACCTGAGGCAGGGCCGGCAGACCTCGATCGATTCATCGCTTCGACCCCGATCGTCAGGCCATCGCCCGGATTCGTCCGCTCGCCTGGCGCCGCAGACGCCTCGAGAGGATGACCCAGCGCGCGATGGCGAGGGCGCTGATCAGGACGAGGAGCCCCACCACGAGTCCGACGTCCAGGTACGTTATGACTCGGAGGGTCGAGTCCTGCACCTTCGACAGAGCCACGGGTGTGGGAGGCGAGTAGGCGACCGAGCCGAGAGCGAGCTGGTACTGGCCCCGCGGCAGATCGGTGAAGGTGATCTTGCCCGCCGAATCCACTCGCTGCTCGACCGCGATTCCGTCAGGGTAGGTCAGCTTCAGAGGCCCCGAGACGGGCGTCCCGAAGATAGCGTCACGGGTCTGCACCGTCATGCTGTAGAGCAGGAGCTGGATGGTCCAAACGCCATTCTCGGTCGGCGTCCACGCTTGCTGGCCGCGGTTTACGACTTCGGCGCCGTGGATGTTGACCGATAGCGCCCTGTATGTCGTTGGCGAGGCATTGAGCTGGGTGCCGAAGCGAACCGCCGCGGCGGCCGTCCACCAAACGTCCTTGGCGCCGGTTTGCGAGTTGAGGACGATGTCGTCCGTGCCGCTGCCCGTGCTGAATCGGGCCTGACTCACGATCGTGGGATCGACAGGCTGGTTGTCCAGGTCCACGTACTTGATGCTGGCCCGATAGGCGACGCGCAGGCCCATGACGTACGACGCCGGGCCCGTGACGTCGATCGTGCGATTGGCCGTGTAGACGTTGTCGAGCCAGCGAACGAAGCTCGCCTTCACCGTGGCGGTGGCCGAGGTGTCGGCATTGAGGTCGACAGTCAGCTGGTACACGCCGGTCCGGGGGACGGGCAGGGCCGCGATCCCATCGGGCCCGGTCAGGGCCGTTTCCGTGCCGAGCGTGAAGCGAAGGTTCGGCAAGGCGGGAACCGTGCGGACCTGGATAGCCGCGGACAGGATGGTGAGGGTCGCCGTGGCGCTGGACGCGGCCAGGGCGTGGGTGCCACTGAACACCACCTCGACTGCGTAGGTGCGAGCCTCGGCAAGGTCCTTGGCCGGGATCACCAGGGGGACCTTGCCGGTCGCATCGGTCTTGTCGCTGCGGACGCCGCCACCGTCGAGAAGGAGCGAGAGGTGCTCGCCGGCGATGACGGAGCCGCTCCGGGTACGCAGCAGCGCCGTGACGGTAACGTCGTTACCCAGAACGCTGCCCGTCGGGACCTCGAGCGTTATCGAGGTGGCCGCCGCGACAACGGCCGCCACCGGCCTGGACCCTACGACCGTTGGCAGCGGACCGTCGACCGCGGATGGCTGATGGAAGGCCGCAGCCGCGGCCGGGGCAACGGCCATCGCCACCGCCGAGACGAGTGCCAGCGCGGCGGTCAGGGAGGCGATTCGGCGCCTGGGCGGCTTCCTCGCCGAGTGCTCGTACATGCGGAACCTCACGCTTGCTCGGGCGCCTGGTGCACCCAGGGCCGAAGTAGGAAAGCACCGCAGATGACGGCAAAGGCGACGACCGCGGCATAGACGGCCAGCAGGATCGATCGGTTGGCGGTGTCTGGCGGCGGCGGCGTCGGATACGTCTGTCCCGGGAAGACTGGAGCGGCCGGGGGGCGGCTCAGGTCGAGAGCGTTGGCGATGCTGTTGGCGGTCGCGTCCCGGGCCGTGAGGGGCTGGAGGGACCAGTTGTCCTCGATGAACCTGAGAATCGACGTGAAGTCGTAAGTGGTCCTGTCGATGGTCCCGCTGCGAGCATACGGTGACACGATGATCGCCGGCACCCGGAAGCCATAGCCGTCGCTGTCGACCTGCGGCGGCCGGACGTGGTCGTACCAGCCCCCCCAATCGTCCCACGCGACCGTCCAGACGCTGCTGTCCCAGGCCGAGCTGCGCATGAGCGAGGTGACCGTGGTGACGGCGAACGCCTGGCCCGCCGTGATGTCGCCGGGCGGGTGCTCAGACAGGCCGCTGGGTACCAGATACGCGACGGCCGGCAGCTGGTTGTTCTGCAGGTCCGTGTAGTACTGCTGCAGATCGACGATGTGCGACGAGAGCGCAGGATCGTCGATGTAACGGGCGAAGTTGAGAAGCGGTGCCCAGATCAGCTGGGATACCTTGGGGGAGTTGGTGGTGGTGTCGCGGAACGTGATGGAAGGGTCGTAGTTCTGGACGTAGAACTTCCATGAGACGCCGGCTGCCTGGAGCCGGTCGAAGATCGTCGGGAAGTTGTATCCACCGGTCGGGAGCGCCCCGCCGTTGCGAGCCGCCACGGAGTACATGTGGTTGACCTGGCTCGAGCCCATGGCGGAGCTGAAGAAACGATCGGCGAGCACGTACTCACTGGCCAGGTTGTAGTAGAGGGGCAGATCGGTGCCGTCGTAGTAGCCCACGGCCAGGTTGTTGGGCAGGTTGTACTGCCCCTGGGCGGCCGAGAAGCCGTCCATCTTTCCGCCGTCGTATGCGCGCACGGCCGCCTCGGTGCTGTGGTTGAGATCGACCGTGCGATGGCTGGAGAGGTGGAACGGGGTGTAGCACTCGGTAGCCGACGGGGGCGGAGTCGGGGCGGGGGTGGGGCTGGGGGTGCTGCTCCTGGGCACTGGAGTCGGCTTGGGCGAGCTTGAGCTCGTCGGAGCCGGGCTCTTCGTTGGAGTCGGGTTGGGGACGGGCGTGGGAATCCAGTTGGCCTGGCACGTGTTCGGCTCAGGGTCTACGCCCGGGAACGACGAGAAGTAGTTGTCGAAGGTGTGGTTCTCCTGCATCAAGAAGACCACGTGCTGGATCGGCTTGCCCGAGGCGGCGGCCGCCGCGGGTGTGGCAAGGGCGAGCTGCGCGGCGATCAACCCGGCGGCCATCGTCAGGCCCGTGAGCCTGGCCAGCCTGGGGTTGTTGCGGACTGAGGCCACTCGGATTCCGAACGGGATCACGGCCGGACCTCATAGATCTGGATCACGACCCGGTTCGAGAGCTTGCCGGTGGTATCCCGCGTCTGCGCCGACTGCTGGTAGATCAACGTCCCGTGGTAGCGGGACACGTAGCCTCTGAGCGTGCCGTCGAAGAAGGGTGAGCGCTGCGCCGACCAGATGTCCGTGGCGATGTACTGGATCCGGTTGAGCTGCAATGCTCTGTCGGGATTGATGATCGGGTCATAAGCCGGGTTGCGGCGAATGGGGTTTGGGCTGACCGAGAGGCCGTAGGCGCGGCGCTGACCGTAGAACTCGATGATGTTCGCCATCGTCGGTCCTTCGGTCAGGAAGACGGCTCCCTGGGGGACGTTCTCCTTGATCCAGAGCCCCGTTTCGCGGCCGCCCGGCAGACCACCGGTTCCGGCAAGGGCTCCGCTCATGGAGGTCGAGCTCACTGCTCCCGCCGTGGGCACGGCGATGCTGATCAGCATGACCGCAAGAAGGGTTGCGGTAGCGACCACGGCGTTCGGTCGCGACCGTGGCATGAGGGCTGCGACCCGGCTCGGCAGGTGGCTGGCGGCACGGTTGGCGATAGGTCGGACAGCTTCGCGGGCGCGGCTGGCGAGAGGTTTGACAGCTTCGCTGGCGCGGCCGGCGAGAGGTCGGACAGCCTCGCGGGCGCGGCCGGCGAGAGGTTTGACAGCTTCGCGGGCGCGGTTGGCGACGGGTCGGACAGCCTCGCGGGCGCGGCCTGCCAGGACGGCCAAGCGGCTCGGCATGGGTCGAGCTTCTGTGGCGACGACTGCGGCCACCGGCTTCCGGGTGGCACGGCGCGATGCACCGGAGGACGTCTTCCCGGACGTTTTCGCCGAGGTCTTCGGGGCGATCCGCGCGGGGATCGCTGCCGCCGACTGGGCGGCGGTAGTCAGCAGGCGGTCGAAGGACAGCCCCGCCAGGATCGCTATCGCGGGCGCGATCGGCAGCAGGTACTGGTAACCCTTGACCGGCCAGATCTCGAAGAATGCGACTGGAACCGCGATCCAGGTGATGAGCAGCCGGTCTTCCCAGAGGCCGCGGCGCAGGACATACACGAGCCCGGCGATGCCGGCGAACAAGACGAGCGGGCCCACCGCGCCCGGGAGTATGTCGGCGTAGAAGGTCCAGGTGTGGTTGGGCTGTCGCAGCACCTGCCACAGCACGAAGGATTGGGCGGCATTGGTGCCTTTGCCGATCACGATCGCGATCGGATAAGGCGCCACGGCCAGCAGGAACAGGGCAATTGCCAGGAGCTGGCGGCGGAACGCAATTCGGATCTCAGGAGTCAGGAGAAGGAAGATGACGGCCACGGGGACAAGGAGGACGGCCGTTTCCTTGGCCAGGACGGTGAGGCCGGTTGCGAACGCGGCGCCGTACAGCCACAGCGGCTGGTTGCTCCTAGCGAAGCGGGCCATCTGATAGATGCTCAGAAGGAACAGCGTCGTCTCTGGACCGTCCAGGAGGGCCTGGCGCGTGACCACGACGTGATACGGCATGAGGGCGAGGATTGCCGCCGCGATGAGCCCGACTCGGCGGTTGTAGAGCAGCGAACCCGTCGCATAGGCCAACCCAATTCCGGCTAGCCCGAAGGCTACCGAGATGAGTCTGGGCGTAAGGTCGTTGACGCCGACGAATCGGAACGGCATCGAGTTGAGGAACTGCACCAGGAGCGGATGAGCTCGGAAGATGGCGAAGAGGCCGAGGTACGTCTGATCCCCGGCCAGCGAGGCTCCCTGACCGGCATAGACCGCTTCGTCGTTGTTGAGGCCGATCGCCCCGATCGCCCACAGCCGAACGGCGGCGCCCACGAGGAGCACCGCACTCATGGCGAGCCAGACTCGCGCATTGGTGCGGATGCGGCTCACGACCCGTTCGAGGATCCCCGAGAAATCGGGCGCAAGAGGCAAACCGATGGGCAGGCCGAAGCTGCCGGCAGGCTGGATAGCGATCGCATCTGCGGCGCCTGCTTGGGGAGCGACGCCGACACCGACTGTCGGCGGGGAGCCGTCGCGGCCGCGAGGACCGCGAGGCTCATCGCCCTGGCCCTCGGTGCGCACGGAAGTCGCGAAGGAGAGGCCGGCTGCCGCGACCTCGGCGTGGGCCCTGGATGGGATCGATGGGAACAAACCGGCCGGGATCATTTCGCCCGAACCCGAGGCCGCGGCCGCCGCCGACGCTGCGACCGGAGCCTCCACCTCGATCGGGATGCCGACGGGTTCGCGGTCTTCCGCCTCGACCGGGATGCCGACCGGCATCGCGGCGTCGTTCCCCAATATGAGCCTGGGGAGAAGCTCGTTCCACTCATGGCCGCGCACTCGCAGCCGCCACACGGTCACGTTCTTGAGGGCCTGGCTAAGAAGCCGCCGCTCGTGAGCTCGAAGCTGTTGGTAATCCTCGCCACCGATCACCAGGTTCGGAGCCAGCGTCGCGAACGGAGGGAAGCCGTAGGCGTCGTCGGTGTTCTCGATCAGCTGATCGATGGCCGCCTCGTGCTTCACGAGCTCCTGGACAGGCTCACCGCGTTCCATCAGGAAGACGTTGGCGATGGGGGTCTCGACGGCGATGCGGGCGGGCAGCAGCTTCGTGATGTGGTACTTGGGCGGCGGCACGATGATCTGGAGGACGCTATTGATTGACATGATCGGCACGTTGAGGGAGCCGAGACCTTTGCCCACCGTCCGGCCGCTCTTCGAATGGACCCGGCTTTGCACCTGTAGCTGCATGCGCTTCCTCGGGCTCAGCGTCGAAGCGTCCACAGCCCTCGTCATGGTGTGATAGGAGAGGGTCATCGGCTTCGGGAACGTGCGCACGAACCCCGCCGGATCGATGATCGCCATGTCGTCGGAGATGAAGCGCCAGTTCCGCTCACGCACAAGGTTGATAACCGTGCTCGTCTTGCCGGTGTCGGTTTGGGCCGAAAGAAGGGTCGCTTCGCCTTCGACCTCCAGTCCGGCCGAGTGGAGCAGCACGTAGCCCTTGGAGACGAGCACGAACCGCAAGAGCGCCTCGACGACGTTGGTATAGAGGACGTGTCGCGATAGCCCCAGAAGCGGCGACGCATCGATCTCGATGGGGTTGCCCATCGTCACGTTGAAGTCGGCGCCGAAGATGCCGAGGTGCTCCCGGTATGTAACGCGATCGCCGTCGCGCTTCAGGCGGACGCGCGTGGTCGGGAAAGCGCCTACGCGGCGGACGCGGATTCGAATGTCCGGAGGAGTGGTCGCTTCCGTCCGGAAGTAGGCCAGCTCGGGAAGCTCCGAATCCGAGTCGAGCCGGAGCAGACCGCCGATGTCGTATCGGTATTTCTGCAAGCCTGCCGCGGACCCGCCGGGCTCAGCCGAAGCGTCGGCCTCCTTCTTGCGCCAGACCCACCCGTCGGAGACCGCAAACCGCAGAACGAAGAAGAACCCCAGGCTGATCAGGTTGGATGACGCCGAGCCGAGCCCTCCGACTTCGCTCAAGACCCACAGCATGGGCACGCGCAGCCACAGCAAGGCCACGTTCATGCCCGCGTAGGCACCGAAGCGGAGCCAGGCCGGCCCTGCGAACCGCCGACCCCTGAATGACCACCACTCGTTGCCGAGGAAGTTCCAGCTCGTGGAGGCCGCCGTTGCGACGACTGCCGAGGCGACGAACCAGACTCGCAGGCTGTCGGTCAGGGACACGTAGACGATCTCGTTGACGAGTATTCCGCTGAACCCGACCAGCAGGAACCGGGCGAGCGCGGCGAAGCGGGGCGAGGCCGCTATGGCTTTGTCCTTGTACTCGAGGACCTTCATGGAGAAACACGCTCCGACGTAACGGATGGAGCCCTGGGTAGTGAGAAGGGCCGGCCAAATGGCCTGGGTTTGCTCGAGATCAGAGCGAACCTTCGTCTGCCGTCCGCGACGGCGCGTCCATCTCGGACCGCCGTTGCGCCTGACAACCCGGTGTCGCCCGTGACGAGCTAGGTGCGGCTCGGCCTGGCGACAGGCACGCGGCCGCGCACGGCCGCCCAGCGGAGTGCCACGACCACTTTGAAAGCTTCGAGAACGATGGTCCGGCTCATCTTCGAGGTGCCCTCCCGGCGCTCCTCGAATGTGATCGGGACCTCGAGGATGCGGGCGCCGAGGCGGTGGGCCCGGAAAGTCATCTCGATCTGGAAGGCGTAACCGCCGGCATGGACATCGTTGAGATCGATCGACTCGAGCACGTCGGCGCGCCAAGCCTTGAAGCCGCCGGTGAGGTCGCGCTGGGGCAGGCGCAGGACTACCCGCGCGAACATACTTCCGCCCTTGCTGATGAAGCGCCGGATGGGATTCCAGCGTGGAATGACGCCCCCCGGGACGTACCTGCTGCCGAGGACGACGTCGGCGCGGCCCTCGAGGATCGGGTCGAGAAGCGAGGGCAGGAAGCGGACCGGATGGCTGAAGTCCGCGTCCATCTGGACGACGATCGCGGCGCCTCTTGCCTCGACGCTGCAGAACCCGTCGACGTAGGCCCGACCGAGGCCCTGCTTGGCTTCGCGGTGGAGCACTACTACATGCGAGTTCTCGGCCGCCAGCTCGTCGGCCAGAACGCCTGTGCCGTCCGGTGAGTTGTCGTCCACGACCAGAACCGAGGCCCCGGGCACCGTCTCGAGGATCGCCTCGGTCATGGGTCTCAGATTGTCTCTCTCGTTGTACGTGGGCAGCACGACCCAAACGCGCAGATCGGCGAGCATGCGATCCTCCTCCTTCGTGGCCTACTCATCGTCGGGCCTTGCGCCAGCGTGTCGTCGGGCGGCGACACGTTTCCGCGCTTTCGGGGACGGACTTTACGGCCCAACTTGTCGGTACAGGAGGTCCGATACCGAATTGTTTCGTTCCGCAGGCACCCGTCGCGGCAGGTGGAAAGGCGAGGATCGAGGTCCTACCAGAATGGGCCGTACGGCAGTACTGAGTCGGGTAGGTTGTCTCACGAGATGGAGGGTCATCCAAGGGCCGTTGCAGAGGCTTACTTGAGCCGCGCAAGTGCCACCCTTATGGAGTGGCCCTTCCGAGTTGGAGTCGCGTTGACGTCGAGGAGAGGACCATAGGCACGGTGCGCCCGGCGCGCCGCGTCAGCGCCGCCCCCAGCGGCCCACGTGTCGGGCACGGCGCCGCGGCATGCCGCCATCGCTCCGCGGACCGCTGGGTCCGCACTTCCACGCCAATGGAGTCCCGCGATGTCCCGCCTCCGATCTCGAACGCGAACTCCCAACCTGGGCCGGATTGCCCGCTTGCTCACGGCTGCCTTTGCCATGGCGCTGGTCGTGGCCTCTTCATCCTCGACGGTCCTGGTCCTGACTGTGGCCTCGGCAACGCCGAGGCCGACCGCAACGGCCACCCCGACTCAAAAGCCGACGGCCACCCCGCCTCCCACGCCCACCCCGACGCCGCGATCGACGCCAACGCCGGCCCCAACCCCGGCTCCTACTCATACGCCCGCACCGTCTGTCACGGCGCCGCCGACCCCCACGCCGACCCCCACGCAACCGCCATCGACCGGCCACTCTGTCAGGGCCGCCTTCTACTACCCGTGGTTCCCCGAGGCGTGGAATCAGTCTGGAATGGATCCCTTCACCCACTACCACCCTTCGGCCGGCTTCTACGATGGCGCCAGCCCTTCGGTCGTTGCCCAGCAGATCCGGGCCATGCAGTACGGGAAGATCAGCGTCGGCATCGCCTCGTGGTGGGGTCAGGGCTCTCAGACCGACGCCAAGTTCCCCATGCTGCTCTCCACGGCCTCAGGCACGGGCTTCAGTTGGGCCGTCTACTACGAGATGGAAGGCACGACCGATCCGTCGGCTGCCCAGATCGCATCGGACCTTGCATACATAAACGGCCACTACGCCTCCAGCCCCAGTCTGTACAAGATCGACGGACGCCCCGTCGTCTTCGTATACGCCGGCCCTGCGGACGGCTGCGGAATGGCCGATCGTTGGGCTCAGGGCAACGCCTCGGCCCACGACTTCATAGTACTCAAAGTCTTCCCCGGCTTCGGTGGCTGCACGAACCAGCCGAGCGACTGGCATCAGTACGCCCCCGCGGTTGCCGAGGACCACCAGGCCGGCCACTCGTTCACGATCAGCCCCGGGTTCTGGCTGGCTACCGGCAACGTCCGCCTGGCCAGAGACCCGACTCGCTGGCGAGCGGACATCCAGGCTATGGTGGCGTCCCATGAGCCTTGGCAGCTGGTAACCACTTTCAACGAGTGGGGCGAAGGTACGGCCGTCGAAAGCGCGACGGAATGGGCCAGCCCCTCCGGCTACGGGACGTACTTGGACGCGCTTCATACCGACGGCGCGCCCTGAAGCCGGGGCCTCTGTTGTCGGCCGGGCGGCCGAAAGCGAAGACTGTGGTCCCCTGCCAGGCACCTACTTGAAGAACTCGGCCATGTCGTTAGCCGCGCAGGCCTGGCCCAGGCACGCCAGGCCCCATGAATCCTCGATCGTCCGAAGAAGGGAATAGTGGTCGTGCCGGACCGATGATCGGAAGCCCGCCTTCACCAGAGGGCTGACGACGACCGTGGCGACCTGCCCGCCCCCGTTCGAGCTTCCCTCACCCTCGTCGGTGGTAATGAACAGGACGCTGCCGGTAAAGGCCGGGCTGGAAATGATGCCCGGGCACGAAGGCGCCCAGGAACGCGTCGGCCGTGGAGATCGGGCAGCTGTGCATGTCGTTGCACTCGTTCGGCACGATGAACTCGAAGTTGGCCGCAGCCGGATCGAACCCGGCCAGGTTCGAGATGTTGGCGCACCTCGTCGGGTTCGAGCTGATGTCTATGAAGGAGATTGCTGGGTTGTGCTTTCGCGCGTACGTCCCCGCCGAGCCGATGCCTTCACCCTGTCCATTCTTGGTGGAGCCCGTGTAGCAGTTGCCGGGGTAGTCCTGGGCGAAGACGCGCCAGGTCTTCGCCTTCGCCTCCAGCTGATCCGCCAGGTTGGTCGCGGCGAGGTTGTGCGGGCTGTCGTCGGTGACTCCCTGTGTCGACCCGGAGAACATCGCCAGGTAGTTCGGCTGCGAAGGGTGCGCAACGCCGAAGTAGTTGGTGGACAGGCCGTATTGGGAAATGAGGCCGTTCAAGTAGGGCGCCTCGCTGTTCCCGACAACGCTGGCGTACGAAGCGTTCTCCAGGACGATGACGTAGACGTGGGCAAACCCGGACACGGCGGCTCCGCCGGGACCCGACGACGAGGGCGAGGGCGATCCGGGAGGGGGAGTAGGCGCTGCCGAGACGGTCGCCGAACAGCCTGCCACAAGGACGGCCAGCAGGCCGAGCGTGACGATCCGGCGATGGTGAATGGACACCGCTGACACCTCTGATCGGGCCCTCGCGAGGGCCGGCGGTGGCCGGCTGTCGGCCGCGAAGCCTGGCAATGGTCTACATCGTCGCTCTGTAGCGGTGCCGGCGACGCCCAAGAAAGCGCGCGTCGTGGTCCGACCTCACCACCAGGCAGGACGGGCCTTCCAAATACGTAGTACCCGACTGCACTATCCCTAACAGCACCACCGCCGGCCCGTGGGGTATTGATTCAGGTGGGGGTGCCACCTACCCGGTCGTGAGAGACCAGTGCAGAAGGGCGACGCCGTGCTTTCCCCGAGCGTGCAGTGACCGACCAACTGGACCGGCGGGCGCGGCTGCGATGGGCGCGACGGATCCGGGCGGTGGTTGTGGTCGTATTCGCCCTGGCCTGGCTCGTCGTCCCGGTTGTGATCCGGCAGGCGTCGCGGCCTCAGACCCGGTCATCGCCGCTGCCGGGGACATCGCCTGCGATCCCACTGACTCGCACTTCAACAACGGCATCGGCACCGGTAGCGGTTCGCATGACACCTGCCGGCAGGGCGACGTCCAACCTGCTGGTCAACGGCGGCTACAGCGCCGTCCTGTCGCTCGGCGACAACCAGTACTACTGCGGCAGCCTGGCGGCTTACCAGCCAGTCGTACGACCCGACGCTGGGGACGGGTCAAGGCGATCACCCATCCGGTCGTCGGCAACCACGAGTACCTGACCAGCGGGGCCGTCGACTGCACCGGCGCGAACGTCGAACTGAACGGCGCCGGCTACTTCAGCTACTTCGGGGCGGCCGCCGGCAGCCACGGGCCAGGGCTACTACAGCTACGACATCGGCGCCTGGCACCTGATCGCGCTCAACTCGAACTGCTCGAGCGCCGGCGGCTGCGGCGCCACCTCCGCTCAGGGCAAGTGGCTGGCGGCCGACCTGGCCGCCCATCCGAACCAGTGCATCCTGGCCTACTGGCACATCCCGCTATTCAGCTCCGGCGGCCGGGCCAACAACAACAGCCAAGTCCTTCTGGCACGCAGCTCTACGCGGCCCACGCGGACCTGGTCCTCGACGGCCACGACCACATCTACGAGCGGTTCGCGCCGCAGACGCCGGCCGGCGTCGCCGATCCGGTCAACGGGATCACCGAGATCACCGTGGGCACGGGCGGGGCGAACCACACCTCGATCGCGACCGTGGCGGCGAACAGCGTGGTCCGCGACACGACCAGCTTCGGCATCCTGCGGCTGACGCTCCATGCCGGCAGCTACAACTGGCAGTTCCTCCCGGTGGACGGTTCGTTCACCGACAGCGGGTCGGCGCGCCTGCCACAACGTCTCCCAGACCGCCACCCCCACGCCGACGCCGACTCCAACTCCGACCCCGACGCCGACTCCGACTCCGACGCCCACTCCGACTCCGACGCCGACGCCGACCCCGACTCCGACGCCGACCCCGACTCCGACACCGACTCCGACCCCCACGCCGACTCCGACCCCGACCCCGACCCCGGCGGACACGCCGACTCCGACTCCGACGCCGACGCCGACCCCGACCCCGGCGGACACGCCGACACCGACTCCGACCCCCACACCGACGCCAACTCCGGCGACACACCGACGCCGACGCCGACGCCCGACGCCGACGCCAACGCCCACGCCAACGCCCACGCCCACGCCAACCCCGACGCCAACGCCGACGCCAACGCCACGCCAACGCCCACGCCAACGCCGACGCCGACGCCCACGCCGACGCCGACGCCAACGCCCACGCCAACGCCGACGCCAACGCCGACACCCGCACCCACGCCGGGCAGCGGCGACACTCACCCCCAGCGCGGACAGCTACGTGGATTCCTCGGCGCCGACGGCCAACCACGGGACATCGGTCCAGTTGAGGGTCGACGGTTCGCCCATCGTCGATTCCTATCTGACCTTCAACGTGACCGGGGTCAGCGGGACGGTCACGTCGGCAACGCTGCGCATCTGGGCCACCAGCGCTCAGTCGGTGGGCTATGACGCCTACTCCGTCGCCGACACGAGCTGGGGCGAGAACACGATCACCTACGCAAACGCGCCGCCTGTTTGGAGCCAAGCTCGGCAGCTCTGGAAAGGTCGCGGCCAGCACCTGGACGAGCGTCGATGTGACCTCGGCGGTCGCGGGCAACGGACTGGTCAGCTTCGGGCTTTCCACCACCAACAGCACGGCCCTGGCACTTTCATCGCGCGAAAGCGGTGCGAACGCCCCCCAGCTCGTGATCACCTGGTCCGGAGGAGCGGCGGTCGCCGTGCCACCGCAGCCGGGCGGGCCCAACCCATTGCCGATAGTCCTGTTCCTGCTCATCCCGATACTGGCGCCCGGATTGGTCGTCCTCGAAAGGGCGCCGGTCCGTCGGGCCCTCTACGGGTTCCGGTTCCCAGCGTCCGGACCGGGATGGCTTGCGCCGGCTCGCGCCGCCCTGGTTCTTCGGATGCGAGCCCGCGGCCTCATCGGGAGCAGCCAGTCGGATGGGACGCCGTCCTAGTCGCCAGCCCGCCAGCCCGGCAGCTCTTGCTCGCTCAGTCGGCAGTTGCGACGACCTGCATGAACGGATCAGGCTCCCGATCTCGCGACAAGCCTTCGCGCCTCGTTCCCGGACCCATCCGCCCGGATAGGTGATCCCCGGGATCCCTGGCTGAGGCTCTGGCGACACTCATCCGGTGGCGGCGATCGGCGGCGTCGACGATTCCGCGATCTCCGGGTCTCCGCTCCGCGTCGAGAACCGGGCGGGGCTTGGGCGTGAAAGCCGCCTGCCCAGACGGCACGTAACCGATTCGAAAGACTGCGCGGCCCAAATTGTGGGCCATGACAGCCGCTTTCCTCACCCGACCGTTCACGCTCCGCCGCGACACGATCCGCCAGGCGGCCAGCTTTGGGGCCATTGGCGTCGTAAGCACGGTCGCCTACGTCGCGCTCTTTGCGTCTCTTCGCCCGGCCATGTCGACCGGGCTTGCCAATGCGCTCGCGCTACTGGCCACGGCCGTTGGCAACACCGCCGCGAACCGGCGCGTGACTTTCGAGGTCCGGGGCCGGGGCAGTCTGGCTCGCGATCATGCGGCTGGGCTGCTGGCCCTCGGCGTAGCCCTCGCCATCACCACGGCGAGCGTCGCCGCCATGGACGTCTTCGTGCCGCAGCGCACTCGGCTCGGGGAGGTCGCCATCCTCGTGGCGGCCAATGCGACCGCGACCCTCTTCCGCTTCCTGCTGCTCCGCGCGGCTATCGATCGCCGTGGCGGCTACCAGCCGTCTTCGGCCGCGGTCGCTACGCTCTCGACACCCGAAAGGATCGCCTCATGACCGCCATCTCCGAACCGAAGACCGTGCCGGGTCCACGGCTGCTCGCCGACCTTCGCGGCCGGCTGCTGAGCATCGCTCGCGGCCGGAGCGACGAAGCCGCCTGGGTCCAGCCGGCGTTCCTGGGGGTGCTGACCCTTACGGCCGTCCTGTACGTCTGGAACCTGACCGTCAGCGGCTACGCCAACACTTATTACTCGGCGGCCGCTCTGGCCGGATCGCAGAGCTGGTCGGCATGGTTCTTCGGCAGCTTCGATGCCAACAACTTCATCACTGTGGACAAGCCGCCACTCTCCACCATGGTCATGGCCCTGTCGGTCCGACTCTTCGGGCTGTCGGCGTGGAGCATCCTGCTGCCCGAGGCGCTGATAGGCGTCGGCACCGTCGGGGTGCTCTTCCTGACCGTGAAACGCGCGTTCGGACCGGCGGCGGCGGTCATCGCCGGCGTGGTCATGGCCCTCACTCCGGCCGCCGTCCTGATATTCCGCTTCAACAACCCGGACGCGCTTCTCACGTTCCTGCTGGTCATCTCGGCCTGGGCGCTGCTACACGCCGTCGACAAGGGGAGCCTGCGCTGGATGACCCTCGCGGCAGCCTGCGTTGGCCTCGCCTTCCTGACCAAGTACCTGCAGGCCTACCTCGTGCTGCCCGGCTACGCCCTCGTCTTCGGCTTTTCGGCCAACACGACGCTGCGCCGGCGACTGATCGGACTGGTCGTCGCGCTGGCCACCGTCTTCGTCACCAGCGGCTGGTGGGTCGCCATCGTGGAGATGCTTCCGGTCGGCAGCAAGCCGTTCGTCGGCGGCAGCACGTCCGGCTCGCCGCTGGACCTGATCTTCGGCTACGACGGCCTCGGGCGGATCTTCGGGAGCAGCGGCGCGGGTGGCGGGGGCTTCGGAGGCGGCGGCTTCAGCGGCGAAGTCGGCCCGCTCCGGCTCTTCAACAGCCAGCTATTCGGCGAGATCGCCTGGTTCATCCCCCTCGCCCTTGTCTGCCTCGTGGTGGGCCTGTGGCGGCGGCGGTGGGCGGCCCGGACCGATCTCGGCCTGGCGAGCTATCTGCTCTGGGGCGGCTGGTTCGTGGTGACGGCGATCATCTTTAGCTACATGTCCGGGGTCATTCACTCCTATTACGCCGTGGCCCTGGCTCCCGCAATAGCCGCGCTCGTCGGCGCCGGTCTCGTGGACCTGTGGCGCTCACGGCTCGGCATCTGGCTCGGCGGCCTGGCCGTGGGCCTGGCCGGCCTGGCGACGGCCTGGTTCGGCTGGCAGCTCCTCGAGCGAACCCCGGGCTTCGCGACGGGCGTTGGACCGGCCGCAGTGGCCCTGGCACTCCTGGCTGCACTCGTCCTGGCCGCTGTGTCGCTGCCGCGGCTGAGTGGCAGCGCGGCGGCGCGACGGATCGCCCTCGGTGCCGCGGCCATCAGCCTGGGCGCGGCTCTACTCGCCCCGGCGGCCTATGCGGTGGACACGATGCAGACTGCCTATGGTGGCGGCGACCCTCATCCGGGCCCGGGGACGGCAAGCTCGCAACTCGGCGGCGGAGGTTTCGGAGGCGGCCCGACTGGCGC
The DNA here is from genome assembly GCA_963743795.1 of uncultured Chloroflexia bacterium. GTDB lineage: Bacteria > Chloroflexota > Limnocylindria > Limnocylindrales > CSP1-4 > Fen-1039. Next base: position 19,473 of record CAVUQZ010000001.1, on the reverse strand, counting down.
GGGCGGCCTGGCGGGACTCGGCCCTGGCGGAGGCTTCGGCGGAGGCATCGCCACCGGCGCGGAGAACTCGGCGCTGCTGAGCTACCTGGTCGCCAACCGCGGCAGCGCTGCCTGGATAGTGGCCGCCAACTCGTCCCAGCAAGCGGGCACTATCGAGCTGGCCACGGGGCTCCCGGTCATGGCCATGGGTGGTTTCACTGGTTCAGACCCCACTCCTACGCTCGACCAGCTCAAGAGCTACGTCACCTCGGGCAAGCTGCGCTTCGTCCTGGTGGACGGCGCCGGCGGCTTCGGCGGCGCAGGCTTCGGCGGCGGCAGCTCGACCACTGACCGTTCGGCCTGGATCCTGGCCAAATGCACCGCAGTGAACTACGGCGGGTCTTCGGGCTCCGGAGCGTCGCTGTACGACTGCGCGGGGGCGGCTTGACAAGTCAGATTCGCTGCCCCGCAGAGCTAGGATTGGGACGCTCGCGACGAGCGTCCCAATCGCCCCGAATTCGCTGGGCTGCGGTCGGGGCGTACGGAGGATCGATGCGACTGCTGGTAGCCGAGGACGATCCGGGCCTGCGCCAGATCCTTGTGCTCGGCCTGCGGGACTACGGTTACCAGGTCGACGCGGCCGAGCGGGGCGACGACGCGATCGACCTCTTGCGGTTCTACGACTACGACGTAGCGGTGATCGACTGGCGAATGCCCGGGGCCGAAGGGATCGACGTGGTGGCCTGGGCCCGCAAGCACGGCAAGCCGACGGCGATTCTGATGCTCACCGCCCGTGACGCCCCGCCGGATCGGATCCGCGGCCTCGATGCGGGCGCGGACGACTACCTGGTCAAGCCCTTCGACTTCGGGGAGCTGCTGGCGCGCATCCGGGCGCTCCAGCGACGGCCGCGGGGCGTCGACGCCCCCGTCCTCGCCCGTGGCAGGCTGGAGCTCGACCCGATTCGCCGCGAGGTGACGGTCGGCGACCGCCCCCTCGACCTGACCGCCACCGAGTACAAGATCCTCGAGCTGCTCATCCGCCGCTCACCGGCCGTGGTGGATCGCAAGGCGATCGCCGAGCACGGCTGGGACGACGAGACTGACCCGCTCGGCTCGAACGCGATCGATGTCCAGCTCAGCCGCCTGCGCGCCAAGCTACCCGGATCCGGCGTCCGGATCGTCACTGTCCGGGGCGCCGGATACCGGCTGGAGGAAGTGTGAACGCGCTCGGCGGGCACCACGAACCGGGTCATCGAGGGCAGATCGATGGGCCCTCGGTCCGGACGCTGTCGATTCGGGTCGCCCTGGCCGCCAGCGCGATCGTCGGCGTCGCCTACCTCGTGATCGCCGCCGTGGTGGTGATCGTCGTCACGAACAACATGACGTCGGACGTAGATGGGCATCTGAAGACGGTCCTCGGACAGGTCTCGGATCGTGGCGGCCCGCCCGGAGGCCCGTTCCCGGGCTTCGACCCGTCCCGTCAGGATCCCCGCGGGCTGCCGGTCCTCGCCTGGTCGGTCGATTCGGCGGGCAACGCGACGGCCATCGGCCTGAACGACCTTGCCCTTCCGGCCGAAGACCGGCACGTGCTCGCACCCGAGACGGTGACCATCGATGGCGCCAGCTACAGGATCGCCGGGGCTTCTGTCGGGCCCGAACTGGTACGTCGTGGGCCAGGCGATGGACGGGATCTCGCAGACGCAGGCAACGCTGATCGTGGCCGAGATCGGGATCGGGTGCGCCCTGTTGATCGTGGTCTTCCTGGGCGCAGTGGCGATCGGCCGGCGCGTCGCGCTGCCGATCGAACGGGCCCGTCAGCGTCAGCTCGAGTTCACTGCCGATGCCTCCCACGAGCTACGAACGCCGCTCTCCGTGATCGAGGCGCAGGCCACGCTGGCTCTGGCGCGCGGCCGGGAGGCGAGCTGGGATCACGCCGCATTCGGTCGGATCGACCAGGAGCTGAAGCGAACGCGGCGCCTCGTGGACGACATGCTGTGGCTGGCTCGATTCGATTCGACCGGCGGGGTGCCCGAGGCGGAGCCGGTGGACGTCAAGGTTCTGGCCGCTGCAGACGGCCGATCGATTCGGTGCCGTCGCGGAGGCGCGAAAGCAGACTCTGACCGTGGACGGAGACTCGGACGCGGAAGACGCGATCGTCACCGCGCCGCCGGAATGGCTGGACCGTCTCATCGGAGTTCTGCTGGACAACGCCTGCAAGTACTCCCCGGAGGGTGGCCGCATATCCGTCCGCGTGGCCGCCGAGGGGCGACGAGTCCGCCTGACCGTGGAGGATTCGGGCCCCGGCATTCCGGCGGAGGAACGGAGCCACGTCTTCGACCGGTTCCATCGAGCCACGGAGATGTCCGGCGGGGCAGGGCTGGGGCTGGCGATAGGCGATGCGATCGTCCACGCCACCGGCGGGCGCTGGCAAATCGGCGCCACGCCTGAGGGCGGGGCGAGCGTCTCCGTCAGCTGGGCCCGGTCGATGAGCGGACATCGCGAGGCTCACCCGGCCGGGTGACCGCACCGGCCGAAGGTGGCCGGCGCCAGCTGGACGAGCTCGCGCTCGTAACCCAATCGACAGCATGCCTGCGGCAATCTGGCCTCAAGACGCCGGACCAGCTCCGATCGACTGAGCCGGCGACATCTCGACGCCGCGCCAAGCCGCCCGGCGCCGTGCTTCCAGAGCCAGCGTCAGGAGAATGAGATGACAACTCCGAATGAGATCTCCAGGCCACTTCGCGCGGAAGGAGGTGAGACCGCGGTCGGGGCGCAAGGCTATGCTCAAGCGCGGACCGGCCCCGACTCGCCCCCCATCTGGCAGCCGCTGGCTTCCACGGAAGAGCCGTTCGCGTCCACGGCAGAGCCGCTCGCCCGAACCGAGGCCGAGCAGGCGACTCTCGAGGCGCCGGAAGCGCCCGAGGTAAGCGCCGCCGCCAGACGGCCCGTTCGGGCGCGGGCCAACTCCGCGACCGTGCTGCTCGCGATATCGGCCTTGATCGCCCTGGGTGGGATCGGCTTTGCCGTGGGGCGGGCGACGTCCACCGGGCAGACGGGCACGGGCCAGTCGAACGGCGCGGCCAACGGCAACGCCGGTCTCGGCCAGATAGGACCGGACGCCAGCGGCGCCCTCGGCGACTTTGGCGGCCGCGCTGTCGGCGGGCCATCGGGAGCATCGACCGTGACCGGCACCGTGGTCAGCGTTTCGACCGACTCGATCACGCTCCAGCTCGCCGATGGCCAGACGGTCCAGATCGCGACCGGGTCGTCGACCACGTATCACAGCCAGACCTCCGGAACCGCCGCGGACATCGCGACGGGCGACACGGTCATCGTCCAGACGACAGTCGGCGCAACCGCGGGCTCGAGTCCTGGCACGAACGCCGGCGCCAGCGGCAGCCCAGCGACGAACACCGGCACCAGAACCGCCACCGACGTGACCATCACGGCGAAGTAGCGGACTCGGGTGGGCGCGGGCGGCTTGGATGGGTCGCTCGCGCCCGCTCCACCCACAGCCGAGCCCTCGGTACCGCGACCGCTGGGCTGCCGACCGTTACCGTTCTGCGGGCGCCCTTCAGGCTCGCCTGACTACCACCGACCGGGCCGCCTCGTCATGCCAGGCGCGCTTGAACGGATCGTCGGCGGCCATCGCTGCGGCAATGAGCCCGAGGATCACCGAGCCGGCGCAGACGGCGAAGATGATGAATCGGATCAACACCGCCCCCAGGCCCAGCGATTGGCCATCTGACGCCCGAACTATGCGCAGCCCCAGGGCCTTCTGCCCGACGGAGGCTCCAAAGACCAACCAGCACACCGGATGGTAGGCCATGAAGAACACAACCCAGCCCCACATGATCGCGTTGGCGGCCGGCGAGTACACGGATGACCCGTCCGCGTATTGGCGGATGCCGGCCGCATCCGCGAGCAGTGCGGCCATCACCAACGTGACGATCATGAGAATGGCATCGATCGCCAGCGCTCCGAACCGGACGCCGATCCCGCCCCAGGCGAGTCCGGGCGCGGGACCCGCCGGCAAGAATGGCAGGGCGACGAGACCGGGCTGGTAGCTCCAACTGCCGGGCGGATATGCGCCCGGATAGCCCGGCCAACCCGGCTGCCCCGGATAGCCCGGAGGCTGCCCGAACACTGGCGCCTGCCCGAACCCGGGCGGGGGCGGATACCCGACACCGGGTGGCTGCGCGTACCCCGGCGGATACCCGACACCGGGTGGCTGCACGTACCCCGGCGGATACCCGTACCCCGGCGGATACCCGTACCCCGGTGGCTGCCCGTACCCCGGTTGGGTCGGCCAAGAGGGCGGTTGTCCATAACCAGGCTGCCCATAGACAGCCGGGGTTGGCGGAGGGGCCGGCCGTGGCGCAGGCTCTTGCGTCGGAAGCTCCGGGGGCCGATCGGCGGGTAGGGCGGCATACGGAGTCGCGTTGTCCGGCGGCTGCTCTGGGATGCTCTGCTGCTCCGGCAGACTCTGGCCCGCCGGCAGCGACTGATCAGGCAGGCGCGAGCTCGAAGGCGAGTCCGACGTGCCCTCGCCGGAGCCTGCGGGACTGCCCGGCCAGGCCGACTTCAGGGCCGCTGCGATCGTCTGCCGCCACTGTCAATTCCCTTCCGCCCGCTGCTCAAAGGCGCCGCGGTGGCCGCGCCATGGTATCAACCACAGACCGCGCGAAGTGCCGTTTGAGTGCGTCCATCGCCAGTTGCGGTTGCCGGTGGCATCCTCGATGGCCGCTCCCGTGGGCGATAGGGCCTTCAGGTACGCTTCAGTGGAGCCGTCGAGAATTCGGCCTGTTGGAACTCGAAACAGTAGCGTGAACATGAAGAGCAAAGGCCTGAGGGGACTCGTATTTGTCGTGATCAGCCTGGCCGTGCTGGTCGCCGTTGGTGCGGTTGCGTACAACGTCGGCATGAACGCCGCTGGCAACGGTGATCACACGTTCTTCGGTCCGATGATGCGTGGCCGAGGCATGTACTTCGGCGGTGGTCCCGGATGGTGGCTATGGGGAATCGTGCCGGCCGTTCTGATCGGCCTCGGCATCGTCTGGCTGCTCGTGGCGTTGTTCGGTGGAACGGGCAGAAACGCTCCGACGACCGTCCCCGGGCCAACCGCAGACGGCGTCGATCGGCTGCGTGAGCTGTCGGAGATGCATGACCGAGGCGCCCTATCGGACGACGAGTTCGCGGCCGCCAAACGCAGGCTCCTCGGTCTCTGACGCAACCGGCCGCGCCGGCCCATCCAGCATATGGTCCGCGCTTCTGAACTGAGCTATTCTGGCCCGCGCCGCCGCCGTGAGGCCCCGCGGCGCAGTCCCTGGCTTGTCGGAGCTCGGAGGGACCCTCATGGCCGGTTTCCGCTTGAGTGGCCGGATGGACGTTCGGTACGGACGCATCGAGCGCGTCCAGGCGGGGATGCGCGAGCAGGGCCTCATCGCTATCGTCGTGCTCAACCACGACGACTACCGCTACCTCTTCGGCGAGGATCGAGCCCAGCCGCGGGCGCTCATCCCCTTCCAGGGCCCGCCCGAGCTCATCGCCTTCACCGGCGAGGAGCCCGAGCTGCGGGCCGCGCTGGCCGACGGCAAGGTGCGCGTCTTCGGCAGCGTCGGCGGACAGATCAACGACGTCGTCGGTCGGATCCGCGAGCTCGTGCCGGAGGCCGCGGCAGCCGGCGTCCCTGCGGGCGCCGACGGCCGGCCGCGCGTGGGGATTCAGATGTGGTTCCACACGCCGGCGTTCCTGGTCGACCTGTTCCGCCAGGTCAACCCGGAGGTGGAGGTCGTCTCGTCGGACCCGGTGATGGACCCGCTGCGCATGGTCAAGGATGCCGAAGAGATCGGCCTGATGACCGAGGCGCAGCGCATCGCCGGCCTGGGCATGGACCGGGCGCGAGCGCTGCTGCGGCCGGGCGTCACGGCGCAGGAGATCGCGACCGAGGCGATCTACGCGATGATGCAGGCGGGCGCCGAGGGGACGAGCACGCCGATCTACGTCAACTTCGGGATCGAGACCTGCATGCTCCACGGCCGCCTGAGCCCGGCGCCGCTCGAGCGCGGCCAGCTCGTCCTGATCGACCTCACGCCCCAGGTCGACGGCTACTGTGCCAACCTCGCCCGGACGTTCGTCCTGGGCGAGCCGGACGAGCGCCAGGCCGACCTTCTGGCCACGTATCGCGAGATCGTGGCGGACGTCCGAGCCGCGATGCGCCCCGGAGTGACCACTGCCCAGCTCGACGCCAAGGCCAAGGAGGCATGTGTTCGCCACGGCCTCGCCGAGCACCAGGTCTACGGGATCGGCCACGGTATCGGGCTGCGCTTCGAGGAACCGCCCGCCTCGACGATCATCCCGCCCCACCGCAATCTGCCGCTGCTCGAGGGCATGACCGTGACCATCGGCCACACGATCCTGGCGATCCCCGGCTTCGGCGGCGTCCGCTTCGAGGACGTCTATCGCCTGACCGCCTCAGGCCCCGAAATCCTCATCGACTACCCGGTCGACCCGGTCGTCTCAGTCTGAGGCGCCGCGCCGGCCGCGGGTGGCGAGCGGGCGTTACGCGCCCGCCGCGGTGAGGATGAAGTCCGTGCCGAAGGCGGCCAGCAGGCCGATCGTCAGCGCAACGCCCGTCACCATCGGCAGCGAGAGACGGCGCGAGACGCCATCATCTCGTTGAAGACGAAGATCAGCGCGCCCGCTGCCAGCCCAAGGAACAGGATCGAGAGGATCGGCGAGACGATGGCGTAGCCGAGCACACCGCCGAGCGAACGTCGGGCCGCCGCCCACTACCCCCGCCGCCCCCAGGAAGCTCCAGCTCGGGGCATCCCCCTGGCCCAGCGGCGCCGCGATCGCGAAGCCCTCTGTGGCGTTGTGCAAGGCAAACCCGATTACCAGGATCAGGGCGAAGGCCGTGGCGCCGGTTGCGGCCGACTGGCCGATGGCCAGGCCCTCGGAGAAGTTGTGCAATCCCAGACCCACCGCCGTTCCGAGCGCCACCTGGCGCGGAGTGATGGGGATGCTCCCGCCATGTCGGGCCGCCATTCTGGAGGTCAGGTACGTGACCGACAGCAACCCCACAGCGACGCTCAGGCCGAGCGTCGCGGCGTAGGCGACGAAATCCCCGGCCGATCCGCCGCCCCGCGCCGCCTCCAGCGCGACCTTGACCGGTTCGACCGCCTGCGAGAGCACGTCGTAGATGAGGAAGAGGATCACTCCGCCGGCGGCCGTCGTCAGCGCCGCCTGCCATTTGCGCGAGAGCCCTCTCACCCGGCCAACGGGCAATCCCAGGAAGATCGTCCCGCCGGCAAAGGCTGCCAGGACCACGGTCTGGGCGAAGCTCATCGGGCCCTCTCGCTAATCCTGAGTAACCACATCGGAATTAGCGGGAATGCTAGTGGCCGGCCCGGAGCGAGTCAAGAGAGCGCGGCTCGGGAGCGACCTGGCGCGAGCGACGATCGCGAACCAGGGTCAGCGAACCTCGAACGAACGCTTGGCCAACCCGAGCCAGTAGCCCTCGATCGTGAACTTGGGCGCCTCGCCCGGATCGGTAGCCGCGCCGAGAGCCACGAAGAGCGGCGCGAAATGCTCGACCGTCGGGTGGGCGTACGGCATGCCGGGCGCACGGTTGCGGAAGTCGAACAGGGAGTCGAGGTCGCCCCGCTCGAGCCTCTCGGCTGCCCAGAGGTCGAATTCCTTCGACCATTCGGGCGCTCCCGGGCGGCCGTCCCAATACTGGTCGACGAACGGCAGGCCGTGGGTCAGAAAGCCGCTGCCCATGATCAAGACGCCTTCGTCTCGCAGCGGCGCCAGTCTCTTGCCGATCTCGAAGAGATGCTCCGGTCGCAGGTCCGGCATGGACATCTGCAGGACCGGAATGTCGGCGTCGGGATACATGACCAGAAGTGGCACGTAGGCGCCGTGGTCGAGGCCACGCTCACGCCGCTGGGCGACGGGCTCGCCAGGCGGCATCAACGCTTTGACCCGAGCCGCCAGGTCGGGCGCTCCGGGGGAGTCGTAGCGGATCCGGTAGTACTCGCTCGGGGAATCCGTAGAAGTCGTAGACGAGCGGCGCCGGGTCGGTGGCGCCGAGCGTGAGCGGCGCCGACTGCCAGTGCGCGCTCACGACCAGGATCGACTTGGGCCGAGGCATGGCGGCGGCCCAGGCCGCTAGCTCCCCTGGCCAGGTCGCGTCGTCGATCAAGGTCGGCGCGCCGTGGCCGAGGTAGACGGCGGGCAGGCGACCGGGGGTGGCAGGCTGCGGATCGGGCATCGACGAATCCTCTGGAGTGTCCCGAGTATCGTCGTCGGTGCGGCCGGCCATGTCATCACGCTCGTGACTGCCGGCGTGCGGGCCGCAACAACCTGGCCGGCCTGATCGCACCGCAGCCCCTTGACAAACGCCGCTCATGCCATAGAGTGAGATACTCTCACGACTATCGAAATGTACGCCCAGGGTGGAAGTGGACGCGACAAGGACCGGAACCGAGGATCTGGCGAAGATCTTTCGAGCGCTCGGCGATCCCAGCCGGCTCGCCATCTTCGAGGTTGTCCGAAGGGCGTGCACCGATGACTCGGCGCACTCGTCCGAAGAGCTGCGAAGCAGCGTGACGGAGATCGCCGGCGAGTTCGATCTCTCGCTGTCGACGGTCTCGCACCATCTCAAGGAACTGCGGAACGCCGGGCTGATTCGGTGCGAGCGCCGCGGCCAGCACATCTTCTGCTCCACCAATCCCGAGGTTCTCCGCGTTGTCGATCAATTCCTGCGGGGGACCGAGGCGTGATCGAATTCCTCTTGCGCAGATGGTTCGATATTTCGATAACTGTACTTACAAGTGATGGCACGTGTAGTGGCAAAGGAGATGGGATGGACGCTCGGAAAGAAGATCTCGAGAAGCGCTTCGACGACATCGGCTGGGGATTGCTCTTCCTGCTGTTCGCCGCGCTGGCGCTGCCAAAGGGGACGGCGGAGTACGCGTCTGTGGCGGCGGTGGGCGCCGGAATGCTCGGCCTCAACGCGGCCCGGATCGTCGCCGGCGTCGAGGTTCGCTGGTTCACGATCGTGCTTGGCGCCACGGGTCTGGTCGCCGGGGCCATGGCGCTGGCGGGCGTGAAGATCGACGCGTTCGCGCTCTTCTTCGTCTTCCTCGGAGTCGTGACGATCGGGGCCGCCATCGTTAGGCCGTCGCGAAGATCCGTCCCCGCCTGAGCGAAGCCGGCGAAGGTTGCCCGGCAGAACGGCCGGCACTATCGTGTGACCGCGGGAAGAGGTGAGGAGATGAACCCAACGGGTAGTTCGGCCGGACGGTCGGTCGTGGCAGGAGCGGTCGGTGGCGCGATCGCCATCGCTGCGCTGGTGGCAATCGCGGTGGTCCTGCTCCGGTACATGGGACCACGCCTCATGCCACGGATGATGGCGCGAATGATGAGCGGCGGCGGCTGCTCCGAGGAGATGCGAGCCTGCATGGAGAAATGCGGCTGTGGTCGGCCGGCCTCAGAGCAGGATTCCGCAGTTCCCCAGTAGCGCGCCGTCCGGCGCGCTCAGACGATGATCGCCTGGGCGAGCAGGCCGGCCACGATCGCGCCGACCCAGAGCGTGCCGACGACGATGGCGAGGACGCGCCAGCGGGCGATGACCAGCCCGCCGGAGACGGCGCCGATGCTGGTTCCGGCACCGGTGATGAGGAACGCCACCGCCGGCCCGGCGCCCATGCCGCCGTGCATCAGTGTCGAGACGAGCGGCAGGCTGCCCTCGTTGAGATAGAGCGGCACGCCCAGCGTAGCGGCGAAGACGACCGAAAGCGGGTTCGAACCGCCCAAGGCCGACGTCAACCAGGCCGTTGGGACGAGCTCGATGGCGGCAAAGCCGATGGCGGCGAATCCGGTGAAGTAGAGCAGCATCTTCGGCCCGGTCTTCCGGATCTCGGCGGCGAACGCCGGCAGGCGCCAGCGGACCCAGATCGGGGCGAACTCGGCAACGCTTGCCGCGCCGGGTCCGATCGACGGTGCGGCGCTCAGCAGAGCTCCGCCGCAACCGCACGCCGGAGCGACGGAGGCGGGTGCAGGCTCACGGTCCACGGCTGGTGGCTCCACGCGTTCCTGGAAGCGTGCCTGGTTCTCGAGCAGTCCGGCTCCTTCGGCCACGTGAGCAACCACCCCGCCGGCAATGCCCAGGAAGATGGAAGCGACGAAGAAGAAGACCGCGAAAGGCCAGCCGAAGAGCCCGGCCGAGTAGATCAGGCCGTCCGGCGACGACAGCGGCGACGCCACCATGAAGGCCACGACCGGAGCCCAGGGCACCGAGCTGGCCAGCATGGAAATGACGACCGCGGTCGTCCCGCACGAGCAGAAGGGCGTAGCCACCGCCGCGGCGACGGATCCGGCGACGGCGACGTCCGTCCGACGGCGAAGCACGGCGGCGACGCGGTCAGTGCCCACGTAGACCTTGAGGGCGGCGGCGGCCAGGATCCCGAGCAGGAGGAACGGCCAGTTGTGGAGGAAACTCGTCGCCAGTTGCGTGGCAACGTGATCGGCGAAGGTGACGAGGTTCATGTGGGGCTCCGGTGGCAGGACATATATTGATGAGTGTCGATATATAGAGCTAACGAAGGCCGTTTCTCGGCCGCCCAAGCGGCCAACCAGCGATGGAGTCAGATCTGCTTGCGGAGGACCGCCGCGCTGTCCGGGCAGGCACCCGTGAATTCCGGCGAGGCTGTGACAGCGGCCGGGACGTCGGCTCGTGTGGCGGGCGAGTAGCCAAGCCGCGGGAACCAGTCGCCTGCCGTCTCGGTGAGCAGGTATAGCTCGGTGATGCCCCGCGACGAGGCCAGCGACTCGGCGGCGCCGACCAGCCGGCGGCCCAGATGTGCGCCCCTCAGCCCCGGTGCCACGCACACGGATCGCAGCAGACCCGCGGACCCGTAGGGTTCCACTCCGGCGCACCCCACGAGGTCGTTTCCGTCGCGGGCCACCACAGCGGTCGAGATCGCCAGCTCGAGGCCGTCGACCGGAAGACCATTGGCTTCCAGCAGCGCTTCGATGGCCGCCCGATCCACCACCTGAGCAGGCTCGATCGAGATCATCCGCAGCAACCTCGTGGCAGGGTGACGGCGGGGGCCGTTTGCGGGACGGTCACAGTGGCGGCGTCAATCGGTTTGGTCGCCTTGACGATGACACTGTACATGCGGTCCGCTACCTGGTGGCTCACCGCTAGAGAGACGTCGGTCATCCCGGCCTGCTCGAGGCCGGAACGGAACTCTGAGAACGAGAGCGCTCCGGCTATGCAGCCGGTGTAGGTCCCCAGTGCGGCGCGCTCTGCCGTGGTCAGCGTGTCGTCGGCGACGATGTCGGTGATTCCGATCCGGCCGCCCGGCCGCAGGACGCGCGCGATCTCCCGGAAGACCGCGGTCTTGTCCGCGGCGAGGTTTACGACGCAGTTGCTGATGACGACATCGATAGAGGCGGCCGGCAGCGGGATCGCCTCGATGTGGCCCTTGAGCCATTCGACGTTGGTGGCGCCGGCCTGGGCGGCGTTGCGCTGGGCGAGGGCCAGCATCTCGTCGGTCATGTCCAGGCCGAAGGCCCGGCCAGTCGGGCCGACGCGGCGGGCCGACAGCAGCACGTCTATGCCGCCGCCGGACCCCAGGTCGAGGACGCGCTCTCCGGCGTGGAGATCCGCCACCATGATGGGATTGCCGCAGCCCAGCGACGCCATGACGGCGGCGTCGGGGAGCTCCTCGCGCTCGAGAGCCGAGTACAGGTTGCCGCCGTAGTCGCCGGTGTCGCCACAGCAGGAGTCGCCGTTCAGCACGCTGAGGGCGGCCTCGCCGTAGTGGCGGCGGACGGTCTCGTGGACCTGGTCTGTCATCTGGTCCGTCATGGGTGTCTTCCTAGCAGGCGCAGGTGGCGGTGGCGGGGTTCGGGCGCTTGACGAACGGGCGGCCGAACAAGCCGGCGAACCTCGAAGGTCGAGCGGTCGAAGGGCGGACGTCCCGCCGGCTGGACTCCAAGGCTTCGCGCAGGCGCTCCTCGGTGAGCAGCTTCGCGATCTGAGGACTCAAGTAGAACATTTGGGGCTCCTTTCGCGGCCTAGGTTAGGGGATGCATTGACACTTGTCAATATCTATTCTTGTCGATATCATGCGGCTATGAAGCGCCAGACCGACCCCGACATCCTCCTTCTCCAGGCAGCCGCCGACCCTACTCGCTTGGCCATCCTGCGCCAGCTCAGCACGGACGGCGGCGTGTGCGCGTGCGACTTCACGTCCTGCTGCGACGTCGGCCAACCGACCATCTCGCACCATCTGAAGGTGCTGCGCGAAGCGGGGTGGGTAACCGGCGAGCGACAGGGAACCTGGATCTGGTACACGATCTGCCCGGATGCGGTGGCACGATTCCGGGAGCTGGCCGGGGAGATCTCGCCCGGCGCAGCGCGCCCAGCGGCGATGCTCCGCGGGGCGGTGGCTGGCGGGCCGGTGGCAGACGCGGCTGCGCTGCCGTCTGCCGGCTGACAACCAGGAGGTGCCTCATCGGCCCCACGGCTCCACGAGGTCACGGCGATGGTCGGCCGATCGACGCACGGGGCGAGCCAGATCCCGCGCCTGCACCAGACTCTTGACCTTCAAGTTACTTGAAGGTGTATGGTCCGGCCATGAAGGTAGCCGAGCTTGCCAGAGGCGCCGGGGTGGCGCCGTCGGCCGTGCGTTTCTACGAGGAGACCGGCGTTCTGCCCTCCGCGCCGCGGCTCGCCAACGGCTACCGCGAGTACGACGCTACGGATCTGGCGCGCCTGCGGCTGATCGTGGTGCTGCGCCGACTCGGGCTGCCGCCGGTCGACGCCGGACGGCTCGCGGCGTTGTGCATGGATCGGGGCGAGGTCGACCTGGACCTGGCACCTCTCATCGCCGGCCAGCGCGCCGCAGTCGAGCGTCAGCGAGCCGATCTGGACCGTCTGGAATCAGAGCTCACAGACCTCGAGTTGACCATCCAAGCAGCCGGTCGTGCCCGGCGCAGCAGCGAAGGTATTGCCATGTCCGCCGACCCCATCCGCGTCCTGTTCGTCTGCACCGGCAACTCGGCCCGCAGCCAGATCGCCGAAGCGTTGCTCAAGGACTACGGTGGCTCCGACTTCGAGGTCTTCTCGGCGGGGACCGCGCCCAAGGGCGTGAACCCGTACACCGTCCGCGTCCTGGACGAGGTCGGCATCGATTGGTCCGGCGCCATGGCGAAGTCGGTGACGGAGTTCGTCGGACAGCCGTTCGACTACGTGATCACCGTCTGCGACCGAGCTCGCCAGACGTGCCCGGTTTTCCCGGGCAGTCACAACTCGCTGCATTGGGGCCTGGACGACCCGGCCGAGGTCGAAGGCGCGGATGCGGAGAAGCTCGAGGCGTTCCGCCGGACGCGGACAGAGGTGGCCACTCGACTCCGGCCGTTCGTCGAACTGGCCCGTCGGGCGAGGGCCGGCTCGGGGGCCGCGGTCTCCTCAGGCAGCTGATCCGCCGACGCGCCCCGTGCGTCGGAACAGGGCGGAGGCCGTACGGCGGCTACTTCGGCAGGCTGGACAACCCCGACTCGTCTCTCGCAGTGGCCTGGTCCCGCGACCGGGCTCGATCCAGGTAAGCCTGAGCCTTGCCGATCTGCGTCGTCAGGTCCGAGATCGTCTTGGACATGTTGTCGAGCGCCTTGAGCTTGAAGGCGTCGATCTCATCCATGGTTGCGTAGACGTTGTCGAACGCGACCTGGAGCTTTTGCATGTCGATGGTGGCCGAGGCCGCCTGCTCGTTGACCGCCGCCGACTGCTGTCGCAGGAGAGTGGAAGTGCCCTCGATGAGGTTGGAGGTCGTCGCGTTCAGGGCCGTGATCTGATCCAGGACGAGCTTCTGGTCGCCAAGGGCCTGGGCCACGATGACGGCGGTCCGCAGCGCTGAGACGGTGGTCGTGGTGGCGCGGTCGACGCCCCGGATCAGCTCCAGGTTGTTGCGCCGGATCACGTCCATCGCCAGATAGCCCTGGACGCTGACGGCCAGCTGGGTGGTCAGATCCTGGACCTTCTGGCGGGCGTAGAAGAGCAGGTCTTCCTTCAGGACCTTCGCCCGCTCCGGATCGCTCGTCTCAACGGTCGCGATCCTGGCCGCCAGGCCGGCGTCGAGCTTCTGGCCCAAGTAGATGTATTGGCGGAGGCGGTCCATCGTCGCCCAAAGTGCCGCCTTCTGCTGCTCGAGGTCCGCGTTGTCCTTCGACAGCTCGCCCTGGCCGCTCTCGAGAGCCGTGATGATCGCGTTTATGTGGTTCTGGCTGGACTGGTATCGGGCGAAGTACCGGCGCAGCCTGTCGCCGAAGGGGATGATTCCGAACAGCTTACGAGGAGAGAAGAGATCGCCCTGGTGGGCCGGGTCCAGGTCGTCGACCTGGCGGCGAAGCTGCATCAGGCTCTTCGACACGGTAGACGAGCTGGAGAGGCCGCTGCGCTCCATCGACGCGACCGGACGGTTGAGGAGGCGCGACGAGATCTGCGCGGACGTCCTGGCCTCGTCGTCGCCGAGCTTTCGGATCTCCGACGCCCGGGCCTCGAACTCCGGGTCGTGAGGGTCCAGCGAGGCGATCGCGTCCAGGTAGCCGGCGACCAGGTTGTCCAGCTTGGACTCGGTGGCCGGGTCCAGAACCACGGCCTCGGTGGCCTGGGACTCCGGCACGCTCACGACGGGCGCCGGCGGGGTCAGGACGAGGGCCGTGGACTCGGGGCGTAGCTGCCGGCGCGGGCGCGGCTTCGGCCGTCCTGGTTGCGGCGGCGACGCCGCCCGGCGACGCCGACCCGGGAACGTTGACTATCTTGAGCTTGCCGCTCATGAAGATCCTCCCCTGTGGCGCCGCTCGTACCCGATCATGCGGTTATGACAGGGTAGAGGTTACAGCCGGCGCGGCGCTCCGGCACCGTCTCAGAGTCGCGCCGCGTTCCGGGTGGGTCTCGGAGCGACCGGGTCCGGCAGTGCGGTAGGCTGCCGTCGTGGCGCGGACGACGACGATCGTGGTCATGGGCGTGGCTGGCAGCGGCAAGTCAACGGTCATGCACGCCCTCGTCGAAAGCATTGGCTGGGCATGCGCCGAGGGCGATGAC
The DNA here is from genome assembly GCA_963743795.1 of uncultured Chloroflexia bacterium. Taxonomy (GTDB): domain Bacteria; phylum Chloroflexota; class Limnocylindria; order Limnocylindrales; family CSP1-4; genus Fen-1039. The sequence continues at coordinate 4,376 of CAVUQZ010000001.1, read as the reverse complement.
TTCCACCCGGCCGGCAACGTGGCGAAGATGGCCGGCGGGCAACCCCTCACAGACGAGGATCGCTGGCCGTGGCTGCGGGCCCTGGCGGCGTGGATCGGCGAGCAGGAGGCGGCCGGAAGAGATGCGATCGTGACCTGCTCGGCGCTCCGGCGGGCCTACCGCGACCTGCTCCGGGAAGGGCACCCGTCGGTCTGGTTCGCTCACCTCGTCGCCCCGCCGCAGACCATCGCTGGCCGGTTCGACCATCGGAGCGGGCACTACATGCCACCCTCGCTGCTCCAGAGCCAGCTCGAGACGCTCGAGCCGCTGGGTCCCGGCGAGCCCGGCACGGTCATCGACGTGAGCGTCGACGTCGCAGAGATCGTGGAGGGAATCCTCGCGGCCCTGCCGCCGGCCTCCTGATGTGGCCGGCCACAGGCCCGGGCTCGCGTGGTAGCGTGCCCCGTCCACGATGCTAACTAGCCGCCGCGAGCCCCCGTTGGCGGTATCATCGGCCGGCCGCGCGCCCGTAGCTCAGTGGATAGAGCATCTGACTTCGGATTGCCCGGACGTATGCTCTATGCGCCACGAGGGGAATGGGCATGCAGAAGGCGAAGGATCAGATGCTCTAAGTGAGCGTGGTCTGGCTTGCCCTTCTCAATTCTCCAGGATGAGACGCCGGATTATACGCCTCGGCGCCGAGGCTCCCGCCGGCCAGACCATCAGCCGATAGCGTGTGCTAAGGGCTGGTTCCACCTTCTCCCTCCTTGCCCGCAGTCCCGGCGGCATTCGTGGTCTAGTTGACTTCGCCCTGCGCCGGGGTCGACAGGAGCCTGGGCCCGAGCACGTAGTAGCGTCCCCGCTTGTCGCCACTGGGCACGAGCCAACCGCCCCGGACCGCAGTCGCGAGTTCGCGAGTCGTGGTCTGGGCACTTCGGCCGGTTAGCCGAATGTAGTCTCCGGCCCGGATGTGGCGGTTCACCCAGGCAAAGGCCAGGCCATCGATCATCGCCGGAGGCAGTGTCTTTTCCACGATTGCCCGGCGGATTCCGACCATGACCTGGCCCAGCCCGCGGATCCGGGCCAGCACGTAGTCAGCCGACTTGACGATCGAGCCGAGGAAGTAGGCCACGAACGGAGTGGCGTCGTACGGGGGATCGTAGGCCTGCCCGATCGCCTCGCGGATGGCAGCGAAGTAGGCTGGGCGGTCGAGATCGAGTTGGGCGTCGAGCGAGACGAGGCCATTCAGGGCATAGCCGGCGCGCACCAGGATCAGCCGAGATACGGCTCTAGCCATCCTCCCGTTCCCGTCGTTGAATGGGTGGATGGCAACAAGTTCGAGATGGGCAAGCGCAGCGACAACGGGCGCGGGATGCTTGCCCGACGCCGCGCCCAGCCAGGATCCGAAGCCGCGCATGAGTTCGGGTACATCGCCCGAGGGCGGCGTACTGAAGATGGAATTCCCAGACGCATCGACCACGCGGTTCTCGCCCTTGCGGTATTCCCCCGGAGTCAGGAGCGGACTCTGGTTCCACAGGACGCGCTTGTGGATCTCGCGGACGACGGATTCGTCGGGGACGACCTGCTCGGCTGCCAGACGATCGGCCAGGGAAAGCGCCTCGCGCGTTCCGATGATCTCCCGCGCTTCCCTCTGGCTGATGCCGGCCGCGCCTTCGCCTGCCAGAAGCGCCTCGACCTCAATGTCGGAAAGAGTGTTTCCCTCGATCCGTGTCGTGCCGTGAATAGTACGGATCCAGGCACGCTGACGAAGCCACTCTTCGTGGGTCGGGTCGATGGGCAGGTTGTTGAACAGCCGGCACCGCTGATCGAGATCATCGAGAGGCTTGCCGAGGGACTCCGCTCGCAACCGATACTGCACGTCCGCCTCCGGTAATAGCCATCAGTATTACCGCTGGCGGTAATACGTCAAGGTATTACCAGGCTGTCGCGAACGGTCTGAACGCGCTGAGGTGACCACCGCCGCCGGACGTACTGGCCGGTATGTGGTCAGACTATCCGAGACAACGCGCTGGATCGCTGCCAACGAGGTCGCAACAACGGCCGGGTACGTGGGCCACATGAATAGAGGCCGGGCAACTCCGTTGGCGGCAAACAGACGGGGACTCTTGGACACGCGAACGCGCGGCAGTCGCGCGGAGGACACATGAGCACTGAGCGCAGTCTCGAGATCGATGGGATCTCGAAACGATACGGGGAGACAGTCGCCGTACAAGACCTGGGCTTCGACGTCCATGCCGGCGAGTTGTTCGGCTTCGTCGGGCGCAACGGCGCGGGCAAGACCACCACGATGCGGATCGTGCTCGGAGTCCTCGCTCCCGACGCCGGCGAGGTGCGGTGGGATGGAAGGCCGCTCGACCTTGCGGCGCGCCGGCGGATCGGGTACATGCCCGAGGAGCGTGGGCTGTATCCGAAGATGCGACTGGCCGAGCAGCTGGCGTACCTCGGCGAGCTTCACGGCATGAGCGGCTCGGAGGCGCGGGTCTCGGCCGTGCGCTGGCTGGATCGCTTCGGCCTGAAGGACAGGGCCAACGACGATCTCCAGGCGCTCAGCCTCGGCAACCAGCAACGCGTCCAGCTGGCCGCCGCGCTGGTCTTCGGTCCGGACGTCCTCGTGCTCGACGAGCCGTTCGCCGGGCTCGACCCGGTCGCCGTCGACGTGATGGCGGACGTGCTCCGCGAACGGGCCGACGCAGGTGTCCCCGTCATCTTCTCGAGCCACGAGCTCGAGCTCGTCGAGCGACTGTGCGATCGCGTGGGCATCATCGATCGGGGCCGGATGGTCGCCTGCGGCACCGTGCACGAGCTCCGTGCCGGGGGACAGGAGCGCCGCTGGATCGACGTCCCCGGGGCCCCGGCGACTGGGAAGCCGGCGTGCCGGGCGTCCGGCTCGTGCAGGTCGACGGCACGCGGCGGCTGTTCGAGCTGGATCCGGGCGTCGACGATCAGGCGCTGCTCCAGGCGGGGTTGAACACCGGACCGGTGCGCGAGTTCGAGCGCGTCGAGCCCACCCTCGGCGAGATCTTCCGGACGGTCATCGAGGAGGCAGCGGCATGAACGCCCGGTCTTTTGGTCTGGGCGGAACGCGCCGCCTGCCGACCACCTTCCTCGTCGCCCGCCGCGAGGTCCGCATGCGTCTGCGCTCGCGCGTCTTCGTTGGCGGCACCATCGTGATGGCCGCCCTCGTCGTGGTCGGCATCATTGCGGCGTCGCTGCTCGCCGGCAAGACCAACCCGGTGCGGGTGGGCTTCAGCGGCGGATCGCAGGCGCTCGAGCGTTCGTTCACGGCGTCGGCCGCGGCCCTGGGTGCGAACGTGACGGTCAGCGACATCGCCGACGTCACCGCCGGGAAGGCGCAGGTAACGGCGGGCACGCTCGACGTGCTCGTGATCGGGTCGTCGACCGCGCCGACGGCCGTGGCGAAGGATGCGGTCCCATCGAACGTCGAGTCCGCCCTATCCCTGGCTGCGGAGGCCGCACGCCTTTCCGACGCCGGCCTCTCACCGGCGGCCGTCAAGTCGGCCATGGCCCTGGTCCCGGTCCAGCTTCTCGCAGCCCAACACACCCAAGGACAACGAGAACCTGTTCGCCAGCCTGGCCCTCGGCATCCTGCTCTGGATCGCGCTCGGCCAGTACGGGAACATGGTGGCCCAGGGCGTGGTCGAGGAGAAGGCGACGCGGATCATGGAGATCCTGCTCGCCACGATCCAGCCGAGCCGCCTGCTCGCGGGCAAGGTCATCGGGATCGGCCTCGTCGGTCTCCTGCAGCTCACGATCGTGGGCGCGGCCGCGCTCGTCGCGGTCCACGTGACCAACGTCGCCGCGATCCCGGCCCTCGGGGTGGCCTCGATCCTCGGCGATATCTTCTGGTTCCTGCTCGGCTTCCTCTTCTACGCCACGGCCTACGCCGCGGTCGCCTCCCTCGTCTCGCGCCAGGAGGAGGTCCAGAGCGCCGTCGCCCCGATCGCGATCCTCCAGATCGCGGGGTACCTGCTCGTGTACGCCGCGCTGCCGAATCCGAGTGGCCCCCTGGCCACGGTGTGCTCGTTGCTGCCGCCGTTCGCGCCAATCCTGATGGCGGTGCGGATGGCGGCCACCGACGTGCCGTTCTGGCAGGTCGGCCTGGCTGTAGCGCTTACCCTCGCATCCATCGGCGGCCTGACCTGGCTCGCCGGCCGCATGTATACCAATGCAGCCATGCGCATCGGGGCCCGTGTGCGGTTCATGGATGCGTTCCGTGGGTAACGCCCGCAGCTAGGTCCAGCACGCTCAGGCCCATCAGGCCTACAGATGGAGGAACATGGCCATGTCTCGTGCGATGTCTCATCCCCTAGCGACCCTGCTGGCGGTGGTCTCCGCGATCCTCATCGTGGTCGGCC